>CP060499.1:0-2682500 GCA_024760525.1 Nitrospira sp.
ACATGATATGCAGCATGCCCTCATTCCGCGAAATTGAATCAATGGAAGGATAGTTATCCACAGGTGTGAATAACCCTGTGCATAGAAATTTGAGTCACTTATGACGAACGACGCTGTCTGGCAGGAAGTTCTGCAGTACATCAGAGCAAAGGTTCCAAAGCAGGTGTTTGATACGTGGTTTCTACCGGTGCATTTACACCGGATTGAAAACTCGACCGCCCACATTGGAGTTCCGAACAAGTTCTTTGGTGAATGGCTGGACACTCATTATGGATCCCTTCTGGAAGAAGCCATAGCGACCGCTCGCGGTACCGGACCAATGGCCGTCGCGTTTACGGTGGTGGAAAAAACGGTTGGTCAGCCGATCGAACCTCCAAGCGCGGTAGGGATTGCGAGGACCACCAGTCAAACGCGGCCACGCCGCGGGATCCAGCTGAACCCGAAGTATACGTTCAAAAATTTCGTGGTCGGTGCCGGGAATCAATTTGCCCACGCCGCGTGCATGGCCGTCGCCGAGCAGCCGGGTCAGACGTACAACCCGCTGTTCATATACGGAGGGGTAGGCTTGGGGAAGACCCACCTCTTGAACGCGATAGGGAATCATGTGGCTGAAAGAAGTGATGTCCGAATCGCCTATTTGACGACCGAGCAGTTCACGAATGAAGTGATCAACTCCATTCGGTACGACAAGATGATGGATCTCCGGAAGCGCTACCGGCACATCGACATGCTTATGATCGACGACATTCAATTTCTGGTCGGGAAGGAGCGCACGCAGGAGGAGTTTTTCCATACGTTCAATGCGTTGTACGAGGGGCACAAACAGATCGTTCTCTCCAGCGATCGCTTTCCCAAGGATATGCCGGATATCGAAGAACGCCTGCGATCTCGTTTTGAATGGGGACTGATCGCAGATTTGCAACCTCCGGATGTGGAGACTCGCATCGCCATCTTGCGGAAGAAATCAGAGGATGAAGGAGTCAAACTGCCGGAAGATGTCATCCAGTTCCTCTCCACCACGATGAAGAGTAATATCCGCGAACTTGAAGGAAGTCTGGTTCGATTAGGTGCGTATGCCTCGCTCACAGGGCAAGTCATTACTCTCGAACTCGCAAAAAACGTTCTTCGCGACCTCATCGGCGACAAGAAGAAGATCGTCGCGATGGATGATATTCAGGAAGCGGTATGCTCCCAGTTTCACGTCAAATTGACGGAACTGAAATCTCGCCGCCGGAGCAAAACCCTTGTGCATCCTCGGCAGATTGCGATGTATCTGTGTCGCGAACTCACCGACGCATCGTACCCGGAAATCGGAAGACAATTCGGCGGCAAGGATCATACGACCATCATTCACGCGTGCCGCCAGGTCGCGAAGGCCAAGGAGGCTGATACGGAGTTGCATGCGACGCTCGAAACATTGAAGGAACATATTCTTCGAAGCTAACGAGTTGGCCGGGAGAGGACTCCATGAAAGTACGCATTGGGCGAGATGAACTGTTGACGGGTCTTCAACGGGTACAAGGCGTCGTGGAGAAACGCAATACGATGCCGATACTGTCCAACATTCTGTTGGAAGCCAGGCAGGATGGGGTGGAGATCATTGCGACAGACCTCGAGATCGGCATGCGAGGTCTGTACAAGGCGACCATGATCACGAGCGGAGGCGTGACCATTTCGGCTCGTAAGCTGTTCGAGATCGTGAAGGAATTACCTCCCGGCGACATTGAATTGACGGCCACGGACAACAACTGGACCACCATCCAGGCGGGAAAGAGCCAATTCAAGGTGGTGGGACTTCCCAGCACCGAGTATCCGGCATTGCCGACGATCGAGCGGGAAGGGCTGACACCTCTCTCGGGAGACGGACTACTCGAATTGATTCGGAAGACCCTCTTTGCCGCGGGTGATAACGATGCCCGCTACATCTTGAACGGCCTTTTGGTGACGTTGGTTGCGACCGACAAGAAAACCACCCTCCGCTTAGTCGGCACTGACGGCCATCGGCTGGCCGTGGCGGAACAGGAAGTGGGCAAGGCCGGCAGTAAAGGCATACCGCAGGAAATAAAAGCCATTATTCCCAAGAAAGCCGCGCATGAGATTCGACATCTGTTGGAAGAGGGAGGGGACAGTGATCCGCTCATCGGCTTCTCCAAGAATCTCATGATCTTCCGCAAGAGCGGTCTGCTGCTGACCTCACGGCTGATGGAAGGCAACTATCCCAACTACCAACAGGTGATTCCCAAAGAGAGCGGCAAGCACATCAGCGTGAACCGGGCAGAATTGGAAAGCGCGCTGCGCCGGGTGTCGGTGTTGTCCAAGGACAAGGCCAGCGCAGTAAAGGTTTCGTTCACTTCCGGCAAGATGACTCTGTTCTCGAGCAGTCCGGACTATGGAGAAGCGAGTGAGGAATTGCCGGCACGGTACGAGGGTGATGCGCTCAACACCGGATTCAACGCCCGGTATCTTTTGGATACGTTCAGTGTGATGGACGGGGACACAGTGTCTCTTCAGATGGATACGCCCCTGAGTCCGTGTCTCATTCAGGAGCCGGAAAGCCCCGGGTTCAAGTGCGTGGTCATGCCCATTAAGATTTAGCAGCATGCTGCAAGCATCAGCCGGCATCGGTCTCGCATCGCGTCCTCCCGCTCATTTCCGGGGCAGAGACGGCGAAGTTCGTTTCTCAACACGTTGTTAGGAATCGGATGGCCACAGAAGACTCTTCCCCACCCAAATCAGAAAGCTATCGCGCCGATCAAATCAAAGTCCTCGAGGGCCTCGATGCGGTACGAAAGCGGCCGGCCATGTACATCGGAAGCACCGGCGTGGATGGACTCCACCATCTGGTCTATGAAGTCGTCGACAACAGCGTCGACGAACATATGGCGGGGTTCGGCGAGGCGATCGAAGTCACGATCCATATCGACGGGAGCGTGACGGTCATCGACAACGGGCGCGGTATTCCCACCGGCATGCATCCCACGCAACACAAGTCCGCCGCCGAGGTGGCGCTGACGGTCCTTCATGCGGGCGGTAAATTCGAGCAAGGCGCGTATACGGTCTCCGGCGGCCTGCACGGAGTCGGAATCTCCGTCGTGAACGCCTTGTCGGAATGGCTCGAGCTCGAGATCTGGCAGGACGCCCAGGTGTTCGAGCAGCGGTATGAGCGCGGGAAACCCAATGCACCCCTCAAGGCGACAGGCAAGACGAAGCGCCGAGGGACCAAGGTGCGGTTCAAGCCGGACGGTCAAGTGTTCGAGACGTTGGAATTCAGCTTCGACATTTTGGCTCAGCGGCTCCGCGAGCTGGCGTTTTTGAATAAAGGCCTGGCCATTACGTTGAGAGATGAGCGGAAAGAGCCGGCGAAAGAGCAGGTTTTTCTGTACAAGGGCGGGATCGTGTCCTTCGTCGAACATCTGAACGAAGCCAAAACGCCGCTGCACAAACCGATCCATGTCAAGGTTGAGAAGCCGGAAATGATTCTGGAGGTCGCGCTTCAGTACAACGACAGTTATGCTGAAAACCTGTTTTCATTCGCGAACAACATCAACACCAAAGAAGGCGGCACGCATTTGGTGGGATTCAAGGCCGCTCTGACCAGGACGATCAACACCTATGCGAACGCGAACGATCTGCTCAAGAAAGAAACCGAGTCGCTGAGCGGCGACGATGTGCGCGAGGGGCTCACCGCCGTCGTCAGCGTCAAGGTGCGCAATCCGCAATTCGAGGGGCAGACGAAAGCGAAGCTCGGCAACAGCGAAGTAAAAGGTGTCGTCGAGACGGCGGTCAACGAGAAACTGGGCGCCTATTTCGAGGAAAATCCGCCGGTCGCGCGCAAGATCATCGGCAAGGCGATCGATGCGGCCCGCGCCCGCGAAGCCGCCCGCAAAGCCAAGGATCTGATCAGACGCAAGAGCGCGCTCGATGGAGGTTCACTTCCCGGGAAATTGGCGGATTGTTCGGAAAAGGATCCGGCCTTGAGCGAGCTGTACATCGTAGAGGGCGATTCAGCCGGCGGATCCGCGAAGCAAGGACGCGACCGCAAGTTCCAAGCCATCTTGCCGCTGAAAGGAAAGATCCTGAACGTCGAGAAGGCGCGTTTCGACAAGATGCTGTCGAGCGACGAGATCAGGACGCTCATCATGGCGCTGGGAACCGGAATCGGCCGCAAGCGGGAAGAAAGCGACAAGGCGGAGAAAGACACGTTTGATATCGCCAAGGCTCGCTATCACAAGATCATTCTCATGACCGATGCCGACGTCGACGGCAGCCACATCCGTACCTTGCTCTTGACGTTCTTTTTCCGGCAAATGCCCGAGCTGATTGAACGGGGTTATATCTACATCGCTCAGCCACCGCTGTTCAAAGTGAAGAAAGGCAAGACGGAGCGGTATCTAAAGGATGAAGGGTCGCTGAACGAGTACTTGGCCGACCTCGCGGTCGAGGATGTCGAACTGTACATGGAAGGGGCTCAGGGATACGTGACCGGGCGCCGGTTGTTGCCGATTCTAAAGAAAATGATCTCGTTCGAAACATTGCTCGGTCGCCTCAATAAAAAGCCGTACGAAGCCACCATGCTGCGCGCCTTTGTCGATGAACCGGGGCTCGATCGCGAGCTCCTGAAGGATCGAGCGGCACTCCAACGATCGGTCGAAAACGTCAAGAGGGCGCTGGCCGTGGCGTTTCCGAAGGTGACATCGACGTTCGGCGTGCTCGACGATGAAGAACATCAATCGAACAAGGTTGTGTGCCGGCTTCACACTAACGGTGTCACCCACGAACTGGACGTCACTCACGAACTGGTCGGTTCCGCAGACTTCCGTGAGCTGCAGAAACTGACTCCTTCTGCCATCGGATTAGGGCGTCCACCCTACCAGCTCAAAGCAAAAGGTCACGAGAGTCCCTATCGCACGACCGATGAACTGGCGAAGGCGATCTTGGATATGGGGAAGCAGGGACTGAGCATCCAGCGGTACAAAGGTTTGGGAGAAATGAACCCTGGACAGCTCTGGGAAACCACCATGAATCCTGAAATGCGCACGCTCTTGAGGGTGACGCTCGAAGACCTCACCGGGGTCGACGAGATCTTTACGATTCTGATGGGCGATGAGGTCGAACCTCGGCGTCATTTCATTCAAACCCATGCCCTCGAAGTGAAAAACCTGGACGTCTAAAACATGTCATTCGTCAACCGGACAAGAAGTCTTACGAATCGATCGGCGGATGACGCTCGACGGAGAACGAGGAGTTAATCGGAATGCCTCCTGATGAACGGTTAGGCCACATCGCCATCGAAGACGAGATGAAATCGTCTTACCTGGACTATGCGATGAGCGTCATCGTGGGACGAGCGCTGCCCGACGTTCGTGACGGCCTCAAACCGGTCCATCGCCGCATCTTGTTCGGTATGAACGAAATGGGTCTCGCCTCCAATCGGGCCTACCGCAAATCGGCGAAGATCGTGGGCGAGATCATGGGCAATTATCATCCCCACGGTGACTCGGCCATTTATGACACCCTTGTGCGCATGGCGCAGGATTTCAACATGCGCTATCCCCTCGTTGACGGGCAGGGCAACTATGGGTCCATGGACGGCGACTCAGCGGCCGCCATGCGCTATACCGAAGCGCGCATGACCAAACTGGCCGAAGAGATGCTGGCCGACATCGACAAGGAAACGGTCGATTTCGGCCCAAACTATGACGAATCGTTACAGGAACCCCTGGTGCTACCGACCAGGGTGCCGAATCTCCTGGTCAATGGAGCGGGTGGCATCGCGGTGGGCTATGCCACCAACATCCCGACGCACAATATCGCCGAAATCATCGATGGATTGCTTCTCGTGTTGGAGAACCCGGAGGTGACGATCGCCCAGCTGATGAGGAAGATCCCGGGGCCTGATTTTCCCACGGCCGGATTCATCTACGGCATGAGCGGGATCAAAGAGGCCTACGAGACGGGCCGAGGCCTCCTCACCTTGAGGGCGAAGGTTGCGGTGGAGACCGATGAGCGCACCGAACGCGAGCGCCTCATCGTCACGGAGATTCCCTATCAAGTCAACAAGGTGTCATTGATCAAGAAGATCGCCGAGTTGGTTCAGGAAGACCGGATCAAAGGCATCTCGGACCTACGAGACGAATCATCGGATCGCGAAGGGGTGCGGGTGGTGATCGAGCTCAAGCGGGGTGAAATCCCCTTGGTGGTGTTGAACAATCTGTACAAGCATACCCCGCTCGAAATCACCTTCGGCGTCATCATGCTGGCCTTGGTCAACAATCGACCGGAAATCCTGAATCTCAAGCAGATCCTCCGTCATTTCCTCGAACATCGGCGCGAAGTTGTCGTGAGACGGACGGCGTTCGAGCTCAAAAAAGCGGAGGAACGGGCGCACATTCTGGAAGGGCTCAAGATCGCGCTCGACCATCTCGATGCCGTGATCGCGCTTATCCGCAGGTCCCAATCACCGGACGAAGCGAGAGCCGGTTTGATGCGGCAATTCAGCCTCACCGAGATCCAGGCCACTGCGATCCTGGATATGCGGCTCCAGCGCCTGACACAGTTGGAACGCGCCAAACTCGTCGAGGAATACCAGGAAGTGCTGAAACAGATCGAATACCTGAAGTCCGTGCTCGCAAGCGAAGCGCTGGTCCGAAACATCATTAAGGACGAGCTGACGGAAATTCGTGAGGCTTACAAGGACGAGCGGAAGACCCAGATCATCAAAGAAGAGGCGGAGATCAGCCTTGAAGACCTGATTGCGGAAGAAGAAGTGATCGTGACCATCTCGCACGCCGGATACATCAAACGAAATGCCGCGTCCCTCTATCGCGCTCAGCGACGAGGCGGCAAGGGCAAGATCGGAATGGGTATCAAGGAAGAGGACTTCGCCGAGAATCTCTTTACCGCCTCCACCCACGATTCACTCCTCTTTTTCACGGACGCGGGAAAGGTCTATTGGCTGAAAGTCCATGAAATTCCCGAGGCCAGCCGGGCCGCGAAGGGCAAAGCCCTGGTCAATCTGCTCGCCTTGTCAGGCAATGAAAAAGTCACGGCGACATTGCCGGTGAAAGAATTCCGAGACGACCGATATATCGTGATGGGCACCAAGAAGGGCGTCATCAAGAAGACGGAACTGTCCGCGTTCAGTAACCCGAGGCAAGGCGGGATCATCGCGTTGGGACTTGAGGGGGGCGATAGACTGATCGGCGTGCAACTGACCGATGGACAGCGGGAAATCCTTCTGGGGACCCGCCAGGGCATCACCATTCGGTTTAAAGAAGAAGAAGTGAGGCCGATGGGCCGGACGGCATATGGAGTCAAAGGGATTACGCTCGAAGAGGGCAATGAAGTCATCGGCATGGAAACCATCACTCCCGATTCCACGACCTCGCTGTTGACCGTTACGGAAGGGGGCTACGGCAAACGGACACCCGTGGGCGAGTATCGCATTCAGGGGCGTGGCGGCAAGGGCATTATCAGCGTGAAGACGACAGAGCGAAACGGTCCGGCCGTCGGGTTCCTGCAAGTACGAGACGGCGACGAAATCATGCTGATCGCCGCGCAGGGAAAGGTGCTTCGTTGCAAGGTGGACGACATCCGTGAAATCGGCCGGAATACCCAAGGAGTTCGCATTCTGGATCTCGACGGCGAAGGAGACCGCGTTGTGAGTGTCGCGAGACTGGCCGAAGCCGTCGAGCGAGAGGAGACGGCTTCGGAGGGCACGGCGGAGACTTAACCTGACCCCGCAACCAGGTTCAATGCACCAGCAGGCATCCTCTCCCATGCCATCTGCCGGTCCTAAGGCCAAGAAGCCGCTGGACATCGTCGTCAAATTCGGACTCGCCGTCTTTGTGGGATCCTTCGCCCTGATCTGGGGAGGCATGTATCTCAGCCGTCCCGATCGATCGATTCCTCCCTATACCGTCGGTTCTCAGTCAGGCCATGTCGTCGCGACGGATGTCCCGTCAGGGACTCACGATGATCAGATTGAAAAGTTACTGAATCGTTTCCGGAAGGTCGGTCATGAGACACGGGATTTCGGTCGCATGAAGATCTATCCCACGACCCCGGGCGATGCGGGGGGCCGGTACAGACAGATCGTGATTTATGTATTCGACGATCACGGATGGACCGATCCGGAAGTATTGACAAAGTTCCTGGCGGGAGACGCGACGACGATCAAGAACTATGAACAAGCCATGCGCGGATACTATCGCTTGCTGGACCAGGAAGAAGAAGGAGGCTTGGGTCCCATGCCCAAGAATGGGCAACTCTCCGGCGACACACGGATCCTGTTCAAGGGACTTGTGACGGACCCTTTGCCGGTCGAGACGGAACGCGAAGAGGGTATCTCGATATCACCTCTCTAAGCCGCTCACGGAGAGAGGGATCTTGTATCGCGGCGGTATGCGAGGCGACCTCAGCCCACGATTCCTTTGTCGGACCTGAGGGCAAGTCGGGGCCGTGAACAGTTGGAGCATCCTCGTTCTGACTGGGAATCTCTCCGACCCGAAATGCAATGTCCGTCACAAACCCCGCTCCAGCCTCCGTCTCCAGCTTCGCCAAGAGCACAGGCTTGAGGAATGTCAGTTGTTGTAGCCAGACGGGATTCCTGACGATCAGGTACAGTTTCTTGAAGCGAATCTGGACCGGCCAGGTGTGGGAAGCCGTGGGCTCACCCACGATGGCATGCCAACGACGCTGCAGGCGAAGTTCCAGCAGCCTCGATTCCAGACCAAGCCGCTTCGAAAGACCGGTAAGAATGCTGCTGAAGGAATCGAGTGTCCGAGGTCCAGTCATGTGGCATCATAGGCGGTAGCAGAGAAAGAGATCAAGGCGTAGGGTTCAGGACATGGCAAAAGAGGCGGACGATCAGCGGAAAGTCGTGGTCACGAATCGGAAGGCGTACCACGATTATTTTATCGAAGAAAAGTTCGAAGCCGGGATTGTGCTTAAAGGGACCGAAGTGAAATCGCTTCGTGACAGACGAGTGAATCTACAAGACAGTTATGCAACCGTTAAAGACGGCGAAGTCTTTCTTCAGCACTGCCACATCAGTCCGTACAGTCACGGCAACATCATGAACCACGATCCGATCAGGACGCGCAAACTGCTCCTTCATCGAAAGGAGATCAACAAGCTCCTCGGGAAAACCCAGCAGAAAGGACTCACGTTGGTTCCTCTCCGCATTTATTTTTCAGAGCGAGGCCAGGCGAAGGTCGAACTTGGATTGGCAAAAGGTAAGAAGCAGCATGATCGCCGGGAATCGATCAAAGCTCGGGAAGCAGGGCGAGAAGTTGAACGGGCAATTAAAGAGAGAAAATAGTACGGAGGCGGAGAGACAGCCGAAGAACCGTTCGTTTCAGACCGGAGCAGAGGAGCCACACGGCGCGTTTCGGTGACTGCGAAGCAAACGTCCTAATTCCTATTTACAGGAAGCGCGGTCCCCTGCTCTTTATCTCAAGACAGGTAGGCTTTCCTTTGACTATTCCCGCTCCAGAGACAGTGCCTTGTACATCACCCCAACGGCGGCGCTCAGCGCCGGCACTGCGAAGCATATCGTCATGATCGATCTTCACTCCTTGCCATTCCATGCCAGGTGGTTTGATATCTGTGGCGCGGGCGATCGGCTCAACGGCGCGCGAGCTGCAACATCGAGTACAACACACCGAATATGGCGGCGAGCAAGAATATTTCAATGAACGAGATCATAGTAGTCATTCACCCCCTTTCACACACTCTATGTATACACCGCCAACATGAAGCCCCCATGAGGAGATCGTGAAGAGTTCTTCATGGATCGAGACCCCGACTTCTGTAAATGCACGTTTGTGTTCACTGAAAAGCGGTAGGGGTCAATTCCAATCTCGACTGACCATTTGGTAGGCAGCTTATTATCATCGCCGCTTCCATATGCACTTAGGGGCTCCATCGAAGCAGTAGCTCTGCGAAGGGTACGGGTAGAGAATGCCGGGGATGCTAGGCAGGAACCGTCTGCTGAGCGAGGGCCGGCAATCGCAGCGTGAAGACGGAGCCCTTGTTGACGTCACTTGAGACCGAAATGCTCCCGCCGTGGGCGTCCATGATTTCTTTCACGATCGGCAGTCCAAGTCCGGTCCCGGCCGTATCCTTTGCTCTGGCCCAATCGGTCCGGTAGAATCGCTCGAACAGGTGGGGGATATGTTCCGGTTCGATGCCATGGCCCGTATCCTCGACCGCCATGGCAACCTCCTGCCCGATCGACTGTAAGCGAACCGTGACAGAACCGCCGGCCGGTGTGTACTGCAGCGCATTGTCGAGCAGATTGATCAACGCTTGTTTGAGCCACTGCGCGTCGCCCAGCACGGGCGGAACCGGTTGGGCTTCAAACCTCATGCTGATCTGGTGGTCATCCGCCAACAGCATGAGTTCGTCAACGATCTCTTGCACAAGGGGTTCCAAGGCGAGAGGCACGAGATTGACCGGAGGCTTGCTGCTGGTGAATTTCGCCAACGTCAACAATGGGCGGGTCAGGGCGATGAGCCGCTCCACTTGCTGAAGATTGTTGAGCAGCACTTCGTGATATTCTTCGGTGGTCCGCGCTTTCATGAGCGCCACCTCCAGGTTGCCCTGTAGGATCGTCAGAGGCGTCTTCATCTCATGGGCGGCGATCTCGCAAAAGTTCCGTTGGACTTCACTGCCTCGTTGGAAATGATCCAACACGGAATTGACTGCCTGGGTCAGGCGGCGAAATTCCCGATACGGCGAATCCAGCGCCAGCCGTTTTCCAAGGTCGGCTTCCGCCATCGTTTCGGCGCCCGTGCACAAGGCCTCGATCGGGGCCAGCACCTTCTTCGCCAGCCAGAGGCTGCCGACCCAGGCGACAAAAAGTGTCGCCCCGGATCCGAGCGCGAGCAGCAACACGAGGCCATTCAAGGTCTCCTGGTAATGGAGCAGCGATGTTTCCGCCTGCAAGATGTACTGCACATGGTTTCTGCCGACGAGGAAGAGAAACAAGTGCCGCGCAGGGGTCCCATCGCGCGCGTCGAGGGTGTCGAACAGGATGTTCTTGAGGCGGACTTGTTCACGAACACGAGTGGGGAGCGAATCTTGTTTACCCGCGTGAGGACTTCTCCACAAAAGCGAGCCGTCGGCTGAAAAGACGCGAAGGGCGTGAGTCACGTCGGGCAGGACATGCTGCTCCGTGCCATTGGGAGTCAACTCGCTGGTCGAAGCGGTGTCCTTGCCGCCGTGTTCGAAGATCTCCGGATGCCGCTCGACAAACTCGGCCAGCGTCTCCGCCAACACGAGGAGGCGTCCGTCTACAAAGCGCTGGAGGAGGATCTCGCTCGCGGCATACACGAGCGCGGAGAACACGAGAAGCCCGGCCATCAGGACCAAGGCGGACCAGCTGATCAAACCGCGCAGGGATTTCATGCCGGTGCGTCCGGCTCTTCGAGCATATACCCTGCGCCGCGCACCGTGGTGATCAAGGGCGGCGAAAAGTCCCGGTCGATCTTCGCGCGCAGCGCCCGAATGTGGGCATCGACGATGTTCGTCATAGGGTCATAGCTGATATCCCACACATGTCCGATGATCGCGGTTCGCGTCAACACCCGATTCTTGTTCCGCAAGAGGAACTCCAGCATGGCATACTCCTTGTTCGTCAGGGATATTTCCTGCCCTCCGCGCCAGACACGGTGAGAAGCCGGGTCCAACCTCAGATCAGCCGCTTGCAAATGGGCCACTTGCTGGGAACTGCCCCGACGTAGGAGAGATCTGACCCGGGCGAGGAATTCCACAAAAGCGAACGGCTTTGCCAGGAATTGATCCGCGCCCGTTTCAAAACCGGATACCTTGGTCTCCACTGTATTGCGCGCGGTCAACAGGAGCACCGGAGTCATGATGCCCTTGTCTCGAACACGGCGGCAGAGGGCGAGGCCGTCAAGCTTGGGCAGCATGATGTCGAGAATCAGGAGGTCGTAAGGGTTTCCCAACGCCAATGCCAAGCCTTCCTCGCCGTCGGCGGCTGCGTCCACGATATACTGTTCCTCTTTCAATCCTTTTCTGATGAATTGAGCCAGATCCACATCGTCTTCAACCAACAGTATTCGCATAGCTACCTCATTCCTCATCGCCGGACCATAGAGATCCGGCTGAGGACGCTGCGGGTCAACAGAAGCCGGTTCTGCAGTCCGTGACCACCAGGTTGGCGGCTTTCTCGCCTACATCCAGATCCATGGTCGACCAGGCTATTCCGATCGCCCGTTCATCTTGATGAGCTCCGCTTCCTCCCTCCAGGAGACTGACAATATAATACCGTCCCGCGGGAACCTTCGTGAACCAGAAGTGGCCGGTTGGGTTTGCCCTCGTCGTACGAAGATAGGGAGCAAGTCGCTTTTCAGTCAGAAGCTGGGTCAGGACCGTGCGGAGACAATCGGCAAACGGAACGGGAGGATCAGGAGACTCCGTCGATGACGCTTCGCCCTTTGAAGCGCAGGGGCTTGTTCGGACGTTCCGGTCGAACCAATAGCGGGTATATTGAATGACCGGAATCAAGTACACCGGGACACCTGCCTGAGTGAGGGCTTTCCCAGAGGGTGCACTCAAGAACACTTGTCCGGTTGCCGTGCCTCGACCTTTAGGCTTGTAAGGGAAGAGCTCTTTCTCATTCAGTGTCGGTGGGTTCGATGGGCCGGACTCCAACGCATGTGCCGATAGAACAGACGAGCTCGCGATGAGGAAGAACCATGCGAGACAGCGCGCGAGCTGGATACGATGCCACGTCATGTCGTGGAAGCCGGCGCGGTCGCGGACTCCTCCGGGACAGTTGGAGAGGAGACGGCCTTATGTTTCAGTGCCCGGCCTTTGTCCGGGGTCGGATCAGTGACCACTCCGTACACTTCTCGACCTTCGTGGCCTTCCGGCAAATATTCCGTAATCGGCATCCCATCCTCGCGAACGAATAAGAGACAGTGGCAGTACTTGTAAATCTGCATTTCGTCGCAAGCACAGATCCACCGGCGGAGCTTGGCTTCGGCTTCTTTGTCTTTGTAAAAGTTGCAAGGGCAGAGCGGTTTTCCGAGTTCGTCCACATGAGACGCTAATCCTTTAATGACCGCTTCCGTCACGGCGGCATTCGGATGCATCGCGGTTCCGCTTTTCTCGGCAAAATTCTTTACGAACTTCTGCATCTTATCGAGACTCTCCTGCGTGGGTTCGGCCATGAATCTCCTCCTCTGAACCAAGATGGGCAGAACGGCTAGTTTACAAGGGAAATTCGCTTCTTTACAATCCATCACTTCTGCCGAATCAAGTGACGGATTATGAGACACGTTTCAAGCCGACAACGCTTACTACAACGGCTGGTTCCCGAACTGGGTGCGACGGGTGCTGAACCATTCGTCACGCGCTTGACCCAGGCAGCGGGCAAACCGGATGCGGAAGCGCAGGTCCTGACCCTGCTCGATGAACTCGAAGAATTATCCGAGAAAACGGCTTGTGCGGCGATCGCTGCGTTTCCTGAGCTCGATCGGCGCGCCGGACTCTCGCACATCCTGCTCTGGCTCGATCTTGGAGTCGCACTGGCGCAGACATCAGGCGCCTCCGCGCTCAAATATTTCAAGGATAGTCCCTTGGTCCTCAGCCTGATCGAGAAGGCCGATGCGCGCACGGAGGTCTTGACGATCGGTCTGGAAGTCGCCGAGCAAGATGCCAACGTGGCGCTCGAATACGTGCGACACGCGCCGGAGATTCTGTCCGCCATGCACCCAGATCACCTGCGGCCATGGCTCGAGATCGGTATTGAACTGACGGCCATCAATGTGGTGGTCGGGCTGGAGTTCATCAGGCAAATCTCCCGGCTGGCTTCTGTCCTGCCGTTTGAAAGCGTTCGCGACTGGGCGACACTGGGCATGAAATTGATCGTGCCGAACAGCCTCGGGAAGCCGGACTACGTCGGGACACTGGAATTTCTCAGGACAAGCCCGACGATTCTCGGAGAGATCGAAGACCCAACCGTCCGCGCAAAGGTCGTGTCCCTGTGTCTCGTGCTGACCGAGCAGTCACCCGAATCCGGGATGACCTGGCTCACAGAGTCGCCGCGGGTTTTGCGAGCGGTGCCTTCGATGGAATGGAAGCTCAGGCTGTTGCAGTACGGCTCCTTGCTTGCCGAGAAACACGCGGGGGCGACGCTCGAGTACCTTCGTCGTGCCGCGGAACTCATCACACTGATCGGAGATGGTCCTGAGGCAGTGTCGAGATTCGACAATTGGTTTAGGGCCGGGATGGAAGTGCTGGCATATAGTCCGGACGGAGCGCGCGCCTATTTTGCCGTAGAGTCTCGGAAAGCATTGGCTTCGGTCGAGCAAGCGCTGAGCGGTGTGCCGTTCCGGCAGGTCGCTCAAAGACTGAAGCTGTTCGTCCAAGGGCTGTGCGGTCGTGACGTGGCCGTCATGGCCATGCAAGATTCATTGATGTCCCCGTCCCGCGCGATGGTCGGTGCCGACGGGTGGACCATTTCCTTCCCCGCGTTGCTCCGTCGGTATCCCACGGCTGCGGAGAACGAGCGATTGTATCTTGTAATGGCGGCACATGAGGCGGGGCACGTGGAGTTCGGTACGTATCGGCTCAGGCTCGAAGCCCTTGCCGATCTGATCGAAGCCGTTCGACATCGGTACAGTCGATCCGATCAGGCGAGGCCCGAGACGCTGGCTGACCTGTTTCGACTCTACCCGGACCCGGCTCTCGTACAAAACCTCTGGATGGTGCTCGAAGATGCGCGTGTCGAATTCTTGCTGCAAACGGAGTATCCGGGCCTCAGGTACGACCTGGCGCGATTGGCGGCGGAATCCATCACCCCGCGCGATCCGGCTCAGGGTGTGGCCCCGAAGGAATTGGTCGTCGATTGTCTCCTCAGGCTATCCACAGGTGACGCAGAACATTCCGCTGTGCCAAAGGCCCTCACGGAAGAAGTCTCCATCCTCTGGGGAATGTGTCGGGCCGTGCTGAAGGCTACAGCCACGGCGGAGGAAACGGTTCGTGTGGTCGATGCGGTCTATGTTCGGCTGGAAGAGTTGCTTGTGGCCCGCGGCGAGATGATCCACATAGAGCGGCACGAGGAGCGGAAGGATCAGGAAGCTGGGGACACACGACAGGAACCGCCGAGCGACCAATACCGTACGGTAGTTGATCTGGCCTATCGTGGCTCGATGAATCCGGAGTTCATCAGATGGCATCAGGACCACGTCGAACAGAAACATGAGACTCCAGCACAAGCAGACGGTTCGGTACCTCAGGATGTCCTGCTCGGGGAACAACAGTCCGCAGGCAGAGAATTATTGAGCGAGGGGCGTTCATTGCCGTCGGTTGTGGAAGAATGCCTGACGCGCGAGGCCGATACGCAGTCAATCCGGGAGACAACAGTTCATGAGCAGCGGGCTGTCCTCTACCCTGAATGGGACTATCGGATTGACGACTACAGGATGAATTGGTGCCGAGTGGTAGAACGACCCGCGGACTTTGGGTCTGACGAGTTCGTCACGGTGACATTGGCTGCCCAGCGGAGTATCGTGAGGTCTCTGCGCCGGTACTTTGAAGGGTTGCGTCCTCCCGCGCTCCGCCGCGTCGCCAGGCAAGACGACGGGGACGAGGTGGATTTCGATGCCGTCGTCCGGCGAACAGGGGAGCAGCGCGCGGGAATGGAAGGCGACGATCGTGTGTACATTCGTCGAGAAAAAAGAGAACGCGACGTGGCGGCGGCCTTCCTCGTCGACATCAGTGGATCGACCAGCCGAGAGCTCGGAAACGGTCGGCGAGTCATCGACATTGAGAAGGAAGGTCTTGTGCTGCTCTGTGAAGCACTCGATGCCATCGGTGATCAGTTTGGACTGTATGCCTATTCCGGCCGAGGACGCGAGGTGGTCGATTTTCTCACGATCAAAGATTTTGACGATCGTCTTGGAGCCTCGACGGCTCATCGGCTGGGAGGCTTGGCCCCACGTCATCAGAACCGAGACGGAGCGGCAATCCGTCATGCCACGGCGAAGCTGTTGATGCGGGACGTGAAGACCCGCATTCTCATGCTCCTGAGTGACGGACGGCCCTTGGACGACCAGTATAAGGACGACTATTCCTTGGAAGACACGAAGGCGGCGCTGCGCGAGGCAAGACGACAGGGAGTCGACACCTTTTGCGTGACGATCGATCGGGAGGCGGAGAGTTATCTTCACCGCATGTATGCCGGGGCTCAGTATTGCGTCATCAGCAGTGTCGAGGCTCTTCCGATGAAACTGCCTCGCATTTACAGGCAATTGACGGCGTAACCAAAGTCACACGCATGACCAACTCGATCGGAAAGCCGACGGTCCCCGCATGGTTGTATAAGCTCTTCACGGGGCATCAATATCCCTATGTCCGCCGATCGGCCAAGTTTGGACAGGTGGTGAAACCAGGTGAAGACCGGCCGGAGCCGACGAAGGAGATGATCGAGGCCAAATTCTGGGAGATCTATCCGCGTTGCCGGGTAAAAGTGCTGCAGGAAGTCAAAGAGGGTATGATCGTGGTCTTTCATGACCTGCGTGAGTATCCTCCAGGTGGCTTTCAAGAACTCGTCGACAATCCGGAGGAATTTCTAGCAAGAACTTTCGGCAAGAAGAAGATCAAGGTCAATTTCTATGACGACGAGAATTTCGTCTGTACGATCAACTTCAAAGTTGGGGGCTGGACCGAACACGAGGGTGGGCATTGACGGTCTCAGAATGTCTTGTGTGCTCGCGTACCGCGCATGCTCGTTCATCGGATTTGCCACTATGGGCGGTGCTCGGTGCATGCGCAATGAAAGACATCCCGAGACTGTCAGCTGGGTGGACGAAGAAAAGAATATAGGATTGAGGTGAGATGATGGCACGACCTAAAATCACGGTGGTAGGCGCGGGAAACGTCGGAGGGACGACAGCGCAGCGATTGGCGGAGAAGAATCTCTACAACGTGGTGCTCGTCGATATTGTCCATGGGGTCCCGCAGGGAAAGGCGCTCGATATTTCCCAAGCGGGGCCGGTTTGCGGGTATGACACGCGTGTCGTCGGCACCAACGATTACACGGACACCGCTGGATCCTCGATCGCCGTCATCACGTCCGGCATGCCGAGAAAGCCGGGCATGAGTCGCGACGAATTGTTGGCGACGAACGCGAAGATCGTGAAATCCGTCGTCTCGGAGTTGGTATCCCGCTCGCCGGATATCATCCTGATCCTCGTGACCAATCCCCTGGATGCCATGGTCCATGTGGCGCGCCGCGTCAGCGGTCTTCCCAAATCGAAAATCATCGGAATGGCCGGCGTGTTGGACTCGGCGAGAATGCGCACCTTCATCGCCGCTGAACTGGATGTGTCCGTGACAGACGTCCAGGCAATGGTATTGGGGGGGCACGGCGACACGATGGTGCCGCTGCCACGGTATACGACCGTGAAAGGAAGACCGGTGTCTGAACTCATGTCGAAAGAGAAGCTGGACGCCATCGTCAAGCGAACGCGCGATGGAGGGGCCGAAATCGTCGGCTTGTTGAAAACAGGCAGTGCGTTCTATGCGCCGTCCGCCTCGGCCGTGGCTATGGTTGAGGCCATCCACAAGGACCAGAAGCAGGTGATGCCCTGCGCGGTGCTGTGCGATGGTGAGTATGGACTGAAAGATGTGGTGGTCGGGGTTCCGGTCAAGATCGGACGGGGCGGAGCGGAAGAGGTTCTCGAATATGAACTGACCGGTGACGAACGAACGGCGTTGGAAACGTCGGCCAACGCGGTACGGGAACTTTGTCACACCGTCGACCGGCTGATGAGCTAGGATAGCTATCACGAATCCGTTCATTCAAAAGCGGCGATACGGGCACGCGTCGCGATGATGAGGCCGTTCGTCCGCTTGACATTCGGAGAAACGCTGCAGTACAGACATCGGATTAGACAGTCAACCGTTGGAGGAGAGAGGGAGCTATGAAATTTCTTGAAGATCCGATGCAGACGATGTGGGTTGGATTTGGCCTCACCGTCGTATTGATAATGATATATCTGGGCTTAACCGGCATTGGCGCGGGTGAAGCCGAGTGGGCCTCCTTGATCCTTCGTTGGGTTCACTTCCTGGCCGGGATCACGTGGATCGGGCTTCTCTATTTCTTCAACTTGATCAATGCCGCCTTCTTGAAAAGCCTGGATGGGCCGACCAAGAATATCGTGATCCCGAAACTCATGCCGGCGGCGCTCAATTGGTTCCGGCATGGAGCCACCGTGACCGTGATCGCGGGTGTGTTGTTGTACGGCCACATGTATCACAAAGGCGGAACGGGAGCCGTGGCCTTGGCGATCGGTGGGCTGCTCGGGATCATCATGATGGGCAATGTCCATGGGATTATCTGGCCGAACCAGAAGAAGATTATTGCCGCAGTCAACGCCGCGGCGCAGGGGACGCCGGCACCGCCCGAGATGGCTCAATGGGGGCGGACCGCATTGCTGGCCTCTCGTGTGAATTTCATGCTCTCGATTCCCATGCTGTTTTTCATGGGAGCCGGTAGCCATTTTCGCTAAGAACTCGGTTCGCCGGTGAGCTCGGCTCACCGGCGAAGGTTTCGGTCGCGACCTCCATACCGCTCCTCTGCCCTCTATGCCCAGCCTCGGACTAGGCCCCCTAGGCCTAACTGCTTGAGATTCAGGCCCATTTGAGGCCGCTTGCCTTGACGGATGAAGAGATAGAGCCGTATAGTACGACCTTAACCTTGAGAGCCTATAGATAGGTCAGCTATGCCTGCGGCCGCGGAACCACGCCTTGTCCAACAGATGGAGGGTGCCCCTTGGGAGATCGAGGGGTATCTCAAAGTCGGTGGCTATGAAGCCTGGAAGCGGTGTGTCAAAGAGTTGAAAGCCTCGCAAGTGATTGATGAGCTGAAGAAGTCCGGCTTGCGGGGAAGGGGTGGCGCAGGGTTTCCCACGGGAATCAAATGGGACAAGGTTCTCAACCATCGGGTCAAAGAGCGCTATTTCGTTTGTAATGCCGGCGAACACGAACCGGGTACGTTTAAGGATCGCCATCTCTTAAAGACGTTGCCGCACCAATTGATCGAAGGTTGTCTGATCGCGTCCTATACAGTGCAGGCGAAAGCGTCCTTTCTGTATGTGAATCATGAGTACCATGAAGAGCGGCAAAATCTGAAGAAAGCCTTGGCCCAGGCGAAAGATCAGGGGCTCCTCGGGAAGAACGTGTTTGGCAGCGGGGTCGATATCGAGCTGGAAGTCTTTGAAGGCCATGGAAGCTACGTGGCCGGCGAAGAGACCGCCATGTTAGAGTCGATGCAAGGCCGTCCGGCGATGCCACGACAGAAACCACCGTTCTATCCGACGGATTTCGGCCTCTATGGCAAGCCGACCCTCGTCAATAACGTTGAGACGTTATGCAATATTCCCAGGATTCTCTACAAAGGCGCCGGGTGGTTCACCCAAGTTGGGACGGAAAAATGTCCGGGCACCATGATGTTTTCGCTGAGCGGAGCGATCAATCGGCCAGGTGTGTATGAGATGCCGATGGGTGTGACGATTCGAGATCTGATCGAACAATGCGGCGGGGGCGTTCCCGATGGCCGCAAGATCAAGGCGGTCTTTCCCGGTGGCCCGGCGTTCTCAATGGTAACGGCGGACCAGCTCGACCTTCCCATGGACTTCGATTCGTTGAAGAAAGCGGGTACGGGTTTAGGATCGGCCGGCGTGATCGTTGTCGACGATGCGACGTGCATGGTGGCTAAGACGCTGCACTTTTCCAATTTTTTCAAGGATGAGAGTTGCGGCCAGTGTCCTCCCTGCCGCATGGGGACGATCAACTTGGCTGCACTGATGAAGAAAATTGAAGAGGGGCAGGGCACTGAAAAAGACCTGGATAGTCTTCTCCAGCTCTGTGGTTTCGTCAAAGGGACAGGATACTGTACCCTCGTGACCGGTGCATCGGTCTTGGTGCAAAGCAGTCTGAAGTTATTCCGTCGCGAATATGAAGAGCATATTCGCCTGCAGCGCTGTCCCTATCAGCAAGCACCGGCCGAGATAGGTGCTCATTCCTAGGAGAAGTGATGCCGCGAGTGACGTTCCTTCATTCAGACGGGCGAAGCGGCGAAGTGGACGCGAACATTTCGCTCCTTGATGCGGCGAAAGAGGTCGGTTTTCGATTGAACCACGACTGCGGGGGGAATGCGTCCTGCACCACCTGCCGCGTGGAGGTTCAGATGGGGCACGAGCATCTTTCGGAGATCGATTTCGACGAGCAAGACCTGCTGGATCGGGAAGCGTTGACTGAACCATGGCACCGCCTGGCATGCCAGGCACGTGTCTTGGGGGATGTCGTCGTGCGCGTACCCGAAGCCAAATGGGAGAATCCAACGACAGCGACGACAGAGGCGGTGGGGTTGATATTCGATAAAGAGGTGTTAGACTAACAATCTAGCCTGTTGATGCGGGCTGGACCGATCCATAGAGGAGGAAAACGATGGTAACGATTACACAGGTGGCGGAACAGAAGATCCGAGAGTTGATGGCCGAGGAAAAGGACGTGGTCGGACTGCGGGTGTACGTGCGCGGTGGCGGGTGCCATGGCTACCAGTACGGGATGGCGTTTGAGTCGAAGATGGCCGAAGACGATACGGTCATCGAGATGGGCGATGTGAAGGTCATCATGGACTCTCAGAGCGCTCCCCTGCTGCAAGGCGCGGAAGTCGACTACGTGGACAGTGTGCAGGGTTCGGGCTTCTCGATCAAGAATCCTCAGGCCAAAACGACGTGCGGCTGCGGCAGCTCGTTTAGCGCGTAAGCATCGCCACGGGATCGCCGTAGGAAGTCGGCAATGAACCTCCAGGTTGGGACCGCTCATCCTATGAGCGGTCCCAACTGTTTACTCCACACCAAGAGACAGACGATCGAATGTCACAGGTAGATGTGACAAGGCGTTATCGATTTTGCGCCGCCCATAGACTTCACACTGACCTCCTTACGGCCGAAGAGAATTGGGCCGCCTTCGGAAAATGTAATAATCCGAACGGTCATGGGCATAACTACGTGGTGCTGGTTACGATCAAGAGCGGCGCGGCGCATGAAGCCTGCGACCTTGACCGGCTCGACCGGGTGGTCAACGAGAGAGTCGTCAACCGCTTCGATCATTTGGACCTCAATCGTGACCCCGCGTTTGCCGAACTTACTACAACCGGGGAGAACATCGTCAAACTCATTTGGGACATTCTGAATCCGCTCTTGCCTCACGGTTGTCTCCAGAAGGTCGGTGTCATCGAGACAAGAGACAACTACTTTGAATATGCGGGCGTCACCTAAATCGACGGGGGAGTGCAGTGCGTAAGCCACGGAAGAAAGAGACAGGACGGGAATCGCTGGAAGACACCAGTGGGAGTGGAAAGCCCGCAGATCTGCCGGTGCTTCAATCCCTGGTCACGGAAATGCTGCTCGCCTTGGGGGAAAAACCGAGTCGTAACGGTCTGCTCAAAACGCCGGAGCGTGTCGCCAAGGCGCTGGCCTTTATGACACAGGGCTATCAGCGCAATATCGACCAGCTGCTGAACGGAGCCCTGTTCCCGATCGAATACGATGAGATGGTCATCGTCAAAGACATCGATTTCTTCAGTATGTGTGAGCATCACCTGCTCCCGTTTTTCGGCAGAGTCCATGTCGGCTATTTACCCAATAAGAAAGTCGTCGGCCTCAGTAAGATCCCGCGAATTGTCGATACTTTTTCGAGGCGATTACAAGTACAGGAACGGCTGACGGTCCAGATCGCCGAAACCCTAAATACCAAGCTGAATGCGAATGGTGTCGGTGTCGTCGTCGAAGCGCGACATCTCTGCATGATGATGCGCGGAGTGGAAAAACAAAACACGATCGCCGTCACCAGCTCCATGTTGGGAGCCTTCCGCAGTCAATCACAGACGCGTGAAGAGTTTCTCAAGTTGATTCGCCACGGCAGCGTCGGCGATCCAGACTGATTGCTCGGCGGTTTCCCTCCCGTGCCCCGTTATCTGGTTGTATTCAACACAAAAGAGCGGACCGCTTCGTTGAACGGGCCCGGCTGTTCCAGGTTCGAGAGATGGGCGGCTTGTGGAATGATGGTCATGCGGGCATCGGAAATCTTGTCTGCCATAAGTTGCGCGTCGGATGGCGGAGTGGGAAGGTCCAGTTCACCGACGATAATGTGAGCTGGACAGGTGATGTGGTTGAGAAGCGGCAGCGAATCGGCTCGCGCGGCCATCGCCATCAAATCCCCCGCAATGCCGCTGACTTGATTGCCTTCGATCATTGTCCGCACTCGCTGTACGAGTTCCGGTCTCGTCCGGATCGTGGCCGGGCTCAGTAGTTTCGGAACCATGATGTCGGCAACGGCACGCGGCCCCTGCTTATACGCAAGCTGAGCCATCTCAAACCGCGCGCGCTTCCCTTCATCGGTATCTGCCTGGGCCTTCGTGTCGGCCAATACCATTCCTGTCACACGGTCGGCATATTTGCGATAGAACGCGAAGAGAATGTAGCCTCCCATGGACAGTCCGACGAAGACCGCCTGCTGGATGGACAGGTGGTCAAGCACACCTCGCACATCATCGGCGGCTTGATCGAGGGTGTAGTGCCACAGCGGGGCATCGGATTCGCCGTGCCCGCGCAGGTCGATGGTGATGATCCGAAACTGCGAAGCGAGCGCGGTTTCTTGTGGAGCCCACATCATCCGGTTGAGGGGAAAGGCATGGAGAAATACGATCGGGACTCCACGCCCCTGCTCGTGAAACGCGATCGAAATGCCGTTGATCTTGGTTTGCACAAGCGGCTCCGTGACCGAGGCTGTTCGTAGCATCGGCGGCGATCGGGGGTCAAGAGCCTGTTTGCGCCGCAGGCCACCGGTGTATACAATCCATTCATTTTAGGGAGTCTGTGATGCCTCTGTCACATGATCCAGGGCCTGATCTGTTCACCGCGTCAGCGCCGCGGAGCCAACCAGCGGCTCCGCTGGCGGAACGGATGCGCCCCCAAGACTTTAACGACTTTGTCGGGCAGGACGACATTGTCGGGCGGGATCGTCCCTTACGAAGAGCGATTGAGTCCGACCGATTGTCTTCCGTGATTTTCTGGGGACCGCCGGGATCGGGGAAAACCACTCTCGCACATCTGATCGCCCGACATACCAAGTCTCACTTCGTCGCATTTTCAGCGGTGACCGGGGGCATTCCTGAGCTGCGCGAGATCATCAAGACCGCTGAACATCGGCTGGCCATACAGCAACAAAAAACCGTCCTGTTCGTCGATGAAATCCATCGTTTCAATAAAGCGCAACAGGATGCGTTTCTCCCGCATGTAGAGCGTGGGACGGTGGTTTTGGTCGGCGCCACCACGGAGAATCCTTCCTTTGAAGTCATCAGTCCTCTGTTGTCTCGCTCCCTGGTCGTGGTGCTCAAGCCTCTGGACGGCGCGGCATTGGAGCAAATCATGAATCGCGCGTTGGAGGACCGGACCGTTGGATTGGGGGGAAAGCATGTTCGCTGCTCACGCGAGGCCGGACAGCGATTGATCGCGTTCGGCAACGGAGATGCCCGAGTCCTTCTGACCGCGTTGGAATTCATTGTCGAGCAGTGCGACGCGGGACCGGATGGGATAAGAGAGATCGATGCACAGGCCGTCGATGCAGGATTGCGGACAAAAGCGTTGCGCTACGACAAGTCAGGGGAAGAGCACTACAACCTGATCTCGGCCTACATCAAAAGCCTTCGCGATTCAGATCCTGACGGGGCGCTCTACTGGTTGGCTCGTATGCTGGACGCCGGCGAAGATCCAAAATTCGTCGCCCGGCGGATGGTGATCTTTGCTTCCGAGGATATCGGCAATGCGGATCCGTTGGCCTTGGTCGTCGCCACATCGGTGGCGCACGCCGTCCAATTCGTCGGGCTCCCTGAGGCGCAGATCAACCTGGCTCATGGCACCACCTACCTCGCATCACGCCCCAAGGACAACGCGTCCTACGTGGGCCTGTTGGAAGCGTTGAAGGATGCGAAAGCTCACGGTAATCTGGCGGTTCCGCTCCATCTCCGGAATGCCGTAACCTCGCTGATGAAGGAACTGGGTTATGGAACCGACTACCGTTATGTCCATGACGACCCACCGGCACGAACGGAGCAAACCCATTTGCCGCCGGCCCTGAAGGATCGACGGTATTACCGCCCTAAGTCGCAAAAATAGGGCCAATTAGCCAGTTTACATTCCCGTCTAATCGGTTATACTTACATTTGTGAAGCGAACAGAAGGAAAACCATCGGCCGGTATGGTGGCGCTGAGCGAGCGGAGAAAATTTGTCCGTGCGACATTGGTCGGATCCGCATTGGTGTCGCCGAAGAGCGGTGGGCGGGCCTGTACGGCGGTGTTGGACAATGTGAACAAGATCGGGGCCGGGCTTCACACGAAAGATCGTTTCCCTCCGAACGAGAAAGTCACCGTGTCACTCGCATTCCTGGATTCCGATCGAGTCGAACAACAGGAAAAGCTCGATGGGACCGTCGCCTGGGTGAGGCCGTGGGAAAAGAAAGGCTACCTGATCGGGGTGGTCTGGGATGAATTGGTGACCAAAGAGAAAAACCGCTGGCTCTATTACTATCTCGAAGAAACGCTCAAAGCCTCCGTCTAATAGGGCGTTGAACCCCCCATCAGCTTCGTTCTCGTTTCGTTCACATTCCTCGACGTCCCCAAAACAGTAGGCCTCGTCTCCTTGCTTACTGCGGCCTTGCGGTTGAGATGTCAGAACGCTCTACAAGAATCAACACAAGGCTCCCAGTTTTTGTTTCACTTCTTCTAGTTCTGCCGACAACGATTCCCAGCGCGCGGTCAGCCGTTCGAGTTCCCGTTTCCAGTCCTCCTGCTCGTGATGCAGGAGATTCCAACGGTCGAACTCAGCGTAGAGCTTCGGATCGGCCAGCTCCGCTTCGCGTGTTTTGAGCTTTGCCTCGGCCTCAGTAATCTCTGCCTCCGCCCGAGACACCTGCTTTTCCAAGCGTGCCTGCGTCTTGGTCAGATCGCGTCGTTCGCCTCCTCGCCCTTTGGGCTGAACTTGTTGGGCCATCGCACGGGTGGGGCCGGAAGCGCCGTGTTGCGGCGTCGGCTGGAGTTCCTCGCTCGTTTCCTTGATCGATTCGAACTCTTGAGCTTTCTTCCACAGATAATACTCGTAGTCACCGATGAAGTTGCGGGCCTGTCCCTCGTCAATCTCGACGACCCTGGTCGCGATGCGCGCCAGAAACGTCGGGTCATGGGAAATGAACACGATGGTGCCGGGGAATTCGGCCAGCGAGTCCGTCAGCACGTCAACCGATGCGGGATCGAGATGATTCGTGGGCTCGTCGAGCAGCAAAGTATTCGCCGGCTCGACCAACATGCGGGCCAGGGCCACCCGATTCCGCTCGCCGCCGCTCAGGGCCTTGATCGGTTTTTTCTGATCCTGTCCTGAAAACAAGAAGGCGCCGGCGATGCCTCGCAGAAAATTCATCTCCGCGTGTTTGGTGACTTCTTCGAGCGATTCGAGAATCGAGTGTTCAGGGTTGAGGGTTTCCGCCTGATGCTGGGCGAAGTAGTGCAGGGTCACGCCATGTCCTACGGTCCGTGTACCCGTATCGGGAGGAAGCACGCCGGCGAGCATCTTCAAGAGGGTACTCTTTCCCGCGCCGTTTTCACCCACCAGCGCGATCCGTTGGCCGCGCTCGACCGAAAAATCGAGCGTCTTGTAGACCACCTTTTCACCGTAGCGCTTACTGGCTCCGGCCAGATCCAACACCTGACGGCCGCTGGTCGACGGGAGAGGAAATCGGAACTTGACCCGTTTCGGATCTCGCTGGATTTCAATCCGCTTGACCTTGTCCAGCTGCTTGAGCCGCGATTGAACCTGACTGGCCTTGTTGGCCTGGTACCGGAAGCGATCGACGAACTTCTGCACCCGGGCGATCTCTTTGGTTTGCCGGGTTGCCGAGGCCTGTAACTGGGCATCCCGTTCGGCTTTCAATTTGCGGAAGAGAGAATAGTTGCCGCGGTACTCTTCGATCTTATGGTGCCGAAGTTCCCAGATATGCGTGACCACGCGGTCCAGAAAGGCGGTGTCGTGGCTGATGATCAAGAGGGTCATGCCCGAATCGAGCAAAAACTGTTCGAACCAGCGCTGGGTCGGCTTATCCAAATGGTTGGTCGGCTCGTCGAGCATCAGCACGTCGGGGTTCGACAAGAGCAGATGCGCCAGCGCGACCCGCATCCGGTAGCCTCCGGACAGTTTCTCGACCAGGCGATCGAAGTCGACTTCCGTAAACCCGAGCCCCATCAGGATGCGCTTGGCTTCGTGCTCAGGGTATTCGTCGCGATGCGCCGCATCCAGGACGGTCTTCCCCGTAATCGTTTCGAGTTCCTGCGGGAGGTAGCCGACGCGAAGGCGTGGCCGCTTCCGGATCGAGCCTTCGTCCGGTGATTCTTCCCCCAGGATCATGCGGAAGAGCGTGGTCTTGCCTGCGCCGTTGGGACCGACCAGGCCGACTCGGGAATTCGGACGAAGATGCGCGGACGCTTCGGTGAGCAGCACCTTCGTAGAGTATTGCTTGCTGACGGATTCAACTTGGAGCATTGGCGCAAACCTTCCGTGTGAAATGGACTGACTGGATCAACCGAGACGAACTCGAATGAGATGACAGCTAGCAGGTCGGAAGGCGAGGCAGCTGAAAGAAATGGAACATTGATGACACGTGCAGCCTGAGCATCCTGAACCTCAAACCCCTATGGGTCGAAGACTCTTTCCGATCGCGACAATTACGATACAACGAAACTTAGCGATCGGCTCAACCCAAGGTTGGTATGGTGGAGCTGGCCGGGATTGAACCGGCGACCTCGTGAATGCCATTCACGCGCGCTCCCAACTGCGCTACAGCCCCACCCGATTCGTCCCGAGAATCGAAAATGAATCGAAAAATCGAGGCGTTGAGAACGATTCCGGCCATGCTAACACGCAGATACAGGCCAGTCAAGAAAGCCCAGGCTGATTTCCCCTTCAGTTGATCCAGTATAAGAACCAGGGGAGTGAAGCTTGACAAACGACAGGGCTGCACCTACCATGAGCCCCCTTGGCTCTGATCTCCCAACCCGGTCAGAGCCATTTTTTCGTGCAGAAACAGGCTGGGAACTGGGAACTTCCACTATGGGGAATCTCGTCATCATCGGCGCGCAATGGGGCGATGAAGGCAAGGGCAAGATCGTCGATATCTTAGCTCGCGGTGCCGATTTCGTCGTGCGCTATCAGGGTGGGTCCAATGCCGGGCATACCGTCATCAATGAACGCGGGACCTACATTTTTCATCTCATCCCGTCGGGAATTTTGTACCGGGGGACGACCTGTGTCATTGGAAACGGGGTCGTCGTGGATCCCGGGTCTCTCATCGAAGAGATGGATCAGCTCCAGACCAAGGGCATCGCGATCCGGAAGAACTTCGTCATCAGCCAGCGGGCACACTTGATCCTTCCCTATCACAAGGCTATCGACCGGGCATCGGAACAGTCCAAAGGATCACGGAAGATCGGGACGACCGGGCGAGGGATTGGACCGTCCTATGCCGACAAGATGGCGCGGATAGGGATTCTGATGGGCGATCTGCTGAATCCGCCCTTGTTCAAGAAGAAACTGGCAGAGAATCTTGTCGAAATGAACTGGTTCTTAGAGAAACTCCATAAGGTCGAAACGTTTCAGGTCGACAAAGTCTTCCATCAATATATGGGTTATGCCGACCGGCTCAAGAGCCACATTGTCGATACGACCACGTTGCTGAATCGCGCGATCGAGAAAAATAAGACGGTCTTGTTCGAAGGCGCCCAGGGCACGAATCTGGATGTGGACTTCGGCACCTATCCCTACGTCACCTCGTCCAGTGCGGCGGCCGGCGGAGCGTGCACCGGCACCGGCGTCGGCCCGACGATGATCGACGCGGTCATGGGCATTGCCAAGGCCTATTCCACCCGAGTCGGGAGCGGCCCGTTTCCGACCGAACTGACCGACGAGGTCGGACGGGGGCTCCAAGAGCGCGGGCGAGAGTTCGGATCGACGACGGGACGTGCGAGACGCTGCGGTTGGTATGACGCGGTCGTAGTGCGTCATGCGACGCTGGTGAACGGACTCACCTCGCTGGCCGTCACCAAACTCGATGTGCTCGACGGCTGCAAAGAGTTGAAGCTCTGCATCGGTTACCGACATGGGAGCACCGTGTATAAGACGATGCCGGCCGATCTCGATGTCTTGTGCAACTGCGTGCCGGTCTATCAGCGGATGAAAGGGTGGACCAGCGCGACGACCGGAACCACCAGCTATAAGCGACTCCCCGTGGAAGCGAAACGCTACGTGGCGCGCATCGAAGAGTTGGCGCAGTGCCGAATCGATATGATCTCGACCGGGTCCAAGCGCGCCGAGACGATCATGCTGCGGAATCCCTTGGACTGTTCCCGCCGCCGTCCCAAACGCCCCTGACAATTAGTCAATGGTCATCGGTGATTGGTCAATGCTATGATGCGGCTGTGTTCTGGGCCGATCCCATCCCCGTCGTTTCATGAATCACGAAGCGAGTCTGTACGCCAGGATGGTCAAAATGGTCGCTGACAAGGCCGCAGCGAGTAAGAACCCGAGTCGTACAGTTTGATCGTACGTCGCAGGGTTTGAGCGACGCGAGAACGCAGTAAGGGGCCGTTTTGAACATCTTGAAGTGAGCCGGTAGCTCAGTCGGTAGAGCATCGCCCTTTTAAGGCGAGGGCCCTGGGTTCGAGTCCCAGCCGGCTCACCATTTATATCAACGACTTCGAAGAACCTGCCTTTATCGACCCGGCCATTTGTGACAAATTTGTGTCAATGGGTGGCCGGTGCTGTAGCACATTGACCCCGTCCCTCAAACTCTCAGGGCAATGGTGCGCATAGCGCTGCGTCATTGTCCCGGTCTTGTGACCGAGCAGCCGTTGGACCTTGTACAGATCGATCCCCCGTTGAACCAGTCGTGTCGCGAACGTGTGCCGCATGTCATGAAAGCGGAAGTCGGGAATGCCTGCCCGATCCCGTGCTTCACAAAACTCGCGCACCAAGAACCGCACTTGAAGCGTATTGCCCAGCGGCGTCTTAAAGACCGGTCCGCGTGAGGTTCTTGCTACCGCCTGTTTGGCAGCGAGCAACTCATACATCGTGCTGTTCAATGGAATCGTGCGGCGTGTGCCGTTCTTGCTCTTCATTACGATGAGCGTCCCTCGCGTGAAATCCACATCCTGCCATTGCAGGTTGAGGATCTCCCCTTGCCTCATCCCGGTATTGAGCGCAAAGCGAATAATCTCTTGAAGCCACGGCGATGAAGCGGCAAGGAGACGTTCCTCTTCGTCGGCAGTGAGCCAACGGTCCACTTCGTTTCGTACCTGCTCAAGAGACACACGGTGCATCGGGTTCTCCCGACACCATTCCCATTCCCGCATCGCCAGATTGAAGGCGTGCCGCACCAGCTGGAGTTCCTTGTTCGTAGTTGCTGGTGCTGCCCCTTCGAGCCGCCGTTGGACCTTATACTCCGCAACCATCTTCGGCGTGATCTGCCCAAGAAGCTGCGCACCGAAAACCGGGAGGAGATGCTTGAGGGCTGATGCATCCCGGAGCCGGCTCTTGGGAGCCTTGACGACCGAGCGTTCTGCTACATAGCGTGTCATCATATCGTCGAAGGTCCGATCCGATTCGGGAGTCTTGTTAAAGAACACTCCCTCGATGATCTGGCTCTTTACTTTCCCCAGGATCGCATCAGCAAGCCGTTTGTCCGCCGTCCCTGTGGAGCGCCGAATTCGCGAGCCCTGATACATGAAATCCATCCACCACACTTTTCCTCTTTTAACGAGACCCATCCTGCTCCTCCTTTCGGAATGGGCTCGCTATGCTGGTTTCCCCAGCGGCAGTATAGACAGCTCGCTTGGCCCGCTCAATTAGGGCATTTACGTTGTCGAACGGTCGTTTGACTTGTTTATTCAAGAGTAAGCTACCGCCTGGTCCCATCGGCACTCGACATCTCCGCAGCCACTGCTCAATCTCTGAATCGTCAAAGCGGAGGACATTTCCGATTCTCACGCATGGGATTCGGCCCTGACTGGCCCAGGCGTAGACGGTTTTCTCTTTCACCTTGAGGCGAGTTGCGATGTCTTTGACAGTAAGAAGGGTCATGGCCAACCCAATAGTCCGACCATAAAGAGGTTAAAGATTTTCGCAGTTATCAGCATGTCTTTACCCTGCAATAGGGTGAGGGGCCGATCGCTGAGGAGCAGCGGATCAGGCCTTCCCGACTCCTCGGACGACTTCACCGTTCAGTCCTGCCCGCCGCGAGAGCGCTGTGCCCCCATTCTCCTTGGCTGCCCCACCCCCGAGTTTTGCGCGGGGTGGGGCAATAAGTTTTCCAAGGAGGAAACACATGAAACAGCAGCGCGATCGAGCGAGCAGCAAACCGGTACAGCTGGCCCAGGACAGTCGGCCAGCGGAGCCGTATCGAGCCCCTCGGTATCGTGTCACGTTGGTCTGCGAGACGGATGGGAGAGGATCGGCCGAACCTATTCGTGATTCGGTCACGGCAGCGATGTTGTTCCGGCCCTGTTTTGAAGGTCTGGATCGTGAACACTTCGTGGTCTGTGGACTGGATGCTAAACATCACGTGATCGGAATCAATGTGGTCTCGGTCGGGTCCTTGTCGCTCTCGATCGTGCATCCGCGTGAAGTCTTCAAGCCGTTGATCGTGATGAACGCCGCCGCATGGCTCTGTGCGCACAACCATCCTTCTGGTGAGGTAACTCCAAGCCAGGAGGACCGTGTTCTGACCAAGCGGCTCCGAGAAGCCGGCGAGTTGTTGGGCATCACGCTCTTGGACCATCTCATCCTGGGACATGAACGCCATTTCAGCTTTGCTGATGAAGGATGGCCGTACTAGCTTCGAAGTAAACGCAAGACCCATAAGACGGCGGACGCCGTGAGTGCGATGCCGATCACCGCCGCGCCCCAGGCCACGACATCAGCCGCGAGAGAGATACCGAGTTGATGCAGATCCGATGCAACCGAGGCCCACGCCATCGACGGTTCCTCCTTCTCTACCTCTTGTTCCGTTCCCACCGAGCAGCTCCTGCCACGCGTGGCAGGAGCCACCCCTCCGCCGTTAGCGGACCAGCGATTTAACCCGCTTGTAGGCGTAGATCGTGAGCGCGACCCCGATAAACACCACCCCCCAGGCCACGATATCGGCCTTCACGTTGGAGATCGTGGTCGTGCTGGCGGTATCTACCGGAAACACTTGCGCCAGCGCCGTCTGCGCGCCGAGCACCGTCCCGAGCACCGCCACTGACACACGTTGCAGTGACTTCTGCATCTGTCTCACCCCCTTTCCGGGCTACAAGTCCGGATGCAGCATCAACCGCACGATGATGCCGACCGTGAAGCCCCCGAGATAACAGGCCGCCGCCCAAAAGACGGCGGTATCAATTGCTGCTTGATCCATCACACACTCGCTCCTCGTTATCGACCCCGATACATTTCACGTCCGCTTTCTCTTCGTGGTGCTGAAACAACGGTGACGCAATGGCCGCCGCTTCGTCGAGTGGCTGGCGCTCAAGCACCTGAACAATCGAGCGCGGAGTGGTTTCGCCTCCCCACAGAATCCGGTCAGACACCAAGCTCGGGACGCCCTTGATGATCTGTTCCGTGACCGGAGCGCCCACCAGCGCGGCAATCTGGCCGGCCGTGAGGATGCGGCCCTGCGCATCGAACCAATAGGCCTTGCCATCCATCACCATGCCCCCTTCAATGCGTAGGCGGTCTTGTTTCTCGGTGACGGCAGCTGGGGGTGAAGCCAGCGGATCGGTCCAAACTGGGCTCTCCGGTTGTTTCAGGAGAGCAGGATTGCTCTCTATGATTGGCACTGATGCCTTGGAAACTGCTGGCTTCGCCGTGCCGGAGAACCAGGTCCCCCAGCCTATGAAGCCGATGGCACCAACAAGGCCCAATACCCCAATCATCAGCACCGGACTGGACAGCACAGTTTTCATCCGCCGCTCTTCCCGGATGCCGCCCGTTGCGTAACTCGAATAGTACGCATAGATCTTCGGGTCATACCGGCCGAGCAGCGCCCGAATTACCTCGGTTTCTTCTGGATTGCCGCGCACAAATCCCTGAAATCGGTGTGACATCCCAAACCGTTGCATGCGGCGGAATTTGATCGTGCTCTCGACCAATCGCGTCACACCGGACGTCAGCTGCCGGTAGTCTTGCGCCATGAGCAGCACATCCACCCCGTAGTGGCGATGGGTTTCGAGCCAGCGGAGGATCTCAGCGGGGATCTTCTCCTTCGCCCGAAAGATCGTCTGGGCTTCATCGAGACAGATGGCCGAGCCCGGTTCGACGGTTGGCAAGAGCGATGGAATCTGAGTGCGGTCATGCCAGAGGGTGACTTGCTTCTGGAGCTCTGGGAGCGGCCGTCCTTCGAACAAAGCGAGCCGATCCAGATAGAACCCATCCACCGCGACATAGAGACGGCGTCCGGCTCGCAGCCAGGGCAGCAGATAGTCCGCCACCGCATAATAGGATTTGCCACTGCCCGGTGTGCCTTCCAACAAGGTAATCATGAGCCCCACCGGACAAAGGGAATCGATTGCAGGGTGAACCGCACCACCATCGCCGAGGCGATGATCGCCACAGCCTGACTCATGCCTGTGGCACCGAGGACCCAAGTGTATTGCACAGGGATGATGGGGGCGCTGAGGGACCCGGTTCCGAGTGATGCCAACAGGCTGTCGGCCACGCCGAGGACCGAATCCCAGCCCGCCTTCCACACATCCGTAAACGACAAAATCATGTCGAGCAGAAAGCAATAGATCAGATTCAGCAACGCCGTCATGGGTTATCCGTTTCCCACAAAGATGATGCGATAGGCGGCGAAGCCGGCTCCCGCAATCACGATGGCACGCAGCGCCAGGAACATCGTCGACCAGTCGTTGAAGTTGACCGTGAAATTGCCGAACAGCGACGAGTTCAGACTGATCGTGGGCAGATCCGAAGGCCAGGTGAGGGATTGCAGGAGCGCCACTTGTCCGGCAATCCCCGAGCCTTTCCATGCCGTGAGATGCTCCTGCAAGATCCCGCCGAACGATCGCAGCTCATGATCTCCTGTGGAACACTGCACGGTGGTGCTGCTGTCGTCTTGCGTTGTCGTCGAGCCATTGGGATTGGTCGTGGTGGTGGTCGTCGTCGTGGTCTGCTGGCTCGTCGTAGAGGTGGTTGGCGTACCGGCCGGTGGGGTCGCGTTGGGATCGACCATGACGCTGTCATCGGGTATCTGATTGGAAGGCACCACGGTAGTTGGGGCGTCAGTCGGGGTCACTGGATCGTTGATGACCGTCATGGCCGCGGTGGCTGACTCCCCGGAGCCGACCGGTGTCGTATTGGCGGCTGGACTGTTCGGTCCGGTCGGATTCTCGTTCCAGTAGTCCTGAATATCGTGGGACGTGGCCGCTTGCGGCTCATTTTGGTGCGAAGGATTCGGGTTCCAGGAATAACGAAACGCGAGACAGGTCTGCGGCGCTTGTGCACTATACCAGCCGTTCCATCCAGCTGGTGGATCGCCGACCATGGCGAGCTTGCACCCAATCCCGCCAGGCGTCGGTGTCGGAACGGTGAGGTATTCCATCCAATTGGTCATGCACTCGGGAGCACCCGGGCATTGACGGATCTCCGCGCCTCCAGGCTCAGGATAGCCTTCGATGTCGGGGGCTCCCGGTGTGGCCGAGGCCGCTTTGATGTCCTGCACTTGCTGCGCATTCAAATGCATCTGAGCGAGGACGAGACCAGCCGCAATGGCCAGCCCCGGCCACCCGGTGGCGGCTGTGATCGTGCGCACGGCGATGGAGGTTCCTGGACCAGCCAGGGCGATCGCCTGGGCGGCGGCCCCGCCTTGGGCAGCCTGGCGGGCCAGCATCATGGTGTGGAACTGCGTGGCCGTCATGATCCGGGCGTACCCCGTGGCCGCAAAGGCGAGTCGCGGCCAGAGGCAGAGGACGACGGCCACACAGTAGACCAGAGTGCCATACCCGCTCAGGGCTAGAGCCGCCCGGAGAGGAGGCCGGTCAGAAAGCAGGCGAGAAAGAACATGAGCCATGTGAGTTGTTGCTCCACTGTCAGGTCGGTGAACATGAATTGATCCGACTTGTCTCGTTACTTGCTTGCTTGACCATGTGATGCGGCTTGAGTGATGGGCTGATAGCCGGTCACATCCAGAAACCGTTGGCCTTTGAACTCCCGGAGATTCACGGTCACCTGAGCCGGTTTCATCCGGTTGGTTTCCATCAGCTTGTAGAGCGACTCATGGTCCTCCGAGATACTCGCTTCCAAGGTGGTGGTGTCCTCCTCGAAATAGAGCACGGCGTTCCGGAAGATCCGTTTGCCGTCCTGACTCGGTCTTGATTTGACGCCCATCACCACACAGGTTCCGACGAACTTTGACATGGGATTCCCTCCGTTAAGGTTTAATTAGTTGGACCACCGAAACCAGCCCTGCTTCGTGCAGGACCAGAGATAGACCCACACCGTTCCGCAGCTCTGACACCGGCCACGTAATCGTGGCCCGCACATGAAGAGCTTTAAGATGCCGGTGTGGCATAGGCGGCAGAGAACCCGTCTCTCGGGTTCCACCACCGCAGCTTGCGTTTCGCTTTCGCGAGTTCCTGGCCGCTCTGGAGGAGCGCCAGATGTTTGCTTCGCCATCGATCCACTCCATCGACAATGGTTTTGACGAGCCACCGTTCGCCGGCCTCCGGATGGGCACAGAGCAGCCCTAGCATCGGCGACAGGCTTTTTTCCGCCCAGAGTTTGACCTCTTCGATCTTCCTGACCGACTTCACGATCGCGAGCTTGGCCCGCTCCATCCCCTCGGTCAGCACCTTCCACCAGTCCAGCAGCGGTGCGTAATAGCGATCCTTCGGATCATCGGCTCTGGTGCAGTCGCGGAAGTCCACCGCCGTGCGGAAGACACCCACGATGTAGCGTTGGAACGCCTCCTGATCGAGCGTGGACAGTGCCAACCCCACCGCCTGCGCTCTCTCGTTCTTCCATTCCATTTCCCACCGCAGCCACGAGCCTTGAACTGGTCGCTCCTTCGCTCGCTGCTCGGCAGCTTTGTCGTAGATCCGGAGATAGGTGTCGGATTGCCGAGAACCTAGGCAGAGGGTTTTGCCGGTGTCCGAGCCGGACCCAATATCAAGGCCGGCGATCAGGCGGGACTGGCGGAAGTGGGAGACACATTGGCCGATGGCGACGGCTTGATAGAGATGATCCACATCGATCAGCCCGCTCCGATCGTCGAGGGCAATATCGATTCGCCCGAAATGCCCTTGCTTGTCGAAAACCCACTGGGCAATGTGCTGAAACTTTTCATAGGTCCAGTCGCTGATGAGTTCCTGTGAGAGATCCACGTGGACTTCACGAACATTGCGTTTCGCGCCAGTCCCAATCCGCCCCAGTCCGCCCGTATTCCCGCGTGAGAGCCAGCTCTGCTGGTAGCCTTGAAAGCCTTTTTGATCTTTGATCCAGTCGCCGCCGATCAGATGAATCACTTCGTCGACCGTGGAACTCGGAATCGTGAACCGCAACCATCCCATCCTGAGAGTCCATCCGCTCATCGATGCCTCCGAATGCTCAGTGGAAATTCCGCCCCCGTTTTACTGAGCGGGGGCTTTCTTGCGCGATGCGCCGCCGGCTGGCGCCGCCGGACGCATGCTCGAAGCACGCACCCCTCTGGCTGACCCTTTGGCCAAGAAGATCTGCTGCACTCGTTCGAGATCGAAGCGGAGCATCTTGTTCACCCGATATGCGGGAATCGACCCGCTCCAGTACGCGCGCCGAATCGATTGCACGCTCACCCCGAGCTCGTGGGCCACTTCCTTCACCGACAAGAGGGTCCGTTTCATGCGTGTCCTTTCTGCTCCCAGCGGGACGAGCGATGGCGAGGATAGCGTTCTGCGAACGACATGAGAATTAGTCAGATGTATCCAACTGTAATCAGATGTATTCAGGTGTATTGGCACACATGCAAGTATCCATGCTCATGGCACACCATTCAGAAAGCGAAGGATGGAGAACGGAACGAAGCGAGGAAGTTTTGTTAGGTGATCGTGCCGGCGTTAACGAGGCTCAGACAACAGCAGTGTGCGTTTGAACGTGGCCGGATCCCCGAGACACGCCAGCATGTAGGCCACAACATCGGAGCGGGTCACCCAATCACGGATGCTGATGGCTCCAGGGCGATCAATGACCAGACCTTTGTGCGAAGAAGTATCTTTAAGCGCGACCGGACGAACGATGGTCCAATTGAGAGATGTGGCCTGCACGGTTATCTCAAGGGCGTTCATGTCAGCGAGGACCCCGCGCATGACCGTCCGCATGCCGAGTCGGCCGATCAGCCCCATCTGCAGGAGAGAGTCTCCGGCACCGTAAGACGACATGGCGACGATGCGCCCGACATGATGCTTCTGCATGCTCGCCACGATGTGGGGCATCCCATAGGTATTGACGCGGCCTTTGTGGGAAAAAGTCTCCAATAGCTTAGCCCCCAAACAGGAGACAACCGCGTCAGTCCCTCTGATGACCTTTTCCACGACACCGGGATCCTGGACATCGCCCTGCCAGATCTCGACCCCGATCGGAAGATCACCGAGTCTTGGGGTCCGTACCAACGCCCTCACGTGATAGCCGGCGGCGAGGGCATGGGAGATCACGACACGGCCCGTGCGACCGGTGGCCCCGAAGACGACAAGGGTCATGCAGCGCCGCCTTGCACCGCGCAACGAAGACAATGCGGTGGCCGAACAGTAATTGCAAATGCTTCGATGATCATTCCTATAGCAACGAGTACACCAGGGACCGCATACCAGAGAGATTGGGGAAGCAGTCCCACGTAGGTGACGACAAAGAGGAGGCCGACACAGGTCGTCGTCACACGACTCGCTCGACGGAGGGTGTGCCCCGCTTCCGATCCTACCCGTCTCGCCGCCAAGCCGACGAAAGCCAGCGCATAGAATAGGGCGAAAATGGCAAACACGGTCGGCCATCCGCCCACATCCTCGACACTCCGGCCGCCAGGGAACATGTTCGCTCCGTCAGTCACATGAGCCATCCACACCACAAAGCCGAAGTGCACGGTATGAGCGATCATGAACGCGAGATAGAGCGCGGTCGCATGTCGCGACAGACGAGTGGTTAACGCAGGGAGAGCAAGGGCCATGGCGAAGAGGAGGGCGGACAAACGAGCCGACCAGTGGACGGCGAGATCAATGTGGACTGGGTTCATGTGGCACCTCCATGCAGCTGGTGAGTACGGATTGGCCAATGACCTTACCTGTATGGTTAAGCACAGCAATAGTGGATGTAATAAAATATAGTGGGATACTTGACGTTGTCAACTATGTATGGGATACACTGCTCTCATGCCTGGTTCCCGCAAGCGCACACAGCCTCAGCAGGACAACGATGTGACCGAATTTGCCATGGCCCTGTTTCGGCTTGTGGAAACCTTGCGGGGAGAACACGAGGAGGCGGCCGCATCAGTGGGACTCACCGCGAGTCAGGCGACGATCCTCACCTTACTGTCGGAGCCACACTCAATGCGGACGTTTGCGGACCAGATGGGGTGTGATGCTTCGAACATCACCGGCATTGTGGACCGACTCGAAGCCAAGCGTCTGGTGGTCCGGGCAGCCGATACAACGGATCGGAGAGTGAAGCGAATCGCACGAACTCCAGCAGGGGAAGCCGCCGTGAAACAGTTTCAACGCAAGCTCATGTCAGCATCTTCCCTGGCCAAATTGACTCCCAAAGCCCGACAGGGATTACTCATCGCACTCGCCGAAGTCCAGGGCTCAACCACTCAGTAGAACGATCTCTTTTCCCTAATCGGTAATTTCAGGATCGCGAGATACGCGAACTCTAACTCATAGTCACGTCCTTATCGAATTGATACCGGCTAAAGGCTTGAAGCGGAATCAGAGGAAATCGATGGACTTGACGTCCTGTGCCGTGACGGGTGATTCGGATTCGTATTTCCTTTTGAGGACCCGACGAATTATAGCGGATCTGGTGAGACCTTCGGCTTCGGCCTCTTGATCGATGGAGCGCACAAGAGATCCGGCGAGTTTTACCACTACGACATAATCATGACGCTGTCGATCTAGTACCTTGTGATTAGCTTTTGAATCGGAAGAATTTCTTCCCATATGTGCCCTGCTCTTCACCAAGATTACAATACAAAACCAGATGACGAAGTGTTGAATACTATAGTCTGTAGCTCGATAGTATTCAAGGACGCAACATCAGGCCATGGAACCCCGTGGCAAGGTCTCGCCGGAAGCACAGTTTGGAAATGAGATTGCCAAACTGAGAAAAAAGGTAGGAATCTCTCAAGAAGAGCTCGGGTTTCGGGCAGGAGTTCATCGAACCTACATCAGTCAGCTAGAACGGGGAATAAAGTCGCCGACATTGAGCGTAATACTCAGATTAGCTTACGCGATGAAGATTCGTCCGAGCAAATTGGTCGCCACTTTAGATAAACGCAGCGACTAAAGTATCTGAAACATCTTCGCTCCTTATCCGCTTAGTCCTATACCTTCATAGAAGAGGAGCAAACCGTATACGGTGGCTGAATGAGATAAGAGCATGTGGGGGCCGTCGAACTGGACCACACTCTTTTGTGACTTTCAATCCGTAGTGGACCCGCCTAAATCCTGGTGATTTCTCAAAGGGAAACGGGTAAGCTTCTCTGCCGCCAGTCAGGCAACCGAACGAAAGGTTCTGACTTGACGAATCTCACTCCGTACCACTCCAAATACTTCGCACACGAACTCACCAAGCGGTGTCCCTCCGATAGCATAGAGAAGCTGGCCTCTGCCTTGGTCGACGCTCAAGTTGATCTGAATCCTCACCAAATCGAAGCCGCTCTCTTTGCATTTCGATCGCCACTCTCAAAAGGTGCCCTTCTCGCCGATGAGGTGGGGCTCGGTAAGACGATCGAAGCTGGTCTTGTCCTGTCGCAGAAATGGGCGGAGCGCAAACGACGAATTCTAGTCATTACCCCGTCAAACCTTCGCAAGCAGTGGCACCAGGAGTTACTGGAAAAGTTCTTCCTTCCGTGCCGCATACTAGAAACAAAGTCCTACAAAGAAACCGTTCGTCAGGGATATGCCCAACCCTTTGAGTGCGATGACATCGTTATCTGCTCGTATCAGTTTGCTCGTTCGAAAGCGGCCGAGATCAGTCTGATGCAGTGGGATCTTGTCGTGATCGACGAAGCCCATCGCTTGCGAAACGTCTACAAGCCGACCAACGTCATTTCCAATACTCTGAAGCAAAGCCTGAAAGACGCACCGAAGCTTCTTCTCACCGCGACACCATTACAGAACTCGCTGCTTGAATTGTATGGGTTAGTGAGTGTGGTCGACGACCGTATATTCGGCGATCTCAAGAGCTTTAAGGACCAGTTTGCGAATCTACACAACCAAGTGACCTTCGACACGCTGAAAGCGCGTCTACAACCGCTCTGCAAGCGGACGTTACGCCGCCAAGTTTTGCCTTATGTGCGCTATACGAAGCGCTTGCCAATGGTACAGCCGTTTACACCGGCGGAGAGTGAAGATCGGCTCTATCACCTCGTCTCTGACTATCTTCGGCGGGGTAACTTGCAAGCTCTTCCGTCGAGTCAGCGGTCTCTGATGACGCTTGTGCTTCGGAAACTTCTGGCCTCCTCCTCCTTCGCGATCGCGGGAGCTCTGGATTCTATGAGTTCTCGCCTTCGAGAACGACTCCGTCTCGCCGATGGGCCGACTCCACTGGAAGAAGCGTTGGAAGAAGACTTCGAAGCGTTGGATGAGATGGCCGAGGAGTGGGAGGAGGATGAAGACGTTGCCGAAGTACTTACCGAAGCCGATAGGAAGATCATTCAACAGGAAATTGATGATCTCGAAGGTTTCCGAAAGCTCGCTTTGTCCATCACCCACAACGCCAAGGGCCAAGCGCTCCTGACAGCCCTTCGGACAGCTTTTGTGAAGGCATCTGATCTCGGCGCGGCTCAGAAAGCCATCATCTTTACCGAATCCAGACGAACGCAGGAATATCTGCTTCGGGTTCTCGCCGAAAGTCCGTGGAAAGACCACATTGTTTTGTTCAATGGCTCGAATAATGATGAGAAGTCGAAGCAAATTTATCAGGCGTGGCTCGAACGGCATCAGGGTACAGACCGAGTTACCGGCTCACGTTCTGCCGATATGCGATCTGCGCTCGTTGATTATTTCAAGGAACAGGGCCGGATCATGATTGCCACTGAAGCGGGTGCTGAGGGTATCAATCTGCAATTCTGTTCCTTAGTCGTAAACTACGACCTTCCGTGGAATCCGCAGCGTATCGAACAACGGATCGGGCGATGTCACCGATACGGCCAAAAACACGATGTAGTGGTCGTGAATTTCCTGAACCAAACCAACGAAGCCGATCAGCATGTCTTTCGTCTGCTTTCAGAAAAGTTCCAGCTCTTCGAGGGTGTCTTCGGAGCAAGCGATGAAGTCCTGGGGGCCATCGAGTCCGGAGTGGATTTCGAAAAACGAATTGCGGATATCTATCAACGTTGCCGGACCCCTCAGGAGATCAAGACCTCGTTCGACCAACTCCAAAGCGAACTGGGTACCCAGATAGACGAGGCAATGACAAGAGCCCGTCAGCTGCTACTAGAACACTTTGACGACGAGGTGAGGGAGAAGCTCCGAGTCAGCGACGAAAGTTCACGGCAGTATCTGAATCGGTACGAACGTATGTTGATGGATCTCACTCGCTTCGAGTTGTGGGATCATGCAGATTTTCTGTCGGACAGCGCTTTTAGACTGAACTCCTGTCCGTTCAAAGGTGAGATCCCCCTTGGTCTCTACGAACTGCCCCGCCGGACGGGGGATGCGCATCTCTATCGCCTGGCTCATCCCTTAGCAGAACAGATTCTAGAGCAGGCCAAGCGCCGCATGCTCGATCCAGCGGAATTGGCCTTCGAGTATGGCAAACATGACGGCAAAGTTAGCGTAGTAGAGCCGTTCATCGGCAAATCCGGCATCATGAGTGTGTCATTATTCACCGTTGATGCATTGGACCAAGCGGAGGACTATCTGATTTGTACGGGAGTGACGGACCACGGCGAAGTCTTGGATGAAGGAGTGGCTCGGCGACTGCTCTCGCTTCCAGGAATAGTGACCAAACCTGCAAGCTCATTATTCGACCATCTTGCCCTTCGTGCAAGAGCAGAAGAGCAACAGGAAGTCATTCGCAAACAGATTTCAAGACGCAATGCGGAGTTTTTTGAAAACGAAGTCGATAAGCTCGATTCCTGGGCAGACGATCTGAAAGTGGGCCTTGAACGGAACATCAAGGAGTTCGACCGCCAGATCAAGGAAGCCCGCAAGGCAGCCGTGGCAGCCATCACGCTTGAGGAGAAGTTAGCTGGGCAGAAGCAGATCAAGGCGATCGAGGCCGAACGAAGCAAGCTCCGGAGAGCGTTGTTCGACGCTCAGGACGAAATTGATCGTCGACGTGAACAACTGATCAATGAGATCGAGGGAAAGTTGCAACAAAAGGTCAGCTCGGAGCAGCTGTTTACTATTCGCTGGGTGGTCAGGTAGCAAAAAGATGCCAATATCAGAGGCGCAGAAGACCCAGATCATTGAGGTGCTTAAACAGCGATATTTTCCTATTGTCTTGCCAATTCAACAGAACTGGAGCCCCGAGCAACACGAGAAGAATCGATTAAGTCGTTCATTGTCTGTATTCGCCATAGAAAAGTTAGCAGAAGTTGACCCCACATCTGCAGCGAACGCATTGATGGACGGAGGAAATGATAACGGACTCGATGCTGTCTGTTACGACCGAGCAAAAAACACACTATGGCTCATTCAGGCAAAGGCGGGAAACGCGCCTGATATGGGTGAGAATAAAAAGTTTTGTGATGGCATTACAGACTTAATCGAAGGGCGATTTGAAAAGTTTAATGAGACCTTCGAGCGTTTGGAATCAGATGTAGAAGAAGCACTATCAACTACTGGCGTGAAGATAATTGGATGTCACATCCACCTAGGCGGTGAGTTAGGCACTCATGCGATAACGGACCTTGAACAACTAAAGGTCCAGTTGAATCGGTTTGATGAGCGTTTCGATTGGAAAGAGTGTGACATACCCATAATTCATGGATGGCTGACCGCTGAACATGCAATTGCACCTGTTAGTGCAGAACTTACTTTGGAAAAGTGGTATGGAGTGGACCAACCACGTCGTGCGTTCTATGGCCTCGTATGTGCGGAAGAGCTGGCAACTTTATATCAGCAACATGGCAAGGCACTCTTTGAAAAAAACATACGGCATTACTTGGGTGCACAAACCGTAAATACAGCGATTGAAACCACTGTTCAAGATAGGCCGAATGAATTATTTTACTTAAACAATGGTCTGACTGCTGTGTGTTCATCAATTCAGCTCAAACCCGGTGCAAATAACGAGAAAAGACGGTTTAGCCTGGAAGGTTTTTCTGTTGTAAATGGAGCTCAGACCGTCGGCTCCATAGCTACAGTCCGAGCCACCAAGGGAGCTATCTCCCCAGACGCGAAACTACTTATCACTCTAATAGAAGTAGGAAATGCACCTGACAACTTAGGCCCTCAGATTACCCGGTCAAGAAATACACAAAACTCTATCAGAGGGCTTCACTTCGCTGCCTTAGACCCACTTCAAGAGCGTCTAAGACAGGACCTCGCAATATCAGGAGTGACATATTACTATCGACCTTCAGCAGAGGCTGCGAAAAAGGGACCTAACGTCATCACATTGGAAGAAGCGGCAGTATCGCTCGCGAGTCTAAGCGGCAAAACGAAAACGATCGTCGCAGCTAAGAAGGAAATCGGGCAGATCTACGATCAAACGGGCGTCTATTACAAGGGCTTATTCCGGGATGATTTAACAGGAGTGCGCCTTTGTCGGGCAGTTCGCATATACAGGCATCTAATGTGTATATTTTTGGCCTCAGAATTAGCGGAGATGCCACACTCTCGGCGGAAGATGTTCTATCGACATGGGGCATTTTTCATTCTTCATATCCTGGCTAGACGACATCGCTCATTAGTCGACAAACCTCAAATGGATCTAGCGGAGGATGATCAGGCAGAGCTGTCTCGCGTCGGGCTAGAGATCGCGGAGCTAATTTACACAGTGGCAGAGGAAAAGTTCCAGCAATTGGTCGGCTATCTATCTATTTTTAGAAATATTACAGATGCAGAAATGCTTGCCTCTGAGGTAATGCAGCGACTAGCCAAACAGGATGCTCATCGCCAGTCTCAGGCGCAATTCGTTGGACAGACCGCTAGCCCTCCATCAGAAACATCTTCAGGGGCGAATTCGGCATGACAAGGAAAACAAAACTCGAACTCACTTGGATTGGAAAAGAGAATCGGGCGAAGCTGGAGCCACGCATTCTGCTGGAGGACTCGCAAAGGTCCTACCACGCCCCTCATCGTGTTACCGACCACGACATCTTCGACAATCGGCTCATCTTCGGCGACAACCTGCTCGCGCTGAAAGCTCTCGAGCAAGAGTTTACCGGTAAGATCAAGTGCATTTACATTGATCCTCCGTACAACACTGGAAGCGCTTTTGAGCATTACGATGATGGAGTAGAACATTCACTCTGGCTCTCGCTGATGCGTGAGCGGGTAGAACTTCTATGGAAGCTTTTGAGTCACGACGGTGTTCTATGGATTAGCATTGATGATAACGAAGGTCACTATCTGAAAGTTCTCTGTGATGAGGTTTGTGGCCGGAAGTCATCCGTGGCAACAGTCATTTGGGAGAATTTCTACGGTCGTAGCAACGCTGCCGCGATATCACCCGCACATAACTATCTTCTTGTGTACTCACCTCTTGGGCAAGATTGGAAAAACGTCCGCAACCTTTTACCTCGAGATGAAAAGAGTGCGAGCAAATACACTAACTCGGACAATGATCCACGTGGGCCATGGCGCTTGGGACCAATATTCGCTGCAGAAGAACGGCACGAAGGTTTGATGTATGAGATCACAACTCCATCAGGACGAAAAGTAAAGCCACCCAAAGGCAGTCATTGGCGCATGGTTGAGAGCGAGTTTTGGCGATTAGTAGAAGAGAAGCGTATCGCCTTTGGATCCCAGGGAGACAATGTGCCAGCTGTCAAACTCTATTTGAACGAAGTTCAGGGTGGTCTTGTGCCTCGAACTTGGTGGCCGCATACCGAGGTTGGTCACTCACAGGAGGCAAAAAGAGAAATCCAAGCTCTTTTCCCTGGAGTTGTACCTTTCGATACACCAAAACCTGAAAGACTTCTCCAAAGAGTGATCCAGATGTCGTCTAACACTAGCGACTGGGTCCTGGATTCATTCGCCGGTTCTGGAACTACGGGAGCCGTTGCCCATAAGATGGGGCGTCGGTGGATCATGGTGGAACTAGGCGAGCATTGCCATACACATATCCTCCCACGCCTGACGAAGGTCATTGATGCCGAGGACAAAGGCGGTGTCACTGAAGCTGTTGGCTGGAAAGGTGGTGGAGGGTTCCGCTATTATCGCCTTGCTCCATCGCTATTAGAGAAGGATAAATGGGGCAACTGGGTCATTAACAAAGCATACGACCCGGCCATGCTGGCGCAAGCTGTCTGCAAGCTGGAAGGGTTCACCTATGCTCCAAGCGACGCAGTCTATTGGCAGCACGGACACTCCACCGAACGGGACTTTATCTACATCACCACGCAGAATCTGAGCCACGACCAGTTGCAGGTCTTGAACGATGAAGTGGCAGATGGTCGCTCGCTGCTGGTGATGTGCTCTGCATTCCGTGGAAAGGCTGACCGCTATTCTAACCTGACGATAAAAAAGATTCCCAAGACTGTGCTCTCTAGGTGTGAGTGGGGCCATGACGACTACAGCCTGAAGATCGAGAATCTGCCAAAGGCTCCAATCCCGCCTGGCCAAATGGATCTCCTCGGCGAGGAGGCCAAATCGTGAACCGCCACGTCAATGCTATCGCGGGGCGTCTTAGCTTGCGACCTCCGCAGCGAGCGTCACTTGAGATCCTCGACCGTGTTACGGAGATTGTCCCACCCAAAAAAAACACAGATTTGACTAGCGCTCTCGCGGCAATCAGGAGCGAATTTGCGACTGTTACCGAGTTCGAACGTGAGTTTCCTTCGCTCTGTTTTGCCCTAGCTACTGGTGTAGGCAAGACTCGTCTCATGGGCGCTTTTATCAGCTACTTGCATCTTGCACATGGCATCAACCACTTCTTTGTACTGGCCCCTAACTTGACGATCTACAACAAACTCATTGCTGATTTTACGCCAAACACGGCGAAGTACGTCTTCACTGGGATTGCCGAGTTTGCGACCGAGCCTCCGACGATTATCACAGGGGATAACTACGAGTCGGGAGTGGCGGCTCGTCTGACTTCTTTGCCAGGATTCGGCCAAGAGGTACACATTAACATCTTTAATATCTCGAAGATCAACTCGGAAGTCCGAGGCGGAAAAGCGCCGCGGATCAAACGCCTGTCCGAATACATCGGCCAGAGTTATTTCGAGTATCTGGCTGGTCTCGACGATCTGGTCCTGCTCATGGATGAGTCTCACCGCTATCGAGCATCGGCCGGTGTTCGGGCCATCAACGAATTGAAGCCAGTTCTGGGGCTGGAACTCACGGCGACTCCTTTTGTGGAATCATCAAAAGGGCCGGTGCAATTCAAGAATGTCATATACGATTACCCTTTGGCCCAAGCGATGGTAGACGGCTTTGTTAAAGAACCGGCTGTGGTGACGCAGAAGAATTTTAACTCGAGTCAGTTCAATGCCACGCAGCTAGAACAAATTAAGCTAGAGGATGGTATCCATCTTCATGAGAACACCAAGGTTGAGCTGGAAACGTACGCAAGGGAAACAGGGCAGCGGATGGTGAAGCCCTTCATACTGATCATCGCCCGCGACACAACTCATGCCGGGCAGTTGATGCAGCAGTTCAAATCCCTTTTTGAGGGTCGGTACAAGGACAAGGTCATTCAGGTGGATTCCAGTAAGACCGGTCTGGAAGAGGACGAGATGGTTCAACGTCTCCTGGCCGTGGAGAGCGCGGATGAGACGACCGAGATTGTGATTCACGTAAATATGCTGAAAGAAGGTTGGGACGTGACGAATCTCTATACCATCGTTCCGCTCAGAGCCGCGAACGCACGCACACTGATCGAACAATCCATCGGCCGTGGCCTTCGGCTTCCCTACGGGAAGCGCACCGGCGTGAGTACGGTTGATCGGTTGAACATTGTGGCCCATGACCGTTTTCAGGAAATTGTTGATGAGGCCAATAAGCCGGACTCCGTGATCCGATTGGCAAAGGTGGAACTCGACCCGGCCAACGATCTCCAGAAAATGCGAACAGTGGTTGCAACGTCAAAGATTGAAGAACAGTTGCACGGAGCTTCCCTCAGCGGGGCACTCCCAGGAGCTCCTTCAGCTCCTGCCATTTTTTCTGGCGAAGTGGAGCGTGGTATTGCGCAGGTCGCGTACAAGGAAATCCAGAAGTACGAGACCCTTCCATCCTCGCAGGACCTTCTCAAGCCGGAGATTCAGGCCAAGATTGTCGAAGAGGTCAAGAGGCAGCTGTCTCCGAATCAGCAGGCCCTACCTGGCATGACCTTGACCCCAAACATTGCCGCTCTGGTGGAAAAGACGGCTCAACTTGTCGTGCAACAGACGATCGATATCCCGCGCATTCTGGTAGTGCCCAAAGGCGACGTGACCACGGGCTTCCACGCTTTTACCCTCGACTGTTCTAGCATTCATTATCAGCCCGTTGAACGGGATCTCCTCATCCAACACCTTCGGACCCACGAGCAGGAGACCTTAAGCTTTGGCGGACGAATGCAGCCAGAGCAACGGCTTGACGATTATCTGGTCAGAGGTCTCGTTGATTTCGATGACATCTCTTACGATGAGCACTCCAACTTACTCTATGACCTCGCGGGTCAGTTAGTGAAGCACCTGCGTTCGTATTTGAAAGCAGAAGATGATGTCAGAAATGTTTTGATCTATCACCAAAAGCAATTAGCGGCATTCGTGCATGCGCAAATGCAGGCGAACCAGTGGGAAAAGGCTACTGGTTACGATGTGGTAGTAAGTAAGGGATTCACCGAACTGAAGCCCAGTGCATACACGGCCAAAGATGGCGAGCCAGTTCAAGATTTCCATCAGACCGTCGTGAATCCTTCCCGAATCTCACAGATGCTCTTTGGTGGATTCCAGCGCGGACTGTACTCTGTCCAGAAGTTCGATTCCGACACCGAGCGACGCCTGGCCGTGATCCTCGACCGAGACTCACAAAAGTGGTTCAGGCCAGCCTCAGGGCAATTCCAGATTTCGTACAAGCACGGTGTTTCGCAGCATGACTATCAACCTGACTTCGTGGCGGAGACGACAGATCGTATCTACATGCTTGAACCCAAAGCCAAGAACGAGATGGCTTCGGCTGAAGTCCTGGCCAAGAAAGACGCCGCCGTTCTGTGGTGTTCACGCGCCTCGACTCACTCCGTCAGCAACAACGGTAAGCCATGGGAATATGTCCTCATTCCCCATGATGTGATTGCGGAGAATATGACACTAGCAGGGCTAGTCAGGCAGTTTGGAGTCGCTTAGTTCAGAACTTCAGCATTAAAACGCAATCATCAGGCCGCGCTTCTAATCAAATGGTCCGAGTCTGACATCTCGGATAGCCTCAGCCATGGGAGGTTGAATTATGAACGCACGAAAGCGGACAAATGCTCCTCACGGAGAGAAGACAATTGCGATAACTATTCGTCTGTTCACCAATTCCATCTCTCGCAAGAAGGGCCGTCAAGTGAAGCGGGAGTGCTGGGATGTCGGCACCGTGTATATGCATCAAAATCTCTCTCACGGGATTAGTGCTAGCAAGCCGATTCCTTTTCATTCATTGATGGATCTTTCATCGAAGATCGAATTACTCATTACGCGCCAAAAAATAAAGCTCCACCCAGGTAATCAATCGAGGAAGTATATCTATACCCAGTGACCTGCCCAGCTGACAGAGAAATGATTAACCCTTCGACGAGCGAGGATCTCTGCTTCTGGGGAAAGTGCGCTCTTCCTGATAAAGTCCGTTCAGTTTTTGGATCTTCACTGATCCACCGCAACTTCCGAGGGCATCTTCCAGCACCCCTCCTTGGGTGGCTTCCTCTTTAGTTTCGAAACGCCTGCGCGTCTTTCCCGTCGCATCATTCGTGAGTGTCCAGTCGTCATTCCGATCATCGTGAGAGAGGGTATAGCGTGGAAGATTATCCATTTTGCATGCTCCTTTTATTCTGGGCGGGTGGAATTGCCCGGCCCTCTAAGAAGTAGTGCCTCAACGGGGGCTATGATGCAGCTTGTTCTTGCCCTTTCTTAAGTCAACTTGTCACCCTGACGCACGAGAATCTTTCCTTCTATCGGATACGGGTCATAGGAAGCGGCATCAATGCCGATGAGTCCATTCCACAGACGGGCCGTGTCACCGCAATCGTTATTCCAAATGTAGTTGCGGCCCGTGAACAAATGATGATCAGCGCCAGCGACATCTTCCGCGTTCATGTCCGATAGTGGGAGTTCAGAACCGGAATGAACACGGACGACGCGGCCAGGTTCAAGACTACCCTGAAATGACATGACAGTGTCCCACCGTCCATCTCGACAGCGCGGCTGGTAGGCAATATGTTGGAGCGAGATGCCCTGCATCGGATAAGATTCGTCGCCCACGTTTTTGAAATCGACCCATTCAGCGGCCAGCTGACGTTTTGGCGTCACGCTGCCCACCCGATCCTTGCCCGCTGGATTTGGCTTAGCTTCTATAATTCGAAGCATCTTCATAGTTCCTCCTGTTTTAAGAATGTATCTCCGTTGCTCAAGTGTGCTATGATTAAAGCACAGCGTGTTTTGTATGTCAATCTACGTTTACTAAAGGGAGGTGTGGATGACACGACGTGCGCTAAGCAGTCTCAGCAAGATGGTGACGGCGAAGCGGGGGGCTCATAAGTTGCGGGAAACAGCGAAGGAAATTGGAATATCTCCGGCTACCTTGATGCGTATTGAAGGAGGGCGAATACCAGATGTGGCAACGTTTGGGAAGGTCTGCCATTGGTTGAGTGTTGATCCCGGTGAATTTCTCGGTTTCGACGCGAAGGCACCTCAATCGTCGGAATGTGTGACGATATCCGCCCACTTTAAGGGAGAATCGACTCCTGACCCTGATACCGCGAACGCACTTGGAAAAATGATTCTGTTCGCCATGAAGATGCAACCGCAATCCTCTACCGACCTTGACCATGGCGACATTTGATCGAGGATTTAAAAGTTGGGCCGAACGCACGTCGACGAACATTCGGCATGAATTGGGCCTTTCCCCGTACGATGCCCTCGACGTTTTGAGTCTGGCCAGTCTTCTCAATGTCACCATCATGACGCCCGATGACATCCCTGACTTACCCAATGAAGTCCTTGTCCAGTTGGGACGAAAGGATCCATTTGGTTGGCATGCTGTTAGTCTTATCCTCCCTGATGGGAGGGCATTGTTAATCTATAACCCAAGAAAATCGGCTGGCAGAAGGGCAAGCGACATCGCCCACGAGCTTGCTCATCTTATCCAAGAACATAAACCAAGCACGGTCATCCTTTCGCAGGATGGAAGTTTTGCGATGCGCACGTTCGATCAGAAGCAAGAAGACGAGGCGAATTGGCTTGCCTGGAGCTTGCTATTACCCCGAGAGGCATTAGTCCGCACCATGCGACAGGGCATGTCGATTGAAACAACTGCGAACATGTATGGGGTATCGACACAGCTCGTCAATTACCGACTGAGCGTTACCGGCGTGTCCGTTCAATTGGCGAGGATGCGAAGAAAGTGACTGTCATCATCAAGAGTTTCAGGCATCTCTCGGTACTTCCCGGCAACCAACCGTTGACTGCGGCGGTCCGGTGCCATGCCCTTCAAGTCTCTCTTGCGATAGATGGTCCAAGATAATGTCTAAGGAGTGAGACATGTCCTAAGGAGGGGTTCCACCCCAAACCCGCGTGCTAAATTTGTGCTAAAAATCTTCAGAACCAGCAGAATTGCTGTAATCCCGCAGAATCGTTAGAACCCCAACAACGCCTCTATTTTCAAGATAAAACGGGGAACCATCGCAAAACCAAGCCATTGCGGTAATTCAACCTTTCGATCTTTTAAGGCGAGAGCCCTGGGTTTGAGGCCGACCGGTGTCTATCTCGCTTTCAGCTTGTTCCTCCTCCTATGACATAAACTCTTTGGCAAGAAACTAGACCAACTCGCATAGAGTCTTGGCATACCTCGTCGACCCTAGCCCGGTAGTGGTTGTTAAAATACATATTTAGGTTTCCTCACGCCTTTTAGCTAGCAGTGCACACTTGACTATAGCGAAGGATTGGAGCAACCTTAACCAGCTTCTCTGGTTTCCGAGGGCTCGCTTATGCGGGTGACGGAAGATCAAAACCAAGAGCGAAGCTGTGAGGCGTGCACTCACTTCCGCAAAGCCAAGCCTGGCGATCCACTTGCGGGATGGCGGGTACAATCTCCCAAAATATTCGAACTCCGGTCGCGTTGGGAAAAGCACTTAGCCGAGCGTGCGCTATTTGAGCAGCAGCGCTTCGAAGCTAATCTGGCGTTCGACTTCGAGCCCCAGGCGTATCCATACTGCGCACATTATAGTAAAGAGTACGGTACGACCTCAGCGGGAAGGCCTCTCCAGTTCATACTCTGTGATCGACAGAATCCGGATAAAGATTGCCCAGATTTCGTGCCATTCGTGCCAAGCGAAAAGATACAGAGTACAAGATGACCAACAATCTTCGCTTGGGCAATGAAATGTCGATTGTTAAACGTCCTAAACCCGTGATTGCCGACGCTCTGCGAGTCGTACGACCGGACCGTATACCTGTTTGGAAGGGTATCCCGCTGGATCTTTCGCACGCTCAACGACCGTTCGAGTATATCTTCAAAGATACAAACCGCGAGGTTAGTCTCACCGGCGAAGGATTAGGTCAACTTTACGTGTGCTTTGGGGCACCCGGGACCGGGAAGTCGTATTTTATGCTGGGCTTGCTTAAACAGCTAGCCGCTCCAGCTTGGGAGCAGCCTTGGGGTGGCCTTCTGTTGGATCCAAAACAGACCTTGGTTGGCGAGGCTCGTAATGTCATCCCTAAGGATAGGCTTCATGTTATTGCACCGAATCAAGATCGAGGCATCAACTTGCTCGCTAGTCATTTGGGACCCAGGGACCTCGGGGTTGCGCTTGCCCTAGCTGCTCAATCGGCTGGCGTATCAGCGAAAGATCCTTATTGGCTCAATGAGCTGAAACGGCTCTTTGGCGCCGGCTTTGCTTTGCTGGACCTTACTGGACGCCCACTTACACTAGCGTCACTTGCGAACCTGTTTCTCGGTACTGAACTTGTGGGGAACAAACGCGTGACACCGCTGCAACGCGATCTTGAACGCGCCCAACCGGCGAGCACCGACGAAATACACCGGCGCCGTCTGGACCGTGCGCTTTCAGAGCTCGCCCAGTTCGCTACGGCACGCAGTGATAACGTCGAGACTGTCCGTTCGTTTATCAGCCAGGTCCTTTCTCCATTCCTAGATCCTGACCTCGATTACGTGTCGGACAACGCTAACCAGGTGTCTCTCGCCGACCTGATTCTGCGGGACGGTAAATGGGTACTTCTAGCAGTGCCGAGAAGCGCACTAAGCGTTTCACGTATGATCTCATCACTAGCCAAGACCCTTTTCCAGCGCGCAATACTAGAACGTCTCACGCTCTATCAGGATAACGATCGGCGTGTGTTCCTCTTTGTAGACGAATACGCGGAACTGGCGAGTGATTTACCAGGCGACGGGTTTGGCGATTCGATCTTTTTCAGTCAGATGCGACAGTTTCGGGTACTCGCCGTAATCGCTACTCAAGGCACGCCAATGCTGGAGAATTCAGGAGTCAAAGAAGCCTGGAAGACAATCCTTTCTAACTCGGCCGGTAAGCTCTTCTTTCGTGTAGCTGATCCGGACACGGCCGATCTCGCGTCGAAGCTACTCGGTGAAGGCGACCTGATCGTCAATGATAGTGGGGTGTCCAATTCGTTGGAGGGAGGCAGCGTTCAGAAGGGCCAAAAGCTTGACAGGCGTACAGTCCTAACAAGCGATCTATTCCTCACCGGATTGGAGAGGGGGCACTTGGTATTTCTCGGCACCACGGACGGCCTGAGTCGAGCCGAAGTGCGGTACGTAAGAGTGACCTGATGCCAGATACTCAGAATAGTCAGTTACCAAAGCTCGATGAGCAGGCAGACGTACAAACTAAACTGAATGTAATGCGCGAAGCTGCGCAGCAACTGGCGCGGGACCTTACCATCCCGGAATCGGCACCCCAGGTCGTACAGGATATCCAGCGTGCGCTTGATTCCGCAAAATTGGCCGCCCAGAATCTGCAGCTCGTTGGGGATCCCAGCGCTGAGCTCAACGAACCAGCGCAGTTGTGGACTGCAAGGGACGGTCTTGAGAAAGCGCAGCAAGCCCTTAAAAACGCGCTAGACCGCCCGCCCGATCCCGCTGCCTCTGACCAAGTCTTAGACGAACGAGTCATCGCAAGACAGAGTCTGGAAGCCATGCAGCAGGTGAGCGACCTGGCAGGGGCAGTGGAGACAGACCTCCATCAAACCGGCGATGCACTTAAGAATGCCGCTTCCGCTCTGGCGAAGGAGATCGGCGATGGGGTGGAGATGTTACAACAGAATGCAAAGGAGTTGTTACAACGCAATGAGGCCGAACAACCCATATCGGTTAACGATATGGGATTTAGTCGACTAGAGCAGCGAATGCAAGAGCTCGAACAAGCAATCAATTCGTATGACGAAAAACTAACTTCCGACTTATCTCATGATCAACTACGGTTACTAGACGACCTCCGCTTCGCCATGGTTGGGGATGACATGGCCAAATTGATGGAAGTCCGCCAGGAGTTAGACCGTTCTGCTTATGATCACAAGGCTCTCGAGCAAGCCGCTAGCATTGCCCAAGCTGCAGATAATCTTCTTGATGAAGTACAGTCCACCTCGGTGTCATGGGTGTCACGACAAGAAATCGGTAACCCTAATCGAACCAGGCGCCCGAATCTGGGTCGCCTCATGGGCGGTCGGGCGACAGATCTCGAGAAAGGCGAACTCGGCCAGCGCTTCGAATGGATGCACATGCTCGGTCGAGTATTTGGCGGCGGTGATAGTTTCAAAGATCTCATAACGGGTAATAAGGAGGTTCATAAAGACTTCACGACACTCGAAAATAGATTGCGAGACTTGCGAGACGAGGCATTGGTCGAGGTTCAGATTACGACTGCGCACCAGGGGGTTTTCAACAAGGACCGAGTGAAGGAACGGATCGGCTATGAAATGCGATACGAAGTTTGGCTAGACGGCGATAAAGTTTTTGACCGAACGCGCAACTTACAAGCGACAGAGCGTGATCCTAATCTAAAAGTGGTGTTCGATGAGCTGAGAAATCTCAAGCAAGATTTGAAGGATGGCCGCTCGCCGGAAGAGACGGTCCAGCGCCTAGTCTCTTACCTCGACACACGCGACGAAGGCCCCTTAAGGGATCTTGATCGAATGACGAGACTGAATGCCGAACAGACTGGAGGAGCAAGTGACTCTGATCGCTGAGTGTCAGAGTTGTCACTTTTACAGTCCGCAGACGTCGTTCGTAGACACCTACAAGACTTTTGATCGATCGGCACCACGCGGTCCGATTATGAAGACGCTGCTGGACATTCGAAAAGAAGAGACGCGTGTTCAGGAAAACGAAATGGAGCTTCAAATTGAGTTGTTACGGACTGACCAGAAGCAATGGCCCACGCCCCCTCGTTTTGCGCCGATTTGTACTTTCGCAGGAGGATTATTCATCCCTGCAGCCAAGAACCCGGACGGTCGATGCGAGGATTTCCAACCTGCACTTAGCCGTCAGGGAAAAGCCTGCCGGACATGCCAGTTTGTAGTGACGCCGGAGAGAATCATCGGGGACCGCCGTGAGCAGGGTACGGGTGTCGGGGGCTCGCAGGAAGTGGCATTTTATCGGCAGCAAAATAAGGAAAACGAGGATGCAGACGCAACAGCAAAGGCCATAGAAATCGAGCAAAGCTTCTATGCGGATGGTCGCTTACGTACACTATCTTTCCTGCCGTCGTGCTCCATACTAATAACTGAAGGAGATCGACATGTGGTCCCCTTTTGTAATTTGCGACATGACTGTAAAGAACATCGTCCCCATATCCCAATTCCTGAGCTCATGTTCGAGTATGTGAAAAGAACTGCACAGGCACCACATTTTCGAGCACTCGAGTACACCATTCAGCTAGTTCAGTTCGTAGTCCAGATTGAGAACAAGGGACCAGACGAATTTCTGAACCTTGTGACGGAATGGGCCAAAGAGGAGCCCGCGCGCGCTCTTGTCTTGCCTTGGGCGAAGAGGATTGTGCTCAATCGATGGAATCATGAAGCTGCGCACAAGCTGGGTAAGGCGGTTCCGAGAGAAGCGGTTACACAACCGTCAGCTTCATCCGAGATAGGACTAAAGGTTTTCCCATGTATCGCAGGATGCGACGCTTATGAGTGGGGTATGTTGGCCGCAGGGAGCCACAGGAATGAGGCCGCCGCAGTGGTCACTTCGGGTGTCATTTGTCAGCAACTCGCAGAATTCTTAGTTACAGAGGTTTCCCCCTTGGAATCGGCATCGTGTATTGACAGCGCCATTCAACTGATAAGGACCGACGGAATATTTTCCTCTCTCACCCTTGAGAAAGTGGATGGGTTTTTAAGACGTCTCAAGGGGTTGTCGCTTTCTCTCCGTTTGTTAGCACAATCGGATCTACAAGGTTACTTTGAGGACTTCGTGGCTAAGTTTTCATATCCTGTGAACGCTTGGCTACGACTCACTACTAAGGCCGGGGCAAACCCATTTCAGGTCAACCTTGAGGCACAGCGTCAGATCGTTAATAACAAGGTTGCATCAGCACACGATATTGGCAAGAGAATCCTGGTCGACTGTGCAGCCGTATCATTGGGCACCTTGTCGGTGCCAGGCAGGAACGCCCTGCTCGACCAATTGAATAAGTTAAACGAGAGCGGCCTACAACGCGACCACCAAGACAACATGAACCTCCAGAAGGAGATATTCAGAAACCTGGTTGGAATTCCTCTTGACCCAGCGACACAAGCCCAGATGGATCAATATGTGACTCAAGCATGGCTACGCGTCTATGAAGACGCACGCTTAGTAGAGTTGCCACGCCGGAAATTGCTTGGAACCTTATTATGCCATCGAGGCATGTTGCCAGTGACAACGACAGCACTGGAGCTACATGGCCGGAACCCGCAACCGGACCGCACGCCTGAGACACTTGATGAGGCGATCTGGGAGCCTGTTGCAAAGACGGTGGAAGCATTTCACGTCGGCACATTTGGCGAACCGAGTGAGGCCATTGCTCCTTATCTTCGTCAAATTCGCCGGAGAGCGGTACCGCGTTTTGAAATGACATTGTCATAAATAAAGGTAGATGAAAGGAAGCTTTCATGACCTGTCCAGCATGTACGAGTCAGGTGGCCAACGATGCTGTCAAATGCCAAAACTGCGGATTTCCATTTGGAGGCAAAGAAATATCTGTTCCGAAGCCTCCCGATATCCAATCTTATGTAAATGTCCAACCGCCAGCCAGAAACAGTTCGCTAGCTGTTGCGAGCATGTCACTTGGGATCTTGTCGTGGCTCGGTCCATCATTGTTGATGAGCATTCCCGCGATTATCACAGGGCATATGGCCAAACGTGAAATCCGCAGCTCGAACGGAGCCATTCACGGCGAGGGAATGGCGATGACAGGTCTAATCGCCGGGTATGTCAACGCTGCCCTCTCCGTGCTGTTTTTGGGGTGGTGGATGCAAATGGTAAGCAACATTTTATCACTATATTGAGCTGTCCTGAGATAGCTCAAGGCAACCTCCCATTACTCGGAGGCAACATGAAATATCAACTTTACATGCGCACATTGGACCAAGAATTCTCTGCCGAAACTGCTGCCAAAATGATCACTCGGACTCAGGCTTGGGCTTGGAGCAATTGGAGTAATTGGAATAATTGGAACAATTGGAGCAACTGGAACAATTTCGGTGGTACCGGTAGACCACTTTCTCCTATGGTCGAGCGACTCAAGCTAAGAACGGAATCTTTTGGAGGATTACTGTTTGATCCATCAACTCGCAGGGTTTTCAAGCTCGACCAGCAAGCATATGAGGTGCTTCGGACCATTCTCAAAAAAGATCAATCTATAGAAGAAGTTGCATCACAAAATGGGGTGCCGTGTTTTGAAGTAACAAATCTATTAAGGTTCCTGTCTTCTTTTGATGAGTAGAAAAATGTTTGAAAAGCTATCCGCTCCTCTGATGTCAACAATCGACATCACTGATCATTGCAACCTCACATGCAGTTACTGCTACGCTCATAATGGGAATAGCGTTTTTATGGCACGGGACCTAGTGGTCGATACAGCCAAACAGTTGCATGGACGCGGTGTCTGGCAAATTGTGCTCGGTGGTGGTGAACCTTTTCTGCATCCGGAAATTATTCCTATCCTCACCGAGCTGTTAGGTGCTGGGATTACTCTCGGTGTCATAACTAATGGTACAACGCTTGGCACAACGGTACTCAACAAGATTCAAGGTCTTTTCTCTAAGTTCCCAAACCAATTACATATACAAGTGTCCATAGACAGTGTTAAACCTGAAATCAACGATCGGCTGAGGGGACTTGGACATAAGGCACTTCTAGCCGCGAATGAGTTGGCTAAACGAAGTGTGAGCGTCAGCACAGGAACGGTCTTACACAAGTACAACGTAGCCGAAACTCACCTAATAATTGAATACTTCTATCCCCATATCAAAAAATTCCACTACATGAACCTCATGCCTTCTTATTTAGTTAAAATGACGAAAGAAGATTTATTTCCTGCGCCGGAGGAGCTGGCAGGCGCCTACTCCAGGCTACGAAGCTGCCAACAGAAGTATCCAGATACCATCATTACATTTCCAGATCTCCAAGCCATCATATCCGACAAACAATCTCCTTCACTTTCGTGTGTTGGATGTACCGCAGGGATCACTCGCATGGATATCAATGCACGGGGAGATCTATTGGCATGCAATATCGCGGATGGTAGCCGTTTTGGCAACCTTAGCGATGGATCAATTTGGGAAGCATGGGACTCCGTGTTCGTTGATAGTCTTAGAGCTAGCAATGAAGCGTTATGTATGAATGGCGGTCTTATCCAGATAAACACATTGAAAACGAGATAACGGAATTTAGAAAGGCAGGGCACCATATACTTAGAAACATGGATTGAAAATATTCTTCCCCATTTTTATCCAATTATGGACTTCCCAGACTTTTGTGGACACATCGTTAAGCCTGGTTTGACATGGCTTCAAACGCCTCCGGACTGACCCCGCTGAGATGGCTGTGTCGACGAGTGCGATTGTAGAACTTCTCGATGTAGTCGTCGATCTCAGCCCTCGCGATCTCCCGTGTTGTGTAGATGCGCTTCTTGATCCGCTCCTTTTTCAAGCTGCTAATAAATGATTCTGCCAAGGCCATTCCGCCTAGTTTGGCCACCGGGGCATCTCTCAATCAGCGTGTCGCAGGTTCAACTTTACGAAGTTACTAAGCTGCTAAAGTGATTACGGCAATTGTGAAGGTAAGGATCTCGCTTCCCGCTTTAAAATATCCCCTTCAGGACGCCATCCTCGTGAAGTCTGCATTGAACTTCATAATGTGACAAATTTGTGACAAGAATTTGCTGGAAAGGAGGGAATCAGATGGAACAACATAGAACTAATAGATAGATTTAAGTTATCGGAATTGCAACTAATTTGGGGAAACCGTTGCAATAGCGAGCACTTGTCAAAGTCCACTGATTTGAACTTTTAAGGCGAGGGCCCTGGGTTCGAGTCCCAGCCGGCTCACCACTTTCGACAAAAGACAGAACTTTCAAAACTACCTTTATCCTTAATCCATGAGGTAGCCCTCCGCCATACAGGGCTAATTAAGCGACGAACAGGGCAGCTATGGATCGGAAACGACTCGCGGCGGCCTAGCGCGTACAGGTCTCTTCCAAGTTCAGATTCATCCTTACTTTATTGCATAGGATTTCCTGAGACCCACGAGGTTGCTGGAAGGTCATGCGACAATAGCAAGCGTACGTAACGTAGACATTCTGAAGACAATACCTGACTTTGTTTCCACCCCAAAAGCTCTTGCCGGAACATCCAACTTGGTATAACTGCGGTTGTCCCAGTTGGACCATTCCGCCATAGTTTCGAATACTGGCTTGTTTCTGAAGCGTGAACAATTGAGGTCGATACCCCCATCCGGCGCAGTAGACCTGGAGCACTCGCACGATCGCTCAGAAAATCAGGCCCGCAGCCACCAAGAGCGGCGCTTGTGATGTGGCGGATCGAAGCCGTGGACATGCCATACCTGATCGCTCATAAAGGTGGCGATAATGAGCCGACACCGGCGTTGTGGTCAAAGCATTTTTTCGTGACACCTTTGACGTAGATTTTTCCGCGTCACGCCATATGGTTTGCGTCTTATCACGGGCGTCTGCTATCCTCCGCTCCGCTGCGTATCTCTGGTTGGATCTCTCTCTCACCCCCAAGAAAAACGGTACGGATATGACGAAGGTGGACGCTAGACGGCGTATGCTGGACTGGGTCGTACCGCTTGGATTCGGGATGATTCTGTTCTTCGCGGTGCCTTTGCAAACGGCTCTGGAATTGAGTTGGGATGAGGGATACGAGCTGATGAAGGCACTCCTTGTGAGCCGCGGCCACGCGCTCTACCGCTCCGTATGGAGCGATCAACCTCCGGTCTTCACTGAGCTCCTGGCCCTGCTTTTCCGCGTTTTCGGAGCATCCGCTTTCGTCGGTCGGCTGCTGATCCTCTGTTTTGCCATGACCCTCGTGTGGATGGTATGGAAGCTCGTGAGCAACAGCTTCGGATCAGCAGCCGGTCTGATCGCGACAGCATTGCTGGTGTCGTCCTCGTCATTTCTTGAACAGAGCGTCGCGCCCATGATCGAGCTGCCGGCAACGACGCTGGCTCTCGCGTCATTACTATCAGCCTCACACTACGACTCCACGCGCAGAATGCTGTGGCTGGCGCTTTCGGGCGTGCTATTCGGTTGCGCATTGCAAGTGAAACTGACCAGTGCGATCTTTCTGCCGGCGATGGCTGTGGCATACCTGGACAAGAATGGCCGGAATCTTCGCACCGACCTGCTCCGCGACGTGGCGGTTTGGTTCGGAGCGGTCCTCGTGACGTCCGGCCTCATCGTCCTGAGGTTCTACGGAACGGATACCGTGTGGGAGTTCTGGGCGTCTCACTTCTCCGGATCGACGAACGCCGCTGTGCCCGACAGGTATACATTCAAGCCCGCTGCATTTTTCTTGGGTGCACGGTCGCTATCGGCTGCGACCGCATTGGGCATTGCGTTGCTCGCCTCGAAACGCCGACGGGACGTGTTGTGTCCGGCCACGTTGTTTGCCACCGTGCTGGCGATCCATTGGGTACACCGGCCGTACTGGTATTACTACAGCCTGCATTTCGCCATCCCGATGGCCTGGTTGGGAGCGGCAGGTATTGTCGGCTGGTTCGGGCTGCTCCGAGATCGAGCCGGGGCTTGGTGGGAGCGCAGGTCTCTGGACCGGTTGGTTTGGCTCGTCTATGTGCTTGTGATCACCCTGACGCTGGCAGACACTCCTCGGCTCATATGGAGCCACCTGCGGGGGTTACAGACCGCTCCTCTCGCGAGTGAGAATGAACTGGTTGTCGCGTTGCGAAAGCGGGCCTCGAACACAAGCTGGGTATTCGCCGATCGTCCGCTCTATCCCTTCTGGGCAGGGCTGCTGGTGCCACCCGAAATGGCAGGGATTCCGTACAAGCGTATCTGGTCGGGCAAAGTTACGGAGTCAACAGTGTACGAATGCATCGTACAATACAAGCCTGAGGCGATCCTATTTGTCCACACGCTCGCTGGCTGGGAAACCAGAGGGGCGTTGGCGGCGTACATTCGGGATCATTACGAGCACGAGCCTACTGGGGGCCGCGCGAAGCTATTTCATCGAACGCACTGACGACATCAGTGCGCGCCGATCTTCCTCCGCTCGTTTTCGTGAGAGGAGGTCATACACCACATTATTCAGCGGAATGGTTCCATCCTCTCGGTTCCTGCTCTTTATCACCACCAACGGTCTACGGCAGAAATCGACGACGTTTCATCAAGAAGCTAATCACCCAATACAGATGGGAGAAGCTCAAGTGTGAACCCATCCCTTACAGGGCTTTTTTAGGATGAGCCTACCTAGCGGCAGACTTGATCGGACAATGCTTCCAGACTGCAGCATGAATCGATTTGGATTCTATGTGAATCACAATGGATACCCTTCGTGGAGAACGATCGGTAATAGAAACACCAATATACTTAGGAATTCATATCATTCTATTTGCTTCCCCCTGGCTTGTCCTTTGCTTACGAAGCCTTCCGAACAAGTTTCCTCGATAAGTCACGAACGAATGGCGACAGAACCGTTGGTGTATCGATCGGCGACTGCGCGGCAGTGAGCCAGTTCGTCGAGTATGAAATGATTTTCGATGGCGTGAGCGGATTTCTTTCTGCATAGGGTCATAAAGATCTAATTGGAAGAGCTACTTGTCCTTATTCGGAAGATGAATTGGAGGATTCGAGCGGAGTCACTACTATCTGCCCGCTTTAAAATTGGAAGCCACATGAGCGTTTGGTTCTATCTCGCCCTAGAGCAAAAGATCCGAGTGTGATCACCAATGTTTGAACGAATAGCCAAATGGGAAGTGTGTGAAGCAAAGACTCCCATAAGATAGAGTCTCCAAATAAATGGCAAGCGCATGTTTCTCGATACGTGGGGTTTGTATTAGAACAGCATTAGGACATCTTCTTTATGGCTCTATGATGGCCTTGTTCTTATTGCAATCAGGGTGTGGGGCTATTGAATTGTGGTTACATAGGCCTAACACTGAGCAAAAGGCTATCACTGAGAGTGAGGATTGGAACGAGTGGAAGAAGTGCCCTCAGATGTCCTCTTCGTCAGCGGGGATTCAGCACCCTGTTTATTGTCTGGAGAAAGATTCTAACTCAAGTGATGCTGACTCCAAACCACCTCTGCTACTGCTCCATGAACTAAATGGATTGACCCCGCAGACACTCCGTTATGCTGCGGAACTCTCTCAGGATTTCACCGTTTACCTTCCAATGATGTTTGGCGAAAAGGGCAAGACATCATTTTTGAACAGGAAAGGATTGTGGGCGTACTGGGACTGGTTCGGGAGCGAATGGAGCGTTCCTTCAAAAGGCAGTTCTCCAATAGTGAATTGGCTTCGAGATGTTGTATCTGACATTGAGCAAAAGCATAAGTCTTCGCCAATACGCATCATCGGCAACTGCATGACGGGCGCCCTTCCACTTGGACTTCTTGGTAAGGCTGACGGGACAGATAATGCGAATATTGATGCGGTGGTCTTAGCGCAACCAGCGCTACCCATGAGGTTCTGGTGGTGGCACACGGAAGATGATTACAAGTCTTTGGGCTTATCGAATGACGACTTGATGGCAGCTCAAAAAAGTAAGGCTAAAATACTCGCTTTGAGATTTCAAACCGACTGGATCTCACACCCAGGGAAGCGGGAAACTCTCCGCAGCAGCGAATTAGGATTCGGGGATCGACTCAGTGTTGCCGAAATATGTGCGAGGGACTATGACCCCGAAGGCAAAAAACTGAGACCCCATAGTACGCTGATCGGGGAGTACGACGCCGTTGGAAAAGTGGGAGAGCTGTCGAAACGCACTCGCGAAACCGTGCGTAACTTTTTATTGCATCCAACAAATACTGTTGTTGGCAATAGCGAGTGCTCATCGAAGGTAAACGCGGGAAGCACACTCGACTCGGCGAGGTAGCGAAGTTAGACAGTTGGGGAAAAGAGCCTTGGAAACGGGGGAGAACCCAAGATTGATGAAGTGGATGACGCTGCATAACATCTTCTGGAAGCCATTAAAGAACCTACCAAAGCTTACACAATTTAATAGGGCCGAACAGAGAGGACGTTGTGACAAACGATCATGAACCACCGAATGATAGGTTTTGCGACCTGGTAATGAAAGGTGGAACTACAAGCGGTGTGGTGTATCCCAGGGCAATTGCGGAATTATCTCATCACTATCGTTTTAGGAGTATTGGAGGAACATCAGCTGGTGCAATTGCTGCTGCGGTAACAGCGGCTGCGGAATACCAGCGGCGACGCACCGGCTCACGGAAAGGTTTCGATGAGCTCAACAATATTCCAAACGAACTTGCTGATGAAGTTGCGCCAGGTACACGCAAGTTGCTCACCTTGTTCCAGCCGCAGCCTTCCATGCGCCGACTCTTTTCGGTGTTAGTCTGGGGTTTGAACCGCGAGACCACTTCCTTGCGCATAGGTTGGACCATCATAGGATTTCTGCGTGTCTACTGGCTGGCTACACTAGGGGCGGTGGGATTGGCCGGCTTGTTCGGAGCTGTTTTTGTGTGGCATTTCGCCGTCATTGGATTAAGCTGCATCGCCGCATCCCTGATATTTGTTATTGCATTGCCGGCATTGGTTGGCACGCAAGTTTTTGCTGACATTACGAGACGGCTGGTAGACAACAACTTTGGTCTATGCACCGGTATGACCGTAGATGCAACTGCAGAACATTCTGAGGAGAGATCTAGAGAGACAGCTAGAGATGGGCTCACCCCATGGCTGCATAATCTGATCCAAACGGCGGCGGGACGTAGTATCGAAAGCGATCCCCTCACGTTCGGAGACCTGTGGGACGCACCTGGTCTTCCTTCTTGGTTGAATGCATCCACCAATCCCAAACCGCGTTCGATTGATCTGCAAATGTTTACCACTAATCTATCTCATGGAAGGCCGTACATTCTCCCTTTATCGGAAGGGAGCTCGCAACAGACGAGGTTTCGAGATCGTGAACGCCTCTTCTTCAAAGAGAAGGAGATATTAAAAGTTCTGCCTGGGAATGTTGTGAAGTGGATGACAAATAATTCCAAACCATACAGCGTGGATCCTGGTAGAGAAGGTAAAGACCCCGACGTTAATGACCCAAGTACACAAGATTTGAGGGCCTTACCTCATCCGAAAGACTTTCCCATTTTATTGGCGGCGCGCATGAGCCTATCATTTCCTTTTCTCTTCTCAGCAATTCCACTTTATGCCATCGACTATGACCTACCCAGTACAGATAGGAAAGTTCGTTGCTGTTGGTTTTCGGATGGAGGTATCAGTTCCAACTTTCCCATTCATCTATTCGACGGTTTGGTGCCCATGTGGCCGACCTTCGGCATTACCCTCGAGTCCAGGATTAAAGGGCGACGGTCGGTCTTTCTTCCGGACGAATATAGATTTGGCTATGGGGAACGATGGAACCAGATACCGGACAAGGAAGAGAATGCCCCATTGAGTAGATTGGGCAAGTTCATCTGGGCCATCATCTGCACAATGCAAAACTGGAACGACAATTCCCTTGCACGCATGCCAGGAGTGAGGGACAGGGTTGCTCGTATCAGGCTAGATGAACATGAAGGGGGTCTCAATCTCAATATGGAGAAAGATTTCATAGATAGAATTGCCGCCCTTGGTGTGAAGGCAGCAAATGAGCTAGTTGAACGATTTGCTCTAAAAGGATCAGAGGGCTGGGATGAACATAGATTTGTCAGACTGCATGTTCTACTGAAGATGTTTGAAGCTAGATCGCCTGGAGTCTTAACCGCTCTTGCCACGGACGGTGGAGGCACAGCTGATTTTGCATCACTGCTAGATAAAATGATGAACGCAAAGGACCAGAGTGGAAATTCTATTCCACCAGCTGGGTATGAGAAACCGATGACAAAGGAAGAGCGTGAGGCGATAGACGACTTCATCATCGCGTTGCAGAACCTTGCGATGAAGACGGAACCTCAATCAGTCTCATTCAAACCAATCCCTCGGCCGGAACTGCGAGTGCGTCCACCGCTCTAGATTGAGCAGTAAACGACGCAGTGTTACATCTCAATGTCGTGGAATAAGGGTAAGCGTTAACATTGTGGTTCGCTTAATGAATAGAGGTAAGTATGCACCCATTTTCATGGGTAACACCCGTATATCGTTGGTATTTACTTGCAGCACTTCTTATCTCGACTGCCGTATTGATGGGCAAGCTGGCATCACAAGGGAAATCTCTTATAACGGATGCGGCACCAAGAGGAATGTTGTCCTTTCAGTTTAGCTGGAATGAATCAGGTGCGAAGAACATTCTTAATTCCTGGGAGCATCTGAAAGCAAAAGCGCGCGACCAACTGTTTTTGGACTATGTCTTTTTAGCAATCTATCCATTATTTCTTTCATTAACCTGTGGAATGCTGGCAAACACTCCTGGAAATGAATGGGTAACCCTTGGTGCCTTTCTTTCATGGCTAATCCTTCTAGCCGGACCCTTGGATGCGGTAGAGAACTATGCGCTCCTTGAGATGATCAGATCGGGTGCATCCGAGGGCATGGCTAAAGTGGCGGGGTGGTGCTCCGGGTTCAAGTTTGCTTTTGTATTATTAGCACTTAGCTACATTGTTGTTACGGCAGTCGTTATAGGGATCTTAATATGACTGTCACAGCCGAATTTATGCGGCTATGGCCATGCTGAGCGGAAGGTTTCTGGATGTACTAACCGAGGCTGTCCCACATCCGCCTTCCGAACTCGCCCTATAAGCAGCGGAAGACCATCAGCCTTTACCCTGCCACGCGAATATATACCGCGCGAGACATTAGCATATGACCTGCGCGTGATCGGTTGAACCGCTGATGCTGCAATGGGAACCTAGTATAGCTATGCAATGCCTCGGAAGAAGATATGACTTACAAATAAGGTTACGTTGGGTGAAAACGGTATTTGGCATAGGATGTACCTCTTGTCCAACCACTTTCTGTAAATCGTAATGTGAATGAGGAGGGATGAATGCACTGCTGCTCGCAAACTCAAGGCCAATATCACGCAGGATCAAATTGTGGTCAATATATGGTCCGGCTATTGACCACTTTAACTCTGTTAGGTGCAGGGTTCCTTCTCTTGGGCTGTTCATCGCGATTACCGTACTATATTTCAATTGATTCAAAAGGGGAAAGTCCGTCTGTCTCCATTAAATGTGTCCTTCCATTAGACCAAATTGTTAAGACAGTACTCATGGATCATCTAAGAGAGGATCTTCCGCACGAAAAGATCGCTCCGGACACGGTCCGCGCCATACAGCGAAGATTTGAACTGGCGATCGCGTTGGCTGAAGTAGAAATGGGGGTATCAAGCCAAAGACCCGAACTCCTCAACAACGCGGAGGATGAACTTCTTGCAATCCAGGTACACGAGAACTTGAAGGAGCGCACATGCGAGCAACGCCCAGATGACGCAAAGGAAGATAGACTACTGCCTACGAAAGTCCAGATGCGGGGGGTCGCGTCTAAAGCCATTGACCCATTGAGACCCGGTCAACCACCGGCCGAGTTTTGGCTCCGACAGGTGGGACGCAAATGGATGGCGACATATTCACTCGATCCAGCAGATCCCGATCATTCAATAGATCGGTTTGAGGAGTTCGTGAACTCCTCGCAGCTGTTTCAGACGCTGGCGAACATACGCTTACAAGCAGATGACGCCGAACAACGGAGCACATGGATAGAAGATGTTCGTGATGATGCCTCATCACAATGGTGTGGCAAACCAGAATCGCCCTGCATGGAGCAGCGTAGTCTTTACAAAATCATTACCAAGCCGGACGATCTGTACACACAGAGACTTCCTAACTTGATCAAACATATCTCCGAGCAGACTGACCCCAGTATGCGCCATCAGCAGCGCATTCTCATCCTCGGCTACCAACTACCCTGGGACGAAGATCGCACTCTCGTCCGTTATGGTGTCACCTTCTATTTCGCGGATCGGCTTGATCCAGTCAACAAGACCACTGTGACCAAATTAGTGGGATATGACCTGGTCTATGCCAATGAAGCGACACCAGCTCCTCGAGCCCAAGAGAAAAGGGAGCAACAGAAACCTGACCAAACCCCCATTTGGATGCAAGCAGCAAATTGGGCTGGGTATCCGTTCTCCGCCGCGATCGGATTAAAGAACGCAGCCTTCGAGTTGACAAAGATCCCGTTCAGCACTTTAGCAGCCTTTGTTGCCGGCCGCGATCCCCTGAATTACCCGGTCCAAGACTTCCTCAACGCCTGGGATGCCCTAGTCGTGGAATTTGGGCGACCTCGTCGTCATATTTTGGCAAGCTTTTATCGATTCCTGACCGAAACACCATTGGTCGGTCAAGCATTTCAGTACAATTGGGGCGCAGATTTCTCCGAACCGGACCAATTACCTTTAAACCTGCGGCGAAAGATATTTCTGTCTCGAGGTATTTATGGCGGACATAAGTGGGGGCAAGATACTGGGTTATGGGCAGCATTCGCTCAACAGGTTTATCCTCTCACCTATGATGTGTACAGCCCCCCATACCGACACGGGACAGCGATTGATGTCACATGGTCTATGTTCAACCTTTCGCATGGCCCCGCCTATACCGAAGCGCGCTATGTGATGGAAAACGCTAATCCTGATGATCGTATTTATCTCGCAGGTCATAGTGGGGGGGTGCAGAGAAGTGCTGCAGCTTCGCGGATCCTGTGGCACCATCGCTATCGGGTGATTAAGGTCCTCGGAATTGCGGGACCTAGTATCGGGCAAGCCTTTGTCGATCCTCGATACCCCGAGGCCTTTCCCGTCTATTTGAGTGCAGGTCCGGGAGCCAATGAGGATATTGTTTCGAAGATTGGGCTCGTCGCGGAGGGGTTCAGCAGCATCCTTCGTTATGGCATCGTTGTTCCTGCGAAATATGTCGTCGGTATTTGCTGCCTCACCGCCACCCGATGCCGCGACGCGGTGTATAGACATGCTGACCGCATCGGGTACTCAAATGCCGAGATAGTGAGAGTCCAACAAAAGCCCTCCAGTCAACATCAGACTCCGTTTCGCCTCGCATTAGGCAATCGACTGATTTTTGATGCTTATGTCCGCAGTGAATTTGCAACTGCCTTTCGTGAAGATTTGGAACGGCCAATGCGGCCGAATCGAACGGATCGTCCGGCTGCCTTTGACTGGGACCACTAAGCGACTCGGTTCGGGAAATCTAGGGAGCTTCACCACACAAGCGGAAGGAGAACGGACCTGACGCAGATTTCCTTAAGCCATTTAAAATTAGGTGAAATGGAGAAAGACCATTGCCTTGAGTCTGGGTAGTTGTTCAGCCGAACGTCGTGGATTGACAGTCGTTAGAGCCCTTCAGAAACGTCAGGCACACCAAGAAGAGTGATGTGGAAGGGGAGGTGACACTATGGCTAGACCGGGCAAAAAGAAACCGAGTGGAAAGAGAAGTCGGAAGTCTTTTCAAGGCGGAGGTAAAGCCACAGCCAGCAAGGGCGGACCCGTATCCCTTGCCGAGGCGCAAGCTTTGGCAAGGACGCAAATCCAGAAAGTAATGCGTGGGCACCAGCGACGTGGGGCTCAAAAAAGAGTCGGGCCACCGGGAGGAGAAGTATTTGTCGCATTGAGAGATTTAGCACAGGCACGCCGGAAGGTGCGTGAAGCATACAAGCGGGAACATCAAGAGCGGATCAAGGAATACACTGGTGTAATGAAAATTATGAAGATCCGGGGCGTCAAAGGCCTTCCCTCTACGTCCCAGCCACTTCAAATCTTAGCGGAGGGTGATTCCTGGTTTGATTATCCATATCCAAGGTTTGGTGGCGGCATCATTCCGCGACTGGACCCACTAATTGGAGTCGAGATTCTCAATTTGGCAAAAGCTGGGGACCAAGTTCGGAAAATGATGGATGTGGAGCAGCGAAAGGAACTTGTTGAGCATTTGCAGGATGGGAGTCCGACGGGGGGCCCATGGGACGTGCTGCTTTTCTCTGGCGGGGGCAACGATGTAGTAGACAATCACTTGGAGGCGTGTATCAAGGAATACAATCCGGCGATACCCTTGCCCGACCATATCGAGCAAGGGAACTATGACGCTGTCCTTAGGCTTCTGCGAAAGGGCTATGAAGATTTAATTGCCATACGAGATGCAACGAGCCCCGCAACGCATCTAATATTTCACGCTTACGACTTTGCCATACCTGACGGGCGAGGGGCCTTGTGGTTTGGACCCTGGCTGGAACCTGCATTTAATCACCGTCACTTTCCTCGCCGTCCGCAACTGCGTGAAAAGATCGAGGTAGTGAAAGCGATGTTGCAACAGTTCGCCATGTTGCTCCAATCGCTGGAACGACCTGGAGTGACGTTCATTAATGCGCAAGGCACGCTTTCGCCACAACCGAGTTCATGGCATAATGAAATGCATCCAGGCAAAGTCGGCTTCAATCGCTTTGCGCAGATCTTTCACAATAAATTGAAAGCACTTTTTCCTGGTCGCATTCTGTAACAGGTCTCATTTGTTGCGGGTCCGAGAACTGTTCAGCGTTGGTGGTAAGAATGAAGCGCAAACACTAGACACAATATGAAAATCAGGGTCTAACGAATAGTCGATCGATCACTAACGCTCTCCTTGCAAGAACCATGGGTTTAGAGTGCTTAGGCAACATCTCTCATCAACGTTAAGCCGCCAAAGCATTCACGTCAATTTGGAATGTCAGGGGATCGCTTCCCCATTTAGTAGATCCCGTTGAGGACACCATCTGTCTAAAAGTCAGAATGATGATTCCTGAGAAGCGACCAATTTGTGACAAGAATTTGCAGGAAGAGAAGGAATAGGATGGAAATATATAGAATCAATAGAAGGCCATAACATGCAGGTATTGCAGATAAATTGGGGAAACAATTGCAATAGCGAGCACTTGTCAAAACACCACAATTTGAACTTATAAGACAAGGGCCCTGGGTTCGAGTCCCAGCCGGCTCACCACGTTGGACTAGAGACAGAACTTTCAAAACGACGCTCATCCTCAGTCCGCCTGCCTAGCCTCTGCCATGTTGGGTTGACTCGGCGACGAACAGGTCTGGGAAGCGAAATAGCCCACAAATCCATCTTCCCTTGAGTTGGCTCTAGCGAACTCTTCATCAGGCTGCCGCAAGATGCGTGACGGTTCGTAATCATGCCGTTGCGATGGTGATGTACAAAACCAACGCATGTTTGTTTTGAGTATGAGTGACGACCACCGATGTGTTATCACCTTAGCACTGACTGTGTGGCGGACGCGGGCCACTCCCTGCAGTAATCCTCACAGTATAAGAATAACGTTTCGAACCATTACAACCTGTCGTGGAGACGTAACAATGCCCAAAGCCCGCAGTGCTGGCCAGTGTTATCGATGCGAAGCCGGAGATCGAGTCAGGATGACCTTCATGACGTGCAGCCGTTGCCGCCGGTATTTCTGTAGTGAGCACGGCACGCCGCAATTGGAACAATGCGACACATGCCTTGAGGGCGGCGAAGAGATGGACTAGGGGATGATCAATCAGCCGCATCGTGTCACCTATCTTTCAATAAGTTTTGGTCACTCACCGAGCCGGCCGGTCGTTCATAGGACGCTTCGAACGCGTTATCCAAACACTATTTAGCCTCTTAGCCTCGAGTCCGCGCAAAACCGGACGCTAACCACACGCACTACTGAGTTATCAAAGGCGAGTCTCTCTGACAAGACTCATCGACGACACGATCCGGCCCTCGACGTCGCGTGAACTCCAAGCCATCGCATAAATAGGTAACTTCGTAGTAAGAAGTAACGTTGTCAATGAACAAAGATACTGTATCGCCCTATGTTGGACTCATAGGGGTATTTTTCTCGGTCTGGGCTGGAGTGATCCAACCCTGTTGGGCTCAATCAGAGGCCATATCACCGAACGCACGAGCTATTCTGAAGCGCGGAACGATAGAAGCCGGCGGGTCGGTAGGGTACTGGAATGAGTTCCTCTTTCCCACCGAGGCACACTCGGCAAACCGTTACGCCGTCTTTATCATGCCCAGGATAGGGGTGGTCATGACCGATGAAATGCATGCCGGCGTGCTCTCGGGGAACCTGGAGGTCCTTGCGGAACCGTTCTATGGTCGGTTCAAGAACGGATTTTCTGCCGATGCAGTCGGGAGTTCGCTGGTCATCAAATACAACCTACTCTCATTCGGACGCTGGGTGCCATTCTGGGATGCTGGAGTTGGATTGCTGTGGACCGATCTCGCTCCCCGGATTGCTGAGGACAGTAGTCAGGTGAATGTTGCCCTTGAGACTGGGCCAGGTGTTCAATACTTTGCGACGACACGCATGGCTGTGACAGTGGGAGTGCGATACCATCACATTTCGAATGCCTGGATAGGAGAACGGAACTTGGGGTTGGACGCCGCGCTTCCGTATGCTGGAGTGTCTTGGATCTGGTCACACTAAGGCTGCTGAAAGCCAGGTGTACTGCCGCCACGCGGCAACGACCAGCTTTTTCGGTCGTACAAAGATCAATCCGCCCGCTCCGCGTGACTGGCACGTGGACCGGTTCTTGTTTGTGTACCACTCCATGACATGCTAGCCTTCCTTGTGGCCTTTCTAAGCGAAGGCTTCATTCTGCGCCAACGTGGCATCGAGTTCTGCCGCGTGGTGCGTCCCATCCACGGATGGCCTTGCCAATGCACGACACCTAATGGACCCGATCACGCACACATGTTCCGGTATTCTGCTGGGGCAGGGGCTGCGTCCGCTCACGGCGGTGCGGAAGACGACGCTGCTGGTGGCGGGACTGGCCGCCTTTGCACCGGATCTCGATTCCGTCAGTTACCTCTGGGGATCGGACGCCTTTTACCGGGTGCATCATACTTACACGCATACACTTGTGGGGGTTGTACTATTGGCGCTGGTGCTAGCCGCCATCGAGAGCCGCTGGCTCAAGACCCTGTCCTTCTCGCGTCTGCTGGGGCTCAACATGGTCGGAGGCGCGATCCATCTATGCGGCGACATGATCGCGCTCTGGCCGCTCCGGATCCTCTGGCCATTCAGCGACTATGATTTCGTCCTCAAATGGACCAGTGACTTCGATTATGTGGTGCTGGCGGTGGTGGTCGTGGCGACTGGCTTATCCGAAACGGATGGCTTTCAGCATCGTGCCCCCTGGATCATCGCCGGCGGGTTTCTCATCCTTCTTGCCTATTTTCTGCTCATCCCCGGTTGGGGAGGGGCCTGAATCCGGTTTCGCCGGAGATGAGCAATAACATGATGCCCGCTGTGCACTCGTTCGCCCCTGCGTCGCTAAAATGGGGAAGAGCTTATCTATCGAATGCATCGACGATCTGTTTCGCCTCCTTCCAGGCTGCCGATTTGGCCTCCTGACGGGACGAGAAGGTGCCATCAACGTGCCCTTCCTGGCATCCATAGCAGCTTTGTCTGAATTCAATAATGGTATAGGAACATTGCCAGGTTCCGTCAGTCTGACAGATCGGATCCAATTTGATCCTCCGTCGTTTATATTTCAGCATGGACGTTCTCCAGTCTTCTGCCATTCTCCGCCTCGGACTCAGCTTCGTGTGAACGCATTGTGGCATAAGCGCGCATGTACGTGACTTATCCTACACAAAATAGTGTACTGGTATCAACTAGTAGTGCGCTGTGTTTCGGACAAGAACTTTGCAAGGTGCCATCTGACATATTGGAACTCAGCCTGTGAACGCAGGATTCACACGCAAAGCCCAAGACCGTTGACGCGATCTTGTTGTCCGGGTGAGTATCAGGTAGTGGGTTTGAATGAATCGATGATGCGCTGTGCGGCTTTCCTCGCAGCAATCACGGCCTCGGCAAGTGTCGGAAGGATCCCCTCAGGATATCTCTCCTCGTATCGCGTGAACCACTCTATAGACTCACTTTGAGTAATCTTAACTTTCAGCATCACATCTTTGTCGACTTGCCCGTCAGGTTCAATCTTGGTCCGATCGACATCGTAATACGGTTGAATGATCTGCAGTTATCACTCTCGTTGGTGATGATGTCGGTCAGACTTCGGTGCATTTGGTTGAACGCCGCTTGATCGAGATGTGCCACCATCACAAACGATCGATCATGCCTGTCTAATCGAATCCGATGGTCGGGGAAGTTGGTCTTCGGATAGGTCCGCCGCGTGAAGTGCCGCCAAACCAGACCGCCGACACAACCACTTTTTGGAATCCCGTGATCGTAATTCTGAGCTGGGATGAAGGAGTCGACAAGGAGCTGTTACGCAAGTAGATCATGTTTTCATCACTCATTTGAATTTTTCATACTATCCATACCAAAGCGGTACTAAGTCGGTTAGTTGTCCCCGCCTATCGAGGGGATATCTACGTACAAATTCAACATGTATACACGCACATACAGTCTAACATTAGAATTGGTTTACGAGAGCCAAACTGATTTTCAGGCAAGAAGTGAGAGGGCAAATGAAGCAAGTTGCGGCGGACATGCCCATTCAGCTCATCAGTATTGAGAGACGGCCCCATCATCAGACCGAACCAGCTACGTCATGCAAGGTACCCGCTTCCGGGAGCTTGCCGATGACGAGGCGACACAAGTACCGAATGATTGCGTTGGCGCTTGTGCACGCCTATATCGCCTTCCATATGATTGCCTGGCACATCTTCGGGATAGAGATCTGGGGCAAGACTGCGATGATGGGGGTCCCTTCGCTTGCGAAGGGGACCATCAATGCTGCCTCGATCATGGTGTTGCTGATCCTAGGATCAATTTTGATTTTTGGACGTGGATTTTGCGGGTGGGTCTGCCACATGCGTGGTGCGATCGAATTTGCAGATTGGGTTCTTGTCAAGCTGAAGATCCCTCGCTATCAGAAAATAAGGGACAAGAATTTGCTCATCAATACTCCCCATCGCTGGTTGCTGAGAATCGGAGCCCTATTTGTGCTCTTATTGCCCGTCATTATTTTGGTCCATAACACCGGGTTTCAGTCGAAAGTGAGCCCGATGGCCCCTCCACCTCTCGCTGATCTGCCGGGCTATGAAGGAAAGGCTTTTGCGAAAACCGCCTGGTTCAACCTTGATATCAACCCAACCTGGCACGATTTCTTTATCGCGTTCGGCTTGGCCATGTTCATTCAATTCACCATGAGTATCGTTCTCAACCTTCGCTACGGGCAGGGAGCGTTTTGCCGGGTACTCTGCCCCTATGTCACCCTTATGGTTCCCCTCATGAATCGGTCTCCTTTTCAAGCGAAGATTACCCGTGTGGCTCAGTGTATAGGGTGCCGGGACTGTAGTAATGCCTGCCCACAGGGAATCGATGTGAGTAGGGAAATTTGGCATTTTGATGGAAAAGTCACGAACCTCGAATGCATCAAGTGCTATGCCTGCATCGATGCGTGTGATGACAATGTGTTGAGAGATACCTCACTGCCGGCCGTTCCCCAAACGGATCGGCTAAAACCGTACGAAAAGCGTCCCTGGCAGCAGGAGGTGGTGCGAAAAGATGGGCTGCTCAGCAATAGCCGGCACATGCAGGTGTTCGAGCCACTCGGTCCGGTGGCCGATTTTTCATCGCTTCTCGTCGCCTTGGTGTGCGGCGGCATCACTTCACGGTTTGGGGGATTTTGGTTTTATCCGGGCGCCATTCTGTCTTTCATCGCGTTTCGAGAATGTTGCCTGTATCTAACGAAATGGTCCTCTGAGATCAAGCAGAGGTCGGCAGTCGTGCCTGGCAAGGGGTGAGTTTGGTTTAGGTAAAGAAAGAAAGGAAGGAATACATGGCTACGGACTCTCGAACAAAGGCATACCTGGGAACGGTCGGAGAGTTTATCGACTTCATCGGTGAAAGCAAATCTTACTGGCTGGCGCCCGTCATCTTTGCTCTGTTGCTACTGGCAGCATTAGGTTTCTTTCTTGAAGGAAGCGTACTTGCACCGGCGATTTACTCAATTTTCTAGTCCAATGGGATCTAGTTCGTTCGATCGCGTCAGTCCAAGCCTGAGTCCGTCGCGATTTGGGTTGTTGTAAACAAACAGAGTGGGGAGCATCTGGCAATTATTGTACGTGTTGGAGCGGCCGATGTTGGAAGTTCAGAACGTTCAGCATAATCTAGCGAGAATAAGAATGCGCTGCCGCTTGTTTTGGGCGACGTTGGTTGGCGGTTTTTTGCTCGCAATCGTGCTCATCCCCATCAACTATGCTGCAGCAAAGGTAGTGGGGTTTGTGTGGGTCATCTTGAGCATCGCTACGTGGATGTCTCCAATGATGAATCATTGCCCTAGCTGTTACAAAGCGATCTATGAAGGATGGTTTCCCACCGGTCTAATCGTCATTAAGTGCGAGAATTGCGGCGTTAACCTCGGCGAAACGCAGAGGGAAGAGCAGGCATAGGCTGTTAGTGCCGCCCGGTAATGTCCGATTAAAAAGGAAAGAGATTCAGTTGGGTGCTGTTGTTGTCGTGTTCGGAAATGGGGTCGCTGCGCGTGGAGTGTTTGCTCAAACGGCATCTCGAACAATGTGACAGACCGAATTTGTAGCAACGTGTAGAGCGGTGTGTCCAGGGCAGGGCACTTCTTGACAATAGCGATGAGGACATAGACCGACACGGGGATCCAGATCTGCGACTGCAACGCGTTGTCCGACGTGCCGAGGAACTTCTGATACGAAGATGCTGCTTGATCCACCTGGAATCCCATGAAATACACAGCCGGTCGAGAGACACGGTATCGCTGTCAGCAGTTTGCAACTCAGGCTGGTGACAGGGTGACCAAGGGCCGCCCTCTTCTACTCCTACTCATAAGCCTTTTCCTTGGGGAGATATCGATTCTCGTTATGGTCATAGCAATGGACGTGAATAGCCATCGTAGCCTGACCATGTTCCTCGATACCCAATCGGGCAGGATATTTATTGCAGCTGCTGGCACGTTTGGCCTAGCCGCGGTCGGAATCATTCACCAGTACGTCGCTAGTCGTAGCGCAAACTCCCGAAGCTTCTCGATGACACTAGGCATGAACCTTTTCATGATTTTTCTTATTGTGCTTTCAGGCGAGATAGTCGTTCGGCTCGGCACAAACAGTTCCAAAGAGGGCGAGCGGTGGCGATCGAGAGTGCTAATGCCGAAGGTTTGGGAGCAGGTCGCGTCGTCTTACAGACAGCTCGTCGATCAGTCAGCCGGTCGATTAACCTACCTTGTCTATGACGATCTTATGGGGTGGACGATCGGACCGAACAGGCGAAACGCGAGCGGCACCTACTATTCCAGTTTGGAAGGGATCCGTGCCCCGCATGAAGGCGTGTCATACGTCAAATCGACGGAGAAGACCAGAATCGCGCTGGTAGGAGACTCTTATACCTTCGCAGAAGATGTCGCATTCGAAGATTCGTGGGGATACCAACTTGAAAAGGAACTTGGCGCAGACTTCGAGGTCTTAAACTTCGGAGTCGGTGGATATGGAGTCGATCAAGCCTATTTGCGGTACGAGAAGGATGTCCGCCGGTGGAATCCAAAGATCGTGATCTTGGGCTTCCCCTCTTCAAATGTCGAACGGAGCATGATTTTTTATCATCCTCTCACATCGCAATGGTGGGACTTTCCGTTTTCTAAACCTCGGTTCGTCTTACGAGATGGGAAGTTGCAGACACTGAATGTCCCTCCTCTCACCCCTCAGGAACTTTTTTCCCGACGATCGATTGCGGAGGTGCCATTTTTGGAGTATGACCGGGGGTATAGGCCGGCCGAATGGCAACCCAGCGTCCTGCACTGGTCCTACCTCGCTCGAGCGGTGATGACTCTGTTTCCTCCTGGAACAATCGAAGGCCCCGAGGTTTCTGATGCCGCATTGATATCAGTTAACGGCGCAATCTTGCGGACCTTTGTGCAATCTGTAAGATCTGCGGGGTCGATCCCAATTGTCCAGTTCTTTCCGCAAAGCGAGGAAGAATTTGCTGGGCGGACACAGATGGGGCTCAAAGTGTTGCAAGAGGCGGGCATTGACTATACTGATCTCACGCCTTGCTTGAAAACTATAGCCCCGGCTGATCGGTTTGCTCCGAAGCACTACACTCATTATTCGGTGCAAAGCAATACGCGGGTTGCATGGTGCTTGGTTCCTATAGTTCGGGAAGCCCTTACAACTCCCCTCCGTGCAGCACCCCAGTCATCTTCACTGAAGTAATCTCCTCGTATTCTCAGCACACTGTGTTCTCGGGAGTGCTGAGGCAGGTTCTTTGATGCGCATAGCGCTGCGTGGTCGCGCAGCGGCCTACCTAATTGTCGGCAATGAGATCCCGGCCGGTCCGTTCCCGAGCGGCTCTTATGGCGAGCATCGAGCGAAGGATCCGATGCACCTCGTGCCAAATCTTTTCCGGCAAGCCCTCGGAGGCCGTGTGACCCTCGTTCTCCTGAACATCCGAGTCGCACTGCCACCGAGCTTCGGAAGGAATGTCTATCACAGGGGGTTGAATGGCAAGAAATCGCTGCAGGACATCCTCAATGCGTGGAACTGAAGGCTGTGTCTCGCTACGGAGCACCTTTTCTGTGGCGTGACAAGAGATCCCGTGATCGTCTTCTCGTGAGATCCACATGAGCCCGAGCTTCTGCCGAAGAAACTCGGCAACCCATGCATGGTCGTTGGGCGGCATCTCGTGGGCTTCAATCGCAAAGTCATGATCGGTCACCCAGAGCACGGTCGCCCGTTGGACGCGAAGGGGTGTTGATTTTTCGGGAACCGAAACCTGCAGGGTTAGCTGCATACCGGGTGTAACAGGCATCGATCCCGCGATTCTCCAGCCCCTGGAGGTCAGATCCAAGACGGTCCCTTCTGCGAGAAACTCGTCACTTCCATACAAGACCGACCAACTGACCGGAAACCGACTATGGCGCCGTATGGGGTTCTTCCTGTTCGTCATTGATGCTCCTTCCGCCTTTGCAAATCCCAATAGACAAAAGGTAGCCGGAAGCTCGGTCGAGCGCCTTCCTCGAACTAGGTACCTCAAAAGGGGGGTCGTCTGAAGAATTGATTCGGGCAGGCTAGGGGCCCTTAAGGTCTTCCTGTGGGCGAGCTGAGGACTAACAGGTTACGGGGTACAACAACGTTCAGGTGATCACCCGAATCAACATCACACGATCAGGACTTCGGTTGCCGCATCCGTTTGATCGAGCAGTAAAGCCCATAGCCTTGGGCCACCATCCCAGTCACGAGTAATCCAAGTGCCGTCGGAAGCCAATGTGAGGCAGGGTGATCGAGTCCGTACATGCCGAAGACGAACCCAAGTGCAATGGCAATGATTCCGACTGATCGCGCGATGACGCCTTTCAGCCACCAATTGTGTGTTGCCAGGGTTTCGAGAGGCGCCATGCGTCAAGTCTACATCCACGTTGAAGGACAGTTCAATCGCACCCATGTGGACAGCAGTGTCCGCATCAATACCTTGTATGTGACGGGGGCTACAATTTCTTCGGCTGCTCCGCCTGCATATCCGTGTACCAATGGCCCATCTCAGCCATGAGGGATTTCGTGACGTATACCGCGGACACCTTGTGTTATCTTGGAGGACTCTGGCAGTGAGACACACGATTCACTGACTGATCCTTGGCTACGTAGGACTATGGGGAGGTCATGAAGCTCACACGGTCGGCCGTCGAGCGTTTAAAGGCGTTGATTCTTGATCATCCGGAGGATCCCATCGTCCGTGTGCAGGTGAAGGACGTGGACGACCAACGGCTGGCATTCAGCATCACGCTGGAGGATCGGGTGCTACCCGACGACGAAGCGCAGAGCGTCGACGGCTTGACCGTGGCGATCCCCGTTGCCAGCGCCATGCGCATGAGCGGCATCACCATGGATTACCAGGACCCTGGCGGCTTCAAGTTCCTCCACACCGATGATCCGAATGATCTCCGCCTCGATCTCATCAATTTGAACTGATTCCATCAGTTTCTATGCATCCATTCGTGACGAATCTCTCTCCTCACGCATTGCACCGTCCTTCGAATCCCTTCTAGAATACTGATCTTGAAACGTGCCGGTTCTTTCGGTGTTCCGGATCGTGAACGATGCCGTCCAACGACGATCACAAGACCGCCGCTCGTGCAGGTGCTCGCCGCATTATCGAGCAGGCGCCAAAAGTATTGGCCGGTTTGTTTGGCATTAGCGGTGTGGCGTATCTTTCGGGTTCGATGTATACGAGATCATACTTTTCAGAATTTGGAGCCTCGTGGATATTGGATGAGGTTCCGGCGGCGATCTACTTCAGTCAAAGCTGGATTCCGTTGCTGCTGATTCTCCTCTTCGGATACCTTGCCACCACGAACCTGGCCTTGATCGAAAGCCAAGGCGATCTGACAGCGACCAAACGATTCAAGGTCTCAGTCACGGTCGTCCAGTATGGTCCATGGGTCTTGGGCGGGGTCATGGCGATCACCACACTGCTGACCACACTTGGTTACATTACCCCGGCAATCGTCCTGTCGGTCGTGGCTGTCACCTTTATTCTCTTGTTGTTTAGCTCGGCACTCGAACTCCTCGTCGTGCAGTACAGCCAAGCCGACAAGGGTATTGATCCATTAATGGCATATCTCTCGCTCGTCGTGATTGCCGCCGGTTTGTATGTGGTTCCTACGCAGCTGGGGATGAACTGGGCCCGCGTCGATAAACAACCGTCATCCGCTCTACTCAACGTGTATCTTCGCGGTGATGAAAGAACGGAGTACAAACTTCTTTTCTCGGTCGGTGAGCGGTTGTATATCTTCCCCACCAGCTATGAGGGGAAATATCCTCCGGTCAAGCCCGCGGCAGCGGCCAATGTCACATTCCTCCCACTTGAGAGTAAATCCGACTGAATTCATACGCAGCGGCTAGCTTAGCTAAAACTTCCAACTATTCAATTGGTCCTGCACTTGCACGTATTTGGCTTCCAGCGTTAAACAGGCTCAAATTGATGCAGAATGCATCAGGCGCTGTGGCATTTTGGGACAGAGAGGGGAGTCGGTATGACTGAAGAGTGGGGTGCGATCCTCGTCGTCGATGATGACGCAGATATGCGGGAATTGGCTCATGACATGCTGAAAGACCGTGGTCATCAAGTCACCACGGCCGGAAGCGGAGAAGAAGCCTTGAAACGATTGGCGGAAGAGGACTATGCGGCTGTCCTCACGGACCTTCGTATGAAAGGCATGGAGGGACTGGAATTGCTGGCCCAAATCAAGCGCCGAGATCCCGATATCAGTGTCATCCTCATGACCGCATTCGGGTCGGTGGAAACGGCCGTCGAGGCGATGAAGCACGGAGCCAGTGATTACCTCACCAAGCCTGTCCGGAAGGACGAGTTGATTCGCGTGGTCGAGCGCGTCATTCGAGAGGCATCCTTGCGGCGGGAAGTGAGCCGCCTGAGAAAAGAAGTCCGCAAGGAGTACAGCTTCCACCAGATTTTGGGAAAGAGCAAAGCGATCCAAGTGGTCTTCGATCTCATTCGCCGGGTCGCCGATAGTCCGACCAATGTCCTGATCACGGGAGAGAGCGGGACCGGGAAGGAACTGGTCGCCAAAGCCATTCACTATAACAGCGACCGCAAAGATGCGCCGTTTATTCCCGTCAATTGCGCGGCGATTCCGGAACAGCTGTTGGAGAGTGAACTGTTCGGGCATATGCGGGGAGCCTTTACCGATGCCAAGATAGACAAGCGAGGGTTGTTTGAAGAGGCGCAGAAGGGCACGTTATTTCTCGACGAGATCAGTGAGCTGCCGCTCATGCTGCAGGCCAAGATTCTTCGTGCCATTCAAGAAAAAGAAATCAGGCGGGTGGGCGCGACGAAGCCGATCTCGGTCGATGTACGGATCATTGCCGCTACCAATCTGAATCTCAACGAAGAAGTAAAGAATAAGCGGTTCCGGGAGGACCTGTATTATCGGCTCAACGTCATCGAGCTCAAGCTGCCCCCCTTACGGGAGCGGCGCGAGGACATTCCGCTCTTAGTCGACGCCTTTCTTAAAAAGTGCGGCGCCGCCCGCGGGAAAGAGGTCAAGGGCGTGAGCGAGGCCGCGCTGGCCATGCTGATGGACTATACCTGGCCCGGCAACGTGCGAGAGTTGGAGAACGTCATCGAACGGGCGGTGACGCTCAGCCGCGGCGAGAAAATTTCACCCGATGATTTGCCCTCGGCGGTGCAGGGAGCCCGCGGTGAGCGCCGCGTGCTGGACGAAGCGGCCGAAAAGTCCCTGCCCTTGCATGAGCTGGAGAAGGAGTACATCAAGAAGATTCTCGAGAAGTCCGGCGGCAACAAGTACCAGACCGCTCATACCCTTGGCATCGATCGCAAGACCTTGTATCGTAAACTCGCCGAAATCGAGGGCAAGACTCATCCAGAAGAATGACAGCTTCCTACGGTCATCGAGCCAGATTGAGACCGCATGCACAGTGGGGGTGAAATACGGTGCGTGCTATGCCGTGGACTCTGCCCCTCCTCGGGGGAATGGTCGAAGTCCTGGTGTCTCACGGATTCAGCACGAATGATGACATCCACGTCACAATCATTGTGGTCGTTCCGTATTCGCGTGTTGCAGGGAGCCTGCTCTGGGTACGCGGATCCATCGACCAACGCTCTGTGAAGGAACAGATGATGGAGGGACCAACCACTAGATCGTTCGCCGATGTCACAGGCTCCGAAGCCGACCGTCCGAAGGCAGAGGAGCAGCTTCTGATCAGCCGGCTGAGGCTGGAAGGCATCATCGAATCCGCGATGGATGCGATCATCACGGTGGACGAGGATCAGCGAATCCTGTTGTTCAATCGCGCGGCGGAACAGATGTTCGTCTGCTCCATCCAGGAGGCAATCGGGCAGCCGCTCGATCGATTCTTGCCCGCACGTTTCCGCGAAGCCCATCGCCACGACGTTCATGCGTTTGGGCAGTCCGGTCTGACGAGTCGAAAGATGGGTCAACTGGGAACGGTGATGGGGCTACGCTCGAACGGACAAGAGTTTCACATCGAAGCCTCCATCTCGCATATCTCGGTGGAGCAAAAGAAATACTATACCGTCATTCTCCGAGACATCACCGAGCGCAAGCAGGCCGAGGAAGACCTGAGGGAGAGCCAGAGACAACTCAGCACTCTGATCGGCAATCTCCCGGGTTTCGTGTATCGCAGCCGAAATGACCGTGACCGGTCATTTACATATCTCAGCGAAGGAGTATCCGATTTGACCGGGTACACCATCGGAGAATACCTACATCAGCGGACCATCTCATACGGGAACACGATACATGCAGGCGACCGTGAGCGAGTCTGGCAGGAGGTTCAGGAAGCGGTCACGCGACATGGTCCGTTCGAGACGACCTACCGAATCTTGACCAAATCGGGAGAGGTCAAATCGGTCTGGGAAAGAGGCGAAGGGATTTACGCACCGGACGGCACACTGAGTTACCTGGAAGGGTTCGTCACCGACGTCACTGAACGCAAGCGAGCCGAGCACCTGCTTCGGCAAAGCGAAGAACGCTACCGGCGTCTGATTGCCGTCTCGCCCTATGCCATCTTTGTGAGCCGGGGGGGCCGCGTTATCTTTGCGAACGACCAGGCCATCAAGCTGTTCGGCGCGGTGAAGGCCGATGAGGTTTTGGGAAAATCACTCCTGAGCCTCTTTCATCCCGAGTATCACGACGTCCTGAGAGAGTGGACCCACGAATTGCTGGAAGGCAGATCACTGGTGCCGGTAGTCGAGGAGAAAATCGTGCGCCTGGATGGAATGTCGATCGATGTCGAGGTCAGCGCGGCTCGGTTAGTGGATGAGGAAGGGCCGGCCATCTTGGTCATGCTCCGAGACATCAGCGAGCGGAAGCGACTGCAGGACCAATTGCGCAAGACCGAACGGGTTGCCGAACTCGGTACACTGGCGTCCGGCATGGCCCATGAGATCGGGACGCCGATGAACGTCATTCTCGGCCGCGCCGAGTATCTGATGGACCGTGTCACGGAGGAACCGGTCAAGAAAGGGCTCCAGACCATCATTACACAAGTGGAGCGGATTACGAAGGTGATGAATCAGTTGCTGTCGTTCGCCCGACGCAAAGCGCCGGAGCGGCGCGCGCTGGACCTGCGAGGCGTCCTGGAAGACGCGATGGAAATGTTCCAAGAGCGTCTTGCCCGAAACCAGATTCGGGTCGAAACGGCATTGGCTGATTCTTGCCCGATGGCAATGGCTGATCCCGACCAAATGAGCCAGGTGTTCATCAATCTCGTCATGAATGCCGTGCATGCGATGCCGGACGGCGGGACCTTACGAATCGGCCTGGCGCCGGAGAATCGAATGGTCAAACTCACGGTCGCGGATACCGGCCATGGCATTCCCGGGCATGCGGTCGAGAAAATATTCGAACCGTTCTTTACGACGAAAGAATTCGGCAAAGGAACCGGATTAGGATTGACCGTCGTGAAAGGCATCATTGAAGAGCATCAGGGTTCCATCGCCGTGAACAGCGAAGAGGGCAAAGGCACGAAGTTTACGATTCTGCTTCCGCAGAGCCCATAGCAGCCGGCCGCCATGGGCTGAGTCCCGCGCGTGTAGGCCTGAGTCTTGTGAGAGGTTCAACCTGCCGAGTGCTGTAGCATCTCGCAACGGCGCCTTCCTTCTTGAGTGTGGTGTTTCTCATCACTGCCGCCCTGCCGGCATCGGCATCACGCGGGATTCCTCTGAAATCAGACTTCCCATGCCCGTTCTTCTATCGGCGGCCTTCTTGCCCGCTTCTTGCACTGTCCACTGAGGCAGGGGCAGAGGTACAAAGAGGATGACCACTGTGGCAACGGGAAAAGCTGATGTGGTGCTGATCGTCGAAGATGACCGGGAGATGCGAAGTCTGCTTTGCGATGAACTGTGGGGTACCGGATACCAGCTCCGCGAAGCCAGGGACGGAGACGAAGCGTTTCTGGCTGTCCTGCAATCGGTGCCCGACCTGATTTTGACCGACCTGCGTATGCCGGCCGGGGGGGCTGATTACATCAGTCGGTTGCGGACCGTGGCCCCCAGGTGTCCTATTGTCGTCATCACGGCGTTCGGCGATGCGGCGCTGAAAGCCCAAGTGATACGAGCAGGGGCTAACGCCTACTTCGACAAACCGGTCCGCATTGCCGATCTCAAGAACTGTGTACAACGACTGCTAGACCACAGACCGGAAGCTGATTGCTGACATCAACGGTGTAAGGTCGTAGGAGACGCTTCACTCCAAGAAGCGAGACAAGCTTGTCCGACGAAGAAATGTTCAACACACCCCTCCCGAACGATCCCATCATTGCCGCACGATTGGAAGCCATTCGACAGCTTGCACGCGGACTGTCCGAACGGGTGGCGGTTATGGACCGAGCCTTCAACGTCGTGTACGCGAATGAGGCAGCGTGGACAGCCGGACAAACCAAAGCGACGCATCACCACCGCGCGAAATGCTATGAAGCATTTGCACATCGCACCGATCCTTGCGAAGCCTGTCCGGCGACGAAAGTGTTCGAAGCGCCGGAGGTGCAGTGCGTCTCCTGCTCGGCAGGGGGCGCCGGCGCCGCCTGCGGGATGCAGCAGGCGTTTCCTTTGGCCGATCAGCACGGAACGGTCGAGTCGATGCTGGTGCTGTTCAAGCCGGTGCCGAGGTCTCCTTGTCGGACAACGCCATACGATTCTTTCGCTCCAGCCGAAGACGATCGTCTGGGAAATTTGCTGGGCCGAAGTCCGGCTATGCGTCAGCTGTTCGATATGACACGCCTGGTGGCGGAGAGCTCCGCCACGGTACTCATCCATGGCGAGAGCGGAACGGGCAAGGAACTCCTCGCGAGAACGATCCATGCACTCAGCAGCCGACGAGATCGGCCGTTCGTGGTCGTCGATTGTGGGTCATTGCCGGAAACGCTGCTTGAAAGCGAGCTGTTCGGGCATGTGAAAGGAGCCTTCACCGGCGCCGTGGTGAATAAACGGGGCTTGTTCGAGGAGGCAGAGGGCGGAACGATCTTCCTCGATGAAATTGCCGATACAAGGCCGGTCTTTCAGGCGAAGCTGCTCCGTGTGCTGCAGGAGGGCGAGATCAAACCGGTCGGTGGGACGAGATCGATCAAAATCCATGCGCGAGTCATCTCGGCATCGAACAAGGATTTGGCGGAATTGGTGAAGGCCAAGACGTTTCGAGAAGATCTATACTATCGACTGGCGGTGTTGCCGCTATATATACCGGCTTTGAGGGAACGGCGCGAGGACATCCCCTTGCTGGTGCAGTCCTTCGTCACCGCTTCTTGTGCGCGACATCACCAAGCGGTTCGATCTGTCGATGAAAAAACGATGCGGGCATTATGCGCGGCCGCATGGCACGGCAATGTCCGAGAATTGCTGCACTATATCGAGCGCGCCGTCGTGACGACAGCCGGTCCGTGGCTCGTATGCGAGGATCTTGTGTCAAGCGGAGCCGTTGCTGATCACGAGAGCTTGCGGTCAGCGTCGAGAGGGGTTGTGGCCAAGACGGAGCGTACCCGGATTGTCGATGCCCTCAAGAAGACCGCGGGGAACCGATTGAAAGCAGCCAAGTTGCTCAAGATCAGCCGAGCGAGCCTCTACAACAAGCTGCGTGCCTATTCCATCGAGTAGCGTTCGTCTGCCCTTTTCCACCTCTTTCCTCGTCGCAACTGTCCAAGTATCTGGATTGTCTAACCTATTGAAGTCCTGGACAACGGTTCAGCCGCATGCCGGAACTGTCTATTCGCGTAGATTTTTTGATCGGTCTGAAAAGTAATGAGATGGCTGAAACGTTGACGATCACCACTGCTACGCTGCTGACGCGCAATTCTTGATTCCTGCGCACAAAGCTTGCTCAACCCATTCAACAGACGCTGAGCTGGCTGACTGTGAAAACGATGTGTCGTGTGAACACTCTCGCAAAGGGCCTGTGGTCGGCAAGGGTTGGTCATCATTTGTTTGTCTGACAGAAGGAGGGAGAGAGCATGGCTTCTGAACGTTCCAGGAAAATCGATGCGTTTTGGTATAACACGATGCCCCTCAAGGCAGGCTGGCTTGGGATGCTGGCGATCGGTGTTTTCTGGGTTATGTACCAACGTATCTTCGGATATTCGCACGGGTTAGACTCCATGACCCCCGAGTTTGACTCGGTGTGGATGGGACTGTGGCGCTTTAACATCATCGCCAACGCCATCTTCTTCGCTGTATCCGTCGGATGGATTTGGACGACCCGTGATCGTAACTTGGCCAACTTGGATCCCAAGCTCGAGCTCAGGAGATACTTTTATTGGCTGAGCTGGCTGGTCTGCTACATCTGGGGCGTGTACTACGCGGGGAGCTACACGCTGGAACAGGACGCGGCCTGGCACCAGGTAATCATCCGAGACACGAGCTTCACCGCGAGCCATATCGTAGCGTTCTACGGAAGCTTCCCGTTGTACATTACGTGCGGCGTGTCCAGTTATCTCTACGCGCAGACCCGATTACCGCTCTATGCGCAGGCAACATCCTTCCCGTTGGTCGCGGCGGTGGTTGGACCGATGATGATTCTGCCGAACGTGGGGTTGAACGAGTGGGGCCATGCGTTCTGGTTCGTAGACGAACTGTTTTCAGCACCCTTGCACTGGGGCTTCGTGACGTTGGGCTGGTGCGGATTGTTCGGCGCGGCCGGTGGGGTGGCGGCGCAGATCGTCTCGCGCATGTCAAACTTGGCGGACGTGATCTGGAATGGTGCATCCAAAGATATCCTCGATCCGTTTTCCAAACAGGTGGGCACCAAGACTACGTACTAAGCAGAGGCCAGGAAGTCGGGAAAGGCCAGTATCAGGCTGGCGCCTCCATTGGTCTGACGAGGCCCGGTACTCCATGATCGGGGTACCGGGCCAAATCATGTTCCATGGTGGTCGTCGTACCAGTCGGTGGATCGTCCTTCACCTCATTCTTTCCTCACATGTGCGAACGATGAGGGTATCCTCATCGTTCTGATGTTGTTTCGCATCGATGAATGCGGAGCTTGAATCCCGCATATCGACATGCGCATCCCCTCGGCTTGAGGTATCTGCTTGTACAGCGCCGAATAGTCCAGACGCCTCTTGGGTGTTCCATTTCTCCCTTTATCTCGCAGGTGGACGTCTATCGGTATGGACAGCATAAGTGAATGATATCTGAACAATTGAGCGAGGACCCGTTTGCGATTGTCCAAACTGATGGATTGCGTCCCAACCGCAACAGCCGCCGATACTCGATGTGAAAGTCCCTTTGTCGCTTCTGGCACGCGAACGATCAGGTTGCGTGACTAGGGACGATCATGGCACGAACGTTGCGGAAGTCTGGGAAGCATACGGAGAGGCCAGGCTCTGTGGGTGCTGGATAATGAGGCGCCCTGTCACTATCCAGCCCATGTTTCCAAGGTGAGCGGTTGCCCCGACCGCCACGTGTCAGCGGTGAGGGGGTCACATGTGAGAGTGGCCCCCTCATTTTCCATTCGCATGCAGCGTGTGTGTGATCGGTCTGCGGGGTCCGGACCGGTCCCGACATAGAGGAGGTCCCATGCCGTGCAAGACGATCGATGTGGAGGATCACCTGAATCGCACGGTGGCGGGAGTGGATCTTGAGCAGTCAGGCCATACCTACTGGGAACAGAACGAATGCCTCATTCTTAATCGGTTCATCCCGAAAACAATCGTCAACCCCTGTCTCACCGAGGTCGAACTGCTCCGGAAAAACATCTTTCGCAATTATGTTCCTGGCCACAAGCAGGGGGGCAGCGTCAGTTATTATGCGATTTGGAACGAGTTCCATGAGTCATCCGCCATTGTCTCGCTCTATCGCTCCCCGGCGTTGCGGCGGTTTCTGAGCACAATCGTGAAGGAGGAGTTGCTGCTCTGTCCGGAACACGATCCCCATTCCTGCGCGCTTTATTACTACACGAAGCCGGGTGACCACATCGGATTTCATTACGATACCTCATACTACAAGGGCAAGCGGTACACAGTTCTGATGGGCTTGATCGAGCGATCCGAACAATGCCATCTCGTGGCCAACCTGCCTACGCCCGGAATGCAGGAGGAAGTACACGAGCAGCCCATCCCGCTCGATCCGGGGTCGCTCGTGATCTTCAATGGAGACAAGCTGTGGCATGCCGTCACGCCGCTCGGGTCCAGGGAAGAACGAATCGTGCTTACGCTGCAATATGTGACTGACCCGGAAATGGGCCCTTTTCAGCGCGCCTTTTCGAATCTGAAGGATGCCTTCGCTTACTTCGGGCCGGCCGCCATCATACATCGGTCCGATCGATCGGCACCGTATTGAGTCCATTCACCAAGCTGATGCCTTGGGCCGGCGAGCGCCGATCAGCGTAGCCGTTAGGAGGCATCATGCAGTATCGGAGGGGTACATGGAACGTTGGAACGTGGGCTGTCGCAGTTGCGATTGTCGCGGGACTGGCCACGTTTAGTGCCTTGCCGGCTTCGGCCGAAGATACGACATCGACCGGGAACCGCGTGTTCTTTCGCGGGGGCGCCGCCGGACTTACAAGTGATCGTGCCGGCGAGCTGATCACCGACGGCCATGGCGTTGCCGGCAGGAACGATGGGTCGTTCGGCTATTCCATCGGCGGCGGAACGGATCTTATGGTCACCAGAGATCTGTGGGGCATGATGAGCGGCGTCGCGGTTGTGGGCGAGATCGGATTGGAATTCAAGCGATGGAGTTCCAACAATGTCGCGAATGGGGATACCACCGGCGTGACGGGGGTGAGTAACGGCGGTCTGAGCAAGGTACAACTGACCATGCTGACCGTGAGCGTGGCGCCCAAGGTGAAGTTCAGGCAGGGGACTGATTTCCAACCCTGGATCATTCCCGCCGGGTTGGATTTCCACGTCATCAGCCCGACGTCCAGTCAGATCAACTACTTGGATATCGGGGTTCAGTTCGGCGGCGGCGCCGAGTATCGCGTGTGGAAAGAGCTGTGGCTGGGGCTCGACAGCCGATTCCATCTGGCCTCCAATCAAACCAACACGGTAAACAATTTTTGGACGGCCGGTATCTATGGGGCAATCGGCTTCTGAAACAGCGTGATGGCGCTGGGTGAAACCGAGAGCTCACGCTGTACACTGCGCGACACGCCGATTTTCAGCTGCGTGCTCAAGAGCCTCAAGGAAATGCTCGACACGCTCGGCGGTTGAGGCCACAAAACTGAATGCTCGAAGGTTTCTGGTACATTGCCGGGGAAAGTACTGCGATCAGGGCCGGCCGGCCGTTCGCGTCGGTGCTCTGCAATCAGCCACTGGTGCTGTTTCGGGATGGTCAGGGTCGCGTGCATGCATTAGAAGACCGCTGCCCCCACAAGGGTATGCCGCTCTCGTCGGCACGGCAGGAAGGGGATTCCTTGCGGTGCCCTTTTCACGGATGGCGTTTCATCGCTTCCGGCGAGTGTATAGAAGTTCCGGCCATCGGCAATGTGGCACATCCATCGTTGACCTCGGCTTGTGTGAAAGCCTTTCCAGTCCAGGAACTGGACGGATGGGTGTGGGTCTATATCGGCAGCGATCGGTGCCTGACCCCTTCGTCTCCACCACCCTCGTTGCCGGTTCCTGCTGACGGAAGTCCCATGGTTTCCGTGCGCGAGTCCGCCGAGGCGAAAGTCCGGTGGGATTTCGCGGTGGACAGTCTCATGGACCCGGCCCACGTCCCGTTCGTGCACCACAACTATTTTCGACGGCGCGAGGCAGCCAGAAGAAAGGAAAAAGTGTTTACACGGCTGCCGCTGGGGTTTCGCACCATCTCGCAGAATGTGTTGCTGCCGGACACCTTTATCTTTCGCGCCTTGTCTCCGAGACTGAGCTCGGCCACGACCACAGTCGATTTTCTCATGCCCGGTATCCATCTGGAACGATGGGAGATCGGCAAACGGTTTGCGTCAGTCATGTTGGTTGCCACACCGCTCGCTGATGGACGAAGCCGGTTCGACATCTGCGTCGGGTGGAACTTCTTGCGCAGGCTACCCGTGGGATGGCTGGTCCGCCGAACTCTACGGACTATTCTTGGCCAGGACAGGAAAGTTCTGGAATTGCAGGAACAGGGGTTTGGCCGGAAGGGAACCATGTTGTTGAATTTGGAATCGGACACACTGGCCGTGTGGTATCGGCGACTGAAGAGATATCGTCTGGATCAATTGGCTGGTGTGCCCAACCCACAGCATCCGATTCCTGAGAAAGTCACGCTCCGCTGGATCACCTGAGTCAAATCGTCCAGGACTGATCGCATGAGCACGACCCACCGCAACTGCTTGTGCGGAAGAGCCGGAACTACGGTGTCGCCTGGCCGGATGTTTCCTCCCTCACGCTCCAATATTGCCCCGCCATGCCACAGTTTCCCAATAGGCACTGTCCAATGCAATGGACAGCGTAACCTCATGATTTTCATTGGATCCCTCGATAGAGCTCCGTCACTGTCTTATTCTGTAGAAGAGCTCCCCACCTCTGTTGATCGACGAGACAGGCCCCAGACTCTCTCTAACCCCTTGTCTCTATGTGAAAAGTTCTATTGATCCAAAATCTTGTTCGAGGAGGCACGGCGATTGCGCTAGGAAGAAATCGCTGGTGAAGGTTTGGGTGATTTTGGACCGGCCTCCGAATGACCCATTCCTTCGCGAGAAGGAGCCCTTCACCAGCTCTTAACCCTCCGGTGAATCAGGCCGGAAGTCCGTCGGAGGCCGGTTCTCTTTCCAAAGGACGACGAGAGGATTGTGGATGAGTACCGATGAGCAGAAATCAACGAGCCGTCTGATGAGGCAGCTACACTAGGGAGAGGAGGCCGAGACATGAGGTCCAGTCAACTTGAACAAACGCGGAGGCAGAAGAACGCCGGCGTGATGCTGCGATTCCAAAGCCTGGCGTTGGCGAGCAGTTTAGCGTTCGCACCGATAGGATTTGCTGCCGAGCAACATCGTCATCACGACAATGCGGGCCAGGCATCGGCAGACAAGGTCATCTATCGCGAGGGCGGGTCGATCCTGCACGATCGAATGATGGATGAGGTCAAGCGCCAGCAAGAGTTCATAGGGGCGAAAGGTGGCTATAGTAATGGGGCCAATAGCCACATGCTCCAGCAGGGCGTTCTGCTGGTCGCGGAAGACCCGTCCAAGGTTGCTGTCAGCGGCGGCCAACGGTGTCCGGCCAACGCGCCGGTCAAAGAGTACCACGTCTCTGCGATCAACGTCGAAATCACGTTGAGCCGGTTTCTCGACTACTTCCCGGGCTACATGTATGTGCTGACCGAGAATGTTGAGAAGGTGCGGGGCGAGGAGAAAGCCAACAGTGACGCTCGAGAGAAAGAGAACGATCCCGGCGCGGTGTCGAACGGATTGCAAGGAGACATCATTCAGCCTTTAGTGATCCGCGCCAATCAAGGCGATTGCCTCAAGCTGACCCTCCACAACCAGATCAACGATGAACCGACCAATCTCGTCATCAACGGGTCGTCCATGGTCGTGACTGCCACGGGCAAGCCGGCGACTCCTTCGAACCCGGATACGACGGTGGCGGTTGGAGGGCAGCGGAGTTTTGAATGGTACATCCAACCGGACACGCAAGAGGGCGCGCGATTCTTCCGGTCACATGCCTCGCGCGAGCAATTCAATCTGGGCTTGATCGGGATGCTCGTGGTGGAACCACGCGGATCGCGTTATCTCAGTCCATTCGATGGTCAGCCGATGCCGAGTGGTTGGGAGGCGATGATTGAAGATCCGAACGGTGCGGACTTCCGAGAGTTCGCGATCTTCTACCATGAGGCCGGTGACGAGGCCTTTCGGCTCTTGAACAAGAAAGGTGAGATGCTGCCGCAGCGCGATCCCCACACCGATTCGTATCGGCCGGGCGCCCGGCTGCTCAATTATCGCAGCGAGCCGCACGGTACGCGCATCGAGCTTCAGGCGCACATGGGGTTCTACGGCGACGAGTCGATGGCGTACGGCTCCTATACGTTCGGTGATCCGGCGACGACGATTCCCAGGTCCTACCTCGGCGATCCGGCCAAATTCCGGATGGCAGGCGGGTCGGAAATCGTGCATTCGCATCATCTCCACGGCGGGTCCATCCGGTGGGCGCGCCAGCCGGGGAACAGTCAGCTCGACTTTGCGGTGTCGAAGAACGGCCCGGTGAAGTTCCCTCCGATCAGCGATACTTCGGATCGATTGGACGTACAGTCCATCGGACCGACGGAAGTGTACGATCAGGTGATCGAGGGTGGATCCGGCGGACTCCAGGCGTTGGCCGGTGAGTTCGTGTTCCATTGCCATATCCCCCAACATTATGTGACGGGCATGTGGGGATTCTGGCGTGTCTACAATACGCTGCAAGCGCCGGGGTTCCAGACCGACGTCATGAAACCGCTCGTGGAACTTCCTGACCGTGCGGGCAAGATGAAAGGAGGCATTCCATCGGACAAGCTGGTCGGCACCACAGTGGATTGGTACGGTGGGAAGAAGTACGAGATCACGAAGGATCGGACTGATTGGAAAGCAGATCCGGTGAAGGTCTCCCTCAAGGACTGGGTCGAGATGATGCTTCCTCCGCAAGGCAAGCCGGGTAAGAAGAACAGCGAAAAGGATCAGACACTCGCGTACGATGCGACCGTGAATGATTGGGCTTGGGATGGCCACAAGGCGCTCACTGAGCTGGAGACCGCGTATGAGTGGGTGAACTACAAGTCGGCCACGCCCGGGAAGCGGCAGGAGATTCTCTTCGATGCGCGATCCGGCAAACTCGCTTGGCCGTGGTTGCGGCCGCATCTGGGCCGTCGTGTCCCCTTCTCGCCAAGCCATAGCGGTGCCCCATGGCTGGAACCGATCCATCGCCGGGACGACGGCAGCAACTCGACGGAGCCACCGAGGCCTGGAGAGCAGGGACCGTGGAGTCTATGTCCTGAAGGAGCGCCGCAAAAATTCTTCAACATCCATGCGATTACGTTGCCGATCACACTGAAGAGGGCGACCGCCAAGACACCGGCGATCGTGGACCCGGACGGCATGCTCTATGTGCTGCATGAAGAAGAGCAGGACGTCCGGAAAACTTCCGCCAAGCAGATGCCATTGGTGATCCGCGGGAACGTGCAGGATTGCATCGACGTCGTCTACACGAGCGAGTTGAAGGACGATCAGCGTCAAGGGTTCTCCAGCAAGACGAACCTGCACCCGCACATGTTCCAGTTCGACACTCAGGCGTCGGATGGTCCCATCATCGGTTTCTCCTACGAGATGTCGCTGCGACCCTTCACCATCTTGAAGGACGAACACCCCGGCAAAGGTATGCCGGTGCCGATGAACACGACGATCGAAGCCGATGCCGCCAAGGGAACGGCGACCATCACGGTCAAGGATGCCTCGCGCTATCACGTGAAGACGGAACTCGGCGTGGGCATGGACGAGGTCGGCCGGTTTGAATCAGCACGAATCAGCAAGATCAGTGGAAACCAGATCACGTTTGAGCGGCCGCTCAAGTATCACCACAAGAAGGGCGAAATCGTCTCGGTGGAGTGGATCAGAGAACGGTGGTACGTGGACGCCGATTTCGGCACCACGTTCTGGCACGACCATGTGTTCGGATTGGATGGCTGGGGCCACGGCTTTTACTCAACGTTTATCGCCGAGCCGCCGCGATCGACCTATCATGACCCGGTGACCGGTAAGGAAGTCCGCAGCGGACCGGTGGCCGACATTCACACGACCGAACCGGTGTCCGCGCATATCAAGGGTTCGTTCCGTGAGATCGTCACGCAGGTCATGGATTCCAACCCCAGAACGTCGGAACTGATCACCACCGACAATCCGCAGGCGAAGGTCGGAGCAATTTCCGTCGACGGGACCCCTTCCGCAGTGTACCCCGCCCGGCTCAATCTGTTGCCGATGAAATTCTTGAACGGCGGCGAAGCGACGACCGGCGGCGGCTACAACATGCGGGTTGAGCCGTTGTCTGTGCGGCTCGCCAACAACCCCGATCCATCGCAGTTGTTCAGCAGCTCGATTCACGGAGATCCCGAGACCCCGATGTTGCGGGCCTATCTGGGCGATCCGGTGGTCGTCCGGTTGATTGAAGGATCGGCCAACGAAGTGCATTCCTGGCACATCAGCGGCCATTGGTTCCCGATGGAGCGGTACAGCAAGGACTCGATCCCGCGCAGCACGTTGCACGTCGTGATCGGAGAGCGGTATGACGCGGCCATCCCGGCCGCAGGGGGACCGCAGCAGATGGCCGGAGACTATCTCTACTACAGCGGGCGCGCGTCTCACTTCGCGGAAGGCAGCTGGGGGATTTTCAGAGTGTTCGATCAGGCGGATGCGACGCTGAAGCCGCTGCCGGGTCGGGCGGAGATTCCTCAATCGGCGAAGTCCGTCTGTCCGGCCGATGCGCCGGTCAAGACCTTCAATGTCGCCGCCATCGATAAGGCGATCCGGTACAACAAAGGAACGCCCGGTGTGATGGAGGTGGACTTGGAGCGGAAGATGGTGCTGGGCAACGAAACCGGAAAGATGTACGTGCTCGAAGGTGAAAAGACGAAGGTTGCCTCGGGCAGCCTCGAACCGAGTCCGCTTACCCTGCATGTGAATGTCGGCGATTGCATCAAGGTCAATCTGAAGAACGAAATGGCCAAAGATCGGGCCGGATTCCACGTCGATAATTTGGCCTACGATCCCAAGGAATCGATGGGGATCAACGCGGGCAACAACCCCGGTGACCAGACCGTCGCGCCGGGACAAAGCCGGACCTACACGTACTATGCCCATCCTGAATTCGGCGAAAACGCGGCTCTGATTCAGGACTGGGGAAACGTGATTGAAAATCCCCGAAACGGGCTCTTTGGCGCGATCATCATCGGTCCGAAGGGATCGCGTTATCGCGATCCGGCCAGCGGCGAAGATCTGAGCGACAAGAGCTCCTGGAAGGCGGACGTGATCGTCGATCGCACTCTGTCGGGGAATGAACATCGGCAGAACTATCGGTCGTTCGCGCTGCTGTTCCAGGATGAGGACAATATCATCGGCACCAGCTTCATGCCGTACATCCAAAAAGTCGCTGGTGTGACGGCGGTGAACTATCGGTCCGAGCCGACGGATTACCGCACTGAGAAAGGCTGTGCGTACAGTGAAATCTTCGTGTGCGTGAAGGCTGGTGAGCAGCCGGTGACGCCGACCATCGCCGCGCATGTCGGCGATCCGGTCGTGATTCATGTGCTAGGTGCCTTCAGCGAACAGGTCCAGCTGTTCAGCGTGTCCGGTCATGAATGGAAACATGAGCCCTACCTGACCGGGGCGGACCTCGTCAGCACCATGGAATTCGGCGGGTCCGAGGTCATCAATGCCTGGTTGCACGGCGGGGCCGGTGGGCCGAACAGTATCCCCGGCGACTATCTCTGGCTCAACCAGAGGCCCGGGTACCTTGACGCCGGTCACTGGGGAATGTTGAAGGTTTTGGATCGTGACAGCCGCGCGATTTTGCCGTTGAGCGGTCGGAGTCCGGCCACCCAACAGGCGGAAGAGCCATCGCCGGTGCAATCCCTACCGGTGTCCACGCAGGTCAAGTAGGCCTGCCTCATTGCAGACCTTGATGGGGGGAATCCGGTTGAAAAACCGGGTTTCCCCTCATTCATTTTTGGCGGCCAACAGTGCCTTGAACCGCATCTCATCCATGCGGTACAAACAAGACATGGACGTAAGCCGGAAGCGCACATTAGCCGGGTGGCCCGTGTTCTGGTTCATCTCGATTGTTCTCGTAAGCGGCCCTGTGGCGACGGCGACGGCGCTCGATTTTTCCGCCGACCGAATTGTCAAAGACGGGACGTCTGCGGTCACCGCTCACGTCAATGCCAAAGATGATCGCTGGCGGTTCGAATACACGCAACCACAAAGCGGTGCCAATATCATGATCGTTCGAATGGACAAGCAGCATTCGTGGCTCATCTTGTCGAAACGCCGGCAATACCTTGAGGTCCCGATTGCCAGCAGCCATTTGTTGACGGTCACTGAGAAGATGGAAGGAGAAGTCTTACGTGAGTTCGTGGGTGAAGAGATGCTGGACGGCCGCCCTACCGAATTGTTCGAGATCACGGTTGCCGAAAATGGCAGATCTCGCCAATATTATCGGTGGGTGACCAAGGCGGAGCGATTTCCCCTCAAGACCGTGAGCAAGCAGGGGAAGTGGTCTGAGGAGTTTCGCCGGTTGATTTTCACTCAGCAGTCTCCGTTCCTCTTCGAACTTCCGCGACGACTGGATAACGCGAATCCATCAGCAGGCACGCAACATTGATCGCGTGACTGGAGAAGATATGAAACAAGCGATTCGAGTAGGGCTATGCACAGTGGGTTGCCTGTCGGCCATGTTGACGTTGGGGTTTCGTCAGGATGCCGGAGCCTATGAGTCAGGAACCGTAACCGAGGCCGCGACGGTGCGCGGCAAGGTGATGTTTGCGGGAACGGTTCCGCCTCCAAAAGAATTTGAGTTGCGGCGCTATGCCGATGAAGTGTTCTGTGGAGCGCTCTCGGACGGAAAGGGGCGCCGATTCTTGAAAGAGGTCAATATCGGAGGAGAAGGCGGACTCAAGGATGTGGTCGTGATCGTGGAGGGAATCGAGAGAGGGAAGCCGTTCACCTTCACGGATGCCCAGATGGAAGCGAACATTTGTCAGTTCCTCCCATTTGTGACCGTGGTCAGCGATAAGCGCCAAGTCACCGTCACCAATCGGGATCCGGTTGCCCACGATATTCAAGGCTACGCCTATGACCAGGCTGGAGTGGATATCGTGCTCCATCGGCCGGCGCTGCAAGCCAGCGGGACTACGGATGTGGTTCAATTAGTGAAAGGACGAAAGGTCTTCACCATGCAGTGCGGGCGGCATCCCTACATGCAGAATTGGGGATATGCCATCGACAATCCCTACTATGCGGTGACGGATCTCGAGGGCTCATTCGCCATTGGAGATCTTCCGGCCGGCACCTACCGCATCAAGGCCTGGCACCCTATTTTGGGAATGCAAGAGCGGGAGATCACCGTGAAACCGAATGAGACGGTCTCCCTCGATCTGTTGTTTGAAAACAAGTAATGAAGAACGGGGCGCACAGAATTCAGGCCGGTTTCTCGAATTCATCCGCCGCCGGTGGGGGCGTTCGGGGGCGCGAGGTGCGAAAGTGGACGAGATCCTTCGAGAACAGCACATCTAAGGTCCAGTCCAAGGCCACGAGGAGTTTCTTCTCCAAGCGCGGGAGTTTCAGCAAATAAATGGTGCGCCAGAGCCACCAGGCGAAGAAGCCGGAGAAGTTCACCCCGAGAATGTTGGCGACCCCGGTCCGTTTCCCGATGGGCGCCAGCAGCCCGATCGTCGCGTAGCGGAAGGGTTTCATCGGGGCACCGCGCACGGTGGCGAGAATATTCCGCGCCGCCACCCGCCCTTCCCGGAGCGCATGTTGCGCGGTGGGCGGATGGAAGGCGCCCGTCCGGCCATCCGGCACGAGCGCACAGTCCCCCAACGCCCACACCCCGGGGCACCCGGGCACTTCCAGGTACTCATTGACGAGGACCCGGCCCTTCGTTTTCGGGCACGGCAGGGTGGCTAAGAGGGCATGCGGGGTAATGCCGGCGGTCCAGACCAGCGTATTGGTCGTCACGGTGGTCCCATCGCTGAGCATGACGTCGCGATCCGTCACGGCGGTGACTTTACAGTTCGCATGGATTTCCACCTGCTGCTCCCCAAGCTTGCGCTGAGCGTACGTGCCGAGCTTCTCCCCGAGTTCCGGTAAGATCACCGGCCCCGCACTGACCAGGATGAGCCGCAACATGTCGCCCCGAAGATGTGGAAAGAACCGCACCGCCTCCCGCAAAAAGTCATTCATGGCCGCAATGGTTTCGACCCCCGCAAACCCGCCGCCGGCCACGACGAAGTTCAGCAGCGGCGCCCGGAAGCCCCCCCCACACTCAAAGTCCGCTTCCTCCAGATTGGCAATGAGATGGTTGCGGAGCACAATCGCGTCACTCAGGGACTTCATCGTGAACGCCCGGCTGGCCACCCCGGGAATGTTGAAGAAATTCGTGGTGGAGCCGAGGGCCAGCACGAGGTGGTCATAGGGCAGCGAGTGGCAATGCTGCTCGTGCCCATGCGACAGGCCGACGCGTTGCTGCACGAGATCGATGGCCTCGATCTCGCCATGAAAGAACGTCACCCGCCGCAGCAGCTTGCGGATCGGGCTGACGATATTGGTGATGTCGAGGTCGCTCGCGGCGACCTCGTGCAGCATCGGGGTGAAGAGGAAAAAGTTATCGTGGTTGACGAGCGTGACGTCGACGGCCGCGCCGCGCGCCAACGCCCGTTCGAAGGCCAACGCCGCATACATGCCCCCGAACCCCCCGCCCAAAATCACCACGCGTGCCTTACCTTTGGACATATATCCTCAGCAATAGCTGAAATGTTCTGGAGCGCATGACGTGAGAAGCCTGTCCCACATGCTGTTCTGCCTCATTCCGTCGGCTTGCGCAGTTCTGACAGGACTTTGAGAATTTCATCCGGGCGCGGCGGGCAGCCGGGTATACGGACGTCGACGGGAATGTGGCGCTCAACCGGACCCGTCACGGCATAGCTGCCTTTGAACATGCCGCAGTTCATCGCACAATCGCCGAGCGCAATCACAATCTTCGGCTCGGGCGTTTGCTTGAACACATCTTTCAAGGCTCGCTCCATATTAATGGTGACCGGGCCGGTCACCACCAATGCATCGGCGTGACGCGGCGAGGCGGCGACATGAATGCCGAACCGCTCGGCGTCGTACACGGGATTCATAAGCGCGTTCATCTCCATCTCACAGGCGTTGCAGGAACCCGTATCGACTTCCCGGATTGCGAGAGATTGCCGAAAGATCTTAGTCTTTTCTGTCACAGCCGGATTGATTGGTTCCGAGGGCGGTTCAGATTCTGGATATTGTCCCGTGACGACGCCCGTCTTAAGGCTTTTTTTGATGATCCGAAACATGGCTCGTCCCCTTCTCAGAGGTCATTGCCCGCATACGACAGATTGAAGCTCTTGTTGATCAGTGGAAAATCAGGAATGATGTTCCCTAACACAGCCCATTGTAGGGCAGGCCAATTGACGAATGAGGGATCGCGGACTTTGCAGCGATGAATCATTCCATCGTCTCCGGCCGATACGAAATAGAGAATCTCGCCTCGCCATCCCTCCACGGCAGCGACTGCCCAGGTTCCAGGAGACGCCGATCGGTCTGGTTCAGCCGCTATGGGACCATCCGGAATTCGCGCGTGAATCTCGCGGATGAGTCGGATCGATTCGTGGATCTCATCGCCACGGACGCGCAATCTCGCTCGTGCGTCGCCATAGCGATACAGCGCCACGTTCACCGGCAGTTCGTCATACGCGGCGAAAGGGCGATCTCGTCGGACATCCTGATCCATCCCCGACGCCCGCCCGACCACTCCGGTCACAGCATGATCCCGGGCGATCCGTTCCGTCAGGACTCCTGTGGTCTCAAGTCGATCGGTGAGTGAGGCATTGGCAAAGATGATCGCGCCCACTTCGGAGAAGTCCTTCTGGATGCCGTTGAGTTCTTCAACGAGGTTGCTGAATAGGCCGCGATCGACGTCCCAACTGACTCCTCCTATCCGCATGACGCCCCGAAGAAACCGTGAACCTGTCAGCCGTTCATTGAGTTGCATGACTCGCTCCTTCATCCGCCCACAATGCGCATGGGCCAGCGCATACGCCGTGTCATTGCACATCGCACCGATATCCCCGAGGTGATTGTACAGTCGTTCCAGTTCCAGAAAGAGAGAACGGAGGTACCTGGCGCGTCGTGGCACGTCGAGATGCAGGAGCGTTTCCACCGCTTGGCAGTAGGCCAGACTGTGCCCGATGGTCGTGTCCCCAGACACGCGTTCCGCCAGCAGTACCGCGTCGATCAGCGTGAGTTGCTCGAACAGTTTTTCCACGCCACGATGTTTCCAGAAGTGGCGCACTTCCAACTGCATGATGGGCTCGCCGGCAACCGAAAAGCGGAAGTGTCCGGGTTCGATGATCCCAGCGTGAATCGGTCCGACCGGAACTTCAAAAACCCCTTCCCCTTCAATGTGGTGGAAACGGTATTCGCCCTGTTGGCGTTTCAGGACTCTGTTCCATAGAAAGTCTTTCCTTAACGGATGGGTTCCCTTCGGCCAATGCTCGTGTCGAACCAGACGACGAAGATCAGGATGGCCTTGTGGGATCAAACCAAAGAGATCACGAATCTCCCGTTCATACCATTGCGCGGCATGAACCGACGGAGTGATCGACGTGAATAGACGGTCATCTCCGGTCAACTTTGTCGTCAACAGCACAAATGGTTGGTGGGACTTGAACGCAAACAGATACTGCAACTCATACTTCTCCTCCAGGGGTCGGCAATCGACCGCGAATAGCAGAGCCAGGCGGCCTTGCATCTTCTCATGAAGAAGCTGGACGAGCTTCGGTAGTTGGAGTTTGTCGGTGCGGTAACACGCCAGAGCCGTGCCTGAGGGGTAATGCGGAACCAAGCAGGGAAAAACTGTCCGTATCTGCTGTTCGATTGATCGCTCAGGCGATGGACTGTCTGTCACTGTTTCCTCCCGACTACCGTTTGACCAACAGGGTTGAGGCGGTGTCAAAGAGTTGCTGCAACGGAGGCGGCAGAGCCCAACAGAATCCCACGAGCACGGCTCCCAGGAAAATGATCGGAACGTGCCCCACAGACCACTGCTCCCCAGGGACGACGCCCTTGGGAGCTATGCCCCAGACCATGCCAGTGATGCGATAGAGAAGGCCGGCGAAGGCAATGAGACTGCCGAGCAGGAGAATCACGACAAGAAATCGGGCACCCTGACTGGTCCAGTCACCCGGGGGCCCCGAGGATCCAAGTGCCGTGACGATCTGTATCTCACTGGAGAAAAGCGCAAAGGGCGGAAGTGCGGCTAGAGCGAGTCCGGCAATGAGCAGCGCCAGAGCAGACCAGGGCAGTACAGTCGTCAGGCCGCGGACCTCATCGATCTCGACGGTCTTGAATCGGCGATGGATATTGCCTGCCGCAAAGAAGGCAAGCGACTTGGCAAAGGCATGATTGACCAAATGGAATAAGCCGCCAAAATTACCGATGGGCCCGCCGACCCCGAACCCTACCATCGCCAATCCCATATGCTCAATGCTGGAGTAGGCAAAGAGGCGCTTGTAATTGTGTTGCACGAGGATAAAGAACGCCGCGAGCGCGAACGAGACGAGCCCAAAGCCGGCTAATAGACCGCCGGTAAAATCCGGAGGTACGGCCTGGTCGACGATGCCCCGGCATCTCAGAATGGCATAGACCGCCACGGTTTCCAGCACGCCAGCCAGCATGGCCGCTACCGGTGCCGGCGCCTCCGTGTAGGCATCGGGCAGCCAGCTGTGCATCGGCACGAGTCCGACTTTTGTGCCGTAGCCGACAAACAGAAACACGAAGGCCAATTTCAGAATGTGAGAATCCAGCTGTTCCGCCACCTGCTGGAGTTGGGTGATATTCAGGGCCGAACTGACATCTCCCAGCACGCGCAAGGAGGAATAATACATCAGCACGACTCCGAACAGAGCCAGGGAGATCCCGACGGAACAGAGGATGAGATATTTCCAGCCGGCTTCCAACGATTCGCGCCGCCGCCAGAAGGCGATGAGAAACGTCGTCGCCAGCGTCGTCGCCTCGATCGCCACCCATTGCACGCCTAAGCTGTTGGCAACCGTCGCAGTGACCATGGCCAGCAGGAACATATGAAACAGAAAGAAGAACAGATTGAGGCGTTTAGGCGCGATGACGCCGTGTACGACTTGTTCGTCCATATACGACCGCATATAGAGGGAACAGGCGAGGCCGACCGTCCCGATAATGAACAGAATGACCGACGAGAGAGCGTCGATGTACACGATCTCACCGAGCGCCGTGACCGACCCTTGCGCGAAGACGGATCGCGTGATCATGACTTCTGCGGCAACCAGTGTTCCCATGCTGGTCAAATTGGTCACATGAAGCCAGCGAGAGCTGGATAGCAGCAGGCTGAGCCCCCCAGCCACAAGTGGCGCGAGCAGGAGCAGGCTGATGGCGATCGTCGTGGCGAAATCGCTCATTCTTTCAGCTCGCTGAGGTGGGCGGTATCTACGCTATCGAAGGCATCTTGCAGCCGATTCGTATAGATGCCTGCGATCAAGGCGGCGACCAATACATCGAAGAACACGCCTAATTCAACGATCAGCGGCATGCCATAGGTTGCAGCCGTGGCTCCTAAGAAGAGGCCGTTTTCCATGACCAGGAACGCGATCATTTGCGTGACGGCCTTTTGGCGCGCGATCATCGTAAAGAAACCGATCAGCACGATCGCCAGCGCAATGGCCAGCGAATCCCGGGTCAGGAGATGTCCAAACGGAATGATCGGCTGTGTAATTAGGAAGGCGACCATGACCAGCACCCCGCAGATGAGCAGGCTGGCCGGCACATTGATATTCATCACCAGTTCACGTGAAACATTGAGTCGCTCGATCACCTTTTTTAAGATCCGGGGGATGACGATCGCCTTGATGACGATGGTCAGAGCAGCGGCGATGTAAATATGGTGAATCCCCGTCAGCAATGCGACGAGCGTCGCGGTGAGCGCGAGGAAAATCGATTGCAAGGCAAACAGATCGACACAGGCCGACAGGCGACGCTGTGCCACAATTCCAAAACAGGTTAGCAGCAAGAGAGCCGAACCCAAGTCTACCAATTGTGATCCGATCGGTGGTGTCATCAGCGGCACATCAGCCTCGCCGGACGTAGAAGAAGACGAGTCCGAGCAGTGCCAGGATAAACGCGGTTCCCAGCAAGTCCGTCACTCTGAATAAACGCAACTTGGCAAACATCGATTCAAGGATGCCGATCAACACCGCCAATCCCGAGATTTTTACGAGATAGGCTGCCAAGCCGATACCGAGTGCAGCCGGCTCCATATTGGTTGCAATCCCCCAGGGAGCGGACACGTTGGCGATCAAGGTAAGAAATACCAAGAGCTTGAGTCCCGCCGCCCATTCGACCAGCGCCAGATACCGTCCCGAATATTCCAAAATCATTGCTTCGTGGATCATCGTGAGTTCGAGGTGGGTGGCTGGATTATCCACCGGCACCCGCCCGGTTTCGGCAATGGCCACGATGACCAGTGCAGCGAACGCCATGAGATGAGGCGACGGATCGGTCACAATGCCTTCGAGTAACGCCGTCTTGTGGACGATGGTGCTCAGATTCGTAGACCCTGCCGTGAGCGCGATTGCAAAGACCGATAGCATCATGGCCGGCTCGGTCATCGACGCCACAATCGCTTCGCGGCTGCTCCCCATCCCTCCGAAGGTCGAACCGGCGTCGAGACCGGCCAGCATCAAAAAGAACGTGCCCAAGGCTAGCAGATAGACGAGGGCGATGATGTTGCCTGCGAAGTTCAACGGAGTCCTGGAGATAAACACTGGCACCAGCAGCCCGGCCGCCAGCGTCGAAGCAAAGAGGATGTAGGGGGTGGCGGTGAAAATCCACGACGTGGTGGATGAGACAACCGGCTGCTTTTGAAAGAGCTTAGTCAGATCAGCGTAGGGTTGGAAGACGGAGGCTCCCCGCCGGCATTGCAGACGTGCCTTCACCTTCCTGATAAGGCCGACGATCAACGGAGCGGACGCCAATAAGACGACGGTCTGTATGGCGATAAGAATGAAGGCATCCAACATCGGCTTACACCGAGAACAATAACAGGACAATCAGCGTGACAAAGATATAGGCCAAGTACAGGTGCAGGCTTCCCGCCTGAATGACCCGCAGACGCCCAGCTAGGGCAGTAACAAGCGCGAGCACCGGATCATACAGATACTTCTGAAAGACCGGCTCAACGTGAAATTCAAAGCGCCGTCGTTTGGCGAAATACTGTGACTCGTGGAGAAACTCCGTCTCGAGCTTCACCGTCGGTTGATAAATCGAGCTGAATACTCGTTTGATGGGTTGCACAAATCCGGTCGCCGTATACTCCATGCGGGGCGTCAGGTTGATCCCGCAGCCCCACGTTTTGTAATAGCGCTTCCTCATGAGCCCGCCAAAGGCCGCCACGATCCCGAGCCCAAGCACTGAAAGCGCTCCCAGCAGCAGGGCGAGGATCGGTGGCGAAAGACTCGCAAACTCCACATTCACCGTAGCCAGCGCCCAACCGTCAAGGGCCAGCACCTGGCCTTCGATCGACACACCCGTGAACGGCGCGACAACTCGGTCCAGCAGCGGCACGACCACCATCGGTCCAAGACCAAGGGCGATACAGACCGTCGCCAAGAAGGCCATCGCTACACGCATGGGAATCGGAACCTCTCTCGCATGTCGTGCGTATGTGCTCCGTGGAAGGGCCAGAAACGAAATCCCGAACGCTTTTGCGAAGCAGGCCAAGGCGAGGGCTCCGGTCAGGGCCAGCATCGCCGCTGCAAGTGGGAGTATCAGCTTCAAGAAGGTGTCGGGAATGTGAAAGCTGAGAAAGAGGCTTTGGAACACCAGCCATTCGCTGACGAATCCGTTGGTCGGCGGCAGGGCGGCAATCGACACCGCCCCGATCAAGAAACAGGCACCGGTCCATGGCATGCGCCGGAGAAGGCCGCCGTATTCCTCCATGTTGCGTGTGTGCGTCGCATAGAGCAGCGAACCGGCTCCCAGGAACAGCAGGGCCTTGAACATGGCGTGGTTGATCGTATGATACAGTCCGGCCAGCAAGCCCAGCGCGGCAAACTCCTTGAGTCCGTAGGTCTGAAAAATCATCCCGGCCCCGATCCCCAACAGAATGATGCCAATGTTCTCAACACTGTGGTAGGCGAGTAAGCCTTTCAAATCATGCTCCATCAGCGCATACATCACGCCGAGCAACGCAGACACTGCGCCGATCACGAGGACAACGAAGCCCCACCACCAGGGGAATTGCCCGCCGAGGAAATCGAAATACACCCGAATCAGGGCATAAATAGCGGTCTTGATCATGACGCCGGACATCAGGGCTGAGATATGCGACGGTGCTGCTGGATGTGCGTAGGGCAACCAGACATGGAGCGGCACGATGCCCGCTTTGGTACCGAAGCCGATCAAGGCCATCAGAAATGCGATCGTTCTCATGTTCTCCGGCAAGAGCTGCTCCGGATGTCGAAAAGCGTCGAACGCAAACGACCCGCCTTCTTGGAAAAAGATGAGGAACGTCAGGATGATGAAGGCGGTTCCCACCTGGGTCATGATCAGGTAGAACAATCCCGCGTACCGCACCTCAGCGTTCTCGTGCTCCGTCACCACGAGGAAATAGGAGAGCAACGACATGAGTTCCCAGGCGATGAGAAAAAAGATGCCGTTGTCTGCGAGGACCACCACGGTCATGGAACAAAGAAAACCGTTGAAGAGCGCTCCGAGCACAGGGAGCGATGTGTGCCCGTCAAAATGACGCATGTATCCAATGGCATAGATCGACGCGGCGAGACCGGCTAGGGAGATGGTCAACACGAAGAATGCTGCGAGTGGATCAATCCGAATGGCGAAGGTGAGCAGAGGTATTGTGGAGGCGAGCGATCCCGTGATGGGATCCGAAGACGTGAGTCCAAGGAGCCCAAGAACGACGCCTGTGCTGGTAGACACGATAGCGGGGGCGGTGGTCGTGATAATTTGAGCTTTGGGCTGTCGAGGTAGACAAAGCGGAAGTAGTATCCCGGCTACATACCCGCCGAGAAGGATCCATAACAGGTTTAACATTCGATCGATTCGAGCCTTAGCGTTCCTGTCGTATTACCGCGTAAACGAATCGAGTCTGCTCTTCATGCGTCAGCTCGGCCTAGATAGGGGATGGTTTGATCACCTGATTCACACGGACCGATCTTGATGCGGGAAACTCTCCCATCATCCTCTCGCCACCGGCTGCCTACCCGACCACAACATCTCATACCTCAACCCCCCAAAACCAAATGTGCGATGGTTACCAACAGCGCGATGATCAACACACCGTAGAACGTCGCCTTCCACCCCTGCCATGCCCGCGTTTCATTGTCCTTCACGATCAGCCTCCTGCTTGGAGGGACCGGTCCATCCGCTGCCGACAGCGAGCCGATCCTTCTCGTGCTATTAGATTGTTGGGATCGTAAGTCAGCACCGCGTTCCAATTGACCAACGCCTCTTCGTGTTGGTCGAGTCGCTCGAGCAACGTAGCCAGTTCGCATCGCGCTGTAATGTCAGTGGGACAGAGCACAAGCGCGTCCGACAGTTCTTGGAGTTGCGCCAGCCAATCTAGCGTCCGCTGACGGCTCGCGCACAGCCTGCAGTCCCGCCCGTCTCCCTTCTTAATGGTCATGTCTAGCCCTTTGCTTTGTTGGCAGCCTCAAGTTGCTCGGCAGCCGGTTGCGCACAGCCAGGTATCACCAGCATCCTGGTTGCTGTCACAAGCCTGAAGGGATTCTTCTGTGAGAATCTGCATCTCACGACAACACCCTCCCTCTCACCCCGCCGCTTTCTTAATTTCTCGCACACAGAAGCTATTGCAGGGAGAGTGCCGCTGTTGAACAGGCACAGGGATATTATGCAAGGATGAAATCTATCGCGGGGTTATAGCTGGAGTGGAGAGGTGCTGGGACCGCCACCCTTCAGCCGCAAATTACGTTGTGCAAGAAGTGCAGTGTTTGGCTGCCCAGTAGTGATTTGAGGTGCATTTCTTGCGGTATGAGTCATGACAAGACCTCAGACCTCTCCGGCAGTGCTGAAAATGCGAGACTACTAATCAGGTCGGGAATCAAGGCGAAGATTCGGCCGGGAGCAATCAGTCACGAATTCCATATTCCTTGATCTTGTATTGGAGAGTCCTAAGGCTAATGCCCAACAGCCTTGCGGCATTTTCTCGATGGTTGGTGACTTCCTTTAGAGTTCGTTCAATGACCTGCCGCTCAATCTCTTCTATAGACGTTCCCAATGTGATCACCATGGTCCGTGCATCCTCTTTGCTGGTCTGAATCTCCTCAGGAAGATGCCCGGGTTGAATCGTAGTATCCTTCACCGTGACGACAAGCCGTTCCATGAGATTTCGTAATTGCCGAACGTTCCCGGGCCACCCATAGAGTCGTAACAGCCGCATGGCCTCTCGCGAAACTTCTTTCCGTCCGCGGTGATGTTGTGCTGAAGACTCAGCCAGGTATCGATCCACAAGCAGCGGAACATCGTCTGCCCGTTCGCGGAGCGGCGGGAGGCGGATAGGCACGACATTGAGCCGATAGTAGAGATCTTCCCGAAACTCTCCCTGCTTTACCGCCTCTTCCAGGTTGCGATTTGTAGCCGCAAGGATTCTCGTGTCGACTTTGATCAGTTTCGTGCCGCCCAGACGCCGAAATTCCTTCGTCTCAAGAACACGTAGAAAATCGACTTGCGACTTGAGCGAGAGTTCACCCACTTCATCCAGCAACAGCGTACCACCGTCCGCCAGTTCGAATCGCCCGACCTTGGTTGACATCGCTCCAGTGAAAGCGCCCTTCTCATACCCGAATAACTCGCTCTCAAAGAGGTTCTCGGGCAATGCACCGCAGTTCATGGTAATGAACGGCCCGTCGGCCCTCGGGCTCTTATGGTGTATTGCACGCGCGATGAGTTCCTTCCCAGTTCCACTTTCCCCCGTGAGCAAGACCGTCACATCGCTGTCCGCCACCATCTCCACCAAGCTATAGACTCCCTGCATGGCGTCACTCTCACCGACCATTTGATCGAAACGTATTCTCGTTTCAAGACGGTCACGGAGTTGCTTGTTCTCGGAGGTTAGGGTATGACGCTCCAGCGCTTTCTCCACGACCACTCCAAATCGCTCGCGATCGATCGGTTTTGTCAGATAGTCATAGGCACCCAGACGCATCGCTTCAACAGCTGTATCGATCGAACCAAATGCAGTCATGACGACGACTTCCGTGTCCGACCATTTGTCCTTCAGTTGACGCAGAAATTCTATGCCACCCATCCCGGGCATCCGAAGATCGGTGATCACCAGATCCATTCGGGTTTCTTCGAGGTGTCGCAGAGCCTCCTCTCCTGTGCCCAGCCCCCAGACCCGGTAGCCCTTTTTCTCCAACATGGTCACCAGGGCATTGCGGATGTTGACTTCATCATCAACGATGAGAACCTGAGAGACCTGTGTCATGATCCCACACCAACCTTGTCCGGTTGACCAATCGACGCGGGGAATTGAGTCACCACCATCGTCCCGCCGCCAGGCACACTCGCAACCTGAATCGTCCCGCCATGATCCTGCATAATGCGGTAAGCTATGGCAAGACCAAGTCCAGTGCCGCTCGACTTGGTTGTATAGAAGGGCTCAAACAGATGGGAGAGCTGCTCCTTCGTGATCCCGACTCCGTTATCCTTTACTGTAATGTCCACCCAATGTTTCCCTTCAGCCTCTCGTTGAACCGCTGAAATCTGACAGCGTCCGCCGTTCGGCATGGCATGAAACGCGTTGACGACGATGTTTACCAATACTTGACTGATCTGAGTTGCATCGCCCAGCACAGGCGGTAAGTGGTCTTCCATTTCCTGTTCGAATCGAATCCGGCGTTCCTCCGCCTCGAAGCGCATCAACGTCATGATGTGGTCGATAAGTGCCTTGACATCGACCTCGTGTAAACCAACAGATCCCGGGCGGGCAAATTTCATAAAATTATCAAGAATCGCTGAGAGCCTGCGGCATTCGGCGTTCACGACACCAAGGTACCGTGCCCCTGGTTCTGCCAGTGTTCCCCTCTCCGTAAGTTCCTCTTCCAGAAGATGGAGATTCAGATCCATGGCGCTCAAGGGGTTTCGCAGCTCGTGCGCTACCCCTGCAGACAACGTGTGCAGCGCCGCTAACTTTTCTGCGACACGGACGCGTCGTTCAAGTGCTAACCGCTCCGAAACGTCTTGCGCCTGCAAAATCACCCCGGCCGGTTTCTTATCGTCCCCCGTGAGTTCCGCTGTGCTCACGCGAATTGTCCTCGGGTTTAGGTCTCCGCATTCGTAGAGAAAGTCCCTGTGACTCAAATGACGGTGCTCTTTCAACGCTCCGTCGAGTATCTGGCGGATCGGGTCATCTTTGGGGAATACGGCATCATACCCTTTGCCGAGCAACTCCGATGTGGAGCGATTCAAAACCACCTCAGCTGTGGGATTCACCGCGCTGATGATTCCTCCCCGGTTAATCGTAAGCACGCCTGTGGGAATACTGTGTAGAATATTCCGCGCCAGCCCTTTCACTTCTTCCAGTGTTTTTCGGGCAGTGTCGTAGTGAAGAAACGTGATGACTGCGGCAATACCTATCGAACTCACTAAGAAAACAAGGAGCGCCTCGACGAGCAGATCACTGCGTGACTGCCAGAGGGCATGGACCAATTCCGTGGGAGCCTTACCGCCCTCGGAAGAACCCCGAAGGAGAAGTTTTTCTCGTTCCAGGCTGAAAAGCAAAATGACGGAGGCGACCAAAGCGAGGACCAAGAGCACGGAAGAGACCAACCGATAGGGAACCCTTCGGAAGAGCGTCGTTTCTGGAATGGGTCTGAACATCGCAATGTCACATAGAAGCGCACACGGCCGCCATGCCTACACGCACACAACCTCCTGTGCAGGGAGCTCAATCACAGTAGGATTCTACACGAACTCAGTGTTTTCATCATGCGCGAGAATCAGGAGGCTCTCGGTGGAGCCATGGTCTAGGATCGCGGTTGGCGGTCCGTCTTCGGATCAGCGCTTTAGGAAAAAACGTCCACATGTAATCCGGCTCAAGAGGGAAGACCATCGCTCGCTGTCGTATGGAATGCCGATCTCGTTAAAAACTCGAATGCCACTGAGGATCACGGTGCAAACTTTGCACGTTATCCTCTCCACTTGGTGTCATACATCCTCTAGTCTCACGCCGGTTCTCCATTAAGCCTCTGAAAATCAAGCCTATGGCTTGTCTGGTTCACGGGGCATACGAGTTGCTTTTGAGATCTCCAGAGGCGGCTAGGTCTCTGGCAATTCTGAGCGGGACCTTACTAAGCCCATCACGATTGGATAAGGCCGATCCGTCGGCCGGTATGCCACAGCAAACGCATGATCGGAGGGGGCATGAGAAACACGATTCTGGCAGGAATGTGGGTGACAGTCTGTGCATCAGCGATACTGAGCTTCGGGCTGTGCGCCGATGCCGAGGCGTATGAGTCGGGAACCGTCACAGATGGCGGGACAATGCGGGGTAAGATCACGTTTAAGGGTTCAGTGCCGGAGCCGAAAGAATTCAAACTGCATCGCTATCCAGATCGCGCATTTTGTGGAGAGCTGTCGGATGGCAACGGGCATCGTCTCCTGAAGGAAGTCAAGATCGGCCCGGACGGTGGGCTCAAGGATGTGGTGATAGTTGTGGATGACATTAAGAAAGGAAAGCCATTTACTTTCACCGATGCCGAAGTGGAAGCGACCATGTGCCAGTTCTTGCCGTTCGTGACTGTGGTCAGCGACAAGCGTCGAGTCACCGTCGTCAATCGGGATCCGGTTGCCCACGATATTCAAGGCTACGCCTATGACCAGGCTGGAGTGGATATCGTCCTCCATCGGCCGGCGCTGAAAGTCAGCGGGACTACGGATGTCGTGCAGCTGGTCAAAGGGCGGAAGGTGTTTACCATGCAGTGCGGTATGCATCCCTACATGCAGAATGGGGGATATGCCATCGACAATCCCTACTATGCGGTGACGGATCTCGATGGCTCATTCGCCATTGGAGATCTCCCGGCCGGCACCTACCGCATCAAGGCCTGGCACCCGATTTTGGGACTGCAAGAGCGGGAGATCACCGTGAAACCGAATGAGACGGTCTCCCTCGATCTGTTGTTTGAAAACAAGTAATGGGCACGACGTGTGCGTTATCGGGGTGCAACCGGCGATTGTTCCGATTGCGGCTTGAGCGGGCTGACCGCGTTCTGATCTCGCCCTGCCTGATAGGTTTCCAGCATTTTCTTGATCGTCGGCGTCAGCCGCTCTTCCGAGTGGAGCGGCACCTTGACCCGGACGCCCCGTCCTTCGTTGCGGCCGAGGGAGAAGATGTGGTGTTCGATCATCTCGCCCTGTTTGTGGTCCTTATACGTGAAGGTCAATTGCTTCCCCGGGAATCCTGCCAGTGACCTCTCCTGCTCCTGCCGCCACCGTACGGGGGTGTTTTTCTTGCCATAGAGTTCTGTGATGATGCGGCGATGAGCCAAGGCGAACTCATCGAGTGTCTGCCGTCCGTCCTGACTGCGGCCGCCCACCACATTCATGTGACCGGATAATGCGACGAGGCTGTGCTCGATGGGAGGGTAGAGCGTTACGCCGGTTCCATCAGGAAGCGGGTTGCCAAGGCGCCAGTCATCCGGATAACGGACGGAAAAACCAAAACGGGCGTTGGTGTACAGTTTCCAACCCCGTTCTTCGTTCTCTAATGCTCCAGCCAAGGTGATTTCGGTCATCACACCGAAACTCATCACTACTACCAGCGCCACTAAGAAACAGATCTGGGTTATTCGAATCTTCATACGCCGAAACTCACTTTGCTGACAGTGCGTGTTATTGCGCGGGTCCCGCACAGCGAAACCCGATCGTGGATGCCCGTTGTTGCGGTGCGGCGCCGCTTCGCGTGGCGGTTCGGAGCAACACCGCCGCGCTCTTCCACGATCCGCCCCGCACCACTTTATAGCGTCCCTGCCCAACTCCGCGCGGATTACGGTCGGGCATCGTCGCATAATAATCGATCCCAAACCAATCTTCGACCCACTCGGCGGCATTCCCTGCCATATGGTGCAGGCCATAGGGACTGCGCCCCTTTTCGCCGCTCTCAACAGCGGCCACGATCGGAATCTCGTGGACATGGTACTGTCCGAACATGGCCAACCCCGGTGCAGGAGGCTGTTGTCCCCATGGAAACAGGTTGCCCTGATCACCCCGTGCTGCTTTTTCCCATTCGGCTTCGGTCGGAAGGCGCTTGCCTCGTGCGCGACAGAAATCCGAAGCCTCGGCCCATGTAACGTAGAGGGCCGGCCAACGGGTTAACGTCGCCGGTGATACGGCATGCACCGTCGTCATGTGATCGATCAGCTTGCGTATTTCTTCAGGGGTAGGACGTTGCTGCTGTTGCAACCACAACAGGAATTCTCCGAGGTTGACCTCATCTCGGTCGATATCAAACCGATCGAGCCATACCCGGCGCTGTGGTTGTTCGGTGTCATCATAAGGGAACTCGAGACTGAAAGATGTCTGGGTGGTCTTGGCGGTTCCCATGAGAAAAAGGCCCTCGGCCACCGTCATCATGGGAGCGCCGTGAGCGAGCGCGGCGATACGGCCCAATGACGGCTCTTCTGTTGCGCCTCCGATCGCCGGCTTCGCCAAGAGTCCCACGAGCGTCGCAATGACGAAAAGCCCGAGAACGGCTCGATGACGGATCATGTCATCCTCTACCGATAACATCGACCAGGAGTCAATGGTCGTCGCGAAAATGCCCGATCGATCGTCCTTCGAGAGAGCAGACGACGATGTGGTGTCGAGTGACACGGGACACATGACGATTTTTCCCACCGGATCGATTATTATGCGGCGATATGTATTCAACCTTGGTGGTGCTGCACATCCTTGCCGCCGTCAGCTGGGTTGGGGGGATGATTTTCCTGTCCCTGGTTCTGGCGCCCTTGGTCCGGGGCCGCAAGGCGGCGCCGGAATTCATGGCCCTGTTCCGATCCGCCGCGCTTCGATTTCGCCCTGTCGTCTGGATCGCAATCGCAGTCCTCTTGGCCACCGGTCCGATGTTGTTGTCACAACGCGGCATCCATGTCATGGAACCCGCCTCATGGACTGGGATCGTGACGGTGAAGCTGACCCTGGTAGGCCTTCTGTTATTCTTGACCATGCTGCACGATCTCGTACTTGGTCCCAATGTCAGTCGGGTCAGTGCGATTCCAGAACCTCAACGAACGGCAGGGGAGCAGATCGTGTTCAAGACCGCGCGCTGGATCCCCCGCCTTTCATTGTTCATCGCGCTTGCTGTGGTCATTGCGGCGACAGTACTGGCGCGGGGATAGCACACGACCGACTCATGACCTACCTGAAGGCTCTCCGCTGCCGTGGGTGCATTACAGGTCATAGACGAATCGGCTGATCGGCGCATCCGGCGGCGCATTCAGGCGGCGTTCGCTCTCGTTGTGTGGTGTTCCTTCGCTCAGATGTCCTATGCCGAAGGAGACGAGACGCTCCAGGCAAGCGAAGTCGTCGTGGCCGCGACCAGAATTCCCATGGCTCCGTGGCGCATTTCAGCGGCGGCGACCGTTTTGATGCAAGAAGACATCCGTCGCACGCCCTTTCAGAGCGGCACACAGGTCGATGACCTCTTGCGCTATGTGCCGGCGGTCCAACCGAGTCTCCTTGGCAGTCGATACAATCACCCCACTGCCCAATTCGTCAGCATCCGAGGCTTGGGGACCCGCCGCGCCCTCGTGCTGCTGGACGGTGTGCCGTTGAACGATGGCTTTGGAGGGTGGATCAATTGGGGGCTTGTGCCTGACCGAGTCGAACGGGTCGAAATCATTCCCGGCGGCGGATCGAACCTCTACGGCACCTGGGCGATGGGTGGGGTCATCAATATCATTTCCGAATCCGGTCGTCCCAAGACCGGCTGGAGCGGCGATCTGAGCGGAGGACTACTTGGCACAAATATTCAATCGACCCGCGCTCAGTATGGAAATGGCCGAACGGGAGTGACCGTCAACTATCGCCGGTTTGATACGACAGGATTTCTCGCGGTTCCATCCTATCAACGAGGACCTGCGGATCTACCCGTCGGGTCGGAGCATCATCAGTTCACCGGCCGAGTCTCCCATGAGCTGACCGCTCACACGACCGCCACGCTCTCGGGCACCTATTACAGGGAAGATCGTTCCTTTGGAACTGCGTTCAGTCAAGGCGACCGCACGATCGGCACAGTCTCGTTTGGTTTGAAGGGAGATCAGGCCGGCTGGGGAGGGTGGGAAGCGAAAACCTTTGCTCAATGGCAAACGTTCAATAATCAGAGCGCCGTCGTGCTTCCTTCACCCTTCGTCCGCTTGTTCGATCAACCGGACCGGCTACAGACAATTCCTTCGAACGATATCGGAGGCATGGCGCAATGGAGCGCGCCACTTCTCTCGGTCTTCCGCATCGTGATGGGCGGTGACGCGCGGGCGATCATCGCACAATCCCAAGAGGTGCTGGTGGCTTCTCAGACGCCGTTCATGACGCGCGGCAAACAGTTGGGCGTGGGAACGTTCGGTGAAGTGATCATCGAGCCGCTCGATGCGTTGACACTGACGGCCGGCGCGCGCTGGGATTGGTGGAAGAACTTCGGCGGATCGCGTGCGGCAGGATCAGGACCGATCAATGCGATGCAGGACAATACCGCGAGCATCATCAATCCCAAGTTCAGCGTGCTGTACCGGATCAACGACCGTGTGCGTGTCGGGGCATCGGTTTACCAGGCGTTTCGCGCGCCGACTTTGAACGAATTGTACAGAGACTTCAGTTCGTCAGGCTTTACGTTTCTGAGCAACGACCGTCTGGAGCCGGAACGGCTCACGGGCGGTGATATGAAGGTCGAAGCGGAGCTGCTGCCGGACGGCCTGCTCGGATTCCGCGCCACCGGCCATTACGATGTGATCAAGGATCAGATCCTCTTCGTCACTCAAGGACCGGTCTCGGCGATGAGACAGAATATTGGAGAAGGTCGATCGGTCGGCACCGATGTCGAACTGCGAAGCCGGCTGGACGACCGGCTTTATTTGACTGTCGGATACTCGTTCGTGGATTCGGTCATGACGAGTTTCCCGGGGAACCCGTCCCGCGAGGGCCTGCGCATTCCGAACGTCTCTCGACACCAGGTGACGGCCGCGCTCACGGCCGGGCAACCGAGTGTCCTGCAGTTCACGCTTCAGGCCAGATACCTGTCCAGGCAGTTCGCGGACGATCTGAACCGGCAGCCGATCGCGGATTTCATCGTTTTGGATGCGTCGCTGCGGAAACGAATCGCCTCATGGGCGGAACTGTTCATTCATAGCGAGAATCTCACCGACAGGCACTACATCGCCACGCAAACGGGAGGGCTCAAAACCCTCGGGCAGCCGCTGCTCGTCCTCGGTGGTCTTCGGATCGATCTTTAGCCGGGATAGTGAAGGAGATCCGCCGGGATTCCATAGCAATCAACCAACTCATCGAATCAGCCCAATGCTACGAGTTTTTGGCGCAACGGAATCCATAGCCGAACTGCCGACTGGATGGTTCGGCATTGAAACGAAAGGAAGAACGCAGAAATTCCTGGATATACAACCAATTACCGCCCCGCACGACTTTCGATTTACCCGCCGTCGGTCCTTGAGGATTCTTGGCCGGGCTTTTCTTGTAATAATCATGGTCATACCAGTCGTTGACCCATTCCCAAGCATTACCGGCCAGGTCATAGATGCCGTAGGGGCTCTTGCCCATTTCAAACATCCCCACCGGAACCAACGCCATATGGTTTGCCCATTCCTTTTTGCCGAAATTCGCGTGGAGTCTGGTGGGCGCCTCGTTGCCCCAGGGATAAAGGCGGCCATCCGTCCCTCGCGCCGCCTTTTCCCACTCCGCCTCGGTGGGCAGGCGCTTACCGGCCCATTTGCAATACGTGGCGGCGTCAGACCAACTGACATTGACAACGGGGCGCTTTTGATGTTGGGGCTGGTTCATGATATCCCACTCAGGCGGCGCCTCAAGGCCTGTTGCAACCAGATACTTGGCATACTGCCCCACCGTCACGTGGTACTTATCCATATAGAAGGCGTTGAGGTAGACGCGATGCACCGGCCTTTCATCGGGGCTCATCGTGCTTCCCATGGTGAACTCCCCAGCCGGCACCAGCGCCATCGGCTGGTCGTCTGATTTGAGACTATCCAATAAGGTGGTCGAACGCCGACCAGGGAGTTGTGCTTCCAATTGTTGATAGGCAGTCAGTTGCTCACGATTGAGCCCTAGCTCATTGGCACCGTCCAGGGCTTCCTCCGCTTTCTTGACTTGCTCGGGCTGAGCCTGCCCAGCCGCAATCAGACCTTTCGCTTCCTCCAGCAACCGCCAGGCCGTCACTTCCTCCAGCGATCGCCACACCTCCATTTTGCGCAACCGTACTTCCTTCGTCCCGGCTGTCCTGGATTTCGCATCCAAATGCAACGCGGTTTCGTAATGTTCTTCGGCGCAGGCCCAGGCAGCTAATCCTCGACAGGCCTCAGCCAAGTTAAAATGAGCCTGCACATTCGAGGAGTTGTTCACGATGCCGGCCTCCAGGGCCGCGCGTGCTTCCGCATACTGTTTCTTCTTCAGCAGCGTCTCTCCCTTGGCAAAATCCTGTTCGCCGGTCTCGGTTGCCGACGCCGCCATTGAGGCTGCGACTATTCTCAAGCATATGAGAAAACCCAGCGCCCTAAGGGTCTGCCTCATAATCGCTTCCCTCCCACTGGTAATTGGCTATGGCAGCGGGTCTTGTCTTCCCTACAGAGTATCGGCCGTCGTGAACACAGCGTTCGTGACCCGGAACATAGCATAATGCAGCCCAAGCATAAAGAAGGCTGGATGGTCGACTGAGATTGTGTAGGGTGATGGCGCGGATCGCGACAGGTCTCCGGCAAGTTGGGCCCGGCGTCTCTCGGATCGATGTAGGAGTACGCCGGGCAAACGAAACTCACCTGGCTTACGGCTGGGAGTGCGGCTTGTCCTTGTAAGCGCCGTGATCCCCAGGGCCCTTCATCAATTTGTCACCGGCGATTCGTGTGACCGAAATCTCTTGAGGAGTTCCCTCCCGCTTCACCGCCAATTTCACATTCGTCCCGGCTTCACCTCGAATCATCTTCACCACCTGCTCGTACGTCTTTCCCGAGACTGCGACTCCGTCCACGCTCACCAGCTCGTCTCCGTGCTTCAACCCAGCTTAATGAGCCGGTCCTTCCTGATGCACTCTGCCGACATATAACGTTGCAGGGTCGCCGACACGGTCGGCCCCGAGGTGGAGCGAAATGCCGATGACGCCGGCTCCCTCTGTAGGAGCAGGCGATGCCTGATCTTGTTGATCTGCAGCCTGAAGCGGACCGCTGAGTAATAGACTGAGCAACACCCCTGCTCCGAAAACGATGCTTCTGTTCCACATGTATTCCTCCAATATGGCGGTTAAGAAATGCCGATTTACCGATGTACCTTTCGACCAGTCTCACGGCATATGACTTGGTTTACGCTATCATGCGCCCATGAGAAGAAGGTTAAGTGAATATTAGAACGTCTACTGAGCTCAAACCCCAGCATCTTGGTGCCATCGTTCACCCCTTGCTAGGTGTTTGCCTAGGCACCTAGAATAGACCGTTTGGCCTAGCGTACCAAGGTGTCGCCATGAGCGTTCTACGATAGCCTCAACCGTGGAAGCTTATGGAGAAGGGGTGGTTTTTAATGTCCAGCGATCGGACCACGGCACTGTTGATTCGAGGAACTGAACAGGTAACAGTTCCGGTAGCTGGTACCCCGTCAAGAGGTTGGCTTGTCGCGACAGTAGTCACAACGATCGTCGTGTTTGTTGTCGATGTGTGGGCGCCACCAGGCTATGCGGTACCGATTTTTTTTACGCTCCCAATCCTTCTCACTCGACTGACTCCTGAATTACCCAGCACAATCGTCACAGCCAGCAGCACCGTTTTGCTCACATGGCTGGGGGCGGCACTAAGCCAGACTGCGGTCACGCAACACGATAGCCCGAATCGAGCGATGACGACGACCCTGCTCTTGGGCATCGCGTGGCTCGTCATCACGCAGAAGCAATCTGCACGGCAGATCCAGATGGCGCAACAGGCGAGGCATGAGAGTGAGGAGCGACTGCGCATCTTCATCGAACATGCGCCGGTGGCGCTTGCCATGTTCGATCGAGACATGCACTATCTCGCCGTCAGCCGCCGTTGGATGGACCATTATAACCTATGGGACAAGCAGATTATCGGCCGTTCGGAGTATGAAATCTTCCCCGACCTTCCGGCTCGATTGAAGGTCGCGCATAGGCGAGGGCTGGCGGGTGAGATTGTGCGCGAGGAAGAAGACCGCTTCGAGCGAGCCGATGGGTCTGAACAATGGCTCTGCTGGGAAGTGAGACCTTGGCAAATGCATGATGGTCGTGTGGGCGGCATCGTCATTTTTACAGAGGACATCACCGACCGGAAAAAGGGCAGCCTGGCGCTGCTGCAGAACCAGAAAGAGCTGCGTATTCAGCAGGCACAGCTACAAGACCTTACGGAGAAACTTCTGACGGCGCAAGAACAGGAGCGTAGACGGATTGCCCGCGATCTGCACGACGATTTTACGCAGCGGCTCGCAGCCCTGACGATCGATCTTCAAAGCCGATCCCTTCTTCACGCGTCTGAACCTGAGGCATTGAACTCTTGGCACCTCAAGCAGTTAGGGGATAAGGCGGAACAGCTTACGACAGATCTACAACGCCTGGCGCACCAACTTCATCCCTCCCTTCTCGAGCATGCGGGTTTGGAAGCAGCCGCCAGAGAATATGTGGAGGAGTTCTCCGCGCGAACCGGATTAGCCACGGAGATGGTCGTGCGAGACTTGCGAACTCCCATTCCGCTCGAGCAAGCCACATGCCTCTACCGAGTGTTACAGGAAAGTCTGCAAAACGTGAGGAAACACGCCGAGGCCACCAACGTCCTGGTCCGTCTCATTCGAGCGGGGCGCACTGTGGGAATATCCGTTGTTGATGACGGGTGCGGGTTTGAGCAATGTCAGAACGTCGGTAAACTGGACGGGTTGGGCTTGACCAGCATGGCAGAGCGTGTGAAGGCCCTTCATGGCACATTTCATGTGAGAACGAAACCGGGAGATGGCACGGAGGTCGAGGCCTGGGTGTCGCTCCCTGACATGACCGGAGACGACTGACTGCTTGCATAACATGCACGGTGTGTGTCGAGACAGGTGCCTCGTTAACCGGAGAGCCTGAAGGAGCAACCATGATGAAGAAGCCGCGTGTGTTGATGGCCGACGATCATTCCATCTTGCTGGCAGGTGTGCGTAAATTGCTCGAAGAACGGTACGACGTGGTGGGAATGGTCGAGGACGGCCGGGCCTTGCTCGAGGCGGCGGAGCGGTCTAAACCGGACCTGATTCTCGTCGATATATCCATGCCGCTTTTGAATGGTCTGGATGCGGTACGGCGACTCAAGAAATCACAGCCGGATGTGAAACTCCTTTTTCTCACCATGCATGCGAGTCCGCAGTATGCCACTGAAGCGTTCAAAGCCGGAGGCAACGGCTATCTGCTAAAACAATCCGCCGTCTCAGAATTACCGCAGGCGATCGAGGCCGTTCTGCAAGGAAAATACTATCTGACCCCGTCCATTGCCAAGCCGGTCATCGAGCAAGCCCTGAAGGCCGAAGAAGGACCGGCCATCAAGGGATCCATTGCCGAATTGACGCCTCGGCAGCGCGAAGTGTTGCAATTGATCGGCGAAGGCAAGAGAACGAAAGAGGTTGCCGAGTTGCTCAAGCTCTCCGTGAAGACCGTCGAGTTCCACAAGAACTGCCTGATGAAGGAGTTGGACATTCACACGACGACGGAGTTAGTGCGCTATGCCATTGCGCAAGGACTGACTCACGAACAGCCCTAGCCTGTTCGGTCACATCGCCGGCTCCTCTGCGAGAGATAGTTCACCCGCCGTGTGACTTTAGATTCAATCGCCAACTGGACACATTCTCCAGGCTCTAGCGTTGTCTCGCATCGAATGGTGACGAAGGGTGAAATCGAGGTCAGTGACTCTGCTCCCAGCACAATTAGTGTAGGAAGTAGAGCCAACTCCTAGTTGTTACTCTTGTCGGGGTCGGTTCCCGCAGACGAAGCATCAAATCAGCTGGTTGCTCATATCCACCACTCCCTCATTTTCATTCCAATAGTTAATTAGCAGCACCAGGGGCCCTAGAAAATCCGATCACACGAGCTGGCAACATTTGCCTCAAAAACTGGGGCAACTCCTAGTTTCTACGTATTTCTCTCTGTATTAGAAAAAGAAAACGGTGGAAGGCATGAGAAAGGTAGGTGACTCATGGCTACAGACGCGTTCGTTGATCAAGTTCGAATCGCACTGGAGCAGCAGGCCACGGCGTGTCTCATGGAAGAAATCGTGGCACTCTGTCCGGACTTGACCTGGAATCAGGTGTTCCTAGCCATTGATGAGCTAAGCCGGAGGGGGGAGATCCGTGTGACATTGGATGCCGGTAGGACCTATAGGATACAAACCTCTCGTCCCGCAGGAGACACGCGTGTGGAGGTTTCACCTGTTCACCCTCAGATAATTCAGCCGGGCATTACGTAGATCTTACCGTAAGCGGACACACCCCTGAGGGAGGGTCGCCGACCCTGGTCTCAGGGGTGTCTGAATCCGAGGATCTCCGACGAACCGAGATCCCGACGGCCCGCAAGATGATCGTATGATTCATGGAGACATTTGAGCCATCCATGGAAATGCAGGTGATTCAGAACGCCGAAGCGGAGATCGGTGTCGCCGCTCCAGAAACGGGCTGCACACATCAGCGTCTCATCGCTGACGTCCTAAGCAGAAACGGTACACGAACGGGCAAGGTTCGTTGCCTCGAATGCTGCACCGTGATCGACGATCCGTATCTCAGTCGGAAGCCATCGCCTTGCCGATAGGAGGTCCATATGCCGGCGCATGCCGTCGCTTGTCGTACTCAGCGTTCGACCTATCTCCAGAAGCCACTGAGACCCATTCGAGTCCTGCTGGTGGATGACCACTTCCTCGTCCGCCAGGCATTGCGAAAGGCCCTTGATCGTTTCGTCGATATTAATCTGGTGGGTGAGGCGGCAAATGGAGAGGAGGCAGTGAAGCAGGTGGACCGGTTGAAGCCGGCTGTGGTCGTGATGGACATTAACATGCCGAGGATGAACGGGATCGAAGCGACAGGCCGCATCATGCGAAAACATCCTGACTTGCATGTCATCGGCCTCTCGTTCAACGTAGGAAGGAAGAATCAAGAAGCGATGTCGAACGCCGGTGCCCATACGTTGCTCGACAAGGGGGCCGCGCATGAGCAGCTGTATCGTGTAATTTCTCAGGTGGTCAGCAAGGTCGCCGACGCGAGTAGCTCCGGCATGTGTCACGCAGTGTAGTAGACGAAGGCTGGACTTCCTTTCCTTCGGTACGCAAAACGCCCTCCTGGTCTATGGCCTTGTACGACAGCTATGGTCTGCACTCAGTCCCGGTCTTTTGGTCTGCATGCTCACCGTCGGTAGATCTCAACTGATCAATCGTCCAATCGAAAGCCGCCGTAGATGCTTCTTTACGCCACCAACTCTCTCCTTGCAGTTCTCCCGGAAGCAGGAATACATTCATTCAACTCTCTCAAGGCATATGATGATACGGCTTCGTCGCAGAGCTGCTCGCAGTCGGTGATCGCTGCGTAGGAATCCGAGATGCCCCTTCCCGGAGCAGAAACCGAGCCTATGGGATGCCATTAAGCAGCCGTGCACAACACCGTTGAGGCGGGGTGTTTGGAATGCGGCTGCATCGCAGTTGATGGCGCGCGTATGTAAACTACCTATCAGGAAGCGAGCATGACACAGTCGGATTCTGTCGGTTCGATCCTAGCGATCAATGGCGGGTCGTCCTCACTCAAGTTCTCGCTCTTTCGAGCCGGGGATACGCTTGTCCGCCTTGTGTCTGGATCAATCGACCGCATCGGATCACCGGATGGAACATTGACATGGACGCATAGCGACACGGATGCCGCCGGAAGTCGGAGGTTCCACGTTTCTCATCACCTGGCTTGTATCGACCCGCTATTGGATTGTGTCGAAGACATGCTCGCGCATCATCCACTCCGAGCAATTGGACATCGCGTCGTACATGGCGGCAGACAGTATCGTGAATCCCAAATGATCACTCCCGCTGTCATAGAAGAGTTGGAGCGATTGAGCCCTTTTGACCCAGAGCATCTCCCGGCCGAGATCGAATTGATCAAGGGGTTTGCGCAACGGTATCCTGACCTCCAGCAGGGTGCCTGTTTCGATACCGCCTTCCACCGTGGGATGCCACGCGTGGCCTGCCGGCTGTCGATTCCCAGGCGATACGAGCAGGTGGGTCTTCAACGATACGGATTCCACGGGTTGTCCTATGCCTTTCTCATGAAAGAGCTGGCCAAAGTCGGAAAGCCCGGCGAAGCGAGCGGTCGTATCATCTTGGCTCATCTTGGAAATGGAGCGAGCATGGCCGCGGTCAAGAATGGACAGGCTGTCGATACGACGATGGGCTTCACTCCTGCTTCAGGTCTACCGATGAGCCGTCGGTCCGGAGATCTTGATCCGGGGGTGCTTCCTTATTTGGCGCGAACAGAAGGCATGACCGTGGAGCGGTTTCACCGGATGGTCAATACCGAATCGGGCTTGCTCGGGGTTTCGGAGGTCAGTTCTGATATGCGGGACTTACTCGATCAAGAACAGCGTGATCCGCGGGCAGCCGAGGCCGTTGAGTTGTTTTGTTATCAAGCTCGAAAATGGATCGGGGCGTTGGCAGCGGTGCTGGGAGGATTGGACACCTTGATCTTCAGCGCCGGGATCGGAGAGCATTCACATAAGATTCGCGCACGCATCTGCGACGGCTTGGAATTTCTCGGCATGGTCGTCGATCGGGCACGCAACGAGGCCAACGCCCAGGTGGTATCCAAAGAGGGAACCCCCGTGGCGGTTCGCGTAATGCATACGGATGAAGAACGTGAGATTGCGGAATCGATCCTTCGATTGCTCGAGATCAACCCCACAACGCACTGAGGACGCATGGCGCGCACAACCAAGACATCATTGAGTCCGGACCTTTTAAAGAAGATGGATGCCTATTGGCGGGCGGCGAATTATTTGTCCGTCGGTCAAATCTATCTGTACGACAATCCGCTGCTGACAAAACCGCTGACGCGCGCCCACATCAAACCGCGCTTGCTCGGTCATTGGGGAACGACGCCGGGCTTGAACTTCATCTATGTGCATCTAAACCGGATCATCACGCAACACGACCTCAACATGATCTATATCGCCGGTCCCGGCCATGGGGGGCCGGGGCTTGTTGCGAATACCTACCTCGAAGGGACCTACAGCGAAATCTATCCGAACGTCTCGCAGGATGAACCAGGCCTGAAGCGACTGTTCAAGCAGTTTTCTTTCCCGGGAGGCATTCCCAGCCATGTGGCACCGGAAACGCCCGGTTCCATCCATGAAGGAGGCGAATTGGGATACTCGCTGTCCCACGCGTACGGGGCCGCATTCGATAATCCCGACCTGATCGTCGCCTGCGTGGTCGGCGACGGCGAGGCCGAAACCGGTCCGCTCGCGACGAGCTGGCATTCCAACAAGTTTCTCAACCCGGTCACTGACGGTGCGGTTTTACCCATACTTCATCTGAACGGGTACAAAATTGCGAGTCCGACGGTCTTGGCGCGGATCAGCCGTGACGAATTGGAGGACCTGTTCCGCGGGTACGGCTATCGTCCCTATTTCGTCGAGGGCAATGACCCCTCCGTTATGCATCACGTAATGGCCTCGACGCTCGACGCAGTAGTGACGGACCTCCGGCGGATAAGGGCCGCCGCCCGCGAAGGTGCAGAAAAGCGCCCGATCTGGCCGATGATCGTGCTTCGAACACCCAAAGGCTGGACCTGTCCGCCGGAGATCGACGGCAAGCGGACCGAAGACTACTGGCGGTCCCATCAAGTCCCGATGGGCGACATGGACAAACCGGCCCATGTCAAGATTCTTGAGCAGTGGATGAAAAGTTATAAGCCGGAAACGCTGTTTGACAAGACAGGACGATTCAAGTCTGAGCTGGCTGAGCTGGCGCCCAAGGGAGAGCGCCGGATGAGCGCGAACCACCATGCCAACGGTGGGGTTCTGCTGAAAGATTTACGTCTGCCCGATTTCCGGCGATACGCCGTCACCGTGAAAAAGCCGGGTGCCGTCGAAGCCCAGGCCACCCGCGTCATGGGGACATTTCTGCGGGACACCATGGCGCTCAATATGGACAGCCGGAATTTCCGTCTCTTCAGTCCCGACGAGAACAATTCCAACCGCTGGCAGGACGTATTGGAAGTGACGAATCGAGCCTGGATGGCGGAGCGTTATCCATATGACGACCACCTGGCAACGGACGGCCGGGTCATGGAGATGCTGAGTGAGCACCAATGTCAGGGGTGGCTGGAAGGCTACTTGTTGACGGGCCGACACGGATTTTTTTCCTGTTATGAGGCCTTCATTCACATCATCGACTCGATGTTCAATCAGCATGCCAAGTGGCTGAAGGTCTGTGGCCATATTCCTTGGCGAAGACCGATCGCTTCGCTGAATTACCTACTGTCGTCCCACGTCTGGCGGCAGGATCACAATGGTTTCAGCCATCAAGATCCGGGCTTCATCGATCATGTGGTGAATAAGAAGGCCGAGGTGATCAGAGTGTATCTGCCGCCCGATGCCAATACACTGTTATGTGTCACGGATCACTGCTTGCGTAGCCGAAACCATGTCAACGTGATCGTGGCCGGCAAGCAATCGGCCCCCCAATGGCTCGCTATGAACGAGGCAATCGCTCATTGCACTGCGGGGATCGGTATTTGGGCATGGGCAAGTAACGATAAGGACAGTGAACCGGATGTCGTGATGGCCTGTTGCGGTGATGTCCCGACGATGGAAACGCTGGCCGCTGTTTCCTTGCTGCGCCGATATTTACCGGATGTGAAGGTGCGCGTGGTCAACGTGGTGGATCTCATGAAGCTGCAACCTCCGGCCGAGCATCCGAACGGATTGTCCGACCGGGATTTTGACGCGCTCTTTACGACCGACAAGCCGATCATCTTCGCCTTCCATGGCTATCCCTGGCTGATTCACCGGCTCACGTACCGGCGGACCAATCACAAGAACTTGCATGTTCGTGGATATAAGGAGGAGGGCACCACGACGACACCTTTCGACATGGCGGTGATGAACGATATCGACCGGTTTCATCTGGTCGTCGACGTCATCGACCGGATACCCCTGCGCGGCTCGCGGGCCGACTATACCAAGCAGGCGATACGAGACAAACGTGTGGAGCACAGACAATACATCCGGGAACATGGTGAAGATATGCCGGAGATCAGTCGATGGAAGTGGAGTGGAAATAGGAAGTCCGTACGAGGGCCTCGTGCATGACGAGGCCGTCATGCGCGTGACTGTCCGTTCGTCGACGCCCGCGGTCATGGTCACAGTTTTGGTTCGTGTTCCCGGGGTATGACGGAATGACCATATACGGCCTGGCTCTACTCGATGTGCCATCTTGGCACATCGCAAAATCGAAGCGAACTGCGACGAAACCATGTGAATTTCCTATCCGAAATGTGCTATTGGAAGCGGCGTCCAGCCTGTACTGCACAATTTCGGATGGGAGGATTTCATGGGTCGCAGAGTGTCTGCCGAACGATGCATTATTGGGATCATGGTTCTCATCTGCCTGCTCGCAAGTCGGGCCTATGCTGATGATTCGAACGAGAAGAAGCCGAATGACTCGACGCCGAAAGAGGTGCTGGATTGCCGGTACCAGGAGGCTCCTGAACTCTCGGAAGGGGGAGGCACGAGCGAGATGTTTCCGTCGGATGATCTGTTTCGTCCGCTCTTGGCCGATCCGAAGCAGCCACAGTTCTTTGCGCTCTGGCAATCCACGCAATCTCGAAATGAACGGACCAATGCGAACATTGGGTCGGTCGGTATTGGGGAGAATTTTGGGTTTTATACCAGGCGTAAGGGATGTAATGGATGGCAGGTCAGCCTGCTGACCGGGATTTTCTCGCAATTTGATTTAGATACGTCGAATTCCGTACTCATCAATGTCGACTTCAACGTGGGTGTCCCGCTGACTTGGCGTCATGGCAACTGGTCCGCGCGCCTGCGATTTTATCATCAGAGCAGTCACATCGGAGACGAGTTTCTGGGGGCTCACCCTGGATTTCAGTCGATCGGCCTCCAGTATGAAGAAGTCGATATGATTGTGTCCTATGATGTCCAGAAATGGTTGCGTCTGTATGGAGGAGGGGCCGTGATGGTCAATCGACAACCCTCCCAGATCGACCGCAATACCGCGCAATGGGGTTTCGAAGCGCGGACACCGACGCCATTGGGACGATCGTACCTGTTTGGTCTGCTCTCGAATCCGATCCGCTTTTCGCCCGTCCTGACGGCGGACTTTAAATCCGTCGAGGAGCAGGACTGGTACATCAACACCAACTTGCTCATGGGCTTCGATATGTCTCGAGCGGGATATTTCAAGCGTCTTCGGATTCTTTTCAATTACTATCACGGATATAATCCGTATGGCCAGTTCTTCTATTCGCAGAAGACCGAATCGTTTGGAGCGGGCGCCTATTTTATGTTCTAGAAGGATGCTGAAAAAGTCCTCCAGCTTCGCTCTCACGTCGATCAGAGGCTCAACGTACGGGCTGGGAAAACGCCTGCTCCCATAGGCGGTGGGTGGGTGAGAACGACGGCCTTTGGGGACATCCTTCCGGCTCAGCGAAGGAGCAACGCCGATGAATAAGAAAGTCTCCTTTTCCATCTGGTACGTGCTGCTCGCCGTCATGGCGGTGGTCATCGTGCATGACTTCATTCACGCGCTGAGCAAGGTCGAAGAACTGCCGTACAGTGAATTCAAGAAGTTGGTGGCAACCGGGAAGGTAGCCGAGGTCTCCGTGACCAGCCAAGTGCTCACCGGAAAGTTGAAGCCCGAGGGAGATTCGAAAGAGCAGAAGGTCTTTGCAACCGTGCGAGTCGAGGACCCGGACCTGGTCCGCGAACTCAACCAACATGGCGTCACGTTTTCCGGAGTCATTGAATCCACGTTTTGGCGCGATCTTCTGTCGTGGATCATCCCGGTCGCTCTCTTTGTCGGTATCTGGTTCTTCATTTTTCGTCGATTGGGACAGGCCCAGGGCGGTTTCATGCAGGTCGGCCAGTCGAAGGCGAAGATCTACATGGAAAAGGACGTCAAGGTGACGTTCGCGGACGTGGCCGGGGTAGACGAGGCCAAGGACGAATTGCGCGAGGTGATCGAGTTCCTGAAGACACCGGAGAAATTCACCAAGCTCGGCGGCAAGATCCCCAAGGGAATCCTCCTCGTCGGCCCGCCTGGAACCGGCAAGACGCTGCTGGCGAGGGCGGTGGCGGGCGAGTCAGGGGTGCCGTTCTTCAGCATCAGTGGATCCGAGTTCGTCGAGATGTTCGTGGGGGTGGGTGCGGCCAGAGTCCGTGATCTGTTCGAACAGGCGAAGGGCAAAGCGCCCTGCATTATTTTCATCGACGAGTTGGATGCACTGGGAAAAGCCCGCGGTGTCGGCCCCATGGCGCACGAGGAGCGCGAACAAACTCTCAATCAGCTGTTGGTCGAGATGGATGGATTCGACCCTCGGGTCGGCGTGATTCTCATGGCCGCCACCAACCGTCCTGAAATTCTCGACCCTGCGCTGCTGCGCGCGGGTCGATTCGATCGCCACGTGACGGTGGATCGTCCAGACAAGAAAGGGCGTCTGGACGTGCTTCGAGTGCACGCCAAGAAGGTGGCATTGAGCCAGGAAGCTGATCTCGAACAAATCGCCGCGATGACACCGGGATTCTCCGGGGCCGATCTCGCGAACGTCATCAACGAGGCGGCGTTACTCGCGGTCCGCCGAGGCAAAGATCAGGTGAGCTTCGCTGAGTTGCAGGAGGCCGTGGAGCGGGTCATCGCCGGATTAGAAAAGAAGAATCGCGTCCTGAACAAGATGGAAAAGGAGCGGGTCGCCTTTCACGAGACCGGCCACGCGCTCGTCGCCCTGTCCATACCAGGGTCCGATCAGGTCCAGAAGATCTCCATCATCCCACGCGGCGTGGCGGCACTCGGTTATACGCTGCAGCTTCCGACGGAAGACCGGTTTCTGATGACGAAATCGGAATTGGAGAATAAAGTCGCAGTATTGCTTGGTGGGCGGATTGCCGAAGAGACTATCTTCGGTGAGGCTTCGACGGGGGCGCAGAACGATCTCGTCAAGGCCACAGACATCGCGAAAAGTATGGTGAAGGCCTACGGAATGAGCGAAAAGCTCGGCACCATCACGTTGGAACGGGAACGACAGCCTCAGTTCCTCCAACTTCCGGTCGCGTCCGAAAAAGGCGATTACTCCGAAGAGACCGCCCGTGAAATCGATTGCGAAGTGCGGCGGATCATCGAGGCGCAATATGGACGGGTGAAGCGATTGCTGGAAGACAAGAAGGCCGCTCTGGAACGAGGGGCGAAGCTCTTGTTGGAACGAGAGGTCATTACCGGTGCTGAGCTGAAGGCGGTCATGGAAACTATGTGAGCGGTGTATGGAGAGACCCCTCGTGGTGCTGCGCGAAACCCTGATGCGTGTGCGGCTCAATCGTGTGAAGAGTCGGGGTCACCCACGGAGTGAAGCTGGTGGAACAACAGGCAACGATCTCTGTCGAGGATAATGTGATCCATTGCCGGGGGGCTTGGACCCTGCCGAACTTGGCCCATCTGGAGCGGGGAGGTCGGGCGCTCCGATGGCCGGAGACCTCGACCGTCCTGTGCGACGCCGGTGAAGTGACCGCCATGGATACGGGTGGCGCCCTCGTGCTGCAGCGCTGCATCGAAGGTGTGCGGCACAAGGGGCAACAGGCCTCACTTCAGGGGCTGAAACCGGAATTTGCCGAACTGCTTAGAAAAATCGAAATGCAGCGACCCCGATCCGAGCGCGGAGCCGATGTCCGCGGGACGGGGTGGGCTGAGGGCGTCTCGGGCGCCATACAGGCCCGGCAAGCATCCGCGATTCGCGCGCTCGCTTTTGTTGGGGAAAGTACCATCGCGTTCGGCCGGTCACTGATGCGGCCGAGTTCCATTCGATGGCGGGCGCTCTTGCGGTTCGTCGAACTGGACGGCGTCAGGGCCTTGCCGATCACGGGCCTGCTGACGTTTCTCGTCGGAGTGGTGATTGCCTATCAAGGCGCCGAACAATTGCGGAAGTTCGGCACGAATATTTTTATCGTCGACTTGGTGGGCATCTCGCTGTTGCGTGAAATCGCGCCGTTGATCGTGGCGATCCTGATCGCCGGCCGGTCGGGATCGGCCTATACAGCGGAGATCGGCACCATGAAGGTGACGGAAGAGCTGGATGCCGTACGGACATTAGGGATCTCACCCATGAATCTCCTAGTGCTGCCTCGGTCGCTTGCCTTGATCATCGCCCTGCCCCTATTGACAGTGTACGCGGATGTGGTGGGCGTATTCGGCGGCATGCTCATTGCTCTGGGGGAACTCAACGTGAGTTTCGCGGAGTTTATCGCGCGGTTCGAAGAAGCCGTCCCTGTTCAACATTTTCTCATCGGGTTGGGGAAAGCCCCGTTCTTCGCGGCGATCATCGCGTTGGTGGGCTGCTATCAAGGGTTTCAGATTCGTGGTGGTGTGGACGACGTCGGTCGACACACCACCATCAGTGTCGTACAGGGGATTTTTTTCGTGATCGTGTTCGATGCGATCTGCAGCATTCTTCTCAATTGGTGGGACCTTTGACGGGAGCGCAAGGGCGTGTGAGAGGTAGTTACCGATGCCGTCGGCCATACATGCGGAGACACCGGTCATCGAAGTGATCCACGTCGCGACGAAGTTTGGACAGGCTGTCGTGCATGAGGACGTCAGCCTATCGATTCGCCGAGGAGAAATCTTTGCGATTGCCGGAGGAAATGGGAGCGGCAAGACCACATTGTTACGGGAGATCATCGGCCTGATCACTCCCTCAGCGGGAACGATACGGTTGTTCGGATTGGACAGCCGGCGATTGGAAACAGGCAACGGCCATCCGGTCCACCGCCGATTCGGTGTGATGTTTCAGCATGGCGCGCTGTTCAGCTCATTCACGCTGGCGGAGAATGTCGCGGTCCCGCTGCGGGAACATACGACACTGAGTGCGGGGCTGATCCGCGATATGGTCGCCGCCAAAATCGCCATGGTGGGATTGCCGCCGGACAGTGCCGTGAAATACCCCAACGAGCTCAGTGGTGGCATGCGGAGGCGGGCTGCACTCGCCCGGGCGATCATCATGGACCCGGAGTTGTTGTTCCTCGACGAGCCGACGGCAGGACTCGATCCGATCATCGCGGCTGGATTCGACGATCTCGTGCTCTCGCTGAAAAGTCTCTTGGGATTGACGGTGGTCATGGTCACGCACGATCTGGATTCGCTGTGGCGCATCGCCAATCGTGTGGCTGTCCTGGGCCGTGGGAAGGTGTTGGGCGTTGGAAGCATGCCGGAGTTGTCCCGATCGGACGATCCCGTCGTCCGCGAATACTTCCACGGACCACGCGGGAGGGCGGCGAGCGAACAGGCGGCGTGGAATCACCGGGAACGTCAGTCGTGAAACGTGACGCGTATTTCCTGAGTCAAGTCAATGAAGAGTTGCGAGTTCCGTGTTCGAGTTCTATAACGTGAAACGTGAAACTCGAACGAGCGACTCAGGATCGAGATACAAGAGACGAGTGACGAAGTACGAAGAAGGCATCTAGATGGAACCAAAGGTCAACTATATTCTGGTCGGCTCGTTCGTCGCATTTCTCGGAGCGGCTGTCTTAGGCGGCATTTTGTGGCTGGGAAAGACGGATTACCGAGGCTCTTACGACCGGTACTTGGCCTATATGCGGGAGTCGGTCGCAGGACTGAGCGTGAATTCTACCGTCAAGTATCGGGGCGTCGATGTGGGCCGGGTCAAGGCCATTGCCTTAAGCCCGGACAATCCGGAGGAAGTTTTGTTGACGATGGAAATCGTGCGTGGAACGCCGATCAAGACCGACACGATCGCCGTACTGGAGACCCAGGGGCTCACTGGTCTTGCAACGGTCAATTTGACCGGAGGAAGCCGAGATGCTCCTTCGTTGCAAGCGCAGGAGGGACAAGCCTATCCGGTCATCAAGACCGGTCCATCCCTGTTCTTCCGCTTGGATGAAGCCGTCTCCCGTTTACTGTCTGAAGAAGGTCTGGCCCAACTCTTGGTCGATCTTGATACGGCGGCGAAAGGGGCGGCGAAGGTCTTGGATGAAGAAAATCGCGTGCTCCTCAAGAAGACGATCAAGGATCTCGCCGATGTCGCGCAAGCCGTCGCGGCCCATAAGGCGCAGATCGAGCAAAGTCTGGACGGTGCCGCCAGAAGCGCCGACAACCTTGTCAAGTTGACGGCATCGCTCAACGCCCAGGTTCCGACCTTACTCGCGGGGATCAACAAGAGCGTCGTCGCGCTGGGCACCGCGACGGACGAACTGGCTCGGACCAGCAAGACCGTGGGAGCGGTGGTCAATGAAGCCAGACCCGAGCTGCAACAGTTCACGCGGCGGACCCTCCCGGAAGCCGGCCTCTTGGTCACGGAACTGAGACAGCTGACGAGTACGTTGACTCGGGTGGCGAGAGATTTTGAACGCGAGCCGAGCTCTCTGGTGTTTGGACGAAAGACACCGCCACGCGGTCCGGGAGAGTAATATCCGTGAAACGTATCTCGTGAAGCGCAGGATGCGACGGGAGCATATTTCATCTTTGTTTTCGCGATACGAGATACGCTTCACGAATGACGGGAAAGGCTGTAGATGAAGTTTCAGCTGGTACAGCCGGCGGCTTGCGCCTTGTTGCTCGCGACGGCAGCCGGCTGTCTATCGCTCGGCAAGGATTCCCAGGACATTCGTACGTATCAGTTGAGCCTTGATGGCTGGCACAGCGCGGGCCGGCCTGACGGGAGCAACGGCCCGGTGTTGCTCGTGAATCCGCCCCAACCGGAGCCCGGATTTGAAACGCAACGCATGGTGTACGTCAAACGCCCGTACGAACTGGACTTCTATGCCGTGAATCAATGGGCCGATACACCGGTGCGCATGCTCACGCCGTTGATGGTTGAAGTGCTGAGCCGGAGTGGGGTGTGGCATTCCGTGATTCCGCTGCCCAATTCGATCCGCGGAGACTATCGCCTGGATACCTATGGATTCTCTCTGCAACAGGAGTTTTTCCAGCAACCAAGCCGAGTCAGGGTGTCGATCCGCACACAATTGATCGATCTCAAAGAATCCGAAATCGTGAGCACACGGGCTTTTGAAGCGGTGGAGAATGCTCCGAGCGAGAACGCCTATGGAGGCGTGCTGGCTGCCAACCGAGCGGTCGCCGCCTTACTCGATCAGGTCGGCACATGGCTTGGACAATGCGTGCAGCACTCGACGGAATGTGGTCGTTAGTGAGAGCGTTTGCGAGGTCTCGAATCCTTCACCCAGCGGCTAGGGGGGTCTTTCCTATTGCTCTAGGTCCACTGCTGTATCCTGTCTAATTCTTGGGCGGCCACGGCCGCATGCCATCCAGTTCCGCCAGAAAGAAAGCGAACCCTCACTTCATGTTGACCCGGAGAGCCCAATCGGACTCCAACTTCCGCGTCGGCCTCATCCGTTCCGAGGACAATCTCGCACTCGGTCAGTCCTTGGAGCCCGATGCCTTGAGCCTTGAGCGCCGCTTCTTTCGCAACCCAGTAGCGAAAGAACCTAGGCGCACGCTGTTCCTGGGGCAACCGCATGATCGCCGTATGTTCAGTGTCTGCAAAATAACGCCGGGATAGTTTCTCCACCTCGACATCCAACCGAATGAATTCGAGATCGACTCCGACCTCTTGCGCGTTTGAAACCGCAATAAGCGCACGGCCATGGGCATGGGACATATTGAACGTGATCACGGACCGATCTCCCAATTGCAATATCACAAAGGGCTTGCCTGCCGCGCTCCGATCCAGCGTCACGACATCCGGGGAGACCCCAAGGTACCAGCTCAACACCGCTCTCAGGCCACCATGAGCCAGCACGTAGTGCTGCCGGTCCTCCTCTCGAACCAGGCGAGCGGCTCGACCTCGCTCGACATCGTCCAACCATTGTGCGCATCTCGCGAGGCACTCTGACGACCCGTTGAGCTCAATACCCCACAGATGCACAGCCTTCGGCGCAAGCCGGATGTGTTCCTGGCGTCTTGTCGCGGCTAGGCGCTCGATTGACTGAAATGAAATCAGCACATTGTCATCCTGACTTGGGATATTACTGCGGTGGTCGGTAAATCGAAGTGGTGCAAGTCATGCAGCTCTATTCGGTCGGACGGGTGTGTATGGACGATTTTCGGCGACATAGCGCCGAATGTGCGAGGCAACCTCTTCGACATGTGGTGATGTCAGAAGGTCTGCCGTCCGACGAGCCGCAATCTCTATGTTCTGACATTCACCGCCTGCCAGCTCCCTCCACGCATATCGAGTATCGTGTGCCACAATCCGTTGCGAAGCCACGATGTTGAGCATTCGTCCGGGAAATGCTCGTATTGTATAGTGAGCCGCGGCGCGAAACATCGCTTGTTCAATGCGTTTGATCTGACGTTGTCTCAGTTCAGTTTCAGCCGGTTGTTGGAAAAAGGACAGGGCCTTCCCGCACTTGCGTTGTATGACCGGCAGCCAGTCTCTGGGAGGGCTACGTCGCAGTTCGCCAAGCGTGTTCAAGGTCATGGAGAGAATACCCATCGGCAGAGCAACTCCGATTGGGAGATCCGTGTGATGTGAACGGTACGAACTCGGATGCCAGCTATTGATGATAACCAGGCTGACCGCTGCATTCTGCCCGACCAATTGCTGGGCCATTTCATAGGCGACCAGTCCACCGGTACAGGCGCCAACGATCACGTATGGTCCTTCGGGAAGGCGCGTACGGATTTCACCGATGTAATGCTTCGCCATCTCGTGTACAGAGTCAAATGGCTCCGCTTTTCCATCGAATCCTCGCGCTTGTAAGCCGTACACCGGGTGAGCCTGGCCCAGTAGCCTTGCCAACGGAGCGAACCACAACACATCGCCTCCTACTCCCGGTACCAAGAACACAGGGACGGTCGACCCATTGGGCTGCATGGCGATCAGTGAGTGCCATGGTGGTACCCATCGTTCCTGTGTAAGAACAGCGGTGAGCTCGGCAATGGTCGGTGCCTGAAACAGAGTGGCAAGAGGAAGATGTCGCCCGTAGACCTGTTCAATGAGATGGAATAGCTGGGCGGCTTTGAGTGAGTGACCGCCGAGATCGAAGAAGTTGTCATGAACCCCGACCTTGTCGAGCCCAAACACCTGTTGCCACAAGGCCGCCATTTGGACATCCATTCGATCGCGAGGCTCAACATAGACAGGAACGCTTGAGAGAGTGGAGGCTGGTGATGGGAGTGCTTTCCTGTCCACTTTGTTATTGGCAGTGAGGGGCAGTGCCTCCAGAAAGACGAAGAGCGAAGGGACCATATAATCCGGAATCTCCGCCCGCAGAAATGAGCGAAGTTCTGGTTGGCTTGCGGCAGGCTCCTTCTGGCAGACCACATAGGCGACCAACTGCTTCATGCCGTGCCGATCTTCGCGCGCGGTGACCACCGCCTGCCGGACCGCAGGATGGCGGCTCAACGCGGACTCGATGTCGCCCAATTCGATTCTGTACCCTCTGATCTTGACCTGATGATCTAATCGTCCCAGATGGACGATGCGTCCATCCGATCGATAACGAGCCAAGTCTCCCGTTCGATACACCTTCGCGAGGGGATCGAGGGAAAATGGGTGAGGGATGAACCGGTCCTTTGTTAACTCGGGCCGTCCACGGTACCCTCGGGCTAATCCATGGCCTCCGATATAGAGCTCCCCGGCAACTCCCACCGGAACCGGCTGGAGGAATTGATCCACGATATACACGTCTGTGTTGGCAATCGGCCGTCCGATGGTAATCTCTAGATCAGTGCGTTCGATCTTCTCGATCGTAGACCAAATGGTGGTTTCCGTCGGACCATACATATTCCACAGGGCGACGCTGCGATCCAGCAACGACGTCGCGAGATCCGGAGGAAGAGCTTCCCCTCCGCAAAGTACCGTCAGGTTATGACTGCCCAGCCATCCCGCCTCGATCAACATCCGCCATGTTGCAGGGGTCGCTTGCATGATCGTCGGCTGGACGGTTTCACAGAGGGACCGTAATCGCCGCCCGTCCATCGTAGCCGCTCGACCGGCGATCTCGACACGGGCGCCGACCAGCAACGGGACGTACAATTCCAGCCCGGCGATATCGAAGGATAGTGTCGTGACGGAGAGCAGGATATCCTGCGCTGAACATCCCGGCTCTTGCCGTATCGAGCACAAGAAATTCACCAGCGCCTGGTGGGGAATTTCCACCCCTTTGGGCTGTCCCGTCGAACCTGATGTGTACAGGATGTACGCGAGGTCTTGAGGCGTTGCGATCGGCGGAAGATTATCATCACCCTCCTGTGCGATCCGTTCCCACTCTCGATCAAGACACAGCACGCGACAGGTTCCAGCATCAAACCGATCGGATAGCGGTTCTGATGTGAGCAGTACCACGACTGATGCATCCTCGGTCATAAATCGGAGCCGATCCCGTGGATACTCAGGGTCGAGAGGGACGTAGACGCCACCGGTTTTAAGCACCGCCATCAACGCGATCACCATCTCCAACGATCGCTCAAGGCCGATGCCTACCGTTACACCGGGTCGAATGCCCAGCGTTTGGAGATACCGCGCCAGCTGATTCGCCCGGGCATTGAGCTCGCCGTACCGCAGCGCCTTTCGTCCCATCGACAAGGCAACGTTTTCAGGCGTCCTCTCGACCTGGGACTCGAACAGCTGAGGAAAACATTCGGATTGCGGATAGTCCTGTTGTGTGGAATTCCAGTCCTGCAACATCTGCTTGCGCTCGGGCGCTGTGAGTGTCGGGAGCTCAGAGAGCCTCGCGTTGGGATTGACCAATGCGCCATCGAGCAGGATCTTATACTGTCCCAACATGCGCTCGGCTGTCTGCGGCTGGAAGAGGTCGGTATTGAAGGTCAAGTAAGCTTTGCGGGAGATCTCAGTTTCGATCGTCAAGCTCAAGTCAAATTGTGCGGCTTGCGTTTCCACCTCGAACGGCACCCAACTCAAGCCATGGACGTTGATCTCTCCGATAGGAGCATTAGGCAAATTGAAAAGGACTTGCACCAGCGGGGCGGAGCTATGGTCACGGGCGGAGTGCATCGTCTCGACCAATTTATCGAACGGAAAATCCTGGTTGGCATAGGCGCCCAACGCCGTATCACGGACCCGTGCGACCAGCTCAACGAACGTCGGATCGCCGGAAAGGTCTGTACGTAACACCAGTGTATTGACGAACGAACCGATGATTGATTCGACCGCAGATTGAGTCCGGTTGGCAACGGGGGAGCCCACCGCGACATCGTGCTGCCCGGAATAGCGACTCAAGAGAATCTGGAAGCAGGCCAACAGGGTCATGAATACCGTTGCATTGTGTTCGGCGCTGAATTGTTTCAGTCGATCGATCAACGATGCGGGCAGCTCCAGCATGCCATGCGAGCCGTTGAAGGTTTGAACCATGGGGCGTGGGTGATCGGTCGGCAACGAAAGCTTGGAAAGACCTGCCAGCTTCTTCTGCCAGTAATTCGATTGGGCGCTGAGCCAATCGTCGGTGAGACAGCGCCTCTGCCACACCGCATAGTCGGCATACTGAAGAGGGATCGATTTCGCAGAGGGAATCTCCCCGCGGCAATACGCGTTGTAGAACGATGCAAACTCATGCCCGATGATTCCGAACGACCACTGATCACCGATAATATGATGCATCGTGAGCACCAACACATGATCCTCTGGCTCGATCTCAATCAATAGGAATCTCGCCAGCGGGCCCTTTTCGAGATCGAACGGCCGGGCTGCTTCCTGTTCCACCAGTCGAGCCGCCGCTCGCTGTCGCTCTTCGGGGGGGAACTGCGTCAGATCGACTTCGGTCCAGTGAGGGGATTGAAAGGAGCTGATGATCTGGACCGGTCCCTCACCCGTCATTGCGAACGTCGTTCGGAAAGCCTCATGACGTCTACATATGGTATCGATCGTACTCCGGAGGGCCGACTTGTTGAGCCGTCCCATCTGCCGCGACGCAAAGGGCATGTTATAGGCCGTGCTCTCAGGGGCCAACCGATACATCAGCCACATCCGTTGTTGAGAATAGGAAAGGGGGAGTGGCCGATCTCTGGGAACCTGAATGATCGGAGGAAGCACGGAAACGTTCTGTTCCTGAGCGCGTAAATGCGTCACGGTTTCGGCCAAGGCTTCGATAGTGGGTCGCTCAAAAAGCATCGGGAGTGGGATGTCGATCTCAAAGACCTCGCGTATGCGGGAAACGAGCTGGGTCGCCAACAGTGAGTGGCCTCCTCGCTCGAAAAAATTGTCTTGGATGCCGGCTTCCGGTACCGCAAGAACCGATTTCCACAGCTCAGTCAATGATTCTTCGACCTGATTTCTCGGAGCGACCCTGGCTGAGGCTTGACCGGCTGTGTCTTCAGGGGCGGGGAGCGCGTTGCGATTCACTTTTCCTGTCGCCGTGAGCGGCATGGCTTCCACCCACAGCATGACGGAAGGCACCATATAGTGTGGTAATCGCGTGACAAGATAACTCCGAATCTGTTCGAGGCGTTCTTTGAGCGACGGCAGGCCGGTGACATAGGCGACCAACCGGTGCTGGTCCGGTTTATCTTGTCGGAGGAGTACCGCTGTCTGATAGACGCCCGGGAAGTTGCTCAGTGCATATTCGACTTCGCCCAGTTCAATTCGATAGCCACGCAGCTTGACCTGCTGATCGATCCGTCCAAGAAACTCCACATTCCCGTCCTCGCGATATCGAGCCATGTCGCCGGTCCGGTACAGGCGGGAGCCGGCCGCGTGAGGATTTTGGAGAAACCGCTCTTGGGTCAACTGAGGTTGGTTCACATACCCACGGGCCAGACCATCTCCCGAGACGTAGAGCTCACCCGGCATCCCAACGGGAACCGGCTGCAGGCCTGCGTCCAAGACATAGAGTTGCATCGTCTCGATCGATTTTCCGATCGGCACTCGGGCTCCTGCCTCCTCGCGTGTCGTTTGATACACGCTGCACCAGACGGTCGCTTCCGTCGGTCCAAATTCGTTGAAGAGCATCGTACGAGGCAGGAGTTGGTAGTGCTTTCTCACGAGTTCAAGGGGAAGGCTCTCGCCGGCGGTAATGACGATACGAAGAGATTCCAACTGGGCATTGACGGCCTCACCGAGCACGGCCTGGTACAAGGAAGGCACCCACACAACATGCGAGATGCGGTGATGCGCAATAAGCGTGGCAAGCTCTGTTGGACTGCGATGGGCAGTCTCCGAAGGAATGATTAACTCCCCTCCCTCCATCAGTGTCCAAAAGATACCGGTCACGGACCCATCAAAGGCCAGGGAGAACGTCAGCAAGAACCGGGATACCTGTTCCCGATAATAAAGAAGTCTGGCATAAAGAGAAGTCACCAGATTGCGGTGTGTTACCGCCACGCCTTTCGGCTGCCCGGTCGATCCCGAGGTGTACATGATATACGCGAGTTGATCTGGGGAAATTGAAACAGCGAGATTTTCGTCCTCTCCACGTACTGCTGATTGGCCGATGGTCTCCAGGTCACAGATGTGGCCGGTATAACCTTGTAAATGGCTACGAAGATGTCCCTGAGTCACGACGATGGAAATCTTTGCATCCTCCAGCATGAGCTGGAGACGGTGACCGGGAAAGGATGGATCCAGGGGAACATAGCCTCCCCCTGCTTTGAGAATACCAAGGAGACCCACAAGACAGTCTACCGAACGCTCGACACAGAGACCCACTGGAAGGTCGGCACGGACCCCCAACCTCTGTAAGGCACGGGCAACTCGATTCGCTCGGCGGTTCAACTCTTGATAGCTGATGGACTGGTCCCCGCACGTGACCGCTGGTGCATGAGGAGTTCGCTCGACTTGTGCTTCGATGAGCGCATGGATACCGGCAGAACACGGAACAGGAGTTGTCGGCCGGGTCCATTGGAGGAGCATCCGGCGATGCTCTTCAGCCGTCAGCAATGAGAGATCATCAAGACGGGCCTCAGGTTTGTTGATGAATTCCTCAAGAAGTGTCTGGATCTGTCCCAGCATGCGATCGATCGTCGACTCATCAAAGATCGCACGGTCGTAAAGAAACGCCAACTCCACGCCGCGCACCTTGTTGACCACCATCAGCACGAGATCAAACTCCGACGCGGTCGGTTCCCAGGGGAGGTGGGCGGCCTCAATATCTCTGACTTTGAACGTCGACAGGGGGTCGTCTTCGCAGACAATCATCACGTTGAAAAGCGGAGAAAGCTGTCGCTCGCGTTGTAATGACAGCGTCTCGATCACCTCTTCAAACGGAAGTTCCTGATGATCATAGGCATCTGCCACCACCCGGCGTATGTGTTTCAACAGACCCTGTCCTGTCAGTCCGCCGGAAAGCTGAGCCCGAAGCGCCACCGTATTGACGCAATATCCCATCATATCTTCGAGTTCTCTACGACGCCTGTCGGCCACCACCGATCCAATCACGACGTCGGACTCCTGCGTGTAGCGATGTAGCCACGTCACAAAGACGGCATACAGCACCATGAATCTGGTCACAGTCTGGTGTTGACAGAAGAGATCCAAGGCGTCTGCAAGTCCTGGAGAAAGCGGCCGTGACCGCACGGCTCCCTCAAACGTCCTTACTTTCGGCCGTGGACGGTCGGCAGGCAATTCAGCAGGTGGCCGGACGCCGCTCAACTGCCGGGTCCAATACTCGCGATGCACTCCACGAAGGCCTTGATCAAGCCTGTTTCGCTGCCAATCGGCAAAATCTGTGAACTGAACGGTAGACTTGGACAGTCCAGCCCCTCGAGCGTCGCCTCCGGCTTCCCAGAGAAGGGCCAGTTCCTTACAAAAAATACGAAGAGACCAGCCGTCTGCGACGAGGCGGTGGAAAGTCAGCGCCAAGACATGCACATCCCGCTCAAGTGCCAGCAGCGCAACCCTGAACAACGGTCCTCGTCTAAGATCAAAGGGTCGGCCGGCTTCCGTTCGTAAGAACTGCCGGACTTCGATTTCTTGCTCAGTCTGGCTCAGGGATTGGAAATCATGTCGTCCTATCGTGAACTTCATATCGGAGCATACTTTCGCGTATCCCTCTCCTCTTTCCGATCCGAACCGAGTTCGAAGAATTTCATGTCGGCGGATGATCTCCTGCACCGACCCCTCCAACACTTGGGGTCCGACGGGTCCTCGTATGCGCACACGCATGGAAATATGATTAATGGCACTTTCCGGGTGGACCTGTTCCAAAAACCAAAGTCGCTGCTGCGAGGAGCTGAGTGGTATCCGGCCTCCTCTTGTTGAGCCCGGTAACAGCGACGTGAGAGGAGCCTGCATGCGGTCGCCGTCATCCGCGTCTCCAACTCCCTCTATGACCGTAGGCGTCTGGTTCCGACCGGCACTCATTTCAGCGATACGAGCGGCGAGATCGGAAAATGTCGGACATTCAAACACAACACTAAGAGGGAGTTGGGCATGAAACACATCGACGATTCGCTCCACAATCTGCGCGGCCAGGAGAGAATTGCCTCCGAGGGCGAAAAAATTTGCCTGACGACCCGGCGGAGGCCCTCCGAGCACCTCCTGCCAGATCTCCGCCAGCCGTTTCTCGACCGTCGTTTCGGGAATTCCGCCCGGTGACTCACCGTTCTGAGCTTCGATCGTTGTGTTCAGCGTACTCGCTGCGACCACGGTGAGCTGACCGGCTTCAAAAGCGGCTTTGCAGGCATGCCGCTGAAGTTTTCCGCTGGAAGTCCTTGGGATCGTTCCAGCCTTGATCAGCACGACACTGTGAATTTCCAGCTCATACTCGTCAGCCAATGCGCGGCGGATACAGCTGACCACTTCGGTGATATCCGATTCGGGCGGCTGCTTCTCAATCTCATGGACCAGTACGACGCACTCTCCGGTCTCGCCCTCGATCGAGAAGGCCGCCCCGCATCCTTGCCGCAAGCCCGGGTGAGCGTGCCCGGCGGTCCACTCCAAGTCATGAGGGTAATAGTTGCGTCCCCGCACGATGATCAGGTCTTTGAGGCGCCCGGTCAGGAACAGCTCTTCGCGGTGGAGGAATCCAAGATCACCGGTCCGCAAATAGGGATCATCGCCTGATCCGGCCACGGTTGCTTTGAATGTGACGTTCGTTTCTTCCTGTTTCTCCCAGTAACCGGCGGCGATCCCGGCACCCGCGATCCAGACCTCTCCAATGTCACCAGGCCGGCACTCCTTGTGAGTCGTGGGATGCACAATCTTGATGCGAGTCTCTTCGAGGGGTTCTCCGCACCCGACCAGCGTTCGAATGGCTTTGTCCGGCGCGGAGGACACTTTGACGATCGACTCCGTCAATGCCTCCGCCTCTACCTTCAAGAATGTCGGTTCCGCACCAACCCGCTTCATGGTCACCAGCAATGTGGCTTCAGCGAGCCCATATGCCGGCGCAAACGCTGTCCGCCGAAAGCCATGCGGACCGAAGGTATTGATAAACCGCTCAACCGTATCGGCATGGATGGGCTCCGCGCCGCAACTTGCGACCATCCATGTACTCAAATCAGCTTCCCATTTGCCTTGTTGCCGTACAGCCCTGAGACACGCCTCATAGGAGAAGTTCGGTCCGCCGCTATGGGTAATGGCAAATCGGGAGATCGCTTCAAGCCAACGCAGAGGCCGCCGCAGAAACGTGATGGGTGACATCAGGTAGGCGGGAATACCGGCATAGAATGGAGCGATGATTCCATGCAGCAGTCCATAGTCATGGAAGTAGGGCAACCAGCAGAGCGACCGGCTGTTGTCCGACACGGCGCCGGCCACGCTCAAGGCCCGGCAATGAGCGAGCACATTGCCATGATCGACCATGACGCCGCGAGGAGCGGCCGTCGACCCCGAGGTATATTGCAGATAAGCAAGGGCACTGCGTGTAGGTCGTGGCAATTCAACCGGATCGGCAGGACCGTAGGGTTGATCCGTCGCCATCCACTTAAACTGCCCGACTTCCTCGGCAAGTGAGAATTCCGAAGACAGAGTCTCGATATCTGAAGTGGTAAGCACCAGCGATACTTCGGCATCGTCGATAATAGCGCGAAGTCTTGGCAGACTCTGCTTCCGCCTGACAAGATCGGGAGCCGGAACAGGAACCGGAACGAGACCGGCACACACGCTCGCCCAAAACGCGCAGATGACCTCGATCCCCTGTGGATAGAGAAGAAGGGCTCGTGTTCCCGGTGGAACCTCACGTGCAAGCCGATCGGCAAGCGAACGCACCGCGCGTTCAAGCTGGCTATAGGTCAGTTGATCTGCGAGCTCAAGGTTGCCGCGAACAACGGCATAGGCAAGCGCATTCTGGTTGCTCCGGCAACGAAACTCAAAGAGATCAGCGAGATTGTTGACGGACGGAGGGACAGATTTTGACATCTATGAGATGTTGATCAGGAGAATTTTCTACTGCTTGTTATCAGTCCACCAGATGCATAGCGTAGTGCGTTTAAACATAAGTTGAAAGAATTTCTGACATTCCCACAACCAGCGATTGATGGCTGAGGCATCCTGCGTCAGTAGGCCAAGATGCTCTGGGGTGTTTGTCGTCATTTTTGCTCCAATTTTTCCGCATCATCATAACAAATCATGATAAGTAGGCAATAAATAAAGAGAAAGCTATGATGTAGCGCGTGAGGGAGATGGCACAGTGATCGCAGAGCTTTGCTTTGAAAGGACAAGGATGCTTATCACCGGACGAATGATGGTATTTTGCGCTCTGCTGGCCGGCGCGATCGGTCTGGGGTTCAGCAATGCCGGAGTGAAAGAGCTGGCTATCATAGCGAAGGGGGGCGATCCAGTCAGTGGGCGGGAGATCTACGTGAACACGTGTATCCGTTGCCATGGTATCGAGGGCAAAGGAGCGCCGGGTGTCCAACTCATCCCACCTCCGGCGGACCTCACCTCGCCGGCTATTCAAACCCGGCTCGACGGTACCTTGTTCCGGCGCATCCATGAAGGCAAACCGAACACCGCCATGGGTGCATGGAAATACTCTCTCTCCGACGAAGAAATCTGGGATGTCTTGGCCTATGTGCGCATCTTGGGAGCCGAGCAAAGTGGACAGCCATAAAAGACGAATCCAATGGCCGGGAACCGCCTCATACGATATGCCAGCAAGAAAGAGTTGGACAGAGGAGGCGTCCTCTCCAACACCCAACACGAAAAAGGTGAGGTTCGTTCATGAATAGGGAGACGATCGCGGGCGTCGCGCTGTCGATTGCCTTGTGGATGGTGATCAGTTGTACCCCGACCCCACGAGTGACGGGGGGCGATGAGCCGGCCGTTCCTCGCAATTCCGAGTTGCCGATGCACGCATTGTTCGCCCCACCTTCTCCTGAAACCATTCCAGGTGACCTGAGGGGAGAGCAAATTCGGTTGGGTTACAAAATGGTGGTCGATACACAGGAGTACGGGAAGCGTTATGTCGGGAATGCGCTCAACTGCACGAATTGTCATTTGGATGCCGGACTCAACCCGAATTCTGCGTCATTCGTCGGCATCAGCGCCCTCTATCCGCAGTATCGTGAGCGTGCCGGACGGCAGATGACCCTCGCGGAACGGGTTAACGAGTGTTTCGAACGGAGCATGAACGGCAAGCCTCTTCCTCCCGACAGTGTGAAATTGACGGCTATTGTCGCGTACATCGAATGGCTCTCTCAGAACCTACCACCCGGCAGTGCGGTGCCCTGGCGCGGAATCCCGCGCATCACATCGACTCATCAGCCTGATTCTCTCAACGGCAAGAAGGTGTTCGAGCAGAAGTGTGTCTTCTGCCATGGCTCCGATGGACAGGGGACGATGACGGCGCCACCCGTGTGGGGACCGCGTTCGTACAACATCGGGGCGGGCATGGCGAGGATCAGCGTGGCGGCCTCTTATATCAAAGCGAATATGCCGAGAGGCTGGGGGTGGACGGTCACGGACGCCGAGGCCTTTGATGTCGCAGCCTATATCAATACGCAACCTCGGCCGGACTTTCCCGACAAGATCCATGATTGGCCGAAAGGTGGGAAGCCGGTTGATGTGCCGTACTGACCGGTGCCCGAAGGATCGGGCGATCATGCATTGACGCCCAGCATGCTGCGTTCAAGGGGAACGACGAACCTTCCAGGGTCTGGAGCGACATGAAACTCACGGCGACTTTTCATGGCGGGACCCGCTACGACGTCACGAGTGGAACGCATCGGGTCGTCACTGATCAGCCGGCGGAAGACGGAGGTCAGGACGCCGGTATGAGCCCGGTCGAACTGTTCGTCGGTTCGCTAGCCGGCTGCGTCGGGTACTTCGTCGGACAATTCTGCGGACGGCACGGCATTCCTCGCGAGGGATTAAGTGTAGACGCGGAATGGACCATGGCCGAGGGACCACATCGTGTCGGTCGCATCGACATCGGCATTCATCTTCCCCATCGAATCACCTCGGAACAAAAAGAGCGGCTGTTAAAAGTGGCCCATGGGTGCACCGTTCACCAATCGATCGCGGTCACGCCGAATATTGCTATCCAATTGAACCCCCATGCGTCTCTGAAAGGCAATGGATCGTAACAGGGGAACAGATCGAGGCGCGAGGGATCCGGTGAAGCCTTGTAAACAGAAGGAGCGCATGATGACTCTGACGAGAAGGAAGCAAGTGATTGGAATGGCGGTGACGCTGATCGTGGGGCTCGTATCGTTTCAGGATCCGTCTTTTGCGGGCGATCCATCTCGCGCCAAGAATCTCATCCAACAGACCTGTGTGCAATGTCACCGGTTGGAAGGCACAGCCGACTCGCGATTCAATCTCCGAGCTCCTGATTTGATGTGGGCAGGCAGTAAATACCAACGGTCCTGGCTCATTCGCTGGCTGACCGGCAAGGAAGCCCCGATCTACGCCAAGGGGTATCGCTGGGACCTGACGGACGTTCCGTCCAAGCACCCAATGGTGACGGAGTCCGAGGCTGACGCAATCGCCGATTACTTTGCCGAACACAACAAGGATCCGCGAGTCACCATCGGGGCATTTGACCTATCGAAGGTCACCAAGTTCGACGTCGCCTTCGGCGGGGTGGCCTACAAAGCCCATGCCTGCCTGGGCTGTCATACGATCGAAGAGAACGGCCGTTTGATCGGAGGCCCACAGAGTGCGGCTCTGCAGAAGTCCGGTCAGAGATACGACAAGGACTGGCTGTTTCGCTTCGGCCAGAATCCGCAGGATTTCGTGCCGCACAGCGGCGAATTCCTGGCCGATGCGACGGAGCCTCAGCTGCGCGCCGTGATCGGCTATCTGATGGTCCAAGGGGTGCCCGACTTCCAGTATTACGAGCCGTGGACAAGTCCTGAGTTCGGCAGCGCCGACGCAGGGCGAGGCAAGGTGCTGTACAAGGAATACTGCGCCCAGTGTCACGGCTTGACGGGCAAAGGGGATGGCCCCGCTGCATCGGGCCTTGAGCCGAAACCGGCTGTCCACGCCAACATGCCGTTCGAAAAGCTGCCGATGGAGTACCTCTATAACGTGATCAACCATGGCGGACCGGCCGTTGGAAAATCGCCGAACATGCCTTACTGGGGGTTGACCATCGGGCGGCAGGGAGTGGCGGATGTGATCGCTTATTTGAAGGTGACCTTCAAGGGAGTGCCGGATGTCGCCGCCGTGCCGGGAGGAGGACAAGGCGGTACCTGCGCGCAACCACGCAAAACGGCCAAGGCTCCGGAAGATTTCCTCGCCAAGACGAATCCGCATCCCTCATCCGCGGGTGGAATCCAAGCCGGGAAAGAGCTGTTTCTCAAAACGGCACATCCCGTCGCCTGTGTCATGTGTCATGGAGAGCAAGGAGATGGAAAGGGGTTGATGGGCGCGGCTTTGGTGCCGACGCCAAGGAATTTTACCTGCGGAGTGATGATGCGAGAGATTTCGGATGGCCAGTTGTTCTGGATCATCAAGAATGGTTCGCCGGGCACCGGGATGATGGCGTTCTCTGGATTGCCGGATGAGCAGGTGTGGCAGCTGATCACCTACATTCGTTCCCTGGCGAAGTAACGCTGTAGTTCCCGCTCGTCCAGCCGGCTCCGCGATCGAGGAACGGCGGAGTGGAAAGGGATGGCTGATGCCGACACCGCAGCCTGGCGTCCTTGCAGCAGCAAGCCTTCATGCCTATTTTCTCACGCTGACGACCGGCCACGATATCGAACCTTCAGCCTGGATCAGGGCAATGCAGGATATTCTCCTGACAGCGAAGGCGTTCTCGGCTCGTGAGAAAAGAGCCGGACTCTACTACGTGTTCGGCATCGGCTCCGACCTCTGGGACCGGCTCTCCCCGAAGAACCGCCCTGCCGGACTCCGGTCGTTCCGTGCGATCCAAACGGATGGGCGCGTAGCGCCTGCGACCGGGGGAGATCTCCTGATCCAGATCTCTTCCGAGCGTCATGACTTGAATCTCGAGCTTGCCATGAGACTCGCGCATCGTCTGCAGACGGTGGCGACGGTGAGCGAGGAAATGCACGGATTTCGGTATCTCGATTCCCGAGACCTGACCGGCTTCATCGACGGAACTGAAAACCCCAAGGGCACAGACAGGGCTGCCGCAGCGTTGATTGGAACGGAGGACCGGCAATTCGCGGGCGGCAGCTATATGGCGGTCCAACGCTATGTCCACGATCTTGATCGGTGGCGCCGGTTGGATGACCGAGAGCAGGAACGGATCATCGGAAGGACGAAACGCAAGAGCATCGAGCTGCCGAAGTCACGAAAACCCGAGACGGCTCACGTCAGCCGCGTGGTGATCAAACGCGATGGAGAGGAACTGCAAATCTTGAGACAGAGCTATCCCTGGGGAACCGTCCGTGAAGCGGGGCTGTACTTTGTCGCCTACACAAAGTCCCTCGACATTTTTGACCTGATTCTGGCGCGCATGATGGGAACGTCGGACGACGGGCAGCACGATCGACTCATGGAATTCAGCCGGGCCGTCACCGGCGCGACATTTTTTGCGCCATCACTGGAAACGTTCGCGTCACTCCAACGATGACAGTCCCGCAGAGAAGGAGCACCCACGATGGCGACGTTCATTATCTCCGGCAGTCGAGGAACCGATGACCCTACGATGGCGACCTTGCCGTTCATGGCCGCCAAGACCGCAAGAGAGCAAGGGCACGATGTGGTGCTGTGGTTGTGGAACGAAGCCGTCACCTTGGGGCGAAAAGGCGTGGGTGATTATGTGACCGGCGTCAACTTGACCCCGCTGAAAGAGTTGCTCGCCGCGGTACAGGCGGCGGGTGTGCCGATTTGGGTTTGCGGGGCCTGTGCCGTGGCCAGACAGATCGGCGGAGGGGATTTGGTGCCCGGCGCTTCCATCAAGGGCATGCCGGATTACATCAAAGCCGTCGCCGACCGTGATCGGAGCGTGGCGTTCTGATTGGAGGTCGAACAAGGGCCCGTCAGGCAACTGACGGCGAAGCGGCCGGCAAGTCCTAAGACCGCAAAGATCGGGCGTCCAGGAGTGCTCGCGAAGCAAGTGAATCCATTTGATCCGATCTGTCTCTAAGAGTCAGTGGAATATGAAGGTATTTCTCGGTCTAGATAGGCTAGGCGAGGGATCTTCAAGCCAGGAGGGTTGTGCGATGAGAAAAAGACTGTTAGCCGTTGTCGCGATCGCTGTCGCCGGGTGTAGTGGGGTTGCCACCCAAAAAGCCGTGAGCGGGGAACCAACAAGTCCGGCCGTCGGATATGAGATTCATGTCCAGGCGCCTCATATGATGGCGGATGGAACCCCGGGAGGCCCGTTCCATCATTATTGCAAGGGCATTTCCGACAAAATTCTTCAATGCCTGCTGTTCGAATCCACCGATCCCAAGGCGCCTCTGGTCGGCGTCGAGTATTTTGTCGCCAAAGACCTGACACGAAAGCTTCCCGCGATCCAGTGGCACCGGCATTTCCATGATCATAAGGTAGAGATCGCGACCGGGCGAGTCCAAGTTCTGGATATGCCTGCTGACCAAGCTGCCAAGGTGGCGGAAGTCGCAGCAGGGACAGACGGCGTGATCTATCATCTATGGCAGCACGGGCAGGAGTTCCCGGACGGCACCGTCAGTTTTCCTCAGTCGCTCGGACACAAGTTCCCAGGATATTCGGACAAGTAGGATCGTCGAACAGGGGCCGGCCTGGTCGTGAATGGACTGGGCTGGTTCCGGTCGATTGCACTCGTTCGTAAGAGATTGGATTAGCCATGGGTCCGTATCTCCTGATTATGGTCATGGTGGCCGCGGTCGGCGCACCGGGGAATCCGGTCTTTGGAGCCGATGAAGCCGTACTCAGGCCGCGCGTGCCGATGGATCAAATCGAGGAAGCCAGAACGTGGGCGAATCCGCTTCCGGCGACGGAGGACACGATTGAGAAGGGGAAACGGCTCTTCCACGGAAAAGCCTTCTGTGTGACCTGCCACGGAAAAGACGGCAGAGGATTTGGCGGCGACATCGAGCCGGGCACTCTGAAGGGTCCCTTGCCGCGAAACTTCACCGACAAGGAATGGCAGGCCGCTCGAACGGACGGGGAACTCTTTTGGATTCTGAAGAACGGCAGTAAGGGCACGGCGATGGCTCCCTTTGTGCCGCTCATCTTGACGGAGGAAGAAGCCTGGCAAGTGCTGCGATATGTGCGATCGTTCGCAGCGGGAGGGGAAGTCGACTCCCTTCCAGTCCGATAAGTGACTGGTCCGGCAGGAGAGCCGGCCCCGCAGGTTCCGGCTCAGCCGCGCGCGTTTGGTTCGACACATTGCCACAACAGATAAATGGAGTCAGGTGATGCGGACAAAGATGCTCATATTGCTGGTTGCAGTGGCGTCGCTCGCCGTTCCCGCCGTAGCGGCGGAACGGCACATGATGCAGCCGAGAGTGCCTGTCGATAAGCTGGCTGAAGCTCGCGCCCTCAAGAGCCCGTTTTCGAATTCTCCCGAGGTGATTGAGCAGGGCAAAGCGGTGTACAACGGCAAGGGCACCTGCTTTACCTGTCATGGAACGGATGGAGACGGCAATGGGCCGGCTGCCGCCACGCTGAATCCCTTGCCCCGCAATTTCCAGCATCATGGATTCTGGCGGCATCGCACTGAGGGCGAACTTTTCTGGGTCATTAAACACGGCTCTCCCGGCACGGCTATGATCGGATTCGGTCAGGTCTTGGCCGATGACGAGATCTGGGCTCTCATCCACTATGAGCGCACGTTCGCCGGAAGACATGGACCAGGCATGAGAGGCCGGAGAGGCGAGATGGAAGCCGGCGGCATGGGCGGAATGGAAGGGATGGGGCGTCGAGGACGGAGCGAAGGAGGAAGGGGAATGAACGAGTGTGAGGGTGAGGCGTGCGGACAATGATCTCCCATGGCCGCTCAGGAGAAAAGGATTGAATCAGTTTGGTCGTGACGGCTACTATGGTCTTGTTGAAGCTCCGTTCGCTATGGAGCTATTGATGCAAGCATGTGCCGAGGGAAAATGTCGCCGGAGGGCCATATGAGTACAGTAACGACCGTGGGAATCGGGTTGGTAATTGGGATTCTGTTGAGCGGTTGTTCTTCCTACCATACAGGGAAGCATGACACCAAGCTTCGAGCAAAGGCGGTGATTGCAGGACCCGGCATCACGGGGGAAGCCGACCTCTACGAAGAGTATCAGGGGCGCGTGCGGATCAAGCTAAAAGTCCAGGGTACTCCGGAGAGCAAACTGACTCCCGGACTGCACGGCATCCATGTTCATGAAGTTGGAAGCTGCGAGCCATTTTCAGCGGCCAAGGGGCATTACGACGGCAACATCGACCCGCAAGTGAACCCTGATGCATCCGTCAATCCAGGTCTCGGTAACCACCCCTATCACCTCGGCGATCTCCAGAATCTGTCCGTTGATGACAATCGAAAGGGATCGCTCTATACCGTCACCAGCCGAGTTACCCTGGCCCCAGGCCTGAATACACTCTTTGATCAAGACGGAAGCGCATTTGTCATACACGAGCTTTCAGACAAATACCTGCCCGATCCCCCGACAAAGGATGCGCCGGGCGGGGCGCGGATCGCCTGCGGAGTCATTGTGAAGCAGTAATAGGCGTCCGGAAGTCTGCGACAGGTTCCTCTGCGCACTCGCTCTTAGCGAGTGCGACGGGTCTTTCCTTCCATTCTTTGTTGCCTTTTTCCCCATCTGACACGATCGCTCTGAGTAATCCTGCATCACATTGACACGGCCCCGTTGTGATGGAACCACCACAAGCCGCTGTTTCGCCGCATGTTCGATCACATACGTTTTGAAGTGAGCCGACGGCATCAGAATCGCACTCCACTTGTATGAATCCAATCTTGAAAAAGCGGGTCACAATCGAGAGAGGAGCCGGCGAGGATCGGGAGACAAGGAACGGATTCCGTCTATATCAACCATCAATCGGGAGACGCATATGGCTACATTGTCCAGACCAGGGGTTCCTGTCGGAGGGTTTAAGACGGTAGGGCAGATCCGTGCCACGAATGAGCTCGTATTTCGTCGTGATCAGAACGCCATGGGAGTAGCCGTCGAGCTGCTGACCACTCATACCCCGGGAGCGCCGGTCATCGACGAACGAGGCGAGTTCATCGGGTTCATCAGCGAGTTCGATATTCTTCGGGCGCTGGAAGCAGGGAAGGATCTCAATCGTTTGACGGCGGCAGATGTGATGGCGAAGGAGCATATTGCGGTGACCGAAGAGACCAGCGTCGATGAAGCCGTGAAGCTGATGGAGGATAAACGGCTCCTGAATCTCCCGGTGAAAAGAAACGGCAAGGTCGCCTATTCGATCACCCGCCATGATCTCTTGAGAGCCTGGATCGGGCTTGGAGTATCCATCGAGGATCAGGCTGGTTGAAGGAGCAGGCTCCCGCCGGCTTTGTGTCGAGTATTCGTAGGTAGCGAAGGGGCGGAAAGAGTGTTACCGGAGGTGATCGCGATGGCAAAAATGCAGGGAGCGGTTGTTGCGGTGGGATTCACTTGCTTGCTTCTGCTGTCCTCTCTCTCCACCCGTGCCGACGAGGGGCATGGGGGAATGATGCATGGTGGTCATGATCAGGGTGAACAAGACGAACACAGTGCACATTACCTAAAACATCTGCTGAAACATGCCAAAGAGCTCGGGCTGACGCCGGAACAAATCAGTAAGCTCAAGGCGATACAACTGGACTTCAAACGCTCAGAAGCCCGATTAGAAGCCGATGCCAAGGTGGCGAAACTTGATCTGCACGCACTCTTGGAAGATGAGCAGGCCGACCTCACTGTGATCCAAGCAAAAGTCGAGCAGCTGAAAAAAGCGGAAGGGGCCTGTTTGCTCGCGGCGATCAAAAGCACGCGCACCGCTATTGCCCTGTTGACCCCCGAACAGCGTGAAAAGGATCGCGCCTATCGGGAGCACACGAAGAGCTCGGGGGAAGGACAACACGGTGGTGGAATGGGAGGGATGGGCCACGGTGGAATGATGGGAGGCCGAGGCGGGATGGGCGGCATGATGGGTGGCATGGGGGGAGGAGCGATGGGCGGCAGCGGGCACGGACAGAATGGACAGAGCGGCGGGGATCATGAGAGTGGAGGATCCAGCGGAGGGCAGCAACACCAGCATTGAAACATTAAGCACCGCTGTCCGTCTCCGAGTATGCATCTCGCTTGAATGTGAACCAGGAACGAGCGCAAGAAGAGAGGTCTGAAGTATGTACGCACGAATCGTAGTAGGCCTTGCCGTGGTCATTTTGACCGCATCGTGGGCGCTGGCTCAAAGCCATTCGGGAAATCTCAAGAACGGGGAAAGACTTTTCCAACAACACTGTGCCGGCTGCCACGGGACCGCCGGTGACGGGCTTGGACCCGATATCAAGGAATTGATCGTTCCGCCTGTGAATTTCCGGGCGGCGAAGTCGCGCACGAAGACCGACACGGAGCTCTATCTGTCGATCAAGCAGGGAGTTCTGTTCAGTCCGATGCACGGCTGGGCGGATCGGTTGTCGGATCAAGAGATTCGAGATGTGCTGAACTACATTCGAAGCTTGGCTCCTTTCAATCCCGTCGGTTAATTCGAAGCGTTACTGAGAGAACGCACATCATGCTATGTGGCCGGTCTATCCACTACATAAGACGACGGCTCTCCTCCTCGGTACGGGGCTGCTTTGTGCTATGCTGTCAGCCGGTTGTGCCAAGGACGGGCGACATCACGGAGAATCGCAACCGAATCCGTATCTGACGTCGGACACCAGGTATTCCATTCCGTTGTCGTCATCAGCCGGAAAGGAACATCGCGCGGTGATGCTTCAGCACCTGGAAACGATTCAGGTGATCGTGAACGCGTTGGTTGACGAAGACTATGAATTGGCACAGGGCTTGACCGAATTGCATCTGGGATTCTTTAAACATCGCCAGGCAATGGCGCATCAGGAGCCGGAGAAGTTTCCACCCGCCTACCATGATCTGGCCTTGGCACATCACGAAGCAGCGGAGGAATTGGCGCGCGTGATGCCCAGCAAGGACGTGAAGAAAATTTTGCCGCCGTTCAACAATGTCTTGAAAGCATGCGTGGCGTGTCATTTGGAATACAAAGTCGGGGAACGTTGATCGTGTATCGGAGAACACCATGAGTGAGCAGCGGACGATTACCGCATTTTATGCAGAGGATCACGACCGGCTGGACGAGTTGTTCAAGACCTTCCAAACATCGAAGCGATCGGATTTCGTCAAGGCCAAGGAAGCGTTCAAAGCGTTCAACGTCGGTCTCCAACGGCATATGCTATGGGAAGAAGAGCTCCTTTTCCCGGTGTGGGAAGAGAACACCGGTATGATCGAGGACGGGCCGACGCCCGTGATGCGGCATGAACATAGCCAGATCAAGCAGTTGCTTGGAGCGATTGACCAAAAAGTGGAAAGGCAGAATCTCGATACCGATCAGGAAGAGCAGGCGCTGCTCACCAAATTGAGCTCTCATAACAGGAAAGAAGAGCGGGCCCTTTATCCCGCTATCGATCAAGTGACCAGCGAAGAGGAGCGTGCCGCAGTCTTCACCAACATGCAGAGTATCCCGGAAGACCGGTACAATGCCGGGTGTGGTCCGCACTGATGGAAAGCGAATAACAGGACGCCGCCGCGTGGGATATGTTCTCCCTCACCTCAGCCTCAACAATGTGCTGGCCAGACTGACGCTTTCGTTCAGTCTGCTCGCCGTGAGCGGCCTGGGGATAGAGATAGTATTGCTATCCGACGACGCTTGGGCCGAACCCTCAGCCTCTCAATCGAGCGGGAAGTTGAAAGGCAATATCATGCGGGGTCGTGAAATTTTCAACGGCAAGGGCGTGTGCTATTACTGTCATGGCATCGATGGGTATCTCGGCAGGCCCCCTCGACTGGCCGCGGACACAGCCGCGCTCATTGCAAAACTGAATCCACCACCCGCCGATTTGCGGAACGCTGACGCGTTGCGACTGAAAAACAATACGGAACGTTCTCGTGCTATCCGAGAAGGCCATCCCGGTACCGGGATGTTTCCCGATACCGCCATGACCGATCAGGACCTCGCCGACACGCTGCTCTACCTCGCGCTGATCAGAAAAGACCCTCACCCTGAGCAGTAGCCTCTGGACGTCACGTGAGACTACCATCAATGACCTCGTCATCGAGCCGATCGATGGCTTTCCGGTAATGCGAAAACTGGATTGCGGTCGAGTTCGCTGATTTCAGTATCGGCTTCGGCAAGTTGCCCGGCCAACCTTCGATCCCTCGCAGCATTTCTTTTGCATTTCAACAGGCCAGGGAGGCGAGGCGGATGTGCAGGCCTCTAAGGATTTCGACTAGGACCGTTACACGATCCACGCCGCGCGAACCGAAGCACTTGGTCGACAAGGAAGCGCTTCATGAAACACAGGCGCGTTATTGTCACTCACTATGGCGGACCCGATGCGCTTCAGCTCATTGAAGAAGAGTGCCCCGAGCCGAAGCACGGTGAAGCGCGGGTGAAAGTGCTGGCTGCGGGGGTTTCCCTGCCCGATCTGATGATGCGAGAGGGCATTCACCCGGAGACACCTCCGGTGCCATTTACGCCGGGGTGGGACCTCGTCGGTGTGGTGGATCGATTAGGCCAGAGCGTTTCCGGACTCGAATCTGGACAGATCGTGGCCGCGTTGCCGATCAGCGGCGCATATGCGGAGTTCGTCTGCCTGCCACAAGGTGAACTGGTGCCGGTACCCGTCGGGTTAGATGCAGCCGAGGCTGTCAGTCTTGTCCTGAACTACATCACGGCGTATCAGATGCTGCATCGCTCCGCCAAGGTGAGGCCGGGTCAGCGCGTGTTGGTTCACGGCGCGGCAGGCGGAGTGGGCTCGGCACTCTTACAACTCGGGCGCCTCTCCGGGCTGACGATGTATGGGACCTGTTCATCGCGAGGGGCGCCGGTCGTTTTCGAGCTCGGCGGTATCCCGATCGATTACGAGCATCAGGACTTCGTAAAAGAAATTCGCAACCTCACGGGTGACGGCGTAGACGTCGTCTTTGACAGCCTTGGTGGCGCCCATATCTGGCGTTCCCGTAAGGTTCTTCGTGCTGGCGGCAGAGTTGTCGCCTATGGTCTCACTGGCACGCTCCGTGCGGGACGTTTGGCGTCAGGTCGCTCAGGTGGTCGTCATCGCTTTCGCGCGATCGCCATCTTTGGGTTGTACATTGCCGGGGGTTGGCTTCTCCCGGGGCGGAAACGGGTGATCCCCTACAGCATCCAATGGCTCAAGCGGGTAAAACCGGATTTGTTTCGGCAGGACTTGATCGCCCTCTTCGACCTGCTTCGACAGCAGAAGATCAAGCCGCTCATCGCGCAGAGATTTCCTCTTGTCGAGGCAAGGCAAGCGCAAGAGTTATTGGGGAAGGGAGGTGTAACAGGGAAGATAGTCCTCGTAGACAACGGCTCATCCCAAACATCTTCATCTTCACCGTGATCAGAATGGCGATTGCCCCGCATCCACCATCACCAGCGGCGATGGAGAGAAATTCTAACTGGTAAGATCCGGCGGTGATACGGATCGGATGTAGGACAACACGTCCAGCATTTGTTGATCCGTCAGTTTGCCGCGAAAACTGTGCATCGGGCTGAACAAGACGCCGTTTGAAATCGCCACAAGTAATTCCCAATCGGTTTTGGCACGAGTGATGTGAGACCGGAGATTGGCCGGCCTGACGATGAGGTCTTGGCTGTCCGGCCCGCTCCCATCTAGTTGGGCGCCATGGCAACGGAGGCACTGCTGCTCATACACCGCTTGTCCGGCCTTTGAATCTCCTCGGATCACTTGAGCAAAAACGGCGGTGGTCACGGCGGACAGGAGTATTGTCGCGAGGGTCAGCGTTTTCATCTTCGATCCTTTCATCGTAGAACCAGTACGGGACACGTCACGTGATGAACAACAGCGTGGGAGACGCTCCCCAAGAGGAAGCGAGAGAGGCCTTTGCGTCCATGGGAAGTCACGACCACGAGATCCATGGCCTTCGCCTCCTGTTCGATCGTCGCTGCAGGATCCCCGGTGGCGACTTTCGTATGAACCGTAACGTGCGGGTTCAAGAGCTTGGCGGCGGTCGATGCGACGAGTTCGTCCGCATAGCGCTCCAACCCCTCCCACCATGGCCTCGTTCCCAACGCGTCATAGGGGTCGTCCACTCCGATCGGAACGACGGCATGAAAGACGCAGAGTTCGGCAGGATCGACGAAGGGATGTCGCGTCAACCATTTCACCATTCGATCGGCATCCTCTCGGCTCTCAATCGCAATGAGGACCCGCTGCACCTTGCGCGCAGCGCCTCTCATGATCAACGTCGGGCGGGAGCCGTGGATGAGCACCCGATGGGACACGCTTCCGAGGATCACCTCAGAAAGGCGGCTTCGCCCGCGCGCACCGACAACGATCAGATCGGCCGAGAGGTTCTGAGCACTGTCAAGAATGAGTTGAGCGGGACTCCCGATTTCATTGATCTTCCGGACCGATTCGACCTCGGCCGGTATCGTGGCGGCAGCGCGCTCCAGCACCTGGTGTCCTGCATCGATCATGGCGCTGCGAAACCCATCATATCCCTGCACGTTGCCCGCTTCTGCCACGACGGGATGTTCCAAGATCCCCAAGTCAACGCCATGGACCAGCGTGACATCCGTTGGATGGTAGAGGTGGAACGTCTGCGTCACAGCGGCAAAGGCTCGATCCGACCAATCAACCCCGATGACGACTCTCATGTAACGCCTCGTCCAGGCGACGGTCAAAACAACGGATGTGGCGCGGTCCCAAACGGAAGCACGCGCGGAGACTCCCCGAGATTCCCGCGAATGCGCACAGCCCCCTCTTCGAGAACGAGAGAATGCACTTCTTCGTGCCAGCTGTCGATGGGGACGTACAAGCCGCTGGTCTTCGATCTGGCCCATAAATGCCCTGTACAAGTGACCTCCAGCACGGCGTCTCGTCCGGATCCGACTCTCACCATCTTGGTGAAGAGATGAGTGCTCGCGATCTCCTGGTACTCGTCAAAGAGGTCTTTCCAGATTTTATGAAGATCGTCCTTCTTGAGCCCGTGGTAGTTGTATTGAGAGGAATAGAAGGCCATGACCCCTACGAGGTCGTGGGATTTGATCGCCTGCTCGGCCTGCTCAAAGGCCGCGACAATCGCATTGGTTGTCGCCGCGTCGACTTCGATCACCGAGCCGGAGGGGACGACGATCTTTGCTCCGACCGTCCCGATACCGGCCACAAAGATGATTGCGAGAATGAGAGGGGTGATGGTCGATGCGACTCCAGCTCGTATACTCAACCAAGCCTCCTTCTGACATCGAGTCCGTCAGGGTCAGGAGAGTGCCTTGAATTTCATCTCGTCCATATGACCCGCACGAACTCTTCACCTTGGTCGTAATGCAGCTCCAGCTCGCCGTGATGCGCATGCTTCAAGGCCTCGCCGATGCGTCTGGGCAAATGAGTGTCCGTCGTGGAGATGACGAGGCCTTCGGGTGTCGTGTCGATCGACATGATTCGAGACAGAGGGTGTTCCCTGTTTTCTCTTTCCTCCGCATTCTTCACCAGGCCGATGACTTGTTCGTGCTGCACGTCCTTGAAACTGCCTTTAAGCGTGACTAAACCTTTGGGATACTTGTCTCGGATTCGCATGCAGGCAGGGCAACTGATTTCATCGGCGTCTGCCGGCTTCGCGCCCCAAGTCCACCGTCCCTTATGATACAGAGCCCCGCAGTCGATACAGACTGTGGGCTCCTTGAGTTTCCCACGCAGCTTATAGGTGTCGTGCTGATACTCCTGGACGGTCCGGTCGCGTCGAGCTCCCAAGCCTGCTTTCGTTTTCGCCGTCATGCGTGCTCCCTTAATCGTGGCGGTCAGCCGGTTGGAGAATGGGTCCGTATGTTCCATTCCAACAGCGACGCATCCGCCAGATTCAAATACTGCACCACGTCATGGTCGCTGACTTGGGTAAAGTCGATATAGTGATTGCCCACGGCCCAGAACGGGTCCGGTGTGGCAAGCACTACCAGCTCGTCCACTTGTGTGCGGGCTTCCTGGATGGTTTCCGTCGGGCCGACCGGAATGGCCCCAATCAGGCGGCGCGGTTTGAGGTGTCTGATGGACTGAACGGATGCAAAGAATGTGGATCCGGTGGCGATGCCGTCATCCACGAGGATGACCGCGCGGTCGGTCACCGTAGGGAGGCGCCGGCCCTGGCGATAGAGACCCTGCCGTCGAGCGATCTCCTGCTGCTGCGTTTGAACAAGCGTCTGGAGATCCGTCGGAGAGAGATTGAACGCGGTTGTTGCTTCAGGGTTCAAATAAACCATCCCTGTTTCACCCACCGCGCCCAATGCATACTCCGGATTATCCGGCCATGCCAGTTTTCTGGCGATGAAGACGTCCAATGGAAGATGCAACCCCAGGCTTAACTGATATCCGATGGCTACCCCTCCTCGTGGGAGCGACAGGATAAGAGCCGTCGGGTCATCACGGTATTGAATCAGTCGGTCAACAAGTTGCCGGCCTGCCTCTTCGCGATTCTTGAACGTCACCGCCTTCCTCTCTGCCGGTTAGAATTCCGGTTTCTATGTAAGGCCGCTTATCATGCCGACTCCGATCAAGAACATGGCCATCAGGATCAGAATAACCGTCAGCAGCAGATGGTGGCGCGGCCCTGCGTCTCTCTGCTCCCAAGGGATTGCCCAGGGAATTTCGAGATAGCGGGGATGGCGAAACATGGCGCCTCCCTTTCTCGGTCAGGTCACCTTTACTTCGATCGCCTTGGGTTTGACTTTTTCAGACTTCGGGAGATGAATCTTGAGCACGCCGTCCTTATACTCGGCCCCGACTTTGGTGCCGTCCGCATCCTCCGGTAGGGTAAAGCTCCGTACAAAGCTTCCATAGGCGCGCTCGACTCGGTGATACTTCTTGCTCTTCTCTTCCTTCTCGTACTTTCGTTCTCCCGTGATGGTCAGGACATCGTCATGCACGTTCAACTTGATGTCTTCTTTCTTCATTTCTGGAATTTCGGCCTTGATCAGGTACTCCTTGTCATCTTCGGAGATATCCACCAACGGCGACCACTCCGCGACGGTGATGGCCTCGTTCTTCTCGCCGCCGCCGGCAGCCGGTGAACGACCGAAAAAGCTCGAAAGTCGTTTCTCCATCTCTTCGATTTCTTTGAACGGGTTCCATCGTGTCGTCGGTTCCCATCGCGTCAAGCCGCTCATGACCATTGCCTCCTTTGTGTAATTGAGATTCTGATACTGAACCGATGCTTGTGCATCGACGGTGCCAGTATTCAAGGCATGACTGCCGCTCAGACGGCCTAAAGAAAATGCGGTGTTTGCAGCGACAGGTGAGTGTCAGCCCGACCGAGAAGGAGCACATTCTGTGGCATTACGGGGCAGTGGTCTCTATGGGGCTGTTGCCTCTTTCGACAATGATTTGAAGGCTATCGACTGCCCTCATGCACGAGAACCTCAAGCAGCCGGCGGATAGTTTCGTGCGGTGTTTTTGATTCTCTCTCTATGACGAAGGAAGAAATGGATGTCGAGTACGGGACCTGCAGTTGTGAGGAGCATTTCGTGTAGTACAATCACCGTGTGGTGAAACCCACTGCACAAGTCTGACACTGATGCTCGACACGTTCGCCCTTGAAAAGAAAGCACGCCCTGGCAACCAGGCGATTGCCTCGATAGGCCGGAGCCTGCTGCTGTTCTGTCTGGTTGGGATCGGCGGCTGCGCGTCATACGAATCTCTTGATCTGAACTCCTACGATCCCATCCATGATCAGGAGGCCATTGCGAACTACTACCGGAATCAAGCCGTGGCGATGCGGGAGAAAGCCCATGCGCAAGCCACGGCTGCGGCGCGGTATGAATTACTCTTTGGGCCTGATGCCGACCTGGTCTCCGGTGCGCGGTCATTGGCGCATTACTATGAGCAGATCGCACAGGAATTGGAACGAGTTGCCCAGGCGCATGCGGATGCGGCACGCCACAGGCAACGGCCCGCGGCTGTCCCATAGATCACGAAGTTTGCCGGACTGCACGATGCGAGAAGAGGAGGGCTATATGAAAGTGTCATTCACAGCTCGTCTATTGTTCTTACTGATCCCGATCGTGATGATCATCCAGGGCTGCAGTAATACGGTGAATCCGGGAAGTCGAGGGCTGCGGTGGTATCCCCTCACGAGCGGCCTGATGAAGGAACCGCTCAAGGAAGGATTCTACTGGCGAGCGCCCTGGAATGACGTCCTCGTATTCGACACCAGATTGAAGAGCTTCAAGGAGAAGGTGGATGCCCTGACCGCAGATGATCTCCCAGTCACCGTCTATGCCGCCATCACCATGCGCCCAATGCCCGATGAAATCTATTTTCTGGCTCAGGAAGTGGGGCCTGACTGGTACAAGCAGCTGGTTCAACCGCAATTGTTGTCGGCCGTGCGAGGGGTTGTCGCAAACTACACCATGGTGACGCTTCCCGAGCGTAGCAGCGAAATCGGGAACAAGATCGAAGCTGTCGTGGTCGAGTCATTGAAAGGTCGCCATCTGGATGTCTACAACGTGGCGCTCTCGGAGATGGAGTTTTCACAGATGGTGTTGAGAGCGATCGAACAAAAGCAGGCAAAAGAGCAGGAAAAAGAGCAGAAGGACTTCGAGGTCGTGATTGCGCAACGCAATGCCGAGATTGCACGTATTCAGGCAAAGGGTGAAGGTGATTCATTGAAGATTCGTGCGGAAGGCGAAGCCGACAGCATGAGAATTCGTGCCATGGGGCAGTCACAGGCGCAGGAAATCATCACCAAAACGCTGACGCGTGACTACTTGCAGTTCAAACTGTATGAAAGTCCCAATTCCAAGACGATCATCGTGCCGGAGAAGCTCAATGTTCCGCTGATTGTCAGCCCTGGTGCCGATCAATCGCGATAGGAGTCATCAGGGTTCACGAACCGGCCGGGCGAGGTTTGTTCTTCGTGTCCGGCGGAATGGCCCGTTCGCGCAGTTTGTTAATCAACTCCTCATAGGAACTCTCGCGAATGATCTTTTGAAACTGACTTCGATAATTACTCACTAAGCTGACGCCGTCTATGATGATATCGTAGGCAAGCCATCGGTTTTCATTGAGCAAGAGGCGGTAGTCGAGCGGAAGGGTTGTCTTCTCCGAACGCAATTCGGTCCTGACTTCCGCGTACGATCCTTCGATCCGTTCCGTCAGGTAGCCCGCTTCTTGTTTGCGTCCGGTATAATCTTCGATTTTTCCCGCATACCGGTCCGAGAGGAAACTTTTGTACACTGCGACGAACTCTTTTCGCTGCTCCTCAGTGAGCGGTTTCCAATAACTGCCCAACACCCGCTTTGACATTTCTGCGTAGTCAAATCTAGCGGCCGCGATCTCTTCCAGCTTGTGACGCCGCACCATGCGCTTCGCCGGGTCTTTCAGTGCAGGATCTTCGAGGATGCCGAGAATCTCGGTAACCGTTTCGCGCACGGCTTCCATAGGCGTCTCTCCGCCTTGCGGGGGAGCGGCGAAGGCGAAGGGTAAGAGAACGGTCAAGGCAAGCGCCGTCATCGACAGATGACACGCGGGAGGCCTCCGACTCCTCCCGCAGAGCCATGGCGTGAGTCGTTCCTTGGATAGTTCGTCAATCCAAGACAAACGTCACCTTCAGATCCACTCGATACAAGGAGACCTTGTTGTTCTCGACCACCACATGTTGCTCTTTCACCCACGCGGATGTGATCCCGTGAACCGTCTTGGATGCTCGGGCGATACCCTGGACAATGGCGTCTTCAAAACTAGTGGGCGATTCGGCGCTGATCTCGATGATTTTTGCAACTGACATGGAATGCCTCCCTTCGTGGCGTGCACATACGCGGTTGATGACTCATCACCCTCTTCAAATCATCTGTCCGTCTTGGCATGCTGCGCTTCGAGAGCAGCAAATGCCAGATTGCGTGATCAGCAAGGTGGACGCCAGGGCGCGATAGTCCGATAAGTCGGCATATGGGCGATATTTCAGGCGGTTATCGAGGAGACGAGAATGGAAGGTATTTCGGATTGGGGAACTCTGCCACAAGTGAGATGCATGATCTATGGAAAGAACGCGCGCGGAACGTTAGAACCGCCCACTCAAAGGCGATTCTCTCTGAAATGATCGTGGCGTTCTGCGTCAAGGGCAAGAGACCCATGTGGGGGATTATGCCCCACTTTCCCGCACACAGAATTCTTCTCACGTAAGGGCTTGCCAAGTGAGAGCGACTAACTCAAGTGAGGAATGACCGCCTCGCCAAAGAGCATCGGACTGTTTAATTAGCATAACTAATATAATGGCTCGCACGGATTTGGTCTTGCGAGGTCTGTGTAAGTAGACTAGAATCGACTCCTCTCGCCATGGCACCCAAGGCCGCAAAAAAAAAGCGTTGGGTGAGGGCCCAACCGCTTTCACACGCATACCACACCGGGGATCGGCAGGGAAACGCGGTCGAATCGGCTCGAGAAGATTTCTTTGCCGAAGCCTTTCGTCTCAGTCCTTACCCAATCGGTATCACGGAACTCGACACTGGGCTTTGCCTGGAAATTAATGACGCCTGCCTGGAGATCTTCGGGTTTAGTCGGGACGAAGTCATTGGGAATACCACGTTGACGTTGCAGATCTGGCCTCACCCTCGTGATCGTGCTCGGTTCATCAATCGATTGAATTCCGAAGGATCGGTAAAAAACCTTGAAGTGTCGATGCGGACGAAGAAAGGAACGCTACGACGATTCCTCATCTCGACGAATCTTATCACGGTAGGCGGCAAGCGTTGCCTACTGACGATCGGGAACGACATCACGGCAGAGGACGATGTGCGTGGAGCCCATGACGAGTCGAAACGAAGTGTCCGAGAGAGCATCGCGGGAGTCGAGCGAACGAATGGCGCGATGCGGGACGGTGGCGAACGGTTTCCGTTGTTCATCGAGCATGCACCGGCCGCGATTGCGATGTTTGACCGCGACATGCGCTATCTGGCGGCGAGTCGCCGTTGGATGGAAGATTATCGGCTGACCGGAGATATCGTGGGCCAATCTCACTACGACATGTTTCCCGACGTCTCATCGCGGTGGAAAGAGGTACATCGACGCGGGTTGGCTGGAGAGGTTCTGAGCGCAGATGAAGACCGGTTCGTTCGAGATGACGGCACCGTGCAGTGGATCACCTGGGATGTCCGCCCTTGGTATAGCGGCGACCAGATCGGCGGCATTGCGATTGCGACGGAGGATGTGACGGCTCGTGTGGAGGCAAAGATCGCGTTGCATGAGCGGGAGGAACGATCGGATCAAGTCATCCGATTGGCCAACTTCGGAATTTTCGACCATGATCACCGGAGCGGGAAAGTGTACTGGTCGCCGGCCATGAGGGAAATCTATGGCGTGGGATCGGACGCTCCGGCCTCCCTGGAAGGTTATATCCAGCTGATTCATCCGGAGGATCGCGAAATGGTCGTCATGGCGATCAAACAAGCCCACGACCCTACGGCTGACGATTTGTTTTCAATGGAACACCGTCTTTTGCGTCCCGACGGGAGTGTCCGCTGGGTCAACTTTCGATCATGGACGCTATTCGAGAGTGACGGCCCCGTGCGTCGTCCCACCCGGACCTTGGGAGCGATGATCGACATCACGAAGCGCAAACAAGCCGAGGAGGCGTTGAAAATAAGCGAGCGGCGATTCGCCTCCTTTATGGATAATTTGCATGGCTTTGCGTGGATCAAAGATGCTCAGGGACGGTACCTCTATGTCAATCGGCTGTTTCAAGAATCCGTCCTGAGAGGTTTGGAGTGGAAAGAGAAGACCGCCTTCGAGTTGTGGCCTGCGGAGGTCGCCGAGCAGTACGATTTGAATGATAGGAAAGTGCGGGAGAATCGGGTCCCGCTTCATACTGTCGAGTCGTTCATCCAAAACGGAGAGATTCGGCACGCCCTTGTCAGCAAGTTTCCCATCATCGATCAGAAGGGCGCACCGTCGCTGTTTGGGGGTGTCGCGGTCGACATCACCGAACGCAAGCAGGCGGAAGAGGCGCTACACCATAACCAACTCGAGCTGCATCAACAGCAGGTCCAGCTGGAGGAGCTGACCTCCAAGTTACTGACGGCTCAAGAGCATGAGCGTCAGCGAATCGCCCGTGATCTGCATGATGATGTGAGCCAGCGACTGGCCGCATTGGTCCTGGAGGTCGCGTCGTTCGAGCGCCAGTCTTCCAGCGTGCCGGTCGAACTGGCTCACGCGCTGACGCCGATTCGTGAACAGTTGGAACAACTTTCGGATGATGTGCATACCCTTGCATACCGGCTTCATCCCTCTCTCTTGGAACACGCAGGACTGCGTCCTGCAATCGAAGACCATGTTCATCAGGTCTCCCGGCGCACCGGCTTGCCCATCCACCTCAAGATTACCGGGGTTCCGAATGCGGTCCCGCTCGATCACGCCACCTGTCTCTTCCGTGTGATGCAGGAGAGCGTCCAAAATGTGGTGAAACATGCGCAGGCAACGGCAGTGGCGGTCCAACTCCGTGGATCGTCGAAGGGGATCGGATTGTCTGTTACTGACAATGGGAAGGGATTTGACCCGCATGACCAGAGCACCCATCAACAGGGCTTGGGGTTGAGTAGTATGGAGGAACGGTTGCGGCAACTGCAGGGATTTTTTCGGATTCAGTCCAGGCCGGCCAACGGCACGAAGGTCTGTGCCTGGGTTCCTTGCGAGTTGGAGGTCATATGAAACGACCACGTATCTTGATGGCGGATGACCATGCCATTGTCCTGGCTGGGCTTCGGAAGTTGGTAGAAGCCGAAGGCGAGGTCGTTGGCATGGTGGAGGACGGGCGAACCTTGGTGGAGAAAGCCCAGCAGCTTCGCCCCGACATTGTGCTGCTCGATATCTCGATGCCGCTCCTCAACGGGTTGGACGCGGCGCGACAATTGACCAAACTGGTGCCGGAGAGCAAGCTCATCTTCCTGACGATGCACGCCACACCCACGTATGCGACCGAAGCCTTTAAGGCCGGTGCTGCAGGTTATCTGATTAAACGGTCGGCAGCGGTGGAACTCAAGCAAGCGATCCAGGCCGTGATGCGGGGGCAGCACTACATGACTCCGTTGATCACGAAGGATGTGTTGGCAGCGACGCTCCAATCTCCCGAAGGCCAGCCATACAAGCCGGTGGTGACGTCCCTCACGCAGCGGCAGCGTGAAGTGTTGCAACTCGTTGCGGAGGGAAAGGGAACCAAAGCGATTGCCTCCATTCTGAATATCTCTGTGAAGACCGTCGAGTTCCACAAATTTCGCATCATGGGCGAACTTGATCTGCATTCGACGGCCGAGTTGATCAAATATGCAATCGCTGAAGGTCTCGTGAGTGTGTCCTCATAGGCACACGTACACGGTCTTGGTTTCGTTCCGGTCTCAACATCGTTTTCGGCTGAGAACCGGGCGGAGTCCCTTCACAAACTCCGGCATTGGTGGAAGTTTCGCGCTCCGGTGAATGGTCCAGAATCTCTCGCCTCTCGATTTGAGATGGATGCTAGTAATATCCCTTTTTCTTTCCAGGGATTTTACTAGTTCACAAGCTCCGCCCTCACCCATTATCATCCATTAGTTATCCAGTGTCGTGTATTCGAGTGTCGATGGGAATTGTTACTTCGGATTCCGAATCCGTTAGTGTGTGGGAGGGGGCCATGCAGTTCTCGGCGATCATAGACCGTGTCCATCATGCGCTCAAGCAGTTTGGTACACATTGTTCTATGGAAGAGGTTGTCGGCCTCTGTCCGGATCTGACCTGGAATCAAGTCCACCTATCTATTGATTACTTGAGCAAGACGGGAAAGGTCCGCGTGACGCTTGACCCAGACAGGACATACACGGTCCATCCGGTTCCAGGCGAGCCGTCTCAAGTTTCATCCATAGGGCACATTCAAAGTACCGTCCAGTAATCTTACTAGACCTATCCGCTCGGTGTTTCGCCTGCTCCATTGAATAGCGCAGATGGGTGTGTCCTGGTGGGCAGGCGATCGGATTTTTCGTCTACTCCTCCTTGGAATGTCCATCGGTATCACTCCACATCCAGTTGGGTCACGCGTTCAATCGAATGCGATGGCCGGGTCAGCTTCGACGTTTGGCAGATTACTTGACAGTCGATTTTGTCAGGAATAAATTTGAGGCAGACGTAGGTTCCCGAAGAGCAGTGGGGCCGAGTTGTTGTATGGCATCAGCCCTGTGATGTCATTCTTTTCAGCTTTGTCCAGGGGAAAGATGTCTGTCGGTCTCATTCCTTGGGAAGTGTGCTTGTGGTCTACCGCTTCGTTGCGTGACGGGTCCGAACGAAAGGAGTAACCATGGATAGTACCTTCTTAATATTTGCGGCCGTGATGCTCATCATCTTCATCGGCGGCATCATCATATACAAGAAGAGCGTCTAATCGGCGGTCTATTCCTTCACCTCGTTTTATTGTGAAGCGGCTCAGTCCCTCGTGAGCTTAGTCTCGCGAGTTGTCAAGGTGCTGGGCGAAAGGTTACCGGTCTGTCTTCTTCTCATCCGTCCTTCCGATTCATCCCTATCACTCATATTGTCCGTGATGTACCCTGGCTGGGATTTCAAGCGAGGAAGCCCGGCTTGAGCCGATTCATCGGCAGTACCAGCCGATCCATGGAGATCAGGGGTGAAACGAGCACCGATCCGATAGTTATTCGCGGATTGCCTTGGCGCGCTTTTGAAGATAGGCATTCCGTACGGCGGCATAGAGATCCAAAGTCGATTCTTCCACACCCTCGAACTTTTCCAGATTCAGGGAGCGCTCGTTTATAACTTCCGTCGCACGCGCGCCAATCGAGATGCCATACGTGAGCGCCCGCTCTTCTATAGAGACCACGGTCGGAATGGCATCGATGTTATGCATGGTCGGCAGGATCAGCCAGTAAATCGGATTGAGGGCAATATCTCCCGCATACCCGACAAGATCCCGAACCGTGTACGGTCCCAAAAGCGGCACCATGATATAGGGGCCGGGCTTGACTCCATAGAATCCAAGCGTCTGTCCCGTATCTTCTTCCGGAGTCGTGAGATTGAATCGCTGGGCCACATCAAAGAATCCCCCGATCCCAACCGTCGTATTAATGAGAAATCGCCCGACTTCTATTCCCGCTCCCTTGAATTTACCTTGAAAGATATTGTTCAGAAACCGCGGAGTCACACGACTATTGTAGAAGATATTGCTGACGCCGTTCTGGACAATATTCGGAATGACGAAGTCGTATCCTCTGGCGACCGGTTTCAGCACCCACCGATCCAGCTGCCGGTTGAATTCAAAGAATTTGGTATTGAGCGGCTCCCAGGGATCATATTCCTCAACGGCCTCTTCGCCCGGCTTCGCAAAGGGATCCACAGGCTCGTCCAGTGATTGGTCGCGAGCAGCGACTGCAAGGGGAAGCATGGAGGAAGCCGAGGAGGCATCCGCGAGCAGAACCGACGGTGTGCTTCGCTCGACATAGGGAGCGTCGGAGCGCATCGAGCCTTCATGTACCGCACACCCTGAAAGCAATATTACTATAACGGCAAGTAGCAACCTGCAAGGTCTTTCAATCCACCGAACCGGCCCACCACCAGTCTGTATCCTCATCCTTTGCGTGCCTTCCTCGTATGAAATGCAAGCCTTCATCGGCAATGCGGTCCCGCACTGTACCAAAAGTCTGCTCACCGGCCAATAATTATTTCTGAATCTTCTTGCTGAGAAACGATACTGCCCTCAGCCGCTTTCCCTTACAGGTATGGCATTACCATTGCTTCTCCGGTTGTCCGGCATCGTCTGTAATGAGTTCTTGCAACAGACGTCGCCTCATGGCTTGACAGAACGGAAGGATTGGTGTGAGCATCATGCGTTTCCTTCCACTCGACATCTTGAACAGTCTGCAGAATGTGCCGATTGAGGTCTTATGCAACCCTGAAAAATGGTCGTCCAGATGAACGCATGAGGGGATTTCTAACGTGGGGAGGGATGGGATGGCGATGAAAGCAATAATAGGGGTAGATGGTTCCCGGTACTCGGAGTGGCTCTTAGGATGGCTGAGTAAGATGCCGTTTCGTTCTTCGCCACATATCACGGCAGTTCATGCGATCGATATCGACTCGGCTCGTGCTCCATTCGTCACGCACCCGTCTGTCAGTGGGCACGAACCCGATGAAGGGGAGGCCATTCACCTCGTAGAGACTCGAGCCAAGCAGGTGGAAATGGAAACGAAGCAGCGTATGGCGGAGCTGGGGTTGGAAGGGTCGGTGCGTGTGGAGAAGGGACAAATTGCGCATGCTCTCCTCAGACGTGCGGGCAAGACTGCACTGATAGCGGTAGGGAGCCGGGGCTTGGACGCAGTCGACCGTTTCGTATTGGGGAGCGTGTCGACAGCGATTACGGTTCACGCGCGTTCTCCGGTTTTGATCGTGAAGGAGCCGCCACAAACCATTCGGCGGATTCTATTCGCAACAGACGGCTCATCCTCATCTACGAAGGCCCTTCAGTTCCTCATCAAGCAATTCAAGGTCAAGTCCGAGGCCGAGCCACTTCATATTCTGCTGGTGCACGTCATGCCGTTTCTGCGCTACACAGTGGTGAAGGAAGCAGGGGAAAAATTGCTTGCCCAAGAGGCGGCCAAGCTTGAGAAGGCCGGGTATCGCGTCAGGGAATTCCCACGCGTGGGACCGGCCGCGGAAGAGATCATGAAAGTGGTGAATCGAGAACAACCGGACCTGATCGTCACGGGAGCGAAGGGGAGAAGCGCTATGGCGCGCTTTCTCTTAGGGAGCGTCTCGACAAAACTAATACACCAGAGCGCATGCTCCGTGCTCGTCGTCAGATAAGCCCATCACCCCGAGAATCCGGCGTACCTTGCATCCATCCATCGCTCGCCCCGTATGAGGGGCGAGCGAAACATCAGTTGGAGAGGGTTTGATGAACCGAGGGCATCACCGCTCTTGGATAAAGTCCCTTCTCCAGGGGAACCCTACGCCGTCAACGTGGCCACCCCCCAGGGAAAGGAAGTTTTCTCGAAGCGGAACGTCCAATTCCTCGACGATACGCTACACGCTCTTTTTATAAACGATAAGCCCACCGAGGAGGAGTGCACCCATCACCAGCGCGAACAGCCACATCATATCCATAACGGCTCCTTTCATTTAAGACCAACGTGAACGCTTGTCCTATGAATGGAGCAACTCTTGTGCTTGAATCGCGCGAAGCGGACTGTCCCTAAACTCCGCAAAAAGCAGCCTATCCGGCCTCGCGTGTGCGGAACGCATCCAGTGAGTTGGGGGAAATGTCCTCAAGACTGTCCATTCAATTGGACAGAAGAAGGGAAGAATGTATCGAATACGCATATGGTCCCGTCAAAAGGCCCACGGCTATCGCAGACGGGCGCGCCCATGCGGCGTGGAAAGATCTTGGTCGGGTCCGATTGGGACAATGCGGGTAGGATTGATGTCGTCGTGCGTGATGTAGTAGTGCCGCTTGATATGATCGAAATTGACGGTTTCAGCGATGCCGTCAGTTTGGTAGAGGTCCTTGAGATACCCAAAGAGGTTCGGGTAGTCGATGATACGCCGGACGTTGCACTTGAAATGTCCATGGTACACCGCGTCGAACCGAACCAAGGTGACGAAGAGCCGCCAGTCGGTTTCAACCAACTCCGGTCCGAAGAGATACCGGCGTGATGCAAGACGCGCATCGAGTTGATCCAAGGCGGCGAACAATCGTCCTGCCGCTCGTTCATAGGCGCTCTGAGATGTGGCGAATCCCGCTCGGTAGACCCCGTCGTTCACGTTCTCGTAGATAAAAGTGTTGAGCTCATCGATCTCCTGCCGCCATCCGTCCGGGTACAAATCGATCGGACTTTCAGTGAATCGATTGAATTCACCGTTGAAGATTCTCATCAGGTCATCGTCGGAATTGGTGACGATGCGTTTGGTCACGCAATCCCACAGGACCGGAACCGTCATCCGTCCGATATAGGCCGGATCGGTCTTTTTATAGGCTTCGCGCAAAAACTGAAACCCATTGATGGGGTCGAGGGAATGTCCCGCGCCTTCGCGAAATGCCCATCCTCGCTCGTCGCGAATTGGGTCCACGACCGTCATACCGATCACCGTCTCGAGTTTCTTCAGCTTGCGCACGATGATCGTGCGATGTGCCCACGGGCAAGCCCATGAGACGTAGAGATGATAGCGGCCGGCTTCGGCAGGATAGCCCGAGCTCCCATTGGCGGTCACCCATTCCCGGAACGCATCGGGCTGTCGGGTAAACTCCCCGGCCGGCGATTGTTCGTCGGGAAATTGCGCCTGGATCTCCATACACAGAGCCGCTTCCTTTCGGAATCAGTATCTCATATCGACGACCCAAGGTGTTAGGAGGCCTCAGGATGCCTGACGCGTTTTGCTACGGCATCGAATCCGGATCGTAGCAAAAGGCCACGATTGTTAGGCGTTGCGCGAAGAAAACAACGTATTTGAGGGGCATGCCCCGTGCGAGAAGGCTAGAAGGGGGAGGTGTCTCTGGGTTTGGAGCACACAGCCAAGGAGTTGTGATTTGTGGATAGTCCCGGGCTGAATCGGAACGCGACCTTCTTTCTGGCCTATGCCATGCGTTGTCTAGTGGCCGTTGCAATCGTGGCAGCAAGCATCGGCTGCGAGAACAAACCGGCGGCGGATATCTCAACAGTCAATCCGGACTCGCCTCCCACACGGCCGGGATTCGTGCGGCTGACGCCGGAAGAGTTATCTCGGATGCAGCTGGAACTTACGCCGGTGGTGCAGGGGCAGATTCTTTCCCATCGTGAGTTTCCCGCAACCGTTCAAGCCAACCAAAACGAATTGGCCGAGGTCACCACGCTGATCCGTGGCAGGGTTGTGAAGGTCCATGTCGATGTCGGACAGGATGTGAAGAACGGCGCACTGTTGGCAATGCTCCACAGTGTGGACCTTGGCGTCGCGGAAGGAGACTACCTCAAAGCCGGGGCACGGTTGCATGAGGCGGAGCTGGCGCATCTCCGCGCCAAGGACCTGTACGACAACAAGGCTGTCAGCTTGGCGGAACTGCAACGACGCGAAGCTGCCATGAAGACGGCACGAGCCGAACTGCGAGAGGGAAAGAACCGCCTCGAGCTGCTTGGTGTGCCACCGGAGGAGATCGACAGACTTGATCGGGAATTGACGATCAAAGCCGACATGCCCTTGCGCGCCCCGTTCGATGGGCGGGTCATCACACGCAACATCACGCGGGGGGAAGTGGTCGAGACGGAACAAAAGCTGTTCACCGTGGCCAATCTCACGGATGTGTGGGTGATCGGGAACGTGCCGGAGAAGGATGTCCGGTTCATCCGCAAGGACCAGAAGGTGAATGTGGTCGTGGCAGCCTATCCCCATGCAATCTTCAGCGGAACGATCACCTATGTCGGAGATGTGCTTGATCCCGCAACTCGCACGATGAGTCTCCGGGTCACGGTTCCTAACACCGATCGTCTGTTGAAACCGGAAATGTTCGCCATCGTCAGCGTGTATGTAGCATCCGGTCCGGACGCACTGAGCGTACCATTGGCGGCGATCCAAGACGGACCTGCCGGCAAGATGGTGTTTGTTCAGCGGGGGGCCGGCGCGTTCGAGGCGCGGACAGTCAAGTTGGGGAACGAAGAGAGCGACGTGGTCAGCGTACTGGAAGGGGTGAAGGCAGGCGAGCAGGTCGTCACAAAGGGCTCCTTCGCTCTCAAGTCGGAAATGGAACGGCATAAGATCGAGCCTTCACTATGATCGCCGCGCTTCTCGAATTTTCACTCCGGCAACGGATCCTGGTCCTGGGGCTGGCCTGTCTGTTATCCGTCGTCGGCGTCTTTGCCTTTCAGTCTATCGCCATCGATGCCTATCCCGACGTGACCAACATCCAAGTGCAGGTGCTGACGGAGGCGGCCGGTCTCTCACCGGTCGAAGTGGAGCGATTCATTACGTATCCCCTCGAACTCCAGATGACGGGTCTGCCGGGTCTGGCGGAAATCCGATCGCTCTCCAAATTCGCGCTCTCTCAGATCACGGTGGTGTTTCAAGACGACGTCGAAATCTATTTCGCCCGCCAGTTGGTCTTGGAGCGGATCATGGCGGCCAAAGAGCGGCTACCGGAGGGGCTCGAACCCGTGATGGCTCCTGTCACCACTGGGTTGGGCGAGATCTATCACTACTATGTCGAAGGATCCCATGCGACGGCGACCGATCCTCAGGTTGTCGAAAGAGAATTGACGGATCAACGGACGATGCAGGACTGGGTTCTCCGCCCTCTGCTGAAGAGCGTGCCGGGTGTGATCGATGTGAACGGCATGGGCGGATTCGTGAAACAGTATCAAGTCCTGGTGGATTCGGCCAAGCTCCGTAAGTTCGACTTGACGATCCACCAGATCTATGAGGCGGTGGTGAAGAACAACGCCAATGTCGGAGGCAATGTGTTGGAACGGCATGCCGACCGCTCGATCGTGCGAGGGCTGGGGTTGATCAAGACTGCGGGCGATATCGAATCCATCATCGTGAAAGAGGTCGGCGGCACGCCGGTATTCGTTCGGGATGTCGCCGAAGTCCGGATAGGCCACGCCGTTCGCCATGGTGCCGTGGTTCTTAATGGGGAACGGGAGGTCGTGATTGGGACGGTGCTGATGCTCCGCGGAGGCAATGCCCGTCAGGTGGTCGAAGCGGTCAAGGCCAAGGTGCAGGATCTGCAACAGAGTACGATCCTGCCGGCAGGCACGAAACTAATCCCATTCTATGATCGCATCGAACTGGTGAATGCCGCCATTCAGACGGTGCGCGACGCGTTGATCGAAGGGATCGTACTGGTGGTCTTCGTCTTCTTTTTCTTTCTGGGCCATGTGCGCAGTGCCGTTGTCGTGACCGTCTCGTTGATCGTTACCCCTTTGATCACGTTCATCGCCATGCAGCGGCTGGGGCTGTCCGCCAACTTGATGACCCTCGGCGGGCTGGCTATCGCCATCGGTGAGATTGCGGACGGCTCACTGGTCGTGGTCGAAAACGTATATCGCCATCTCGCGCAGACCAACGGGGAGACTGGAAAGAGCAAGGTCGACGTGATTCTGCGGGCCACAAAAGAAGTGGGCCGGCCGATCCTCTTCGGCATTCTGATCATCAGCGTCGTCTTCCTGCCGCTCATGACCTTGCACGGAATGGAGGGGAAGATGTTCGCGCCGCTGGCCTACACACTGGTAATCGCGCTCCTGGCCTCGGTCGTGGTGACGCTGACGCTGTCGCCGGTGCTCGTCTCGTTGTTCCTGCGCGGTGATCATCAGGAAGAAACCCGTGTAACGCGCTGGATGAAGGAGCGCTATCTGCCCGTGCTCCGGTGGACGCTCCGGCATCGCGGCCTCGTCCTGTCCGGGTCGATCGTCATCGTATTGAGCAGTCTCGCTCTCATCCCATTCGTGGGGCGGGAATTCATTCCACTGCTTGAGGAAGGAGCCCTGACCCCCCAGATTGTGAAACTGCCGAGTGTATCGCTGGCCGAGTCCATCGAAATGGAAAAGCAGGCCCAAAAGGTCATGTTGGAGTTTCCCGAAGTGAAGTTGGCGGTGAGCAGAATCGGTCGGGCCGAGATTCCCTACCATCCGGAAGATCTATATGAAAGCGACCCGATCGTGTCCTTGCACGACCGGAGTCTCTGGAAGACGGCGAGGACCCAATCAGGGTTGACCGACGCCATGAGGAAAAAACTGGCGGAGATCCCCGGCATCTCCGTCCTCATGAGCCAGCCGATACAAGAACGGGTAGACGAGCTGATCTCCGGCATCAGGACCCAATGCGCCATCAAGCTGTTCGGAGACGATCTCGATGTGCTCCGCGACAAGGCGCAAGAGATTGCTGCGTTGATGCAGCAGGTCAACGGCGTCAAAGATGTCAAAGTCGAACCGATTGCCGGCCAGCCCTATCTCATCATCGATGTCGACCGGCAAAAAATCGCCCGCTACGGCATCAACGTGGCCGACGTGCAGGAGATCATCACCACTGCCATCGGAGGCAAGGTGGCGACTCACGTGTACGAGGGTGAACGGCGGTTTCAGTTGACCCTTCGATTTCCGGAACCGCAACGCAACAGTATCGGCACCATCAAGGAAATTCGGGTGAAGTCGGCGGCCGGTGCACTGATCCCGATGAGCGATCTTGCCACGATCGAGATGCGCGAAGGCCCGGCCCGCATCAGTCGCGAGCATGTGAAGCGGCGCATTTACATCGGCTTCAATGTCGTCGGGCGGGACATCGGCGGCGTCGTGGATGAAGGCCGCAAGAGGCTGGCGACGCAGATCCGCCTGCCGGAAGGGTACAGCGTCGTGTGGGGCGGGGCATTCGAAAATATGGAACGGGCCAACGCGCGGCTCTCGATCGTCGTGCCGATTACCTTGGGACTCGTCTATTTCCTCCTGTTCTGGGCGTTCCACTCGCTACGTTACGCAACGTTGATTTTTCTCAATCTCCCCTTCGCATTGATCGGTGGCGTGGTTTCGCTGTGGCTGAGCGGACAGTATCTGAGCGTGCCGGCGTCCATCGGTTTCATCGAGCTGTTCGGGCTCGCAGTAGGGAATGGCATCGTCCTCGTCTCCTACATTAATCAGCTGCGGAGCGGCGGGAAACCAACGGACGAAGCGATCGTCACCGGATGCAGCCTGCGTCTTCGCCCGGTCGTGATGACAATGATGACCACATTGCTGGGGCTCCTGCCGCTGGCGCTGGCCCAGGGGATTGGGGCTGAGGTCCAACGGCCGCTCGCCAGCGTCGTCATAGGCGGGCTCTTCACATCGACGGCGCTGACGCTGGTCGTGTTGCCTGTGCTCTACAGCATGTTCGCGGGGGAGGTGGTCAAGACAGAGGAGGCGCCGGAATGGGTGTAGTGAGACGAGCGTGGTGGTCCTTTTCCCGTCGCGTGGCGTGGATGGGATAGGGATGAACCGGTGGAGAGCAAGGAGTCGTTAACGGTCCCTAAGGACTTTCTTCGCAGGCGCGAGTCTACCGCTACATAGGGCACTAAACTTGTATGAGTATGTGGTGAGTTTGCCGAGGAAAACCATCATGGCAAGGAGGCGAGGCCGGCTCCTGGTGTCATCACCATCAATCGGGAGGGGAAAATTCCATGAGACAGATGCTGGCAAAGCTGACCTTGTTGTGTCTCTTCATTGCTCCGGAGGCGATCGCGCAGGCTGCCGGTGCCGGTGAGCAGGACTTTGCCAAGGGGGAAAGCCTGTTGAAGAACAAACAGTATGCGGAAGCACGCGCATCGCTGGAAGCCGGGATCCTGAAAGAGCCGTCGAATGCGCAGGCGCATATCAACCTGGCTGAAGCGTGCCGAGGCTTGGAGGCCTGGACCTGTGCGGAGGACCATTACGAAACGGCATTGGACCTGGATGCCAAGTCCAGTGCGACCGGGTCGACGCAACCGCGTTTACGAAAAGCCACAGTGTGGCGGTCCCTTGAGGAAGTGACGACATGGCGCTTGCTGGACGAGGCGAAGCAGCTGATTGCTTCCGGGAAGATTTCCCCTGAAAGGATGAAACAGGCGGAAGACGCCCTGGACAGTGCGAATGAGCTCGGTCTCACTACCGATCAACAAGCGCTTTATCTGCAGCTGCAGGCGAAACTTCCACGACAGCGATCCGTTGCCGTATCGAACAGGCTGACATTGGGCGGATCTCCAGGAGGAGTGGGATGGACCGATATCCAAGACATGCCGATGATACTGGTGCCGGCAGGGGAATTCACAATGGGGAGCCTGATGGGCGATGATGAAAAGCCTGTGCGACGCATCTATTTGAATGCCTTTTACATGGACAAATATGAAGTAACCGTAGGCCAATATGCCAGGTATCTGGAGGTGACGGACATGGAAGAGCCTCCGGATTGGAGCATCATGAATCAACCCCAACATCAGAGACGACCGGTCGTCAATGTCAATTGGGAAGATGCCGTCAAGTACTGCAAATGGGCCGGCAAACGGCTGCCGACGGAGGCGGAGTGGGAGAAAGCGGCACGGGGAACGGATGGGCGTATCTATCCCTGGGGCAATGAGGCACCCAGTCGGCTCCACGCGAATTATGGAAGAAAAGAAAGGGATGACCATATGGCGTTAGTCCCGGTTGGGTCGTTTGAAGAGGGCAAGAGTATGTATGGTATCTACGATATGGCCGGCAATGCATGGGAATGGGTCTTCGACTGGTACGACCATGATTATTACAAGAATGGTCCGCGGAAAAACCCAATCGGGCCGGCAAAAGGTGATGGGAAGGTGGTACGCGGTGGGTCCTGGCTGTACGTTGCCGAGTTCCTGCGTTCCGCTCACCGGTTCAGTGCGCAGCCGACGAACCGATACTTCGGCTACGGATTCCGTTGCGCAAAGACGCCGTAACCGTTGCGCCGATGGAAGGATGGGTTGTCTGACGATTCCTCGCGGTGCCTCGAGAAAGGCGGCTCAGCGGTATTTTGCGAAGCAGAGAAGGTCGAGATGGTCGTAGTGATCGGGAAGAATCGTTTCGGCCTTGTAGCCGAGCTTCATAAAGAACTGAATGTTTCTCGCCGTGCTCAGCATGGTGCAGGCGTAAAATTTATGGGCATCGGTCGTCGTTCGTTCGATCTCACGGATCAGCGCCAGGCCGACTCCCTGACGCCGGTGAGTCGGACTCACGGAGAGCAACCGGATCACGCACACGCCGGCCACCGTCCAAAAGCGCACGGAACCGACAATCGTACCTTCCTCTTCCGCCACAACAATATGCTTCTCTCTTGCATCCTCTTTCAGGCTCTCAAGGGTTTCCGTGGTCCAGCCGCTTACCTTGTAGAGGCCGGCATATTCACCGAACGCAGCCTCTTGCACGTGGAGGAGGGCAGGAAAATCTACCTCGGTCGCCGGTTTGATGTGAACCACGATGTAGATCCTCGGTTAGGAAGGGCTTCTCACTTTCATAGCGGAAGGGGAGGAGATTCGCAAGTACGGTTGACTTCATGTTGATAGAGGCGGTGTGAGACAACATGCGTAGAGGTGCCATGCCGTTTCGACCCAAGAATTCAGAGGAGGTTCCATGTTGAAAGAAGTAAAAGGAGATATGTTGCGGACAAGGGCGGAAATGGTGGCGCACGGCGTGGCCCCGAACGACGGGTTCGCGAGCGGCCTCGCGTTGTCTCTGAGGCAGCAGTGGCCTGCCATGTACAAGGATTTCAGGCATTATTGCCAAACGTTTGCGCCAAAGACCGGAGAATTGTGGGCTTGGGCTGGTGCAGGTGGTGTGCGAATCGTGAGTCTGTTTACTCAGGAGCCAGCTTCCAGCCATGGAGCCAAACCGGGGAAAGCCACGATCGAGAACATCAATCACTGTCTTAAAGCCCTCGCCAAGTTGATCGAAAGTGAGAAGATCAAGAGCGTCGCACTTCCTCGTTTGGCGACCGGTGTTGGCGGACTCGAGTGGAAAGACGTGAAGCCTTTGATCGAAAAGCATCTCGGCCACTTACCCGTTCCTGTCTACGTGTACGAGACGTATCAACCAGGCGTGCAGTCGAAAGAAGGATGAGGTCTCGACGTCCGGTTGGACCGGCTTGATCGCGGTGAACTGAGTACAGTGAGAACCCCCATGCCATTCGTTCCTCAAGACTTGTATGACCGACTGGTTGCGGTGCGAAGAGAGCTGCATCGGTATCCAGAGTTAAGTTGGCAGGAAGCGCGAACGGCCGCCGTGATCAGCGCATTCCTTCAGCGGCTCGACGTTCGACACCGCCCGAACGTGGCGGGCACCGGCGTGGTCGCGGATATACCCGGAGAGGCCGGAGTTCCGTGCGTGGTGCTGCGGGCCGACACCGATGCGCTTCCCGTTCAAGAAGAGACCGGCCTTGAGTTCGCATCGGTGCATGACGGCGTCATGCATGCTTGCGGCCATGATGGACACACAACGATGTTGCTCGGCGCCGCTGCGCTGCTTTCCCGAGATAGAGACTTACCGGCGCCGGTGCGGTTGATTTTTCAGCCTGCTGAAGAAAAAGGCACCGGCGCGATGGCCATGATCAGGGAGGGCGTCCTTGACGGTGCGGGCCTGATCTTCGGTGGGCATCTGGATCGGCATTACCACCCAGGTACCATTGTGGTGAGTGAGGGACCAGTGAACGCCTCATCCGATAACTTTACGATCGAAATCATCGGGCAAGGAGCTCATGGTGCCAGACCGCACGAAAGCATCGATGCCGTGGTGGTGGGGAGCCTCATGATCATGGCGTTGCAGACTATCGTCTCACGAGAGGTGGATCCGGCCCGTCCTTCTGTTGTCTCAGTCGGCCAATTTCATGCGGGCACTGCGCCGAACGTGATTGCGGGACAGGCCAAACTGGAAGGAACAGTACGGGCTCAGGATCCAGCTGTCCGGCAACAACTGCTCAACTCCGTGCGCCGCATTGCCGAGTCCATCGCACAGTTGCATGGGGCGAAGATTCACATCGTGGTCACAGAGGGCACGCCGCCGCTCGTCAATCATCCGGAGATGGCGACCCTCGCGCGACGTGCTGCGATCGAAGCGGTCGGCGAGGCGAATGTGTTGCCGCTGAAAACGGCCAATATGGGAGCGGAAGACTTCAGCTATTACCTGGAGAAAATACCCGGTGCCTATGTCCGATTCGGCAGTCAAGTTCCCGGCCGAGAAGGCTATCCTGCACATTCCAGTAAGTTCGACTTCGATGAAGAAGCTTTAGCCGTAGGGGCGGCGTATTATCAGGCCATCGCCAAGATTGCCGGCCACCAACTCCACAAGCAAGCGGCGTCCGTCTGATCTGCCCCAACGGGAGGATCATGATCAAAATCCGAGAAGCCCGCGAAGAGGATGTCGGCCAGATCCGTGAGATCTTCCTCGCCGTGTACGGCACGGATTATCCGCATCGCGAACTCTACGATGAACTCTGGCTGAAGCGTTCCGTCTTCACGGACGATGCCCTTATTCTTGTGGCTGAAGATACGGAAGCAGGCCGCGTCGTCGGGACAGCCTCCGTGCTCTTCGACTTCGGAGCCCATTCCGATCTCGTCGGAGAATTCGGCCGCCTTGCCGTGCATCCGGACTATCGTCGGATGCAGGTTGGGAAGCTGCTCATGGACAAGCGGCTTGAGGCCATCAAGAACCGTTTACATGTGGGACTTGTTGTCGCGCGTACCGTGCATCCCTATGCCCAGCGCATCAGTCTTGCCCAAGGATTCATTGCCACTGGCTTTCTGCCGCTCAAGCACTTCTTTCGCCACCGGGAGAGCTTTGCGCTGCTGGCTCGGTATTTCAGCGATGCACTCGCATTACGCCGCAACAACCCGCGCATCATCCCCGAAGCCTATGCGCTGGCCAATATGGTGATGAACCAGCCGCCCTTCACACCGGATTTTATTGTGGACGAAGACTCCGCCTCCTACCCTCCCGGCGGGGATTATCGCCTCGAGCAATTGCAAGCCGAGGGCTATCCCGCCTTACTGCGTATCGAACGAGGTCGAGTGCGGAATCGAGAGATTTTCGGACCCATGCGGCTGGATTATGGTTTCTTCAAGCTACAGGCGCGTCAAACTAATTACTTTCTTGCCCGCTCCGGCGGCCAGATCGTCGGGGCAGTCGGCTATACGATGGACCCAGTCGAGCACACTGTGCGGGTGTTCGAACTCATTGCGCTGGCCGACGATGTGGTGCGATTTCTTCTGGCTGAGCTGGAACGGAAGTGTCGTGAGGAGATGGGGATCGAGTACACTGAAATCGACGTCAGCGCCTATGCGCCTCGCATGCAGAGGACTCTGTTGGAGTTGAATTTTCTCCCGGTTGCCTATGTGCCGGCCATGGTGTTCTATCAAGTGGAACGGCTCGACATCATGAAGATGGTGCGCTTGAACAAGCTCCAAGATTTGGGGCCGCTGGGTCTGATGGAACCGGTCCAGGCTGTTGCCGACGTCGTGATGCGAGGGTTTTCTACTTGCATCATCGCCCCACGTATGGCGCAAGCGATCAAAGAGGTCCCGTTGTTTCATGGAATGAACACTGAACAGGCGATGAGACTGGCTGGGGTCTGCGCAGTAAGGAGCATGCGGGCGGGCGAACGGCTCTTTACCGAGCATGATCCGGCCGACAGGCTGTACCTTATACTTCAGGGGCACGTCACCATCAGCGGCGGTCCTTCTTCGCGCGTCATCGGTACCGTGCACACTGGAGAGAGCTGCGGCGAAGTGTCGCTCCTCTCGGCCAGACCCCACTCAGCCACGGCGACAGTTTCAGAGCCCATCGAAGTGGCCGAACTGCTTCGGCGAGATCTGGAAGATCTCATTCGACGTCGTCCAGACATCGGTGTGACCATCTACCGAAACCTGGCCGTTGGCCTTGGAGACAAGCTCCTGCGTTCCGGCAATGGGCAGGGTCAAGGGCGAAGCGAGGCCGAGAGTGTGTCGCTTACTTCAGAGAGTGTGTTACACGGGACGTAATGGGAACTCCACCGATCTCCTCTCCGCCCTTTCCCCGTCGACGTTAAATGACGGGTGATTGGACGTCGAATCGGTGTCGTCACGCAGCCTGACTCTCGTACCGGTGTCGTTCAGAGCTTCCGCATCTCTTCAATGGTGGCGGGACGCGCTGATTATGACGGATCACATCGTCGATGATCATTCCACAATTGACGCAGCGCCACCCATGAAAGTCTGACGACGAACCGATCTGTACCGAGATACTGTCGTCTCGAACGGCGAGGCCGTTACATCGTAGGCAATTCATCGTTCATCTCCCCGTAGACTGTCCCAGCCCATCCGGGGAGCCGGGTCCGGAACCCGCACAGCATGGATCATCCGCTCAATTCGCGCGGCGCGCAGCAACACCGTCCCGTCTTGAAAGCCCAGCACATACCGCTCCAAGATGCCGGGGGGACAAAGACGATAATCGTCGGTACGATCCCGGTTCATCACGGCATCACGCAGCCCGTTTTCTTCGGCCTGCCACCCATCCATCTCAGGCTCCGTTCGGGCTTGCGCAACCTGTCGCCGACACCACTCAATACGAACAGTGACGGGGTTTGTGGTCCGTTCCATGGTTCACCCCTTTCGTTATCCAAGTCGTCCGCTCCGCTGTAACAGCAAGTTGGATGCCACTGCAGAGAGATATCGAGTCGCACTTCGCGCCATTTCCCTCGCTGAAGGTTTGTACGCAATTCAAATGAGTTGCAGCAGGAAGAATGGTTACGTGTCCAGATATGTGGATACCAAAGTAGCGTAGGAGGTGAAGGATGGAGCGTCCAGATTGTATGGTGAGCGAACTAGGTGGAACCCTTGCTGTGAAGCCTGGAGCGACCATTCAAAGGGGGCTGGGGAGCCTGTGGTTTCCAGGAAGCTTTTGGCAGGGAAGAAATTATGAGGTCAGGAGTCCTCCTTATCGGCGTGAAGTGAAGGATGGAGAGGCGAGAGTGTATGCTGACCGAGCTAGGAGGGACCCTGGGAATTCGTTTCCGGTATCTTCATCGCACTATCGTCCATGTGCGCGGCCGCTCAGATATCAGGTATAGTGGTCGCCATGGATGTCGGAGGAAAATGGTCCCGGGCCATTCGTTGAACGATCAATCTGTAAGGAGCTGCGATGGAACATCGAGGGGGAGCCGTTCAAGATTTTATGCATCGCTACCTGGAGGTAGTTCCCCGAGATACGACGGTAACGGCCGCGGCCGAGCGGATGGGTGTCAGACGGATCGGCTGTGTGTTGGTGGAATCAGATGATCCCAAGCGAGGACCGTACGGGATTACAACGGAGACGGATCTCGTGCGGAAGGTGCTTGCGAAGGGATTGGACCCCACGATCACGACGGTAGATCAGGTGATGGTCAGCCCGATTTTGACGATTGCCGGGGACCGCTCCATGTTGGATGCCAGCCATTTGATGGAAGCCAATCATGTGCGCCATCTCTGTGTCGTGGAAGCTGATGAGATTGTCGGGATCATTTCGGTGCGAGACCTCGTGCGATCGTTTGTGGATGCGGAGAGCGGCCCCGTTTGTGAACTGAACAACGTGTACCGCCCGCTGAGTGTCCTCATGGCGGTGACTCTCGCGACGATCCCCAGTGATGCGTCTCTGCTGGAAGCCGCTCAGTTGATGACCGAGAAACGGATTGGATCCTTGCTGACGATCGAAGCCGGCGAAATCGTCGGCATTGTGACCGAGCGTGATCTGGTCCGCAAAGGGCTGGCCACCAACCGGCATGCACGCGGCACTCATGTCGGTGTCGTGATGAGCTCTCCTCTGTTCAGCATCGATGTCAATCGTACGATACGCGATGCCAGTCAAGTGATGGCCGAACAGGGGGTGCGCCACTTGCCCGTGACGGAGAATGGAAAAATCATCGGCGTGCTCTCCGTGCGGGACTTGGTAAAAATGGTCTCTGTCCGTGATCGGCCGAGGTTTCTCGGCAAGACTTAGCAGGATGAGGAGCCTCCCGCGTATCTCGGCGCACGGTTCCGACGCTGACATGACGAACACATCACGGCGTTCTCCGGATCTTCCCAAAACGGCGGTTGAAGCGCTGTGGCATGGCAATGTGATCGAGGCGATCAAAGTTGTTCGTCAGCAACGGAATATCGGTCTGAAAGAGGCGAAGGATTTGGTGGATGCCTACATCGCTGCTGAACCGGCGCTCAAGAAAAAGATGGACCGGATACTCGCAACGGCGCGGCAGAGATTTGTCCGTTGGCTGGTCGGGTTTCTGGTGCTTGCTGCCGGAGTTGCGTATCTCATGCTGAAGCCGTCATAGCCACAACGTAAAAAATGAAGCATCCCAAACCAGGTTGGCATGGTGACGTGGAGTGCGCAATGAATCGGGGGAGGACGTTGGCTCTGTTCCTTGTGTTGGGGCTCGTGTTGTGTCGATCCTTCGAGCCCGTTGCCGTGCTGGCGAAGGTCCAACTCCTGCCGGAGACCGCGCTGCTGGTGGAAGGAACGAAGATCACTGAGCCACGCAGTCTGTCGCGCCATCCAGTGGTGAACGGGCTGCTCGCAGCGTTCGAACGTGCCGAAGCCGCGCTGCAGAAAGAGGATGTAGACGCCCTCATGAAATTTTATGCTCCGACCTATGACTACCATGGCTTGAAAGAAAACGACGTGCGACGGGTGTGGGGGGAGGTATTCCAGCATTATAGGGCCGTGGAATCGCTCCATCTGTTTTCCGATATCAAGGTCTCGCAGGTGAATAATACGCTTCGCGCAGAGGTTACCTGCACAGGAGGGTTGTACGGGACCGACGAACGTACGGGGAATCGAGTGACACTCGATAGCTGGTTTCGCGAAGTCCACTATCTGGTGAAAGAAGATGGCAACTGGCGGTTTCTTGGTAATGCCGGCGAAGTGCCGGCCGCCGCTCCTTTTGCCTCGGCCCCTCATCACCCGTTGTTCTGATTCGTTGCATCTTCGAGAGTTAGGTGTGCCGTCGACGAACGAGGATGGCGGGCATGACGGCAAAAAGCAGGAGACTCGCGTAGTAAGCGGCGCCTGAGACAGGATCGCGGTCGAAGAAGACTTCCGGTGCCGCCATCCCTCGAAACAATATTCCCACGACCAAGTCGCCGATCAACACGAGCCCCATGGCAAGAACCCCAACAGCGAGGGCTGAGGACAGGCGACGCTCATCCAACCTCCGATGGACTATCCGCCGGGCCGCGACCACGATGACAGTGAGCATCAGTGGCATTTCACAGAGTTCTGCAGCTCTCTCTCCCAGCAGCGGAACGAGAAGGAGGACACGCCCAATTCCCAGCACGAATCCCGCCCCAAACACCAAAAGAAAGTAGAGAACCGCCGTGCGCAGTATCCGCATAAAAGCTCATGTTAGCTGAGAGGCTGTTTGCCATACATAAGTCATACCAAGCGCTCCATGATCCGGAAATGCCGTATGCCGTACATGCCCGTCCAGCCGAGCCAACGTCAAATCCAGGAAGACGCGAACAGACCGTTTCTGGTACACTCCATCGCACGATGACGGAGGAATCACGAGTGGAACACAATCTTCCCCATAAGGCACTGGAAGCGCTGTTGGAAGGCAACCGCGGCAAAGCGATCGAAGAAGTTCAGCTTGAGAGAAATATCAGTCGGGAGGACGCCAGAGAGATCGTCGCGGCCTTTATCCTCTCGCAACCTTCTCTCCAAGATAAAATGAGATTCGTGGAGAACCGGGCAGGGACACAATGGGGTCTCATGCGCTGGTTGATCTTGCTTCAAGCGATTGCGGTCGCAGTCGGATATTTCCTCTTTTTCCGAGATCAATGGTGAGCGTACTTGCCTGGGCTCGCGTGCCCCACCGTTCCTCATTTTCTGTGTCGCTCCTCTTCCTTTGACACCGGCTTTCTTCTGCCGTCGCTCGACCAAGCCAGGTTTCAGCATGGTGCCCAATGGATAGTGCCAAGCGGATCAGAAACGCATACATTCGCCTTTTCTCACGCCACCTGTCCCATTTGGCCACCTCTCTCGATCAGATATCGTGGCAAAACGCCACGAGTCTTCCTGCCGACGTCGGCATCCTCGTCGAGGGTTGCCGAGGCATGTACTCTGCTATGAACGGTCGGTAAAAGAGCTTGTCTTCTCATGGAGAGCGGAACCCCCGCGTTAAAGGAAACGGTGTCGAAGACGCCGTGGCACCAATTGGAAGCGATGGCTGTGGCCGCAGCGCTCCGCACGGATTGCAAGGTCGGCCTCAGCGTGGAAGAGGCCCACCGACGAACGCAAGAAGGACCCAACGAACTACCTGAAGCTCCTCCTCCCTCCTTGCTGAAACTCTTTGTCTCGCAATTCACCAGTCTTATCGTCTGGGTGCTGATAGGAGCCGCGGTCGTGTCCGGTTTGCTGGAAGACTGGATCGATGCGGCGGCAATTCTGGCCATCGTCTTTCTCAATGGTTTGCTCGGATTCGTGCAGGAGTTCCGAGCCGAACGATCGTTGGCGGCCCTGCGCAAAATGTCTATCGCAATGGCCCGCGTCATCCGCGACGGCGCGCTCCAATCCATCCCGGCACGAGATCTGGTGAAAGGGGACCTCATCACCCTCGAGGCGGGTGATCGCATTCCGGCGGATGCGCGTCTATTCCATACGGCGAATCTTCGAGCTCAAGAAGCCTCACTCACCGGTGAATCAACGCCCGTGCAAAAACAAGCGGATCGGCTCGATGCCGTCGCGGTGCCACTGGCCGATCAAAGCAACATGGTGTTTATGGGAACCGTGGCCGTATCCGGTAAGGCCCATGGGTTGGTGGTGGCGACAGGTCTCGGTACGGAACTGGGTCGGATCGCCGCCATGATTCAGAAGGCGGCGGAGGCGGAACGTGCCGAGACTCCGCTGCAGCGCCGGTTGGAACAATTTGGCCATACACTTTTGTGGCTCGCGATCGGCGTGATTACAGTGGTATTTGCTCTAGGGTCTCTCCGGGGTGAGCCGCTGGTGGAGATGTTTCTCATATCGGTGAGTCTCGCTGTGGCGGCCGTACCAGAAGGCCTTCCCGCCGTGGTCACCATCACATTGGCTTTGGGTGTGACCCGGATGGCCAGGCGACATGCCCTGATTCGGAAACTCCCCGCCGTTGAAACGCTGGGTTCCGCCACGGTCATCTGCACCGACAAGACCGGCACCTTGACGAAGAACGAGATGACGGTCGCGTGCCTGATTGTGGACAATTCCCGCTTCGACGTGACCGGAGAGGGATATGAGCCGTCCGGGGAGATCCGTCCCGTACACCGCAGTCATCCACCATCATTCCTTCCAGCAGGCATGAGTCAGCTGCTCACTGCGGCAGTCCTCTGCAACGGTGCGGCATTGCGACAAGAGAACGGAATCTGGCAGGTCGTCGGCGATCCGACCGAAGGGGCGCTGCTGGTGGCAGCGGCGAAGGCCGGCCTCACGAAAGATGAACTGGAACGCCGGGCGCCGCTGGAACGAGAAGTGCCGTTCGATGCCGATCGCAAGATGATGACGATCATCCGCCGGACTGAGCAGGGCAGCATGGCCTACAGCAAAGGAGCGCCGGATGTCTTGCTGAAGCGTTGTTCCGGTCGCCTGACGCTGGATGGCCGCACCGAACAATTGGATGAAGGGCATCGCCGGCTGATCGCTGATACCAACTCGTCGCTGGCGCGGCAAGCCCTCCGCGTATTGGGTGTCGCCCATCGTCCTCTTGACCGAGCGGCGGGGGGGGCGGAGGAGGTCGAGCGCGATCTGGTCTTTCTCGGTCTCTTCGCGATGAAGGATCCCTTGCGACCCGAAGCGACGGAGGCGGTGCGCCTTTGCCGGGAGGCCGGTATCCGAACTGCCATGATCACAGGAGATCACAAGGACACAGCCGTCGCGATCGCTCGTGAGTTGGGCCTGCATCGCGATGAGACGGTGGCATTGTCCGGGCTCGAGCTCGATGGCTTGACCGACGAACAACTGGCGCAACGCGTCGAGCGCGTGAGCGTGTATGCCCGTGTCTCAGCTGAACACAAGCTGCGCATCGTCGAGGCCTGGAAACGTCGCGGGGCAATCGTTGCGATGACGGGAGACGGCGTGAACGACGCGCCGGCGGTTAAAGCCGCGGATATCGGCGTGGCCATGGGGCTGGCTGGGACGGATGTGACAAAAGAAGCGGCCGATATGGTCATCACGGATGACAATTTCGCGTCGATTGCGGCCGCGGTGGAGGAAGGCCGCGGCGTCTTCGACAACATCAGAAAAACGGTCCACTTCCTCTTGTCGTGCAACGTCAGCGAAGTGCTCGTGATGTTGTTTGCCGCACTCGTCGGCTTACCGCTTCCGCTTCTGCCCATTCAGATCCTCTGGATGAATCTTGTGACCGACGGGTTCCCAGCCTTGGCGCTTGCGGCTGATCCGAAAGCTCCGGATCTCATGAGTCAGCCACCCCGAAGGCCGGAGACGAAGCTGCTTGATCGGGGACGACTGTTGGCAATTGGGGCAGAAGGGGTGATGTTGGCGGTCATCGCAGTGAGCGTATTTGCATACAGTTTATTTGTCTGGGAACAGCCGATTGATCAGGCCCGCACCGTGACGTTCACCGTGATGGTCGTTACGCAACTGGTGCACGCCTTCAATTGCCGGAGTGATCGCTGGTCGCTTTTTCGGCTTGGGCTGGCCACCAACCATTCCCTCGTGCTCGCGTTCTTCGTATCGCTAGGCGCTCAACTGGCCATCCTCACCATTCCGGCTGCCGCGCCGATTTTCAAAATCGCTCCGGTACCCCTCGAATCTTGGGAACTGATGGTCTCCATGGGGCTGCTCACCTTGGTCGCGATGGAAGCAGTTAAGTGGTGGAAACAGCGAGTGAAATAGCCCCTATCAACTGGTTAGATGAGGATGAGCAGGTGCTTTCCCGAGTTCAACCCTTCCGATCTACCTAGTCTCTTCCAAGCAGACTGTAGGGAAGTGAAAACGGTTCTTCAGAGGCCGCCTGGTCAGACTGACACGGATTCACTGACAAACATGGGTTTATGAATCTCCACGGTGAGTGGCCCGGATGGTGCAGGAATTCAGGATGTAGGATGAGGGGGTGGGATATGAGTAATACCGGTTCCAAGTCAGACACCAGCCATCCATCGGCAAACGAAGGGGATTGAATAAAGCCGAAATAATGGATTACTGTTAAGGCGAGATGTTTATCTGAAAGTCGGCAAACAATACTTAATCTACCAAGACTTCGGCGTTCAGAACAACGGACAAAACTATCGAGTGAGACAGAATATTTGTCCAGTGTTCTCCCGATGTCGGTCGAGGCACAATAGGCGAGACAAGAATGCATAATACGCTCAGTAAGGGCCAAGCGATGGCTGATCGTACGGCAACGGTGAGCCGCCTGGAAGAGGTGGTATCGACGTCGGATGAGTTCGATCAGGTCGTTTCACAAGCGTTACCGAGTTTGTTGGATCGAGCGACGAGTTATACGAAGCGGTTCCTACGGGAAACCGGCCAGTGGAATGACGACATCGAGCACGAAAAATTCGCGTTGCGTTGGGGTTCGGAATACCTTGAACGTTTTCTTGTCTGTGGACGCAGCGAAGTTCCATGCCGGCCGTTGTTCCTGTTCGACTCATTGGTGGCCAAGCAGCACAGCAAACCGGAACCGTTTTGTTATCACCCGGATTTACTGAGGCCGCTCGGCCGGTTTCTCGACGGGCTTGTCGCGCGGGCGGTCATCAGCCGTGACGCCCTTATCGCGTTGTATCGCCACTGTTACGGGTGGGGTGCAGGGGAAGTGATTGCGGTCACCGGACTGAATGGGTTGGAAAGCCAACGTATCTATAAGAACTTCCGGCGCTGGCGTGAGAGCGGCTGGCAGCGTACGATGAATGAGGTGGGTCTGACCAAGACAGAGTTAACTGAGTTGAGTACCCAGCAGCAGCGCCATCGTCAACGATTCAACAGTGAGGCTGAACGGCTCATCCGGGTTGCCCAGGCACATTACCGAAAAAGTGAGCCGGATCATTACCCCTGCCTCTCACGGTCTCAATGGGGAGAGATGTTCACTCAAGGGTATGGGTGTGATTACCGGATTTGGCATCTCGCGCTTTGTCTGGATTGCATGCAAGCGGCCTGGGGACTTGGGGTCAATGGATCGTTGAGCGGAGAAAAGCCACGTCTGGAATTGCAAGTTCGGCCGTAAGGAGGCTCTATGAGTCACGAAGAGGATGTAGAAGTCTATCGATCACAACTCCTTGAGTCGCTGAACAGTCGCCCCAGCCGCTCTACCCGCGACACATCGGATCCAATCCAAGTATATGTCAACGAGCGGCGTGTCGGGGTGCTTGAGGGTGCGAACATCGGTGCGACGCTGCACGTGCAGAGTCTTGAACGTATCGAGACAGTCCAGCTTCGGACCGAGGAAGGATCGCTCCTAGGCGGACTTGCCGCCCCTGAATATGGGTTCAGAACGGATCGTGTTCGGCTGTCTTCCGATGTCGTCGAACTGTGTGTTCATAATACGGCCCAAGGGGGATCACTCAGCGCAGTGTTTGTTCCCGCGCCAAGTTTCTGGAGTCAGGCCTGGAAGGGCTTCGCTGCTGTTGTCGATACGTTGGCGGTCCGTCGTTCGAATGCCACCGTCGCGCCGGGTATGCGCAATCTCGCCTTCGCACAAGTGGTACTCGTGATCCTCATCGGCGGATTAGTCACAGACCGAATGACAGGGTGGATGACTCCAGAGCAAGTCTCAATGCCGGTCGCCCAAGAAGAGGTCTCGCCACCTGCGTCACTTGCTCAAGTGGCAAAACTCGAACAGCAATTGGATGAGCTTGCGCGAATGCAAGCAAAAGTCGGAGAAGCCCTTGGCTCTCACCAGAAAGGCATGGCGCAACTGCAGCAAGCCATGGTCAAACTCTCGTCGACGCAGGACTCCGTCGAGTCCAGCGTGCTGACCGTCAGACAGGAATTGGAAAGGCAGCAGGCAACAAGCCGGGAAGTCGAGCGCGTGGTGCACCAGCCCTCGAACAAGGCACAAATGAGACATGGACAGATCGAAGCAGCCATTCGAACCCTCACCGTCGACAATGACCGGCTATCCAAGGAAGTCGCCGGGCTGGAACAGTACAATCAAGACCTGAAAAACAAGTTGCTTGCGGCTGGCCTCGGTGCTTCGAAAGGCTCCGATGTGAATCCGGACAAGCTATTGGCTCGGCAAGCTGAGGTGATGCAACCGGCCCAACAGGCGGTACAGAATGGTCAATCGCAACCGTTTCTCTTCTGGGTCACCTTCAGTGAGGGAACCAGTCAGGAAAGCATTGACCAATGGTTGAATGAAATGAAGGGCCATAAAGGAGCAGTGAACGAAGGTTGGCAGGAAGTACGGATCGTTCCACCGGCAGTCCCGCCCGATCGATTCTTGGAGCAGATCAGAGGGGAAAAAATCGTAAAGGCTGCGCGGATCACCCAGTAGTTGTAGGCTCCGCGAAGGGATGTGCACCTGCATCAGCGCATCGAACTTGATGCGCTGGAAAGACGGGAGTGGTCGTGTATCGTATATCCAATCGACAAGTCAAGCGCGCTCGAATGGACATATTCCGGTTTGTTGGGGAGATTTTGTCCGTTGAGTCGGAGACGGTCCGATCAGTAGCATGACGATGGAAGTTATGAGTTGACGAGTGAGAAGTTCCACGAACGGCTAATGGAATCGACGGAAAGACCACAATTTCGACCTCCAGCCGATTCTAGAGTGGGCACTATCAAAGAACAGCTCCTATAAGTACCAACAAGCTGACGACTCAAGGAAGCAGTCGATCACGAGGAGAAAGGAATATCATGAGAATCGCACAAGTCGCCCCGCTTTGGGAAAGTGTCCCGCCTAAGCTCTATGGGGGAACCGAACGGATCGTGTCGTACATCACGGAAGAGTTGGTTGCCATGGGTCATGACGTCACACTGTTTGCCAGCGGTGACTCAGAAACCGCCGCACGCCTCGAAGCGATTTGCCCGCAAGCGCTCCGCTTGAATACCGGTATCTTCAACCGAGACGCTCCGTTGATGATGCTGCAGGAGCGGGCCCTTGGAGCGACCGTCGACTTCGACATTATCCATTCACATCTTGATTTCATCGGATTCCCGTTAGCCCGGAGAAATACCGTTCCGGTCGTGACGACGTTGCATGGTCGCCTGGACCTTCCCGAGTTGGTCCCGGTCTTCCGTGAGTTTTCTGAAATGCCTTTGGTGTCCATATCCGATGCTCAGCGCCGTCCGCTTCCCTGGGCGAACTGGGCCGGGACCGTTCATCATGGCCTCCCACGAAACCTGTACACGTTTCATCCACAAGCCCAAGGATATTTGGCGTTTCTGGGGCGGATCTCTCCGGAGAAACGTCCGGACCAGGCGATCGAAATCGCTAAACGCGCGGGCCTTCCACTGCGCATCGCGGCAAAAGTAGATCCCGCCGACCAGAACTACTTCGAAGCTGAAATTGAACCGTTGCTCAATCATCCCTTGATCGAGTTTATCGGGGAGATTTCCGATGCAGAGAAGGATGAGTTCATCGGCAATGCCATGGCGCTGGTGTGTCCCTACGATTGGCCGGAGCCCTTTGGGTTGGTATTGATCGAAGCCCTCGCCTGCGGAACCCCGGTGCTAGCTTATCGGCGTGGGTCGATCCCGGAAATCATCAATCATGGGGTCACCGGCTTTATTTGTGAGACCGTGTCGGAGATGGTGGATGCGGTCGGTCAGGTTGCCCTCATTGACCGGGGGCAGTGCCGGGCGGCATTTGACGAACGATTTGCGGCGGATCGGATGGCGCGTGACTATGTGGCCCTGTATGAGCGCCTTCTCGAAGACGGAAATGTTCAAACTGCGCACGCCTTCGCGTCCGGGCAGCTGAATAATGGAAGTTTCAAGACAGAACAGCATCAAATTCTTGGGCGAGGGTGACATGTCTGACGTAGCAGTTGAGGCGCCGGCGACTTCCTCCACTCCGAGCCGTGCTCGAGGCTGGGAATTAGTCAAAACCAGAGACTTCGGCTTTTTGTTCGCGGGCCAGACGATCTCGCAGATCGGCGACAGTCTCAACAAGGTGGCGCTGCTGTGGTTTGTGTACGAGATGACCGGATCCGCCCTCAAGATGGTGGTGGTGGGACTCCTTCAAACCTTGCCCCCGTTGCTGTTTGGGCCGTTGATCGGTGTCTATCTGGATCGCGTCCGAAAGAAGCCGGTTATGATCTGGGTCGATCTTCTTCGAACCCTGATGGTGCTCCTGATCCCTGTGCTCTATGCAATGGACGCCTTGACTCTCGATCGGCTCTACGTCCTTGTATTTGCAACCGCAATCTTTTCCACCGTCTTTGGGCCGGCCTTGACCTCTGCAGTACCCCTCATTGTGCCCAAGGATCGGCTTATCGCCGCCAACGCGCTCATGCAAACGACGACCAACGTCGGGCTTCTTGTAGGGCCTGCCGTCAGCGGTCTCGGGATCGCGCTCATGGGAGCGCAAAATGTGCTCTATGCCGACGCCGCGACGTTCTTCATCTCTGCACTGTGCTTGTTCCCCGTCCGCATGCACGAAACGCTCGACCACCTGCGTACGGCAAGCAAAGGATTGACCGAAGGTATCACGAGCGATCTGCTGGCGGGTTTCCGCTTCGTGTTCGTCGAACAGAAGACCGTCACGCTCCTCATGTTGACGGCGACTCTCTACAGCGTCGGCATCAGTGCGTTCATTTTCTTACTGCCAGTCTTTGCGAAGGACGTGCTGGGAGTGGGTCCGATCCAACTTGGATGGCTGTGGTCGGCGCTCGGCGTCGGGATGTTGCTCGCGTCCCTCGGTCTCACATCGATCACGCAGGGCGACGTACCATGGCGTCTGCGATTCATGTCCGGCGCGTTGGCGGTCGGCGGCCTTGCCGTGGCTGCGCTTGGTTTTCTTGAAGCCCCTGTCGTTGCCGGAGCCCTGATCGCGGTGATAGGTGGCAGTACCGCCATGTTTACACCGTTGGTTTGGACGATGCTTCAAGAATTGACACCCTCACATCTCCTCGGTCGAGTCTTCACAAGCTTCGCAACGGGAGGCATGGCGTCATCAATGGCCGGAATGGCTGGATTTGGATGGGCTGCCGATACGATCGGTCCTGCCGCCAGCTTAGGAGGAATCAGCCTCATTCTGCTCATGACGGCTGCCACCGCATGGTTGTTCAGCTTCTACAAGTCGCATGCACGAGTTTTGGCAGCTTCCCCGTCCGGCACCTTTGCCTCCTAACCAAACGCCGCGCAATCGCAAACACCTGCTTAACGGCCTGTTCGAAAAACACTTCTGAACCTCCAGTAACATCGGGGGCAAGGAATTCCGAGCAGGCCCCTGATCATCCCCGGGGCTCTCGTGCCGTGCGAGGATGACAGAAGATAGACGGCGAGTTACAATGCCTGAGTAAACTCTGAGGAACGAGGTTCGCAAGGAGGATCCGTGCGATGAGCAAGTCGTCACGAGCAGTGATTATTCTGAGCCTGAGCCTGTTCTTGATTGGACCGATGGGTGCGTGCCCCGCGTTCTCTGAATCTCAGGAAAAGGAGGGTGCGCCGGATAAACCCGCTTCGCGTCCGCCACAGGCTCCGGCGGCTTCCGACAATCAGCCCGCTCCTTCCAAACCATCAACGGAACCCAAGGCGCAATCTCAACCTGCTCCTCCGAAAGGTGATTCGTCGGCCGATCACAAAGAGGTGACGTCGGACAAACCCGCTTCGCGACCGCCACAGTCTCCGGCAACCTCCGACGGTCAGCCCGTTCCTCCCAAACTTTCAACGGAACCCAAGGCGCAGTCTCAACCTACTCCGAAGGGTGATTCGTCGACGGATCATAAAGAGGTGACGCCGGACAAACCCGCTTCGCGTCCGGCACATCCTCCCGCCGCTGCCGACAGTCAAGCCGCTCCGCACAAGCCTACTGAAGCCAAGCCACAAACCCAACCTGCTCCTGCCGTGAAGGCCGATCCACCGCCTGACAAGGAGAAAGATCTCACTGAGACGAAGGAAAAAGAACCCGTCGTCAAGAAGCCGCTGGGATCACTGATCCTGTCCGTCAAACTGGCTCTGATGGGTGATTCACGGCTGTTCCGCTACGAGATTGAAGTGGAAGACGATCAGCAAACGATTACCCTGACAGGGCGTATCTGCAGCGAAGAGGAGAAAGCCGTTGCGACGGAGGTTGCACAGACGGTTCACGGCGTCAAGGCTGTCGTCAACAAGCTTTCTTTGGAGAAGGACCTGGCGAAAGCGTTGGTGAAGAAGCAGGATGAAATCCTCACCTCCATGGTCAAAGAACGTTTCGCCAAAAGTGCCACGTTGAAAGCTGCGAACTTCGAGGTGAAGACGGAGGAGGGCGTCGTTCAGCTCAATGGGACGGTGCGCTTCCAAGTTATTGCGTTGGAGGCGGCTGAGGCTGCCCGTCAGGTTCCGGGAGTTCGAGCGGTCAACACCGACAAGATTCGGCTGGAGGGTGAGAGCTGATGCAGGGCCGCTCCGGCCCCTTGTCCTGCTCTCCCACGACAGCGGAGAAATCAGAGCACACCTCGGTCGAATATCGTCCGCTGCTTCTGACTCGTGATTTCGGACTTGTCTGGTCCGGACAACTCATCTCTCAAGTCGGCGACGGCATCTCCAAACTGGCCCTTCTGTGGTTCGTTTATGCCGTTACCGGATCCCCGCTCAAGACTTCAATCATCGGTCTTTTGCAGACGATTCCTCCGATCGTGCTGGGCCCGATCATCGGGGTGTATGTCGATCGCCTTCCGAAAAAGCTCCTGCTGATCAGCAGCGACTTGCTGCGCGCATTGCTGATCGGGTTGATTCCTTGCCTCATTCCTGTTGAATCCTTTACGGTCTCAGTACTCTATGTGCTGGTTCTGTTGCACGCGATTGCAACGGCGGTGTTCGGACCCGCCCTCACCGCGGCGGTGCCGGCGTTCGTCCCAAAGAAGCAATTCACGGCGGCCAATGCCCTCCTCCAAGGCACCACGAGTCTCGGCATTGTGTTCGGTCCTGCGCTCAGCGGGTTGGGTATTGCCGCGTATGGATCTCAAGAAGTCTTATGCATCAACGCCGCGACCTACATCATTTCGGCGGCGTGCCTTGCGCTGGTTCGTTTCGGCACCCCTGTCACAAGTACGCCTTCTCTTGCGTCGAAGCCGACAATGCTGCAGGATCTGGTCGAGGGGTTTCGCTACAGTGTGGTCACCCAGCCAAAGCTGTTGCTATTAACCGGCACCGCAGCTCTCTACACGTTCGGCACCAGTGCGCTGACCGCGCTGTTCCCTGTATTTGCGCGAAAAATGCTCGGGCTGGGTCCGATCGAGGTCGGATATCTCTGGTCGGCGCTCGGTGTCGGATTGTTGCTCACGTCGATCGGACTGCTCTGGGTGACCGACTGGAGAGTCAAGGATCGCATGCGGCTGATTATGGGCACGAGTGTCTTGAGCGGCGCCGCCCTCTGCGCCTTGACCTTGACGCTCGATCCCTATGTCGCCGGCTTTCTCATGGGACTGATCGGCTGTGGAATGGGTGCCTTTACCCCGATTGCTTGGGGCATCATCCAGGAGCTGACGCCGGGTCAGATGGTCGGGCGAGTCTTGGGACTTTATGGAACCGGTGCCATGACCGCCGCTATCGGCGGGATCTCCGCGTTCGGATGGATCATGGAACAACAAGGCCCTGAAACCGGTGTGCTTGGGATCGGCCTTGTTCTGATGGTGACGGCGCTGGTTGCCACGCGAATGAGTCGAGCGAGCGCCGGATAGTAAAGGGAACCATTCATGAACGATGTTATTCGATGGAACGATCAATATTACATCCTCGCGTCATCCTCGTTTGCGGAGGGCCGCACGGAAGTCTTGAAGCAGGGCGAGACCTTCGCGGTGTTTGACCGCTACGGCGATATTCACCAAGTGCTCCCTGGTCCGCAGGGTCTCTATCATGAGGGGACACGCTTCCTATCCCGATTTGAGCTCTCGATGGGGACGCAGCGCCCGATGCTGCTCAGCGCAACCGTGAAGGAGGACAACGCACTGTTTCGGGTCGATCTCACCAATCCGGATCTGATGATAGAGGGGCAGAAGCCTCTGCCGCGCGGCACCCTCCATCTGTGCCGAACCCGGTTTCTCTGGCAAGGGACCTGTCATGAGCGCATCCACGTTCATAACTACGGGGTCACACGAATTCCCCTCTTACTCACCATCACCATGGATGCGGATTTCGCCGATCTCTTCGAGGCGAGAGGCCGGCAGCGGCTCCGTCGCGGAGAAAAGCTCAACACGGTTCGATCGAAGACCGGACTGGTATTTGGGTACAAAGGACTCGATGCGGTCATCCGTCGAACCCATGTCCGGTGTTCTCCCGCGCCGAAACGGGTGACATCCGATGGATTCCGTATTGAGTCGCGCGTTCCTCCGCACGCCGGGATGACATGGGACATCGCCGTTTCCTGCGAAATCAAGCAACGCCGGAGCCGGGTTTCTCTTTCCTACAACCGAGCATGCAATGACACAGAGCATGCTCTGCAGGACGCGAAGGCCTGCGATGCTCATGTTTATACGGCGAACGAGCAATTCAATCACTGGTTGAACCGGTCGCTTGCCGATCTTCATATGTTGATCTCGAAGACGCCACAGGGGCTCTATCCCTATGCCGGAGTGCCTTGGTTCAGCGTCCCGTTCGGCCGGGACGGTATTATCACGGCGTTGCAGATGCTCTGGGTGAATCCGGCTGTCGCGCGAGGGGTGCTGGGGTTTCTGGCGGAGACCCAGGCCACGGAGGTTCGGCCGGAACAGGATGCCGAGGTCGGAAAAATATTGCATGAGACGCGTCGAGGAGAGATGGCGGCGCTGGGAGAAATTCCCTTCGGCCGATACTACGGCAGCGTCGATGCCACGCCGTTGTTCATTGTTCTGGCGGGTGCGTACTACGAGCGAAGCGGCGATCGCGGGTTCCTCACGAAGCTCTGGCCGCATATTCAGCGGGCGCTCCAGTGGATCGATCGCCACGGCGACTCGACCGGTATGGGCTTTACCACCTATGCGCGGCGGTCCGCCGATGGACTGGTGCACCAAGGATGGAAAGACTCCCATGACGCCATCTTTCACGCGGACGGAACGCCTGCGGACGGGCCGATCGCGTTGTGCGAGGTCCAGGCCTATGTGTATCAAGCGAAGCGAACGGCGGCGGACTTGGCCTGGCTTCTGGGCGATATCGATCAAGCCGATCGTCTGCTGAAGGAGGCCGAATCACTTCGAGAACGGTTCGAGCGAGCGTTCTGGTGTGAGGAGATCAATTCCTACGCGCTTGCCTTGGACGGAAAAGGACGTCCCTGTCGTGTGCGCTCCTCGAACGCGGGTCATTGTCTGTATGGCGGCATCGCCGGGCAGGAACGAGGGCTGCGGACCGCGCGCACACTATTGAGCGAGGACTTTTTCAGTGGATGGGGCATCCGGACGATTGCGACTTCGGAGGCTCGGTATAACCCCATGTCCTACCATAACGGATCGGTATGGCCTCACGACAACGCCATCGTTGCAGCCGGTATGGCGAACTACGGCTATAAGCAAGGGGCCATGCAAGTCTTGGCAGGGCTCTTCGACAGCAGTCTGTTTCTTGAGCTCTATCGGCTGCCGGAATTGTTTTGCGGATTCTCCCGGCGCCCCGGAGAAAGTCCGACACTCTATCCGACGGCCTGCGCCCCACAGGCCTGGGCGGCCGGTTCCGGCTTCCTGCTGCTTCAAGCCTGTCTGGGTTTACGGATCGATGCCCCTCGCCGCCTCGTGAGTTTCGTCCGTCCCGCGCTCCCGCCGTTCCTCGAGCGAGTCGAGATTCGAAACCTCTCGGTCGGAGCCGCGCGTCTTGACCTCGTGCTCGATCGTCATGAAAACGAAGTGGCCTTGAGGGTAGCCCGCCGAGTCGGCGAGGTAGAGGTCGTCCTCACCATGTAGACGAGACGTTGTCCTGTACGCGACTTGCCTCAGAACGAACCTCAGCCCCCGAATAAAAGCGCCGCTTCACCAACTCAGCGGTCAGAATATAGCTGACGAGGATCGCTGCCAAGAGTAGAAGAAAGGACAGCGGCATCGGCGTCAGTCCGAGTGGTGCGGCGACCGGCGCATAGGGAAGGAGCAGCGTTGTGCCGACGACCGCGAGAGTGGCCAGCACGAGATACTTCCCCGGCCTGCTGGCGAGGAAGGGTCGTCTCGTGCGAATCACCAGCACGATGGCCGATGCCGAGATGACCGACTCCACGAACCATCCGGTCCTGAATTGGTCCTGGGACGCGTGTAGAACGAACAGCAGCGCCCCGAATGTCAGATAGTCGAAAACTGAGCTGACGAACCCGAACGTCAGCATGAATTTGCGAATGAAGCCGATGTCCCAGCGTTTCGGCTGATCGATCAGTTCATGGTCGACGCTGTCGGTGGCGATCGTCATCTCGGGAATGTCAGTCAGCAAATTGGTCAAGAGAATCTGTTTCGGCAGCAGGGGGAGAAACGGCAGGAACAGTGAGGCGCCGGCCATACTGAACATATTGCCGAAGTTGGCGCTGGTCGCCATGAAGACATACTTGAGCGTGTTGGCGAAGGTCGTCCGTCCTTCACGGACTCCTTGCACCAACACGGCCAGGTTTGTTTCCAACAAGACAATGTCCGCGGCATCCTTCGCCACATCGACGGCGCTTTCGACGGAGATGCCGACATCTGCCGCATGCAAGGCCGGCGCGTCGTTGATGCCGTCGCCGATATAGCCCACCACGTTGCCCGCCCGCTTTAGCGCAAGAATGATCCGATCTTTCTGATTCGGTTCCACTTCTGCAAATACATCGATCTCGTTGACCCGTTGGAGCAGGGCTTGGTCCGTCATCTGACGAAGGTCCTGTCCGGTCAAGAGCCGCTGATGGTCCATCCCCACCTGTTGGCTGACATGAGAAGCGACAAGCCGGTGGTCACCCGTGATGACTTTCAGTGCGACGCCCAGATGCCGTAAGGCTGTGATCGTTTCTGCCGTGTCAGGCCTGACCGGATCCGTGAAGACCAAGAGCCCAAGGAACGTCATGTCCGCTTCATGCGTCTTGTCGATACGAGGCGTTTCGCCCAAGTCTCGATACGCCAGGCCCAGTGTTCGGAGCCCTTGTCGGTTCAGGTCCTGAAACTGCTGTCGGATCTTCTCGCGACATCCGTCCATGGAAACCGTCGTTCCGTCCGGCAATTCCGCACTGGTGCAGACGGTCAGCGTCGGCTCCACCGCGCCTTTCGTAATCAGGAGGTGGGTCGTGGGTGTGGCCACCAGAATGGACAGTCGTTTACGGAGAAAGTCGTACGGTACCTCGTCCAGCTTCCGGTATCCCGATAGATCAGCAACGCACTGTGTCCGAAGTGCCTCATCCAGCGGATTGATGAACCCGGTCTCATAGATTGCGTTGAGAGAGGCATGGAAGAGGACGCGCTCGCTGGAGAGACCTCCCAAATCGAGCGCCGCATGTAGTCGCATCATGCCTTCGGTGAGCGTGCCGGTCTTGTCCGAGCAGAGCACGTTCATGCTCCCGAAGTTTTCGATGGACGCGAGGCGTTTGACGATCACCTTCCGCTGGGCCATACGTTTCGCTCCATGAGAAAGATTCACGCTGATGATGGCCGGCAGAAGTTGCGGAGTGAGGCCTACGGCGAGAGCCATGGAAAACAAAAACGAATCCAGTGCCGGTCTGTGGAGGTATACGTTGATGGCGAAGATGGCGAACACGAGCAACAAGGTTACTTCCATCAACAGATAGCCGAATCGCCTCAACCCTCGTTCAAACTCGGTCTCAGGAGGCCGAAACTGGAGGTGTTGGGCCAGCCGGCCGAATTCCGTCTCCCGGCCGATATGAAGGATCACAGCCTTCGCCTGTCCGCTCACCACATGGCTGCCCATGAAGATGCTGTTGGTCCTTGACCCCAATGGGGCCGATTCGGTCAAGATCCCGGCATGCTTTTCCGTCGGAAAACTTTCTCCCGTCAAAGCCGCTTCATCGACGAAGAGATCCTTGGCCTCAAGAAGCAAGCCGTCTCCCGGAATGCTGGACCCGGCTGTGAGTTCGACGACATCGCCGGGGACGATGTCGTCGATCGGGACCTCGACCTTCCGTCCGTCTCGCCACACCTCAGTGGTGATATGAACCAGTGCGAGCAATGTCGACACGGCTTTCACGGCGCCGTGCTCTTGCCAGAACCCGAGCAAGGCGCTCACCAGGATAATTGCCAAGATAATAGCGGCATCGGTCGCATCGGACAGAAAAAGCGAAACCAGGGCGGCCAAAATCAGGATAAGGATGATCGGACTGCGAAATTGCGCGCCAAGAATGGACAGCGGGTGAGCGTCACGACGTGGTTTGAGTCGGGACGACAGGTATCGTGATTGGCGCTCTTGTGCCTCCTCGGTACGAAGCCCCTCAGGCGTCGATTGGAGTCGGCTGAGGAGTTCATCCGCAGGCATACTCCAGAAGGCCGGTTCTCGACTATTCATAGTGCAGCGCTTCGATCGGGTTCATTCTCGAGGCTTTGTTCGCTGGATAGAGGCCGAAGAACAGGCCGACAACCAGCGAGAACAGAAACGAGACTACTATCGCTTCAACGTTGATGATGGTCGGCCAGCCGATGATGACCGTGAGCAAGCGGGCGATCCCGATTCCCATTCCTACTCCGAGCATCCCCCCGATCGCGGTCATGATGATCGCTTCAATGAGAAACTGTAATAGAATATGGGTCCGTTTTGCGCCGACAGCCATTCGCAACCCAATCTCCCTTGTCCGTTCCGTCACTGAGACGAGCAGGATATTCATGATGCCGATCCCGCCGACGATCAGCGAAATCGAGGCAATGCTCATCAACATGAGCATCATGGTCCGGCTGGTGCCGGCGATGGTCTTCGCGATATCCTCCATGGTGCGAATCGTAAAGTCGTCTTCTTCAGATTGGTGCAGTCGATGCTTCACGCGCAACAAGTCCTTGATGTCATCCGCAACAGCGGGGATTTCGTATCTGGTGTGAGTTGCCACGAGGATGATCCCGACGGTTCCTAGAAATTTCGTTCCCAAGACCTTGCGTTCAGCCGTAGAGAACGGGACCACGACGAAATCATCTTGATCTTGGCCCGTGATAGATTGGCCTTTCGGCTCCAGGACCCCGATGATTGTGAGAGGAACATTTCTGATGCGGATCTCACTCCCGACGACGTCTTCTCCCGGTTCGAACAGATTCTGCACGACGGTTTTGCCCAAGACGGCAACTTTGCCGGCTGAATCGAGGTCCGACTGGGTGAAAAAATGTCCTTGGGCGATGGGCCAATTCCGAATTTCTGGGAAGACCGGCGTGGTCCCGAAGACGATCGTGCTCCAGTTCTTATTCTCCCGGATGACTTGAAGAACTGATCGTGTGCCGTACATGACCGTCGTGACACCGACGATTTTGTTCTCTATGTCCTCCGCATCGTCGACCGTCAGCGTCGAAATGGAGCCGAGCCCCCCACGGACGCCGCCGACAGTGGTGGCTCCGGGGACAATAATCAGCACATTCGTGCCCAGGCTCGAGATTTCAGCCTGCACGGAGGCCGTGGCGCCCTGTCCGAGGCCGACCATGGCAACGACGGCGCCGATACCGATGATGATGCCGAGCATCGTCAGGCCTGCTCGCAACGGATTGCGGCGGAGAATCCGAAGGGCGGAAAGGAAGGTGAGCCAGAGAAAGGGCATAGGGTATAGCTTCCAGCAGTCAGTCTTCAGCTGTGACCATGCATTTAATCGCAGACGGCCTCATCGGTTCCTCATCTCATCCCCCGACCCGGCTCGAAGCCCGGCGGTAATTTTCTCTGGGCCTGCTCCTCTTCCGTCTCAATGCCTACGATCACGCGGTCTCCTTGGTGCAGCACACCGTCCGTAATCTCAGTGGAGAGCGAGTCGGCAATGCCGGTTGTGACGTCCACCTGGCGAGGCTGGTTATCCCCGCCGAGCGCCCACACCCGGGTGGCCTTCTTGTCGATCGGAACGTTCGGCATCCTGAACCGTAGTGCACCTGTCGGAACACGGAGGGGGTTCTCTTTCTGGGCTGTCACGATCGTGACGTTTGCCGTCATGCCGGGCTTGAGTTTCAGCTCCGGGTTGGCCACCGTGATCACGACATCGTAGGTGACCACGTTTTGAACGCTGATGGGCGCATTTCTCACTTGCGTGACGATTCCTTCGAAGAACCGTTTGGGATATGCGTCCACCCGGAAGTTGGCCGGCTTGCCTTCAGTCACGCCGCCGATGTCCGATTCACTGACGCTCGCATTCACCTGCATCTGGGTCAGGTCTTGGGCGATCACGAAGAGGATGGGTGTCTGGAACGCGGCAGCTAAGGTTTGGCCCACGTCCACGTTGCGCGACACCACAATGCCGTTCACCGGCGAATAGATGGTGGTGTAGCCGAGGTCCAGCTCCGCCGAGGCTAATGCCGCCTGAACCTGATCGAGCTGGGCCTGCAAGACGTCGACGTTGGCCGCCGCGTCCCGGTAGTTGGTTTCAGCGAGATCCACGTCCGCTTGGGAGACGAACGCCTGCGGACGCAGCGCTGCCATGCGATCGAATTCCCGCTTGCGCTGTATCGCCACCACGTTGGCTTTGGCGAGGTTGCCCCTGGCGCTTTTCACCGCGGCGCGCGCTTGACTCAGGCGGGCCTTGAACGGCTTTTGATCGATCTGCGCCAGGATCTGTCCTTTCGAGACCTGGGAGTTGAAATCAGCGAAGAGTTGCGACTCTTTGCCGGACACTTGACTGCCGACCTGTACGGAGACGACCGGGTTGATCGTACCGGTCGCGGTCACAATCGCAGTGATCGGTCCTCGATCGACCAGGGCTGTCTTGTACTGGATCGGAGGAGTTCCCCATGTCCACCACAACCGGATTCCCCCTCCGCCAATGAGCATGATCAACGTGATGCCGATCAGCCAGGGCAGACGAGATCGCTTCGGTCGCGCGGAGAACGGAGTAATTGCGGCCGGTAGTCTCAGCTCAGGCAATGACTCGGCACGCCGATGTGTTGATGGAGGAGCGGTGTGGGGGGAAACGACTTCATTGACAGGAACCTGGCGAGTGGGTTCTTGGGGATCAGCGGTCATAATGGGTTCGTGCCTGGGTCATTCCAGTTCTCATTCGCGATGGTGCCGGCTCACAATGATTTTTCGGCCCTCTTCAGCGAGCAGGAGTACGAGAGCCCCGAGTGCGAGTGGCCCGAAGATCCAGACAGGCACGGGGCTGGTTCCGAAGATCGCGTTGCCGATCGGTGTATAGGTAATGATGATGAGGATGGTAATCTCCACGAGGATTCCCCACAGAATGAGGGGATTGCTGAACCATCCGAGCCGGGCCACCGAGAGATGATCCGATCGGCACGCCAAGACATTGGCGACCTGCGCCAGGACAATTCCGGCAAAGGTGACGGTTGTCGCTTGTTTGTATAAGGGTGAGGACCACTCCAGGTGTTCGCCCCAAGTCCAGCCCTGACTGAAGAGGTAGAGAAAGAACCCTCCCATCGCGATGACGGCCTCGATGAGGCCGAGGAAGAGATAGGCCCTCAGTAGAAGCCTAAGACTCAACAGTCGTTCGCTGCGTGAGCGTGGTGGAAGGTCCATGACATCGGCATGGGGCCGCTCAGTCCCGAGCCCAAGGGCGGGGATCATGTCGGTTCCGAGGTCGACTGCCAGGACTTGAGGAATCGTCAGTGCCAGCGGCATGCCGACGAACCCATAGCCAAGAAATGGGACCAACTCCGGGACGTTGCTCGCGAGTATATAGGAAGAGAATTTGCGAATGTTGTCATAGACGGTGCGGCCTTCTTCGATCGCGCTCACGATCGTTGCGAAATTGTCATCGAGCAGGATCATGTCGGCGGTTTCTTTGGCGACATCCGTGCCGGTGATGCCCATGGCGATGCCGATGTCGGCTTTCTTGAGCGCCGGTGCGTCGTTGACTCCGTCGCCGGTGACCGCGACCACTTGCCCCATCTCCTTCAGCGTGGACACGACTCTCATCTTATGCCGTGGGGCCATCCGAGCAAAAACCGGGTCCGGCTCGTCGGGACGCGACGGTGTCAGCAGCTGACGGAGCTGCTCGTCGTCCGTGTTGTCGAGCTGCGATCCTTCGATGACCGGGACAAATCCACTCAATGCCGCCGCAGCCTGTTCCGGCACGAGGCCGATCTTACGGGCAACCGCCAATGCCGTGAGTGGATGGTCGCCGGTCACCATGACGACACGAACGCCGGCTCTGCGGCATTGCGCGATCGCCTCAGGCACTTCTCGGTGCGGTGGGTCCATCATGGCCACTAGCCCGAGGAACGTCAGGTCCGCTTCAACCGTCTCCACTTCAATATGCTCAGGCTGATGGGCGATCTCGCGCATGGCGACGGCGAGCACGCGGTAGGCTTGCTCGGCAAAGGACCGGCTCTGGCTCAAGATACGCGTGCGCTCGTCGCCGGTCATCATAACGGCATTGCCATGCACTTGCAGGCTGGCGCAGAGAGGTACGACCGATTCCGGAGCGCCTTTGGTAAATGCAATGAGTCGTCCTTCCGCCCAATGGAGTGTGCTCATCCGCTTCCGATCGGCGTCGAAGGCGAGTTCTCCCATGCGTCGTAGGGGAGCTTGGTGGCCCAGCCCATGCTCGATGGCGAATTCCAATAAGGCCGCTTCCGTGGGATCGCCGGTGATCACGAAACGTCCGTCCGAGGCGCGGACGCGCTTCGCATTGTGGCAATGGAGAAGCGCATCGAAGAAGGGGCGCCATCGCTCCGCGTCGGCGGTGCTGACCAAACGCCCCCTGGTGAAGAAACAACTCTCTCGCGATTCGATCACGAGTCCGTCGGCATAGAATCGATCCACTTTCATGCGGTTCTCCGTCAAGGTGCCGGTCTTGTCCGTGCAAATCACGGAGGTGCAGCCGAGGGTTTCAACGGAGGGCAGGTGCTTGATCAGTGCGTTGCGCTTTGCCATGCGTAGGCTGCTCATGGCGAGTGCGAGTGTGACGGTCGGGAGGAGTCCTTCGGGCACGTTAGCCACGATGATGCCGATGCCGAAGATCGCGCTGATCCAGTAACCGAGTCCGGTTGAGACACCGATCACGAAGAAGGTGGCTCCCATGGCCAAGGAAATGACGCCGACGATGCGGGTGACCGTAATGATCTCTTTCTGAAGGGGGCTGAGTCCGGTTTCGACCGTGGTGGTGAGGGCGGCGATTTTGCCGAACTCTGAATGCATGCTCGTGGCAAATACCACGGCCTGTCCGTGTCCTGAGAGGATCGTGGTCCCGGCGAAGACGAGGTTCGGCAGATCGAGCCACTGCCCATCCGGTGTGGCTTCTGCGATCCGGCGTTTGGGTTTGGACTCGCCCGTCAGCGCGGCGTTGTCCACCCGCATGCCTGTGACTTCGATCAGACGCGCATCCGCCGGCACGCGCTCGCCTTCTTCGAGAATCAACACATCACCGGGCACAATGCTGTGCCGCGTGATCTCGACGGACTGTCCGCCGCGCATCACCCAAGCCTTGTCCGGCAACAACCGGTGGAGGGCCTGCACGGCTCGTTCGGCCTTATATTCCTGGAAAAAGGCGAAGCCCGCGTTGATGATGATGACACCGAGAATGGCCCATCCCAACGTCGCCATGCCTTCGCCCGGCTTCATGAATTCCGCCCCAAAGGACAGACCGGCGGCAATCCACAGGAGGATCGCCAGAAAGTGGGTGAAATGGCGGACGAGCCCTCGAATGAGCGAGTGGCGATCCGGCGCGATGAGAATATTCGGTCCGAATTCAGCGAGACGCCGTTGAGCTTCAGCGGGGGATAGCCCGCCTCTGCCGACCTCCAACTGCTTCAGCACATCGTCGATCGGAAGCCGGTGAATCCCGTGATAGGTGAAGTCACGCACCGACGCCTCGTACGATGAGGACCGAACAGGGTGCGTGTCTGAGCAGGCTCTCGGAGACGCTACCGAGATGCAGCCGTTCACTCCTGGTCAAATTGCGAGCCCCTATCACCAGTATCTCATCGCGCTTGGCTTCGACGTGGGTGACGATGGTCTCGATGACGTGGTTCATCCGGACCTGCGTCTCCACCAGAAAGCCGTCTTGGATGAAGTCGTCCCGCATGCTGTTGACGAACGCGGTTGCCCGGTCTATGACCGGTTTGGTCAACTCGGCCAATTGCGACTCGGATAAGTACTCTGCGGCGAAGTCCGTAACGGGACTTTCAACTGAAGTCAGGATCGTGACGATGGCGGATTCGGGAAGAATGCGGGATCGAAGAAACTTGGCCGCTGCCCGCGAGGGTTTGGAGTCATCGACCGCGAGGGCAACGCGGAGCAGTGTGGGGATAGGCTGTTTCACGACGAGAACCGAACAAGCAGCAGCCGATGCCACTTGCCGAGAGACGCTCCCCAGCAAGAATCCTTGAATGTCGTTCAGACCGCGCGATCCCATGATGATCAGACCCGCTTTCATGCGTCGCGCTTGTCTGACGATCGTGGTTGCGAGGGGGCCATGGGCCAAGATGGTCTGGAGTTCGGTGCGGGAGGCCGTTTTGGCCTGGCCAAGAGCCAACCGGGCTGATTGTTCCGCTTGCCGAAGAAGCATGCCACCGGCCTTTTCCATGGCGGCCAGTGCACGGCGCTCGCCGAGAGCGTTCCGTCCGGTGAGCGCGTGAAGTGCGGGTTTGTCGACGACATGGAGCAACGTGACCTGTTCAGGCGTACAGCTGACAAAGGCCTCGAGCGCTTGGATCCCCCAGTGTGAGTGCTCGGACCCATCGACCGCACATAAGATCCGCATGCGGGTTCCTTTTCTCGATGGCGGCCATCGTGGAGAACATCGTTTCGGGTATTAGATCTGCATTGGATGTGCCTGTGGAAAACGGCGAGACGGAAGAAGAGTCGTTCATCTTCCGAGGAGTTATCAATGAAGGCGGTGCTGAGATGCTGCGAGACGTTGTCGCGTTTTGCGGCAGAGTAGGTTCTTGGCTGTGGTGAATCGCGTCACTCTAAATGGATTCGGATTCAAGGTACGTTGAGACCCTGGTGAGCTGGCGGATCGAATAGGGTCACCGAGCGGGTCAGGTGCAACGGCTCAAAGGGATTAAGGTTGAGTCCGGTAAACAGAAAGTCGTCGATTTCCGCTGGAAAGAGGATTGGAGTTCTGCTGTTCAGTTTGTCGGCGACGAGTGCTCGCGAAACATGCCGACGACTGCTGAGAAGGAGGGGCAGATGAGAAAGAGGAAGAAGGCCGGAACGGCCAAGGTCAAAGGCTTTGATTCTATGACCGTCAGCCAAGTGATGGAAAACGAAGTACAATGTGTTCATCCGAGGACAAAGGGTGACGTGATTGCTTCCCTCATGATTGAAGGGTTTGGGGCTGTCCCTGTCGTGGAGAATGGTCACAAATTGGCCGGCATTGTCAGCGAACACGATTTGCTCGCAGCTGTCGACGACGGTTATCAGCTCAGTGCCGTCGCGGCAAGGGATGTCATGACTGCCAACCCTTATTCTGTCAGACCTGAAACGACGCTCGGAACGTTGGTTCACGTGCTGCGCGCAAGCGATTTGGTCCGCGTCCCCGTGGTGGACGCCAAAGATAAATTGATTGGCATTATCGCAAGACGCGATGTCTTGCGAACCTATCTCGCAACCGGCGGCAAACGAGGTTAGTGAGGAACCTATGCGACAAACCGAATTCTTCATGAAAGGCTGCGATCCAAGGACCTTGACCGTCGAACAATTGATGCAGGATGCCGTCACCCGCTGCACGACGCGCACCGCTGCATCGGCCGTCGCTCACCTGATGACGCATCGCAATTTCGGAAGTCTTCCGGTCGTGGAAGAAGACGGCACGTTGGTCGGGATCGTGACCGAATACGATCTGCTGCAGGCCTTGATCGATGGGCGTGATCTTCGGAAACTTCTGGTCACTGAAATCATGTCGGCCCGGCCCGTGACCGTGACCGAAGATCAAACATTCGCCCAAGTGGCTGATCTGTTCCAGGATCGTTATTTGACTCGCGTACCGGTCGTGCGGAATAACAAGCTGGTGGGGATTCTTGCCCGACGAGATTTGTTGTTCGGCTATATGAAGGCGTCGCAGTATTGGTCGTAACAGACTGTTGAAACGGTCGCCACCGGCGCTCTCGCATCGTCCAGAGACTCCCTCTACCACGGGCAATACCCAGCGGCCGTGCCGGAGGAACGCTTTGAACAGTCCGTGGGAGTTCTTGTTACTCGTCGCACGCGCGTCCCTCATATCCACTGCGGGGCCGTGGTTGATGAGAGATAGCCTGCTTGTCATTCTCATTCTCGTTCCCACTATTTCTCACTCGGAGCCGATGACAAAGCCGCCAGGCCTCTGCGGTATCCACTATCCAAGCGATAGGACTGTGCAGTGGGAATGTCGGAAACTCCGCACCGGCGAGTCGCTGGAAAAGCTGTTCGGCGAACTGTGGATCAGCGTGGCCCGCTTTAATCGAATCGACCGGCGCCATGCGCATGCAGGGGTGTCCATCAAGGTTCCGAAGAACATGAAGGACATGGTGGACTTTCAGCCGATGCCATCCTTCTATCCGCCTGCGGAGCAGGAGGAACAGTTCATACTGATCGATCTGTCCGAGCAGTTTCTCGGCGCCTATGAATATGGTGCGCTTCGTTTTTCCGTCCCGATTGCCTCCGGGGAAGCGCGAAAGCCGACGCCGGTCGGAGAGTTTCGCCTGACGGCGGCTCATGGTTCGCATCAATCCTGTCTCTATACGATCGAGGGCACGGACAGACCCTATCCCATGAACTACGCCCTCCGGTTTTTTGTCAATCGCGAAGGCGTCTCCTACTGGATTCACGGTCGAGACCTGCCGGGCTATCCCGCATCCCACGGCTGTATCGGCCTCTATGACGAACCGATGCAAAAAGCGCATTACGGCATTCCCAAAGAACCTGAGCTGAACGACGCGAAACGACTGTTCGAGTGGGTTCTTGACAACGTGATAGCTGACAATCGTGTGACCCCTCTTCCGCGCGGCCCGAGGGTCCGCATCATCGGCCAGGCGCCGCATACGATAAAGACAAACTAGAGTCTAGAACGATTCGCCTCCCACTACGTAAGTTGTTTTCTACTCCGCCCCGCTCATGGATGAGAAACGCGTAGCCACCTCATGACGTGGAGTTCTTTTTCCATCTATACGTCATCCCTACGGAAACATGTCGATCACAGTCTCGGGTGGATCGGAGCAGGGTAATTTGCCGGCCGTTATGGAAGGGTTGGAGCTAAGAACGTCATGATCGGGCAGAGCGGGAGGGGGAACTTCAAATGATGATTTCACAAGGTTGAAGAAAGACTTTCAACGGGATTTCGCGTTCCTGATGCCCTTGGACATGTTGGGCACGAATCGCCTTGAGAGCGGCCAGAATCTTGGGCAGAAACGCGGATTCATAGCCGAGCGCGAGCATGAACAGCGTATTGGTACCGTGATTGGTATCGGAGCTAAGCACGGTTCCGGTCACGCCGCTCCCTCCCACGCCTGAGATCATTGTGAATCCCCTAAGCCCAAGTTCCTTAAACAGATTGACAATCTCGTCCTCCAATTTCTTTCCACAGACGATAAGAAGCATCTTCATGATGATCCTCTTGGACGTTGTTCTGTAGTCGGGACGATCGCTACTTCAGCCTACCACAGCTGTGGAACTCCTTGAAGAAACGCGAAGTTGTGCTCTGATTACAATAGGATAGATGGCCATCGTAGAGGAGTTAAAGGGGATGACGCTGGAACCTGCCCAGACGGGTGTAGTCGCAGAGACTATGGGGTAAATTGCCTTGCTCTATGTGAGTCGCGAGTAGATTACCGCCGGCATTATATTGAGCGTCAGAGCGGCCTATTCCGAGACTCGCTGAATCGTCGAGGCATATCCATCCTCGGAAACATAAGCTTTAACCTGGTCTCCGATCGCCACGCGGTCCATCTTGGTTTGATCGTCTACGCGGACACGTGTGGTTTCTCCGCTGCTGTCCTTAATGGACACATACTTCGCCCCGATGTCATGGACTCTGCCGCTGACCGAATCCTGTTTGATTCGTTCTCCCAATGTCGGTGAAGCCGCGCGCCGTTCGGAGGCCGTCTGGCTGCACCCGAGCGCCCCGGCAGAGAATGCCACCGTAGCCACAATCGCAACATGTAACAGCGTGATACCCATAATGCACCTCCTCCAAAGTCCTTCATTGATTCTAATTGGCGGGAAGATGGTTCCATGCTGGGAATCACCCTAGCCGCAGAGTGGTGTTCTGCAGCTAGACAGAGGACAACCCGGCTAATCTAACTACTCAAATCCGCAGTGCAGTTTCTTGGCAGCCTGTCGTAAAGACTGATCGAGGGTCCAGAGTGTCACCCGCTGGAGCATCGTCGAGGCGAGGAGATGAATGTCGATCCAGCCTAAGCCCTGTCCAAAGAGGTGATGGGTTTCGATAAATGTCAGGAGTTCTTGATGATCAACAGTGGGAGTGGTCGGCAACACGGCCAGAGACTCAAGAACCTCAGATCGATGCTTCATGTTGCCGCAGGCGATTTCCCCAATGACGAGTGGGTGACATACGACCAAGTCGTTGTCCAGCAGGCGTCGAAGAGCAGATGAACTCGTACGAAAGTGGTCGATCCACACGGAGGTGTCGACCAGTATGGCCATGGCTAAGCAGGCCGGCGTCGGCGGATGTCTTTCAGATGGGGTTCAGTGCCGCCCAGTCGAGCAAGTCGCTTAGCGGCTTCGCGAGAAATGAGGGCCTCAAGCCCCAAGCGTACGAGTTGCGTTTTTTCCTGAACGCCGGTGAGTTGCCCCGCGCGCCTGAGGAGTTGATCGTCGATATTGAGCGTGGTACGCATATGCATAAATATGCATGGTATAGGCATCTGTTGTCAAGCGCGACCTCCAACATTCGCTCGAACTCCTGGCAATGGCTCCGTGACGATGCGCCCACTCTGTTTCTCTTGCCCCTTCGCACCATTCAGAAACCGCCGAATCTTGCCGGTAATTGCAGCCCCGCAGAATCGATAAGTAAGACTTATCGATGATTCATTAACTATCAATTGGACTGATTCTCTTGCGGAAGGTATCTTGCACTCAAGTAAGCGGAATGATCTGAACAGATAGCTAACCCAAGGAGGATGTCATGAGCGCGAAGAACATGTTGACAGTGGGATTTATGTCGATGATGATCGCAACCGGCGTCGTGAACGTGTCCGACAGTTTGGCCGCCGATGCGCATCGGGTGGATGTCATCGATGCACTTCATGCGACGGTCGCGCAGGAAGACAGCGTCAAGGCCGGAGTGGAGTGGACGAGGGTAGACGTGATCGAGAGTATCGGATCTCAAGGCACTGCCTACCCCTACATCCAACCGATAAGCCATTAATGCCTCGTCGAGACGCCTGACCGAGGAAGGACTCTGTCCCTCCTCGGTCGGTTCGAAGTCGAGGCGGAGCGTTCACAAAAAGCGGAGAAAAGAAGGAACCTCATGCGGACTGATCTATATCTCAACAAAGAGGAGATGCTATGAACGATGAGAAGAAGCTGACCACTGCCGCCGGGTGCCCGGTCACCGACAACCAGAATGTGATGACCGCCGGGCCACGCGGCCCACAGCTATTGCAGGATGTGTGGTTCCTGGAAAAACTCGCGCATTTCGATCGCGAGGTGATCCCGGAGCGCCGCATGCATGCAAAGGGCTCAGGCGCCTACGGCACATTCACGGTGACACGGGACATCACACGATACACACGTGCGAAGATTTTTAGCCAGGTTGGAAAGAAGACCGACCTGTTCGCCCGCTTCACCACGGTCGCGGGGGAACGCGGTGCCGCCGACGCCGAACGTGACATCCGAGGCTTTGCACTGAAGTTCTACACCGAGGAAGGCAACTGGGATTTGGTCGGCAACAACACCCCGGTGTTCTTCCTGCGCGATCCCCTCAAATTTCCCGACCTTAATCACGCGGTCAAGCGAGACCCGCGTACCAACCTCCGTAGCGCGAAGAACAACTGGGATTTCTGGACCTCACTGCCCGAAGCCCTACACCAGATTACGATCGTCATGAGCGATCGCGGCATCCCGGCGACCTACCGTCATATGCACGGCTTCGGGAGCCATACCTTCAGTTTCATCAACGCCAAGCGCGAACGCCACTGGGTCAAGTTTCACTTCAAGTGCCAACAGGGCATCAAAAACTTGACCGATACTGAGGCCGCGACGTTGATCGGCAAGGACCGCGAAAGCCACCAACGTGACCTCTACGAGAGTATTGAGAAAGGCGACTATCCCAAGTGGATCCTTCAGGTACAAGTCATGCCGGAAGCCGACGCTTCAAAGGTGCCCTATCATCCCTTCGATCTGACCAAAGTGTGGCCGCACAAGGATTATCCCCTCATTGAGGTCGGCGTGATGGAACTCAACCGAAACCCCGAAAACTTCTTTGCCGAGGTCGAACAGTCTGCGTTCAACCCGGCGAATGTCGTGCCGGGCATCGGCTTCTCACCCGACAAGATGTTGCAGGGTCGTCTCTTCAGCTACGGCGACGCGCAGCGCTATCGGCTCGGTGTGAATCACCATTTGATCCCGGTGAACGCTCCACGGTGTCCGGCTCACAGCTACCACCGAGACGGCGCGATGCGTGTAGACGATAATCATGGGGCCACTCTCGGTTACGAGCCGAATAGCTCCGGTGAGTGGAAAGAGCAACCGGATTTCCGCGAGCCGGCGCTCAGTCTTGAGGGCGCCGCAGACCATTGGAACCATCGTGAAGACACAGACTACTTCTCTCAGCCCGGCGCGTTGTTCCGGCTAATGCCGACCGCGCAGCAGCAATTGCTGTTTGAAAACACGGCTCGTTCCATCGGTGCCGCACCTCGTGATATCCAGATCCGCCATATCCGCCACTGTCTCAAGGCCGATCCGGCGTATGGCAAGGGCATTGCCGATGCCTTGGGTATTGCATTGAAGGATGTACCCGCCTAGAACGACTGTGTGTAGGCCGAGGGCGGGGGATCGAATGGTCCCCCGCCGCTGTCAATCCAGGGACTTCTGAAAGCGGGTCACGCTAATTACTAACATGGCCGTGCCTAGGAGGCTCATGGCGACCATCTGCGGCCAGAGCACGTCCAAGCCCACGCCTTTTAGATAGATGCCTCGCAGCACTTCCAGAAAATAGCGCAACGGATTCAAATAGGTGAGCGTTTGCATCCAGTCCGGCATGCTGCTGATGGGTGTGCCGAAGCCGGAGAACATAATGGCCGGCATATTGAAGAAAAATCCCGATACCATCGCTTGCTGCTGGGTCCTAGAAATAGTGGAGATGAAGAGTCCGATCCCCAACATGCATAGGATGAACAACACGGCACCGATCGCGAGAACGCCGATGCTTCCACGGAACGGCACGCCAAACCAGAGGGTACCCACCAGCGAGATCAGAGCGGTATCAAGCATTCCGATCAGAAAGAAGGGGACGGTCTTGCCGAGAATGAACTCCATGCGGCCGATGGGTGTGACCATAATCTGTTCGAGCGTACCGATTTCCCGCTCGCGGACCACCGCGAACGCGGTCAGGCTCACGACCATGACCAAGATCAAATTGCCGATCACACCGGGCACAAAAAACCACTGACTGTCGAAATTCACGTTGTACAACGGACGCCGCTCGAGAACGATCGAAGGAATTTGCGATGGAGCAAAGGGCGATGTGCGGAGAAGACGTGCATGTTGAAACTCTTGAGCGAATCGGGCCGCGATTTGGTTGACATAGCCGACGGCAATCAGAGCCGTATTCGAATTACTGCTGTCCACGATCACTTGAAGCCGCGCTGTCTGTCCTTTCCCAAGATCGTGAGCAAAGCCCGCGTTGATCTGGAGGGCCACCATGACCTCTCCGCGATCGATCCAATCTCGAATCTGCTGACGATCGTTCAGGTATGCCCGAACATCGAAGTAAGGACTTGCGGTAAAGCGGGACACGAGATCGCGGCTCACTTGGCTATGATCGTAATCCAACACCGCGGTGGGAATGTGGTGGACCTCCAAGGTTGCGGCATAGCCGAAGATGAGCATCTGAATAATGGGAGGCGCGAACAAAAGCGTGCGGGTGCGTTTGTCCCGAAAGACTTGGATGAACTCTTTGATCAGCATGCCACGAAGGCGTCCCAACATGTGCATCCTAGGCCAGCTTTTTGTGAAACGCCCGCGTGGCCAAGAGTGTCAAGAGTGCGGCGAAGAGGGCCAATGCGAGCAGATCATCCAGGAGATACACAAGCGGCGTTCCTTTGAGAAATACATCGCGGATGACCGACATGAAATAGCGCGCTGGGATCACATGCGTGATGATCTGGATCACGGTCGGCATTTGATCGATAGGGTAGAGAAACCCCGACAACAGAAAGGCCGGCAGGAACGTGGCAATCAAGGCTGCTTGACTGGCAGCCAGTTGAGACTTGGCCACGACCGACACGGCGTATCCCAGAGCGAGGACGACGAGTAAAAACAGAGTGCAGCTCAGGACAAACACGCCCCATTGCCCGCGAAACGGCACCTCGAACCACCAGATCGCCAAACCGGCGCAGAGCATGGTATCGATGAGCCCGATCGAAAAATACGGCACGAGCTTGCCGACCATCAGTTCGATAGGCGTGACCGGTGTCGACACCAGCTGTTCCATGGTGCCGCGCTCCCATTCCCGAGCGATGGTCAACGAAGTGAGAAATGAGCCGATCACGGCCATGATGATAGCAACGACTCCAGGGACGATATTGGCGGTGCTTTCAAGGTTTTCGTTGAACCAGGTTCTCGTGTCGATCCTCAAAGGAGGTGGCATGACGTCCTGCCCGTGGCGTTGAACCCAGCCCAAACGGAGTCGCTGGTTATACGCCTGAACGATGGATTCGCTGTAGCTGAGACTGATATTGGCGGTGTTGTTGTCGGTGGCATCGACCAGGGCTTGGATGCCTACGGATCCGCCGGTATTCAATCGCTCAGAGAAATCCGTGGGTATGACGATGGCAAGCCGGCAGGCTCCGGCGTCGAGCGCGTCGATCAGCGCCGGATAACTGTCCACGGCCTTGATGACGGAGAAATACTCCGAGGCTTGAAAATGCTTCAGAAAGTCCTGACTTTGCTGACTTCCCTCACGGTCGTACACATAGACCGGAATGTGTTGGACGTCGAAACGTACGCCATAGCCGAACGCCAGCATCAGCAGCAGCGGCATGGCCACCGTGATCAGCAGACTGGTAAGATCGCGCCGAATCTGGAGCGTTTCCTTACGCATGATGGCGAGGAGTCGATGGCAGCGCATTAGCTCCTGTGCGCGCTCAATTGCGCGGTCAATGAAACGAACACGTCTTCCAAGCTTGGACGAATCGGCTCGATCCTTGATACAGCGACGCCTTGTCCGGACAAAACAGCGCGAAGATGGGGGATCGCAGTCTGAGCGTGCTGAACCACAACGTGCAAGGCGTTGCCGAACACAGCCAGGTCCCGAATATCCGGAACGTGCTGGAGCGCATCGAGCGCCCGGCCCAGCGGATCGCATTCGATCAACAGCAGTTCGCCGGTCATGGTCTGTTGTTTCAACTCGCTCGGCGATCCGGAAGCCACGATCCTACCGTGAAAAATCAGAATGAGCCGGTTGCAGTACTCAGCCTCGTCCATGTAATGCGTAGTAACGAGAACGGTCACTCCGTCGGACGCCATGGCATGGATCAGTTCCCAGAATTGACGGCGTGAGATTGGATCGACCCCGGATGTCGGCTCGTCCAAGAAAAGAATCGGCGGGCGATGGAGCACGGCGCAGCCCAAGGCGAGCCGCTGTTTCCATCCGCTGGGTAAGGTGCCGGTCACCGTCGATTCCCGTCCGACCAACCCGGCCATCTCCAGTACCCACGCCTCCCGTTGCTTGAGCATCGCCGCCGGCACATCGTACATGCTGCCGAAAAAGCGAATGTTTTCGATGACCCGCAGATCGTTGTAGAGCGAAAACTTTTGCGACATGTACCCGATGTGGCGACGCACCTGCTCCGCCTCCCGTGCCACATCGTAACCAGCCACCAAGGCCTGTCCTGCGGTTGGACGAAGCAGGCCGCACAGCATACGGATCGTCGTGGATTTTCCGGCCCCGTTTGGACCCAAGAAGCCCACCACTTCTCCCGCACGTGCCTCCAGATTGATGTGGTCCACCGCCACGAAGTCCCCGAAGCGTTTGACGAGGTCGCGGACACTTACCGCGGACGTATGGAGATCCGTCATGGCGTCTCTCCGCTGCTTGTCGATGTAACAGCGACGAACAAGTCTTCGATCGTGGGCTTTACGACTTCCAGGCGGTCGAACAACAGATGTGCAGCCCGAAGTGCCGATCGAAGCTCGGGAATTCGGCGTGTGGCGTCATCCACTACAAGACGGACGCCGTCGCCGACAAGCCATGCATGAAGGACACCGTCTGCACCGACAAGGGCGGTCCGAATGCGGCGGGGATCACCTGCTACAACCGACAGGATGGTCCCGCGGAGGCGGCTCTTTAATCCGGCAGGCGTCTCGCAATACAGCATGCGTCCTTGGTGCAGCAGCGCCACGCGATGGCATCGTTCGGCCTCGTCGAGGTAGGAGGTCGACATCACAATGCCAATCCCTTCGGCAAGCAGCGAATACAGGATACGCCAGAAATCTCGACGCGAAACCGGGTCGACACCGTTGGTCGGTTCGTCGAGCAGGATCACATGTGGCCGGTGGATGAGGGCACAGACGAGTCCGAGCTTTTGTTTCATGCCCCCGGAAAGCGTACCCGCCAAGCGGTTTGTAAAAGGACTCATGCCGGCGGCATCGAGCAATCGTTGAGAACGCTCGACTCGCTCCGGGCGAGACACGCCGAAGACGTCCGCGTAGAAGCGAATATTTTCCTCGACGGTCAAGTCCTCATAGAGCCCGAAGCGCTGAGGCATGTAACTGAGGCGGGCTTTGGCGGCTTCCGGATCATGGACAATGTCGGCTCCGGCGACAGTCGCCGATCCGCCGTCCGGTGTGAGGACGCCGGCCAACATTCGTAACGCCGTGGTCTTCCCGGCTCCGTCGGGGCCGACCAGCCCGAAGATCTCACCGGCCTGTACCTCGAACGTGAGACGGTCTACGGCTGTGATGCCCGAAAACCGTTTCGTCAAGGCTGTGATGGCGATGATGGAAGGCATAGGTCATTGTTCCGGCGGGGCGTCGATGATCGCTTCAGCCGGCATTCCGGGCTTGAGCTCATGGTTCTGGTTGTCCAGGTTGATCTTGATTCGATAGACGAGGGTGACCCGTTCTTTGTAGGTCTCGACGCTTTTCGGCGTGAATTCAGCTTGGGATGCGATGAACGAGATGCGACCGTGGTACTTCTTGTCGGGATAGGTGTCCGTGCGAACGGTGGCCGGTTGATCCCACTGAATTCGACCCAGGTCCGTCTCGTTGATATAGCCTCGCATCCAGAGGCGGTCGACATCGGCGATCGAGACGACCGGCGTTCCACGAGAGACCACTTCGCCGAGCTCTGCCTGCCGCACGAGGACCACTCCGGAGATCGGCGCCGAGAGCACGGTATAAGACAAGTTCACGCCGGCCATCTCCAAGTGTTCCTGGGCCAGCTGGAGATTGGCTTGTCGCACAGCAATTTCCTCCTTGCGCGTGCCCTCGACGATCTCGTCATGATTTTCCTTAAGGCGTCGATACGTCGCTTCTGCCCGCTTCATCAGCGTTTCCGCGCTGTCGACATCTTCTTGCGACACGGCTTGCTCATCGAGCAGCGCTCGGCGTCGGCGGAATTCTGCACGTTTGAGTTCGAGATCCGATTGCGCGTCGATCACAGATTGTTTCACCGCTTGGATCTGCTGCTTCCGGTTTCCGGCCAAGGCCAACTTCAGCTCAGCTTCTCGTGTTCGTACGGTCGCCTCGTCCACGCTCACTTGCTGGCGGTAATCGTCGTCATCGAGACGCGCCAGCAGGTCGCCCTTGTTGACATATTGACCTTCTTGAACGGGCAACTCGACGATACGACCAGGCACCTTGAAGCTGACTACGCTCTCATGCGCCTCAATATTGCCTGCAATCCTGAGGGTATGGTCTGCCTCGCGTTCGGACAAGGAGTGCACATAGAGATACCCTCCGATGATCACCGTTCCTGCCGCAAGAAGTATGATCAGGATACGTTTCATCATCCAATTGTCGAGTCAGATTGTACGCAGCGGTCTGGCTTTCTCGGTGGTCAAGCCTTCGAGGACTACCCGCACGATGGCGGTAAAGACGGTTTTGGGTGTGGAACCCAGCTCTTCTATTTTTGACGGATTTATCACGGCCTGTACCGCACCGAGCAGAATGTCGATTGCCAGCTTGGGCGGAATGTCCTGACGGATGATCCCCGCACGACGACCTTCCAGGAACACTTTTCCAAAATGGCGCTGAATCAGGTCCCGCCTCCGGCGTTCCACCACCGCAAACAAATCCGGCATCTCGCGGCGAATGTCGCGCAAGAACGGCGGTCGGATCTCCTCCATGTGTCCCTGCACGCATTCGAGCAGACGACGGAGTGACCCGAGGGAATCTAAGGAGGATGTAGATGCAATGCGGCTCAGATCGGCATCAACGTTCCTGAACTTTTCAAGGATTACGGCTTCCACAAGAGCCGTCTTGCTCGGAAAGCCGGCATAGAGCGTTTTTTTGCTCATGGCCATCTCGTGGGCTAGATCGTCCATGGTGACGCCCCGAAACCCATGAGCCAAGAAATGCCGACGAGATTCCAGAATGATGCGTTGACGGAAGGCCATTTTAGTGGACGACGGCTTAAGGCGCGGCATGGAGGATTGTTTTGGCATACACTAGGGAAACTATAACAGTACTATTAGTTTCCAATCAATGGGGATAACCAAGAAACGGTGGGGAAATAGGTCCCGCCAGTACTTTCGCTGAGGGACTCCGGGTCGCCCGTCTCTTCGAAATCGACTTGTCCCCGGACGATCACGGAGGTGAACACGACGGACGCACTTTGAACGTCTCCATCGTCATGAGGACACCCTTGTCGTCATGGGATGCGGGAGCACGACGACGGTCGCCTGTAGGCCCTTGTTTCCTTGCTCTTCGCCGAAGAGGACCTCGATCCCATCCTCCAGATGGCCGAAGGCGACCCCCTGCAGCGCATGCACATGAAAATAGACCTCACCGCCTCCTTCTTTCAGGATGAAGCCGTATTGCTCCTTGGGAAAGAGCTTGCAGAGCACACCGCGATGAGGCGGCACCGGTGACAGTCGAATCTCGGTCTTCGCACGTTTTTCTCGATACTTGCGGAGTTCGATGCTCACGGCATGAAACGCAGAGCGCATGGCCTCCTCGAAGGTCTTGTCTTCCTTTCTGGCCGTCATGGTATGACGTCCGGGCAGTGTGACAACAACCAGTGCCTCCGCCACGTTCGCAAATTTCTTGTGATGCCGATTCTTAGTCAACGTGACTCGGCCGTGAATCAAATCCTCGTGCCCTCGTTGGAGGTCTTCCATACGGGCTTCAATCTCGGTCTTCCAGCGGGGGGTCATTGCGACATTGCGGCTTTCAATCTCAAGTTTCATAGCGCCTCCACATCCAGACAATTCCGTCCCTTTCATCAAACGGAGTCAGCAAACGATGTGCCGACTTGAGACGGGTTGGACGGCGTGGGCAAATCAGCTGGCGCAGATATTTCCTGATCCCCGAGCTTTCCCAGCGGCTCCAACATGGCGCATTTTTCCACAGTGACCTGTTCATCGGTGGAGCCCATCGCGCCAGCATGCTTGCATTCAGCGACCTTCTCGAGGGTTCCAAAGAGCTATGACGGGAACGTGAATTGCGATGGCTCTCAGCATGCCGGTGTTGAGGAAGTCAGCCTTGGAACGTTACCTACAGGCCCGCTTTGGCCCAAAGGTCAGCTTGCTGTCCTATGGAGTAATCGGCAAAGAGAGCTCCAAGGGAGAACAGAAGCGTTATGGGTACGGGACACCGGTCAAATTGACGTTTCAAATCGGACGTCGGGTCCAGTCCGCGGTACTTGAAACCATGAAACCCGGCCCGTTTGGGCACGAACATATGGCTGATCGCGGACAAGCCATGTTGTGGGACTACGATTCGTATGGACGCCTGCCGCGCCATGTGAAGGCCCTGGATGTGGGCGCATTCGATGCCAAACAGGCGCTCTTTTCCATCGCCGAAGCTCGTGAATTCTTTGTGTTGAACGAATGGACGGACGGGGTGAGCTATCATAGGGATCTTGCGCGGCTGGCGAAAGGCAGGACGCTGCGCAAGGTGGATCGCCAACGCACAATCGCGCTGGCGCGCTACTTGGCCCACATCCATGCAAAGAAACGGCGTGATGCAGCTCTGTATAAGCGCCGGCTGCGTGAATTGATCGGTCACGGCGAATGCATCATGGGACTGACCGACAGCTATCCGGCGCGCTGTGGCTTTATCACCGGCGATCTCCTACGAACAGTGGAGGACGCGTGCAATCGGTGGCGCTGGCGTCTCCGTGACAAAGCCAATCGACTTTCTCAGGTTCACGGGGATTTCCATCCGTACAATGTGCTGTTCCGTACCGGAACGGAGTTTGCGGTGTTGGATCGGTCACGAGGAGAATGGGGCGAACCAGCCGACGACATCACCGCGATGACGATCAATTATCTGCTGAACTCACTGATCAGCTGGGGCAAGCTCCGGGGACCGTTCGAAGTTCTCTTCCGCTTGTTCTGGGACACCTACATGGACGCCAGCGGTGACGAGGAGATCACTGAAACGGCGGCGCCGTTCTTTGCCTTTCGCGGCCTGGTCGTGGCCAGCCCGCTCTGGTATCCCACTCTGTCGATGGACGTCAGACGAAGCCTCTTTCGCTTCATTGAAAATGTTCTCGATGTGCCGCGTTTTGAGCCGGAACGTGCGAACGAGTACTGCCGGGGATGATGAGGTCGTGGCCGATAGTCCCCGGAATTAGCACGCGGGGACGGGCCGACGGGCGGTTGCCGATTGCGGGGTCATCTGTATGAATCGAGTGCCAGGCGTTGCCATCTGGCTCACCGGCCTGCCCGCGTCCGGAAAGAGCACCATTGCTGCCGCACTGAAGCCGAGGCTGGAGGAAATCAGTTCCGTCGAAGTGTTGGAATCGGATGCCGTCCGGCGAATCTTGACGCCTCATCCAACCTACAGTGGCGGAGAACGGGATCTGTTCTATCGTGCACTCGCGCTCATGGGTGCGAAACTGGTCTCGCATGGGGTGACGGTGATCTTCGATGCCACGGCTAATAGGCGGGCCTATCGCGATTTCGCCAGGAGTCTGATTCCGAGGTTCATCGAGGTGGCCGTGGAATGTCCGTTGGAACTGGCGATGCAGCGTGACTACAAGGGAACCTATCGACGCGGGCAGCGCGGTGAATCGGCGACCGTTCCAGGATTACAGGACCCTTACGAGGCCCCACTGAACCCTGGGGTGAGAATCGATACGACAAAGGTCTCAGCGAAGGAAGCAGCGGAGATAATCATGGAGGTTGTCAGGAACACCGTGCTCTCATAAACCAATAGCCTCAGCAGGGCTCCTCAAACGAGATACCGTACAAACCATCTTCCTGCATGTTCCGCTACCTGTTCCAGGGTCCCAGGCTCCTCGAACAGGTGTGTTGCCCCAGGGATGATGACCACTTGCTTTGCACAGGTCAGCCGATCATACGCTGCCTGGTTCATGTCAATGACCGGTTCATCGTGGCCTCCGACGATCAATAAGGTCGGGGCCGCGACCGACGGCAGATACGATTCAGCCAGGTCCGGTCGTCCTCCTCGTGACACGACGGCTCTGATGTTCGACGGATCTCGCGCTGCGGCTTGCAGGGCTGCCCCGGCGCCGGTGCTGGCTCCAAAGTAACCGATTCCCGTGTTCTTCGTCCGTAGCTCCGCGACCAGCCAGCCTTTCGCCAGCAGGAGTCTGTCTGCCAGTAGATCGATATCAAAGACCTTGCGCCGATCGTCCGCTTCCTCTTCAGTCAACAAATCGAGCAGCAGCGTGCCGAGTCCATCTCGCTGCAGTCGTCGGGCGACGAAGTTGTTGCGAGGGCTAAACCGCCCACTCCCGCTCCCGTGTGCAAAGATGACCACCCCGCGCGCGCCGGTCGGCAGGCCGAGGATACCCTCCAGAGCAAGTTGCTCTGTCGTGATCTTTACATTGTGTTCATGTGGGGCCGTCATGGCTTCTTAGTTTCGCTTCTTTGCCGCATTGCAGGGAACTGGACGGCTGAGCCCCGGCGGCAGTTTGGTCTGGTCATCGACGCAGGCGGTGTTGAGTTGTGACTGCGTGAGACCGATGACCGAGGAGAGTTCGGCGCCCTTGAAGTTCGCGCGACGCAAGTCTGCGGAATCCAGCCGAGCGTCGCTCAAATCGGCCCCGGCGAGGACGGCATCGTGAAGGTTCGCATCTTGGAGATTCGCGTGGGCCAAATTTGCATCGGTGAACCTCGTTCCGCTCAGATCTGCCCCGACGAAATTAGCAGATTCCAGGTTGGCCTTGTTGAATTGAGCGTGACGGAGGGAGGATTTGGGAGCGTAGATTTCGCTCAAATCGCCGTTCGTGAAGTTGGTGCGCCATCCCTTGGCTCCGATCAGGACCGCCCGGTTGATGTGGGCACCCTGGAAATCGGCTTCATCAAGGACGGCATGGTAAAGAATGGCCATCCGGAGTCTTGCTGAGCTCACGCTCGCCCTGGCCAGGTTGGCTTCTTCCAAGTTGGCTCCCTCCAGGTCGGTATCATGCAGGTCTGCGTCATACAAACTGGCGTATCGCAGGTCGGCACCGCGCAGACTGGCTTCCTTCAGGTTGGCCTCGCGCAAGTTTGCCTCGTCCAGGTAGGCGCTTTCTAAGTCGGCTTCGATGAGATGGGTCCGCTCGAGTTGCGCATGGTCCAGCAGCGCACCCTGAAGACTGGCCCGATAGAGATTGGCGTTGGTCAGGACAGCACGACGCAGGTCGGCGCCCGACAGATCGGCATTCACCAGGACGGCATCTTTCAGCGTCGCTCCGTAAAAATGCGCGTCGACGAAGTTGCCGTCGGTCAAGTCGGCAGCGGTGAGGTCGGCCCCCTCCAACTGAGCCCGCTCGAATGTCGACTCGTGCATCGTCGCGCCGACGAAGACGGCGTCAAAGAGAGCGGCTTCATCGCCGATAGCACGAAAGAGATTCGCGCCCGCGAGTCGGGCACGGCGCAGATCGGCTCCGGAGAAGTTACTGTCCTCAAGGACGGCTTTAGTGAGGTCGGCCCCCGCAAGACTCGCCTGGATCAGAGTGGCCTGATACAGGTTCGCTTGCCGCAGGATGGTCCCTTCAAGGTCAGCCCGTTCGAGATTCGCGCCCGCGAGCGAGGCCCGGCTGAGGTCGGCTTGGCAGAGCTCGGCGCGTTTGGCATGTGGGTTGCCTCGATACTCCACCCATCGTTCGTGCGAACGCACGAGGGCGTGCAGCGTCTTCGCCGGAATGGATTTCTTCTTGTAGAGACTCTTGCAAGGAGGAGCCACGGACGATTTGGTGCTGGAAGCCGACGGACCGGCCGCTCCCGCCCAGGTGGCGGCAAATCCGATAAGTATGATGAGTCCCACAAAGATGGTCGGTATGGAGGGGCGCGTCATCTTGTGCTCCTTCGGTGTTAAATAGTGCGGTCAACCGTCTGGGCCAGGGTCTGCAACGCCGGAGAAATCCGAACGTCATGGGCCGGGGCCACATCAAGGGCTCGCAGCGTTTCGGGAAGTTGTCCCAGCTGCGCAGCCACATGGCGTCGCACTTCGGCCAAGCCCGGTGATGAGGCGAGAGGGCGGCCCTGCTGCATAACCGGTCTGAGCAGCGGTTCGCCGGGTGGTTGATCGTGGTGCGTCGTGAGGATGTCGTGGGCCAAACGCCCGTCGCCCGTATAGTACCGGTAGACTTGTTTGCGGCCTGGCCAGGTGGCCTTGCCTTCTGATCGTTTGCGACAGGGACGGCCCGCATATTCTTGAAGCTTGTAGGCGCAGTCCAGCGAAGGCGCGTCAGAGGAGGTCGTCAGGGCCGTGCCGACGGCGAAGCTGTCGATCGGCGCACCGGTTTGGACCAGATCTCCCAAGCGGTATTCATCGAGGCTGCCGCTGGCGAGGATCTGTACATGAGCCAAACCACCTTCATCCAAGATGCGTCGGACTTTTTTGGCATGGTCGGCGAGATCTCCGCTGTCAAGCCGGACGCCCTTCATCGCAATTCCCTTGCGTTTGAGCGTTGGAGCCAACGAGACGACTTTGCGCGCGGCAGCTTCGGTATTGTAGGTATCGATCAAGAGGACGACGTTCTCCGGTTGTGCCTGGGCAAGATGCTCGAAGGCGACGGCTTCATCCTCATGAGCCTGCACAAACGAATGGGCCATCGTGCCATAAAGAGGAATGCCATACGCCATGCCGGCCAACACGGTCGCGGTTCCGGCGAAGCCGGCCAAGTAGCTGGCTCGCGCGGCCAGGAGACCGGCTTCGGCGCCATGCGCGCGGCGCAGCCCAAAATCGATGAGCGGTTTTCCTTCTGCCACCAGCACCAAACGTGCCGCCTTGGAGGCCACCATGGTCTGAAAGTTCAGCAGGTTTATGACACGGCTTTCGACGAGCTGTGCCAGCGGAAGCGATGCGACGATTCTGAGGATGGGCTCAGGAGGAAAGAACAGAGTTCCTTCGGGCATGGCTTCCACATCCCCGGTAAATCGCAGGGTTTCCAGGTAGTGAAGGAGCCGCGAACTGAACTGCCCTGATTGATCCAGCCAGGCCAGTTCTTCCTGGGAAAAGTGCAACTCCGAGAGATAGTCCAGCACCTGTTCGAGACCGGCAGTCATTAAGAAGTTCCGGTGGAGAGGCAATTTGCGGACAAAGAACTCGAATACAGCCGGCTTGTCCATCCCCTGTTCCAGGTACGCTTGAGCCATCGTGAGCTCATACAGATCGGTCAGCAGGGCGCTGGTCGAAGGATTCATGCTGCAAGCATCTCCCATCGAACGGGCACAGCTCCCAGGCTGATCATCACCTCCTCTGCGAGATGACCGTCGTCAGGCTGGAGGTTGACCGCCTTGATCGCGTCCATCAGCAAGCAAACGTCATAGCCCAGTGTCCGAGCATTCTTCACCGAGTGCAAGACACAATAGTCGGTCGCCAATCCGCCGATGAAGAGGCGCTGCACGTGGAGGGCTCGGAGATGACGATCCAAACTGGTGTTGTGGAAGGCTGAATAGGCTTCTTGATCTCGGTCGATGGCTTTGTAAATGATGACCGCCGATGACGGTGTCACAAACGACGACGGTGGTAACGCGCCGGGGGAACCTGCCACACAATGCGTCGGCCACGGGCCTCCTTGGGACACGAAAGAGCAATGGTCCGGCGGATGCCAGTCGCGCGTCAGGAAAATCGAAAGCCCGCGAGCGGCAAATCGGCAGACATAATGCTCCAGGATCGGAATAATTTCATCACCGTCGCTGATGCCGAGCGCCCCTCGTGGAAGAAAATCATTCTGGATATCCGCAAGGAGCAACGCATCAGAGGGCGTGAGGGAGATGGTCGTAGGAATCATCGCGAATTTGGGGGATCTCATGAATCGATAAACCGGTCATAGCGCCTACTGCGACAGAAGGCGAATGTGCGCGACGACGTCCTGCATTTCTCCGTCGGTGAGCTGGCCGCGCCACGAATGCATCGGACTGAAGACAACGCCATGCTCGATGGTTCGCAGTAATTCTTCATCGGATTTCAGAAACGACCGGAATCGCTGAAAATCGGCCGGTGGCACTTTCAAGGGGGCGGCGTCAGGACCGTCGCCTCGACCGGCCGGGCCATGACAGTTCTGACAGTGACGTTCGTACACTGCTTTTCCGCGCGCGATGTCTGGAGGATAGTCTTGGGCCTCCACAGGAGAGAGTGCCGGCCCGCTCACCATGCAGAATCCGAGGAGCGCTGCCGCGAGCAATCGATACCGCATGAACCGCCGCGTCGGTGTGAGCATGGTGCTAACTTTTCTTTGTGGTGTGCGCGATGAACGGGCTGAAAAGTTGTTGCAGCTTCTTGCTCCCGCACGCCAGGCATGTCACCTCGCCTCGCTCATGCTCTTTCAACGTCACGACGATCAGTGATTCTTTCCCACAATCGAGACACTTGTAGTCGTACATCGGCATGGGGCGCCCCTTTCGACAATCAGCCGAAAATCATGAGCGGATAGGTCCCCTGGTGCAACAGGGCGTGTGACACGCTGCCGAGCACCATACGGGTGAGGCCGCGGCGCGCTCGGGAACCCGTGAGGATAAGGTCTGGATTCAAGGCCCTGGCTTCCTGAAGAATTCCATCAACGGGTGTGCCCAATGCGGCAGACACGTGGGTCGGGTAGCCTGACGCTCCGAGCCTGGCCGCTGTCTCGTCGAGAAAGTCGGTTGCCTTGCGGAGGGAATGGGTTTCCATGTGCTCAGCTGAGACGGCATCCACCGGCCAGGGAGGCCTGGTATGGGGAAGAACGGTGAACAGCGTAATCGTGGGCGGGTCGCGAAAGGGTTTCTGTTGAAGGAAGGCTAGGGCATGGTCTGCGTCATAGGTTCCTTGTAGGGGAAGCAGTATTCGATGAAGCGCCTTCAAGGGACCGTGAAGAATCAGTTTCGCACCCGGTCCAAAGGTCAGTACTCGATGGGAGACGCTTCCAATGAGCCGTTCCTTGATCGGTCCAAGACCCCTGGTGCCTAAAAGAATCAGATCCACCTTCAGCTGATCCGCTAGTGTGACGATCTGATCCGCCGGAGATCCGACGACCAGATGCTTCGCGACTGGTCCAACATCCAATGGGAGCAATGACACAATGCGATCCAGTAAACGAGTCCCGTCATCGCGCATATTTCGCTCGACCGTCTCATAGAGTTCTTGCGCCACCTCCGGCATCATCATGGGATAGGCCGGACTGGGAACATCGAGTACGTGCACAATGTGCAGTTCCTCGGCGCGCGCCAGGTAGTTGAGGGACCGGACCGCTTCATACGAATGGTCGGAACCGTCGACAGTGAGCAAAATTTTCATGGCGTCACCTTCAGTCCGGAGGCTTCCTGACCTGTTTCGGCAGTCGTCATTCTCTTCTTTTGGGTTTGAGCTCACCGGCACTCCGAGGGACAGAAAAACACGAAATAGATCGTGATCGCGATAGCCAACCCCACGGCTCCAAGCAAAAGGCGTTGCGCGCGGGTCATCGCTCTCCTCCTGAAGATGACCTTCAGCAAGTCCAATGCCGCTCCATAACATCCCGAAGTGCCGGGCCGCGCACAGTGAACGAGGACGGGCTTCACAGGGAATGGCGCCTTCTGCTACAGCGGGCGAACAACCGTTGTAGCAGAGATCCTCTTCTCAGAAGACGGAACGTTTTGCTGACGGCAGGAATGAGGATGACAGATTTGCTGGTTCTTAAACCATCAGCATCCGTCTCACCATATCGAGGCTGGCATCACCCTTGCTCCTTCAGAGGACGTGATACTGACGATGAATGGAGAACTATTCTTGCTAAGCGTGGAGGCGGTGTGAGCCTCGCTGAAGCAAAGCCCAGAATTCTCTTGGCCACTGATGGGTCTCGGGGAGCGGTAGAAGCGGAGGCCTATGCGTTCGCTCTGGCCCAATCATGGCCGGCTGCCCTGACCGTCATGCACGTGTTGGAATTTCCTCCTGGGCTCGACCCTGAGAGTCCCGTCAATCGGCTGTATTTGGGTGAGATGACGAAACGGGCCACGCACGAATTGGCCAAGTTGAAAGCACGGACTGCCGATCGCGGGATTTCGGTTCAACCAAAAATTGCGACGGGCATCCCGAGTGAAGGAGTGCTCGCAGCGGCAAGCGCCGAGGATCCGGATCTGATTGTCGTGGGGACGAGAGGGAAGACCGGCCTGGCACATGTCCTGCTGGGTAGTACGGCGGAGCGGATCATCCGGGCGGCCCCCTGCCCGGTGCTGGCTGTGCGCGCCGAAGGAACTGGGGAGGAGCCGGCTGACCAGAGCCGACGCGATCATGCGGCTCTCCATCGGCTTCTCGTGCCGATCGACTTTTCAGACTGCTCACTCGACGCGCTGGAATATGGAGCCATGGTTGCCAAACGACTGAACGCCTCCGTGAAAATTCTTCACGTGCTGGAGCCGGTTTCATACGGACTGGATTTCACCCTTTCTCATGTGGAAACACGGGAATCAATCAAGACCGTGCTCACGAAGCGGTTATCGGACGTCGTATCCGCGCTCACTTCCGCCGGCCTCGCGTCCGACTTCCTCATCGTGGGTGGACTACCGGCTGATTCAATTCTTGATGCGGCGACGGCCCAGGGCATTGATGTAATTGTCATGGGGACTCATGGACGCCGTGGGTTGTCTCGTACGTTATTCGGCAGTGTCACGGAGTCCGTTCTTCGGAGATCCTCTTGCCCTGTTCTGACGGTCAGGAGCCCGAAGTTTCGGCCGGGCCATCGCCGTGTCCTTTCCAGGGAGTCACCGACCGACGTTTAATTGAGGAGCGAGTTATGCGAAAGGCAACGAAGAAAACCAGCAAAGGGAATAAACGATCCCCCTCTGTCATGGAGAAGGCCGTGAAGCCCGTCGAATTGCCGGATGGAATGTGGGAACGGATCTCGCGCAAAGCCTATGAGATCTGGGAGGAGCGGGGCCGTCATGACGGGGGCGCTCTCCGAGATTGGCTCGATGCGGAGGAAATCGTCATGACAGAAATCCATGAAGCGCGTGAATGAGCAGCCGGCCGGGTTCTGGAGCCCGCGGCCTCCGTCTCTCGATGCAGTCCTCGCGCGTTTGGAAGCACGCTCTCTCGAGCCGGAATTTAGATTGCAGCGGGAACTGGCGTTCGCGCGGGCGCTGAAGCCCTATCTGCAAGAGGGAGCAGGCAGGCTTGTTCCGCTACTTGAGCAGGAAACAGAACTGGCGAGTCTCTACCTGTTCTGCGACTTCTATCCGGAAGACGGGCAGCTGACACTTATCGAACAGCTGCGGGACGTCATCACCGAGCATATTCCCCATGAGGAACGGCAGTGGCTCGATCCGCTGAAACATTCGCATCTCGACGTGCTGAAACTGACCTCTACGCCGACGCCTGGCGAAGATCTCGTGCTGCGATCGCTCGCCGATGGAACGAGAGTGGTGCTGCCCGGAGAGGGATTCGTCAAGGAGTTTGCGCTGGACCGTCCGTTGCTCACCCGGGTTATTCATGATCCGAACACGCAGGAACCCGACAAGGCAGTCTGGGCCGGAGGCGGAATCGCTCTGTCACAGGCGGATGCTGACGCGTTGTTCGATACGACGTCCGAATGGCGTCGAGAAATGGAGATAACCACCGGATCCTTTGCGCTGGGGGAGTGGAAGGAGTTTGCCAAGCGTTACGGCTATATGATGCTCTGGGCGTTCGCACAGCGGCGCCTGGATGCCGTGGTGGACGCGGTCGCCCACATCGGCTATCGCGATTCTGGCGGCCGACCGTATCTGTATGCCATCGCGCTCTACGACCATCATGCACATCGATTGTTCGCTGAAACGTTGTCCTCCATGAGCGAGTTTGAATCGGAAAATCCATTGATTCCGGTTGAATCGCAGGCGGGCATCGGGAGAGCCGTTCCATTGACACGAACGTGGGTTCAGCGGGACACGACTGGGGTTCCCGCGTTTATTGTGGCGAAACTGACGCTGACCTCTTCGCAGCTCATCGTGGAATGCGACAGTCCGGAACGACTTGACCGGATCAAGCATCGACTGGCGGCCTCATTTGGATTTTCACTGCATTTCCGAGGTGAGACGCTGGTGCCGCCCGTTCGGCAGCTCTCGGCCGCTGAGCTCTCATCCGGTGAACCGCCCATGTTGGTTATGACGCAGGAGGAAGACGGTGCGCTGCTCGGCCAGTTTCTTGAGAAAGCCTACCTTGAATGGTCCGATCAGCCTCATCTCGCGCTCGGCGGGCAGACGCCACGACATGCGGCTGCAATCCCTACTATGCGTGGCGTGGTCGCTGCGTTGATCGATGAAATGGCTCAGCACGATCCGGGCCTGTGGCGATTGGGCAAGCCGGCGTTCAACTACAATGCTCTTCGCGCGCATGTCGGATTGGAAGACAAGCCTGAATGATCCGCCTTCGCTACGCGAAGGGCGGTATCCATGACGCCAAGCCTGCGTGATGGTTCATCAATGTGTCGCGCGCTCCCCCTGGGTCGGCCCGCTTGCCATCACAAGGGGATGGAGTATACAACCATGCCGCAGGTCATCAAGAAGTAGGGGGGCGATGGGAAGTACTCTATGGAGAAGCAGATGACAGAGCAGCGTCCGACCGTCGGCATTCTGATCGGTGGAGGGCCGGCTCCCGGGATCAATAGTGTGATCAGCGCGGCAACGATCTGCAGCACTCTAGGAGGCTCGGATGTGCTCGGGCTGATCGATGGATTCAAATGGCTCATGGAAGGAAGCACGGGACAAGTACGGCCGCTCTCGATTGAGGATGTCAGCCGGATCCATTTTCGAGGCGGGTCTTTTCTGGGTACGTCCCGTGCGAACCCGACGAAAACTGCGGAGCATCTCGACAACGTGTTGTTCTCGCTGAAGCGCCTGGGCATCACGCGTTTGATGACGATCGGCGGGGACGATACTGCGTTTTCGGCCATGAAGTTGGAGGAGCGATCCGGCGGTCAACTTCAAGTCATCCACGTCCCCAAGACGATCGACAACGATCTGGATCTTCCCCATGGGATTCCAACATTCGGGTTTCAGACGGCCCGTCACGTCGGCGTCGAAATCGTGAAGAACTTGATGGTGGATGCCCGCACCACGACACACTGGTACCTGGTGGTGACTATGGGGCGCAAGGCCGGGCATCTTGCATTAGGGATCGGAAAGGCAGCCGGTGCCACGCTCACGATTATTCCTGAAGAGTTTCGAGAGAGGCCGGTGAGACTCCAACGAGTCGTCGATCTCTTGATCGGGACGATGATTAAGCGGCTGGAACACGGTCAGGCCGACGGGGTGGTGGTGCTGGCCGAGGGACTGATTGAAATTCTCGATCCTCGTGATCTTGGAGGGTTGGAGTATGTCGAACGAGACGAGCATGGCCATTTGCGTTTGAACGAAGTGGATGTCGGCAGTGTCTTGCGGCGTGAACTGACGAAACAGCTCCATGCGCTGGGACTTTCTTTTGCTGTCGTGGCAAAGAACGTGGGCTATGAACTCCGTTGTGCGGATCCGATTCCCTACGACATCGAATACACGCGTGATCTCGGGTATTGTGCCGCTCAATATCTGCTCGATGGCGGGACGTCGGCGATGGTATCGATCCAGAATGGACGGTTCGTTCCGATTCCGTTCAGGCAAATGGTCGACTCCGTGACAGGACGGACCAGAGTCAGGATGGTGGATGTCGATTCGCAGTCCTATCAAATCGCCCGGCAATACATGATTCGGCTTACACAGGACGACTTGAGCAATCCAGATACATTGGGGCGCTATAGCGACTTGTCCGGCCTCTCGGCACAGGCGTTTCGAGAACGGTTCGCCGCAGTCCTCTGAGCGAGCGGGACAGGTCTCGTCGAACAAAAGGATATGAAAACATGAAGGTTCTCGCGGCAACTGATGGATCGAAGTTCGGCACATGGGCGATCAAATGGGTGGCAGAGATACCGTTCCTCGTTCAGCCCGTGGTGCATGCGCTGCATGTCGTCGATGTGGCGAGCCTTCGAGCTCCCTTTATGATTCAACCGATAATCGTCGGTACCGAACGATATCTTCAGTCGGAAGTGAAACGGATCGAGACAGCAGCCAAGTCCACCAAGAAGGAATCGGAGGAGTTGTTATCCACCCTCGGTCTAGAGGGAACTGTTACGGTGGATAGAGGCGGCGTGGCGGAGACGATCCTCAAGCATGCACGGCGCAGTGTAGGACTGTTGTCGATCGGGTCACGGGGTTTGGATGCCCTCGATCGCTTCATGCTGGGCAGTATCTCGAATCACGCCATCCACCATGCGCCATGTTCTGTACTGGTGGTGAAAGAGACCCCTCGGCCCGTCCGACATGTGGTCCTGGCGATCGATGGGTCGGCAGCGTCGGATAAGGCGGCCAAGTTTCTGATGCGCCATGTCAATCCGATGCCCGATGGCCCGGATCGGGAACCGGTTCTGGTGACTGTTGTGCACGCGATAGCCTATTTGAGGTATCCAGAAGTAAAAGAGGCCGGGAAAGCTCTGGTGCGGCGCTGTGGAGATAAGCTCGCGAAAACAGGCTTCCAGATACACGAAGTCTTGAGACTTGGGAAGCCGGCGGACGAGATTCTGACAGTGGCCACCAAGAACAAGGCCGACCTCATTGTCACCGGAGCCAAGGGGTTGGGCGCAATTCGCCGCGTGGTGCTCGGCAGCGTATCCACTCGTGTGGTTCAACATGCCCACTGTGGGGTGCTTGTGGTCCGCTGACACCGGATGTAGGAGATGCAGGAACGTCCGACGAAACAGACTTGACGGGAAAGAGGAAAGCGCAATAGACTGACTCCTACCGACAGCAGGGAGAGGGGGAAGTATGGCAGCCATGACGGCATTGATAAAGATCGATCAAGACTCACTCCCTGATCGTTTGGTGACTGGGCTTTCGAAAATCGGTTTGGCGATGAAGAGCCGAACCTGGAGACGGAAGGGACGGCAGGGTATTGGCCCGTTGCAAATTCAAGTGCTGACGTTTCTCCGATCTCGACCGAATCATTCGGCGACCGTCTCGACGATTGCCCGAGAACTCTCCGTCAAGCTGCCCACCGCTTCAGAAGTCATTCGAACGCTTGAACACAAGCGGTTGGTTCGTCGGCGTCGCCGGGAAATCGACAACCGTATCGTGACCGTTCACTTGACTGCGCTCGGGGCAAAAGCAGGTCACGTGGAAAACCGATGGCCAGAGATTCTTGCGTCTGCCGCCGGGAATCTGTCGCCGCAAGAGCAGGTCGCTCTTCTCACCACGCTCGTGAAACTGATTCGCGCGCTCCAACTGCAGGGAGAAATCCCGGTCGCGCGTATGTGCGTTTCTTGCGAACACTTTCGCCCGCATCTCTATGCGGAATCGGCCCAACCTCATCACTGTGACTTCTACAACGTTGCGTTTGGAGATCAGGCGTTCCGCCTCGATTGTCCCGAGTACGTGGAATCGTCAGCGGCAGAAACTTCAAACAATGGCGCCGACTCTCACAATGATGCGAGGGTCAACCAAGCTGCTCAGATATGAGCGTGGACTGACGGCAGGTCACAGGAACTGTTACGGCCGGTCTGTTGGATCGATGTAGAGTAATCGGTCCGCCTCAAGTTTCCCCATCAAATCCTCTAAGGCTAACTGTAAAGCGGCAGCGATGGGGGCACGGTCGGAAGCGGTCACCCACCGTACCGATGATCCCACCGCAGTCTGTTCGACGAGATACGATTTCATGGGCTTGGCGGCCTTGCTCATCTCGGCTTGTAATGAAATCCGATAATGATAGAGACCTTGCCGGGACGACAGGGACAGTTTCGTGGCGATGAGAAGCGTGAGGTCGGCAGGGTCGGAAGAGACCGACGTGAACGTGGCTCGTTGCTGAAGAAATCCAAAAATCGCCTGCCTGACATCGCGATTCGGCCATTCCAGCATCGTAATGCCTGGTCTATGATCTGCGCCCTCCGTTGAAATCGGTTTCACGAGAGCCTGAAGGCTTCGAGGGATGGTGGTGGACGAAGAGGTGGCCTGTAGAGGTGCCACATGAATTCGGTGAACGCATCCCGCACATGTCAGACAGACGGGCAGCAGGAGGATAAGGCACTTGGTCAGTAAAGCCATAGTCGGCAAAAGAATGGCAGACAGTCTTCCTTCATATCAGGGCTCTGATCTGCCGGATTAGCGAATTGAGCCCGGAGAGGAGCCTGACACGATCTCCAAGTCTTTCAATGCCCGAGCGGCCTGTTCCCGGTAGGAGCGTTCTGTCGGGTCGGTGTAGGTGTCGACCACACGCTGATACGATGCACGGGCTTTCTCCGGTTGCTGCTTGATCGCAAAATATTGCCCTAAGGCAATCCAGTTTTGGGCAGCCGTTTCTCGAGCCGTTTTCATCAGAGCGAACTCTCGCTCCACCTGTGTCGTTCCATGTACTTGGCTCCGCTTCCTGACGGTGTCCGCCATCTGATCCGCCATGACTTCGATCTGTTCATTCTCGTGAACCGCTGCGCCCACTCGGTTGGCTTTGAGGTGACTGTAGAAGTCTTCGACGTGATTCTTGATGACGTCTGCTCGCCGCTGATACGAGTCTTGCGCGCAACCGGAGAAGATGAGGACGAACAGGGCGATGAGACCGGCCGTGTGTGGCAAGAAGTAGCGATCGGAATGCGTCATGGGTCCTCGTGAATGTGAGCCCTGGATCAGGTAACCGGTGGAGTCTAACATACGCCCATCCATGCGAACACTAACCCAATCGGTGGGGATTCTCGAAAGGCGCTGTGGTGAAAGCTGAGGGAGCGAGGAAGCCCCTTGAACCTCTGGCAAGGGCTGAGCTATCTTAGTGCCCGGTTTCCATAGACTAGAATTTTGCAGGCATAGGGATGGGCCTTCGAATAAGGAGGAGAACGACATGGGAAAAAGCTTAAAGGGGACGAAGAGTCACGACAATCTCAAACATGCGTTTGCAGGGGAATCACAGGCCAACCGCCGGTATCTCTATTTTGCCCGGCGTGCGGACATTGAGGGCTATCCGGACGTCGGCGGGCTCTTTCGAGACACCTCGGAGGCTGAAACCGGCCATGCCTTCGGGCACCTGGATTTCTTGAAAGAGGTCGGAGACCCGGCGACGGGTGTGCCGATGGGCAACACGGACGCGAACCTCAAGTCCGCCATCGAGGGCGAAACGTACGAATACACGCAAATGTATCCGGGAATGTCCAAGACCGCACGGGAGGAAGGGTTTCCTGAATTGGCCGAATGGTTTGAAACCTTGGCGAAGGCCGAACGGTCCCATGCCAATCGGTTTCAGAAGGGATTGGATACTCTGAAGAGCTAACAGCCGGCGTATGTGCTCACCTTCAGCGGTCAGTTTTCGGCGACGTGGCGTGAATTCGTCGGCGAAAGCTGGCCGCTGAACGTTTTTGGAGAAGCGAAGCATGAAAGGTCTCAGCCTCATCGCACCGGTCGATCCGAAGCAATTGGAGAAGGAAACGCTACGAATCTACGAGGTCTGTGATGGGTGTCGGCGTTGCTTCAATCTCTGTCCATCCTTCAACACCCTGCTGGATCGAATTGACGTGTACGAAGGTGATGTGGCCAAGCTGACTCCAGCCGATCATCATCGAGTTGTCGACGAGTGCTATTACTGCAAACTCTGTTTCAACCATTGCCCCTATACTCCGCCACATCACTACCAAATCGATTTCCCGCATCTGATGGTCGCGTGGAAGAAGCGTCTCGCCGCAGAACGCGGTGTCCGGTGGCGGGACCGTCTGTTGATCATGACGGATACTATTGGACGACTGGGCAGCGTGACGGCTTCAATCACGAATGCGTTGTTGGGCAACCGACTGGTGCGCCGCGTTCTTGAAAAGGTCGTGGGGATTCATCAAGACCGCCGTCTGTTGCCCTTCTCTCGCGAAACGTTTCCCCGCTGGTTCGACCGTCGAACGAAGACGGCAGCGGCTGATCCCCCCACCCGTAAAGTCGCGTTGTTTTCCAGTTGCCTCGTGAATTATCAGGCAACCGATGTCGGCAAGGCGACGGTGCAGGTGCTGGAAAAAAACGGCATCCACGTCGTGGTACCGGAGCAACGCTGCTGCGGGATGCCGAGTTTCGACATCGGTGATACCGAGGCCATTCAAGTGGCTGCTCGGAGCAATGTCGCGTCATTGTACCCATGGGTCCTGAAGGGGTACGATGTAGTTGTCCCGACCGCCAGTTGCAGTTTGATGCTGAAGCGGGAATATCCGGAGCTTCATCGCGATGAGCAGACCAAACAGGTGGCCGAGCGAACCTTCGACGTCTGCGAGTATTTGATGGCGATGAAAAAGGCCGGCCATTTGGCGACCGATTTCACCAAGAAGCCGGGGCGTGTCGCGTATCAGATCCCCTGTCACCTCAGGGATCAAAATATCGGGTTTAAGTCCAAGGAACTGATGGAATGTGCGGGCGCTCAAGTCGAGCTGATCGAACAGTGCTCGGGACACGATGGCGCCTGGTCCGTCAAAACGGAGTTTTTCCCATTGTCGATGAAGATCGCCGGCAAGGCCGTACGCGCGATCGAGCAAACGCCGGCCGACCTCGTCGCGTCGGACTGCCCGTTGGCGGGTTTACAGTTGGAACAGGGCGGCGCATCGGCCAATGCGAGAGAAAAAGCCGTCCTGCATCCGATTCAGATCGTCCGTGACGCGTATGGGCTATCCTCACAACAGTGAGGGGCCTGGGTGGAAATACAGTTATTCACGTTTGTCGAAGGGTTAGTTAGGGGATCAACAGTGAAAACGATCACATTCGGCGATGTCATCCCGCACGATGAGTATGAACGGCAGCGAGAAGCCTTCCGCGCGAAAATCATCGAATTGAAGCGGCGGCGCCGACTCTCGATCGGCCCGTTGATCACCGTCGTCTTCGAGAATCGTGAGACGCTGCAATTTCAGATTCAAGAAATGATCCGAACCGAGCGCATTGTCGACCCGCTGAAAGTGCAAGATGAGCTGGATGTATACAACGCTTTGCTGCCGCATCCGAACGAACTGAGCGCGACCCTCTTGATCGAAATCACTGACGAAGCCACGATAAAAGAAAAGCTCGATCAATTCATGGGACTGGATCACGGAGAGACAGTGGCGATCACTGCTGGCGGGGAAGAAGCCTTCGGAGAATTCGAAGGTGGCCGGAGCCATGAGACGAAGATCAGCGCGGTTCATTTCGTCAGGTTTCAACCGACTGCCTCGATGAGAGTGGCCTTTGCGGATCTCACTCAGCCGGTGACGATTCGAGTGAACCATGGCGGGTACCATCAGGAGGTACCCGTCTCGGGCAGCATGAGGGAAGAATGGCTCGCCGATTTACGCGCCTAACTCAGCATCCGGGACTCACTGGAGCACTATGCCGTCTGTTCTATTGAACAAGCGCATCGAATTCGCCGCCGCGCATCGCTATCTCCGGACCGAATGGGATGAGGCGAAGAATCGCGCGGCGTTCGGGCGCTGCTACAATGCTCCCGCCCACGGACATAACTACCTGCTGGAAGTCACCGTCTCCGGCGAGATCGATCCGAAGACCGGCATGGTCGTCAATCTGTTCGATCTCAAGCGTGTGCTCCTTGCCGTCATCGAAGAATTTGATCACAAGAACCTGAACCTCGACATGCCGTACTTCACCGACCGCATCCCGACCTCAGAGAATTTCGCACATGTGCTCTGGTCGAAATTGGCCACCCAACGGGATATCGGCACGCTGCATACCCTTCGGCTCTGCGAGGATGAAGATCTGTATGCCGAAGTCACTGCAGCCGACGGCCCGGAAGTTGCCGCTGTCGCCAAGCGGTATTCGTTCAATGCGATCCAGGAGAGCCATCAAGGACGGGACTGGGACTTCTACGTGACGGTTTGCGGGACGATCGATCCGGTGACGGGCATGGTAACCGACATCGGCGCGTTGGACCGGCTGGTGCAAGACACCGTCATCAAATCATTCGATCGGCAGGATCTCCGCCGGGCGCTTGGATCCGAAACCGTGAGGGGGGAAACTCTCGCCAAGGGGATCTGGGACCGTCTCGCCGGGCGTGTCTCAGGTGGAACACTCCGCAACGTCCGCCTCGTCCAAACCCGCGACCTCTCGTTCGACTACGCGGGTGGATAACCGAGTTGCCACGCTGTGCAAATCCTTCTCTCGGGCCACTCGACACGGTCATTCGTCATCTAGTTAGATGGATGCCCTTGTGTCTCATCATTGCCTCCGATAATCGTGGACGGTCACGTCCCTTCAAGCTCATACCAGCGCTCGCGAGAAATGAAGGGCAACCCTCTCTAACTTCGTTGAGAGGTCGAAGCTGGTGCTGATCGTCGTTGACGCTGCTCTGGAGTTCGTTCATCCGGACATGCTACACAGAGACTCAAACTTGTGAGGAACGATGAGTGCGACGGGTTCGTTGTTTATCGGGATTGTAGGATCGCTGCTGTTTCTGATCAGCGTTTTTGCATTCAGTCAGAGGAATTGGAAGGGCGGCCTCGTCTGGCTGCTGGTTGGCGCGGGATTGATCGCGCTGTTGACTTATATGGACAAGCCGTCGGCGAATTTGTTGCCGTAGGGGACGAGCACGGGAAGGCCGCTTCTGAACGCGTTCATGAGCCAGGATCGATCAGTGTTTCGGCGAATGCTTCTGTGAATGGCGCTCACCGTCTGTTCGTTCGGTGCCGCTCTTGGTTCCGCGCGGAGTAAAGCGGGCTGCATAAGCCTCCTGTTCCGGTAACCTGAGGAAGACGATGATCCCGGTATCCGGGTTTATTGTGAATGCACCGGTCCCCTTCAGCATGTTCTCACCCGAGGGCTCCAATTCCACCTGGATTTTGGCCTTCTCGAACCCCTGTTGGATGGTGGCCTTGGCTTTGGCTCCATCAGTGGGGATGGCCTGATCCGAATGATCAGTGACGTACAGCACCAGTTCTCCGTCCTCGGCGATCAATTCTAGATGATATGGGCCTGCGCTAAGCGATTGCCCGCCGTGGAGGGCCTTCACGGGGTCGGAGTGTTTCGCCGTGTGAGCTCCGACCGGCACTGAACCGAGCAGCATTGCGCACAGAGCGAAGGTTCCCAGCAGATGTCTCATGGTAGGTTCTCCCAGAAAGCGAATTCCACGTCTATCGATAAAGCAGATGTCGATCGTCAATGCTTCGGCGCATGGTGGTGATGATGCTCGCCGTCGCCTTTTGGCGTTCCCTCGTGAGCTTTTTCGCTTGGGTCTGGCTTGGGCTTCAGCGGCATAAAGCGGGCGGCATACCCGTCTTGATTCGGGAGTTTCATGAAGACGATGACCACGGTACTCGGCGTGAGGGAAAAGGTGCCGGAGCCCTTGAGCATGTTGTTTCCCACGGGGTGGAGATGTACTTGTGTTCTTGTCGATCCCGTCTCAATGGTTGCTTTGGCCAGACCTCCGTCTACGCTGATGGTATTGTCCGCGTGGTCGGTGACGTATACTGTGAGGTTCCCATCTTTGGCGACCAGTTCCATATGAAACGGCCCGGTCATGCGCAATTGCCCGCCATGCGGGGCCTCGACGGATTCAAAAAACTCATCGGTATGGGCTCCGGCTGAGACCGAGAGCGTCAGCATGGCGCCGATGACCAGATACGCAACGGTGTGCTTCATGCTTCGCTCGCCTCCTAACTTGCCGACCATTCAGCGCTTTCGGCGAAGTGGCAAGATCTCTTCTGGTTCAACTGCTCAGTGCGCATGGGCTCTACTTGAGCAGATAGTCTGAAACGAGTGCGGCAAGTTCGGCCTGCTCGACGACTCCTTCGCGCGCGAGCAGCAGTTTACCATGAGCGAAGAAATGGGTGGTGGGATAGGTTTCGAATGTGTGGGTTTTTTTGATCTCACGGCATCGGCCGGGCACGTGCATCTTGGCCTTGCCGACCTTCAGATCGGGAAACTTGGCGGCCACCGCTTCCAGGATTGGATCATAGAGCTTGCATGGCTCACAGGTCGCCAACCCGTATGCGACAATCGCCGCCGGCGCGTGGGTGAATTCTGCATAATTGGCGTCACTGACGTCGAGGACGTTGCTCATGAGTATAGGGGCCTCAAGACCGCTCCAGCGGTGCCGAACCCAGAGCGCTAAGTGCTGAGCTTAAGAGATGAATCTCCCAACTCAGCACCCAACGCTCAGCACCGAATTAGTTCAACTTGGAGAGCGCATCAAGGATTTCCTTGTCCTCGCGCGCAGTTTTGATCTCCTGCACTTTCACATAGGCGACCTTGCCGTTCTTATCGACGATCACGGTCGCGCGCTTGGAGCAGTTCAGCGGTTCGAAATAGAGACCATAGGACTTCGCCGTCGTCCGATGCACGTCAGACAGGAGGCGGTGCTTCAGGTCCAGCGAATCTGCCCAGGCTTTGTGGGAGAAGAAGCTGTCGCAGCTGACGCCGAACAACTCCGCGTTCGCGGACTGGAACTTGGGGAAGTCATCGGACAAACACTTGTTCTCTCCATGGCAGACGGGACTCCAATCCAGCGGGTAGAAGCAGAGCACGACGTTCTTCTTACCTTTGTAGTCGCTCAACTTCACGTCCTTCTGGTCTTGATCCTTTAGATTGAAGTCCGGTGCCGTATCGCCTGCCTTAATTTCCGGTGCCACGTCGCTCATCGCAAACCTCCTTAAGACTGTCTGTATGGGTGAGTTGGTGTACTGAGGTCTCGAATTGGAAGGACCCCACTATCTGTAGCCCTAAACTTTGTAACCTGTGGTTTAAAGTGATGTCAACGGCCCGAAAGGCCTACGCGCAGGCAAAGAATCGATAACGTATTGAGCGATCAAAGGATTTATGAGCTTTGAAGTTCGCGAAATCCCAGCATCCGTCCAGCTGGTGCGGCGGTCCGGTAATTCTTGATATGGATGGTACGACCAAGCAGAGGAAGGTCGAGCGCTGTTCCGACTTTGAGCGAATGGCCCACCCGCAGCAGTTCACCGGCTGATTCGGACAAGATCTCCTTGGCGGGAGTGTCGGACAGTCCCTTACCCCTGAATAGCTCAATCTCATCCAGCCCGAATTTGCTCAAGCCCAAGGAGTAGGACCATACCTGGTCTGGTCGCAAAGTGTCGTCGTGGATGATCGAACAGTGATCATCCAGGACAAAACTCGTGAGGGTCCGTTGCTGCCAGTCCGAGGGATTGACGTAGGCCTGCGTGATCACATCATGGGCGGTGCCCTGTGTCAGGAGAGTCAAGCAACGGGCCAGGCGCGCGGCCAGCAGGACGGTATCGGGCATGTCTCGAGGGGAGGCCATGGAGGGTGCGACGGCACCCATGAGGTCGTGTTCCCAGGATAGTTGCTTCATGACCTCGGCGACATGGCTCTTCGGCAACGGCATCACCACATGAGCGGACCAGGGGCCATGGGTGGCCTGCCAGGATTCAGCCGAACCCTCTTCATGGCGGATGGCCAACGGCACGCCATACTCCCGCTCATACAGCATCTTGAGCTCATCGGTCGCTGGTGCGGTGCCGCGATAGCCGATGAAGTACAACGGCGGCCGTTTGGCGGAAGGCTTAGGCGTCTTCTTACGAATTCTCATATCAAAGTCCGCGTCTCGTCGTCCGAAAAGCGTATCTCGCAAACAAACGACGCTTCATTTCCCGGCTTTTTTCGCCTTGCGGCGATCGTCCGGGTTCAACAGACGCTTTCGCAAGCGCAGGTTCTGCGGGGTCACTTCGACCAGCTCATCCGCTCCGATGTACTCCAAGGCGAACTCCAGTGTCATTTCGCGTGGGGGAGTGAGGACCAAAGCTTCGTCGGAGCCGGACGCCCGCATGTTGGATAGATGCTTCTCCTTGCACACATTCACATCGAGGTCTTCGTCTCGGCTGTTTTGGCCCACCACCATCCCCCGATAAACCTCTACTCCTGGTCCGATGAACATCGCACCGCGTTCCTGAGTCATGAAGATGGCATAGCCGGTACTGACTCCGTCTTCGAAGCCGACCAGTGAGCCATGCGGTGCCACGATTAGATCCCGCTCTTCCGCCGGTTCATATGCCGCAAACACGTGATGCATGATGACGGTCCCACGGGTCTTTGCCAGCAGCACGTTCTTGAGCCCCATGATGCCCCGTGTCGGGATGTGGTATTCCAGATGCATTTCACTGGTGCCCACATCGGAATGAATGAGCCGCATGTGCCGCATTTCGCCTCGGCGTTTTCCGATCTCCTCGATCACCGTGCCCTGATAGGTTTCCGGCACTTGGATGGTCAGTTCTTCGTACGGTTCCATGACGGCCCCGCCCTCACGGTGGAGAATGACCTCCGGTTGCGACACTTGAAGCTCGTACCCCTCCCGTCGCATCTGTTCGATCAACACGGAGAGATGGAGTTCGCCTCGGCCGGCCACGAGAAAGCGATCGGCGCTGTCCGTCTCATTGACACGGAGCGACACATTAGTTTCCAGTTCCTTGAACAGGCGCTCACGCAGATGACGTGACGTCAGAAACTTGCCTTCACGTCCGGCGAAGGGACTGTTATTCACCGAGAAGGTCATCTGAACCGTCGGCTCATCGATGGAGACGCGCGGGAGGGCGACCGGACGATCGGCATCCGCAATGGTATCGCCAATGCTCACATCATCTAGCCCGGCGACTGCGACGATCTCTCCGGCGGCGGCCTGTTCGGTGTCGGCTCGTTCGAGGCCTGAATAAACCGCGAGATCGGATACTCTTCCGGGAATCTGAGCGCCGTTCTTGCCGAGGACCATGACATTCTGCCGGCGGGCAATGGAACCGGACTGGATCTTGCCGATACCCATCTTCCCTTTGTAGGAATCTTGCACAAGGGCCAGCACAAGAATCTGGAGCGGGGCTTCGACGGTAATGGCTGGGGCAGGAATCTTCTCCAGCACCGTATCGAGGAGCGGCATGATATCGGTACCGGGCTTGTTGGCATCGAGTGTGGCGATCCCTTTAATCGCCGACGTATAGACGATCGGAAAATCGAGCTGTTCGTCGGTGGCTCCCAGATGAACGAACAGGTCGAAGGTTCGGTTGACCACGTCGTCGATGACGGCATCCGGCCGGTCAATTTTGTTGATGACGACAATGGCTTTGTGCCCAAGCGCCAAGGCTTTCCGCAACACGAAGGTCGTTTGCGGCATGGGGCCTTCTTTCGCATCGACTAAAATCAATACACCGTCCACCATCCGGAGCGTGCGTTCCACTTCACCGCCGAAATCGGCATGGCCCGGAGTATCGACAATATTGATTTTCACCCCGTTGTAGATGACGCTGGCATTTTTGGCCCGGATCGTGATCCCACGTTCCCGTTCCTGGTCCATTGAGTCCATGATGCGTTCGCCCATATCGTCGATCTTGCGATGGACGTGCGTTTGGCGGAGCACCGCATCGACCAGCGTGGTTTTGCCGTGATCTACGTGGGCGATAATGGCGATGTTACGGATATCGCTCCGGCGGTCATGAGGTGCGCGTAAGGTCGTCATGATGAGGGTACTTCCGTAATGACAAAAAAAAGACGCCCCATTCGTGAGGCGTCGGCGGAAGTATACATGAGCACCAGCCGTCCCACAAGCGATCATTCAGGTGACATTAGACGGCGGAAGCTTGAGTTTTGGGATGACGCATTGTAAGGTTTTGGTAACCGCAGGTTCACGTCTACAGGACTCCATACCCGATGCCGGACGACGGTCGATTCGTAGAGAGAGCTTTGCAACGGCCACGCCGTCGGCGCCGGTGGCCGATTGTCTTGATCAGTTTGGTGGCCTTCGCTATCGTCGGCGCGACGACGGTCGCGGGAGTCATCTGGCATTTTGCGCAAGATCTGCCTTCGCTCGACCTGCTCCAAAACTATCAACCCAGTCTGGTCACGACCGTCTACTCGGATGATCGCCGGCCAATCGGCCAATTCTTTATCGAACGCCGCATTCTGACTCCGCTCCCTGAGATTCCCAAAGCGCTGACGCAAGCGGTGATCGCGACGGAAGACGCGCGGTTTTTCGAACATCCGGGGTTGGATGCGATCGGAATGCTGCGGGCGGCTTGGACGAACATTCGGCATGGGGGCAAAAAAGTCGAAGGCGCGAGCACGATCACCCAACAGTTGGCTCGTTCGCTGTTTCTTTCGTCCGAGCGGTCCTATGAACGCAAGATTCGCGAGCTGATTCTCGCCTATAAAATGGAGGTGGTCTCCGGCAAGGAACAGATTCTTGAAACCTACTTGAACCAGATCTACTTCGGACAGGGAGCCTATGGGGTAGCCTCGGCTGCTCAATCCTATTTCGGGAAAGACATCAGAACACTGACCCTGGCGGAATCCGCATTCTTGGCCGGACTGCCGAAGTCTCCCAGCCGGTTTTCCCCTTTCACCGCTTATGAGCTCGCGAAAAAGCGGCAAGAGCATGTTCTCAGCCGCATGGAAGAGGTCGGGTTTATTACTGCAGCCGAGCGGGAAACGGCCGCGCAAGAGAAATTGAATTTCCACCGGCCAGGGAGCGAGCACCTTGCACCGTACTTCGTCGAGTATGTTCGCCAATTGCTCGTCGCAAAGTACGGTGAGTCGATGGTGTACAAGGGCGGCCTCCAAATCTACACGACCTTGAATTTGGAGATGCAAAAGGCGGCGGAAACAGCGTTCTTGTCAGGGATTCGCGAACTCGACAAACGTGAGGGGTGGCGAGGATCTCGACGAACCGTAGACTTGGCGACTTTTCAGCCTTCCCAGCAGGCGTCGTCGGATCAACCGCTGAAGTCCGGGAGTTTGGGCGAGGGAGTCGTCTTGAGGGTGGCCAAGGATCACTATGTGGTTCAGGTCGGGGCATTTACCGCAAAGCTGGCGTTCGACGACATGGCCTGGGCGAAGCGGATTCTTAAGGGACCGGATCCCACGGTCGACTTCGTCGTCAATCCGAATCTGAAGCAACTCCTGAAGCCGGGAGATGTCATCGAGATCGCGATCAAAAAGATCACGAAGGAGGGCATCCTCCTCACTCTGGAGCAGACACCCGTGGTCGAAGGCGGGTTGATTGCGATCGATCCGAAAGTAGGCGCAATACGGGCGATGGTCGGAGGCTATGATTTCTCCCGTAGCGAGTACAATCGTGCAGTCCAGGCGCATCGGCAACCCGGATCGGCGTTTAAGCCGCTCATTTATGCCACGGCAATGAGCCAGGGGTTGAGTCCGGCGACCCAGATTCTTGACGCCCCGGTCGTGTATGAGCAGGAAGAGGACGACAAAATTTGGAAACCTGAAAACTACGGACGAAAGTTTCACGGCATGGTGAGTCTTCGGGATGCGTTGGCGCACTCGCACAATCTTGCGACGGTCCGGTTATTGGACAAGGTCGGGGTGAAGAACGTGATCGAATTTTCGCGATCAGTCGGAGTGACGAGTCCGCTCCCTGCCGATCTGTCCTTGGGTCTTGGTTCATCATCGGTCGGCTTGATGGAGCTGACCTCGGTCTATGGCGTATTTTTGAACCAGGGGAGTCGAGTCGACCCGTTTGCCGTCAAATTAGTAAAAGATAACACCGGTAACACGCTCGAAGTGGTTGAACCCGAGCCCCATGAGGTCATCGCCAAAGAGACCGCCTACCTGATCACAAACATGATGGAAGATGTCGTGCAGAAGGGAACCGGGCAGGCTGCAAAAAGTCTGGATCGTCCAATCGCCGGGAAAACCGGCACGACGAACGACTACATCAATGCCTGGTTCATCGGCGGCACGCCGAACCTGGTCACCGGAGTGTACGTCGGGTTCGACGACCGCCGTTCGCTCGGGGAAAGCGAAACGGGGGCTCGTTTGGCCTTGCCGATCTGGATCGCCTTCATGAAAGAGGCCCTCAAACAGCTTCCCGTGGTGCCGTTCGAAATCCCAGACGGTGTGACCTTTGTAAAGGTCGATTCCTCGACGGGACTTCTGGAGTCGGAACAGGAAGGAGAAGGTCAAAAAGGAACAGTGGAACTCTTTGCGAAAGGCAGTGAGCCCACCCAAGCGGCTCAACGTCGATTGGATCCCACGGACTTTTATAAACTTGATCAGATTCCAGAGGGACAACCGGCAGGAGAGGGCGGTTTCTAGCCTCTCAGGCTACGACTTCGAATCCTGATATTCCTCATGCCAGGCCATTTGAATCGCTTCTAAGATTTTCTCGTTCGATTTCTTCGGGTCGTCCTTAAACTCCGGCAGGGCAACGATCCAGGCGTGCATGTCCGTGAAACGCACGGTCAGCGGGTCCGTCTCGGGGTGTTCTTCCACCAGCCGTATGGCGATATCTTGTCTGTCTTGCCACTTGAGATCCATGGTCTCCTCGTCTTTCGTCGTCCGTGAGGCGGGTGGTGATGGCGGAAGGTCTTTCTACGACACCTCGAACACTTTCTTCCCTTGCAGACTTTTCTTGAGAGAATCGTCCAGCATCACGACGTTCAAGCGCTTCGCGGCCTGTTCGAGCGCTGCCATGTGTGCACGGATGGCGCGAGGGTCGGGGCCGTCCTTCGCATTAGTCAACTGAGAGAGTGCCGCACGTATGCCCTCGGCTTCTTCCGGCGCGATCAGATGGCCGGCGTCGACGAGCGATTTCTCAGTCGTTTTCATCAACGCTTCGGCGTCCAGTCGAGCTTCGATCAGCTTCCGGGCGTTGATATCCTCCGTGGCAAACTTGAACGAGTCTTCGATCATCCGCTCAACTTCCGTGTCCGAGAGTCCGTACGACGGCTTGACGTCGATCGACTGACTTTGGCCTGTTCGCATGTCCTTTGCCGTCACGTTCAAGATTCCGTTGGCATCGATCAAAAAGGTCACTTCGATGCGCGGCACTCCTGCCGGGAGGGGCGGCACTTTGAGCCGAAATCGCGCGAGGCTCCGATTGTCTTTGACGAGTTCGCGCTCACCCTGCAGAATATGGATATCCACTCCGGTCTGACCGTCGACATAAGTCGTGAACATTTCTTTGGCGCTCGCCGGAATGGTCGTGTTCCTGCGGATCAAGCTGCTCATGACCCCGCCCATCGTTTCGATGCCGAGAGACAAGGGCGTTACGTCCAACAGCAACATGTCTGTCGTCCCGCCGCTCAGAATATCGGCTTGAACGGCCGCCCCAAGTGCGACGACTTCGTCCGGATTCAAGTGGCAATGCGGCGTCTTTCCGAACAGCGCTTCCACACGTTGCCGAACCAGCGGCATACGCGTTGAGCCCCCCACCAGTACAACCTCGTCGATATCTTTTGGAGCGAGCCCGGCGTCTTTTAACGCCATGCGACAGGGAGCCAATGTGCGTTCGATGACACGCATCGCTAGGGATTCGAGCTGATCACGCGTCAGCTCCCTGGTGAAACGTCCCTTGTCTTCCGGTAGCTCAATCGTGACGTCGGTCTTCAACTCATCGGACAAGCGGACCTTGGCCCGCTCCGCCTCCAACCGAATCGCCTGCATGTGATCGGGGTGGTTGCCGACGTCGATTCCGTGCCGGTCTCGGATCTCTATGACGAAAAGATCGACCAGCAGACGATCGAGATCGTCTCCGCCGAGGTGTGTGTCACCATTGGTCGCCAGAACCTCAAAAATACCGTCTTTTAACTTCAATATGGATATGTCGAACGTGCCGCCGCCGAAATCATAGACCGCGATCGTGCCCTGCGTTTTTTTCTGAAGTCCATAGGCGAGCGAAGCGGCAGTCGGCTCATTGATGATGCGCAACACCTCCAGCCCGGCAATGAGGCCGGCGTCTTTCGTCGCCTGTCGCTGGCTGTCGTTGAAGTAGGCAGGAACGGTGATGACGGCTTTCGTGATGCTTTCGTTGAGATGGGCCTCCGCGCGCAGCTTCAATTCCTTGAGGATCATGGCGGAGATCTGCGGCGGGGAATAGCTCTTCTGGCCGAGACGGATCCGAATGACCCCGCCCGTCTCGGTCAAATTGTAGGGGAAATACGCCAACTCGTTCTGAACATCAACCAAGCCCCTACCCATGAATCGCTTCACGGAGTACACCGTCCGCTCCGGGTTGCGCGTCAGATGTTCTTTCGCAGGATTCCCAACGATCAAGCCGTTGTCCGTCAAGGCGACAACTGAAGGCACCATCGTCCGACCGTGACGGTCGGGAACGACGCAGGGCTGGCCATCCTTCATGTAGGCGACCAATGAATTCGTAGTACCGAGGTCAATGCCGACTATGCGTGCCATATCAAAGACGCTGAAAAAGAGTTTCCTATTCGATGGTTGCTGCCAGATCGTTGACGATGTTGTCGATGTAGGTCCGGTGCGAGAGGAGATCACGCATCTGCTTCAAGATTCGGTCCCGTTCGACCCTCGCCTGGCTTGTGGCTTCTCCACGGTCCTGCAGGGCATCCCAGTCCGTAAACAGCTGCCGAAGTTGAGACTCCATTTCTCCCTTGCGCTGCTCCAATGCCTGTTGTTCAGTTTGGAGCGTGGTGCGGAGACGATGGCTATTATCGGAGTCGCGATCCGATGCCCGGTATTCCTCCAGGGTGTCCTGCAATTCCAGAATTTCCTCGAAGAGATCGGCAGGAGGAGAGGTTCGTATGTCTTTGACCGAGCCGGCTTCAAGACCTAAAAGATATTCAGCGCGTTGGATAGGGTCACGGAGTGTGCGATAGGCCGTATTGAGAACGGCGGCGTTGCTAAGGCTGATCGTCTGTTCCGTCGGACTCTTAGTCTGATAAAAATCAGGATGAAAGGCCCGGCTCAGTTCGTAGAATTTGGCTTCCAACTGCTGTGGATCCAGCGAGAGACGCCGTGGAACCCCCAAACAGCTAAAGTAATCGGTATCCTTCGAAACGGGTTGGACCTTTACGCACCGTTCACAAAAGTATTCTCCCGACATCTCGGATTGGCAATGCCAGCACATGCTCCGTGCCATCTGCAGCTGGCGACGTGTCTCGGGACGGGGCGGTGGTTGATGGTTATCCATGAGTAAAAACGGGCATGGCGCATGCGCCATGCCCGGTGGTTTCTCCTACTCGTTTCGAATCAAGCTGAGAACGATTCTCCGCAGCCGCAGGTCTTGTTGGCGTTCGGATTGATAAACTTGAAGTTTCCGCCCATGAGATCTTTTTGGTAGTCCAATTGTGTGCCCTGGAGATAGATAGCGCTCTTGGCGTCGACGATCACCTTGACACCGTCGAACTCATATATTTGGTCGTACTGCCCGATCTTGTCGTCAAAATTGATCGTGTAACTCAAACCCGAACAGCCGCCACCTTTGACGCCCAGGCGAAGTCCACCTTCCTCGATCCCTTGCACATTGATCAGTCGCTTGACTTCTTTCAAGGCCGCATCGGTGAGCGAGATGATCGGAGCCTGAGTCTCTACGTTCGTGGTGTCCATGTGGCGCTCCCTTCGTGGTAGTTACTTAGTGCCGGCCGGCTGCGTGTCAGTCTTCTTCTGATAATCGGCCAACGCGGCTTTGATCGCATCTTCCGCCAGGACCGAGCAATGAATTTTCACGGGAGGAAGATTCAGCTCCTGCACAATATCCGTATTCTTGATCTTCTGGGCTTCCTCGATCGTCTTTCCCTTGAGCCATTCGGTGGCCAAGCTGGAACTGGCGATCGCCGAGCCGCAACCGAAGGTCTTGAACTTCGCATCGACGATGGTATCGTCTTGCACCTTGATCTGCAGCTTCATGACGTCCCCGCACTCCGGGGCCCCCACCATGCCGGTGCCCACCCCCTCTTCGTCCTTCTTAAAGCTTCCCATGTTGCGAGGGTTGTTGAAATGATCGACGACTTTATCGCTGTAGGACATAGTATCCTCCGAAATTCGCGTTGTTATGTCAGTTAATGCGCCGCCCACTGGACGGATTTCAGGTCCACACCTTCTTTTGCCATTTCATAGAGCGGGGACATTTCCCGCAACTTCGTCACTACCTCAATAACCTTCTTGATCGTATAGTCAATCTCGTCATCGGTATTGAAGCGGCCCAAACCGAAGCGGATTGAGGAGTGCGCGAGCTCGGTTCCGACGCCGAGTGCGCGCAAGACATAGGACGGTTCCAATGTGGCCGACGTGCAGGCCGAACCGGACGAGAGTGCGATGTCCTTCATGCCCATGAGCAGCGACTCCCCTTCGACGTAGGCGAACGAAATGTTGAGGTTGCCCGGCAAACGGTTTGTCGGATGGCCGTTGAGATAACTGTCTTCCAGAGCCGCCATAATATCGGTCTGAAGGCGGTCGCGCATTTTTGACAACCTGGCCGCTTCCGATGTCATCTCTTGTTCGCAGACTTCACAGGCCTTTCCGAATCCGACGATCAGCGGTACCGCCAAAGTCCCGGACCGCATACCGCGCTCATGTCCCCCTCCATCCATCTGGGCCGCGATCCGTACGCGGGGATTCCTCTTTCTGACGTAGAGCGCACCGATTCCCTTAGGACCATAAATCTTGTGGGCTGAGAACGACATGAGATCAATGCCCATGGCTTGTACATCGACGGGAATTTTGCCGACGCCCTGTGTGGCATCGCAATGAAACAGGACTCCCCTCGCTTTCGCGATCTTGCCGATTTCCTGGATGGGATTGATCGTGCCGATCTCGTTATTGGCGAGCATGACCGAGATCAGGATCGTCTTATCAGTAATGGCCTTTTCGACGTCTTGCGGATTGACCATGCCGTTTTTGTCGACGGACAGATAGGTTGCGGTCGCCAGCCCCTTGGCCTCCAAGGACTTGGCCGTGTCGAGCACCGCCCGATGTTCCGTGGTCGCGGTGATGATATGGGTGCCCTTTTCCTTGTACATCTCCAAGACACCCTTCAACGCCAGATTGTCCGATTCAGTGGCCCCGCTGGTGAAGACGATTTCTTTTGAGTCGGCCTTGATGAGCCGCGCAATCTGTTTGCGGGCCTGTTCCACGGCTTCTTCCGCTGCCCAGCCAAAGGCATGATTACGGCTGGCGGCATTGCCGAACTTCTCGGTGAAATACGGCAGCATAGCTTCCAGGACTCGGGGATCCATGGGAGTGGTGGAATGATTATCGAGGAAAATAGGAAACTTCATCGTTCAACTCCTTGTGCTGAGGGAGACTGGATCGTGATCAGGGGTGTGCCGCCCATCATATCTTCCAACGTCATATTGTTCAGTAACTGGTAGATACTGCCTTGGATCTTCAGCAACGGTGTGCGGATGTTGCAATGCTCGCGCTGCATACAGAATTCGCCCTCTTTCTCATGCGAGCAGTCGGTGATGCCTAGAGGGCCTTCGATGCTTTCGAGAATCTGTGCGATCGTGATTTGTCCGGCGCTACGTGCCAGAAGGTAGCCACCCTTTGGGCCATTGTGACTTTCGATCATGCCGTTCTTTGAGAGGACTTGGAGAACCTTCGCCAACAATTCCAACGGAATGTTGTATTCCTCGGCGATCTCTTTCGTGTTCACAACTCTGCCCGGAGTAAGATCCCCGAATTGCACCGAAGCGATGTGTTGGAGCGCCATGAGTGCGTAATCAGCTTTTTTTGAAATCTTTAACATCGCTATTGCCGATCGGTTAGATCGGAGACTATAATGGTCTCCGATCATTCTGGTCGGACTAAGACTAGCACGCATGTTTCTCGAGTGTCAATACGCAGCTAGAGTCTAACGCTATCTCGGAAAGGAATAGGCATATGGGCGGGACGAACCCGTATATTGAGAAGGCAGATTACGAACTTCCCAAAGTCTCCTATACCGTCACATTCATTCAGCCGAATGGAACCTCGACCACCGTTGCCGTCGATCCTGAAAAAATCCCCTACGGCGCCACCGGGTTACCGGGGAGCATTTTAGATATTGCGATGGGTCACGGAATTGATTTGGAACATGTCTGTGGCGGGGTGTGCGCCTGCTCGACCTGTCATGTCATGGTGAAGCAGGGGCTGGAAACCTGCAACGAGGGCACGGACGATGAGTATGATCAGTTGGATGAAGCCCCTATGACGACACTACAGTCTCGTCTGGGATGCCAATGTGTGCCGAATGGAACGAAGGATATCGTTGTTGAAATCCCAGCCGTGAATAAGAATCTCGTCAGAGAGGGACACTGATTTAGTCGTAGGTTTCTATTTTCACTTCCTTCCGGTCGTAACCTTTTTCCTTAAAGTACGCGCGTAAGGGACGGACGAAGGCTTTGGTTCCACAGAGCATGGGAACCACTTTCGGCTGTCCCTGAATCAATGGAGTAAGGACGGACAAGGTTTTCTCCACGGCCTCCCTCTCACCATTCTCCGCGACTAAAGGGAGGTAGCGGAAAGATGAACACTGCACTGCCATCGTGAGCCATTCCTGATGAAACAATATCTCTTTCTCGCTGGGTGACACCGCAATCAATAAGACAGGAGTCTGGAGTTTGGCGAAAAATATCTGTTTCAACAGGCAGCGCATCGGAACAAGACCCGTGTAGCGAGCGATCAACACGAGTTCACGATCGAGGGGTTGGGGAAGGGCGAAATTTCCGTACGGGCCGGACAAGGAAATTTCATCACCGGACTTCAGCTGGCACAGATAATTGGAGCCGAGTCCACCGGGAACACGATCGAAGACCAGCGTCAGCTCTCCATAAGGCGAGGAAGGGTCGGCCATGGAATAGGCGCGATTGAGCGGTGGCTTTGGTCCGACCGGCAATTTGAGAGACACCCATTGTCCCGGCTGAAAAGAAATCTTGGTAGTCTTGGGTTTGATCACCAGTTGACGGACTTGGGGCGTGAGATCAGTGACCGAAAGCACTGTGGCAGGCTGAGAGATTTCCGCCATCCCGACCTCCTGGCATGGTCATATCAGAAGCGGTTCTGAGATGGAAGCGCCGGGGCCAAGTGCAAGGATTTTCACAGCGTGATATAGATGTCGGCGTCGATGACATGCCATGAAGGGATGACGCGATCATGAACCAGGTCCGTGTCCGGTTCGCTCCGAGTCCGACGGGATTTCTCCATATTGGGGGTGTGCGCACAGCCCTCTTCAATTGGCTCTTTGCGCGCCAACAACAGGGGACCTTCATTCTTCGTATCGAGGATACCGATCAAAGCCGGTCGACCGATGAATCGATTCAGGCCATCATCAAGGGGATGGAGTGGGTCGAGCTCGATTGGAATGAAGGTCCGTACCGTCAAACGGAGCGCATGGATTTGTATCGTGACCATGCCATGAAGTTGCTTGAGACAGGGCAGGCGTACTGGTGCGTATGTAAGGCGGAAGAGCTGGAGGCACGACGAAAAGAAGCCGAAGCCAAAGGGTTGTCGCCTCGTTATGACGGCCGCTGCCGCAATTTGGGAATTACTGGCCAAGCGGGGGATGCGGCGCTTCGATTCAAGGCTCCACAAGAGGGTCAGACGGTCATCGATGATTTGATCAAGGGCAAAATTGTGTTCGACAATACCGTGCTGGATGATCTCATCATCCTGAGGTCCAACGGATATCCGACCTATAATTTTTCTGTCGTGGTCGACGATGCGCTGATGCGCATCACGCACGTCGTGCGAGGAGACGACCATCTCACCAACACACCGCGGCAGGTTCCAATTTTTGAGGCGCTGGGGTTTACCATTCCCCGCTTTGGACACCTGCCGATGATTTTAGGATCGGACAAAACCCGGCTCTCCAAACGCCATGGTGCCACCTCGATTATGGCGTACAAAGACATGGGCTATCTCCCCGATGCCATGGTCAATTACCTGGTCCGACTCGGCTGGTCGCACGGTGACCAAGAACTCTTTACCCGGCAGGAGCTGATTGAAAAGTTCTCGTGGGATCATGTGCAGAAGTCGCCCGCCGTCTTCAATCCGGACAAGCTGCTCTGGATGAATGCCGAATACATCAAAACCAGCCCTCCGCACCAGGTTGTGCAAGCGCTCGTGCCATTGTTGGAGCAAGCCGGGTTCAAGACGGAGGTCGGGTCCGTCTCTGATGAATGGCTTGCCCAGCTGGTGGTTTTGGTGAAGGAACGAGCCAAGACGCTGCTCGAAATGGTGGAGTGGGTCAAGCCGTATTTCGGGCAATCCGTTGTCTTCGAAGCGGAAGCGGCAAGAAAGTTTCTGACATCGGCCATCGCTCCGACCCTGAGCAAGCTGACCACACGCTTGGATGCGTTCCCCACCTTCTCCAAATTGGAATGGGAGCACAGCTTCAAGCAGGTGGTTGAGGAAGAAGGCATGAAGATGGGCCAGCTCGCCCAGCCGGTCCGCGTCGCCTTGACCGGACGAACGGCAAGCCCCGGACTGTTTGAGGTGATGGAGATCCTGGGTCGAGAACGGACCCTCTTTCGGCTCCGCGAGGGAATCGAACGCGCAAAAGCCAACCAGGCTTGACGGACCGAGTAGTCGTGTATTACGTTGAACGCCGGTTGGGGGATCGTCTAGCGGTAGGACGTCAGTCTCTGGATCTGACTACCTAGGTTCGATTCCTAGTCCCCCAGCCAATATCTTTTCTCTGCCTTCCCAACCGCGTGTCGCTTCAGTACCGCGCTGGGGGATCGTCTAGCGGTAGGACGCCAGCCTTTGGAGCTGGCTACCTAGGTTCGATTCCTAGTCCCCCAGCCATATCCTCCATTCGGTTGCATCCCCGCTACTTCAACAATGATTGCATGTCGATGACGAACCGGTATTGTACATCGCCTCGCATGACCCGCTCATAGGCCTCATTGACCTGCTGAATGGGGATCAGCTCGATATCCGACTGAATGTGATGTTGTGCGCAGAAATTGAGCATTTCCTGTGTTTCTTTGATCCCGCCGATGAGAGAGCCGGCGAGGCGCCGACGTTTGGAAATGAGCGAGAAGGCCTGGACCGGGGTTGGCCTCTCAGGCGCCCCCACGAGGATCATGGTGCCGTCGGTTTTGAGGAGGTTCAAATAGGCGTTGTAATCGTGCGGGGCCGATACGGTGTCGAGGATGTAGTCGAAATACTTATGCAGCTTGGTAAAGGTCTGGGGATTAGAGGTCACAGCGAAGCTCGTGGCACCCAAGCGCTTCGCGTCTTCCCGTTTCTTCTCCGACGTGCTTAACACCGTCACCTCGGTTCCCATCGCCTTGGCCAGCTTCACCGCCATGTGGCCGAGGCCGCCGAGTCCGACAACCGCCAATTTATGATAGCGACCGACGCCCCACTGGCGCAGGGGCGAGTAGGTCGTAATCCCTGCGCAGAGCAATGGCGCCGCTCCCGCTGGTGAAAGTGTCGAGGGAATATGCAAGACGTAGTTCTCGTCCACGACAATTTGAGTCGAGTAGCCGCCTTGGGTAATCCCACCGGACTTGTCCTGTCCGGCGTAAGTCCAGAGTGCACCGCCGTCACAATATTGTTCGAGGCCCTCGCGGCAAGCTGTGCATGTTCGGCACGAATCCACGAAGCAACCGACGCCGGCTCGATCACCGACCTTGAAGGCTTGAACGGCCGATCCCACCTGCGACACAGCCCCCACGATTTCATGTCCGGGCACCATTGGATAAAGGGAGATGCCCCACTCGTTGCGGGCTTGGTGGATGTCGGAGTGGCAGATGCCGCAATGTGAGATGGTGATCAGAACATCGTGCGGACCGACGTCGCGTCGCTCAAAGGAAAAAGGTTGTAGTCTCTCCTTGGCGGCCAATGCCGCATAGCCTTTCGTCTCCAGCATAGAATAGTTCCCTTCGACAGATGAGTAGAGAACAAGACCTTAGCAAGTTCGTCCAAACTTGCCAACAGGCAATTCACGAGTGTTTGCCATCGAGGGGACTGATCGCTCGTGTAGAGTGCTTCCGCCAAGATTTAGCCCAAGGGGAATGATATGGCCGTGGTTTCAGGCAATCCATGCTCGATCAGCAGGCGACGGACCCATCTGGCTATCCTTCGCCTTCACCTCCAGTCTTACTGTTCATCCTTGTGGGGGTCAGCGTTTCCTTGGCCGGAGGTGGGACCTGGAATACGGTACTGTTCCGCCGCCCACGTCCCCAAGTCGATGAGCTGGCACCGTTCAGAACAGAAAGGGCGCCACGGGTTCCCTTCCCATGGTGCGGGTTGGCTGCACAGGGGACATGTCATGGGTCTAGTGTAATGTCGGTGCCGGAAGAAGAAAAGGCGTAGACAGGCTGGTCAATCCTGAGGCACGGACCGCGGTGTCGCAATGTGAAGGAGCCGTTGCAACCGGTTTCGATCCACATCAGTGAGACGCACGAACTCGACACCGAATTCGCCCTGGTTGACCCATCGAACAGCAGCGGAATGGACGGTGATCGGGACGGCCAAATCGGTGGCCTGGATCAACAATTTGACACCGGCCCCCGTCGCAATCGGAGCGGTGCTGGTCACTGCGCAACCACCGGCGGAAATATCGAACATGGTACCTTGGAGGACTTCCGTCTGATTGGTCGTGGAAAAGAAGACCTGCAAGTCAACAGGGATTCGCGGATGTTCCCGACATTCGATCATCGTGACCTCCACAACCGAGAGCAACCAAGTGCCTTCCGGCGAGATTGGCGATCATTGGAAATAGTATAAACCCTCCGGCTCTCGGTGGCACGCGTTGGGCGAGAATCAGCATGCCCAGCGGCTTCCGATCGCCAAGCCTCAACGATCGTCAGTTTCGTGGTGTTTGCTGGCTCTTCTCCAGCTTGGCCCACGCATCTTTGAGAGACACGGTGCGGTTGAAAAGAAGGGTCTCGGATGATGAATCGGGATCGACGCAGAAGTACCCCTGCCGCTCGAATTGGAATCGAGAACCGGGCGTGGCTGAACGGAGGCTCGGCTCAACTAAGCAGCCGCTCAGCTGTTCGAGCGACTGAGGGTTCAATGAGTGAGTCCAGTCCTGGTCGGCCGAGGGCTTGGCCTGGTCAGGGAGCAGAAGCGAATGATACAGACGAATGGTCGCATTGGCTGCATGGGTGGCCGACACCCAGTGAATGGTGGCTTTCACCTTGCGTTGTTCGTGTGCTGATCCGCTTCTGGTTTCCGGGTCGTATGTGCAGTGGAGTTCGGTGACCAGACCGGTCTGAGGATCTTTCGTCGCATTCACACACTTGATGATGTACCCATAGCGAAGCCGGACCTCCCGGCCCGGCGCGAGGCGGTAGAACTGTTTCGGCGGATCCTCCCGGAAATCGTCCTGCTCGATGTAGAGTGTCCGCGAAAACGGCACTCTTCGAGTTCCTGCTGTGGCATCCTCCGGATTATTCACAGCGTCGAGCTCTTCAACGACACCGTCCGGATAGTTATCGATCACGACTTTCAACGGCCGGAGTACCGCCATCACGCGAGGTGAGCGTTTGTTCAAGTCTTCCCGAATGAAATGTTCGAGCAGCTGCATCTCGACGATCGCATCGCGCTTCGCGACCCCGATGTGTTCGCAAAAAGCACGAATCGCTTCCGGAGTCACGCCTCGGCGGCGGAGGCCTTTGAGCGTGGGAAGGCGTGGATCATCCCAACCGGCCACCAGTTTCTTTTCGACCAGTTCCAGCAGTTTGCGCTTGCTCATCACCGTGGAGGTCAGATTGAGTCTCGCGAATTCGATCTGCTGTGGGTGATGCGGAGCATGGACCTCCGCGACGACCCAATCGTACAAGGGACGGTGATCCTCAAATTCCAGCGTGCACAACGAATGCGTAATCCCTTCGATGGCATCGGAGAGCGGATGCGCAAAATCATACGAAGGGTAGATGCACCACGCGGTCTCTGTTCGGTAATGGGTTGCATGTCGGATCCGATAGAGGATCGGGTCTCTGAGGTTGATGTTGGGAGACCCCATATCAATCTTGGCGCGTAACACATGGGCTCCGTCCGTAAACTCACCGGCTCGCATGCGCGCGAAGAGATCCAGATTTTCATCGATGGATCGAGCTCGAAAGGGACTGTTGCGGCCAGGGTCCGTCAGGGTGCCCCGGTATTCACGGATTTGATCAGCCGGGAGGCTGTCGACATAGGCCTTCCCATTCTTGATCAGCACAATGGCGAACGCGTACAGCTGCTCGAAATAATCGGATGCATAAAACTTCTTTTCTCGCCAATCAAATCCCAACCATCGGACATCCTCCTGAATCGCCTGCACATACTCAGGATCCTCGGTCGTGGGATTCGTATCGTCGAATCGAAGATGACAGGCGCCGTCCGGAGTTTCGTTGGCGATCCCAAAGTTGAGGACCATGGATTTGGCGTGCCCGATGTGGAGGTATCCGTTGGGTTCGGGAGGAAATCGCGTCACGACACGGCCGCCGTGTTTGCCGGCTGCACGGTCGGCCGCGACGATATCCCGAATGAAATCCGAGGGGGTGGTAGATGCTGAAGTGGTCATGAGGTCTTGTGGGAAAGTCTCTGCATAGTCATGTGCGGAGGCCACCTCCACGAGGCTGTTCTATCATAGAGTGGCTAATGGGAGGAATGGGGAATAGCTAGGCAGACGGTTCTGTGGAGGGAGGGCTCGGCCTCGCCATGACGTTGAAATCTTTTTGCGCAATAAGATGGCCCTCCATGCGCAGCCGAAATTCATACCGACCAGGTGCAGGAAAGATCAACAAGGGAATGTTGATGCCGAAGTCTGAAATCTGCAGGCGATCGCTGATTTCAATGTTGGGCAGCGTGGCTCGGCAGACGAGTTGCTCGGAGTTGAGGTAGATCAAGTCGATATCAAAGTGATAGAGACCTTCGGCGTCGGTTAAGCAGAAGTAGAGGCCCATCTGTTGGTGCTGAAAGGGAAATGAGGCGGCCTGGAGATGAGTGAATATTCCGATCAGGCTTTTCTTTTTCGTCAGGCTATCCTCGATGACTTGATCACAGACGAGAAACGCTTGGACGGTGGGTTTGGGGATATCGCTCATACTCGCTATTCTAGGGAATAGTCGGGGGAACCGCAAAAAGGTTCTCGTTTTCCTGCAGGATGAACAGACGATGCCGTGTCCGCGAACAAGCTCGACGGCACAGCCACGGCATGATTAATGAGGCGATAAGGATGGAGGAACCCTAGCAGTCCGTACGAACCGCACGTTCAGCCCAAGACGACGGGCCCGCCTCGAGTTTCCAGGATGTCCCCAAACCGCGTGGTGACGGAGCTAATTCGACAGTAGTGAGAGGTAATCTCTACCAGTGCTCCTTTGTGTGAGCGAAATTTCCCGCATGTGATATGAACCCGGTTCTCCGAAGCCATCCGCGCTTCGAGAATGGTCTCGCTGGACTGCAGATCCGTTACGCGAACGGAAGGAATCACGACCGACGACAGGTTTTGACCGAACTGAACATCGACGGCGAATCGCCCCCCTTCGTTCAGTACGAAGGCGTTCCTGCGCAGGTGGGCGATGCGTGCTCCATGCTCATCATAGAAATCCGCGGTTGCAAACAGCAGTCTGTACTCGGGTTTCGCCTCAATAACGAGTTGCTCTTTACCCTGAATCGTGACCACACCACTGGTGTTGCGAAAAATGTTGGATCCAATGCGAAGTTCAAGCCCAGACTTTGGAAGCACTTCAGCGGTTGTCGCATGACCAACAGGGTCAGTCCTGCGAAACGCTATCGATTCATCCATGAACAACCTCGAACCATGATGTTCTTAGGTCGTGTGGAACTGATGCAAGGTATAGGGAGCTTCGTACAATGTTCTTGGGAAGGCTAGGCTTTCTGCTCCATCCTGTCAAGAGCACCTAGTGGGCGAATCGTCGTGAATTTTGGCCCGAGGCAAAAGGCCTGAGAGGAGGTTTTCAAAGAGGCTCCTTCCACGGTGGAACGCCCTTCGTTGCAAACCGAAAACCGCTTATGCTACGGTTCACGCTTCAATACATCTCCAGGATGGTCCCATCGTCTAGCCTGGCCTAGGACGGAGCCCTCTCAAGGCTTAAACACGGGTTCGAATCCCGTTGGGACCACCATCTTGATTTTATTGAAGTTTTAGACTCCGTGTTTGAGGAACATGCAAATGTTCCTCGAACATGGAGTCATGGTCACTCCGAAAACTCTCCAGCATTTGCCGCGCAGGCTCCTCATAAAACGACACCGCTTGCTTCAGTTGCGCCGGACGAATCATGGTGTAGATCTGCGTGGTATCGATGCGCGAATGCCCAAGTAGAGCGCGTACCTGCTCTAAGTCATGTCGCTGCTCCAACACTTCCATGGCGACGCCATGGCGCAGATCATGCGGCTTCAACATGGGATAGCCGATCATCCGTCCATAGAGTTTGCACAACCGCCAGATGTTTTTCCCAGTCATCGGAGCACGATGCTTCCCGATGGACCGGCGACCCCACACGGACCAGAATAACGGTGTCTCCGGTGCGACCGTTGTGACGGACGGCGTGAGAACTTGCGCAACATACGCATGCAGGTACCGCATCACGGGTTCGGGTAACGGAATGTCTCGCGTCTTTCCGCCCTTCACCCGCACACGCCGCAATCCCCAGAGCGCATCCAAGTGTCTGGCTTGGAGAGTTGCGACGGATTCTCGACGCATGCCTGAGAAACGCAGAATCAGGAAGATCGCGACATCACGAGGCCGCTGCCGTTTTCTGGCCGCTTCGATCAACGCATCCATCAGGGCCGGCGTCGGCACCTGCTTGGGCGGCTCGATCCGATGCGGAGGTCGATCCATCCCGGCGATCGGATTCGCTGGTATGACCTCGCGCTTCACCAGCCAGGAACACAAGCTGGATAACGTCGACTGTCGACTTCGGATTGTGCCCAGTGTGAGATCCCGTGCAGCCATCTCATCCATCCAGTCCTGAATCACCGCCTTGGACAAGTCTGAGAGTCTTGAGACTCGTCCGAAGCGTGCGCGTCCGAAGAGGAGAAACTGCTCCAAATTCCAGCGATAGGTCTGCACCCCTCCTTCTGTCTTCCCTCGCTGTTTGAGTTGGTACTGACAAAACTGCTCCACCAATTCCACTAACGGTCGGGTCATGACAGCCCCTTTCCGGTCCCTGCCACGACTACGACTTCGCCGAGCGGCAGTATGCGGAGGGACAACCCACCCGTCAAGCGAAGAGGAGAGCAGTTCTGTGGCTACGTCTATGGGCACGCTTGAGTCTGTCATCGTTCTGTATGTCGAAAATCGGGGGAGTCTTCCAACACCCCCGCTCCCCCGTTCTGTGCTCGCGTCGGAACGCCAGCCGTTCATTGGCGGCTGAGCTTCGCCGGGAGCAGCGGGCCAACCCTCCTGCCGCATCCAGGTTTGCCTCCTGCAAGCAGCTGCGCTCAGCGACCGGGATGGTGGTTCCCTGCCCGGACTGGCGGTAGGGGCAGGGAACTTGATGTTTATCGGACCAGCGCCTTCAGTTGGTCCTTCTCCAGTGTGGTCCCGAATTCCTGTTCCACTCGGTCGGCCATCTCCTGCCAGGTTCGTCCGGCAGCTTTCATCTCCTTGAGCATGGTCAGTGCGTGTGCCAAGGAACGGTCCTTGATGTCTCTTGGGTGGTCGTTTTCTCTTCCAAAGGCCTTGGTGAGCGTCTGGCCGAGGCTGTTAGCGAGCGCCTCTTTGTTCACCAATTCGTTCGAGGGTGTGACGGCGCGCCTCAGTCGCCGAGGCTTGTCCCAATACGGGCTCTTGCAACCGGGACAACGGATCGGCGTGTGTGGTTGGCGGGGCCACCATATCTTGCCGCAGCGCTGACAGTGTTGCTGCTCGAGTCCGGCAGACGGTTCACTTCCCGATAAGAGTACTCTCGAGCGAGCAGTATTTCTGTCTAATCGCTTGGAAAGGCTCATGATTCCTTGCCTAGAAATTGCGCCCCCGTTTTACTAAGCGGGGGGCTGGGCCTCGATAGGCATCCGGCGTGCGCCGCTCGCGGCGCATCGCCGGGCGCTCCAGTAGGCCTCGGCCTGTCGTTGCATCAGGCGACGGACTTCCTCCAGGTCGAACCGGAGCGCGGTCTTCACGCGGATCGCGGGGAGGTCTCCTCTTCGGTAGGCCCGTCGAATGGTATCGGTACTGACCTGCAGTAGTGCAGCCAATTCTCGAACCGACACACGGTGATCGTGGGATGTCCCCTTCATGTTCTCCCTCCATAACCAGGCCTCATGGAACAGCGAGGCCTGAGTTGTCGCCAGTGGCGAGCGTAGCGGACTGAGCGAAGAAAGAAAATTAGGCAGGAAGGGACAGGAGAGGTCACCAGGGGTCAGGAATGGTCACCTCGTTCGTAAGGATTCGACTCACAGAATGCTCCGGGAAACGCCGAAGAGCCTCTCCTGGCGTGGCTGTTCGCTGACACAGTGAGCCCGAACGGGGATGAACAAGGAGGAATTTCGATACCGGCCTGAAAAAAATCATGAAGCATGTGGGTGGGTCCTGCGATCGCTTGAGGGCGTTTGGTCCTAACCGAGTCTCGGACTCGATTTCAGAGGGCCAAATCTTGCGAGGGAGGGTGCAACGTGGTACCGTCACCGCATGACGCAGCTTGCCCAGAAACTCGACAAAAAGCTCGCCTCCTGGAGGCCTGAGGTGGCCGCTCAGTGGAGCAAATCGTCACCGACGTGATCGAACTGGCCGACACCGACACCTTGGATCTGCAGCCTTCACGAGCTGTCGTGCAAGAAGTGCTCGATACCCTCGAAGAACGCCAAGCCGGGACATCTGGCTAGCCGATCTTGGGTTGGCTGCTAAGACCCGCCCCGTTCTTACCGTCTCTCGCTTCGATCCTGACGCCCCTCGCGCACTCCTCACGTACGTTCCACTGACCACGCAACATCGTGGCAGTCAGTACGAAATTCAACTCGGCGACCTTTCCTTTTTGCATCAAGCATCCGGTCAACGTCCAAGGTCAAAGACGCCCTGCGCTTCGCGCTTGAACTGTAGCGTTGGGGTCCTGTCTGAGGTGAAGCTATTGAGCATCGATTGGTAGAGAGGTCAATCGGTAACGAGGTGGGGAGACAGCGTATGTGAATCTCCGGCACGGTTTGGCTATGGCTGATGCTATTATGTACGGGACTGCCATAAATCAGGAGGCCGAGGTGGTCACGGGTGATGCAGATCTAAAGGATCTTCCGGGAGTGGTCGACGTCAGATATGCGTCTCGGATTGTTCTCTCCCAAAGAAGCAGAGCCCCACTAATTATCTGAAGTATTCTCATCTAATATAAAATCGATGGTTTCTCTGATCTCTGGACTCGCATTTACGATCTTGATCCTCTTGTAAGCCTCCATGCCTAATCGTTTTATAGGAGTAGCGAGCAGAGCGCTGAGAAAGCTATGAGGTGCATTAACAACGTTATTGAAGTCAATTAAGATTGAACGACCATCAGCTATGGCTGGAAGCAGATAGCGATTGCGATGAGCAATTGCAGCCTCCTTATCTTCTGCATGTTTGCCGAAGTAGTTTTCCACAACCACGAGTTGCCGATTAGAGGATTCTGCTGTTTCGGCCCTAGAGATCTCTTCGTCGGCTACTTCTCTTAACTCAGCCATAATAGAATGAAGATTCAGATTCATCTCTTGCTCAAGCTTCACTTTGATAAGTACAAACGTCCCTGGCCAGAAATAGTTGAGAGTTTGTCCTGTCACATCGACGGGTGATACATGTACTACACCATGCCCTGAAACGATATGCATGTCAGCATTTAGTCTCTTGATGATGTTGCTAGAAATGAAAAGACCAACGCCAGCGTTGTCTTTATTAAGGTAAGGATCCTTCACGGCGAAGGTTCCAGAAACCTGTGGGCGAAGGGCCATTCGAATTGCCTCTTCGTCAGTTTCGAAAGGCCCAAATGATTGCTCAAGATGCTTCTTAATGCCCATTCCAATATCAGCGACGACAAAATGAAGCTCATTTCTAAGTTTGTACCAGGTGAATTCTATGATCGATGGAATCCGTTTGTCCTGGTGCGAGAGTTTTGCAAATTTTTTACCGTGCTCGAGGGTGTTGTACATCAGCTCTGATAAGACATAGCGCAATGTTTTCTCGTATTCGACATTGAAGCCTTTCGTGTAAGCGTCAAGCTTTGCTAGCGCCACCTCAAAGTCAGGCTTGTTTCTAAGGGCTATAAGAGGCTTCATATCTGTGCTTCGAAAGTTCTGTTGTTCGCTATTTAGCACTTGAGACCAGCCTGTAGCTCCCATCCATCGCCACATCTGAGAAGCGCCTTTTTTATCATCTCGAAAGCGCACTGTGATGTGGCAGTTATTGGCTCGTAGATGCCACAGATACAGTACTACCAGAGAAAGCGCCTGGTAATTGGCAGTAAGGCATTGGCTCATATCTATGGCTACCGCTGAAGACTTTATATTCCATTCGTAAATGGATAGAGCCCTGTCAAAATCATAGACCTCGTGGTCCATGAAACTGTAGTGGTTTGGGATCTTGATTACGTGGTCCATGACTGTCGAAAGAAACAATTTCGAGATTAACTGTTTGGATTTGGTCCCTGTAAGAACAAATAGCACGCTACAGCAAGACGACAAACACGGAGCTGGCTATCTCTCCTCATGCCCGCTTTTGAAACAGTGCAGGGTTGTTTGTGTCAGGATACTTAAGTCTGTTGCTGAAAAACATCAGCTCTGCGCCACTACGCTTGTCTTGTGCGCTATAGTTTAGCGCGTAACGGATAAACCTTTTCTTGGGGTAGAGTCTGAGGATTTCAGGTGCGTCATCATAGGACACAATCCAGTGAGTACTCCGCATCCGTAGAGCTAACTCGGCGATTCGTGAATGGTCTGCTTCTGCATAGTGGTTTCGGTACAGACGTTGTGCTTTGTGGAAGTACGGAGGGTCCATATAGACAAGCGATCGTTTGGGAATTGGAGTCTCTTTCAGAAATTGCTCTGCATCGAGATTGAATAGGTGAATGCGATGTCTGTATTGAGCCAATCGATAAAGCCGGTCAATTAATTCATCGCGATTAAACCTTGCGTCAATTAGCCAGTTGCCCGTTTGAGAAAATCCGCCGATGACACCAGCGTTAAGTATGCCAGACCGATTAACTCGGTTGAGGAACAACGTTGCAAAACCCAAGGAGATGCTGTCCTGAGGTTTTGGCCCTATATAAATCTGGCGTTGTCGATACCATTCGGAAATTGTGAGGGGGACGTGTTTAACCCTCTTAATAAGGTCGGAGGATTCATTTAAGGCAGAATGCCAGAAAGCATAGATAGCTGGGTCGATGTCATTTATCCAGGCCTCTTTTGCGTACTCTGTCATGACTAATTCAAGTGCGATAGCTGCCCCTCCAGCGTACGGTTCAATGTAGGTGCCTTCACAGATGGCATTATCGATGAACACTTGCCTAATGAATGGGGCAAGTCTGCCTTTTCCTCCTGGATACCTTAGTGGTGAGTAATAGCGCATTCTGACCCTCTGCTAATTTGGTTTCTCGAAACCCGTCTTCTCTTAGTGCAAATGGTTGAACAGGACATCTAAGAAGGGTTGTGCGTTGTCCCAGGACGTTGCCAGCTCCTGGGGCGATGGGTGAAAGTGGCGGTTGTGAACATAAGCATTGAACGTATTAAAGGAGAGTGGATTGTGTTGGCTTGATATGCCAGTCTGGATTCCTTTCACGATGTCCGTATTCGCCCAAGCGTTTTGCTTCATGTGAGTTATGGCAGCCTCTGCCTTTTTAGCCAGCTTGTCGCCGTCATGAAAGGTAACCCCATGCCTCTCGAGGTATAGCTCAATGCTGAGTTCTACGAACACCCGAAATAGTACGGCAACAGCATTTCGGTGGTCCTTAAGGTTGATGTCACGAAGCTCACGATATATGGCATTTAGGCGTTTATCTCTAATCGCGTAACGCACATTTATTGGAATCAAGTGAGGTCGTTGGTAGGAAAGCGGCCTGCTGCGGGAGTTCGTTAGATGCTGTCGGGAACTCATCGGGGGCGTTAATGCAACAGAATCTCGGAGAATCTGCCTTTGGTCCGGAGTATTGGCAGGAGGGAACCCACGAATATATTTTCTTTGCTGCTTCGTGGTGTACACGTTCTTAACAGGCATCCCATCTGCGATATCTTCCAAGACTCTGGTTAGCCCTTTCACAATCTCTTTCTCATGAAGGAAGCGCCTAGGAATTCCGTCTTCATTTCTGATACCGAGAAAATCTCTGACTTCAGGATTTGTGAGTAAACGATCTAGTGTCGATATGGCGAACCCAGTTCCAGCAACTTTGCCTCGGAGTTCCTGATCGAACTTGTCAGAAAACGCATCAATTACTTGGTGAGAGAAAGCGTAACGGCCCTTCTTCCCAAGTCGTTGAAGGTGCCGGCTCTTTTGTTGCCCGTCCCAAGGAAGCGTGCCGATACCTTCTTGAGGGCCTTGATGTCTCAATTCAATCAGTCGATCCGCTTCCTCCATTGATGGTGCAACAGTACATTCAATTTCCTGTGGGAGCGGGATTCTGGCTTTGTGCGCAATTTCAGCAAACTTTCGACGCAAGATTGGATCTGGACAACGATTAGGGTCATCTAAAAGCTTAAGAGCGACGACGCGACGGTTGCCTTCCCAAACGATGTAGTCACCAGTGGTCTCAGGGCTTGGCAAGACCAATACCCCATCAATAGGGCTGAGGTTGTGTTCAGATATGTTCTTGGCGAGACTGAGTATCTCGTCGTTTAGATTTTCTAGCATCCATCTGATGCAATCGGGTTCTGATGGAAGGGGACCGTGCCGATCGTTTTCTTTGTTCAGTCGGAGGCGAACTAGGGAAATAGGTAATCGTTCGAAGGTCACTTGAAATCCTTGGAAAGGTTCTTCGTGGTGCCTATTGTGCGCCGAAGAATACCCTTCTTCCCAAGAAAAATCATCCGTGAAGCCCTCAGTGGGCATTCCCCCCACAGATTTCTGGGCCTCGAGTTAAGGAAGATACCTGCCTTCAAACTGGACTAATGAAGTTATAAGCGAACGTCGGCGCAGGTGTTGCTGGTTAATAGGGCAAAGGGTGGAAAGGGATTGCGGTGAGCTGGAACGGGTTTTAGAGGCACCTCAATAGCAGGTAGGGTTCTGCCCCATTTTGACGGACACCTAGATAAGGCTCAGAATGAGTCAGGAGGGTGTCATGACACAGAGGCGGAGATTCTCAACGGAGTACAAGCGAGAAGCCGTGGCGATGCTGGAGACACCGGGCGTGACGGTCAACCAGATTGCTGCGGAGCTCGGCATCGGATCGACGGTCTTAGGGCGCTGGCGACGGGAGTTGCGCCAGCATTCGTCGCAGGCCTTCACGGGCAACGGGCGATCCCGCGATGAGGAGGTCAGCCAGCTCCGGCGCGAGTTGGCGCGGGTGACGAAGGAGCGGGATTGTTTGCGCGAAGCGGCCACGTTCTTCGCGAGCGCGTCGCGATGAAGTACCGGTTGATTGAGCGGTGCCGCAAGACCTTTCCCATCCGATTGATGTGTCGCTGTTTACAGGTGTCGACCAGTGGGTATTATAGCTGGGTGACACGCCCAGCGAGTCCCCGCGCTCAGGAGAACGCCCGGCTCCTGGCGCACATGCGGGACGTGCACACCCAGCATGATGGGGTGATCGGGAGTCCACGGATGTGGGAGGAACTCCGCTATGCGGGCGAGCGGTGTGGCCGGCACCGGGTGGCGCGCTTCATGCGCCAGGCTGGTTTGCAGGGCATACCCCAGCGGCGACGCTGGAGGCGGAAGGCCTCAGGTGTCCCGCCGGTCGGGACGCAGAATCATGTGGCACGGGACTGTACTGCTCCGGCCCCCAACACCAAATGGGTCACGGACATCACATACATTTGCACGGCCGAGCACTGGTTGTATCTCGGTGTGGTGCTGGATCTGTATTCCGGCCTCGTGGGGGGCTGGTCGATGAGTCCCCGGCAGGATCGCCAACTCGTCGTCCAGGCGGTGTTGATGGCGATATGGCAGCGCCCCCTCCACACGCCAGTCATTCTCCACTCCGATCGGGGCTGTCAGTTTACCTCGGAGGAGTATCAACAGTTTCTCGCTGCCCACCACATTATCTGTAGCATGAGTGCCGTGGGCAGTTGTGCCGACAACGCGGCAGCCGAAAGTTTCTTTGGCGTCCTCAAGCGAGAGCGGGTGAACCGGCGGCCGTACCGAACCAGGGCCGAGGCGAGAGCAGATATCGTTGAGTACATCGAGCGCTGGCATAATCCCCGCCAGCGGCGGCGTCTCGAACAGCAGCGCCAAGGGGAGAAACGCTTAACTCACCTGTCCGTGGAAACGGGGTAGAACCCGGCTGCATGGCTTCGTGCAAAGATTAGGTTGCTAGCGCATATTTTCCTCAAATCATAACCTAGTTCTTTGGTAAGCCACCAGAGCCCTCGTTGAATGGGGTGTCTCCCTGGTTCATTGTTCGCCATATTGCCAGCCGCATAGTTTCCCCATTGCTCAAAATAATCATTCCTGGTCTTTCTTCTAAGATCTTCAAGATCTTGGCGTATGGTCACCCCACCTCCCAATTTACCGCCAGGGTTTAGGCCGAGGATGTATAAGTTACCGGGTCGTAGAGTCTCAGCCGTGCTATTTAAGACACCACCTTCTTTGTCAAGGAGTGCGGATGGAAGTAGCTCTCTCACTTCGCGAATGAATACGTCCAAATCAAAGAGATGCTCGCTATTAGTCATGGATTATTTAAGAATTCTTGTATGATCCAATCTTTCATCCGTAGCTGTCGTTCTCTGATTTAGAACCATTTGTTTTTGTAACGGCCCGAGGATATGTCAATTTGCTCTAAAAATCGATCGCCATTCCTGGAATTGTAGGGTAGGATTTCGACGGGAAATCGTACGTTATCAATGAGGAGTTTAGGGCATCGTCGAATTTAAGCAGCCGAGTTAGAATCCGAGGCTTGAACGAAAACAGGGCCAGCCACCCGCTGCAACCATGGCGAAGGTCAAAGATGCCATTCGCTTCGCGCTCAAGCTGTAGCCCACTGATTTATGGCAAGAAAATATTTTCGGTCCTCAATACAAGAATTAGAGGTGTTGTTCAAGGATCAGAACGACAGCATCGACATCCTTCAGGCATTACAGGACGAGCTGAATCATAGAACAACGGATCGTGCAGCTAGGTTACGGAATCGGGTCGCGGACCGACTTGCGGTCTTGAGGAAGGGGGCACAGAAAGTAACCTCACAGGAGCCCCCACGTGTTCCATCACACCAACCCCCTCCAGTCTCTCGCATGTATGAGGAACAGGCATTGCCTTCCCCGCAGATACAACCTGACAGAACTATTTCTGCGAGCGTAACTTCACGAACAGAGCCGAGGATGGAGAAACAACCACCCCTGCTGCCTATTACTAACCGACCAGAGGAAGTTCTTTCGGCATGGACGGCTTTAGAAGTCCTATCACCGCCGTCCTATATCCGACCTGAAGACTTGGCCAGCGGTGATCGAAGGCGTGTCACATTGCTGAACGACTCTCCGCTTCCGTGGGAACGAGGCGAAAAGTCACGACCAAACTACCGTCTTTATTATCAGGTCGTCCTTGGTTCTGTAAAAATGGAGCCTGCGGTGGAGCGTCTCGTTGAGCGATATGCCGACGCGGATCTGGAGAAGAAAAGCGCAACGGGCAAGGCCGTACTCGCCGTCGTCGTGGTTAACCGTCAAGGACAACTAGTTGAGTCGCCTGCTGTCAGTATTTCGAGTTTCGGTTGGGGCGTAATGTCTGCGTTGAAGGGCGAGTTGGCAGATCTGGCAGGGTGGCCAGATCTTGAACCAAAGCTGGTGGCGAAGATTGAAAAGATGCTTCTCGGCGTGGGAGTGAGGGATGAAGACGAAGACGAAGACGAACTGAGAAAGCGTCCAGTTACGCGAGCGGTATTGTTTTCCGTTTATAATGCGCTTGTCCAGGAGTTTGGATTACCGCGTGAATGGGTCGAGCCACCGGAATTTGCTGTTCGTTCCTATGCCTATTTCAAGGACCCGAATCCTCCAGAACCACTGCTGTTGAATAGCTTCTTCCTCGAAGATCTTGCGCTTGCTCGGCAGCTATTCTCAGAAGGTAAGGCAACACGGAACCTCCGGTGCTATCTCGGTATTGAGCGTCCGCAAAACCGGCGGGATTTGTTGTGTAACACCACTGCCTTGGCAGAGGCTGTGAGTCCTAAACTCACCCCATTGGCGCGCTGGCCTGGACCTGACCGCTATCCCCTCGTCTTACTCCAGCAAGCTGCTGTGAACTTGGCATTTAATGAAGCGAAGACTGGAAAACTCCTTGGCGTCAATGGACCGCCTGGAACTGGAAAAACCACGTTACTTCGAGACCTAGTCGCCTGCGTAGTAACCGAGAGAGCAGAGATGATGGCGAAGTTCAACGACCCTGAGGAGGCGTTCGAGCATTCCGGCGAAAAGCTCAGAGCGGGTGACGGCTGGATTCACCTATATCGTTTGAATCAATCTCTGTGCGGCTTCGAAATGGTAATCGCATCATCGAACAATAAAGCTGTGGAAAATGTGAGTGCAGAGATTCCTGGACTTAAAGCTATCGCTAGTGACGCTCTAGATCTGCGCTACTTTAAGACGCTGTCTGACACACTCCATCAAACTGAGACATGGGGGACTATCGCTGCGGTACTGGGTAATGCGCACAATCGCAGTCGATTCAAACAAACATTCTGGTGGGACGATGATAATGGACTAAATAGCTACCTGTGCGCTGCAGCCGGTTCGATCAGAGAGGTGGAAGTAACCAATGAGGACACAGGGCTCGTTGAGCGACGAGCACCCCACATAGTCAAAGTGGAAAAGCCGCCATCGACTCGTGAGGAAGCACTTGAACGATGGAGGAGCGCACGAAAGCAATTCATGAGTGCGCTGGATAAGAGCCGAAAGTGGCAAACATGGTTAGAGGAACTTCGTAGCGACTTAGGGCGACTGCCAGTTCTTGCGCAGGCCGAAGCTGATGCAGTGGCTAGGCGCGACCTTGCCATAGAAAATGCCAGACGACTGGAGTCAGCATTGCTCATTGCGCGGCAGGCAGAAGCAGAAACATCGCGCGAACTTCAACATTCGGATCTAGAACTTCAGGCACATGGCTTAGTAAGGCCCGGATTCTGGGCGCGGTTGTTCCGAACCCGCACTGCGCGGGAATGGGTGCACACGCAAGATGCTCTCCGTTCCAATCATCGAAGGGCAGAGGCGCAGCGTACCAAAGCCTCGACAGACCGCCGTCGCGTTGAGAATGAACTTGAGCGCGCAGTACTCGATCGGGAGAAAACCGAAACCGTATGGCAAGCCGCCTGCGCCCAGCATCGGCAAGCAAAACAGCGGCTCGCTGATGCTCATCAGAAGTACGGGGTCGTTTTCACGGATGATGCATTCTTTAAATTGGATCGCGATAGGCAGCACCAGATGACACCATGGTTCCCACCTGAGGCCCAACGGCTACGCGACGAGGTCTTCATAGCCGCTATAGCACTGCACCGCGCTTTCATCGATGCAGCAGCGAAGCCTTTGCGTCACAACCTCGGTGCCCTGATGAACGCGTTCACGAAGCAGATGTTGCCGGGTGTCGGAAAACAAGCGTTGTTGCCGGACTTATGGGCCTCTCTCTTCCTCGTGGTGCCGTTGATCTCGACGACCTTTGCTTCCGTCAACCGAATGCTGGGCAAACTGCCTCTTGAAAGCCTCGGATGGCTACTTGTGGACGAGGCAGGTCAGGCTTTACCACAAGCAGCTGTGGGCGCGCTCTTGCGAAGTCGCCGAGCTGTCATTGTGGGTGATCCCGTACAGATTGAGCCGGTGGTCATGTTGCCTAGAACGTTAACGGAGGCTATATGCCTTCGTTTTGGTGTGGACCCAGACCTGTATGCTGCTCCAGCAGCTTCGGTGCAGACTCTTGCTGACGCTGCATCCACGTACACGAGTGAGTTTGCCACCAGAATCAGCAGTCGAAGTGTAGGTGTGCCGTTGCTGGTACATCGGCGATGCTCCGAACCAATGTTTGGGATCTCTAACGCGGTAGCCTATTCTGGCATGATGGTGTCCGCGAAATCGCCCAAACCATCTCCCATCAGAGATGTGCTTGGCCCTTCCAGATGGATTCACGTCGAAGGGAGTGGTGAGGACAAATGGTGTCGAGAAGAGGGCGACGAGGTGCTGCGCCTGCTGCGTGAAATAGCTGCAGTTCGCGTGAAGCCAGATCTCTATCTCATTACGCCTTTCCGTATTGTTGCGGATCGTTTGCGTCAAACAGTACATGATAGCGGATTGCTCAACGGCTGGGTTGAAGAGGACCCTTGGCATTGGATAAACGAGCGAATCGGTACAGTACATACGGTGCAGGGTCGAGAAGCTGAGGCGGTAATTCTCGTTTTGGGTGCTCCCTATCCGGCACAAACCGGGGCCCGCGGCTGGGCTGGCGGACGGCCAAACCTGCTAAATGTGGCTGTTACTCGTGCAAAGGAAGTCATCTATGTCGTTGGTAACCGACAGTTATGGCGTGAAGCCGGTGCGTTTCGAGATCTGGATAAACGACTTCCCCAATCATGAACTGTACGGAATGGTAATAAGGTGTCCCCGTGAGGGTGCATCTTTTCGGCTGTTCTAGACAAGCTCTTCATGTTTTAGTCGCACCCGTTTCTGACTTGAATAAATTCGTTGAACCGGTCGATAATAAAGGGCGAAGTCGTCGTCGAATTTAAACACGGGTTCGAATCCCGTTGGGACCACCACCCTTTCCTTTCCCCGAAGACCTGGCAAGGGTCAGGCTTCCCTCAAAGAGGGAGCTGAAAATGTTGCAGAAGGTGGTGTAGGTTAACCGTGACCGAGTACCTTCCTGAAGGTTCCAGGTATCGTTAATCTTAGTGACGGGGGTTGAATGATGAACCTCGTGACCTTTCGCTTCCGCCAGTCCCAGGCCGTGGACTTTTATTGGAACCTCGAGTTGGCCAAGCGGGGAACCCTACGCGAATTCAAGGTGCATCCCAACATCATCATTTATGAGTCGGCTTTCGACCTCATGAACCCGATTCAAGTCGGACATGCCTTGTCCCTGGCCAAGGCCTTGGTGCTCGACAAGCGAGCCGAGGTCTTCTCGGGAAACGCGTCGTTGACCATGGCGACCGTCCGTGATGTGTTGCAGTGCTATCAGCAATCGATGCAGGTCGACGACCATCATGCGCATTGTTGGTTCAAGATTAAGCTCACATTTGATCTGATGGTGACCCGGTTCGAGGTCGACCTGAACGACGCGGATAAGTCGTTCGTATTTCCGTGTCGTAAGGCGGCCACACATGCCTATGGCATCCACTATGAGCACCCAGGGACGATCTACGACCAACTGGACTCGGCCTTGTGGCGCGCCGGCACACGTTGGTGTCCCCGGCTCTCGGATCTCTCAGAAATACAACTCGTCAACGTGGAGTTGCAGACTAGAAAATGAAGAACCGGGTCCCGACGTGGGGAAAATTGGCGAAACCAGCGATAACAAACTGGCGAAGTCCTCGTCGAGGTCAGTACAGGTTCGAATCCCGTTGTGGACCCAACCAAGCTCGCTCGTGCCGCGTCCTCTTTATGGCTTTATCGAACTTGGCTGCCGCGGATAAACTCATCTAGTGTTTTCTCCTTCCACACAGCACTTCAGTTGAGCCGGCGCCTAATTCCCGACGTATCGTAATTGACGGCGCCGGATAGAGTCTTCAACCCACCGGCTACATGTTCCACACCAAACTTGCTCGTGCCGTGCGTCTCTTGATGGAATCTTCTCAACCAGCTTGAACAACGGCGCTGTGCGGATGCGCTTCGACGGCCGGTGGTTCGGTGGTCGCGTATTGTGCACACCCGAACATGACGCCTGCGACACCCAAATAGGCGAGGGCGACAACCGGTGATTGAGCGAAGCCGATCGCCTCCCCATGCATGAATCCGAAGAATGTGAACACGGCACCAACGAGGGCAAACACGCCTGCCTTGTGAAATGATCGGTCGATCACGAACACGGCGATCGATGTCAGCACCAGCCCGCCGAGAATCGCGCCACCGCCGATGACCTGTAGCCCGTGGTAGAGGACGCCGACCTGACCGAGTTTGTCGAGTCCGACGGCGGCAACATTGGTACCGGCGGCACCCAGCGCGCCTTCAATCTGCAGTTTGCCCCATGCGGCGACATGCGGGACCAGCCCGAGGATGATGGCCGGCGCGTGAGTGCGCGGCGTTTCCAGGAAGGCTTGCGAGCCGATCAGCATGCCGATGTAGAGCAGGATCGGCGCGATAGCTACAACCGGGATGAGTGCCATCATGACTGAAATGATGCCGAACCATGCCAACACGATGACCAGCATGCCGGTTGCTGCTGAATAGCCGATGCGACCGCCGATCGCTTTCCAGCCCGGCTGGCCGATGTAGACGGCGAGGATGAACGGATTGCCCATCAGGCAGCCGATCAGGCTGATGATGCCGTCGGCGGTGAGTACGCGCGTGGTCGGAAAACTGTCGCCGGCTGCGGCGGCACTTTCGACATTGTCGACGGCTTCCACCAGATCGTAGATCCCGAACGGGATGGCGGTGACCAAGATGATGCCCAGATATTCAAAACCGGCAAATACGTGACCGAGTGAGGGTATTGGAACCGAAAAACCAAAATTCGAGAAGGAGCCGACCAACTTGTCTAGGGTCATCCCGCCATAGTTCAGACCCAACGCAGTGGAGCCCCACGCAATCAGGGTGCCGAAAGCAATGGCCACCAGCCCCGCCGGGATGCCCTTGAAGTAACGCACTCCGCCCAGCCAGCTGACGAGGATGATTGCGAAGCAGATAAGCCCGATCAGCGGCGTCATGAACATTTCCAGAGCCGGACGCATGGAAATGAACGCAATGGAAACACCGGCCAGTGTCCCGAGCAGTGCTGCGCGGGGTGTGACTTTGCGGATCCATGGTGCAATGAAGCCGCCGATCATGAGCACGAAGCTCTGAACGAACACCCAGGTCAGGCCTGCTTCCCATCCCTTGATCGGATCGCCGGTTTGCAGGGCAATCGGCAGCATGATCACGAATACCACCACGAACATATGTGGCACACTGGTGCCTGAGGGGAGGGCGGTGACATCGTTGCGTCCGGTTGTCTTGGCTAGTTGATACGCGAGCCATGCGTAGTACATGGTACTCATGAACAGCATTAGACCGCAGGCCGGAAGAATGCGGCCGAAGACGAGGTTGTCCGGCATCTTCAGCACAAATCGCAGCAGGCCGGTGAGGACCAGCAGATTGAGCAAGATATTGGTGCCGAATCCGAACAAGGCGTTCCAGTCTCCGGGTACCCAGATGGCAGGCTTGCTCGCGGTCATAGTCGCCTCCTCCTCACATTGCGCCGCACCTGTGGCGTGCGCGTGATGGTGTGGTATGCGCTTGGCGTCGACATCGCAAAAAGTGTCCTGACGATCGCCGGCTCGGAATCCGTCGATGTTGGAGTTCGGAAAGAATCGGGGATCGGTGGTCGTGGTGCATCGGTGCTGCTCAATGGCTCCATTGCATGCAGGACGATGCGAACGTTCGCAGCCTTGTCAGGGCTGTCTCTACTGAGGGGAAACCGGATTATAGGTCTCGCCCATCAGAAAGGCTAGAGAAAGGCCAGGGTAAGAATTCTTGGCCGCACACGTCATACCGACCATCGAGCCATTGCTTGCTACTACATGACGACAACTAAGTTTCAATTCGGAAGAGACTGCGCACTCAACTTCCGTGCGCGTATGCAAGCCGCCGGACGAGCGAACCTTTCATTGACGCCTCTATTCACGGTTGTGTATAAACAAAAGCGGTTAGTAAGCGGTTCCTTTCCGAGGGCAGAGGTATGGCAACGCGCGAGTTTCATGATGGTGCCAGTGACGGGTTGGAAGCGCTTGAACCGCTTGATCCCGACAAGATCACCTCGTTCACCGATTTGCTCGAAGCCATGGGCAAGACCGCCTTCGGGGGACGGCATCTCGGCAAAGCGTTCGACGTACTCCGGGCAATGATCGAGGACCCTGACTGCCACGTCGTCATGACGTTGTCCGGTGCGATGACGATCGCCAAGATGGGGAAGATCATCACGAAGATGATCGATGAAGGAATGGTGCAATGCATCATCTCGACCGGAGCGCTGATGGCTCACGGCCTCAGTGAATCGGTCGGCAAGACGCATTACCGGCATGACCCGTCGATGAGTGACGAAGAGCTCTTTAGGAAGGGGTACAATCGCGTCTACGATACGCTGGAAATGGAAGCGAACCTGAATTATGTCGAGCAGGTGGTGACCCAGACGTTGAAACGTCTCGATCACGATCGGCCGCTTTCATCAGAAACCCTGACAAGGGAACTCGGCAAGACGTTGGCGGAGGAATTCGGCGGCGACGGAATCCTGAAAAGCGCTTACCTGAAAAAGGTGCCCGTGTTTATTCCTGCGTTCACCGATTCAGAGGTAGGACTCGACGTGGGAACGTGGGCGATGGCGCGGGAAGTTGATCGGGCACGATCACGTGCAGGACAAGGAGGTGACTTGGCCGTCTTGCGAGCCATTCATCAATCTTGCCCGTCGTTCAATCCCTATCTCGATCTCAATAGCTATGCGGACCATGTTCTTTCGGCCAAACGACTCGGAATTTTTACGATCGGAGGGGGCGTCCCACGGAACTGGGCTCAACAGGTCGGACCCTACATCGAAATCGGCAATCTTCGTTTGGGGCTCACCGTGAAACCCCCGCGATTCCATTACGGAGTGAGAATTTGTCCAGAGCCGGACTATTGGGGTGGTCTCAGCGGCTGCACGTATCAAGAAGGGCTTTCTTGGGGAAAATTCGTCACACCGAATGACGGGGGACGATTCGCTGAAGTGTTGAGCGATGCGACGGTGGTATGGCCCCTGTTGATGATGGGGATTTTGGAGAAAAAGAAAGCCGGGGCTGTGGATCGGGTGGGCGATCGATGATGGGGCGACGATTGATTCAGTCTATCATTTGCGGTGGCCTCTTGTGGTGCTCCGTTGTCTTTGCCGGGGATTCGCTTGAGGCCGATGTTCGGATGAGGGGACAAGCGAATGCGCCTGTGACGTTGATCGAATACTCAGACTTCACATGCGGATATTGCTTGAAATTTTTCAAGGATACGTGGCCGCGCATCCAGGCCCGCTATGTGGATACCGGGAAAGTGCGATTCGTCTATCGAGATTTCCCTCGTGCGGATCAGGGCCCGGGTGTTGACGCCGCCACGGCGGCGCGCTGTGCCGGCGCGCAGGGAAAATACTGGGCGATGCACGACCGCTTGTTTGCCGAAAGAGGCCGACTCGACAAGGACGTCTATCTCCGGCATACAGCGGCACTCGGTCTTGATCAGTCCGCGTTTGAACGGTGCGTGAAGGACGGGCGATACAGCAAATCGATCTTTGAAGATCGGCAGGAGGCCAATCGGTGGGGGTTTCATGGAACTCCGGGCTTCATTCTCATGAAAACGGCCAGTGAGCCGACGGACAAAGAGCCGGCCGTCGCGATCCCCGGAGCGTTTCCATTCGAGATGTTCGCGGAAGAGATTGACCGGCTTCTGGCAAGTGTTCAGCAGTAGGAAGATGGCGCCGGCGACGGGTAAATGGGTGGGTATTAATGATAAGGTAGGTAGAAGTCCCTCGGTCCTGAGTCCTGTTCGTAATCAAAGGTAAGGTGGCTTATGACTTCGACGCAATCGTTCTGGCCCGTCTCCCATCGCGACGATGACTTCTGGGTGTGTATGTCGTGCCTGACGGAAGTCTTCTACAGAAAAGTTCCGATGCCGGATTGTCCGTCCTGTCACGGCGTTTCAACCTACGAAGGGTTTACCTTGGAAGCCATTCGTGATTGGGGCACAGAGGAGCTGATTGCGAAGGCCGTGACCGCGCAAGAGACGGCCGCCTCTTCCCAGCCTACCGTTCAATCCGCTGCTCCGGTCGAAGCGGCGGATTAATACTAACATCTGTCATGGACTCCAGCGAGTCTTCCAGTGCAGGAATCACGTCCGTTTCTGGTTCACGGTCAATGGAAGCACGGCGAGGCCGCGGCCTCTGTCGTTGATCCGTTCACCGGACAGCTCATCGCCGAGGTCGCCCAGGCGACGGAGGCCGATGTGGACCAGGCCATTGCATCCACCTACAGTGCGGCTGCGACCATGGGGCAACTCCCGTCGCATGCCCGATATCATATTCTCCAACAGATCGCCGCGCTGATTTATCGACGCCGAGACGAGTTTGCCCGGACGATCACCATGGAGGCGGGCAAGCCGATCTCCGATGCCAAGCGTGAAGTCAGCCGGGCGGTGCAGACTTTTACCGTCGCAGCCGAAGAAGCGAGGCGTATCGCGGGTGAGGTTGTGCCCCTGGATTGGACGCCCGGCTTCGATACGCATTTGGGTGTGCTGCGCCGTTTTCCGATTGGTCCCGTTCTCGGCATTACTCCGTTCAACTTTCCGCTGAATCTTGTGGCGCACAAAGTGGCGCCGGCGCTGGCTTCCGGCAATTCAATTCTGATCAAACCGGCTCCGCAAACTCCTTTAACCGCCCTCCTCCTTGGCGAGGTTGCGATGGAGGCGGGACTTCCTGCGGGCGGGCTCAATGTGGTGCCGTGCGACAATGTTCTTGCCGAGCGGATGGTCGTGGATCCGCGGTTCAAGTTGCTCAGTTTCACGGGAAGCGCCTCGGTCGGATGGATGTTGAAGGCAAAGTGCGGGAAGAAAAAAATAACACTGGAGCTCGGCGGCAACGCCGGCGTTGTGATCGAGCCGGATGCCGACATTGAACTTGCGGCACAGCGTTGCGCCGCCGGAGGATTTGGGTACGCCGGCCAGACGTGTATTTCGGTGCAACGAATCTTCGTTCACCATTCGATCGCCGATTTGTTTACGACCAAGCTCCTCATGCATGTCGCCCGGTTAAAGACCGGAGATCCGAACGACGAGACGACGAGCATCGGCCCTCTCATCGACCACGCGGCCGCCCAACGGGTGGAAAGTTGGATCGGCGAAGCTGTGACAGAAGGGGCGCGCGTCCTGTTGGGAGGCAAGCGGATGGGCTCCTTGATGGAGGCGACGGTACTGTCGAATGTGAAGCTCGACATGAAGGTCTCGTGCAACGAGGTGTTTGGACCGGTCGTCACCGTCACTCCGTATCGTCAATTGAGCGAAGCCGTGGCACTGCTGAATCAATCCGATTTCGGGTTGCAGGCCGGCATTTTCACGCAGGACATCAACAAGGTTTTTTACGCCTTCCGTCATGTGGAAGTCGGCGCCGTCTTGGCGAATGAAATTCCCACGTTTCGAGCGGATCATATGCCCTATGGAGGCGTCAAAGATTCCGGATTAGGGCGAGAGGGTGTTCGCGCGGCGATTGAAGATATGACGGAGCCGCGGTTGTTGATCATGAACCTCAAAGAGCCGTCGGGCCAACCCGAAAAAAGTGTCTAGAAGATATTGCGAAGCCAGTCCAATCTTGCTACAACAGGCGCCCGATACTGTGATGATCTGGTCCGGTTTGTTTGTCTGGCTGGCCGCTTTGCAACACGTCACCAAACAACCTCCGAACAACCAGAACGCTCGCTTACCAGACGAAAGGGGAGATGATGGTACCTACGCATATGTTTTTAACGAGAGGGGTGGGGGTCCACAAAGAAAAATTGGCCTCCTTCGAAGAAGCGTTGCGTAGCGCCGGTGTGGCCTATTGCAACCTCGTCAGCGTCTCTTCCATCCTTCCACCGAATTGTAAAATCATCCCCCGAAAGCGCGGTGAAAAGCTGTTGAAACCCGGAGAGATTACGTTTTGCGTCATGGCCCGCTCCGAGACCAACGAACGAAACCAACTGGTTTCGGCTTCGGTCGGCCTCGCCAAACCCACTGATCGAGGTACCTATGGGTATCTCTCAGAGCATCATGCTCACGGTGAGACGGATGAGGAAACCGGGGAGTATACGGAAGATCTCGCCGCACAAATGCTGGCGACGACGTTAGGAGTTGAATTCGATCCGAATGTCGCCTGGAAAGAGCGCGAACAGGTGTTCAAGATGGGCGGAAAAATCGTGCGAACGCTGAATATCACCCAGTCGGCAGTCGGCAAGAAGGGGAAGTGGACAACGGTCATCGCGCTGGCGGTCTTCATTCCGGCTGAGAATGTGCCCAACCGCTCTCGCAAGTAACGACCTGTCGGTCTTGGCTGTATTGGTCAGCCGTAGCCGCCGGGTAAGGGAAGAGAAGAACGCATGACGCTTCCCTCGGGTTGGGAGGGGCCGGAGCACAATTTCCTGGGGATCGACGAACCCTGGTGTCATCCGGACCAAGCCGGCGTCTACGTGCTGCCGGCTCCCTACGAACACACCTCCAGTTACATTCAGGGATCAGACCGCGGCCCATCCGCCATCCTGGAAGCTTCGAGTCAGGTTGAATTCTACGACGAACAGCTGCGGTTTGAGCCCTATCAAGAATGGGGCGGGATCGCGACGGCGTCGCCCTTGGATCTCAAGGGGAAGGTCGATCGTGCCGCCGTCGATGCGATCGAAGCGTTTGTCTCACCGCACGTTGGAGCCGGGCGGTTTTTGGTCACGCTGACGGGTGAACACACTGGTGCGCTGGGAGCCATTCGAGCCCACGCGAAACGATACCCTAACATGACGGTCGTCCAGATCGATGCGCACGGCGATCTGCGGAATGCCTATCAAGGTAACCCGTTCAGCCACGCCAGTGTCATGGCGCGGGTCGTCGAAGATGGCTTAGCATTGGTGCAGGTGGGAATCCGATCGATCAGTCAGGAAGAGATCGCACGTATTGACGCCACGGACCGGATCAAGACATTTTTTGCTGCAACAATCCTTGACCCTTCGGGTTCGTATGAAGGCAAGGCGGGAAAGTGGATTCCTGACGTGGTCGCCGCCTGTCGAACGCCGGTCTATTTGACGTTCGACTGCGACGGATTGGATGCGTCGATCGTTCCTGCGCTTGGAACTCCGGAACCAGGCGGTCTCGGATGGTACGATACCCTCAATCTCGTCACGGCGCTTGCCAACGGGCCGGGCATCGTGGGGATGGATGTCAGCGAGATCGCTCCAATCGAAGGGTTTGTGGCGCCACAGTTTTCCATCGCGCGTCTGATCTATCGCATCCTGGGTCGAGTCAGGGCCGGACGTCGCGTGCACTAACGATCCGATCACTTGTCATTCATCCTGTCGTCTCGTGGATCACACCATCCGCATCAATAAGTTCTTTACCGAGCACGGGATCTGTTCCCGGCGCGAAGCTGACCGATTGATCGAGTCAGGCGCCATCACGATTAACGGCAGGGTCGCCAAACTCGGCGACCAGGTAGCGCCTGGCGACATCATTGCTCGTGAAGGCAGGGTGATTCTCTGGGGCAAAGCAAGTATTTACATCAAGTACCATAAGCCGGTCGGCGTCACGACAACAAGTGAGTCGCACATTCCTCGGAACATCATTGCTGAAATCGGTCATCCGGAGCGGATTTTTCCGATCGGGCGGTTGGACAAGGATTCATCCGGTCTCATCTTGCTGACGAACGACGGCGACATCGTGAATGAGATTCTTCGTGCCGAATTCGGACACGAACGAGAGTACCTCGTGCAGGTCGATCGTCCGTTCGACCAATCCTTCTTGGATCATCTGTCGCGTGGCGTGGTCATTCTTGGAAGCAGGACGAAGCCCTGCCGGACGAGGCGCGTGGAGCGTGATCAGTTTCGCATTATTCTGACGGAGGGACGCAATCGGCAGATCAGGCGCATGTGCCGGACACTAGGTTATCGAGTAATGACGTTGCACCGAACGAGGATCATGCATATTACTGTCGACGGGCTGAGTGCCGGGAGTTGGAAAGAACTCACGAGTCCGGAGCGGGAGGAACTCCTGAGAGCGGTAGGCCGGCCTCAGGTCTGACACGTTTCTTCTCGTGGAAGCCCAATTGACGGCTAACTGAGCAATTCGCGACGGGCGGTTCGGACAAGGGCGAGAACAATCGGGTGTTTCAGCCGCCGCTCCACGGTGATGGCGTAGAAGTGCTGTTTGAGCCCGTCCGCTTGGCCGACCACCTGCACTCGATATTGGCGACAGATTTCCTTCTCGATCACCGATGCGCCGGGAAAGATCCCATGCCCGTCCTGTCCGAACGCTTTCAATGTCGCGCTGTCGTCGAACTCTCCCACAATGTTGGGTTGCATTCCGTAGTTGACCAGCCATTGGTCCAATAGCCGCCGAAGCATGGCGTTGGAGGTAGGAAGGAGTAATGGCGCGTCGCGAAGCGATTGGGGAAACCCACGGCGATACTGCGAGGCCAGCTTTGCCGTGGCAAACAGTGTGACTCCCGATTCGCCCAAGGGGTGGTTGTACGTGTGCTCTTTGATGCCCGGCGGGGCCGGTGTGTCGGCGATCACCAGATCCGAACGATGGGCGGCCAGATCGGTCAGGAGTTGGCGCAATTTATCCTCGTTGCAGATCAACCGCGTCGGCCGATACAGCTTCAAAGCCGATTTGAGGAGCTGAGTCGCCAACGGTTTCGGCACCGCGTCCGCAATGCCGACGACCAGCCGTGTCGGATGTCCATTGCCCTGCCCCTTCACCGTGTTCATCAGCTCTTGACCGGTCGCGAAGATGTCCTCCGCGTACTTGAACACGAGCTGGCCCATCTCCGTCAGCGCCAGCTGGCGGCCGGACCGGATGAATAACTTCTCTCCCAACGTATTTTCCAAGAGATGGATCTGTCCGCTGATCGTGGGCTGCGCCAGGCGGAGTTCCTCGCAAGCTTTGGTCACGGTCCCGTGCTTAGCGACAGACCAGAAATACAGCAGGTGGTGATAGTTCAGCCAATCCATATGGCCCTAGGCCTCGAATTAGGGAAGATACTATACATCGGATTAGCCGATAACTCCAATCCGTTTTATCTATTTTGAAAAATAAGCGGGAGATTGTTACTGTGGGCGCCGTCCGCCACCTGATGTGAAAGGAGCATCCCTCATGATCGCTCTGGTGTTGGCCATTGTGACTCTTCTGCCAACGACCGCACTGGCGGAACCGGTGATCGACTCGAGTGCCGTGCAAGCGCAGTCGACTCGCACCGCTCCACTGACTATCGGAGAAGTGCTGGCTCGCATCGAGTTGACGCATCCGCTGCTTCAGGCGATGGGAGCTGAGCGCTCGAAGGCCCGGGCGAAAATCCTCAAGGCGCTCGGGGCCTGGGAGCCGTTGGTCAAGAACTATACACAGAACGAACGCTATAGCACCTGGAACCTCACGACGGCGTTCGACATTCCGAGTCAACATAATGCGGGATATGCCGACAGCACGGTTCAGGTCGGGCATCCCTGGGGTATCACGGTCGAAGGCGGGCTCCGCAGCGGTTTCGGCGATCGCGGCAACTCCAGGATTGCTTATCCCCCTGATCTGCTGGCCGGCTATCAACAGCAGCATTTCTACTACGGTGGGTCGGTCCATATGCTTCGAGGCTTCATGGTCAACGAAGAGAACGCCCAGTTTCAACAGGCCGAACTCGCGGGGCCGCAAGCGGAGATCAAAGTGGCGCAGAAGCGGCAAGATCTCTATCTAGCCGGAGCGGTGCAGTACTGGGATTGGCAGGTGGCCGTCAAGCAAGCGGATGTGGTGAAGCGCGCCTTGGGCGTTGCCGAAGAGCGCTTGGTCCAGGTCGAAGGGTTGGCCAAGGGCGGGAAGGTCGCGCCGCTCGATGTCGTCGAAGCGAACCAAGAGGTTCAGAAGCGGCAACAGGCTGCGATTGCCGCGCAACGGAAGGTGGAGTATGAGCAGTACAAGCTGTCCCTCTTCCTCTGGGAGAACGGCGAGCCGGTGACCCCGCGACCAGAATGGGCGCCGGAATTCCAGAGCGAAACGCCGCTCCCGACCAACGACGAGGTCGCGGCCTATAAAGTCGAAGCGAAAGAATCACGGCCGGAAGTGCGGGACCTCTACATCGAGGCCAAGATAAACAATATCGACATCAAGCTCGCCAAGAACAAACTGCTCCCGACGTTGGATCTTGAGGGGGGGCCGACCAAGGGCGTCGCGGACTGGATTGTGGGACTCGGGTATCGGGTCGGCATTCACACTGAGATGCCGCTGTTCCTGCGGGAAGCGCGTGGGAAGATCATGGCCGCGGAAGTGAGCCAGCAACAATTGGCGTTGAAACAGCTATATACCGAGCAGCAAGTCAGCTTCGACGTGGATAACTGGCTCTCGGCTCAAGTGCGCGCCAGAGACCGGGTGACGGCGGCGACGGAAGCCCTGCGGTTGGCCAAGACATTGGAAGAAGGTGAGCGCACAAGGTTCAACATGGGGGCCACCACCGTGTTATTCGTGAACCTCCGTGAGCGCCACGTGGTGGAATCGGCGTACCAGCTGTATCGGGCGCAGGCCGACTACGCCGTGTCGCGTGGAGGGATGCTGTGGGCCAGGGGAGCTTTGTCGAAGCCGTGGGCCGAAAGCGAGTTGAGTAAGTACGGGAACCCGCTGACGGCGGCGGGGATGAACGGCTACAAACAACCGGGCCGCGATTAATCCGGCATAAGGAGTATCCGTCGATGGCCGCTCTATTGCTCGTGATTCTGATCTTGCTTCCCGTGGCGACACTGGCGGAACCGGTGCACGATTCCAGCGCGTTGAAAGCGCAGTCCGCCCGTACGGAGCCTCTCACCATCAGTGAAGTGCTCGCCCGCATTGAGTTGACTCATCCGCTGCTTCGGGCGACTGGAGTTGATCGGATAGAGGCCCGGGCGAAGATCCTGAAGGCGCTCGGGGCCTGGGAACCGAAGTTCAACAACAGGACAGAGGCCGATCGGTATCAGACTTGGAATTTCCTCGCCTTCGTGAACGAGACTACGGGGGGATTTAACGACAGCACGATCGCGATGGGGCATCCCTGGGGTTTCAGGATTGAAGGCGGGATCCGCAACGGTTTTGGGGATCGCACCAACCAAGGCGCCCATGCCCTTCTCCCTAATGATGGCCTGTTGTTCTGGCATAACCAGCAAATGATCGTCGGTGGGGAGGCCCACCTGCTGCGCGGCTTCATGATGAACGACGAGTACGCCGACTTCCAGAAGGCCGAACTCGCGGGGCCGCAGGCTGAGATCGCAGTGGCGCAGAAACGGCAAGACCTCTATCTCGCCGGCGCCGTGCAGTACTGGGATTGGCAAGTGGCTGTGAAGCAGAATGAAGTCCAGCAGCGGACTCTGGCCGTGGCCGAAGAGCGGTTCACGCAGATAGAGGGTCAGGCGAAGAGGGGACTGTCGTCGCCGCTCGATGTGATCGAAGCCACTCAAGAAGTCCAGCGACGGCGAGAGGCCGCCATCGCCGCCCAACGGAAGGTGGAGTATGAGCAGTACAAACTGTCACTCTATCTCTGGGAGAACGGCGAGCCGGTGTCACCGCGACCGGAATGGGCACCGGAATTCCAAGGAGAAACGCCCCTCCCGACCAAAGAGGAAGTCGCGGCTTATAAAGTGGAGGCCAAAGAAGACCGGCCGGAAGTGCGGGAGCTCTACATCGATGCCAAGATAAACAATATCGATATCAAGCTCGCCAAGAACTATTTGCTTCCGAAGTTTGACTTTAAGGGGGGGCAAATGGACGCCGGTGCGGACTGGAATGTGGGAGTCGGATATCGGATGGAATCGTGGTTTGCGTTGCCGGTGTTCCAGAGAGAAGGGCGCGGGAAGGTCCTGTACGCGGAAGCGGATCAGCAACAATTGGCCTTCAAGCAGCTGTACACCGAGCAACAAGTCAGCATCGACGTGGATAACTGGCTCTCAGCTCAAGTGCGGGCCAGAGACCGGGTGAAGGCGGCGACCGAAGCGCTGCGGTTGGCTAAAACGCTGGAGGAGGGCGAACGGACCCGATTCAATATGGGTTCGACCACCGTCCTCTTTGTGAACCTCCGTGAGCGTAACGTGGTGGAACAGGCCTACCAGCTGTATCGGGCGCAAGCCGACTACGCCGTGTCGCGTGGAGGCATGCTGTGGGCGAGGGGCGCTCTGTCGAAGCCGTGGCCTCAAAGCGAGTTGGCCAAGTACGGGAACCCATTGACGGCGGCGGGTATGAACGGATTCAAACGACCGGGACGCGATTAATTCAGCAACATAAGGAGCATCCTTCCTTGATCCTTCTCTTGCTGTTTTCGTTGATGATGGTGCCAGCGACCGCACTGGCGGAACCGGTGATCGACTCGAGCGTTGTGCAGGCTCAGTCGACTCGCACTGTTCCCCTAACCATTGAAGAGGTGCTGGCCAGGATTGAGTTGACCCATCCGCTGCTCCAGGCAACCGGGCTGGAGCGGGCGCAGGCTCGGGCGAAGGTCTTGAAAGCATTGGGTGTGTGGGAGCCGAAACTTCGACACGAGCTCGAGTACGACCGGTATCAAACGTATAACCTGACGAACGCCAGTGGTGCACCGAATCACTTGAGTTCCGGCTATAGCGATACCTTTCTCAAGATCGGGCACCCCTGGGGGTGGGAAATCTTCGGCGGTATCCGTAACGTCTTTGGGGACCATGCTACGCTCAGTGGCCAGAACACCCTGGATCCGTCCGACCGTAACGTACAGAGTCCTGCGATTGCGATCCCTCAAGACTTGCAACTTTTCTATCCGCAGCAAATGATGCTCATCGGTGGAAAGTTTAATCTTCTGCGGGGATTCATGGTCAACGATGAGTTTGCCCAGTTTCAACAGGCGGAGGTCGCCGGGCCGCAGGCCGAGGTGAAGGTGGCTCAGAAACGGCAAGATCTCTATCTCGCCGGGGCCATTCAATACTGGGATTGGCAGGTCGCCGTCAAACAAGCTGATGTGGTGAAGCGTGCGCTAGCCGTCGCGGAAGAGCGTTATCGCATGGTTGAGGGGAGGTCCAAAGCCGGCGCGGTCGCTCCGATCGACGTGGTCGAAGCCCGAGAAGAAGTTCAGCGGCGTCGAGAGGCTGCTATTGCCGCGCAACGGAAGGTCGAGTATGAGCAATATAAGCTGGCGCTCTTTCTCTGGGAGAACGGCCAACCTGTGACACCTCGGCCTGAATGGGCGCCTGATTTTCAAGGGGAAACGCCTTTGCCGAGTGAGGAAGAGGTAGCGGCCTTCAAGGTGGCAGCCACAGAGGACCGGCCGGAAGTGCGCGATCTCTACATTGAAGCCAAATTGAACAATATCGAACTGAAACTGGCGAAGAATAATCTGCTTCCAAAGCTCACAGTTGAGGGAGGGCCGGCGATCGGCTCTATCTATTGGGTTGGAGGGGTCGGCTACCGAATGGCTACTTTCTTCAGTATGCCGTTGTTCAATCGGGCTGCCCGAGGGAAGGTTCTTCACGCGGAAGCACAGCAGGAACGATTGGCCTGGAAACAAGCCTATACGGAGCGACAGGTGCAGATCGACGTTGATAACTGGCTCTCAGCGATTGTGCGGGCCCGAGACCGAGTGAAAGCCTCGACAGAGGCTCTGCGATTGGCCAAGACGTTGGAGGAGGGCGAACGGGTTCGGTTCAATATGGGAGCGACGAGTGTACTGTTCGTCAACCTACGAGAGCGTGCGGTGGTCGAATTGGCTTACGAGCTCTACCGTGCCCAAGCCGACTATGTAGTGTCCCGAGGAGGGATGCTGTGGGCGAGGGGGGCGTTGTCAAAACCACTGGCTGAAAGTGTGCTTGCCAAATACGGTGATCCATTATATGCCGCAGGCTCATCCGGTCGTAAACTACCTGGACGTGACTAAATGTTCCGGGAGGGGTTTGGTACTGACATATAGTTCATTCGATGGGCTTGGAAGTAGGTTCCCAAACGTGATTAAGTTCAGCCGTCATTAAGTTTAGCAAGGTGCCGATCAATCACATCCTGACTTATTACTGGGGGTGCTCATGAAAGAACCTCAGGGCAAAAGTAGTTATCCGGGCCTGTTCGACGCGCTGATGAAACAGCTCTCCGTGGCCATGCGGGCTGAGAAAAGGATCATGCATTTGATCCTTTCTTATGCTCTGGCCGTCGCGTTCTTTTCTCTCATCATTCCGTTGACCGTGCAGGAGTTGGTCAGCACGTTTTCATATGCGATTCAGCCGGTCATGATTTGGACTTTGACCGGTGTCATGTTGCTGGTGCTGTTATTTGTCGGCTTGTTCAAGACGTTCCACTTTTATGCCGTGGACGTCGTGCAACGCCGTCTCTTCGCGAGAGTCTCGGTCGCGATGGTTGAACAGATCCCTAGGAACCGATTCAGAGGGTCCCGGGGAGACCTTTCAAACTTCTTCATTGAAACGGTCTTTATGCAGCGGGCGTTGTCCACGTTGCTCATCGATCTGGTAAATGTCGTAGTGGGCGGAACGGTCGGCATGATCTTGCTGATGGTCTACCATCCCTATTTTCTCACGTACAACCTGCTGCTCATGGCCGGATTCCTGGTCACATTCTTTGTACTCTCCCGCGGGGCACTGAAAACGACACTCGATATGTCTCACGCCAAGTACGACGTATTCAATTGGATCCAGGAGATTTCACACAATGCCTTGCAGTTGAAGGCCACCGATAGCCGTCCGTTTGTGATGCAGCGGACAAATGACCTGGTCAATCGGTATGTTGAAACACGGAAAGCACGGTTTGCCGTCCTGGTGCGTCAATACATCGGTTCTGTGGGAGGGCAGGCGATAGCGCATGCAGGTGCGCTTGGTATCGCCGGCTATCTCATGGCCCAGGGGCAGTTGACACTTGGACAATTAGTAGCCGTCCAAGCGGTCGTCAGTGCGCTGGTGATCAATTTTGACTCCCTGATCAAGAACATGGGCCATGTGTACTATTTCTTCGCCTCCCTCACTCACCTTGATGAGGTCTTTACGCAGGAGCAAGATTTCGTTTCGACCGAATCGGCTGTGGCACTGCCGAAGCATTTGAATCAAGGAGTCCGTGTTACCTGCAAAGGCGTCAGTCTCACCCACGGTGGCGCATCTGTGTTTGACGGTTTCAACTTGGATGTGGCACCTGGGGAAAAACTTGGAATCTATGCTCGGACGACAGCTGCAAAAACCGCTTTGGCCAGAGTATTGGGTGGTCTCGAAACCCCGACCACGGGTGTTGTTCAGTACAATGGAGTCGATCTCCGGTACATCGAGCCAAATGCGATCAATCAATGCCGTAGCGTCATGATCGATTCACAGTTGTCTTTGATCGAGGGAACGATCGAAGAAAATATAGTCATGGGCCGCTCGTATGTCACCTATGATGATCTCAACTGGGCCCTCCGCTTCACGGAGCTTGAGGAAGATGTCGAAACTCTGCCACGCGCGGCTAAATCGGATATATCAGCGTTGGGCGAGTCCCTTTCGCCGACTCACATCGTGCAGATTCTCTTAGCTCGCGCCATCCTCGGACGTCCCCAAGTTCTGATATTCGATGGCTTGATTCACTCACTCGAACCATCGTTACGCGAAAGAGTGCTACGCCGGTTGTGCTCCAAGGATGAAGCATGGTCGGTTATCTTTGTATCAACGGATCCAAACCTGACGGATCATGCTGATCGTCGTATTATGCTTCATCATGCCAATGCATAAGCGTTTGGAATGGCCGATCAACGCCGGTAAATTAATGGAGGCTCCATGGCTAGCCTAAGTGGTGGTCTCGAAAACAGTGGGGGACGTGCGCTGATTAAGCGCGGGGTCGGGTTAGAGGCGATTACTATTGAACAGGGACCTGCATTGGCCAAGTTGCCATGCTGGGAAGCCGTACAAATTCCACGGGGTATGTTCACGGCTTCACGCGCGATTCTCACGATTCTTCTGGTGTTTCTGATTATCCTTGAGTTCGTGCCCTGGACTCAGACCATCCAGGCGTCCGGGAAGGTTTCCGCTTATACTCCCTATGATCGCCCTCAACAGCTTGAGTCTAGAATCACAGGCCGTGTCAAGGCTTGGCATATTTATGAAGGCGTCAAGGTGAAAAAGGGTGAGCTCGTCGGCGAGCTTGAGGACTACGATCCAACCTTCATGGCGCCTGAGATCCTTCCATTGTTCGAACAACGGAGGGTGGCTCTGGAGCAAACACGCCAAGCGGCGCTGGCCCGGGCGGATCAGCTCACCAAGAGAATTGGAGAGATGAAGAAGTTGGTCCAAGCCGCCGTCCCCTCGGCAGAAGCCCGGGTGGTGGAAGCTGACAACAAAGTTCGTGAGGCTCAACAGAAGGTCGAGCAACTTAAAATCGATGTGCATACGGCACAACTCAATGTCGACCGGCATAGACAACTTGTCCGTGATGGATTGGTCTCTCAACGTGAACTTGAGTTGACGATTCAAACTGAAATAGGGACCAAGGCCGGCCTCCAGGCGGCGCAGGCCAACCTCTTGGCTGCTGAACAAGCTCGGTCCGCTCTAAGCTTCGGTCGCGATCAGATCACGGCAGACGTGCAGCAAAAGCTCATGGATGCCATAGCGTCTCGAGATGCTGCTGTGGCTGAAGCTGCCAAGGCGACAGAGAGTTTGGCAGACATTTCTTACCGGCAACAGGGCGTCCAGCAACGTATCGAGGCCGCGAAACTCATAGCGCCGATGGATGGGACCGTTGTCAAGATGGCCAAGGTTGGAATCAATGAAACGGTCAAGCAGGGAGAGAATCTGGTCACCATTTCTCCACTCGCTTCCGATCCGGCCATCGAAATGACAGCTGAAGGGCTGGATGCTCCGCTCTTGACCCCAGGCCGAAAAGTGAGGATCCTATTCTTCGGCGTGCCGGCCATTCCGTTACCAGCCTGGCCTTCGTTGATGGCGGGTACCCGAGGCGGCGTCATCAAAGTGGTCGATCAAATCGACGATGGAAAGGGAAACTATCGCTTCTGGGTGGTTCCCGATCCGGATGATCCTCAGCCCTGGCCGGAACAGGCCAAGGTGCGCCAGGGTACGAGAGTGTTGGGCTGGGTGATTATGAATCGTGTGCCACTCTGGTACGAACTGTGGCGGCGGTTCAACTTCTTCCCACCGGACTATATTGAACGGTCGCCCAGTGTGTTTGAGATGTTCGCTCCCAGGGCGGCTGGGCAGGGCGTCAAGTAATTAGAATGCGTCGTACGCCTTGTGCGGCGTCGTAGTCCCTCTCAAGAAGATGGCTCAGGGTAGAACCTGAGCCATCTTCGCATTTGGGGGGTGGGTAGTGTAGTTTTCCATTTCTCGCTTCCGCTCCAACATCATTTCCTCCATGTAGATCTATTCATAGTGGAAGGTCCTGCGATCGCTATCACATAAACCTTTCGCTTTTTCAATTTGGTTTTGGCGCAAGCCAGCGCTCGGGAATTCACGAACAGCGAAGAATGAGACTAGTGACACGGATCTTCGTTCCCGTTCGGCGTACCTCCTTGACCACACCACAAAGACTCGCTAATGTGCTTCAGCCACTGCTGAGTTGATCAGGATTGAAGGAGAAGTACCTTATGACCAAGACGGGACGCGTACCAGGCCGCTCCCGGCACAAGGCTAGCCGAACGTTTCAGAACGGAAATCCGGTTGTCGGGGTGCTGGGAGGGAGCAAATCTGATTTCCCTGTTTTAGAAAAAGCGGCAGCGATCTTGGAACAGTTTGGTATTCCGTATGAACTCTTAGTCGTCTCTGCTCATCGAACACCGGATCGCCTATTTGAGTATGCCACAACAGCTCCCGGTCGTGGAATCAAGGTCATTATCGCAGGCGCCGGTGGAGCGGCTCACCTCCCGGGTATGTTGGCGGCGAAAACTTATCTCCCGGTAATTGGCGTACCCATCCCAACCGAGAATCTACGAGGTCTCGATTCCTTGCTGTCGATTGTCCAGATGCCCAAAGGGATCCCCGTCGCCACTGTCGCAATCGGCGGTGCTGAGAATGCTGGGATTCTAGCGGCGCAAATTCTTGCCGGTAGTTATCCCGAAATTGCTGAACGGATCAAAGACTATCGGACGGCTCAAACGGAGAGCGTGCTCAATTCCCCTGAGGCCAAGGGCAAGAGCCTTGGCAATCTCGGAGCCGATGAGGCGAGTCGGCGGCCGTGAGCAAACAAGTCCTTGAGCCCGGGTCTGTTCTCGGTGTGCTGGGTGGTGGACAATTGGGCGCAATGTTTGCCGGGGCTGCGCGTCGCATGGGCTACCGCGTCGCTGTCTGGGATCCGGACCCAGACGCTCCCGCACATCGGTTAGCCGCTCACTCGTTCACAGCCTCCTTCTCCGATGTTACGGTCCGCGAACGATTCGCGAGCGTTGCCCAAGCCACTACTCTGGAATGGGAAAACGTGCCGGCCGAGCTTTGTGAATGGCTAGAAGGGTGCCGCCCAATGCGACCGTCCAGTGCTGTCCTACGGACCCTTCAAGATCGGATTGAACAGAAGCAGTTCTTATCGTCTCGACACCTCTTTGTTCCCCCCTTCGCCGTCGTCGAATCGGCCGGCCAGCTGACGCAAGCAGTCGGGCGTCTGGGCCTTCCCGCCATTTGCAAAACAGCGCGGAGCGGCTACGATGGAAAAGGTCAGTGGCTACTGAGAGGACCTTCTGATGTGGTACAAGTTGAGCAAGTCTTGGCAACAGCCAAGTCCGGCCATCGATGGATCCTTGAACAGTTCATTCAGTTCGTAAGAGAGCTCTCAGTTCTGGTCGTACGAAACAGTACTGGCGAGTGTCAGGTTTATCCGGTCGTCGAGAATCGGCATGAGAAGGGTATCTTGCGTGACACCACTGTACCCGCACCTGTTTCTCCTGATATAGCTGAAAAAGCGAGGCAGCTCTCAACCCAGGCCGTAACTGCGTTACAGGGTGTGGGAGTGTTCTGTGTAGAACTCTTTCACACCCAAGAGGGCAACCTGCTTATTAATGAGATCGCTCCGCGCCCGCACAACTCAGGTCATTATACGTTAGATGTTTGCACCGTATCCCAGTTCGAGCAGCAAGTACGAGTGACCTGTGGTCTGCCGTTGGGAGAAACAAGACTCTTGAGCCCAGCGGTCATGGTGAATCTCATCGGTGAGGAAGTGGCATCCGTGATGTCTGGCGAAGGTTGCTATGCCCTCCATTCGATCGCAGGAGCCGTGCTTCATCTCTATGGCAAAGGAATGGTTCGCCCTGGTAGAAAAATGGGTCATGTGACCTTCACTGCTCCCCAGAGTGAGGACGCAGTAGAACGAGCCCAACGGTTTATCACACGCGTCAGAAAGCCCGCTTAGCTTTGGTTTCTTAATACCGCCCAGCTTCCGTTCCAGCCTGAGTTTGCAGCCGTTCTATTTTGTCACCACTTAGTTCGCAAGAGATCGGAAGGTTGACAGAAAACCTTACAAACGCAATGGTTAGTTAGGGGTGCTTGAGGTATGAAGTTTGCTCAGGTTCGCGTGTTGTTCTAAATGGGGGAGGAGATACATGGTGCAAAATTTGGCTCCAACCGGCAGCCGCGAATCGTCTGAAAGGCTCTGCCGGTCACTCACGAAACCAAGCTCCCGCTATCTCGTTCTCCAAGGTCTCGTCAGCATCATTTTGTCCTATGAGTTGCTCTTTGGTGTCGACTCCGTCATCAGTCGGGTCATGAGCAACGGCCTGGTGACGGGGTTATGGTTGGGAATGGCCACGATGGCGATATTGCCCCAAGGAGTGTTGGGAGCGGCCTGGTTCAGCGCCGGGCTTGTCGCAGTCGATACAGTCCTCGTGACCGCCGTCATCTACCTTTCCGGAAATGCCCGATCCGACCTGTACATTGCTTATTTTGTTGTCATGCTGGTGGCGGCATCAGTCAGGCGGCTGAGCCATGTGCTGGGTCTTTCCCTACTCCTGAGTGTCGGATATGGAGTGGTCCTGTATGAAGGGATGCTGGAAACAGGTGTCATGGCCACTGGACAGATGCTGGGGATCCCGGTTCTTCTTGTGATGGCGGTGTTCTACGGAATCGCACTGGAAGGCACGGCCGTGGCGCAAGAGGAGAAGGCCTCGCTTCAAAAAGACGTTGAGGCCTTGAAGAAGACGGAAGGTGAGCTGGAGGCGGAAAAAGCGAAATTGGAAGAACGGCTGAAGGCTTTAAAGGACAGCCTCGCAACGGCGAATGCCGAGCTCCGCAATGGGCAAGTGGTTCGTCAAGGACTCGAGCGACAACTTCATGAAGCACAGAAAATGGAAGCGGTCGGACGAGTCGCCACGAGAATTGCAGGTGAGTTTGGGGCGTTGTTTTCAGTCATTGGAAAACAGACCGGCGTTATGTTGTCGCGTCTGCAGCCGAGCGATCCTCTCAGGTCTTCCGCTGATGAGGTTTTTAAGGTGGGGGAAAAGGCTGCCACGCTTACGGCACAGCTGATTGCCCTGAATCTGGATAGCCGGCAGGTTCGAAACACAGTGTCTGCCCATGTTGTGCTAGCGGATATGCATAGCATGATCACGAGTCTGTTACCTGATCATATTAAATTGACTGTCGAATTGGACAAGCGGGTAGCCTATGCCGAGGTGGATCGTGAAGGGTTAGAAACCGTACTGTTTCAGTTGATTGTGAATGCGCGGGATGCAATGTCGCAGGGAGGTCGTCTGTCGATCGAGGTGAAGGTGATCGAGAAGGTCTCTACATCGAGCCGACCGCTGCCGACCAGCGTCGTATATCCGCAGGTGCTGATTCAGATCAGCGATACTGGAACCGGGATGAATCTGGATACTCAGGCTCACATGTTCGAACCGTTTTTCTCGACGAAGGAAAACAACATTGGCCTCGGTCTCACCGCAGTCTTCGGAATTGTCAAAAAGAACGGAGGCACGCTGGAGGTGGAAAGTCGACCTGGGCAAGGGACGATCGTCCGGGTTTTTCTCCCCGCCGCCGCACCGCCTTCGACGCATGAAGAACCGATTCCGAAAACTATGTTAGCCAAAGGAAATGAAACGGTTCTGGTCGTCGAGGAGAATGAAATTGAACGTAAGCTGGCGCTGTCGGTTTTACAACGGCATGGCTACCGTGTCTTGGAAGCGGCCTCGTCGGTCGAGGCGCTGATGCTCACGCAACGGTACAAAGGGATCGTTCACCTCACGGTGAGCCCATTAGTGATGCGGGAAATCGGCGGGCGTGAACTGGCTCGCCGCCTCTTGAACCAGCATCCGACGATGAAGGCGTTGTTTGTCTCCAGTTATGATGATGAAACGATTCTGCATCACCGCATCAACCAGCGGTTTGTCCTGCAGCATCCCTATCGCCAGTCAGGGCTCGTGGAAAAGGTCAGGGACGTGTTGGATGCGGCTTGAATGTATTCGCCGCTGCTGAAGCTCTCGCTATTCGCGCCACATTGATCGACCCGGTGAGAAAAATCGCACGTCTCTCCGCTTGAAAAGGCCGATGAGGGCCATGCCCGCGATAAAGCCGCCGATGTGGGCAAAGAAGGCGACTCCACCTCCACTGGCGCCGACACTCATTCCTCCACTGATCAGTTGCGTAAGGAACCACATCCCGAGGACGATGCCCGCGGCCACGCGGGTCATGCCAATCCCCGGCAACAAGACCAGCACGTGAGCGCGTGGAAATAACAAGAGATAGGCGCCGAGCACCGCGGAGATCGCTCCACTGGCTCCGACCATCGGAATTTGGGAGGAAGGATCGGTGAGCGCATGGCTCAGAGCGGCAAGGATTCCGGACAGGAGGTAAAAGACCACAAATTTCGCGTGACCCATCACGTCTTCGATGTTATTGCCGAAAATCCAAAGGTAAAGCATGTTTCCCAGCAAATGCATCCAGCCTCCGTGAAGAAACATGCTGGTCACCAGGGTTAGGGTTGCCGGAAAACCGACTCTGGCTTCCTCCGGGAGTGAAGCGTGGCCGAAGATGATGGATGGGATGGCGCCGTATTGAAATGCGAACAGTTCGGCCGGTTCTTGGGGAAGATTCACTTGATAGAGAAACACGGCGACACAGATACCGATGAAGGTCATCGTGACAATGGGAGTGATTTGGGTCGGATTATCGTCGTGAAGCGGAATCACGGTGGTCCGTGGTTATGGAGTTCGGCGGTGATCAGTGATGAGACGAGGCAATTTAAGATCGGCCGGAGGGCTTCCGTCGATTTGTAGTGGAACGGAGAATCCGGCTGCATGGGTATGACCCCCGCCTCCGAATGATGCGGCGATGGTACCCACATCCGTGCCTTCGGCTCTGGAACGCATGCTGAAATAGCGACGACCGTCGCGATCATGCCAGATCAAGCAAAAGGGATGGTGTGGCGAAAGCCGTTCGCCGATCTGGCTTGTCAGGATCGCGCTTTGCACAGAGGGAACGACGACACCTTGGAATTCCACCATAGCCGCCTGTGCGGCAAGTTTGCCGACCAACTCAGATTCATAGCGCAAAATGGCTCGACCCTCCTGCTCCAGCGTCGACTGGGAAAAGCGGTCCCACACATTGAAGTCGAACGGATAGGAAGCCAGCGCGGCGTTGATTTCGCGACTCCCCGGCAAGGCCCACGCCCATAGATCTTTGTCTTGAATATATTGAAGCAGCCATGGAGCGGTCGTGCCATGAGCCCATTCCCAACTCAGGACGGCGCCGGACTTTGTCTGATCGAAATACGCATGCGGAAAGCCGTCCAAGATCCTCTCCGCGGTGATATGGTGGTCTAGAATCAACAGTTCTTTCGTTTCGGAGGCCATGGCCTCGAGAATCGATCGAGCATAGCTGAAGTCAACAATCACGACCCGGCGATCCTTCAGATCGGGTGGGGGAGGGTGGCCGTGTTTGACGGGCAAGAAGCTGGCACTCGGAAATTTTTTCCAGAGAGCCCAAGCCGCACCGAATCCGTCCGAGCAATCGGCATGATATAGGACAATGTCCGGAGAGTCATGGAATGGAAGGGCAGAAGATACATTACCCATAGAGATGGGAGAGGATAGCATGCCCAGGCCAGGACTAAAAGGCGTGTTTCAGGTCCGACTCCCGGAACAGACAGGATCACAGTTCGTTCAGATGATTGATCAGCTGCCGAAGTCGGCCGGCGCTACGTCGGTTAAAATTGAACACGAGTCGTTGAAGGTCGCGCAGGGCCGGTTCATCGAGCTCTTCCTCAAGAGCGCCTCGCAGTTCAAATGTGCCGTCGGATAGGAGATCGGTGAATTGGCTCCGGATCTGTTCGAGTTGCTCAAGAGAGATGGTTTGCCTCAGTCGGATCACAAGCTGTCGCCCCACAAAGCGCAACGAGTGGTAGCACCGATAGAACCGGAGAATGTGACCGACAGCCGCTTCCGCTGAAGTCACGATTGTAAAAAGATACATGTCTTCTTCATTGATCAGGTTACGCTTCAGCAATTGCTTCGTCACAAATGCCGCCCAATCATCCCAGTAATCGCAGCCGGGAGCCTGAAGACAGACGATCGGCTGAGGATCGCTCTTGCCGGTTTGGGCCAGCGTCAGGATTTCAAAGCCTTCATCATGCGTCCCGAATCCCCCGGGGAAAAGCGCGATGGCGTTTGCTTCCTTTTGGAACATCAACTTGCGGGTAAAAAAGTATTTGAACGTGATCAACTTCGGATCATCGGCGATGGTGGAATTGGGACCTTGCTCAAACGGCAACATGATGTTGACGCCAAAGCTGTTTTCACGTCCGGCACCTTCCTGAGCGGCGCGCATGATTCCATCCGCTCCTCCCGTGATGACCATGAAGCCTTCTCGCACAATGGCCTGGGCAAACTGGTGCGCGAGTTGGTAATTGGGATCGTCGGCGTGGGTCCGTGCCGAGCCGAAAATGCTGACTTTCTGCCGATTCCGATAGTTGTGGAAGACGCCAAATGCATGACGCAATTCCTTGACCGCGCGGTTCACGATTTTTACGTCCAGGAGGTCTAAGTGTGCATCATGGAGTTTCAACAGTCCGGTCAGGAGCTCTCTCATAAGGGCAGCATGCAAATCGTCATCCGGACGTTCCAGAAGGGCGCTGATTTGATGAAGGATCTCATCTCGCGATAACGCGGGACGAGATCGAACCTGCGAAGGCTTACCGGTTGTATTCATAGCCATCCTTTATTGTGAGTGACACCGAAAATTCTACCAATGGATCAGGCGTTGGTCAAAGATTGATGAGATATTGAGTTATTAGGACAGACTGGACGATTGAGGCAGGTTCGTCAGCACCCAGGCTTTGATCCTGGACTGATCGGCGGGAGAGAGATCAATAAATTGGATCTCTACGCCCGGACGTGCGTCCGGGATGGAACGGGTTGTGCTGGGCAAGGGCTCGAGAGTTGTATTATTCAGCACAGTCCCGCGGATTGTCAGGGGACTCATCGTCTCAGAGAGGCAAAAGCTCAAGATGACTTTGGTGCCAGGCAACAGTAATGCGGGAGACTCCACGGAAGCTCCGGCATGACTGAGTTGTGTGATGGCGACTTGATGCTCAGCTCCCACGTGTTCTCCATCCATGATGCTGATCATCGCCGAAATGCTTGTCACGCATCGTTTCGGTAAAAGCACAAGGTCACGCGCAGTGAGGACGCCGACCGGCTGATCTTGTTTGGTGACGATGAGGATCGGTGTGCCTGTCGACATCATGAGCGTCGATGCTTCCTCCATCGCCCGATCGTACTCGATGAATTGAACTGGGCGTGTCATTATCGTTCGGACTTCGATGTCATCAGGTTCAAGGCCCTGCGCAACGACTTTCTTCACGATATCGGTCGGCGTCATAAGTCCGAAACGCGACTCCGTATCCTTGACGAGGAGACAGGGCATCCGTTCACGTTCCAGCAACGATGCCGCTTCAGTGACGGATACGTCCCCTGGAATCTGAACTACGCCGGGTGTCATCATATGTGAAACCAGAGTAACCTCGTAATGCGACGTCTTCGGCTGTTGATCGTCTTTGTCCGCCATGTCTCAGCCAAGCCCTTTTTTCTCACGAATCTGCCCTCCTGGCGGCTGCAACGTATGCCAAGTATAGCAGAAGGTTTCTCGGCCCCATGATAGGTTGAAAGCCTTGTCATTCAATGGTTTTACGGCATACACTAAGTGCAAATTTTGACTGCCTCCGAAAGAGAAAAAATGACTGTCACAGCGCTCTGCCATAGAGAATTCCTTCGTCGGCTCGGGGCAATTCCGGTGCATGGGCTAGGGCTTTCCGTCGATATCCATTCCCCCGACCTCACTAGCTTGCGGCGAAGACTGCAAGAACGTCAAGTGTCACCTGTTTATCTTGAAGTATTCCGCACCACCACGAAGGCCTTGATCTCTGCCAAGAAGGAGATCGGCAACGGCTTGCTGGCCTACCATGGCGAAGGGTTGTGGGTCACCCAGCCTGGGGTGACGAAGTCTCAGGCCTTTAGACAAGCCGTCAGCGAAGCGGTTGACCACCTTCAAGTATTGCAGAGTGCGTGGCTCAATCACGAATGTGCAACCAAATTCCTTGCCGGCTATTACTACGGCACCTATGTTCCCCCTCTCTATACTCAAACAAGCGCCGAAGTGGTCGCTGATAATACACGACTGACACAAAGTCTTCTCGATCAACAATGCTGTCTGACGAATGGCGGCACACCATTGATGTTGCTGGAAATGCCGCCCCTCACATACTTTGTCGCCGGGACCCTATCTATCCCGGAGTTTTTTCGGGTCGTCACCGATCAATCACCATGTGGCCTGGTCTTGGATGTCGGCCATCTCTGGACGGTGTTTCGCTATTCCGGAGCGTATCGAGCCGTGTCGCTTACAAAATTTGTCGACACCTTTCTCAGCGAGTTCCCCTTGCACCGTGTTGTGGAGATTCACGTCGCGGGTTTGGCCGTTCACGAATCAAGCGGAGCTCTCGCCTCACGACCGTCAGGGTTGACAAGCGAGGGGACCCTGCCTGCATGGATCGATGCGCATGCGGCGCCCATTCCATGTGTCTTATTCGAGATGCTCGATCAGATTCTGGCGCATCCACGGCTCACCAGCCTGAAGGGGCTTGCCTTGGAGGTGGACACGAAACCGGTAGAATTGATCGTCGATGAATTTGCCGAATTTTCCAGACGTTATGCGCATTTCTTCGAACGGAGGAGCATGATCGAAGAGGGCGCGCTTGAGCGCGACGAATTCTCATTTAAGAACCAGGCAAGGACGGCAACCACTACTCGGTCTCTCGAAGAAGGCTATGATCATTACGCGAATGTGCTGGCAAGGAAGGCTGAGCCGTCTGGAGCGGAGTGGGGCCAAGACTTAACCCGCCTCCAAGATTTGGACCTCTATCGGTCCGTGTATCTTCCCCATGAGATCCTCCATTGGGGAGGTGATCTGGAAGACATGTTCGTGGAGTCCTGTCGTCGGCTCAGAGAACGAGGGGTGTCATTCGACGGATTTGTGACATTCTGGTTCCGCGAGCCACGGCCGCTCTGCGAGACCTATGATTTTTTCCTCTTGAAAGTGGAGCGGTTTGTGGAGTTTGTTCATGAGATGGCGCCCGAGTTGCTGAGCATTGTCGAAAAAGAAGCCGAGGAGCTTCGGCGAGCCTACCGGTTTGCCAACGATCCTGGTCTTTCGGTGCACACGAGCTGACATGAGCTTTTGGCTGAATCTCCCACGTCCGATCATCGGACTGTCGCCGATGGACGGAGTGACCGATGCCTGCTTCCGTTCCGTGGTCGCGCGTCAGAGCAGGCCGGATGTCATCTTTACCGAATTCACGCACGTGCATGACGTCTGCCGCGGGCCGGAGATCCATCTGGAGACGCTGCTGTATAGCGAGATCGAGCGACCGGTCATTGCGCAGCTCTACGGCAAGGATCCGGACCTCTTTTATATGGCCGCGCACGCGGTGTGTGAATTGGGCTTCGACGGGCTGGATATCAACATGGGATGTCCCTCGAAGAGCGTGGCATCTTCCGGTTCAGGCGCGGGGCTCATCCGCACCCCCGAACTGGCTCGCGCCATCATTCAGGCGGCCAAACATGGCATCGACGACTGGGCACGTGGGCAAACGCTCGAACAAGCAGGTTTCAAGTCGGCCCGCGTCGACGCGTTTGAACGTCTGAATCGACAACGCAACAGTGGAGCATCGGTCCAACGACGGCGACTGCCGCTTTCCGTCAAGACCAGACTTGGATACGATTCAGTCACGGTCGAAACGTGGCTCGAACAGCTTTTGATGGAACAGCCGGTAGTGATCTCGCTTCACGGACGAACCCTCACACAGATGTACCGAGGGGCAGCGGATTGGTCGGCCATTGCACGGGCAGCCGCCTTGGCGAAGGCAACCGGAACGCTGCTGTTGGGGAACGGCGATGTACAAAGCCCCGAAGACGCCGTGTCACGGGTCATCGAGACCGGTGTCGATGGAGTGCTGGTTGGGCGCGCCGTGCTGGGCGCGCCATGGTTCTTTCGGTCCAAAGCCCAGGTCAGGCAGCGGATTCGTGAATCGAATGGTGTCCAAGGCGCTTCCGATCTCGGGCCGGCGGTCTCGCTGGACGAACGTTTCGCCATCCTGGTGGATCATGCCCATCAGTTCCAAGCGCTCTATGGCCGACAACAGTTCTATCGTATGCGCAAACATTTGGGCTGGTATTGCAAAGGCTTTGCGTATGCGGCCGCCCTTCGCGCACGAATGGTGCGGGTGTCTTCCGTCGAAGAATTGAACGAGGTTCTCGTGGACTTTCAGGACAGGGCCCAGGCTGAAATCGGAGCCCCGCAAGCTGAATCGCTCGATGAGTTGAGTCTTCCAGCGTCACGATGCAGCTAGTCCTGGCATCAAATTCCCCGCGCCGTCAAGAACTCCTCGCATTGCTGGGTCTTTCCTTTGAGGTCTGCCCGTCGAGCTTCCACGAGCGACCCATTGCCGGGTGGTCCCCCATTCAACAGGTCAGACATTTCGCCCTTGAAAAAGCACGATCCGTGGCTCGTGGGCAGCCACAGGTTCTTGTGCTCGGCGGTGATACCGTGATCGATCTCGATGGGGAACTCTTGGGGAAACCCGTCGATCTTCAGGACGCACGTGCGATGCTTGGACGTCTAGCCGGCCGTTCACATCGGGTTCATACGGCCGTCGTGGTATGCCACTGTGAACGAGGCATCGAATCGATGGATGTCGCCACGGCGACGGTGGAAATGAAAGCGGACGTCGAGTATCTTTATGAACGATATCTCGCAACGGAGGAATCGTTGGGCAAAGCGGGAGCCTATGCGATTCAAGGACTCGGCGGGGACCTCGTGGAGCGGGTCGACGGCGATTATACGACGGTGGTGGGCTTGCCCTTGAAACTCGTCACCCGGCTTCTTCGGTCGATCGGCTATCCTGTTCCTGTGTGCGTCGATGTTCTGTATGAACGTAAGCCGTATGCGAACTGGAGCCGGTTCGTCGGCTAATTGCAAAGAGGGGGGCCGTTCCCCTACAATGCCCGCCATTCATCTCTTGCCGCGCGCATCGGTACGCCGTCGCGTCTGAACAACAAAGGGAAGGCATGACTCTTCGCAAACATATGACCCTCGTGCCGGTTTTCGGGCTGATCGGAGTCTTGGCGGTAGGGAATGGATCGTTGTGGGCGATCGATGTCACTCTGTCCTCAGAAGAGGCCCACAAAGCACTCGAAACCGGTCGACTTCCGATGGAAAAAGCCAATTCGCCCGAGGACGTGAAGAAAGTCCTTCAGCAAGCGTCCGTGGCCACTCGGGTCGGCGCCGATCCGGAGAAAGATCCCTGCGGAGCGAGCGCCGTGCTTCGTACGAAGCGGTATAGATTGGAAGCCTTCGGTCGTCAAGAAGCCGCGGAATCGAAAAAACGAAAAACCGAAGTGCGCATGCCGGAAGAGTTCATCAATAAAGTGATGGACATGCCCAACATGGAGATGGAAGTGCAATTGTGCGGCGATGACGAGTATTTTGCCGAAGGGGCGTTGATCGAGTTGCACCAGGGTTCGAAGCGGATCAAGCCCGTCGACGTTGGCAAGGCAGAACGCGGGCGCAAGAACGAAGGCAACGGTCCGGCCTTCCGGTCCCGGTTCACGGCGCTCTTCGCCTATGAGCAGTTCGACCCCAACGAAACGTCGGTCTTCGTGGTCAATCTGCAAGATGGAAAAGAGATCAGGATTCCCGCCGACTTATCCAAAGTGAAATAAGCCGGTTATCCCCACGCCTTCTTCCCCCGTTTCAACAACGTCCTGAAGAGTGGTTTCATGTCCGTGCGAACGTGTTGGCGGCGGTGCCGCTGACGCTCGACCATGCGTCCTGCAACGAATCCGGCGCGGACGCTAGTCGAGTACTTGAGAAACTGTCGGATGTGAGCTTCCGCCTGAATCGCGTCCTGGTGCGTACCCAACAGATCTTGGACCGCCCGAGCGGACTTGATAAAACGGGTTGCGGGTTTGCCCACCGAGCTGCGAGCGAGTTCTGATGCGTAGCGTGCACGTTTGGTCTTGATGCGGATGTTGTGGAGTGCGGCATCCGACGGAGAATGACGGAGCCGGCAGATCCCCTTGCGTAGTTTCTTGAATGCCCGCTTGGCCAGCTGCTGGACAGTCAGGGGAGAGTCCACCACCGAAGGATCCTGCGCAGCTTGTTGAAGCCGACGGATGAGTTCGAAATATCGGGCGCTCGTGAGTTCGCTGAGGATCATCTGCTGAACGGCATCCCGTTGAGCGCGAAGGTGAGAGATGAATTGCGCCAGCAGCTTGCGATCTCGCGTGTCGAACCCGGCGGATTCATCCGTAAAATACGAAATTTGTACATCGAGATCCCGGGCCGGACCCAGCAGCTCACTGAGCCAATCGAGCTCCTGTTGCAATGATGTCACCCATGCCGGAAGCAGGATCGGCCGAGCCGTGCGGAGCACCGCCCGCAGGCGTCTCGTCGCGACACGCATCTGATGGAGGCTTTCGCTCTCGGTTCCAAGCCTCGTCCCGGGATCATGAGCGATGAGCCATCGGACGTGCTGAGCGAGCGCCCACTTCAGGTGTTCGACCACCGGTGCCTCGGCTTCAGGCGGGTTCGGAAGAGTGGGGGTTGGGAGCGAGAGAGCCCGAAAGAATTTAGGCCGCCCGTCGTGATCGGAAGCACCGGCTTCGCGCATCCGCTGTTCGAGTGAACGAAGCGAAGTTTCATCGCCTTGGCGCTGTTCGATTTCGAGCTCGCGAAAACGCTGGATGGTACGGCCGTTCTTGACCACCGACACTGTGTCGAGGGCGAGCTCGGCGATCGGAATTCGGCCATGACGTACCAGGAAGCCGGTTCGCCGGACTCGCAGGGTGACCATCGGCGTTACCTTCCGATGACCCAGATGGAGAATCAACAGGCAGCGTAGTGAGGTGGGGGGCTCGGCTTGATCACTGGCCGTTTCCACTTCCTGCCGATCGTCGCCCAGCGGTACTTTAAGCTGCCACGCCTTTTTGCCCCGTTCGATTCGATAGCGAAGGGTAATCTGCGCATGGGCCAAGTCATAGGCGGCAGTGTCGTAATAGGTGGAGATCAGCTGCCGCCGAGGGAGCAGAGTGCCGGGAAGCCGAGGGAGTCGGAAGTCTGGATCAACGGCCAGCTTGAGCTCACGCTCAGGCTGTGAGGAGATAGGGGAAGAGTGGTGCTGAGAAGCCGAACGTTTGTCCGATCGAGTCATTGCAAAACCTGTGTGTCAGATGGGTGTGTGTAAGTGTGAACGCTCGAGATGGGAGATGCAAGTCGCGGTGGGTCTTCAGCGAAGACCAAGGGAGGTCACCCGAGCGGCTGATGAGGTGGTAGGGAGAGCCGAAAGTGCCTCAGCGGGGAGGCAGAAGGTTCAAGGAGAGGAAAGGAATTAGAAGTCGTCGACCGAAACAGGTCGGAGAAAATCGCGCACGGATACGAGGCCTACAAGGGCTCCTCCTTTTGTCACTCCCAGATGGAGGGTGCGATGCTTGTCCATGAGGTCGGCTGCCTCGGTCAACGGTCGCCGCTCTTCAATGCCGGGAACCGGACTACTCATGATCTCTTCCACCGGCACGAAGTACGCCGCTTTTTCGGCCCCGACGAATTTCTTAACGACATCCGATTCCGTCACAATGCCGATGATCTGCGCTTGACGGGCCACCAAGACACTTTCGACATTACAAGCCTTCATCACCTTTACGGCTTCCACGACCGACGTGCCTGTTTCGACCGTCACCAGCTCTTTTCTCATCAAATTACCAACTGTAACCATCTGATCCTCCTTTGTTATTTTAGTAGTGCTTCCAGGTTACCAATGACCTGTTGCGTATGCGTTAGGCAGGCATTACACGGCGGTAAAATTTGAGGATGCAACAAAGGACGGCTCACACGGTCTCTGGGATTCGGTCATGAGGCGGTGATGTAGATGAGGCCGAAAGAAGTCGGCTGAAAGACCGAGTGGCGGGGTGAGTGCGCTGCGAGATTGCAACTGCGAGGGCCGCTCAGGGCATATCGTCAAGACAGAACGGAGAGGGTTGCCGTGAGAAACCCCTTTCTGTCCGACTTGATGAAGACGATATTTTCTCGGACGAGAGCCGGTGGGATCCTCGCGTCCCGTTCCGGCTCTCGTCACCCCTCTTCGCGTTCACGATTGAGTCTCCTTCTACTGGGAATCGATAAGGCAGTTGACTTATTCGCCCTCTGCAGAGAACGCTTTGTACATGACTGCCAACACGGCCCCCAGCAACAACGCTTCGATAATCAGTGTTCCCATCTCTTTCACCTCCTTTCCCGTCTTGACGGTTCCACAACAGTCTGTCGTCGAGTGCGATCTTTGCTGCTCAATACGGAACAAGCTTATCGGGAGACTGTTTCTGACTGGTTAAGGCTATGCTAATTCGGTGTGAAGCGCGGTTAAGTCTTAGTTAGGAATGCGTTTTCAGGTGATGAACGAGCGCGGTGCGTCAGAAGGGGGAAAGAATGGGATGGAGTTTCGCTAATGGCGGTTCAAGTCAACCGGGAGTAGAGGGGGCGGACGGCGAGCCTCGCTATTCAAATTCCTCCCATCCACTCAATCGGCTGCCGAGCACCAGGGTTCGTCGCGTGGTGGAAACGAGGATAAGACCTTGGTCGTTATCCACTCCCAGGATTTGTTCGTGTACGTCCAAGGGTTTTGATGCAAAACCACCGAGCAATGGGGTGAATCCCACCAATCGTTCATTGGTAATGAAGACGGCTCCATAGTCGTTGCTATGGAAGCGACGGATCTTTTCACGCATGGCCAACGGCTCTTCAAGCCATAAGCCGTTGACTCCGCGAAATCCATACACATGGCGATCCGTTCTCACGATGCTGAAGGTCGGAAGGATCTTCCGCTCGAGGACCTTTTCGTTGAGATCCAGTTCTTTTTTGCTCCAGGTCAGGGCACGGCTTGAAAACCCTAGGAGGCGGCGAGAGGTCACCACAATGCCATTGATCCCGTTCGCGTCAGAACCGATCACGACCTCCTGCGCATCTAAAGGTATCTCCCTCCGGCCGCTCAAGAGACTGGTAGCTACGGCAAGGCCGGACTCTACCCGCACGGTGACGTCAGACTGAAGTTCAGCCTGCGTGACCTCTTGAGCAAAGACCCAGAACAGAGCACAAGAGACAGCTAATGGCATGCGGCCCAGCCGGAAAGAGTGTTCGGCTACGTGCATAGTGGATTGGATGAATTCCCCATGTTACTTGTCCACCAGTCGCACGCTTCGTTACCGGAGGACAAACTCCAGCTAAGTGCTTAGCGCCCGCCACTCAGTGGAACGAACGACAAACTGATGGAGAGCGCGATCAAGACAATGATGATCCATTCGAGGACCTCCATCCGCCTGGTACCGGCCCGGTCCGACATCTTGCCGTAGATACTTTCCAGCGTCTGCAGTTTGCGGAGGATGCTCGCGTCCCAGGCTTCCAGATGGAACCGTTGGGCGACGAGTCGATACACGCGCGCGAGGTACTGATCACCCAGCAGTTTCAAGGTGTTGGTGACACGTTCGAAGAGCAAGGCGTTATCGACCTGCAGCTGCGCAATGTGCATCGTGTCTTTTTCATGAGAGCCGGGCAGCGACAGGAGACGCGGCTTGCGAGACAAGGCCTCGTAGGCCTCGTCCAGCGCCCGATCGAGTTGTTCGTCGAGGATTCGCATCTCCAGCAACTCGACGTTGGCGAATTCCAGCACGGCGCGCACGTCATCCATGTCTTTGCCGAACAACACTGCCGAGTGCCAGTCGATCATTGCGGCGTCCTCTCGCCCGAACGAGATCCGGCAGGAGACGGCGTCGGCCACTTCCTGGTCTGAAAACGGGGTCCGTTCCGCTCGCAAGAGATGGGCCAAATCTGGTTCGTTACTCGACCACAGCGGAGGTTTCTCCGGCACCGAGGATTCAATTAAAAAGATGATGTAATCTTCCACATCCTTTGCAATGGATGGCCGCTCGATTGCAGAACCGAGCGCGTGGACCAATTGCTCCACGCGGCTGCGTGATTCGGTCAGCAACCGGTCGTTCTCATAGAGCGACTCGCTCAGATCCAATAACCGATCAAACGGTCCTTCGAGGGGAAAACGATAGGTAATCGTGACGGCTCCGAAATCGTACACCATGACCTCGACCGTCGGACTGGCCTGATATTGACTGACGTCGAAAACACTCCCTTCCTGAACCAGCCGCAGGGGAGCCGGTCGATACTCGAAGTACTGAGGGGCTCTGGTCTTATGACGAAGACGCCCTCGTTCGGCTCCGGCGATGATATGCCGCTCCGCATCAGTCAAGTCGATGGAGTGCCCCACATCGTAGGCAAAGAGAGCGAAACAGATCCCTTTCGTGATGGTGAGGTCTTGCAACATAGGACACTCATTGTACCATCTCTGTACTGATTCGACGTGTTACGTATTGTTAAGAATTACCAGACGCAGTCGTAACAAGCGGTTGGGAATGTAATGAGGTGGAGCAACGCCGGAGGGCGGAGCTGTAAATCATCACATATGGACAGATGGATTCGAAGGATATGACGGGTTAGATTTCGTGGAGATTGTCCAGCCTGGGTAAGCTCGAGTCCGACTTCTCCTCTAGCCGAACGTGGGTCCGTTCCATTTGGAGGAATTGGGGACGTAGATCGGTGTTCGAGGCCGTCCCTGCTGTATCAACCGAGGCTGTTGGCGATTCTTGGCGATCACACGATCAGTGATGTCTCCACAGTGAATGCAACGGAACGCTAAGACCCTGCTCCCCCCCTCGGCGATGACCTCAGGCACTCGCGTGCCGGCACAACGTACACATTGCATGTCATGTCCCTCCTTGCCGTCTTGCCAAACCCCGGTGAGTGATCCTTTGCATGAGTTCCGCGGTCGAGAGGTGCCACATACCCTAGTTTCGCGAGGCTCTTCGCTCGGCCAGTGCAAGACAAGGCACGCAGAAGAGCGTATCCGGTTGAACGACAAGCCGCTCGTCGGGAATCGCCTTACGGCACCGGCGACAGTATCCATAGTTCTTGGTTCGAAGCAGGAGTAGAGCGCGCTCAATGCGCTTCAGTTTCATGATCACCCGCATCCTGACCTGGTAGGACAGATTCTGCTCAAATTCATTGGATGCTTGGTCGGAGGGGTCGGCAAAGTGTGTTTGCTCGACAGGCGGAATGAACGACAAGGCGATCGGCACCGGTCTCACCATGGAAGTTCCGTAGCTGATCGCGCTGAACCCGATGCCGTGTTGATCCCTGCCGACATCCAGCACGACTGACGCCGATCCATCCGCATCGACGAGCTGAGGATGAAACGTCCCGTCCTTGCACACCTCTTCTCGAAAAAAATAGCCGAGACCGGACTTGCCGTTCCTGCCGTACAACTGGACGGGAGCCTCAAACCATTCATCCATCACTCCAACCAATCCCCACGAGTCGATGACATAGCCCAATCCCCGTCGCCGTTCGCGACAGAACATGGCATCAAGTTCATCGAGCGACAACCCGGTCACGGGGTTGTCCTTATTCACGAAGATGGCCAAGGCATCACCGGCCACCGGAACTTCAGTCGGCTCATAGCCATACTCTCCGACAAATTCGGCAATCTCGGAGGCCGTGAGGCGGCGCGATATGGCAGCCATCCCTGTCCGATGCGCCAGGAGCGCCGCGAGGCCGGTTTCCGAGCCATCTGCCGCCAGAGTGATTTTCAGGCGGGGATGTCGTCGCATCAGATCGTTTACCCAGGCCTGAACCAAAGGCTTCACTATTGCGGAGCCGGAAATGCTCAATGTGCCGGAAGCGGATTGCTGTGGGATGTAGGCCGGGATCTTGGGATCCAGTGTGGGGCGACTTTGCGCCACCGCCGTGGAAGGGAGCGAGGCCAGCCCGGCGGTCGAGATCAAGTAACAACCAATGACCAGGTGAGACAATCGCATTGAGCCCACTCTCATTCCCGAACAGACATGTCGTTCTTTCCTTAGCATGGATACGATAGAGAGGGGCCATTTCCAGGAGATCAAGGCAGTGTAAACTCCGGGTTAACTGTATGCGGGTCTTCTCTCGGTCGACAAGTCGGGGGAGTTTACTCACAATTTACATTATCCTAACGACCTTCTTTCCGACACTGCCTTATCATCCCCCTCCGATGCTGACCTCACCATCCATGACAGGCAGACAGGGATCGATCCTCCTCTTCGTGAAATCCGAACAGCTGGCGCGATCGCTTGACAAGGCCTTCACCGCCAACGGATTTCAGACCATGGTGGTAGCGACGGAGGCTGCCGTATTTACGGCCGCGAAAGAGGCGGTACCTTCCCTTATCATTGTCGAACGACAACAGGGGCATTCCGTTTATTTGCGACAGCTGCGAATGTCCACCGCTGTGCCCATCGTCGCTCTATCGGTCGGAGACAAACCCTGCCCGGATGACGAATGCCTGCAAGATTATGATCAAGAAATCGATCTTGTGGTGTCGAGCCAGACTCCGCGCGAACTGGTCGCACGCGTGCGCGCGATCTTGCGGCGATGCACTCCGACGGCTGAACAGGCTCACCGGCACTACCGTGCAGGAAATATCCGGATGGACCTCGATCGTCACGAGGTCACCGTCGGTGGGCAGGTCATCGAGCTGACTCCGAAAGAGTTTAAGATCCTCCATCAATTCATTGAGGCGCCGGGCCGGGTCTTCTCCCGGCAGGAAATGCTCAATCGAGTGTGGGGGGAGGGCTACGCGCTGGAAGAGCACGCCTTGGACGTCCACATCCACTCGCTCCGCCAAAAGATCGAAATTGAGCCGACCGAACCGAGTCTGATTATGACCGTGCGTGGGGTCGGCTACAAGCTTCGCGCGTAACTCTCCTCGTTGACTTCGAATCTGCGCCGCTGCCCCCAAAGCCCCTCCCGACAGTGCGCCGGTAGGGAACAGAGCGATGTCCGGATTTTCAAACAGAAGGTGGAGTAGGGGATCAGAAATCGTCGGCGGAAACCGGTCGGAGAAAGTCCCGCATCGACACCAGCCCGATCAGTGCGCCGCCTTTGGTGACACCCAGATGGAGTGTGCGATGCCTGTTCATGAGGTCGGCGGCCTCCGTCAACGGCTGCCGCTCTTCGATGCGCGGCACCGGACTGTTCATGATCTTCTCCACGGGGAGAAAGTACGCCGTGTGTTCGGCCCCCACGAACTTCTTGACGATGTCCGATTCCGTCACAATGCCGATGATCTGCGCTTGACGGGCCACCAGCACACTTTCGACGTTGCATGCCTTCATCAACTTCGCCGCTTCGAGCACCGTGGTGCCCTCATCCACCGTCACCAAGTCTTTCCGCATCAAGTTGCCGACTGTCACCATGCTGGCTCCTCCTTTATGAGTTGATTTGGTTATGAGGATACCAACGGAGCGTTGCATCGGCGTCAGGCCTGAATTACAAACTGGTAAAAATCAAGGGGAATCGGACGACACAGTTTTACTCGGCGTTAATGATTCGGCAACGAGGCGGTGATGAGGGCGTCGTATGATTCTTTCGGCAATGAATGAGGTTGAGGAAAGGAGGAAAACATCATGATAGGTGAGCTACGAGCGGGTTTTCTTCTCTTTGCGTCGCTGGCGTTCCTCTTGATGATCACCGCCATTTTCACACTGAGCATGGTCATGAGACCGGACAGGTGGAGCGAGCGAAACCGGTTGGCCGGTGAGGCGCGGTCGACTGCCGCTTGATTTAGTGAATGCCGTTCCAAATTAACTGCGTGGAGGTCGAAACGCTTAGTCGAATCCGGCACACGTGATCCTATGACTGCCGCATCCAGTTCCCTGCTTGTTCGAGCATCCGCTGTTGGGAATCGAACGGCGGTTCTCCGGGGCTTGGGGCCACCCGCTCATAGGTGCCGTCTCGGGTCATTCGGCGGAGTTGGACCGTATCTCGTAGATGCGGAAGTAGAATGTCGTCGCGAATCGCCCGGCGGAGATCGGGTGATTCCACGGGAAAGACCACTTCAATTCTGCCATCGAGGTTTCGAGGCATGAGGTCGGCGCTGCCGAGCCACAGTTCCTCTTCATGGCCTGATCGGAAGTAAAAGATGCGGCTGTGTTCGAGAAACCGTCCGACCAGCGAGGTCACCGTGATCCGCTCACTGACACCCGGGACTCCCGGACGAAGGCTGCATATTCCCCGTACCTGCAAGTCGATCTGCACTCCTGCCTGAGAGGCCCGATACAGCGCCTGGATGCAGGCCGGGTCCGTCAGCGCGTTCAACTTCAGCGCGATGTAACCTTCGCTGCCCTCATGGTGCCGGGCCGACACGCGGTCGATCCGTTGGATGATCCCTTCTCTGACTCCGTCCGGCGCGACCATCAGGCGGTGATAGTGAATCGAGCCGGCGTATCCGGTCAGCGCGTTGAACAGCATGACGACATCAGACGTAATGGCCGGATTGCAGGTCAACAGCGCCAGGTCGGTATAGACCCGGGCCGTTGCTGGGTTGTAGTTCCCAGTGCTGAGGTGGGCGTAACGGGCAAGGCGGTCTCCTTCTCGTCTTATGATGAGACACATTTTTGCGTGGGTCTTGAAGCCGACCAGACCATAGACCACGTGAACACCGGCCCGTTCCATTTCCTGAGCCCACTGAATATTGTGTTCTTCGTCGAAGCGCGCCTTCAGTTCCACGAGAGCCGTGACTTCTTTGCCGTTTTCGCGCGCTTGCATCAAGGCCTCCACGACAGGCGACTGGCGTCCCACGCGGTACAGCGTCTGCTTGATCGCCACGACATCCGGATCGGTGGCCGCGAGGCGCAGCCACTCAACGATGGGCATGAAGCTGTCGTACGGGTGGTACACCAGTACGTCCCGGTCTCGAATCGAGGCAAACATATCCGGCCTGGTCAGGATTGGGGTCGGCTTATGGGCTGCCGGAGGATCTTTCAGATCGGGTCGGTCGAGTTGCGTCAATTCGATCAAGTCGGCCATGCCGAGCGGACCGGGAACTGCCTGGATCTGATCCGAGGCCAGTTCAAGGTTGTGCGCGAGCATCTCACGTATTCGGTCCGGCATCTTTCCGCTGACTTCTAGGCGGACGGCCGTTCCAAAATGCCGCAGGCGAAGACTTTCTTGGATCGCCTCAAGCAAATCGGCGGCTTCATCCTCTTCGATGTCGGGGTCCGCATCGCGCGTGACCCGGAACGGATAGGCCGCGATCACCGCGCAGCCGGGAAACAACAGGTCCAAATTCGCGGCGATCACGTCCTCGATCCACACAAACCCACTGGGCGCCGGCTCAGGACCGACCCCTGCCGAGAACTCCGGGATGTTGAGCAAGCGCGGGAACAGAGGTGGAACTTTCAACCGCGCGAACCGCTCCTGACCGTCGGTGTGACGGATGACGATCGCAAGGTTCATGGAGAGGTTGGAAATATGGGGAAACGGATGAGCGGCATCGAAGGCGAGAGGGGTCAGAACGGGAAGGACTGCGGTTGTAAAGTAGTCACGAAGGCGCTTTGTCGCATCCGTCCCGAGATCTGAATGGCTCACAAGGTGAACTCCGGCCTCCCGAAGTTTCGGCAAGAGATCCCCTTCCCAGCAGTTCAGGTGTCTCGTCAACAAGAGATCGAGCTCACGCTGGACCGATTCAAGTTGCTGTTTCGGTGTCAGTCCATCGGGCGGGGCGTCGACCGATCCGGTGTGCAATTGCCAATAGAGACCGGACATCCGGATCATGAAAAACTCGTCCAGATTCCGGCTGAAGATGGAGAGGAATTTTATCCGCTCCAGAAGAGGATGCCGGGTGTCCAGGGCTTCTTCTAAGACTCGTTCGTTGAAACGCAGCCAACTCAATTCACGATTGATATAAAGAGAGGAATCTGCGAGGTCCATGTGCCTGCTCCAACCTAACGCCGACCGTCCGCCGAAGCAGCTGTGATCTCGCTGCCTAGGTTGAGGATAGTCGCCTCGGTGGCAATGACTCAAGAGTGGTCGAGTAAATTCTTTGTTAACAACAAGTATTTGCAGATCCTGCCGACGGGGAATGGTGGCGGACAAGCTCGTGATACTCCACACGTTCACTTGACGGTGCGCAAACCCCTGCTACGCTTAATATTCTCAGACAGCGCAGGTCCGTCACGGCCGGCTGTCTGCTGGTTCGGGCTTGGGATCCGAGCGCTTGGAGTGCGTGCCATAATGCTGGAAGTTTACAATCCGATTCAGCGATGGGGGTTGCCAATTCTCGGGAGCGTCATCGTTCTGCTGGCCCTCTCCGGTTGTATGACGGGCCAGCCTCCATCCGGTGAAGAATACGAGCTGTCCTCTCTCCGAGTCGTCTTTCTTGATGCGCCACAGATACGGGCCAAGTGGCAAGAGGTCACCGGAAAATCTGCCCTCATGATGACGCCTCGCCTCGCTCTCGAAACGCAGCGGCGGGAGGAAGTCGTGCTCGGGTTCTATGACTTCCGCACGCGTACCATCTATTGTCCTAAGATGGATTTCGAAGTCTGCGGCCATGAACTGCACCACGCCGTGCTGGGCCAGTTCCATTTCGAACACTGAGCGTGCCCTGCAACACGGTACCTCCTTCAGTTGAGCCTAACCCCCCTATAGGTCATCTTAGTGCTGCGTCTAGAGGATTCAGGAACTATTCCTGGTTGCAAAAGGCAATTAAATGATCGATATGTATCGGTATAGGGTCAAAGGGATCTATGACGAGTTTGTCCGAGAAACCGATCCATCCCGGTGAAGTTCTGGCGGAAGTCTACATGAAACCGGCGCAGTCTCCGGTGACTGTGTACGACTTGGCAGATTCGATCGACGTCCCACTCCAGGAACTCGCGAACTTCATAGGAGGGATACGGCCGGTGACCCCACCCCTTGCCGCCAGATTGGCCATGAGGTTCAGAACGACCACTCGGTTCTGGCTCGGCTTGCAGAACCTATATAGCAAGCAGTCGCAAGCGTACCAGTCCTCAATGACACATCATCGAGCGAAGAACTAGAGAAGGACGGAATAGGCCGCATGGCCTGCGAGAGCCGTATAACATACGGATCACCATCGAGATCTCGTGACGCAACGTGTTGGAGTCCCGTGAGGAGAGTGCTCTGGAAGGTCGAGACGTGAGTTGTTTTTCGAGGGAAGGCTTTAGCCTCAAGGACTCGGAGGACTCGGTTCATTCAAACGGATGGTGTAGAGATAGTGATATAAACCCTTACGTGCCATCAATTGCGCATGGGTCCCTTCCTCCACCAGTTTGCCCTTGTCCAACACCAATATGCGGTCGGCCCGCTGAATGGTCGACAGTCTGTGAGCGACCACGAAGGTCGTGCGCCCTTCCATAAGATGCTGGAGTGCTTCTTGGACCAACCGCTCAGATTCCGTATCGAGCGATGACGTGGCTTCGTCCAGTAATAAAATGCGAGGATTTTTCAGGATGGCCCGCGCGATCGCGATTCGTTGACGTTGGCCGCCTGAGAGGTTGATCCCCTTTTCACCCACCACGGTTTGGTACCCATCGGGCAGGGCGGTAATGAAATCATGCGCGTGCGCGGCGTTGCTGGCCTCCCAGACCACGGCGTCGCTCGCTGTCATGTTGCCATAACGAATATTGTCGAGGATCGTTCCCCCAAAGAGGATGGTTTCCTGCGGGACCAGCGCGATTTGTCGGTACCAACTCTCGAGCGTCACATCCCGCAGGTCTCTGCCGTCAATGGTGAGGCGACCTTCCGCCGGATCGTAGAACCGGTGAAGCAGGTTGATCACGGTGGTCTTACCTGCGCCGGTCGGTCCTACCAAGGCGACGAGTTCGCCGGCCTTCGCCTCAAACGAGAGGTTGGACAATACGGGATGGCGTGGATCGTAGCTGAACGCGACGCCTTCCACCCGGACATGGCCGGCGACTGTCACGAGTGATTGAGCGTCTGCTCGATCATCAATGTCCGGCCGCGCATCCAGAATTTCAAAGACCCGCTGCATCGCTCCCTGTGCCTCTTTGATTTGCGCAAACACGCGGGCGCCCGAGCTGAATGGACCGATCAAGATGCCGGCGAATAAGACGAAGGCGAAAAGATCGCCCGGTGTGACGACGCCCTCGATGACCTGTCGGCCCCCGTACCAAAGGACCGCCGCAGCCGATGAGAATGTCAGGAGGCTGATTACCGGGATGAAAACGGCCATGATACTTGCTCGGCGGAGTGTGAGACCAAGCGTTTGATCAACCTGTTCGGCAAAGCGAGCCTTTTCCCGATGTGTCTGGACGAACGATTTGACGATACGAATACCGGAGATCACCTCTTCGACCAGGGTGCTGACCGAGGCCGTCTGATCTTGAATCGAGGTCGAAAGGGATTTCAATCTGCGGCCGAAGACTTTGGCGACCAGAACCAGTACGGGGAGGAGGATCAAGATCAAGAGGCACAGCCGCCAATTCATCATAAGGAGGAAGGTAATGCCGCCGACCAAGGTCACGAGTTGTTTGACGCCGTCGATGGGAGTTTCTGTGACGATGGATTGGATGACCGTCACGTCGTTCATCAATCGGGACAGCAATTCTCCGGTGCGGCGCCGTGCAAAAAAGCTGACGGTCAACGTTTGTAAGTGGCCGAAGAGATGTTTGCGAAAATCGGCGACGACGTGCTGCGAGACCCATGCGGACAGGTAACTATGGCCCATCGAGCACATTCCTTGGAGAAGGACCAAGCCCAAGAAAAGGGCGATCGACTGCGTCATCTTGTCGGCGTCTCGCTGAACGGTGATGAGATCCCAGAGAATGCCCGCAAGCCGAACCAAGGTAAGATTGATGAGTGCGACGCCCGATACCAGCAGCCCTGCCAGGATCAGACGCGGCAGGTAGGGTCGAATAACGGGCAAAAATCGCTTGAAGATCAACATCGCTGGTCAGAAGGCATGATCCGCAACGAAATCGTATTCTCGCTCACGGCGACGTTGAACGCTATCGGAGTGACAGGAGGTGAGACGGAAGGCCTAAAGTTGCGCGATCGACTCAATGAGGTTCTTGTTGATCGCCACGAAATCCGACCGGTCCTTATCGTTGATGACGACGTCGGTTAGGCTGATGAAGAGACGTGCTTCTTCGTTGATCGCGTCCGAGACACGATTCCGCATTGGAGGGACCAAGAAGTCTCCCACGTAGGTGCAATTGACCGTCCGTACGCGGATGCGGACTTTCTTGCCCTCGGCCACGGTCTCTTCCTCCCGCCATGCAGGCTGAGTTTAGCTTTTTCGGCGCAGAAATTTCTGACGTTGGCGCAACTTTTTGTACTTATGCTTGCGCATCTTCTTTCGGCGTTTTTTCAACACGCTGGACATGCTGTGTGTCTCCTTAGGGTGGCCGAGTCTAAAAGCTTTCCGCTCAAAATGCAAGCTCACAGCGCCTTTCGCCCCTATGGTATACTGACCCTTCATGCATACCTGGAGATCCCATTCGTCGGCGTCCTTGTTTCTTGGGTGGCTTATCCTGCTGGCGATGGCCGTAGGTGGATGCCCGTCAAAAACCATTCAGTACCCTGCGGAGCACGAGCGGCTCCTTCGCATCGATCAGGCCGTGGACTCCCTGCGGAGCGCCTATCAACGAAAAGATCGGCCGGGGTTTCAAGTCGTGATGTTGCCGTCGGATCAGATGGAAGACCTTCAACGCCAGGCGGAGATGGACTTCGAGGCGTTTCACTCCATTGCGCTTGAGTTCATGATCGAACGGGTCGTCATCGAAAAGGACGACATCGACGTCTTTGTCCATTGGCAAGGGACGTGGATGAAAGATGCCAACGACCCCGGTATGCGGCAGCGCGGCCACGCGCGATTGCAGTGGGTCGGGACACAGTCGATTCTCTTGCGCCGGGTAGAGGGAGATCTACCGTTCGGGATGAAGACGAAACAGATGCTGTCCTCCGAGCCTCTCTCGCCGCAGAACGTTCCGCGATAACGATGCCTCCGAACACCCGAGAAGCGGATTTTCTCGTGATCGGCAGTGGAGTCGCCGGGCTCCGCGCCGCATTGGAGCTCTGCCGCGTGGGTCGGGTGATCATGCTCACCAAAGGCCATCCTCTACAAAGCAATTCGATCTTTGCGCAGGGCGGTGTCGCCGTCGCGCTGAGTGAAGAAGACGATGTGGCCATCCATTTGACGGATACGGTGAAAGCGGGACATGGGTTGTGCCGTCGTGAAGCGGTGCGCGTTCTGGTCGAGGAGGGACCGGATCGGATTCAAGAGCTTATCCGGTGGGGAGCGAAGTTCGACAAGACCGGAGGGAAATTTGCCTTTGCTCGAGAAGCCGCTCACAGCCGCAGCCGAATCCTAAGGGCTCGAGGCGATGCCACGGGAAACGAGATGGTCCGTGTCTTGATGGCGCAGGCCGCCAGACACAGGCGAATTGTCCGATTGGACTACCACTTCACCGTCGATCTTGTGGTCGAGGGAGGCCGCTGCTGTGGAGCGCTCGTGCTCGATGAGAATTCAGGGCAGCAATTCACGATTCCCGCAAAAGCGGTCGTCCTGTCGACCGGTGGAGCCGGGCAAATTTTTGCTCGGACTACGAATCCGCCCAATGCGACCGGCGACGGGATGGCCATGGCATTTCGTGCGGGAGCGGAACTACAGGATATGGAATTCGTCCAGTTTCACCCAACGTCGTTGTATCTGCCGTCGAGCCCGCCGTTCTTGTTGTCTGAGGCCATGCGGGGAGAGGGTGGCCAGTTGCGCAATAATAAGGGGGAGCTGTTCATGCAACGGTATCATCCGCTTGGTGTCTTGGCTCCGAGGGATATCGTGGCGCGGGCCATTTGGGCGGAGATGGCGGCGACGCGGGCGCGACATGTCTACCTCGATGTGACTCATCTAGGCGCAGATTTCGTGAAACGGCGTTTCCCGACGATCTATGCGACCTGTCTTCGGCATGATATCGACATCACGGAAGAATGGATCCCGGTTTCTCCAAGCGCCCATTACATGATGGGTGGGGTGGCGACCGACATCAATGGGGCCACGACGCTGCCGGGACTGTTCGCGGCCGGCGAGGTGGCATGCAGTGGTGTGCATGGCGCCAACCGGCTGGCCAGCAATTCTCTATTGGAGGGGCTCGTGTTTGGGATGCGGGCCGGTGTTGCCGCTGTCGCGTGGGCGGCTCGCTGTTCGATGCCGACTATGACGGCTCACCCCGAGCGCTTGAATCGCGGCCACGTTGACCGATTGGAGGACGCGGAAAAAGTCCGAAGTTCGTTGCGCCGAACGATGTGGGGGCAGGTGGGGCTGGTCCGTTCTCGGGAGTCGTTGATCCGGGCCACGGCTCAGCTTGCCCGATGGGAACGCATGGTGTCCCGAACCTTTGCGACGCGGGCCGACTTGGAGGTCAAGAACATGGTGCAGGTGGCGCACTGTGTAGTGGAAGCGGCATTATGGCGAGAGAACAGCGTCGGCGCCCATTATCGCTCCGATTTTCCTGGAGCTCGCCGCCCGGGGTGGAAGCTGCATAGCCGATTGCGTGTGATCGAATGCGCTACTGATCAGGCGGAGTCGAGGAAACAGGGGCAGATAGTGGCACTGCGTATCCCGAAGAGGGGATGACGTGTCCGGCTGAAGCAAGGTCACGTGCAAGAAAGGTTCGGTAGTACCGCAACACCTTGCGGACATATTGACGGGTTTCGTCGATCGGCGGAAGCGTTCGGTAACGGTCTACCACATGTTCCCCCGCATTATACGCGGCAAGTGCCAGTGGGAGATTTCCGCGGAATCGATCAAGCAGTTGTCGCAAATACTTGGTTCCTCCACCGATATTATCTTCCGGATCGTAGAGATCCCGCACATCCAACCTCAACGCAGTCTGCGGCATCAATTGCATCAATCCGATGGCGCCTGCCCGGGATACCGCCTGGGGATCAAAATCCGATTCGGCCTTGATGACGGCACGGATCAAGGCTGGGTGCAGCTGATGTTGCTGTGAGAATCGGCTGATCATCGGTTCCAACTGTTGTTCCGAGATGATGGGGTGCAGCCGATTCGGTTGGAGGTCGACCCGGCGGTACCGAGCATCCGATGGAACATTGGTGAGAGATATGGTCCCCTTGGCATCGATATATTGGTAAATTTCAGAGTGGACACTGGGGGTCGCCATCATCAGGATAAAGCCGCTGCAGAGAATGCCGGAGGCCGCCATACGGGGCCACCTGTGGATTGCGTGAGTTTGGCGTCTGAGCATTGGCATCGTCAAACGATAGCAGCCTGTAACAGACAGTCAAGGAAATGCAGTTCTTATGCCTTTATGGGGATCTGGAAGATGCTGGAAAAACAGGAGGATCAGAAAATCATGTCGAACCGGCTGGTTCCAAAAAACGCTCTCGTGCGGCAATGAATTGCTCTCTGAGTTTTCGGGTCATCCCACCCGGTGTTCCTCCTCCAACCGGTGTGTGAGCTATCCGGGTCACCGGCATAATTTCCATGCTGGTGTTCGTCAAAAAACACTCGTCGGCCCGGTGCAACTGATCGGCAGGATAGTGTCCTTCTTCGACGGGGATTTGGAGTTCCCCGGCCAGCTGAATCACGATCCCTCTGGTGATGCCGTCAAGCAGGCCGCACTCCAACGCGGGTGTTCGCAATATGCCGTTCATCACTAAGAACAGATTGCTGATCGTGCACTCGGTCAGATGCTCCTCCCAATTAAGCAAAATACTATCGAATGCGCCGGCGGCAATGGCTTCGCGTTTTGCCAGGATATTGTTCAAGAAATTGATGGCCTTGATCTGCGGCGACAATGCACTCGGCAGGTTCCGCTTCGTGGAAGCGATGATGACGTTGACACCCGCTCCATAAAGATGGGCCGCCGGAGGCACAAGTGGCTTGGCCATCACGACAACGGTCGGTGATGGGCACAGAGACGGGTCTAACCCAATGTCTCCCGCTCCTCTCGAAACCGTGATCCTTAGGTAGGCATCGCGCTGGTCAGTCCCGACTTCGTTGCGTGCCATCGCTTCATGCAGAATATCGGCCCACTCCTTCAGGGGAATCGGGATCGTCAATCCGATTGCCTCAGCGGACCGGAACAACCGTGACAGATGTTGCTCTCGCATGAAGATACGGGGGCCGTACGAACGAAGCGTCTCATAGACCCCGTCTCCATAGAGGAATCCGTGGTCGAACACGGAGATCACGGCCTCTTCGTCTCTCACAAACTTGTTATTCAAATAGATCCACATCGGGTTATGAAAACGCGCTGAAAAAGGCTTGAGCTTTATGGATGGTCTCCTCGTACTCATGGGTCGGGTCGGAATCAGCCACAATCCCCGCTCCCACCTGCAGATAGCCTTTCCCCTGCTGCATGACGAGCGTGCGAATGAGGATATTGAAATCAAGATCACCGCTCCAGCTGAGGTATCCCATCGATCCGGTGTACGGACCGCGGCGGACCGGTTCCAACTCCTCGATGATCTCCATGCAGCGAATCTTGGGAACGCCGGTAATCGTTCCTCCCGGGAACATGGATTTCAGCAGGTCGAAACCCGTCGCGTGATCCTTCAAGGCACCCTCTACATGTGAGACTAGGTGGTTGACATGTGAATACTGCTCCAACGTCATCAGTTCGTCCACGTGCACGCTTCCAAAACGGCAGACCCGGCCGAGGTCATTTCGCTCAAGATCTACCAGCATGACATGTTCTGCGCGTTCCTTTTCATTGGCTCGCAGCTCGTCAACCAATCGGTGATCGTCGGTGACGTCTCTCCCGCGTGGTCTGGTCCCTGCGATCGGCCTGGTGTCGGCTCGACGACCGTCGAGGCGCACAAGCCGCTCGGGGGAGGAACTGATGAGGCGAACCGCATCGAACCGGAGCAACCCTGAGAAGGGAGAAGGGTTCAAAGTCCGCAGACGGCTGTACGCCGACAAATCGGCTTTTATGTCTCCCTGAGAAAGCGCTTCACAGCTCACGTTGAAACGGTGTGAGAGGTTGGCCTGGTATATGTCCCCGGCTGCGATGTACTCCTGGCAGCGGCGGACACTCCTCATATAAGCCGACTGATGCTGCTCAGGTGTGAACGTGAGGTTGCCGAGGTCGCCATCATGCGCCTCGACACGGTTGGGTCCGGTTAACTGGGCTTCGAAAGCGGCGAGGCGATCCTTCCCTTCACGAAGAAGCTTTTCCCGAGGCTCGCCCAAAAACCGTTCCAGCGGCGGGCAGAACATCAGCACCAGATGGCCGAGTTCATGGTCCACGGCTGCGACCAGATCGAAAAACGCGAATTCCAGGTCCGGACAGGCAAAGTCATCGAAGGCCAACGAGGGCAACTTCTCGAACTGGCGGGCAAGATCATAGCTCAAGTAACCGACCGCTCCGCCGAAGAACGGCGGACCTTCAGGAGGGCGAACGATCTGCTGACTCCGTATAAGATGAGCCAGACGTTCAAACGCGCCCAGTCCCGTTTTCATGTGGCCCTGGGTTGAGCGTTCCACGAACTGTTCAGCTGTTCCGGACAACCTGAGATAGGGATCGCTGGCGAAGTAGGAATATCGCCCCATGACCCCGCTGCCGTTGCCGCTCTCAAACAGAAATGACGGGTGCCGAGTCGAGGCGGTTTTGGCGTACAGCTCGAAGGGGCTGGCCGAAGGGCTGGGGCGCGTCACGATGAGAGGCGACGGAGGTCCTTGCAAAAATGAGATCGACGATGGGGCGGTCCGCCGCATGTTCAATGACTTCCTTCTGTCAGGAATGCGAGCTCACTATACCGCAGAGATTTCTGGTGGGATAGGGCTGTAACGGCTTGACATTCCTCACGGAGTTTTGCTTAAATTGCACGCCCATCAACGGCAGAGTTCTGCTCACGTGCTCTCGCCTCCCATGGGTCTTAGATGGCCCCTTCACAAGATCCCCTTTACGCGGGGCTCGGCCAAGCGGTCCGGATCGCAACTGATCTGCTCGCTGCGCTCATTGTCGGGGGTGCGTTGGGGTGGGTCTGCGACACATACCTCTTCAATTCTACCCCTTGGGGGATGATCGGAGGTCTGGTGTTAGGCCTTGGGACAGGGATGAGGAATGCATATCGATCGGCCCAGCGGTGGAAGACATAGTATCGATCAGTAAGGAAAACACAAAGCATCATGGAAGAAAGCCCGCTCCATCAATTCGAACTTCAGAACTGGATTCCGATTTCGCTAGGCGGATTGGACATTTCCATTAATAAAGCCGTCGTCTTCATGTGGATCGTCGTTGCGGTGGCGGCGGTGCTGATGGTGATGGCAGGATCGGCTCGTAAGCTGGTGCCCGGAAAGCTGCAAAGCCTGGCGGAGATGATGGCGGATTTCATTCGCAGCATGATTATGGATACGATGGGTAAAGACGGGATGCGGTTTTTCCCTCTCATTGCCACACTGTTCATCTTTATTCTTTTCAGTAACCTCATTGGGCTGATCCCCGGCAGTTACACCGTCACGAGTCAGGTCGTCGTAACCGCGGTGTTTTCCTGCGTGGTCTATGGGCTCAGCTTGGCCATCGGATTTTATTTACATGGGGCGAAGTTCCTTGGCATCCTTGTTCCGCCCGGCACGCCGGGATGGCTCGTGCCCTTGATGATCCCGATCGAGATAATCAGTCAATTGGCACGACCTGTGTCACTGGCCGTCCGGCTCTTTGCGAATATGACGGCGGGCCACGTCATGCTTGCGGTTCTGTTTGGCCTGACGATCGGTGGCGGGTTGTTGATCGGATGGTTGCCCTTTACCTTTACGGTGGCGATCTACGTATTGGAATGTGGTATCGCGTTCATTCAAGCCTATATTTTTACGATATTGACCTGTGTCTACTTGGGCGACGCATTTCATTTGCACGGACATGATGAGCACGCGCATTAGCGCGTGCGCGTTTAGACAAGGGAGGAGTAAGCCATAATGGATTCAGCAGCAGCAGGGTTGATCGGTATGGGATGTGCGGCGGCAGGGTTTGCCGGGGCCGGTGTGGGGATCGGCTACATTTTCGGGAAGATGATCGAAGTGGTGGCCCGTCAGCCTGAAGCAGAGGCTCGCGTCACGAAGTATATGTGGATCGGCTTCGCGTTGGTGGAAGCCATTGCCTTGTACGGCTTGGTCATTGCCTTCATCATCATGGGCTTCCGCAAATAACCGTGCCGAGCGGTGAATGCCCGGTGCTGAAGAGCACTCGGCGCTCAGGACTCAGCACACAGCACTTAGGTTAAATTATGCCTCAGTTTGAATCGCATTTTTTCTCTTCCCTGATCTTCTGGGAAATCGTGTCGTTCGCGATTTTGTTTTTTGTGCTCTACAAGTATGCCTTTCCGGGCATCCTGAGCGTTCTTGAAGAGCGCGAAAAGAAAATCAAGGACAGCTTGGATCAAGCCGAGCTTCATCGAACAGAAGCCGAGCGCCGGTTGAAGGAATATGAAGCCAAACTCAGCGCGGCGGGGAAAGAGGCGGAAGCCATCCTTGCCACCGCGAAGGAACGAGCCCAACGGCTTCTCGATGAAAACGAGCAACGGCTGACGGCAGAGGCGGAACGAATCAAAGGGGAAGCCACGCGTGAGATCGAGCAGGAACGGCGCAAGGCGCTTCAAGACATTCGGACCCAAACGACCGAGCTTGCATTGATGGTAGCCGAGAAAGTGGTGCAGCGGAGCTTGACTGAGGCCGATCAGAAAAAGTTCGCAGACGAAGCGCTTGACGCGCTTTCCAAATCCTATGGGCGATAACGTCACGTAACTTGAGGGTGGAGTCAGCTCAGCGTGACTCCACCCGCCCGATACCCTTCCAAATCGACGGTCACGAATTTAAACCCCAATTCCTTCAATCGTGCGCTGATTCTGGCGCATCGGGCTGCTTCCATGAACCGCGGCAGTTCGTCTTTCGCTACTTCAATTCTGGCGATTTCACCGTGGTTTCGGACTCGAACATGACGGAATCCCTCGTGTTGGAGCACAGCTTCGGCTCTTTCGACTCGGTTCAAGTGTTCGCTGGTAATCACGATCCCTCGCGGGATTCTCGACGAAAGACAGGCTGCGGCGGGTTTATCCCAATTTGAAAGCCCAAGTTCCTTGGCCAGGATGCGGATGTCGGGCTTCGACAGTTCAGCCTCGACGAGCGGGCTTCGGACTCCCCATTGCCGGGCGGCGTTGATGCCGGGACGGTCGTCACCGAGATCATCAAGGTTGGTTCCGTCCACGACATACGCGGCTGCCTTGGACTCTCGCAGACTTCCCAGAAGTTGGTACAGATCCGTCTTACAGTGAAAACAGCGATTCGCGTCATTCTTGACGAAGTCGTCGATGGCCAGCTGATCGGTTTGGACCGTTTCATAACGGGCACCGATTTCCTGGGCGACCCGCTCGGCAGTTTCCAACTCGATCGACGGGAACGTCGGAGAGACGGCCGTGATACCGACTGCCTTCTCATGGAGCTGCTCGTGAGCGACCTTCAGGACGAAGGTGCTGTCGATTCCACCGGAATACGCGACCACCACCGAGCCCATCTCTGTCAGGAGGGTTCGGAGCCGATCAAGTTTGCGCTGGAGAACAGCCGATGGCATGGAGTGGACTTCAGGCCGTCTAGTGGCGGACTTTCGCCTTTGTGATGTTGCCGACGACAACAAGCGCGTAGTGTTGAGGATCCAGATACTGTTTCGCCACGCGCAGTACATCGTCCTTTGTCACTCGTTCGATCCACTTTGTGTACTGACTGAAATAGTCGAACCCCAGCCCAAAAAACTCCACTTGCGCCACGACCTGCGCCAACTTGGCAGTGGAATCCAGCCGCAACGGGAAGCTGCCCATCAAGAAGGATTTGGCCTCAGCCAATTCCTGATCGCTGACCGGGGCCTCCCGAATAGCCTTCATTTCAGCTAAGACACCGCTGATGGCTTGGTTTGTGGTCTCGGTTCGAGTCTGAAGATTGATCCAGAAAGAGCCTGGCATCGCCCGAGCGTCGTAATGGCTCATAATGCCGTACGCGAGCCCCTGCTTGTCCCGAATGGAATCCATGAGACGCGAGGAAAATCCACCGGCACCCAAGATATGATTCATCACGGTCACGGCGTAAAAGTCCGGGTTGGTTCGACTGATTCCGGGGTGACCCAGCACTATCGTGGATTGCGTCAAATCCTTCTCAATGAGCTGCACGGCCTTCTTGTCGATGGCGGCCGGTTTCCTGACCGACCTGGTCGGCCCGGGACCTTTCTTCCAGGATCCGAAATGCGTCTGAACGAGCGCGGTCGCTTGTTCGACCGTCACGTCACCGACGATCGTGAGGATGACTTGGTTGGGGAGATACTCTTTAGCGTAAAAGCTTTGGACATCCGCTAACGTGATCTTGTTCAGTGTCTCCTCGGTCCCGTTCACCGGCCAACGATAGGGATGATTCTGGAAGACCAACTGATTGAACGCCTTAATGGCGACGTGCCCGGGATCGTCATTGTCGCTGACAATTTCCCCAAGGATTTGTGAGCGAACCCGTTCAAATTCCTGCTTGGGAAATGCCGGATGCTGAAGGATGTCGGCAAGGAGGATGAAGCCGAGGTCGATGTCCTTTTTGAGGGTGCGTGCCGATGCCGTCGTGAAATCTTCGCCCGCTTGGGCTCCCAGCGAGCCGCCGACAAAATCAATCTGCTCAGCCAGCTGTTTAGAAGATCTCGTTCCTGTCCCTTCGTCCAGGAGGCTGGCGACTAAATTCGCCACACCTGCTTTGTCCGGTGGATCTTGCGCGGAGCCGGCCTTGATGAGGGCATGAATTTCAACGATCGGGAGAAAATGCTGTTCCAACACCAACACGGTCATCCCGTTCGGGGTGACGAATCTCGCCGGGGAAATGTCCGCCGCAAACCCTGTCGTCGTGACGCAGGTCAACAACGCGGCACACAAGACCCATCCTAACGCACCTCTTCCAGCGCTTCCTCGGACAGATGACTGATCGGGAGAGCAGCGCGTTTTGGTTCTAGAATCGTTACCCATGGTCGACTAAGACTTTCCTTCGTTGACCGCTGTGGGATTCGATTCGGGGGGCTTGGACGGCGTGGGAACGAGAATGCCGACGGTCCGATTGTCCTGGGTGAGGTATTGCTTGGCGACGCGCTGGATATCCTTTGCGCTCACGGCGCGAATGCGCTCCACGAATTGATCGATCCGCCTCCACCCGGCGCCGACGGACTCCGCTTGCCCCATCAACATGGCATGGCGGAAATTCGAATCCTGCTCGAAGACGCGCGACGCTTCCACCTGATTCTTGGCCCGCTGAAGCTCCAGATCAGACGGCGGCTCATTCTGAAGCCGCACGATCTCGCGCTGCAAGGCTTCTTCGACCGCTTCAACCTTCGCACCGGGGTTCACCAATGAGTAGAAGTAGAACAGGCCGGGATCTGTCTGCAACAAGCTGTACTCAGCCCCGACCGCCAAGGAGTTTTTCTGCTCATAGACCAAGCTCTGGTACAGACGGGAGCTTTTCCCATGCGAAAGGATCGATTCGAGGATGTCGAGGGCATAGGAGTCCTCGCTCGAATAGTTGGGCACACGAAATCCCATCATGACAAACGGCACCTGCGCTTCCCGTTTGAGGATGAAACGGCGCTCACCTCGTTGGTCCGGTTCCTGCGGCAGGGCTTGCTTAGGCGAGGGGCCTCTGGGGATCGGCTCAAACAGATGCTTGATCGTCGGAAGCAAGGCGTCGGCCTTGATATCGCCCACGACGATCAGGGTTGCGTTGTTAGGGGAGTAGAACGTGTCGTAGTGGCGCTGTAGGTCTTCAAGGGACATCGCGTCGATATCGGCGAACCAGCCGATCACAGGCCAATGATATGGATGGCTGAGGAAGGCTTGGGCAAACAGGGCTTCAACCAGCGCCCCCTGCGGGTCGTCCTCGGACCTGAGCCGGCGCTCTTCTTTGACGACTTCACGCTCGGTCTGGAATTCGCCGTTGTCGAGAAGGAGGCCCTGCATCCGATCGGCCTCCAGTTCCAAGGCCAACCCGACACGATCAGCCGCCACATTCTCGAAGTAAGCGGTGAAGTCTTGGCTGGTAAACGCGTTGTCGATCCCGCCGTTTTTTCGGACGATGCGGGAAAATGACCCTTTGGGATACTTTGCCGTGCCTTTGAACATCATGTGCTCGAGCATGTGGGAGAGTCCGGCCCGGCCCATGACCTCATTTCGAGAGCCGACTCTGTACCACACTTGCACCGTGGCCACCGGAGCCTTGGGGACCTCAATCAGCAGTACTTTCATGCCGTTTGAGAGTTGATATTCGTTTGGTTCAGCTCCCATCGACAAGGAGGTCGAGCCCAAGACGAGCAGGGCCCCAAGAATACGGGTAAACCAATAGCGTTTGGAAGATTGTCTGATCATGATGTTTGTCGAAAAAACCATGCTAGCAACGAGTTTCAATGGGTGTCAAGGTAAGGGAGGTTCGGTTGCCGGAGAGATCTCCGAGTTGTCCGCAGGCGCCGAATACGTCACGTCCTCGGCTCTTGCGAACGAACGCATCGAGTCCGGCGTCGCGGAGGACGGACTGAAAACGAAGGATGTCCTGTTCCGATGGGCGATGAAAAGGACTGCCTGGAAATTCATTGAACGGAATCAGATTGACCTTGCACCGTATGGATCTCAGCAACTGTACCAGGCGACGGGCATCAGCCGAGTGATCATTTACGCCTGCCAGGAGAACATACTCGAACGTCAGTCGCTGATGGGAAGCGAGCGGATAGCGACGACACGCCGCCAAGAGTGACCTCAGCGAGGCGATCTCGCTTGCGGCAGGCATCAGTTCTCGCCGCTGTTCTTCAGTCGTGGCATTGAGCGAGACGGCAAGATTCACACCGAGCGCCGCGACTTCCTTCAGGCGGGACGCCAGTCCCGCCGTTGAAACCGTGATGCGTCTGCGCGACCACCCAAGGCCCCACGGCTTATTGGTCAGACCGGTGACTGCAGCCTTGAGCGTTTCCAGATTGGCGAGAGGTTCTCCCATTCCCATGAAGACGAGATTCGTGATGCGTTCATCGGAAGCCAGTACATCCTGGGCGCTCAGGATTTGGTCGATGATTTCGTGAAGCTTGAGGTTTCGTTTCAGCCCCATTCTTCCTGTCAGACAGAATCCGCAGTCCAACATACAGCCGACCTGCGTCGACACACACAGCGTCAGCCGTTCTTCATCCGGGATCAGGACGGCCTCGATCGTCATTCCATCCTCGAGCCCCAACAGCAATTTCCGCGTTCCATCCTGGGACCGCAGGACTGTGACGTGAGCTGAGCGACCGATGGCGGCAGAGCGAGACAACATCAACCGATCGGGCATAGCGAGGTCGGTCATATCGGTGATAGCCCGTACCCGACGTTGATAGAGCCAGCGCAAGATTTGCTTGGCACGATACGCCGGCCAGCGCTGCCCGCAGACAAACTTCTCCATCTGAAGCTCGGTGAAACCCAAGAGAGTTGTCGATGTATTCGAATGGGTCGTCGGCATGTCGGGCATCGCGTCCTCGATCACAGGAGCCTACCATAGCGGGAGCTGAGCCGCATACGGCCTTAGGCATCACCGGGCTCGAAACTTCTTCCATTGCGGACGGCCCTGTATATAATGAACGCGTGTGAATGTCGGTGAGTCTTCATGAGAGCCTATACTAAGGTTCATCCCATAGTCGGTGTCGGCCTGGTGTTGGCTGTAGGGCTGGCAATTGCGTTCAGCGGTTTGTTCTCACGCGACGCGCATACCGCGCAGGTCGCCACACCGGAACAATCAAATACCGATACCTGTCTTTCGGCAGAGGACTGTTTTCTGGCTGCGGTCTGGCCGAAGGAACGACTCGGCAATAGCTTGACGAAGGATCAAGTTGTGGCCTTGAGGCTGGAACGTCTCCGAAAGGTGATGGAGGGATTTCCTGCTTCGCAGTGGGCCAAACGTGCCGGGTTGCTGTCCGGTGTCATTCTGGTAGAACGGAACCCTGCAAGCGCACTCTCTTACCTTCGGGCGGCCCAACGGGACTTTCCTGTGCTCGACGATTATATTCGATTCTGGATCGGCGAGGCCTTGCTGCATGCGGGTGATGCCAAGGAAGCAGCCGATATGTTTGAAGGCGTGCCGCTAGCGGTTCCCGATTCCAACCTGCTCAACCAAGTCGCGCTTCGTGCCGGGGAAGCGTGGTACCACGCTTCCAACTGCTCTGCAGCCGTGGCCTGGCTTGTGAAAGCAGTCAATGGGAACGACAAGGATCCACAGATCGCTCAGGCGTGGTTACGGTTGGCCACGTGTTATCTTCGAGAAAATCAACTGACCGAGGGGCGGGAAACGCTGAAGCAACTCTGGGTCAAGTATCCCCAGACCAAGGAGGCCAAGGAAGCCGAAACTCTACTGGCAACCAACATCGGGGGCGAGTCTTGGACAGCTCCAGCCGACACGCATTATGCGCGGGCGCAGGCATTCTTGGCACAGTCGCTCCATGTGGAGGCGATCGATGAGTTGAAAAAGTATATCGCGCGGGAACCCTCCTCTCCAAATCGCTGGGACGCCAAACTCAAATTGGGTATCGCCCAGGTTCGGCTCAAGCTGTACGATCAGGCGCGCGACACGTTTTATGCACTGACCGAGGAGCAAGGCCCTCGGGCCGACGAAGCCACTGTATGGTTGGGGAGGGTCTATCTACGGCTGGGACTGGGAGACAAGCTGTTGGATCTTTGCCGCACGCTGCCGAAGCGAACGCTGACTCCGGAACAAAAAGGGCAGATCAACATATTTGCGGGGATCTGGCTGGAGGACCAAGCACGGTTCGATGAATCGATTGCGAAGTATCGACTCGTTGCCAAGTCGGGAGACCCGCTGTCGCAACGGACGGAAGCACAATGGCGGGAAGGGTGGGTGCTCTACCGAACGGACCGCCATCGTGACGCGATCCGTGTATGGCAGCAGATCGTCGATCAGAAGGACAGCGACTTTGAGCCGCAGGCGCTGTACTGGATCGCCCGTTCCTACGGCCGTGTCGAGGATGCGAAAGCAAAGGAAGTGTTCGCGCAGCTTTGTCAGCGGTTTCCCTTCACCTACTATTGCCAGTTGGCGCGTGAACAATCGGGCTTGTCGACCGCCGGTAAGGCGGAAACGGAGCCCTCCCCGATCTCAGCCGCATCCACCCAGTCCGCATCGGAGATATCTTCAACGTCGGTTCAAGATACTCAGACGCATAGTCGGGCGCAAATCGAGCTGCAGTCGGCATACCGGCGGGCCGTCGAACTCAGGACACTTGGTCTCGATCAAGATGCCGCGCGAGAGCTCGCCGCGTTGACGGATCGATATAGTCGTGACCCCGATGTATTGGCCGCCTTATCGATGATGTTGAACGAGGTCGGCGCGTACCATCATGCGTTGCGCCTGGTACGTTCTCGGTTCCGAGAAAAGTTGGAGCGAACCGGCGGAGTGATTGCCGACGGTCTCTGGAGTGCGGCCTATCCGACCGGATTGCTCCCTACGATCAAAATGTTGGGAGCGAACGGGGTTGACCCGCTGCTTGTTGCGGCGATCATTCGAGAGGAAAGTCAGTATGATTGGAGAGCTGTGTCTCGTGTCGGCGCCATCGGATTGATGCAAGTCATGCCGGCCACCGCCAATGCGGTGGCTCAACAGCATCGCCTTCCGAGCCTATCGAGGGAAGATCTGTTCGATCAAGAAATCAACATCCGGATCGGAGTCCGGTATGTGGAGCAACTGCTCACGCAGTTTTCCGGCAATGTCGTCCAAACGATCGCTGCGTACAATGCCGGACCGATCGTCGTGGGAAATTGGGCGGCGACCTATCGCGGGCGGAGCGAGGATGAGTTTGTTGAGTTGATCCAGTATCAAGAGACCCGCCAGTACGTCAAACGGGTGCTTCGCAGCTACAAGGAATATCTGCGTCTCGCTGGGATTCAACGATCCATTTCTTGACAAGATATTGTGAAGTTTTTATAGTGCACCACAATTTATAGGGCCTAAACAAAGAGGAGTTGCAATGTCGTTGGATCGACTTGATGCCCTGGAAACTCGGATTCGTGACTTGGTGAAGCTGGTTCAAGAGCTCAAACGAAAGAATGCGCTATTGGAAGATGAGATCAAGACGGCTCGCCAGCGGTTGGTCGCTCAAGACGATGTGAATCAACGATGGGAAAAAGAACGGATCGATATCAAAGCGCGAATTGAGAAAGTCATGAATGAGATCGAGTTGCTTGAATGTGTCGAGGAGCCCAAGGAGGTGGCCATTGACTAAGACTATCGATGTCGAAATTTATGGTCAACGGTACGCAATCACGGGTGATGGCGATGATGCTTATATCCGACGGCTGGCCCACTTTGTCGACGATCATATGAAACATTTGGCCGAAGGGATGAAAACGACGACCCCGACGAAACTCGCGGTGCTGACAGCCATCAATCTTACCCATCAGCTTTTTGAATCTGAGAAGAAACGAACGCAAGGGGAAGCCGATGTCGAACGACGGATGGTCACGTTGATGGAGTCCATTGATGAGCAGATGCCGACGTCACTCTTTCGATAGGGGATTCGCCTTGCTTTCCGAGAGTCCCTTTGTTATCGTATAGATAGGTGGGTGTATCGATGGGTAGGAAAAGGATGACATCGTAGGATCGTTGATTATTTGGAAATGAGCGTAGTGAATATAAGAGAGAACGTTTTACTGATGGGGTACGAAGAGTCAGTACGGTGGATGCTCATGGTCGTGGGGGTGTTTGGTCACGGGTTCCTAAGTGCTGCGCGCCGACCACTTGCCCAAAATACGGATAACCGGCAGCTGCAAGCCGGGCGAAGTGAGTACCTACCGTCCATGCCTGGTTCAGTAACTGGCCCTCCTCAACGACTGAGAGATCAACATCGACAGCCGTGGAGAAGCGGACAGAGAAGTGTGTCGGGTATGGTATCGTGCCCTGACAATCTCTTATGTTTCCAGACGCAACGGTTCGCAGTCTCCTAAGTCCCTTCCATCCTCACCCCACATTGTGATTCGTGCCCACTTATGCTGGATCTGTTCGTGTGTGCCATGCCGGGTTTACTAGATTTCGCCTGGCGCTTCTAAGAAGGGGGTGACTCCCATTTCAACCTCAATAGTCGTCTACGTCATACTCTCAGGAATCATCGGCGCATTGATTGGTGCAGGGATATTTGAGCTTCTGCGGCGCCGCATGACGGGGGCCAAACAAGCTGAGGCGGACGAGTTGGCCAAGCAGGTTGTGCAGAATGCGCAACGCGAGGCGGAGACTGTGCTCAAGGAAGCCAAATTTGAGGCCAAGGACCTCGTGTTTCAAGCGAAGTCCGAATTCGAGCAAGAGCAGAAGGCGAAGCTTGGTGAACTCTCGGCGATGGAAAAGCGTGTCATTCAACGAGAGGAAGGGTTCGATAGAAAGCTCGCCGCCTTGGAAAAGCGCGAAAATGATGCGCGCAAGCGCGAAGCGGATTTTACGAAACGAGAAGAGGGGCTCGTGGCCAAGGAGTCTTCCTGTGCCAAGGCTGAACGCGAGCATCGCGACGCGTTGGAACGGGTGGCCGGCATGACGGCGGAAGAGGCTAAAAAACAATTGATTGTCGAGATGGAGTCGCAGGCGAAGCTGGATGCTGTCGGGATTGCTAAACGAACGATCGAAGAAGCCCGTGAGAATTCCGAACGGGAAGCCCGGGAAATCATTACCACGTCGATTCAGCGTGTCGTGCGCGACTATGTGTCGGAGTCCACGATCTCGGTGGTTCCCATTCCGAATGATGCCATGAAAGGTCGGATCATCGGTCGGGAAGGGCGGAATATCCGTGCGCTTGAGGCGGCGACGGGCATTGATCTGATCATCGATGAAACCCCTGAGGCGGTGATCATTTCAGGGTTTGACCCATTGCGGCGCGAGATTGCGAAAGTGTCGCTGGAACGGCTGATGCACGATGGGCGTATCCACCCCACGCGAATCGAGGAGATCGTCGAAAAGGTCAAGGTCGACATCGACAAGCTCATGTACGAGGAGGCGGAGAAGATCATTTTTGAGCTGGGGCTCTCGGATTTTCACCCGGAGTTGATCAAAGTATTGGGTCGCCTGAAGTATCGAACGAGCTACGGGCAAAACAACCTCTATCATGCCCGCGAAGCCTCCTACATTTGCGGGATCATGGCCTCGGAGTTGGGCCTCGATGTCAGGTTGGCTCGGCGTGGAGCCTTGCTTCATGATATCGGCAAGGCGGTCAGCCATGAAGAAGAGGGACCGCATGCCATGTTGGGGGCCGAGATCGCCAAGAAATACGGAGAATCCCCCCAGATCGTCAATGCGATCGCCGCGCATCACGAGCAGGTGGATCCGATCTGTCCGGAGAGCGTGCTCGTGGCGGCTGCAGAGGCCTTGTCGGCGGCTCGCCCAGGGGCCAGGCGGGAAGCGCTCGAATCCTACGTGAAGCGTTTGGAAAAACTGGAATCACTGGCAACCGGCCACAAGGGAGTGCAGAAAGCCTATGCGATCCAGGCCGGGCGCGAAATTCGCGTGATCGTGCGACAGGAAGACATCACCGATGCCGAGTCGTTTCAACTGTCGCGTGAACTCGCGAAGAAGATCGAACAGGAGTTGACCTATCCAGGGCAGATTAAAGTCACTGTGATTCGGGAAAGCCGATACGTGGAATACGCCAAATGAAGGTTCTATGTATCGGGGACATTATGGGAGAGCCGGGCCGCCGGTCTGTCGCCCGGGTGGTGCCCCGCCTGATTGCGCAGCGCCAGATCGATGCGGTCATCGCCAACGGTGAGAACGTTGCGGGAGGTTTCGGGATCACGCCGGATCTGGCCGAGGAACTCTTTGAAGTGGGCATTTCGGTCATCACGACCGGAAACCACGCCTGGGATAAGAAAGAAGCGGTCGATTACTTCTCTCGCGAACCCCGCGTCTTGCGTCCCGCCAACTATCCGGCGGGAGTCCCGGGAAACGGTCACGTCGTCATTGAAACTGCCGGCGGGGAACGGCTGGCGGTGCTGCAGTTGATGGGCCGGGTCTACATGCCGACGATCGATTGCCCGTTTCAGGTGGCGAAACGTGAGCTCTCGCGGTTGAAGCGAGAGACATCGGCGATCATCGTCGATATGCATGCGGAAGCCACGTCTGAAAAAATGGCCATGGGGCATTATTTGGACGGGGAGGTCGCGGCGGTCGTCGGCACGCATACGCACGTGCAAACGGCCGATGAGCAAATCCTTCCGAAGGGCACCGCATATATGACGGACATCGGAATGACGGGACCTCTCCATTCGGTGATCGGAGTCAAGAAAGAATTGGCGATCGAAAAGTTCTTGACCGGCATGCCGAGACGCTTTGAAGTGGCCTCTGGACCGTCGGTGTTTTGCGCGGTGTTGCTCGATCTCGATCCCCGCTTGGGCAAGGCGATCGCGTTTGAACGAATCCGCCTCATGGATTAGGGTGGAACACGCAAATAGGCTGGGGTCTGCATGTCTGCGGTGGCTCAGCTGTGATCATTGAGTACCTCGCAAGCGTCAAAGGAGAGGACTCACGAACACCTATTCTCGCTCATCTCTATCATCTCCCGATATCCCCTCGAGGCAGGTCCTCACCGTCTCGGAACTGAACGCCATGGTTCGGGCTTCCCTCGAAGCTGACTTTCCCGAGGTGTGGCTCGAAGGGGAAATCTCGAATCTTCGCGCGCCGGGCTCCGGGCATGTGTACTGTACACTGAAGGATCAATCGAGTCAGGTTCGAGCGGTGCTCTTTCGTTCGGTCGCGCTTCGTCTGCGATTCGATTTGGAGGATGGATTGCATGTCGTCGTGCGGGGGCGGCTCTCTGTCTACGAGCCGCGCGGTGAGTACCAGGTCATTCTGGATCACCTTGAACCCAAAGGGCGTGGCGCTCTCCAGCTGGCGTTTGAACAGCTGAAGCATCGTCTTGAGTCGGAAGGGCTCTTCGATGGGAAGCGCAAACGAGCATTACCGGTGTTTCCTTGGACGGTCGGAATCGTGACCTCCTTGACCGGAGCGGCGGTTCGAGACTTGATCACCGTGTTGCACCGTCGGTGTCCCGTCTTGAGGATCGTCATCGCGCCTGTGCAGGTACAGGGTGCCGGATCGGCTGAGCAAATCGCCTCAGCCATTCATGCGTTGAACAAACTGGGCTTTATCGATGTGATGATTGTGGGGCGAGGCGGTGGTTCGATGGAAGATCTGTGGAGCTTCAACGAAGAAGTCGTCGTGCGAGCCATTGCCGCGTCGCGGATTCCGATCGTGTCGGCGGTTGGTCATGAGACGGACGTCACGCTAGCGGATTTTGCGGCAGACGTACGGGCGCCGACGCCATCGGCTGCGGCTGAAACGGTTGCTCCCGTGTTAGCTGAGGTCGTAGCCTGCCTAAGCAGGCTCACCACCCAATGTCGGCAGGCTATCAGCTCGCAGTGCCTGGAACACAATCAGCGCCTTGACCTTCTGCTCGCCCATCTGGTGAATATCCGGTTCAGAATTCTCAAGGAAGCCCAACGTGTGGATGGTGCGGTGGCGGGCATGCGAGAAGCCGTGCGTGCCCAGCTGAAGGAAGCGATGGCGAGCGCGCAAGCATGGACCCACGTGCTGATGTCGAAGAGCCCTGCCATCCAAGTGCGCCGGGATATGGTGATCATTCCACAACTACGATCACGGTTGATGGGGGCGGTGAGCCACGGACTGAAATGGAGGGCGCAGCAGGTCCATGCCTATCTCGGCAGATTGAACGGTTCGAGTCCGCTTGCCATCCTAGATCGAGGCTATGGGATCCTCGAGACGGCGCAGGGGCGCCGGGTCATTCGGGATGCCCGGCAAGTCTCTGTCGGAGAAGAGATCCTGGCACGTTTGGCAAGGGGCCGGCTACGCTGTACCGTCGAGGAAGTGACGCCGGACCCGTCGGTTTAAAAGCGAACCAAGACCTCGTTATAATGGCCCTCGTTGCTGCGTAAAGGAGAGCATTGTGGCTGGAGTGAAATTTGAACAAGCGATGGCCAGACTGGAAGCCATCGTGGGGGAATTAGAGAAGGGAGATCTGCCGCTGGATGAATCGCTGAGGATTTTTGAGGAAGGCATCCGGCTGTCCAAGAATTGTCTGAAAGTATTGGAAGACGCCGAACGGAAAGTAGAGGTTCTCGTTCAGGACAAGAATGGAAAGAAGCAGTTGCGCGCCTTCACGTCCGATGACCTCGACCTACAGAGTTCCGCAGAGGATTCATAACCGGTCGATCGTCTGATCACCGTTTGGTTCTCATTCGCTCCCCTGTTCAATTCGATGGGTACGAAAGCACGACTCGAGAAAGATCGTTGTGACCATGTGCTGGCGGCCCAGGGATTGGTGCAGAGCCGGGATGCCGCAGCCCGCCTCATTCTTGCCGGAAAAGTCAAAAGCAACGGCGTGATCGTCGATAAGCCGTCCAGGATGATTCCTGTCGATGCGTCCATTGAGATTACCGGAGAGAGTACGCCGTTTGTCAGCCGAGGCGGTGAAAAACTGACGGCAGCGCTGGATTCCTATTCGATCGTCCCCCGGGGCATGATCTGTCTCGATGTCGGATGCTCGACCGGCGGGTTCACCGACTGCTTGCTGCAGAGAGGGGCTGCAAGGGTGTATGCCGTCGATGTCGGCTATGGTCAGTTCGATTGGCGACTTCGGCAAGACCCGCGCGTCGTGCTGATTGAGCGAACCAACATTCGCTATATCGCGCGCTCTGCCATAGCGGAACCGGTTGACCTAGTCGTCGTGGATGTTTCCTTTATCTCTCTGACGAAAGTCCTTCCGCCCATCACTCAATTTCTGCGATCGCAAGCCAGAATCATCGCCTTGATCAAACCGCAGTTTGAAGTGGGGAAGGGCCAGGTGGGTCGAGGCGGCGTCGTACGCGATGAGATCCAGCGAACGGAGGCCGCTCAGAGAGTCGTACGGTTCGCGATGGAAATGGGATTACGGCCGGTGGGGACCATGGCGTCTCCGATCAAGGGGAAAAAGGGAAACCAGGAAATATTAGCAATCTTTGAGTACAACGCCCCGTTTCATGGTATGTAAGGTGTGTCGCAATTGCCGAGACAGATCAATCAGGAGGGCCAATGAAAGTACTCGTGACGGGCGGCGCAGGGTTTATCGGGTCTCATGTGGTGGATCGACTGGTCGAAGAGGGACATCAAGTCGTCATCGTCGACAATTTGTCCACCGGAAAACGCAAGAACGTCAACCGCGCGGCGAGTCTGTATAAGACCGACATTACCAGCGGGCGTCTTGAACGGGTCTTTCGCAACGAACGGCCCAACATTGTGCTGCATCTCGCCGCCCAGATCAGTGTGCGCAACTCGGTGGCCGATCCGGTGTTCGATGCACAGGTCAATGTCCTGGGAACCATGAACGTGTTGCAGCAAGCCGTTCGGTACGGATGCCGAAAGGTCGTGTTCTCCTCGTCCGGCGGTGCGATCTATGGTGAACAGGAAACATTCCCAGCCGCTGAGTCCCACGTGAATAACCCGCTGTCACCCTATGGGATCAGCAAACTGTGCGGTGAGCATTATCTGTCCTACTTTCAACGCACAAGCGGCATTCCAGTGGTCAGTTTACGGTACGCCAATGTGTATGGACCGCGGCAGGATCCCGAGGGAGAAGCCGGCGTCGTTGCCATCTTCATTCAGAAGATGTTGAACAATGAGCAACCCATCATTAATGGAAATGGCCGTCAAACGCGAGACTTCGTGTTCGTCGATGATATCGCTGAAGCGAACCTGGCCGCCATGGGTCAGGACGCGCATGGAGTCTACAATGTCGGCACAGGGACCGAGACATCCGTGAACGAGCTGTTCCGCGTGCTTGCCGATCTCACCGGTTCCGGCGCCAAGGAAGTCCATGGGCCGGCCAAGCCGGGTGAGCAGCTCCGAAGCGTGATCGATCCCTCCAGGATCAAACAGGAATTAGGATGGGAGGTCAAAGTGGATCTCGCCGACGGGCTCAAGCAGACAGTCGAATTCTTCCTGGGGAAAAAGTAGGCGGCGCTTCTGCCACCCGTCACCTCCGTCTCGGGAGAGTGAGGAGGCCGTCGGGCGCTGACTTTAACTGTGCCAGGATCCGGCTGAATCAGTATCGAGGAACCGACCCATCGACTTGAACAGACCAGGCATCGATCCCACCGACCAAGTTCTTGACGTTGGCAAATCCCTGCTGAAGAAGAAAGCCTGTCGCGTCGCCGCTCCTCATCCCGTGGTGGCAGTACGCGATAATTTCGGCATTCTTGTCCAATTTTGACATTGAGTTGGGCAAGGTCCCAAGTGGAATCAGGATGGAATTGTCCAGCTTGGCGAGCTGATTCTCCCAAGGCTCTCGGACATCCAAGAGTATCAGCTTATCTCCATTATCGATTCGGGCCTTCAATTCCTGGGGGGTAATGGCAAAGTTCATGTCACGTCCTCCTCATGGCTGGAGCGATCATAAGCGACCGGAGAAAAGGCTGTCAAATGCGGAATGGTAAGTGTGTCAGTGAGATGTGTCATGAAGTCTGTCGTGGACTTTCTTGCAGGCCGAACCGTCGCTTGTGTTCCAAGAAGGTGAAGCTTCTCATGCGATTACGCCGATTGATTACTCTTGTAAACTAAGATGAATTAGCTAAGTGCTACTTGACGCCTTACTCTGGAGCAGGTAGCTTTCTCCCATGGCTGGTCCCGATCTCGACGAGATAGGTCCTTGGTCTGAAGTAAAGCTCGACATCGTACGCGAGTACGCGCAGGCCTATTCCCAAATACTTGCGGCTCAAAAAAGCCCGCGACTCCATCATGTGTATATCGATGCCTTTGCAGGAGCTGGGGTTCATCTGTCTCGCTCAACCAAAGAATTCGTGCCAGGTTCGCCTCTCAATGCTCTTAACGTAGACCCGTCATTTGCAGAATATCATTTTATCGATATCAACCAAGCGCGTGTTGGATCGCTGCAACAAGTGGCTCGGCAACGGCGGAATGTGTTTGTATATGAAGGCGACTGCAACCAAGTTCTTCTGGAAAAGGTTTTTCCCAAAGTGCAGTTTAAAGATTACCGCCGCGGACTTTGTTTGCTCGATCCGTATGGGCTGCATCTTGATTGGCAGGTGATCTATACTGCCGGGCAGATGAAATCGGTCGAAATATTTCTGAACTTTCCGATCATGGATATGAATATGAACGTGCTCAAGCGCGATTCAGAATCTGTTCCATCTGAACAGGTCGAAAGGATGACTCGATTCTGGGGTGATGAAAGCTGGAAACTGGCCGGATACTCAACAACCGGCAATCTTTTTGGGTATGAAGAAAAGACGGACAATGAAGATGTGACAAATGCCTTCAGAGAACGGTTGCTCAGCGTGGCTGGTTTCAAACATGTTTCTAAGCCTCTTGCCATGCGAAACTCACGAGACGCGGTTGTTTATTATCTTTTCTTTGCTTCGCCCAAGCCGGTTGCTCTTGAGATTGTCAGGGATATCTTCAAGAAACATGAAAGAAGGCTTTAGGGATAAAAATGGCAGGTCTCTCAAAAATTGAATGGACGGAGGCGACGTGGAATCCGGTGACTGGTTGCGACAAAATCAGTCCAGGGTGCAAGAACTGCTATGCCGAGCGTCTAGCTCTTCGTCTACAAGCAGCGGGCACAAGGCAATATAAAGATGGGTTTGCTCTCACGCTTCACCCTGAATCTTTGGACGTGCCCCTTGGGTGGAAAAAGCCAAGAGTTATCTTTGTGAATTCGATGAGCGATTTGTTTCATAGGAATGTTCCCATTGAGTTCATCAGAGAAGTCTTTGACGTGATGCGGGCCGCACCACAACATCAGTTTCAGATCCTCACAAAACGGGCAGATCGGCTTGCGGAATTAGACCGAGAACTTCCGTGGTCTGACAATGTGTGGATGGGTGTGAGCGTCGAGAGCGAAGATTACGTTCGACGCATTGAGCATCTGAAACAAACAAGGGCAAGAATTAAGTTTCTCTCTCTTGAGCCTCTATTGGGCCCCTTATCACATCTTGAGTTGAAAGGCATTGACTGGGTGATAGTTGGGGGAGAGTCCGGCCCTTATGCACGTTCCATGAAACCACAGTGGGTTCGTCAAATACGAGCCCAATGCATTGAAGCCAAAGTCCCTTTCTTCTTCAAGCAATGGGGAGGAGTATTCAAGAGTAAGACTGGCAGGACGCTTGACGGCCGAACCTGGGACCAAATGCCAAAGGTAGAGAGGTTACAACCAGAAGAAAGCCCTAGAGCGCTTGTTACCTCGGCGATCCGCTAAAAAGACATTCAATTCTGACTGTTTCAAAAAGAAAAGCGCAATGGTAGCAGAAGGACAACGAAGACCAATTTAGGGCTTGTATCAAGGAACGACGATCCTTCGGCACTTGATTTCTTCCCGTTTGTTATCCTTCCTTCGCTCGATCAACAAGTCGTCAGTCCCAGACGACATGCCCTTAGGCATACCGCATACGCCGGGGATGTATTCTTTAGTAAGAGGCAGAAGCAGTATTTCGCTTCCGTGCTCGATGAAGCGCACTCTCGTGCCGAGCTTGATACCGAGTTTTTCGCGGAGGCGAGCCAGAATTACGATCCTGCCTCTCGTTGTCACATGAGCAGTGTCCACCAACTCCTCCATACAGAACATGAATCCAATAGTCAGGGAATATCAAATTCCCATCGCCCTCGTCGATCGGGAAGCGCGAGCGCCTGATCGAGATGGCTGATGAAGTCTGCCCGTGGAATTTCCTCCGCGCCGAACCGGGTGACATGAGGGGAAGATTGCTGGCAGTCGATGAGCTGAAAATCCCAGTCCCGGAGCTGTTGTACGAGCCTGACCAGCGCCACCTTTGACGCATCGTCGACGACGGTGAACATCGACTCGGCAAAGAAGGCGCCACCCAGCGCCACACCGTAGAGGCCGCCGACCAAACATTCACCGTGCCATGTTTCAACGGAATGGGCGAAGCCGAGTTCGTGCAGCTGCGTGTAGGCGTCCAGCATGGCACCGGTAATCCACGTCCCACCACCGGGTGATTGAGGGCGTGGTCCTGCGCACTGTTCCATAACCCTCCGAAAGCTGGTATCGAGGGTGACCGTAAAGACGTTCCGACGAAGGCTTCGGTTGAGACTGCGTGGGACATGAAGATGTGCGGGGAATAACACGGCGCGGGGGTCCGGCGACCACCACAGAATCGGTTCATCTTGGTTGTACCAGGGGAAAATACCCTGCCGATACGCTTCGAGGAGCCGGGCAGGGCGGAGATCACCCCCCACAGCCAGCAGGCCTTCGGGCGATGCCTGATTGACCGATGGAAAACGAAGATCGTGCTGTTTCAAGCGGAACATCGTCACGTACGATACGCCAAGCGAGGCAAGACGGCTCTGTCAGAAGCAAGATGAATCGGGCAATCACTCTTGCGGCTTCTCGGCCGCCGCCAGGATGGGGCGGAACATCGGATCCGCATCGAGCACCGCCTTCAATAATTCGCTGTGGAGGAAATAACGCCAGACCTCGTCGTCTTTCCCAGGGATTGCATCAAACCAATGCTTGGCCTCGGTCAGGTGCCGTAACATCTGTCCCTTGTCCCCATAGTCCGGCATAAAAATCATGCTGTAGGCCATCGTGTATTCCGAGAGAAACTTATCGATCGGCAACTCGGCGATGGCCGACGACGCGCGCGCATCTTCGTAAGCCCGCTGGCTGTCGGGATCGTGCACATTCCGATTCCAGGCCACTTTGTTGATACGCGACCAAGCGAGCTGCACAAGCGCCTCGGCTTTGGGTGTCATTCGGTCGGCCGGAATATCCTTGACCAGTGCCTCAAACGTTTCGATCATCGGACCTTGATCGTTGTTCCACCGATAGGCCATGCCGAGCCGGAAGCGGTTATCCAGCTGTTCAGGATGGGTTCGAGCGAGGGTTTCCAACGCGGGCAACAACCGGTAGAGAAAGTCTGCCGGGGTCGGTTGCGAGAATCCACCCATCTCCATCGCGTTCGAGAGATCCAGGCGGCCGGCGGCTGCATAGATATTCCAATAAAACTCGCCCACGGTCAGGGAGAGCGCCGGATCCTTAACGATCAGTTTGTGATTCTGGGCGGCCTCGCGAAGCAAGACGGCATAGAGATTTTTGGTCAGGACCATCAGGGCGTCCATCTGATTCGGGTCGATAATCAGGATGCGATTGAGCATGGCGACTCGATCGCGCAACTCGGGAAACGTTGCCGCACGAGCTGCCGCTGCCGTCAGCGTTCCGGGCTGATCGTCGGGGCCCCACCAGGCGATGGACTCGGGAAGGGGGCGGCTCAGTTCGGTCGTGAACGGGATCTTCTCGGCAACCATGCCCGGCGCTTCGGGCCTGGAGTCCAGGGGAAGATGGGAGACGGCGGTGTCTTGCGGGAAACCGTGTTTTCTGAGTCCAGTGAAAACCACCCATCGAGTCGTGATGGATTTCACTGCGCGTCGCTCCCGTTTAATCGTGTTCGTCCAGTGGACGATGCCCGGCCCGTACGTAACCGGCGATGCCAGTGCGTCGTGATAGTGGACGGTCAGATCAACCGCAGTGGTCGGGACGCTGATGACTTTCCCATTCGGCTTCAGTCGGAAGGATCCGTTTGGGATCGAGCGGCTGTTCGTCACGGTGAGATGAAGACCCGTTCCGGGAGGCGAGACCCCAAGAACATCCATCACAAAGGCAGAGGCTTGAGTGCGGGGCAACTCGTCTCCGTAAAATGCCAGAGGACCCGTACTTGGCCAGAGGACGTTCAATCCGACATCCGACCGCTTCAAGAGCGGCGCATGGCCGGCAGTCAGCGTCTGCCAACAACCGTCGTACGAGGGATCGGCTGCAGGGGAATGCTTGGGGCCGGCCGCCGGAACCGTCACGAGTTTATACTGGCATGCGAAGTCCAGTTGCCCGGCCGTGATCCTGTCGCCTTTGGCGATGGCCTCGGTATAACGAAGGGCCGTGTCTATGGCGGCCTTGTGGGCGGCCCTGTTCTCCTTCGTCTTTGGAGGAGCATTGGATACGGCAGCGGCAAGATCCGGCGCAGCTGCACCGAGAACCGTGAGCAGTCCCGAGAGGATCAAGATTCCATAGAGTGTGCGCATATTCATGACGAAAAAAGAAATGAGGTGTTATAGATTACCGTGTTTGGGCGGTTTGAAGGATCTTTCGGCGCATGAACGCCCGCTCGGCCGTGGATAACGTTGGTACCTGGCTCCGGCGACAGAGCGACACGATCTGACGCAACGACGCAACAAAGGTCTCACAATTCGGACAGGCCCCCAGGTGCCGGCGAATTTCCCGGCCAATACTTCCGGAAAGTTCGTCATCGATATAGGCTGACAGCTTGCGAAGGATATTCGAGCATCGGCTTTTCCCGTGATCGTGCCGGTGCCGAGTCGCTGCGGAAAGCTGTTGCCTCCCATACGCGCTACGTTTGGCCATCGAGAGCGAGTCCTCCACAAGCTACGTCAGTCGTGTTCATGGTCGGTGAACGCCTGATCAAGACCCCGCGCGCTGAGTTGACGGCGCACAAACAGTCGCGCTCGGTGCAGGCGTGATTTGACCGCGCGTTCATTCAAGCCCATGATGGTCCCTACTTCTTTTGCGCTCAGCCCTTCCATATCACGCAGCACCAAGACCATTTTGTACTTCTTCGGCAACTGGCTGATCGCGGCATTAAGGGCCTGCCGTAATTGCTTATTCTGGAGCGCTTCTTCGGGACTGAACCCATCGATCGGGATCTGCAGACGAAACTCACCATCGGATGTGGGGATGAATTCCTCGAGCGACAGCTCCCGTTCCGGAGCCCCTTTTCGTTTTCGCCGCATGCGCAAGCACGCCCGTGAGGCGATGGTATACAGCCATGTCGAAATCTGCGCCTCACCACGGAATCTGTCGAAGCCTCGATAGGCACTTAAAAACGTCTCCTGCACCAAATCCTTTGCGGCTTCCGGCTCGCCGCACAATCGGTGAGCGAAGCGATATATCAGGTCTACATGATCTCTGTATAGAGTATCAAAAGTCTTTGCATTTCGGGAAGGAAGCGAGGATGAGGCCGGCGGACGGCGAGTGGTGGAAGATGCGCCCATAAGCAGCGCAGTCTACGGGGGGATGGAAAAGAGAGTCAAGACGAAGACGAGACACGGAAGAACTACTTCAGTCGGTGAAATTCTACGACGCTGCCGTGTGCGTCGAGCTCCACCGTGATGGGGGTCCCTTCCCTTAGCCCGTCCAGTGCGGTCTTTCCTGGATCGGTGGGGAAGGTCTGTTCTCCGCTCGGAGTCCAGAGTCTGACGCTGGTTCGGTCTGGAGCGGCAAATGCCAACGGACCGGTTACAAAACGACGGACCGGAGCAGGATCGCTGGGCGCGGAGAGATCCGTCACGACGTGATGGTCATGCATATGCAACGTCATGGTCTGTCCGACCTTGGGATTTTTGATGCCGATGTTGGCGTTGACATTGATGATGCCGATGGGAGTTCGGAAGAAAATGAAGTTGGATTTCAGTTTTGAGACGGTGCCGGTCAGCAACACGTGTGCACCGGATCCGCTTGCGCCGATCTGACCAATCTGAAGGTCGAATTGAAGGTCATGGACGCCGATGACGGTGTTTGTCTCATCAACTTCAACCGTGACGGGATCGCCTTCTTTACGGGTCGCGAATGCCCGTTCGTGGCCGCCCATGTGGAATGCCTTTTCACCGTCAGGCGTCCACCACAGCAATTTCTTTTCATCCTCATCGCTTCGTTTAAACGGTCCGCTCAGATAGCGGTGGACAAGCATCCCATCGGTTCGCTTCACGATATCGATCGCAAGATGGTTTTCATGGACCCAAAAGGAGACTTCCTGCGAGGCCGGGAGGGCTTTGAGGGTGGTCTTCGAACTGAGTGAAAGCAGCCCAATCGGTGTCCTTAGAAAGACAATGCCCGGTTTGGCTCGCCAGACCCGGCCTTTGAGTGTGATGGACGGGTTCACCTCGCTGACGGCAGCAGGGCTACTGGTCGGAGGTTCTGTGGCGGTCTCGGGCTGACCCGACTCCTCTGATTCAACCGGCGCCTCGTCCTCGGCAGGCGCCGTATCGGACGAAGGCTGCCCCTCCTCTTCCACCGCCAGGCACAATCCGGTCATACCGAGACTGACAATACCAATAAGGAACAGGGTGCGAAATGCTCGGGAGGTCTGGAAGAATCGAGTCATCGGCATCGAAGTATTCGATTGGGGGATGGCGCAAAAAGGCCCTGGTTGATCTGAATGGCCGGCTCCTCTTGAGCTGTGGCCATGGCAATCAATTATGCGAATAACATGGGCTCCTATCGGAGTCAACCTGAAAGCGAGTTACCTGATATCCCGAACGGGGGAAAAGGATCGCCTATTTTTTTCGAACGAGGAGGCGAAGCGGTGTGCCGGTAAATTGATATGTTTCGCGCAGTTGGTTCTCCAGATACTTCAGATATGCAGGGGTAAGGTCTTCCGGATGGCCGACGAACAACGCAAAGACCGGCGGTTTGGTCGCCACTTGCGTGATGAACGCCGATTTCGTCACGGCCGAGGGTTTGTGTTTCCGTGCCGGCAACGGATGGGTGACGAGAATCTTCTGTAACCAGGTATTCAGCACGCCGGTGGACACGCGCTTGGTAAACATGGTGTGCACGTCCTTGAGGAGCGGGAAGAGGCGACGAACGGTGGACTCCGGCTTAAGGGCCGATCCATACAGGATCGGAGCCCAGGTGAGGAAGGGAAATCGGCGGCGAAGCTCGAGATCATATTCCTGCTTCGCCTTCGCATCTCCGGCTCGTAAGTCCCACTTGTTGATCAAAAGAATGCAGGCACGCCACTGCTTCAGAATGGCCCCGGCAATTTTGGTGTCTTGTTCCGTGACTCCTTCCACCCCATCCAAGAGAAGGACGGCAATGTTGGAACGACCGATGGCACGGAGCGACCGCAGCACACTGTACCCTTCCACTCCACGATCGACCTTGCCGCGCCGTCGAATACCCGCCGTGTCGGTAAAGATGTAGCGTTGATCATCGTGCGTGACCAGCGAGTCGACCGGATCACGTGTCGTGCCCGGCACATCGCTGACGACGACTCGTTCTTCCCCAAGCAGCGCGTTGACGAGGGTAGACTTGCCGACGTTCGGGCGCCCCACAACGGCAACGCGGGGCAGTTGTTCCAGTTCGCCGGATTCGTCAGCCGATGGAAGCAAGGGATAGATCGCATCCAAGAGCTCAGCGACACCGAGGCCGTGCTCGGCGGATACGGCATAGAGCTGGTCGGTCCCCAATCGGTAGAAGTCGGCGAGTAGCGGGTCGGATTTCGGTGTATCAATCTTGTTGATCGCATAGAAAAGGGGTTTCGTCACTCCGCGCAACAGCCGCACGACTTCATGATCCGGTGGTGTCAATCCCGATCGACCGTCCAGCAGCACGATGAGGATATCCGCCTCGGCAATGGCCATTTCCGATTGCCGTCGGATCAGGTTCAGCATGCTGTTCGACGAGGAGAGATCCAGTCCTCCCGTGTCGACCAGCCGAAACTTCCGGTTGCGGTATGTGGCGTCGGCATAGTTGCGGTCGCGTGTGACGCCGGGGACATCGTCCACAATGGCGATTTTTGCGCCCAAGATCTTATTGAACAGCGTCGACTTTCCCACGTTCGGCCGGCCGATGATGGCGACGAGAGGAAGCGGGGCTGAGGATTCGGTGCTGAGTGCCGGGTGTAAGGACATAAGAAACAGTCAGGATCCAAAAAGAGAGTTGCCGGACCCTAGCATAGGATTTTTCTCAAAGACAACCCGCCTCCTTCGGGTATACTTTCCGCTATGACTCACGGCTCGGTTCCCCACGCTCAACGCGTCCTCGACTGGACTCACATTGACGATGTGCTGCTCGATATGGACGGGACGTTGCTGGATCGCCATTTCGACAACTTCTTCTTCGAAGAGGAACTACCGCGTCGATACGCGACGCTTCACACCCTCTCGTTTGAGGAGGCCCGCGATCGGCTCATGGCGATGTATCGGTCCGTGGAAGGTGAGTTGGCCTGGACAGATCTGCATTACTGGACGAAGCGGGTCGGGATCGATGTGGTGGCCATGCACAAGGAACTCGATCATATGATCGGGTTTCTACCCGGCGCCGAGCCGTTCTTGCGGGGCCTACGTGAACGCGGGAAGCGGATCATTATCCTGACCAATGCCCATGCTTCCGGCGTCTCTGTCAAAACGGCCAAGACAGGTCTGGATCGATACGTCGATCGGATCGTCGATGCCTTTGAGGTGGGCTATCTGAAAATGCGGACGGACTATTGGCCGGTTTGCCGTCGATTGGTGGGATTCGACCCGGAGCGGTCGCTCTACGTCGACGATGATGAAGGCTGTCTTCAGGCCGCGCATCGGTTCGGCATCCGGCATCTGGTCCATAGCGCCAAGTCGAGTTCACAGTCGCCCGCCCAGGCCTCAGCAACCTTTCCGTCTGTCGAACGCATGACGATGTTGCTCAATGGCCACTCTATGCGATGACGTTGTCTCTTTCTTCTCGCGAGGCAGTTCCCCGATACATTTCTCCCTCGATGCGCGGGATCCCCTCCATGACGAAACGGTCGAGTTGTCGAACCACCAGACCGGCATCAGCAATGAGCCGGTCGATTCGGCGATTCAAGTGACAGCCGCAACCGATCAGATTCTGAAGCGGATTCAGTCGATCCTGCCACCGGGCCACACGGGCGTCGTCACTGCGGCCATGTTCGAGAAACAAGAAGCGCCCGCTCGGCTTCAATACCCGACGAATTTCCCGCAGAGCTTTCACCGGATCGGGAATCGTACACAGCGTCCAGGTACTCACGGCGCAGTCGAAGGTGTGCTCCGGGAAGGGTAAGGTCTCCGCGCTCTGCTGCGTGATATCAACGGGAAATCCCGCTGAGGCGCAGCGTTGGGCTAGCCGCACAGGGAGCATCGTCACCGGTTCAACCGCTTGCAACCGAGCCACTCCGGCCGGGTACTGCGCCAGGTTTAAGCCGGTCCCAAGGCCGATTTCCAAAACCTCACCCTGCGCTGTCCGCAGTAAGTCTTGCCGAAGCTGCTGAAAAGTAGCTCCGTTCATCACGTGGTCCATCAAGCGTGGAAAAATGTAGGCGCCGTACCAACCCATATGAATAGCTTTCGTCTCCGGATGTCTCCTTTGCCTCACCTTACTCTAAGTTCCATTGACGTGGAACGGCCAGGGATTGGCAACACGCCGCCGCTCAGCGTCCTGGCATTGTTGTTGCCTCCGCCGGTCTATGTTAGAGTTCTTCCTTTTTGAAGGGACTTTGACGGCCATGAGCAAAGGGTTCGATCACCACGCCATCGAAGCGAAGTGGCAGGCCTATTGGGACGAACACCGCCCCTTTCAAGCTCAGCATGATCCGGCAAAGCCCAAATTTTACTGCCTCGATATGTTCCCCTATCCATCCGGGTCCGGGCTCCACGTCGGCCATCTCGAAGGGTACACCGCCACCGACATCGTTTCTCGGTACAAGCGGATGAGAGGTTTCAACGTGCTGCATCCGATGGGGTGGGATGCATTCGGTTTACCGGCCGAACAGTACGCCGTGAAAACCGGAATTCATCCGGCGAAGACGACGGCCGAAAACATCGCCACGTTCAAGCGGCAGATGAAGCGAGTGGGGCTCTCATATGATTGGGAACGGGAACTCAGCACGACCGACCCTGAGTATTATCGCTGGACGCAATGGATCTTCCTGAAGCTCTTCGAGCGGGGGCTGGCCTACGTCGCGGAAGTACCTGTGAATTGGTGCCCGGCGCTCGGGACGGTGCTGGCCAACGAAGAAATCATCGACGGGAAGAGCGAGGTAGGCGGGTTCGACGTGATCCGCAAGCCGATGCGCCAGTGGGTGCTGAAGATCACCGCCTATGCCGATCGATTGCTCGAAGATCTGAAACTCGTGGATTGGCCTGCCAGCACGTTGGAGATGCAAAAAAACTGGATCGGGCGTTCGATCGGCGCGGAAGTCGATTTTGCACTGGCGGATCAGAAGGGCGTAATCCGGGTATTTACGACCAGACCGGATACGCTGTTCGGGGCGACCTATATGGTTCTCGCACCTGAACACCCGCTCGTCGATGTAATCACGAGCGAGGGGCAAAAAGACGCGATTAAGGCCTACCGCGAAGCTTCGGCGAAGAAGAGCGATCTGCAACGGCAGGAACTCGACAAGGAGAAGACCGGCGTATTCACCGGCGGCTATGCCGTCAATCCCGTGAACAACGAGCGGCTGCCCGTGTGGGTCGCGGATTATGTGCTGATGAGTTATGGGACCGGCGCGATCATGGCCGTGCCGGCGCATGATGAGCGCGACTGGGCGTTCGCCCGGCAATACCATCTTCCTATTCGAGAGGTTATCTCAGGGGGACACATTGAGGAGGAGGCGTTCACCGACACGGATCGCGGGACCGTCGTGAATTCATCGACTCAGGATGGTGGTTTCTCGATCAACGGACTCACGCCTTCTGAAGCGATTCCGAAGGTGACCGACTGGCTGGCGAAGCAGGGAAAGGGAACACGAGCGGTCAATTACAAACTGCGCGATTGGCTCTTTGCCCGCCAGCGGTATTGGGGTGAACCGTTTCCGATCGTGTGGGTTGACGGAGAAGCGCACCCGCTCCCGGAGGAGCACCTTCCCCTCGTGTTGCCGGAGGCCAACAATTTCAAGCCGTCGGGTACCGGCGAGAGTCCCTTGGCGAACTTAGGCGAGTGGTTGGCCACGACGGATCCCACCACGAAGAGACCGGCTCGGCGCGAAACCAATACCATGCCGCAATGGGCCGGCTCTTGCTGGTATTACCTCAGATTCATCGATACCAAGAACACGGCCCAGTTGGTCGACCCGGTGAAGGAACGATATTGGATGCCCGTGGATCTCTATATCGGGGGAAGCGAGCATGCCGTGTTGCATCTCCTCTATGCACGATTCTGGCACAAAGTCCTGTTTGATGTCGGGGTGGCCAGCACGCGTGAGCCGTTCATGAAATTGGTTCACCAGGGGATCGTGTTGGGAGAAGACAATCAGAAGATGTCGAAATCGAGGGGGAACGTCGTCAATCCCGATGACATGATCGATCAGTTCGGGGCGGATGCCGTGCGGCTCTATGAGATGTTCATGGGACCGCTCGAAGCGATGAAACCGTGGAGCACCAGGGGCGTGGAAGGAGTGACGCGATTCTTGGAACGGGTCTGGCGGCTGATGGTCGACGAAGACGGCCGATTGTCCAGCGCCGTCGTCTCAACAACCCCGAGCCTTGACCATCAGCGCCTGCTTCATCAGACGATCAAAAAGGTCACGGAGGATATCGAGGCGCTTCGGTTCAATACGGCGATCTCGCAAATGATGATCTTCACCAACGAGATGACGAAGGCCCAGCAACGGCCGCGATCCGTGATCGAGCCGTTTGTCCTGCTCCTCGCTCCGTTCGCGCCGCATGTGGCCGAAGAGCTCTGGAGCTGCCTGGGACACCAGCCCAGCGTCTCGCAGCAACCGTGGCCGATCTTCGATCCGGCCATGACGGTGAGCGAGCGCATGACCATTCCCGTTCAAATCAACGGGCGGCTCAGGGCCAAGATCGATGCGCAGGCCGACGCGGCACGCGAAGATGTTGAGCGACTCGCCCGCGAGGCGGTGGCGGAGTGGTTGCAAGGGAAAGAGCCGAAAAAAGTCATCTACGTCGAAAAGAAGCTGATCAACTTCGTGGTCTAGGGAGATGCGGCGTGCCGGGTGTTGAGGTCACAAGAGGCATGGGTCACGAGGGCCGGCGGAACCTCCGGTCGGAACTCGGCGCTCTTGTCGCAGTTGTGCTCGCATCGAGTCTCGTCGCCTGCGGCTATCAATTTCGCGTCGAGGGAGCCGGACCCACCATCGGAGGAGCTGCCGCTCCCACCTCGAACGAGCCGCCGCCACGACTCATCATCCGGACGTTGATCAACAACAGCTTCGAGCCGAATCTGGAAACCCGATACACCAATTACCTTCGCCAAGAGTTTTCTGTCGGCAGCGGGGCACAGGTGGTTCCTGAGTCCGACGCGGCGGATCTCGTGCTGACCGGGCAAATTCTGTGGGTGAGCGTGCCGACGCTCAGTTTTTCACAGACGGCGACGTTGGAAAGCAGGGCTGAAGTCGTCGTGACGGTTCGGGTGGAAGATATGCGGTCGAAAAAGATGGTATGGTCGCAGCTTGCAAAGGGCGCGTCGGAGTTCTTCATCACGCCCGATCTCCAATTTAATCGGGCGTTGCAGAATCGGGCGATGGAGCAGGCGGGTCGCGTTGTGGCGGCCGACTTGGCGGCGCGGTTTCTACTGCAAGTTGAAACCGGTGCACTGGCTAAGCCGGTGTCCATACCCGCTCCCGGGCCTCATTCGAACAACGAGTAAAGCAATGTCATCGGCCGTGACTCATGCGCAGTTGGAATCAGTGCTCAAGCAGCAGGCGCCGGCGGCTTTGTATCTGGTCGTCGGGGAAGAAGACCTGCTGAGAGATTATGCGCTCGCCGCGATCAAGCGCGCGGTCCTGGGCGGTGATGGGGATGAATTCAATTATGAGTTGTTCTACGGCGATGAGGCGAGCGGGAGCGATATTCGGAACAGCGTGGCGGCAGTGCCGGTCTTCGCGGAGCGCCGCTTGGTCGTGGTGAAGACGGCGGAAAAAATGTCCGCTCGGGAAAGCGACCTTCTCCTCGACTGTGTGAAAAGTCCGGTAGACTCCACGACCCTGGTGTTCGTCAGCCCAAAACTGGACGGTCGGCTGAAATTTTCCCAAGCCCTGACCAGAGCGGCCGTGGTGGTCGATTGCTCCCCGCTCCGGGATGCTCAGCTGCCTCCGTGGATTGCCCGTGAAGCGAAACGGGTGGGGCTTCAGTTGGAAGAAGAAGCGGCGCAATCACTGCAAGAGGCCTGCGGCTCATCCCTCTATGGTGTGCGCCAAGAATTGGAAAAGCTGGCTTCGTATGTGCCGCCCGATCGTCCGGTCACCGCGGCCGATGTCTATCTGCTCCGTGGCATGGAGCCCGGCGCGTCCGTGTTCGATTTGACGTTGGCCGTCGCAGAGGGCCGTCGTGGGCGAGCCCTTGCGATCTTGGCGCGCAACCTTGAAGCAGGGGAGGCTCCGCTGCGGATTCTTGGTTCTCTCGCCTGGCAGTATCGCCGCCTGTGGAAGCTCAAAGAGCTGTTGGCCAATGGCGGCCGTGAAGGGGAGGCCGCCAGAAGTTTGCGCATGGACCCCTGGAAAGTCCGCTCTTTTCTCGATCGGTTTTCTGAGCCACATCTTCACGCGGCCCTGCGTCTTTTTTTGGATGCGGATGGGAAGCTCAAAGGGGGAAGCGGCAGCCGTCCACGGATGGTGTTGGAGCACCTGCTGTTGAAGCTGTGTGAGGAGACCGCCGGAAAACGCGTGGAACCGCCTCGCCGTCCCCCTGTGTCACCGAAACGAGTCCCTGCGCGGGTAGTGTCGAACGTGCGAACGATTAAGAGCCGGAACCGGACAGAGCGTTGACACGAAGCGCCAGACGCGACACACGGCGGGAGGCAGTGTTAGGATGAAGGACACCTTTCGAAACGGCTTTTCCGATCGCCGAGGTGGCTTCCAGCAAGCTGGTCTTGGCCTCATCCGCCTTCTTTCCGGCCACGGCGGACTGCACTTTCTTGATCAGCGTCTTGACCGTGTTGATGGTGGCACGATTCCGCTCATGACGCCGCTCGGCTTGGCGAGCTCGTCGAATAGTCGATTTGTGAGTCTGAGGCATCGAGTACTCCTGTAGAAAAGAAAATGACTTCTATCATAGGGCATCGCCGATCGTCAAGGATCGGTCCTGCAGAAGGAGCAAAGGCATGGTGAAAATTGCAGCGCGCGACCGACTCATCTTTGCGTTGGATGTGCCTTCAGCGGCAGACGCCGATCGACTCTTGGATCGACTCCACGGGCACATTTCTTTCGTGAAAGTCGGCCTTGAGCTCTATACGGCGGCAGGCCCTGAGATGGTGAAGCGGATTGTGGAACGAGGAATGCGGGTGTTCCTCGACCTGAAGTTTCTGGATATCGAAGAAACGGTCCGTCGCGCGACGAGCCGGGTTGCGGGGATGGGCGTGGATTTCCTCACCGTCCATGCCAATCGCAAAGCGCTCACCGCGGCCGTGCAAGGGCGGGAAGGTTCATCGCTGAAGCTGCTGGCCGTGACCGTGTTGACCAACTTCGACGGCCAGGATCTGCGGGAGATGGGGATACAACGGACGGTTCAGGACCTGGTCACGGCGAGGGCATTGCTCGCCTCGGAAGTCGGCTGTGACGGTGTCGTGGCGTCCGGTGAAGAAGCGTCAGCCATCAGGCAGAAAGTCGGACCTCGTTTTGCGATCGTCACGCCGGGAGTCCGGCCGACCGGCAAGGGGGTGGACGATCATGCGAGAGCGACGACCCCCACGCAAACGATTGCGTCCGGCGCAGACTATCTGGTGATCGGTCGGCCGATTCGTGATGCGGCAGACCCACCGGCAACCGTCGACGCCGTTCTGGCCGAAATGCAAGCGGCGTTCGATGCACGACAGTAACGAGTCTTGGTTGCGACGGCAATCCGCGCTTTGTTAATATCATCCTTCCTCAAGCCCTCGTGGTGGGTGTAGCTCAGCTGGTTAGAGCGCCGGATTGTGGATCCGGAGGTCGCGGGTTCGAAACCCGTCATCCACCCCACTTGCCCTTCCGGCAACCGCTGAATAGCTCAGCTGATCTGACGATGCCGGCACCGTGAATGCGGCTAAGGAGGAACGCGATGAGAAAAATCTGTTGGTCACTCGCCGTTATTGGGGTCGTTGTGGTCCCATTTGTTCATGTCCTCGGGTTTGCGCAAAACTATCCTTCAAGTGTCACTCAGAAGGTACTTTCCGCGCAACGGGACGTGAGGACCATCGGTATGCCTGAGTACCGAAAGATCGTTGATAATCCTGCCAATGCGCTGATCATCGATGTTCGTGAGCCCGACGAGTACGCAGCGGGGCATGTGCCGGGCGCAATTAACATTCCGCGCGGCATGCTCGAATTCCAGATTTGGAAACAGGTCGGCTTTCCTGCCAAGAGTGAACTCGACAAGCCGCTGTATCTTCAATGCTCGAGTGGCAACCGTGCCGCTCTCGCGGCGAAATCCCTTAGGGAACTGGGTTTTACCGACGTCACTGCCGTGGTGATGAGCCTAGACGAATGGCAAAAGGCTGCCAATCCGTTTGTGAAGTAGGGGTGTTCCATGCAGCGCCCGCCATGTAGGGCAAACTTCCAGCCTCTCATCGCGTCTCAACATGTGATCGGATTCCATGGCCGTCGCATTCGCTAGGATGTTTGCAGAGACGGCTCAGGCCGACATCACGACGAACTCCATGATCTCACGGTGATGCAGGCCATAGATCTGAAGGGATGAGAACAAGTATTTTCAACGGTTCTGATTTAGCAGTTTACGCATTGTCTATGCCTATGGTACAAGGTCGCGCATGGAAAACATCCGACCGGAAGTTGGGAAGTTCCTCCGTTCGTGCGAACACTTGTTTGGCTTCACCCATGAGAGCGGACAGCTCACACCTGAGGAGTGTCAAGTTCTGGAATACTACGTTGAAGAACTTCATAAACAGATAGCATCTCACTGTAGTGCTTCCGCTGCTCATTGCCCCGAGAACCCGACTTCTGTTTCTCAGCCTTGAGAACCATCAAACCGTCTTGGTCTCTCCCACTTCCGCTATTTCCCAAGCTCTTGCCGCTGTCGCTGCTTCACTAAAAACTACGAGTTCGTCTCGCACCGCCTTTTTTAGAAAAGCCAACATATCTCTCGTATCAGTAACATGTGGACAGGAGGCTCGATGCCCAACTCCTTGAAGTGAGGTGATTCCTTAAGGTAAGCTGTGCGTGTGGGTGTCAGCTAAACTGGCAATTGTCTTAGCTTCTGACATCCATGGAACCGCTTTACTCCGATATTCTGAATGCCTCAAAGTACCGACATAATTTTCCACCGCACGCACTCGTAGACCAAATCAAGTCCGATCTGGCCTCCACCGGCATGTTAGGGAGTGGAGCAGCGATAAAGCTCATCTCCTTGACCTATTGTTTGAGCGCCGAAACGGTCCTGTATGAATTTGTGGCTCATATGCTGAGAAATCTCCCGGATCTCGGACTCACTTCCCAGAGGAGCCTCCTTGAAGTCATCGACGAAGCGTTCACGACCATCATGGCGGAAGCCAGAGGATGCGCCCTGAGAGAGCTTCCAATCGAGGAGTCACGGGAGTTGGCATCAAGTTACTTCAATGAACGAAGCGGTCGTTTTCTGGAGCAGTTGCAGAGGAAAGTTCGACTGATGGTCGGTGAACAATCGGAGTGAAGGGAATGCGCCGAAGACGGTTCAAGGATTGGTGGAGATGCTGTAAGCGGGTCATGATAACCGTAGTCATCAAGCGGCCACCACCATGATGATCACACTGAGCTGTCGGCTTGTCACTGTCGAAGATGTCGAGGCGCAGGCAAGATAGCTGATGCGACTTATAGGCGATCAATATGTTGCGCAATCCTCGCCAAGATATCATCGAACGGTACTTGGCCCTTGTAATACAAGGATTGTGTCGTTTGGTACTGCTTGGTGTAAAATTCCCTCGTTACAGGATTTCTCAATAAGAATGCCTCGTTCTCGCTGATCTTCCTGTTATCACCTGGCCGGAAGCGTTGTTCCTTACGGACTTCATATTCTGAGGTTCCTATGAACCTCTGTACTTCAGATCGCGCCAATAGTTGATATATGTCGTAGTAATGGCGCATGAAGTTCGTTGGGAAGCCACCATTTTGTTGTTGCTGGCGAAATTTTGTCGACACAGCTTGCAGCTTTTCGACAAAGGTATATTCGATGCAGTAACACTTTACATCAATGGCGCGGGTGTCATGGCAGGGCACCATTGCGCTCGCATGGTCATACGCCCAAGACGAGATGGTCATAGGTTGATTGGGGGTTGTATCGTCAAAACCGACTTCCAGCAGGATTCCATCCTTCGTATCGGATAGAGGGGTGAAATGGCTGGTGTAACGCATGCGAATGCCGCCATTACGGCACTGTATTTTATCGTCGTGAGCAGTATCACGTTCGATGGACACGATGCCCGGTATCTTAAGGGTGTCCTTAACCCACTCGAAAAACCTCAGGCGCGATTCGACATGGATATCCTTGTCGTGGTTCCTCCCGCACTTTACATCCATCCCTGCTGGTGGGTTTATACGGATGTCGATGTCTTCAGAGAACCGCTCAATCACTCCGAATCCTTTTGAAAGAGAAGTCCCTCCTTTGAGTTCAAAGCTTAGATCTTGCTTCTGTATACCCCATAGGCAGTGCATGATCCAATAGTCTTTCTCGACAAGCTGAGGAACGATGTTGTGTTTCCTGGAGACGATACTGAGCAGGTCTTTGAAGTCTTTATGGTCGTGTAGGAAGGGTTCAGCGGACATCAAGGAATTCCGAGAAGAACTTCTTTGTCGATGCACCGGCAAACTGGAGTACAGCTCGCTTGAGCCGCACAGGGTTCATACTCTGTGCTTTCTCACGGGTACGTGCGCGTAGCTCCCCTTGGTCTTCTGCAAGCTCGTTCAGGTTATTCATCATGTCCACGAGCAAAAACTCTTCGGTCACATTTTTCTTAGGAAAATGGTGCTTCCGCCGAAAATCGTAGGTTTGGCCACCAAGTTCAAATTCTCCATGCCGTTTGTGGTTGTACACTACGCGTCGATTGTAGAGCTGAGTTGTACCGAGACCCAAGACATTGTAGGTGTTCGGAGACGTAAGGAGGAAGCGATCATCCTTGAGAAAGGTGCGGACCAAATCGTGATCACTTGCAGGTACTTCTCCGAAGACGGATTGCTTAGGACAGTAGTAGAGACTGGTTCGCAGTTTTTTCAGCGAACCTTCGTCTACCAGGAATTTTAAATGCCGGTCCAAGCTTTTCGACCATTGGGCAAGTTCGGCTCGGCGATACGTCTTACCGGCTCGCAGGTGTTTTTTCAGCTCTCCTACAGTGGTCGTGCTCATAAAGGACTTAACCTCCTTGAGCTTAATAATAACTACGCCGATCAATCATGTCAAATATTTTATTAAAGATTCATGCAGTTGTTGATACAAAATACAATATAGTCATATATTTACCAAATAACAATATGTAAAATTCTTGTCGATTGATGTAGCTTTTATGGATGGTGACGAAAATTGTCCAGGGGTGTTAGCTGCAGACTCCAGGGTGTTAAAGGTCATTGGAATCATTCATTCCTTAACACCCTTACTATAGGGAACGTGGGTTATATAAGCTGCGTTCTTACTCTTTGGCAGACCAGCCAAACACGATAACCGCCATGCCTAGTAAGTCGATTCCGGCTCCTGTCCAGTCGAAGACTGAACAGCCTCTCGTCATCCACGACTCGTAACCAGACTAGAGCCGTTGCCATATAGACACCCCATACGCGGCATATACCCGCCTACTTGCGGCAGGATGGAGTGTGAGCAACCATGAAAATACCGCAAGGCTGAGCGCTGCCGGAACCAAGAGCCAAATTGATCCTCCCTTCCGTTACCAGAGATATGGGAGAAAGCAGCCTACGATCTCGGCGAGAGCGGTGAGGATGAACAACCCAGTGGTTTGGAGGAGAGACATAGGCCCTAGGCGATGACAATAGCGCGTGAGACTTGAAGAAGACAAGGGTCAAGGCCGGTATAAGGGGACCGGCCTCTTCATCCACTTACACCATTCAGGCCATCAACCAACTATGGCCCGAATGATCGCGATGCCAGCGAAAACTCCGGCTATTGCGGTGACAACAGAGCCTATGACGTACAGCGTTGCGCCTACAGTTTGACCGCGCTCCAACAGCAACGCTGCTTCCAGTGAAAAAGCTGAAAACGTGGTGAACCCGCCGATAATTCCTGTCGTCAAGAACAGCCGCGTCAACTGGTCACTGTGTCCACGGAAAGCAAACCAACCCGCAAGTAATCCCATTACGAGCGACCCGCTGATATTGACGAACAGTGTACCGGCAGGAATATTGAGGCCAAACAAAGACGCGCCAATCAGATTGGCTGCGTGCCGCAGCGTCGAACCAATGCCACCGCCAATAAATACCAGCAGAAACGCAAGTGCCTGATGACTTCCCATAGCAACTCCCTCATGCGCGTTCGAGCCGCATCAGTAGGAGTCATCAGCCGACATTGGCGCTTATCGGGGGAACCCCATCCCCATTTGACCAACGTTACCATATCGTGCGCGAAAAGTGTCCAGGGTGTTAGCTGGTGGCTCTAGGGGTGTTAAAATCCCTTGAAATCATTCATTCCCTAACACCATTATTATGGGCATTGGGGTGAACCCGTCATCCTCCTCATGAACCGTCCCCATCGCGCGGGGGAGTAGTCCAAGACGGTAGACACTCACCAGCAATACAAAGGTCCATCATGCGAGTCGCGCTGGTTCTAATCATTCTCCTTCTCAGCGGATGTTCCCAGTACAGGCCAGACAAGGCCATCTCTTCCGAATCCGGACCTGATCAGGATATCGATCGAACTGACAGTTATTGGACAGAGGAACGCAAAGCCTTGTACGAGCGGGCCCGTGAGGGGGCGCGACAGGCCCGTGAACGGTACATCGCGACCAACCGTCCGGCACTTCAGCAACAATTTCGACAGGAAAATCCCAGTCTGACCGATACGGAAATCAATGCGCTTGTCGATGATGCGCTGGAGAATGGGTTGCGCCAAGCCGTCGGACGCCGAAGATTGGATCCCGCGAGACCACCCATTGACTGTATGTCTCCTCAGTTGGGACGTCCCATTTTCACAAACTGCTATTAGCAGGCGCTGTGCTCGCTAAGAATGGGCTTGGCGTTTCTCTTCCGTCGCCTTCTTCACTAAATCAACCGTATCTCGGCCCACCTCCGGTCACTCACTGCGAGCGGACCTTGCTCACTTCGCCTTCGTCGACGCCTGCTGTGTGGGCGGCAGCGGCTCAAAGAGTTGTCAATCTGCTGTCTAGGCCCATGGCAACGCGAATGACGTGCTGACCAGGCCACCGCCGGACCTCCCCCCCCTTTCGACGTACCTCGTTCGAATCTGGCTCGAATCTTCATTCCTGATACGGTTGACTCAAGCACGACGCACTTACCAAGAGGAGGACCGTGATGACTTGTACACGCTGTCATGGATTGATGCTGGAAGAGCACCTCATCGATATGGAAGCCGGGTATGGAGAGATGTGGAGCCACAGCTGGCGCTGCGTCAATTGTGGCCACCGGGATGACGCCGTCCTGCAGCATTCCCGTCAGCTCCACGCCCAGTCGGTCGTGGTCAGTTCCCGGGCCGTGACGGTCGAAGCGATCGTGGAACTGCCGTGGGAATCGGAGTCGGCTGAACCGCTTGCCGCTTAAGGAGACCGGCGGCTCTGAGAGGTCTCCTGCACGGAAAAAGGACAAGCTATGAGACCGGCCACCATCCTGATCATTGAGGATCACACGTCGGTTCGGACTCTGCTGGCACTAAATCTTGAAGATGCCGGCTATCAGGTTTGTGAGGCCGCCGATGGCCGGCAGGGACTCGAACGGTTTCGGGCGCAGCCCGTAGATTTGGTCATCACGGATCTGGAGATGCCGGAGATGAACGGCCTGGAAGTCATCTTGGAGTTGACCCGGGCGTTCTTGGACGTGAAGGTCATTGCCATGAGCGGGCACTCCGCAGATGAACTCCAGAAGGCAAAGCTCCTCGGGGCTCGGCATACCTTTCCAAAACCTCTGGACCTCGAGGCGTTGCTATACGCAGTGCAGTATGAACTGCAGCACTAGCCACGACAGCACGGCAACGCCAACTTCTTCAGAATGAGCGCCGACCTTAGGGGTTGTGTTTGCCGTTCGTTTGATGGATAAGGGACGATGCTGGGGTGCCAAGAACGTAAGATAGTTCACACCAAATGGCTCGGTACAAATTTCGAACGCCATGACTGCTCAGAGCGCGAAACTCAACAGTATGCGGATTCCCTTGCACAGATTGACTCAGATTCTCTTTCTATCGGCCCTGTGCGTGCTCGTCGGGTGCACCGTTGTGCCGCGAAAATATCTGAAGGAAGCGGACCCGAGTTTCAGGTTGTCATCGCTGGCGGCCGAGCCCGAGCGTTATCAACGTCGGCTGGTCGTATGGGGGGCTGTCATCGTGAAGGAGGAAATCCGGGGTGGAAACCTTTGGTTGCACGTCAAGAATCGCCCGCTCAATGAGAATTACCGGCCACAGCTTCCTCCCAGCCCAACCGATCACGAAGGCGGGTGGTATTGGATCGTCGTAAAAAACCATCACACATTGCCCAGTTCCTACCGGCATTGGGCCGATATGACCATCGTCGGTCGTGTCATCGGGGTGGGTCCGGAAGGCCAGCCACTCTTGAAGTTGATATATGCACGCGGGTGGGGCATGTCCTCAGAACATGATGGAGTGTGGGAACACAGTGTGGATGAGAACTACGGACCCACGACTCCGCCCGAGCTCATTCGTGAATCGGACCCATTCCCATAACGAACGAGGCGCGCAGCCGACAGTCTCTCCTTCGAGATTCGCTTCATATCCGACCTCTGAACGTACAAGACCCACCTGAGACGGTTCTAGAGTTGAAGTAGATGTAGGCACCCGTGTAAGGTTGACGATACCAAACATGAGAATCGGGTCTGATTCGTATCGGAGCTATGGATCGCTCGCTGTTGTGGGACTTCTGTGCATGTGTGTGTTTGCGCAGATGCTTGGTGGGCCCGTTACGCTGCTGAGCGAGTTGACCATCGCCGACATGCTGATGGAATCGGAGTCCGAAGATCCATCAGTACTGCCTCCAGTGCCTGAACTGCGTCCTTCCGGTGTCCTGCGGCTCTGCGTCGTCGGATATTCAACACCAGTCTTGCCTATGTTGGCCACCTCGGTCTTCCATCCACCCCTGACCTAATCTCGCTCCACCCACAGTGTGCATCGGCCACCCGGCCTCTGATCGGCGGAGGGATCAACTGAACCCGATGTCCATACCGCGAACATGTTTTATGTTCACCGGATGGAGGACACTATGAGTTACAAGAAGCACATCGATCCGGAGAAACTTCAGATCATCCTCGCCAGCCTGGAAAATCGATTTTACAGGATAGTAAGTTTCGGCGGGGAGTTCTCGACGGTGTTTGTCTTTCACAACGGCAAGCAGAATTGGCAGCTGAAATTCAATCGGGATTTCTTGGATGATATTCACCCCGATGCGAAATTACAGCTGTTTCTGGACAGCCAGGTGTTTCCAGCAATTCTGGAGAATCCAGATAGGCGAATAGAGGTCGGCTCGGACGGTGGGATCACTATCGCCAGGACACAGCACTAAGCGGCCATTCATGTTCTTTTCGATACTGACGCGGCTTTTTCAGTGTGGGTGCCTCATCACTTTGACTCCCTGTCGACTGAATGCCGGACAAGCTCATCTTATGTATGTAAGACATCGTCCAGCTAGGGATCCTACCAGCAAGTATCCGCATTCACTCATGACAAAATGTCCTCCGTTACGGATCCTGCTTGGTAGGGGTCCCGCTATGGAGGTGAGCCTATGGCCTCTCGACTAAAATCCGTCACCCTCTGTAACTTGTGTGAAAAAGTCTATGATCCGAACCGATCCTTGTGGGTGAAAGTGAATGATTACCGTGCATATCATGGCGAACCAGCCGACAGCTATGTTTTCACTGAAGCGATTTGCGACGCATGCCACACGCTGTACGCAACAATGATCGGAACGCGGAACAAGGCGAACCGAGTCACGGGCTCGACCGTTGATGATGGGTTCATTGCGGCGCTGGCACCTGACGGCACCGCAACAATTGACTATGGTCTCGCTTAGACAAGTTCATCAAAATTGGGAGGTCACATGAAAAAGAGACGTACTAAAACCGTCGTGAATGCCACGAAAGAGCTTATGCAAAAGGGAAAGAAGACTCTGCGAGGCAAGGCGGGAGCTGCGGCTCGAAAACTCAAGAAGACCGTGGGTGGTGGTGCATCCACAGCGAGCCGGCGACTGAAGAAAGGAGTCAAGAAGATAAGATCCACGGCCGCGAGTCGTCAGGCGGGGAAGCTCGGTCGAGCCGTCGGCGGATTCCTGGGCCAGGCGATCGGCAGTGCTCAGAAACTTGTCACACAAGTCGTGAAGAAGTAGCGCCGAGAGGAGGTGAAGACGCTGTCATGGAAAAGATGATGATTGAAGATCCATCGAACCGACAATGTTCACTCCTCTGAACGACTTTTACTATGCCGGGTGCATGATCAAATTGACTCCCGATCGACAGGATGATGGGCAATGGGGATGCCGGTATTCAATTATTGTGGAAGCCCTAAAGCCAAAATCCAATTTGAAAGAGGGGCATGTCGAAGCAGACTTTTCTAGTTCTATAGACGCAGAAATAGCGGCATTGAAAGCTGCGAAGTGCATTATTGATTCGGGTATACCGCTGTTCAATTTTAATGTCCAGACAGAGGGAACTACGGCTCAGAGACTTCAGTATCGCGACTACCACTCTGATGGCCGCACGATCAAATTGCTGCCTGTCCAACTAGCGAATGGGAGCTGGCAGTGCGAGTATATGCTTCTTGAACCTGGCAAACTCCCAACCGGCAAGAGGCGCGGATCGGCTGATGGCACCTTCGCTACAGTCACGGAGGCCACCGCGGCTGCCTTGAAAAAGGCGAAGCGTGTCATCAGTTGATTCGGCAATCGATCAGGCTTGCAACCTCAGCTTATCCGCTCGTCAACAACAGGACAGAGGGTAACGTGACGAAGACAGTTCCTGGGCCAAAGTCCCTCCCATTAGACACTGGGTAGCTCAATGGCTTAGGGTGATCTGAGAGTCCACACCCCTAAACGAGGAGTAGGCCCATGGCCGGAATGTTTGGCGCTCATCCTCCGCTCATGCTGATCGCCATTGCCATCGTCATGATAGCGATTGTGGTATTCGCGCTGATGACGGCAGGTTACTAGGTTGGGTCAGTCTGATGCCGACGGTGTCAACGACAGCGATGTTGATCGACTTTAGGTTTCTTCTCGGCCTCCGATCTTCACGATGAAGACGGACAGTTTCTTATCGTTGATCGTGTAGATATGCGGTAAGAGCCTGGCCGAATGCGATCAAGGCCATCCTCGCATTCATCTTCTCCACACCATCTCGACGGAGGGCGAGTAGGGTGGTGAGGAGTATGCAGAGGGCCCACCTAAGGTCCTTCCTAGTAGGGAGTGTGCGGTTTACTCGCTACAATCGCTTCGATGTGATCTGGGATACAGCGGCGAGGAGTCTCATGCGTCGAGTTTTTGCCAGCCTAGTGCTGTGCGGTGGTCTGATACTCGTGGGTACCGCGTTCGCTGAGGACGAGCAGATCCTGCTGCGGTTATCCGCGAAAGGCACCCAAATGTCGGGCCTCTTCACCGCCAAGGATCACTGGGAGGTGCGTTGGAAGGGTGACGAAGGGCTCTCTATCCTAACGTTCGACCGCGAAGGCAATCGCATCGCAGCGATTGCCTATGCAGAGCACGGCGGAGGCGGGAGCGCTTCACAAGAACAGGGCGGGACGTACTCGCTCAAGGTTATCAGCGAGGGAGCATGGACCGTGACGGTCGTGCAACGACCATGAGCATGCTATTTTTTGGAATGGCTGCCTGGACGTGCGTCGAGTAGTACAGCGAAACAGACCGGAATGCTTTAAGAGCGATAAGGTCGTATGCCTGCATCGGAATCCGAGAATTCAAGAATATCCAACGGGGACTTTCCTTGAAGATCGTTGCAAGCCATCACCTGGTATCCATTGAGATACGACAGGTATCTGAGCAGATACCATGAGAGGATTCGTAGAACACCAGTGGGACGCACGAATTCACGGCGCCAACCTATCGTCGGCTGCGTGTACGGACGATTGCGCTGTTGATCAATCAACAGCGGCACCGCATCCTCTGCTGAACCAGCAGCTGCGAACGCACCGCCTGTTCGACAAGGGCATCTCTACGCACGTACTACTGTGACCATTCCATTTTGGCGAGTGGCATAACTTCTGCAATTTGGGAGTCTCAGGTGAACACGTTCCAGACATCGACCAGCAGGAGGGATTATGACGAATCCTGGCGGTAGTGAATCGGGAAACATTCGAATCATACAGCAGTATCTTGAAAGGTGGTTCCGTGATGTCATTCCGGGCACATACACTGAGCGCTTCGTCTATCACGATGGCGCGCAGACTTCAGAACTCGCGCTCGACCGTGAATTCGTCAACGATCTCCCCCCGGAGAACCTCAAGGAGTATATGGAACATACAGTGCTCCCCACGCTCCGCGCGAGTCCTGGAAAGATCATTCGAGCAGGGACCGACGGCCTCAGTGTCCGTGCAAGACAGGCGCACTGACCAACTGCCGGCGGGACGGAAGGAGGCTCATGTTCAAGGGATGGGCGGAGACTCGAGAAACGACAATGCCGGACTATAAGGATCGCAGCATCCAGTTGGTTCCCAGGCGTCAAACAGATGGGACTTGGCATTGCGAGTATCGCATTATTGAATTCCGACAAACCTGTTGGAGGTATCACGCAGGGCGCCCTGAAGGCGGATTCCCTTCCCGCGAAGAGGCCATAGATGCAGCCCTGAAGGAAGCGAAACCTATCGTCGATTCACTCGAGCCCCCTGCAGAGGTTTCATGGGCCGAATCCGGCTCGCTTCTGGGAGCATACGGGGTCAGGGTGAAAAGACTGACTGCCTCCTTCGCGCAGTCGTTGGTCTGCTTCGGCACAAGTGTCCCGCGCAGAGTGTTCTTCCTCCCGAATTGGCGCAAATAGCGGGCACCATCGCCGGCTCCATTTGCGTCTGACTTCTTCACTGCTCAAAAGGGCTGCAGACATTCTAGGATAAAGTCATGCAGCGGCTTCTGTGACCCGGATAATTGCGCGAACACGCGTTGTAGCAGCGGTAGGTCCCTTATTCGCAAACTCGGCTTCCGTATGATACACTTCATCCGTCGAGCAGTGATCCTCGCGCTCTTTCCTTCCTCGTGTCGTCCTTGTGCGATCGAATAATTGGTTGCAGTAGAGTGGTCGGGCAAAGGCCTTTGTCTCAGTCATCGAGTCCTGCATTGAACTGTAGTATCGGATGCAAGCTCAGCAGGCCACATCACGACGAACGCAACTTGGGAGAAGCCTCTCTGAACGCGAAGATCGTAGCTAAGAACATGATTGACCATGTGCAAGGTAATACATTTCGTACGAGAGATAAGTCATGAGTACCACGTGGTGGTCAAAGCCCTCGCACCGACGGAAAGCACGCATTCGTAGAACGAGGATACGCTGGGATCTTCTGGGACTGCAGGATTCGGCCGGAACCTCGTCCGTACCGTCGATTGAGGATGTTCGCCGCCAAATTATCTCCGCCTCAAGCCATGGGCTGAGCCCCGATACACTCGCTCGTGGTCTGGCAAACGACTCTCTCCGTACATCAGTTCCGAAGGCAACTCGGGCATCTCGAACGCGCGGGACCCGTTCCTAGAACGCCTCGTGGCTTACGACGCTGTATCGGAAGGAGGACATCATCGGAGGACCAGGAAAAACTACCAGCGGCAAACGTGAACGCGAACGCGCACGTCAACAGAAGCAGCGGACGAAGGAGGAGCGGCGCGCGCAACGTCAGGCCAACAAAGTAAACCGGAGCCCGACGGTCGAGGGGGAAGATCCGGATCTCGCGGGGTTGCGCTGGGGGCCTCAACCGCCCGCGTACTGACGCGCGGTATATCCGTGAGCGCTTCTCTGCCCTTGCGAACTGTTCGGTCGCGAGTCACCAGACATCATTCCTGACCTCTCACCAAAGAGATCATTCGATGCAACGGACATTTCTAGAGTGGCTGGATGATTGATGGACCCATCTCGTTATTTTCTCCGTGTACCTTTCTGAGCTCATAGTCTCTTAGTCCCTCAGACTCCTCCCGGGCCGCCCGTCACAGGTCACCTCTCATAAATCCATAGGATTCGGATGTCACTCTGACCACGCTGTGCCTTTCCCATAATCCAACATGGCATGACGGCTCGCTGCTCTCCTCCCTATGTCCTTTCCTAGTACGCCGGCCCGCGAGGTCCACTATGCTCGCTGAAAATCCTTCACAAGGAGACAAGTATGCGACGACGGAACCATCTTCTCTATGTGCTCATGCTTGCGATCAGCGTGGCGGGGTTCAGTTCACGTGCGGAAGGGTCGCTGGGACCATACGAAGCGAAGGGTGCCGAGCTCAATCACAAACAAATGCCTCAGCAGGCGAGCGACGATTCGTCCCGGCTGGACACTCAACAGCAAGGAGCTGGAGACGTATTCGAAAAGGTGAATTCTAAGGCCCTACGCAAAAGCCCAGTCGTGTCTCCGTCGAGAGAACAGCGTAATCCTGAAGGAAAAGTACGGTTCAGGGCGCGGGGGCAGGCACCAGCGCCACAGAGCCCTTCCAGAGTGAGCGGTGATCCAGAGCCTGCTCCGTGACTCACTGGGATTGTTACTAGGTTCACACTAAGAGATCATTGACTAGAATGACGGTCGTACTCTCCTACTGCTCAGCATGCGGAGGTCTCGATGGCCATTGCACCAGTCAAGCAGCTATTCCCTCAACGACAGCACTGCGACCCACAGAGGTCCACAGGGGCTCAAGGGTTCTACTCTGACAGAACCAGCGAGAGAATCAGGATGGCACATCTGTTCATGGGCGTGCTCAAATGCTTTGTCCCTCGTATCAAAATATGATGGGAGATGCGCTCGGATGAAAGCGAGGCGCACTTAGCTTTCGTCAAGTTGTGATCGACTCCTCATTCTGTTCGGACTCCGCCCATGAGGGCCGAGAACATCACCGCGACATTTGTTGATCGGTGATTCCCCTACACATGGCCCCATCGCATCTCGGGAAGCCGCTCCCCTACGCTCTCGTTCCATTGAGAATGCCTGTGAACGGGATATTCTTGGTGAATATTTTCTTCTATCCAGATATATATCAGGTGTGAAGACCCTGACGTCGATTGGTCAGAGAACGAGTTCAAGGTGGATCGCACTCTTTCTCTGTGTCTGTGTGCTGGCACAGGTGGTCGGCATGCCGATGACTCTCCTGAGTCTGTTGACGACCTCCGATGTGCTCGCGGAATCAGGTTCCGAAGATCCCTCGATGCTTCCCCAAGTGCCTGAACTCCGTCCCTTCAGCGCCCTAGGCCTCCGTGCCGACGGACATACGATTCCCCATCTGCCGGTGTTGGCGGCGTCCGTCTTCCATCCGCCCTTGACCTAATCTCACTCCGCACAAGAGGTGTCTCGGCGACCGGGCTCCTGGCCGTGACGATCCCGCCATGTTCGATGCGCTCAGGGTCGAGATGAAGGGCCTTGCGAGCGGCGATCAACAGGCCGTCACTCGGGCAACGGTCGGGGCTTCAAATTATCAAGTGAGGTGCATTATGCAGCGAGTGCTCGTGATTGAAGATGATCCCGACGTACGGCGCCATGTTCAAGAAGCGCTCGAAGGTGCGGGCCACCGTGTCCTGACAGTTGCTGACGGACGCGAAGGGCTCCGCCTTTTTCGTGAGGAACCCGTGAATCTCGTATTGGTTGAACTCCGCACCCCGGGTATGGACGGATTGGATTTGATTCGAATGCTCCACCAGACCCATCTGAGGGCGAAGATTATCGCCATGGCCGGAGGTCTCGGGGATTGGGAGCATCTCGCGGTGTATCAAGGCGCTCATGCGACGCTCCAGAAACCATTCAGTCGACAGGAACTCTTGGAGGTCGTGCGCGCGCAACTGGCGTCATCGCGTCCTGTCGGTGTGAGAGGCAACCACGTTGAGGAGAAACGATACGAATGAGATGCTTACTCGCACTGCTCGTGATTCTGACTTCCCCTGTTTTCGCGATGGCGGGTGAACAGGACAAACTGCTCAGCCTCGTGGCGGACTACGCCGACCATAAGCAACGGGTTCAAGACTTTCGAGCGGCGAGGGGAAAGGGTTCTTCACGCGACACTGGACAACTGATTGAACTCAAGCGGGAGCTGCTCATGGCCATCAAGGCCGTCGATGAGTATCGGGCACGACTCCTTCGAAGTCGCCAAGAGGTCGTCGCACATGATGTGCCGCTTGCACTCAAATATGCCTACCTTGCGATGTTTCATGTCATCTCGATGGAGTTAGATCACACGCTGTATCGGTCCGATTTGGCTCTCGCGCTGTCCGAGAAGTACGTCGACATCTGGCTGGCAGTTGATCCATCGATTCCCGTGATGGCTGCTCCCTAGCAACGTCACGTGGCGATTGAGGTTCAGTCACAGGACAGCTGGTGCTCACGTGGTGTCTGGATGTACATATTATGATTGGTCCATGCCGAACGAGTCGTGATTTTGGCGAGGCCGTCTTCTTTGCGGTGACTGCGGGCTTCCCCATGTTCGACATTGAATTGAGTCGCCAGAATCGCGGCAGAATGGCCGCCTCTTGACTTGCCATCCTTCATGAGATAAACGGTAATTCGTCGTAACAATTGAATCTTCGACAGCCTGTCAGGGTGCTCTCTGCTGATATTGTCTCTGCATTGACCCTCTTGCACGAGAGCCCTCCACCGAGAAAAACAAACGACGTGTTACGGACCATCAGCGGCGCGACAGACTTCATCGATCCTTCACGGATTGCCGTGTGCCTCATCCTCCTTCTCTGTGTCTGTGTGCTCGCGCAGATGCTCGGTGCCCCGGTGACTCTGCTCAGTCTGTTGACAACCTCAGACATGCTTGCCGGATCGGTTTCGGAGGATTTCTCGGTACTTCCTCCAGTACCTGAACTCCATCCATTCAGCGCCCTGCGTCTCCGTGTCGATAGGCATCCAGTTCCCCACCTGCCTGTATTGGCCACCTCGGTCTTCCATCCGCCCCTGACCTAATCTCACTCTGATCTCCATGTGCATCGGTCATCGGGCCTCTGGCCGGAGAGGGTACCGCCATGTCCGGTGTTCTCATGTGTGCGAGATTGAGGGCTTCGCGAGCGGCGATCGATCTGCCGCTGCAGCCGAGGGATTGACCGGTCGGCCTTCAGACCGTGAAAAGGGGTCTATCATGCAGAGACTGCTCGTGATTGAAGACGAACCAGAAGTACGACGACATGTTCAACAGGCCTTGGAAATTGAGGGCTATTCTGTCCTGACAGCCGCCGATGGATACGAAGGGCTCCGTCTCTTGCGTGAAGAACCTGTCGATCTCGTGCTCGTCGATCTCCTTATGCCCGGGATGGACGGTTTGGAACTGATCAGGCAACTCCGCTGCACCAGCCTTACTGCCAAGATTATCGCCATGTCCGGCGGAATCGGGGACTGGAACTATCTCCAAGTCGCCGCGTATCTGGGAGCCCAGATGACGCTCCAAAAGCCATTCAGTCGGCAGACGTTGCTGGATGTCGTGCGGGCACAGTTGTCGCCGGATTCAGGGTGCAAGGGCGGCCACAGCTAGGGAGCGACCTCGCGAGTTGCAACCTTCAAAACTCTCGAAGTGGTATCTCGGACGGCTTGGACAGTGAGCCACTCCATGAGGCGAGTAAAACCAGCGGCTGGATATCAAGAGTTTGCAAAAGAACCGGCTGGGAGCGAGTATGTGGAAAGCGTCTAGCGAGGCGGCCCTCATTCGAGGATCCGCGCATCCATCCACTGCCGGCCGGAAGGAGGAGATATGAAATGTCCCGACTGTTTGACGGAAAACGATGTCTCTGCCACGAAATGTTCGGTGTGTGCGCATCCATTTGCCCCACAGCCGGTTCGGCCTGTGGTGTACACCAGTTTCTACGGGGGGTATTTTGCCTTTCGCGAATTGGTGACTCCACATCTCATTAAGGTGGTGTATATCGTGGGAGCCTGCTTCATCACTGCGGCGGGAGTCATATCGATCCTGTCACCCGAAACGTTGAGCGGGGGGTATGAGGCGGACCCGATCCTCACCCGCTTTGGAGGGATCATGGTGTTACTGGTGGGGAATCTGGTGTGGCGGATGATGTGCGAAGGCGCCATCCTGCTCTTTAGCCTCCATGAGATCCTTGTCAGCCTCGACACTCGGGCCAGGGTCATGATGGCTCGGCTTCAACAGACCTCGAGCGTCTGATGCATGACCTGACGGACATCCTCTTTACCCTCTTCATTGTCTTTGTGGCTGCGCAGGTCGGTGCGGAAGTCGCCGGGCGGCTCACGCTCCCTGCTGTGGTCGGCGAGATTGCGGCCGGCTGCCTCATCGGCCCTTCGGCGCTGGGCTGGATCCAGATCAATGAGCCGCTGACGGCGCTGGCAGAGATGGGGGTCGTGCTCCTGCTGTTTTCAGTGGGACTCGAAACTCGCGTCGATGACCTTCGCAAAGTAGGGAAAGTCGCGGGGCTGGTGGGAGTTTCCGGCGTCATCGTCCCATTTGTCATGGGAGCCGCATGGGCCCTGAGCGAGGGCTTTACGACACAAAAATCCCTCTTTATTGCGGCGGCGTTCGTGGCGACCTCAACCGGAATTACCGCCAAGATCTTGCGGGACATGAAGATTTTGGACCGCCTGGAAAGCCGGATCATTCTCGGGGCAGCGGTGATTGACGATATTCTCGCCATGCTCATCCTCGGAGTCGTCACGTCGCTGCAGGATGGCGGCGTCAACCTGGCCAACCTTGGCCTCGTCCTTGTACAGGCGGTCGGCTTTGTGGCTGTTATTGCGCTGGTCGGCACCAAACTCATGCGGAAACAATCCGCGCTCCTCGATGTCCCGATCAATCCACTGTCGCCGCTGACGCTTTCTCTCGCTCTCTGCCTGGGATTGGCTGCGATTGCGGCCAAGATCGGCCTGGCCGCGATCATTGGAGCGTTTCTGGCCGGGATGGTGATCGCCGAAAGCCAACAGCGTCATACGCTGGAGCACCAACTGTCTCCTATTATGGCGTTCCTGGTTCCATTCTTCTTTGTGGTGACCGGCGCTCAGGTAGATGTGGGGGCGCTGGCAAGCTGGTCCGCCCTTGGCTCACTCCTCATCGTCACAGTGCTGGCGGTGGTCAGTAAACTTGTGGGGTGTGGAGGGGGAGCGCTGTCCCTCGGAAGGAAATCGGCTTTGATCGTCGGAATGGGGATGGTTCCTCGTGGAGAGGTCGGGATCATTGTGGCCAGTCTCGGTCAACAGGCCGGAGTCATTTCTGGGACGATTTATGCGATCATTATTGCCATGTCGCTGCTCACCTCGGTGATCGGCCCCACCATCCTGCAAACCCTCCTGGCTGGTTCAGCACCCACCCGGAACGAGGGTCAACAGCCTTTTAACCGGCGGACCATCTCGGAGTAGAAGACGTCGGCCAGCCGCTCCAAATTCACGCAATCCGCTTCATTATAGCCGAGCAGCCGCTCTTTGGCGGCCTCATCATGGGAGTGCCGCCATCGATTCCACAGCAGGACCGCGTCATGACCATCCAAGCCGTGCAGATCTGCCGCGCGAGCGATGTCCAGTTGCGCCTCAATTGCCTTTAGTCCGCCTCGATATCCTAGCTGCCGGCCGACAAAACAAAGGTCAATATGAGGTTGGTTCAGGGGAAGGCCGGGATAGTGCGCGAGCAGCATCGGGACATCAAACGTCGTCCCGCAAAACGTTACCAGAAGATCGTATTGCGATAATGCTTCCCCAAGTTGCCGCTGATCCAGCGATTCACCTCGAACGAATGAGGTGAAGCGACCATGGCCGTACAACCCCACGACGGTGATGTGTCCGAACGAATCCGTTTCGATATCCAAATACACGGCGCGTTCTCGAAGCCATTCATAGAGCCGCCACTGCTCCCGCTGAGGCAGGACCACGCCAAAGTAGCGCGCATCGTCTTGAGAATAGTGAGCATGAGCTTCGGCGACACCTTTGTCATACAATGCCTTCCGGCCTGCGCTGATGCCTCGAATGGAGGAGGCCGCGAGAAAATGAGACCAGGTGCCGATCCCTTCCAGCCACAGTCGCCGTTCGCTGGTACGCCCTATTCCCGGAAGCAAACAAAAAGTGGATGTAATCATGTGAGTCTGTACAAGACTCGTCCGTACATATCCGGATCGTTAACGCACAACCCCGTCCGGCCAATTGTCCACCGGGACCTATGCCGGTTTCAACGTCCATATGTACAAATCGGACGATGAACTAGATGCTTCAGCGGTCAACTTCCACGATTGGGTCTGTTGCGGGTTTGGTGTTTGTTATAGTGAATCGAAAGGATTCGAGCACGGACATCTTCATGCTCTCGTGCGCCGGAGTGACAGACATCCTGGTACAATCATCGGGGAGTGTTCAACCCGAGAGCGCGTAAGCTGCTTGCGTGGGACGGGCTGTCACCACAGAGAGGAAGGTCGCCATGTCACGACTTACAGGCAGAATGCTAAGCGGTCTCATATTATTGGCCTCGACAATGGCCAGCTTACCCAATTCCACACCGGCAGCTCCGCCCGTGCAAGGAGAAGTGGTATCGATTTCAGCCGGTGTTCCGGGAACGATGGTTGTTCGAGACGATAAAGGGCAGCTTCATATTCTGAGTCTCACACAACAAACACAACTCGGCGCCCAGTTTAAACCGGGAGACAAAGTGCTTGCCTTCATGAGCCCATATGGCGTGAGCGCGGTTCAACTCCAGGTGGGAGTTCGCTAGACAATCACTATGACCCGCAAAGAAGCGATCGTCACATCGAGACCTCCGCGAACCTGAACTCTACTATCAAAGCCGCTTGCGAGATTCTCCTGTGAGATCTAGTAAGGGGTCCGGCTGTCCAGAGCTGACCTGCGTTGAGTCAGTCATCGTGGAAGAGTTGTGCCCCTCGGCGGTCCGTCCGTAGCCGGCCGACCAGGCGTGATTTACGATCAGCGCCCAAGTCTGTTTGCGCGACAAGCTAGGATCGTACATCGAGGCATAGCGGCTCTGCATCTCCGCGCGGAACGCCGTTTGCGACACGGCCGGTACACCTGCCAGAACCGCCAGCGAGGTCACGTATTCTCCATTGCCCCGCGCGATGTCGCCGCTCACGCTATCATAGGCATAGACCACGAACCGTTCCAATTGCTGACGGGCCTTGGCAGAACCGGGCAGGGCGTTACTCCCCGGCGACGTGCTCGACGTAAAGTCGCTGGTCAGGTCGAATGGGGCTACAATGGTGTCGGTGGTCGGACCACAAGAAACTCCGCCCATCAAGAGCACTGGAATGAATAGGGCCGCGCCAGCGTTCATGCTGTCCTCCTAAAATAATGGAGTGAATTGTTGGAGTTTTGAGACCATAACCGCATTTTGCAGGATTCCTGATGCGGAATGGACTAGACAATGCCCTGGCTCGGAGCGAATTATTTTGTACGTGTGCGCTATTCGTGTCGGAATGCAGCGAGGAGCCCCGCCGCGCCGAGCAGCCCGCCTAGGATGATCAGGAACGAGGAAGTGTCCGGCAGAGTTGCCTCCTGCGGAGGCGCCCAGTCGATAAAAAGGCCGAGCGCGATGAGAATGGCGCCGAGCGCTTGCAAGACCTTCCATCGAATCGAAATCCGCCGAAACGTCTGCTGTGATCCTTCTTCAGACTTCCTATCCATAGACAGTCTCACCAGCGGTTCAGCATAGCATGGGCTATGGATCGGTGTGGGAGCGATGTTATATCCAGAGGGTTCCGCAGGGGCGGTTTCCGCATCTGTTCCCCGATAGGCAATTGCCTTGCGGTGTTCAGTTTCCCCGGGACTTCTGACAAGAGACCTATGTTTTAGAATGCGCTAAGTGTTACAACACTTGACGAGATGTTCATGGAATGGCTGAAGAAGAGCTGGAATTGGTTCTGGCGGCAAAGCGTGCTCAACAAGGTCGTCATCCTCGGCCTCTTCGCCGCATTTGTGCCGTTTGTGCTCCCCACGGTCGTAGCTTGGTTCAGACCGACGATGATTCATGTCGGCGTGTCCTTCTACACGTATGAACGAGGATCCCAATCGCAGGGGATGAATACGCTCTATTTCTTCGAGAGGCGCAACCTCGTGTCCAACTGCAGCATCCGCCGTGACGAGCAACCTGTTCCGAACGGTCGCGCCAAGGCGCCCGATCCGCAGGCCTGGGTCTTGATCAAGCTGTTGCTCGAAAATGTGGCTGATCGTGACATCACGAATCTCCGGGTCGGTCTGAGGTCTCCCGCCATCAATCAGGGGACGCAGGTGTTGACTGCTCCAAGTTTGATGGCCTCGGGTAACCGGGAAGCGCCGCCGGACGTGAAGCCCTTGTATGTCCTTTCGATCGCGACTATTCCGGCAGCGAGCTCGGTGGTTGTCAGCTTGAAGACTCCCCTCGATGACAACTTGCGTGAGTTTATCTATGTCAAACGCCGCCCGGTGACCATTCAGGCTCCCTATGTGTCGGCGGATCAATTCAGGCAGTATCCTCCGATCGTCTCGCGCACAAATGCGGTCAAAATGTTGAATCGCGAGGGAGTGTTGCGAACCAATGACGATGCCTTCACCGATGAAAAGCTCCAGGTGACGATGTTGTCTTCGGATGGGCCGACCACGAAGGAAGGAGATGCATCGTATCGAATCCTTCCGCGGGCAAAGGTCTGTTCGGAAGCAGAAGCGGGCGTGTGGTGACCTTCAACTCCGGAGAACCGGCGTCGAGTGCGCGAATCGACCCGTCGATCACGGTCAGAGCGATGGGATCTTTGCAGTAAGCAGGCTCCTCGCCGCCGACTGCCCGGCCAGCCATCCTGTCGTCCACGCCCATTGAAAATTGAACCCGCCGATGCGGCCGTCGCAATCGAGGATCTCCCCGGCAAGGTAGAGTCCAGAAACCAGCTTTGATTCCATGTTCCGATAGTCAATTTCATCCAACGGCACCCCGCCGGCCGTGACTTCAGCAAAGTTCCATCCTCGGTCTCGCTCAATCGGAAATCGAAACCGGGTCAGGGCATTCAGTAATCGATGCCGATCGACGCGTGAGACCTGAGCCGCAGCTTTCAGCGGGTCGCAAGAGCAGTGGTGGCAGAGTGAATAGGCGAATCGCTCCGGAACCAGCAACGCCATGGTTCGGACCAAGGAACGCTTTGGATGCTCCGTTGCCTGAGCGGCCAACCAAGCCTTCAACTCCTCAGCTGTGCGACTCGGCGCGAAGTTGGCATAGAGATCTACGGGCATGCCTTGAGATGTCGCCAGCACCCAGAAGCGGCTGGCGTCCATGACCACCGGCCCGCTGATCCCGAAGTGAGTCCAGAGTAGGCTGCCTGTGCGCCGATCCACTTCTCGACCGCTCACCAGAGTGATCAGCTCCACGTCATGTGACAGGCCTGAAAGTGTCGTGTGAAACATAGAGTCATCGAGGACCAGAGGGACCAAGGCCGCTACTGTCGGTGTCACCCGATGGCCGAAGGATCGAACCAGCCGATACCCGAATCCATCGCTTCCCGTTCTCGGCAAGGACCGGCCGCCGGTGGCGAAGATGACTCGATCCGCGCGTATTGACCCACGGCTATGATCCACGAGAAATTCTGAGTTTGCCCGAGACATGCCACTCACACGATGCTCGGGACATATTGCGACACCCGTGAGGCGGGAGCGCTCGAGCAATGCGTGGAGTACGGTGCGCGCCTTGTCGGTCGTGGGAAACAACTTGCCCGTCGGTTCACGTTTCAATGCAACACCCAGCGACGCAAACCAGGCAATGGTTCGTTCAACGGAAAAGCCCGCAAGAATATTTCGGATCACGTAACGATTGCCGAAAAAATCCCTTGGCGTCACGACATCATGCGTGACGTTGCAGCGTCCACCGCCAGATATCAGAATCTTGGCGCCTATTTGTTTGGCGCCATCAAGCAGCAACACCTGTCCTGAATGCCCTGCCTTTGTCAGGGTTTCCGCCGCAGCGATGGCAGCGGTCAGCCCGGCTGCGCCGGCTCCCACCACGACAATGCTCACGAGGTCATCGGTCATCTCCATACTTCCTGCTGAGAGAATTCCCGTCGCAGATGTTCTTCTACTTCTCCCATCCCATGCGCGCTCCTGTCTTCCGGGTACTATTTAGCAGGGTTATTCCAGCCGAACTAGTGGATTGCCTAGTAGGCGAATGAGGGGATGAATCCCTAAAGTGAACAGTTGCGTATCACAAAGCATCCTGTGTCTCAAACGCTTACACATGACCATAGGTCGAATCCCGCGTGCCTACGGGCTGAGTCCTGTCGGAAGCACTTACCACGATTCGAGGTAGAGTGGTGTCAATCTCTATCGGATTTCCAACCGTCACGCTTCAACTTCTTTTGATCCTCGCATTCGGCTTGGGGGGACTCGATCGACCCTTCGAGCAATTCGTTCATGCCGCTGAGCCCAGTGCCACGATGTCCGATTCTCATGAAAGTGGAAATCGGGACAGCGGGACTATGCCCAACGGAATCAACCTTACGCTCCTCGGCGATCGACGCAAAGAAGCACAAACAGAACTGGACGCCGTACGGGCATCTCTTTCATCCAAGCGCGCTGTCGGCGCTCTTCAAGAGGAGCAGCTGGAACGGCAGGCGCTACTGGAGCAAATCGTGCGCGGGTATGATGAGCAATTGAGTGATCTTCAGCGGCTTACCGAAGCGCGTCAGCGCCGTACCGAAACCCTCCGCAGCGCCGAGGAGTGGAAAGGCCTTCCAGAACCGCCGCCTTATTCGGTTTTCCTTGCGGATCAGTCGTGGGACGCCGTGTATTCCCTCGAATTAGCCGTAGAGGGTTTGCAGTCTCAACGGGAGTTGCTCACATTGCGATTTGAACAGGCGCGCGAAGCGCTGGCAACTGCTGAGGAGCGGCTGCGGCAGGCGTCGGAACGATTGGAAGCAGTTAAAGATCCTGCGCAGATCGCTCGGGAACGCCGCCTTCACGGGTCAGCCGTTCTACACGCTCAGGCCGCTTCCGTTCTCCTTGAAGTGGCGCAGCTCTCAAGGAAGCGGGTCGAAGAAGAGCTGGATGGCACAAAAGCGCGGCTTGCGTTCGAGCAGCGGCGTCTTGACGCAGTCTCCGCTCATGTCGTGTTCAGCGAAGCAGATCTCGCTCAGATCAGAAGCCGTTCGGATAAAGAACGCCTGCGATTGGAAGAAAAACTGGAAGAGACGTTCGATGAGCGTCAGCGGCAGTCTCAGGCCGTGCAGGATGCCGAGCGTCGACTGGATCTTCTTCGCCGCAAGCAGACAGGAAAGGCTTCAGCGGAGGAGACGCCGGCGATGTCTCGTGCGAAGGCGGAGGTCGAGCTCGCTCAGGCCCGACTGGACAATCTCCTGACAGAGGCTGACCTCTTGCAGCAATCAATGAACGTCATGGCCGGAGAGCGTCAGCTGTGGGAGAGCCGTTTCGTCATCGCCCATACGTCCGAGCCAGGGAAAGCACGGGAAGCCTACACACGGTTCATGCCGCTCTTCGACAATTTTCACGCATCCCGGAATTATTTACGTCAACAGGGTGGGATTGTTTCCGGACAGATCAGCGAATTGGAGAATCGGGTGCGCCATTCCCCGGCGCCGCAACGTGCGACACTGCAAGACCTGCTGCGTGCATTCCACGAGCGGCAGGAAGCCTATACGCGCGCCTTGCACCGAATGGATGAAGCGGCGAGGTTCATGGAACGGTGGCGAACTGAATTCAAGCAACAACAGAGGGAATTACCGCTGTTCGACCGCCTCGAAGAATGGCTTGCCCGCAGCGGAAGCGTGATGAAGGACGCATGGACGTATGAGCTTTTTTCAGCGGAGGATACGATAGACGTCGACGGCAAGACGATGACCGGCTACCGCAGTGTGACAGTCGGAAAAGCGCTGACGGCGCTGGCAATCTTTTTGATCGGCTATGTCGTCTGCGTCTATGTGGCACAGGCCATCGGCCGAGTGGCCGCGACGAAATTCGGTATGGCGCAGGATGTCGCCAATCTCATGCGCCAGTGGAGTCAGGCGTTGCTGGTTACGTTCTTGATCGTGTTGAGCTTCACGTGGGTCAAGATTCCGCTGACGATCTTCGCGTTTCTAGGCGGGGCTTTTGCCATCGGTGTGGGATTCGGAGCACAGACGCTCCTCAAGAACGTCATCAGCGGCATTCTGGTGTTAATCGAACGGCCGTTGCGAGTGGGCGATCTCATTGAAGTCGATAACATTCGAGGTCGAGTGACGTCGATCGGCCTTCGTTCGTCCACTATCAGAGACGTCAAAGGAACGGAGACGTTGATTCCGAACAGCAGTTTCCTCGAGAAGTATCTCACCAATTGGAATTATTCCAGTCGGGTGGGCCGATTTTCCCTTCGCCTCGGTGTTCCGTACGGCATTGCCGCTCAGCAGGTGGCGGATCTGCTCTCCGCTCTTGCTTTGCAGCACCCCCAAGTCATGAAACAGCCTCCACCGCAAGTGCTTCTGGATGAGTTCGGGTCGCAAGCCCGCGTCTTTACAATGAATTATTGGCTCGAAATTGCGCCCGAGATAGATCCGAATGGAATCGCCAGCGAGTTACGCTTTGCAATCGAGCAAAAATTTTCGGAAGGCGGGTTGAAAGTTTTGCCGGAAGCCTAATTGAATATCAATAAGAGGGGACACCAATGACCTGTCGAAAATGCAAAGGATTCATGGTTCAAGAGCGGCCATCGGGATCGTCCAATACAGTCATCCTGCGGTGTCTCAATTGCGGATTGCTGATCGACCCATTGATTGAGCAAAATTGCGGCAACCATGCCCTAAGCAAAAACAGACTAGAGGAAGAGCGCCGATATTAGCGTATTCTAACTAGCTGTTAACACAACGTTAATCTTTGAATGCTACAACACCTTTCGAGATTCATATCGCCAAGGAGGGATGCTAATGACGTGTCAAAAATGCAAAGGCTTGATGATCCAAGAGCGGCAACCGGCAGTGTCGTCAAGCACGATCATTCTGCGTTGTCTCAATTGCGGTCTGATCATCGACCCATTGATTGAACAGAATCGCAGTAACCACATACGAGCGAAGGCAGCCTAGAACAAGCTGCTCTTTGCATGAGGCACAGCTGCATGCATCCGCTTGGTTGGAGTGGGCGTCGCGTACGCAGTCAGACCGAAAATTCTGCCCACACAAAGGTATGGTCTGAAGACTCTTTCGCTCGCCGCGGCTCGACGTCCACATCCGCCTTGACGCACTTTTCCGCCAGTGGTGCCGTCGCCATGATATGGTCGATGCGCCATCCCTTGTTGGCTGCCAGCGAACTCGGCGCACGGTAGTCCCAAAACGTATATTGTTGACGAGTCGGGTAGAGCTTCACAAAGACATCCTGGAATCCCCATGCCACCGTTTGTTCATACGCTTTGCGGGCAGCCTCATGGTAGCAGACATGTTTCAGATGCTTCTCCGGGCTGTGAACGTCCATAGGCCGCGGAGCCACATTCATATCCCCACACCAAATAGCCGGAACCCGCGGCGACAGATGTTTGTCGAAGTAGTTCCGTAGTCGTTCGTACCAGGCTAATTTGTAGGCGTACTTCGGCGAATCGATTTCGAACCCCTGTGGCACGTAAGTGTTGACGATGGGAATTCCATCGACGATGACGCTTAGCAAGCGAGCCTCATCCAGGTCTCCTCCATCGTCGAATCCATACGAGATACCGTCCGGTTTTTTTCTGCTCAGGACCGCCACGCCGTTATACGCCTTCATCCCACGAAAGGTCACCTCATACCCACTGGGTGCCAAAGCGAGCAATGGAAACTCGCTGTCCTGGACTTTGGTTTCTTGAAGGCACAGGACGTCCGGTTTGTGCCGATCGAGCCATTCGAGCACGATCGGCAAACGTTTGCGCAATGAATTGACATTGAATGTCGCGATTTTCATCCCACGCGTGCTCCAAACTGAATCAGCGCATCCTAGCAAAAGCCCTGGAAGGCAACAAGCGTGTGGAAAGAGGCGCTTCGAGATTTATGGCGGGCGGTTTTGGGTCAGCCTGCGATCATGCGGAGCCCCGGCACCTTGAGCTCATGAACGGCGTCCCGAATGACCTGGATGACTTCGGGCCTCGTGAAGCCGCGTCGCCATGCAAGTCCGATTCGACGACCGGGGACTGGGTCAGCCAACTTGATCGCCAGCAAGCGTTTGTTCTCATACTTTGGCGTCAAGGCGCTGCAGGGCAGTACGGTGATGCCCAGCCCTGAGGCTACCATTTGCCGGATGGTTTCGAGAGAATTCCCCTGCCACCCCTCCGTATCGGATCGACTGAGCTCCGGACACGCCTCGAGGACTTGTTGCCGGAAACAATGTCCCGCATGAGGAAGAAGGACCTTCTCGGAACTCAGCTGGCGGGAATCGACGAGTTTCTTCTTCTGCCACGGGTGTCCGACTGGAACCAACGCCTTGAACGGTTCATCGTACAAGGCTGTCGTGAGAATCGCCGGCTCGTCGAAAGGCAAGGCGATCATAATCACATCCAGTTTTCCACTTTTCAGCATGCCGGCCAAGTTCTGTGTAAGGTTTTCTTCCAGTTCCAGCGGCATCTTCGGGGCGCGAGCGTTCAGCAATGGAACCAAATCCGGAAGAATATAAGGTCCGACGGTCGCAATGACGCCGAACCGCAACAGCCCATTCAATTGGTCTTTGCCTTGCGCCGCCAGAATCTTGATTCGTTCCACTTCTTCCAGGACTCGCTGAGCCTGATGGACGATTTGCTCTCCGAGCGATGTCAGTTGAATGCGTTCCCGGCGTCGCTCGAAAATCGCCGTGCCTAACTCGTCCTCCAGTTTCTTGATCGCGAGGCTCAGAGCGGGTTGGGTCACGAAGACACGATCGGCGGCACGCCCGAAATGGCGCTCCTGAGCCACGGCAACGATGTACTGTAATTCCGTCAGGGTCATCTCAGCGCGTTCTATATATAAAATAATTTAATCTTCTATTTATACAATATCAATTGGACTTATGACCAGGGGTCGGATATTTTGCATCCAGGCAAGTGGGAATGAGCCCGCTTCCAGTTTTAAGCCCGGGAGGGTGTCCTGCAACGGAATGGGCTGTGTTGATCGCCGGATTCATGGCCGCCACGGCCTGAGAGACAGGTTCACAACCAGCCCGCGATCGGCTGCGCATTGAGTCAATGGCACGACTCATGATAAGACAACCTCCCAATGATCGGTCGGCACCCACGAATTTGGCCCGGCCGGGGGAAGGAAGCCATGAAGAAATCAGAAAACATCGCCAAGAGAGTTGCCGGGAATGGCCCCCAGATCGATCTCGGGATCGAACCGACCCAGCGGAAAGCCATCGCCCAAGGGCTGGCGAAAGTGCTGGCGGATACCTATACGTTGTACCTCAAAACGCATAACTTTCATTGGAATGTGACGGGCCCGATGTTCCAGACGCTGCATCTGATGTTCGAACAACAGTACAACGAACTGGCGTTGGCGGTGGATCTGGTTGCCGAGCGCATTAGGGCGCTCGGGCATCCGGCTCCGGGGAGCTATGCGCAATTCTCGAAGCTGTCCTCCATCTCCGAAGCGACTGCTGTCCCCAAGGCTGAAGACATGATTCGTCAGTTGGTCGAAGGACAGGAATCGTTGGTGCGAACGTTGCGGAACGTCTTTATCACGGCTGAAAAGGCCTCGGATCAGGTGACGATCGATCTGCTGACTCAGCGCATGCAGGTGCATGAGAAAACTGCTTGGATGCTCCGAAGCCTGCTGGAGTAACCTGAGAGAGAAGATGGGTTCCGGGCACAGTCGAGCCACTTGAGAAGGGGCCAGAGGCAATGAACGATGAAGCGGCGGGTTCGCAGAAGGAGCGAAACGTTACAGAGTATAGTCTGTAAATGGAAGGGAGGAGAGAAAGATGAAGAGGCGGAAGCTGACGAAGTCGATATCTGTGCGGATGTGTATGGTATTGGGGTTGCTGTTGGGATTCTCTTTCGGCGAAGCACAAGCCGAGGAGTACACGCTCAAGATTCCTTACGGTCTCGAAGAGACTGCTGTGGTTATTCCGACGGAGAATCCTTTGACGAAAGAGAAGGTCGAACTCGGCCGGTTGCTGTTTTTTGACAAACGGTTGTCGCAGGACAACACCATCGCCTGTGCGAATTGTCATATGGCGAAATTCGCGTTCACGGATGGCAAGCGCGTTTCTACCGGAATCCGTGGCCTGAAAGGTGGTCGTAGTGCACCGGCGTCCTTCAACCGGGTGTTCAGCAGCGCACAATTTTGGGACGGCCGGGCCGCGACATTGGAAGCTCAATCGGTCGGTCCGTTTACGAATCCGATCGAGCACGGCTTTGCCAACTACGATGTGATGAACGCGAAGATGATGAAAATCCCAGGCTATCGGAAACTCTTCAAGCAAGTCTTCGGCGATGACACCATCACGACTGAGAGAGTGGGCATGGCCATTGCCAGTTTCCAGCGTACCGTACTGTCCGGGAATAGTCCGGCGGACCGATTCGATCAGGGAGGAGAAACAGGGGCCATCCCAGAAGCCGCTCAGAGAGGCCTCATCCTGTTCCGTGAAAAGGCACGTTGTACAAAGTGCCACTCCGGGTTCAATTTCACCGACGAAAAATTTCACAACCTCGGCATCGGATGGGACGACAATACAGTAGATCTTGGCCGTTACATGGTCACTCAGAATCCTGAGGAACTCGGCGCATTTAAGACCCCGACCTTACGAGAGATCGCTCGAAGCGCTCCGTACATGCACGACGGCCGCTTCAAGACGCTTAAAGAGGTCGTCGATTTCTACAACAAGGGTGGTGTCAAGAATCCCCATCAGGACAACCTCGTCATTCCGCTAGAGCTGACAGATCAAGAAAAGCATGATCTGCTGGAGTTTCTCCAGACGCTCAACGGCGAAGGCTGGCAACACGTCTCTGCGCCGAAAACATTTCCGAAGTGATCGCACATTCGTAGCGGGCGGGTCATAGAGAGGGACTTCCATCGACGATCGGTCGAGGAAGTCCCTCGTTCATTTCTCAGCCAGGCAAAGATGGCGTGAAGGATTGAGACAGGTACCGATGCAGAATCGCTTGTTCGATGCGCGATCGTCCTCGGTCCGGAGCCGGAAATCGAAGCACCAGATGGATCTTGCCGAATTCCGGCAATTGAATCGTGATGCGTGGTTCAGGAGAAGGGGCTTCCAACAGATTGGTCTGCTCCAGCAATTTCATCTGCCGCACCGCTTCATCCATGAACGGGGCGCATTCGTGTTTGGCTGCTTCCAGTAGGATCCGTTCCGCCCGTTGCCAATCGCCGTCGCTCTTGATTGGAACCGTCAGCGTATAGAGGCCATACTCCTGTTGTGGGTTCTCTTTGATCAAGGGATTGGTAAACAGCAGGCTGTTGGGGAAGACGGTCACGCGACCGGTATACAAATGAGCCGATTGCCCAGGGCCGATCTCCAATAACTTCGTTGCGAACACGTCGTGGTCGAGGACCACTCCCCGGTGGCCGGCGATCTGGATCCGATCACCGACACCATAGACTTTGCCGCCGACTCGAAGCGCGGCTCCGCTCCAGCACAGGATCAGCTCTTTCGTCGCCAAGACTAACGCAGCCGCCAAGGCGATGATGGAGACGGCAAACGCTTGCAGCTCGTGCGCCCAGATAATCACCAAGCCGATGAGAAATGCGAACACGACCGAATTTCTGGTCGTCACGACCCAGCGCCGTTTTGACTCCATGGTGAGCGTCGGGTTGTTGGCGATCCATCGTACGACCAGGGTTCTGACGATGACCAGAAACAGCAAGACGATCAGAGACTTCAATCCATCCAGCGCAAACGAGCTGTCGATCGAAATCCACTCGTTTTGAGTCACGGTCGTCCTCTACTTCGTGGTCAGCGTTTCGCGGGTGCCCGGAACACATTCCTCACGTTTCCATTGCTTGAGGACCTTCTCTTCGGAGAACGTCAGCATGTACCGATAGCAATACAATGTCGGTTTGGCGATGTCAGTTCCTCCTTTGCCCATCATGCTCGTGACCGAATTGGAAGCATCCGCGATAAACGTGGGATTCCAGGTGGTGAGTTCCTGCTCACTGAGCGCGTACCGATAGGTCCAGAGGCTATCTCCGCCGAGGGCTGGGGTCTTGGCTGTGTGTGGGGGGCCTAGTCGGTCACGCACGTCCTCCTGTGTCAGCCGTCCGACCCCTTTTTTGAGATAGGTGTCTCGCCACGGACCTCCACATCCAGAGAGGCCGATCACCAGGACGACAAGCAGGACGCGCGCTATAGTGGGAAGCCCGTTGTTGATCGCGGACGAAATCGAAGCCGACATGCTGATGCCTACGCTACACCGGACGACGTGTAAGTGCAACTCCATGAGACCTTATGCGCAATCATCCTCCTTCCGTTCGACGCGTTCTCACCATTCGGGCAGGGCGGGAGCCGCTCACGGTGGACTGGATTTAGCCATCGGTTTTCGGTACCTTACCTCACGGGGCAAAGGTATGGGTATCCGACGAATTCTTGCCGGGTTCATCATGGGGTTTCTCACTCTGTCTCTGCCGTGTGGCTTAACAGCCGCGACTGAAAGCCGGACGACCAAACCTGAATCGCCTTCGACGACCTTACCGAGAGCTGACACTCTTTCCGTTCCCACCAAGCAGCCCGGATCCAACGGAGAGTTCAAGGTCGGAGACAAGATCAAGCCCGCGACGAACGGTGGAACGGTGCACCAGCTCGCCCTGCTGGTCTCGCCTTCTCACGAGATGATTGGAAAAGATGGCGCACCGATGGTGCTGATTCCGGCTGGTGAGTTTGTGATGGGGAGCGATAAGGGTGATGAAGATGAAGCTCCGACGCATCGCGTCCACCTCAGCGCATTTTACATCGATAAATTCGAGGTGACGAACGGACGGTTTGCCAAATATGTCGATGCCATTCAGAGTGAACCCCCATGGGGATTTGCGGACAAAGAAACGCCTGTCATCCATGCCGACCGTCCGGTTCGATGGGTGAACTGGATGGATGCCATGGGGTACTGCCTCTGGATCGGCAAGCGGCTTCCTACGGAGGCAGAATGGGAAAAGGCCGCACGTGGGACCGACGAACGGGTGTACCCGTGGGGCAATGATCCACCGACCTCGGTGCATGCGACCTATGGATTGAAGGAAGGTGGTGCGGAGAACGTATCGATCATCGGCGATCATCAAAAGGGACAAAGCCCGTACGGCGTGCAAGATCTGGCCGGCAATCTCTATGAATGGGTCATGGATTGGTATGGCGACGATTTTTACGCCCACTTTATCAATAGCCCTGCGATCAATCCGAGGGGACCCAGCGAGGGGACCGCGAAGGTACAGAGAGGGGGATCATATATCAACACTCCGTATCGGCTGCGGTCTTCGTTTCGCACGAAGGGCGATCCGAACGAGCAGGATCCGAACGTCGGGTTCCGCTGCGCTCAAGACGTTCCGAAGCAGCCATAACAGGATGCCGATAAGGTGTTCCAACCTCGTCTCGCGTCGCCCGCAAGCTGATCTCGACGCGGGTTTCGTCTGATTCCGTAACAATACGTGGGAACTTTCAGACGGCTTTCAAACATCACGCAAGGGAGTCATTTCTGCGCCACGCAGGAGGCAATCAGTGAAACGATACCGTGTGAAACCCGGAACCCATCTCTCCCTGAAGCTGTACGATCCGGACGGCACCGGCGAGTACAAGAAGAGCGAGCAAGGCAAGGAAAAGGCAAAAGTTGAGCTGGGCAGGCTCATTGCCCGGCTCGATGGGCTTCAGGAGCGTCTGTATGCCAATGCGACGCGATCGCTTCTTATTGTGCTGCAGGGGATGGATACGAGCGGAAAGGATGGAACGATCAAAAGCGTGATGTCCGGGGTGAACCCGCAAGGCTGCAAAGTGGTGGCCTTTAAGACCCCGTCCAACGATGAATTGGCCCACGACTTTCTGTGGCGGGTTCACCGTGAAGTTCCTCGCCACGGACAGATCGGCATCTTCAACCGGTCGCACTATGAGGACGTGCTGATTACCCGCGTCCATGGATGGGTATCCGATAAAGTTGCCAAGCGCCGCTTCAATCAAATCAAAGAATTCGAGGAACTCTTGACCGAAAGCGGGACGGCCGTGCTCAAGTTCTTTCTTCATATCTCGAAGGAGGAGCAGAAGGAGCGATTGGAAGCCCGCATCGCCGATCCGGAAAAGCGTTGGAAGTGGAGTTCCGGCGACCTTGAGGAACGCAAGTTGTGGGATGACTATCTGGAAGCGTTTGAGGATGTCATCGCGGCGACGAGCACCGAGTGCGCTCCCTGGTATATCGTGCCGGCCAACAGGAAGTGGTACCGCAATCTCGTCGTGGCGGACCGTGTTGTGGATGTGTTGGAAACCATGAAACTTAAGACGCCGCCTGCCCCGGAAGGTGTTGATTTCAGCAAGCTGAAGATCGTGTAGTCGGCTGTCTGGAGCAAGCCAGAGCCCATTAGGTAAAAAATAGGAAATAATGCTGTCCCCGCCCCTTGACAAGGTTTCTTAATGAGCGTAGGGAAAGAACCTGCGGCCCATCTATCATTCGAAGTTCGAGAGATCGGGTAGACCGCGCGGCTATCATCCAGGTCTCTCGGTGACTTCATCGCGAGAGGAGGGTGGATATGGACGACACGACGCCACCTGGCCCATTAGGCCCGCCGATGCGAGGGCGGGTTTCTCGTCGGTCATGCTAACCGATTCTCCGTCGGCTGTGCCATAGAGGCACTTTCAGCCCTCATCGGGCGGTAGCCGTCTCAAGCGGGGATGTCCGGAGAGCAAGAGGAACACAAGAGCCTGGGATTGACGAGGTCTCCCCCGACTGGATACCTTGCATCACGAGTATCGTGCGGGTCTTTCGGGCCGCGACATTCACAATCAGAATTCAGGCGTCCCAAGCGCCAAATCGCGGGCGACCTCCCACCATAGTGCAGGGTCGCCCGCGCTGTTTCTGCTTCCTTTTCTCCTCAATGTTCCGATCAGATGCGATCCGGGAAGTCCGAGATAAGGCCGTCCACACCGAGCGTTTTCATCTTCTTGATCTCGGCAGGTGTATTGACCGTGTAGGCGAACACGATCAGACGTGCTTTGTGTAGAGCCGTTACGAGGGCTTTGGTCACCGTATCGATGCGCAAGCCCACATGAGTCGCTTGCAGCCTGACGGCGGCAGAACCGGGATCCTTGGGCAGCCGTTTAAAGAGCACCAGCGTCTTGGCCTCAGGATCGATTCTTCGTATGTGTTGAAGTTCCTCGTGCACAAAGGATGCGTAGATCACCGGCTTCGTGAAGCCGCCGGCACGGACGACCGCGCAAACATCGTAAGCCAGGCCTTCAGTCTTCAGTTCCAGAATCAGGCCGATGCGTCCACTGCTGATCCTAAGGGCTTCCTCCAGCGTCGGAACCATTTGACCGCTCCCGGCGTCCACCTTCCGTATTTCTTCCAGTGTGATCTCAGAGACGAGTCCGCGACCGTTTATTGTGGGATGGATCCGCTCATCATGTACCAGGATCAGTTCGTCATCGGCGGTTCGTCTGATATCCACTTCGGTGAGTGAACATCGCAGCGTAATCGCCCGTTTGATGGAGGCCAACGTATTTTCAGGCGCGTGACCGCAGGCACCGCGATGGCCGATGCGGAGGATCTTCCCGTTGGGGCTTCCTTTTGGCATGCCACTGTCCTACCATATCGGCGTGGCAGAAAAGAAATCTAAAAACACACCATTGCCCAAGGGTACGAAACGTCGCCGGAAGCCGGCCGGATTCTCTACCGGACTGGCCGCTCAGGAGCTACAAGCGGCTGCACCGCCTGTCGCAGTGGTGGAGCTGCATCAAGAAATTGAGAAGGATGAAGGACGAGTCCTCTCAATTTACCGCGAACCGTACGGAGGGCGGTGGGTAGTTCTGGCAGCCCTACCGATCGAGCTCGTTGCCCCGACACCGTATCAACGAAATCTCTCCGACTCCCACGTGAAAAAGTTAGAAGCGGCGATCGGCAAGATCGGGCAATTTCTTGATCCTATCATCGCCGTGCGCATATCGAAGCCCGACCAGGCAGCAAAGTACTGGACGCCGAATGGACACCATCGTCTTTCCGCCATGCGGACGCTCGGAGCCAGGAGTATCGTCGCCATCGTCGTCCCGGAACCATCGGCGGCCTACCAGATTCTCGCCTTGAATACCGAGAAGGCGCATAACCTTCGTGAAAAAGCGTTGGAAGTCATCCGCATGTACGAGGAACTGGTTCATATCGGTTCGGCGACGGAGGACAGTTATGCCCTGGAGTTTGAGGAGCCGGCGCTGATCACCCTGGGACTCTGCTACAAAGAACGGCCTCGGTTCAGCGGTGGGGCCTATCATCCGGTTTTGAAACGAGTCGACGCATTTCTGTTAAAACCACTACGGGCAGCCTTGGAGGTTCGGCAACAGCGCGCGGGGTCTTTGCTCGCTCTGGATGATGTGATCGTCAAACAAGTTGAAGCCCTCAAGGTCAAAGGACTGACCAGCCCCTATCTCAAGAGCTTCGTGGTCGCCCGCGTGAATCCGATTCGGTTCAGGCCCAAAGAGGCCCCGCCCCTGTCATTCGAGGACGCGCTTGATCGGATGATGCAGGCTGCGGAGAAGTTCAATCCGGACAAGATCAAAATCGATGATCTGGCGAAGTCCGGAGGAAGCCCGGACGAGACAGAGTAATCACTCAGTCTTGTTTCCATGCCGATGGCCCCTTTACAATACTTTCGTGGTCATGTTCCTGAGGAGGTGGTTATGGGTCTTGCCGACAACCAATGTGTTCCCTGTCGTGGCGGTGTGCCGCCCTTGCCGAACGATCGGATTCAGGCGTTCTTGAAAGAACTGGGGCGCGGGTGGTCTCTCAATGGCCAGGGGCATCTTGAACGGTTGTACACGTTCAAAGACTTTGCTCAGGCGTTGGCCTTTGTCAACAAGGTGAGTGCGATCGCAGAAGCCGAAGGTCACCATCCCGATCTTTATCTGGCCTGGGGAAAAACCAAGGTTGAGATCTGGACCCATAAGATCAGCGGCCTGACTGAGAGCGACTTCTATCTTGCAGCCAAGGCCGACCGGGAATTCGAACCGTTCAGGACAGGAACCTAGCTCACACGATGTTCACGAAGGCCGTCGTTCTCATCCGCCCACCCCGGCGCGCCGAGACGCGACTTTCACCTGGCAAGGCCGCAGCGGGCGAAGAGGTGAGGCGTACGCTTTCTGGTACGGTGAGCTTCTGAGCGATGCGAGAACTATGCTGGGAGGCGTACTCAACGTCCTGTTACGAGGCAGCAGATGAGCGACCAGACTCATATCGCGCTCGTCAATATGCCGTTCAGCTACGCCAAGTATCCCTCGATTCAACTCGGTACGCTTTCTACGCTTCTGAAGTCCAACGGGATTCCCGTCGATTGCCATCATTTGAACGTGCGCTTCGCCCACCTGATCGGGGTGAATTTGCACGAGGCGATTTGTGAAAAACGGGCGCTCTTCGGTGAATGGCTGTTTTCCTACCTCCTGTTCCGATCCAACCCAAAACGTGCCGAGTATCCGCGGGTGTTCAAGCCGGTATTTGAGCAGTTGGCTCAAGAGAGTGGGAAGCCGATCGGATATTTTGAGGAAATGGCGACGCGCATCGCCCCGCAGTTTCTGACCTGGGCGCTTCGCTCCATCAATTGGGGGCAGTACAAGGTGGTCGGATTTACCTCGACGTTCGACCAGAACGTGGCGAGTCTGACAATGGCCAAGTTGATCAAGGATCTCTATCCGCAGGTCACGATCGTCTTTGGGGGGGCGAACTTCGACGGCGAGATGGGCCATGAGTACTTCAGGGCGTTTCCCTTTATCGATCATGTCGTAGTCGGTGAGGGTGAAGAAAGCTTCCTTCCGTTGGTACGACAGATTCTGGCCGGCAAGACAGAAGGCTATCCGAACGGCGTGGCCTATCGGCAAGGGGAGCAGATTGAGTTCACGGAGAATACGGAGCTCTTCTCCGATTTTTCGAAGACCGGACCACCCGACTATGACGACTATTATCACCTGCTCGCGGAACTCGGCCAAACCGCGCAAGGACTGGATCGCATTCTTCTGTATGAAGGCTCTCGCGGCTGTTGGTGGGGGGAGAAACATCACTGCACATTCTGTGGGCTCAATGCGCAGAGCATGAAGTTTCGGGCGAAAGCGCCACAGCAGGTCATGCGGGAAATCGCTTATCTCTCACATCGGTACGATGCGGTACGGTTTCGTATGGTCGATAACATCATCGACATGTCGTATATCGAAGAGCTGTTCGGAAGACTCGCGGCGGACCATTGCGACCTGGATGTATTTATCGAAACCAAGAGTAATTTGCAGAAGCGCCAGATCAAGACCTTGGCGGCAGGTGGGGTGAAATGTATGCAGCCCGGATTGGAAAGTCTGAGTCTTGCTCAGCTGCATGCCATGGACAAGGGCGCCACGCCGATGCAGAACATCATCTGCCTCAAATGGAGTCTCTATTATCACGTGACGGTGCTCTGGAATATCCTGCTTGGTTTTCCAGGGGAGACCAACGAGGATTATCAACGCCAGCTCAGCTTGATCCCTTCGCTGGTCCACCTCCAGCCGCCGGAGGCGACGGGAAAGTTCTGGTTACAGCGTTTCAGCCCCTATTTCACCAGACCACACGAGTACGGAGTGCGCATTACCGGGCCGGGAATGGCGTACGAGTATGTCTATGACGCAGAGAGGATCGACCTGAGGAAGATCGCCTATGATTTCGAGTACGAACTCGACAACTGGCCAGTGGATCCTCACGCGTATCAAGAGCTCGTTGCAGCGATTGAAGGCTGGCAGCGAATGCATCGGTCGAGAGAGCGCCCGTTCCTGTACTATTCAAAAGCGCCAAACTATGTGACGGTCTATGACGGCAGGGATCCAAAGGAGCCGGTTCGCCGGAGATATGAAGGTTTGGCGGGGTCGGTGATCGAGATCTGCAACGAATCGGCGAAGAGCATCGAGCAGATTCGTACAGCAGTTGCGGGACGAACCGAATGCGATGACGCAGCATTGTTGCCAATCCTCAACGACCTCACGGCACAGCGTGTCTTGTATCAAGAACGCGGCAAGTACTTGACACTGGCCATTCCGGAGAATCCCTATCTGTAGAGACAATCGCCTCCACGGGATTTGCCTTCGATTTGAAAAGCCGCTGAATGGGATCGGATTGCTATTGTGCCTGGTACTAGACAGTTTTTAGTCCCCACGCTACACTCCCGCCCATCAAACCGGGTCTTTACGTAAGAGCCGCTCGGATCTGTCTAGAGAGGTGGCCATGACGGTTGCTCCGACCGTTCTGGGTTTATTCCTCACACCACACTGTGTGCCTGCGCTGCTACGTCGACCATTATTCCTAGTTTCACTCTATAGGTGACCAATTGAAGGACTCAAAAATGCGTTGCAGAGGTTGTCGTCTGGAATCAGATATGTAGTTCTTGAACAGGACACGGCCTTCCATGTCGTTTGAGAAAAGAAACTTGAGGGTATTCTTGAGTTCCAGTATGGGCGAATTTCGTGCCCATAGAACCGCTGTAAAACACGAGCTGGATTCCCTGGAGATTCCCAATTTTGTGTTTGAAAGAGAGGGTGCATCCGATCAAGCACCGGAGGAAATCTTTCGGGCGGCGGTGCGGGGAGCCAGTGTGTACATCGGGGTGTTTGGAAAAGCATGTGGAACGTATACGAAGGAAGAATACGAAATGGCTCGGGCACAGCGGGTTGCCTGTCATTTGTATGTTCAACAGATGAGTGATGACGAACGCAGCGAAGAGCTAAAGGAGTTTTTGAAAGGTCTAAGCGGAGTTTCGGACGTACCGACGCTGTACTATTTTCAATCCACAGACGATCTGGTTGCGCAAATCAAGCGCGACCTCTGGGCCTGGAGAGATCGGTTGGTAGGTCATGAGAATTGGGATGAAAACCAAATCGATCTGAAAGACAGCCTGCCGATTTTGTGTGATCGAGACCTTCAGGAAATTCAATTGGAGACGCAGGTTGTCTCCTATTTCCAAGTGCGCTCCACACGACCGTTGTTGCTGATTTTGCCCGGACCAGTTCAAGAAAAACATGGGCTCTATCTAGAAAGGGTCAAGTTGTGTTCCTTGGGTGAATATTTGGCTAAGGCCAGCATTCGGGGCGAGAAAAAAATCATCCGATTCCGGAAGTCTCCCTGCGCGATGACCACTCCTGCTCATCTCCAGATGGAAATCCTGGGGCTGCTGCGTGGGCAGGAGACGGGAGACGACGGAGTGATCGTGGCCCATATCAAACAAGCACGGATAAAGGCGCTCTTGATCGAAATACAGCTGCTGGCTTCTGAATGCGAGGGGAATCCTCAAAAGCCTTTGCAACTCATCGCGAGCTATCTGGCCGCCTTTCCCGATACCAGGGAAAGTGTCTTGGTGGGTGTTGTGGTGTCTCTGGAGGAGGATGAGAAGCAAGGCTGGTTGAGTCGGCTGTGGGGCAGAGGAGGCTCAAACAGATCGGCCGATCTGTTTGAGAGGAGTATCCAGGATTTAGAAGAACGATATCGGGATGGTTCGAAGCTCCTGGTCAAGGTGTTGCCTCGCTTGACTTCTCCGAAAGTGGCTGATGTGCGGCGATGGTTGGAGCATGAGCTTGTGAAGTCCTCGGCCCTCAGGGTAGGGGAGAGAGAAATTGAGGCGATATTTCAAGGTCGCGACAGTCTGCCGATGGACGACCTCTATCCGAAGTTAGCGGACCTATTGGGAAAACGTAGGGGGTAAATCCAGTCGGTTTGCCATCAAATGGAAAACTTTTCCAAGGAGGAGATATCGTGCCATTTCCGTTTATCACAGGAATAGCCTCACAGCCGCCGGCCCAGCCGGTGAACTTGCCACAACCGTCCAAAGCCAAACAACTGGATCCTGCCGGCTATCTCATGGATCAGCCGTTGGTGGATGCGGTCAATGTGGCGTTGCTCCTAAGCCAGCCGTTGTTGCTGACCGGCGAGCCCGGCACAGGCAAAACCCAATTGGCCTACCGTGTGGCGTGGGAGTTGGGTTTTGGAGAACCGCTGCGCTTTGATACGAAATCAGGGAGCACCGCGAAAGATGTGCTCTATCGCTATGACACACTGAGCCGCTTTCATGCCGCCAATACGAATTCGGGCAGCCAGAATAATTTGGATTACCTGACCTACGTAGGATTGGGGAAAGCCATTGTCTTGTCCCGCGAACCAAGAGACGTGCAGGCGATTCTCCCGCGGACCTTTCGGCACACAGGACCGAAACGCAGCGTGGTCCTGATTGATGAGATTGACAAAGCCTCGCGGGATTTCCCCAACGATCTGCTGTTGGAGATCGATGCCCTGCGATTCCACATTCCGGAGCTGAACGAGGAGGTCGAAGCGGATCCGGAGCTTCGGCCCGTGCTCGTGCTCACCAGCAATTCGGAGCAGAACCTGCCGGATGCCTTCCTGCGTCGGTGTATTTACTATCACATTCCCTTACCGGATCGGACAAGGCTGGCTGAAATTGTTCGAAGCCGACTCTCGGGCGTCAGTCCGGCTCAGGAGAATTCTCTACTGCTGGATTCGGCACTGGATTTGTTTCATGAGGTACGCGAATTGGATTTGAGGAAGCCTCCGTCGACGGCGGAACTGCTCAATTGGCTGCAGACGCTTGAACACTATGGCGTTGACAAGAACAGGAAGGTAACCGATGCTCCAGAGCCTTTGAAAAAGAGTATCAGCACGCTCGCGAAAACCCAGGAAGATAGGAATATGCTGATGACCTGGGTGCAGGAACGATTTGCCAAGCATTCCTGACGCACGAGATGTTGCATCCAGAGGAGATAGGTGACCTTGCAGACCATCTTAGAGGAGAAGGCTATAGACCCTCGCTCTATCAAGTCCTGGCCGCGCAAGAGACGGTCCGCGAGGAATCACGGAGGGCTGTAGCCCTTGGATCCCTGGTGCGGCTTACAACTCTCCTCCGTCCGATCTTCTGTTCCACTCCCGAAGAGCAAGAACGGTTTGAGAAGATTTACCTTGAATGGCTGCGGGATCGGAGCGGGCGCGCCTATACGATACCCGTGATCCCAATCCCTCAGCCTCCTCCTGATAAACAGCACACACATTGGCGCATGAAGCTGGCGGCGGCGGGGTTACTCGTCTTGCCGGCGCTCACGGCGTGGTTTCTTTGGCAAGATCTTCGCTCACGTGAAGCAGTGGGCCGAGTCATGGCGGACAACCAGCCCGTCGCTCAGGCGACGGTACGACTGGGTGAACAGACGGTTACAACGGATGCACAAGGCACCTTCAAAGTTGTCTTCAAAAATGATGACATGCCGCTGCAATTGCTGATCGAAACGAAGGAGTATCTCTCGAGCCAATCTCTTGCCGGGCAAACGATCAAGGCGAGTCGAAAGTTGTTCTACTTGTATCCAATAGATCTGGACACCCAATTCCCGATCGGTGAGGTGCAACTTGCCAGGGAAACACCCTCGCCCATCCTGCCGCGGGTGCCTGATGTGCCTGCGCTTCAGCCGTCTCCCGCAACAATGAGTCTGGAGCGGATACCAAGCCGCAGACCTCCGATTCTTCCCTGGTGGGCGAGGCTTTCCTATCCAACTGCCCTGGCAGTGGTGACACCTGGGTTAGTCGTGCTGGTGTGGCTCCTCTACCGGTTCAGCCGCCGCGCCGTGCTCAAACGTCAGTCGAGCCTGATTCGTCCGCAACTCAAACAGATCCAGGTCCAGGCCGGGACCCGACGAATTTTTCCTTCGCTTTCGTTGAGGCACGTCACACAGCGTCTCCGTCAAACGCGCTTTGAGGAGTCTGCTGAACTGGACGTCCGGAGCACGATTCACCGCACGATGAATCGTGGAGGCTTATTCACGCCGGTGTTTGGCTCCAAACGCGAGCCTGGTTATGTGGCCCTGATCGACCGCGCAACGGTGGCCGACCACCAGGCCAATGTCGCGGCCCAATTGGTGAAGGATTTAGCCAAAGGGTATGTCTTGGTTCGTCAGTATGAATTTGATGAACAGCCGACCATGCTGCGGAGGGTAGATCCACTCCGTGGCGAACCGAAGCATGGAATGGGCGCGGCGGCCGTGGCGGCGATGACAGAGTTCATGGAATTAGGGGAGGTAACGGCCAAGTTTCCCACCAGTCGCTTGCTCTGCTTTGCAGATCCCATGACCTGTTTTGATCCATTGACTGGAAAAATCCGACCATGGGTCGAAACGCTGGAAGCCTGGGAGGAACGGTTCCTGTTTACCACCCGCACGTATGGTCGATGGGGACAAGCAGAACGGATTCTGAGCCGGCGCGGCTTTCAGGTCATACCGCTCTCTCTTCTCGGTCTGCGGCTATTTTCGCAGCTTTTGGAGCAGGGCAGTCCTCCAGTGACGACCACCAAAGTCGCCTCACGAGAACGGCGGGATCTCTATGATCGAACAGCCCAACGATGGCTGGAGCGGCATCCGCCTTCACAGGACGTCATAGCAAGGTTGATGAATGACATCCGGAAAGAATTGGGGCCGGACGGGATCCATTGGCTGGCAGCCTGTGCCGCCTACCCGGAAATTCACTGGGCTCTGACGCTGGAGTGGGGCGTCCGTCTGTTCGGTCACGGCCCTACTGCGGAGGCGCTACTGCCCAAGCTCATGCCACTCGTCTGGTTTCGGCAAGCCTTCATGCCTGATTGGTTCCGTCATGCGCTCTATGACCAGTTGACGGGGCAAGAGGCTGATCGGATCAGTCAGGATCTCGGCGAAATAATCAGCGCCCTGAACCCTGAACGGGCCGCCGCACTCCAACTCCATATCGCCTTGCCGCCTGGCGCGAAACAACAATCAGCCGATGCCGGTGGAGGGAGCAGCGCGTGGTTCCAGAACCTCCGTCGCAGATTGGCGATACAAGAAATGGGGCGAGCTGCTGAGCCGGGGAGCCCCATGCGCGACTACGTCATGCTGCAATACCTGTCCGGGAAACAAGGGAAGTCTCTCACTGCTAATGCGCCCAAGGCGTTGCTGACACTCCTGTTTCCCAAGGGACAACCGTGGCTAGGATTTCGACCGCTTTTCCTCGTGATGGCTGCATGCCTGGTGTCCACCGGCCTCTGGTGGTCGGAGGATCCTGCACCGGTACCCTTACCGTCACCCATCGCAGATGTGGGGTTTCTTTCGGAGACGAATGAAGTGTTCCTCAAGCGTGAAAACGGGCGTGTGGAACGCTGGGGGCAGAAAGGCCCGGAGTTGGTTCTCCTGGAATCGGGTGAGGAAGGAGCCCTCGCCGATCGCGTGCACAAGGTCACCATGGGGCAACTTCGCGTGGCTGATCCGACGAAAGAGTTCGAGCTGACCTATGAGAAAGAGGGGCTGCTCCGTGTGACCGTGCATGAGGATGGACGGGAACTCGCACGAGAACCAGCGCCCGCGGCTCAGGTAGCCAGTCTGCATTGGCCGGCCGGTTTCGACGCATTCTTGGTAGTGGTCCACGCAGACGTTCCCGACCTAGTGAAACTCAATGGGCTTGAGAGCTTGCGTCAGCGGGAGATTGCGAGAAAGACGGATGAACAAGCATCTGCTGCAGCGAAGGCCGACGAGGCCGAAGCGAGGGCCAAGGTGAAGGAGGCGAAAATAGCGGAAGCCAAGCGGCAGGCTGAATCCGCTGCGAAGAAGAAAGCCGCCGGAGATGCGCTCCAGGCGGCTGATGAAAAGAAGCGCCCACAGTCCAACGAGACAACATCAGCCGAAAAGTCGGCACCGTCGACGGACATCAAGCAAAGCGGCGTGCGTGAACCGGGCCTCTCCAGGTCAGCGCAACAGCAGTCGGGACCGAATACTCAAGAACACTCTCAGAGCCAACAACTGGTAATGAAGCAACCATTACAGGAGCAGCTGGTTGGGAAACCGCCTTCAAGAATCACCGGTAAAGATGGTGCTCCGATGGTGCTCATTCCGCCAGGGAACTTTCTGATGGGCAGCACGGAAGACGAGGTGGATCGGGCGATCCGATCTTGTGTCAATGAGTTGAAGAAAGATCAGCAAACCTGCGACGGCTTGTACAAGCCCGAACTCCCTCAGCACCAAGTCCGAATCGACGAGTTTTATCTGGACAAGTACGAGGTGACTAACCGACTTTTCCAACAGTTCGTTCAGCAAACCGGCCACCAGACCACAGCGGAGGAGAAAGGCAGCGCGATGTCCTTTAGCGAGAGAAAAGTGTGGGAGGAAGTGAATGGGGCAACGTGGAGGCAGCCGGAGGGTAGCGAGATAGTCTTTGCCTCAGAGCGTGCGGAGCATCCTGTGGTATCTGTGTCTTGGGATGATGCACAGGGCTATTGTCGGTGGGCCGGGAAACAGCTACCTACAGAGGCGCAGTTTGAATATGCGACCCGGGCGGGCACGACGACGGAGTACTGGTGGGGGCAAGGACATCCAGGGGCCAGACGAGTCGAAAACCTTGCAGACGAATCCGCTAGAGATCTCCTAAGAGGCATCATCACCGGCTATGACGATGGTGTGATGCGCACCGCACCCGTCGGATCCTATGAGGCAAATCCCTGGGGGCTGTATGACATCACTGGAAATGTCGCGGAGTGGACGGCGGACTGGTACGACGCCAACTATTACAGCAAAAGCCCGGCTCGCAATCCGACAGGGCCCTCTAACGGCCAGTATCGTGTGCTCCGCGGTGGAGCCTGGTCCACTGTACTGGTCTACCTACGTTCTGCATACCGCCTCTGGAGCACACCTGCGCATCGGAAGAGCAATATCGGGTTCCGTTGTGCCCAGGACATTCCGAAGTAACCTGTACTCTTTGACTCCGTTTCCTTTTCTCCGGCTCTTGTATTTTCTATGGCCTGCGGGGTGCATGTGACCGGGTATTGAATTTTTTTGCATTCCTTTGTTCGCCCTGAGCTTGTCGAAGGGCCCCCGATTCCGTGTCATTCCGTTCGTGGTTCGACAGGCTCACGACGAACGGAGGATCGTGCGAGGTCGGTAACAATTCATTGATCTACTCAAGACAGGACAGCTACCCACTTTCATAGGAGGATATTATGGCTGACGACTATTTCCTCAAAATCGACGGGATTGAAGGCGAGAGCACGGATGCGCGACACAAGGGAGAAATCGCACTGGATGCGTGGTCGTTCGGAGGGACGGCTGGCTCGGTTGCAGGAAAGCCGTCAGGACCAACAAGGCCGGGTATCGCCAGCGGAAGATTCAACGCGCAGGACTTTCAGTTTACGGCGAAAGCCAGCAAGGCCTCACCGAAGCTCTTTGAGGCATGCGCTACAGGGACGCGCTTGAGAGATGTCACGCTATTCGCAAGAAAAGCAGGAGACGAAAAACAGGAGTACTTGAGGATCAGATTGACCGATGTCGGGATCTCTTCCTACCAACAGGGCGGATCAAGTGGGGTTAGCGATGCACCTGCCGAACAGGTATCGTGCAACTTCGCCAGCATTGAAATTGAATACAAAGAGCAAAGGCACGATGGTTCCCTTGGCGGCTCAGTCACCGCGAAGGTCGACGTAAAAAAGATCAAGTCTATTAGAGCAAAGAGTCGCTGACTCCTACGGAGAGGACGAGATCTCCGCTCGAACTGAAAAGCTTCCCTAGTTGGCTGAACGCCTGGGACGGTTAGGAGATCTACATCGACAACTTCTCGACCACGTTTCTCATCTGCATGCCATGAACCAGTGAGGCGCCGCCGCAGGTCGCGCAGGAGTGGAGCAGGAAAGAAGCGAGCGGTGGAACGATCAGGCATGACCGGGAGGCATGGGATCGACATTCGAAAGGGTTTCGGAGAATCGATTGCCTACGATGTCGGTGACCTTCGCCATCAGATCCGTTACCTCTTGCCATTCTTTGGGCAGTAAGTCGTGCTTCAATTGAGGATGGATGGCCCATTGAGCTTCAACCTGCGTCCCTGTCCTGCTGACGAGAACGCGGAGCAGCTCCACATCCCACGCCGAGTCGGTACCTTTATTGCTGGAAGGGGTCATGTTTGGTTGTCCGGAAGGAGGAACCGCGCGTGCCATGAGATGACCTCGGTCGTGCAAGTTCATGTAGCATACCGTATTCAGAGTCAGGTTGTATATCCAGAGATCCACGGGCGAAGGATATCTTGACGTGGATCAAGGTATCCTATCGCGATCCGTCTTGCGCGAGAACCTCAAGCATGGCCGAGTGGATGGGTCCATTGCTGGCCACAAGTTCCTGCCCATAGATGGAAAGGTCTCTTCCGCGGAAATCGGTCAGCCGCCCTCCGGCTTCCCGCACAATCACCGACCCGGCTGCCATATCCCATGGATGAAGCCTGACTTCCCAAAAACCATCGAAACGTCCCGCTGCCACATAGCAGAGATCTAGGGCGGCGGAACCCGTTCTTCTGATTCCCTGCGCCTTGAGGGCAAACTTGGAAAAATGATCGAGGTTGTTTCGCGGCGATTCCCTGATGTCATATGCGAATCCCGTGACCAAGAGGCTGTTGTCGAGCGTGATCGTGTTGGAAACGTGAATGGAGCGGCCGTTTAACCGGGCACCGCCGCTTTCGATGGCTGTGAACAGTTCATTTCGTGAGGGGTCGTAGATGACTCCGAGGGTGCATCGCCCATCGTACTCAAGGCCAATGGACACGCAGTAGGCTGGATAGCCATGAGCGAAGTTGGTCGTCCCGTCCAGTGGATCAATGATCCATAGATAGGGCGACGGAGTTTCTTCGACAGGCCCACGCTCTTCGGCCAAAAACCGATGGGTCGGAAAGCGAGTCCGGATAGAATCGATCACGCACTGCTCCGCGGCATGGTCTGCATCGGTCACCAAGTTGATCGGGTTCTTGTACTCGATATTGAAGCCGGCCCCGGCATACTCGAGAAGAATGGCACCGGCTTTTCGACTGGCGGCAACCGCTGTGTCTAGGAGGAGCTCCGCAGGAACTGATTCGTGAGGAATCGGCACACCCTCATTCTAGCACGACACAAACTGTTCATATGAAAAAATCATGATCCTTTCAGTAGAACAAGGCTTATCCACAGTAATGAGAAAAGTATTACTTGCGTGCAAAAGTATATGTTCAGTACGAGATATATTATTCAAATAATATGTCTTGACACAGATTACAAGCAATGCTATAAAGCAAGCATGCTTTAGTCGGAGTGCTTGTGGAAGAATTAACAGACATTCTGGTTGGGCTGGAACAACGAATCAACGCGTATAAGAGCCGCTTCCAGGACCTGGAGAAAAAGCGTCGTCGACTTGACGACGAAATCGCGACCATTAAGAAATACCTCGAACTTGCTGAAACCCTCTACCGAGTCGAGGCCGACAAGGCCAAGCTGGCCAGCCTCTCAAACCAGATCATTCCTACAGATGACTCCAAAGGTATGAGGCCTGCGCCTGTTATGGACGTGACCGATCAATCTCGAGAAATTCTTCTTGGGCGGAGTAAATATGTCGGGAAGAGTGTTCCTCAAGCCGCCTATGAAATCCTACGCGAGTCCAACCGGGCGATGCATGCGAAAGAACTTGTGCAACGTCTGATTGAAGGCGGGTTGCAGATCAAAGGGAAAACGCCGCTGACTTCTATCGCGACGTCGCTCAAGCGGGATAAACGCTTCAGAAAGGTCGGTCCCAACACGTTCGAAGCCGTGGATGACATGCTGATTCAGGCTGTATAGGACTGGTCATCGGGCCTAACTTGAAACTGCGAAGGGGGGTGAGACTCTTGGCAACAAAGAAGGCAGCGAAGAAGAAGAAGAAGTAATCCCCGCCATGATGTGATGCGCCGGGGGTGAGGTCACTTACCCCCGGCGTACCATGTGTCTCATTGCTGAAGACGGAAGAGCGCCCTGCCCGTAAGACAAGCTACTCTCAACAATATCGAGAAATAGTGCTATTTAAGAAGCCTGGAGCGCGACGGCTGATTGGAGGCGGCGCGCATGGGTGACTGGGTGCGCTTTTTCAACCGACGGCTCTGCGTTCAGAAGGACCCACTTTTCGGGTTGCTGAAGGATCTGCTGAACTAATCGAGTGTGGAGTGCGTGCCCCGACCGGTCTGCGACGATGTGGCCGATGAAGGATACTCCCAGGAGAGAGAAGTCGCCTATCAGATCGAGAATCTTGTGGCGGACAAACTCATCGCCGAATCGGAGACCGGACTCATTGACGATGCCGTCTCCCGATAGCACAACGGTGTTGTCCAATGTTCCGCCCTTGCCAAGGCCACGAGCCCACAAGGCTTGGACTTCGTGCAAAAACCCAAATGTTCTGGCCTCGGCGATTTCGTTCTCAAACGCGCTCACAGAGCAGTCATAGGTATAGGTCTGTGTCTTGATCAGAGGATGTTCATAATGGATCGAATAGGTGATTCGAGAAGTAGAGGACGGTTCAATCCGTACGCGCTTGGACCCCTCGGCCACTTCAATCGGCGCCATGATCTTAAGAAAAGGCTGTTTTCGATCTTGCGAGACGACCCCGGCCGATTGTATGAATCGGACAAACGGGGCAGCGCTTCCATCCATGACCGGAATTTCGGTTGCCGTCACATCGATAAAGACATTGTCGATCTGCAATCCTGACAATGCCGCCAGTAAATGTTCAATGGTTTGAACCTGGAACCCATTCCCGCTGATAGCTGTGCATAATTCGGTTGGGACTCGGTGTTCAACGGATGCGGAAAGATAGACATCAACGTCTGCTTGTCGATTGACAAACACCACACCGGTGTCAGGGGGAGCAGGGCGTAGCGTAATAGACGCGGATCGACCAGAGTGAAGCCCTACGCCGGAGCATGTGACCGTTGATGCCAAGGTTTGTTGATTCCGCACAAGTCCTCCATTTATAAGATTCGCGTTATCGCTTGGTAAGCAATTAGCGCGCCTATCTAAATAAATCATAAAGTATTGTCTTATCTATAAAATATGACCATTTGTCAGAATTCATACTGTATCTAAAAAGACACAACTGTGTATTACAAAAACCTGACACACGGACAGGTGGCTCCTGTGTGAAGAAAAAGGAAGCTGTCTGAGAAGTGAAAAATAACATGTGAGGCATACGGAGACAATCTAGGAATGTCCACCCACTTTGCTGCCGACGTCGGTCCGAATCGCTATAGTGTTGCGGCTGCAAGGCTTGCCGCTTGAATGCGGCTGTTCTCTGCTGGATCGGTGGGACGACTACATATCCACTCATACCCATTCTGATCTTATCTCACGCCGCACTGCGGTTTGGCTTGTCGAGTCATGCGAGGAGTCATGATTCGCACACGGCCGCATGACGCCGGTCAACTTGACGCCCCAATCGCTTGGCGGCCTATGGATCCCACGCCATAGGGTTTTCAGCCAAACGTGGGACTAGTCTCTATACGTTTCCGATTCGCAGCTACGTCGCCCCACAACCTGCGTAGTGTCAGAGGCTGCATTGTCTCCACTAGTGGAACGTACCAAAATAAGAAAATTGATGACAAACAATTAAAGTTAGGTACTCTCTACAAAGATACGTAAGCCAACTAATCTAATTGATAGCCACGATAATGCTATGAGCGCGCGCTCGGTGTGCATTGGTCCGGTCGAACAGAAGATGAGCGACTCAGTCAATAAGCGGGACTCTTCAAGCCAACGAATGCGTGATATCACTCGCCTGGTCTCGCCATTATGGTCGCTGATCATTGTCGCCCTCGGGGGCCGAAGAACACGAGAAGCGGCAATTCCGCGGCCTGGATCGTGTATTGAAATCTTCGAATCACGGACCAAACAGACAGAATCGACGCCCATGAACAGAACTCAGTCATGAAAGCCAAACCTTTGGTCTGGATCAGTTGTGGTCTGGTCAGTTTGACGATCAGCCTTATGCTGGCCGGTTATTCGCTTGTCGATTTGGTGCCTAGCCACGATCGTCAAGTATTCGAGTATCGGCGAGATTTGGCCGAGTCGCTTGCAGTTCAATACTCGGCCTTGGCTGAACGCGATCAGATCGAAACGATTCAATTTGCGATGAAGACGCTCGCCACGCGGAATCAAAACATTCTGTCGTTGGCTCTACTTCAAAGGGCAGGCGTGGTTGTTGCGCAGGTCGGCGATCATGCGCATGTCTGGGTTCAACCACCCGGTGACCAGTCGACGCTCCAATTTCTCCAAGTCCCGATCTTTTCCGCGGACCGGCCATGGGGAGTGCTCCAGATTGCGTTCCGCGAGTCTGAGAGCTCCGGAGTCGGACGCTTTTTGACCGATCCATGGGTACAGTTCCTGGCGTTCATGAGTGTCATGGGATTCATTGGGTACCTCTTGTTCATGAAACGCACACTCCGGCAACTGGATCCCTCCGGCATCGTTCCGACACGCGTGAAAGCCGCGCTCGATGCGCTGACACAAGGCGTGGTCATGATCGACACTCAGGACCTGATCGTCCTGGCGAATGACTCATTCGGTCGCGCCGTCGATAGATCTGTGACGTCGTTGATCGGTCACGATCTCGGGGCTCTCGAATGGGCATCAACCGTTTCATCGGATCCGCTGGCCGTTCATCCGTGGACTCGAGGCATTATGGATAGACAGTCCGTGGATAAAACTCCTCTGCTCCTAAGCCTTCCTGAGGGCGAGCCGAGAAAATTTCTGGTTACCACCGTACCGATTATGGACGACGAATCGATGGTCAGAGGCGCGTTGGTCTCTTTCCATGATGTGACCGAGCTTGATCGGGCGAATGCCCAACTCAAGGAAGCCAACAGCGAATTGGAATCGTCACGCCGTGAGATCCTCAGCAAGAACCAGGAACTCGAAGCGATGAACACCAATCTTCACGTGGAAATGAATGAACGGAGAAAGGCGGAAGCAGAAAAAGAGAAACTGTACAGGCAACTCATGCAGGCCTCGCGGCAAGCTGGGATGGCCGATGTGGCGTCAAATGTCTTGCATAATGTCGGGAACGTGCTCAACAGCATCAACGTATCGACGGATACCTTGCTGAGGACGCTCAAGAGGCCGATGGCGGGTGATGTCCGCCGGATTGCGTCACTGTTCCATGAGCATCAGAACAACTTACAAGAATTCTTGACGGCTGATTCAATGGGGAAGCAGATCCCTACCTATCTCGATTTGGTGGCCGAATCGCTGAGTGAAAGCCATCAGACACTCCAAAGCGAGCTCGACTCGCTCGTGAAAAAGGTCGACCACATCAAACACGTGATTATGTCGCAGCAGGAGATTGCCCGCGCGGCAAATATCCGAGAACCCGCGTCAGTCGAATGCTTGATGGAACAAGCCTTGTTGCTGGCGATTCCCGAGCCGGAGAAGTATCACATCCACGTCGCGCGGGAATACAGCCCGGTCCCCACGATCTTGACGGATCGCCATCAGGTCTTACAGGTGTTGGTGAATGTGATCACCAATGCCAAGAACGCGATGGTTGAACACTCGAGCCTCCCTCGGCAGTTGACGCTACGCATTGAAGTGTATTCCGATCGCCAACCGTTCGTTCGCTTTACGGTTACTGACACTGGAGGTGGGATCAAAGCGGAGCATATCCCGAAACTCTTCGCCCAAGGGTTTACGACGCGAACGGCCGGCCATGGACTTGGACTGCATGGCGCCGCCATTCTGGCCAAGAATCTGGGCGGAACGCTGCAAGCGGAAAGCGCGGGCGAAGGGTGTGGGGCTACCTTCACGCTTGCCCTTCCGTTAGTCCTCGCAGAGGCCGCCGCATGACAGCCGATCAGGCCGCCGACAATCGGCGAATTCTTGTCATAGACGATAACGTCAACATCCACGAGGACTTCCGAAGAATGTTGGCACATCCGAAAGATTCGGACCTGACGAAAAGATGGAACCTGGCGCGCGCGGTGACATTGCAGATCGAGATTCTTGCCCTCAGCGTGACTCAGCGCACAGCGGAATTGCAGAAAGCGAATGAGCGGCTGCACGATCATGCCGCCGGTCAGGCGGTGGAGCATGTCACGAGTCAGTCTCAAGGCGACGTCACGGACGCGTTTCGGCACAAGGAAGAGTTCCTGGCGATTATGAGTCACGAAATCTCCGTGCCTATGAACGAGCTCATGAGTAAAGTCGCTCTGCTGCTCGACAGCCCTCTCAATCCCGAGCAGCGGGAACAGATGGCGACGATACAGAAATGCGCACGAGATGTGCGAACGCTTCTCGGGGACTTGCATGAATTCATGGCGGGTCGGCGACCAGAAACTCAGGTGGAGCATCGTCAATGACGATGCTGATCCATTCCTCGGATAGATCCGGTTGAGTGATCATGGCTGCGGGAAATACAAACCTTCACATCCTGGTTGGCTCTCGTATGCATACGTGCCGAAAGAGTCAGTCGCATGCGATGGCGCTCGTGGATAAGGAAAGGTCGCGTAGATTGCGGTCTGGCAGAACGATGAAGGAAGTCTAACCGGTGTCGACGGACCTTCTCAATCGCCGAATTCTGGTCGTAGACGATAATTCGTCGATTCATCATGACTTTAGAAAAATTCTTCAACCCGAGACCGGACAGAAAGCGCTGGAACAGGCTCGTGCGGCACTTTTTGGGCAGCCTATCTCTGTCCAGTCTGCCGAAGTGTTCGAGGTCGATTGCGCAGAACAAGGACAGAAGGCCCTTTCCTTATTGGAGGCGGCAGGCAACGATGGGCGCCCGTATGCCGTGGCGTTTGTGGATATGCGGATGCCTCCCGGGTGGGATGGGTTGGAGACCATCGAGCGTCTTTGGGAGGCTGATGGGCGGCTGCAGATAGTCATTTGCACGGCCTATTCAGATCAACCTTGGGACGAAATCAGCGAGAAAATAGGAAGAACTGACAAGTTATTGATCCTTCAGAAGCCGTTTATCGGCATTGAAGTCATGCAACTCGCCGCTGCGCTCTGCCGGAAGTGGGATTTGGGAAGTAAGGCTGCATGGCGACTGAACGAATTGAGCCATCTCGTCGATGAACGCACGGTGGAGCTCCAACGCGCCAACCACCAGCTCACACAGATCAATGGCACCTTAAGGCGAACCGTGGCGGACCTTGAAGCGGCGCAGGCGGAGATTCTACGACAAAACGGTGAGCTGGAACGCCTCGCATCCCGAGACCCGCTCACCGGCTGCTTGAACCGCCGCGCGTTCTACGCGTTGTTCGAAACAGTGTTTGCAGACAGTGGCAAACACGGGACCGAACTCTGTTGCTTGATGGTCGATATCGACAGGTTCAAGTGGGTGAACGATCAACTCGGACATGCCGTCGGGGATCAAGCCATCCAAGCGGTCGCACATTGTCTGTCCGCGGGGTTGCGTTTGACGGATATCGTGGGGCGATATGGAGGTGAGGAGTTCTGCTTAATATTCCCACGTACAACGCTTGCGGAAGCTTCGGACCTGGCGGAGCGTCTGCGGATTCGGATTCAAACAGAAGCCGGCGGACGCGTGCGCATGGCGCGCGGGCTGGTCCTTACGGTGAGTATCGGAGTGTCGACAACCGCTCTTGGTGCGCGAACTCCGTTGGAGCTGATCGATCAAGCAGACAAGGCTCTCTATGCCGCCAAGCAAGGTACGCGGAACTGTGTGATGGCGCTCGATCTGTTGGTTCCATGGCTGAAACCTTCCGAGCAGCTCGAACGTCAAGTCAGGCGGATCACCCCCCACTCAAGTTCATCGAATGCCCGATAGGCAAGCCTGGTCGGAAGGATGACCGGATCCGGGAATGTGATGGCACATCGCCGTTTCCCCTCTCGTCTACGACGCACCTCAGACTCCTGTGCGTTTTCTTGAATTCAAGACGTGTATAATACTGGTGGATGACACGCCTGGTTAGTCATTTTCGGTCCTCCGTCGGCAGCAAAGTCGTGATGGCCCTGACCGGACTGGGGCTCATCGTCTATGTCGTCTTCCACATGTTGGGGAATCTTCAGGTATTCGAAGGACCCCATGCGCTCAATAGTTACGCGGCGTTACTGCACGAGATGCCGATCCTCTTATGGACAGCCCGACTAGGGTTGCTGAGTATCGCGGTTGTCCACATCGTGCTGGCCATCCAGCTGACCTTGCGAAACCGCCGCGCCCGCCCGACCGCGTACGCGATCCGTGAGTATCGCCAAGCTTCATTGGCTTCAAGGACGATGGCGGTCTCCGGGGTGGTCCTGTTGCTCTTCATCGTGTTCCATTTGCTGCATGTGACGGCGGGCGTCGTCGATCCATCATTTTCCGATCGTGTCGATGCGGAGGGCTATCGCGATGTCTATGCCAGGTTGATCCATGCCTTTCGGAATCCACTCATCGTAGGGCTCTACCTAGCGGGTCAGTTGGGGCTGGGCTTGCATGTGAGCCATGCCGTCTCCAGCAGCTTACAGTCCCTCGGATTGGAACATGCGGCGTTCAATCGTCTATTCAAGTCCGCTGGTCCTGCGGTCGCGCTGTTGGTGGTGCTTGGCAATGTCGCCATCATTCTGGCCGTCTTCCTGGGGATTGTGCGCGCATGACGATGCTCAATGCAAAAATTCCTTCCGGGCCGTTGGAAACGAAATGGGACCGGCGCCGGTTCAGCGAAAAGCTGATCAGCCCCAACAACAAACGAAAGCTCACGGTCATTGTCGTCGGCAGCGGTCTCGCCGGAGCCAGCGCGGCGTCAACGTTGGGACAGCTAGGCTACCAGGTGGAGTGCTTTTGTTTTCAGGACAGCCCGCGCCGTGCGCACAGCATTGCGGCGCAGGGAGGCATCAACGCGGCGAAGAATTACCAGGACGACGGGGACAGTGTGGGCCGGCTATTTTATGACACCATCAAAGGCGGAGATTTTCGCTCTCGAGAGGCGAACGTCTATCGGCTTGCTCAGGTCAGCACCCAAATCATCGACCAATGTGTGGCGCTCGGCATTCCGTTCGCCAGGGAATACGGGGGGCAGTTGGCAAACCGGTCATTCGGCGGTGTCCAAGTCTCCCGTACGTTCTATTGTCGGGGGCAGACCGGACAACAGCTTCTCTTAGGCGCCTATTCGGCGCTCTGTTGGCAGATTGAGCGCGGACAAGTCACCATGCGCCCGCGTACCGAGATGCTTGATCTTATTGTGGTCGACGGTCAGGCTCGGGGTATTGTGGTGCGCGATCTGGTCACTGGACGGTTGAGTGTTCATACGGCCCATGCCGTGGTGCTTGCCACGGGTGGCTACAGCAACGTGTACTACCTGTCGACCAATGCCAGCGGCAGCAACGTGACAGCCACGTACCGGGCATGGAAGCAGGGGGCGGGGTTCGCAAATCCTTGCTTTACGCAGATCCATCCAACGGCGATCCCGCCGGGAGACGCGTATCAGGCCAAGTTGACCCTGATGTCCGAATCGCTCCGCAACGACGGGCGACTGTGGGTGCCGAAGATGTCGGCGGATCACCGGTGTCCCGGCGACATTTCTGCTGCAGAACGTGACTACTTTCTGGAACGCCGGTATCCGCGCTTCGGCAATCTCGCGCCACGAGACATTGCATCCCGCGCCGTGAAGGACGTTTGCGATGAGGGTCGTGGTGTCGGGCCCAGTGGTCATGGTGTGTACCTGGATTTCGCCGATGTGATTGAACAGGAAGGGCTGGATGTGGTTCGCGAGCGCTACGGCAACTTATTCGACATGTATCATCGAATCACGGGTGAAGACGCCTATCACGCGCCGATGCGGATTTATCCGGCGCCGCACTATACGATGGGAGGTCTCTGGGTCGATTACAATCTTATGAGTACCGTTCCGGGGCTTTTCGTGATCGGCGAAGCGAACTTTGCGGACCACGGCGCCAACCGGCTTGGAGCCAGTTCGTTGATGCAAGGGCTCGCGGACGGCTATTTCATTCTTCCGTATACGATCGGCCATTACTTGGCGACGGCGAAGCTTTCCCTGATCCGGGAGGACCACAAGGACGCTCGCGCGGCGCTTCAGCGCGTGACGAATCGGATCGATCGCCTGCTGAACGCGAAGGGGCGTCGAACGGCCGCCTCCTTTCATCGTGATGTCGGCACGCTGTTATGGAATCATTGTGGGATGTCTCGCAATCAGGCAGGACTCACGCTGGCGCTGGCATCGGTCCCGGCGCTACGGGAAGAATTTTGGCGAGATGTGATGATCCCTGGCTCTGGAGAAGCGTTCAACCAAGAATTGGAATATGCGGGGCGGGTGGCCGACTATCTCGAATTCGCCGAACTGCTCTGTCACGATGCGTTGCATCGGGAAGAGTCATGCGGGGCTCATTTCCGCGAGGAGTATCAGACGGACGACGGTGAACCGAAACGCGATGACAGCCGCTTCGCGCACGTGGCTGCCTGGGAGTATCGAGAGGGGGCGCCGCCTATTTTGCACAAGGAGCCCCTTGCCTTCGAGTTCGTACAACCGACAACGAGAAGCTATCAGTGATCGGCAACATGACATTCACGTTGAACATTTGGCGCCAGAAGGGTCCGGAGGACAGCGGCCGGTTTGTGACGTATGAAGCGCGCGACGTGAGCGCCGGCATGTCGTTCCTGGAAATGCTCGATAGTGTTAATCAAAGGTTGATCGCCGATGGCGAAGAGCCGGTTGCATTCGAACAGGATTGCCGCGAAGGCATTTGCGGAAGTTGTTCGTTGGTGATCAACGGCGTTCCGCACGGCCCGGACCGTGGCATTACCACCTGTCAGCTATACATGCGGCGGTTTCCTGATGGGGCCGTCATCACGATCGAACCGTGGCGGGCACGGTCCTTCCCCATCATCAAGGACCTGGTGGTCGATCGCCGCGCGCTGGATCGGATTATGCAAGCGGGCGGCTATATCTCCGTCAACACCGGTGGAGCGGTGGATGGGAACGTCCTGTTGATCGGGAAAGATCAAGCCGAAACTGCGATGGATGCTGCCTCGTGTATCGGCTGCGGGGCCTGTGTGGCGGCGTGCAAGAATGCCTCGGCCATGCTGTTCGTAGCGGCGAAGGTGTCGCACCTGGCGAGTTTGCCGCAAGGAAAGCCCGAGCGAACGCACCGCGTGAGAGCGATGCTCGAAGCCATGGATCGGGAAGGATTTGGTTCTTGCGGCAACCAGTATGAGTGCGAAGCCGTCTGTCCCAAAAGCATCGGCGTCCGGTTCATCGCCAACCTCAATCGTGAATACCTCCGTGCCGGCGTCGTCGAATCCGGTCTTCTCAGTGAGCCCGAAGCCCCCCACGCAGAGTCTGCCTAGAGAAAACACGAAGGACCGATCTCGACCTCGGCAGACTACTCATTTCTGATCGCTCAATGGCGAGAGGGACTGGTGGAAGCCGATTTGCGCCAGATGGCAATCAACTTGACTGTGGGGGAAAGGCCTTTATATTGCAATCAGAGACGAGTCTATGTGTGGACCCGACGGAGAGGCTGCCGCATGAGTCGTCAAGTGATTTGCCCACAATGTCGAAAAGACGGTGCCGCTCCCGCACGGCCGCAATCACTGCGTGAATTCGTCGTGGCGCTGATTTGGATGGCTCCGTTTCACTGCCGGCATTGTGATCATCGGTTTCTCGCTCGTCGCCGAGGCACGGAAGGATCGTCACAGCTTATAGATCGCCGGGAACATCTCCGCATTCCCGTGCGTCTGTGTCTGTCGTTTTCCGGTGGAAAAATACGCGGCGACGGCACTGTGATGGACCTCTCACTCGGGGGTTGCATCATCAAGAGTGAGACGCAGGTGCATATCGACGACATTTTTTACTTGGAAATCGTCCTTGCCGAAGACGAGGTCCCGGTCGAGGTGGCGGCCATGGTGCGCTCCGTCAGTGCGCGCGGCATTGCGTTCAAATTCCTTCGCAAGGCTCAAGAGAACAAACGGCTTCTCAATTTCATCCAGTCACATTCGGGTTCCACATCCTCCGTGCTCTCCAAGGCCGTTGAATCAACGGTCTCGACGTAGCCCCTTTTCTTTCTCCCTACGTCGGCGTTTCCCAGGCAGACGGCAGGGGATAGTCCGTGATCAGACGGTCGTGTTCGGCGACATCGAACGGCTCGATCGTCAGATCCTTTCGATCCAGAGGTTCCAGACAGGCTGAAGAGCAGAGCACATCGATCAACGCTTGTGCCTTGTGTGTTGTGGAAAACCGGCAGAGGCCATGTTCGGGCATGCCTGATGACGGGTGCCAGAAAGCGAGGTCGATCGCGCTGCCTTGATAGACGCCAAGGGTCCGGTGTCGCACTTGGAACCCGCCGGCTTCATCGTTCCTTCTCGGCATAGAACCTCTTGACCGACACGACTAAATGATTATCCCCATGGTAGCATGAAGGTGAAATCGGAGAACACTGCATCAGTATTGCCCAAGGAGGGGATGATGGAGCGCACCTGGTGGAAAGAGACGGCGATCGTCATGGCGATGATCGGGGCATTGTCGGTATCCGGTTGCGGCTACAACGATCTCCAAGGTTTGGATGAAGATACCAAGGCTGCGTGGAGTGAAGTGATCAATCAGTATCAGCGCCGTGCCGACCTCATTCCCAATCTTGTCGCGACGGTCAAAGGGTACGCGGCCCACGAAAAGGAAACGCTTGAAGGAGTCGTCAATGCCCGGGCCAAGGCGACGGGGGTGCAAGTGACGCCCGAGGTGCTGAAAGACCCGGCTGCATTTGAAGCCTTTCAAAAGGCCCAAGCCGGTCTGACATCGGCGCTCGGCCGGCTCATCGCCATCGCCGAAAATTATCCGAACCTCAAGGCCGATCAAAATTTCAGAGATCTCCAGAGCCAGCTGGAAGGGACGGAGAATCGGATCACGGTGGCGCGCAAACGGTATATCGATCGTGTCGCGGAGTACAACAAGATGGTCCGGTATTTTCCGACCAACCTGACGGCCAAGTTTCTGCTGCACCTGGAAGAGCGGCCTAATTTTACGGTCGCCGATGAGAACGCCGTGTCGAAACCGCCGGACGTGAAGTTTTGAATCGAGGGAGAAACCGAGGAGAGGGTTGAAAGTACCCGGAATGAGCCGCCTCGCGTTCTGCTGTTATCTGGCCGCTGCCTCCTTCTTTTTAACAACGCATGCCTCCGCGCTCGATGTTCCTCCACTGACGGGGCAAGTTGTCGATCTCGCTCACGTCTTACCCAACTCCACGGTTGAGTCGCTCACTGCTCAACTTGCGACGCATGAAGCACAATCGAGCAACCAGGTCGCCGTGCTTGTCATTCCCGCCCTCGAAGGGGAACCCCTCGAAGAGTTCTCCCATCGCGTGGCGACCACGTGGAAACTTGGTCAGAAAGGCACCGACAACGGCGTCCTGCTGGTAGTGGCGATTGGAGAACGAAAAGTTCGAATTGAAGTCGGGTACGGCTTAGAGGGCGCATTGACCGACATTCGATCGGCGCAAATCATCAGACAGGAGATCGTTCCTCGCTTTCGCGCCGGTGATTTCCCGGGAGGAGTGACCGGTGGGATCAACGCCATTCTGAAGACCATCGAGGGGACCTATCAGGCATCTGAGAAAGCCGTCCCTCGACAGGAAAATGATACCCTCGCGCAGGTCGCGATTGCCGTCATGGTCGGATTATTCGTCGGGCTGGTGCTGATGAATGCACACCGATTCATCGGGCCGGTTGCGGGAGCGGGGATCTCTCTGCTACTGGCACCCTGGTTGGTACCGGCGCTCGTGGCAAGCGGTGTGACCCTGCTTCTGCTGTTCGTCATTAGTGGCTCCGGTGTGGCGGGAAGATCAATGCGACACCGAGGGATAGATGATTGGGTCTGGTACAGCAGCCGTGGCGGCGGGTGGGGTGGAGGATCGTTCGGCGGCGGAGGCGGTGGCTTCAGCGGTGGCGGCGGGAGTTTTGGAGGAGGTGGAGCCAGTGGAAACTGGTAATGGGCTTCGACTGACAGCCGAAGAACAGGAGCGGGTCAGGCTGGCGGTGCATACGGCGGAGCGACACACGAATGCTGAAATCGTTCCAATGATCGTTGGCCGGTCCGGGCTCTATCGCGATGCGCAATATCGGGCTGGACTGGTCCTCGCGCTGTCGGCCCTGACGATTCTGCTGACCACCGAACTGCTCTGGCTTCCCTGGGATTGGCATGCCTCCAACGGGGCTTGGCTGATGCTGGTTATAATCGTCGCCTATGGCACGGGAGTATGGCTCGGCACCCGCGTGCCTATCATCCGCCTGCTGACCTCGAGCGAGAGGATGCGACATAAAGTAAGGCTCAGAGCCGAGCGTGCGTTCGCCCAACATGCCGTGTCTCAGACGCGTGAGCGCACCGGCGTACTGATCATGGTGTCTCTCTTGGAGCATCAGATCTACGTGCTGCCGGATCAACCATTATTTCAACGCGTTCCAATGGAACGATGGTCGCAGATCGCGCAAGCCGCTGTCGGCCGATTGAAAACAGGCGATGTTGTCGGCGGGTTATGCCAGAGCATCGAGGCGTGCGGCCTTCTTCTTGCTGAGGTGAGCCCGAGCCACCGAGACGACAATCCCAATGAATTACCGAATGAATTGGTCCAGGAGCCGTAAGAAATCTCCTGTCCTCCCTTGGGCTCTCAACAAATAACCGTAACCAACCGATAGAGAAGAGACTCGGCGTGACCGTTCGGCTGGGTATGGACCATGGCCCAATAAGGATGGATAAGGAGGGAGTCATATTATGTGGAAGCAGGAAGAGGGGGAAGGGGGAGAGGGAGAACGAGAGCGGGAACGCTGGGTGGAGGACAGGCGCAGCCAGTCCAAGAGCGGCCCGACACTTCCGGATGAGGTCGCTTTCGTCGGAAAAGACGTTGAGTTCAAGGGGATCATCACCTATTCCGGCACGGTACGCATTGATGGCGCGCTCGATGGCGAAATCCATACGGACGGCGGCTTGCTTGTGGGTCCGGAGGCGGTGATCAAGGCCAAGGTCACGGCTGGGACCGTGGTGTGCCACGGAACCATCACGGGAGATATCCAAGCGACGAACCAGATCGTGCTCCGTGCTCCCGCCGTTGTGCAAGGCAGCTTGACGACTCCGGTCCTATCGATGGAGGAAGGTGTCGTCTTCAACGGCACATTGGAAATGAAGGCGCAGGCCAAGGCGGAAATGTCAAAGGAGATGGGAGCAAACGTCGTCAGCATCACGAGCCGACCACCGGTTCAGCGACTCGCGGCGTGATCGAGCGAACAACGGGTCTCCTGGCGCAACACGTCGGATAGCGCCAGGGACCCAGACTCAAAAACTCAACTCGCCTTCTTCACTTCCTGCTTCAATCGCTCTGCAATCCACATTTTGATGACGGATTGCCTCGTCACGCCGAGACGCCGGGCTTGTATGTCCAATGAGTCGATGATCCAATTGGGAAAATCGACATTGACTCGTCTCTGTTCATGCCCTGGACGGCGCGCCTTCGAGAGATCGAGATGAGGCGTTACGTCCTTCCCCTCATCGAACATCTTCTCAAGATTCTTTGCCTTCATAGTAGAGTTCCCTCTCTTCCTTTCTGGCTCGTCGAACGGAAATCAGCCGGATTCGTTCCTTCCGATAGGTAAAAAAGGCAGACCAAAGCTTCTGATCGAGAACGGAAATAAGAACGTATCGGGGCTCATCTTCTGTCCTTGCGGAGATCTCAAGCCGATCCTCATCGTCCCAAAGCTTTTGGGCTTCCACAAAATCGATCCCATGCTTGCTCAGATTAGCGGCGCTCTTTGACGGATCAAACTCAAAATCCATTCTGGTATAGAAAATATACCATCGTAGAGCAGCGTGTCAAACGAGAGAAGGTGGTGCTGAAATGATTGCCATCAGTGATGTGGCCGTTCCACCTGATCGGTAAAGCGATCGACTCTTGGAGCCAGCCAGAACCAACCACACTACCGGCCATGAAATTGCTCCATCGATAGACGGCCTGCGATCGTTCCGCTAGAATCCGGTCCATGTCAGAGCCCACCGTGCCGGCCGGCGTTCCAGACAAACCTCAGGATGAGAATCGTTCGGTCGTCAAAGCAGCCGGGGTGATCGGCGTCGCCACGTTTTCCAGCCGCATCCTCGGCTTCATCCGCGACATGGTCCTGGCGCGGTTGTTCGGCGCGACGCCGGCGGCCGACGCGTTCTTCATCGCGTTCCGCATTCCCAGTCTTCTTCGCGAGCTGTTTGCCGAAGGCTCGATGTCGTCGGCCTTCATCCCTGTGTATACGGAGTACCGGACGACACGGGGTAAACAGGAAGCCTGGGAATTGGCTAGCGCGGTATTCACGACGCTCCTGACCGTCGTCACGCTGGTCACGATGGTCGGGATTGTGGCTGCTCCCTGGCTTGTCCAGCTGCTCGCGCCGGGATTTCAGGACAATCCCGACAAACTCGCGCTCACGACGCTGCTCGCCCGTGTCATGTTTCCCTATCTTCTGTTCATCAGCTTAGCGGCGTTGGCGATGGGAATTTTGAACTCGGTGCGAGCCTTTGCCGCGCCGGCCTTCTCACCGCTTTTCCTCAATGTCTTCATCATTGTCGGGGCTGTTTGGCTGGCTCCGCATTTGGAGGAGCCGATTATCGGGGTGGCGATCGGCGTCGTGGCGGGAGGAGCGGCTCAGTTCGCCATGCAGCTTCCCAGCCTGAAACTGCGAGGATTGTTGTTCGGATTTCGATTCGAGCCGGGCCATCCGGGCCTGAGACGGATCGGCACGCTGATGGTGCCCACGCTGCTTGGCCTTTCGGTGACGCAGATCAATCTGACCGTGAGTACGGTGTTGGCGTCGTTCTTCGCCGGTGGACCGACCTATCTATTTTACGGCATGCGGCTGATCCAATTTCCACTGGGCATCTTCGGCGTCGCATTGGCGACGGCGATTCTCCCGACGTTATCCTCACAAGCGGCGCGAGGCGCGTTGGATGAACTGCGCACCACACTCGGGTTCGGCCTGCGCATGATTCTTTTCATCATCGTGCCGGCGATGGTGGGCTTGATTCTGCTGCGCGTTCCCATCGTGCATCTGTTCTTTGAGCATGGCACGTTCACCGCCCACGATACGGCGGAGACTGCGTTGGCCGTTCTCTGTTACGCGGTCGGCTTGTGGGCATTCGGAGGGGTGCGCATCATCGTCGCGGCATTCTATTCACTGCAGGATACCAAGACGCCGGCCATCTCGGCGGCGGTCGCGCTGGCAGCGAATGTCCTCTTCTCGTTAGCATTGATGTCTTTTCTCGGCGCGGCAGGATTGGCGCTCGCTACGGCATTGGCGGCTATGGTTAATGGAATCATTCTCGTAGCGGTGTTGAACAGGAGACTCGGCGGAGTTGACTGGGCAGCGGTGGGACGGTCTTCCCTGCGGGTACTGGCGGCATGTATTCCCCTGGTCATTGCCTGCTGGTGGGTGGCCGGCGCACAGGTCTGGACGCACCCTGCCGAATGGGTCATGAAATCCGTGATGCTGTTTGCCGCCATCGGGTTGAGTGTCGGTGGATATCTCGGTGTCCATGTGTTGTTCCGGTCTGAGGAACTCGGAGTGGTGTGGGGGATGGTTCGCAGGAAGCTCGGACGAGCGATGGGATAACAAGGAGCGATTCATGTTGCGTGCGATGATCTTTCGTTCATCATGGGGTTGGATGGGCATAGCGGAATCCCAGAAAGGGATTCAAGCGATTGTGTTGCCGAAACGCTCAAAGCGGGCTGTCGAGTCCGATCTCAGAGCACAGTCCGACGGGCCGTTGCAGCAAGAAGCATCGACACGACTGGAGGCAGCGCGCCGGCAGCTGCTCGACTATATAGAGGGGAAACGGGATACCTTTGATGTGCCGCTCGATCTGTCGCAGGGAACATCGTTTCAACGACAAGTATGGCGGGCGCTACAACGGGTGCCGTACGGGAAGCTTCGATCGTATCAGTGGATCGCGGCGCGCGTAGGGGGACGGCACTATGCCCGCGCGGTCGGTAATGCGGTCGGCGCGAATCCGTTGCCGATCGTCATCCCCTGTCACCGGATTGTCGCCCACGATGCCTCACTGGGCGGCTTCTCGGGAGGACTCTCCATGAAACGCAAATTGCTGTCCCTCGAAGGGACATTGGCGCAGTTGCAGGGAGGATGACCTCACGCCATGAGAGCGGTCATTCAGCGCGTCACGCATGCGTCGGTGGAGGTCGATGGGAACATCGTCGGCCGGATCCAAAACGGCTTGATGGTGTTGTTGGGAGTGGCGAAAGGCGATGACGAGTCGGACGCAGGGTATCTGATCGACAAAATCAGGAGCCTGCGAATTTTCGCTGATGAGCAGGGAAAGATGAATCGATCACTGACGGACGTGGGCGGGGCTGTCTTGTTGGTCTCCCAGTTCACCCTGCTGGGCCGAACCTCGAACGGCCGCCGGCCCAGTTTCGACGAGGCCGCGCCTTCTGAACAGGCCAAGCAGCTCTACGAACGAGTCGCGGCCGGCTTGCGAACAGCCGGTACGCCGGTTGAAACGGGAGTCTTCGCGGCGCATATGCAGGTGGCGTTGGTCAACGACGGACCTGTGACATTTGTGGTGGACAGTCGAGAGCGGAACTCACTCTCACTCAAGGTCTGACGATGGAGTTCCGATAGAATCGATAAGAGTGGAGGTCGGTTTTCAGTCGCGATCTGGTATACTGAGTTCAAGTCTCATCGGCCTTCGCAGGAGGTGGAGATGGGCACTCAAGTTCCTCCACGACACCCGCTTCGGCAACTCTTTGGCGCGTTAACCGAGAAGAGTTTTACGGAACATCTCGGCTGGCCCGACCCCAAGGTCACCTCGTACGTTTCCAATCTGCTGGTCGATTTCACCCATACGGATCAGCTCTATAAGATCAGAGATCGGCAGAATCAGCCGATCGATACGGTCGTTGATCTACTCTTTGAATCGGAAGTGATGTTGGAGGCGCAATCCCTGGATCGTGAGGGAGACGTCCACCGCCACATCGGTGATTTCACCCTGTTCATGGCCGGTTTATTCCCCGAATATCTTCGACGGCTTAAATCGGCCGGCCGCATCTATCACAAGGATTTCCTGGTGGACTATGTGAAGACCGGCAAACGGTCCTACGGGATCGTGGCCCAGATCGGCCGGGATGATGCGGAAACCAGCTTGCCGTTGTTTCAAAAATTATCCGAGAACTTTGAACTCTGCGTAACGGGTCTGGGCTTTGTGCGGTCCGATCTGGACCGCATGCAGAATCCTGCCTATCGGAAGACCCGAGATCTGCTCTTGAATTGAAATCTGTCCGTCCCATCATCCTCGCGCACGGAGGCGCCGGCCCTCGTGCGATGACCTCACCACAAACCGCTTGCCTGCGTGCCGCATTGCAGGTCGGCTACCATGTGCTGGATCGCGGTGGTTCGGCGCTCGTGGCCGTCGAGCAGACCATTCGCGTTCTCGAGCGTAGCGGTCTTTTCAACGCGGGAAAGGGATCACGACTGCAGCTGGACGGTGTGCGGCGGATGGATGCATCCATCATGGAAGGGGATCATCTGCGCGCAGGAGCGGTGGCATCCATTGAAGGAGTCGTCCATCCGATCACCGCCGCCCGACTTGTAATAGATGAGACGGATCACGTGCTGCTTGTGGGCCCATTGGCGACGAAGTTCGCCGAGCATTTCAAGATAGAGCGTCACCGGACTCGGGCGACGCCCCGCCGTCTCGCCTATGGCGCGATGCTGAAGCTGAAGAAATCCTCGCGGAAACAGCATGGAACGGTCGGTGCGGTCGCACTCGATCGAACGGGGACGGTCGCTGCCGGTGCGTCGACCGGCGGAATCGATCTCATGTTGCCCGGACGAGTGGGGGATACACCCATGATCGGGTGCGGGGTGTATGCTGACAATGAAGCCGGCGCTGTGTCGATGACGGGATTGGGCGAGGGCATCATTCGTCTGGCCGTCGCCAAAGAGATGTGCACTCGTTTAGGTCATGGAAAGACACCGGCGGCCGCAGCACGACTTGTATTGAAGAAGCTGGTCGCTCGGATCAATGGCTCTGCGGGGACCTTAGTCTTGAAGCCGAATGGACAATTCGCCATCATGCATGTGACACCGTATATGGCGGCGGGATGGTGGGATGGTAAGCGAATACCGACCGTGAGGGACAGATTTTGATGAGCAATAGCGTGTTTCATCTCGCCTTTCCGATCCACGACGTGGACGCCACGCACCGGTTTTATGTGGACGGTCTCGGCTGTACCGTCGGGCGGCGATCGAAGCATGCCGTCACGCTTGGTCTAGCCGGTCATCAACTTGTCGCGCATGTCGTGCCGGATCAATCCACGAAACAGAAAGGAATCTATCCCCGTCATTTCGGGTTGGTGTTTCTCTCCTTGGATGAGTGGCAGGCGCTGGCCGATCGGGCCAAGGCGAAGGGCCTTGCGTTCTACCAGCAACCGCGCGTGCGATTCCCCGGGACGCGCATCGAGCACCGCACGTTCTTTCTCGAAGACCCTTCGCATAATCTGCTCGAATTCAAACACTACACCAACGAATCGGCCATCTTCGGCGAACAAGATTACAGTCAGGTGGGTGACGAGAGGGAAATCTAACAGCGTCTTTACTGGGCACGTTTGTGAGAGGAAACGGAGACTTGATCCATCCAGCGAAGAATGCGCTGGTGCCGGCGCGTCAGCGCATTGGTTTTTCTGATGGGGTCGTATCGTTGAGGACTGGGGAGAATGGCCGCCAACCAGGCCGCTTCGTCGGCGGTGAGGTCCGAGGCCGATTTCGCAAAATGATGACGAGCGGCGGCCTCGGCGCCGTACACGCCGCGCCCCCACTCCGCCACATTCAAGTACAGTTCAAGGATACGCCCCTTCGTCAACCGGTGTTCCAGTGATCGAGTGATCAACGCCTCGCGAGCTTTGCGGAACAGCGAGCGCTCAGACGACAGGTAGAGATTTTTTGCAAGTTGCTGGGTAATGGTGCTCCCACCCCGTTTTATCTCTCCTGCTTCCAGGTTATACAGCGCGGCATCGCGAATGCCGTCCCAATCAAACCCTTCATGGTCGAAGAATGCGGCGTCTTCGGCGGCGATCACGGCACGTTGTAGCTCAGGCGAGATTCGGCTCAGCGGCACCCAGGTCCATTCCCGCCGGCCGGTGCGCCCCTGTTGTGTTGCGCTTGCCAGACGACGTTCCATGAGGGCCGTCGAGATCGGATTGGTTCGCACAAGCAAATCTACATCGGGAAAGGTTACGAGCCAGCTCAATGCCAGGAGGCCCAAAGGTATGCCCGCCAGTAACGTGGTCCATAGGAGAACGCGTGCCACGGTTCGACGGCCGGTTGACTTGGGTGGGGGAGGATCGTATGTGTAGTGACGCAGAAAGACAGGACTGCGCCTTGGTTTCCGTCTTGAGTCCATGACCTAGCCTGACGGCATGAAAATCTTCGCGGCTGAGTTTATCAAAAGTTGCGTATCCCCAGAACAATTTCCTTCCGGGGACCTCCATGAAGTTGCCTTTGTGGGACGTTCCAATGTGGGAAAATCGTCGTTAATCAATTCGTTGCTCAATCGTCGGGACATGGCGAAAGTCAGCCGGACGCCGGGAAAAACGAGAGCCGTCAACGTATTTCTGATTTCAACCTCTGATCCCGGCATGTCGCGCTTCTACCTCGTGGACTTACCCGGCTATGGGTTTGCCAGAGTGTCGAAGTCCGTCCGAACCCAATGGGGCCCGTTGATTGAAGACTATCTCATCGGTCGAACCTCCCTGCTGGAGGTCGTCTTGTTGGTGGACAGCAGGGTCGTGACCGACCAGGATCGCCAGACCATCGCATGGCTCCGATCCATCCGCCGGAATCCGCTCGTCGTTGCGACCAAGATCGACAAACTGAGGCCCAGCGAACGGGTGCGTACCCTGAGGCAGGCGCATCGGGTCCTCGGACTGGCCGAGGGAGAAATGTTGATTCCTTATTCGTCGGTAACCGGAGACGGACGGGATCGAGTGTGGGGAGCGATACGTGACGCAGCCGGAAGACTTCGCGCTGATGCCACTTGACCTATCCTTAAGGAATCGAGCTGACCGGCTGCGGCTGAGGTTTGTCGGCGGCTTGGTCAAACTTGATCTCGATGTAGGCTTTGTTCTTTAAATCGACCAGCCAGGATTGATACATGTCATCGCTCTTCTTCTGATAGACCAACGACTGAATTTCGCGCCATACATCCTCGTACTTACGAAACTCTTTGGGTTTCTTGTCATCCAGACGGATGATTTGGATTCCCTCGGGGCTCTCAATAATGTCGGAGATCCCCCCCGGCACCAAGTGGGCGATCGCCTGTTCAATCACCGGTAGGAGTTCTCCGTGCCGGACCAATCCGAGGCGTCCGCCTTGCAGGGCATTGGCGCCGTCGGAATACTGCATGGCGACATCTTCGAATTTCTCGCCGTGCTTCAGGTCGTCCATGGCGCGCCGGGCCTTGGTCAGGGCGTCCGCCAGTCCGTCGGCGGAACGCGGCCTGATGATGATCTGGCTTAGATGGTATTCCTGGGGATAGGCGAATCGCTCGCGATGTTCCTGGTAGTACCGCCTAATTTCAGAGTCTCCGACCATAATGTTGCCGCGAATGTGCTGGTCTATCACTTTCATGAGGATCAGCTGATCACGAACGTCCCGCACGTTCATCGAATTGGCGGTATCGAGAGTGCGGTTTTCATGCTTCACCTGCTCAAGGGCCTGCTTGAGTTCGAGATCGGACACCTCGATCTTTCTGGTCTTGGCTTCTTGCAGTTGGAGCCTCCGCTCGATCAGCTTCGTCAATGTCATGTATTCCGCTGTCTTCAATCGCTGGGCGAGATCGTTTCCACGGTGCTCGCGGGAAAGACGCTCCTTCTCCGTTCCGAACTCTCGCGTGACATCCGACAACATGATCAATTCGGAATTCACGATGGCCACGATGCGATCCTGCAAATGAGCGGCTGAATAGGCTGCAGGCCAGGTCGACACCACCAACAAGGCCAACGGCAATTTGAATCGGATCAGCCAATCTGATCGGAGCGAGGCGAGTTTCATGATCCTTTCACCCGGTAGTGCGTGTGCCGACAATTCTACATGAAAAAGATAGGTCTGTGGAATCGGGTCAGGCTAGCGTTTCCCGGTGTCCTCGGTGATATAGCGGGAAGCCTCGGCGAAGCGAACAGCGGCGTTGGTCCGGATATCGGCTATGACTTCATCGAACCGTTTGCGGCGCTTATCGGCCAGTAACTCTTGCCGAAGCCGTTCCTGCGTCGCCAGGTCGGCCTGGATAATTGTCTCGTCAAGAGGGCTCAGCATGACCAAATAATAGCCGTTCTCAGCCTTAATGGGCGCACTGACCATCCCCAGTTTGAGCGTATGGATGACGGAATCAACTTCGGAAGGCACCAGCCCCTTTCGGTACGGCCCGAGGTCGCCCCCTTTTGCTTTTGTCTTCTCATCGATCGAGTACCGCTGCGCGAACTTCGCAAAGCTTCCACCGCGATTGACCTGCGCCTCGAGGTCTCTGGCTGCATACACATTGGGCAGCAGCATCAGCGAGACGTTGGCTTTTAAAGGATCCAACAGCTCGCTTGCATGGCTCTCGTAGTAGGAGGCGAGTTCCCCCTGTGTGAGCTCGACCTTGGATTGGAGTTTGTCCTTCAAGAGCTCGTCAAGGATCAACTGTTCTTTATATCGCTGGGTTTTGTCCCGTATGGCATCGTTCTGATCAAGTCCGCGACGGCGGGCTTCCTGCATCAGCAGCTCTCGGGTGATGAGTTCATCCAGGAACCTTCGCTTGCCGCCTTCCTTTTCGTAGCGCGAACGCGTGGCCTGGGAGAGTTCGCCCCAGCGCAGGTCAAATTCGGTTTGAGTGATGGCTCGCCCATTGACCAGAGCGACAACCGGCTCTTCCTGCCGCTCCGCGCAGCCCGACAACACCGGACCCCACCCGGCCAATAGGCTAACAAGAAGGAAACACAGGCGATATGTGCTGCCGAGGATGGGGAACCGGAAAGGCATCATATATTGTGGCACATGCGGGTCTCGGTCATAAGGTAGTCGCATCCTTTTGGAGGGACTTGGTATCACAGAGATCGAGGCTTTGCAAGGTTGCGTTGAGTTCCAGGAAGAGTGACGGCCAGTCGTCATGGGTCATCTGGATTTCAAAGGAGAGAGGGGTCAGGAAGTGCAGCCGCTTTTTGAGCTGGTCCATCAAGCGGTGGACTGCGCGCTCCGGGATTGCGGCTTTCGGTTGGAAGACGATCTTTGCCGACCGGCCATGCACCTCAATGGCAGCCATGCGAAGACGTTTGGCATGAGTCCGAAGTTGCATCACTTCGAGAAGTCGTTCGATCGGTTCCGGAAGAGGGCCGTACCGGTCCTGAATTTCTCCGTGTAACAGGGCCAGCTCGCCGACTTGGCAACACGCTGTCAGTCGTTTATAGAGCGACAGACGCTGATGTGGATCGGCCACATACTGCTCGGGAATAAAGGCGGAAACCGGTAGCTGGAGGGTCGGGTCCGGCTCTTCCTCGACAGCCTGGCCCTTCAACCGCTGGACTGCTTGTTCCACCATTTGCATGTAGAGATCCAAGCCGATGGCGGCGATATGGCCGGATTGCTGTTTCCCCAGGAGATTGCCGGCTCCTCGAATCTCAAGGTCTGCCGCGGCGATTCGGAATCCCGATCCGAGTTCCGTGAACTGCTGAATCGCGATCAATCGTTTCTGAGCATCGCCCGTGAGCGTTCCTTCGTCGGGGATGAGGAAGTACGCATAGGCCTGCTCTCCGCCGCGCCCGACTCGTCCACGCAACTGGTATAGCTGTGCGAGGCCGAAGAGGTCGGCCCGATTGACGATGATGGTGTTCGCGTTCGGGACGTCGAGACCGGACTGGATGATGGCCGAGGCAATCAGGACGTCGGCTTCGCGCTTGACGAATCTCAGCATGACGGCCTCCAACGGCCTGCCGTCCATCTGGCCGTGCGCCATGACCATCCTGGCTTCGGGAACCAACTGGTGCAGCCACGCTCCGATCCGCTCCATGGTTTCGACCCGATTGTGGACGAAATAGACTTGTCCCCCCCGTCCGAGCTCACGCAGGATCGCGTCTCGCACCGCCTTGTCGCTGGATCGGATCACCTCCGTCTTGATCGCCAACCGCCCGGCGGGCGGGGTATCGATGATAGAGAGATCCCGAACACTCGACATGGCCATTTGAAGGGTGCGCGGAATGGGTGTGGCGGTCAACGTCAGCACATCCACCTGAGTGCGCAGTTGCTTCAGTCTCTCCTTATGCTTGACGCCGAACCACTGCTCCTCGTCAATGATGACCAAGCCGAGTTGCCGGAACGCCACGTCCTTCTGAAGAAGACGGTGCGTGCCGATCACGACATCGATGGTCCCGGCCGAGACTTCTTTGAGAATAGCTTTGGTTTCCTTGGGCGACTGAAACCGAGAAAGCAGTGCCACCCGCATGGGAAACGGTCCGAATCGTTCGGCGAAGTTCTCGTAGTGTTGGTGAGCCAGGAGGGTGGTCGGCACCAACACGGCCACTTGTCGGTCATGCTCCACGGCTTTGAAGGCGGCGCGCATGGCCACTTCCGTCTTCCCGTATCCGACGTCCCCGCAGACCAGGCGGTCCATCGGCTTTGTCGATTCCATGTCCCGACCGATGTCCTCGATGGCTTTCAGCTGATCCGATGTTTCTTCGTACTCAAAGGCCGCTTCGAATTCGTGATAGAGGGTTGTCGTCGAGCCGTACGCATTCCGTTTCACCAATTCGCGGTTTGCGTAGAGATCGATCAGTTCTTGAGCCATCTCTTCGATGTCCTTCTTCACCCGAGCGGTGGTTTTGGCCCAACTGGTTCCGCCAAGGCGATCCAGTCGAGGGACATGGCTTTCGGCTCCGCTGTAGCGTTGGATCTGATTCAAACGATCGAGCGGGACATAGAGCGTATCTCCGCCGAAAAACTCCAGAATCAGGAAGTCGCTCTCGAAATCCTGCACCAACAGGCGTTTCAGTCCGCGATACTTGGCGATCCCGTGCTGCACGTGCACGACGTAATCGCCCACGTTGAGGTCTTCTAAGGAAGAGAGGAAAGTTGCCGTTCGGCTCTTTGGCTGTGGTTTATGTCGGGCTCCCTTCGCGAACAGTTCCTCTTCGGTCAACAGCGCAAGCCGAAGATCTCCGGAGAGAAACCCGGTCGAGAGATCGCCGTGCAACACATAAAATGGGAATTTTCCGGTAACCGGACTTGACCAGATCGACGGTTTCCATGGATCAGCCGGCAAATCGTGCTCTCGGAAAAGCGCCAGCAATCGGTCGACCTGCCCGCGGCTCCGCGCCACCACCACGACACGATGCTCATTCCGCAGGCCTTCCAACAGACGAAGGGTTTGACTGAATGCGGCCCCCCGGACTCCGAGGCCTATGCTGCCGGGCAGTTGAGAGGAAAATGAAAACGTCGGATTCCACGTTGAATCCGGTGCCGTCAACGGTTCGAGCGCCAACATCGGCCAGCCCGCAATCCGTTGTTGGATATCGTGCCAGGTCAGAAACAGTCGCTCAGGTGAAGGATAGGGGGACGACACGTCACGATCGACATGGCGAAGATATCCATCGTCGATCTTTTCCCACGCCGTCTCACACGTCTTGTTCAGCATGGCCGGCTGATCGAGGGCCAGAAAAGGGAACCCGGTGAGATAGTCGAATAATGTGTCCATGGAGTCGTACAAGTCGGGGCTTCGCCACTCCGCGTCGGCCTGAATCGGCGCGATCGTATCCGGAGCGTCTGCGGGACGAATGAATTCCCGCGCCGGTAAGACCCAGGCGTCGGTCAGTTTTGTGATGGAGGTCTGGGTTGACGGGTCGAACAAACGAATGGATTCAACCTGATCGCCAAGAAATTCTACCCGAATGGGATTGGCATACGCGGTCGAAAAGATATCAACAATGCCGCCCCGGATGCTGAACTCTCCTGGAATTTCCACAACGGACACGCGTCGGTATCCCAGGCGCAGCAGATTGGTGGTGAGCAATTCCCGCTCAACGCTCGCCGCCGTCTCGAAACGAAAAATCGCCTGCTCGAATGTCGAGCGAGGGAGCAAACGGTGCATCGCGGCGGCGACGGAGGTGACGAGGAGGGTGGGCGGGGTGACCAGCAGCCGATGCAGCGTCGTCATCCGCCGCGCGATCAACCCGACGTGCGGCGCTGTTGCTTCATAGGGGAGCGTTTCCCATTCCGGGAACCAGGCCAGACCGTCGGTCGGACGGCCCATGAGTTCGTGGAAGAAGCACAGGTCATTGAAGATTCGTTCGGCAGATTCGTCGGTTGCCGTGAGAACGACCCATGGTCGGGGATGGCCGGACGCATGTGTACGAGGAGATTCAAGCAGCGTCAGAGCACAGGCCGCCGTAGACCCGTGTGTTCCAATCAGGCAGGGCCGAGCGCCGTCTTGGCCGAGCGCCGAATGAAGTGGAGCAAGCCAGGATGAGGAGTGGAGATTGTTCTCAGGCACGCATCACTTCGTGGTTGACCGGATGCGTTGAAGGAGTCCGGTTGTGGAAAGGCCGGAAACCAAAGGAATGGTTTTGACCACGCCTCCGCGCGCCTCGACGATCTCTCGGCCGACGATCTGGTCGATGGCCCAATCCCCGCCCTTCACGAGGACGTCCGGTTGGACGGCGGTGATGAGCTGGAGTGGGTCAGGTTCATCGAAGATCACGACAAAATCCACACAGCCCAAGGCCGCCACCACTTCAGCCCGTTGTGCCTGCGGCACGATCGGTCGATCGGGCGCCTTGTCCAACTTGCGGACAGACGCGTCACTGTTCACCGCGACGACCAGGAGATCGCCCAACGCCTTGGCTGCCTGCAGATAGCGCGTATGACCGATATGCATGAGGTCGAAGCAACCGTTCGTGAAGACGACCCGTTTCCCCTTTGCTCGTTCAGCGGAAAGTTCGGACAGGAGTTGATTGCGCGGAAAAACCTTCGCGACCATAGCCCCATCATACCGTGCCGTCAGTCACAGGGAAAGAGCGACAAACTTACCCATATTCCCTGCTGGGCCGCGCTTTATTTCTTCTCAGCGCTCTGTAAGTCCATGAAATTTCATCCTCAAGTCGTCACATAATGGACCGATACAGCACATAACGGACTCTAAGGCCTGGTGTCGGCGTGGGCCTGGACCGATAGGTGCGCCCGGAGCGTGAATGATGATGGAGGAGGGGGTGAGCGTTTTCTGGATCATTGCGGCGGCCAATGTGTTGGTCGTTGCTCCCTTGATTTTCTTGCTCATACAGACTTCTCGTCGCGCACGGGCAGGTTGGCTGCGCGCGGAAGCGGAGAGAATTCGCTTTCAGGAGAATGAACACAGGCTTCGGAGTGTCTTGGAAGCCGAACCGCAAGGGATTTTGGTGCTCGGGCTTGATTGCCGTGTGCTTCAGGTCAACCCGGCCGGGCGTGTCCTGTTCGATGCGGGCTTTACAGAAGAGATCGTCGGCAAAGACCTCCGAGACTGTATCCACGCGAATGATTGTGTGCGGATCGAAGAAATGCTGAAGGCGGCTCGAGAAGGCCGGGAAACCTGTGGAAAAGGTAGACTCATCGGGTTGTCGGGGCAATCCCGCTGGATCGAGATCACATCCGTCCCGCTTCCGGCCGAAGACGGCACCGTGCAATCGGTTCTGAGCGTGCTCCGGGATGTGACAGAGGAAAAGCGTAGCGATCGCCGTCAAGCCCTCCAGCATGCCGTGGCGAAAGTCCTTGCAGAAGCCTCTACGGTCGAGCAAGCGATTCCGGAGCTTCTCCGGGCGATTGCAGTCAGCTCGGACTGGCACGCCGGGCTGTTTTGGCGAGTTCAAGAAGACCGGCGCTCTCTTCGCTGTGTACAGGCTTGGTGTGGCAATGGAACCGACCTGTTGGATTTTGTCAGGCTGCGAAAACAGGAAACGTTCATGTCCGGGTCCGGTCTCCCTGGGCGTAGCTGGGCCCGCGGTGAGCCCCTGTGGGTGGAGGACATTGGAAAGGACGCCGGAGTCGCGCCCGGATCTCTTGAATCCACTCGTATGTTGCACGCGGCATGTGTGTTTCCCGTTTGGCTGAGAGCCCACGTCTACGGCGTCATGGAGTTCTTCGGCCAAGAAGCGCAGTCGCAGGATTGGGATCTCCTGAAAACATTGGGGACGATCGGAAGCCAGATCGGTCTTTTCATTGAGCGGGCCGAAGTGGAAGCGGCGCTCCATGAGAACGAAACCCGCACGCGGCTGATCATCGACACAGCGCTCGATGCCGTGATCACGATGGACCATGCCGGTCGAATCACGGAGTGGAACGCCCAGGCAGAGCAGATCTTCGGGTGGTCTGCGTTTGAAGTTCTTGGACGCGATTTCGGCGCCACCATCGTTGCGCCGTCCCATCGTCTGAGTTACCAGGAGTATGTTCGGCGTCTCCTTGAGCCTCAGGACATATCCATCGCAAACATGTTGATCGAGATGACCACCCTTCGACGTGACGGCCGTGAATTCCCCGCTGAAATTGCCATGACGCCGTTGCCGGTCGAGGGCTCCGTCATCTTCAGCGCATTCATTCGAGACATCACGAGCCGGAAGGAAGCAGAGCAAGCGCTGAAAGATTACGCCCAGCAGTTGGAGCACATCAATCAGCAGCTGGATGCCGCTTTGAGGGAAGCCAAAGCCGCCACCGAAGCGAAATCGTCTTTTTTGGCGACGATGAGTCACGAGATCCGCACCCCGATGAACGGGGTCATTGGGATGACGGGTCTCCTGCTCGATACGAAATTGACTGATGAACAGAGAGAATATGCTGAAACAGCTCGAACCTGCGGGGACCATCTGCTGACGATCATCAACGACATCCTGGATTTTTCCAAGATTGAAGCGGGAAAACTGGATTTGGAAGTGATTGAGTTCGACCTTCGCCTCGCCATCGACGAATCGTTGGACCTCGTTGCAGAACGAGCGTCATCCAAGGGGCTCAATTTGGCCTGTCTCTTTCACGCCGATGTGCCGCGCAATTTACTCGGTGACCCCGGGCGCTTACGGCAGGTCGTGATGAATTTGATGGCGAATGCGATCAAATTCACCGACAGCGGCGATGTTATCGTGGAAGTGACGGTTGAGGCTCAATCGATGGAGGATTCGACCATTCGTGTCGCAGTCACGGACACAGGCATCGGGATTTCCGGCGAAGCCCGCGAAAGGCTCTTTCGGTCGTTCAGTCAAGCCGATGGGTCCACCACGAGGAAGTACGGCGGGACCGGTCTCGGCCTGGCGATTTGCAAACGACTTGTTGAGATGATGGGTGGAACGATTGGCGCGACCAGCCGGGTTGGAGAAGGGAGTTGCTTCTGGTTTACGGTGAACCTGCGCAAACAGGCTGAGGGCTTCCACAGAGCTGACCCGCCCAATGCCGTGTTGGAGGGTCTCCGTGTCTTGATTGTGGACGACAAGGCCATCAATCGAAAGATTCTTGAGCTGATGACCAAATCATGGGGGATGGAGCCGACGCTTGCCCGTAGCGGCCCCGAGGCATTGGATGTGTTGAGCCGTCGACACGGACGGTCACGGTTTGATCTCGCGCTGTTGGATGTGGATATGGGATCGATGGAGGGAATCGAACTGGTGCGTGCGATAAAGACCCGGCCTGAAGGAGCTGAGATCCGGCTTGTGTTGCTCACCTCGCTGGGCCGGCGAGGTGACGCCAAGATCGCCAGGGAAGCTGGGTTGGCAGCCTACTTGACAAAGCCGATCCGTGAGCGGCAATTACACGATTGCCTTGCCGCAGTCATGACACAGCTCTCGGCATACGTGCCGACAACGAACGAACCGCTCCCTCTTATTACTCGGCACACACTTGCAGAAACCAATGCCAAAGCGGATCTTCGCATTCTCTTGGCCGAGGATAACATTATCAACCAGAAAGTTGCCGTTCGTCTCTTCCAGCGGTTGGGCTATCGAATCGACGTAGTGGCCAATGGGCGCGAAGCCATCGAAGCGCTCTCTCATGTTCACTATGACGTGGTCTTCATGGATTGCCAAATGCCGGAAATGGATGGTTTCGAAGCCACGAGGGAGATCAGGCAGCGTGAAGCGTCCAAAACTGTTTCGAGTTCCGGATTACGGGTTGCGGGTCCAAGGCAGGAGCATTCCCGTCTCCAACCAGAAACCGGCAACCAGAAACTAGAACCTTCCCATCACGTGCCGATCATTGCCATGACGGCGAATGCGATGCAGGGGGATCGCGAACGGTGTCTGGCGGCAGGAATGGATGACTATCTCTCAAAGCCCATTTCTGTCGACGCGTTGGCCGGGGCCCTGGACCGCGCGAATCGGGAGCGTTTACGCTCCCAGTCCCCCAAGAACCAAGAAGCCGCGTAATCCGCCTCCCTCTATCACGCTTTGGACGATCACGCTAATTTCAGCGTCAGTTGCTCCGGCGCATCGACGAGCCTGCCCGGTCGGGCGGATGGGTGCATGATGTCTGATACGCGAGCGAGGTAGGGGAGAAGCCGATTCTCGATCGATCTGGTTGGTGACATGAGCTCTTCCAAAGAGCCTCGACAGGCACCGCAGTGGTGATGCTTGGGCTGGATGGATTTTCGTTGCCGTCGATAGACCCGCCCGCAGTCTTTGCAGCGCCAGGCAAATCTCGAGAGCGCAAGGACTTCTTTCTCCAAGGAGTGATGGGTCGTGACGGCCACTTCGCCGGACCGGTTGATCTCCGTCATTTTTCGCAAGAATTCCAGTCCATGATCGGGCCGCCGCTTCAGCACATCGAACTGCCATTGATGGATCATCTCATGGACGAGGGTGTTCAGGAGTTCCTGTTCCGCGTACGGTGTCCGTTCGGCGAGCCGCTCGAACAAAGGAAGCGACAGGCGAATCTCTCGACGGCTGCGGTTGCCGGCGGGATATCCTGCTTTCGGCCCTCCACGGCTGGCGAACATGCCGACTGAGGAGGTGAGGCGCCGGCTCCAGCACATCGCAATCGGCGGCAATGAACCGGCAAAGTACCGTGCGTTCAGGCGCTGCCAATGAGCCTGCAGATCTTCGGAAGACAGGAGGATTGAAGCAGTCGTGGCCGCCATGGCCGGTCTCATCCCAATTGCTCCAGCACCGCCGCGGCCAGCAGCGGCAGCATGATTTCGTGGTGACCGGTCAGGGAATAGCCCTGGCCGCCCTTTTTCGTGGGACGTCGCACGACATTGGTCTGCGGACGGTAATGAGAGAGGAAATCCATATTCACCGTGGTGATGTTCGTAATCGGATGGCCGAGATTTCGCCCCAACGACAGTGTTTTTAGAAACACCTCGGGAAGTATCACGGCCGATCCGATATTCAGGTAGACTCCGCCTTCCATACCCGCAACAACGGCGGTCAGGCGCCTGAAGTCGAGAAGCGACGTGGCTCCGATGGCTGCTCCGTCCGCGGAGGGATGCATGTGGATGATATCGGTTCCGACTGCCACGTGCACCGTCACCGGAATACCGAGCCGGGCGCCTGTGGCTAAAATGCTGACGGCTCGATTCGGAAACTGATTGCTAGAATGATTCAGATAGCGCCCGATGGCTTCACCCAACCCGTGGCCATCCTTCGCCCCACGGGTGATCGCCTCATTCAGAATCCGTCCCGTCTCCTCCGCCATGCCGAACCGGCCATCGTCGATCTCGGCATCGACTTCTTCAGACGTGTGACCCATCAGAGCCAATTCGAAGTCGTGAATAATCCCTGCCCCGTTCATCGCCACTGCGGTGACGATGCCTCGCTCCATCAAATCCGTGATGACCGGGGCCAGCCCAACCTTGATCACATGGGCGCCGATCCCGACGATCACGGGACGGTGATTCCGATGCGCCTTCACGACGGCGTTCGCGACGGCCCGCAACGTCTTGACCGCTAAGATGTCCGGGAGGCGCGAGTAGAATGTCGCGAACGATCCTCCGCGTTTCCACGGTGTGGCGAAGTCCGAAAGCCGTACCTTGCTGTGCCGTTTCTTCAACGGATAGGTCTTGAGATCCGACGCATTGATCGGAGGGATCAAGGCGGGAGGACGAGTCGGGGAAGTCCGATCAGGACGCTTTCCCAAGGAGATGATCCTCTACCAGTTCGCACAAGACATGGCCGAGTGTGATGTGGCTTTCTTGAATTCGGGAGGTGACCGTGGATGGCACGACAAAGGGATAGTCGACGAGGCCGGCCAGTTGGCTGCCTGTCGCTCCGGTCCACGCCACCGTGGTCAAACCACATTCGCGGGCGGCGGCGATCCCCTTCAGCACGTTCGGAGAATTCCCGCTGGTGCTGATGCCGATCGCGATGTCGCCTGGTCGGCCATGCGCCCGCACCTGGCGGGCAAACAGTTCTTCATAGCCGTAGTCGTTCGCGATGCAAGTAATGGCGGCAATGTCCGTCGCCAGCGCGATCGCAGGCAGCGGTACCCGGTCGCGTTTGTACCGTCCGACAAATTCCGCCGCGATATGGGCGGCGTCCGTTGAACTCCCTCCGTTACCGAAGAGCAGAACCTTGTTGCCGTTCCGGAAGGCCTGCGCGATGAGCGTGGCGACCTCCACGATTCGGTCGGCATGTTCGCGCGCAAACTGCTGCTTGACGTTCGCACTGTCGGCAAAGGCCGTCAAAACAAGTGTTTGCATGGTCGGATTCTAGGGAAGGGAGTCTATGCTGTCAAGGTTGGGAGCTATCTTCAGAAGATCTTGCTGCGTCAAATTGAACGCAGGTTAGGCCGATGGTATAGTCGTCGCGCGATGGCAAAAGATCAACCCATCAAGGCTCTCGTAATCGCATTGGTCGAGGACGCGATGTCGGCGGTCTATTCGATCAACCGACTCACGCCGGAGGCCTTGTGTTTTGTGTTGCCGGAAGCGAGTAAGGCCTTGGTGGAGTCTGACGTACAACCGAAGATCCAGCAGATGCCGAAACGGTGGGATTGGATTGTGATGGGGGAAACCGCTGAGTTCCCGGCCTCCTATCAGACGCTTGCGCGGACGTTGCCTGAACTGCTGCGGACGTGGGAGGTACAGCCTGGTGAGTTGGTGGTGGACTTGACTGGGGCGACACCGGCGATGGCGGGAGCGCTCACTGTGGTGGCGCTGCCGTGGACTTCTCGGCTGGTCGAACTGAGCCCGGCTCGCGAAGGACTGGATGGCGATCGCATTGAGTTGGGCACGAAGACCCTCGTCTGGACGCAGAGTAATCCGTGGGATGAGCACGCGACGGTCTCACGACGTGAAGGATGTGAGCTATTCAACCGGGGACTCTTCCACGCTGCCGCCAAGTTCTTTCATGATGTGGAACTGCGGGTCAGTGGTGGGCAGAAGCCGCTGTATCGAGCGTTGACGGATTTAGCTGACGGCTATGAATTGTGGGAGCGGTTTCACTATCGTCAGGCTTGGGACAAATTGAAAACTGCGACGAAGGCTTTAGAAATGGCTTCACTCTGGGGGGGGCCGCCTGGCTTGAAGTCGGTCGTGCCTCCCATCAAGGCTAATGCCGGCTTCCTTGAAAAGATCGTCCTCGATTCCGCTGAGGTCAAAGAATTCGTGCCGTTGGATCTCTTGGCGCATGCAGGCAGAAGGCTCCTTGCCGGACGCGATCCCGAAGCGGCCATGGTCGCACTCGTCCGTGCTCTGGAGGCATTTGCCCAGGTCCGACTCCACAAAGCGCACAAGATGAAGAGCTGGGATGTGTCGCCCGAGCAACTCCCGCAGGCGCTTCAGGAAATGTGTCGCACCTGTTATCTCGAAGACATCGACGGCAAGTACAAGCTGCCGCTGCAGGCACAGTTTCGTGTGCTGGCCGGGTTGGGTGATCAACTGGGACAAACCTTCCTCAGGGAATGGCAGAAGATGAAACCCCTGCTTGATGCAGCGAACCATGCCGTGTTGGGTCATGGCTTCGAGCCCATCAAATCGGAACGAGTGCAGCAGTTGTACGATGTGATCGTCCGACTCACCGGGGTTGCAGAGTCGTCGTTACCGAAGTTTCCGGTCCTGAGTCTTTAAAAGCTTCATAGGTTGTCCATCCCTATTGGCCCAATTGGCAATCAGCTCTCGGCCATCTGCTCCCATGGAGATTAAGATCTACTACGAAGACACCGACTGCGGCGGGGTGGTCTATTACGCGAATTATCTGAAATATTTTGAGCGCGCCCGTACCGAGTATCTTGAAGCGCGAGGGTATTCGGTTGCGGCATTGATGAAACAGAGCATTCTCTTCGTGGTGGTGCACGCCGAAGTGGCGTATTGCTCGCCGGGTCGATACGGAGAAACGTTGGTCGTCGAAACGGAAGTGGGCGATGTGACCCGGGCTGCGTTGACCTTTTCGCATGTCGTGTGTGAGAAGGCGAGCGGCCGCGTGGTTGTGAAAGGCTCGGCCCGGTTGGCGGCGACGGACGGGAACGGAAAAATCAAACGTCTGGACAGAACCATGGTCGCTGCGCTTCAGTCGGCGATCCATCCTTCATCCACGGCCAGATCCTAACGCGAAAACAGCGCGTGGAACTCCCGCATTCGGCAAGTGCCGCCGCCGATCGCGTATCCACAACAACGCCTCGTAGCTTTGTGCCTTGACTTGAAACTACCTACTACGTACATTCGAAAAAAAGAAAGGAGTCGTGTAATGAGTCACCAGACAACTATTCCCGGTTACACGTACGGCACCCCCGCGGTTGCAACGTCCCCTGTGACAGTTGCCGATTTCGAGTTGATGAAAAAGAGCGCCTTGTTCGGCGACGAGGATGTGAAGTATTTGCGTCTGTCGCTCGACGTGGTAAAGGATCAAGTCGAGGCGATCCTCGACGTCTGGTATGGGTTCGTCGGATCCCAGCCCCATCTGCTCAAGTCCTTCTTGGGCAAGGGCGACGGCAAGCCGCTCGGTGATTATCTAGGCGGCGTGCGCAAGCGGTTCGGCCAATGGATTCTCGACACGGCCCGTGCGGAATACGACCAGAAATGGCTCGATTATCAGCACGAGATCGGCTTGCGGCATCATCGCACCAAGAAGAACCGTACGGACAATGCGGCCGCATCGGCTGAAGTCGTCCCGTTTCGCGATCTCTTCGCGCTCATCTTTCCGGTGACCTTTACGCTCAAACCGTTTCTTGCCAAGAAAGGTCACTCCGCTGAGGACGTTGAGAAGATGTATGCTGCATGGGTGAAATCCTGCCTGCTTCAGGTGACGCTGTGGAGCCATCCCTACGTGAAAGCCGGAGATTTCTAACGAAACACAGGTAGAGTCCGGGGATATTCTGGTCCTCACCGGAGCGGACTTCGGTGAGGTTCATGATGTTCCCGGCTCATCCATCGCAGTTCGCGTGCGAGTCGATCCCGCTCAATCCCAGACTTGAGGCCCTCAGCATCCCTCCTGAGCTTCATCACGGAGTTTGCCCGGATGGGGGGAGCTCATGCCGCAGACGTCAGACTATGCCGGTGCTACGAAATTGAGGATGACCGTTTGCTGCCTCGCGCCTAGCAGATAGATCGGCGCGGATCATGGATGATGGGTACTCTAGAGCGTGGCGATCAGGTCACCCGACAGGGCCGTGTGAAGTCTCCTCTGTCGCGTCAACGATTCACCACACGTTGAGTGACTCCCTTGTGGTGGCGGGAAGCCACTCGGGATTTCTTGCCGACGTGTTTGTCTTTCTCGCCCGACAAGATACTGGGTTCTGACCACTGAGTGACGATGATCTCCACCCGTCTGTTTTTACTCCGACCTTTATCGGTATCGTTGGTCGCGATGGGTCTGGTGGCCGCGTATCCGACCGATTTGACTCGATCGGCTTCGACCCCGCTGCCGATCAAAGCCTGACCGGCGTGTTCCGCTCGTGCCTGGGAGAGTTCGATATTGTCTCGAAACGTTCTGCGAGGGTCGCTTCGGACGGGCTTGCTGTCGGTATGTCCGGCCACTTCGATGCTCTGGTAACGGAAATCATGCAAGATCGCCCCGATCCGTTCGAGCAACGAGGTGCCTCCCGGGGTCATCGTCACTTCGCCTGAACCGAATAACTCGCCGGTCGCCAACGCCAAGGTCAGTTTATTGCCCCGCTGTCGTAAGCCCACACGACCTTTCTTCAGTTCATCCTGGAGTGCGCTGCTGAGACTTTCACTGACCTTGATGAGATCACTTCCTATGGCTTTCGCATCCTCCGGACGAACTGGGTGGGGATCTTGAGCAGGGGCCGCGTCGCCTTGCTTCGCAGAATTACGCTCCATCTCTGCGAGCAATTGCTTCGCCTGCGCGAGTTCTGCATTTCTCGCCGTGAGCTGTGGGTCAAGGTCAGCCAGCTTTTGCGTGACTTGACTGAGGTTGTCCTTGACCCGTGCCAGATCCTGCTCTTTTCCTGCAAGTTGTTGTTCTAACTCAACCACTCTGTTCTTGGCTTGCGTGAACTCTTCCGTCTGTGCGGACATATCCCCGTTGAGTGTGGAATTGTCGTCGGAAGTTGATCGTGGGACTGTGGTCTCTCTCTTTTCTGCATCGAGCTGACGCTCGAGTTCGCCGATTCGGCGTTTTGCATTCTCGAGACTGCTGACCGCAAGTTGTCGCTCGAGATCGTCGATGCGTTGTTTCGCTTGCTGCAGGTCGCTTTTCGTCATGCTCAGCTCTTGGGACGGCTGCTTGTGCGAATCTTCTCGGTCACGCAGTGCTTTGATCTCCTGCTCTTTTTGGGCAAGCTGTGTCTCCAAAACACCGGCGCGTTGTTTTTCGACATTCAGGAGATCATTGGTCGCTCCTGCCTTCTCCCGCAGTAGAGACAGTTCTTTCTCTTTCGCTGAGAGCTGTTGCTGAAGCTTGTCCAACGACGGCTCCTTCTCTGCTTGGCCTTTCGAGGTTTGGGGCGGGAACGAATACTTATTCTGGGGGAAATGGTCGTCGTGGACCTTGTAGAGAGGCGTTGCGATCAGACTCCATGTCGAGGTGCCACTTGTCGCCTGAAAGCCGGCTGCGATGCTCGGAACGTGTCCGTTGATCGGCGTGAAGGTCGATGCCAGGGCCAACGCAAGTAACTTCATGGCTGTATCTCACTTCCTTGGATAATAACGTACAGTGATCGCAAGATAGAGTGGGAGGATCTCCGTCGGATCTCAGGGCTCCAGAACGCTATTCAGGAGAAATCCGCACTGCAACAACCGTTGAAGAGTCAGAGTTCTACCATGAAAAACGTCGATGCGCCTCTTCATCAGTGAGACAGCGAACGAAAACATTCGCCCTATCCTATTCCCTTCCAGAATCACTTTTCAATCAAGGTCTTCGCGCGTTCCGGGAGCGCGTCATTTCGGCTTTGTTCGGTTTAATCAAGCGGGATAACGGTGGGCAACGGTCGGCGTTTGGTCCGTATCACTCAACAGGGTAGAAAGGATCCTTGCCAAAAATCCGCTTGTCCCGTTCAATTCCACTTGCCGAACATTTATAGCCTTCATGATTCAAAATTGGGAAGAAAAAGGAGACCCAATTGGTGTGTACTTCCACATCCTCGGGATTCAACCGCAGGTTCCTCTGGCGCGCTTCCAGTTTCAGATTGAGCAAACAGCCATCCTGTGAGTACCCGGTTGCGGTGATCCTTGCGGATGGATCTCCTACCGGTTGCTTCGTCTGTGACGCGCAGGCGACGAGGAATAGCGATGAGACAATGCCAAGTGCCATAAGACGAAATGTTTTCACCGTTACCTCAAGCGATCGTTCATGTGACTACCGGCTGATGGCTATGATGGACCTCAAGGGGCAAGGTCTGGGGAGATTGGTGGGGTTGGGAGCCTGCCAAACTTTCCCATTTAAAAACAGCTTCCCTCGTCTGAGCTGCGGCGCACCCTCACATCTGCCCGACTACTTCCGTGAGGGGACGTGTTCGGAGCTCATGAAAGTTGTGAGATTGTCGGAGAAACACAAGGAATGTGTCAAGAAACGAGAAGAAAATCTCCGGAACGGTTGATCCTCACGGTTCCTGGGCAAGCTGTGATTGCCACGAAATTTAGTCCCCACCTTCTGTGGATAACCGTGTGAATAACTCACACGGGATACAAAAGCGTGCCCCAATGGCGTATTTATTTATCAAACTGCCTATTATTTAGGCGTCTGTACCAGAACAGTTGAGGCACAACTAATAGTGGTCCAAGGGTTCCTTCTAAACGTTTTCACCGCATTCCTAGCAATCTGTGCTTGGTGCCGAAAAGTTGACCGTAACAGAGTCGTTATCAGTGCAACTATTTGGATCGCTATCCACAGCCTCCTGAATTTTCTGGGGATCACAGCCTAATCCATAGGCCAGGAGCGATGTTTGGCATCTGTCAAGGGCTGGTTAAAAAAAGAAGGCACCCTGGTAGTGAAGAAGATAGGGCCAAATGGCTGCGAGAAGAGCTACTTTTTCCTATACACATTGAGCCCGACTTTCTCTTGCCGATTCGGAACTGTCACATTTCCTTCCGTCGAAGCGATGATAATCGTTTTGCCGGTTGAGGACGGACCGAATTCCTTCGAGAGATCCACCCTGATCGTCAACATAGATCCCTCAACGCTCATCTCGACATTCTTCATGCTCACACCCTTTCAGTACTAGGATTATGCCATCTCGCCGTATTTCCCATTCACCTCAACCGTGAAAGAGTATCTCAGTCGTCGGATCGAGCAAATTAACGGGCGAAAGGTTTGCTGGAAAGTTGCTTCGCGACTTCAGCCAGGTGGCTGTGTGCAACAGCGCCCTGGAAGCTGAAAGTCAGCACGAACCCGGAACATTGTGTGTACCCTGTCCCACCCGGACCGGTCCCGTTCCGAAAATCTCCGGTCACCAGGTCACCTTCCGTGCAGACTGGGAACGCCGTTTTTTTGAACACCGGGTTCTTCAGAATCGTCTCCATCGTCTCTTTCATCATAGCCACCGTTTCGGGTTGCTGATCGATGTGCACATACACCGACAACGTCTGCGCGTTTGGCCACTGCCATGCGCAGCCCTCACCGGTACCCATCCTGGCCTGGATGGATACGAGCGAGGGAGATGACAGCAGACTACAGACTTGAGCGGCCAGAGGACTTGCCGCGTGGGTAGATGGTGCCATGAGGAATGCGCCGATGACGATGAGATAGAGAACGGACATAGGTGTGGAATTGTATTCATTGCCGGCTGCTTGTTCAATAGTCTGTCCATCGATGCAGCCCCATGCGTTTTTCAGGGCTGAACCGGTTGCAGAGGATACGAATGCTGCTCACGCTATCTGACGTATTAGTTGCGCGGCCGGCACTCCATCGCGAAATAGACATCGACGGATGTGACTGACGTCTGATTAGGACCCCGTACGCATGTCCATGCGGTGTTGCGGGGTTGGTAGGGTTGCTTCGCACACCCAGGTATACAGTTCAACCCCAGAAAAAATCCAGGCATGTAAGTTCTTCCATGTGTGGGCAACTTCTCCTTGCCTCAATTGAGGTTGCAGGGCCGGCTGCGTGTTCGCGCCAGCCCTGCGTGTGGAGCGTTAGGCTTCGACTCCTAAGAAGAATGCACGTGTTCCTTAAGTTCCGAGAGGGTTTCCTTGACCACCCTTAGGATGCGGTCAACGTCGCTGCTTTTCTCTCTCTTGGATTCCCGCCTGCTGTCCTTTGCGTCCTTGTTGGGTACGGCACCGCGGCCTTCCAAGAAGCGGCTGAATCGCCCCAGGTAATGCTCATAGTCGGTCCTCCCCAGGGTTGAAATGGCGCGGTCTTTCTTATCGAGCAACGCGTCCGAGTAAAGCTGTTTTGCTTCCTCAAGCTTTGCCGGCGTCATGAGAATACGGCCACCAGCGTCCTTGGCGGATAGGATCGGTCCCGTCCGATCTCCCAAATCCAGGGCTTTATACTCTTGAGCGAGCGGGGCAGCCAGTGCAATCCGCGCATGCGTTGAGACGGCACGGTCGCTGAGTCGATCACAGACTTCGCGCAATGTATCGTTTCCGCTTCGGAGGGCCTGACTACCGTCAAAGTTGAGAATCCGCCCGACAACTTCTGAAAAGAAGTCTTGTGACAGGAATTCTTCGTCATAGCCACGGGGAGGTGCAACGCGAATGGTCAACGGGTCAGACACAATATCCTCCGTCTCCATATGAAGGGCGATCTGAATGGTGTAATAGCCGGGTTCGGCGATGTCCCACCCATTTCTTCCGACGGAGACAAAAAGTGAATCCGTCATGAAGTCTCCAGGCATCAAAGCGCGAGCTTGCTGGTCGTAGCAGTACGATGCGAAGGGGATGTACTGCCGGGCTTCCTTGCCCCGCTTTTTGATGATAACCGTCATGTGGTCGGTCATGGAGAGTAATTCTTTCTCAATGACAACGGGGCGTGATGAGATATTGGTGAGTTTCAACTCCAGCACGACAGGCTCAAGGAATTGGTACATCGCGGTCGCCCGATCCACGCGAAGGTTGAGTTTCAGAGCAGGTTCTGGAGAGCGATTTGCTTGTTCAAATCCGTGGTGATCGAACCAATTAGCATTTCCCATCTGGACAAACCGCTCAGGCGCATGCCGCATGAACAGCAACTCGTTGTCACTGAACTGATAGGCGAAATCAGCAAAGAATGCGGTTTGTCCTCCGGATACATTGTATGGATAATTCATGAAGCTGCGGGCTTCCGGTTCATTCAACAAAGGAATCCACGGGGTGCCCCAATCTGGGGGATGGGATTTCTGCCAGGAGTGGGCGAGATTGAAAGCGTGCCCCATTTCGTGGCACGCGGTCCAGAATCGCATCCGTTGGATCCAGGCCGCTGGAGCCGCGTCGCCGGCAGGTGGCGTCGAGATGAAGGAATCGTTGAACATGGCCGTTCCCTGCCGATGGTTCGGGCCGATGTCATCGAACATGATGCCCCCAAGGCTCGTCCCCTGCTCGTGCTGCGAGGCGAACAATACCCAGAGCGACCACTGAGCCTTGGCTGAAAAGCGCGACCAGTAGACCTGCATTGCATCGTGCATTTCATTGTCACTCCATTGTGCATTCGAACCGGCTCCAGCGATGGGTACGATTGAATCTCCTGATCTCTTGACGTCGAATCCGGCCCGTCGGTACACGGTTTCGATCGACAAGGTTTCATTCGGCAGCGTGGCCGGCCGATTTGGATGGGCATGGGTGTTGATGCTCGTTGTTGCGGTCACTCCAGTGGCAGAGTCGAACTCGAACTCAACTCGTCGGAAGTAGGGCGATTTGTACTTGAAGATTCTGGTACGAACGGCCGTTCCTCCGCCGTAGAAGCGAACAGTTGCAGTTTTGGCAGTCGGGAGAAGACTTCCGCTGGCACTAATATCCACCGTTGTGTAAGGAAATAGTGTGGACACATCGCCGTCCTTGTACCAGATGGATCCGGACCATGCGCCCGTCCCTGTTGCAGTCAATTTCGCGATCCAATGCACCCGTTTGGCCAACGAACCAGAAATTGTTCCGCTGGCCGTCATCTGCGGGTATCTCCCATCCACATCGAGACGCAACTCTTCGCGCCTGAAGATCTTGGAAGATAATGCATCGACTTCGTGGCTCAATCCGGCAGGAAATTGGTCGTCGGACGATGGCTGCGGTATCGGAATGGGACTCACCGGAATCGGCGTGGGAATGGGGATCGGCGGGAACTTGATTTGTGGCGCGGTATAGAGGCCGCTGACTCTCAATCGTGGCGGCCAAGGAAAGATCGGCAAAAGTGGAGTATCGGCAGTGGGTGCCGCCTCCGCCGACACTGCGTCGTCATCTTCATAGAACTGTTCATGTTCATTCATGGGAATCTCCTTTCCGCTAGAATGATGCGTGGGTCTGCAGCTATCGGGAAACACACTCTGTCACTGAAGTCTCCGTTTCAGTTGTCTGGTCATCAGGTCGACAAACATTCACGTGAGGGCTACAGATAGCCAAACGGTTCAAATGAGATCCGATGCTCGACCCGGCCTTCGGCCGTCATAGAAATACCGAGATAGGTCGGTTGGACGATATCGAGATTAAGCATCTGAGAAATCTGTTTGTTTGAAAGGTTGATTTCAATGGTGACGTGAGGCGTCCGCACATCAGTTTCCATGGCATCAGCGAAACCTGTCTGTAGGCGCGTGGTTACACCCTCTTTTTTGTATACTTCTTTCCCATTGACACGGATCTCAAGCGCATCCTGTTTGAATCCTTCTTGCAGGGCTATATGGAGGAACACACTCACTCCCGATATGTTTTCACGTTAAGGAAGCTCGATCTAGTTCAAGTACGGTGATGTCGCGTCACGGCGCGTGTACAAGCAATCAGCCATAGCATTTCTTGCGCCACGTGTGTTGCCACATAGAAAGCGAGGCATTTCAATAGCCTGAACGATGTGCTTCGAAGTTGGACAGTATGCGCCTGTATCTGAATTGATTCCACCATGAATCGGAATAGGTACAGAGGATGTCGGAGAATCGGAGAACATCCCTGTTGAATCCTTTTGAATCGAGCGAGGCAAAATCAACCAGCAGCGGTTTATGAGCGTCACGTTGCCAGAAACCCTTTGTTGATCGAAAGAATGAAATACAGTGTCATTACAACTGACTGAATGCGTTCGACTGCTGCCAATGGCCAATTCTGCTTGTTCCGACCGTCATTTCCTATTTCCCCTGCTCATTCATCGACTGAACTATCGTCAGAACACGGTCATCTATTAGCGCTTCGCAGGGTATTTTACGGTGCGAACAGTAGCAGCGCGACATGGATTCATCTACTCTGCTTCAGACTAAGGAACAATGGACTAAATCTCGGGGGGCCATGTTGCTTGTACAGCCCCGTAACTTTGCTAGTCGTGCTCTAGTATGATGCGATGTGATTCCCTATGACCGTGGCTTTTCATATCCCTCTATGATTAACGTCTCCGCCACATTCTGTTCGTTCACGAACACGTCGGCGACGAGACGATTGTAGACATCTCGGCCCTTGGGGACGATGCGGATCGGTCCTCGGCGAAGCAACTCTTCCAGTCGTTGCTTGGCTGCCGGGCCGGCGAACTCACTCATTTCCGGCGTGTCAATCCCACGAAGTCTGATACGCTCGGCTCCGACGCGAATGGTATCGCCATCGACTGCCCGCACGTGTAAGGTACTCAGTAGTCGCATCTCGTGCCTAGACCGCGCTCGAAGGGTTGAGAGCCGAGACTGCTTATGTATGGGACCTAGCTTGTAACGGCCTTTGGGATAGCGTTGTGGTCGGCTGTCCGGGGGACGTGGGGGCCGACGCTGCCTGTATGTGGGGAGGCGATCCGAGTGTGGCTCGTTCGGCGATGGATACCAGCAGAGGTCACACTGCGGTTCCAGCGTTGAACCGATGTCGGATTTCTGTAGGCGCTGTGCGTGGGCGTCAGGTGGAGATGGGACACACAACATCCCGCAGACGAGCAACCTGGCTAGGATCGTTATTGGGCGCGGGTTCATAGCCTGTGTACGTACGCAGGTGTCGTGCCAAATTTGATCGATTGACAATGTTCAAAACAGCATGCTGGAATGGGTTCGTATCTCGCTTTTGGAACGAGTCTGTCCCACGAGATACGCTTCACGAGGAACGAGATACAGATCACGGAGGTCGAAGCTATGGATATGATGGGACGTGTGGGGCTGGTTGAGATTCCTGTCTTGATTGCCCCGGATCAAAAAGTCTGGATGGACCGCATGATCAAGGAAGGGAAAATCGCCATCCCGCCGGGCGGAACGTTGGAGAAAGGGTCGCTGTATTCAATGTTTATCCGTATGTTGCTCCATAACGCGATGGAAGAACAGAAGAGGCAGGAGGCTCTGGAAGCAGAAGACGATGACGACGAATAGGCGAACGTGAAGCGCGAAAGAACTCCCAGCGTCTACTGTATCCAAATAGATTGATTATGTATCCTACGAGATACGAGCGGCGCTTCAGGAGGGACTCGATTAGAGTTTTTTGAAGGCGGTGTGGGCAGCTCTGATGGTCTTCTCAATGTCCTGCGCGCTATGGGCAGTGGAGAGAAAGGCGGCTTCGAATTGAGAAGGCGCGAGATAGATTCCCTGCTCCAACATGCGGTGAAAAAACTGGCCGTACCGCTTTGTGTCCGATAATTTCGCCGTATTCCAATCCACAACCGGACCCGGAGTAAAGAAGGTCGTCAGCATCGATCCGACCCGGGTTTGTGTGACGGGAATTCCTGATTTTTTTGCAGCCTCGCCGATCCCTTTATCCAGGGCGGCAGATCGCTCCTCAAGTTGCCTGTAAATGCCTCGTGCCCGCAACTGTTTGAGCGTCGCCAATCCCGCGGAGACTGCCAGCGGATTACCGGAGAGCGTACCGGCTTGATATACCGGTCCGACCGGCGCGATGAGATCCATGATCTCTTTCCGCCCGCCATAAGCACCGACCGGTAATCCACCACCGATAATTTTCCCAAGGACCGTGAGGTCAGGCGTGATGCCGTAGAGCGCCTGCGCGCCTCCGTAACCGACGCGGAAACCGGAGATGACTTCATCGAAAATCAAGAGAATGTTGTGGTCGGTGGTCAGTTGTCTGAGTGTGGATAAGAAGTCGGGAGCAGGAGGGACGACGCCCATGTTGCCGGCGATCGGCTCAACGATAATGCAGGCAAGCCGGTCGCGGTTGGCGGCAATAAGCTGCTGGACTGTCCGAATGTCGTTATAGGGAGCCGTCAAAGTATGCTTGGCAAAGTCTTCAGGTACGCCCGGTGAGTCCGGAATCCCCAATGTTGCCAACCCTGATCCGGCCTTTGCCAGCAGGTAATCGCCATGCCCGTGGTAGCACCCTTCGAACTTCATGACGGCCGTTCGTTTGGTAAACCCCCGCGCCACTCGGATCGCGCTCATCACGGCCTCGGTCCCGGAGCTGACCAGCCGAATCTTTTCCATGGAAGGGAAGGCGTTGCGGATTTCTTTGGCCAGTGAGACTTCCGATTCAGTCGGAGCCCCGTAACTGGTCCCTCGCCCAGCCGCGTTCTTGATCGAGGTAATCACCGCCGAATGGGCATGCCCCAAAATCATCGGCCCCCAAGAAAGGACATAGTCAATGTAGACGTTCTTGTCCACATCATAGAGCCGTGATCCTTTTGCGCGTGCGATGAATCGCGGCTGCCCACCGACCGAACGAAAGGCCCGAACAGGGCTATTGACGCCACCAGGGATGAGTTGCTGCGCTTCGGTGAAAAGCTTGGCGGAACGGGATGTGTTCATAACGGGGGCGCACCCTATCACGTGGTATGAGAGATGGTCAAGAAACGCATCATTGCGCCATGAGTTGGGAGGCGACCGATCAAAGTCAAAAAATGTCGTAAGAGATACACTTCTCTCAATTTCGATACAGCGGACGGATGGGAGCTTCGATTGGAAGCCGAATATTCCTTTGATTTCTCTTCTCTATCGGTACTCACGCATGACGGCGTAATTCTTGCTGTGTTCATGCGTGATCAAGAGGGTGAGAGACATGAAGGTCATCTGTTCCTGGTGTCGCGGAGAAGGTCGAGACGGGTGGGTTGGAGAAAAGGCGCCGCTGGACGACCAGCGTGAGACCCACAGTATTTGTCTTGAGCATGAGCAGGCGGTGCGAATTCGCTGGACGGCGCATCGGAGTATAAGTCGATCCTTCTCATCCATCACTGGGATGAGAGCGCGACCCTCGCGTGTCCGCCGGGTGGTGTTGTCGGCTGTTCAATTCTATGTTGGCCTTAAGGGTTTCGCCTCGAAATCACGCTTCTAGCGTCCCAATCCTATTGTGACCTGTTTCCGAAGCACGTGAACGGCGGTCTATTTCTGGGAGGGTTTGGCCGAATGTTTAGAGCGGGCTTTCGTCTTAGGCGCCTTCCGCTCTGCGGAGGAGAACTCTTCTAATTCCCAGCGCTTCCGACTCGATTTGTCCTGTTCAGTCACCAAAAAGCACACATGGAATGGCGCGCGCCGGCCATCGGCCGTTTGCCCCTTGCTCCAGGCTTCGCCGGCGTCACTCAGGACTTCCAACAACGTTTCATACTCCTCTTCATCATCGGGAAGCACAGCGTGCGCGTCGGTAATCAGGAAAATGTAGCCTTTGGCCGGAAGCCACTCAAAATCGGCAAGACATTCCTCCAGTGCGTCCCAGTTGTGTCCGAAGTACTCCGGAAAGGCAAGCACCCGCGCGAACTCATCAAAGAGACCGGGTGAAGTCCGGCATTTCTTCCCTTGGATCGTGCGCACGACGAATTCCGGTGGAACCTTCACCAACGTTGTGATCGGGGCTCCTCGAGGAACAATAAGCAGTCCTGACCAAGGCGGCGTGGCGTTGCTCAGATGCGTGTACAGTGTCGGTTTCCCTGTCATACAGAATCCGCCGGTTTGGACATTCCTCAATTCAAAGGGACAAATGTTCGGTAGTGATCGCCCGTGTAGTACGCCTTTCCGGTCCGCTGCTCGATGACGATCCGTTCAGCATCGCGCCTGTGTCCCGGGATCTTTGGATTGACATCATACTCTCGGTAGCGACCTCGTGGAAGAAGCCGTTCTCGATTCTGGAAATCGCGCCCACCGATGTACCCGGGGAGAGGCGCACCGCGTCGATTTTCCAACTGCTTGAGCAGATCGTATGCTTTCTGGGGAGGGGTTGTGAGGGAGAATGGGTTGTCGATTGGAGAAGGAAGATTGGTTGAGGTGTCGCCCCAAAACGGACCATCGCCGGTGTCGGCAGCGGGAATTGAGACGGCGGACACCATGCCGATCACGCATAACAGGATGGCGAGAAGCCCAATGAGCTGATTCCGCCGTTGCTGATGGTTGAGCACAGGTTCCTCTCGTGACCATGCAGAGAACCGACCGTAGCATCCTCCTTTCAGGAAGGTCAAACACCCTAGCGGGCATTCACGTCGTTGCCTGGATGTATCCAGCGCTGTTTGCTAGAATGACCCGGCTGATGTCTGCATCAAAAGAAAAAGGAACCCGAGTCATTTGTATGAACCAGTGCGCGGAGTCTACACGCTGTGGGTGAAAGCGGCTCGCTCGGACGCGTGAATGCTTTGCGCAAGTGTCTGGCGCATGTCTTTCTCGTGCTGGTTGCCCTCACTCCGGCAGCGGTATCGAATGCACAGCTCACTCCCAGCGGCTCGATCAAACGATCTCCGGCGGAGGTCGTCAAGCGCTACGTTCTCCTAGATCAGAGGGGCGCGCGCTTGGACGCCCCCTCGTTCGACACGTTGACGCCTTATATCGATTGGAAGGAGGAGCCGGCATGGGGTCGTGTGGTGGTCGTCCAGGACACCAGCGTTCCGGATGATTATCGAAAATGGGAAATTCTCAGCAACCTGGAAGTAGTCATTCCGGTCAAGTTTCAAGTACGGGGCTCGGTCTATTTGGAGACGGCCACTTTCGTGTCTGAAGAAACCACCGAGGAGGTTCGTTTCCACGTGAAAGTGGTGGGGAACTACTGGCGTATCATCTCGCCGGTCATCCCTCCCCACGTCGGACTGAAACGGATGATGAGTTTCGCGAGAGACGCGGCAGCCCATGAGCAGGATGACGCGCAACGCATGGTGCTCGCGGCGCTTATCGACTCCTTGAGAAAGGCTCAATGATGGTCAAGACCCCCGTAGATCTCTTGATTTTTGATCTGGATGGTACGCTCATCGAATCCAAGTGGGATATCGCGCAATCCGTCAATTTTACGCTTGCCGAGTTGGGATTGCCGGAGCGCCCCATCGAAGAAATTTTCGGGTTCGTCGGCGACGGTGTGAAGCGACTGCTGCGTTTGGCGGTCGGTGAGGGCAATCAGGTCAGATTCGAAGAGGCCTTGAAAGTATTTCGGGGCCATTATCTCGAACATTGTTTGGACCGGACGACCTTCTATCCCGGCATCGAACCGATGCTGCAACACTTTACCCATACGTACAAAGCGATTGCGACCAACAAGTCGATCGAATATACGCGCGTCATCTTGAACGGGTTAGGTCCGCAACATTTCCGGTATATGGTCGGTGGAGACAATGGATTCGGACTCAAGCCGGAACCCGGCATGTTGCTGCATATCATAGAAACGGTGGGGGCCTCGAAGGAGCGAACCGTTCTCGTCGGAGACAGCACCAATGATATCAATGGAGGTCATAACGCAGGTATTCGCGTCTGCGCGGTCGGGTATGGCATGGGGAATCGAGAGAGGATGGCCGCGTGTCAGCCCGATTGGTTCATCGAAAAACCGGAACAACTCATGGAGCTGTTTACATAACCTGTCATGAGAGGTTGAGGATGAGAGTACACGGCGGCAGCAGGACCTCGGTTCATGCATTTGGTCGTCTTGTCCTTAGGGTTTGCGTGCTCAGTACGCTGAGCCTCCACTTACTCATCACCCTGTCGTACGCCGCCACGTCGGGTCTTGCCGAGCGAGTCATCGAGCACCGGCTTGCCAATGGGCTGACCGTACTCATGGTGGAGCGGCATCAGACGCCTGTCGTTTCGATCAACATCACGTTCGCAGTGGGCGGCATCAATGAGCAGGTCGGCCAAACCGGTCTCGCGCATCTCTATGAACACATGGCCTTCAAGGGCACGCGTGTGGTCGGCACGACAAACTATGAAAAAGAAAAGCCGATCTTGGATGAAATCACACTGGTCGGAACGGAACTCGACCTGCGTCAGCGTGATGCGGCCGCAAAAAACGGGAGCGAGACAGTAGAGGAGCGAACGGCGATCGAATCGCTGCAGAAGCGCCTCCTGGATCTGCAGACGCAGGCTGCGCAGTATGTCGTCGGCAATGAAATGGCCCTCCTGTACCAGCGTCATGGCGGAGTCGGACTCAACGCGTCGACTGGAAAAGATTTGACGCGCTACATGATCAGTTTGCCGTCCAACCGGCTGCCTTTGTGGGCGGCGATTGAATCGGATCGGATGGCCAATCCGGTGTTGCGCGAATTTTATAAAGAACGCGGCGTCGTGATGGAAGAACGGCGCCTGCGCAACGACGACAGTCCGAACGGTCTGCTGTTCGAAACCTTCACCTCTACCGCGTTCCGCGCTCACGGCTACGGGATTCCCACCATCGGATGGGGGTCTGATATCCTGGCATTGACACCCGCCGCCACCGAATCCTTTTTCAAGGCCCAGTACGGCCCGAATCGCGCCACCATTGCGCTGGTCGGCGATATCAATCCGAAGGAAGTCATCGCGTTGATTGAACACACGTTCGGAAAGATTCCTGCCGCGCCCCCGCCTCCGCCGTTGGTGACGGTTGAGCCGGAACAGCGAGGCGAACGGCGAGTCGAAGTGGAGTTTGATGCCGAACCGGCCATCGTCATCGGGTATCACAAGCCGACGTTGAGGCATCCGGATGACGATGTATTCGATGTGCTCGACGCGGTGCTGAGCGACGGACTCACCTCTCGCTTGCATCAGAAGTTGGTGCGAGAGAAGCGACTGGCCGCCTCAGTCGGGTCTGATGCCAGTCATCCGGGAGTGCGCGCGCCGAATCTGTTCGTCGTCACCGCGACGCCGCTGGCCCCCCATACGACGACAGAAGTAGAAACCGCCATCTATGAAGAGATTGAGCGCCTGAAACGAGAGCCGGTCTCGTCCCAAGAGTTGGAAAAGGTACTCAACAATTTGGATGCCGATTTGGTGCGGGGCCTGCGATCGAATAGCGGCTTGGCATCTCAACTGGCGTTGCATCAGGCAGTCGCCGGTGACTGGCGCTATATCCTGACCTCACGTGACAAGGTCGCCAACGTCACGGCCGCCGATGTGCAGCGAGTGGCCACGCAATACTTTACAAAGTCGAATCGGACTGTCGCAGTCCTCGTGAAGAAGGAAAACACGAAGGCGATTGCGGCGGTGCCGGCCGGTGAGGTGAGACCATGAAGAGGGCAAAGAGACAAGGGGTAGAAGCGGGGAGTCTTTCCCGGTTGAGAATGCTGCTCTGCATGGCGACCGTGTTGCTGATGGATGGAGCTATCGCTTGTGCGGCCGACCAGCCCTTCGGCGATCCCAGAACCATGACGTTCAAGCCGGTGGAGTTTTCCCCGCCCGAGCCGGAGCGGGTTGTCCTCGGCAATGGCATGGTCGTCTACCTGTTGGAAGACCATGAATTACCGCTGGTCACCGTGACGGCCACCATGCGAACAGGGAGTTGGCTTGATCCAACCGATAAGGTCGGACTGGCGGCCATGACCGGGGTGGTGATGCGCACCGGCGGCGGGGGAAGTCTTTCGGCAGAGCAGGTTGATGCAGAGTTGGAACAATTTGCGATCGATGTCAGCATCGGAATCAGCAGACAATCCGGATCAGCATCCCTGGACGTTCTGAGCAAGGATGTGGATCGGGGGTTGGAGATCTTCGCGGGTCTTATCCGAACCCCGGCGTTCGAACCTGCGCGTGTCGAGCTGGCCAAGTTACAGGCCATGGAGGGGATCCGTCGCCGGCAAGATAACCCTGGCTCCGTCGTCAGTCGGGAATTTGCCAAGTTGCTCTATGGAACGGACCATCCGACCGCGCGAGAAAGTTCAGTGGACTCGATCTCGCGCATCACGCGGGACGATCTTGTCGCGTTTCATCACAATACGATTCACCCGAACGGCATGATCCTCGGTGTGACCGGTGACTTCAAGAGAGACGACATGCTGACCTCGCTCAGAAAAACGTTCGGAGATTGGAAGCGAGGGTCTGTGCCCGAGTTGAAGATTCCGGATGCACAGGAATCGGGTGCGTCTCGCCCGATCGTCCGGTTCGTCGATAAGGACACTTCTCAGACGCATCTTCGAGTGGGGCATCTCTCGATCAAGGAAAATGATCCCGATTATGTCGCATTAGCCATTGCGAACGATATTTTGGGCGGAAGTTCGTTTCGCAGCCGCCTGTTCAACGACGTGCGGACCAAGCGGGGGCTGGCCTACTCGGTCGGCAGCCGGCTCAATACGGGAATGCACGATCAAGGGGTCTGGCTGATGCGGGCGGAAACCAAGATGACCTCCACGCAGGAAGTGATCGAGCGGTTCGTGGCGAACATCGAACGCATACGCGCCGAACCGGTGACCGATACCGAGCTTGCCGAAGCGAAGGAAGCGTATGTGAATTCGTTTGTCTTCTCATTTTCCAGCCCGTCGGCCATCGTCAGCCGGTTGATAGAGTTGGAATACGACGGGTTGCCGAAGGACTTTCTTCAACAGCTGCGCGCCAAGGTGGTGAAGCTGACCAAGGAGAATGTCTTAGCGGCCGCCAAGAAACACTTGCGCCCCGATCGCTTGAAGATCCTTGCCGTCGGCTCTGGTGAGGCATTGCCGAAAGCGCTGTCAACGTTTGGAGACGTGAAAGAAATCAAACCGGTGCCGGAGGGCTAAGCGTCCGCTCGGCTGACGAAAAGCGACCACCTTCGGCATTGTCCTGATGCGATTCGGCCACGTGACCGCCGAGACGATTTCTCTCTTAAACGCGCGCTCCTTGCAGATAGGCTTTCCTCCTCGGAGCGCACTGCTGCTTAAAGTCATTTGACTCTCGTTCCCCTCACGCTTCCGGGACCGCCGCGACATCGCGACGAACGTCATATCGTATCACCACTTCATCACCTTGATCACCGGCCGCATGGCGCGGTACTGTGAAGGGTGTATGCAACGAGGGACGGTTGTTTCACGTAAGGGACAGAGTCGTGGTACTCTGTATCGGATTGATCGACTGGGGAAGCGGTGACTGAGGAGGTTCGATAACTCTATTTTGAACGCTGATCGGAGAAGGCTCGTGTATGCCGCTCGAAGATGAATTCTGCGACATTCTGAAAAAATCACGCACCGGGCAAGGCCTCTCGGTCGGCGATGTTTCGAGAGTGACGGGATTGCCCGGTGGCGATATTACCGCGTTGGAACGAGGAGATCAGCCGCGGGATCGTTCGGAAGTGCGTGCCTTGGCGAAGGCCTTGGGCCTGCGAGCTGAGTCGCTCGAACAGATTGCGATCGATAAGTGGGAACCGGTTGCGCAGCACATGCCGCCGTGGGTGGAAATGGTGCACGGGTCCGTCAACGGGTATGGTGTGCAGGGGTACCTCTTGCATGATGAGGGTGAGGCAGTATTGGTCGATACGGCTTATAACGCGCCGGCCATGCTGGATCTGCTTCGTCGATACCGATTGCGTCTCATCGGCATTTGTTTGACCCATGGCCACGCGGACCATGCGGACGGGATCGAGCAGATTCTGGCCCAACATGAAGTCCCGGTGTATCTGGGACCGGAGGATGTGAGCCTATTGAGTTGGCGGCCACGAACGGAATTGCTGGTTGTGCCGGGCGATCGCTTGTCGATCCAAGTCGGGCGCCGTGTCGTCCGATGTATGACGACGCCGGGGCATACACCGGGCGGGATCTGCTATCGGGTGGATGATGCACAGTTGCCGGTCTGTTTCGTCGGTGATACGCTGTTTGCCGGATCAATCGGCCGGTCCAATCCCAAGGAGTTGCATTCAACTCATCTCGATTCAGTGCGCCGCCGAGTACTGACGCTCTCCCCGGACTATCGTCTCTTGCCCGGACATGGCCCTGCCACAACCGTGGAGGAAGAACTCGATCACAATCCGTTTGCGATGATGCAGTAAGCGAGATTGTTATGGACGGCCTCGGGCGGAATGAACATCAGAATGTGGATAACGGTCTCGTCATTGAGACGAGAGAAGAGTCGGCGCTACCGCCTGTGGAGGAGGCGGAGAGCGGCGGCGACGTAGCGCCGTCGTTTTTTTCACAGTGGGCCTTGCCGATCGTCCTCTTTACCCTGACCGTCTTTACGACTCTGTGGGCCGGTGCCTATCAAGTCTACAACGGACCGGCGCGCGGCCCCCTGAATTTCCTTCTGACCTCTCCTGAGACGCTCTGGCGGGGAATTCCGTTTGCCGGCGCGTTGCTCTTTATTCTCACCACACACGAGTTGGGGCATTATCTGTTGTCCAGGATCCACCGGGTGCCCGCTTCCTTGCCCTTGTTCATTCCGGGGCCGCCTCATTTTATCGGTACCTTCGGGGCCATCATCCGCATGCGGGGACCGATTCTCAGTCGTCGTGCGTTGTTCGACATCGGCGTCGCCGGCCCCCTGGCGGGCTTCGTGGTCGCCGTCATCGCGCTGATCGTCGGGCTCAATTTGTCCACGGTCGTCGAGCGAACGGCGACGTATGGTTTGCACTTGGGTGAGCCCTTGCTGCTTCAGTTCATGTCGTGGGTGGTGATCGGGCCGTTACCGCCTGAAGCTGACGTCGTGCTGCATCCGATCGGCTTCGCCGCTTGGTTCGGGCTTTTTGTGACCTCCCTCAATCTCATTCCGATCGGTCAGCTTGACGGCGGCCATGTCGCATATGCGTTATGGGGCTCGCGCCAGCGGACAATGGCGCTCGCCTTTCTCCCAATTTTGTTGATCCTGGGATTCTTCGGCTGGTCGGGTTGGTTCTTGTGGGCGTTTATGGCGGGACTGTGGGGCGTCGGCCATCCTCCGGTCATGGATCCTCATGTTCCGCTGGGTCGCAACCGGACGATTGTCGGATGGATTGCGCTCGCGGTGTTTGTCACGACCTTTGCCCCAGTCCCCTTTTCCTTCCACTAACAGGCTGTTGAAAAAGCCCTCCAGCTTCGCTCTGCCGCATTGGGAAATGGCATAACAACACTTCGTCCCGTTCTGCGGATTTCCTTGTCCGATTCACCTCACGATCTTAGAGTGTGTCCATGATCACAGGAAGCACTTCCACGACCCAGTGTCCGAAATGTCAGGCGGAACAGAGTCTGAAGGCAGAGGAGTGCGTGCGTTGCGGCATCATCTTCGCCAAGTATCGGCCGAATCCGGTGAGGGCTCGTGTTCCGGCATCCTCACCATCGGTCGATCGCTCTCAATGGCTTCTGACGGCCAAACAGTGGTTGATCGAATCGGACACGACGACCGATTCGATGACATTCTACGGTCGGGCAGCCGTGTTTGTGGTCATGCTCTGGTGGGGTTGGAAGTTCATCGTGACGCCCTTGGAAACGAACTACACCGGTGAATCATTTCTCCACCTGATCAATCTGCCCTTTCATGAAGCCGGACATGTGATCTTCATTCCATTCGGTCATTTCATGACGATTCTGGGAGGGACTCTGGGGCAGATTCTTATGCCGGTCATCTGTCTCGCCACATTTCTTCTCAAGACCCGAGACCCGTTCGGCGCTTCTGTCGCGTTGTGGTGGACGGCCGAGAGCATGATGGATATCGCTCCTTATATCAACGACGCGCGGGCGCTGGACCTCATGCTCATCGGCGGAGTGACCGGCAAGGAAACCGACGGGCACGATTGGAACAATATTCTGACGATGCTGGACGTATTGGAATGGGATCACCGGTTGGCTCATCTCACGTATAACGTGGGCATTCTCTTCATGCTCGGTTCCTTCCTCTGGGGAGGTGTCCTCTTGTTACGCCAGTACAGCCGGCTGTCCGCCTAACTCGCCTCACATTCACTGCTCCGATACCATTCCTTTTCGTGGTCAAAGTGCGAGCCATCCGCCAATGCCTTCTTGTTTTGCACGAGTCTTAATCCCTTCTTGGCGATCCGGTCGTCTATTTTGACACCATTTTTACGGCGAAGTTTGTAGGGTAATTGTGAAAGGAAGTCACGCCGCCATGGACATCGTCACCATCGGGCTGTCGATCGGGTTCTTTCTGTTCTGCGCCTGGCTGATATCTGGGTTGGATCGCCTGCACGGGAAATAGAGACGGATGTGATGTATGCACTGGGCGGAGTAGTGTCGGCGGGGCTTCTGGTCTATCTCATGGTCTCGTTACTGAAGGCTGAATGGTTCTGATGACGATGAATGCCATTCTGCAAGTGTTCGTATTTTTTACCGTGCTGCTGGCTCTCGTCAAACCGCTCGGCTGGTACATGGCGAGAGTTTATGAAGGCACGCCCTGCGGCCTGGACTATCTCCTCGCTCCCGTTGAACGAACCATGTATCGGCTTTGCGGCGTTCGGCCGGCTGATGAAATGGATTGGAAAAGCTATGGGACGGCCATGTTGCTGTTCAATGCAGGGGGGCTCTTGCTGCTGTATGGCTTGCAGCGCCTGCAGAGTGTTTTACCCCTCAACCCGGCTCACCTTGGTGCCGTCGCTCCCGACCTGGCCTTTAATACGGCCGTGAGTTTCGTGACCAACACCAACTGGCAGGCGTATGGCGGAGAAACCACCCTGACATACCTGACCCAGATGCTTGGCCTGACCGTGCAAAACTTCGTCTCCGCAGCCACCGGGATGGCGGTACTCGTCGCATTGATCCGAGGCCTCAGACGTCACACATCAACGACGCTTGGAAATTTCTGGTGCGATCTGGTTCGTAGCACGCTCTACATTCTTCTGCCGCTTGCTCTGCTCGTATCCCTCCTCCTGGTGTCCCAGGGAGTTGTCCAGACCTTCGATTCATATCGGACGGTGACCTTGCTGCAGCCATCGGGTTACGACAAAGCCGTGATAGATGGGAACGGCCAAGCGATTCTCGATGAGCAAGGGAAACCGAAGGTCGAACACACGATTCTGCTCGAGCAAGTCATTGCAGTAGGTCCGGCGGCTTCTCAGATCGCCATCAAACAACTCGGCACGAACGGCGGTGGGTTCTTCAACGTGAATTCCGCCCATCCGTTCGAGAATGCCACACCTCTGTCCAACTTCATTGAACTCTTGGCCATTCTCCTCATCCCTGCCGCGCTTTGCTATATGTTCGGCCGGATGGTGAACGATACCCGCCAAGGCTGGGTCCTGCTCGCCGTCATGACCATTCTTCTGCTGTGTTTTGTTCCCCTAGGGTGGTGGGCGGAACAAAGCGGCAATCCCTTGCTTGCCGATCTCGGTGTGGATCAGCAGCCTCAAGCCGGCCAAGCCGGCGGCAACATGGAGGGAAAAGAGACGCGATTCGGCATTACCGATTCGGTCCTGTGGTCTGCCGTGACGACGGCGGCGTCCAATGGCGCGGTGAACTCCATGCACGATTCGTATACTCCATTGGGTGGACTCGTGCCGCTGTTCCTCATGCAATTCGGCGAGGTGGTCTTCGGCGGAGTCGGCTCGGGACTGTACGGCATGATCGTCTTCGCCATCATCGCAGTGTTCGTTGCGGGATTGATGGTTGGACGGACGCCGGAGTACCTGGGGAAGAAGATCGAGCCCTACGAGATGAAGATGGCCGCACTACTGATTTTGATCATGCCCATTGTCGTCTTGGGTCTCACGGCAGTCGCGGTCAGCACTGAAGTAGGTCGATCATCGATCTTGAATGCCGGTCCTCACGGATTCACCGAAGTGCTGTATGCCTATACGTCCCAGGGCAACAATAACGGAAGCGCGTTCGCAGGGCTCAACGCCAATACTCATTTTTACAATCTCACCGGTGGGATCGCGATGCTGACATCCCGGTTCTGGCTCGCTATTCCGACTCTGGCGCTTGCAAATTCTTTGGCCCGCAAGAAACTGGTTCCGACTGGTCCCGGGACCGTGCCGACCCACACCCCGTTGTTTGCTGTTCTCCTGATCAGCGTCGTGGTGATGGTCGGCGCCCTCACGTTTCTACCGGCCTTGGCCTTGGGGCCGATCGTTGAGGAGTTGATGATGAGGGGACGGTAACAATGATCGGTATGAACATGGCTGCCTCACACAAAGCGTCCCGCTCATTGTTCAATACCTCGATCGTCGGTCAGGCGTTGCAGGCCGCCGTCCTTAAACTTGATCCCCGCCACCAGGTTAAAAACCCCGTCATGTTCGTGGTGTGGGTTGGAAGTGTCGTGACGACCCTCCTGTTTCTGCAAGCGATGGCCGGAGCGGGGGAAGCTCCGGCCCGGTTCATTCTTGCCGTCGCCCTCTGGTTGTGGTTCACGGTCCTGTTCGGAAACTTTGCGGAAGCGATGGCGGAAGGTCGAGGAAAGGCTCAGGCCGATTCGCTGCGGCGCGCGCGCCGGGAGCTCAGCGCCAAGAAACTTGGTTCGGTTGATTTCGACAGCGAGCATCGTGCCGTGCGGAACCGTCAGTTTCAGCGAGGCGATACCTTCAGCATCGTGTCAGCGAATCAACTCAAGCAAGGAGATGTGTTCCTCGTGGAGGCAGGAGATTTCATCCCCGCCGATGGCGAGGTCGTGGTGGGGGTGGCGTCAGTGAACGAGAGCGCTATCACGGGTGAGAGCGCGCCCGTCATTCGAGAAAGCGGCGGTGACCGGAGCGCTGTGACGGGGGGCACGAAGGTACTGTCCGACTGGCTCATCGTTCGTGTCACGGCCACCCCCGGAGAGAGCTTCCTGGATCGAATGATCGCGATGGTCGAAGGAGCCAAGCGCCAGAAAACGCCGAATGAAATCGCCCTGACCATTCTGCTGGCAGCGCTTACGATCATGTTCCTGCTGGCTACGGTCACCCTGTTGCCGTTCTCTCTGTACAGCGTGCAGGCCATGGGACAGGGGACGCCCATTACGGTCACCGTGTTGGTCGCACTCTTGGTCTGTCTGATTCCGACGACCATCGGGGCTCTTCTCTCAGCCATTGGGATTGCCGGAATGGACCGCATGGTGCAAGCCAACGTCATCGCGATGTCGGGAAAAGCTGTTGAAGCGGCCGGCGACGTGGACGTTCTGTTGCTTGATAAGACCGGGACCATCACCTTGGGCAACCGTCAGGCGACCGCTTTTCTTCCGGCGGAAGGAATAGACGCCCACACGCTGGCGGATGCAGCCCAGCTCTCGTCGCTGGCGGATGAGACGCCGGAAGGCCGCAGCATCGTCGTGCTCGCAAAGGAGAAGTATGGATTGCGCGCGCGAGACATCCAGGAGATGGGTGCCACATTCATTCCCTTCACCGCCCAGACGCGGATGAGCGGGGTCAACCTGGATGGAAGGCACATACGCAAGGGATCAGCGGATGCCATCGAGGCTTATGTGACGTCCCAGGGAGGACGCTTTCCCCACGTTGTCCAGCTCCATGTCGAAGCGATCGCCAAACAAGGTGGAACACCGCTCGTGGTGGCAGAGAAGGCCAAGGTGCTCGGCGTGATCCGGCTGCAGGATGTCGTGAAGGGGGGGATTAGGGAGCGCTTCGGTGAGTTGCGCCGAATGGGTATCAAGACGGTCATGATCACCGGCGACAACCCGCTAACCGCCGCGGCCGTGGCGGCAGAGGCCGGGGTCGATGATTTTCTGGCGCAAGCAACCCCGGAAGCCAAACTGCAGCTGATCCGCGACCTTCAATCTCAAGGTCGTCTCGTGGCTATGACAGGAGACGGAACGAACGACGCGCCGGCCCTGGCACAGGCCGATGTGGCGGTCGCCATGAATACGGGAACGCAAGCGGCGAAGGAAGCCGGGAATCTGGTCGATTTGGATTCCAATCCGACCAAGCTCATTGAAATCGTGGAAATCGGCAAACAGTTGCTGATGACTCGCGGCGCGTTGACCACCTTCAGTATCGCCAACGATGTGGCCAAGTACTTTGCCATCATTCCTGCGGCCTTCGCCACGACGTATCCGGTACTCAACACATTGAATGTCATGCGGCTGGCAACACCTCAGAGCGCGGTCCTGTCCGCCGTCATCTTCAATGCCCTGGTCATCATCGCGCTGATTCCGCTCGCGTTACGAGGCATCACGTATCGACCGATCGGAGCAGAGTTGCTGCTTCGGCGGCATCTCTTGATCTATGGATTGGGCGGGATGGTGGTGCCATTCGGCGGCATCAAACTGATCGACATGATTTTGGTGGCCCTGCATTTGGTGTAATCGGGACGTCGACCGGGTGGCCGAGAAAGAGGGAAAAGCATGAAGGAACACATACGACCCACCCTGACCATGCTGCTACTGCTGACTATCCTGACGGGGCTTATCTATCCACTGGCCATCACAGGATTGGCCAGCGTGTTCCACCCTGATCAGGCGAACGGCAGCATGATCGTGCATGAAGGCACGGTGATCGGGTCCAGGCTGATCGGACAGTATTTTGACAAACCGGAGTATTTTTGGAGCCGTCCGTCGGCGACCGCGCCGTTTCCTTACAACGCCGCAGCGTCGGGAGGGTCGAACCTCGGACCTACCAACCCGGCCCTGATCGAAACGGTCACAGCCAGAGTGGCCGCCTTACGAGTCGCAGATCCCGGTAACGACGTGCCCATTCCTGTCGAGCTGGTCACCGCCTCGGGGAGCGGGTTGGACCCCCATATCAGCCCGGCTGCCGCCTTCTACCAAATCAAGCGTGTGGCCCGTGTGAGAGGCCTGGATGAAATCATCGTGGGAACACTCGTGGCTCAACACATAGAGGAACGTCAATTCGGATTCCTGGGTGAACGCAGAATCAATGTTCTACTGTTGAATCTTGCGCTCGATGCGTTACCCCGTTGAACCAATTCCTCGTTGAACTCTTCGACACAGTGAGGATCTATTGTGTGGTCATTGTTCATCCTGTTTCTACTGACCATTTGGGCGATGGCCTGCTTGATCTGGCTGTTGTGGAAATGGCTGCCACCAAGCGGTCGGGTGCGCCGCCCCCCTCAAAATCCCTTCGCCAAACCATAAGCATTTCCGAAGTCTATCCAAGTGACGTAAAATTGGCGGGAGGGCGCCCGACTCCTCAGGCAAATGGTTTGAACGTTGCCGGAATATCTCAGGCAACCAGGACTAGACATCAGCGATGGATACACAACGTCCGGATCCCGACGCGCTGCTCAAGCGTGTGCAGGCTGAAGAGGCCCGGCAGCTTCAAGGAAAGCTCAAAGTGTTCTTCGGCGCCAACCCCGGCGTGGGGAAAACCTATGCCATGCTGGAGGCGGCTCATGAGCAGCGGCGCGACGGCGTGGACGTCGCCATCGGTGTCGTCGAGACACATGGTCGCACGGAGACCGAGACGCTGGTAAGCGGACTGGAAGTCATACCGCGCCGCGCGGTCGAGTATCGCGGCACGACACTTCTGGAATTCGATCTCGATGCGGCGCTGGCGCGCCGTCCAACCGTTATCCTCATGGATGAACTCGCACACAGCAACGCACCGGGTTTACGCCACGCCAAACGGTGGCAGGATGTGCTGGAGATCCTCAAAGCGGGCATCACGGTGTACACCACGGTGAACGTACAGCATTTGGAAAGCCTGAATGATGTGGTTGCGCAGATTACGGGTGTGCGCGTGCGGGAGACCATCCCGGATTCTGTGCTCGAGCGGGCGGATGACGTGGAGTTGATTGACCTTCCCCCGGATGACCTCCTCCAACGACTCAAAGACGGCAAGGTCTATGTTCCGGAACAGATTCAGCACGCCATTCAGAATTTTTTTGCGAAGGGCAATCTGCTCGCGCTTCGTGAACTCGCCCTGCGGCGCACTGCCGAACGGGTTGATCAGCAGATGGAAGTGTACCGACGCGATCATGCGGTGGTGCGAACCTGGCCGGCGGCAGAAACCATCATGGTGTGCGTGAACATGAAACCCCGCGGTCCGCGTTTGATCCGCGCCGCCCGTCAGATGGCCACGGATCTTCATGCCAAGTGGATCGCGGTGTATGTGCAGATTCCCCGGCACCTGCGCTCACCGCAAATCGAACGGGATCGTCTGGTACAGACGTTACGGTTGGCTGAGCAGTTGGGGGCCGAAGCGGTGACGATAGCCGGTGAACATGTCGCCCAGGAAATTCTGAGCTATGCGCGAAGCCGTAATGCCACCAAGATCATCGTTGGAAAACCGGTGCGGCCTCTCTGGAAGGAATGGATTTTCGGCTCAGTGGTATCGGAACTGGTCCATCAGAGCGGGGACATCGACGTATACGTCATCACGGGTGAAGCGGGCGAAGGCGAACCGGTTGCCCGACGGAGTCTCGCGAGAACCAGTAAAACGGACGGGTATGTCAACGCGTTGTTCGGAGTGCTGATCGCGACGGCCATCGACTGGTTGATGTTCCCGTATTTCTCGGCTGAGAACCTGATCATGATGTATCTCATCGCCGTGATCGCCATCGCGATTCGTTGCGGCCGCGGTCCATCGGTGCTTGCCTCAGCCTTGAGTGTCGCAACGTTCGACTTCTTCTTTGTGCCGCCGTATTACTCCTTCTCCGTCTCGGACATTCAATACCTGTTGACCCTCGGAGTCATGTTAGTGGTGGCGCTGGTCATCAGTAATCTCACGGTGCGGTTGCATCATCAGGCGGCCTTGTCTCGGTACAGGGAAAGACGCACCGGAGTTCTGTACGCGATGAGTCGAGATCTCGCCACGCATCGGGGAACGGACATGCTGACCCAGCTTGCGGTCGCGCATCTCCGAGAGGTATTCGACGCACAGATCGCTATCTTTCTGGCGGATGCCAACAAGAGAGTACAGCTCCAGCGCGGCGAACAGTTGTATTTTGAGCTGGACCCGAAGGAGTCAGGCGTCGCGCAGTGGGTGTTCGACCACAATGAGCGAGCCGGATTCGGTACCGATACGCTGCCGGGGACCAGCGCATTATATCTCCCGTTGGTCGGCTCAGGCGGAGCGATCGGCGTCATTGCCGTACGGCCCAAGGACTCTGCACTCCTGCTCGATCCCGAACAACTTCATCTTCTGGAATCCCTTGTGAATCAAACGGCCTTGGCGATCGAAAGGACTCGGTTATCCGAAGAAGCTCAGCAAGCGCACGTGGCGGCCGAAACCGAGCGCATGCGTAGCGCGATTCTCAGTTCCGTGTCCCACGACCTGCGAACGCCGCTCGCGACCATCAGCGGTGCCGCCAGCAGTTTGGTGGCGGGGCAGGAAGCTCTCACTGTCGCAGCTCGGCAGGATCTCGCTCGATCCATCTATCGAGAGGCTGATCGACTGGACCGATTACTGAGGAATCTTCTTAATATGATGCGGCTGGAAGCGGGAGCCGTACGGCTCAGCAAAGAGTGGCACCCGTTGGATGAAATCATCGGTGCCGCCCTCTCGAGGCTGGAGGGACGATTCCCCGAACATATCGTCAACACTGACTTGCCTGCCGAACTGCCGTTGCTGTTGGCCGATGGGGTACTCCTGGAGCAAGTGATTATCAATCTTGTGGAGAATGCGGTGAAGTATGCGCCTGTCGGAACCGAAATTGGTCTGACGGCGTCGACGACCGACCACCAGGTCGTCGTGGAAGTCGCTGATCGGGGACCCGGCATTCCAGCCGGAGAAGAGGCACTGATTTTTGATAAGTTTTATCGTGGAAAATCCGCTCGGGAGGGAGGAGTCGGGCTGGGGCTGACCATTTGTCGTGGCATCGTTGAAGCGCATGGCGGACGGATCTGGGCTCAAAATCGGCCGGGCGGGGGTGCGCTGATTCGGTTCTCGATCCCCCTGCCGGACGAGCAACCGGCTGTCGAACGAGAGGCCGACGCAAATTCGGCAGGTTGACCGGGAAGGGGTGACGCGAGAAGTGTGAGGTCTTATGTCACAACAAGCAACGATACTCCTGATCGAGGATGAACCGGAGATCCGGCGGTTTCTTAGAACTTCCTTACCGGCGCATGGTTTCCGACTCCACGAAGCCGCGACGGGGAAGGATGGGCTCATCGAAACCAAGGCGAGAAACCCGGATCTCATCCTTCTGGATCTCGGGCTCCCGGATCTCGATGGAACCGAGATGATTCGCCAACTGCGGGAGTGGACGCAGATTCCCATTATCGTGCTGTCGGCTCGAGACCAGGAACAGGCGAAAGTGGCGGCGCTCGACCTGGGCGCGGACGACTACATCACTAAGCCGTTTGGAGTGAACGAACTCCTTGCGCGGATGCGGGCGGCGCTTCGCCATGCGTCCCGAACAGCCGAAAGCGGTGAATCAGTGTTTACCCTCGGTGATCTGAAGGCAGATCTCGGGCGTCGGCAGGTGTTTGTTTCAGGGAAAGAAGTTCATCTGACCCCGATCGAATATAAGCTGCTCACCACCTTGATCCGGTATGCCGGTAAGGTGCTGACCCACCGTCAGCTGTTGAAGGAAGTCTGGGGCCCGCTCCATGTGGAAGAAGGTCATTATCTGCGTGTGTATATGCGCCAGTTGAGAAACAAACTGGAGAAGACCCCCGCCCATCCCCGCTATCTTGTCACGGAGCTTGGAGTTGGATATCGACTCCGGACAGAATGATCTGAGGCCGATCCTGACGCCGTCCTTACAGTCGCGGCATTGGTTTTTATCCCGTTTTGATGCCTGACCCAGTATAGTTTGTGTGTCGAGCTTCTACCGGTTCTTCCGAGGGCGCACATAATGCGGGTAGGCGCTGGTCAGTTCTCTCCGGTTGATCAGAAGATAATCGGTCAACGAGACCGATTCTGCGAACACCTCTGTTGCTTGGTGATCGTCTGTGCGGTACTCGGAACGGCGCCTGTCTCCGAGGCTCAGGACTTGAGCCAGCAGTCGAAGGAAAATCCCACGTCTCTGAATCGTCCATCGAATTCCGCAGATGCCGGGACGGCCAACTGGCACTATGGCGCCTATCTCGATGTGAGTTACATCGGCAATTTCAATTTTCCCGACAATCACCTCTGGCGCAGTCGGACCACTTCATTCCAGCATAATGAGGTTTCACCCAACATGGGGTTGGCATATGTGCGAAAGGACGCGGGGGAGGCTTCGCGTTGGGGCATGGAGCTTGGCTTCCAAGGCGGCCGAGATTCGGAGGAGTTTGCATTCCTGGCTGGTGAAAGGCGGGTCGATGGAGCGGACGTGCTCAGACATGTGCACCGGGCGAATGTGTCGTATCTGGCTCCGGTCGGAAAGGGAATGCTGATCACCGCCGGCCTGTTCAATAGTTTGATGGGGTACGAGTCACTCTATGCAAAGGATAACGCCAACTACACGCGGTCATGGATCGCGGACAATACGCCGTACATGATGTTCGGTGTGAATGCTCAGTATCCGGTGAATGAGAATTTCACCATCACTGCTTTTGTCGTCAACAGTTATTATCATCTCGCGCACCCGAACGATCTCCCGAGCTACGGGGGGAGATGGATCTGGAAAGCCACGCCACGGTTCACGCTGATCCAAACACTTTACGGAGGACCGGATCAGAGGCAAACATCCTTGGAGTTCTGGCGTCTGTATGGAAATCACATTCTGGAATGGAAAGGTGACGATGTGACGGTGGCGGCGTCCTTTGATGTCGGAACTGAGAGCATCGCCGGTCAACCTGGCAGCCCACGAACCTTTGTCATGGGAGGCAACGTGGTGGTGAGATGGCATGTCACCGGTCCTTGGTCTGTAGCGCTGCGGCCTGAGTTTTACTGGGACCGGAACGGCCGGTGGACAGGAGCCGAGCAGTTCGTAAAGGCCATCACGTCTACCGTTGAGTACAAGTTCCCGTACAAATGGATGAATACGATCATACGAGTCGAACATCGTTACGATGAATCAACTGGAGTTGGAGGCGGGTTTTTCAAGAACGGCGAGATCCGTCCCGGTGTAAATGAACTTGCGCCAGGGCAACACCTGTTCTTACTGGGAATGCTTCTAAGCTTGGATTCACCGTGAGTGGGGGATGGAGTGCGAGAACTCTTCTGCCCATAACGGGAGCTGATCGACGATTCGCTTGCTGATTCCTTCGATGGCGTGCGATTTGGCTTCTTTGAGAGCGGTGTTATCCTCGACCAGGACCGCCGAGCCGACCAGCGTTGCGACTCCTTCCGCTGTCTGGATGGGTGCCTGCCACTCGGAACGGACATCCAACAAGCTTCCGGTGACCATGACCAACGCGGTGCTTTCAGTGCCGGGAGCGAGATAGGCGCCGATCACGGTCGGATAAAACCACGCATAGCGGTTGTTGTACCGATCGACTGTGCCCGCACCATCTACAACCAAGACCAGATCGGCGCCATAACGCGCGCCGAGCTGTCTGACTCCACGGATATTCTCCGCTCGCAACGTCGCATCCATCAGGACGAACGTGTCAGCCAGTACGTGCTGATCGCGCAATGGCATCAGCTGGCGGAGAAGCTGGTCTCGATCCGCACTCAGCCATTCGACTTTGCTGATGGATGGTCGATTTGGAAAGTCGGGATCCGCAAAAAACACACCGAGGCGAAATGGCGGAGAGAGACGAGACTCTTGGCTTGCGAGAGGCGTGTTTTTGGGATTAGGAGCGGGATCTACGCGAAGGGCTTCGATCATCGCAGCCCGATCGAAGCCGTGGCTCTTCGCGCAGCCGGCCGATACGGTCATGGTCAGTGCAAGGGCAATCGAGACGCGTAGTCCTGCTACCCACGCACTCATTAGTTGAAGCGCCTCACGCTATCAGAATCCGCTTCCATCTCTGAACCCGACGATGAATTCGAGCACATGTCTCCCCAAAGGCTGTTTACACGGCCACTCGATGGAATGTCAGCAGGCTATCGGAAGGAAGGACCTAATCCGCGATTGGGAGAATGCGATCGGCCACTGCCTGCACGACTCCTTCTTCTTCAGTCACCACCTTCAACCCTTTGAAACTGAGATAGTATCCTCCATGACTCGGCGCCTGAATCGTGGCACCCACTTCGACGCGATCTCCCTCCTCAACCTCCGGGTCACGGACGAGAGGTCTGCCGCAAATACCCAATACCGCTACCGGAATAGTCGCGGCATCTTCTTCGAGGCGAAACAAATAGGCTCCATAGCAACTGTCTCCATTCGGAACTGTGTAGGGGGCCAAGGGCTGCACATCACGCACGATGCCCTGCAACGTGACATGCCGAAGGTGGTAGCCCCGTGGCTCATCGAGTATCTGCTGAATGCTGGTTGATTCCTCCGCCCACACGAATAGCGGTGCGCCGGTTGTCATGAACATCAGCATGAAGCCTACAAAATGAGCGACAACACGGACCTGCGTGATCATGATGGATGAACGGCATTCTATCATCTTCGATTGAATCCCGCGGCGCTTTCTCTTCCAATTCGTGATCGCTATAATCCACCACTTTCAGTCAAGGAGGATCACTCGTATGGTGAATCAGCGGCAGCTCCGGACGTTCATAAACGAATCGCGGCCGGGATTTGAGGATCTCTTGGGTCAGATGGTGAAGGTTCCGTCGATCAGTATGGACTCATCCCGAACGGGCGATATGCGGCGCATGGCCGATCTCGCGGCTCAGTATTTGGTGGGGATAGGCGCCAAGGTGCAAGTGGTTGAAACCGGTGGATACCCTCTCATCTCTGGTGGATGGACAACAGGGGCTAAGCATCCGACCGTTACGATCTACAATCATCTGGATGTGCAACCGGCGCAGGAGCCGGAATGGAAGCAAGCGCCGTTCGAGTTTAGAAATGAGCACGGCATGTACCATGGTCGAGGCGCCACCGATGACAAGGGGCCGGCTCTTACGGCGTTGTTCGGTGCTCGATATGTCATCGAGCAAGGTTTGCCGATCAACATCCGTTTTCTGTGGGAACTGGAAGAAGAGATCGGGAGTCCGCATTTTGCCGAGGGACTTAAGGACGGCGCCGCCGTCCCAAGACCGGATTCCGTCGTCGTCTCGGATACCATCTGGATTGCCAAGGGACGGCCTGCGGTACCATACGGCTTGCGCGGTCTGCTCGGCGCGCGACTGGTTTTGCGCACCGGGGAGAAAGATGCACACTCGGGTGTAACCGGAGGCGCAGCTCGCAACCCCCTGGCTGAGTTGATGGAGGTCGCGAATACCTGCCTCGACGCCAAGACCGGCCGAGTGAAGATACCGGGATTTTATGACGAGGTCGTTAAGCCTACGAAGGAGGAGATCAAGAATTTCCTCCAGTCCGGCTTTCAAGTAAAACGCTTCAAAGCAGCCTACGGATTCCGGTCTTTGCGTACGCAGGATCCCGCCGATATCATGCGACGAATCTGGGCATCTCCGACCTTTGAGATTCATGGTCTCAGCGGGGGATACCATGGGCAAGGCGTGAAAACGGTTGTGCCCGGTCATGCCGAACTCAAGGTCAGTATGCGTCTGGTCCCAAACCAAACGCCCGAGAGGGTATTTGCCATGCTGAAGAAGCATGTGGCTCGCGTGAATCCCAGCGTGAAGGTGGAGCGAGAAGGCATGCTTCAGCCGTTTAAGGGTGATTTTGCCGGACCCTATGTGGATTGTGTGAAGCGCGCCATAAAAGCAGGGTTCGGTAAGGATCCGGCCTTTGTGCGAGAAGGAGGATCAATCGGCGCAGTGGTCACCATGCAGAAAGCCTGGAAGGCTCCGATCCTCTTCATGGGTTTGAGCCTGCCGGAACATGGGTATCACGCTCCCAACGAATATTATGATTGGGGGCAAGCCTCCGGGGGAATGAAGGCGTTCGCACACTATTTCTCGGAATTAGCACAGATAGGGAAAGAATAGCGGCAGTTTTGGGCAGTTTGAACATCCTGCCGAGGGGGTAAATGGTCGGTTTTTGAACATTGTTTCGCAAAAATTGTTTGGCTGTGTCGTTTCTCATCTTGCCGTTGACCGCATGCTCTATGTCCAGGCGAGGAAGCTGCCCTAATTCATTGCAAATCAATATGATACCTGGCAGGAGGCTTTCCGGGCTGGGCATGGATGTTGCTGAAGCATACGTCAGAGGTCTAGGGATAGTCGGAGTGGTGGCAATGCGAAAGTTGATTGTATAAAGGCTCTTGGGTATCCTGAGCATCCCATGGATGCCGAAACGACCAATGTGGTGGTTGTAATGGTCACAACACCAAGCCAAGATGAAGCGATCAAGATTGCCGATCAACTGGTCAAATCTCACCTAGCAGCCTGCGCATCAACGATTCCCATGGTTCGCTCAATTTATTGGTGGGAGGGGAAAATCGTGAATGATCAGGAAGCGCTACTTCTGATCAAGACTACCTCGGATAAATTCACTTCCCTTCAGGAGACAATTCTAAAGATGCATTCTTATAAAGTGCCGGAAATCATAGCCCTTCCGGTAACTCAAGGGTTGCCACCGTATCTTGAGTGGGTTCACCGTGAGACATCCTAGATAATGTGGTTGAAACTGTTTGGTTGAAACACTATTTTAGGCATTGACCATAGGTGGCAAATTCGGTAATTTCCCAGATGAAACAGGTGGACCTGTCAGCATAGGATAGATGTGGTAGGGGGACGAAGGCTATGAGTCAGACAAACGGTCCAGAAGGTGATGCCTATACGGTCGTAGTTTTCCGAGGGTCCACTGCAAAGCCCCTTCGCTTCAGCTTTTCGAAGAAGCTTCTCCGTAGGTTGCTTGTGTGTGTGGGGCTGGTCGTTCTTGCCGATCTCCTTGTGGTCTCTCACTACGTTATTAGAACGGGAGAAGTATGGGAACTGGCTGCTTTTCGTACTGAAGCAATGAGTGCGAGAGAGCAGACTGCGGCATTCACGAGCGCCATTGATGATCTGAAGAAGCGCATTGGGGCTATGAATGAGGTAAATCAAAGACTTCGGGTCATGCTCGGAATAGAGGTTCCTAAGTCAGGCGATATGGTCAATGGTCGAGGTGGTGAGGAAGTGCCGCTTCCTGAGGAAGGGGGCATACCTCGCGCTAACGGGAACAATCCCATGGACCCCATGCCGAGCTCTATGGAGCGTACGGAGGGAGCCACCGAGCAATCCTCTGCCAGCATTGAACCATCTCCAAATGACGTGGCGGCTGTGGCCGCAGTCAAGGAAGGCCTGGAATGGCTTTCGAAAGCCGCGACGGCACAAGAGCGCATGTTGAACGAGTTATCACAAGCTGCCGAGCAACGCTCAACTCGCTGGGCTTCCACACCTTCGATTTGGCCTGTGAGAGGGTGGGTGACGTCGGGGTTTGGTCCTCGAATTTCTCCGTTTACGGAAAAACCGGCCTGGCATGACGGATTGGATATCGGAGCCGCGCCAAACACTCCAGTCCGTGCTCCCGCTCAAGGAAGGATTACATCCATAGGATACGATCCTAAGCTTGGGCACATGGTTCGTGTTGACCATGGCTATGGAGTTGAAACTCTGTATGGGCACCTGGCGAAGGCACTGGTGAAAGAAGGCCAGAGAGTCGATCGCGGCGACGTCATTGCGCTTGTCGGGAGCTCGGGCCTTTCCACGGGTCCTCACCTCCACTACATGGTGAAATTGAACGGACAGGCACTAGACCCCACCAAGTACATCCTAGAGTAACAGAGAGTCAGACGTTCTCAGTGTGAGAGTTTGAGTTGTTCCCACCCAAGGTCGCTAACCTCACTCCAATCCAGTTCTTGGCGAGACTCCATGATGTATTATTACCGTCAGGTATCATCTAAAGCGTAAAGTAGAAAGACAGCCCTTGACCGACCTCGACATCGCGCAGTCTGTCAATCCCCGCCCTATCGTCGATATCGGTTTCCAGCTCGGGATACGTCCCGAAGAGCTCACCCTGTATGGTCGCGACAAGGCAAAAGTCTCCCTGCAGGTATTGGATCGTCTCCGGTCAGTGCCGAAGGGACGGTATGTCCTTGTTACAGCGATTAATCCAACACCCTTAGGAGAAGGGAAGACGACGACCTCCATAGGCCTTGCCATGGGACTCTCACGGCTTGGGCACCGGACCGCGCTTACCCTTCGGCAGCCCTCCCTCGGTCCCGTGTTTGGAGTGAAGGGCGGTGGTACCGGCGGGGGGCGCGCCCAAGTTATTCCGATGGAGGATATCAACCTTCACCTGACCGGGGATGCCCATGCAGTCGCCGCCAGTCATAATCTTCTGTCAGCGTTCCTCGATAATCATCTGTTTCACGGAAATGCACTCTCGATCGACCCTCAACGGGTCACATGGCCTCGGACTCTAAGTATCAGTGATCGGGCTCTCAGGGAGGTCTTGCTGGGAGAGGAGTCAGACAGGCGCTTGGGGCAGTTTGTCATTACCGAGGCATCAGAAATTATGGCGGCGCTGGCCTTGGCAAAGGATCACCGAGACCTCCGTGGCCGACTTGGCCGAATTGTGGTGGGGCTTACGAAATCAGGTGCGCCGGTCACAGCCGAAGAGCTCGGTTGTGTGGGATCAATGGTTGTCCTGCTAAAAGACGCCCTAAGGCCGAACCTGGTCCAAACGCTCGAAGGGACTCCTGCATTCGTCCATACGGGGCCATTCGGCAACATTGCGCACGGCAACTGCTCGATCATATCCGATGCGATTGCTTTGAGATGTGCGGATTTCGTCGTGACAGAGGCGGGTTTCGGCAGCGATCTTGGAGCAGAGAAGTTTTTTAATATTAAGTGCCGGGTGTCGGGAGTCACACCGGCGGTGGCGGTTGTTGTAGTGACATTAAGGGCGTTGAAACTCCATGGCGGTGGCGGTGTCGCCAAGGCCGGCGTTGCGCTACCCGCAAGTTTGACGGGGCCGAATCAGGACGCGTTATCGAAGGGAATCTCCAATCTCGAACAGCATGTCGCCAACATACTGGCGCATGGTGTCCCGGTCGTTGTCGCGGTGAACGCCTTCAAGAGTGATCCCCAGGATGAGTTGGATTGGGTTCGAGAACAGTCGCTGAAGATGGGAGCCGTGGATGCGGCGGTTTCAACCCATTGGGCTGACGGTGGCAAGGGGGCTGAACAGCTGGCAGCTGCGGTTGCCAAGGCATCCGAGAAGCCGGCCCATTTCAGACATCTCTACGAATTAGCCTGGCCGATCAGAAGAAAGATCGAAATCATTGCTACTCAGATGTATGGCGCAGCGGGGGTCAAGTTTGAGCCGGAGGCGGAGCGTCAGATTGACACCGCAGAAGCATTGGGATTCGGTGGTTTACCCGTCTGTATGGCCAAAACTCCGCTGTCGTTGTCACACGATCCCACATTAAAGGGGAGGCCGACCGGATTCACGGTTCCCATTCGGGAACTGCGTATTTTGGCCGGAGCGGGATTCGTGACTGCCGTTTGTTCGGGGATTCAATTGATGCCGGGATTGCCCAAGAATCCGGCTGGTGAGCGGATCAGCCTTGACGCAACAAGCGGAAACATTGTGGGACTTTCGTGAAGGGTCAGCGTTGTTTCAAGTAGCGGAAGAATTCTGAATCCGGGCTCATTACCAAGGTCGAACCGTCCTTGAAGGCGGACTTGTAGGCTTCCATGGAACGGGTAAACTCGAAAAACTTCTGGTCCTGTCTGTACGCATCGGCATAGGTCCGAAACGCTTTGGCGTCGCCGCTGCCGCGGAGTTCTTCGGATTCTTTATAGGCTTGGGCGAGGATGATTTCCCGGTCTTTTTCGGCTTCTGACCGGATTTTTTGCGCTTCCTCGGCTCCTTCCGCTCGATACTGTTTGGCCTGCCGTTCTCGCTCCGCTTGCATACGCGCGAAGACCGCTTTTTCGTTCTGTTCAGGCAAATCGGCGCGCTTGATCCGCACATCCTGGATCTCGATGCCATACGCCGAGGCCTTTTCATTCGACCGTTCGGTGACCACCCGCATGATCTCGGCCCTCGTGCTCGAGACGATCTCGAGCAACTCGTGACGGCCTAGTTCGACGCGGAGCTCAGAATAGATGATATCGTGCAATCGTTGGAGTGCGCCCCGCTGACTCTGGAAGTTTTGGTAAACTTTTAGAGGATCGACAATTCTCCATTTCGCAAAGTTATCCAGCAACAATGTCTTCTTGTCCTGTGTAATGACATCCTGCGCGTTTGAGTCGTAATCCAGCAATCGTTTCTCGAAGTACGTCACCTCCTGGACGAACGGCATTTTCATGTAAAGTCCGGGTTCGGTGATATTGCGCACGGGTTTCCCGAGTTGCACGACGATGGCCGTCTGGATGACGTCCACGACGAAGATCGGAGACGCGCCAAGCACAAACAACGCGACAATCGCGGCCAGGACTGTGATCGCCAATCCCTGCTTCGTCATGGTCTGGTACCCCGAGATTTTAAGCTAGGAGATGGCTCAGGCCGGGACTCCTCAATCTCCGATTGTGGCACTGACTTGACGCCGGCCGTGGACGCAGGCCTGGAATGACGGTCTAAGGGAAGATACGGCAGCAAACGCTCACCGCCTTTTCCGTCGATGATGATTTTTTCCATATTCGGAAGGATTTCTTCCATCGTTTCGATATAGATCCGTTTGCTGATTACGTCCTTCGCCTGGTTGTATTCCTTCAACGTCGCGAGGAAACGGTTCGTCTCTCCCTGGGCGCGATTGAGTCGCGCCTGCGCAAACCCCTTTGCCCGGTTGACTAGTTCAGCGGCTTCACCTTTGGCTCTTGGAATGATGTCGTTCCGGTATCCTTGGGCTTGATTGATGAGCTTTTCACGGTCTTCTTTGGCGTTTGTCACGTCTTTGAAGGCGGCGGCGACCGCTTCGGGCGGACCGACGTCTTGAAGTTGCACGGCGGCAATCTGCACGCCGGAGCGGTACTGATCGAGGATCATTTGGAGCAACGTCAAGGTGTCTTGCTGAATCACCGCTTTCCCGGTGGTCAGGGCTTCGTCGATCTTGCTCTTACCGACCACTTCCCGCATCGAGGCTTCAGCCGCCTTACCGATCGTTTCATGGATATCCGCTACGTTGAACAGGAAGTCGCGAGCTTCCTTAATCTTATACTGGACGATGAACTCGATGGCGAGAATGTTCATATCGCCGGTCAGCATCAGGGCTTCCTGAGGCACCATCTGCTGGCGGCCTTGCTGGTTGGTGCGGAAGCCGACCTCCACACGATAGAGTTTAGCGACTTTCGGCTGGAGAACGGATTCAACGAGAGGAATCTTGAAGTGAGGACCGGGCTCAACGGCGCGGACCGGCACACCGAATCGTTTCACGACACCTTCTTCGTCGGGAGCGATGATGAACACACTCTGCCAGAGCAGCAGAATCACCAATGCGGCGAGGATGAGGTTCCACATTCCACCCGAAGGTAGGAGGCTTTTCAACTTGCCGGGAGGAAACAGATCCTTGAATTGCGATTGGGCCTGCTTGAATGCTTCCTCAAGCGGATCAGCCTTTTTACCCCAAGGATCTTTTGGGTCCCAGACCATTCAGAATTGTTTGAAATCCAATGGATAACAGCAAACGGTTCCACACATTAGCAGAGTGCGGCTACTGTGACAAGGTGCCAAAAGTATGAATGCAGAAGCTGAACACCATTGGAGAGGATATCCCTGCATATCACACCCTGATTCGCATGGCAGGTAAAGGCGGGAGATCCGGTGCGCCCCTGAGCGGTTGGGGATCTGGAAGGAGGGGTTGATATCGAAATGCCAAAAGGGAGACTCGAAGCGTCGGTCGTTTGTTTTGCGTGGTCGAGCGAGGCTCAGAAAACCTTTCCTAAGGCCTCCAGCAAGGTAAGATCAAAGTTCAGCCGGTAGAGGTTCACTTGCAGAGCTTCGAAGGTCTCTCCTTGCACCCAGTGGTCGGGAAAGTTAGGCAGATAGGCCAGCCACTGTTTTTCATTTTCCAGATAGAAATATTTAATCGCCTGCATGGAGCACCCCTACTATAGATTGTGGTAACACACCCAACGAAACACGCACCCGTCCCTCAAGCCCCGCATGAATTCGAACACAAGATTGTATACAAGTCAAGAATCGCCTCGAAGCACGCCTATGGACGTCCTGTTTAGATAACTTCTTGAGGGTTGCCTCTTGCACAGTATTCTAATAAGAACGTCTGGTTTTTCTGAACTGGTGAAAGCCCGAAGCGCGTTCAACTTATGATCCCCTCTGCTGTAGCGATACCGTCTTCCATTATCCATTCGTATTATTATCGGCCGGTCTTCCTTCATTCTGGATAGGGAAACACCTTAGGAACTCACAAAAAAGACCTGAATCTAAGTCGGTGGGCAATTGAATGGGACGGCACTGTAGCCCTGCGGCCGATTCATGCGGTCTTGGGGTTGGCGGCGTATGCTTGTCGACAGCCAGTTGCGCTCAGTGATTGCTGATCATCGCGGAAAGGAGTTGTTCGACCCGCGCTCGGCGCTTGATCTGCGCGCGCGACATGGGGCGAGATATCGTGGGGGTGTGACTGTGATGCTGGTTGTACTCTCTCTGCTGGTATTGGTCCTGTTCTTGCTCTCGGGCGGTGAGCTCTTGATGCAGCTGCCACAGCTTGAACTGCAGCTCCTCAAACGAGTCCCCATGCGCTTCAAACTCTGGATAGCCCTCCAGATACCCGCGCCACCCGTTTTCTTCCTGCAAGATGATGTATTTAGTGGAATGCATGAGGGAAAGTATATCTGGAGTTTTCAAGTGCGCAAGTAAAGAGAGGAAAAGGGCAGTAGGTGAGTGCGACCCGTGACAAGTGTCAAGGAAAACAAATGGTTAGATAATCAGCTCTCCACATCTTCCACGCCTTTTGAACCCTCGCACTTCACCTTCACGTTCGGTGTCTCGAAGCATCCTTAAAAATGATCGTGAATCTTGGCACCAAAGCTAAGAGAGGGGAGCGGAAGGAGCGATAATGCACGCTTTTCTAGCCCATACGATTGACTGCAACCAACACTCGGCGTAGGAATCGGCGGGGTGAGTGAGTCCAGTAAGATATCGGTGATCTCACCATATGTTCCTTTCGCATCAATGTTTATGGCGCAACTTCATAGATGAGGAGTTGGGAGAATGAGGGGTCAGTGGATCGGAAATGTTTCTGGACAGAACAAAGGACTACTCATGCTCAATGTGGACGATAGAGGGACTCACTTTGAAGGAATAGCCTACTTAAATGTCACAAACAGGCATTTACCAAGCACAGCAGCAACCTTCGTCACGGCGAACAAAGAGAGAAGTTTCGAATTCAGAACAACAAGCGTATTACCGATCAATCCAATAAAAGGTGTTGTGGACTCTTGGGACAACGGTAAACAATTCTACGACCCTCAAATCAGGATCTCAGGCTACGCGGACGTCAAAGGAACATGGAACGACAATTTCATCGAGTTGTCATGGACAACTGAACTAGGCACTCAGGGTTCCTGCAAGCTGCCAAAATCACAGGCTGATAAGCCCTCGAATCTCCATTCATGCAGTATGGAGTGGAGGGAATTCAAGGAATATGTTCTGGCTTTAGAAGGTCGACGATACCTTTTTAGAGGTCAAAGTTATCCTTGGAGGCTACGCACTTCATTCTTCCGGGCAGGAAGAGCTGATCCTATTGGATTTCTGAATGAAGACATCCAAACTCTGCACGGGCACCTCAGCGCACGGACGAAGCATGTGTTCAGGTTGAACATCCCTGATGAGAATGGTGCCTTTTTCAATCTCGTGCAGCATCATGGCTACCCTACACCACTATTGGATTGGACATACTCCCGTTATGTCGCAGCTTTCTTCGCATACAGAGAGATTTTAAATAACAAGACAAAGGCTGTACTGGAAGGCGGAAAAGTACGAATATTTGTTTTGATCAAGCCCAGTGGAAGAAATCTTCTAGTCAAGTTGTTCAGTGAAGGCAGGAAAAAACCCGGTGATCCCTGTCGTTGCTCGTTGCAAATACTCAACGATGGACGGTGTCAGGTTTTTCATTCATACATTGCTTGGCGCGTTGGCTCCACGCAGCAGTGACGGGGAGTGGGCCGGCCGGCGATTCTTCCCCATTTATCTTTCTCGTTGACGAATGCTATATGACTGAGGTCATCACCATGGCAAAGATCAAACGTGCGGCTACTCGGTTTCCCTTGAAAAGCGAAAGATCTATGTTGCCCTGCCCGACGTGACCGCATTGAAGCATGGTCATGTCCGTGTGATTGACGAGTCTGGTGAAGACTACCTTTTCCCGAAGAGTCTCTTCTTACCCATCACAGTTCCGCACGTGCTCCGCAAAGCTATTCTGAACGCCGCATAACCAGAAGCTCCGACCACAGCGCGTGGCGTACCAACGGCGTTCCCAGACGCGCATTTCTCGGACCGTTACTTATCAAGGGGCAAGCCATCCGCCGTTGACTGGACCGCGCCCGCCGAGTAGGCTCCGTCGTGAGTATTTATGACATTTCACCTCACACTCGCAGAAGCTGATGACGCGGAGGCCATTGCGACGATGGTGGGGGAACTGTTGCATGAGATCATGGCCCTCGTGAGCGACAAGAGTTTTGATTTCGATGTTGCCGAAACTGTCGGTCGAGCCCGCTCTTGGATGGCGGAGGGACTGTACACCGTGTTGCTCGCGCGGGTGGCAGACAAGCCGATTGGAGTGCTTGCTCTCTATGAAAGTTATGCGCTGTACACCGGAGGTGTGTATGGAACGATCCCGGAATTCTATGTCCGGTCGGCGTACCGTTCGCAAGGGATCGGATCAGCATTACTCGCCGAAGCTCAAAGGGTTGGCCGGAAACGAGGGTGGACACGTCTCGAAGTCACCACTCCTCCGTTACCGCACTTCGATCGGACGCTGAGCTTCTATCAACGGAACCACTTCACCCTCTCCGGTGGGCGCAAGTTGAAATTGGAGCTGTGATGAAGCCGGTGATTCAGCGGGAACAAACCGGCTGCGGCATCGCCGGTGTCGCGGCGCTCTCCGGCGTGAGTTATGGCGCCGCAAAGCGTGTGGCCAACCGGATGGGCATCTCTGCGGCCGACAGCCGCTTGTGGTCGGAGACGGCGTATGTGCGTCGGCTCCTCAAGTACTATCGGCGTCACGCGTCGTCAAGGACGCGGCCGTTCGTTTCCTGGGAAGCGCTGCCGAGTCGAGCGCTCTTGGCCATCAAGTGGCATCGGATGAAGGGGCGGACATATTGGCATTGGGTGGTCTTTGTCCGAGATCCCGGCAGAGCCTACGTGCTGGATTCGAGTCCGACTCTCACACGCCATGTCCGGACGGATTTCGGCCGCATGAAACCGAAATGGTTTCTTGCAGTGAAGGAGTTTTCGTGATTTCGTCCTATCCTTTCCGCTTCATTGCACGCAGATAGACTCCAATTCTGCATCGTCTCCCAAGAAAACCGGCCGACACGTTCAATGGATGGCGCATCGTTGGACTGGTCTGCCGATTGCGCGGCGGATGGGGCTGTCAATTTGGCGTGAAAATGTCGACAAGAACCGCTTTCACCGATACATTTTCACCCAGGCGTTCGGAAACGTCCCGGTTTGATATTCCAAGCGAATGAAGAGAGGAGCCCAGCCATGATGCCAACTCAAACACTCACGGATGAACAGTTGAAGAATCACGCCATCAGCCAAGCCTTGGCGGGCGATACCGTTGGCGCACGACAAACCGTCGGTCGGATGGTCGACAGACGGTATCTGCGGGAAGTCTGGCAAATGATGCTGTTCATCGAATCGGAACGCGGGGACGTGAAGGCCGTCAAAGACACGATCCTCTCATGCCCCGATCCGTCGTTGTTGGCAAGCCACTTCTATCTTGAGCTTCCTCAAGTCTTCGTCAAGGCCGGGGACCGATCAGGAGCCATCGCGATCGCGCAGGCCATGGGTCAGTACGGCGTATTGCCGCTCATCGGAATTGCCGCCCACTTGGCTGAGGACGGTGATGCCGTCGGGGTGCGAGAGGCGCTCTCTTACATTGATGAAGATTTGAGAGCCCTGATTCTGTACAAGGTAAGCGCCTGTCAACCAAAGGGCGGGCGACTCGACGCATCGCGCACGGCGATGGACCAGAGTTCTCCTTCCGGTTCACTGGCCGCCTGACGATTGCCAGAACGAAATTCTCCCGTTCATATCTCTCTTGACTCTCGCCTCCTGCCTGCCTAGCCTGAGGGCGCTGCAACACGGTCAATGTTCGAGTTTCACGCTCTGGACGGCGAAGAGAGGTACTTCGATGAATCCGATCAAAGCCCTGTGGGAAAAATCGTTCCAGCTCATCTCCCGTGGATGATCTGACTCGACAGCTCAGCGATCGATTCGGTTTTGCGACGTTTCGGCCAGGCCAGGAGGAAGTCATTCGAGCGGTGTTGGCTGGGCGAGATGCGATGGCAGTCATGCCGACCGGCCAGGGAAAGTCGCTCTGCTATCAATTACCGGCGACGCTCTTGCCCGGCCTGACGCTGGTGATTTCTCCGCTCATCGCGTTGATGCAGGATCAAGTGACGGCCATGAAGCAGCGGAATATTGCTGCGGCGGCGTTTCACTCCGGCCTCACCGGATTTGAAAAGAACCGCGTGATGCAGGATCTCCAGCAGCGGCGGCTTCAGCTGCTCTATCTCGCGCCGGAACGGATGCAGCATGAGGGGTTTCTCCAACTGTTGCGTTCCCTCTGGGTGTCATTACTGGTGGTCGACGAAGCGCACTGCATTTCCCAATGGGGCCATGATTTCAGGCCCGATTATCTCAAGATCGGTCACTTACGCCGGCAACTCACACATCCTCCCTGTCTGGCGCTGACTGCTACGGCCACCAGTCGAGTGCAAACGGATCTCTGCCAACGGCTGTCGCTTCACGATCCGTTCCGATTGGTCGCAGGGTTTCGCCGGGCCAATCTCGCCTTGTCCGTCCACCTCTGTCAGTCACGGGGGGAAAAACTGACGACGCTGGAACGCTTGGTTCGCGAGACGGAGAAGGGCACGATCCTCGTCTATTGCGCCACCCGCAGGGCGGTAGAGGAGGTTGCGGCATGGCTGGGACAATCTCACCCTTCGGTCGGCTACTATCATGCCGGTCTTTCGGATGAGGAACGGCGACTCGTCCATGACGATTTTCGCCGGGGGAGGCTGAGGGTCTTGGCCGCGACGAATGCTTTCGGCATGGGCATCGATAAGTCGGACGTCCGATTGGTCGTCCATTTCGACATTCCAGGAAGTGTGGAAGCCTATTATCAAGAGGTGGGGCGTGCCGGTCGCGACGGACGTCCCGCTGCCTGTGTGTTGCTGTTCCACGAGCGTGATCTGGCCACGCAGGAGTACTTCATGGAGCAGGCGTCAAGAGATCCTGAAGGCGTTGAACGTGCCGGGCGAATGAGGACGCTCCTTCAAGAGATGCTGGGATATGTATCGGTCTCGACCTGCCGGCAGCTCGCGATTCTTGAGTACTTCAGCGATGAAGCCGAGCTGGCCTTGGGTCCTTGCGGCCTGTGTGATCGGTGTGTCGCACCGGTGCGGCAACCGAGCCGGACGTTCTTCCACGATCCCGCCGTTTCCGAGAAGGCGATCTTGGAAACCGTGTCCTGGTGTATGGGGCGGTTCGGCATGAATCGAGTCGTCGACATTCTTCGTGGAAGCCGTTCGAAAGTGTTGCTGGCCTGCGGCGCAGAAGACTGTCCGACATATGGAACTTGTCGAGCGCAGACGAAGCCGTCTTTGACGGGCTTGGTGAAGGGCCTCATCGACTCAGGGTATCTTCAGGTCGAAGGCACGGAGTATCCCACTCTCGATGTGACGCGCAATGGGCGAGAGGTTCTGCAAGGGTTTCGCACCGTGACTTTCACACAGGGAGAGGAACATCATTCCGATTTATCGGTGAAGAAGCCGAATCGCGTGCATGTCGCCTCTCTACCGCCGGATCCACAGCTCTTCGAACGGCTCAGACAGCTCCGCACCGAACTTGCCGAGGAAGAGGGCGTTGCACCGTTTCTCATTTTTCACGACAAAACGTTGAAAGCGATTGCCGGTTCCAAGCCCGTGACGCATGCCGCCTTGCTGGAGATTCCCGGCATCGGCGACGCGAAGGCCGAACGGTATGGCCGGCGAGTGTTGAATGTGGTCAACGGCGATCAATGACCATCAAGGATCGGCTGTCGGCTCTCGGTCTCGCGTGCAACCTGCCTTGCCCGCGTGGGTCTTGGTGGACCACCTGCTTTAGGTCGACAAGTCGTTCGATTACTCATTACGCCGCCCGTGCCGATTGAACTGCCGTTTGCGCCAAACGTGTTGCGAGCCGCTCGGCTCTCCGGGCGCGCCGAACCATCCGGTGATGTTGGATCACTGGATCGACGATATTGCCGCACGTGACACACCGGTGTGCCCGCATCCACATCGGCAGATAGCTTTCTTGCATGTCCAGTAGATGATCCACGATCATCAGCCCGCAGCACCTTGTGCATTTCATGGGAACTCCCTCCTTGCTGAATCGTTGAGAACCGGTGCGCCTACCCGCGATCCATGCCTTCATCTGCTCAGGAAATAAGCAATGCTGGTGCCAGAGTAAGGCACAGCTTCACGAGCCATTTCGCTTCCATCGTTCCGTTATGCCTCGCGGCCTTCCAGCAGGCTCCAGTAGGGACTTGCAGACCAGTTTGTGGAGCTCGCTTTCTGTTCTACGCATGAGTTCCAGGAATGGATTTCAATCGCGGATGGTATCTCGAGCGATACGCACGGAGGGACAAAACGATACAGCTATCACGCTTCGCGGAAGGCAACACCGATTCTACGTGTATTCCGGCCACTGTCCGGCAACGAAGTTTTATGGTTGGAGCCACCCATCGGAAGATGCTAATGATATGAACCGGCACGGGGGAGTCATGTGCTTCACAGCCGACAGAGGAGATCAGTTATGGCTAAGCGACGCGACATAGAGCGACCCACTACCAAATCGATTCACTCCTATGTGGCCAAGAATGCCGGCCGCGTGAAGCAGACGCAGCAGTTGCCTCACCACAGGGCTGAATCCGTGCGGACGGCTGAGTATCGAGGACATCACATCGTTGTGAAGACACGATATGCCATCGAAGTGGATGGACGGCCGGTGATGGGGCATTTGGGGGTAACCAATGACGGCCATGTTCACTATCACCCGGTGCCCAATCTGTCATTCGCTTCGGCGGTTGACATGGTGAAAGCCATTATCGCTGTGTTCCCACACCGCTTCCCAAAGAAGGCCAGGCTCAAGAAGCAAGGCGGCATGCATGGTGCGAAACACGCTCACCGCTAGGAGGTTACGATGGCTGTCACGCGACCGAATCTGTTGACGAATGCCGTGGCCAGACAACAGTACGCGCGAGGGGTCAATCTTCTGAAACAAGAGTTTCCCGGACCGACAACCTCGAGTCTGGGTATTCCCGGCCGGTCGACGCCTGTGAGCACATACGACCTCTTTGTGGTGTGGCATCACACGGCCATGATGACGATGACGCCGTCGGACCAGGGGGACCGCAATGCCGCTCACCGCGGCCCCGTGTTTTTCCCCTGGCATCGCTTCATGCTGATGCAGCTGGAGCTCAATCTTCAACGGGTGTTGAACGACGCGACGTTCGGTTTGCCCTACTGGGATTGGGCCACCGATGGACAGCGCACGGCAGCGCAGCAGCGACGATCACGAGTTTGGCGAGCCAGTGCAATGGGAGGGACGGGTACTCCCGTGCGGACCGGACCCTTCCGGTTTAGGTCCGGGAACCCTACCAGTTTTCGCGTGCGAATCGAAGCGGATGAAAACGGACAGCTGGCGCAGAGCAATCGGGGATTGTCTCGCGCGCTGGGCTCGTTTATTCAAACTCTACCCGACAAAACCGACACGGAAGGTGTGCTCGCGTTGACGCCATATGACACGCCAAATTGGGACACCACCTCGGCGGGGTTCCGTAATCGGTCTGAAGGATGGGCACCGCCCGATGCGCCGGCTTTGCATAATCGCGTACACGTGTGGGTCGGCGGAGACATGCTGCCGTCTACCTCGCCCAATGACCCGGTCTTCTACATGAATCACTGCAATATCGATCGTCTGTGGGAGGCCTGGCTGACTGAGCATGGACGAACGTACCGTCCACTCCAGAGCGCACCGGCCTTCTTACAAGGACATCGGATCAACGATGAGATGTCTTCGTTAATCTCGGCACCGATGACACCGGCCGACATGCTCGATGTACGGTCTATTTATGTCTATGACTCGATTGAAGTGTAGTGGGAAGCACAGCACTCTACCGCGATTCTTTTATGGAGCGGCACTCTTAGCTAAGGAGGCCTCGTGTCTATCAGATAGTCAGCCCATTCTCTGTCGGACTGTCACGTATCATCTCCTTTGAGTTGACAAGCCTCCGACCCACCGTCGAGAATCCCTTTCAGGATGTCATCGAAAGAAATTCCAATCGCCAGTCAACCAGTGGTGCCCGCGGCTCAAGGGGACGAGGAACCGACATTTCCGCCCTACGGCGGGCCGGCGTTCTTGTCGTACGGGTTCCGGCCCTTCTTTCTGGGTGCGGCGCTGTTTGCCGGCCTCGCTGTTCTGGCCTGGGTCGCTCTGTTCGCGGGCCGGGTGCAAGTGGATTTTCTCTATCCTCCACGCGAATGGCACGTCCACGAGATGCTGTTCGGCTATCTGCCGGCGTTGATCGCGGGATTTTTGTTGACGGCTATGCCCAACTGGACCGACCGTATGCCGCTCAGGGGCGTGCCGTTGCTCATGCTGTTCCTGCTGTGGCTGGGAGGGCGACTGCTGATCGCGTTCCCGTGGGTGAGCGCGTCTATCGCTGCGGCTGTCGACGGAGCCTTTCTGGTCGCGCTGGCCGCCTATGTGTGGCGGGAGATTCTCGCCGCGCGAACGTGGGATCGCGCGCCGATCGGGGTGTTGGTGAGTTTCTATGCCTGTGCCAATATCCTCTTCCACCTATCGGCATTGCGCGCCGCGCCCACGGATCTTCCTGAGCGTCTCGCCCTGTCGGTCATGACGCTGATGTTGACGATCATCGGCGGACGTCTCACGCCCACCTTCACGCGCGAGTTCTTGAGTGAACGCAACATAACCGAGCTGCCGGAGGCGTTTACTCCGGCGGATGGGATTGCGATCGCCCTGGTGCTCGCGGGTGCCGTCACCTGGATTATTCAGCCGGAGAGCCTCTTGGCGGGAGTCATGCTCATCGTGGCTGGGATGGCGAATCTGGGTCGATTGCTGCGCTGGACCGGGTGGAAGACCTGGCCAGAGCCATTGGTGTTGATTCTCCACGTAGGCTACGGATGGGTGGGACTGTTTTTGGTAGTCCTTGGCGCATCGATTCTGGGGCTTGGGTTGTCAACTGCCAACGCGGTCCATCTTCTCACCACCGGGGCGATGGGCACGATGACGTTGGCAGTGATGACTCGAGCCAGTCTTGGCCACACGGGACGACCACGACATGCCGATCGGCTTACCGTCGCGATCTACCTGTTGGTCAATATCGGGGCCTTACTCCGAATCTTAGCTCCGAACCCCGACACGCCTACGGCGCTGACCCATGCGATGATGGGTTTGTCGGCGCTTAGCTGGGGTGGAGCATATCTTTTCTTTGCCCTTCATTATGGCCCCTTCCTTGTCCGGCCGAGCCTGGATGAGTAGAGGTTGCACGTGGACATCGCTTGGCGGTCTTCGGACAGAGTTTTCAGATCAAACAAGTGGCGTCCCATTGACCTGTGCGGTATCATAGGCATGCGTAATAGCGTTGGACATGCTTGAATGCCTGTCTCATGAAGGGGCGAGGAGTACAGTGGTATGTACGTCGAGCCTCGGAGCGAAGTGAGAACGCGGTCAGAAGTCTTTTTTAACATCCGACTGAAAGGGGGCGACCGGTTTCGACGGGGATACTGAGGTCACTGTCGCATGTCGAGCTCTCGGGGACTCGTAACCCTCCGGGAAAATGCAACTGCCAATCAAGAACTGGCACTCGCAGCCTAATTTAGGCTGAGACGTCGTTCCATCTGAGGCCCGCGGGGGTGGAATGGCGCGATGCAGCGGGCTGGTCCCAAGCCGGTGCTCAGCGGCCGAGGATAAGAACTTTCTGGGCTAGCGGCTGTTCTAAGCTTGCCGATAGGCGTGGATGGCTGCGAAACTTAAATTGTCGGCTACACATGTAGACGCAGTGCACTGACGATCTTCGGACAGGGGTTCAACTCCCCTCGCCTCCACCACCATGGTTGATCAGGCTTGCCCCGGTCAACAAGCGGTCAAATGTCCCGGTTGCCGTGAAGCGGTAGCCGGGCTTCCCGCCTTCCAGTATCGGCTCACACAGAATATGCCCATCCAGGAGTTTTCTGATCATCTGGCGGGTCAAAGAGATGTGTCGTCCCAATAACGATGGGAGCTGGCCCAGTTCTTCTCGTAATCGCCTGGTAATCCGCTTTTCATCCAGAGAGACGGTGTTGGCCAGCTCTTGAAGATGCTCAAGATCCTTGGTCAGAGCCAGCTTACGTTCCTCCTCGCGATGAAGCAATTGTATGATGCTCGGCGTTCCCTGACCGCTTGCAATCAATTCCACCAGGTGATGAAGCCGGATTTCAATCAGAGACAGTTCTCTGAGTAGGGTGGTATGCCGACAGGGAATCGGTCTCGGATCCTACGCTGTAGCATCTGTTCCACAACCTAATCTACCCAAATAGTAGAAACGTTATATATAGAACAATCCCCACCCCAACTAAATACATGAGGATAACGTGTTCAGTACGCATCTCCCATCCTACTATCAAAAAGAAAGCCCCGTCCTCTTTCGAGGGCGGAGCTTAGTGTGAACAGCGCAGTTTTTATATTCTGTGCCCGGTAGCGTTTCCGCTACCCGTTCAAAATATTTCCACTGCGTTGGTCTAGTGTCATGCTATCGGTTCCATAACCAGCCTGGTACTGGGAGAGAACCTTGCCTTCGGCTCATGCCATAAACCCATCACTGCACACGCTGCAAGGTCGTCGTATGGCCTTGATCTGTTACATAGGCTTTGACCATGTCCCCCGGCCTCACCGTGTCCAACTTCGTACTCTTATCCACATGAATCCTGTAGCTTTTGCCGTCATCCTCTTTGATGGAGTAGTACTCGCCGTCTATATTCATTAATGTGCCCTTGATCGTGTCTTTCGTCAGACGCTCCTTGAGCGTAGGGGAGGCTTCTCTTTCGGCCATGGGATCCGCTGCATAGGTCACACCCATTCCAGAGCCCAACAGTCCAACCGCAAGCATCAATAAGATCTTGTTCGTTTTCATACAGCCTCCATAAAATGTGCATCCTGAGTATGAGTGGAGCAGGTTACGGGTGCTGCACCATGCCTATCGGCTGCTGGCATCCACGTTTCCTCGCCAGGCGCCGGTTTCATGGCCACGTGACTCAATGAATTCCTTGAATCGCTTCAGGTCCCCTTCCACGCGTTGTGAGACCACCCCTACGACATCACCCGTTTTCTCAACCACCCCTTGAGGCTCGAAATCGATGCGCAAGTTGATCTTGGACTTCCCCTCGGTGACTGGTGAAAAGATAACGATCCCTTCGTTCTTCGCCCCGTGCTGACTTCGCCAGGCGATCCGTTGATCAGGAACCTGCTCCGTAATCTCGGCATCCCATTCCTGCTGCTTGCCGCCAATCGTGGCTTTCCAGTGCAGATGCTTCGCGTCGATCTGGTGGACGTGTTCGATGCCCTCCATGAATCGAGGAAAATCCTCAAACTGGGTCCATTGATTGTAGGCGGTCCGGACCGGCACATTCAGGTCGATGGATTTTTCTATAACTGACATCGTAGGCGTCTCCTTCTAATAGTTGTTAAGTCAAATACGGTAGTAGTTCCGCTGCGTACACATTGTTTCTCAACTGCTGCCTTCCGCTTCGGCCCTCTCTTCCCTCAAACACACAACGTTCAGGATGTGGGCATGAGGACGAGCTTGTTTACTTCCCGCCCCCTCCCGCGCCTCCGGATGATCCCATCCCTCCACCAGAACCCATACCACCCGATGAGCTTGATGAGCCCATCCCGCCAGATGACCCCGTACCAGGCGAACTCGTTCCTCCGCCTGGTGTCCTGGTCCCTCCAGGTTGCCCTGGACTGCCGGGCGCGCCCATGTTGCCAGATCCGGGTCGGGATGCTTTCCCGCCGTCAGGAGCACCCGGCGCATTTTGGTTGAATTCCGGCATGGTTCCTGGTCGTCCCGGCGTCACCTCCGGCCCGGGTCCTGGTCTCTTGATCTCGGGGCCTCCCTGTCCGACTGCTCCGCCCGAACCACTTCCACTCCCTACCTGAGCCTGTCCTGTCCCGCCGGTGAACAGGAGCATTCCCGCGACCATTAATGTCGATGCGCATGTCTGAAGGATCTTCATATGTCCTCTCCTTTATTGCGAGATGACCTCACTCACCGCATATTGAACTTCTCTGTTGGATCGTAGCGAACCTTAGAGTCGGTCGAAACTGGGAAAACACATGGGGTTGATCAAGCAGTACATGCAGGAGGTCTGGGGAAAGCTCCAGTTCGTTCGGTGATGCGCGAACGGAAAATGCTCAGATGGTCAGCACAAGTCCGACGGCCGCCGCGGACATCAGCGCCGTGGTCAGCCATCCCAAGACATTGGGGAGGACACCGCCCGTATGCTCTCCCATGACAGCTCGATTATTCGCGATGAGCACAATCAGCATCAGCAGAGGCGGGGCCAGCAGTCCATTGATGACCGCGGTCCAGAGCAGCGCATCCATCGGATTGATTCCGACGAAGTCGATGAGCAAGGCCCCGAGTGTACAGGCGCTGAGCGTCAGATAAAATTCTTTGGCCTGGCTTGGTTGCGCATCGAGACTACAGGGCCAGCCGAAGATCTCACAGAGCGCATAGGCCGCCGATCCCGTGAGAATGGGGACGGCCAGGAAGCCGGTTCCGATTAAGCCGACCGCCATCAGCCATGTCGCAGCATCACCGGCGAGTGGGCGCAACGCCTCCGCCGCATCGGCCGCCGAGTTGATATCGGTCTGCCCTGCCCGATGCAGCGTGGCGGCTGTCGCGAGAATAATGAAGTACATGACGAGATTGGAGAGCAGCATGCCGATAACGACATCCCACCGCGCATGGCCGAGCTCGGCCTTTGTCGCGCCCTTACGATCTGAGAGCTGTGTGCGTCCCTTGGCGACTTCCTCCTCCACTTCCTGATTCGCTTGCCAGAAAAAGAGATAAGGAGAAATGGTCGTGCCCAAAATGGCCACGAACATCACGAGATAGCTGTGATCCCACTGCACCGAGGGATGAAAGGTATTCGTCAGGACTTCGCTCCAATCCGGTTTGGCGAGGAACGCAGCACCAATGTAGGTCAAGAGCGAGAGCGTCTTCATCAATCAGGCGCAAGGAAGCCTCAAGGGTTTCCAGCATGGAGGCCCGTGCACGGAGGTCTGGGGCGGAATAGCGACCTCCTGCGCCGAAAAGCAAGAGACGCCGGCGTGTTTCGTCTTGCGAGTCCCGCTCTCCCAAGCGACCCTTCTGGCGCCAGCTGTTGACCACTTGGGTATGGGGCGACGTATCGTCGGATGTCGGCGAGCAATGGAGATACCGCCACAGTATCGGGGAAAAGATCAGCGGCTCGTCGGGATCTTCCCAGAGTTCTCGGAGAATATTGCGCCCGTGTTGGAAGTCCACCTCTGATTGGACAAAGAGGGCGGAGAGCCCAAACCATGAAGCGAGTACCCCTCGTCCCAGCGTGGCGGCATCGGCGCCCACTATTGCACCAGCGGCCAGTCCAATTCCGCCAGTGACAATGCCGGCGATTCCACCTACGACAATCGAGGCGATGGTGAGCTGTTTCACGCGCCCCCGTCGACTGCGTCAATGCGGTCGGCCAATTGATAGGCTCGATCCCGTTCGCAGACGATTTCTGCGGTGGCCGAATTCACCTCGAGCATGGCCAGTTGGATCCGCTCCATTAGCTGTAACCGGCGAATGACCACCTCGAGTGTGGACCGGGGCTCGATTCGGTCGTGTCTTGGCGCCTTCTGGTCCGCAGTGCTGGTTGTATTCCGTCGCCACGCCTCGTTGAGTGGATGGAATCAGCGACGAGCATCCAGAGGTGGAAAGTATGGTCATGATCAGGAAGGCGATGCAGTGGGAAGCGTAGGGAGCAGCGACCATGGACTGCGTATCGGACGTGCGTTTCACTCAACTCTCTGTACTGAGTGCGGTGCTAGGACTCATCCTAGTGCCGTTGAGGTCAATTTGATCTCAACCGCTGGCGTATCCATGTCCACATTGTCTCTGCGCTTTCCCAGTACGCCACTCAATCGAAGTCCCTTACGCTGCGTAGAAACAACTCAAAAGGGAGGGCCCTATGGCAGGCAAGACTGCGGTCGTATCCGGCGTCATCGAGATGTTGAAAAGAGGTCACGCGGAGGTCAACGGATTTTTCGAAGAGTTCGAATCGGCGAAGGGGAAAGAGCAAGCCGACATTGTCGCCACGGTCATCATGGAGATCGAGATTCATGCCGATCTTGAGGAAAAGCTCATCTATCCAGCCATTCGTGAGGCAATCGACAAAGACGACATAATGAACGAGGCGATCGAGGAGCATCATCTCGTCCATGTCCTCATCAAGGAACTGGAGCACCTCACACCCAAGGATGACGCCTTTCAGGCCAAGGTCAGAGTGCTGGGTGAGCTGATGAAGCACCATATTGAGGAGGAAGAAGGGGAAATGTTTCCGAGGGCTCAAGCAAGCCACATTGACTGGGAAGCCTTGGAGACAGCGGTGATGAAACGCAAAGAAGCCTTGGTGAGCAAGTTTACTAGGGGCAAGCAATCCGTTGCCAAAGCCTAGCGACTTCAGGGCCGCTTTTCTCATGACCATGGAGGGAGAAGCGGCCCCTGCTCGCGGCGGAAATAATCATCAATTCTCGGGTGGAGACTAGTAAGGCTAGGAAATTGTCAGCCTTGTGAGCGATCCGTTTCTAATACCTCCATCGCCTCGCATCTGGACCATTCGCTGTCAACAATTTCCGCTAGGGTATGCCCGAGCATAATTCTTCTTCGTGGTCAGCTATGCTGATAGCACCGATAGGATGTGACCATTCAGTCCAGATGGTTATGGTGAGAGAGCGCAAACCGGATTCCAACAAGGCGATGGCCCCATTGCCCCAACCAGTTCGCGTGCTTCTGGCTGAGAACGAGCGTCTTCTCCGTCAGGAGTTGCGAAACATGGTCAATTCCTCTGATGAGTTTACGGTCGTCGGCGAAGCCGAGAACGGAGAGTTGGCTAGCGTGCTGGCGCAACAATTACAGCCCGATGTCATCCTCATGGATAGGGACATGCCCAGAATGAATGGCCTCGACGCGACGCGATGGATCAAGACGACGCAGCCCCAGGTAATCATTATCGGGCTATCGGTCTGCCCTAGTGGCGCCGTCGCTCGTGAAATGAAAGCCGCAGGCGCGTCCGCTTACCTGACGAAGGAACTCTCGCCGGGGGATTTCTCTCGAGCTATCCATGCCGCGCTCCTAAAGTAAAATGGATTTCCGCCTCTCGCGCAGCGTCTCAGACGTGTGAGAAGAGACTCCCGGCTTCATTGTAAAAAGGATGCTGTGAGAAGTATCGAGCGCCCGTGGAACCCTTTATCAGTCGACCCGGTGGCAAGCCGGTTTTCGAGCTATGCCGCCTTCGACGGCACGTCCGTTATGAAGCCCTTCGCGCCCGAGCAACTTATAGATGCCCAACTCATTGATGCCCATGATCAGCTACGCCAACGAATTCTGGGCCAGTTTTACCCGTGCACCGGTGCCATCTCTGCGTTTAGTCAAAACCAGTACCGTTTTGGGCTCTATCCGGACTTAGCGTCCGACCGTGCCGTTGGTGCGGTGTGCCATGATCTGTATGAGTTTTCCCACGAATTTCCTGTCGTTGAGGACCAGTTCATGACCTTCATCGCGATGTTCCCGGGACCGGTCATTCAGTCAGAACAGCACTTCGAGGAGCTATTGTGGAATCAGCTTCAGGCCATGCACTCCCGTGACTCCAAGTTCTTCGCCTGGGACCACCGTGTGGAGGCCGACCCGCAGAGCCAGCAATTTTCGTTTAGCCTCGGCGAACGAGCCATGTTCGTTATCGGGATGCATCCCAAAGCGTCGCGTCTGGCCCGCACCCGTCCGATTCCGACGCTCGTCTTCAATTTCCATGAACAATTTGATCGCTTACGGGCCCGCGGCAAGTTTGACGTGATGAAGGAGACCATCCGAACTCGCGATATGGCCTTGCAAGGCTCAACGAATCCTATGCTGGCGAGCTTTGGAGAGAATTCAGAGGCACGACAATATGCAGGTCGGGCCGTTCCAGCAGACTGGGCGTGCCCATTTCGCTCGCGCAAGACCGGCACGAGGTGACCATTTCTCAGATGATCTGACACAAGGCCAATGGTCAGTCGAGCTTGTTCGGAAACTCCCTTCAGGTGAAGCTCACACGGGTGTGTGTTCCCTGAGTGCATGACACAGCATGGACGTGGCTCCCACTCTCCCTCTAATCAAATTTGGCCTCCTCTCTTTTTGGGGCCTCTGGTTTGTCATCGTAGTGCTCACCAATCTGTGCGAGGCCATGAAAATTTTTGAGGTTCTCCCCTGGGCATGGAAATTTGCCTCTTGCAATTTTCAACCGGTCGCTTTGGCAGTCGGCGAATACGCTACGCCTGCCTGGATCGCCAAGGCGCTATTCTCCGGCATCTTGGTGTGGCAACTTGGTATCGTCATTTTATTTGGATGGGCTACTCTCTCGAGCCTTGAGCATCGGACTCTCAGGTGGGACCTTGTCGATTTAGCCTTTGCAGCTGGTTTGAGCCTTTGGGCAGCATTTATGCTAGCGGATGAATATTGTAGGCAATATGAACCGCAACGCGCTCATGTTCTATTCTTTATGGCCCAGCTCGTCACACTTCTGACCTTGCATCTTTTACCTGCTTAATGTGCTTCTCTACTTGCCATGCCTCACCGGTGGCCTCTATGAACGATTTGGTTGCGGTTGCTCCTTGATGGATGATGGGGCGGGATTCCTTGATCGAGGGGTTTCCTTTTTGGGAGCGAATGTTTTTTACAGGACCCCCGGGCGGGGGCTCTAGGGTCCTCAAGGAGTTCTTGCACCCCTTTTTCATCGATGTTCTCCGCCTAGTCTTTTTCCTAGGTTGTCCAAAGTGTCCAGAGTCTCTTCTCATGGTCAGTCCTCCTTGTACCGCTGCAGAAGATAACCAAAAACGCTCGTTCAGCTAGGACATTTCAGTGGAAGCGCTCGCAACATGTGCTAAATCATCACGGCTACAATACTCCACCAACAGATGCCGGCCGATCAGATCGGGGAGACTCGAGCAGTGTTTGAGCCGATCATGCCAGGCCACCGGGCCGCATGGGGAGAATTTAGCCCCTGTGAGGAGATCACCGAGCTTTTCGAGGGAAGCGCCGTACTGCAGGGCCACGCTCAGCAGACGGGCAATGACGTCGTATAGTGCGGTTGTCTCGGGGGTGCAATCGGCGCCTTTCACCCGAAGGAAGATCTCGGCGGGGGAAGGATCATCATGGACAGAGATATAAAGCGTCCGCTGGTTCGCAATCCGGACCTTCTGGGTAGTGTGGTTACGACGGACGGGAAGTTCGAGCCGGTGGGTCATGCCGTCACCACCTTCCCTTGGATGGTGAAGGTGAGACTGGGGCCGAGATGGGTTATCAACGATGGGTTGAGCGCCTCGCCTCCACCAAACCGCACTTTTGCGTGCCGCTGGCCTCTTTATTGGATTGTCGTAATCGAGGCCAGCGGAAAGAGTCTTCAACCCACTCTGGTGGGCGTCTGCGCCCCCACGCGCCGACTCGACAGTTGATCACCCGTTCCGGTTGCCGTGAAGCGGTAGCCGGGCTTTCCCGCCTCCAGTATCGGCTCACACAGAAATATGTCCGTCTAGGAGTTTCCTGAGCATCTGACGGGAGAGATCGACATGCCGCCCGAATAATGACGGGAGTCTGTCCAGCTCATCACGTAAGCGCTTCGTTAGACATTTTTCATCCAGAGACATGGTAGCGGCAAGGTTCTGAAGATGCTCCAGCTCTTTGGTCAGAGCTAGCTTCCGTTCGGCCCCGCGATGAAGCGGCTGCACGACGGTCGGCGTTCACTGGCCGGTCGCGACTAATTCCTCGAGATAAGGGAGGCGGGTCTCGATCAGAGACGGTTCGCGGAGGAGGGCTGTGTGCTGGTCAGGGAATCCATCCTGTTTGGCTCGGAGCTTTTCTAACGCCTGGGCGGCCGTAGAGAGCCTCATTCTGGTGTCCCCACACCCACGTGTGAGAGCCCGTTCAGCGTCCCGCTCTAGGCGTGAAGGGTTAGTTTGTATTCCACTCTCCCCAGACCTGCTCATTTCATCACATAAGAGTCCACGGCTCACGGATTCCATTAATCAGCTGATAAGCGTTCAGTTTTGACCATTCTTCGTTTGATAGCGATGCTATTGTCCGCCCGAGCCTCACAAAACAATTGTGTGTGGGGAAAACCTAATGACTCACGGCGGAGCGGGGACGCCTTGAAGGGTGTACGAGTATGAGGCGGTTATTATGCACCCTCCCCCAATACCTCCAAATGTGATTTGGATTTGTCGAGCATGCTGGAGGCAGAGGTCGGACGATGAATCGACTCCGCTTCCCATTCCGACCTTCATCGGTTTATGTGCGGAATGCGACGCAAAGAATATCCCTCTTGTCTATGTTCAGGTAGTTCCTATGTCGAGGCACGACTATAAGGGACGCTCGATCATATTGACACTCGGTGAACAGGATGGACACTGGGGGTGCCATTTTTTAGTGACTGAACTCGGGAATACACAGGCACCATCTCCAAAGGGGTTTGTGGCCGGGAGGGTTTATTCTTACGCAGGCGCGGAGGCGGAAGCTCTCAAGGCGGCGCAACAGCTCATCGATTCCAATTAGCTCCCCGTCCTTTCCTCGACGCGTAGCACCCAACCCTCATGAGAAATCAATCGTTGCGACGCGCTGTCAGTGAGTCCTGCCGGGCTCGGTCACTATGTAAGGAGTTGAAGAGTATAAACGCAAAATGGAAGGAGACATGATGGATGCAAACTGGCTGATATTCGGTGGAGTGCTTCTCGGCTTACTGGGAGCGGCTTTCGTCATTTACAGGAAGGGTCAATAGCCGTAGATCGGGTGTTCCTCCTAAACGTACCTGTTGACGAGCCTATGGAGCCGCCCTCTCTGAGGCTCCACAAATTTCATTCTCTTTCCTCGCTAGATCTGCCCATGAGGTATCTCTTTTAGTTACCTCGCCGGTGGCGACACGGCACACCCATATCCGGAAGACGCTCATTTCTTCTTTGCCCGGATTGCAGACACGGCTTCGTAAGCATAGAGCGAATTTATAGTTCCACATTCACGGCAGATCCCGAACGAAGCCCCTTTGGTCGGAAGCGGTGTATTCGGCTTTTCAACGGTCCAACATTTCCAGCAAAGGAACGTCACATGCGAAGGCAATCTGGCTCTTTCCATGAGAATAGGGGGGACTCGTGAGCGGGTCGAGCGTCAACGAGAGATAGTCTGGGCGTTGTACTTAGGCCGTAACGCTCAAATTCCCTCACACTGGTATATCTTGCGCATAGATAAATCCTGTGCGAGCCTCCCAACGTAATCAACCATTCCAGGCCTGTCCTGATCGAAACCAGGAGACAACCTTAGCTCGTGAGATTAGGTCACACGCTGCAATGTCGTCGTATGGCCCTGGTCCGTCTCAATCCATTGCCAAGGATATTCCCATGAGGCGTGGAGGATTCGGACAGAGTGTGTGGGTGTTCTCTCAATTTTTCCCTCTATTCATGTGATTACACCTTCGTGAGTGCCGCTGCCGGTTTCTGGATGAACTCCTTGTAACCATACCGATCAGCCAGATAGGCCTTGGCGTCTTCGCTGACGTACTCGGTAAATTTGTATCGATCGTCCTCCACGGTTTTGGCATCTTCCATGACCTTGTCGGTCGGAATCGCGTACTCGATATTGCAGGACGTATAGGCCTGAATATACGTTGGACCGACCTCGCGCGCGATCAGCACGGCCTTCTTGATGCAGCTTTCCACCCGCCGCGGATTATTCGGCACAACGGTGGCGATATACGCGCAGCCGGCGATCTTGGCCATGCTGACCATGTCCATTTTCTCGAACTTCTTGCCGAGCGGGGCCATCTTGAGCACCGCTCCTCTGGTGGTCATCCCGCTTTCCTGTCCGCCCGTATTCCCGTAGACCTCATTGTCCAGCATGATCGTCGTGAACCGTTCCCTCCGGAACCACGAATGGAGGACCTGCTGGAATCCGATGTCGGCGGTGCCGCCGTCACCGGCCATCACGACAACGTCTTTGGGCTGGTCGCCGAATCGGATTCGTAACCCGCGCGACAATCCACTGGCGACGCCGTTCTGGTCGCCATAGTTGCCGTACACGAAGGGAATCGCCGCCTGCGAGATGGCGAGCCGGCCGCATCCGGCCGTCCCGACTGTAATCGTGTCTTCGGGGTTCGGAAAGGCGACAATCGCCAGCCGGATGAACAGGGTCATCGCACAGCCCGCGCACATCGGATGCTCCTCCAGGATTTCCTTGAAGCTGCCCATCTGTGACACTGTTGTTTTCTTGCCGAAGGGCCCCTGTTCAACCATATCCCGATATTCTTTCGGCATGAAGGTATCGAAGCCTGGCGCGAACTTTACATAATCGAGACTCATCTGACACCTCGCTTTCACTGTTATCCGCAGTTGCGGTGGAATGTATATCTCTTGCACAGTCGATGGCGTTGGCACGGCTCCTTGTCTTTGCCTGGGCGGCGACTTCGACGAGCAACGCCTTCGCCGGTTCGTGACAGGTTCTTCAACGCTGTCCGGCTATTCCCTTCTGGCGCGGCCGGGTACGCTCATCCACCGCGCCCTGCCAGCACCCCGGATCGCATCCCGATCGCCTTCTTGACTTCCTCCACGATCACTTCCGGTGGCAAGGTCATGCCCCCGCAGACACGTGGTCCGCCGACGACACGTTCGCTGTTGGGGATCGTGGCTTTGATTTCTTTTGCCATCCATCCGATGACATTGAATTCGGGCACGATGATGTGTGAGGCATGCTTGGTGGCTTCGCGAAGTTCTTCTTCCGGCCACGGGCGCAAAGTCTTGATCTTGACGAGTCCAACGCGCACCCCCTCATCGGCCAGCAGGCGCATAGCTTCCCGCCCCTGGGAGACGGCGGTTCCCGAGGAGATAATGAGGATGTCGGCATCGCCGTCTTCGACGTCGATCAGGCCATCCAGCCAGGCGATCGTGTGCTTGCGCGACCGTTCTGCGGCGGCCCAGACTTCCTGTTGCCAACTCGCGTGCGTGGCGTAGCTGATGTAGTTGCTCTTCATCACGAAGGGATCGCGCATCATCCGGACCGGAGGACACTCCATATCCATGCAGGGCACGGGTGAGCGATAGGGATCATAGGGTGGCAGGCACATCTCGGCGGGAGTCAGGCCGACGACGTCCTTCGTGTGGGTCACGAAGAAGCCGTCGCAGCAGAGAGCCAACGGCAAATGCACGTCCGGCTCTTCCGACACCATATAGCCCTTGAGAATCCAGTCATAGAAATCCTGTGCGGTTTCTGCATGCCAGACGAGCATGCCCGTATTCATGAGGTAGGCGATCTCGATCGTGTCCGGCTGGATCGACAGGGGAGAATTGATGCCGCGGCAAGTTACGATACATTGGATCGGCAATCTGGATCCGGCCCACATCGGAAAGTTTTCCATGGCCCGCATGGTGCCGGGCCCGGCGGTGGTCGTGAAAACCCGGGCCCCGCCGAAGGCGGAGCCGGCGCACTGTGACATGACCGCAAATTCGCTCTCCCCGCGGAAATAATCGCCGATATAGCCTTCGGCAAAGAGTTCGCCGCACAGGGCGGCCGCCTCGCTCTGGGGCGTAATGGGATAGGCTACCATGATGTCGACGTTAGCGCGCTTGACGGCTTCCTTGATCACTTCACTGCCGGTAAAAAACGATGGGGTGCGAGGCGCGTCGTTCATCATCACGCGTGGATCGGTGATGACTTGACCCTTCTTATTCTTGGTTCCGATGATGGCTGTGGTGTCCATAGCTTGTTCCCTTCCTGTCGACGATAGTGGCCGGCGATCTGGCGCTGATGTTAGGCGCTGAATGAACTGCCGCACCCACACGTCGTTCTGGCTTGTGGGTTCTTGATCGCAAAGCCTGAGCCTTGCACGCTGTCCTGGAAATCGACTTCACAACCGGCGAGCAGTGGGGCGCTCTGGGAGTCCATGATGATCTTGACATTACCCTTTTCGATCACCGTGTCGTCGTCGCCGGTCGCAGACTCGAAGGCCATTCCGTACTGGTAGCCGTGACACCCACCGCCCTTCACATATACGCGTAAGCCGATCGTGTCTTTCTCTTCCTGCATGAGTTCCCTGATCTTTCCTTCTGCCATCGGTGTGATGGTAATCATGACATTGCTCCTTTCTGCGTTGACGGACATGGTCCACAGACGTCAAATCGATTCTTGTGTAGAGGTTCGCCCGTAATCCCAAGTCACGAGGACTTCTTGGCAGACGAAGCCTACACAGGCGTTTTCGAGAGACATTCGGCGTAAAAGCGGCGGAGACCAAGGAATCGGTCGCGCAGGAAGGGACGGGGACGCGCGAGGATAGGACAGTCGGCGTGGCTCAATACGTCATAGCATCACCCTGGGCGCATTCAGCACCGGAGTCAAGCGTTATTATGGATAAGGGATGGTTTGCACGTGGTTTGTTGAGCTTCCGGATCGTTTCTCTTCCCCCACCTATAGGTCTTCCTAGTACGACCGCATGGGAAGTCCTATAGGATAGGCGAACATTCACACAAACTAATATATGGAGGTGAGCATGTCAGGCAAAGCTGTAGTCGCACCCGGAGTGATCGACATGTTGAAAGAGGATCATGAGAAAGTGAAAGGGCTCTTCGAGGAGTTCGAATCAGCAGAGGGGAAAGAGCAAGCAGACATTGCCGCCACCGCAATTATGGAACTGGAGGTCCATGCCGATTTGGAGGAGAAGCTCATCTACCCGGCCATTCGTAAGGCCATCGACGAAGACGAGCAGATGAACGAGGCGGTCGAAGAGCATCATCTCGTTCACGTGCTCATCAAGGAACTGAAGAAGCTCACACCGAAGGATGAAACCTTTCAGGCCAAGTTCACCGTCCTGGGGGAGTTGGTGAAGCATCATGTCGAAGAGGAAGAAGGGGAGATGTTTCCGAAAGCCCAAGAGAGTGAGATCGACTGGGAAGCCTTGGAGACAGCGGTGATGAAACGCAAAGAAACCTTGGTGAGCAAGTTTACTAGGGGCAAGCAATCCGTTGCCAAAGCCTAGCGACTTCAGGGCCGCTTTTCTCTTGGGTATGAGAGATAAGCGGCCCTGCCTGCCCTCTACCGTTTAACGATCGTTTTCTCCTCGTGCGTGGCGACGGCGTACGAGATGGGGATACCTTTATAGAATTGGTCAGACAGTCATGTCTCAATTGGAGAAAGATCGTCCTTCGCCGGTCCATGGAGTACCTTGCCATACGCATTAAATCGAGAACCGTGACAGGGAGAATTCCAGCTGTGTTCTATGGTATCCCACGCGACAATGCATTTGAGATGGGGGCACACGGCTGAGCAGCGATGCAATTCTCCCCCTTCATTCCGATAGACAGCGAGCTTCTGGAGACCCTGCCGAAGTATCGCCCCCGTTCCCTTTGCAATCTGATCTTCAGATTCCACGTCACCGGACGACAACCAGTCGCCATACTGTGCGGCCACATTCAGGTTTTCTTGAAAAGAGGTTTCATCCGCTTTTAGTGACTTCCGAGACGGATCGTACAAGGTGGCCCAGGCATTCGTACGACCCAGAATAAGATCGGTGATGAGCATGCCGGCGATCACGCCATGCGTCAGGCCCATCCAGGAATCCCCGGTAGCTATGTAGATATTAGATGCATCACTGGGATTCCGACCAATGAATCCCAGACCATCGATCGGTTCCAGGACCTGCCCCGACCAGCGATACTCGATGTCCTTGATCATGGGAAACCGTGTCCGGGCCCACTGTTCCAAGCGCTGATAGCGATCGTCGCCATCGTGCGTCTGACCAGTCTTGTGATCTTCACCGCCAATGATCAAGATATCCTGGCCGTCGGCTGCTGCTCCCTTTTGGATTCTGCCGTAGTGGTATGGGTCCGCCTGATCCCAGTACAGGGCGGGGGGCACAGCATTCTCCGGCACCCGAGCTCCGATGACATAGGAGGTATAGGGTGCCTGTTTGGAGTGCACCACGAACATATCATTGATGGGAATGTTCGTGGCCACGAGCACCGAGTGAGCCGTGATGACGTGCCCGGGTCGGGTATCAATGCGCGATGGGGTTCCGCTCTTTACCTCCTCGACATGGCAGTCTGTGAAGATCTGCCCACCCCGCCGTTCAATGGCCTGCGCCAGACCGGTCAGGAACTTTAAGGGATGGAATTGAGCTTGCCTCGGAAATCGAAGGCATGCTCCAGGCTCCAGAGCGGGTATTGACGGATTCTCGACCCGTACGACAATTGGTGAGCGTGTGCTCAGCACCGCCAGGCTCTTTGGTGTCCGTCAAACGCTTCGCAAGCCCTTTGGCATGGAAGAAATGCTCAGCATGATTCGGTATGAGCTGGCGCGTTAATCCCTCTATTCCAATGTGTAGGTCTAGGTGACTCGTTGTTAACGCCTGAAAAGAAAGCTCCGTCCTTTTTCAAGAACGGAGCTTTCATCGAACAGCACAATTTTTACTTCATGTGTTCGATAACGTTCGTGTTACCGGTTCACGATGTTTCCATTGGGCTGTTCTAGTCTTGGGCTGCCGCCTGCATGTCAAGATCTATACTGGGAGAGAACCTTGTAACTACGCCGTGTTGCGGCGTCTGACTCAGTTCACTCGCTGCAAGGTCGTCGTATGGCCTTGGTCCGTCACATACGCTTTGACCAGGTCGCCCGGTTTCACCGTATCCAACTTCGTACTCTTATCGACATGGATTCTATGCTCTTTGCCATCATCATCCTTTATCGAGTAGTACTCTCCCTCAATTCTCAACAACGTTCCCTTGAACGAATCGTTCGAGAAGCGCTCTTTGATCGTGGGACTCGCTTCCTTCTCCGCCATGGGATCGGCAGCGTAGGTCATGCCAGCTCCGGATCCCAATAATCCAACCACCAACATCGATAATATTCCTATTTTCATCGTGTCCTCCGTTTAGGTTTAACTCATTCTCGCATGCGGCCATCATATACGGAGCTGGGGAAATACCGTGGATGGGCATTAGCTAAACAATTGATGGAGCGTAACCCTAGAGAAAAGCATCGTCGATTACGCGAGGATAAAGAAAGAGGTTGCGGCATCTCCACAGGGCTAAATATGTCCGACGCCTAAGGAATTCCAGCGGGGAACGCATCAGTATTCCCACATTCTCTGTCGTGCCTCGCTGACGAGATGATTGGCCTGGGCTTGAAATGCCAGCGTGCTGCCTTCTACGGCGGTGAGCGTTTGTTCGCACATCACTCGGTTTTCTTGTCTGGTATCGCTCAGCATTTTGGACTTACGAATGAGGTTCCTCCGAAGTTGATGGCCATACTTGGTCGTCCACGTTGCGCCACTTTCGAGCGAACAACGCAATTGGTAGAGTGACAACAGGTCTTCAATGATGCAGATGATGTTCGGGGTCGTCGTGGTTCCGTGCAGAAACCCAAGGGCGCCCTGCTCTATGGCTTGCCGCACGGCAGCGACTTCCTCTCGCTCCGTCGTGACAATAAAGGGTGAGCAAGGATGGTGAAGCCGATTGAGGCCGAGCAGGGAATACCCGTCGAGCGAAGCAATGCTCTGAGGACAGATGACGACTTGGTAGAGGTTCAGCGGTATATACGTCACGGCTTTCCTAAACGAGGAACAAACAGTCACAAGAGCGCTCGAAAAATATCGGCGAATGATCTCGTGGAACTCAGGAGCAGGATCAATGAGTAGGATTGAGGGTGACGCGATTGATGCGGCCATGATATCCGCTTTCCCACAGGTCGGCGGTCAAGACACTTCAGCAGGCCGCTGACTATGTGCAAGGAGTGTTTTGGAACTGTCGATGTAAGATTCCCGCATTAAACGCAAATGGAACAACTGGTATGTTTCCGAAGGCCTTCACCATGCTGAACCGCTGATTGTGTATCAGCCAGAAGGGACTGGGCTATCCATCATTGCTCCCTTCTAGTTACGCGGTCCTCTCAAACAGACGAAGGCCTCTCGGTGTCAAGTAGTACGCCCGACCATGCCAGCGAGTCTCATCAGCGGATCAATACCGTCTATCGGCCTCCTCCGCCGGGATCGAGGCCCAAATCGTGACGCCCCACAACAACACGACAATCGCAACTAGGCTATAAATCTGATACATGTTCATCACCTCGCGTTTGGTCACAATCCGAATGTGCTCGTTTGCCTCTGTTCACTCATCGCCTCTTCCGTCAGGTGAGGGTTGGAATATCCCTTCAAAATGTCGGTGCCGATCGGATCGCGTTCCTCGTCTGCTCTGCACCGACACAGCTTTGTTCGGCCAACAGGTATTGCCCGGCGCTGGCCAGCTCAGGAATTCTGGCCTTACAGGCCGTGAGCGTATCCTCCGCTGCCCCGGAGGCCACGGCAGCACGTTCTCCTATCGGAATGGCACGCTCTTCTGTCGGGGACAAAATCATGGTTCCTTTCACGTGCGAATCTTCTGCCTGAGCAGGCGAAATTGACGTAGGGATAAGGCTGCGAGCAGCATCACCACCCAAAGGGCTGCTCCTTTTGTTGTGATCGTGGTCATCATGATTACTCCTCCTCTGTCATGGTCTGTGCCCCGTGGACCTCAGGCGCAGAAGACACCAACACTGTGAAAGGCGATTTCGCCTCTGGCACCGCTGGATCCGATGACGGTCGTGCTTCGAAGAAACGGAGGCAGAGACTGAGAAATCAGACGCGCCGCAGTGGGAAAAGGGAATGCGCGAGAGATGGGACAGTCGACGCAGTTCAATACGTCATAGCATCACCCTGGGCGCATTCACCACGGGAGTCAAGCATTATTATGGGTAAGGAATGGTGTGCACACGCTCATGAGCCATTCTTCATCCCCTTCTAACTCGTTCTTCATCCTAGGGCGATACACTCCAGAGCGTGGAGTGCATTGTGCCTTTAGAGATACACGGAAGGAGACATGATGGATCCAAACTGGCTGATATTCGGTGCGGCGATTCTTGGGGTAGTAGTGGCAGCGGTCGTCATCTACAAAAAGGATCAGAAGCCGTAGGAGGGGTACGAGCCTAAAAGGCCTTTCCCGCGTAGCCTATGGACTGTCTCGGAGGTGCGGCCCGAGACGGTCCCATAGGTTTTTCTTGTGTCCTACGGTGATGGATGATTGGCCTTACACAACTCATTGATGGATTAATCAAAGCCCATCGGCCTGCAACGCATGCATCAATGCCCGAATCGTCCCGTCGCATTCCTTCGTCCGATTGTCGAGCACGTAGGCACGCCGATGCTCGATGATACGTCTCCCACCATTGACTGGCCACATCTCGGTTTCAGGTGCTCTGGTTCCGCGCTTGCGGTCGTTTTCGCGCCTTGCCAGGTCAATGTCTCCCAGCCGTTCGCCTCGTTCCCCTGTGCACTTTCCTAGTTCGACGCTCCGCCGGGAATCAATACACTATATCGTCGAGTGCCGACGGAATTTGTGGGGGGATCATACGGTGATTGGCAACGCTTTATTGATGTAAGGGTCTGTGCATTCCTACGGCAACCTTTGCAGGGATAGCGGTTTTGATCACCGGATGCGCTGCTACTCACTGTCCACCGTTTAATCGGAGCCCCACAGTGAACTTGTTATGCGAGGGGGGAAGTGCTAGGGTCAATTAAGACTGCACAAATATCTGCCGGCTATGAGCCAGTGCGTCTGAGGAGGTCACCATGCGCGTGACGGAACAGCAGACGCGGCGCAACAACAGCGATTCCACATCAGCCAGGCGCCTCCAAAACGCCGACAGCGGGTCGGGTGCTCGAAAGAGTGTCGAGCAGATGAAGGTGCCGCCGCGCAAGACATGGCTCTGGTTCGTGCTCATCCTGGTCGCAAACTTCTTACTTGGAAGGTTTCTGATCCCGAGCCAGGAAGCGCCGGTCACAGTGCCCTATACCTTCTTTAAGCAGGAGGTAGGGAAGAACAACGTCGCGGCGATCTATAGTCAGGCGGACACGATCACAGGGCGTTTCACGACAGCTATCACCTATCCACCGTTGGGTGAAAAGAATACGGCGTCCAGCGGCGAGGCCAAAACCACGAGCGAGCGTGGTGCGGTCTCCGGCACCGAAACCAAAGTAATCAGTGTGTTCACAACTACACTCCCTTCCTTCGTCGACCCTAGCTTGGAACAATTTCTAATCACGAATGGAGTCGAGATCAGCGCGAAACCGATTCAAGAAGGCGGCAACCCATGGGTGACGATGTTTTTTAGCTTTGGCCCGGGCCTGCTCTTCATCGGCTTCTATATCTGGCTCTTCCGTCGGGCTGCGCAGCAAGGCGGCGGCATGATGGGCGGAGGAGTGATGGGCATGGGCAAGAGTCGAGCCCGCCGGTATGACCAGGAGCAGAATGCGAAGATCACCTTTAACGACGTCGCCGGCATCGACGAAGCTGAGAATGAACTGATTGAGATCGTGGATTTCCTCAAGGATACCAATAAGTACACCCGCCTCGGAGGGACTGCTCCGAAAGGCGTGCTGCTGGTAGGTGCGCCGGGTACGGGGAAGACGCTGCTCGCGAAGGCTGTTGCAGGAGAGGCGGGTGTGCCCTTCTTCTCGATGAGCGCCGCGGAGTTTGTGGAGATGATCGTGGGAGTGGGCGCGGCGAGGGTACGGGATCTCTTCAAGGAAGCGCGCGAGAATGCGCCCGCGATTGTTTTCATCGACGAACTCGATGCCATCGGACGCGCTCGCGGACAGATGGCGATTGGCGGGTCCAGCGAGCAGGAGCAAACCTTGAACCAAATCCTGACCGAAATGGACGGGTTCTCGAGCCGAGAAGGCATCATCGTGTTGGCGGCAACGAACCAACCGGACGTGCTCGACAAAGCGCTCCTGCGTCCCGGACGCTTCGACAGGCGCGTGGTCGTGAATCTCCCCGATAAGACCGGGCGGGAGGCCATCCTCAAAGTCCACACCCGCAACGTGCCGCTCGCGAACGATGCAATACTCGGAAATCTTGCCGCAATGACGCCAGGGCTCTCAGGGGCCGACCTCAAGAATCTGGTGAATGAGGCCGCGCTACTGGGAGCTCGCCGCGAGCAACAAGAGGTCCGTCACAAGGACTTCCTCGACGCACTGGAGAAGATCGTGCTCGGCCCAGAACGCCCGATTCTCATGAGCCGGGCCGACCGAGAACGCATTGCCTATCACGAGGGTGGACATGCCATCCTCGGTCTCGTGGTGTCTGGCGCCGACCCCGTGAACCGGGTTACGATCGTGCCACGCGGGCAGGCGCTCGGCGTAACCTATCAGCGCCCCGACAGCGACCGTTATAACTATCCGGAAGCTTATTTACGCGCGAGGATTGTTGGAATGCTGGGAGGGCGTGCAGCCGAGGAGATTGTCTACGGGACGAAGACCACTGGGGCCGAAAACGACATCGAGCAAGCCACCGGTCTCGCCCGTCGGATGGTCACACGTTGGGGCATGAGTGAACGGCTTGGGCTCGTACAGCTCGCGCCAAGGGAGAACCCCTACCTGAGCGGCTTAAACGGGTACGGAGACGCGAGGCCGTTCAGCGAGGAGACTGCTAAAGCCATCGATGCCGAGGTACTCAGGATTATCGGCGAGAGTCACGACGAGGCCAGACGGCTCCTCAGCGTGCATCGCATGCAACTCGATTTGCTTGCCGAAGCCTTGCTCGCTCGGGAGACTCTCAACGAACAGGAAATTCTCGAGGTGACGGGGCTCCCCCATGCGCCGGCTCTTGAGACTGCTGCGTTGCCCCATCCTGGTGTGGGTACCAGGAGCGCTGACTCAATCATTGCCAAATTAGAACCCGCTCGATCTTATCGCGTTGAATCGTGAACGGGCGCCGTTGAGGATCGTTTGCATGATGTCTAGTTAGATCCTGCAGAGCGATGCCCATCAGACAGGCGATCACATCGTAGGGGCCGATCAACTCCTGCGCCCCATGCGCCGGTCAACACGCGATCAAACGTCCCGGATGCCGTGGAGTGGTAACCGGGCATGCGGTTCTCCTCAATGGATGGGTTGACAGTGAGGCATTCCATCCAGCAACCTCCTAAGCACGATGACTAAAGCTGTGACCTACAAAGGATATACCATTCAACCCGCGCCCCGGCTTCTCGTGGACACCGGCCAGTGGGAGTTGAATGTCTTCATTTCATGGCCGACCGACGACGAGGACGACAGTCGGCATTTCGTGTCGACGGGTCGGTATGCGACTGAGGACGAAGCCACCGCCCAATGCATTGCCTATGGCCAACACATCGTTGATGGCAAGATTCCCGGCTCTTCGGTTAGATAATCCCCAAACTCTGCAGAGGCGCTTACCCTGGGAGGAGTCATGAGTGGTGAATCTCTTGCTAGCCTTGTCTGGTGCTTAACTCGTCTACAACTTCAGTGTGAGGCCGTGATTGAGGCGCTCGAGAAGAAAGAGCCAGGTTTTCGCAATCTCGTTGCTGAGGAAATGAAAGAACTTCGTGAGCAGGGGAGAATTCTCCAGATTGCCGCCGAAACCAAACACGAGATCGACCAAGTTGCTGATTGGAGTTGGCTGAAATCACACGGGATAGACCCCAATTCACCAAAAGCCTGATCGGTCAGCCCGGTTGTCGAGCGGGCTTCTGCCGGCGAAGATTTGCTCTTGGGTCAGCCTGGGAAGATAGGCGGATACTTCTGAGCGATCTCAAACAGATAATACTGGATAAGTTCTAGATCGAGACTCGTCAGTTCGTCGGCTCTCATGGTGCCGTCGAGCAAGTTTTCCGACGCGATCATAAATTGCCTGATCTCTTCGCGCAATATCATGAGAGAGCCGCTCTTTCTGCAACAATGACGGCGGTCACGTTCAAAAGTTTGCTGACCAATGCAATGTTTGAGATGAGACGAAGGTCTCCTGCCCGGGTGCTACGTATAATGTTGTAGGACCCTCCACTCAACTAGGGATATCCCTAGCCGGGTCCTCTTCGGTGGAACTCAATGGCGACGACATGTCTGAATACGCGTTGTCGGGCTCTGCCTCGGCACCCTGCACAGCGACAATGAACGAGCGCTGCAAGGCCTAGTCGGGACTATCCCCAGAGCGCGATCAGACACGCGCTCTCAACTCGCGCACCCCGCGGCCGATTTTTCGTCGGATGAGGGTCCGCAACGTCACCCCGTTGGCATAGCCGACCTGGGCAGCTATCTCATCGATACTGTGGTCGCTGGTCTGTAGCAGATGGACAGCGCGCTCGATGCGAATGTCCTGAAAGTATGCGAGAGGCGACTTCCCAACCACGGCGTGGAGTCGACGTGTCAGCGTCCTTGGACTTGTCGCCACCGCACGAGCGGCTTCATAGAGCGAGAAGCCGTCAGCCAAACGGCGGCGGGACCACCGTTCGAACCGCTCCACAAACGGATCCGCGTGAGCCAGGTGGTCAGGAATGGCGAAGGTCGCCTGCATCGGTCGCGGGTCAAGCACGAGATAACGAGCCGTCAGCGCCGCCAACGCGGGACTACGGCGGCGCACGAGCCACAAGGCCAGATCGAGATGTGCCAGCGCGGCCCCGGCAGTGATGAACGGTGACGAGTGGACGATCATACGTGACTCGTCCAGCATCACGTGCGGATACCGTTCACGAAAGAAGGGAGCCAGCCACCAGGAAGTCGTCGCACGATGGCCGTTGAGCAGGGAGGTTCCTGCAAGGATGAACGTGCCCGTGCAGGCAGCCCCAAGCATGGTGCCTCGCTGGAACCATCCCCGCAGGAGGTTCTGCGCGTCCACTATCTCTCGTCGGTCGAGCATGATGCGCAACGTATCAGGCATCTTCGCCCCCACGGCAGGAACCAGGGCGACATCGGGACGCGCAAGTCCCGTCGCCGGCTCCGCCGGGATCGACAGGCCGTGACTCGTGGTCACTCGGGAGCGAACACCCACGATGGTGACATCGAAGCGCGTCGTCAATGTCCTCGAGGATGCGGCGAGTTCATTCGCCACACTGAAGGTGTCAAGAAGGGTGGATAAGCCAGTATCGAAGGTGTCCTGAAGTGCAAGGATATAAATTCGCATGGCCAGAACTGTACCATAATTGGCATTCTTGCCAATAGACCGTGCTTGGCCCACGCGCTAGGATGCTCACAACAATTCGTTCAATTTCAGAAAGGATGGACAACATGGTACGAGTGGCATTGTTAGTGAGGTTGCAGGCCAAACCGGGGAAGGAAGCGGAGGTCGCTCGTTTTCTCGAAGATGCCCTTGCTCTGGCGAATCAAGAAGCCTCCACGCCGATTTGGTTTGCCCTTAAATTGGGACCGGCCACATTTGGCATCTTTGACGCGTTTACCGATGAGACTGGGCGTAAGGCGCATCTGGCTGGACAAATTGCGGCAGCACTGATGGCAAAGGCACCGGCGCTGCTGGCTCAACCGCCTCAGATCGAACAGGTCGATGTATTGGCCGCGAAGATTTCGCAGTAAGGTTGCCGACTGGGACAGCGTGGTTCCGGCAGGGTGGGACGAGGGAGATGTCGCGGGAGCGATACGGACACTCTGTAAAATCCGCATTGCTCGATCGACTATACTGGCGGCTATTCTGACCGTCGCGGCCGCCACCCTCTTGTCCAATCTCTTCTCGACTTACCTTGACCGCGCTTCAGGTCCTGGTGCATAATCCGCGACCATTCTTTTCCCTTATCATTCGATGCCAAACAAACGAACCACATTCGACCGTGGCCTGATTGCCGGGTTGTCCGATACGGTTCAAGAAACCATCGCCGCTCGGGAAAATACCGCAGAATCACGATTCAAGTCGTGGTGCGAACGGCTCGGCACCAAATGGTCCAACCGTCATAACGCTCTTTTCCTGGAGGCCGCGGTGTCCGTGATGAACGCAGATCGCGCCAACCTTCAGTTCGCTCACGGTGAGCGATTAATCCTGAAAAGCCATCGTGGTTTCAGCAAAGCGTTTCTGGACTATTTCAAGGTCGTCGTTGACGAGAAGACGTGCTGCCTGACAGCCTGGAAAACGCGGCGTGCCATCCATGTCCAGGATGTCACGACCAGCCCGCACTTTTCCGAACCCGCCATAGAAGTCTTGCTCAAGGACGGGATTCGAGCCGTGTCTTCTGCGCCGTTGCTGACCGACGGTGGTCGTATGATCGGAGTGCTTTCCGTGCACTACTGTCAGCCCTATGCGATGTACGTGAAGGACCTGGCCCGTTTTCGTCGGCTCGCCAAATACATTGCTGAGTTACTCGATCAACGCTCAAGCCGTACTCGTTCCGAATGAGCGTTCTCCGTGGTTCTTGGGGCTACTGCCTCGTCTTTCGTGCTCCAGAGACTCCTCCCTCAATGACGCCGCCGGAAGAAGTCTTCAACCCGCACTGGTTAAGAGCCTTTGCCCCACGCGTCGGGCAGTCCAGCCGAGCAACACCCCCGCTGTGAACCCTGTCAGGTCGACACCTGCCAGCGCCCATTGCCCCCTCGGCAGGGTCATCAACAAATGGCTATTCGTCGTGAGTCCATTGAGGAGGGGCAAGAATCCCAACAGAAATGCCGCCCCATATAGTTGATCTCTCCAGGCCATGATGGAACATCGCCGCAACAGGCTGTGGGCAAGACAGAGCGCCCAGACGGCAAAGAAACAACGGATCTCCCAGAACGATCGCTCGCTCAATGCCAGCGGCAAGAGTCGATTTGCCCAAAAGAATGCGGCAACGGCCACGGGCAACCCGGCTACAGTCGCCACATTGAGGACTTCAACCACGCTATAGCCTACTCCGCGCGAATCCGCCTGGGATCTCTGTCGCTTGATGGTCCACAAGACGAGTCCTGTCGCGATCATGACCGTGGCCGTCAACCCCATGATGAAATAAAGCCAGCGCATCGGACTGCCCCCGAATTGTGCGAAGTGCAGCACAGAGATCAGCGGCAAGATGCCTTCGCTGTCTCGTAGAAGCGGGACGTCCACCGGCATATAGATCGACCAGAAAATCATGAGACCGGTGACGGCAATCATCAGATGAAACGGGATCATCAGGATGCCGGTCAGGTTGTGCGCGTCCAGCCAGGCGCGTGGATGATAAGGCCGGAGGCGAAGCATCACGACGTCCTTGAACACCCATCGATGACTACACAGTCCTGTGGCCAGGGTGATGAGCATCATAAGCGCAGCAGCAGCCACCACCCATGCGCCGGGCCACCCGAATAGCAGTCCATAATGGAAATGGTAGAAGAAGTCGCCTCCCTGAGTGTCGCGGAAGATCACCATGCGGCCCGTGACGGGATCGACTGTTTGCCCGGAGAACGTCCGCTTCTCCTGGAGCTTGACCATGCGGAGGAGGGGGCTGTCGGAGGAAACGTCCGGATTCTCAGGCGCAGGCAGCGAGGTCAGCTCGGCCGGCCAAGGCATAGATCCATCGATCTGACCGGTATCCGAAGAAAGCTCCAGCAACTCCGGTTGCATCCAAGACGTGATCTCCGCGTCGAATACGGTCAGTGTCCCGGTCAGAAAGACCGCAAACAAGAGCCACCCAAAGAGAAGCCCGATCCATGTATGCAGCCAACTCATCAATTGGGTGAGGCGATTTTTCATAGGCAAGCGGTTCCACTCTATCAAGGAGGTGGCAGTGTGCGCCACAGGCGCGCTCGTCCACCCACCGGCTTCTGATCAGAATGGCTTCCGCCAAGGCCGACGTGGTATTGTTCGTCAACGCTATGGACGACGACACGATGCACCGGCAGGACACTCCGGCGACGAATTGGAACTTGGATCAGATCGTCACGGAACTGCGCGCCTCGCGTGAGCTCACGCACAACATCCGGCATCAAGGACGGATTCACAAATTGCCGTCACGGAAGGCGCTCCTCGGCATCGTCGAAGGTCTGTGTGCCGCACTGTTTCCGACGCACTACGGACGCGCGGATCTCAACGAGACCAACATCGATTACTTTGTCGGACACACCTTGAATCAGACCTTGCCGCTTTTGCAGGATCAAGTCCGCAGAGGGTTGGTGTTCGCATCCCACACGGACGAACAGGACGACCGCTCGCTTACCGACAAAGCGAGTGCAATTACAAGCGAATTTGCAGGCCAACTCCCGAACGTGCGGGCGTTACTCTTCACCGATTTGCAGGCTGCGTACCGAGGCGACCCTGCGGCCACCAGCACGTCCGAGATTCTTCTGTGCTATCCCGGTATGACGGCCGTCATCTATTATCGTATCGCCCATGCCCTGCATCGCTTGGGAGCGCCGCTGATCGCTCGGTTGATTTCGGATATCGCGCATTCGTCCACGGGCATCGATATTCATCCGGCTGCCGACATCGGCAGCCACTTCTTTATCGATCACGGGACCGGTGTCGTCATCGGTGAAACCACTGTCATCGGAAAACATGTCCGTCTCTATCAAGCCGTCACGCTTGGCGCCAAACGGTTCGCAGAAGGCGAGCAGGGTGTTCTGGTCAAGGGAGAGCCTCGCCATCCGATTGTGGAAGATGACGTGGTGATCTACGCAGGCGCCACGATCTTGGGACGTGTCACCATCGGCCGGGCGTCCGTCATCGGCGGAAACGTGTGGCTGACTCAAAGCGTGCCGGCACGAAGCCACGTCGTCCAGGCGCAAATGCGCACCTCAGCGACCATTCACTCAAAGCCGATCGAGACCCCGTCCACAGACCGCAAGACGTAGCGGTCGGCTGGTTTATATCCTTCCAATTTGCCGGCTTTGATCCGTCAAGATCCGGACCCATCGGAAGATAAACGTGGTACTCGCTCATCGCTGCTGTTCAAAAGCATGCGGTATGAGGGGGTGTTTACGGAGACGCGACCGCGCGGCACTAGGCAAGAAGGGTCTCGATGGACAGATCGGTCCTCAGTCCATTGGCCGCCAGCCATTCCGGATTGAAGATCCTCGATTGATACTTCGCGCCGGAGTCGCACAAGATGGTCACGATAGTCTGACCCGGTCCTCGCTCGAGGGCCATCCGAACCGCGCCGGCGACGTTGATGCCGGAAGACAGGCCGAGAAACAGCCCTTCTTCGCGCAGAAGCTGGTACAGAATGGTAAGCGCCTCCTGGTCGGGAATGCGCCAGGCGGTATCAACCGCAATCCCCTCGAGGTTCTTGGTCACGCGGCCTTGGCCGATACCTTCGGCAAACGAATCGCCGTCGTTTGTCTCCGTGTTGCCGTTGGTAAACCACGACCACATCGCCGCGCCATAAGGGTCGGCGCAACCGATCGTGATCGTTGGATTGCGTTCCTTGAGATATAGGGTTGTTCCCGCCAGTGTCCCGCCGGTACCGACGGCGGATACAAAGGCGTTGACCTCCCCGGCGGTCTGTTCCCAAATTTCCGGACCGGTCGTGCGGTAGTGGATGAGCCGGTTGGCGGTGTTGTCGAACTGGTTGGCCCAGAACCAGCCCTTTTCCTCCGCCATCCGCCGGGCGACATGATTGTAGTTGGCCTGATTGGAATAGGGTTTTTCCGGGACGGGGAGTACCTCTGCGCCAAGGGCGCGCAGCAGGTCGATTTTTTCACGCGACTGAGTCTCGGGAATGACGATGACGGAATGGTACCCTCTGGCATGGCCGACAATCGTGAGGCCGATACCGGTGTTTCCAGCCGTCCCTTCAACGATGGTGCCGCCCGGTTTGAGGAGCCCTCTCGCCTCGGCATCCTGGATGATCCCGAGCGCCGCGCGGTCTTTCACCGACCCGCCCGGGTTCATGAATTCGGCCTTCCCGAGTATGTCGCAGCGTGTCAGTTCTGAAAGGCGGCGCAGGCGGATAAGCGGGGTATTGCCGACGTGGCCATCCACCCCGTGATAGCGTGATGTATTCATCGGATTATGTGTGCAGCTGCATCCCGGCAATAGTCGTAGTTCTTCTGGATACTGCTTTACGGCACAAAACGCAAGGGGGTTCGCAAGGACGAAGCCGAATCGGCGAGTATTGGCCGCTTGAACAAGTGGATGTTGCAGCCGATCGACGGGTGCTAGAGCACGTCACTCCACGGCGGACTGACGGCAAACGCGGCATTGATCAAACCGACGTGCGAATAAGCCTGTGGGAAATTACCGAGCTGGAGGCGGGTTTCCGGCACGAAGTGTTCGGCAAAGAGCCCCACGTCGTTGGCTCCGGTGAGAATCTGCCTCATGATCTGCTTCGCTTCGGTCAGGCGGCCGAGTTTGGCCAGTGCCTGCACGACCCAGAATGAGCAAATGACAAAGCTCGATTGCGGTTTTCCGAAGTCATCCTGTCGCAGGTAACGAAAGAAGAAGCCCGTCTCCTTCCCGTCGCGGCGTAAGGCCAGGGCCTGCTTGATCTGCGTGATCGTCGTATCGCACACTTCCCGATCCGGAAATCCAAGAATGGCCAATTGCGCCAGGGACGCATCGTAACTGTCGTCGGTCGGCCCGTTCCGCAACGCCTTGTCTTTCGTCGCTTGCAGCAGGGCGTTCGCCGCTCTGGTCCGCGCCGCGTCGAGGTCGGTCGTCAGATCACGGAGAAAGCCCGCACGCTGCATGCGGTAGGCCCGATCGAGCCCGGCCCAGTTCATCAGGTTGGTGAACGAGTGCTCCTTCCAGCCGTTACGAATCTCCCATGGTCCGGCGTCCGGTTGAGAAATGCTTCGCTCGCAGAGTCGGACCAAATTCGCGACCAGCGCCTCGTGGTCTTTGGTCCGCAGGTCAAAAAATCGGTTGTCGAAGAAGATCGGAGCGAGTGTGAGAATCATCTCGCCGTAGACGTCGTTTTGTACATGTTCGGCGGCTTGATTCTGGCTCCGTACGGGACGGCTGCCGAGAAAACCCTGCCAATTGGTGTGTTCGGTTTCCGGGATGGGCAGATCTTGGCTCAGCGTATAGACGGGCGCCAGGCGATCCTGAGAATGCTCGTACGCATATCCCACGTTGAGCAGAAATTTCAGGAACCCTTCCATTTCCTCGAAGTGCCCTAGGTTGTAAAAAGCGGACAGCGAGAAGTGCGCATCGCGGAGCCAGCAGTAACGATAGTCCCAGTTTCGAGGGCCGCCCGGCTCTTCCGGCAGGCTTGTCGTCAGGGCCGCGAGAATCGCCCCGGTGTCTTCATAGCAGTGGAGTTTGAGTGCAAGGGCCGAGCGGATCACTTCCTCCTGATACACGACCGGGATCGAACAATGTTTCACCCAGCTTCGCCAGTACTTGGTCGTTTGGTCCAGAAATTCATGGCTGACCTTGACCAGGTCGTCTTCAATGCCGATTCCCCAGGTCAACGCAAAGTAGAGCTTCGATGTCAGCTTGACCGGTGATTGTTCGCAGAGGTACGTGAGCGGCATGTTGGTGAGCAGACGCAAGTACTCACCTCGAATATCGTACCGGAGATGGCTGCTGCCGCGGACCGAACGGACCGCGCTTTTCTCCCAGCCTGAAACCGGCTTGCAACAGACACGAATGGAAGGCGACCCGTTCAGCGGCTCCACGATTCGAAACAGCGCGGCCGGCCGGTAGACACGACCGTACTGCAGAAAACGAGGGCAAAAGTCGGTGATCTGGTATGAATCCCCGTTGGAAAGCGAGACGGTCGTTACGAGGATATTCGTGTTCGGGAGATATCGTTGAGTGGTGGTCGTTTCGGTTTCGGGTGCGGGCGAGGAGATGGAAAAGTGGCCGCCCTCCTCATCCAGGATTTTGCCGAAGACCGGAGGACTGTCCGGCCTCGGGAGACACAACCAGTCGAGTGATCCCTCCGCACTGATCAGCGCCGACACCTGGCAGTTACCGATGAGTCCGTACGAGTACACACTCTGACCATATTTGATTTATCCTCGAAAGTAAACTAACTTGTTCCTATGAGACTCTTGAGGCTCTCGCTCCGGTTTGTTCTCCCGTTGGGGATCGTGTTGGGGGTGATTGCCTTTGGAGTGATCCCGCTTGTCGACTCGCTGGAATTGAAATGGTTTGTCCGCGACCTCGACATGCGGTCCAAACTCATGGTCAATACCATGGAGGGACCGCTCGCGGATCTCCTGGTCTCCAACTCAAAGGGCAAGATCCTCGCATATTTTACTCGAATTATTCAGGATGAACGATTGTACGCGCTGGGATTTTGTGATCTCGACAACCGCCTGCTCTATGAGACTCAGGCGTACCCGCATGATATAACCTGTCAGGACACGCTGAGCCTTGCTCCCAGCTCCTCTACGGTGCGGTCGTTCGGCAGCGGACCTCTCTATATTACTTCAGCCTCCATCGAATCAAACGGTCGCCCGCTCGGACGACTCCTGCTCCTTCACGACATGAGTTTCATCCAGCAGCGCAGCAGCGATACGAAGTGGTATGTGTTCTATCTGTTTGCGGGCCTCGCAGCGGTCGTCTCGCTGGTCACCGTCTTGGTCGCACACTTCAGTTTGAAAGGGTGGGTTGCCGGGGTGCGAGCCATGCTGAAGGGAGAACGACTTCTGACCCCTCTGAAGCATGAAGAGCACGCGCCGGAACTCCAGCCCTTGGCGAAGGACTTGCGCTCGTTGGTGCTGGCGCTCGAGACTGATCGCCGCATGCGCGATGAGAGTCAGATTTCATGGACCCCGACAAGCCTTAAGAAAATTCTTCATGAACAGCTGGCCGGCGACCAGGTGTTGATCGTTTCCAATCGGCAGCCGTATGCCCACTATTGGCAAGATCAAAACATCGTGGTGCAAGTGCCGGCAAGTGGGCTCGTGTCGGCCTTGGAGCCGGTCATGCGGGCCTGTTCAGGAACCTGGGTCGCGCATGGAAACGGATCGGCGGACCGGGAAGTCGTGGACGAACGGAGTCATGTCGGCGTGCCTCCGTCGCATCCCACTTATGAGATTCGTCGCGTCTGGCTGACCGCGGAGGAAGAGGCCGGGTACTACTATGGGTTTGCCAATGAGGGGCTGTGGCCGCTCTGCCACATCGCCCATGTCCGTCCCACGTTCCGCTCATCGGATTGGAAACATTACGTGGCCGTCAACGAACGGTTTGCCCAGGCCGTCTATGAGGAGGCCACGACCGACAATCCGGTCGTGCTCGTGCAGGATTATCATTTTGCGCTGCTTCCGAAGTTGATTCGAGATAAATTACCGACTGCGACGATCATCATGTTCTGGCACATTCCATGGCCGAACGCGGAAAGCTTCGGGATCTGTCCCTGGCGCGAAGAAATTCTGGAAGGGTTGCTCGGAAGCAGCATTCTGGGATTCCACACCAGAGTGCATTGCAACAATTTCATCGATTGTATCGACCGGCAGCTTGAAGCGCGGATTGATCGAAACAGCTCGACGGTGTCCTATGGAGGCAAGATGACGGCGGTCAACCCCTATCCGATTTCCATTGAGTGGCCCCTGCAATGGCTCGGCCAGCAGCGGCCGGTGCCGGAATGCCGAATCAAGCTCCGGGAAGCCTATGGGATGCCGTTGGAACGTCTCATCGGCCTAGGAGTTGAGCGCCTTGACTACACCAAGGGAATCTTGGAGCGATTCATGGCCGTGGAACGGTTGTTGGAACTTCAGCCGGAATGGATCGGGAAATTTACGTTTGTTCAGATCGCCGCCCCCAGCCGTTCAATGATAGAGCAGTACCACCATTTTACCGGCCAGGTTTCCGCACTAGCGGAGCAGATCAACAAGCGGTTTGGGCGGGACGGCTATGAACCGATCTGCCTCCGGATTCAACATCATGAGCCGGCACAGGTCCATGAGTGTTACCGTGGCGCGGACGTGTGCGTAGTGAGCAGTCTCCATGACGGCATGAATTTAGTCGCCAAAGAGTTTGTCGGCGCTCGTGACGACGAGCAAGGGGTTCTGATCCTGAGCCAGTTTGCGGGAGCCGCCCGAGAGTTGACGGAGGCGCTCGTGATCAATCCGTACGACATCGATCAGTTTGCCGCGGCGCTCCACCTTGCCCTCACCATGCCGAAGGTGGAACAGCGGGCCAGGATGCAGAGCATGCGCGGCCTGATCCAGGAGTTCAATGTCTATCGGTGGGCCGGTCGAATGCTCATGGATGCCGCTCGGATGCGACAAAAGGAGCGAGTGATGAAACAAGTTGGACGGCCGAGTTTGTTGAATTGACGGACTGATGATGGACTATCTATTGACCGAGAACGGCAGAACCGACCTTGAGGCGCTCATGAAGGTCCGTTCTCTTTATGCGTTTGATTTTGACGGGACTTTGGCGAAGATCGTCCGAGATCACCATTCAGCCCAATTGGGACGTCCGATCCGCTTCTGGCTGGGAGAACTCGCCAAGCGTGCTCCCACCGCCATTATCTCGGGGCGTTCGGTGGAAGATCTGCGATCACGTGTCGGCACCGCCGTCCCCTACTTGATCGGCAATCATGGGTCCGAAGGACCGCATACGGCCCAGGAGGTCATCCAGCAAGTCCGAGAGATCTGTCATGGATGGCTGCAATTCATCAACGAACGATACCATGCCGAGCTGACTCGATGCGGGGCATCCGTCGAGAACAAGTCCTACTCGCTCTCGCTTCATTATCGAAATGCAGATCGGAGAGATGAAGCGAAGACACTCATCTTCCGCATCCTGGACGAATTGTCTCCCCGCCCCCGGATCGTCCTCGGAAAATCAGTCGTCAACGTCATGCCATTGGGGGCGTCGCACAAAGGCGAGGCAGTATTGGAATGCATACGTCAGTTCAACTGTACGGCCGCTCTCTATGTAGGGGACGACGAAACCGATGAAGATGTCTTTGCCTTGGGGGATCCCCGCATTCTCACCGTGAGAATCGGCAAGAAGAACGCCTCGTCTGCTCGATTTTTTCTGAAACGGCAGACGGAAATCACGGAGGTGCTACGGCGACTGGTAGAAGTGGCTGATCGAAGTATTCATACCTGAAGCAACCGCCTGGAACCTCCGCATGAGGTTATTCGGCGGTTCTCGCCGTCGTCACAGCCGCACTCCCTCTTGCCTGCGTCATTCCCTCAATTGAGATCGATCTCGTCCAAGCAGAAGGTCGTAAGGGGCATAGTCGTCGCTGAGGACGACGCCGGGGGGCCAGGGTTCGGTCCGGCGGGTGCTCAGCAGCGAGATGGCTTCAAGCGGGACGCGCTGGTTCGTCGCCATCTCGGTGATTTGTGTCATGAGATGGTCAGCTGATTCGCGTTCGATGTACCGGCCTCCAAAGAAAATGAGGTTCTTCGCCGGGGTCATTCCGGTTTTCCATGGGCCTTCGACCGCGAAGGTCTCGAGGGCCGGAAAGGCCTGTTTCATGGTCTGCACCACTGCCGCCGCCCGGGCAAGATCTCCTTCTTTTCCGGACGACGCCAAATTGACCGCGACGATCCCCTCAGGGTTCAGACGCGCCCGTACCAAAGCATAAAACTCCGCCGTGGTGAGATGAAACGGGATCATGTCCCGCGCAAACGCGTCGATCCACATGACATCGTAGGTATGTTCCGTGGCATTGAGAAAGGTTCGACCATCCTTCACAAAGACATGGTGATTGGCCGGTGGGTGATACTCAAAATACTCTTCCGCCATGCGGACGACGACCGGGTCGAATTCGACAATGTCCAGCTCCAACTCAGGCCGATACCGCGCCAACCACTTCGCCAATGATCCGCCGCCATGACCGATGATGAGGCCTCGTTTCGGTTCGGAGACGAGCGCCAGGGAAGACACCATCATTTGGCTGTAGGGGAGAAAGAGAGAAACAGGCTCGACTTTCCACATGGTGGCATGGAACGTTCGATCCAACACCAGATAGCGGAAAAGATCGTCTTCTCGGATTCGAACCTGCTGATAAGGACTTTCCTCTTGATGGATGGGGACCTTCAGTCGTTGGAGCGGCTGGAGGGCTATGGTCCCCAGGAGGGCACAGCAACCGAGCACGCCTAGTAGGACGAACCGGCCGGTCGAGGTTGCTTTCACGAGCCACCAGACCCCAAGCCCCACCTGAATGCCGCCCAACCATGCGACGAGGGATTGACTCCCAAGCCAGGATAAGAGGAAGAACGCGGTCCCCCAGGTTCCTGCCAAGCTGCCCACGGTCGACAGCGCGATCATGCGGCCGGTCTGCCGTCCGAGATGATCCATGTCCGCCACGGCCAAACGTAACATGGCCGGTAGGACACCACTGAGTCCGAACGCGGGGGGCGCGAGAAGGACGGTCGCTGCGAGACAGGGCCCCCAGCGAGGGTCCTGCACCAGCTTCTCGATTTCGAACAGAATCGGTTGGTTTGCCCAGGCGACGAGAAACGTCCAACCTCCGGAAAAAATCAGCAGGCCGGCCAATACGTGCCCGCCGGTATATCGGTCGGAGACCCAACCGCCGAACGCGTACCCGCTGCTCATAGCCGCCAGGATCACACCTATCAAGGCGCCCCAAACATAGAGCGAGCTGCCGAAGACAGGCGCCAACAGCCGACTGCCCAAAATTTCCAAGGCCATCACCACCGCCCCTGTGATCAGGGCGGTAAAGAGCAAAAACCAGCGGGGAATGTGTGGTGCGGGAGGAGTCATTGTTTAAACGGAGGGATGGAGGTGCTTCTCCTTATCGCATCAGAAGCGGCGTCGGATTGTACTCAACGCATTTTCTGAGAGTCAACGAAACTTCGGCCTCATATTGGCACCGACAATACTGAAGGATCATGGAATTCATTGCTCGCTGCGCGAGTGGTTGCTATACTTTCGGTCAAATCGCTTGTGGCAATAAGGAGGGGCGCATGCACATCAGTGTGATTGGGAGCGGCTACGTCGGACTCGTGACGGGAGCATGTTTCGCCGAGTTCGGCGTGCATGTCACCTGTATGGACAGCGATAGTCGAAGAATTGAGAAGCTCGAAAAAGGCGAAATTCCGTTCTTTGAACCTGGGCTCGCGGAACTGGTCGCCAAAGGAGTTAAAGAGGGCAGACTGAGTTTTACCACTGATGTCGCTCAGGCCGTCGACAAGGCGCTCGTGATCTTTATTGCCGTGGGAACCCCCCCGAGCGCGGATGGCAGTGCCGACTTATCGTTCGTCAAAGAAGTGGGAAGAGGCATTGCCCGCCATATGAACAGCTACAAGGTCATCGTGACCAAATCGACTGTGCCGGTAGGGACTGGGGAAACCATTCGAGAGGTGGTCAAAAAGACGCAGAAAGATGCCATCCGATTCGATATGGTCTCGAACCCGGAATTTCTCCGGGAAGGGTCGGCGATCGAAGACTTCATGCGTCCAAATCGCGTGGTGATCGGCGCGGACAGCGATCAAGCGATCGCCATCATGAAGGATCTCTATCGTCCCCTCTACCTGATCGAAACACCGATCGTCGTGACCGATGTTCCGACCGCCGAACTCATCAAGTATGCGTCCAATGCCTTCCTGGCGACCAAGATTTCGTTTATCAATGAGGTCGCCAATCTGTGTGAGAAGGTCGGAGCCAATGTTCAGATGGTGGCGAAAGGCATGGGGCTGGACCATCGAATCGGGTCAAAGTTCCTTCATGCAGGTCCCGGCTTCGGGGGATCCTGCTTTCCCAAAGACCTAGCCGCGCTCATTCAGACCGGAGAACGCAACGGTTACCCAATGCAGATTGCTTCCGCGGCGTCGCGCGTGAACGACATTCAGCGTGAGCGGATGATCGAAAAGATACGGGACGCGGTGGGAGGATTGAAGGGGAAGACGCTGGCAATGCTCGGCCTCTCCTTTAAACCGAACACCAACGACCTTCGAGAAGCCCCGGCCTTGGCGATCGGTCGGGAACTTGTCGCAGAGGGCGCAACCATTCGCGCATATGACCCGGAGGCTCTGACAGAAGCCTGCCAAATGATGCCCGAACTTCAGCCTTGCCGAGACACCTACCATGCGGCTGAAGGAGCTGATGCCTTGGTGATCATGACCGAGTGGAATGTGTTTCGAAACCTCGACTTTGAAAAGTTGAAGTCAGTCATGCGCGTTCCCATCGTGCTCGACCTTCGGAACGTCTACGATCCCGAACGTGTCACAGCCGCCGGGTTCAAGCATGTATCGGTGGGGCGTGCGGCACAAAATCCCTGACAGGCTGTTGAAAAATTCCGCCAGCAGTGTTTTCCCGGCGCGTAGAAGCTCAGCTTACGCTTCGCCTCCTCGCTTGCTGCGGTCTTGCTGGACGGACGTTTTGACCACCCAGTGGGTTTGCGCAAAATGGCCTGGTGGACATCTCGCTAGGTGTGGTTAGGTCAGCCGCGGCAACTCGGTCTTAGCCTGGTCCTTGGCTTTTGGCTTATATCCCATCCGATCGAGAACCTTCATGATTCGTGTCTTCAATCGGTCATCGGCTTCGGTTAACGCAGTCGCCAGCGGTTCTACGGCCGGCTTGCCGATCTTCCGAAGAATCTCGGTGGCTGATTGGCGCATCTCGTCTTCTTCGGACACCAGTAATGGAATGAGCGATGGTACAGACGGGCCACCGAGCTTAATCAGCGAATCATAGGCTCGTTGCCGTACGTCCCCGACCTCGTCGCTCAATGCCGCAACCAACGGATCGACGGCGCGAATATCTTTTAGCTCGCCCAATACCTCCGCCGCATACTTCCGGTTCAGCCAGTGTGAATCCCTCAGGTCGAGCAACATGGCATCGGCCTTGGCGGCATTAGGATCTTTGGGACGGATCCTGAAGCTTTTCGCGACGCGCTTCCCGCCTTCCTCTACGACACGGATGGTCGCGCCATCACCGGCTTTGAGTTTCTTGAGGTCTTCAAGGGCTTCCTCGGCCACGTCCAGAAGGACGGTTTTGCCGTCGTAGGCCAAGAGCTCGACCTCGAGCTGTCGACTTTCCGGATTGACCGCCACGACCCGTTCCGTCACCAAGTTGAACCCGTCCTTCTTGTCTCCGCCTTTGGGAACGATCTGAATCAGCTTTGGAGCTTCATCCGCCATGGGTAATGATCCTCTGTTTGAATAAGTTATTGTGGGGCAGGTTTCCAGCCGAGACTGGCCAGCACGGCCTCGGCCGTTTCCTGCACCATCGTATTTTCGTCCTCGAGCAGCGCCACCAAGGGCTGAACGGCTTCCTTCGCGCCCAGTCGAGCGAGCGATTCCGCGGCATTTCGACGGACCAGCCAATCCTCATCCTGCAACGACGTGATCAACGGAGGAATTCCTCGTTGATCCCCGATTTTCCCCAACGCCTCGGCGGCATGACGCCGCACCATCCAATTGGAACCCAGGAGCCCATCGATCAGCGCCTCGACCGCCCGCACATCGCCGATCTTTTTCAGCACCCGCGCCGCATCTTCCCGCAGGGTGTTGTCCATGAGCGCTTCGATTAGTCCGGGCACCGCCTGTGAATCGCCGATGCGCTCCAATGCCCAGACAGCCGCCGTGCGCACCGCGCCGTCCCGGTCCTTGATCGCTCTGACCAGCGGATCCACGGCGCGCCGGTCCCGCAACTTGCCGAGAGCCGATGCCGCCTGTTCCCTGATCGCCCATGAGTCGTCCTGTAACGCGTCGATCATCGGCTCCACGACCGATGGGCCCATCCGAACGACCGCGCTGGCAGCGGCTTCCCGGATCACCGCATCTTCATCGGCCATCAGATCGATCAACCGGGGAAGCGCTTCCGGACCGCTCTGACCGAGGCTTGCGACGGCGTGGTCGCGCAAGGCTTCGTTGTCGTCATGGAGGGCCCGTATCAGCTGCTCGATTCGATCGGATGCATCTTGTTCAGTCATGCTTGGTGTCCTCTTCGTGAGCCGGGCTTTCCATGGCCGTAAGAGCTTCCAGCTTGTCGGCGATCAGGCCGGCATTGTAGGCCACCAGACCGTCACGATCCGTCCTGAGCCGATCAAAAAGTTCCTTGTGCGGGCGCAAGACTTCCACCTCTTTGATCTTGGCCAAGGCCTCCATGGCATACACACGCAGCGGACGGATCGGAATGGCGTCAAGATAGAGCTGCGTCGGGCGCGCATCACCGATCAGTCCCAGGGCCTTGATCGCCAGCTCTTTGACGCCGGTATCCTTGTCAAGTCCCAGCCGCTTCATCAACGGTTCGACGGCGCGCACGTCCCCGATTTTTCCCAGTAAGTCAGCCGCCGCCTCGCGCACCAGCCAGTCTTCGTCTTCGAGATACTCGATCAAGATTTCCACGCTCGGCCGCCCGATCCCGAGTAAGTCGATGACGGTCGCCATTCGGGCCTCTTCGCGCTCGCTGGCTCCCTCGACCTCCCGCAACGCACTGAATGTCTCGTCGATCCGCTCCCGGATCGCGCCCAATTTCTTCAAGGTGCCGACGGCGATGTCCCGGACGACCGGCCGCCCCATCGCATCGATGAATGCATCGATGGAACGAGGGTCCAATAATTGATCCAGCATCAATGCGGCCGCGAGTTGCGCGTCCTGGTCCGGATGATTGAGCATCTCGCATAATGGAAGGACTGAGGTCGGAATCGCTCCAATCAAGTGAGTCAGCACCTGGCGTGCCTCGCCTTCCGGAGTTTTGGGCAATAAAGAAACCAACGCGCGGGCGGTGTCCATATCGAGTACGCCCGCCATCTGTTCAAGGGCCGCCGCGCCGGCTTTTCGGACGACCTCCTCGTCATGTTCGAGAAGTTCGACCAAGGCCACTCCGGCATGTGGGTCCTTGATTCGGGCCAGCATCGCCGCCGCTTCCTTTTTCAGTTCCGTGGGTCCGGACCGTAAGGCCTCGATGAGCGCCTGGACCGACCGAGGACCACCGGCCACACAGGCCGCCGTTGCTCGCATACGGCGCCAATCTTCTTCATGGATCAGTTCGGAGACCAGCGTTTCAATCGTTTCCTTCGACATGGCATTCAGGAGAAGAACGGCTAGATTCGGTTGGGTCTCCATCCCGCCGATGTCAACGTCTCACGGACATGAAACCGGAGATTTTCATCGTGCGAACTTTTCAACAGTGGAATCAGGAGTGGAACGATCTTCGATCCGAATTTGGCCAAGGCAGCGGCCGCCTCCGCCCGGGTAAACGTCGGTTCCAACGCCGCGATGAGCGAAGGGATGGCCCGGTCATTGCCGATCAAGCCCAACGCCCGCACGGCTGCGGCTTGCGTGATGAGTTCTTCGTTCCACTGGTCCCCGCAACCGGCCACTGTCCTCGTCACTTCCGGGGTGTTGGTTCCTGTGAGAATCCCGATCAGCACCGGAACCGCACGCGGGTCACCGATCCGACCGAGCGTTTCAACCGCCAATGTCCGTAATCCAGGCTCACGCATGGCCGTGAACAGATACTCGACTGCCTGCGGATCGCCGATTTCGCCTAATGCCCGCACGGCATCTTCGCGAACCGCCGAATCTTGATCATTGAACAACACCGACAGCAGAGGCTCCACAGCCTGCCGTGACCTGGTCTTGCCGAGCGATTCCACCGCATGAAGCCGCACCCGCCAGGCCTCATGTTGCAAGGCATTGATAAGCGACGGGATTGCCGCGTCACCAAACGCGGCCAGCGCAGCGGCCGTTTCTTCGCGCACCGCTTTGACCTTGTCCTGCAACAGTGGGATGAGGGGCTCGACGGTGCCGGTGTGCCGTATCCGACTCAGCGCCTTGGCCGCGTGCATCCGAACGATCCAGTCGCTGCTGCCCAGCGCGCGGACGAGGGGGGGCAGCACACGCTCATCGGCGATCGTCGCTAAGATCGTCGATGCCGCTTCTTGAACTGAGAGGTCGGTCTCGTCCAGACAAGCACCCAGCACCTCGACCGCCGGTGCTCCAATCACACGCAGCGCTTCGATCGCCGCCTCGCGAACGGAGCGGTCGCGATCCCGGAGGAGAGAAATCAGGGGAATGACGGCCCGCGGGTCCTTGAAGGTACCAAGAAGGCCGGCCGCCTCTTCGCGGATCGCCCAATCCTGGTCCCTGAGGGCCGCGATCTGTTCTGTCACCGCATCGGTCATATTACTCTCCGGCGCCACAAGTGATCGCTATTCGCTGGGGCGCAGAGCCCGTTGCGTTACCGGCGCATGAGGCATGAGCACATGCTCGTTATGATGCGATCACGCGATGTCGCCGGATGGGCCAAAGCGACCGGCTTGTCCCAGGGGGCGGTCGACGCGCAGATTGTCTGCCTGGCTTGAGCTGATTTCCACCTCTTCATCATGAGGCGTCCATCCAAGCTTTTCCAGCGTCTCGAGAGTGATCTGCTTCAAGGCGTCCTTTGCCGTCAACCGAACAGACGCGTAAGAAAGCACACGTTCTTTTTCAGCCTCAACTTCGGAGGCCTTGGGATCATAGAGGAAGGCGATCAAAGGTTCGATGGCCGCGTCACCGATCACCGCCAGAGCCGCTGCTGCCTTTTCTCGTAATACCCCATCCTTGAGCAACATGATCAGGTCCGGGATGACCCGAGGGTTACGAAACTGACCAAGGGCGGTCGCCGCCGCTTCCTTGATGAACGCATCCTCGCTCACAATGCACCCCGGCGTGGGCGAACCTTCTTGCTTGATCCCCTTCCCTTTTAAGGCATTGAGGACAGCCGGGAGGGCGCGCGAGTCGCCGATCATGCCGAGTGAAGCAATGGCATGCCGCTTCACGGCTCCGTCCTTCATGGCTTCCATCAGCGCATCGATAGCCCGGGAATCGCCGATCATGCCGAGCGCAATCGTCGCATCTTCACGAACGGCTCGATCAGGGTCTTTCAAGGCGGCAATCAAGGCATCCACCACTTTGGCGTCTCGCACCCAGGTCCTGCCGATTTGATAATCGGTGGTCATTCCACCCAATGCGCGGGCCGCGTGACAGCGAACGACAAAGTCTTTGTCCTTCAAGCTTTCAATCAGTGGATCGACCGATGGATGTCCGATGTAGACGAGCGCTGTTCCCGCTGTTTCCCGCACAATCTTGGAAGAATCCCGGAACAGCTTGACCAGGACCGGAATGGCCTTTGGATCGGCGATTCGGCCCAGGGCTTCCGCCGCTGCACTCTTGACGGCTCCGTCGCGATCGCGACACGCGACGATCAAGGTGTCGACCGATCGGGAATCTTTGAGTTTGCCGGCGGCCTTCGCGGCGTGTTCGCGGACCCGCCAGCGCTCGTCTTTCAAGGCGGTAATCAGACGATCAAGAACCCCTGGACCCATCTTTGCCGCCGCGTCGACCGCTTGGTCCCGAACTTCCATGATGGAATCATTGAAAAGGCCGATCAGCGCCTCGATAGCCTTCGGACCACCGATCTTCGCGACACCGCAGCCGGCATGTGCCCGCACGGACCAGAAGTCATCGCTGCACGCGCCTATCAGCGCATCCAAGGTAGCGGGGTCTCCCAGGTCGGCCAGGGTCTTCGCCGCCTCTTCACGGGTGGCGTCGTCCACATCCTCGAGCGCTTCTAAGAGATGTTCGAGTACGTCAGCCATTGTTGGGCTTTTGGTCATAGTAGGGATCGGGTTGCCCGCCATAGGGATACATACGCTTGCACAGCACGACCAAGGTGTGTGTTCCGCGACCTCCGACACACTGATCCAGTGATTTTGAAAAGTCGAGCGTGCCGTTCAGATTGACCGTAAAGGGAAAATCGAAAGTGAAGCTGATGAATTTGTACTTACCCGGCCGGAGCTGCAACTCGCGAGGTTCCGATGTCTTGGGGGCATCGAGCGAGTCGGGGTCGGAATTCCAGATCGAGGGTGTGATCCCCGGCACCTGCCACCATGAAGTGGGGACGAGCTTGGTTGCATCGATGGTAATCGGGTGTTCTTTGAGATGAGCAGTCGGCGGCTCTCCCGCGAACCCTCTTTCGCTCGAAGCTATTGCCAACAGCCCCATGAGGGCCCAGCTGCATGCGAGTGACCAGCGTCGTATCACAGTATCATTCCTCATAGATCGTTAGCGCTTCTTGGCGCGCGGCACGGAGGGAGTAGCCGCAGCGGTTTGAAAGATTTCCTCTACGGCCTTGCTGTCCCATTCCGTGTGAGTCTGGAGGCCCAAGATTCGCATGACCGTGGCTCCGGTATCGATGATTGAGACCGGTTGGCGAATGATTTTGCCTTGCTTGATTCCGGCGCCGGAGACAATCCACGGAACAACCGGTGAATTGGTCGCCGGGGCCTCGGCGCCTGGGTCGGTTCCTTTTTCGCTCAGGGCGGTGACGAGGACGGCCGTGCGGTCCAAGATCGAGTATTCTTTGAACAGGTCCAGGACGGATTTCATCGCGCCGTCGACCGTCCGTAAGGCCTCACGATACTCTTTGGAGCTCCAGCCGTGCGTCACTCCGGCTCTGCCTGCTTCGGGAAGGTGAACCACCAACAAATGAGGTAATGAGAGAATCGCATGGCCGTATCCGTGCCCGCTGGTCGCCTTTTGAAGATACTGCTGGATATAGGAGACCAGTTTCTGGGAACCGCACTCGGGCCGCAATGCCCCGCAGAGTTGATAGTCGGTGTAGGGTTCGGGCTTGGCCAACTGATATAACGACTCATCCATATAAAAGATGGCACTATCGCGGCCTCCACTCAAATCCAGATAGTCGAATAAGCTGGGCGAGCGAGGGTAGCCTCGGCTGAATTCGAAAAAGTTCCAGGTGATCCCATGTTTCTCTACCGGCATGCCGGTAACCAGCGATGCCATCATGGGCAACCGTAGTGCCGGTTTTACCCCCTTTGCGGACCAGGTCACTGAGCCCTCCTTGATGAGCTTGCTCAAGATCGGCATGGTTCCGCCCTGGAGCGACTCTTGACTGAGCCCCTCCAGCACAAAAAGGACGACATGTTCCGTCAACGGGGTTGAAGAAGCGGTTCCTCGGCCATGCGGGGGAGCCGCATCGACCGGCGCGTGGATTCCGGTTTCAAGCAGAACGCTCAGGAGACCGACAAGGATCAGGAGAAGGCGGCGTGAGGGATGGTTCATGACAACATATCACCCGTGTGTGTCCTAAAAGTAAAGGTGCTACCCTAACATGCAAATTTTCAGGAAGGCAAGGAGGGCAGAACCCCGGCTGAATGCTGGCGAAACCCCTTTTCGGGTGCTAAGCTGAACGGAGTGACCGTTTTGTCCGTGTTTTCGAGCTAGAAGAGGGGAGGCGATGTTCAATCCATCTCACCAACCGCCTCCTCCCATGCATCAGCGTTCGACCACCCCCGCCCGTTCTCTGGCCTTTTGTCTCGCGCTCGTCGCGGTCGTCGCCGCGGTTCCGGCGCTCGCTGACATCCGTGTCGTCAACGCGCAAGGCGAGCATCGGATGGGAGACCGCGACACCCGCGAGGATGCGATCAGACTTGCCGTCGAGGCGGCCAAACGAAACGCGCTCGAACAAGTCGCGACCTATCTTGAGAGTGTCACCATCGTCAGCGACATGGATGTGACGAAGGACGAAATCCGCTCGTATACCGCCGGGTTGGTGATTGTCCTGAATCAACAGGTCTCCACGTCTCTGGATGGTGACGTCGTAGTCGTGAAAGTGGATCTGCTCGCGCAGATGGATACGGAAGCCGTGGCACAGGCGATCACAACGCTTCGAGAAAACGAAGATGCGCGTGTGCAGCTGGCGGCACTGAGACAAGAAAACGAACAGCTTCAGCAGGAGCTGAACACGGTGAATCAAGCCCTGGGCAACGCGGCTACGCCGGATCAGGTTCAGCAGGCAGCGGAAAAGCGGAAGGAGATTCTCAATCGAGTGCAATCCAATGCCATGGTGTTGCAAGCCTGGACCAATTGGGTGCTCGTCTCGCCGGTCGGCCTTCCCCAGGCCCTGCTGAACAGCGCTGGCGGTCTGTATCCAAGCAGTCCGCACATCGCAGTCGCGCAGCAGATCATCATGAACCGGCAGCCGTCTATGCCCGGCAGGACGAGACCCCGGATGCCAAGCCATGAGCTTGTTCCACCTCCCGGTGCGCCGGGTGGGTCACGGACATTGAACGAGATCATTTATCGAACCCCGACAGCACAGCCACAGACCAATACTCAACCGATGATCCAAGGATTCTCTCAGTCTCCGCCGTCGGTCAGGCCGCCTCGGCCCCAAAACCCAGGTCCGCATTCTCGATCGGCGCCGTTCTTGAGAACACCCGGGGCCGGCTCTGGAGCAGGAGGAGGGAAGCCTTGACGCGCGGAATGAGACTTGTCATCGCGGTGGGCCTTTGTCTTGTCGAGGGACTCGTTCTCATTGCGGCGCAAGCGGCGGAACCTGACGATGTGAGGAAACACGCCGAGCGATCCTTCGACCGACTTCAAGGTCAGCTGGATAGTAAGGCTATGGACACGTCCGCCATGGTCAGACGAACAGCTGAAGCCGGAGATGGCGGCTTTTCTTCAGATCAGTACTGGATCGGCAAGGGTCAGGGGGACTTAACCAAAGGGAAGACCGTCTGCCAGCGCGTGTCGGAGCTTTCCGCCCGCACTGATTTAGCCAAGCAAATTCGCGTGTTGGTCAAGGAACATATGATCGATCGTGTCCGCGAACGGTCGGGACGCGAGAACGAGCAGGATATTGAACTGACTCGCGAAGAAATCGTTCAAGAATATCTTCAAGACGTGAAGATCGTCGACCGCCGGATCGATGAAGAGAATAAGATTTGTACGGCTACCGCGGTCATGCCGAGGTCCCGCGTTCAGTTGAAGCCTGCCACAGACCAGGAACTCAGCCCGACTCCAGTCCATTGACCGTCCCAATGCCGTTGTTGCAGCCTTGAACCTAGATCGGCTATGTAGTGCGTCATGCCGATCGAGAATAATTTTCAGCACGATGAGCTGTCACGGAAGAATCCGGGTGAACGGTTACGTGTTGCCGACTTGGTAGATGTCGCGCCGCCGGAATCTCCGGCTTGGGCGGAGGGCATGGCCAAGTGTGGGAAGAGTCTTTCTCAGGCCGGTGTCGCAGGCGTCGTCTTTCTCCATGGTTCGATCCATGGCTCGGATGTCTTCGGCATGCAGCGATTGGATGAAGCGGGCGGGCTCAAACGAGGCTACTCGCGGGGTGTGTCAGGTGTTGATGCCTTGCTCGCGGCCATGCGGGAGGAACACAACGGCATTCCGTTACTGCCAGGGGGACTGAAGCCTCCGCTCACCGACGATCCTGCGACGAAAGCCCTTTTGGATGAGCAGGTCGGCGACGCAGGTAACTTCACCGAAGCCTATATTCGATCGTTCAGACAATCCATCAACAAGCACCTGACTCGGCCGATTGTCTGCACCAGGCTCCTCTGGTCATCCGAACATCATCATCTTGGACGAGGGTTGGCCGCAGTTTCTCTGCTCGGCGAACTGCACAGAGTCTGTGAAAATCAGAACTTTGGAAAGGGAAACCGGATTCTGGTGCTGGCGCACGGCCAAGCCGGACTGGTTCTGGCCCTTGCTTCGAATCTTCTCTGTCCGAGTCCGGTGACGGGGCGATCGAAATTGCTCGAGATTCTTACCGGTTATGCTGGACAGACCAATCAGGCCAACCTCACCGGTGCGATCAGACACGTCGACTCTTTGCTCACGACGGGATCACTCCTTGCCGGAGGGTCACTCGACCTGGTGACCTTCGGAGCACCGGTTCGCTATGGGTGGGATCCGTCCGGAATCGGAAAGCTGTTGCACGTCGTGAATCACCGAAACTTGCGGACGGATGGCAAGAGCTGGTTGGCGAAGATGGAGCTGCCTCAAATCACAATGGAAATGCCGGTTGCCTGGGGCGGAGACTATGTGCAGGAACTAGCGGTCGCCGGGAGCGATGCCGTTCCTCCGACGGAATCGGCCAAGGCAGCCAACAAGGCAGTATGGGAAATAGTCGAGCCGTACGATGGATTCGAACGGTGGCTGGAGTGTGCCAGACGTGCCGTGCGTTGTCCCAGTGAAGGGAACTGTCTGCTCGTCGATTACAAGGACAGTACCGGCTCGACGAACCCCCGCGACCACTACTATGGCCACGCAGTGTATACGCGCCGGCACGTCTTACTGTTCAACACCATCCAGATTATTCGCTCTTTCTACGAATCCTAGGCATCCCCTGTGGCGCTGGAAGTCGTCACCGGTTCGTCCCCGGCGGCCCCATCCTGCGGGTCCGGATTGAAGGCCGCCGGTAAGACGTCTTCTATCCGTTCCGCCAAGATAAAGGTCAGCTCGTCGCGCACTTCCTGCGGGATTTCCCTGAGATCCTTCTCATTGGCCTTCGGCAGAATGATGCGTCTGATTCCTGCACGATGCGCCGCCAGCATCTTTTCCTTGATGCCGCCCACCGGTAAGACAAGTCCGCTCAGACTGATTTCTCCCGTCATGGCCGTGTCGCTCCGTACGGCTTTGCCCTCGTAGACGGAAGCCAGCGCCGTCGCCATGGTGATGCCGGCCGACGGGCCGTCCTTTGGAATGGCTCCGGAAGGCACGTGAATATGGATCCCGTTGCGTTTAAAACGGGAGATGTCCAAACCCATGCTCTCGGCATGCGACCAGAGATAGCTCCGAGCCGCACGCGCGGACTCTTGCATCACGTCGCCCAGCTGCCCTGTAAGGGTCAACTCGTGACTGCCGGGGAGCAAGGTGGTTTCGATGTAGAGCACATCCCCTCCGGTCGGGGTCCAGGCCAAGCCGGTTGCCACACCGGGAGGAAGATTCTTCCGAGCCTCTTCCGGCATGAATCGTTCAGAGCCCAGCCACTCGCCGAGCATGTCGGGTTGAATTGCGACGGGTTGTCGTTCCCCGCCATCCGGGAGGACGGCAAAGGTCAGTGCCACCTTTCGAGTCAACCGTCCCAGCATTTGCTCGAGCTGGCGTACCCCGGCCTCCCGCGTGTACCGCGAGATAACGAGATTCAACACCTCGTCCGTGAGGACCACTTGTTTCCCCTCGATGCCGGCCTCCGTCAGCCGTCGCGGCCAGAGATAACGGCGGGCGATTTCAGCCTTTTCGCGCTCGCTGTAACCCTGAAGCCGGATGACTTCCATTCGGTCCAACAGCGGTTGACTGATCGTATCGAGGGTATTGGCCGTGGTGATAAAGAATACCTTCGACAGATCGAACGGTAAATCCAAGTAATGATCACGGAACGTGTGGTTCTGCGCCGGATCGAGGATTTCCAACAATGCCGCTGCCGGATCGCCGCGGAAATCCCGCCCCATCTTGTCGACCTCGTCGAGCATCAACACCGGGTTGTTGACTCCCGCCCGGCGGATGGCCTGAATGATGCGGCCCGGGAGCGATCCCACATATGTGCGGCGATGGCCCCGAAGCTCGGCTTCATCATGGACGCCGCCGAGGCTGAATCGTTCAAATGTCCGGCCCATCGCCCTCGCGATCGATTGCCCTAAGCTTGTTTTTCCGACTCCGGGAGGCCCGACCAGACAGAGAATCGGAGCCTTCGCAGTCGGGTTGAGCTTCAGTACCGCCAGATGCTCGACGATCCGCTCTTTGACCTCCTTGATCCCGTAGTGGTCTTCTTCCAAGACTTGACGCACCGTCGAGAGGTCAAGGTGTTCCTTGGATGCCTTCTTCCAGGGAAGTTCGAGGACCAGTTCAAGGTAGGTGCGAAGGACCTGATGGTCCGGTGACGTCGGCGGTACTTTGGCCAGCCTGGTGACTTCGCGTTCGACTTCCTTGCGAATATGATCGGGCAGGTCGGCCTCCTCGATTTGCTTCTTCAAGCCGGCGACCTCGTTTTCTTCTCCCTCGCCTTCGCCCAGCTCTTGCTGGATGGCTTTCAGCTGTTCGCGCAAGATGTACTCTCGTTGGCTCTTGCCGATTTTAGTCTGCGCATCCTTGGCGATCTTTTCCCGCAACTGCAGGATTTGGATTTCTTTCGACAGCGCGGCGTAGAGGCTACGGAGGAGATCCAAAGTCGAAGAACATTCGAGTAGCCGCTGCTCTTCCACCACGTTGAGATTGACGAGTGAAGCGATGCGATAGGCCAGTGCGATGGAATCATTCTCGTTGCTCAACACCGCGCTGACTTCTTGGATGCCCGGAGCTTCGATGAGCTTGGGTAAATCGGAGAGTAATTCCTGGATGGCGCGATGCAGAGCTTGAACCTCGGGTCCGTTGTCGGAAGGACGTTCGAGAGAACGGACGCGTACCGTGGGGTAGGGAGTGGCCTGCTCTTCTTTTAAGAGTACGACGCGATCCAGTCCCTGGACCAGCGCGTGGATCACTCCCTCCGACGTCTGTCCGATTTGCTTGACGATCGCCTTCGTTCCGATGGAGTACAGATCAGCCAGGCCTGGTTCTTCAGCCTGAGGATCCCGCTGCGCCACGACGACGATCATCTTCTCTTCCGTCTTCATGGCCGCGTTGACTGCAGCCACGGACCGTTGTCGCCCGACCGTCAGCGGCATCATGACCCCGGGGAACAAGACCGTCCGTTTGACGGGAAGTACCGGTAATGTCGACAATATCGTGTTTTCCATGGGCGTCCATCCTTGCTGAGTGTTCACAGCATTATAACAGCCTGATAGGTTGCGGCGCGCAGAAGTCAAGGGGAAGGGATCGGAATTAGCGGCAACTAATGGACTCCGCAAGCACTCGGCGTTTCATCGTGACGTTTGATCGGATGCCTATCTGCCAGTCCACCCCGGACCCGCTGATTGCTCAACATCCGGTTCGTGTGAAGCGGTAAGAAAGTCTTCTTCAGTTCGACCGGTTACTTTTCTCGGGGATGGTAAATCTCAAGCCTGCGTTGGGGGCGTGAGGCGCCGCCTTGCTCCGCCTTGGACGATCACGAACTCATAGAGTCGGCATTCCAATGCCCCGTTGAAGAGGGGAATACGTTTGGACGGTGTCAGCCCGATCAGCTTCGGCACGCGGGCATCGCCGGACAGCACGTAGGCACACCAGCCGGCGAAGCGCTGCTTCAACCAATCGCCCAACTTGGGGTAAAGCGCTTCCAGCTCGTCCGACCGGCTGAGGCGCACTCCATAGGGCGGATTGATGACCATCACGCCTTTGTCAGCCGGCGCTTCCAGATCCAGAATATCGCGTTGCTTCAGCCGGATATCAAGCGGCACTCCGGCGCCTTGAAACGTCCGTTGCGCGATCTTCACCATCGCCGGATTCCGGTCGGACGCATAGATGGCAGCCGGCACCTGGTCCACTTGCTTCGCCCGTGCCGCTTCGCGGAGATGGCCCCACCGTTGTGGATCGTGGACGAGCAGCCGCTCGAAGGCGAAGTTCCGCGAGATGCCCGGCGGAATTTGCCGGGCCATGAAGGCGGCCTCGAGAGGAATCGTCCCGCCGCCGCACATGGGATCGACCAGGACATCTTTCGGCGTCCAGCCGGCCAGACGCAGAATGCCCGCCGCCAGATTCTCTTTCAATGGCGCCTCGACGGACACCGTCCGATAGCCGCGTTTGAACAGCGGCTCTCCCGATGTATCCACATAAAACGTGACCGTGCTCTGGTCCAGAAAGGCGTCGAGCTTGATGTTCGGCCGTTCCGTATCGACACTGGGTCGCCGCTGCGTAGCTGTGACAAACTTATCGCAGACGGCGTCTTTGATAAGGAGGGTCAGGAAGTCCAGACTGGGGAGCGGGCAGCGACGCGCGCTCACCTTTACCTTGATTGTCTGAGCGGGCGCGAACCATTCGGGCCAGGCGAGCGCATAGGCAGCCTGATAGACATCGTGTTCTGTTTTGTAGACGCTCTGTCCGACTTCCCAAAGAACGCGGCTGGCGATGTGCGATTTGAGATTGACCCAGTACATGGTCGACCAGGGAGCGCTGAAGCCGACGCCGCCTTCCGTCTTGGTCGTCGCCGGCACGCCGAGGCTATGGAGCTCTCCTTCGAGCGCGCCTTCAAGCCCACGCGGGCAAGGTGCAAAGAATCGACGTTTTGTGTTATCCATTTTGCCTGCCGATGATCGGCGAAGACGAGGCCAGGTGATGAATTTTTGCAGTGCCTGCGGCAAGGCCGTGATCCAAAAAGTTCCGCCGGGTGATAACCTGCCTCGCTTCGTGTGTGAAACCTGCCAGGCTATTCATTACCATAATCCCAAGATCGTCGCAGGCTGCATTCCGGAATGGGAAGATCAAATCCTTTTGTGCCGGCGGGCCATCGAGCCGAAATCCGGACTCTGGACCTATCCGGCCGGTTTCATGGAACTCGGTGAGGGCACCGAACAGGCGGCGATGCGGGAAACGCTTGAGGAGGCGCAGGCGCAGGTGACGATCGTGCAGCTCCATTCGGTGTTGAGCCTGCCCCGCATCGGACAGGTCTATATCACCTTCATCGGCCGTCTACAGATCAAGCAGTTCAGCGCAGGATTCGAAAGTCTGGACGTGCGGCTCTTTCCTCGCCACGAGATCCCGTGGAATGAGATTGCCTTTCCGGTGGTGAAGGAGGCCTTGAGGCACTACATCGAGGACGCGGCGCGGGGGACGTTTCAGCTGCATGTCGCCGACGTTCTGGGAGCCATCAACTGACCGCGGTCGAGCGAAGTGTTTTAGAAGCCAAGCTCGCTCTGCCGCAAGATGGCGTGAATGTCGACGAGTTGTTCCGTGCGGTCGATGGCATAGAAAATCCGCCATTCCCCCACGGCATACTTGCAGAGTCCCGGGAGGTCGTCCGCAATGGGTTCATGTCGCAGGTTGTCGACATTGGAGGCCAACCACTTGGACTTGTCGAGGAGCCGTTGCGCCATGGGCTGGTCGATCATGGCGAGGTCCTGCGCGGTGCCGGTTCGAAAGGTGAGGCGATACCAGGGCATGGGAGCCTACCACCGAAGCCCGAGTCGCTCGGCCACCTCTTCACCGGACAGCCGCTCGCCGCTCGCCAACGACTGCTTGAGGCGGGCTCTGAGTGAATCGCCGAGCCGGAGACCGAGATCGGGATCCCCGATCAACTCGCGAATCCGATCGTCCACGAGGCCCCGTACCAGTTCCTTCAATTGTTCCGTCGACAACGACGAGAGGTCCATGAAAGAAGAATACGGTTCAGGATGGATGGAATGCAACGGGTCGGACAGCCAAACACCGACGGGCTTGTATTAGTTCGCGGCTTTGGGAAAGACTAAGGCCTGCCCTGCCTGAACCGAGAGTTGCTCAACCACACGCTTGAGCCGTTCTTCGTCAGCAGGCGCCACTGTCAGAAATTCGACTCCCAAGCCTTGCGACCCGGTCCATCGGACGGTCGCATTGCTGATATGGATCGGGGTAGCCTCGCCGGGCAGTTCGAGAAGCAGCTCCACCATCATCCCGGTGAAGGGGCGAATAGTGCTCTCCAACCGACAACCTTTCAGAGAGAGGTCCTTCACGGAGGCTTTGTAACGAAGCTTGTCCCTTTGAACCAACGTGCTCGGTACTGCGAGTGGGAACCGCGGGAACTTACGAACAACCATCGGGCATCCTCTCGTCTATCGGCAGATCCCCGACCCGCTTGGTATATGGGGATTCAACCCAGCTGGTCGATGTTGTACCTATCGTGTTCTATTGGGCAGGCTAGTTGTCGGAAGCCGTCTTGTCAATGAAAAGCCAGATCCGAGCAGCAGAGTAGGTGGTAAATAGGCTGTAGGTGTTCTGCAGGCTAACTCCATCCAAGGCCTCACCAGCGATAACCCCAATACCCATAATGTCGAGGACCCCAAAAAGGACGAACATAAGGGCCGTAGTAAGGTGATGCGTAGATCCCAGAACCGCCAAAGGCCAGGCCGAACCCAAGGCCCATACCGAAGGGGTAGCCGAAGGAGTAAGGATATGAGTAAGGGACCGGGATGACGCTGGTGGCGGGCCGCTCCGTAAGCCGGCGTTGCAGATCAGCTGTTGCCGTCGATTGCCGGTCGAGCTGGCTTTTGAGTTGGCCGACGGTGCCCTCCTGGGCTTGGAGCTTTCCTTCGAGTTCAGCGATTTTTTTCTGCTGCGCTTCCATGAACGCGTTGACACAACGGACCTGCGCGTCGCCGGCGTAGTTGGAACACTCCCATGGCACTTGGAGGGTTTCAGATGAGGCTGGAAGCGGGGAGAGAGCACAGGCCACACTTCCGGATATGACCAAAACTCTAAGCAACCGATCTCGGAGGGTCTCCACGTTCATAGCCCTCGCCTATAGGGTTATCTATAGGCTACCACGAGAATTTTGCTTTGAACAGATTGCGTAATTGCCTAGAGGAGCTTGCAAAACGGTCTCAAAGCTGTGAGCCGGGCAACAGGTTTGATTTTTGGGGAAAGGGACTTCTACAATGCCGTCGGTTAAGCGGCGGTCATAATTAAGGCTCGGTTCATGCCTGCGCGGCGTCCTTCCAACAAGAAAAAACCCGGCAAGTCTGTTCTTCCGGATCTTTCCGCTAAACGTCGATTTCAGCGGCGGCTCCTGAAGTGGTATGGGGAATATGGTCGGGATTTACCCTGGCGGAAAACCTCAGACCCCTATCACATTCTCGTTTCCGAGGTGATGCTCCAGCAGACGCAAGTCGATCGGGTCGTCCCGAAGTATCACGAGTTTTTGGAGCGGTATCCGAGTTTTGAGGATTTGGCGGAAGCCCAGGTCGCTGATGTGAAGAAGACGTGGTACCCATTGGGATACAACATTCGTCCGGAACGATTGCACGGCATTGCATGCGAAACGGTGGAACGGTACGGAGGGAAATTACCCAGCGACGCCGAGGAATTGCTCTCGTTCAAAGGCATTGGGCGTTATACGGCCGGGGCGATTCGCTCGTTCGCGTTCAATGAAGATGCACCGATCTTGGATACGAACGTGATTCGAGTCCTACATAGGGTCTTCGTCGCCGAGGGCGATCCTAAAACACAAAAGACCATGCTATGGGAATTGTCGGCCGCTCTGATCCCGACGGGAAAGGGGTATGACTTTAACCAGGCCATCATGGACTTTGGAGCGATGGTCTGTACGGCCCGTGCCCCCTATTGTCTGCTGTGTCCGATGAAGGCCTTCTGTAAGACCTATCCGTTCAGTCCGACTCGTGAAAGGTAGCAGGTAAGTCGTGCAAGTCGTTGAAGTGGCGGCGGGGCTTATCCATCGGGACGGTCGCTATCTGATCGCACGTCGAAAGCATGGAGTTCACCTGGCCGGTTTCTGGGAGTTTCCGGGCGGAAAACGGGAACGCGGCGAATCTCTCACCGAGTGTTTGCAGCGGGAATTGCTCGAAGAACTCCGTATTCACATCGACCTCCCTATCCCGTATCAGATCGTTCGGCACGACTACCCCGACAAGATCGTGGAGTTGCATTTTTTTCGCTGCGCGATTGAACAGGGTGAGCCGGTTCCCATCGGCTGCGAAGAAATCCGATGGGTGCATCCCGAAGAGCTCACACAATTCAAGTTTCCATCCGCGGACTATGCGGTGATCGAGGCCTTGCGGCGCGAAACGTTGGGAGCTTCACAATGAAGGTCGTGCTCGACATCGAAACCGTTCAGGCTCCCCGCAATGAATGGGCTCGTCTATTGGGAAAATCGCCGGCTAGTGAGGGGTCTCCACCGGCGGAAGGGGCCTACGATCTCTTTGCAGCAGGGGTTGCTGAAGAACGGCGCCGCGCGGAGGACGAGTCGTATGCCAAATCAGCGTTCGATGGGACGTTCAGCCGCATCGTTTGCATCGGTCTGCTGGAATTTTCCGATCAGATGGAGGCTCGCAGCGCCGTGGCCTGGTTTGGGGCTGACGAACGTGAGCTGCTCCGGCAATTTTGGGCCAGACTGGCCCACGACCGTCCCACCTTGTTCATCACGCATAACGGGCTTGGTTTTGACCTCCCCTTCATTCGGAAGCGGTCGATCATCAATCAAGTGAAACCCAGCCTCGACATCAATCTGGCGAAATTCCGTGCCGAACCGGTCTATGACACGATGGCGATTTGGAGTAATTGGGATACGAGGGGTTGGGTCAAGCTCGATGTCTTGGCCCGAGCGTTACAGGTGGAAACTAAATCAGGCAGCGGAGAGCAGGTGGCCGAAATGTGGGAGAAGGGGCAGGGCCGCGAGCTTGCGGAGTACTGTCTGCAAGATACCTACGTGACGTATGCCTGCTACTGCCGCATGAACTTTCGCCAGCCCCTGTCCAGGGAAGTCGTTTTGCTCCAACCTGAGTTGTACGACATCGGCTGATCGGTCGGTTCTCAGCGGATCGGGCGCGCTTCCGCCGATTTCTTTTTCGGGGCCGGACGGCTGGATGTCTTGCTTGCCTTCATGGCTTTCATCTCTTCCGCCCGTTGGCGAAGCTCTTGCTTCATCCACGCGGCTTCTTTCTTCAGCATCGCGATCTCAGAATCCTTCGCCTTATTGGCCGCGCGCGCGTCGCGGAGTTCATCCAATTTCTTGTTCAGCAGCTCATCGGTGGTCAATTGAGGAGTCCCCGAATCGACGGGGATGTTCATCGAAAAATCCTGGGTGGCGATAGATGCGTCCTGCGGCGGTGTTGTTGTCGTGGCCGGAGCGCTCGGCACCTGCATGGCGGCCGGTGAGGCAGAAGCCGGCATGGGTTTCGGTAGCCCCGCTACAGGGAGTGAGCCCGACATCGGCGCCTTGGCGAGAGCCTGCTGATCAATCACCATCGTCATGGCTCCGCTTCCCATCGCGACGAAGGAAGGAGCCTTTTCAAGGCGAGCGGCGGAGCTTGGCACGAAGCCCGAAGCCTTCCTATTCTGAGAAGCCGCAAGGGTCATGTAGATCGAGCCTTTATGAACATAGAGGGTGCCCGCCGTGGGTTCAGTGCCTGACCCTGCCGATGGAGACACCTTAAAACCGACAATCTGCTCCGGTTTGGCTTGCGATAAGCCTTGGGCTAGCAGGGGAGCAAGAAACTCGGCGTCTTCATCGCTGAATACTCTCATCGGCTTGCTGCCACTGGCGGGCGCGTTGGCCGGCATTTTCAGGACGTCGTCGGCCATGACGCCTTTGACGACTTTCAGCATGGTCATCTGATCGATCGAGACCGGATGGCTGGCTTCAAACGACCAATCAGCGATTTCCTTGAGATAAACCGATCCTTTCGCGTTTTTCTGAACCTTCGCCTCTCCGGAAAACATCGAGCAACCGGTCACGAGCAGGCTCAGGGACATCAAAGCGCCGACGTATTGGGAACTGTGGATGTTGAAGTATCTGCGCATGTGGGGTCTCCTGATGTGTAATCTTGATCGCTGAAGGCTCATCCTGAAATTTGATGGAAGCTCTGCATCTTCCCGTGGCTCAGGCGAACTACCAGATACCGAGGCCCATCAGTATCATCCCTATAGCCAACCAGCCGATTACCCCGACTGAAATGATCGTTTCGAGTGTGATGCGGGTATCAGAAGAGTTGGGAGTAGGCTTTGAATTGGAATCCGCGGGCTTCATGACGGACGGCAAGTTTCCTAGATGTCAAATCGATGGACATGAAAGGCTCAGCAAGGTCCATGCCTTCTGAGTTTGGATAATCGAAGCTGGATTGCTGTCCAGATGGGACGGGTTTTTCTCAGCATCATATGACCGAGAGGTCGAGACGACTGGAAAAGTTTCACGCAGAATGCACTTTGATAATCATAGAGTTAGCGGTGAGTGATGAATTATTTGGTGGTGCGACCGCTTGAGAGAGAAAGGGGAAGAAGTCCGTCATGGTCACGATTGCGTTGAATCGGGATGAAAATGATTGGTGAAAAAGCGTCAGAAGATAGTCAGGGAGGCTGTCAGAAAATGTTCATTCCGACCGTTGCGCGTCCAGAATTGTCCCAGAAGGCACGGCCACACGTCTCAGCAGGACAGCTATATGGAAAGCGATAGCCGTCATTCCCCATAGAGAGTCGCAGCCGATGCATCAAAGATATGCTTCGTCAGGAGAGTGCCCGGCTGAAAGTGCCCGGTACCTTTGTCCCATACGACCGTGATATTCCCATCGGTCTTTCCCATCCCTTGTGAAGAAGAACGGGTTGCGTCACCTTCGATCAATACTTCCAGAGCCGTGCCGATGTACTGCCGGTTGCGTTCCAAGGTGATGCGGCGTTGAATCTCCACCAGTCGGGCAACGCGCATCCCCTTGACGTGATCGGGGATATCGTCCGGGTATTTTCTTGCCGCAATCGTGTGCTTCCGCTCGGAATATTTGAAGATATAGGCCGAATCGAACTGGACCTGTTCCACCATGCGAGCAGTGGCTTGATAGTCCTCGTCCGACTCTGAGCAGAACCCGCAGATGATATCAGTGGTCAGGACGACATCGGGGATGGCGCTTCGAATACGATCTACCAGCGCCAGGTACTCGGTTCCCGTATAGGTCCGTCCCATCCGTTCGAGTATCCGATCGCTCCCTGCCTGAAGCGGCAGGTGAATGTGTTTGCAAACTTTTGGATGCGTGGCGATGGCCTCGATCAGTCCAGAGGGAAAGTCTTTAGGGTGAGGGGAGGTAAATCGTACTCGCTCGATGCCCGGCGTGTCTGCCACGGCGCTGATGAGTGTGGCAAAGTCCCACTCTCCGTGACGGTAGGAATTCACGTTCTGACCGAGCAGCGTGATTTGCTTAAACCCTCTGACGGCCGCATCACGAGCTTCACACAGCACGGACTCCGGATCTCGTGAGCGTTCTCGTCCTCTGGTGTAGGGAACGACACAGAAGGAACAAAAATTATCGCAGCCTCGCATCACGGTGACCCAGGCATTCACCCCGCTGTCGCGGTCCGGCATGATCCCTTCATAGGTTTCATCCTCCGACAGCTCAAGGGCGAATCCTTTTTGAGACAGTCCCTGTTCTTGCGCAGCGAGGGCTGTCGTCAGCAGCGACGGAAGTTGCCGGTAGGCGTCAGGCCCGGCCAACACATCGATGAGGGGCTCCTTCTCCGCCATGGCGGCCTTGAGGTTTTGGGCCATGCAGCCGAGGACGCCGACGACGAGCGGACGGTGTTTCTTCAGCGCCTTCAACTCGGAAAGATGGGCGTAGATCTTGTTGTGAGCGTTCTCTCGAATGGCGCAGGTATTGACCAGCACCACATCGGCCAGTTCACGGTCTTCGGTAAAGACGAAGCCCTCTCGCTTGAGCATCGAGCGAACCAGTTCGCTGTCGGATTCGTTCATCTGGCAGCCGAAGGTTTCGATGTGTACTTGGGGGAGGGTTTTCACAATCATAGTACCGCCAGGGTAGTGTTTGCCGGTTGAGCATGCACGACATGGCCGAACGTACAGCGGTCTGTCGCGGCGGAGATCGTGACGGGGAGGATCCGATTCTGAAGAGCCTCGGAATCCATGACCGCGACCTTCGTAAAGTTCGGAGTTGTACCGACGCGATACGATTCTCGGATTCCCGCTTCAAATAAAACCGAAACAGTCTTCCCGATTTGCCTATTGTGGAACGCGAGCCGTTTGGCCCGATCCAGATCCAGGAGCATGCCTGTCCGTTTCTTTAGCGTGGCCGACGGCACTCGTTGTTTCAGGCGCATCGCGGCTGTTCCCGGCCTGGATGAATAGGGGAATACATGAAAATAGGAGAAGGGAAGGTCTGTTGCGGCGGCCAACGTATTCCGAAATGCCGCGTCGGTTTCCCCGGGAAACCCGACCAGGAGATCAGTTCCAAGGCCCAGGTCTGGAACCATCGCGAAGGCCGTTTCGATCAGTCGACAATAGGTCTTGATCGTATGGCGTCGATTCATAGCCTGCAAGACTTGGTCGTCTCCGCTTTGCAAAGGGATATGCAGGTACGGACAGAACTTCTTCGATGACGCGAGGATCTCAAGCAATTCGTCGCCGACTGTTGTGGGTTCAATCGAAGAGATGCGGATGCGTTCGAGGCCGGCGACTCGATCGAGTCGCCGCAGTAACCCGCAAAAGTCCAAGCCGTTGTGCGAATACTGCCCGATATTCACCCCGGTCAGCACGATCTCCCGGTATCCTCCAGCCGTTAAGGATTCGACCTCACGGAGGATGTCGTCGAATGTTCGACTGCGCTCGTGCCCCCGCGCAAACGGAATAATGCAGAAGCTGCACATTGCGCTGCAGCCATCCTGAATCTTGAGCAGCGCACGGGTGGAGTCAGGTTCTGCGAAGTGCGGGAGGTCGAAGTTTCCGCGCGACATCGTTCGTGTATGATGAATCTCCATGACGGGTCGCTTCTGCAGCTCGCGGGCGGGCGGAAGATAGGCAGGCAAGTCGAGTTTAAATTGGTGGCCCACGATGAGATCGATTCCTGCTTGCTGCTTGAGTGTCTCCATTCCCGTTTGAGCGTAGCAGCCGGTCACCGCGATGAAGGCATGGGGAGAGTGTTTCAGGGTCTTGCGAATCAGGTATCGTGAGGTTCGTTCGGCGTCTTCCGTAACCGCACACGTATTGAGCACGAGCAGGTCGGTCGGTTGGCCGAACTCCACGAGCTGAAAACCCTTGTGCCGAAGCCCTTCGCCCAGGATCGATGTTTCGGCTTGATTCAGGCGGCAGCCGAGCGTATGAAGTGATGCACGGATGTTCATAGATGGAAAGCATTATAGGGAGATCATGTGTGTTCCGGCAAGGTTGCATGTCGACCTGATGGACCTGACCGTAGTTCGTTAGTCGCCGGACATGCGCCCGCTTAGGATCAAGGCAAGATCCCCAGGGTGAACGTGAAGGTCGTGCGCCTGCTTACTCTCATGTGTATAGTCACCTGGTTGCTGTGGAGCCCATCTTCGACGGGCTGGAGCAAAGATTCTCTTCCCGTCGAGCCTGATCTCAACACTCGTGTCGATGAACTGTATGACCATGAGGCGCGGCTTTTCATCATGCTGTATTCCCTCAGCGGCAATGGCCAGATCGACTATGTGACCGCCCGGCTGGTTCAGGAGTACTCCCGCAGCAGCTACGGCAATCCCGTCTACCAGACCGAAGCCCAACCTCTGTTCTATTGGTGGAATCACACCATGTGGAACGATCCGGAGCAGGACGGGGTCAACGGTAACGAAAGGGTCTATCAGGAAAATACGGATTTCGATATCTCACGGTACAAGCCTTGTTTGTTCAACGGACAGCCCTGTTAGTTCCACGCCACCCGATGAATCTTCTCCCGCATGTTTTGTGATTCTGCTGAGCCGCGCCGGGAGGCGATGGTATTCTGCGTTGCAGCTGAACATCGCCTCAGCCGCTATGCCTGTGAGTACATTTGACTCAGCCGACGTTCGCACGAGTGAGCTTCAATGAAACACGGATCCTTCGATCTGACCGGTCTCATGAATCGGCGCATATTGGTGATGCTGCCGTTGGGTTTTGCATCCGGCCTTCCGCTTGCGCTCACGTCCGGTACCTTGCAGGCCTGGTTGACGGTCGAGGGAGTCGATCTCAAGACCATCGGTATTTTCACGCTGGTCGGACTTCCCTATACCCTCAAATTCCTCTGGGCCCCTGTGATGGATCGGGTGGTTCCGCCCTGGTTAGGTCGGCGCCGTGGATGGATGGTGTTGACTCAACTCTGCGTTGCAGTCGGCCTCGGGCTCATGGCCGCGACCAATCCGCGAATTCATCCCGGCTGGCTGGCGGCGTATGCGTTACTGGTCGCATTTCTTGCCGCTTCGTTGGACATCGTCTTTGACGCCTATCGTACGGAAACACTCCGTCCTCACGAGCGTGGATTGGGTGCGGCGGTGTGGGTGAACGGGTATCGTATTGCCTTGCTGGCCTCAGGGGCCGGCGCGTTGGTGCTTGCCGATTATATTGGATGGCAGATGACGTATCTCGCGATGGCTGTCGTCATGCTGGCGGGAATGGTTATCGTCTTGGTCAGCCCGGCTCCCACACTTGTTGCCGACGCCCCAAAGAGCCTGAAAGAAGCCGTCGGCGCGCCGCTCGCTGAATTCTTCGCCCGGCCTCATGCATGGGGCTTCCTGGCCGTGATTATCCTTTACAAGCTTGGAGATGCCTTTGCGTCTACGCTCCAGACTGCCTTCCTGATAGGTGGGCTTGGCTTTTCCGCGACGGATGTCGGCGCCGTGAAGGGGTTAGGTGTTTTTGCCACATTGCTGGGCGCTTTTTTCGGCGGGCTCTTGATGACCAGGTCCGGACTCGTGCGGTCGTTGTTGCTCTTCGGTGTATTGCAGGCTGTCTCAAACCTTGGATTTGTCGCATTGGCATTGGCGGGAAAAAATGCGACGGTACTGACGGCGGCAGTCGTGATCGAAAATGTAACAGGAGGGATGGGAACGGCAGCGTTCGTGGCATTGGTCATGTCGCTCTGTAATCCGCGGTATACGGCCACTCAGTTCGCGCTGCTGTCTTCCTTGGAGGCGTTGGGAAGGGTATTTGCCGGCCGCCCATCAGCGGATGTCGTTGCCATGGTCGGATGGACGCAGTTTTTTGTCTTGACCGTGGTGGTGGCCCTACCGGGTCTCTGGGCCGTCTGGCGGATCCGACGGGTTCTCGATCCGGATCAACCGGCTCCCCCTCGAACATCCGTCATGGACCCCCAGTCACAAGGATCAGATGAACGAAGTCAGGGCAAGCTGATCGGCTGACAGTCGTTTACCAAATCAGGCCGGTTTGGTCACCGTCGGATCGCATCGGAAATAAAGGTTCAGAGCCTCATGAGCCTACTTCGTTTGAGCATGCTGGTCGTGGCACTTACCGTCGCGGTCGGCCTGGCATGGTCGAATCCGACCATGGACGACTATTTGCGCTTTATTGAACAGGAACTCGGCAAAGCGGTGGACCGAATGGATCAGCGTACACCGACTCGAGAACAGCAATTCATTCGGCAGATGTTTCAGTCACAAAGCAAGAAGCTTCTGGAATCAGTTGTCCGGCCAAATACTGCAAGACACAATTGGTGGTTCCTTAGCCGGTATGAGACGGATGTGGCAGATACACACGTTGTGGTTCTCGGTCTCGGCGGTCGATTCATTCCTCTCCATGGTGTCGAGGAAGTGACGTTGAAAATTGGGCGAATGGCCTTCTAAGAGAAGAAAAATGGCCCGGGTAATTTGCTGAGGCCTGATTCTAGGGGTCATTTCTGTGGATAACTTCCTCGGTGAGCAACCCAAATCGGCCAGGATATTCATATTGAGACTATTCACAGCCTTTCCTCTCATTCCCCAGTATATACACAATATTTGGTATTGACAAAAATTCATGATAGCTATATGTAGTCCCCCTCATCAGAATGAACATCATAATCCACATGCCGCTGAACAACCTTATTCTTTTCCTCTTTGAGGAGGGACACCGTGAGAATTGAACGAAGATTCACCCGTCGAGGACTGAGCCCTTACGATGGTCTGGCGTTCGTCAAACGGTCGTCGGAGATCCGGAACCCTGATGGGTCCACTGTCTTCAAGCTCGAGAATATCGATGTTCCCGAGTCATGGACCCAGTTGGCTATCGATATATTGGCTCAAAAGTATTTCCGGAAGGCCGGTGTTCCACAGCGCGACCAGAACGGTCAGCCGCTTGTCGGTTCGGACGGTGAGCCGGTTCGGGGTGGAGAGCGGGACGCCCGTCAGGTTTTTGAGCGCATGGCGGGATGCTGGACTCATTGGGGCAAGTCTTACGGGTATTTCAAGTCTCCGGAAGATGCCGACTCTTTCCACGATGAGATGTGTTACATGCTGGCGCATCAAATGGCGGCGCCGAATTCTCCCCAATGGTTCAACACCGGCCTTCATCATGCCTATGGCTTGTCGGGACCGGCTCAAGGACATTATTACGTCGACCCCAAAACCCGCGAAGTGGTGAAAGCCACCAATGCATTCGAACATCCTCAACCTCATGCCTGTTTTATTCAATCGATTGAGGACGATCTCGTGAATGAAAACGGGATTATGGATCTCTGGGTTCGGGAGGCTCGGTTATTCAAGTATGGTTCCGGGACCGGGACGAACTTCTCGAAACTGCGGGGGGATGGAGAAGGACTTTCCGGCGGTGGGCGGTCTTCCGGGCTCATGTCGTTTCTCAAAATTGGAGATCGAGCCGCCGGCGCGATCAAGTCCGGGGGAACCACGCGCCGTGCCGCCAAGATGGTCTGTCTAGATCTCGATCACCCGGACATCGAGGAATTCATCGATTGGAAAGTCGTCGAAGAGCAAAAAGTTGCGGCGATGGTAACGGGTTCAAAGATTTGCGCGCAGCGTCTCAACGCCGTGCTGAAAGCTTGTCATACGGTCGACGGTCAGGGTGCCTTGAGACTGGACCTCGATCACAAGACGAATCCGGTCTTGCGTGAAGCCCTGACGTCGGCCCGTCGCGATATGGTGCCCGAGCCGTATATCCAACGGATGTTTTCCTACGCGCAGCAGGGGTTCACGCATTTCGTGTTTCATGAGTACGATACCAATTGGGATGGAAAGGCCTATCAGACGGTCTCCGGGCAAAATTCGAACAACAGTGTCAGAATTCCGAATGAGTTTTTTGCCGCGCTCGAAGTAGACGGGGACTGGCAACTCAAACGCCGAACGAACGGCAAGGTCTGTAAGACCATCAAGGCGAGAGAGCTATGGGACCGGGTTGCTTGGGCGGCATGGATTTGCGCCGATCCCGGGACGCAATACGATACCATCATCAATGAATGGCATACCTGTCCGGAGGATGGTCGCATCAACGCCTCGAATCCCTGCTCTGAATACATGTTTTTGGACGATACGGCCTGTAACCTCGCCTCCCTCAATCTCACCAAGTTCTACACTGCCGATGGGCAATTCGAACTGGAGCATTTCCGCCATGCCGTTCGGTTGTGGACCGTTGCGTTGGAGATCAGCGTGTTGATGGCGTCCTTCCCAAGCCGATCTATCGCCGAAAAAAGCTATCAGTTCCGGACGCTTGGGTTGGGCTATGCGAATCTGGGCACGGTCCTGATGCGGCAAGGGATCCCGTACGATTCGCCAAAAGCTCTGGCGATCTGCGGGGCCATCACTTCCATCATGACCGGAGAGGCGTACAGCGCCTCGGCTGAAATGGCAGCCGAGTTGTCGCCGTTCCCGGGGTACGCAAAAAATCGAGAACACATGCTGCGGGTCATTCGCAATCACCGACGGGCCGCGTACCAGGTGTCGCGTACCGAATATGAAGGTCTCACGGTCGTTCCGGAGGGAATCCGCCCCGATCATTGTCCTCCGGACATGCTCATCGCCGCCAGAAGAGCCTGGGACCATGCGCTTGAACTCGGGTCAGCCTATGGGTACCGCAATGCACAAGTGACCGTGATCGCTCCAACCGGCACGATCGGGTTGGTCATGGATTGTGATACCACCGGCATTGAGCCGGACTTTGCTCTGGTGAAGTTTAAGAAGCTGGCCGGTGGAGGGTATTTCAAGATCATCAATCAAAGCCTGCCGATTGCTTTGAGCAACCTCGGATATACAGACCAGCAGGTGCAGGATGTCATCCGCTACTGTGTCGGTAATCAGACGCTCAAGGGAGCGCCCTTCGTCAATCACGATACTCTGCGTCAGAAGGGATTCGACGACGCAGCGTTGGATCGCTTGGAGCGCAGCTTGGCGCAAGCGTTCGAGATTCAGTTCGCCTTCAATAAATTTACGCTGGGAGAAGCGTTCTGCGCGGAGAAACTCGGCCTGACTGAGGCGCAGCTAAGTGAGACGAACTTCAACATGCTGAAGGCGCTCGGTTTCACGCAGGAAGAAATTGCGGCTGCAAACGATTTCTGTTCCGGGACGATGACGGTGGAAGGAGCGCCGCACTTGAAGGCCGAGCATCTGGCGGTATTCGACTGTGCCAATCGATGCGGTCGAATCGGACAACGCTCCATCGCCGTCGATGCGCATATTCGCATGATGGCCGCGGCGCAACCGTTCATCAGCGGCGCGATCAGCAAGACCATCAACATGCCGGCCGATGCCACGCTTGATGACGTCAAGTCGGCCTATTTGCTTGCCTGGAAAAGCATGGTCAAAGCAGTGGCGCTCTATCGTGACGGATCCAAGCTCAGTCAGCCGTTGAGCGCTTCGACCGATAGTGGAAAGGTCGTGGAGGCCGCCCCTAGCGTCTTGGAGATGGCGGAGAAAGTGACGGAAAGAGTGATGTTCCGCTATCTCGCCAAGCGGCGCCCGTTGCCGAGCAGACGCAATGGGTACACGCAAAAGGCGATTGTCGGAGGACACAAGCTCTATCTACGAACCGGCGAGTATGATGATGGGACGGTCGGGGAAATCTTTTTGGACATGCACAAGGAGGGGGCGGCGTTCAGAAGCCTCATGAATTGCTTCGCGATCGCCATTTCTCTTGGGCTCCAGCACGGCGTGCCGCTGGAAGAATTTGTTGAAGCCTTCGTCTTCACCAGGTTTGAGCCGAACGGTCCCGTGAAATTGAACGATCGAATCAAGATGTCGACGTCCATCATCGATTACATCTTCAGAGAATTGGCCGTCACGTATCTCGAACGGTATGACTTGGCGCAAGTGAAAGAAGAAGATCTGCGCATGGATTCGATGAAGAAAGACGACATGGACCCCGAATGCTCCGAAGAAGTGGCGGACCTCGATGCGCTGGCCAAATCGTCCGTCCTGACGGAACATCTTCCGATCCGTCGGAACGGTGGAAAAGGAAACGGTCATGGAAATGGACATGGGCATAGTGTTGCTCGGCAGGTCGAGATCACCAGGGAAACGCTGACGTTGACAGAGATTCAAAATGCCAAAGATGCCAGGATCAAGGGCTACGAAGGCGATCCCTGTCCCGAATGCAAGCAGTTCACCATGGTCCGGAACGGCACCTGCCTCAAATGTGTCACGTGCGGTGCGACGAGCGGATGCTCATAAAGAGGGGTTGAAGATGCAGAGCAAGCGGCCGTCATCATGTGTCTGGTGTAGAAAGCGGCGGTTCCTGCAAAGCCTGTCGAGCGCCGAAGTCTTTTTATTGTGGCGGTTGAGGCCGAGAACGCGTTGCCCGAGACCGGCGTCTCTTCTGGCCGTTCGTCCTCATCGCGGGGCATGGTCTCCGTTGCGAGTGGCTCGTTCAGCGAGACGGAAACAGCCCTGACGGCGGAGAGCCACGAGGAGTATTGATATGCCGACAACGACGCAGCTTGTCATCAGCGAGCAGAGTAAGCCGGGTGCACTTTCGAGAGTAACGGCGGTCCTCGGGGAAGCCGGAGTCAATATCAAGGCGTTCTCCGCTCCTGAGGTCATGGGAACGGGTAAGTTGCGTTTGCTCGTTGCCGATCTTGATGGGGCTCGTGCGGCTCTGAAGGCGGCGAAGATCAAGTTCCGCGAGGAGACCGCTCTCGTACTCAGCCTCGAAAACAAGCCTGGCGCGTTGAGAAAGGTGGCCGATCTCCTAACGAAGAGCCGGATCAACATCAAGTGCGGCTATTGTACGCCTTCACGGGAAGGGAAACGGGCGATCGTGGTCCTGACCGTGTCCAAGACCGACAAAGCGCTGACTATTCTCCGCAATCAATCGCTCGACGAGTTTTGATCCATGCGGCTGGAGCCGCTTGCGAAAACTGCTTCTAGATTCATGGTCGTGGTTGGTCTCTTGGGGGTCCTCGTCTCCCAGGGGTGTACCACGCCTTCCCGTCGTGCCGATCAATTTCCCGGCTATCCTGTTGGATTTGTCGAGCGAGGGATGGCTTCATGGTATGGCCCCGGTTTTCATGGGAATAAGACGGCCAACGGGGATCGGTACGACATGCACAAGCTGACCGCTGCTCATCGGACGCTGCCGTTGGGATCCGTCGCAGTTGTTCGTTCATTGACCTCGGGTCGCCATATCACGGTGAGGATTAACGATCGGGGGCCTTTCGCGAGGGGGCGAATCTTGGACTTGTCCTTGGCGGGTGCTGAGGCTCTCGGGATGATCGGTAATGGAACCGATCAGATCGAGCTTCGAGTTGTGGGCTATAATGGCCGACCTGAAGGGATGGGGGTATTACGGCTTCAAATCGGGGCATTTGCTGATCTGCAGAACGCGCGGGCACTGTTCTTACAGGTCCAACGAGATTTTGCCGATGGGCGCATCATGCAGGTCGATCTTCCGGAAGGCCGCCGTTACCGAGTTCACATCGGCCGATTCCTGTCTGAGTCGGAGGCTCAGGCGGCTTCGACTCGTGTCGATCGTACATTTAGTCTGCAGTCGTTTGTGGTGCGGGATGATGGCTAGGTCGCGAAAGGACGGGTGTCATCACCAGTAAACCAACAGGTCGTCTATTTGGAACCGATTGATTTTCCAGCAACATTTTTTGAATTGCTTGCCTGTACTTGGTCCCTGTGATAGATGTATCTACTGTGAATCCTATTCTAAGCGGTTCGGTTATCCTGATTGTATGCTCCTCTGAAGGGTCGACCAAGGGGTATCCTCTGGGAGACGCCCGGCTTCTCATCAAGCCAGCCATAGTAGTTCAACGTCCCTAATATACTGCTGTGATGGACATCCTCATCCTTTTGGGATTGATAGGGTTATCCGCCATTATTTCCACCGCCGAGATCGGTTTCTTCTCGGTCAATGAAACTCGCCTGAAAGCATTGGCTCAGAACGGGAGCAAACGGGCAGAAAAAGCCGTTCAACTGCGGAGCGACCCACAAAAGCTCTTCTCGACCATTCTGGTGGGCGATCGCCTGGTCAGCACAGCCATCCCGATGTTCGCCACTTTTATCACGTTGAATACCTATGGGGGGAAGAGCGTCTTTGAAGAAGCCATTGCGGTGATGGTCGGCATCTTGACCTTCGTGCTCTTAGTATCCGTGGACGTGGTCCCCAAGACTCTGGCTGCCAAATTTTCAGTGCCTGTCACCCTCAACTTGGCCTACCCAGTCTACTGGGTGCAGGTGATGTTGAAGCCGATTCTTTTCTTGATGGTGCCGCTGATCTACAAATTGACGGGAGGGAAGGGGCTGACTCATCCATTGGTGACAGAGGAAGAGTTGAAAATCATGCTGGACCAGGGCGGCAAGGCCGGAGAGCTGGAATCCGAAGAAGTCAAGATGATCAAGAACGTGTTCCAGTTGAAGGATATTACGGCAGAAGACGCGATGACGCCCCGCATTTATGTCTTTGCGCTCGACGGAAACCTTCGGCTCAAGGAAGCAGAGGAGCTGCTGTACAATTCGAAGTACTCCAGAATTCCGCTCTACGATGGAACGCTCGATAACATCACGGGCATTCTCTACAAAACCAAGGCGCTCACCGAGCTGGCCAAAGGGCGGGCGGAAGTGCGTCTGCGGGATATCGCTCATCCTCCGCTCTTTGTCCCAGGAGGCAAAACAGCGGATGATTTGATGAAGCAGTTTCAGCAGGACAAGCGCCACATGGGGGTCGTGGTGAATGAATTCGGGGGCGTCATGGGGCTTGTGACCCTTGAGGATCTGCTGGAAGAGGTCGTCGGCGAAATTGTCGATGAAACGGATATCACGGAAGAACTCATCAAGCGGATCGGGAAAAGCCAAATCCTGGTCCATGGAAGGACAGAAGTGCGGAAGGTGAACGACTTCCTGAAGGTCGACCTTGGAGGAGATGAAGCCCTGACTATCGGAGGCCTGATCCAAGAGAATCTCGGCCGAATCCCTGCAGCCGGAGAAGAACTCCGCATCGAGAATTGTCGCTTGGTCGTCCACGAGGCCGACCCGCGCTCAATACGGAGCGTGCATATTTTCAAGGAAGAGAAGGTGGCTGTTCCGGTCGAGGCTCCCGTATGACCCTATGTGTTGCCCGATCCACGGATTAAGTCTCCGAATCCCTCCTCATTGAGGATCTTCACCCCAAGTTTCCGAGCCTGATCATGTTTCGATCCCGGGTCTATGCCTGACACCACATAGGTCGTCTTTCTGCTGACGCTGGAGGAGACGGTACCGCCACGCTCTTCGACCAGAGCCCCGGCCTCTTCCCTCGTCCACCTCGACAATCCGCCGGTGAACACGAAACTCTGTCCCGAGAAAGGCAACGCCGCGGCGCTGCGGGATATGGGGGTGTCCAGGATCGAAAGCCCCAGCATCCGCAGTTGATCGATCACCCGTTGGTTCGCACTTTCTTGAAAATAGGCAACCAAACTCGCCGAGATCTCCGGTCCGATCTCATGGACTGCCTGAAGCCGATCTTGATCGGCCGACATGATGGCCTCAAGGGACCCAAACTCGCGCGCAAGCACCTTTGCGATGTGCTGCCCGACCTGGCGGATGCCCAAGCCCATCAAGAACCGGTCGAGAGACACGATTTTGCTTCGTGCGATAGCATCAAGGAGCAAGGTAGAAGACCGCTCGGCAAACCCTTCGAGCTTCAAGAGTTGCTCCTGATCGAGTCGATAGATGTCTGACAGATCCTTGACGAGTCCTTGATCGACTAATTGAGCGACGGTCTTCTTGCCGAGACCTTCGATGTTCAGGGCGGATTTCGAGGCAAAGTGTTCGACGGCTCCTTTCAACTGGGCCGGGCAGACGGCTTGCCCGGTGCAGTAGAAATACGCGCCCTCCCGAGCGACCGCTGACCCGCACACGGGGCAGTGGTCCGGCATGGCAAACGGTGCCGCTCTCGATTCTTCCGGGACCGGCACGCGTTCAGTGATGGCCGGGATGACGTCGCCGGCGCGCTCCACTTTGACTGTGTCCCCGTCGCGCACGTCTTTTCGAGCCACCTCGTCTGCATTGTGAAGGGTGGCTCGGCTGATCGTGACACCGCCCACTTCGACCGGATTCAGCAGCGCAAGCGGCGTCAAGGTGCCGGTCCTTCCGACTGAGACGATGATCTTATGAACCTTCGTGACTTCCTTTCGAGGGGCGAATTTATAGGCGATTGCCCAACGGGGGCTTCTGGACTTCATGCCGAGCTGCTCTTGCCAGCTGCGCCGGTTGACCTTGACGACGACGCCGTCGATTTCATAGAGCAGATCGTCACGCTGCCCTTCGATCTCATGGTGAAACGCCATGACGTCATCGATCGTCTCGCAGCGCCGGCGAAGAGTGGGAATCGGAAGCCCCCAAGAAACCAATGCGTCCAATTCGTCCCAATGCGACGAGGGTGGTGTTCCGTCGACGGCCATCATCTCGTAGCAGGTCACCACGAGGGGGCGTTCGGCTGTGATGCTCGAGTCCAGCTGCCGAAGAGAACCGGCGGCGGCGTTGCGCGGGTTCGCGAAGGCGTCGTCCCCCCGTTCCGTTATTCGCCGGTTAAGCGCATGGAAGTCTGCAAGGCGCATGTAGACTTCACCCCGCACGGCCAGGTGCTCAGGGTGTGTGTCACTCTGTAATTGCAGCGGCAATGATCGAATGGTACGAAGATTGATGGTGATATCCTCGCCGACACTGCCATCGCCTCGAGTCGAGCCCCGAACAAACCTTCCCTGTTCGTAGACCAATTCCACAGAGAGGCCATCGAATTTCGGTTCGACCGTATACTCGATCCGGTCTGTTTCCAGCTCGCGTTTCATCCGTTGGTCGAAGGCCAGCACTTCTCTCGGATCGACCAAGGAATCAAGGCTCAACATGGGGTGCACATGCCGGACCTTGCCGAGCGTATCCAACGGAGGGGCACCGACACGCTGGGTAGGAGAATCGGACGAGATCAGTTCGGGGTATGCCTGTTCCAGCTGGACCAATTCCCGGAACAACCGGTCATACGCTCCATCTGAAATCTCGGGATGATCCTTGACGTAATAGAGGTAGTCGTGGTGCCTGATTTGGCTTTTGAGTAGAGTATGTCGCTCTTGTTCGGCGCGGGGGGCTTTCGAAGAGGACAATGAGTCGTTATCCAGTGAATCCTGTCGCATCGCCCTTAACGATGTGAAGCCTCGGTGATCACACCTGGCATGCGATGACAGATGACGTTTGGCATGTGGGTGGAGAGAGGCTTGAACTGTGCTGACCGTAGCACAGCGCCACGGAAACGGTCAAACCAGGAAGGCTTGGTCTGCTTTGACTTTCCTCTCAGTGGCCACTATTCTAAGCGTCTCTTCGGCTGGTCGGACGTCCGCGGAGCACTTGGGCAAAGGAGGATGTATGCAGAAGGAAGAGGAGCAAGGGTGTGACCATACAAGGAAGATCGTCCTATCGGGGATACTGCTCTGTAGTGGGTTGCTGCTAAGTGGATGTGTCGTCCTGGAAGAAAAATACAACGCCGAAAAGGCGCGAAGTTTGAATTTTCAGCGTCTCCTGGCGCAGGAAGAAAAGCGGACGGCTGAACTGGACAGTGAAGTCAAGCGCACTAAGCTCGAACTGGCTGAATTCGAGGCGAGGAACCGTGAGCTGTCCGCGCAAGTGCAGGTGGCGCGTGAGCAGATGGGGCGCCTCCAGGAAGAGGCGGAAGCCATTAGAGAAGCGACGTTACTCGAACGAAAAGCCTTGGAGGACATGCGGCGGAAAGGCCATTCTCCTGCCGTCAAACAGAAGAAAGCCGAATCGGCAAAGGATTCTTCCGGTGAGGCGGGTGAAAACGACGCCGTGCTCAAAGGAATACCGACCGCGGCCGAGACGCATGCGGCATCGAAAGCAGACGGGACGGTGCATGTGGTGAAGCCCGGAGAAACCCTCTTCGGTATCAGTCGGCGCTATGGAATTGAGGTCGATAAGCTGAGGAAGATGAATAAGCTCCCGGATGACATCATCGAAGTAGGCCAGAAACTCCTGGTGGGAACAGAGTAGCCGGAACACTATGCAGTCTGCGACCTATTCGCTCACCCTGGATGAATTTCGCTCGTATGCAAAACAGGGCAACCTCATTCCGTTATTCCGTGAAATCCTGGCGGACCACGATACGCCGGTCTCGGCCTTTGCCAAGATAGATCATGGCCCCTCCGCCTATCTGCTGGAAAGCATTCAGGGCGGGGAAAAGTGGGCGAGGTATTCCTTTCTCGGGAGTGGGGCTCCACTCGTCATCTACGAAGATCGCGGTGATCTGTGCGTAAAGCAGGGTTCGCATCGCCGCCGCATCCCCAGCCGGGGCGCGCCGCTGGATCGTCTTCGAGAGATCATGGAAGCCTATCGCCCGGTGACGGTTCCTGATCTCCCTCGCTTCGTCGGCGGAGCCGTCGGCTACCTCGGCTACGATTTGGTCAAGACGTTCGAAGACCTTCCCTCACGAAAAAAGGATCACGTCGATCTTCCGGACTTTGCCTTTCTGTTGACCGACACCTTGCTCATCTTCGACAACGTGTCGCAAAAAATCAAAGTGGTGGCCAATGCACACGTGAAGTCCACGTCGGAGAGAGGTATTCGTTCGGCCTATCGTGAAGCGACTCGCCGGATCGAAGCGATGATCGCCAGAATCCGCCGGCCGCTGAGGCGTCTCACGCCGAAGCGCCGGCGAACACCCATTCGCTTCACGGCAAACATGAGCCGGGCGGACTTTGAGAAAATGGTGTCTCGCGCTCAAGAATACATCAAAGCCGGGGACATTTTTCAGTGTGTGTTGTCGCAACGTTGGGAAACGAATCTCCAGGCTCCTCCGTTTCAACTCTATCGAGCCCTGCGCGTGGTGAATCCCTCGCCCTACATGTACTACCTGCGGATCGCCGGGGTGGAACTGGTCGGGTCGTCCCCGGAGATTCTTGTGCGATGCGAGGACGGTCTTGTTTCGGTGCGCCCGATCGCGGGGACCAGGCGGCGTGGAACGACGGTAGAGGAGGACGTGGAACTGGAGCGCCGTCTTCTCGCGGATTCCAAGGAGCGGGCCGAGCACATCATGTTGGTGGATCTCGGACGTAATGATGTCGGCCGTGTCGCTGAACGGGGGTCGGTCCAAGTTGAGTCATTGATGAACGTCGAACGGTACTCGCACGTGATGCACATCGTCTCGAACGTCACGGGGAAATTGGGAACAACCAAGACCGTCTATGATGTGCTGAAGGCGTGCTTTCCAGCCGGCACCGTATCGGGGGCTCCAAAGATCAGAGCCATGGAAATCATCGAGGAACTGGAGCCTACCAAGCGCGGGCCTTACGCCGGTGCGGTGGGGTATATCAGCTTTTCAGGCAATATGGACATGTGTATCAATATCCGCACCGTCGTGGTCTCTCGACATCGGGCCTTTATCCAGGCCGGAGCCGGTATCGTCGCCGATTCCAATCCCGAACACGAGTATGAAGAAACCTGCAACAAGTCCCGTGCGATGATGAAAGCGATCGAACTGGCGGAACAGGGGCTGGAATGAGTGGTGCCTCGTGAAGGGTGAAGGGTGAAGCGCGAACAACAAGTCATTCGAAATACGCTTCACGAGCGACGTGCTACGGGGAACATCAATGTTGTTGGTCATCGATAACTACGATTCCTTTACCTACAATCTCGTCCAGTACCTCGGAGAATTGGGCGAAGACATACAGGTGTTTCGTAACGACAAGCTTACGCTGGACCAGATTGAGGAGTTGGGCCCCAGCCGCCTCGTCATCTCTCCCGGGCCGTGCACGCCAAAGGAAGCCGGTATTTCAGTCGAGGCTATCCGCCGGTTCGGAGGGAGGATGCCTATTCTCGGTGTGTGTTTGGGGCACCAGTCGATGGCTGTCGCGTATGGAGGTGAGGTCATCCGCGCTCCCCGCTTGATGCATGGGAAGACATCCCAAATTAAGCATGACGGCAAGACGATCTTTCAATCGTTGCCCAATCCGTTCCAAGCGACGCGGTATCATTCTTTGATCGTGAATCGGCTCAATCTTCCGGACTGTTGCGAGATTTCCGCTGAAACCGCCGAGGGCGAGATCATGGGCCTCCGTCATAAGACACTGTGTGTCGAAGGGGTCCAATTTCATCCGGAATCGATTTTGACGACGGTCGGGAAAGATCTTCTCCGCAACTTTTTAAAGCTCTAGCAGGATGCTGAAAAAGTCCGTCAGCGGCGTTCTCGCATCGCTCCGAGGCTCAACGTACGGCCCTTGGGTAAACGCCTGTTCCGACAGGCGATGGGCGGGCCGGGTGAAAATTGGTTACGCCTTCGCCTCATCGCTCGCTGTGGCCTGGCATGTGGAGAGGTGCGTCTTGGCGCACCGGGGTCGGGCGGGTGAGACCAGCGGTCTTTTTGAGCACCCTGCCTACTAAGATCCCATGATCAAAGACGCCATCGCCAAACTGGCCGACCGAACAGACCTTTCTGCATCGGAGGCTGAAACGGTCATGTTGGAAATCATGGACGGGGCCGCGACCTCGGCTCAGGTGGCCGCCTACCTCATGGGACTCAGGCAGAAAGGCGAAACAGTCACCGAAGTCGTCGGTTCGGTCAATGCCATGCGATCACGGGCGACCCGAATCAGGGTTGGAGCATCGATCATCGTCGACACCTGCGGCACCGGCGGGGATGGGGCCGACACGTTTAATATCTCTACGACAGCGGGATTCGTGGTCGCCGGGGCCGGCATTACCGTGGCCAAACACGGCAATCGTTCCGTGTCGTCCAGATCAGGCAGCGCTGATGTGCTGAGCGTCCTTGGCGTCAAGATCGATCTGGAGCCGAACCGGGTCGCCGAGTGTATCGATGAAGTCGGTATCGGATTTTTGTTCGCGCCCCTCTACCACGGCGCGATGAAGCAATGCGCCGGGGTGCGGCAGGAGATGGGAATCCGGACCATTTTGAACGTGCTCGGTCCGTTGGCGAATCCAGCCGGGGCCACGCATCAAGTGCTTGGAGTCTATGATGCAAGGTGGACGGACATTTTGGGGCGTGTTCTGCTGGAGCTGGGATCGCAACATTGTTTCGTGATTCACGGCATGGATGGTCTGGATGAAATCACTCTGTCGGATCGGACGAAAGTCTCCGAGGGGAAGGCCGGCGTGGTGTCGAGTTATTTTGTTTCGCCTGAGGAGTTCGAGGTGAAGCGGATGGCGAGAAAAGAGTTCGCCGGCGGCACGCCGGAAGACAACGCGCGCATCGCGAAGGAGATCTTGCAGGGCAAGAAAGGTCCGAAACGGGACATCGTATGCATGAACGCCGCTCCTGCAATGGTAGCAGGCCGGAGAGCAAAAACCCTGAAGGAAGGCTTCCGCCTCGCCCAAGAAACGATCGACTCGGGGGCCGCTGCAGAGAAGCTGGACCGGCTCATTGCATTTACGACAAGAGCGTGACCGACTCATGATCCTTGATCGCATCCTCGAGCATAAAAAAGCGGAGCTCAGGCACAAGCAAAGCCGCTCCTATCTGGCCGACCTCAAAGCGGCGATCCGAGACGCTCCGCCGACACTCGGCTTTGCCGTCACGCTGGACGCGACAAAACCTCGCACCAGCCCGGCTCTGATCGCAGAGGTTAAGAAGGCGTCTCCGAGTTTAGGACTGTTACGGCCGGAATTTTCTGAACAGTTCGACTACCTGGCGCTTGCCCGCACGTATCATGAACAGGGCGCATCCGCGGTGTCGGTCCTGACGGACAAGGAGTTTTTCCAGGGCGACCTGCGGTATTTGAAAGAGATTAAGGAAGCGTTGCCGATCCCGGCGCTCAATAAGGAATTCATGGTCGGCGAGGTGCAATTCTATGAAGCGCGGGCACACGGTGCCGATGCCGTCTTGCTGATCGTGGCCGCGCTGGAACGCCGCCAACTCATGGATTTCCACGCGTTGGCCACCGAACTTAAGATGGACAGCCTGTTCGAAACCCATCACGAGAGGGAGTTGGATACGGTCTTGGAGTGGATTCCCACCGCGAGGATGATCGGGATCAACAATAGGGATCTCAACACCTTCACGACCGATCTCAACGTCACCTTCCGCCTGGCGAAGCGAATTCCGTCCGACAAGCTGATCATCAGTGAAAGCGGGATTCATGGCCGCGAGGACGTGACAAGGTTGATGGAAGCCGGCGTTCATGCCATGTTGATCGGCGAATCGCTCATTCGCGCCGAGCACACGGCCGACAAAGTTCGAGAGTTGCTCGGCGTCGTCTCTGGCAGTCCGCAGTCTGCGTAGAGCGTTCACCATGAAGATAAAAATTTGCGGGATCACCAATCTGGAGGATGCGAAGGGCGCGGTTGCCGCAGGTGCGGACGCGCTGGGATTTGTGATGTACCGTAACAGCCCACGTTGGGTGGCCCCGTCTCTCGTGAAAGCCATTGTCGCGGAACTCCCGCCTCTTGTGCTGCCGGTCGGGGTGTTCGTCAACGAAGAGGCCGGGACGGTTCGGGCGCTTATGGATGAATGTGGTTTTGCCCTTGCCCAACTGCATGGAGATGAATCGCCTCTGTACTGCCAACAACTCGTCCGTCCGGCTCTCAAGGCTCTCCGTCTGAAGGGTCGAGATACAATGCTCACCCTCGCCGGGTTTCAAGGGCAGCCGAATGTACGAGGATTCCTCATCGATGCGTATTCAGACCAGGCTTATGGAGGAACGGGGCAGACAGTCGATTGGACATTGGCCCAGGAAGCAGCTCGATCTGCTCCGATCATTCTGGCCGGTGGGTTGACTCCGGAAAACGTGGCAGACGCGATCAAGATGGTACGTCCTTATGGAGTCGATGTGAGCAGTGGGGTGGAAAAGACCCCTGGCAAGAAGGATCACCATAAGATTAAGGCATTTATTGAAGCGGCCAGACTTGTGCCGGTCTGATAGCCGTGGCTATACTCCTAGCAGGCTGTTGAAAAAGTCCGCCAGCTTTGTTCTCGCATCGCTCAGAGGCTCAACATACGGAGCAGAGTATGCCTCGCCTCTTCGCTCGCTGTCGCCTCGCCCGGTGTAAGTCGCGTCTCGGCGCGCTGGGGCGGGTGGGTGAGAACGAAGGCCTTTTTGAACAGCCTGCTGAAATCTATTGAGGAGGGTTTGATCGAATGCCGATGCTTCCAGACAGCCATGGCCGATTCGGGTCTTATGGTGGCCGTTATGTGCCTGAAACCCTCATGCCGGCGCTGTTGGAGTTGGAAGGCGAGTATACCAAGGCGAAAAAAGACCGCCGATTTCAGACCGACCTCGCCTATTACCTCAAGCAGTATGTCGGACGGCCTACCAGTCTCTATCGCGCCGATCGGCTGACCAAAAAATTAGGCGGAGCCAAGATCTATCTGAAGCGGGAAGACCTGTGCCATACCGGCGCGCACAAGATCAACAATGCGATCGGCCAAGTGTTGTTGGCCTTGCGCATGAAGAAGCAGCGAATCATCGCTGAGACCGGGGCCGGTCAGCACGGTGTCGCGACGGCCACGGCGGCGGCCATGTTCGGACTGCAGTGCGAAATCTACATGGGCACCGAAGATATGCAACGGCAGGCGTTGAACGTCTTTCGTATGCGCCTGTTGGGTGCGACCGTGACCGGTGTCGATGCCGGCAGCCGCACCCTGAAGGATGCCATCAGTGAGGCCATGCGGGATTGGACGACCAACGTGCGCACCACGCACTATGTCTTGGGCTCGGTGCTGGGCGCGCATCCCTATCCCATGATGATCCGAGACTTTCAGGCGATCATCGGGCGGGAGGCGAGGAAACAGATTCTTTCCGCTGAAAAGCGCCTGCCGGACTATCTCGTCGCCTGTGTAGGGGGAGGAAGCAATTCGATCGGTCTTTTCCATGCGTTTCTCCGAGACGCTAAAGTCAAAATGATCGGAGTGGAAGCCGGAGGGCTCGGGGTCGAAAGCGGAAAACATGCCGCGCGGTTCTCCGGTGGCAAGCCGGGGGTCTTGCAAGGCACCATGACCTACCTGCTTCAGGATGAAAACGGACAGATCAATTTGACGCATTCAGTCTCGGCCGGTCTGGATTATGCGGCTGTCGGACCGGAGCATAGTCTCTACCATGATCAAGGCCGGATCGAGTACACCTATGCGACGGACGCAGAAGCATTGTCGGCCTTTGATCTCCTGGCGCACGAAGAGGGCATCGTTCCCGCGCTCGAAAGCGCCCATGCGATCGCGCAAGTCGTCAAGCTCGCTCCCAAACTCAAGAAATCCCAGCTCATCATCGCGAACCTTTCGGGGCGTGGGGACAAAGACGTGCAGCAAGTGGCGAAAATGCGAGGCGAATCATTATGACCGGGCGGCTGGAAGCCAGATTCAATGATCTGCGCAAGAGAGGACAGAAAGCGCTCATTGCCTACCTGATGGCAGGAGATCCGGGACTCGCTGAAACGGAACAGTTGGTAGTGGCGTTGGAACAGGCGGGGGCCGACATCATCGAACTGGGCGTCCCCTTTTCGGACCCGATCGCCGACGGGCCGGTAATTCAGCAGGCTGCGGAGCGCGCGTTGCGGAACGGCACGTCTCTTCGGCAGATCCTGGCCTCCATCACGTCACTCAGGCAGCGGACGAATATCCCCATCATCCTGATGCTGTACTACAACTCCATCCACGCGATGGGGTGTGAAAAGTTTTGCCGTGCGGCGCAGGCAGCTGGAGTGGATGGACTGATCGTGCCCGATATGCCGCCGGACGAAGCGGGACCCCTCAAGGCGCCGGCGGACGCAGCCGGGCTGCCGCTCATCTTCTTGCTCGCGCCGACCAGTACGGCTGATCGGCGAAAGCTCGTGGCGAAAGAGTCGCATGGCTTCGTGTACTATGTTTCGCTGACCGGCATTACCGGGGCGAAGCTCAGCAACGTCGGAGACATAGGACAGAATATCGAAAAGCTGCGGAAGGTCTCCGCCACGCCCGTCGCAGTCGGATTCGGCGTGGCGACTCCGGAGGATGCGGCGAAGGTGTCAAAGATGGCCGATGGGGTGATCGTCGGCAGCGCCATCGTGAAACGCATCGCGTCCCACCAACAGGATCCCGCCATGGTCAGACATGTCGCTGAGTTTGTCCGCTCTCTCAAAGCGGCCATGGTTCCAGCCTAGATAGCCGATCGGCGACATGCCATCCGAGTGAAGTAAATTCTTCCAGCGTTTCACTTCTTCTTACGTAACTCTCCTGTCAGCCTCCACACGAAGGTCCGAATGGCCTCACTGACTAAGGCCATCTTCTGGGATTGCAACAAATCACAAATAACGTAAGGTGTATACCGTAAGAATAGTCAGGCACATGGCTGGTCGAGTTGTGTGGTGGCTATTGTGTTTGCGCCAATGACCCTGGAACGGGAGCAACGATGAGCGCAATCCTCCCTCGTATGTATCAGCGGGCAACGATAGGTGCGACTGCCCCTGCTCTATGTAATAGGCGGGTACCACCCCTCTCTGACTCCAGAAGACTACGAGACATGGCTCGTGAGTGGGAATCGACTTGCCCCGTACCTGATCGGATTTTCCCGTCCCTTATCGTCTCGTACGCACCATTCTCCATCGTGAAAGGAGATGCCAATGCAGACCGGCCGTCCTGAGCTAATCGCTCTTGTCTGTGTGCTGTATTGGTGGCTCCTCCCAGTCGGTCCAGGAATAGCCAAAGAAATCGATGAGGATCTCCCGATGGGAACGGCGGGTGGAGCGGTTCATGTCGATCCATTCACCGGCACAGCGACGACCAGCATTCCAATCAACGTGCTGCCTGGTCGCAATGGGGTTCAACCCAATCTGCAACTGAGCTATGCCAGCGGAAATGGAAACGGGTGGGTGGGCATGGGGTGGAAACTGGAACTGGGAGCGATCGAGCGGAACACGCGGTTCGGGGTGATCTATAGCGAAACTCCAGCCGATAACGGAAAAGTCTATGCCGTGCGAATGAGTGGGGTGTCGGCGGAGCTGATTAAACTCCTGCCCAATAGTCCTAGCGATCCCGAATATCGAGCAAAAATCGAAAGCGGCTTCTTCCGCATCCGCAAACTGACGACGGGTGGATGGGAAGTGACAGATCGTAAGGGTGTGAAGTATTCGTTCGGCGTCAACGCCAACGCTCGGGTCGAAGATACCGCCACGGGTCGGATCTTTCGGTGGAATCTCGAGCGAGTGGAAGACCGCGACGGGAACTACATGGTGGCGACGTACACGAAAGATCAGGGGCAATCGTATCTCGATCAGATCACGTATACCTCGACGACAAAGACCGCTATCCCGGCACCCCATGTCATCAAGTTCTATTCGCATACCCCGGCTGGCATGACAGCTCCAGACACCTACAATGCCCATTTCAAAGTCGTGACCGCCAAACGGTTGAGAGCGATCGAAGTGAAGACGAACAATGTGACGATGCGCGCCTATGAGTTGATCTATACCCCCAGCGTCACGACGGGTACGCAGCTGCTGACACAGGTGCAACAGTTCAACCGCAATGCGTCCATCAATCTCACGACGTTTGATGTCATGGGGCCTGCGTTGCCGCCCATCGCGATGACCTACTCAACTTCTGCCTCGACCTTTACGCCGTCCACTCATCCCTGGCTCACCAACTGGTGCAGTGGGGGGAGCGGCGTAACTCCGGCTGAATTCAATGGAGATGGGCAACAGGACCTATGGTGTACCAATACCTCCAATGGTTTTTCCACCGCGACAGCTTCTAGCGGGTCCTTGACGGCTGGGACTAACGTCTATTCTTCTTGTGCTTCGCGGGTGACGGGAGATTTCGATGGAGATGGTAAGCAGGACATCGGATGTATTACGTATCTAGATGACAGCATACCTACTGGGGTAGGTGTTTTCCTAGTTAAACGGTATCGGGTCTCCGTTGCCTACTCGACAGGCTCTGGAATCTTTTCCCCACCCAGCCAGGTGTGGCCTATCTGTACGGTGGGAGTTGGGGGAACTGCTACGCATGCCCTTGGAGCAAGCGACCTGAATGGCGATGGCAAAACTGATGTCTGGTGTAAGGGGGAATTGTTTCAAGGACCCTTCGTGACGGGGATCTTCTCGCAGGGAACCTCATTTACACCAGAGTCGCCCGATCCCCCATGGCTCACTGGATTTTGTCCAACCGGAGGGGTAGGGAGTGGAGATTTTAACGGAGACGGACGAGCCGATCTTGTTTGCCATGACAATACTCCTGGGACCACCACGATCCGGTATTCGACGTCGGTAGGGACCACAGCAAGTTTCAATACCTCCTCCTCGTTGGCTAGCTGGTGTGGAAGCGGTTACCTCTCATTTTCCGCGATGGTTACCACGCCACCACCAAGCAAATTTGCGATTAGTGATTTCAACGGTGACGGCATTCAGGATCTGTGGTGTCAGACGGGAACAGGCACGGTCTTGATTGGGCTCTCGACAGGAACCAGTATTTCGTCGCCTCTAGTATGGCGGACAGGCTTTTGTACGACCGGCAAGACCGGCACTGCGGATTTCGATGGGGATGGTATTACCGATATGTGGTGCCACACCACGGATGGAACGACTCAGGTCATGCTATCGACGGGGAGCACATTTCAAACCCCAACTCCATGGGGACCAAGCTTTTGCGCGACGGGGACTTTTGGCACCGCCGATCTCAACGGTGATGCCAAACCCGACCTCTGGTGTGTGAGCAGCGGGAACGTCTCGGTCGCGATTGCCGGCAGTCCAGGTGTTAAAACCGATCTACTCGCCACTCTGTCAAACGGTTTCGGGGTTCTGACCGTTCTGACCTATACCCCTTCGACGGCACTTGGGGTATCCCATACGCTGCTTCCATATCCCGTCTACGTCACCACAGCATTAGCCAAGACTGTATCTACCAGCATTGCAGGTGCGATCGGCAACCAAACCACACAGACGACGTATCAATACGAGAAGGGCTATCACAGCATCCCAAACCGTGACTTCCGCGGCTTTCAGCGGTCCACGGTGACCGCCTGCGCCAATTGCAATACCACGGAGAAAACCGTGACGGTGACGGAGGTTCACCAGGGCTCGGGGACCACGGCGACAGAGGATATCGGCGCCTCGCTGACCCATCCCGATGCTCCGACCAAGGGACTTCCGTACCGCATTCTCGTCCAAGATAGTGCGGGAACTCCTTTGCTGGAAACCCGTACCACCTATGCGACTGACGCCAATGGGCTCGCACCCTGGTTTACCCCCTCGTCCCAGGTCGTGACCAACACCTATGCCAATGGTGTCATCGCCAAGACCACACAGGTGAATTTCACCTACGATCCTACCTACGGCAACGTGCTACGCGAAGAGCATTTGGGTGACGCAGGCGTCACGGGGGATGAAAAAACCATCGACCGGGCGTTCGCGAATGAATCGACGGCCTGGTTGATCGGATTTCCCACCCGGGAAACGATCTACAAGGGGATCAGCACGGCGGCTCAAGATAGGATCGCGGAGACGACGTTTTATTATGATGGCGTGACGACGTGTGCTACCGCCTCCGTGCTGCAAGTGCCTACGCTCGGACATTTGACGCGCACGGTGAATTGGTTGAACGGCGGCACCAACCCAGAAACGCGCATGGCGTACGATCAATATGGGAACAAAGTGTGTGCCCGCGACCCAAAAGGCAATATGACCACACTGGGTTATGATCCCTCCCAAGTGTTCCTGATGACCAGCACGAATGCGCTGGGGCATGTCTTCACCACAAGTTACTACGGGGTCAATTTGGTGCTGATGGACACGGGATTGTATGGGCAAGTCAAGGGCGTGACTGATCCAAACGGACGCACGACGACCAGTACCTATGATGCATTTGGGCGCAGGGTGACGACGACCACGCCTGCACCGGATAGCCTTGTCACGACCCTCGCCTACAACTATGGAGGGACCTTCGTTGTGGGAACCCAGCATGTTCAGAGCACGATCAGCGGCGGGAGTTTAACAACCAATCTCGTGAGCAAGATCTATTTCGATGGCCTGGGGCGCACCATCAAGACCGAAAGCCCCGGGGCCGCCGATGGGGGCGCGAATCTGAAGGTCCTGATCACCGAAACCCAATACGATACTCGTGGTCTCGTGAAACAAACCAGTCTGCCCTACGTCCAGGGGATCGAATCCGCGACGGGTCGGTGGACTACCATGACCTATGATGCACTCGGGCGCCAGGTTCAGCGTACCAATCCCGACAATACCAACAGCCGGACCTGTTACAGCGGCTGGATGACGACCACCGTCGATCCCAAGCTCCATAAAAAAGTCGAGACCCACGATGCCTACGGGCGATTGGCAACGGTGCAGGAATACACGGGGCAAGCCACGGCGGGAACCTGTGCGGGTGGGACCCTCTATACCACGACAACCTATCAATACGACCGGCTCGGGAATCTGGTGAAAGTCCTGGATACCCTCGGCAATCGCACGACCATGCGGTACGACACCTTGGGCCGCAAGATCGCCATGTCCGATCCCGACATGAGCACCAATGGAACCACGACCTGTGGCGACCTAACTGCTCTCCCGCCCAACACGACCTATCCTTGGTACGCCGCGCCTTGCTGGAATTACAAATACGATCAGGCCGGAAATCTCGAACGGCAAACGGATGCCAAAAATCAACATCTCTGGTTCCGGTACGACGGGCTGAATCGCCGAACGCAGAAGGACTACACGACTCAGAAAGCAGCCGGTAGCGGCGACGTGCGCTACATCTACGACGATACCGTCACGACCACCAATCGCAAAGGCCGCTTGAAGCAAGTAGTCGATGCGGCCACGAACGTGACGTTTGAATACGATGTGATGGGCCGGGTCAGCAAGAGCACCAAGATTCTGGATGGGACGACCTATGTGACCACAAGCGCCTATGATGGCCTCGGGCGGCTCACCAGCGTGAGCTATCCCACGAATCCCATTAAGACCGTCACTTACACCTACGATGGGCCACAGCTGAAACGAGTGAGCGAAGGGGCCACCACCTATGTGACCTATGCCAATTTTAACGCCTTGGGGGAACCGAGGACGACCACCCAGGGCAATGGGGTGGTAACCACGCGCACGTTTGACCCCCTCACGTTTCGACTGGAGACCGTCAATACGGTCAACCCCAATACGCCGTCGCCTGACATTGCCGCTCCGACGATACCGACAAAGGTCACGACCACGATCATCAACGGCACGCAAATCGATCTTAGCTGGACCCCGAGCCTCGATAACATAGGAGTGACCGGCTATTGGATCGAACGGTGCCAGGGGACCGGGTGCACAAGCTTCACGCAGGTTGGGACTTCAACCGGAACGACATTTAGCGACATGAGTGTGACCACGGGCACCATCTATAGCTATCGTGTGCGTGCGACCGATGCCGCGGGCAATGTCAGTCTGTATTCGATCCCCACTCCAACAACAGGATACGGCGCGGTCCCGTTCGGCCTCTCGCCGTATGGGTCATGAGGCGCGACATCCTGCGCGCACGAAAGGTCAATTGCACGTGACACCGACTTGGACAAGGAGGTGGAGAGGATGAAGAATCAAGAGACGCGTTCGACGGCGATGGTCATGGTGCTGACCATGCTCACTGTGTTCTTCATATATTGGCAGCAATCTGCTGAGGCGGTCTGCACGCCTCTCGGCACCACAACACCGAATGTCGGACTGTGCAAACCAGGAAACGGCGAGACGGGATGGACGAACGCGATCAACGACAATTGGACCCTCCTGGACAACCGCCTGGTTCCACCCGGCGCGGTCATGTTTTATGCAGCGGTTACCCCTCCGAATGGCTGGTATGTCTGTGACGGCACCGCGAAGAATCGGACGACCGATGCCGCCTTGTTTGCGGTGATTGGAACGACGTTCGGGGCCGGCGATGGGGCCACCACATTCAACGTGCCTGATGCCCGGTCGCGCAATGTCGTTGCGGCGGGCCAAGGAACGGGATTGACCATGAGGAATCTTGCCGGCTCGGGTGGGGAAGAAACGCACACGTTAACGATCTCGGAAATGCCGAGCCACAACCACACGATCTCGAATGCGATGCCAGCGTCTGGCTCAGTGTTCCAGGGCTCGGGCGTCGGTGGCGGGGGCTCGGGGACAGTATCAATCGGGTTTACGGGCGGCAATGGGGCTCACAATGTCATGGATCCTTTTCTGGTCCTCACGTGCATGATTAAGCGATAGAGCGGCCTCGAGTGGTTGCGAGAGCACACACGCGAATGGGATCGAAAGCGCCAGACCGCGTTGGATCTCTGTGACGGAGGAGTACTGATATGGCCCGACAAGCATTGAGGCAGAAGAAGAGTCGAGGAGGGGCCTTATCGCACTGCGTTCTGGTCGCTGTCGCACTTCTAACAATTCCGCCGGCAGTCTTTGCCGAAGTCCTTCAAAGCCTGCACTATGCGTATGACGAGGCCGGAAACGTTACTCGAATTGGCGATCAAATTACCTTGGCGAATACACAGATTTTGACCTATGACGATCTTGATCAATTACTGACGGCGAATGGACCATACGGGACGGGGGGCAATAACAGCACGTTCACCTATGCGTATAATGAGATCGGCAACATGACCATGAACCCGCAAGTGGGCGCCTATACCTATTCCACCGGCGGCGCCGGCGTGGTTCGGCCCCATGCCGCTACGAAGGCTGGCCCCTATCCGTTCACGTATGACAACAATGGCAACATGATTACGATGACGGATCCTGCCGGCTTCTATGGGTATAGTGCGAATTATAACGCGGATAATCGCATGAGCAGCGTGACGGCCACCTATGGAGGCGTCCCCACCACGACGACGTTCGTCTATGATGGCGAGGGTGGGCGGGTGAAGAAGATCGTGGGAACCACCACGACGCGCTACATCAGCAAACTGTATGAGTGTGATACGACCGGCGCCAATACGAGTTGCAGCCGGTTTATCTGGGCCGGGAGCACCCGGATCGCCACCGTCGCCACAAATGGGACCGTGCACTACTGGCAGGAGGAACATCTGGGCAGTTCGAGTGTGATCACGAACAGTAGCGGGGCCAAGGTCCAGGCGCTCACTTATTATCCCTATGGTGATCTCCGCACGAATCAGAGTTTCACCACGCCGGCTGTGGATGTGCCCTATAAGTATACGGGCCAGGCGCTCGATACGAGCAGTAATCTCTACTTCTACGAATCGCGGTACTATCACGCCGTCTTCGGCCGCTTCATCGCGCCGGATACCATTGTACCGGATCTGCACGATCCTCAGAGCCTGAACCGCTACACGTACGCCAGCAATAACCCATTCCGGTATACCGATCCGACCGGCCATTGTCCGTGGTGTATTGTCATCGCCATTGGCGTCATCGCGGGAGCGGTTTCGAGCGGGATCCAAAGTGATTGGGATCTCGAAGCCACGTTAGTCGGGGGTGTGATCGGTGGGGCGAGCGCAGCCGCGGGGTATGGCACGTTCGGGCCCGCGTCGGCTGCATTTGCCAGTCTTGGAGACATTGGAGCGGGTATCGCTGGAGGGGCTGTCGCAGGGGCGGTGGCCGGAGGCACCAGTGGGATACTAGCGAATATGGCCGGCTATAATGTCAACATCGGTTTGGCGATTGCCTCAGGGGCGGCAGCCGGTGGGATTACCGGTGGCGCGTATGGTCGGTGGGGACAGTTGGGGGCCTTGGCTGCTGCACCCGCTGCCGGAGCAGCAGGCGCAGCCATTAGCGGAGCCGATCCCGGCATGGGGGCCGCCATTGCTGCTGCGACCGCGGCGTTTGCGTTGGGAGTGCAATACGTTCAGTGGAGGGCGAGCGTTTTATTAAACACACAGCGCAGGGCACTGACCTCGAACGAGATTGGCACGGCGAGGTCAGTTTTTGGCAGCAGAATAAACTATTCAAAGGTGAATATATCCAATGCCAAATACTTCTTCTTGCAAGGAAACGATTTCGCGATGGCGCCTGATGGAAATATCTATTGGCCGGGAAGCTGTAGCGACCTGGCCAGTTGCGATTTTGGCAGTCACGTTGGGACATTCATCCATGAGATGACCCATGCTATGCAGCACCAACATGGCATCAATGTGTTATTGCAAGGGTTCATCTTGCAGGCAGCAAAGTATTTAAGTCTTACGATGTATGATCCATACAGCTTTACGTATGACCCCGCCAAACCCTTCAGTGCTTACAATATTGAGCAACAAGGAGACATCGCGGTTGAGATCTACTACAAAACATATCCTAACAACATAGATTACTGAAACTCTATGCACGCGCCTAGAACAGATCTTTTAATTGTGGCAGTCATCGCCATAATCTTTCTGTGGTTGCCAGCCTGCTCTCGATCTTTCATGATCAAGCCAGTAGGAAAAATCGGAGAGCCCCTGGTATTTTATTTTTATGAGGCGGCCAATTCTTCAACTTCTATGCGGCTGAACATCGTAGATTTTGTTGTGCAGGAACAGAAGAGCGACGACAAGTGGGATACTATTTGGCAACTAAATGGAGAGCAATCGGTTGAGGCAATTACGTATGGTGGACGATACAAAGGGCTGGCTGAAACTACATCTCCGAAACCGCTTTCTTTACAAGGGAACTATCGTGTAATTGCCAAAGACCGGCCTCGGTTTGATCCTCCCGGGTATTCTGCCGTGTTTTTTAGATTCAACGAGGAAGGCTTCCTCATTGTTACCAGTCCACATTAGCTGCTCGATTGCTGAGCGAATATTGTGAGATATCGCTGCTTGCTTGGCGTGATAAGTCCTATGATCACATTGACCGTTACCTCGTGCATCTATCCTGCCTTCACAAAAGCCACAGGTAGTCTTAATCAGATGATCACCTTTAGGTTTTTCCAATCCCCTGATGACGAAAAACCATCAAAGTTTGATATCTTGGACGTCACATTACAAGAGCGGTCAATTGATGCCCAATGGGTCACGATTTGGGATCTCAATGGAAAAGCATGCCTGAGTGAAGTCGTATATGGTTCAAAGTACCAGGGGCTTAACGAAATCATCCCTGCCAAACCCCTCAAACAGCATGGGAAGTATCGGCTGCTTATTTCAGGGACGACATGGCCCAAACCTGGTTTAGGTGAAGCTGGAATAGATTTCTTCTTCGATGAAGAGGGGAAATTGATTCAGAGCGGAACTCGCGTGAGAACTCCCGAGCAGTGACGCCTCCCATCTCGGCAAACTCTTTACCGCAGCAGTTTAAGCCCATAAAAAGCGCAGAGATTAGAATTCATTTTGGCATTGTAAATCCTGGGAAGTCTGGATGCTCATAATGCCGAAGCGATTGCTCTGGTGCTTCATATGGTTTCTTACAGCGGATTGTTCTGCGCAAGATATTGGGGCTCAATTTTTCGCCGAAGGCTTTGAGTCAAGGATAGAGCGGCTTGAAAAATATCCACTCGATCAACAATACAAGATATTCTTGTACGGCAATCAAATCGTTCATCCTCCACTGACTGGCCTGGCGCTTCCAAGAGCAAAACGAGGACAGCCAGCTTTGGAGTTTATATTAGAGAAATTGGACCATTCTCGGAACGATCTCGATTTTAGAGATTCATTGGTTGTTTTTCAGCACATGCAGTGGGGCGGCTATTACAATATTTGTGGCGATACTGTTGCAATGAATAAGATAAAGGCCAACGAAGATAAAATACGGAATGCGGATTGGCGCGGCGTCTATAATCAAATGCTGAAAGGATTATGTCGGTAACGCGCCCGTCATATTCACCGAAGTACAACATCCCTCCAGTCCTCACGACGACAAACCACAACGTCAATGATCAACAGACCACGTTCGGGACAGGTAAGGAGACGTATGACCTGAACGGTAACCTTGCGACCGTCACCACGACCAATTTTGCAAAGTGTGTCTCGGTCTATCGAACGAGAGGAAGGTGAGAAGGTTCAAGCGCTCGGCTAACGCTTGGTTTGCGGAGGCATGTATTTGATCATCTCGTCGGCAAGCTCTTTGGCGATGTTTTTGAGGCTTGGCACAATGAACATGATGTTAACCTAGGCGACAGAATCCAGGAGGGTTCGTACTTCTTGGCCAAGTTCCAATGCATCTCCCAGTACAATAAGCTCGTTCCGATCATTCACGCCCGGCTTTCGCACTGCCACAATGTTGTGCGCATCCAACAGATCGATGGGTCCTCCAGCAAAAAGCTTCAAAAGGACAAGCGATTTCCAGTTCACCACCGGCACTGAACAGCCAAGCGTGTCTAGTCTTTCAATGTTCTTAAAAGCAAGAGCAGCCAGCTTCGATGGCAGTACGATCAGTTGAATCGGCACGTCTTGTCCTTCGGATGTCATGCTCAGGCGGAAGACGCCTTGTAGCGGGTCATCTATGCCGCCAGGTTCGTATGTGGCTCCTAGGTAAACGGCCAAGGCATGCGGTTCCGAAGTTCCGAGCGCGACGGCCAGATCGATGTCTTGCGTGGCCCGCGCAACACCCCATGCCGACACGGCGAAGCCACCGATCAACGCATAAGAAGAAAGCAGTCGAGCGCTGTGGGCTTGATCTAAACGTTCAACAATCCGGCTTAGGGCTTTGGAGAACACCGGTTCAATTCGTAGCAGACATCGGAGAGGTGCAATGCGATGGTCAGCCGTTCTTCAGGAGTCTGAAGCCGAGCGCGTTCGATCTTCTCATCGGACAGCTGTCGACCCAATTTACTCGGTCGCCGTCCATACTGCTTCGAGCTGGTCGAGTACTGAAGCTTCATATCTCTAAGTATACATGGGTCAGCAGAAACCTAAAAGAATGAAAAGGAACCTCCTACAATTCAGGACGGCCAAACACCCCAAGGGGCAAGCAGGTATATCGAGTTGAGAAAACATAGGGATAGGACCGGCTTGCTCATCACCATGGTTCATCCACTGCGGACCAAGGTGTTCGAGATCTACGGACACATCCGAGAGGGGAGAGGAGAGGGGCTGTAATCAGCGCTTGGTCTGCGGAGGCATGTATTTGATCATCTCGTCGGCGAGCTCTTTGGCGATGTCTTTGAGGCTCGGCTTGATGAACATGTAGCTGTTGGACCGTTCATGGCGGGCTTTCCAGACCGTCGTCCCGGTCGCCGCATCGATCAGCCGCAGGCTTAGCCCGACTCGCCCGACGTTATCTCCTTCCTTCCGCACGTATTCCCACGAATTGACCCGGACCACCAGGAAGGAATCGACGTTGAGCGCTTTGCCGAGCTTGATGGCCGAATCCTTATCGGATTGACCGGTCATCTCGAGGCGGGAGAAATAAAACACGAGTGAATCGAACGCCTCTTTTGAGGCCTGAAAAATATCCGTCACATTTTCGGGCGAGATGACCTTCTCGATGGTTCCCTGCCGATTGAGCGCTCCGGCCAAGACATCCTGAATATCCTCGCGGGCGCTGTCGTATTGGCTCGCCATCGGCGGCAACACGGCGATGCTCTGCGGTCGAAAGACTCTGGCGCCGGGGCCTTCCCACACTTCCTGCAAGCCGCCACAACCTGCAAGCACCAAGGCCAGAGCCATTACAGATGCCAGACGGACACATGTTCGAGACAACATTGGTTTAGTATACCATTAGAATGTGAATGAAACAGAGGCGGAAACTAGGGCGCCCTTTTCACGGAAGTCGTACCCACCTCCGGCGTCCGCCCGGAATGAGAACCATCGCACCCCTAGTCCCGCTGTAGGAACGAAGGGCGTGGATGCATCCTGCATGTTCTTGAACGTGCCGATTCTAAATGACAGAAACTCGGACAAGATCGTTTGTTCGAGCCCCAAGCTCAAAAGCTGGCTTTTTACTCCCGGGACGAACGTCTTATTCGAAGTCGCATCCACATCGGCCGTCAATGTCAGCGTGGAATACGGATTGATCGCGACACCGGCGCGAACCTGTGGTTCCAATTTTAATTCCCCGCCCTCTGCGGCATCGAAGGTCGGTTTGTTGATGTCCTTCGCGACGATCCCAAACCTGATCCACGAGGATGGGCGATAGATGGCTCCGATGTCAATTCCGTAGGTCGTTGAGATGTTCGGTTTGCCGAAGTGATCGGTTGTGCTGACACCGCTTCCGCCTTGAAGGTCGGTCGAACCACGGTACGCGGCGCCTTGGATCACCTTTACGGTCATCCCGATTGAAAAGGTCTTGTCGGAAAAGGCATAGGCATAGGAAAAGGCCAGCTGTCTGGCTTCGAGCCCGCGAAGCGCCATCTGGCCCGCCACGGTGATGGGCGCGCCGGGCCCCGGTTGGGTCGCCTGGACCGGTGTCGAGACAAATCCGCCACCGGTTGCGACGTCGGACACGTTGAATCCGAACGCATGTTCGCCTAGGTGTCCCTTCACATAAAGTCCGGCGGACCCATTGACGGAGATCGCCGCACCTGACCGGTTGATGCGATCGGCAATGCTCTGAGCCCTCGACAAATTACCCGGCGTGGTATCGCCGGTATTGAAGTTCTCCAGATCATGAAGCGCATCGCCCAGGCCGAGCCGATCGAATGCCATCCCTCCCCCCTGGACACGGATATCTACGGTTTGGGTCATCGCCAGCCCGGCGGGGTTCCAATACGTCGCGAGCGCATTCGTCGTGACGGCGACGCCGGCTCCTCCCATGCCCATGGCGCGAGGCCCCGAGATGACAAACTCCGCTGCCGATACATGGGACGGCAAGGCAGCGACGATCAGCAAAACGGCGATGCGAAGGGAGGGTAAGTGCCCCATATCGTGTCCTCGCGCGAATGCGCAACCATGCGAGTCTAGAGAAGGAATCATTGTTCGTCAAGGATTCGCATGGTCTATCCGACGAGGTTGTGCGCGATGAAAACACGGAACGCATGTTCAAAAACTTCCGGAATCGAGACGGTGGGAGACGGAGCCGCACTCTCGGTCTATGAAGAAGTCAGACGATTTGTCCGTCCTGCATGTGGATGATCCGGTCGGACTGGGCGGAGAGTTTATCGTTATGTGTCACGATCACGAACGTGGTTCCGCGTGTTGTTTTCAAGTTGCGCATCAACTCGAACAGGCCTTCCCCGCTGTGTGTGTCAAGGTTGCCGGTCGGTTCATCGGCCAGGACCAAGTCCGGATTCTGCATCAGCGCGCGTGCCATGGCGACCCGTTGCTGTTCCCCTCCGGAGAGTTCTCCCGGTTTATGATGAAGGCGATGTCCCAATCCGACTTCCGTGAGGAGGGTCGTGGCGTCGGCTTTGACGGAGGTAGGTTCCCGGCGTTGGACGAGCGCCGGCATGCAGGCATTTTCCAACGCGGTGAACTCGGCGAGCAGGTGATGAAACTGAAACACAAACCCTATCCGCCGATTGCGGAATTCAGCCTGTTGCGCGTCCGTCATTCGGAACAGGTCCTGTCCATCGAATGTGACGGTTCCGCTGCTCGGTTTGTCGAGGGTCCCGATAATGTGCAGGAGTGTGCTCTTGCCGGCTCCAGAGGCTCCGACAATGGCCACCAATTCGCCGCGCTGAATCTCAAGATTGATCCCCTTGAGGACGGGCAGTTCGTAGGATCCCATCGAGAAGGACTTATTAAGATTGACGACTTTAATCATAGGACAATCGTCGAGAGTTTCGCGCTCTGTCACCGTCGGCGCCATGCGTGACGGACGACGTTCATTCGTAACGCAGCGCGGCGACCGGCTCGAGCTTGGCGGCCTGATTGGCCGGGTAGACGGTCGCCACAAAACTGATCAGGATGGCGGAACCGGCCACGAGTAACACATCTTCGGCCAGCACGTGAACCGGAATCGTCGAGATGTAGTACACGGTCGGATCGAACGTCCAAAACGTTTGAATCAGCCAGAGAAACGCATAGCCCAAGGGAATCCCGATGCCGGTCCCGGCAAATCCGATGATCAACCCGTTCAGCATGAAAATGCGTCGGATGCTGCGCTTCGTCGCGCCCATCGCCTTGAGAATCGCGATCTCCTTCTGCTTCTCCGTGACGATCATCGTGAGAGTGCTGACAATGTTGAACGAGGCCACGATCGTGATCAGGACGAGAAGCAGAAACATCATCGTCTTCTCCAGCTTCAGCGCCGAGAAGAGGTTGCGGTTCATCTGCATCCAATCTCTGGCCCCGTGACTGAATCCCAGCTCCTGCTCGATACTGCGGGCGATCTCCCCGGCGCGGAACACATCCGTCACCTTGACTTCGATCCCCGACACGCCCGCTTCCATGCTGAAAAACTTCTGCGCCTCGCCGAGTTCGATATACGCCAGCGAGGAGTCGTATTCGTACATCCCGGAGTGGAACAGGGCCACCACGGCGAACGTTCGGATTTTTGGCACCATGCCCATCGCGCTGACCGGGCCGACGGGAGAAACCACATTGACCGTATCGCCGACGAATACGCCCAGCCTGAGCGCCAGTTCTTTGCCGAGAATAATACCCGGCTTTTCGACGACCCGTGGAGTGCCTTGGGGATCATCGATCGGAGCCTGGGTGACTTTCACCGGTGTGAGCAGATCGAACAGGTGTCCGGTCGTGATGTTCTTCGAGAGCTCGGTGACGTTGGCTTCCCGTTTCGGATCGATGCCCCGAAGGACGATTCCCTGCACACCGGATTGAGTGGTCAGGAGCACTTGGCGAAGCACAAAGGGCGTGGCCGCCACCACGTCGGGCACCGGCCGAATCTTGTCGATCAGGTGATCGTAGTCGGTCATATTCTCTTTCATGCGCTCTTGGACGATGATGTGAGCGGTCGTGCCGAGAATCTTGCTCTGAATATCCTCCCGGAAGCCGGTCATGATGCCGACCGTACCGATCAGCGCCGCCACACCCAGCGTGATGCCGGCGATCGACACGAAGGTGTTCAGCGAGATCGTCCGGTTGCGGCGCTTCGCGCGCAAGTAACGGAGTCCGACGAAGATTTCATAGGGGAGCGCCACTATTTCTCCGGCCGGAGCTGGGGGAAGAGGACCACATCCCGGATGGAAGCTTGATCCGTGAACAACATGATCAATCGGTCGATCCCGATTCCTTCTCCGGCGGTAGGCGGCATCCCGAACTCGAGGGCGCGAAGGAAGTCTTCGTCGACGAGATGGGCTTCTTCATCGCCCGCCTCATGCTGTGCAGCCTGGCCTTCGAACCGTTCGCGTTGATCCAGCGGATCATTCAGCTCGGAAAAGGCATTCGCGATTTCCCGCCCGGCGATGTAGAGCTCGAAGCGGTCCGTCAAGGTCGGGTCAGAATCTTTCCGTCGCGCGAGCGGAGAGATTTCGATCGGATAGTCCGTGATAAAGGTCGGCTGTTGGAGGTTGGGCTCGACGGTCTCTTCGAAGATTTCATTCACAATGGTGAACAGGGACGCCTTGGGGTCCACCGGCACATGCAGCCGCTTAGCCGCTGCCAGTGCCTGTTCACGATCCCGCAGCGCCGAGGGATCGAGGCCGTTCACCTCGAGAATGGCTTGATGATAGGACCATCGCCGCCAAGGGGGGGTGAGTACAATCTCTTTCCCTTGGTATTGCATGACGGTGTCGCCCAAGATCTCTTGAGCCAAGCTCGAGATCAGTTCTTCCGTGAGCGCGATCAAGTCTTGATAGTCCGCGTACGACACGTAGAACTCCAGCATCGTGAATTCGGGATTATGTATGGTCGAGATGCCTTCGTTCCGGAAGTTTCGGTTGATCTCGAACACGCGTGGAAACCCGCCGACGATCAGGCGTTTCAAATACAGCTCCGGCGCGATACGCAAGTAGAGATTCACGCCGAGCGCATTATGGTGCGTGACGAACGGCTTGGCGGCCGCGCCACCGGGAATCGGATGCATCATCGGAGTCTCGACCTCGAGAAATCCTCGTTCAATGAGAAACGCTCGGATACCGGCGATGATACGGCTCCTGGTCGAAAAGATCTGGTGAACCTGGGGATTGGCGATCAGATCGACGTAGCGCTGCCGATACCGTGTTTCGACATCCGTCAAGCCGTGCCACTTTTCCGGGAGCGGCCGGAGGGCTTTGCTGAGAAACGTCAGGCTGTGAACCTCGACCGTGAATTCATTCGTCTTCGTGCGAAACAGTCTTCCCGTGACGCCGATCCAGTCGCCGAGATCGAGCTGTTCGACGACCGTATACGCTTGCTCCGAAAGGAGATCTTTCTTGAGGTAGACTTGGAGGCGGTCGGAACCATCCTGTAAGACCGCAAACCCGGCCTTCCCGAAACGCCGCAATGCGACGATCCGTCCCGCAAAAGTACAAGAGATCTTTTCCTGCTCCAACGTCTCCTTGGTCTTTTCACCGTGCACCCTGAGCAAGGCGCCTGCACGGTCCTTGACCTCGAAACGGCTGCCGTAGGGTGCGACACCGGCCTCTCGCAGGAGTTCGAGTTTCTTGATCCGCTGTTGCCGCTGTTCGTTCAGTTCGTCCATGGCGTCGTCACAGGGTTGCTAGAGATCATCCTCGGGACCACCCACCGGGGCAAGTTGATCGCTTCCTTTCCCGAGCTTCTTCTTCAAATAGGCCTCGATGAATCCGTCGAGGTCGCCGTCCATGACGGACGACACATTGCCGCTCTGATGCCCTGTCCGGTGATCCTTGACCATCTGGTAGGGCTGGAACACATACGAACGGATTTGGCTTCCCCACGCGATGTCTTTCTTTTCGCCGACGATCGCGTTGAACTCCGCCTCTTTTTTCTTTTGTTCCAATTCGAAGAGGCGCGATTTCAAGATCTTCATCGCGCCGTTTCGATTTTGGAGCTGAGAGCGCTCATTCTGGCATTGAACGACGATGCCGGACGGCAAGTGGGTAATCCGAATCGCCGTTTCCACCTTGTTGACGTTCTGTCCCCCGGCTCCTCCCGAGCGAAAGGTATCGATCCGGAGATCCTTCTCTTCGACCACGACATCGATGTCTTCACTCAGCTCCGGATACACGAAGACGGACGCGAATGAGGTGTGCCGCCGCTTGTTGGAGTCGAACGGGGAAATGCGCACCAAGCGATGGACCCCGGCTTCAGCCTTCAGGTACCCATAAGCATAGGGTCCCGTGATCGAGACGGTCACACTCTTGATGCCGGCCTCGTCGCCGGGCAATAGGTCCAACGTTTCCACCTTGAACTTCTTGTGTTCCGCCCACCGCACATACATGCGGAGGAGCATCTGCGCCCAATCCTGGGATTCCGTGCCGCCGGCGCCGGGGTGAATCGCCACGATGGCATTATTGGGGTCCAGTTCGCCTGATAGAAGAAGCTCGACACGCAGCGTGGCCAGGCGCGGTTCCAATTGTCTCAATTCAACGACAAGTTCGGTCTCCAAGCTCACGTCGCCGCTCTCATGGGCGAGTTCCATCAGAGCCCCTAAATCGCCCATTTTGGCCTCGATGTCTTGCCACTGTTGAAGTTCACGCTCGATGGTCGCCTTTTTTCGGCTGACCACCGCGGCGGCGCGGGCGTTGCTCCAGAAATCGGGCTGGCCCATTTGTGCTTCAAGTTCTTGCAGGTCGGCGGTCATATGAGCGAAGTCAAAGATGCCCCCGTAATTCAGAGACCTGTTCAGAAAGGGCGCGCAGACGAACTTCCACGTCTTCCAACATACCGTGATCCTCCTTCTTCGGTCACGCCGGTGTGATCGCCGTCAGGGCTGGTTCCTTCGTGCGGAAATACCCGAACAGACACAAGAGCGCGCAGATTATAACACAGGCATGGGCAAACACATCGCCGTAATAGCTGTAAAACGTGGGGGCTTGCCGGGTCGGGATGGCCGCGTACGATGCCTCTTCCGTGAACAGGGGGGTGGCTTGGATGATTTGCCCGAATGGATCGACGAACCCGGAAATTCCCGTGTTGGCGGAGCGCGCAAAGGCCAAGTGGTTTTCCACTGAGCGAAACACGACCATGGCGAAGTGCTGCGCGGGCGCTGAGGAGGGTCCAAACCATCCGTCATTCGTGATCGTGACCAGAAACTCCGCGCCATTTGCGGCGAACTGACGGACCAAATCCGGGAAAATCACTTCGTAACAGATGGCCACCCCGAACTTGACGGATCTGGCGCCAAGGGGACTTTCTTTGCTCCATGACTTAGGGGTGAACGAAAGAGTCGTCGGTCCCGGGCCTGCTTCAAAATCTCCGATCCCCTCCACAAGTTTGTCGAGAAAGAACAGCAGCGACGATTTGAGAGGAATGTATTCTCCGAACGGCACGAGATGGTGTTTATCATAACGGCCGAGCAGCGTGCCGTCCCTTCCCAGCAGATAGGCGCTGTTCAAGAGATAGGGGCGGCGATCGGGGTAGAATCTCAAGGCCGGACTGCCGAGGAGAATCGGCGCCTGCGCACGTTGAGCCCAATCGATCAATTGCAACTGATACTCTCTTTCCCGCTCCAAGATGAACGGGGTCGCGGCTTCGGGCCACACAACCAAGTCCGTATTGGCGCCCAGTTGGGCCGTCAGGCGGTCCAATCGCCGCATCGTCTCGTCGCGGTATGACGCATCCCATTTCACCGCTTGATCGATATTCGGTTGGACCACCCCCACGATAATCGACGGTTTCGGTTGTTTCCGGTCTCTATCGCTCAGGACCGCCGAACTATAGACCCATGAGAGCACCATGCAGACGGCCGCAGTGGTGAGTAACTCCCATGGAAGCTTGGCCGGGTGGAATCCACGGAAAAACGGCATGATCCACAAGAGAAGCTCCGCCAAGGACACATTCACCAGCACGATCAGGAAGGAAATTCCGTATACCCCTGTATGGTCCGCCACCTGAATCAATTCCAGCTCTTGGTATTGCGAATAACCCAGGAGACACCAGGGAAGACCCGAGAGGAGGTGGGTGCGGAACAATTCGAGCGCCACCCAGAAGCAGGGCGCAAAGAATATCCCGTAGCGTGGAATCAGTTCACGCAGCCAGACCACGGCCAGGCAATAAAGCGCGACGTAGAGTCCGAGATAGGTGGTGAGCAGCAACAGAATCGCGTAGCTGACGAGCTCGGGTACCTTGCCATAGGTCGTCATGGCTGTGACCACCCAGGCCATGATCCCGGTGAATCCGACGACCCCGCTCAGCCAACCGATCCAAAAAGCCCGTTGCCTGGAACATTGATCGAGCGCGAGATGAAGAGGAATCAGGACGACCCAGGCCAGCAGTCCCAGGTCGAATTTTGGAAAACAAAGAGGCAACAGCAGTCCGCTCGCGCAGGCGAAGAGTATCTGGCGCGGACGAGATCCATCCATCGTGCCGTACCTTACGAAAAGATTCGACGACTTGCAAGAGAACACTCGAACAATCAGGGACTTGGAAGGGTTCCACGTGCTTTTTGTGGGCGAAACGGGTATGCTTACTTTCCATGGAACGGCGTCGTCACCGTCGGGTTTCTGCACAGGTCAAAAGCTTGATTAAGGCCAACTCTCATGAAGTCGAGGGGGAAACCATGGATCTTTCACTGGGCGGCGCCCGGATCGAAAGCTCTCTCGTGGTCCAGCCCGGCAGTCAGATAGCCGTGAAGCTCATTCTCCCGGGAGATGATACCCCGATCGTGATCGAGCAAGCGCAGGTCCAGTGGAGCCTGGATCGGACGTTCGGCGTCAGATTTCTCGAAGTGCCGCAGCAAGAGTTGGATGAATTGGAACAGCTCATCGAGGAATGTATCGCGCTTGATGAAGGGAGAACCCCATGAAACCTGTGGACACTCGCACTGAGACACAGAATGACGACCCGTGCACCTGGATTGGTGGTGAAGCGACCGTTGGCACGCAGGCCGGTCGCCATGTCCGTCGGCAGGCGCGACACACGCCGTCTTTGTTCGGCATCATCCTCGGACTGACCTTCTTCGGTGGCCTCACGCTGGGCAGCTCCGTCGGTCTGCTCTGTCGACCCAAAGGCAAATAACCCTACCAGAGTTACGGAACGGCCTTCTCCATCCGGAGATCAACCGCCGTCCTCTCGGAACTCGAATACTAACCGCGCCTGAATGAGCCGACTGCACACGTGCCTATAACGATGGGCACATGTGCTCGGCATTGCCTGCCTGCATCGACACGGAACGAATAGGACCGCAGCCGCGTCGGTGCTTCGAAATTCTGCTTCCTGTGCATTAACAGGCCCACTGCATCGTGTGGTGAACGATGTATCTCTTTTGTCCTCCAGTGTATCTACTTAGATACCAAAGAAGAGAAACTGAGGGTTCCCATCGCGCAAGCGTGACACAAGTACACGGCTCAAATCGTAAAGCTTTAGAGACAACTTTGGAGAGAATCAGAATAGCGCGCGGTATTCAGAAGAAGTTAGGCACGCAAAGTGCCTACAAGAAAACACGTAGCTGTTCAGATGATTCCCTTCGCAAGCCGCGATTCGCTCAGCTTGTGAGGCGTTGACGGTTACTACGTCAGGAGATGGTCTATGAATCACCCGGGTTTCATGTTCCAAGGCCTGTACGGCTATGAAGATTCGGACAGTCCGGACACCTTTTATTATGTGCCCGGCGAGCCAAGTCCGGAGCGAGACCCACAGGGTAAGCCGACCTTGAGCCTGTTGGCTTTTGAGGATACGGCAATTCTGAAGCTCGGTGCTCGGTGGGGGCCCGAGGAAAAGACGCTTGATGCGTTCCGGCGTGACATTGTCGATCAATTTCCCACTCGCCGTTTGACTTCGTCGATGGTCCGACTCACTCACAGTCCGATCACGATGCGTAGTGCCGACCTTGTCGTCACCTGTGAGAATGGCCGGTCCGAATTCCTGCAGTCGGTTGCCACATCCGGGTTTCCTCCGTTCATGGCGATCTTCAATGTGCGGCTGAACGCCGTGGCCAAAGCCTCGGTGATCCGCGCCCTTCATGGAACCCCCCATCTTCTCACGGTGAAGTATCGAGGTTGTTTCACAAGCCCCCTGCCGCTCTCGGCCTCTATTTCCGGCGACGCTCGTGACGAGGTTCGTGCGCTGCGTCCTTCCTCAACCGTCGCCGAGGCCCGTGCGCTCGTGGATCGAGCGCTTGCCTCGGGACAATTTACGCTTACTCGACACTCGCCGCGGGGTATGCCAACCGGCATTGAGGATCTGGTTGAAGAAGAGGTTCGCATGGCTGCGGCAAGAGCGCTTGGGTGGTTGGTGCAGAGACAGGCCACGGTGGCGGACCCGGAGGTGCTCCGCTTTGCTGTCACGATATCGAAAGCGTTGAACATGGAAATCCCTTTCGACATCGCGACCGATGTGTCGACATGGTTTCCTCGAACTCAAGGGAACACACATATCCGCGTCGTGAACCCCATGTACGAAACTGCATTGGATAAACCCTCCGGTCCCCAATTGAGACGAGTCATGGCCGAGCAAGATGGAGATGGACTGTCAGACACTCGCCGCAAAGCCGTCGAGCGCACACCATTGCCCACTCAGGCAGTAGGAGGTCCGTCATCCTGATGTACGAGTCCGAGAAGGACCGGCGTTCAGGCCACTGATAGGTCATCATGATGAAGATCTGTCGGGGAAGGGATGTCGTTGTCCCTCCCCGTGAACGGGAGGAAGGAGCCGAGGGTGCTCTATCTCAATCCGCCATTTCATCTCATCAACGGCGTCTCACTCTTTCGTGACCACGAAGACGGGATGCACTGGTATTACCAATCTGCCGTGCCCTTGCCGGTAGGCATGTCGGATGGTGCCGGCGGCGTGCTACCTCACGTCCAACTCATAAAATTTCACGGAGCGGCGGGGAACGGCGGTTTCCTAAATTTTGACGTCCATTTGGGGCTGCGCGAAAATCCTCAGGAAGAAGCGAACGTTCTCGACGAGATTCGCCGGGAACTGAAGAAGCTTGAGGATCTAAAGGGCTTGCCGCGCCTCTCGCCCGTTCCCTTGGTCGACGGCTCGGTGAAACTGATGCTGTTCGACCTGATGGCCGGGACACCGCAGTCGGGATCGCCTGACACATTGCCTTCAGGCGCCGCCGCCCCACCGTCACGTCCTGTTCTGAAGGCCAATCACAATGCGAAGCCTGCCTTGTTTGGAAAGAACCAGGCGACCTTTTCGGTCCAGCTCTCAGTGGACGGGGTTGCGATCTTGGAAAAGGCCCTTCAGGGAGAAATGTCTCCGGTCGGGATTGTGTACTCGCTCGACTTCTTGGGCCTGCGGCCCGCCTATTCTGTACGGGCCGACGTGAATTGGAATCGGGTGCAGGCTCACCTGGAAGATCACTTCAAGGTGGGAAATCCGCACATCACTCAGTCGGGCATAGACAAGATTGTCGCCAAGCTCATCGAGGAACAAGTCATTCGTATTGACGTGGATAGCTTCGTTCCCGAAGGGGACGAGACGATCGGACTCATCTCTGGCCAAGATCGAGCCGTGGCCGAGGTTCAGGATATGATCACGGAGACGTTCTTCGAACCAAGTCTCGACCCCATGACGCGCGAAGATTTGCGTGATTCCGGTAAGGCCGCGCGTATCATTCAGCTTCTTCATACGCACGGCACCTTGGAGAATGCATGGTTCAGCTACAGCAAGGCCGACCTGACTCGAATCGATCAGAAACGGCTCAACGTCAGGATGAACGAACGCACGACGGTCAAGCGGAGCATCTATCCGCAAAGACATTTGGCCGGGCTGTTTCGAGTGATCAAGGAGCAGGGGTTGGACCTCGAGCGATTCATCATCTCCATTAATGCTGACGATCCTTGGTTCGGGAAGCGCAAGGTCGCTGCCATCTCTCGAGCTGAGTTTGCCGAAGATTCCATCCGGTCGTTGAATGTCAATCTGAGGTATGGACATGAGACCAAGAATTTGGTGCTCGATAGCGCAACTGATAGGAAGGTGTGCGAGTGGTCCAGTGTTCTCGATGGCGGCGTCATGAGATGGCCAGTCACCGCTCATTACACGGTGAACTTTAAAGGAGTAGACGGCACCGAGCGGCCCGCCAAGCTTGAGTCCCCTCTCAAGACAATTACTGTCGAAGCTATCGAAATCGATCCGCGTGAGCTCTATGCCATCGTTCAGGTGCCCATTATTGCGATTACGTTTCCGTGGGAACGGTACCCGCAAATCGAGGTGCAACTTCAGTACGGCGATCCAGCCAACGGTATCAAGATCGGCGACACCTATGTGTTGAGCCAGGGTGCCTCGAGCGCCGTTTGGAAGTTCTTTGTGCTGAATCCGGCACAGACGCGTTATCGCTACAAAGTGATCTATCGATCCGGAACCCACAAAGATGTCGAGATGCCGTGGGAGGATTCCAATGCCGAGCAGATCACGCTGCGCGACCCCTATCCAAATAAGCGAATACTGGAAATTGTCCCGGTGCTTGACTGGGCCAAGGTGGACCGTGTGTTCGTCGATGTGGCCTATCAGGATGACCCCAATCAGGTATTTGAACAAGCCTCCTTCGAATTCAGTGAAACAAATAAACAAGTCCAGAAATTCATGGTGTCCATGGAGAACCCGGACAAGCGCATTGTGGGCTACAACGTGACGGTGATCAGCAAGGATGGCACGGTGTCCCAAGTGCCCACTTCCTACACACTGGAGAAACGCATCGTCATACGGGGAGATATGAAGGGCCATCGGATCATCATGCTGCGCCCGGAGCATGTGGATTTTTTGGCTCAACAAGTGAAGGACCTGACGATCGATATGCGGTATGAGGATTCGAGCAACGGATTGAGCTATGCGGACACGTTCACCTTTCGATCGCCGGACGACCGTGGGCATTTTGAGTATGACTATGTGGACGGCGGCACGTCGCGATTCGAGTATCGCGTCAGGACGCGCTTCAACAACAACTTACAACGGGAGACCGAATGGATCGCCAGCAACAGCGACGAGCTGGAATTGAGAGTCGGAAGATAGCCCCGAGTCGGTAAAGATATCGCCCGGATGCGCTCACTGAAATTAGCGAGGGTGGAGGTGTCCATGCCGATGGAGGGGGATGAGGCAGTACACTAAGTCGGAAGGGTAACGAGGTCACAATACTTCGCGATGCGCGCAAAGTCCTGATCGGCCGTCAGGAGCGGGAAGCCGTACTGGCAACAGGCTGCGGCTATGAGAAAATCGATAGCTCCGGCATTGACTCCTTTCGCACGGCAAGTCGTACGGAGTCGTGCGGCGGCTACATAGGTTGGACGAGTCAGCTCAAGGAGTGGATAGGGATCGAGGAGAGTCAAAAGATGATCGAATTGCCTTACCGAGCGGAGTCCATCGAGAAGCTCTTGCAGAATATTACCGATCAGAAATAGTCCATCTCCGGATTCGACGTGCTGCCGAAACGCTCGTACGTGAGTGTGGTTATCATCGATCCGAGGCCGCCGCAGGACCAGTGACCACACCGAGGTGTCAACGACGAGGTTCACGGTCGCGTCGGTCTTTCTTGTAATTCCATCCCTCTCGAAACTCGATGGTCCCAAGGGCTTTAAGGATTTCCCGCTGCCTGCGACGTTGAATGAATTCCGTCAGCGCCTGAGTAACCGTCTCCTTTTTGGTGCGAAGTTTTCCGACGCGTCGAGCGCGTTCCAGTAAGGCATCATCGATGGCTAGATTGGTCGCCATGTGGCCCTCCATGTGTAGCGATTACACATAAGAGTACGCCACGACCGGTAGACTGTCAAACTCTACGGTAAGCTCTTCGCATAGCTCACGATAGTGTCGGTTATTCTGAAACATCACCATCTACCAATCTTCTTGTCTTATCCGTTGGACGGGGTGTGCCTCGGGTTTTGCTGAGGCTGCTCTTCCTCTTAAGCAGGTATAGAATGGAGTTATGCCATACGACAGCAGGTCATTATCGCGGCGGGGCTGGTTCTCATTGAAGCCGATTCCGATATCCACGGCGTTGCTCGCCGGGCTTCTCCTGATCATGTTGTCTGTCTCCGTTCCTTCGGTACTGGCCGAGACGGATCGAGGAACGTGGCGTGCAGCTGCGCCGATGCCGACGAAGCGGACGGAGGTGGCTGTCGCAACGCTGGACGGGAAAATCTACGCCGTCGGCGGGTTTGAAAAGCCGAGCTTGGGCAATGTGATGAATTTCGCGATCACGCCATCGGTCGAAGTCTATGATCCTGCGACAGATCGATGGACCTCTAAAGCCGCTATGCCGGTCGGCCTGCACCATGTCGGGATCGGGGTTGCCGGCGGACGACTGTACGTCATCGGCGGGTACAGCAAATCGGGCATGAGCGTATGGAACCCGGTGGCGGCGACGTACGCCTATGACCCGGCTACGGACACCTGGATTGAGCGCGCTCCTATGCCAACCGCGCGAGGCGCATTGTCTGTAACGGAATGCGAGGGGAAACTATATGCCATCGGTGGGTATGATCGGAAGGCCAACAGCGCGGCGGTCGAAGTGTACGATCCCGTGGGCAACGTCTGGGCAACGGCTGCCTCCCTACCGACACCCCGTGATCATCTCGCCACCGTGACCGTGGCCGGAAAGATCTATGCGATCGGTGGGCGACTGAATGGCGATTATTCTCGGAACCTCGCCATAACGGAAATGTATGATCCGGTTACAGATCGCTGGATGCGTGTCTCGGATCTTCCGACTGCGCGCAGCGGCATTACAGCCGCCGTGATTGATGCGAAAATCTACGTGTTCGGCGGCGAAGGATCGGACGGGACATTCCGTGAAAACGAGGCTTATGACTCGGCGCGTGACAGATGGCAGACTATGGCCCCGATGCCGACGGGGCGACATGGCCTTGGGTCGGCAGCGGCGGAAGGACGCATTCACGTCATCAGCGGCGGTCCGACGCCAGGCGGCTCCTTCAGCGATCTGAATGAAGTGTTTATCCCACCGTCGAAAAGCCAATCGATGGCTGAATGAGTCTTAGATCATCGGCTTCTCAACGAGCTTTCCGCCATCAACGCCGCAAGCCCAGTCCAAAGGTGAGCGTCTTAAAAGGAGTTTGAAAGGGTGGCCCCACCGATGAGAAGAAAATAGCCGGCATTATAGAAAGCATGCAGAGCGATGGAAGGATACACAGATCCAAATCGATCGCGTACGAAACCGAAACAGAGCGAAGGAACGAATACGAGAAGCGACCAGAAGAGAGAATGACTGGCCAGATGAGCACATGTGAACAAGAAAGATGATAGAAGATTGGCGGTGGATAGACCGATCCATGTCTTCTGCCCCGCTATGGATTGCAGTAAATACCCCTGAATGATGCCACGGAACAACAACTCCTCGAACAGTGGTTGCCATAGAACGACGGAGAGAAAGGCCGGTAACAAGATGGCGTGCCGAGGCAGTGGTTGAACGGTAAAGAATTCGATCATGGGAATCCATGCGATCGGGCCAAAGATTAACAATAGGAGAAATACAGGATCCCGATAAAAGGGTCGATCATATTGAAGGCCCAGTAATGTCATCATTTGCGTTGAGCGGCTTAGTAGACGGAGTTCACCGGAGGAAACGCCTTTGACGCCGACGATTGGGTCGAGGTCCGGCTTCCGCTGTGACGGCACTCCTCGCGTTCCGAAATTCAGTCTCATCGGCTTCGGCGTCTTATTCTCCACAACAAGACAATCAGGGACATGAGCAGCATGGCGGGCAGCAACATGTCTCCGGTTGCCCCAGGGGCGAGCGTGCAGCCGCCTCCGACGTTATCGCTGGGAGCCGGCGAAGGAGGCGCGAGGTTGAAGGTTGCGGTGACAGTCGCATTTCCGGTGAGCGAGCAGAGATCAGATCCGCTGCAATCTCCACTCCATCCTGCAAAGACAGACCTTGGATCTGGTGCTGCGGTGAGGGTTACAGTGCTACTTTGGGGAAACTGTCCATTGCATGTCGCTCCGCAGTCAATTCCTGCAGAATTGGATCTAATCGTACCGTTGCCGGCACCTGCCTTATTGACGGTGACGGTGAAATTCATCACAGCGCTGGCCAACGCGGCCCGGGCATTGATGCGCCCACCGGTCGACACCTTTCCCCTCAAAGAAGCCTTCCGATCCACTGTGTTCAGGATGGCGTTCCTCAGTTGGGATACGGTGAGATCGGGATTGACCGAGAGCAACAAGCCCGCGAGTCCCGCCACATGCGGAGTGGCCATCGAAGTACCCAGAAGAAACTGGTAGTCCATCGTTCCCGACGGCGGACCCGCAACACAGGCGACACGGACATTGTCTACATACACGCCGTCGAAGACCTGACGCTCATCGGATATGAATCGAAATCGAAAGCGTGACCCAGCCACACCATCCGCGATGTCCCCCCAGGTGAACGGTACAAATTGGCCGTTGCTGTTTTCTGTGTCCGCGCGAATGGGCTGCCAACTGGTCCCGTTGTTTCTCGATGTTTCTACAAGAAGTCCGTCTATATCCTGCTCGGTCTCCAGGCGAAGGCGGCTATCAAACCGGCATCCCCGCTGTTCCTCGGTACTAAACACTGGTCCGGTCGCGAAGGAGTCAGTGCTGTTCTGATAGTTTCCCATCGGACTGTCGGACAGACTGTTCGGTTGGCTGAATGATGCGGAATTGGTGAATCCCCAGGTACTATTAACTCCCCCGAACACATACCCGAGTCGCGCCGGGTTGGAATCGAAGTCATGGAGGAGCACATTCGTAGTCCTCGACGTGGGCCTCGTGCTGTTGATGCTGACTCCCGGTGCAGCGACCTGCACGCTGGTGGACCCGAAATTAGAGAAGCTCGCCAATTGATCATTTTGGTCCGTCGCTGCGACCGCGATCACGTTCGCCAGCGCGGCCTTCTGTTGACCGTCACACACGGAAGGAGCACTGAAATTTGCGGGGAAGCTCGGGATGTTGTCGTTATCCGATTCCTCGTTTCCCGCCGCTGCAACGAACAGCACGCCTGCCGCATTCGTGGAACTCAACGCATCATAGAGAGCCTGGCTACAGTCGGGTCCGGCAAAGCTTGCATTGATCACCCGTGCGCCATTGTCGACAGCATAGTGGAGCGCGCTGACAATGGCAGTGGTGGATAGGGATCGATTCACCCCTCCGGCTTTCAGAGCCATCAGTTTCGCAGTCCACATCACTCCAGTTATCCCCGTTCCGTTGTTCCCGGCTCCAGCGATGATTCCCGCGACATGAGTGCCATGTCCCGGGTTACCACCTGGATTGAGATCGAAAGGGTCCATCGGCTCACTGTCGTTCATATGAAAATCCCATCCATGCACATCATCGATCAGCCCATTGCGATCGTCATCGATGCCGTTTCCTGGAGTCTCTCTCGGATTCGTCCACATATTGGGTGCGAGGTCCGGATGATCATAGGCAATACCTGAGTCGATGACGGCGATAATCACGTTTGGGCTTCCCGTGCTGATGTCCCAAGCTTCCGGTGCATCGATGTCGGCATCCGGCTTTCCCGCTGCCCCATTCACACTTTGACCGGTGTTATGGAGACCCCATAACGAACCAAATTGCGCATCGCTGGGAATGGTTTGTAGCTTGTAAAGATAGTTCGGTTCAGCATACTCAACGGCGGGATTACGTTGGTACTTCGAGACCGCTTCTTCGACCGACATGGCACCGTCTAATTTGTACTGGTGAATCACTCTGGCATTCACGGAGAGCACTCTGACTTCTTTGGCACCGACATCTGTATTCAGAGACATGACGCCTGATATGGACACCTCATCCTTGAACTTGACGAGCACCTCTCCTGGTGCATATCGCACCGGATAACGTGTTTCCCCTGCTAACGCCGCCAGTCGGCGAGCTGCCTGTTTCTGCTCCGCGTGAACCACACGGTCCCCCGGCACAAGTCCCGACAACGAGATTCCGACCATAGCTATTCCCAGGATGGTCCTGCCCCGGCAGAACACGATGTTCTTCATCCTACTTCTGCGATTTGTACCGGTAATTGGGCTCTGCATATTCGATCTCCTGATATGAAGCGAGTTGAGCGATGGCGGACTCAACCGACCGATCGTCCAAGATCATGACGTGATAGAGGCGTCCGCGTTGAATCTCAGCCATGATGGCGATCCTGTTGTCATTCAGAATGGAGGTGATCCTTTCCGGTGAAATCCCATCCTTGAATTTGACCAACACTTCATGCGGGACGAAGCGAGGTGTCGGGGATGTCGCAGCGGGTTCAAAGGCATGTGTCGAGATCGCGTTCCGGTTCGGTGCGTGACAGGATGTGAAGAACCAGACCGCCGACACACACATCATGATTGTGACCAATTGCGTCATCCGATGAAATAGAGCGGGCAAACGAGCCAATGAATGCTCTCCTTGAAACGGACAGGGTTATGTCGTCACCTGATCAAGGCGACTAGTTGTCGTAGAGATAGCGGTAATTATATATCCCGCTCTTGTGGGACAAAAAGGAGATATTGTCCGATCAGTTTGGCCGAGTGTCGGCCCGGCGCCCGGTTCGCCATTTACACAAGTCGTGCTCTGATGGCGCGTGATGTATCGGCCGGGTTGTTTGGTGCCGGGTTGAATCAGGCCGCGTATGCGAGCGAGCGCTGCTCTTCCGACAATCAGTCTTTCTTTGGAGCCGGCCGCTCCGGCTTTTGATGGACCCATCTGGCCGGCGTCGCGGCGGTCGAAACAAAGGCTTGGCCGAAGCCCAGGACAAAATGCGCTTCGTCAAGTTTCAATTCCCAGAGGGAAAAATCACCGAACCCAAACATGGGCGCTGCTTGTGGAAACCGCGTCAGATACTTGTCCTTGATCGCGCCATACGTCGGCCCATCGGGCGTAAGCGGGGCCGCCTCTCCTTGGAGGTTCATGCGTTTCAACGCCAGAGGATTTTTCTCCGATCCGTCCGGCTCAGCGATAAACAGCGAAAGATGAGGATCGATTAGTAGATGCTGTGTATGTAACGCCAGACGGCTGAGATGGAGATAGGCTCTGGTCCAGTCCGATCCGAACACATAGGGCACATGCGATCCGAACGGACGTCCATTCCGCAGCGTCAAGAGCACCGCGGCTCGAACATCTTGCACCAGCGCCGACCACGCCTCTTGTACGTCCCGACTCGTGAGTTCGGCTGCCATGTCAATCTCGTCCGGGTGGTTACACGAAGGCTGACTCTTCGAGAAGCTCAGCAACACCATACCATCGACATCAGGCAATCACCACATGAGGAATAACGCCAAGTCCAATTTGCCATACCTCTTGACTCACTTCCGTGCGAAGCCTATCGTACTCTGGTGGGGGGAGTTAACGCCCCGAGGGAATATGGTTCAAAAGGGGGTCGAGCGTGAGGATGGTGTGCAGGACCAGCTTGTACTGGGAAGCCTAAAGTCCTCCCAAGATCTCCGCCGTACCTGATCGTCCTCGGTTAGGTGCGTGCTCCTCCCACCCTTACCGGTTTCCCCTTTCCCACTCTAAGTCTCCGACCTCCTTTTCAGCCCGGTCGAGTTCCAGCCGTGCCTGTGTGCCGAGGCATAAATGGGATCACCTGCTATACTTTGCTCCATTGAGACATCATCCGTAGACCCGGGACCTAGCCAGCATGAGACTCCTCATCCTAACCGCCATGTGTTGCGTCCTGCTGTGGCCGGTTCTTGGAACCGCACAGCTCTATAAGTGGACCGATGAGCTGGGGAATTTCCACATCACTGATACACCGCCTCCCGGCCCTCCAAAGAAACCCTCTGTCGGCGCGGTGCCCGCACCTCAAACGACCATCCCGAAGAAAACCATGGTCCGGCCGACCTTGCCCGTGCACCCTCAAGCGCAGATACATCTTGTACCGCCTCCAACGGTATCTCTTCCCTCGGTCAAAGAAGTCTTTGTCCAACAGGCAACGGGAGGCTTGAACCCTGATCAAGCGACCGTGACGAGTTTCTGGCAAACCTTCGAAGGCCCCGCCGTGACCACCAAGGCTCCGGTTCATCGCTGGAAAGACGAACAGGACCTTGATCACTTTACCGATATCGTGCCGACGGCCCAAGGTGGTTTGAGTGTAGACGCAAAGTTGAAAGAGGTTCCAGCAAGGCAGAAACACCTCACCGGTCAAAAGGCCAGATGAAAAACAATTTCGGTTGGAGCGAACCGAACATGAATTGTTGGGAACGGCAGACAGACTGGTTGAAGATCACACTGGTGGTCGTCATCCTATCTGTGACTCTACCGATCCGGCAGGCGGATGCCTATCTTTCCCAGACTCCTACGGCGTTTTCTGAGGATGGACGTCTCCTCCTGGTCCAGATGAGCGACTTGGTTTTATGGGATCTCGAGTCCAAGGCGCTCCTTGCCAAAGTCCCGCTCCGCTCATGCCAACAGGTGATGGTACTGAAGCAGGACGGATGGGTGATGTGTGTGGCAAACGAAGTCGTCATCTACGATTGGAAAGCCCAAGCTTCTGTGGCAACCATTCCGGCGGAATCGCGGCAGCCTTATAGCGTGCTCGCCTATTCGAACCAGAGCGATCGGATGGTTCTCCGTCACGGCAACGATGCCGTCTCTGTCTGGCAGCTGGGCAAAAAGCTGGTGCCGCTCAAACATATCGCGCTGGATGTCAAGAAGAAGGTTCCTTCGGTGGCCGCCTCGCCAGATCTGAAAATGCTGGCGATCGCACAGGGGCACACCATTCATCTGCACGACCTTGCCGGAACAGCGATCCGCGACTTGACCATTGAAGACGGAGAGCCGCACGATCTCCTCTTTTCACCCAACGGCTCAACTCTGGCTGCGAGTGTCGGGAACACGATCCTTCTCATCGATACCGTAGACGCGTCCGTGCGTGCGCGCGCCACGCTGACGGCCGCGGAAGGAGCTCGCGGGTCGATCACGCCTCGAGTCTTCTCCCGAGACGGCCATCGACTTGTGGCGGGCAATGGGGAATGGAGTTATCCCCTGTTCGATGCCGACACGGGCAAACAGGTCTCTTTGACCGAATTCACCTATGCCGATCAGGAACGTGGTGTGCGGTCGCATACCCACCTCTCTGCCGTCGATATTTCCGACGACGCAGACTATCTGGTTGGGCAACCGGAATATCCCTCCACCTTGCAGATGTGGGACTTGCGCGCCGGCTCCATGTTGCCGGATCTCTGCGGACACGATTGCCGGAACATGGGACCGCGCGTCTCGCTACTCAGATGGTCGCCGACGGGTTCGAAAATTGTGGTTGGAATGCAAGGAGGCCAGAATCCGGACGTAGACGGCAAGCTGTCGGTGTGGGATGTACAGACCAGATCCCCGGAACTGGTGCTGGACCCCAGCCAACCTCAAGCGAAAGTGTTGGCGAAGCGCGTCGTGCCGGAAGTCGTGGCGGCGGAGCCGTCGGTGAATTCCGGCGGGCCTTCCGCCGCAGGTGCGAGGTCGGCCTTCATCCATGCGTCGGCGGTGCGCTCGACGGCAAGTTCCCCCAGCGCAAACGTCCTTGCCACCACCGGCGATGACGGCATGCTCAAAATATGGGATCCGGGGCAGGGAAGGCTCTTGCGTCAACTGGTTCTCGCGACTCCCGGAAGCGCGTTGGCGTTCAGTGCCGACGGCTTGATCCTGGCGATGGGCACCACCAAGGGAGACATACGGCTATGGGAAACCCAGACCTGGCGGGAGTTTCCATCCTATTCAAGCCGGCAGGGCCGGATCAATGCTCTGCAATTTCTCCCCGGCAATCGCTTTCTCGTTGTGGCGGGAGAACAACCGAAAGTGCCTGTGGTGGATGTCTCGACACGCGAAGTGATGAAAGAACTCGTGCATACCGGCTTCTCCCAGGCCTGTGATACGAAAGGCTGTGTCAAGAAACGGGTGATGCAGGGAGAGGCCGTAGAAAGTTTGAGTCTGGTGGATGGTAGCCCATTTCTCTTGACGGAATCACGGAACGGCCGTGCCGTCTGGGATACCAGGACCTGGAGGGAAATTGACAAGCCGGTCGGGCTCCCGGATGTGTGGGCCGGTCTCGGATGGAAACGTCCATTTGTTTCGACGACCATTCGTCCTGGTGATCCGAAGGTCTTCACGCTCGCTGTCTGGGATACCAAGCGCAATGGTGTCATGGCGAACCTCGACACCTTCACCAAACGGGACACGGAAATAGTCGAGAACGGACCGACGGTGGCATTGGGGACATCGATGGCCGTCGATCCGCTGTATCGATGGGCGGCCACTCGTATTGGTGAACATGTGTCAGTGTGGGATCTTTCTGTTCAAGCCAAGAAGAAGACCTTCCATGTGAAAACCCCCTCTCATCTCCACTGGACGAGCGATGGAAAATATTTGCTCGTCTCCACGCTCGACCGGAAAATGCTTGTCTGGTCCGCGGAAACCATGGAACCGGTCCATTACCTGCGGGATCCTTCCATCACACGATGACAACCTTCCGATACACTCAACCGGCAGTCATCACGAGGTCGTGATTGCGATCCATTTCTGAGCGACGCACGCAATCCCTGAAGATGGCCTTACGTGACGGAGCCATTTGGTGCCATTGTTTCCGTGAAAGTTTTGTGGTACCAACAGTGAACGCTTGTTCCTCTGAGAGGGTGAATGGCAACAAAGAAAGCATCCGCGTCACATACTGATTCAACACCTTCCGCTCCTCCGTCGATTCCTGAACCAGACGCGAAGAAGAAAGCCGCCAAGCAGGCAGAACGGGTGACCGCTGTCGAGATGGGTGCGCGGCAGCGGGAGATTTCCGTCTCCGAATTTTTCACGAAGAACCGGCATCTGCTCGGGTTCGACAACCCGCGGAAGGCATTGTTGACGTGCGTCAAGGAAGCAGTCGATAACGCGCTCGATGCCTGCGAAGAAGCCGGAATTCTTCCGGACGTGACGGTCAAGTTGGAGGTTGTGCCGAACGGGGAGCCGGTCGCGCCAAGCCAAGCCAGCAGGTTTCGCGTCACCGTGACCGACAATGGCCCCGGCATTGTTCGCCAGCAGATTCCCAGAATTTTTGCGAAGCTGCTCTACGGATCCAAGTTTCATCGTTTGCGCATGAGCCGCGGCCAGCAGGGGATCGGCATTTCCGCCGCCGGGATGTATGGGCAGCTCACGACCGGGAAGCCGGTCAAAATTATTTCCCGTATCGGCCCTAAAGCCGCCGCCCATTTTTTCGAAGTCCAGATCGATACGAAGAAGAACGAGCCGCTGGTTCACGAGAATAAACAGATCGACTGGGAGCAGCCTCGGGGCACCCAAGTTGCGCTGGAAGTCGAAGGTAAGTATCAGAAAGGCCGAGCCTCCGTCGATGAATGGCTCGAACAGACCTCCATCGCCAATCCCCACGTCAAACTGATCTATCAGACACCTGAAGGAGAGACAAAGGAATACCCCCGCACCTATCACGAATTGCCCCCGCAACCTCGCGAGATCAAGCCGCACCCATATGGCATCGAGTTCGGCATGTTGCTCAAGATGTTGCAGGACACGAAGAGCCATTCGGTTTCCGGTTTTCTCGCCAGTGATTTTTGCCGGGTGTCTTCCCCTATGGCCGATGAGATCTGCAAAGCGGCGAAGATACGACCGGATCTGAGACCCCGCGATCTGAAAGGGCCTGCCGCAGAGACGCTCTATAAAACATTGCAGGACACCAAAATCATGGCGCCGCCGACCAATTGCATTTCACCGATCGGCGAAAAGGCGATTCTCTCGGGCCTCTACAAGCAGATTAAAGGCGAGTTTTATACGGCCGTCAGCCGGCCACCGGCGGTGTATCGCGGCAACCCATTCATCATTGAAGCAGGGCTTGCCTACGGCAATCGACCGCAGGATCAGAACAAGCCGCAACAACCGGCCAGGCCGAAAGCCGAGGGAGAGCACGAGGAGGAAGACTCGGAACTCGCCCGGGTGATCCGTTACGCCAATCGGGTGCCGTTGCTGTATCAGCAATCGGCCTGTGCGACGTTCAAGGCCGTCATGAGCACGACGTGGAAGAACTACGGCTTGACGCAGTCGCGCGGCGCCTTGCCGGCCGGACCGATGGTCATCTTCGTCCATATGGCCTCGGTGTGGGTGCCGTTTACAAGCGAGTCCAAAGAAGCGATCGCCGATTACGACGAGATCCAAAAGGAAATCACCCTGGCGCTTCGCGAGTGCGGGAGGCGGTTAGGACTGTTCATTCGTCGGCGTGAGCGGGCGGCCAGTGAATATCGGCGGCGGAATATTTTCGAGCTGTATATCGAAGAAGTCGTCGAGGCGTGTAACCGGTTGAAAGGCGGCAAGCTGCCGAAGGAAAAACTGAAAGCACAGCTCCAGAAGGTTGCGACCTCCCGCACGGGCGGTCAGAAAACCGATGAAGCGCTGGGAAAGACCGGTGCAGGGCCTGAAGGGTTGCCTCATTCGATTATCGTCACGGCGGAGGGAGTGGAAGGCGAGACGGAATTGGCCACTCAGGTCGAGGCCGATCGGGTTGCAGCGGCGCCGGCGGCTGAGCCGGATCTGCTGAGTGACACACGGTCGGTAGACGAGAGTGCTTCGATAGAGAAATCCAGCCGACCAAAAACATCGGAAAAGTCGCTCAGGAAGAAGAGATCGAAACCAGATCAAATGGCGCTCTTTGCCGGCGGGTCTGGGGCGAAGAAGAAACCAGGTGGCAAGTCTGTCCGGCCGGCCAAGGCAGCGGCTCCGCGCAAATCTAAATAGGACATCATGACGACGAAGACGAACAAAACGACCCTTGTCGAGAAGAAGCTGATCGGCCTGGCCGATATCGTGGTCCTGGCAGCCGAGCGGTCGAAAGACCCGACGTTTCAGATTCCGATCCGCGCCCTCTCCAATGTGTCCTTCAACGAGCGGAAGGGTCTGATCGAGATGGGCGGCAAGAAACAAGAGCGGTCGTTTTTCAACGTCGGCATGGCGAAGAAATTCATGCAGACGGTGCTGGTGGCGGACGCCCTTTCTGAGTTGCAGCGCGCCGATCTGACGACGTCGCTACGCGAAATCTACTATCGCACGAAACATACGATCAAAGACTCCCACGAGAACACCTTCGATACACAGGACGAATCCGATCCGGTTATTGAAGATTTGGAAGTGTCTCTCGCCGCGCTTCGTGAGGAGTTGCATGTTCGAGCGGAGAACAGCGGCAGTATCGTCGGGCCCGTGGTCTTCGGAGATGACGGCGACCGGGTTGATTGCTCCAAGCTCGGCAAGGGCGGGTACTCGGTGCCGTCGATTGTGGAACCTGAATATCTGGAGATTCGCCGCTGCACGGCGGATTTCGTGTTGCTTGTCGAAAAGGGAACGCAGTGGAACCGGCTGTCGGAGGACAAGTTCTGGCGTCGCTATAACTGCGTGCTACTTACGGGCAATGGCCAACCGCCGCGCGGAGTCAGACGCCTAGCAAGACGGCTCCATGAGGAACATCGTCTGCCGGTCTATGTGCTGGTCGACAACGATCCATGGGGATACTACATCTACTCCGTCATCAAACAGGGTTCGATCAATCTGGCCTTTGAAAGCCAGCGCATGGCAATCCCGAAAGCCAAGTTCATGGGTTTATCGAGCGCCGACCCGGAGCGGTATGAGTTGCCGCGCAACGTCGGCATCAAGTTGAACGACAAAGACATCGCCCGCGCAAAAGAGTTGATGAACTATCAGTGGTTCCAGAAACCGGCCTGGCAGGCGGAGATCAAGCGTATGCTGGCGAGTGGATTGAAGTACGAGCTTGATGCGTTGGCGAACAAAGACTTTCAGTACCTCACCAAGAAGTACCTGCCGAGGAAACTCAAAGAGAAAGATTGGTTGGACTAGCCAGCCCCATTTGAGCCGGCGTCGCGGCGCCGGCTGTTCTCACGTGCACACACTGGCCATGAAGACTTTGCCTGCCTGGACGGCACTCCTTCGAGATTGGCAGCGCCGCGCTGTCTCGGCGGTGCGCGCCCATTCAACGACGGACTTTCTGGCGATGGCGACTCCCGCTGCCGGCAAAACGCGATTTGCCCTGGCCGTCGCGCACCATTATCTGACTCAGCGAGCCGCTGTTCGGGTGGTGGTGGTCTGTCCGACCAATCATTTGCGGGGGCAATGGTCGGACGCGGCGGGGAAGATCGGCCTGCATCTGGATCCGGCTCTGACGAACGACCAGGCCGTTGAGGCGGCGGACTATCACGGCGCCGTGGTCACCTACCAGCAAGTCTGTCTGTCTCCCTCCATCTTTCAACGGGCGTGCAAGGGAAAAAAGACTGTGCTCATTCTGGATGAGCTGCACCATGCCGGGGACGGTAAGAATTGGGGGAAGGCGCTGCGCACGGCGTTCGATCCGGCCGTGTTCCGGCTGGTTCTGTCCGGCACGCCGTTCCGTTCAGACAACAATCCGATCCCGTTTATCCGGTACGAACATGGAGAGAGCCGGCCCGATTTCAGTTACGGCTACACCGACGCAATACGGGACGGCGTCTGCCGGCCGATCGTCTTTCCCAGCTATGAAGGCGAACTCACTTGGTTTTCCGAGGGCCGCGAACATACGGCGACGTTTCAAGATGGACTGACATTCGATCGGCAGCGGGAACGCTTGAAGACGGCGCTCTTACAAGAAACTTGGCTCGGTCCGGTGATCACCGATGCGCATGCGCAGCTCACCCGCTTGCGCAAGGACGAGCAAGGTGATGCAGGAGGGCTGATCGTGAGCATGGATCAAGATCATGCCCGCTGGGTCGCGGAACTCGTCGGCCGCATCACCGGCAGCAAAGCGGCGATTGCGGTGTCGGACGACCCGGCGGCATCCCGCGTGATTGAGGAATTTGCCGGGCATAAGAAGCAGCAGTGGTTGGTCGCGGTCAATATGGTCAGCGAGGGCGTGGACATTCCGCGTCTTCGTGTCGGTGTGTACGGCACGAACGTGCTGACGGAAATGTACTTTCGGCAGGTGGTGGGACGGTTCGTCCGAATGCAGGACGGCATGCCCAAACCCCAGCGGGCCTGGCTCTATCTGCCCAAAGATCCGGTCCTGGCGCACTATGCGAGACAGATCAAGGCGGAGCGCGATCATGTGTTGGAGGACATTGTGCCGGCCGGACAACGGGATCTCTTTGGCCGTGTCATTGTTTCCATCAACGAATACATGCCACTGATGGCTGTATCCAAGATCGACAGCGTCATCGGAGAAGACGACGCAAGGGACGAGAATGAGGCAGCTGTCGTCGGCGATTCAACAGTCTCACTCCATGAACAGAAGAGAGACCTCCGCGATCTTCACCGGTTGCTGGTCAGCGCAGTTTCCCGGAACAGCGGAATCGACCATCGGCGCCTGAACGCGGAATTGATCGCGCGCACCGGGAGCCGTGTCGATTCCGCGACGATGGATCAGCTCCGCCGGCGCATTCAATTTTTGGAGCGTTGGAAGGAAAAAGGCTACGATGGCAAACGGTGATACCATTCACCGCAAGACTTGGGAAATGTTTATACCAGTACGCTGATGCCTCAGTTCATTTTGCCGGTCGGCATGCCACGGGCTTTCGTTCCTTTCGGCGGCTGCGTCATGGCCCCGGTGGGCATTTGCCCTTTGACCTTGGAACTGCTCTTGCGCGTTCCACGGCCTTGGGTTGCCGCGCCACGCGCCCTCGTACCAGCTTTGTGAGTCATGACCGTGTTCCTTTCGCGCCGGGATGTTTGAGCAGTCATTGCGCGCACAGCTACCTGCATACGCTTCCCGGCTCTTTTGGCCTTCGTTGCCAGCCCGGGATCGGACAACCGTGTTGCCGCCCGGGTTGCGTGCTTGACCACTCCGACGTCTCTATCGTCCAGAAGCTTGTTCACGACGCGCGCCGTCTGCGGGCTGTCAGGTAACATGGTTGCGGCATGCGCTGCGGCAACACGAATCAGCACCTCACGCGACCTCGAGGCGTTACCGATGATACCGATGCTGTCGGGGTCGCCCAACATGCCCGCGAGTGATACCGCCTTGGATGCCAGCGACACATCCGCGGACGCAGCAAGTTTGCGCAGATGCTGCGTGGCACCGGAAGCTTTCTCGACGAGGGCCATATAGTCCGGCTCGTCAACATCCAGCATAGCCTTCAGTTCTGCATAGCTGATCGCCATCGTGGTCTCCTTTATGGCAAGCGGCCCGCTTACCCAAGGTTTTGGGTAAACGGACTGTTGTCCATCGTCTGCGCTTCGCTCGCAATCAGATCAGGCGGCGGATTGGTAATGTTGTTGGTACCGCCGTCCATCATCAGTCGGTCGGTCGGTGTCACGTGGGCGAGGCCCAGGACATGGCCGACTTCATGGGCGAGCGTCCATTCGCTGGCGACCGAGGCCACCACCGCCGCCGGCCGGTTGGCGGGATGCGCGGCGCAGCCGTTGGAACCTGGATTCGTCGAGCGCACAAAATACACCACGACATCGTCAGCACCCGCGCCTGCGCGGTTGGCCATCAGCGTGGTTTGCTCGGCGGTGACCGTGCCCATGACACACGCACCGACGTCCAGATCGTTCAGCAGCGGCAGGTTCAGGTTTTGATCGCCCACGCGGTGCACGCGGATGCCGGACGTTGCGTAGAGGTCGATCATGTTGTCGATCATGCGATCGATGGAAAAACGCGTCGGCTGGGTCAACACTTTCACATGCAGGCGTACCGTAGGCAAACGTTGCGTCCACCACTTGTGCCACATCGCGTTATCCATGCCGCGGGCGAACACATCGATACGCCCGAGGCTCCACGACACCACGGCCGGCGTGTTATCGATGACTCCACCGAGCGACTCCCAGCCGCTCCAGCCACCGTCGAACCACTTGTGCCACAGCGCATTGTCGGACCCTTTGACGAAGATGTCGAGCCGCCCGGGTCCCCATGAACTTGCAGCAGGGCCGGCGGTAATCACGCCGCCGAGCGACTCCCAGCCGCTCCAACCGCCGTCGAACCACTTGTGCCATAAGGCGTTGTCCATGCCGCGCGCAAATACATCGATGCGGCCGCGTTGCCAGGATACGGCACCGGGTTCATTGTCGATCACGCCGCCGAGCGACTCCCAGCCGCTCCAGCCGTTGTCGAACCATTTGTGCCACAACGCATTGTCAGAACCTTTCGCGAAGACATCGAGCCGGCCGGGCGCCCATGAACACACCGCTGGCCCTGCCGTAATTGTGCCGCCGAGCGACTCCCAGCCGCTCCAACCGCCATCGAACCACTTGTGCCATAAGGCGTTGTCCATGCCGCGGGCGAATACATCGATGCGTCCCGACGCCCATGATACCGCGCAAGGTGAGCCATCGATGACGCCACCGAGCGACTCCCACCCGCTCCACCCACCGTCGAACCACTGGTGCCACAGCGCATTGTCGGATCCCTTGACGAAGGTGTCGAGTCTCTCGCCCGCCCACGAACTCACTGCCGGTCCGGCGGTGATAATGCCACCGAGGGATTCCCAATTGCTCCAAGCCATGGTCGATCTCCTTCGTCGAGCCGAATTCCGTGTTGGTCGATGTCACCACGCTGAAGAAGAGAATAGCCGAGGCGGCATGTCACCGCGGTATCGGCTGTCTACTCCAAATGGAACTGTTTGTCAAACAGCGAAACCAGGCGTCTGGCGGCATCGATGAGTGAATTCAGCACGCGTCAGCAACCGGAGTTTTCCGCACGGCCTACGTCGCTAGCCCTGAATGCGGAATTGATCGCGCGCACCGGGAGCCGTGCCTAATAAGCGACGGCAGAACAGCTTCGGAAGCGCATTCAATTGCTGGAGCGTTGGCTAGACCGGGGCTACAATGGAAAATGCTGCTCCGTATATATGAACGCAAGACGCAGCCTCTATGATAGTTTGATTTGTGGCAGGCCCTGAATACAGCATTCTTGGAAGAGGGGAGTTGAGGGATTGGACCCCGTTTCTTTGCTTCGCGCCCGCCAAGGAGCCGCAGGACCGTTAGGCATTCACAATGCCCAACCCGAAAGACGACGCATATACTCAGGCGGTTCATGCTGAAAAGGATCGTTTGTTCGAGCTGAGCGATGCGGAGTTGCTCGCTCTTCCTCAATATTCAACAGTGGAGCGGACGGTTGCGGGTGTGCAATTGTCGGTTGGCATTTATCACCAGTCACGTGAAGAGGGCTTCGAAGTCTGTGTTGCACAGGCCAAGCGCGATATTCTATTGGGGTACGGTCACATGTTTGTTGAAGGGTTTATCCTTCGTAGCGACGGTTCGAGGGGCGCATTGCCCGACCATGTCTATTATGAGTACGTTTAGGATCACGACCCCTAACCATGCGCTGCAGCATAGCCGGAACCCTTAAGTGCACACGGAAGCGCGGCTATGCGCCGTGCGCGATGTAAAAATAATGTGGAGGAGCATGTTCTTGGTTCAAGCGAGAACGAGCGGAATGTCGGGGTGAGGTGAGTCTAAGAATGATCGACTGAGGACCGCACCAGACGTGATCGGTCTAGTCCTTGAAGACATAGCCCCAATGGCCTCGACGAGGCGGTCTTGTCTCTATCGCGCCGTAATCCGATCGGCTTAGTTCGGCGGCAGCATCCAATACGACCAGACAAGAATAACCGGAGCTGCCACATACATGGCCGTTTTCCCGAAGGAATCGTAGACCCCATAAATCAGGATTGTGGCAATAAGGGTGAAATAGATCCACCCGATACCTCGATAGCTGGCGTTGTGTTCTACGGCCAAGGCGAGGGCAGGGGATCCAAGGATCAGTCCGGCTGAGAGTGTGGCTAAACGTTTCATCGCGGGCTCCTTCCAAGACAGGTAAACGGACAGGACGTGTTGCCGAGGCAGGGTACAATTGCAGACACAAGAACGCCCTCGTAGTGATGGACACCAGGAGGGCGTGATGGTTGTCGCGGATAACGCTCTATGGTGGGCTGGGAAAAACCTAGCAAACAGTCACAGAACACCTCTTTGTCTAAATGGAATGAGTCATGCTGGGCCTTTCCGTCTAGGAAGTCAAATCAACAGCCGTCCACTGAATGTGCGAGATGTTCGAGACGTACGAAAGAGCGATGGAAGCGAATCACGACAGCTTGAGACGGAACCGGTCTGGGTTCGCGGCTGATTGCTACCGAGCGAGGGAATCGTCACCACTTAAACGCAGTCTCCGACTGCAATAAGTCAATACGCATGCCAGGCCCCATTTCATTGAGCCCTCAATTGCTGACTGATCGGTTATTTCTGATTGCGAGATGGGGATCGAGTGAGGTGACGAATGGCGGTGGTGAAGGTGCGAGGCCGTGAGCACGTGACGATTCCGCTTGCGCTTCGCAGGATCTGCATTTTGACGACGAGACGACCTCGACGGTGGTGAAAGACGGGAATGTGCTGTTGATGACGCCCCGTTCGTTGCAGGTGGATGCCTTAACAAAAGAGGAGCAGCGAGCTCTGAAAAAGAGAGGTCTTCGACTCGAAGACCCAGCGCAACCAGTATAACAATGAACGGTATGGCGCGTAGCCCTTAGCGCGCGTCGCAAGTTCGCGCCGTTTCACCCATCGAAGTTAACTATCTGTTTCAAGGTCGGTACGAAGCGATCTGCTTATTGCTTACGCGCTTTGCCGAAGGCTGAGGCAGGGAGCTCCCCATCCAACATCGCCCAGAGCAGATTGGCAAAACCATTAACGTATAAAAGCCTACCCCCTTTGATTGATGCCTCCTGATACTTTATGATACAGACAGCATCTATTTAGATACAGTACTTATCTCCCTGTCTCTTCATTCTCACTTGAATCGTGCGCATCGGCATCGTTCTCTGGCAGGCAAAATGATTGCTTGAGCATAGAAAAGTTTCGTGACCTTTCATAGCTGATTGCGCTTCTGGATAGGTGAGCCTCCAATCATGCCACGGGTCTTTATTAGTTACCGACGGGAAGATAGCGCGGGGTGGACCGGCCGTCTGGCCGGATTTCTTCGAGAACAGCTCGGCAATAATCAGGTTTTCATGGACATTGATACCATTCCTGCCGGAGTTGATTTTGCAGAATACATCCGAACGTCAATCGGGTCTTGTGAAGCATTAGTGGTTGTCATAGGCCCTCGCTGGCTGACCGCGACTGATGCCAGAGGTCAACGCCGCCTTCAGGACACCAACGACTACATTCGCATGGAGATTACAACGGCGATCAGCCGAAATCTAAAGGTCATACCAGTACTAGTGGGTGGTGCGACTATGCCGAGGTCCGAAGACCTACCGGATGACCTAAAGACCCTGGCCGGACGCAATGCTCTAGAGATTACGGATCGACGCTGGGACTATGACGCAAAGGTTCTTGTCTCTGCGATTCCTAAAACGCGTCTTCAAGAAAAGACCTTGGCACGCCAGTCGTCTGTTTTGATGCTTTTGGCTGCCGTCCTAATCTTGATTTCAGGAATCTGTTACTGGTTGCTGGGAGAAACAATTACGACTATGTTTCAGGCGCTTCAACAAAATGAACAAAAACTACCAGTGGCTGCTACCCCAGTTTCTAGGACACAGGAAAACATAGGGCGAATCAGTTCGAGCCTTATTACTGAACTCAATCACAAAGGGAAGCCAGGTTATGAGGTATGGGCAATTGCGCAGTCAATTGTGGCGCTCTCGGGACAATCAGATTTGCAATCAAGTACGTTGACAGATACCGTCAAATTTTTTCGCCAGGACCAAAAGGATGCACACTGCCAATGTTGGAAACCATTTAATCAGCAAAAAGGAGATCCACCGCACATCCCGGTTTCCGCATGGGTTCTTGTAGCCTTAGCTCGTTCAAATCAGGCTGCAAGCGATGACGAGCTGGATTTCCTATTGAAGAATCAACAACGCGGTGGGTGGTGGCCTATTTATCCGACCAGAGATGGTGAACATGCTTCCTCGTACGCTACATCGTGGGCGCTATTAGCACTACACGAACAGTACGATTTTGCGACTTCTGTAATGAAGCCCAAGATCGAAAACGCCATGCGCGAGGGAAACCATTGGTTGACAGCTAATAGAATCAAATCAACGGCTCGATGGAAAGATTATCCCTTGGCAACAGAAAACGGAATCGATCCAGCTGGCAAAGAATCTGAAGCAGTGTCAGGACTTGTTATTCATACAATGCACAAGCTTGGATATGAAAAAATGGACGACATCGATCAACTGTGGCTCGACTCTTTGCCAAATGTCATACCGTTGTCTACTGACGCGGAGACGCCATCACGCTATATCGACTCACTTCATGGGCGGATTTTCGATAACACTCGCTATCTTCGTCTTCCCTGGCTACTCATTGGAACGGTCGACGCTTATGCCAACGGTGGGTTGGGTCAGAAACTCAAAACCATATATTGGGTACATCGAGTATTGGAGGAAAGCGATATTGTCTCATCAGATGTAACCGGAATTCAGAACTGGAATCGTGCTGAAATTCTTATATCGCTTAAATACCTCATGTCTTCTCACCACTAGCGTGCAGCCCGGTGACCACCTCTGTATCCTGCTCTTGGCAGTCGCTAGCTGGGTGCGTCCATCATCGTTCTGACATTTGTCGCCACGCCGCAACCGATAGGCAACTCGGGATAGATGTAAGACGGTCGGGAGAACTTCCAGAAAGGTCACGTTGAAGCTGGTTGAACCGCCGTAGTCTTGGAGCAACCAGAAAACGACCATCACCTTCTGACAGCCAGAAATCAGGTCAGGAGTGATTCATTTGAGTAGCAGTTCTGTTTCGACGCATGGATATGGGGTTAATTGCGCACACGAAGCGCTGTGTTGAGCAGGTCACCATAGATCAGCTCCGCCGGCGCATCCAACTCCTGGAACGCTGGCGGGACCGTGGCTATGAAGGCAAGCGATGACTACTGGTTAGTCAGCGGGCGCTGATCGGTAACTGAGAGCTCCCTGGTGTATCGGTAGGCAAGAACTCAATATCAGCTAGTACCCCGCGATGGTCGGATGGCCAGAGTACGGCGCCGTTCGGCAGACGACCAGGACGCTCAAATGCCAGATGACTTGAGCGCACCACCGACCGGTTGCCGGTCTTGCTATCCAGCAAGAAAATGAAATCGACCCGGCGATCGGCTGTGGGTCGTTCCACATGGATGTCTTGCCACACTGTGCCGCCTGATACTCCTGGATTCGCTGCCCGGAAAACGTCGATGAATCCCGGCTCCTTCTGCCATCCGGTGAGGACCTGAGAGTGCTCGCCGGTGTTCAAATCGCCCATCAAAATCGCTCTCCCGTTCCCTCGATGTTCACGGAATAGCTCCCCGACGCGTTGAAGCTGGCACTCGTCACCTTTCGAAGTATGGGCGGAAAAGGCCTGGACTGATCCGTCGGGCGTATCGATCTCGGCGCGAAGCAGAATGCGAGGATCCAGCCGATATCGGCAGCGAGGCAGATCATAGATTTCCGAGGCAACGATTGGATATCGGCTCAGGATGGCAGGGCCTTCCTTGAAACCGAGAGCGGAGATGATCAACTGATCCAAGGGTCTGATTCCAAAGATTCGTTCCGTCGCCGGCCCGAAGACCATCTGATACCCAAGTGCATCGGCGATCCGCTGCGCCACATTGCCATGTCTTCGGCTATGTGAGGCTTCTTGAAGGGCAATCACATCAGGTTGCAAACGTCGCAATTCTTGAATGGTCATCTCGAGCCGTTCTTCGAGATGGGTGCCATTTTCGACGAATCCCGACCACGGCCCGTCGTGCAGCAAGTTATAGGTCAGGACACGAAGTGGGGCAGGGTCGTTTGAAGCTGCCGCCGGTTCATCCGTCAGGAAGGTCATCAGAAGGCAAACGACCGGTAAGGCCACGATCGATCGGATCGTGTTAAAGACGGAATGGGTATCCGATATACAATGTGAGCGGGTCACAGAAAATCTACCTACTCATACGTCAAACCGGGGGATCTCCGAGTAGGCGGAGATATGTGTCGTCCGGTACCCTTAGTCATGAGACGAGCATTGTTTATTCTACTACTGATTGTGTTGAGTTCGCCTGTGCTGGCGGCTGACATTACTCCGCCTTCGCAATCGCCTTCTCCATCAACGCCACGAGATCCCTCAACCGAGAAATCGCAACCGGATAGTACGCGCGATCCCGGGATAGTGAAACAACCGGAGACGGTTCCTCATCCGCATTCCGTGGTGACGCCGCCGGTCATCGATCCCAAGATGGCGATCGATCCCGAAGCCAAGTCCGAAGAGGAGCGGCATCCCACGCTTCCGCCTGAAGGGACCTTACCGCCGAAAAAATAGCGAGCAAGGGACGGCCATGCCGATCATTCCTGATGCTGAGGAAGATATCAAAGATATGAGAGTGGCTGGTTGCCGCGTGAAGCTCTTCTTTCGTGCAAGCGAGCATGGAACATGGACCGTTCAGGGCACCGTGAGATGTGGAATCGACGAACATGCCGCTGAGCAATCGTTTAGTACGGTTTCCCACCCCACGCGTGACGAAGCTGAACAAGAGGCTCTCAGGCAAGCGGCCGATCTATTGGGGAACAACGTGGATAGAAATACCAGCCGGGTCAAGAACTCGAGCTAAAAGAGGAGAATTCGTGCATGCCAATGATCGGACAAATGATTCCGGAAGGGACGTATCACACCTATCATCGAAGGGACTGATGGACTTTCTATACAAGCACGCGTTTGGGAGAGGGACGCAATACTACAGCCTCTGCGCTGTAATGCTGGTCGTGTGTTTGGGTTGTGTACCGAAGGCAACCGAAAATTCTCTGGCTCAGCAAACTGGAGAACCAGGGAGCACGATTCCAAAGACCGAACCTCCATACTATCCCAACACCGCCGGTAACATCGTGGCCCCACCGGGAAATCCCGCCGGGAACCCTGCCGGGTCTCCACCCATCACAGGTGGGACGGAAAATCAGTCCGGTGGATGGCCTGCCGGGCGATAGTTTCTGATCGATTGTCTGATTTATAGGAGCATCAGTGGGCGACGTGCTCCTTGCGCCGACTTTTCAGCCGGTGCTAAGATCCGAGCATCGGAGTCGTTGAGTCCGGTGTCGGGAGTATCATGCCGAACATTACGTTACTCGTGTCGCCTAGTTGTGGAGCCTGTCCTTCGGCCAAGAGCCTGTGGAAACAGCTGCGAGTCAAATATAGCTTTTCGTACCGTGAGGTGGACATCACCACGAAAGACGGCCAAGAATTGGCGGACCGTCATTCGGTCCGTGCCGTGCCCGCGACCATTATCGATGGGCGATTGACGTTCGTCGGCGTTCCCAGTCGGGAAAGTGCGGAGAAAGCCATTCAATTGAAGATCAAACAGCGGGAAGGATAGCGAGTCATGGATGAAGAGGATTTCGAGCTGCCAGATCTTCCCCTTCTCGATAAAGGACCTCCACCCGATTGCCCGATCTGTGGCGATCCCATGTCCTTCATCGACGGCGATTGGGCCTGCGTCGACTGTAACGGCGAGCTCTTGGGGCCGGAGACCGGGTAATCCCGTCGTTCGCCGCTCGTGAAGCGCAATTTCGAGAGAAGGCAAACCATGCCGATATTCACACGCTTCACGTTTCACGTTTCACGAAGCCCGAGTTAGATGCTCCGCGTCGTCACCGGTCGGTTTCATCCGTCTCTCGAATCCTCCCTGGTCGATCATGTCAGGCGTGCCAAGGCGACCGATCCGCTTGCGCCGATCGCGATCTTCGTTCCATCCAAACCATTGGCCGACCGCATTCGCAGCCTTCTCGCCGTCGAACATCGGCTGTCGGTCCTGAACATCCACATTCTCACCTTCCATCAATTGGCCCTGCGATTGGCTGGAGAGGAATCTGCAAATCGCCGACTGCCGCGAGTGGTCGACGAACTGTTCTTCGAACAATCGATCCGTCACATTGTTCGCAGCAAGCTCTCGAGCCAGGCACCCTTACAGCGAATCGGGCAATCATCCGGTACGTGGGGAGCGCTCTGGGCGACGATGCGCGACCTGAAAGATGCGGATGTCGATCCCGTGCAGGTGCTTCAAGGCATCCGTGAAGGCTATTTCGAGGAAGACGACCAAGAATGGCTCGGCGCACTTATTTCGTTGTATGCGTCGGTGAAGGAAGTGGGGAAGACGCTCGGGGTCGGGACGCAAGACGACCTGGCTGCGCAGCTCATCGCCGGTGTTCCGACCGCCCCGTTCCTCCAGTCGTTGAGAGAAGTATTCTATTACGGGTTCTATGACCTCACACAGGTGCAGCTGTCTCTCTTTGAAGCCATCAGTCGAGCTTACGCCACGACATTGTTCTTCCCGCTGGAGGATGATCCGGCGTTTGGATTCGCCCGGCGCTTTTTCGATCGCTGCATCCAGCCTCTGATGATGTCGGACAATGGGATGATCCGATTGGAACCGGAATCGTCCACCACAGAGCCCAAGCCTATCCACCTGACCATACGCAGCGTGATCGGTTCCGAAGAAGAACTGGCGGCGGTTTCCCGCACGATTCTCGATCTGGTCGAAACGAATGGGTATCGGTTCGACGAGATCGGAGTCACCGCCCGCCCGCTCGATCCCTACAGCCTGCATCTGCGATCGATCTTCGATCATCACCGCATTCCTTTTCGCACGACAGCCGTGCGGCCGTTGATTCAGGAACCGATCTGCAAACTGATGTTGCAGTTGGCGGGCCTGCCGCTGAACGATTTTTATCGCGCATCGGTCCTCGATGTCGTGACGTCACCACTCTATGCCACCGATCTGTATGACGCCTTATCGGAGTCCTACCGGCCTGAACAGTGGAAACTGCTGGTTCAAGTTCTGCACATCACCCACGGAGTCGAGGAATGGAACCGGCTGGACCCCGCGAGCCGAGCGGCACTGATTCTTGACGGCGAGGAGAGCATCGTCGGTTCTCTGACTATTGCGCCGGACGTGATCAGCCTTCTCTGGCAGGTCGTCTCACAGCTCATCCAGGACTGTTCAGCCCTTCCACCACGGGGAACGATCGGTCAGATGGTCACAGCGTGTCGGGCGCTCATCGAGCGGCGCCTGTGTCGGCCTGATGCGGCGGAATCGACTGCCGAGAATGTTCAGCTTGCCCACAGAGCGCTGACATGGGACGCCATCGATCATATTTGGACGACGCTCATGGAATTGGAGCCGCTCAACGATCAGATGACCTGGGCCGAGTTTGTGGAGCTGCTGGTTCATACGTTTGAGCGGACGACGAAGCCCCTCCATGATGCATCATCCCATGGGGTGATGGTGTTCGATGTCATGGCGGCTCGCGGGGTACCCTTCAAAGCCCTGTTCGTCCTCGGCTTGAACGAAAAAGTGTTTCCGCGCTATATCCGGGAAGACGCGTTCCTCCGGGATCGCCATCGGCGAGTGTTGGACTCCACGCTTGGATTTAAGATCGACGAGAAACTGACGGCGTATGGAGAAGAGGCCTTGCTCTTCCACCTATCTTGTCAGGCAGCCGGCCAGCGGCTCTACCTGTCCTATCAACGGGCCGATGAATCAGGGCGCATGCTGGCCGCGTCTCCTTATCTCGGAGAAGCCCGCCGCCGGCTGGACCATGATGAGCAGCCGATAGACGTGGTGCCTCGCCGACTGACCGATCGGCTCTTGCAGCAACCGGCGACCAAATTGTTCCTGCCGCCGGCTGAACTGACTCAGTGGTTGGCCTTAAACGGGCAGGACCCGACCGAGCTGATATTAGCGCTGGGGCGGGACGCGGAGATCTTCCGCCATGCGGCAGCGGCGCTTGATCGAATCGAAGAGGACGGGGCAACGTTGAACCTCTTCGATGGAATGACCGGGGCGGTCGAGTCTCATTGGGCAAGGCTCATCGAACGAGGTGTCGCTCCGACACCACTCGAACGGTATGCGCGATGCCCTTTTCAATATTTTGCCGCAGATATTCTACGGCTCGAACCGAGTCGTGTTTCGGTTGGACAGGAGCCGGACGCCGCGCTGGTCGGTACGCTGTGCCATTCGTCGTTGCGTCGTTGTTATGAACAGCTCGTGCAGGCGGGGTGGCCGACTGAACGGGTGACGGACGAAGCCATCGAGCGGACGATCCGTTCGTCGGTCGAACTGGCCGCGGCAGACTTGGAATCACAGTCTCGGACAGGTCCCTATCTACTGTGGGAGCTGGCAAAGGAATTGATTGTGACGCTGGCGACCGCGGCGGTGGAAGCGGACGAGGAGGGGCAGGCCGAGCATCCCTACACACCCGTTGCATTTGAAATAGACGGGGAAGGGGCGGTGCCTGGAATTCTCGACGAAGGAGTGTTGAAAGTCCGCGGCCGGATCGATCGGCTCGACCGGAATCGGAACTCCGGCGCGCTACAGGTCCTCGACTACAAATTCAAAGTCGGGTCGGCCATGAAACCGGAAGACCGCAACTTGGCTCAGTCGGCGGTCCGCGGTTATCGGCTGCAACCGCCGCTCTATAGCTGCCTCACTGTTTCGGGACAGCCTGCGCCCACCGCACCGAGCCGTGTGCAGTTCCTGTTTCTTGCTCCCCAATGGCCCACAGCGATCGGCCGATCGACGTTCGAGGCGACTTCATGGACGTCCGAAACGGGGATGCTCATCCAGCAATCGATCAGAACGCTGGTGGACGGCATCCGTAGCGGGCGATTTTTCATTCTTCCGGACGGTTATTGCGACGGATGCGAGTTTCGTGTGATGTGCCGCCGAGAGCATACTCCGACGTGGTGGAGAGCCTATCGCGCCGCCGAACCGAAAGCGCTGAAGATGCTTCGTACGCAGAAGGTTGCCGATGAGTAACGATCCTCTGATACCGGATCGCCGGGCCAGGGAGTCGGCCGAAACGACGTTCGACCGCAACGTCGTGGTCGTAGCCGGAGCGGGAACCGGCAAGACGACCTTGCTCGTCAATCGTCTCGTGCATCTGCTGATGAAGGAGCCGGCCCCTGTCCCGATCACAGAAATCGTCGCCTTGACGTTCACCAACAAGGCGGCAACAGAAATGAAAGTGCGGCTGCGCGAGCGGCTTACCATCCTCGCCCGCCCGCAGGCCGATTCGATGCGAGCAACCGACGGAGGGGCCGTTTCACTCGATGCTCTGCGAGCGCGCTACGGCTTCAGCGCTGAAACGATTGCCGCGCGTGCCCAGGCCGGACTCAAAGATCTTGAGAAAGCCCAAATCGGCACCCTTCACAGTTTCGCCGCACACGTGCTGCGACTCCATCCGTTGGAGAGCGCGGTCGATCCCGATTTCAAGGAAGACGACGGCTTACGCTTTGAGGAACAGTTTACGGCCGCGTGGGATTGCTGGCTTGATCAGGAATTGAGCCGCGCGGGACCACACCATCGTCTGTGGCGATCCGTCTTGTCATCGACCACACTCGAAGCGATCAGAACCTTGACCCGGTCCTTATGCAGTGAATTGGTCGATCTCGACGCTCTGCGGCGGCAACTCGAATCAACAGTGGAGACGCCGGCTGTATCACGCTGGATACAGCAGATGGATGATCAGGCGGAGCAGCTCTTGAAGGCATACGACCGGCCTAAACGCCGTAAAGTCGAGCACATGCTCGCCGCCACGGTGTCATTGATGCACCTCATGAAAGAAAAAGGCTTGGCCGGCCGGAACGATCTGACGACGGCGGAACGAGAATGGCTCGGCAAGGATCTCGGGAGTGCCGTCGCCGGATGGGAGAAATCTGATTTCCGTGAGGCAGGCATCCTCGTCGAGACGGCGCAACAGCTTCTATCGGTCGACCATGAGTTCTTAACCAATCTTCTGAAGCTGGTCATCCCGCTGGTGCGGAACATTCGTGACCACTTTGCTCGGCAAGGCTGGATTTCGTTTGATGGTCTATTGGCGCGGGCGCGAGCCCTGCTCTTCGAGCATCCGTCCGTTCGTGAGCGGATCAAGCGGGACTATCGAGCCGTGTTGGTCGATGAGTTCCAGGATACGGATCCCGTGCAGTACGAGATCATCCTCGCGGTCTCCGAGCGGCAGGGGAACCAGGCCGTGCACTGGCAGGAGATGGTCCTGGAGCCGGGGAAACTCTTCATTGTGGGAGACCCCAAACAATCGATCTATGCCTTTCGACGCGCCGACATTGAAGCCTTTGATTTGGTCGTGGAGAAAGTGACCGCTGACGGTGGAGTGAGCCAGACGTTGACGACGAACTTCAGGAGCGACGCGGCCGTCTTGGAGCCGGTGAACGAGGTGTTTGATCGGTTGTTCGAGCGACGGTCACTGATCCAACCGGCGAATGTTCGATTGGAGGTTCGCCCTCAACGGCGCCCGGCCTCGATAGAGCCGGGTGTTCGCCTCTGCGTGACGAGGCCGTCCGGTGAAGACGAGACATTCGATGCGGCGGGAGCGACAAGGGCCGAGAGCGAAGTGCTGGCTCGCTGGTTGGTAGACGAGGTCTTGAGCCGCGCTTCGATGAAGCCGGGCTACGTGGCGCTGCTGTTCAGGAAGCTCACGCAGGCCGATGCCTATCTTGATGCCTTGCGACGGCACAATATCCCCTATGTCATCGAGGGGGAAAAGCATTTCTATCGCCGTCAAGAAGTGATCGACTTCGTCAATCTGTTGCGCGTCTTGGATCATCCTCATGACGAGATCGCTCTGGCCGGCCTCCTCCGTTCACCGCTGGGAGGCTTGACCGATCGGGACCTCTACGAGCTCAAGCAGGCGGGGCAGTTCGATTATCTCCACGCGGTGCGTCTTGAAACGTGGCCGCATAGGTGTGCCGCCGCTGTTCGGAGACTCTTCGAACAGCTGGCTTGGCTCCATCGAGCTATTGCAGTTCTACCATTGGTCGAGGCCATCGAGCTGATATGTGACCGATTGCCGGTGCTCGATTTGGCCGCGGCGTCGCTCCATGGCGAGCAAGCCGTGGCGAACCTCATGAAGATCAAACAGACAGCTGCCGCATTGGCCGACCGGCCTCACATGACCCTGAGCGGTTTTGTGGATCTGATGATCGCCCGGCTTGAAGAACAGCCGGATGAGTCGGAGAGTCCCCTTGCCGAGGAGTCTCTCGAAGCGGTGCATGTGTTGACGATTCATAAGGCCAAGGGGTTGGAATTTCCCATCGTCGTGCTGCCGGGGCTCCACCAGGGGAGCGGTCGGGAGCGAAGTGCGCCGCAGGTCTCCCATGATTGGTCGAGTGGAACCTATGGTCTCTCTCTGGACCGTTATCAGTCGCTCGGGGCGCTGCTCGTCCACAACAAACTACGGTTGAGAGAGGAGGCGGAACGGAGGCGTGTACTCTACGTGGGGATGACCAGAGCCAAAGAGTTGTTGCTGTTGTCGGGAGGCGTCACCGCGCGTTCGGTCGGCGAAACGGTCTTCGAGCTATTGCAGAATATCGGGACGGGCGAGATCGGCGCAGTCTCGACTGGTGCATTAAGAATCGGGGGCAGCTCGATCCCCCACCGGGTTGTCGCAGCTCCTGAGCGAAAGCGGCCTCGCCGACGTCTGGGCAATGCAGGCGGCGGGACATTGATCGACCCACATCAAATTGCCGAACTGTGGGAAGCAAGGACAGCCCGATGGAAAGAGCTTCGCGAAACCCCACCTCATCTGACACCGACGGTGTTGGGCAAACGAGTGGTGCCGGTCCGACGTGACACCACTTCTGTTCGACCGGATGCGGCGATTGGGCGGTTGGCCGGTGTGGTGGCTCACCGCTTGCTCGAGCGGTGGGATTTCTCACAGGACCCCTCCGGGTTGCGTGAGCAGGTTGCTCCTGCCATTCAAGCGGCTCTTGGACCGGACGACCAGTCCTATGCGGGCGCAGTCGCCGAGTCCGTGCACGATCTCCTTGCGACGTTTGGCCGATCGGAAGCCTATGCACGCCTCCGTTCCGCCCAGATCCTTGGCCGTGAAGTTCCGTTCGTCATGCCGTGGCGAGACAGGCAGGTCATGGAAGGAGTCATAGACCTTATCTACCGGTTGGATGGAGAGCTCTGGGTCACCGACTATAAAACGGATACTGTATCACCCGATCAGGCCGCGGCTCGCGCAGAGCTGTACCGACCTCAGAGTGAGGTATATAAAGTTGCGGTTCGACAAAGCCTCGGAGTCGAAGCGGTTCGATTCCACTGTCTGTTTTTGCGGTGTGCGACGGTAGTAGAGTTATAGAAGTAGGATCCCGGGAAATGGCTGGGCGCAACCATATCTCATCCGATGCCTTTGCAAAGCTGGTGCAGCAGGCGATCGCTGACTTGCCGCCTCCCTACGCCAAGCTGATGGAGTCGATTGCCGTGGTCGTCGAAGAGGAGCCGCCGGAAGACGTGTTGCGAGACCTGGAGATGGACGACGAGAGCGATTTGCTGGGCCTTTATCAAGGACAGTCGCTGGCGGCCGATTCTTTCTTTAGGCCCGGTGGTGAAGCCCCGCCGCAGATCTCCATCTATCGCGGACCGATCCTTCGCCTTTGTGAGACCCCGGAGGTTGTGGTGCAGGAAGTCTACGATACGGTTGTCCATGAACTGGGTCATCATGTGGGCCTTGATGATGACGAAATGCCGTATTAAGAGTGGGCGGCCTGCTGCCGCGCTTTTTGGTAGCCCAAGACGAGCATGACTGCTCCAATCAAGACCATGGGCAGGGAGAGAATCTGACCCATGGTGATCGGTCCCAAGATAAAGCCCAAGTGTTGATCCGGTTCACGGAACAGTTCGACGATCAGTCGGCTGAGGCCGTAGCCGGTGATGAAGCTCCAGAATATCGTCCCAGGCGGGGTCGGGCGTCGATCGATCCACCACAAGGCTGTGAACAACACGAGGCCTTCCAGCGTGGCCTCATACAATTGCGAAGGGTGGCGACAGGCAGGGCCTCCGGTCGGGAAGACCATGCACCAGCTGACGTCGGTTGATCGACCGTACAGTTCGCCGTTGATAAAGTTCCCCAACCTGCCGAACCCCAGACCGATCGGCGTGACGGATGCGGCCAGATCTGCGGCGATATAGGTTGGGATACCCTGCCGCTTGCTGAACCAGACCAGCGCGATGATGGTGCCGAGGAGCCCGCCATGGAAGGACATCCCTCCTTCCCAGACGGCAAGAAGTTTCAGAGGGTTCTGAATGTAATACGAAAAATTATAGAAGAGTGTATAGCCGATTCGTCCGCCGAGAAAAACCCCGAAGGCTGCATAGACCACCATGTCGTAGATCTGGTCCTTCCGGATAGGCAGCTCTTTGCGTGCCACCTTGAGTTGAATGAGAAAGTACGCCGCGGTGAGGCCGATCAAGTACATGAGCCCGTACCAGCGCAGCTGAATGGGGCCGAGCGCTACAATGACCGGATCGATATCGGGGTAGGGGATGGCGGCGGGGTGACCCATTACTAGGCTTCCGGGATATAGCTATCTTGGTGAAAACGCGAATATTCCGTCATCTTCAGCAACGTTCGTGAGCTATGGCGTAGACTTTCCGCTGGATCATACGGGGGCTCACCTGTCAATGCAAGCCGCGGATAAAATTAGAAAAGGTTAAATTTAGACCATGCAAATCGGCTTCCATGGCCGGTTTACAAGAATGTACGGGGTGAAAGTGTTGGGTTTCTGAAACGACTGTGTCATGCCCTGTTGAGAAAAAGAGACCCTTTATTAGGCGCTCTTAATCGCTGCGGGCTCGCGCCCACGATTTTTCATGGAAATCGCTTTACCTACGAATATTTTTATCCTGGCACAGAGCATGCTGATAGCTGTTGTCATGAGAAACAGCTAGAGAATAGTCGCTCACCATTTATTATCATGAGGGAGGTCGCCATGTCGGAGCAAGGAAATCAGGTCGCCAAGGCAGCAGCACTCATTGCCGGTGGGGCGGTCATCGGAGCGGGTCTCGGGCTTCTCTTTGCTCCACAGACCGGTGCGGACACTCGTCGAAGCATCAGCCGCTATGCGCGTAAGGCGCAGGTGCAGACCACGCGCTGGGGCCGGGCGGTCAAGTCGGGCGTCGAGGAGGCGCTGGATCGAAAACACGCGACAGAGAAGAGCTGTGAAGAAGAGCGGCCGCAACTCACCGCGGTCATGAACTAGTCTGTCCGACGACCGTCGGTAGCAGGTCAGCCTGTCGCCTTCTCCTCCGTCGGCACGGGTTGTCTGCTACCGATGGTCCGCGGGAATTTGAATACTGATGGCTCCGGCCAGTTCCCCCACTTGAGCGCCCTCTCTCGGATAGCCGGAAATATCAAGGATCCCTTTGGGATTCCCGTGGCAAGTGAGGCAATCCTCCGAATAGTAGATCGGCATCATGGTTCGGAGGAGCCGCCCCCCGTCGATCCATTCGATAATCGGTGTCGTCGAGGCCGGCTGGCTTGCAAGCCGCTTCAGTACTCTTTCCTCATACTCATCCGGATCATTTTTCAAGTTCCTCGGGTTGAGGGTGGTCTGTTTGATCGTCACTTTCGAGCGCTTTGAGAATTTCCGCGCAGCCTGACTGCCGAACGAGGCCGGGATGAAGTTTTTATACCCGATGCCTCGTTGGTTGATCACCAGCTGGGCATCGGCGACCGCCTCTTTGCTTGCAAGGAGCAGCAAGGTCAGCAGATCTTTAGTCGGGGAAGGGAGTGAAGGAGAAGGATGTTTCAAATCAAGGCGTGTCTGCTGGACAAACTCCTCGAGGACTAGTTGTTCGAAGACCTCGGGTGTGAATCCCTTGTCGGCTTGCTGTGGATCGTTGATCAACGATTGATTCCGCTCGATGACGACGCGCCCGGCATTGAGGAATGTCGCCAGAAGCTCCGCAGTCTGCTCAATGTCACTCTGAGAGGCTTGTGCCCAGACGCTCTGGGACCACATGAGCGCGAAAACCAGGCCGAGAGAGAGACATGCTTTCGAGAGAACGATCATGAGCACCTCCGCTTTCTCATTGTCCCCCCGCAGGAATGCATTTCCCTTGATCATAGTGCTGAGGAACTTGCGTGACCTCCAGAGGCAGTCCCTCTGCCGTCGCCCGCCGAGTAGGCGCATATTCCGCTTCCACCCATCTCCGACTCATGTGTTTTAGTCGACCTGACTCTTCCAGGCGAAACAGCAGATTGCTCAAGAGCCATTGTAACTGTCTGTGCTCATCGCTCGTCACGATGGACAGATCTTCATGAGTCAGAACCAAGGGGGTCCCGTCGATGTGCGTCAAGAGCCGCCAATCCTGCCAGACCCGTTTCGTCACATATTCGAGGATGGAATAGTTGGTCAGGATGACATCGATATTCAGATCCTTCGTCTCGATCGAGGCGGGAAGCGAATCGCAGACGACCATGCGAATCCGTTTGAGATTGGCTTCGGCGTATAGGTGAGAGGATCGTCCCTTCTGGACGGCGACCGTCAAGCCGGCAAACCCTTCCTGGACGGCGGCGAGCGTATCCGGCTTTCCGTTCTGCTGTCGAAATTGTTGCCATACGCGTTCCGCTATTTCAGGCTTTTGGATGATGGCTGCGACACCATCATCGTGAAAATAGGGAGGTGAAAACCACAAGCCCTGCGGTCTTGCGCCGGGAACGGTTCCGCTGACGGACGAGACGAACAAATCCAGCTGGCCCTCGTTCATTTTGATGAACAGATCGGGAAAGCGAGTGAGGTGCAGGATCGGTACGATGGGCGCGGCTCCGCCGCAATGCGAAGTGAACGCATCGGCAATTTCCCGAATCAGTTCGACATCCAGACCCGTGACACGAATGCCTTCGTCGGTGTATACGGCGGGGAAGACAAACGGGCGAAACGGCTCGACGGAAATGCCGACACGTAGCCGCGCGCGAGAACAAATCGACGACAATTCATCACGCGTCAGCGGGTGTATGAGCTCAACGGCATCATAGACAAGACCGCATCCTTCCAGAAGAATGCTCAGCCCCGTCAGGACGAGCAACCCAAGCAATCGGTTGATGGCGCAGAGACGCATGACCCATTTCCTCCCTGTCTCGACATGTCGCGACGATCACGAGCCGGCGGCTTAAAACCGAACGCCGATAGTGAAGAGCCATTGTTTTGACAAGTCGGACTTGCCCTGGAAATCAATCTCGAATCGCGTGTACTGAAGTCCCATATCGACGGAAAATCCCTGAGCGACGGGAAATCGCACGCCGATCTGTCCTCCGTACAGGTAGCCCGGGGAAAGTGCGCCTCGCCCCGGCAAGGTGCCGCCCAGTATCGCGCCGATATATGGCACCGCCCGGTGCTCCAGCGGACCGAACAGAACATGTCGCAGGATGCGACTGATGGGCTTGCCGTTCGGAAAGTCCAACAAGTCGATGAAATTATTCCAGCGGGGGTTCGCATACAAAGAATGTTGGTCGGTAATAAAAGTCGGCGTATGGTGACTGTAATACTGGTAGATGCCTCTCAATTCGAGGGGGCCATAGCGGAGTGCCGTAATCCCGGCTTGAACGGCGATGATTCTGCGAGTAGGCGCAAAGGTGCGATCGTTGAACGACACGTCGAAGCTGAACGGGCGGAGCGGGAGGATATCGAGAACCGCCTCTTGGCTCACCGCTTCACCCGGCATCGCCATTCCGAGTATGAAAAGAGCAACTACAAAACGTGAAACGTGTGTCCGCAGCGGGCCACCTCCCCATCATGTATCGCTTCACGGATACCCGGTCATTTGTCCTCGCATTGTAGCCCAACCGCTTGCTCTTTTGCATGTTGCCGGTAGATGACAGGCCACGAAAAGTGGCTGTGGCTTGAGTCGACGCGACTCCATCCTATGATTATTCCTAGGTGCGGATAACGGAATAATGAAATATCGTGAGGGTGGTCATTGCGACAGAAAAACTAAGCGATTGATAGGAGGTGAATCATGAAGAGTTCCCAATCATATTGGCTAATCTTAGGAGCGTTGATGTTCTCTGGCTGCATCACAGATGCCACGGTGGAACTGACGAAAGCTCCCTTCGATGCAACAACGGCGCTCACGAACGGCACTTCGAAAGCCGTTGGCGAATTGCTGGAGCCGACGCAAAAGTTCCTCTCGAGCACGACTCCGGGAACCGCCGCTATCAACCGCTTCACCCGGGCCAGAGAAAAAACTGAGCTCTTTGTGGGGTACACATACGAGCACTTGCGGGCGGAAACCGCCCAAGGATCCGGTGAACACATCGCTTCTCTCGCTGTCCTCGCGGGAATTCCTTCAGATCGCCACGCTCAATTTCAGGAGAGCATGCGCGATTCCTATTCGACGATGTTCAGCGAATCCTTGACTCCTCGCGAATCGAGACTTCGCCTTGTGAACGCTGCGTGGTCGGAAGGATTCGGCAGGCTGGAATCGGATACCATTAAGCATCAAGAGACCGGTATCAGCGATCTTGACCTAACATTCGTGAAGGCGCGGAAATCGACTCCCCTCATGACCCAGCGATGAGCAGCGTCTGAGATTGTGTGGAACGTAATGTGATGGATGAGCCTCTGACCCGATTACAGAGGGAGGCTTACTGGTCACTTGGCTTTCGCTAAGAGCGTCCTAAGTTTCTCATAGCCCGGCGCTTCAGGATGGCAGTAGTACTCGGTCAAGGATCCGTTGCCGTTTCTGATGGAGATGCGGAAGCTCTTGCCGTGGGCCTCGATCTTCACCGTCTCAACGATGTTGAGATAAAGGTCCTGATTCACCTGGACGATGTTATCCACCGCTCTTCCTCCAACCAGTCATGCCCTCAACGCGTGTTGCCATGCAGGTCCATCGAGAGTGCCGGGATGTCATACGCGAACCGGTTTGTAGATGACCCAGGAGCACTGGGCGCAATTTAGAACAATGAATAGGAGATGCCGCCACAGCCCACCGCCTTTCTCACAAGGTGTCGGCGGTGGGCCTTCCTCGACCCGACGGCAGGTTGTGGTTGGATTGTGGAGGGAGAGCCTACGCGCTCTCGTCGGGGGTGTCAACAAGCACACGCTGAGAGAAGCTGGAATTGTATCTCATGTGGTGAGCGCCGCACGGATAGTCCGGTATAAGTCTTCCGGCGCAGTTTCTTTGCTCAGGTACGCTGAAGCGCCCGCGGCATCCATTTCATCGGCAACTGCGACGCTCGTATTGACCGAGAGCCCTATAATAATGACGTCTGGAAGGTTCGCTTTGATGCGGCGTGTCGCCTCGATCCCATTCATGTTGGGCATGTGAACATCCATCAGGATGACATCGGGCTGCAACTGTTGCGCAAGCTCGCAGGCCTGCGTACCATCTTCCGCTTCACCGACGACCGTGAACTCACGATAGAAGCTGAGAATGTTCCGCAATTCTTGGCGGAGAAGACGATGGTCATCGACCACGAGGACGTGAACGGGTTGTGGTGAGACCGTCCTGCCATTGTCTATGACTTGTTTCTGTTCCATATTCATAACTCATAGAGCACTGGCTGAAACATAGACACACTTGTCGCCTTTCCTAAACTAGCACACCCCTAGTGGAGGTTATACTGGGAAAAGTCTTAGGGATGAACAGATAGAAAGGCCCAGTGCTCATTGTCCTGGGAGGATGCGGGACGCATACCCGAATCGAGCGAGACGAACCCTGGTATAGGGACCGCTGGCGGAATCGACTCTGGGACAGGGTCTGGATCTGGTAGCAAGGGCTTATCTGGTGGCACAGGATATGGTGGTGGTATGAGTTCATCCGGTGGGGCGGGTGGCAGTGTAGACTACCGTGCTGTCATTGTATAAGTGAAGAGGGTGGGGAGCTACAAGTCTCACTCCACCCTTCTATTTTTAACCACAGAGCTGGTTTTTTGGAGCTGGGCCAAATGTAACCTTTGGCTCAGTTTCCACCAGGACATATTTGGTCATAAGATTCCCCGCGTTTTGAGAGTGTTGTTTTCCAAACGATGACTAGTTTGATGAATCAAGCACTCGTTGGCTTGGCCAAACGGGCCACATGATTGGACATCTCGGAAGGAATGCCGTGTCTGTGAAGGAAAGACAGGATGGAAAAGGAAAGAAAGAAGCGGAAGAAACTTACCCCAGCGGCCCATAAAAACTCCTACCTGATCATGCCAGGCCGGAGTCATTAGTCCTCTCATGCAAGAGGACGGTTGCTGGTGAACCCCATCACCAAATGAATTATCGTCAATTCTCTTTAATTCATGTCGTCATTCCTTGTCAATATAGATCACCTCGATGATGTCACCGCCGTTTGAGCACCTCGTCATCCCGTTTTCAGGGGAGATTCCGGCCCGCGTCGCCTAATGCCATCGAGAAGCAGATTAGGAAGCACTGGGCCGGAGAGCCCTCTGGTGTTTCGGTCAGCGGTCGCCGCTTACCAGCGATCGCGCTTTCCACTGCCACCACGGCCACCGAATCCACCACCACCACCACCGGAACGCTGCTCCATCGGTTTCGCTTCATTGACCGTTAACGTGCGGCCACCCATCTCAGATCCATGGAGCGCTGTGATCGCGGCTTTCGCCTCAGCATCCGATGACATTTCCACGAAGCCGAATCCACGGGATTGGCCGGTGAACTTGTCTGCGATGATCCTCACAGAGGCCACTGAGCCATGCGCCCCAAACAGATCATTGATTTGCTGCTCAGTCGCCGAATAAGGCAACCCACCGACATACAATTTTGAACCCATGGGGTTCCTCCTTTGAGAATGACATTGTTTGACCGTGAGAAGAATTTCACGATGGGAAGGGAGGGCGAAGACGCAATCAGGGGACCGGCTTTGCTCAGGCTTCCGATCAGATTCTCGGCAACAACATCGGTGATAGGCCGTCTTGAACGCGTTTCATGCGAGGCCCTCCGCAGTGAAACATTCGCATCGTACCAGATCGCGCGAAAAAATAGCCACCAGCCGTCTCGAACGTCATGTGTTCCGTCAGCAGCACAGCACGGTGATCGCTAGACCCTTGATGAGGGTGGCCCATGCCAGACCAAGTAGGGTGGCTTTTTTATGACGGCGGCGGCCCCTGGATAGCGACGTAGGGCGTAGCTGTAGGCGGACTCTTGAGCGCTCATGCAGGTCGATGCAGCAAATCCGTGCGAGACAATTTGTAACGCCATGCGGTCATCTTTCTCTATCATTGCGCTGTACAACACGCAGGAGAACTCTCCCTCTGCGGAGTGTTGTGTACTGATCACAAGATGCGATCCATCCGGAAAGGTCATAAGCGAATCTACGTTGAGTCGACTCATAAGTGGATGCTCCTTCGGTTGGTTGGAGAGAATGTACCTATGAGTGCAGGGGAAAGGCAGGCCAATTTTACCTGACATTGTCGAGCACATAGAAACGCACTGTTCATTTTGCTTTCGCTAGGAGGCTCTTGAGTTTTTCATAACCAGGTGCTCTGGGGTGGCAATAATACTCGGTCAGAGCCCCATTGCCATTCCTCATGGAAATACGAAAGCTCTTCCCGTGGGTCTCGATCTTCATCGTCTCAACAATGTTGAGATAAAGGTCCTAATTCACCTGGACGATATTATCCATGACCTGTCCCCTCAGCGTTTATAAATATGGGCGCAAGAACTACATTTTACTCGCGTGGCCTTGGATCTTCGTTGATGTGAACAAATGACTGCGACGATTTCGAACATGGAGCGCATGAACGACCGCTTGCGTCGATGTGGACCGTACAGCCTGAACATCGGATAGCGGGTCATGATTTGTGATCGCATAACTTATCCCTGATTAGGCCCTCTCATCATCGAACAAGACGGAGAAGCGTTTGGATATGTCTCTCTCGGTCCCGCTTCTCATCCGCACGGTGCCCCAGTTCTAAAACCCGTCGGCGCGAGAATATAGTCTCGTGCGCCTTGGCTTGCTCAAATGAATCTAAGCATCCAATGGAAGGTCTCGATCGCCACCGAACAGGACAGATAGGCGTTTCGAGATGTCCATCACGGCCTCTGCTTCCTTATCCGTCAACTGCGTTGGAATGTGACATGAGGTTCGTCAAGATCAGCCGGGAAACTGATAATAAGAAACATCCCCCGTCTGTCCACATTTGTCGCACGTCCCCTTCGGGTCGACCGGACGATGCTGGCGCTTATCCGTAAAGTAAAGCTGTATCTCAGACTCAGTGCTGGGTCTTAGCATCGATAACAGATCAGCCCATCTCGAACAGTAATGAACGGTCATGGTAGCCATGATGACGCCCTCCTCAAGTTGTGCACTCGACTGAACGAATAGCCTAAAAAGATTCGGTAGGTCACGGTACTAGACTCGCAAATGTGAACGAGGAGCCGGAGACGCTATCTCAACTGAACCGATGCTCAAGCGGAAGACCGCCTCTTAAGCGGTCTCCGGTGAGATCCTATGCCTCGCGGTCAGATCAGCCAAGCACTGGAGGTAGTCCTCGGTCGAGGCTTTGGCCTTGGTATAACAGTGACAACTCCGTTGTTCCAACCCCGTCTGGTTCGTAATTGCGACGGTATTGCGCCCCTGCTGCACGAGACCGAGTGACTCAAAGTGCGTGAATAGGTCTTTCACGATTTCGGACGCCACCCCCACTTGGGCGGAAAGAAACTCACTCGGGAACGGAAATGAATCAATACCCGTTCGCTGCCAGTGTGTCTTTAGCCACCGGGCAAGCCGTTGCGCCGGAGAATGGAACTGGCTACACCCTACCGACACCACGGCGAGATTCATGATCAGGAGATTGTGACGCGTGAGTGCGCCTTCCAGGTAGGGCAGGCTCGAGCGGTGGGTTGCGAAGACCGAGGCTGCGAGACGGATGGCCACTCCGCTGATTTGAGTCGACACCTCACACGGTGAGCGGTCATTGCCGAGCACAATGGACGCGCCGCTGCAGCCTTTGTTTCCGGTCACCATCACTTCCACGGTGTGTGTCTGGTCCGGGCTGTTGATGATGCTCAGGGCTGAATTGATCGGGAAGAACAGAAACTGAATGGGACGCCCCACCTCGTCAATGACGTCTCCAAGGTGTATCTCGACTCGCTCACACGATGAAGCGAGCAGCTGGCGCTCCGAGAGAGGGAGCCCCTTGAGCATGCGATTCTTTACGAATAGGTCAGAAGGAGCCGACATCACGGCACCGCCTTTGTCACAAGGTGTCGGCGGTGGGCTCTCCGCGAGCCGTCGGCAGGTTGTGTGTAAAGGATCTCTTTTCAGGTTATGTGCTCTGTGCGCGGGAGTCAAGGAGGGACTGTCGGTTACGAGTGTAGGACGACGGCAATATAGTCACATCACATCTGTGACTTGGTGAGTGCCGAATGGATGGCCCGATACAAGTCCTGCGGTTCAGTTTCTTTGCTCAGGTACGTAGAAGCTCCTGCGGCTTTCATGTCGTTGGCGATGGCATCGCTTGGATAGACCGAGAGCCCAATGATGACCACCTGGGGGAGGGTCGTCTTGATCCACCGTGTCGCCTCAATCCCGTTCATCCTGGGCATGTCCACATCCATCAGGATGACATCGGGCTGTAATTGTTGCGCCAGCGCACAGGCCAACTCGCCGTTCTCCGCTTCGCCGGCGACTGTGAACTCGCCAGAAGAATTCACCATGTTCCTCAACTCCTGGCGGACTAGACGATGGTTCTCGACCACCAGCACACGAACAGGCTGGGATGATTGTGTCCCTCCGCTGGCCGAATCTAGCATATGTTCCACCTTCATGTTTCTATGAGCTACCAGACGCTTTGGGAGTATGGTACTGGGGAATATCTGTGGCACGGAGTTGAATGGACACGCTCTTAGGCGGGGGTCGTATCTCAGCAACTATTTTCGGAAGCGAGATCCAGTCGGCACGAAGGAGCTTTGTGCAAAACGGACACAGCATGGTGATGCCCGTGTATTTCTGCGTTAGTTCCGAAAGCACATCGATGGGTTCCAGCTTCAGATTCCCCACCGGCGCGTAACAGTGGGGGCACACTCCAATGTCCAGCATACTTCGTCCTCTCCTTGAGCAGAAGTTGAGAGAGCAGCAGGTAGGCTGGCTATGTAGCGGGAGCCATTCGGAGGGAAGTGTGAATCGGAATGCTGCAGGCTGATTAGACACTCCCTTTCCTCCCATTATTACTAGGGTGAACCCTTGAATATGGGCCATCATGCAAATCAGCGGGCATGAGACGATGGTCTGCTTCACTCAATACAACCGCTTTAGAGAAGCTGATTTGATTGTCGCAGCTCAGAAATCTAACACCTAATCTATCACTGGCCCATGCGAAAGCCTTGGAGCAGTCCCATGAATCAGCCACAAATATGGTCGCAAGTGCTTGACAATATGTTAAAGTCTCCCCTCTCGCCGGAGTGGCGGAATAGGCAGACGCAAGGGACTTAAAATCCCTCGGGCTCACAAGGCCCGTACCGGTTCGATCCCGGTCTCCGGCACCATCTTTCAATAACTTATCCATGATTGTTCGTCCGCACTGCTCCATCAGATGAATCCAAGCCTGTACAGTCAACCGCGTATTCCCTTCTGAGCGATTCATACCTCCTGGCATGTCCCTGATAAGTTGGACCTTTTGCACTTCAACGCATTTTGGGAGGTATCTGCTATGCTCAGAGGATTGTCATGAGAACCGATACCGTTCACGTAGAATGGCATCTCACTCCGAGAGGATGGGTCCTGGGGGATTGGTCAGCCAACGAACCGCTCGAACTACGAACGCTTCCACCGGACGATCGTGAGGAGACCTGGGTGAAGACGGAAACCCGTCATGGCGTATCGTTCGCTCTCTTACGAACAACCTGGTCGTTCAAATGGTCCTCACCTCATCACAATGAGGCGGATCGATTGGCCGACGTGATAAGCGGATGACCCTTACCGTGGGAAGCTCAACACGATAGCTGAGGCCAGCCAGCTCTCTCGGGTCAGCTCCAGAAGGGGAGGTGTGGGGGCACCGAACGGAGTCTTCTACACGCACAGAGTCGCCTAGTGGAACATGGAGGTCTGTCGGTTTTTGCGAATACCGCTTGGGTTCAGGTCCAGTTCAGCCATGATGGCTAGCATTTCCTGGAGAGCACTCAGATAGCCAGAGCGCCAATACAGGAGCTCTTTCGCCTCTGCCTCGCATCGAGGTTCTTTCCGCTTAACCGTATCCTGTTCTTCCAACCACTCTTCAAGTGCAGCTGCGGCCTCTGCGATCATAAAACGCAACCCGCAATCTTTATCCTTCTTGCCCATTCACCAGTAGTACTCTTCAATCGCGTTCATCTCACCAAGGACTATCCCTAAGTCTCAGCATCTGAGTACTATTAGGGCACCTTCGCGATTTGTCTGGGCGGTAACGGTCGCGATACTCCAAGACGGTCGTGAGCACCAGACCCTTAGGAGTGAAAGAATGACCCGCAAGCCGACCGTCGGTCTTTCATTACATTGGATATCTGTATGTAGCCGATAGGAACACTCATTCAACAAATGTGCAAGTCGGCAGAGAAGTTCAAAGATCACCGCTACATGGGAGGATTGATGCGGGCACCCTAAATCCATTTTGATTCGATCGGAATCAGATCGATTCACTGCGTAGTGCAGTCGTTGGCGGGAACCTTCGGATTTCCGTGAAATTCAGCTGGGCGCGTTACTTGCTCGAAATATACGTTCCTATTCCTCGACTCCCCCCTGAAATGAAGGGCCTCCATGGAGCGATTGAGCGATAAGCAACTCTTCATGGTCATTGTCGCGAGTCGAGTAGGTGCCATCAAGGTGTCCGTCCTGACACCCCCAGCAGGTTTGCCTGAATTCAATAATCGTATAGGAACATTGCCAGGTCCCGTCAGCCTGACAGATCGGATCCAAATCGATCCTCCGTTGCTTATATGTCGGCATGGTCGTTCTCCCGACTTTAACCATTTTCCCACCGCGAACGCTGCTTCGCATGGAGGGATCGTGACGCGATGGTCCAGTTATGTGGTTGACCCTACAAACAGCGGGGTGCTCGCGACAACTAGGAGTTGGCTCTGTTTGGAATACGAATGTTGCTGGGCACGATGGCAGATATCGGAGCTCAATCCGCGAACAAAGACTTCACACAGCAACCCAGGCGATCGACGCTATGTTGTTGTTCGGGTGAGTAGGTAGCGGGTTTGAATGAATCGATGACAGATCTTAAGTTGCTAGGGGAAACATTCCTTGAGCGACATCAGGGTTTCCTGTGAAAGCTATAGCGGAACTGCGGCGTACTCCGATCTTGTGTCATCCGCGCACTGTAGTCTCGCCGGTTTCTTAAGCCCTCGAAGAGAGCGAGAGCCTCCACTTAGGTAGGAACCAATTAAGAAACTCTCAGAATAGCCCCAGCCTAGGCTTCTGCCGCAGAATGCCGGAACCTGCATTTTCTATTTCTGCTCTCAAAGAAATGACGAGGTGACGCACGATGCCACATCCATTCGATCCCGGCTATGGGCAGGAACCCTTCAAGAGTTTGTGCGAAGACTATCCGGACGAGACGGTGTATCCATCGAGCAATTTCCGTCTTGAGTGGGGACCTATCTTTCACCGTGGGCGGCTCGACGGTTCCGCCAGAATTCTCGTGATTGGACAGGATCCCGCGCAGCACGAGACGATCATCCGCCGGAATCTGGTGGGCGAAGCGGGACGACGCGTCCAGGGTTTTCTGGCGAAACTCGGCATCACCCGCAGCTATGTCTTCATCAACACCTATCTGTACAGCGTCTATGGGAGCGTCAAGGCCAAGACCCGCAAGAACCCGACCCTGATCGAGTATCGCAATCGGTGGATCAACGCCTTGCTCGTCGGCAGTCAAGTTAAAGCCGTGCTCGCCCTCGGGCAGGCCGCGGATGAAGCCTGGCAATTCTGGAAAGCAACCCCGGCGGCGCAGTCGGTCCATGTCACTTATGCGGCGGTGTCGCATCCGACACAGCCGGAAAGCTCGTCGAAGGGGAACAAGACCAAGCTCGCGGCTGCCACCAAGAAGATGCTGCACAATTGGAACGCGGCCCTCCAGATTCTCTCGCCAAGCGTACAAGATATGGATGTCACTACCCCGCTGGTATTGTACGGCGAGAGCTGGGCCGACGGCGACCGTGTGGGGATCCCTGCGTATGACATACCGGCGGGCCTCCCCGCCTGGATGCACGAGCAAGATGGCTGGGCCAAGCGTTCCGGAGCCGATGATCTCGCCAAGCGACGCAACATTACGATTACCGTGCCCAAGGGGATCGTGGTATGAGCCACTTCCCACGCCGTTGGTATCCGCTCGCGGGGACAGTTGCCGGAGCCCGAGGAGTTCCTCCTTTCACAGCGAGTGCGACAAAGCCGCGTGGGCCGATTGATCCGCTGACAGGCGCGAAGGCCGCGCTGGCGGGACGGGTCGTCACCATGGACGACGCGTGGACCGTGAAGCCTAACGCCGTCCTGTTCATCGACCAGGGAACTATCGTCGCAGTGCAGGACCGTGCCCAGCGGCCGCCGGCCGGCTTCGACGATGTCGACGTGGTAGAGACCGACGGCACGCTTTTCCCCGGTTTGATCGAACTCCACAATCATCTCAGCTATAACGCGCTACCGCTGTGGAGTCCCGTGCCGAAATTGTTCCAGCACCGTGGCCAATGGCCGGATCATCCCGATTACCGCAAACTCATCAGCGGTCCCATGACCGTGGTGGGAAAATACCGGGACGCCCACGGGAACCCTTCGTTGTTGGCTCCGCTCATTCGTTATGTCGAGTGTAAATGTCTCCTCGGAGGTGTCACGACGAGTCAGGGAATTATGTTGAGCAGCAACGCCGGCGTGCAGCGATACTATCGAGGAATTGTGCGCAACGTGGAGAACACCGACGACCCGGCTCTCTCCGAGGCTAAAGCCCGGATCCCGGACCTCGATGCCAAGAGCGCCCGATCATTTCTGGCACGGCTGAAAAAGGAGGACAGTTGTTTCCTTCTCCATCTGAGCGAGGGGATCACCACCTCCGGACAGGCCAGTTCGATCGCCCGTAAACATTTTCTCTCCCTTCAGGTGGCGCCGAACGAGTGGGCGCTCAATGATCGATTCGCGGCGATTCATGCGGCTGGTTTGTTGCCCGAAGACTTCGCGGTGCTGGGAGAACATGGAGGGTCGATGGTCTGGTCGCCGCTCAGCAACTTGCTGCTCTATGGAGCCACGGCGCGGGTGGAAGACGCGAAGCGAGTGGGCGTGCGCATCGGCCTCGGCAGTGACTGGTCCCCGTCGGGAAGCAAAAACTTACTCGGCGAGCTTAAAGTCGCCTGGCTTTATTCTCAGCATCTCTTGGGAGGACTGTTCAGTGCGCGCGAGTTGATCGCGATGGCGACACGGGAGGCGGCCAAAATTCTCAAGTGGCATGACGCGCTCGGGACGCTCGAAGCAGGCAAGCGTGCCGATGTGGTCGTCATCGCCGGCCAGGAGGGGGATCCCTACGACGCACTGATTCAGGCGAAGGAAACGGCAATCAGTCTGGTCATGATCAACGGGGTCGCCCGCTACGGATTTTCTGGGTTGATGAGTACGCTCGGTGCGAAGGGAGAGACGGTGCGGGTGGGTGGAAAGGCGAGACGACTATTTCTACAGCAAGAGACCGGCGATCCGGACGTTGCCAAGATTTCCCTGCGTGCAGCCAGGACCGCGCTGCAAAAGGCCTTCCGTGACCTCCCAAAGCTCGCCCGGGCGCTGGAGACGCCGCGATCACGAGTCATCAGGCGGGCCGTATTGGATAGGCAAGAGCCGGTGGTATGGACCTTGGCCCTCGATGAGATTCAAGCGACAGGAACCGATCTGCGGCCGCGGTTGCCGTTGAATGGGCCTCGGGACTTCACGGGCCCTGACCGGATCTCCCAGCGAGCCGCGGCCATGCCGCTCTCGCAGCTGCTCCGGCCGATCACGCTCGATCCGCTCACCGTGGCGGACGATTCCAATTTTCTGGCGGAGATTTCGAATCAGCCCAACCTGCCTGAGCCGATACGCTCGGGTCTTGCGGAACTCTACTGATCCGTCGCGCGAAGAGGCGGGGGAAGCCGGTCTCACAAAGGCTCAACGCATCGTCGACTCACACAAACACCCTCCATAATTTCTCTTGTCATTCGCCACAAGGCCTTTTCATCTGTTGCCGTTGCGGTCAAGCGTTGTTCAGGGCTTCAACTATTGTCCACTCACTAGAATCGCTCTGTAGATTTTGATGAATCTCTATAGACTCCGACGGGACTTCAGTCTTAAAATCCCTCGGGCTTCAAGGCCCGCGTCGGTGCAATCCCGGTCTCCGGCACCAGTCGCATGAGAATCGAGTCTTTGTCGAAAACGAACCTATTGAGGGATGCATGAATACAAAGGGAATCGTGATGTTCGTTGCCGGTGTCATTGTCTTTCTTTGTGTCATAGGGATTGGGGCCTGGGTGATGACAGCGCCTTTGGAAGCGGGGGAAGCAGAAACGAAACGGTGTAATGAATATGTGGGTGAGTTGGATCAGGTGAATAAGTACAAGTGGTTTTGGACACCCTATCATCAGCGCATGGCGTTCAATACCTGCATCAGCAAGAAAATAGGGCAGTAGAAGGAGCCGTCACCAAGTCTCTTTCGTTAAAACCAGTCGTCAGGAGTTCTGTTTCAACATGCGCATGGTGTGGTGGTCGATGCCTTGTGCTCGCGCCGGCCTCCAGGGAGCGTCGAGACTTCTCCTTGGGTTTACGCTCCTGCAGCTATGGAACGCTGCCCCACTGCGCGCGGAATGGTCTCTTGTCGATAGGAACGACAAGGCCGAAATCTATATTGATTCGGAAAGCATCATCCGGAATGGTGAGTTGGTGAGCGTATGGGTCTTGGATGATCTGAAGATTGCGCAGATGCGGGGGTTCAGGAAATACTTGTCCTCACGCGCCCAGGAAGAGCACGACTGTATCAAGGAACGTTTTCGGCTGCTGGCATTGGAGTATTTTTCGGGGAATATGGGGTCGGGCGAAGTGCTGCATAAAACGTCGGGCGAATCTGACTGGACTCCCATTCCACGTGGAACCTTGGCTCAATCGGTTTGGCGGGTCGTGTGCAAGAGGATGAAATAATCAACCTCTTTCCTGTCCGCATTTCCAACATTCCGCAAATTGGCTTCCGTGACGCTCGCCGCATCCCGCGCATGTCCAAGTATCTTGGTCCGATGCTAACAACACCAGACCGTCTTCCAGTAATTGCTGTGCCCGATCATAATCCTCATCCTGAATAACCCACACCTCCGGGAACACTTCGGTAAATGGAATCTCTCCGGCCAGGCCCGAGGAACGCTGGTTCTTGATCATGCACCGGATACCGGCTTGCTCGAGACGCTCCTTGCGCATCTCCACTTCGAACAAGTTCTGCGACACGAAGACCTTTTTCATCGAGTCCAAATCTTCGCGAGGTTTCTTGTGCGCCCCATCACTTCTTAAAAACCAGCCTCGGTTCGGTCATACTGCCCATCGATACGGCCACCAGCTCCCAGCCGTCTGCCCCAAACTCGTTCAGCTTGGTTTGCATATTCTGCGTATCCGGGAGTACTTCGATGATTTGGTATTGATAGCGTTTGTGCTCCTGAGCCTTTGCTGTGAGCGGTTGGCCGAAGAGGAGCACAAGCCCCAGGGCCCCAAGGCTGATGAGTGCGATCGTCCACGCAACGGAAATGCGTATGGTCAGCATATGTCACCTCGCATGTGTGTGAGTTAGGGATGTGCCACGCGCCAGTTTTTGCCGACGCCGAGATCTACTTTGAGCGGTACCGATAAACCCAACTGTATTCCGACAGCTTCCATCTCCTGTTTCACCAATCGCTTCGCTTCCTCCAGGTTATGATCCGGCACTTCGAAGATCAATTCATCGTGGACTTGAAGGATCATTTTCACGTGCGGCAGTTCTTCGCGAAGCGTTTTATGCACGTTGATCATAGCCAGCTTGATCAAGTCAGCAGCTGAGCCTTGAATGGGGCTGTTGACCGCCATACGTTCGCCGAAACCACGTTGGACCGGGTCCCCACTTTGGAGCTCGGGAATCGGCCGGCGGCGGCCGAGGATTGTCGTGGTGTAGCCCTTCTCTCGTCCTTCCACGATATTCCGATCCATGAGGGCTCGCACCGCGGCAAACCGCTCAAAGAAGGTCTCGATGTATTTCTTGGCCTCGGGTTGCGGTACTCCCAAATTCTGCGAGAGACCGAATGGACTGATTCCGTAGACGATCCCAAAGACGACGGTCTTGGCCGTTCGGCGCATGTCTCTGGTGATCTGACTGGAGGGAAGATTGAAGATTTCCATGGCCGTTGCCATGTGGATGTCCTCGCCTTTGGTAAAGACGGACACCAAGCGGGGATCGTGCGAGAGATGGGCGAGAATGCGCGGTTCGATCTGGCTGTAGTCGGCACAGAGAAGTTCGTGGCCTTTCGGGACGATGAAAGCCTCGCGAATACGTAAACCATAGTCACCCTTGACCGGGATGTTTTGAAGATTCGGGTCGGTGGATGAGAGGCGTCCGGTCGCCGCGACCGTTTGGTTCAGCGACGTGTGGAGCCGTTTCGTCTCCTGATGCACCAGCTGCGGCAGCGCGTCCACATAGGTCGATTTGAGTTTGCTGAGACTTCGGTAGTTGAGAATCTGGGCGGGTAGCTCGTGTTGCGTCGCGAGTTGTGTGAGGGTGTCTTCGTCGGTCGAGTAGCCGGTCTTGGTTTTGCGCAAGGGCTTGAGGCCGAGCTTCTCAAACAGCACCGCGGCGAGCTGTTTCGGTGAATTAATGTTGAATTCGCTTCCGGCTAATCCCGCGATGGTTTCCATCATGCGGCCGAGCTCTCGCTCCAATTCGTTGCTCAAGGACTGAAGCCCCTCGACATCGAGTAAGAACCCGTTCCGTTCGATATCGGCCAAGACCGGGACGAGCGGCATTTCGACGCCAGTGAAGAGTTTCAGGCTTCCTTGCTCCGTCAGCCGCTCCGTCAGAAGCGGCCCTAGCTTGGCCAGGGCGGTGGCGGATTCCGCTGCCGCCTCGCGTGAACCGGTGTCGACTTCGAAGAGCGATTGTGGTTGGGCCTTTTCCTGTGGACCCGATCCGAGCCGTTCACCCAACAACTCCAACGATATCGTTTCGAGGGTATGGTCGCGGCGGTTGGGGTTGAGTAAATAGTCCGCGATCATCGTGTCCATGTACGGCGGCGCCAAGGTGACGCCGAGGCGATGGAAGACCAGTAGAGTGGCTTTGAGGTCATGCACGATTTTGGGCCTGTCCACTCCATGCAGCAGATCCGTGATAGGCCGCATGAAGGTGTGGATATCGACCGGAATGTAGGCTGTCTGCTCGCCCGTGGAAAGGGCCAGGCCGAGGATATCGGCGTGAGCATCTGATCGAGGGGTCAACAAACAATGCAGCCCGAGCGGCGCACCCTTCTGTAAGCTGCCGACAAAACGTTGCGCGGCGGCTTCGTCTTCGATGATGGCGGTGGCACGGGTTTTTGTCTCCGGCTGATTCGACGACGGCTGGAGGCTCTTGAGGAGCGAGGTGAACTCCAGCTCGCGCAGCAGCTCGGCCAGTTGTTCGTCATGCGGAGGTTTGATCCGGTATGTGTCGGGATGGAACTCCACCGGACTCTGTGTGTCGATGGTGGCCAACTTCCGGCTCAGTCGCGCATTCTCCGACTGTTCGGCGAGGAGTGTCTTGATACGGGCGGGCGTGACCTCATCGAGGCGGCGCAGCAGTTCATCGATCGTCCCGAACTGCGCGATCAATTTCATCGCCGTTTTCTCGCCGATCCCTTTCACGCCGGGAATGTTGTCCGTGCTGTCGCCCATGAGGCCCATGACTTCCACAACGCGCGCCGGCTCAACCCCGAAGCGTTCACGGCATTCGGCCTCGCCCGACCATTTGTTCTTCACCGGATCATAGATGCGGATATGTGACGTGAGCAGCTGCAACATGTCCTTGTCGCCTGTGACGATCACCACATCGCAGCCCGCTGTTTCGGCTTGCCGAGCCAGCGTGCCGATGAGATCGTCCGCTTCGTATCCGGCCTGCCTGACGGCGGGGATATTCAGAGCTTCCACTACGCGATGAATGTATGGGATCTGTACCGACATCCCGTCCGGCATCGGCGGGCGCTGCGCCTTATACTCTTTAAACTCCGCATGCCGGAGGGTCGGGCCCTTTTCGTCAAAAGCCACCGCAAGACCATCCGGCTTGTGCTCCCGGATGATCTTCAAGAGCGTGGTCATGAATCCATAGACCGCATTGGTCTGGAGACCTTTCGAATTATTCAGCGCCGGCAGGGCAAAGAAGGCACGATAGATGTAGGCGCTGCCGTCGATGAGGTAGAGGACTTTGCGGGTGGATGGAGGGACCGACATAGACACAGCTTACCGCGTTGAACCTTCAGCGGTCAGCATTTGATTTTCATCCATGGCGATTGTCGATTGCCGCCGACTCATCTATTACGGTTCCGGCGCAATAATCAACGGCGGCTTTCCGAATTTCTGACGCATGTTGTTGATCGTGTTCAGGACAGCGGGTTGACCGATCATTTTCGCTTCCAGCTTCCGCTTGCCGGGAAAGTCCAGCATCGTCACCCCGATCAACATCGTGAGAATACCTTGCCCCGGCAAGAACAACATTAAGAATCCGGCAAACAGAAAAATCGCGCCGACCACGTTCTTCGCAAGGTGGCCGAGCATCCGAAGGACCGGATGGTGGTTTTCCATCCAGCGTCGCGGCACACGGGTGTCGAAGAAATCCGTCGGAAGCCGGACGAGGATGAACGGGATGGCTATCAGCGATCCCACAAAGAAAACAATCGAGAGCGCCGTCAGTGTAACGAGGGTTTCGGCCGAGACGTATTGCTGAACTGCGGACAGGAGCCCATCCATCGGGGGGCATCCTAGCATGGGCTCCGATGCCCCTCAAGACGGATTGGGCTCGAGCTCGTGTTTACGCAGTCGTGCCCGGTCGATATAATCATCCTTCGTGGAGCATCGGCATGAATCTTCTCAAGCCGCGCGCAATGGTCGTATGCCTCATGCTCATGATGACGCCGGTAGCCTGGCATTTTTCTCTTGTAGGCACGGCATGGGCATCTGCTGACGCGGGTGAAGATCTCCGGATCGAGATCACTAAGAGAGGCACGGGCAAACAAGTCGTGATTTCACAAGGGGCTCAGGAGTGGTTCATGCTGATCGACGTGACTCCCGAAAATGCGGTGGTTCTCCGGCAGGAGAAGGAGCATGATCGATACCTTGTCGATGAGAGCGAGACACATGACCGCCCGATGACCTCCGACGAAGTCGATGCCGCCATCACAGACTACGTGAACAGTGTGAAAACCCGCGTGCAGAAGAAATAGAGATGGCCCGGCAAGACGGATCCTTGCGCGTATCCCGCTACTTGTTTGTCAGCCTGTAAGATTCACTCGCGACCCCTAACGAGATCGTGTGACTCCGGTTCGGTCGCACAAGTCCGCCAACTTGCAGGTGCTGCACAACGGGGACACCGGAAGGCAAAGATTCTGACCGTAGGGAACCAGGAGATCGTTATAGGTAATCCAGTACTGTTTGGGCAGCTTGCGCCGCAAGGCGTTTTCCGTCTCTTCCGGTGTCTTTGTATCGATATACCCCCAGCGGTTGCTGATGCGATGCACGTGCACGTCGACGCAAATACCGGGCTTCTGAAAGCCGACGGTGACGACAAGGTTCGCCGTCTTTCTTCCCACCCCCGGTAGCGTCACCAGTTCATCGATCGAATCCGGTACCACTCCATCATACTCATCGAGGAGTCGGCGGCAGATTCGGTGAATCGAATTGGCCTTCATCCGGTAGAAGCCGACCGGGTAAATCGCCTGTTCGATCCTCTTCAGGGGAAGCTTCACCATCGACGCCGGTGTGCGCGACATGGCGAAGAGTCGATCGCTGGCTTCTCTGGTGGTCTTGTCCTTGGTCCGAAGGCTTAAGAGGCAGGAAATCAGGATGAGAAAGGGATTACGATCGGATTGTTTCGCGACGATGCCGAGGACAGGTTCCTGCCATCGGCGTACTTCCTCCTTCACAAGTCGGATAGCCGTATGAATTTGACCCGGGCGCATCGGACTTGGACGAGAACGGGGGAAGGAATGGACGAGGGCGGTGTCTAACTGAGAACGACGAGCCTAGTCAGGCTTCCGCTTCGATAGCCACTTCTGCCGGCGTCGCTGAGCTTCGCGTTGCTTGGCTTTCTTTCTCACGCTGGGCTTCTCGTAGAAGCGGCGACGCTTTAACTCTCGGAACAGACCCTCGCCTGCCAGCTTCTTTTTGGCGACCTTGAGTGCTTTTTCAACGTTGTTGTTAAAAACCTTGATTTCCATCCGGTTGGCTTTCGACTTTCTCAGGCCAAGCGAGCCTGCTGCTTGTGAGTTTTAAGAATCGGGCGCCGGAGTGTAGCATAACCTCCTTAGTTCCTCAAGATTGTCGGCGGCCTTTGCAATCCTGGTTTGAAATGAATCCGTAAGCTGCTGATTTTGTTGTGAAGTTATGTTGGTATTGACGGTGACAAGGCCTGCTTGAGCCGCGGCAATAGCCATGGTCATGCCGACGGTGAGATCCGAACGAACCGCCGGCTTCACTAGCTCGCGTATCGAGTGGAGATACCGGCCGACCTCACAGGCCGCCTCCGAGATTGCCAGAGGCACTTCAGTGGCCTTCCGTAGCGCTATGGAAACCGCACTAGGGCGGTCTAAGTGATGCTTGGGGATTTTGTAGGCATTTGTCAGGGCGTTGTAGGCTTCTGTATCTTCTTGAACGAGTAGGTGGAGCCGCCGACTCAATTCCAGTAGACGCTGTTCTGTGTTCGGTTGTCGGCCAAGACGTGCTCCCATCACTCCCAAAGCAGCCGCCAAGGCACCGACAAATGCCGCCACGCCACCACCGGCCGGTGTCGGTTTGGCATCAGCGACTGCGGTGAGAAAGTCCGACAACGTGTGCTCTGTTTCCTTCTTCCCGAGCATTGTCTCGGCTATTCTTGTTTCGAGTACCTGGCCCGAATCGTATCGGTCGAGCTGCACCGCAGCCGCCGCGGCTTGATCCAGTGCCGCCTGCGGCACTAATCCGATCAGTTCACTTCCCGCCACCTCTACTCCCCGGTTTGCGGCTTCGCGCATGACCATCTGAAATGCCGTCAGGATCGGCGTCGCCAGGTGGTCGGTCAGATTCATCGCCACTTGCACCATGCCGCGGCTGGCCAACTCTACGCCGATCGCTTTCAGATGGGGCAATCCTCCGGTTGATTGGCGAACGGCCCTCGCGATGGCCTGGGCCACGTCGACGTCCTTGCATCGGAGGTTCACGTTGTAGGCGATCAGGGGGGGGCGGGCGCCGATCGCAATGGCTCCGGCGCTCTCATGGAGTCGAGGCGGTCCAAAGTCCGGTGTCCAATCCGGATCGTGGGCCATCCGGAAGGCCAAGCCTTCAAGCCCACCACGTCTCACTGCCTCCAACGGGACGTGGTCGGCATGACTTGCGGCCCGTTCGTATAAGAACACGGGAATCTCCAGCTCACGCGCGACTTTTTCTCCCAGTCGCTTGGCGAGCTGCACACAGTCCTGCATGGTTGTGCCTCTGATCGGAATAAACGGCACCACGTCGGTCGCCCCCACGCGAGGATGTCCGCCGGCATGTTTGCGCAGGTCGATAAGGTCTGTCGCGATCCGAACGGCACGAAAGGCCGCCTCGACGATCGCGTCAGGGTTTCCACAGAACGTCAGGACCGACCGGTGGTGGTCCGCATCCATAGAATGGTCTAAGAGCGCCACGCCGGTGGTCGAGGTCACCGCATCGATCAGAGCTTGAATGGTCGCTCGATCCCGACCTTCGCTGAAATTTGGGACGCACTCGACGATTCCGTCCATAGGCCCCTCGTAAACGAAAAAGCCGGAGGACTGGGCATCGTCCCTCCGGCTTCTTGCCTTGATGTCTCCAAGAAGGTGTGATTATTTCGTTTTCTTGACGAAGGCCTTATAGATCCGGCCGGACTTGGCCTGTTCCTCTTCCAAGCCCATCATTTCATGGCCCGTGGATTCGCACCACGCCGGCATGTCCTTCTTGATGCCCTCATCATCGGAGATGACCTCGAGCACTTGTCCCAAAGCCAGCTCTTTGATTTTCTTGGACGTCAAAATAATCGGCATCGGGCAAAAGTACCCCAATGTATCCAGCTTGATATCGGCTTGCACCATCAAGGCACCTCACTTGGTCGGCGGTTCAAATGAACAAGTTGACGCTGCCATGTTTTGCTTCCGCCAGATACGTGGTCACGCCCGCGAACTGATCAATCCCGTCGATCAATGTATCCTTGGCAATGCCCATGAGGCCCATCGTCGTGGTGCAGGCGATAAATCGCACATCCAGGTCAATGGCTGTTTGCATCAGCTCCGGAACACCGGGCATCCGATTTTGCTTCATCACCTGCTGCATCATTTTGGTGCCCAGCCCGCCGAAATGGAAGCGGGATAATGGCAACGTATCGGCTCCGCCTTTGTTGAGGAATCCAAACACACGTCGAAGCCAATCCTTCGCTGAGCTCGCCGCGCCCTTCTTTCGAATCGTATTCAACCCCCAAAATGTGAAGAACATGGTCACACGCATGCCCATCGCAGCGGCACCCGTCGCGATAATGAAAGCGGCCATGGCTCGATCAAGATCCCCGCTCAGTAATACAATCGTCACTCGCTCGGGCTTGGATTCTTGCAGCTGTGCCAACGTCGTCGCCGGTTCTACCTGAGAGGCAATCATCATGTCACCTCTTCATGCTTGTACGATGTGCATTTTCCATGCATAAACAGAATAGTATGTGATCCTTGGGGTGTCAAGAAACCGGGCGACCACGCTCCTCCGATCGTTGCTTGACCTATCAGCCATCCCCTCGCTATAGTCGGGTCCCATTGTACAATGCCCTTCTTGTGAGCTTCCTGCCTATCTCATGACCGAGCAACCGTCACCCGAAGTCGTATCATCCAAGAGTGCTCCACTCTTTGGATTCTGGTACCCTGCCGTGCCCAGCCATACCCTACCCCCTGGTACCATGAAGGGATTGCAGATGTTGGGGTTGCCGATCGTTCTCTGCCGGGATCGAGCGGGTGGCCTCGCGGCAATGCGGGATATCTGTCCCCACCGCGGCATGCCTCTGTCATTCGGACGGTTCAACGGTGAGCGGGTGGAATGCTCGTATCATGGCTGGCAGTTCGACATGAAAGGTCGCTGCCGGTGTATTCCTGCCCTACCTGGAGAGTCGGAGCTACAAACCGACAAAATCGGTGTCACGACTTATCCGGCCGAAGAAACGGACGGCATGATTTGGCTGTATCTGGCCGATGAGCGCGGGAATATGGATCCGCTGCCGGCTGCTCCTCGCATGCCGCTTCCATCAGAGCCTCGGCAATCGTTCCATATCTCGTTGACCTACAGCTGTACTGCGGATGACGGCATCATCGGCCTCATCGATCCGGTCCATGGACCGTACGTGCATTCCTGGTGGCGCAGCGATGCGCGTATGCACGAGAAGACCAAGATCTTTGAGCCGATTCCCAACGGTTTTCGAATGACCGCCCACCGGCCGGCGAAGAACAGCGGGCCGTTTCATTGGATTGAGCGTATCTATGGGGGACCGCTGACCACCACGATCGACTTCCTCTTGCCGAACCAACGAGTGGAACTCATGCAGTGCGGGAGCGTGTGGCTCGCCAATCGATTGATGGCCACACCCATATCCGATATGGAATGCCGTATCGATTTCTCCGCCTATTGGCGCGGACTGCACTGGCTCCCGTTCGGCAATTTGATTTTTCGCACCCTGACGAAAATGTTTCTCGGCCAGGATGAGCGGGCAATGAAGCATCTGGCAGTCGGTCTTCGTCACAAACCCTCATCGATGTTTCTCGGCGATGCCGACATGCCGGCCAAATGGTATTACAAATTGAAGGCGGCCCATGTGGCCTCCGTCCATAACGGCCAGCCGTTCGATCACCCCCTCAAAGAGCGAGTGACGCTGCGGTGGCGAAGCTGACCGCACTCGTTCGATCGGTATGCCTATCGGTGCGTGCCGACTTGAATAGGCTCGACGTTCCTTCGGGATTTATCGCGGCGATGCATCAGACGTGAGGCGTGTCAATCTTGACGACACGCTAGCTTTCAGGCTGGTTCGCTAGAATAAAACTCATGGCCCGCCTGATCTCAGGCCGTGATCCGAGCAGAACGACGATATCGCCGGCGAGGAGTGTGGTCTTCTCCGAGGGGTTGGATTCCGTCACGCCGCTTCTGGTCAATGCGATGATGGAGGCCCCTGTCCGTGGTCGCAGCGCCAATTGGGCGATTGTCTTTCCGTCGGCCGGTGAATCTTCCTCAATTCGGCACGTCTCCACTTCGACATCTGTGAGGGTGCCGCCGCGAAGGTGATGAGCCAACTCGGGGAGCTCGCTGCGGCGTAGGAGCGCATAGCCCTCACGGCGTACCTGTTCGGCCTTTCGCACGACGAAGTCTTGCGGCATGTTGTACGTGCGGAGTACGAGGGCGAAGATTTCAATCGACGTTTCAAATTCTTCCGGCACCACATCGTCCGCGCCCAGTTGGTGGAGTTCCTCTAACTCTCGCAAATAGCGGGTTCTTACGACAATATGGATCTTTGGGCTCAAGCCTCTGGCGACCTGCACCGTCCGGCGGGCCATGAACGGATCAGAGATCGCGACGACCAAGACCCGTGCGTCTTCGATCTTCACGTGTCTCAGCACAGTCGGGTTCGTTGCATCTCCATAATAGAGGGGCAAGCCATGGGCCGCCTCGCGGCGCACTCTGTCACCGTCTAAATCCAATGCGATGTACGGCACTTCCGTCTCACTCAATACACGGGCCAGATTGCGCCCGTTCAACCCATACCCCACGATAATGACGTGGTCTTTGATGCGCAGGTGCCGCCCCTCCGCTTCCAGCACATGGGCTGCCGTCTGTCCGGGAAGCCAGTGGTGGAGTCGTTGCACGGCTTCGACTCTTCGGCCGAGATGCGGCGACAATTGCATCAGGAACGGTGTGATGATCATGGAACAGACCGAGACCGCCAGGAAGATCTGATACGGCGTTCCCGACAACAGCCCTTTCTCCTGTCCTACTTGTGCCAGCACGAAACTGAACTCCCCCACCTGCGCAAGGGCAATGCCGGTCATGATGGCCGAGCGTGGAGGGACAGGGATGGTCAGGACGGCTCCGGCGCCGGTGACGAACTTTACAAGCAGGACCACGAGCAAGACGCCGGTCACGACGGCCGGATACTCCGACAAAATGCGCCAATCCATCAGCATGCCGATGGAGACAAAAAACAGACTGTTGAAGCTGTCTCGAAACGGCAGCACTTCGGCAATAGCCTGGTGACTGTACTCCGATTCGGAAATCACGAGTCCGGCGATGAAGGCGCCTAAGGCGAGCGACAGTCCACCCAGAGCAGTCAACCACGCGATGCCGAGGCACATCACGATGATCGTCAAGAGAAAGAGTTCCCGGCTTCGACTGCGAACGATGTGATCGAGCAGCTTCGGAACCGCATACCATGCGGCTGCGACGATACAGACGACCACCACCATAGACTTGCCTAACGAGAGCAACACTGAGGTGACCGCACCCTCATTGGGGCTGGCAAGAATGGGCGTCAACAAGATCATGGGAACGACGGCCAAGTCCTGAAAGACCAGAATGCCGACGGTGGCTCGCCCGTGCGGCGTATCATTGTCTCCACTGGCAGCCAACGCTTTCAACACAATGGCGGTGCTGCTGAGTGAGAGCAGAAAGCCCCAGAAGATCGCCTGCGATGTCGGCAATCCTGTCAGGGTACCGCCAAGCCATGCGATGGCAATGACTCCGCCCACTTGAATGGGAGCGGCAACCAGGAGCAGCCGCTTGAGCGATGCGAGTTGGACCAGTGAGAATTCGATGCCGATCGTGAACAGGAGCAGCGCGATTCCGATTTCCGCCAATAAGTGAACCGTCTCGATATCGGAAACAATATTGAGTCCGTGTGGACCGATCAACGCACCGGCCACGAGGAATCCCGCGATAGACGGCAGTCGGAATTGATGAAAGAGAAACACCACCGCGATGGAAACGGTGTAAATGAGCAGCAAGTTTCCGAGCACACCGTGGTCAGTCATGTCGTACGTTTATCGCATCGGCGGTCATGCGTAGAACACCCTCGTCGTCTGTGGTCCGACGATTTCTCGCTGAAGCAGCACATCTCTCGTCGAGAGGCCGTCACGAGAGATACGAAGGATACCTGAGGTCTATGCAAGGGACAAGGCAAAGCGGCAACCCCACACAAAGATTGTTCAGAGACTTTTCCTGTCCTCACATGGGTCCCAGAGGTCGCAGTGAGGGGGGAGTGCGAAGCGAGTACAGATTAAAGATGGAGGATCAGAGCGCCACCGAATGGTCTTTCGCGGCCACAGTCTTGGCTTTGCCCCCTCCAAAGAGGCATAGACCGAACAATAAAGTATTGCGTAGGGTGTGGGCACCTTAACGTGACACGGCGACCAGGCACCCAGTGCCTCCGCCATATGATCTGGAGGTGCCCCATGCGGCTGATCCGAACGGCATTCTTATCATCGGCAATCCTGGCGGTCATGTCTGCTGGGTCGGCTTTCGCCGATTCCTCACCCGGACCTGCGACAACGTGGGAATGCCCTCAAGCCGATGGCAGCTCTATGTACACCAATAAGGAGAGAGCCGGTTGCCATGCCATGGCGCTCAAGCCGCTGTCTGTGGTACCCGATTTGGAAAATATGCCGACGGCTCCTCGAACCATGACCACCGGCGCTCCGCATTATGAGGTGCCTCCTCATCAGGGGCGCTCATCTGGGTCGGAAGGTCGTCAGGTCCCGGATTGGGCGCGCGACTGGTATGCGAACAACACATCTTCCGGCTCCGTACAAGCCGAGGTATGCACATTGTATATGGAATGGATGCATCTGGTGCAGAAGACCCGGGGCGGCGTATTTTTCGGAACGGATCCGTCCTATGGGGGAGATATCACTGGGCGCGCTCAGCGAGGAGCGAGCCACTCCTTTTACGACAACTCACGCTATATTGCGCTGTCGAGGCTCTTCGGGCCAGGGTTCGTGCCCGTGGGGTGTTTCTAGCGCCAGGCACCCAACGCATCACACTCTATAGAACTCACGGTACCACTTCACAAAACGAGGAATGCCCTGTTCGATCGGGGTGGTCGGCTTGAAGCCGATATCGTTGGTGAGATCGTCGATGTCGGCATAGGTAGCAGGGACATCTCCCGGTTGTATCGGCATCAATCTCTTTTCTGCCTTTTTCTCCAACGCGTTTTCCAGCACCTCGATGAAGTGCAGGAGTTCCACCGGCTGATGGTTCCCAATATTATAGATGCGCGCCGGGGCCGAGCTGGTTCCTGGATCCGGCTTGTCTCCTGACCATGATGGATTGGCCGTTGCCGGATGATCAAGGGTCCGTATGACCCCTTCGACGATGTCGTCCACATAGGTGAAGTCGCGTTGCATCCTGCCTTGGTTGAAGACCTCGATGGGTTTCCCCTCCAAGATCGCCTTTGTAAAGATAAAAAGGGCCATATCAGGGCGTCCCCAGGGCCCATACACCGTAAAGAATCGGAGACCTGTGCAGGGCAGCCGATACAAGTGTGCGTAGCAATGGGCCATCAATTCGTTGGCTTTCTTGGTGGCGGCATAGAGCGAGACCGGATGGTCCACATTATCGTGAATCGAGAACGGCATGTGAGTATTGCCGCCGTATACGGAACTGGAGGACGCATAGACGAGATGCTCGATGTGACTGTGCCGGCAGCCTTCCAAGATATTCATGAATCCTTCGATGTTGCTCTCCGTATACGCATGGGGATTGACGAGGGAGTAACGCACGCCTGCTTGCGCCGCAAGATGAACCACACGTCGTATTGGCTCATCGGTAAAGAGATCGCGGATGCCCTGCCGATTGGCCAGGTCGAGCTTGACGAACCTGAATCCTTCGCGGGATTTCAATTGCGCGAGCCGAGCTTCTTTTATCCGGACGTCGTAGTAGTCATTGATATTGTCGAGGCCGATGACAAGGTCGCCTCGATCCAACAGACGCGTTGCCACATGGAATCCGATGAACCCCGCGGCACCTGTGACAAGAATCGGCGACTGTGATCCACTCATGTCTTCTCCTCAATCAAAGAAAATGATTCATCTTCGTGCGGCGGCTTTTATAAACGGCGGATCCCCGTGGTCCAACCGGTACAGAGTCAGCGGAGCCAACGCTTGTCCCGCTGAAACGATTTCGATCCTGTCCCTGCCGGCTGTTCGATACAGGTCCAGGGCGTGGGCACAATGATATCGACATTCGTGCGGAGCGAGAAGGTCTTTTAGCTTTTCAGGCGACTCCCAGTGAGCCGTCAACAGCGCGGTTCTGGCGGGATTGCGGCAGCTGAACATAAAAGAAAGATGATCGGGATACCAGTCGGCTCCGCCGGTGGCGTACGAAACAAACATCTGTGCGTGGGCGGCCGCGCAAACCTCGGCAAGGTAGCTGTTGGTGAGATACCCGTTCTCACCGACATCCAGCCATTTGCCGGGATGGGAGAGAGGGGCGTGGGCGGCATGGCTCCTGATCTCGAGCAGTTGTTGCTGCGACGCCAGCACCAAGGGTATCGGTCCGTATTTCCCGACCAATCGCTGAATGATATTATCCTTGAGCGCCGATCGTCCGTCGTTGGTCGGGCCGCTGTCCGCATGGATCAACACGTTATGCCCACGATCCGAGATCAAATAGCAATTCCTGGGCATTTCAAGGTCACAAGGGTCCTCTCCATAGAAGGGAACGGAGATCACCGCACCGCCTTCAAACGGCCAACTTTCGCCATGTGCGAGTTCGATGATTCGATCGAACCCCAGTTCTGTAAGAAGCGACCGATAGTCAAAGAACAGCTGCTTTCGGTTTCGTCGGCTGGGAACGATAATCGGCGTGTCTTTCGGCAAATGGAGCAACGTTCGGGGATCGACATGATCATCGTGATCGTGGGTCAGAAACACCGCGGCGGGTTTTGGGAGAAGCGCGCCCCAGAGCGACGGCATCGGTGATTCGGCAAACCACGGCAGAAGCCATGGGTCGAAGAGTAATACCGTCTCGCGTTGTCGGTAGAGCAGGGCCGCATGTCCCAGGTGGACTGCGTCTTGATCCCGTACGGTTTCGAACCAATGCCGCCGGATTGATGCCGTTGGCGAAGCGGCCAAGCACCCGTGCAGGTGCAGCAACTCCATCAACTTCGCCAGTACTCCCTGTGAGTCGCGAGGCATCGCAGACAGTACAGATCTGAGATCGTCCACCGTGTGAGTTCCATCGAGCTGACCGAGCAATTTCCCGACGACAGGACCCAGAGGCCGATCATTGAACCCGATGGGGACCACTTGGTGGTTGACCGCATCAAAAATGCGAAGACCGCCGTTGGTCACGGTTGCGGATGCGGTCGGATCGATCGGAAACTCCCAATGGAACGTTCCATCCGGTCGGCGGCCGCAGCGAATGTGCTGTTTGAGGTATGGCCGCGCGTTGACCAGCTCTGCATAGGCATCCTCCAGCCGTCGTTGACGATCGAGGTCATCGAGCGGTGCCCGCTTCGCGAAGACATCGCTGATTGCCGTGTCAATCGCACTGGACAGAAGACCGTGCGCTTCGTGGAGACTGGCAACGACCTCGGAGGCCACGCCGCATACGAACGGGAAGGGCCCCGGCGGCTCCGCGCTTTCCAGTTGGATCCAGCACCAGGGAGCGAGGCTCAGATGATGATTTGGGGGGAGGCTGGTCCAAATCCGGCTCATATGTCGGCTCTGAACTTCAGCTTGCTGATCGTCGGCTCATACAGAGCCTGAATCAGATTGCCGTCAGGATCTGAAAAATAGAACGAATAGCTGCCGTCTCGGTGTTGCTTGGGTTCCTTGGTGATTCGTCCTCCCAGAGATTCGATCTTCACCATGACCGCTTGATACATCTGATCGACGGCCTGTGGACTGTCGAGAATCACCCCGATATGATCGAGAAGTTGGGCCGTTGGGGGCTGGTAGGAGGACAGCTCATCCTTTGGAATTTGGTGGAGCGCCAGGTTGTCGGTCCCGGAGCTAAAATATACGTTCTCCTGGTCCGGTTCCCAAACGGTCTGCATGCCAAGCAGCTGTTCATAGAATCGCCGCGAGCGAGGAAGGTCCATGACACGTAACGCCAGATGACGAAGGCCTTGATGGAATGGAGCCGTCATACGATCGCAATTCACGTTGATCAAACTGGAATTGGTATAGTAGGGAGACCAACGACCAGCCGTCAACGGAAAATCGGCTCCTGCCCCAAATCGGCGACTGGAGTATAATCGCATACTTGATGACTTCAGGGTGCTCAGGTCAATGACATTGAACGGAATGACGGTTGCCACGTTCGAAAGCCGGATGGCAACGGAGATCGCTGGCCTGATCGAACGCTACGGCGGACGGTCACTGGTCGCTCCGGCCCTGCGCGAGATCCCGCTGGAGAACAATCCGGCGGCACAGGAGTTCGGGACTCGGCTCATGGCCGGACGTATCGATCTGCTGATTCTGCTGACCGGTGTCGGCACCACCACGCTGTTTGACTTCCTCAAAAAGTACTATCCGTGGACGGCAATCTCGGAAGCGCTTACGCGGACTATTCTTATCGCACGGGGGCCGAAGCCGGTCGCGGCTCTTAAGGCCTTGGGTCTCAAGGCGACGGCAACCGTCCCAGAACCAAACACCTGGGTCGATCTGATTTCCACCTTGGATCAGTCGTACCCTGTGAAGGGATTGCGGGTGGCTGTGCAAGAGTATGGGGTTTCAAACCCCGCTCTCCTGAAGGCGCTGGAAGAGCGAGAGGCAGAAGTATTTCCAGTTCCGATCTACAAATGGGCTTTGCCGGAAGACCTTGCCCCGATTCGCCATGCGATCGATGAAATCATCGCGGGGCGGGCCAACGTGATGCTGATTACCAACGCGGCTCAAGTAGACCATCTCATACATGTGTTAGCACAAGATGGAAAGTTGCAGCCCTTCCGCGAGGCACTGGGAAAGATAGTCGTTGCCTCCATAGGCCCGACGGCCAGTGAACGGCTGCGACATCATAATTGGCCGATCGATTTCGAGCCGTCACATCCCAAGATGGGGGTTTTGGTCAAGGAAGTGTCGGAACAAGCCTCTAAAATCCTCGATAGAAAGCGATAAGATCAGGTACATGTCAAGGTCGGACGCTCCAAGAATTCAGAGATTGACTGTTAACGGCACCAATATCAGACGACCGTGCTCTGGTTGTGCATAGTCAAATTACGACCGTCCTGTCGGTGCGCGGGACCCTCCAACCGCTTCTCGCACTACTTTACTGCTGATGCTCCAATTGCGGAGTCATGTTCTGAATCGCAGTCCTTCGTGCGTATGGTATCAATAGAATCCCGCGCAGCATTCCCTTTTACCGTCATTTTCTTTACATCATTCGCCATATCAGCATATTCACCAGCATTACCTAGACCAACCATGGATCCTAATAAATTGCCACCTCCTCTCACAATCTTGCTTTCAGCAAAGCTTTTAAACCCTGAATCCTTCTCCTTGAGTTCTTTTACCTTTGCCAGTTTTTGTTCCTGTGTTAGGCAAGGTTCGTCATCTTTCTTATCTTCTGACATGTTTACCATGGTGCCACTGCTACACCCTGCAATCATAGCCGCCATACACAGTGAAAGGGCGACCTTCATGGCCATCGGGGGAATAACGTCGCTCTTGCCTGCAATTATCAGAGTCATAATGTTTCTCCACTAGAATAGTACTGGCCGCTGGTGGGACATATGAGTTGTTGAAAGTAACAGAAGTTGTCGATCAAAGTGATGGCTCATCTTAAGGGCTTCGGATGCCAGCATGTTGCTCTTATTCGGCACAACATTCTTTCTTTGGAGAGGCCTACCCAACTGGATAGGCCTCTTCCCCATGTATTCTTGTGCCAAAACTAGATAGACCGCTAATTGAGACCCCGCTTCGCCTAGTTCACGATGCAGAATGTCGGAGTTCCACCAGGTGACGACGCAGGTTGTTGATCCAGCCAGGCATTTACTGGTGTCACTGACACTTTGCATTGCGCATCCACGATAATATTGAAGACATGCCACCAAAGCTTGGACCCTTCACCAGGGGGCGGGGCAAAGACGCTGATATTCCCATTCTGGCTGAGCTCCACGCGACCGGGCGACCCTGTCATGCCGGGAGTCAGCGTCCCACTGAAATTATGTACGGCATAGGTGTAGGTTCCTTGCATTAACTTGGTGATTGTCACAACTTCGGGGCCGAAGCTGGTGGTGTCATCCACGTCAAGACTTACAAAGGGCAGAGCGGTCAAGGAACCTGGCGCGCCGAAAAACACGTGGCTACCGTTGGGCGTGAACAAATGGGAGTCGAGATCGAGGGGCTGCGTGCCCCACGTCAGCTTGATGTTGAAACCACTCAAGTTAGTAGTTATAGCGAGGCACGGGTCTAAAACAATATTTGTCCCTGCAGGCCCGGCTGTCACCGTGTTAGTCAATTGTGTACCGACAAGAGCTGCTAGCGTCGCTTTACCATTTTTACTGATAGGTATCTGGAACGAACCATCTGTTGCGGTATAGACCCGTGAGGAACCGGAGTAGTCAATGCCGTCGCTCTCGACGAGGGCATTGACTGCAGGCTGGCCCGAGTCGTTTCTAACACATCCGGTTACGAAGATAGTCTCTGTCACTAGATCAGCATTCCAATAGATCAACCGAGTCACGCTACCCTCGTAATAACGATTGGGGCCAATACCAACCAGTGTTGCTTGACCTTCTTGGATCCATCGCCCGGTCGAGTCATCAAAATAGAAGAGCGGAATTGTCGCAGGAATATTAGCGGATCTTGTACTGACAGGAATACGAATCGTGGAGCTGCTACCCGGGGATAAGTTGTACCGCACGTCATTGCTGTCGCGGACATCGATCGCCATTGCGCCAAAACTCTCGATCTGTCTGATAGCATTACCAACAGAAGCGGTAAAATCTCCGGGCATGCCGTTCGTAGTAGTTGCCACGTTAATAGGAGTGACCGAGACTGCGACATTGGCCGCCAGGGATCCACCCGTTTGTGGAACAAGTCCGTTAGCTGGAAGGACAATCTGGGCCGTAGAGTTCGGTACGGTTATCGTGCCTCCGGACGCGATGGCGACATTCTGCGTAATGCCGACCCTGACAAGTTGTACGGTGAGCGGCGTGCTCTCCCCAGCCATCACACGAGCAATACGAATGTTCTCTGCAAAACCGGCAGCTTCGACTCGCACCACTGCCCGGCCAGTTGCAGGTACAGAGAGTGTATAGCTCCCATCAGATCCTGATGAGGACCGCACGGACCCCACTTCAATTGTGGCATTGGCAATTCCTCCCGCACCGTCAGAAGAAATAACACGACCAGTAATAGTCCCATTGGTTCCAGGATTTGAAGATGTCTCGGGGGTGTCACCTCCGCATCCTGTAAGGGTTGCAAGAAACAAGAAGCCAAGAATCTGCATCCAACATAAAAGTGCAGACTTGGACTGATACCGCAAACACAATATCCAGGAAACATTTCTTCTCATGAAATTCTCCTTCTGGTTTAACGTGAGGCTCTTGCAATCTCAGCTCCATATAATGTGTGGAGAAGTAGACAGCGGAGAGTCCATGTTTTAGGGCATGCGGCCTATTCGTCCACTCGCTCGCAGATTGACAAGGTCATTGCCGAGAACGATAGCAATTCTGTACGACCGCGCTTACTCCGCTTGAAAACAGGACAAATTTGCTTGTTCAACAGAGCCGTATGGCGCTTACGTAAAAGTTTTAAGTAACTATCATAGAGTAGGAATAATAAGCTAGTATAAAGTTCTGCTTCTTTAGATGGATGTGGCATCTCGGGTCGGCCATGGTGCCTTTCCTGCCCGTGCAATTTACCGCGCAGTAGTCATCTATAAACGCGTCTATACATCCTATTATCGACCGTGAGCGAGCGACGCATGTCCGTGTAAGTCAACAGCGCGAGATTGCCCCGAAAGGTAGTAGTTGGTATTGCTGTATTCGAAGTGGGTATTGAAGTACTTGCTGTGGAGAATGGTTCGCTTTTTTAGTTTGGAGAAGAGGCCACCAATATCTATAGGAGTGATTTTATTCAAGTTGAGCCGCTGGGTGCGCTCAACCATAAAACTACATGGAATGATGTTTTGGCATGAATCTAACTAGTCCTTTCCCCGAATGGTAGATTTGCATTGATCAGGGGTGACCCCAGAACAACCTTAATGCTTGCCGATTTCTGCTCAATTAACAAACGCGGTTAGATCCTTAGGAAGGGCTGACTAGAGCATCTAGAATACGCAGTTTTAGTGTCATTCTCGCATCTCACATGGTGAGGAGCGCCGCTCCCTGGAAGGTCCCGGCCTTGAGCTCCTGCAACGCGCGGTTTGCTTCCTCAAGAGAATGACGGAGCGTATGCGGTTTGATTAGGATGGCGGCTGCTTCGCGCAGCATTAAATGCGATCCAGCTCTCGATAATCCCGGTCGCGGTGCAGGACCCTGGCCACTTTCACCACCTTAACCTTTTCATCGATTGCATAGATGATGCGATATTCTCCCTGTGTCACCCGAAAGCCGGTAAAATCCCGGTAGGTGAAATGCGCGAGTTGTTCGGAGTCAGGAGGACGAGGGGCACGGCGGAGAGTAAGAATCTTGAGAAAGACCTGGCGGAGCCGTTTGGCATCGGAATGTCCAAGATCTTCAAGTGTCGCGAAAACGGCCTCTGAGAACTCGAGCGAATAACTCACAGGCCAAGACGCTTGGTCATATCATCGAGGGTCAGAAATCGATCGTCCTTGAGGCTTTTGGTGAGGAGGGCGGACTCGTAACGATCTTCTAAATCAACCAATCGCTGATAGTCATCATAACCAAGGAGTACGGCGGTCGGGCGCGCCCCTTTCTTAATCACGATCCGCTGCCCCTGATAGCCGGCTTTGGCTAAGACGGCTGAGAAACTCGCCTTGGCCTTAGTCGCCGTCACCGTGTTTTCTGCGTGGACAGTGTTCGACTTCTTCATGGGGCACATTCTACTCAATCAGGCTAAAATAGTCAAATAGGTCATTACCATCTACTGTGGAAACTCCTACGCTTTCGACTATTAGTGTTTCAATGCGAGTGATGCGTTCTCTCGAGCGCTTGCCGGCAGGCTCTTGCGGTAGCTTCCGACGTAGAACCAGCAGCATCGGTAATTCAGTTACGTCACGATCACATGGTGAGGACTGCCGCTCCCTGGAAGGTCCCGGCCTTGAGCTCCTGCAACGCGCGGTTGGCTTGCTCAAGAGGAAAACGGATCGTATGCGGTTTGATAGGGATGGCGGCTGCTTCGCGCAGGAGATCAATCCCGTCCTGTCTCGTGTTGGCGGTGACACTGCGGATCACCCGCTCGCCGAACACTTCACGATCATAGTCCAGCGAGGGAATCGGCGACATATGAATGCCCGCCAAAGCTAAGGTCCCCCCTCGGTCGAGCGCTCGTAATGCCGGAGGAACGAGTTCCCCGGCTGGCGCGAAGATGATCGACCCGTGCAGTTTGTCAGGCGGCATATCTATTGCCCCGCCCACCCAAACTGCCCCAAGTTGTCTTGCGAGGGCCTGATGCTCCGGCTTGAGGGAACTGACGTAGACCTGGCAGTTCCAGTGGCGCGCGATCTGGATGGCGATATGTGCCGACGCACCGAATCCATAAAGCCCCAAACGCTGCCCTGGTTGAATGCCGCTGAGACGCAAGGCGCGATATCCGATAATCCCGGCACAGAGCAAGGGTGCCGCTTCATCATCCGAAAAGGTCGACGGGATCGGGTAGGCAAATCGTGCGGGTACGGCCACATACTCGGCATAGCCTCCGTCGACCTGATAGCCGGTAAACTTCGCCTGTAAGCAGAGATTTTCCCGCCCACTTGTGCAGAATGCGCATTGTCCGCACGTGCCCTGAAGCCAGGCAATCCCCACACGGTCCCCCTCCTTGACCTCAGAGATCTGGGAGCCAACTTGTATCACCGTACCAACGGCTTGATGGCCGGGGATCAGGGGCAATGCAATGTCGGGAAGCTCTCCCTCCACCACGTGGAGGTCCGTGCGGCAGACGCCACAGGCGTGAACTTTGACGAGAGCCTGACCTGGCTTCGGAACAGGAATCGGCCGGTCTTGAAGTTGCAAAGGACTGCCGGAGACATCACTTGTACGGTTGAGCACCATCGCTTTCATCGTCATTCAGGGGTATCAGTTTCGAGTTGCGGATTTCCGGTTTCGATCTTGGAGTTCTGGACTTGAGTTTTAGGCTGCAAGACGCAGGACACGAATTCGCGAAACCTGAAACTCATAACACTTACGGAGTTTTCGCTTTGACGCACTCGATGTCAAGCCGGATTTCCACGTCCTCTCCGACGACGAGTCCGCCGCTGTCGAGCGTTTTGTTCCAAATCATGCCGAACTCTTTGCGGTTCAGCTTCCCCTGGGCGGTGAACCCGGCTCTGGTGTTGCCCCAGGGATCTTTAGTCGCACCGTTGAAGGTTCCGATGAGCGTGACCTCCTTGGTCATGCCGCGCAGCGTGAAGTGACCGATCACTGTGTAGGTGTCTCCCTGCTTCTGGTACTGCTTCATCTTGTACGTCATCGTCGGAAACTGTTTGACGTCCAAGAAATCGGCAGTGCGGAGATGCGCGTCGCGTTTTTCGTGGTTTGTGTTGATCGACTCGGCGGTGATCGTCGCTTCAATAGTTTTGAAGGTTTTGGCGTCCGCATCCATCTCGACGAATCCATGATAGTCCATGAACCGTCCCGACGTTTTTGACACCATCATATGGGCGACACGAAACTCAATCGTCGAATGATCCGGGTCGATGTCCCAACGAGTCGTTTCCGCCTCGACGCCCAGCGGGAGGAGCATCAACAGGCCCGTGATCACGACTCTCCGCATCCATCTCGCCCGGATCTTCATTTCTGCCCCTTTCGGCATCGCAGCCTCCATGAACTTTGGGTCATTTCTTCAGCGACCTCGAAGTTGGACGAGGTTTCTGAGGGTTGATGACCGCACGAGATCCCTGTCCTCCCTTCGCCCCTGTCTTCATCAGCACGTGAACATCGATGGGCTCCGATCCCAAATCCTGGGGAAACACGGGAAATGGTTGCGCGTGGAGGATGGCATGGATACCGGCCGTATCAATCTCGCGAGCCCCGGATCCTTTTTCAATCTGGATCAACTGGGCTCGTCCACCGGGATAGAGCCGAAATCGTACATGCACGGTCTCGCTGGACGGGGAATGACGGACTCGGCGCACGGCATGACTCCAGCTTCGGCTGACGAGGTGGCTCACTCGGTGCCAATAGGTTTGCGGCTGTTCCGCTGAAGGGGGCGGCAGGAGATCTTCTTCAATCACCGGTCCACTGGCCAATGGAATAGCGTCCGGCAGTGGTTCAGCTTGGTCCGTGGCCAAATCGCTGGCGCTCGATTCATTTTGATCGAGCGGCGACGGCTCCTTGTCGGGGCTCGGTGGTTCCGGTGGTTCCAACGTGACGTACACGATGCGTGTCATGATCCGCTCGAACTTCTTCTCATTGGATCTGGCGAATGTGAATTGTAGCCGTGAAATGTTCGGGTTCACCGACAGTCGGGTTGGCGGAACGGGTTCAAGGGTCGTCGTTGCCTTCATCACCATGGATGAAGGATCGGGTGTAAATGTCACGACCTGTAACTGGAAATGGCTTGATTCACAGATGGCGACCAATGGCGCATGGCCCTGGGCGACTCCGCCGAGTGTAATCGACAATTCGAGCGGTTGGCCGAGTTGGATATCCCCGGAGTGATTCGAACCGGCGAAATCGAACGTGACCCATCGTTTTCCGGAAGAAAATGCCTGAGACGCCGCAGGCCGAGAGTCTGCCCGCGCGTCGGCCTGAAGAAGCGTGAGGCCCAATACAACGATCGGAAGGCCGCAAGCCAAGATCAGACGGGTAACAGCCGGATGGACCATGGTCACGGCATCCTACTCATCGTCGGGACATCCGCGCAACCCGTTCTTTCCCTAAACCTATGTGTCGAACCGATGGAGTTAGTATAGAATAGGTTCATGCAAGCACTCGTCAAGACCGCCGCAGAACCAGGTTTGACCCTGAGGGATTGGGCTGATCCGACCCCCGGTCCACATGATGCCGTCGTGAAGGTCGCCGCTACGTCATTGTGTGGAACCGATGCGCATATCTACCGTTGGGACGAATGGGCGCAGAAGCGTATCCAGCCTCCACGCATCATCGGCCATGAATTGTGCGGCCATGTCGTCGAGGTTGGGCGTGAGGTGTCTCTCGTCAAGGTCGGTGATTACGTCGCGGCCGAATCGCACCTGACCTGTGGAGCGTGTTTCCAGTGCCGGACGGGACAGGCGCACGTGTGCAAGAATTACAAGATTCTCGGGGTCGACCGAGACGGGTCTTACGCACAGTATGTCGTGTTGCCCGAGGGGGTTCTGTGGCACACGGATTCGGGAATCCCTCCGGAGTTGGCCTGTGTGCAGGAACCGCTCGGGAATGCGGTCGACGCGGCGCTTGCTGAAGACCTCACCGGTCATACGGTGTTGATCACGGGATGTGGTCCGACGGGCCTCTTTGCCGCGGCGGTTGCGCGGACCGCCGGCGCCGCCACAATCATTGCGTCCGATGTCAGCGACTATCGGCTCGGTTTGGCGAAGCAGGTCGGGGTCGATCATGTGCTCAATGCGAAGACGGAATCACCGGAACGAGTGGGGGCGGCGATCCTCGATATGACGGGCGGTGAAGGGGTGGATGCGGCGCTGGAAATGTCAGGAAATCCCCCGGCCTTGCACCAGGCCTTCCGCGCAGTGAAGAACGGGGGACGAGTGACTCTGTTCGGCATTCCGACCGGTTCGGTGTGCTTCGATCTGCCGAACGAAATTATTTTTAAGGGCATCCGTGTCTATGGAATCACCGGCCGTCGTCTTTTCGGCACATGGTATCGGTTGGCAGGACTGTTTAAGGCGGGTCTCGATATTCGGCCGGTCGTCACACATTCTTTCCCTCTGCGAGAGTTTGCGACCGGCTTTGAATTGATCCAGTCCGGCCAATGCGGCAAAGTCGTCTTGTTCCCTTAACCGGTCAGACGGCAGGCCTTCCCGATCTTTGGCAAAGCGTCTATTCCACGTCGACGACGAACCATGGCGTATCACTCACTTAAAGCATCTCTCCAAACTCAACTTGCCGATATCAGAGCCCGCGGTCTCTATAAGGTCGAACGTCGACTGTTGAGCCCACAGGGTGCCGACATCAGAGTGGCGCAAGGTCACGCGCTGAATCTCTGCGCGAACAATTATCTGGGCTTGGCGAATCACCCGGCTATCGTGCAGGCCGCCCACAAGGGGTTGGAAACGTATGGATACGGCATGGCTTCAGTGCGGTTCATTTGCGGCACGCAGGATCTGCACAAACAGCTCGAACAGGCCGTCAGTGAATTTCTCGGTACCGAGGACTCGATCCTATACAGTTCGTGCTTTGATGCGAACGGAGGATTGTTCGAGGTCTTGGTGGATGAGCATGATGCCGTCATCAGTGATGCGTTGAATCATGCCAGCCTCATCGACGGCATCAGACTGTGCAAGGCTAAACGGTTCCGATATGCCCATTCCAACATGGCGGAACTTGAAGCTCGGCTACAGGATTCGAGTGACTGCCGCCTGCGGCTGGTCGCAACCGATGGCGTGTTCTCGATGGATGGCGATCTGGCCAAACTGGATCAGATCGTGGAGCTTGCGGAACGGTACGATGCGGCGGTGGTGGTTGATGACAGTCATGCGACCGGGGTCCTCGGTCCCAAGGGGCGGGGCACACCGGCTCATTTCGGGGTCGCCGACAGAATCGAGATCGTCACCAGCACGTTGGGGAAGACGCTCGGTGGCGCGACCGGCGGATTTACATCCGGGAAGGCCGAGGTGGTCGAGTTGCTGCGCCAACGATCGAGGCCCTATCTGTTTTCGAACGCGCTTCCCCCTCCCGTCGCGGCCGGCGCATTGTGTGCCCTGGATCTGGTGCAGCAAGGCGACCATCTCAGGGAAAGCATTCGCGCCAATGCCGCCTTCTTCCGGGAACAGCTGGCTTCGCTTGGTTTCAGGCTCGTTCCTGGCGAGCATCCGATCATCCCCGTCATGTTGGGTGACGCCGTCCTGGCCACGTCTATGGCGGAAGCGCTACTGAAAGAAGGAGTCTATGTCGTCGGGTTCAGTTATCCGGTGGTGCCGCAAGGGCAGGCACGAATCCGGACTCAAATGTCGGCTGCCCATACGACTGATCAGCTCAAGCAAGCCGTGGAGGCGTTTGCACGGGTGGGACGATCGCTCGGTGTGATCCGCTAGCTCCTTCAAGGATTTCCCCAGAATTGACATTTTGCAGTCAGGTCAGTATCCTCGCACTCTTTATTATGTGAAGGAGCAGGGGTATGAAAGTCATTCTTCAAGAGACCATGGAAGGCGTGGGTCACCTCGGCGATCTCATCAACGTCGCTGATGGATTTGCACGAAATTATCTGTTACCGCGCCGCAAGGCGGTTGAGGCCGACGGCCGTAGCATTAAAGCGTTCGAACACGTCAAGCGAGTCGCCGCTGAGAAGGCCAAGAAGGAAAAGCTGGAGATCGAGTCCTATGCCAAGAAGGTGTCGGCGGTTGCGCTGACGATCGAGGCGCAAGTCGGCAAGGACGACAAGATGTTCGGTTCCGTCACGGCCAAAGACATCGCTGAAGGATTGGCCGCCCAAGGTGTGACGGTGGATCGCCGCAAGATTCAGCTGGCGCATCCGATCAAGGAACTCGGCACCGTGGCGGTACCGATCAAGATGCCCAGAGATGTGACGGCGACGGTGACGGTTCGCGTGGTGAAGAAAGAAGAGCCTGAAGAGACTCCGGCATAGGTATTCGAATATGGAAAAGATGCTCGGCGATGCAATCGGTTCATGGGACGCACTGAAGACCGCAGACCCTGAAGTCTGCGCTGCGATCCAAGCGGAAGAAGTCCGGCAGCGGGAGAAGCTGCTCTTGATTGCGTCGGAAAATTTTGCCAGCCCCGCCGTTTTGGCGGCGCAAGGTTCCTTGCTCACCAATAAGTATGCCGAAGGGTATCCCGGCAAGCGATACTACGGCGGCTGTCAGCATGCCGACACAGTGGAAGATCTGGCGATTCAACGATGTAAAGAGATTTTCGGGGCCGAACACGTCAATGTGCAGCCGCATTCCGGTTCGCAGGCCAACATGGCGGCGTATCTGTCGGTCCTGAAGGCAGGGGACACCATTCTTGGAATGGACCTTGCCCAGGGCGGGCACCTCACGCACGGGAGCAAAGTCAACTTCTCCGGTCTCCTCTTCCGCGTCTTCTCGTATGGTGTCGATCGCCAGACCGAAATCATCGACTACGACGCCGTCCAAAAGATTGCAGAAGAATGCCGCCCCAGGATGATCGTGGTCGGGGCCAGCGCCTATGCCCGCGTGCTGGATTTTCCTCGATTCCAAAGGATTGCCAAATCGGTTGGAGCCTATCTGCTGGTCGATATCGCCCATATCGCCGGACTCATTGCAGCGGGGCTTCATCCGAATCCCGTTCCCTACGCGGACTTCGTCACGACGACGACCCATAAGACGTTGCGCGGTCCGCGCGGGGGCGTCACGATGTGTAAGGCCGAACATGCGAAGGCGGTCGATAAACTGGTGTTCCCGGGTCTACAGGGAGGACCCTTGATGCATGTAATCGCCGCCAAGGCCGTCGCCTTCAAGGAGGCGTTGTCGCCGTCATTCAAGCGCTATCAGCAGCAAGTACTCACCAATGCGAAAGCCCTGGCGAGAGAATTCGTCGATCGCGGCTACAAGATTGTCTCCGGCGGAACGGATACGCACCTGATGCTCCTGAATCTCACGAACAAGGGCATCACCGGGAAAGAAGCGGATGCCGCCCTCGATGCGGCCGGGATTATCGTCAATAAGAACGCCGTTCCGTACGATGAAAAGCCACCCGCCGTAGCCAGCGGTATCCGCTTGGGGTCGCCGATCGTGTCGACGCGCGGGATGCGTGAATCGGAAATGAAGCAGATCGTCGACTTAGTCGACCGCGTCCTTCAACACAGGCAGGACCCGGCGGTGCTCGAAGAAGTTCGTGCACAGGCCAAAGCGTTGTGCGCCCGATTTCCCATCTTTCATCCCTACTAGCCAGCCGATAGCGAGAGAGCAGGGTCGCCGCCGGTGAAATGTCCGTTCTGTGATGAACTCGAAGACAAAGTCGTCGATTCTCGCATGGCCAAGGAAGGCGAGGTCATCCGCCGCCGGCGCGAGTGTCTTGGCTGTAAACGCCGCTACACCACCTACGAACGCGTCGAGGAAATTCTGCCCGTCGTCGTGAAAAAAGACGGCCGACGCGAGTCGTTCGACCGCACCAAGATCCTCGCCGGAATGAAGAAAGCGTGCGAAAAGCGGCCGATCAGCACCGGGACTATCGAAACCGTCACCGATCGGATAGAAAAACGGATTCAAGAGATGGGCGAAACGGAGATTGAAAGTCGGGTCGTGGGGGAAGAAGTCATGAAGGAGTTGCACCAGCTGGACCAGGTCGCCTATGTCCGATTTGCCTCCGTCTATCGGGAGTTCAAGGACATCGACCAATTCATGGACGAATTGAAAACGCTGGCTCAGCAACGCCGCGAACGGTAATACGTTACTCCTGGAGCCATGGTCCGTCTTCTCCGGACTCGTTCCCTCCTCTCCGATTCGACAACCATCCATTGTGATCCTGACGGACTCTGTGCAGGAAGTGCTGGACCGATGAGCAAACCGCTTCCCAAGCGTGCGAGACGGAATACGCCGACTTCAGGCGCGACGAGCGTCGCCATCATCGGCGCCGGTCGCGGTGGTACGGCATTGATGGAGATTTTTGCGAATGACCCGCTGGTGCAGATTGTGGGCGTCGCGGAACGCGATCCGGAAGCGCCGGGACTTGGATTGGCCAAACAACTCAGAATCCCGATCACCCGCGATTATCGACAGTTGTTGGCGATGGAGCGAGTCGATCTGGTCATCGATGTGTCGGGCGACGCGGATGTCTGGGTGTTTCTCCAGGATTTTCATCGCATGGGGGTGACGATCATCGGCGGTGCCAGCGCCAAGTTCATGTGGGAACTGATCGAGGCTCGGATTCGCGCAACGGCCGAGATTGAGAAGACCTTGAACAAATATCAATCCCTGTACCGGCTCTACGTGAAAGAGAGCGGAGCAGCGGTGACGGAGGAGCGGACCAGAATCGCCTGCGAGATGCATGACGGGCTGGTGCAAAGCCTGGCGGGAGTGAATTTCAAACTGGATCTCTCCCAACAACTGTTCCGGAAGAATCCAAGAGCCAGTCTGACCACCATCAAAGAGAGCAAAGCCCAACTCAAGTTGGCCATTCAGGAGGCCCGGCAGGTCATTTTCAACCTCCGGCCCTTGCACTATGACAAGATGGAATTGATTCCCGCCCTGACGAACTATTTCAAATCCTACGAGATCCAAACCCATATCACCACGAAGTTTACGGTGGCCGGGGATGAGCAGATCCTCTTTCCGCGAACGAAGATATTCCTCTTCCGGATCATTCAGGAAGCCTTGAGCAACGTTCAGAAACATGCGAAAGCCGACCGAGTCTCGATCAAACTGGACATCGCGATCGATATGTTGCATGTCACCATCACCGACAATGGGGTGGGATTCGACCTGGAAACCGTCTTGCGTGACCCTGAAAAGTGGGATCATTTCGGGATTAAGGGCATCTTGGAACGAGCGCGCCTAGTCGGAGGAGAGGGACGCGTCCAATCCAAACCGGGGAAGGGCACAAAAATCATCGTCGAGGTGCCGCTGGGTTATAAGGAGGAGAGGGGCAATGGAGAAAATTAAGGTTCTGATTTCCGATGATCACCGGGTTGTCCGGGAAGGCTTGGCCGCCATTCTCAAGACTAAGGAGGACATTCAGGTCATCGGTGAAGCGCAGGACGGGGTTGAGGCGGTGGAGAAAGCTCGTGCCCTGCTCCCGGACGTCATTTTAATGGATGTGAGCATGCCGCGTATGGGCGGTGTCGAGGCAACGAGACAGATCAAACGCGAATTTCCGCACATCGGCATCGTGGCTTTGACCATGTATGAGGAGCAGCAATACATCTTCGATCTCGTTCGTGCCGGAGCGACAGGGTACCTGCTGAAGGACTCCGAGTCGTCGCAGATCGTTGCAGCCATACGCGCGATCTATCGAGGCGAATCACTGATCCATCCCTCCGTCGCCAGCAAAATCTTGGCCGAATTCTCGTTGATGGCCCAAAAGAAGGGGAAGAAACCGGCTTGGGCTGAGCACGATTTGACTGAGCGGGAGATTACAGTGTTACGATTGGTCGCCGACGGAAAAACCAACAAGGAGATCGCGAACAACCTCGACCTCAGTGAAAAGACCGTGAAAAATCATGTCAGGAACATCTTCCACAAGCTGCAAGTCTACGACCGTACACAAGCGGCGATTCTCGCCATTCGCAAAGGACTGATCGAGCTCGATCCGAAGCGGTAGGAGGTACTGCCGCGACAAGTCCGTGGCCCGCAGCAGCCTTTTGCAACTCGTCACAGTTTCAATTCCGAGAGGAAGCCCATGGCTTATAGCTGGGGATAGATTCTCTACGGCAGGTTAGCTGAAACGGCCTTAAGAGACGAAACAGTCGTCAATATTTCTATCGGAACCCACGGGCTATGGTGATCGCGTAGGTCCTGGGGGTTCCATTCGGTGCAGTCACGGTGATCGATGCTATGGTGATCGTTCCCGGCCCATTCAATGGAATGGTCGCTTGGCCGGTCGCGGTTCCTGCGCCGGCTGTCACTGAACCGGACATCACAGCGCTCGGATCAGCTTTGGTTGCAAATAGGGTCACACTGTCGATACCACTGCCGACGGTGACGGTGTAGAGCAGGAGGCCCTGGGAAAAAGCGGGAACCAACGCGCCTGGTGTCACACTCAACGCCGACAGAGCATTCTCGCTACCGGGAGTGGCTCGATTCACGGAGATACGGTACGTTTTTGAGTCTCCATTCGGCGCAGTCACGATAATTGACACGGCGGTCGTGGTTCCTTGCCCTCCGAGCGGAATGGTCGCCTGGCCGGTTGCGGTCCCGGCAGCAGCGGACACCGACCCGGACATCACAGCATCCGAATCGGCCTTGGTTGCGGAAACGGCCACGCTGTCGATACTACTGCCGACGGTGACCGTGTAGTTCAGGGTGCTTTGGGCAAAAGCGGGAATCAACACGCCTGGGGTCACACTCAGCGCGGACAGATTGTTGTTCACTCGACTCACCGTGATGCGGTACGTCTTCGAAATTCCATTCGACGCGGTCACGGTGATCGACACCACGGTGCTCGACCCTGGCTGGCCCAACGGAATGGTCGCCTGGCCGGTTGCGGTTCCCGCCCCGGCTGCCACTGCACCGGACATGACCGCGTTCGGATCGGTTTTAGTCGCGGAGACAGTCACACTCGTGATGGCAGCGTCGACATCCGTCGTGTAGTTCAGGGTGCCTGGAACAAAAGCCGGAGCCAAGGATCCAGGTGTCACACTTAACGCCGACAGGTCGTTGTTTACTTTGCGCACAATGACCACGTAGGTGTTTTGGGTTCGGCTTGGTGCCGTCAACACGATAATGATGTTAGTTGTAGGCTGTGGGAGTGCAATGGTGCGCGCCTCTCCGGGGCTCGTGTCCTGCCCATTGATCGTCATCGTTGTTCCGCCGTCTCGAGGGGTGGCTCTTACGGTGACACTGGTGTCCGCTGTCGACACGTCGACTGTATAGGTTGTGATATCGCTGGAAAAAGCCGGATCAAGCCCTCCAGGGGTGACGCTCAGGCTGGCGAGCTGTCCCTCCGCGCTAACCGACGCCGTATCCTGGCAGCCGGAGATCCCCAAGCCGATGACAATCAGAAGGACGGCAGCAAAACATTGCCCGGCTATGGTGAACGTGCGCCCCATGTGATGCGGGTCACTTTCTCTCGATTGATGATGAGCTGTCTGTTCCGGTGAACCCAAACGGTAGGCGTAAAGGCTACGAGAGGGCTCAAAATCGGCCTCTGACGTCTTCACAAGGCCTAGTGATTGTATAGCTGATCCCATAGGTCCGGTCAACACATTGGATGAGGAGCTATGAGGATTGCGAAGGGCCCGAGGCAGGTTGTGTCGATTGCTGCGGGGTTCTCATTGTACGCTTGCCGGCGCCCAGTGTGGAATTCGGTTTGGAGAGTGATGGATTCAATAGATCCATTGGAGTCGGATCTACGAATGCGAGGACGATCCTCTAGCGGAACGGTCGGCTGACGGTGATACGGTAGGTTTTGGGGGTTCCATCCGGTGCGGTCACGGTGATTAACACCTCTGTGGTTGTTCCTAGCCCCACGGAGGCGGTCACTTGACCCGTTGAGTCCCCCGCTGCAGCGATGACCGAACCGGATGCGGACATCACGGCGTTTGGGTCAGACTTGGTTGCGGAAAGGGTCACACTGGCGACTCCGCTATCGACGTTCACAGCATACGTCACAGTGCCTGGAGCAAAGGGTGGAGCCAGGCTGCCCGATGACACAGTCAAGGCCGACAAGTTGTTGTTCGCGGACGCTGCTCGGCTCACGGTGATGCGGTAGGTCTTGGCGATTCCATTCGGGGCGGTCACGACAATGGTGATGTTCGTGTCCGATCCTGGAGCGCCGAGGGTAATGTCGCGGCCTTGGCCTGAGCTGGTTCCCTGTCCATTCACCACCATGCTCGCATTCGAGTCTGCTTTCGTGGCGGAGACGGTTACTTCGGTGACCGTGGTCGCCACGTCCGCCGAGTAGGCCGTGGTGTTTGGAGCAAAGCCAGGATCCAAGGAGCCTTGTGTCACAGACAAGGCCGACAAGTTGTTATTGCTGGCGAGCGCCGCTCGTTCAACCGTGATGCGGTAGATCTTTGAGCTCCCATTTGGAGCGGTCAGAGTGATCGACACTGAGGTGGTCGTCCCTGGTCCCCCGAGTTGAATGGATGCTTGTCCTGAAGCTGTTCCCCCCCCGGCGGTTATCGAACCGGACATCTCAGCATTTGGATCGGATTTCGTCGCGGAGACGGTCACGCTTGTGACAGCGCTCGCCACGGTCACCGTGTAGCTGATGGTGTTTTGTGCAAACGCAGGGGCCAAGGGGCCTGGCGTCACGCTCAAGGCCGATAGGTTGTTGTTGCTCGATTCCGCTCGGTTGACGACGACGACGTAGGTGTTGCGGCTTCCGCTTTGCGCCGTCAAGACGATCGTAATGCTGGTGCTGGATCCCAGCGACCCCAGCATGACGGTCCGTCCCTGCCCGACGCCGGTGGCAACTCCGTTGATCGTCATGGTGGTTGTGTTGTCTTCCGGGGTGGCTACCACCGAGACGCCAGTCACGGTGCTCGCCACGTCGACCGTATAGCTCGAGGTGCTTGGAGCAAAGGCGGGAGACAAGGCGCCCGGCGTCACGCGCAAAGCCGAGAGATCGCTGTTATTCGATGCCGGTCTATTGACGATGACGACATAGGTATTGCGACTTCCGCTCTGCGCCGTTAAAGAGATCGTAATGTTCGTGCGTGACCCCGGATCTCCTAACGTGATGGTCCGCCCCTGTCCCGCGCCGGTGGCGGTTCCGTTGATCGTCATAGTGGTCGTGTTGTCTTCAGGGGTGGCGGTCACCGTGACACTGGTCACAGTCGTCGAGACATCGACCTCATAACTGACGGTGTTGCTTGAGAAGGCCGGCCGGAGCACGCCTGGACTGACGGATAGGCTGGAGAGTCGAGCCTCGGGTTCATCCGAGATCGATCCGGTATCTTGACAGCCGTAGAAAATGAAGCCGATCGCCAGGATGAGGGCGATAGCTAGCCCGTGTGTGATGAATGGAATTCTGCGCCCCATCAGGAGCCGATCACCTTCCCTTGGTACTCGAAATGATGAGCCCGTCGGTTCTGGTGAACCCAAACGTGAAATGTGGAAATGACGAGAGGGTTCAGATTAGTTGAGCAGGAGGTAGATGTATAGCCAATCCGACTGATGAGGTCAAGACTCGAATCGAGAGAGAAGTAAATCAGTGTGTGGGAATCGGATCCGTACGGTGACGAAAATTCTGTGAGAGGTCTATTCTTCCGGTACTGTTCCCGTCTCAGCCATTCTTATCGCTGCCATCATTAACTGCTGAGACGGGACGCGGTCAGTTGTATTTACCCGGGATCCCCAGGGGCCGTGCTGTCGATGGTCACTTGCAAGCCTCCACTCTTATCAGACTCAAGATTTGTTGCCGTACTGGTCACTGTGCTGGTAATCGTGTGGGTCCCGTCAGGCAGCGGTGCCGTTGGCTGGAGAGTACTATTAGTCGCATTAAAGGTAGATGGGATCTTGGTTGGACCCATGTAAAGGTTTGGAGTCAGGCCTGGCCCCGGCTGAGGTATTGCGAATCTCGGTGTCGTGATATTGGTGTTGTTGTCCGACCTGCTCGTGCCGGGGGCGCACCCGTCAGCATCAACATTGGGAGGTACCCCAAGAGGACAGGAGTCATCCGCTGATATCAGATCCGGTGCACTTGCCGGTGGTGCAGGCGGTGCTGCCGGTGCTGGTTGGTTGACGGTAATAAGGTACGTCTTATCATTACCATTCGGAGCAGTCACACTAACTTCTATTTCGGTGCTGGATGGACCACCCGGAAGAGGGATGGAACGAGAATTCCCCCCTTGTGTATTGATCGTCACGGTTGCACTTGAGTCCTGGGGAGTGGCGGTCACGAGGATGGACGTATCGCTGCTGCTCACGTTGTTTACGGTATAAGCAGTCCTGGCACTGGTAAACGCGGGGCTCAGGGTGCCTGGCGACACCGTCAACGCCGACAAGTTGTTGTTCCCGCCCAGAGCAGCACGGATGACATTCACAGAATAGGTTCTCTGGCTGCCGTTCTGGGCCGTCACAGCGATATTGATCAAGGTGTTCGATCCCGCCCCATTCAACGTAATGGTTCGAGCCTGCCCGGAATTCGTGACTTGTCCATTCACGGTCGTGCTCGCCGCAGTATCTTGTTCAGTGGGTGTCACCGTGACGCTGGTCACGCCACTTTCAACATTCACCGTGTAATCCTCTGTGTTGGTAGTGAAGGCAGGTGATAGTGGGCCTGGGGTTACACTCAAGCCTGAGAGGTTGTTGTTCCCGCCCAGTGCGGCACGGATAACGTTCACGGAATAGGTTTTCTGGCTGCCGTTCTGGGCCGTCACAGCGATATTGATCAAGGTGTTCGATCCCGCCCCATTCAACGTAATGGTTCGAGCCTGCCCGGAATTCGTGACTTGTCCATTCACGGTCGTGCTCGCCGCAGTATCTTGTTCAGTAGGCGTCACCGTGACGCTGGTCACGCCGCTTCCTACATTCACTGTGTAATCCTCTGTGGCGGTGCTGAAGGCAGGGGCTAATGGTCCCGGCGACACGCTCAATGCCGACAGATTATTGTTTCCAGCAAGTGCGGCACGGATGACGTTCACAGAATATGTCTTGGAGGGGCCGCTCTGAGGGTTCACGACGATATTGATAAAGGTGTTTGCTCCCGGTGCGTTCAACGTAATGGTTCGAGCCTGCCCAGAGTTAGTAGCCTGCCCATTCACGGTCATGCTTGCCGCGGTATCTTGCAGGGTCGGTGTTACTGTGACACTGGCTACGCCACTTCCCACATTGACCGTATAGCCGACCGTGCCGGCGCTGAAGGATGGGGCCAACGGTCCTGGTGAAATGGGCAGAGTCTGCAAATTGTTATTGTTGGACACCCCGCGACTCACGGTCGCCAGGTAGGTCTTGTCATTTCCGTTCTGAGCCGTGACGATAATCGTGATGTTCGTGCTCTGGCCTGGGCCATTAAGGGTTATGGCACGGGCTTGACCGGAGATCGCCGCTTGTCCATTCACCGTTACCGTTGCAGCAGGATCCGACAACGTGGGCGTGACATTGACGCTTCCGACGCTGTTGGCGACGTTGACGGTATAGCTTTGCACGTTCGCATCGAATGCGGGAGCCAGGGTTCCGGAGGAAACCGTCAGACCCTGTAAGGAGTTGTTTCCGGCTAATCCTGCTCTGACTAAACGGACCGTGTAGGTTCTCGAATTCGTGTCTGATTCTGAAACAACGATACTGACGATCGTCGTTGATCCTGCCGGATCCAGTGTAATGGTGCGGCTTGTCGTCGCCTGCCCATTAATAGTTACGGTGTCGCCTGACACCGCCGCTTGGGCGGTGACGATCACACTTGCAATGTTGCTGGTCAGATCGACACGGTATGAGGTTATTCCGCCGCTGAACCCCGGTTGAAGGGTGCCGGGACTGACTGTCAGCCTGGAGAGTTCCACTTCTGGGTTAACGGATGCCGTATCACCACAGCCGTACGTTCCCAGGGCGATCGCGACGAAAAGGACAGCGGCTAGATATTGGCCGGCAACGGTCATGGTGCGGATCATATAGATTGTTCACTTTCTCTAAAGGTATGAAGTGTCAGGTCCATCTTATGAACCCTAACAAGAGGTGCAGATACTTATGAGAGAGTCCAAGCTGGTCCACCTTACTTAACTGTATGTCCCAGCGGACGGGGGGAGTACGTATAACCGATCCACTTGGGTGAGGTCAAGAGCCATCAGGCCTTGGTGGGCTGGGCTCCGCGGAACTCAGGTGGACACTGTATGTAGGATTTTCGATGAGAAGCCAGCTTTTTTGAGGCCGCTCGTGTTACTCACCCAGGGAATGGGAACCGTTGGTCTTCGGATGAGACTGATTATGGAGGTCTTCTACAGGTATGGCGATGTCGATACAGCGGCTCTTATGATCCGTCGGACCCAATAGAATCCAACGGCGAGCGCGAGCATTTCTAGAATAACGTTCTGACGATGACAACAGAGTATAGCTTTGAATCTCCATTCGGGGCCGTAACGTTGATCAACACTGTCACGGGTAATAGTGGTACGAGGAGAAAGGGCTGTTGTCCTGTTGCGACCCCGGCTCCAGCCGTTACGTCACCCGACATCACGGCATTCGGATCGGATTTGGTCGCGGAGACGATTACATTGTCGACACTGAGCGGAACTTCCACCGAATATGTCGTTGTGCTCTGAGCAAAGTCGGGAACTAAGGTGCCGGGCGTCACCGTCAAGGCCGACAGGTTGTTGTCGCTTGCCGGAGCCGCGCGGTTTACAGTGACGGTGTAGGTCTTAGGGGTGCCATTCGGAGCCGTCACGATGATGGACACCAGCTTGCTGGTCCCTGGCCCGTCGAGCAGGATGGTCGCTTGTCCTTGGTTTGGGACATCACCCGAGATGACGGCATTCGAATCGGACTTCGTGGCCGTGACGGTCACTTCGGTAACGTCGGTGGCCACATTGACTGCGTAGTCTAAGGTGCCTGCAGCAAAGGCAGGTGTCATGGAACCTGGTGCGACGGTCAAGGCAGACAGATTATTGTCGCTGGAGAGCAGACGGTTCACGGTAATCGTATAGGTCTTTGAGTCACCATTCGAGGCTGTGACAGTAATCGATACGATCTTGCTGGTCCCCGGCCCGTCAAGCGGGATGATCGCTTGTCCTTGATTGGGCACATCACCCGAGATCACGGCATTGGAATCAGACTTCGTGGCTATGACGGTCACGGCGGTGACATCGGTGGCCACGTCCACTGCGTAGTTCAACGTAGTTGGATCAAAATTTGGAGCCAAGGTGCCTGGTGTGACCGTTAATGCCGACAAGTTGTTATCGCCGGAGAGACGGTTCACGGTGATGGTGTAGGTCTTCGCGGCGCCATTCGGAGCTGCCACAGTGATCGACACCTGCTTGCTGGTTCCTGGCCCATCGAGTGGGATCGTCGCCTGTCCTGTTGGGACTCCTGCTCCAGCCGTTACAGAACCGGACATCACCGCAATAGGATCGGATTTAGTTGCGGAGACGATCACTTGGGTGGCGGCGGGGGCAACGTTCACAGTGTAGTTCAAGGTAGCCGGATCAAAGGCAGGGGCCAGAGGGCCTGGTGTCACGCTCAACGCGGATAGATTGTTGTCGCTCGACAAGGGCCGAACGACATCGACGCTATAAGTGGTCTCGCTTCCAGTCTGTGTCGTCAAGTTGATGCTGATGGCGGTGGTCGATCCAGGGGGGCCAAGTGTCACGATGCGCCCCTGCCCAGCGCTTGTGATGTTCCCATTGATCGTCATGGTCACATTGCTATCTTTAGGTCTGGCCGTCACGGTGACACTGGCCGTGGTCGCCGATACTCTCAGTGCGTAGCTTGTGACATTGCTTGAAAATGTGGGCTGGAGCCTGCCGGGGGCAATCCCTAAGCCGGAGAGCGGTACTTCAGGCTCATCTGAAATCGACACTGTATCCGCACAGCCCAAGGCACTCAAGCAGAGAGCAACAAGGAGGGTGGCCGCTAGGTATTGGCATATGGCAGTCAGGGTTGGTTTCATATAGACCCACCTATATTCGCTTGTCAGAATGTAGGAATGAGGGCTATCAAAATTCCTGTGAATTCACAGGGTAGAACTGGATACTACGAGAGGGTCTGAAATCGGTCTAGCCCTACATAGGTAAGGGTTTGCCTGAATTGTGAGGAGCGAAAGATCCGAGATTGAAATCATTATTTCGGAGCTAGAACGCTGAAGGTTCCGGTAGTCACAAGACCATCGGACATCTTTGACGGCGAGGCGATCAATGCCCGGTTCCTTGGGTGCCCTGCGGTTTGGCGAGAAGGTCGGTCTTGAGTGGAATCTGAGTGAGGAGCTCAGGACGCACTTGAAACACACCCTGCAGACGTTGGCCGGTGGCAAAGACAAGATTACCTGCATGGTTGCCGAGCGTCAGTTTTCCGATGGTTTTGCCGTCTTTGCCGGTGGCGACAAATTCCGCACTGGGCGCCAATAGTCCATACGGAGCCAGCGGCGCCGACTGCTTCATCACGCGTTCCTCGGCCGGCAGATTCGCAACTCGACTGACGAAGAGATCCGCCGCCTCTTGGCTCACCTTATCCGTAGGCTGGTCTTCGAGCACCCACTCGCCGGTTTGATTGATCAAGACATACTGCTGATCTCTGGTTTTGACCGACAACATCGCGATATCCGTGTAGTCGAGGCCGAGGAGTCGTTTATCCTGCAGATTGAACAGCTCCTTGGTCAGGTCCTTGAGCAGCGCCGGGTTGATGTAATAGAGCGGCGCATCGGCCGTCGTTTCCGCAATGGCCTCGCCGCTTTGGGGATCGGGTTGATAGAGCCGGACTGATTGGTCGCCGGCGGCGGTATGCAATGTGACCTTCACTTTTGGCGTCGTCAGGGTCTTGGCAATGGCTTCTCGTTCGGGGCCGGGATCGATGATGCCGAGCGCCTTCAGGTCTTCCAATCGAAACATCATTGAGCGAACTTCATTCTGGTCTGCTTCAGCTTCGATCGGATAACGGATTTTCCACAAGGGCTTGGGCTTGTCCTTGGCCATATTGTAGATCACGATCTCGGTCGTCGGGTAGGTCAGGCGAACCCGCTCGATGTCGTTTTGCACGAATCTCAGCAGCTCTTTCCGGCGGAACGCCATCAAGGATTTATTGATGAAGTCTTTCGGCGCCAGGTTCGTCAGGAGCACACGCCGGTCCGATACACGCAGCACATAGAGAGTATTTGAAAGGGGACCGCTGTCGCCGATCAAAATCGTCTCTTGTTGCGTCCCGGCTGTGATGGTGAGAGTAGTCACCGGCTGTTCAAGCCCGAATGGCGCCAGCGTGGTGGCTTGCTCTTCAACCGTTCTGTTCACGGCCCCTGTCACCAGCGCTCGAATGAGTGCCTGTACCTCGCGGTTATCCGCATCCGTTTGAAGCGGTGCTACGATAGTCCACTTGCCGGGTTCCGCCAGCTTGAATTCGATCGGTCCCTGAGCGGTGGTGATGGAGAGTCCGGTGATCGCGGTTTCCGGGAAAAGCAGAAGTTGCTTCTGCTCGCTTTCCTGTTTCTCTTCTCGCTGCTTAGCGGGAAATTCGACGAGATAGAGGTAGCCACCCAGACCGGCCAGCACGGCAAACATGAGTAAAGTCGGCCAGTAGCGCGTCATAGGCTAGAGGCGGCGGCGTTTTCTCCACACGATGATGCCGGTAAGAAACGTCATGAGCGGAAGGAAGACGACCTGAATGTAAATCAACGCGCGTTCCTGCGTGGGGTTAGGCGTGAAGGGCCGCAACGCAGGCTCCTTTGGCGCGATGGAAATCAAGTCGCGTTCTTCTGCGAGCCAACCCGTCGTGTGGAGGAAAAAGTCGCTGTTGCCGGGAAAATTGAAAAACGCGTTGGACACAAACGTGGAGTTGCCGATCACCACGATAGCCGGACGCGGTTTCCCTTCTTCAGGAGCCTTCTTAGGCGCCAGCGCTGCGGCCATGGGTAGCGGTCCTTTCACGTCTTCCTTTTCGTTCAGGCTCACGACCCGGCCCTGCATGTTTGTTTCAGCCCAGCTGTTCGGCGACGTACGGGCCAGCGGCACGAAGTCCCAGTCTTTTCCGACGAGTTCGTCGAACATCACGTGTCGGGACAGCGGCAACAGCACGGCAGAGGTGAGATCCTGGGTGATCTCATGTTCAGTGAACGTTCTGACCAACAGCGCGGTAAGGTCTCCCTGGGCCAATCGATCCTGTAAGTCCACCAAGACCCCGGGGCCCAAGCCGAGTCCCCAATGGGCGAGTAGTGACTCCAAACCAGTCTGAGTATCGGGATCGGCCAGAACCAAAAGATGGCCGCCCTTCTCGACGTAGGTCTGAATACGATCCTGCTCTTCTTTCATCACGGCGCGGCGTGGGCCGGCCAAGACCAACACTGAGGTGTTGTCCGGCACGGCCGATTCCTTCAGGAGCGAGATAGTGCCGACTTCATAGCCTTGGCGAGTCAGGGCTTCTTTGGCAAGGGAAAGGCCGTTGCGATCCTTATCCTCGACACTCAACTCGCTGTGCCCCTCGACAAACACGATGCGTTTCTTGGCGTCCTTGGATATCCGAAGCAGGGCACCGGTCAATTCCACTTCCGACGGTGAGGTGACGCGGATCGTTTGGCCGTTGCTCTCAAAAATCGCGGTATCGGTTCGGAAAATTCCGTAGTTTTGGGCGAGCTTTGGCTGTTTCTCCGGATCGATGAACTCTACGGCGAGCTTCGTGGAGGCTTGTCGATAACTCTCCAGTCGCTCCTTATAGGCCTGGTAGCCGGGATCTTTTTCCCTCGTGAAGACGGTGATTTTGACGTCGCGCGCCAAGGTTCTCAGGATCCGATGAGTTTGCGGTGCGAGCGTGAAGTTCTGGTTTTCCGATAGGTCCCAGCGTATCGAGTGCCGAGACGCCAAAAAGTTCACGATGATCAGAATACCCGAAACGAGCACGATCATGAGAAAGCTGTTCAGCCCCATCTTGGTCGAACGCCGGCCGGAAAAGGCTTTGACGGTCTCGAAGTGCAAGACAAAGAACAGCACCAGGCAGAGCAATCCCAACCCTTCCGCGATCGTGACCGCCCACAGCCAATCAGGTCTAAGGCTGTACGCAATCATGCCCCCGATTCCGAGCACGACTCCGAGCAGGCCGAAGGGAAGGGATTTCAGGTTCATTTCCAGCGTGTCGATTCCACGACTCGATGTGTGAGGAACAGCATGAGCGCCAGTCCACTTCCGAAATACACGAGATCGCTTGTGTCGATGAGTCCCCGCACCAGACGCTCATAGTGCTCCATGAAGGAGACATACGAGATGATTCGGCCTGCAGGGGTGTCGCCGAAGAGGCTGCCTAACCCGGAGATCAACCAGATCGTCAGCAGCATGCCGAAGCTGACAAAGGCGGCGACGATCTGGTTCTCCGTCAACGCCGACGCAAACACTCCTACGGAAAGAAAGAGGGCTCCCAGCAGCACCATCCCCAGATAGCCGGTCCAGATGGGGTTCCAATCGAAATCGCTGAACAGCATCAATACAGTCGGGACCAGCACGGTTAGTCCCAAGAGGCCGAGATACACCAGAAAGACACTGACGAACTTGGCGATGACTATCTCATTGATCCTGATGGGCGACGTCATCAGGAACTCAAACGTCCGAAGCTTGCGCTCTTCCGCGAACAATCGCATGGTGAGAATAGGCAGAATGAGCAGGAGGACGATACGCATGCTGGCGAAGAGATTTCGAAAGACCAGATCGTTCAAGTTAATCTGGGCCATCCCTCCCTGCATCTGCATCAATTGGATGGCTTGCGCCCCGGCAAATCCGACATACAGATATGAGAGTAGTCCAAAAATTAGTAAAAAGACGGCCCCCACCACGTAGACAATGGGGGATACGAAATACCCACGCAGTTCCTTGGCGATGACGGCCTGCACCGGGGTCATGGGGTTTCTACGCGTCCGTCCTTTCAGCAGAGGCCGTGCTGACCATGGCTTCCGCCGGCTCTGAGAGATGGTCCTCGTGGCGCGTGAGTTGGAGAAACACGTCTTCCAATGTCATAGACACGGTGCGGAGTTCGAGCAATCCCCACTGGTTTGAGACCACCACACGTGCGATCTCGTCCCGCAGATCGTGACCCAGTTCGCACTCGATGAGGAAAGTGCCCCCTGCCTGCCCTGGGAGAACATTCAAGATGCCGGAGATCGTGCGGAGCTTCATCTCGCAGTCGGCCGGGCATGTCTTGAGGGTAATCGAAATTTTCTCCGATTGACGCAGCCGGGCCGACAATTGTTCGGGAGTATCCTCCGCGACGATCCGCCCCTTATTGATAATGACCACTCGTTGGCAGACCGCCGTCGCTTCCGGGAGGATATGGGTGCTGAGAATGACTGAATGCGAGCCGGCCAAGCTCTTGATGAGTTCCCGGATTTCAATGATCTGTTTGGGATCGAGACCGACCGTCGGTTCGTCGAGGATCAGTACCGGGGGATCGTGCAGTAGCGCTTGTGCCAGTCCTACACGCTGACGATACCCACGGGAAAGGTTGCCGATCAGCCGGTGACGTACGGAGCCGATTTCGAGCCGTCCGACTGATTGGTCGAGCGCGGATGTCAGCTTAGATCCTGTGATCCCGCGAAGTCGTCCAACGAAGGTCAGATATTCGGTGACCGTCAGTTCTTGATAGACCGGTGGAGTTTCCGGTAGGTATCCGATCTGCCGCTTGACCTCCAGTGGTTGATCGGTGCAGTCATAGCCGGCCACTTTCGCACTGCCCTCCGTCGCCGGCATGAAACAAGTCAGGATCCGCATGGTAGTCGTTTTACCCGCGCCGTTGGGACCAAGGAACGCCAAGACTTCTCCCTTGGCCACGGAGAAAGTGACGCGATCAATAGCCGTGTGATGGCCGTATCGTTTGGTAATGTTCTGAACGTCGATCACGAATGCGATATCGGTGTGAGCAACCGTGGAGAATGGAGCGGTACCGCTCTAGAGTACGATAGCATTGCCTCGGGGATCTTACTCACTCCGTCGGGAGCAGTCAATACGGCCACAAGGACCAAACGTCATGAGGAAACACGACGGCGCTGTGGTATGGCTATTCGGACGTGAACGTTCGTCACCCTGTGCTCGTCGATAGCTCTTCGTCTTCATTGCCCAATCTATTCCACTCCCAAGGTGTTGATTTAGACGCACTTCTCCTTTATATAGAGGTGCGCCGCAGGCCAGCTTCTTGCCGTTGCCTGTGTTTTCCCCCTTGATAACGGAATCGGTTGACTCCATACGGAGGTGGGGGTGGCGGATACTCCAGTCGGTATTGTTGAAGTCCTAGGCCTCTCATAACCTGATATCGACGTGTACGACGAACGGTCGATAGCAAGCCAAAGGGAGGCGATACGCAGCATGTACACAGACATCCATTACAGAAGCTGGTCTTCATCGTATAAGCATTGTGCAATAGTTCTATGTCTTTCGTTGGGGGCCTGTTCTTGGATCCCCAAAGGGGATATGCAACTCGATGTCGGGATCAAGGATCGAGGAGTGGCTTCATGGTACGGTGAACAGTTTCACGGAAGACAAGCTGCGAACGGCGCGCTATTCGATATGGAAGCCCTGACGGCTGCGCATAGAACTATTCCTCTTGGGAGTGTGGTGCGTGTGGTTAATTTGACCAATGGGAAACACCTCTATGTGCGGATTACCGACCGTGGTCCTTACGAAAAAGGTCGGATTCTTGATCTTTCCCGTCGTGCGGCCGTGCAGTTGGGTATGGAGCATGAAGGGTTGGCGCATGTGCAAGTGGAGATCGTTGGTGAGCGCCATCCGGAGCTGATCTTGCTTTCAGAACGATTCTCAGAACGAGCTACGTCACTTCTTGCCGCTGCCGGGCCGGAATTTGACCGGACTTCCCCTGGCATGGCTTCTCCAGCTCGAAATTTCATAGGCGATCTTTGGATCGAGAGGCGCAATCGCTGGGCGCTTGCGATGCTCGTTGCGGATCATCCGGCGCAGGTTCCGGTCGCCTCATTGGTCATCAACTAAGTTCATCCTATCCCGCGGGCTTCCCGGTCAGCTCCTTGCCAACGACCCTGTAGGCTGGTTGTCCACTCGAGGTTGACAGTGCGCAAAGCTCTCTACTAGACTGCACCTTCTCGTCATCACCGTATAATACTTGAGTCTAATCGAAGGGGAGGCACAGATCGATGGCCAAGAAGCGAGCCGCGGAACCGGATGAAGCCAGGTTGAAAAAGAAGATTACAGCGAAGCTCACCAACCACGGCAATCCGGAAGGGGATGCCGCGGTAAGATCACTCAAGAAACGATTGAAGAGGGAGCAGCGGAAGCGGCGGGCGCTTGCACTGCGAAAAAAGCGGGCGGCCGGGAGCAAAGCTGCGGCGGCAACTCCTGCGTAGTCTATCGGGTCCCGCAGTCGTGTCCGGTACTGATCCAATGGAACAAGAACCGAAACACTCATCTCAGGATATGAATCCTCTCAACCAGCAGGCCGGTGATGAGCCACTCGGTGGCGTTGCCGCCGATCCGACCCAGGCTGAATCACCTGCCCAGCCTGACGCGGCCACCGTCGGCCAGGATCCTGTTGCGCTTGAAGAAGAGCAGGTCAAAGATGAGATCGATATTCAGATCGACCTCCTGAACGATCCTGACTGGGTGGTCCGCCGAGAAGCTATCATCACACTCGGCGAGATGGGTGACGAGCGTTGTGTGGCGCCATTGACCCGCGCGTTGCGCGACGGTGATTGGCAGGTCCGAGAAGTTGCGATTGAAGCATTGAGTCAGGTGGGCTCTCCCGCCGTCGACACACTCCTCAAATTGCTCCGTGACTGGGAAGTGCGCAAGTATGCCATTGCTGCGCTCGGCAAAATCCGCGATGAACGCGTGCTCGATCCTCTGATGCTCCAACTTCGGAACGATGAGTTTAAGGATGATGCCATCGAGGCCTTGGTCCAACTGGGTCGGCCGTCCGTTGAGAAGTTGATTGTGGCGCTTCGCGACAAGGATGAAAATGTCCGCAAGAGCGCAGTGCTCGCGTTGGGAAGGATTAAGAGCGGCGAAGCCATCGATCCGTTGATTGAAATGCTTGGCGATAAAGACTGGTTCACGCGGTTGACGGCGGCTGCCGCCTTGGAATCGATCGGCGACGAACGAGGCCGCGAAGCGATCAAGCCGCTGCTCAAGGATCCCGATATGGTGGTCAAGATGCGGGTGGAACGCATTTTGGCGAAGTGGAAGAAACAGCCGATCTCTCAACCGGCCAATGCCTGACCCCGTCTACTTATTGAGCAGTTGATCCATCCGGTGCTGTAACTCATCCAGTTTCTTCAACGATACCGGCTTCCCCATCGCGATTTCCAACCGTGCCTCCCGCAGTGCTCCAGCCAGATCCGCTAGGGCATTGGTGGAGCTATCCGGCTTGGTCCCTTTCGTGGTGGCTTCCACGGCATTGATGGCCTCAGCCAGTTCTTTCGCCGTGTCGCCGAAGTTTCGTTCGACGAGGTGCGCTTTTGCCTGTACTAAGCGGGACTTGGCCTCCACGAGACCTTGACGCCTGCGGAGATCACGCTCGATCCCGAGCGTCGTATCCAATACGTTTCGAGACAAATCCTTTAACGTCTGTTGAAGGTCGAAGACCGTTTTCTGCAGCGTTCCGACGGGCCGTTGTCCGAGATAGTAGCCCGCTCCGAATGCGCTGACGAGCAACACCAGGACACTCAAGAATTTGGCCATGGAGGTCCTCAGTCAGCGGCGACGTGTTGATGGGTTCAGCCGGCCGAACTGTTGTAACAGACTGTTCGCCGCAGCGATTTGCACGGCTTCATCGGAGTCGTGTAACCCTCTCACCAGTGCGGGAACCGCGTGGTCACTGCCTTTTCGCAAGGCCTTGGCGGCCATGAGGCGAGGAAGCGGCTGCTGATCCTGCAGCAGGGTTTGTAGAACCGTCAGCGCTTGTTCGTCCGAGGATGCGCTCAAGGCCTGCGCTGCGGCGCCGCGAATGGAAGGGTCGGGGTGCCGGGCCAGATCGGATGCGAGAGTAATCGCCGAGGCCTCTCCGAGGCGCAGCAGCCCTTCTGCGGCATTGGCACGGACGTGAAAATTCGGATCCCTGGTGAGCGCCATCAGCAGAGGCCGGTTTTCCTTGATCCCGAGTTTCCCCAGACTTGCCGCGGCCACGCCGCGAACCATCGCCATTTCGTCCCCGATTGCATGCGTCAACGGGGCCACACCGCCGGGGGAACCGAATTCTCCCAACGCTCCGGCAGCGAAGGCACGCACGGATGGATCGGGATCATACACAGCTTGGCCAAGGACCGCCAGACTCGCCGGGCGCTTCAGGCGCCCCAAGACACCCAATGCCGCCATTCTCGATTCCGCATCCGGTAACGTGGCCGCGCTGGTGATGTCGTCCAGCTTCTCGGAATGGCCCAGTTTGAACAGGGCTGCGTACGCGAAAATGGCTTCAGGTCCGTCTTCAGTGCGCGCAACGTCGAGCAACCGTTGCCGAACATCGGCGGCGTTCGCTTCTCCCAATGCGGTCATCGCGGCGATGCGGACGGTCGGCATCTCATCACGCAGCGCGCGGCGCAACGCGCCGGACTTCGCGGCAAGTCCGGCTTTCCCGATCGCCTCTGCCGCGCGCGCCCGTACGACTATCGAGGTGTCAAGCAAGCCATCCTCTAACAACGCTGCGGTCTCCGGCAGGCCCAAGTCCGCCAATGCCGAATAGGCTGCGATACGAACATGCTCTTTCCGGTCCCGAACATGGCTGGTAATTACGCTGAGCGCCAAGGGACGAAGGAGCGAAGAGTCGTAAGCCTGTCCCGGCTGGTTCAACTTCCCATAAATAGCGAGCGCTTCATCTGTCCGCCCAGTGCGGACATAGCTCAACAGGGAAAGGCGGAGGAACTGTCGCGACGGCCTGGCATCAGGTGGCAGCTCTCGGAAGAGAGCCGTGACGGCTGGGTAGTCACCGGCTTTGAAAAGCGCCTCAGCTTTCGTTTCGACCGCGGCAGGAGTTTCTGCCGAGGCGGCATAGAGAGGGGTTGTGATGAGACTGAGAAGGAGCACGCCTCGTACCAGCCGGGTCCGGAGTGGGTCGACCCCTGGATGCTCTCGGTGACGCCGAGCTGCAACGTCGAACCGAGCTACCATGTCGTCGGCAGGCGTACCGTGGCGCCACGGTACATCAGACTGACATAGTCTTTCACCATACGCGTGGTGCAGAACTGGGGTGCGATGGTACGGATGCATTCTTTGACCATTTGGAGCCAACCTCGGGGAATGCCGTCACGATCGCGCTGATAGAACAGCGGCACGACTTCTTGTTCCAACATGCGATAGAGCTGTTCGGTATCGTGGTGATCTTGAGCTTGCGGATCGGCCTGCTCGCTCAACGGCTGGATGCCCCAGCCGTTGGCCCCGTTGTATCCCTCGACCCACCATCCATCAAGAACACTCAGATTCAACACGCCGTTCAGGGCGGCTTTCATTCCGCTGGTACCGCTGGCTTCCAGCGGAAATCGAGGGGTGTTCAACCAAATGTCGACGCCTTGGACGAGATACTTCGCCATATGCATCTCGTAATCTTCAAGGAATGCGACGCGACCTCCCAGCTTATGATCATGGCAGAAGCTCAACACTTCATGAATGAAGTATCGCCCTGGTTCATCGGCCGGGTGGGCCTTTCCCGCGAAGATCAGTTGCACCGGCTTCCATCGGTCTTGGAGGAGAGCCTTCAACCGGTCCAGGTCTCGGAAGAGTAAAGTTGCCCGCTTGTAGGTCGCGAATCGTCGGGCAAATCCGATCGTCAACGCTTCGGGATCCAGGAGCGTGCCGCGTGTGAGGACTTGAGACGGCTGCAGGTGTCCATGCATCCAGCCGTTTCTGGCTCGATCGCGGATAAACCCCATCAGCTTCCGCTTCATTGTTTGTCGAACGGTCCACAGTTCATGATCTGGGATATCCATCACCCGCTGCCACATGGCCGGATCGTCGCAGGTGTGTGTCCAGGTCGGGCTGAGTGATTTGCTGTACAAATGGTGGAGTTCCGGCGAGATCCATGTCGGCGCGTGAATCCCGTTCGTCACGCTGCGGATCGGTATCTGGTCGGTCGGTAACCCTGGCCAGAAGTGGTGCCACATCTCGCGCGTGACGCGGCCGTGCTCGCGGCTTACGCCGTTGACGTGGGCCGACAGGCGCATGACCAGGGCGGTCATGTTGAAGCCTTGTCCGCGCGACTCGGGAGTTTCACCGAGTCGGAGAAATTCGTCACGCGAAAGGCTCAATTGTTCCCAATAGCCTGCAAAGTATCGATCCATCAGATAGTGCGGGAATACATCGTGCCCGGCCGGCACGGGTGTGTGCGTCGTGAAGACCGTGCTCTGACGGACAAGTTCGCTGGCTTCCGCGTGGGATGAACCCTTTTGGACCAGTTCGCGTACTCGCTCCAGTGTGAGGAAGGCTGAGTGACCTTCATTGGCATGCCAGACTGATGGTGAGATACCGAGCGAACGCAGCATGCGCACGCCGCCGATGCCCAGCAAGATTTCTTGACACAGCCGCATTTCCTGATCGCCGCCGTACAGACGAGCCGAAAGAGCGCGGTCTTCGGGACTGTTTTCCGGCACGTCGGTATCGATGAGGAAGAGCGGGATCCGCCCTACCAATACTTTCCAGACCGCCGCGGTCACACGGCGGTTGCCCATCTCGACCGCAAACCGGCAAGGCTCTCCTGCGGGAGTCAGCGCCGGATGCACTGGCGACTCGTCACGGTTGAACGGGGCGTAGGCCGCCTCTTGCCATCCTTCCGGCGTAATCCGTTGGCGAAAATAGCCTTGCGGATACATGAATCCGATACCGACGAGCGATAAACCCAGATCGCTCGCCTCCTTACAATGGTCACCGGCCAAGATGCCGAGGCCGCCGCTATAAATGGGAACGGAGGCATGTAAGCCGAATTCGGCCGAGAAGTAGGCGATGGTCGTCTTCGTCATGTCGGCATGGTGAGTTCCCACCCAACTCTTTTTGTTGGCAAGATACTCGTCAAACAGGCGGAACACGGCCGAGTATTGACGGAGAAACGCGGGATCCTCGGCCAAGCGCGTGAGCCGGTCCGTCTTGACATCAGCAAGGAGTTTGACCGGATTATGGTTGGTGAGAAACCACAAGGTCGGATCGATCACTTCGAACAGTTGACGAGCTTCCAAGGTCCAGCTCCACCACAGGTTCCGCGCCAGTTCAGGCAGGCGGTTGAGGCTCTGGGGGAGAGGATTGGAGGAACTGGTTACGTCATTATTCTGAGAATCCACAAACACTCCTTAGTTCAAATAAGCCATGGATACAGGCTGTGGGGGGCGACCACGGGTTCGGATCAGGCATGTCCTGCCTTATGCCACGAGGCCCATTCTTCGGAGAATGCCACGGCGGCATAACGTTCGCCAAGGATTTTCGCAACCTGGTTCAGCAGTTTGGTGAGTTGCTGCAGTTCGGCCGGCGTCAGGTCGTTGCGGAATTGCGGATGAAGGCCCCAGCGTGTCTCAACCTCTTCGCCCGATACGCTCGACATCAGGCTGACAAGCTTAATGTCCTGACCGGTCGATCGCTGTTGCCCGATCGCAGGTTGGTCAGACGTAGGCGCCCCTTGCGCAATTTCAGGAGAAGGTGGCGCGTGTCCTTGCAACACCGCGCTGAGCGCGGGGACCGCCGCGCTGGCACAGAGTGTTGCGGCTGAGCTCAACTGGACATTGCCGGGCGCTCCGAGGGCTTCCGTTACTTTCTCGCCGAAGTCATGAAACATCTCATTCTTGATCCTAGAGTCTTCCGTGATCAAGAATTTGTATTTTTCATACACCTGACGGCTCTCCGCGACCGTGGTGCCGATGGTCAACACGATTTCCATCTGATCCGCATTGGTCCCGAACGCCGGTTCCAGTGCGCGTTTCAATTGTTGCGTTACGGCGTCTTCCAACCCGTTCATGAACTCCATCTGGTCCTTCAATGGGACGTGCAGAGCCACCAATCGGTCCGTGAGATTGAACATGATTTTAAGGAATTCCAGGTAGATGCCCCATTCCTCCTGGCGCTTAAGCTTCAGCGCCTGTTCGGGGGCATTGCGCTTCATCATCGTGACCGATTCGCCCGACACGGCAAGCATCAGTTCAGCCAGTTGGCGAAGCTGTTCCTTATATTGAGTATTGGCAGCGGCCATGAATTCTCCTTGTAAAGCGCGGATTATAGCGGAGACCGGAGCGGCATTCAAAGCGTGACGGATGGTTTCCCGCGATGTTGCCGTAACCCATCCCTTCCGATAGAGTGAGTCCAACGAAGTCAGAGGGGTTTTAAGATGGAATTCAGTCCAGCGCAGGATGCGGAGTCGGAGCCTCGCGTAAAGGTGTTGCCGCGTGATGAGGCGCGCGAAGACCTGCTCGCGATTGCGGACATGCTTGCCAAGGCGCTGGATACCACGATCAAGATTCCAGGAACGTCGATCTATTTAGGACTCGATCCGCTCTTGGGACTCATTCCCGGAATCGGCGACATGTTGGCCAATCTCATCGGCACGATCATCCTCGCGCTGGCGACGCGTTTGCAACTGCCGCGCATCGTGCTGGCCCGCATGAGTCTCAATTTATTGCTCAACGGTACGGTGGGGGCGGTTCCGATTGTCGGAGATCTGTTCTCGGTTTGGTTCCGAAGTCACGCGAGGAATGCCGCGCTGCTTCGCGAGGCTGCGATGAAACCGGGCCGTGAGACCCATACCGATTGGTTCTATGTGGTCGGAATTATCGGAGGTACGGTGGCACTGCTGATGTTCCTGATTGTCTTCGTGGTTTGGCTGGTGATCAAGTTGTGGGCAATGATGTCGCTGTGAAAATATCGGCGGAGTATGATATAGAACAACCCTTCCCGAATGATCGAATCAGCTAACAATTCCTTCCCGTACCTCCATGGAAAGAGACGTTAAAACCTATGTGTTGAAGCGGCCTGCCGAGGAGGCCGTACCGCGCAAGTTGACCATCAACTATGCTGCGGCGTTAAACCCCCAGCAACTGGCGGCAGTAACGGCGGGCGATGGTCCTTCGCTGGTCATTGCGGGTGCTGGAAGCGGCAAGACGCGCACATTGATCTATCGCGTGGCTTATTTGATCGACTCCGGCGTGGACCCATCGAACATCCTCCTCCTCACGTTTACGAGGAAGTCGGCACAGGAAATGTTGGAGCGCGCCGGCGACCTGATCGGAATGAGCAGCCGGCGGGTCTGCGGCGGGACGTTTCACTCGGTGGCAAACATGCTGCTGCGGCGGCACGGCCGATCCATCGGTGTCGAGCCCGGGTTCACCATTCTGGATCGGGGCGATGCGGAAGACTTGATCGCTCTAGTCCGATCGCAGCTTGGTCTGAACGAAAAAGACAAGCGCTTTCCCCGCAAGGGAACGATCATGGAAATAATCAGCAAGAGCGAGAACACCCTGTGCAGTCTCGATGAGATTATTTTGGAGGAGTTCAGCCATTTCGCCGATCACTCCGATGATCTCGGGCGGCTTCAGAAAGCCTATCAAACCGCGAAGCGCCAGAAACAACTGTTGGACTACGACGATCTGTTGGTCATGCTGCGGCAGCTGCTCTTGCTGGATGAGGCGGCTCGCGCGAACATTTCCCGTCAGTATCGCTACATCCTCGTGGATGAATACCAGGATACGAATCGCTTGCAGGCCGAGGTCATTCGCCAGCTGGCGGCGGCACATCAGAATGTGATGGTGGTCGGCGATGATTCTCAATCCATCTATGCGTTCCGAGGCGCGACCTTTAAAAACATCATGGATTTTCCCGTGCTGTTTCCCGGCACGACGATCTACAAGCTTGAAGAAAACTATCGCAGCACCCAGCCGATTTTGAACTTGGCCAACTGCATTATCGAGGAAGCGGCGGAGAAGTATACGAAGCGCCTCTTCACGAGAAAGATCGACGGGCCGTTGCCGGCATTGGTCGAAGCAGCCGGAGAAAATGCGCAATCACGGTTCATTGGGCAGAAGATTCTTGAGTTGCGGGAAGAGGGAGTGCCGCTGAGCGAAGTGGCTGTGCTGTTTCGGTCGAGTTTTCATTCCTTTGACCTGGAAATCGAACTCTCGCGCAAGGGGTTACCCTTTATCAAACGCGGGGGCGTGAAGTTTATCGAAACGGCGCATGTCAAGGATTTGCTGGCCCATGTGCGAGTGGTCTCGAATCCACTTGATACGGTCAGCTGGCATCGTGTCCTCATGTTGGTGGAAGGTGTGGGACCGAAGAAGGCCCAGGACTTACTCGCTGCGATCGTGAAAGCTGAACGGCCCTTTGACGTGCTGCGTGGGGTGAGTGGCCGTTCCGGACAAGGTCTCAAGAATCTAGCCAATACCTTGGAGAGCCTGGCTGGATCGGATGACCGGCAGCCCGCTGAACAGGTCAATCACATTTACGAGTACTATCTTCCGATCCTCAAGGATCAGTACGACGACTATCCGAAGCGTACGAGAGATTTGGATCACCTCCACACGATTGCCGAGGGGTATCATGGCATCGATGAGTTTCTCGCCGATTTGGCGCTGGAGCCGCCGGATGGCAGTGCTGTGGATGTGGAGGCGCCTGATCGCGATGATGAACGGCTGGTGCTTTCGACGATTCATTCCGCAAAGGGACTGGAATGGCAGTGCGTTTTTGTGATTTGGGTGGTGGACGGTCGGTTTCCGTCCGCCTATTCCTTTCTCACGGATGACGAATTGGAAGAAGAGCGGCGGCTCTTCTATGTGGCCGTGACTCGAGCGAAGCGCCATTTGTTTTTAACGTATCCCATCAACGTGTACGACAGGACCAGCGGAATGTTGCTTTCAAGGCCTTCGAGGTTTCTGGACCATGTGTCCACGGATCTTCTCGATACACTCGCATTGATAGAGGAGGGTGGGCGAGAGGACTGGGGGATGGCACGAGACCCGTACTATTAATCACGCAGTTTCCGGCGTTGCGTGTCGGTTTTCCTTCCCTGCCAGTATGAGTGACCTCTCGATCAGATTGCTTCTGGTGTGGTGCTGCTGGTCGGGGTCGGCCTTCCTCGCAGAAGCCTCGGCCATCTCGTCGAATGAAGAGCGGAGTGCGGGCCAGACATGGGTACGTCTCATCGATGACGTGGAACGCTTACGATTGCCGACTAAGTTTTTGAAAGCGCTCCCATCTGATTTTATTCATTTCGAATTCGATGATCTTCGGACCTACGCCGCCGAATACCATCTCGGTGAGCATCGAATGGTCCTTAATCGGTCGTTGTCATTTAACGCCGCTGGAAGGACGCTCAAACCGCTTGGCAAGATGACACACAAGGAGTTGGAAGTGCTCTATCATGAACTGTTCCATGCCTATATGGACTACTTGGCAGTCAGTGAGACCGGCCAGCGCTCCGAAGGACTCCTGCGCTTCGCGAGAGAGTGGCAAGCCTGTCGATATGGAGAAGTCGAGATCACTCCGATCGCCCAGCGAAAAGATGAGACGGAATCGCGCTACTTGACGCCGGGAGAGTCGTGGGAAGCGCTCAATGAAACGTGGGCGGTCTTCATTGGTTGGGCGGTGTGGAACCAGCTTGAAGTGCAGCGCCAGATCGGCAAATCAATGTTTCAAGAGCGGCGACAGGGCGATGAATGGACACGCCGATTCCACGTGGCATTTGAGAACGGAGAGCTTCGTGGGTATTACGTCCCAGAAGATCCCGATGAACGGCGCCTCGCGCAGAAGAGATATTTGAGCAAGCCGTCTCAGCTCAGCATGGAGGAGGCGATACTCTTAATGAGGCAAGCGCTTGGTTTTCAATATGATTTTATTGATCGATTGGAAACGTTGCCTGGATTCTCCAGGGTCACAAACTGTCCGAGTTCCAATGACACGACAAATTAAAAGGACCCGAGCCGAATTCTCCTCTTGACACGGAGAAAGTTCATCAATAGAATCCAGCATTTCGTGATCTAGCCTGTCCGAGCACCTCAGCGGATCAATCTTCAATGATTCGAGAAAGAGAGTTGTGCGCGGGTAGGCCTACTTGTCTTTGTTGAACGATTGGTCGGTGAGAACGTCCTCTATTTGTGCTGCAAATTTGGTTTGCATAGAACAATGAAACATTGCGGGCAGGTACCCAAGCGGCCAAAGGGGGCAGACTGTAAATCTGCTGGCTTATGTCTTCCAAGGTTCGAATCCTTGCCTGCCCACCAAACCAAGCTTCGCTCGTTCCGGCGAGCGTGCAAGTGGGCGAGCCGGATAGGCGCCTCCAGTGGTTGGGTTTTTCATAAGCTTGCTCGACCGGGAGCCGATCATATTGTTCTTGGCGACGGGATAAGATCTGCAAGTTTGTTTATGGGCTCGCTCGTACCGGGGAGCTTCAGAGCGGGCGAGTCAGAAGCGTACCTTAAGAGTTTTGGTTTGAATCGATATGTGAGTGAAGAAGGGAAAGTAGGCGGGCGTAGCTCAGTGGTAGAGTTCCAGCCTTCCAAGCTGGCTGTCGTGGGTTCAAATCCCATCGCCCGCTCCAAAAAGCTGGTGCTAGGGCGGTAAGAGTCAACGTCAAGCGTCGTGGTTGAAATAGATTGAGGAGAGCCTGGTTGCACGAATGACCCTTGACGCGCCGAATGCCCACGTAGCTCAGTTGGTAGAGCACGTCCTTGGTAAGGACGAGGTCACGCGTTCGATCCGCGTCGTGGGCTCCATACCGCGCTTGACACCATCGGGAGCCAAGTAGGAGTGATCTTAGCGGTCGACTAGACGCCTCGTGTGTTGGGTTTTTGGTTTTATGTAGGACTGCTGGATTCGAAGCGCAGGCACGGAGCACGGCGGGATTTTACCTTTTGTGTTTTAGACAAAGGAGTGGGGTATGGCGAAGGCGAAATACGAGCGGAAGAAGCCGCACGTGAACATTGGGACGATCGGGCACGTGGACCACGGGAAGACGACGTTGACGGCGGCGTTGACGAAAGTGTGTGCGGATCGGGGGATGGCGAAATTCATCAGTTACGACGAAGTGGCCAAGGCGAGCGAGAGCCAAGGGCGGCGGGACGCGACCAAGATCATGACCATCGCCATCAGCCACGTCGAGTACGAGACCGATGCCCGGCACTATGCGCACGTGGACTGTCCGGGCCACGCCGACTACGTGAAGAACATGATCACCGGAGCGGCCCAGATGGACGGGGCGATCCTGGTCGTGAGCGCCGCAGACGGCCCCATGCCGCAGACCCGGGAGCACATCTTATTGGCGCGGCAGGTGGGGGTGCCGTACATCGTGGTGTTTTTGAACAAGGCCGACAAAGTCGACGACAAAGAGCTGTTGGAGTTGGTCGAGTTGGAAGTGCGGGAGCTGCTCTCCAAGTATGGGTTCCCAGGGGACAAGACCCCGATCGTCCAAGGCAGCGCCCTGCAAGCCATGGAAGGCAACCAGGGGCCGTTGGGGATTCCGGCCATCATGAAGCTGTTAGAGGCGGTTGATACCTATATTCCCACGCCGCAGCGGCCCATCGATAAGCCGTTCCTGATGCCGATCGAAGACGTGTTCACCATCAGCGGCCGGGGCACCGTCGTGACGGGGCGGTGTGAGCGGGGCATCGTGAAGGTCGGGGATGAAATCGAGATCGTGGGGTTGCGGCCGACGCAGAGCACCATCGTGACGGGCGTCGAGATGTTCCGCAAAGTGCTCGACGAAGGGCAGGCGGGGGACAACATCGGGGTGCTTTTGCGGGGGACCAAGAAAGAAGACGTGGAGCGGGGCATGGTGCTCTCGAAGCCCAAGAGCATTACGCCGCATACGAAGTTCAAGGCGGAGATCTATGTGTTGACCAAGGAGGAAGGGGGGCGGCATACCCCGTTCTTCAACGGGTATCGGCCGCAGTTCTACTTCCGGACGACGGATGTGACCGGGGTGGTGCAGCTCAATCCGGGGGTCGAGATGGTGATGCCGGGGGACAACGTGAGTGTGACGGGGGAGTTGATCAGCCCGATCGCGATGGATCAGGGGTTACGGTTTGCCGTACGCGAGGGGGGCAAGACCGTCGGCTCCGGGGTCGTCACGGAAATTCTGGCGTAAAACGGACGGCAAACGTCGATGGTCGGTCAACCGGAGAAGACGGGCAGCCGAATCCTTCGCTTGATGTTGTGACGGTTGACGAATAACGAGGATTACAATGCGAGAAATTATCGACATGGCGTGTACGCTTTGCAAACAGCGGAATTACTCGTCCATGAAGAACAAGAAGAACGATCCGGATCGGTTGGAACGAAACAAGTTCTGCAAGTTCTGCCGAAAGCACACGCCTCATAAGGAAGTGAAATAGCGAACTGAGCGCGCAGTGCGAAGTTTGTGGAGGAACCGGTTAGCGCGGCACTCAGGACTCGGCACTATTCAGGGAGGGGCATGGTGTTAATGGTAGCACATCGGTCTCCAAAACCGAGAGTCTGGGTTCAAATCCTAGTGCCCCTGCCACCCCAAGCTTGCTCGAACCGGGAGTCAGGGGGGGGTGTTGAGTGTGGCCGTCGGATAGGCACTACAGGTCTGACGTAGCCGGTGGGTAGTTCTTGATTAGGATGATAGAAGCGGAGTCGTAATGTTTACGCGTATGACAGAATCGATTCGGTTGTTTGTGACGGACGTGCGGGCGGAGATGAAAAAGGTTTCATTTCCGAGCCGTGCAGAAACCGTCGGCTCAACAACGGTGGTCATTGTGTTCTGTATCCTGATGTCGTTGTACTTGTCCGTCATCGATTCATTCCTTTCATGGTTGGTGGGCAAGGTCATTTAGCCTCCTGAAAATGAGTGAGAAGATTCCGCGGTAATTCATCGAAGACCTGAGGGTGGTGCATGACAAAGAACTGGTACGTCATCCATACGTACGCGGGTTTTGAGGGGCGCGTGAAGACCAGTCTCGTGGAGCGTGCGAATCAAATGGGGCTTGTCGAGAAGCTCGGGCAGGTGCTTGTTCCGACAGAAGATGTGATTGAAATTAAGGATGGCAAGCGACGCACCTCCCGGCGAAAGTTCTTTCCGGGCTATGTTCTTGTGGAACTGGAGTCTCCATTGGGCGATGAGACGTTGCAAATGATCAAGGAAACTCCAAAAGTGACAGGGTTTGTCGGAGGGGGCGCCGTGCCGACACCGCTGACCAGTGAGGAGGTGGAGTCCTTGCTCAAGCAAGTCGATGCGGGGCAGGCCGAACCACGCGAACAGGTCAAGTTTATCAAGGGCGACAATGTTCGCATCATCGATGGCCCGTTCTTGGGGTTCAACGGTGTGGTTGATGAAGTCGATCAGGATCATAGCCGGTTGAAGGTTATGGTGAGCATATTCGGCCGGTCGACCCCGGTTGAATTAGGATTTTTACAAGTGGAACGGATATAGACCGATCAGCTGGCGTCAGTCCAGATCATGGTTGACGTCAACGGCTGATTGCTGATCGCGTAAGGAGAAAGAGGAAGACATGGCGAAAGAAGTGTCGGCGCAGATCAAGTTGCAAATTCCGGCTGGCAAGGCCAATCCAGCTCCTCCTGTCGGTCCCTCGCTGGGCCAGCATGGAGTCAATATCATGGAGTTCTGCAAGCAGTTCAATGCCAAGACCCAGAAGGACGGGGACAGTATCATTCCCGTCATCATTACGGTCTACAAGGATCGCACCTTCACCTTCGTGATGAAAACGCCGCCTGCTTCGGATCTCCTGAAAAAGGCCGCGGGGATCATCAAAGGGTCTGGTGTGCCGCAGAAAGATAAGGTTGGGAAAATCACAAGACAGCAATTGAACGAAATTGCCCGCAAGAAGATGGCGGATTTGAATGCAGCTGATGTGGAAGGGGCGGCCAAAATCATCGAGGGTACCGCCCGCAGCATGGGCGTCGTCATTCAAGGATAATAGCGAGAGCGAAGGAGCGGCAGGTATGGGAAAGAAAATGGATACGGCGATCAAGAACGTTGAGCCTCGCGTGTATGGATTGCGTGAGGCCGTTGAAACCGTGAAAAAATCGGCCTTTGCCAAATTTGATGAGTCGGTAGATCTCGCGCTCAGGCTGGGAATCGATCCAAAGCGCTCCGATCAGCTGGTCCGAGGAACGGCTTCACTTCCCCACGGAACGGGAAAAAAGGTTCGTGTCCTCGTGTTTGCAAAAGGCGAAAAAGAGCAGGAGGCGCGTCAAGCGGGTGCCGACTACGTCGGGTCTGATGACTTGATGGAAAAGATCAAGGGCGGATGGATGGATTTCGATTGCGCGATCTCCACGCCTGATCTAATGGCCTCGGTGGGAAAACTCGGTAAGGTGCTGGGGCCTCGGGGATTGATGCCGAATCCTAAGACGGGGACAGTGACGTTCGAGGTTGGAAAGGCTGTCGCGGACATCCGAAAAGGTCGTGTGGAGTTCAAGGTCGAAAAGGCCGGCATTGTGCACGTACCGGTCGGGAAAGTGTCTTTCGATCCAACGAAGCTGTACGACAATGCCTCGGCCATCCTTGAATCCGTCATCAAGGCGAAGCCGGCCTCATGCAAAGGGCGTTATCTCAAGAGCGCCACGATTTCCAGTACGATGGGTCCCGGTGTGAAATTGGATACCGTCGCGCTGACGAAGCAGTGGAGTTAGTCGAACGACGTCTTTCGTCACGTGTCCGCTCAGGGGCGCCCCATGGTTCCTGGTGGACGACTCATCAGTGATGAGCGGCGATTCTTCGAAGAAGGAGAGCGATGAAAAAGGAAGAGAAGGTTACGGCGGTGGCGGAATTGGCCGAAAAATTCGGTCGCGCACGTCTCGCCATCTTGACTGAATGCGTCGGCCTGCCTGTGAACCAGGTCACAGAGTTGCGAAAGCAGCTCCGCGGGGCAAAGGCCGAATATCGTATCGTGAAAAATACGTTGGCGGCTCGTGCCGCCGAGGGCACGGTGTTGGCCGGCCTCAAGGCGCATCTCAAAGGTCCGACCGGGGTGGTTATCGGATACGACGACCCTGTGTTGCCGACCAAGGTTTTAAAGGATTTCATCGGTGCGGAAAAGCGAGAAGAGAAGATTCGCATGACGGCCGGAGTGCTGGAAGGGAAGATTCTCCAGCCCGCGGAGCTGGCCGCCGTTGCGAAACTGCCGAAGAAAGAAGTTCTCGTGGCTATGCTGCTCTCGGCCATGCAAGGGCCGATTCGCGGTGTTGTCTATACGTTGAACGCGGTTTTATCGAAGTTCGTCAGAGTCATTGCAGCCATTCAGGATAAACGGAAAGGAGAAGGGGACATGCCAGCTACGGAAGGGAAATTGTCGCAGGAAGAATTGATCAAGGCGATCGAAAGCATGAGTGTGCTCGATCTTGCTGAACTGGTGAAGGGGTTGGAAACGCGGTTCGGTGTGACGGCAGCGGCTCCGGTCGCGATGGCCGCAGCGCCGGCTGCAGGTGGTGGAGCAGCGGCTCCTGCCGAGGAAAAGACGGCATTCGATGTCATCCTCGCGTCCGCTCCGGCTGATAAGAAGATCCAAATCATCAAGGTGGTGCGCGAGCTCACCAGTCTCGGACTCAAAGAAGCCAAAGACCTTGTCGAGGGCGCGCCCAAACCGGTCAAGGCCGGGGTGACCAAGGAAGAAGCCGACACGATGAAGAAGAAGCTTGAAGAAAGCGGCGCCAAGGTCGAAGTCAAGTAAGCAAGCATTCGTCATAGCCACTGGGTATTCGTTAGTCGGTGAGGCTGACGACGGTCGTCTTTTCATGAGCGTGTTATGACTGGTGACTGCTGTTCACCATCAACCCGCGTGGAGGAGTAGGCATGTCCGAAACGACTCTACAAGAGTTCGTCGAGCGGAAAGATTTTTCTCGTATCCGAACCAACATCGATATTCCGGATTTGATTGAAATCCAGAAGCGTTCCTACGAAGAATTTTTGCAGCTTGAAGTCGAGCCGGAGCGACGAAAAGATCATGGACTACAGGCGGCGTTGGCCAGTGTCTTCCCGATCCCGGACTATAACAATACGGCCGTACTCGAATTTTCGAGCTACACGTTGGGGACACCGAAATACGACGAACGCGAATGCCTTGAGCAGGGTATGACCTTTGCGGTTCCGTTGAAGTTGCGTGTCCGTTTGGTGGTGTTTGATAAGGAGGATAAGGGACCTCGGAAGAAAGTGCTGGATGTGCGCGAGCAGGAGGTCTATGTCGGAGAATTGCCGTTGATGACTGAGCGCGGCACGTTCATCGTCAATGGAACGGAGCGCGTCGTCGTCAGCCAGCTTCATCGGTCGCCTGGCGCGTCGTTCACGCACGACAAGGGACGCACCCATGCGAGCGGCAAGGTGTTGTACTCGGCGCGAATTATTCCCTATCGAGGTTCTTGGCTCGATTTTGAGTTCGATGCGAGAGACATTCTGTATGTGCGCATCGATCGCCGCCGGAAGATGCCGACTACGATCTTATTGAAGGCTTTTGGGTTTTCGAGCGACGATTTGCTCAAAATGTACTACCCGGTCGAAGAAATTCGGGTATCGAAGGGCAAGATGTTCCGCAAGCTGGACCCGGACATCCATCATGGGCTTCGGTGTTCCGCAGAGGTGACGGACAAGGGCGGTAAGGAACCGTTAGTCCGGGAAGGCGCCAGGCTGACGAAAGGCATGATCGCCAAACTGAAGGCGTCGGGCGTGAAGGAAATTCCCATGCTCCCGACCGAGTTGGTGGGGCGTGCCATTCTCACGGAATTGCTCGATTCGAAGAAGAACAAGCTGGCGGAAAAGAATCAGCGTTTGACCCCCGAAATCGTCGAACAGATTGTCGAGAGCGATGTTGAGGAATTTAAGGTCATCTATCTCGATATGGCCACCGCGACGCCGGTGATCCTCGATACCTTGGAGATGGAGAAGATCGGGTCGAAGGAGGAAGCGATGGTGGAAATCTATCGCCGTCTCCGTCCTGGTGAGACTCCGTCCGTCGATACGGCGCGGGCGTTGTTCGACAATTTGTTCTTGAATTCCAAGCGCTACGATTTGTCTCCGGTCGGTCGGCTCAAGCTGAACAAGAAGCTGGGATTGGACTTACCGCTTGATCAGCGCACCCTGACCGCTCAGGACATCGTGGAAGTCATTCGCTATCTCGTGAACCTTAAGATCGGAAAAGGCGAAATCGACGACATCGACCACTTGGGCAATCGCCGTGTACGGTCGGTCGGTGAACTGCTCGAGAATCAGTTTCGGCTGGGCCTGGTTCGCATGGAACGAAGCATCAAGGAGCGCATGAATCTCCTCGATATGGAAACCGTATTGCCCCATGATCTGATCAACGCGAAACCGGTGGTCGCGGCCGTGAAGGAGTTCTTCAGCAGCAGTCAGCTTTCTCAATTCATGGACCAAACCAACCCGCTGGCTGAAATCACGCATAAGCGTCGATTGTCCGCGCTTGGTCCTGGTGGACTCACGAGGGAACGGGCGGGATTTGAAGTCCGAGACGTGCATCCGTCCCACTACAGTCGAATTTGTCCGATCGAAACGCCGGAAGGTCCGAACATTGGGCTGATTACATCCCTGGCGACCTATGCACGGATCAACCAGTTCGGGTTCATTGAGGCGCCCTATCGAAAGGTTGTCAAGGGGCGCGTCACCGATGAAATTGAATTTCTCTCGGCGATCGAAGGTGACAAATATATCATCGCCCAGGCCAACTCAAAATTGGATGGAACGGCGCGGCTGGTTTCAGAAACGGTCTCCTGTCGTCATGGAGGAGACTTCGTGTTGGCGGCTCCGGATAAGATCGAGTACATGGACGTCTCGCCGAAGCAAGTGGTGAGTGTGGCGACCGCCCTCGTGCCGTTTTTGGAGCACGACGACGCCAATCGCGCGCTGATGGGTTCCAACATGCAACGCCAAGCGGTTCCCTTGGTCACGTCCGAATCTCCTCTCGTCGGGACCGGAATGGAAGCCGTGGTCGCTCGAGATTCAGGGTATGTCATCCAGGCTCGTCGAGCCGGAGTCGTAGAGAGTGTCGATGCGACACGTATCGTCGTGCGGGCCGATGCGAAAGACGGCAAGAAGGGCAAGGATTCCGGGTTAGACGTCTATGACCTGATCAAGTTCCAGCGGTCGAACCAAAACACCTGTATCACCCAAACTCCTGTGGTTCGAATCGGGCAGCCGGTCAAGAAAGGACAGGTATTGGGAGACGGGCCTGCGATCGATCACGGAGAACTCGCGCTGGGGAAAAATGTGCTCGTCGCGTTCATGCCATGGGGGGGCTACAACTTCGAGGACGCCATTTTGCTCAGCGAGAAGTTGGTCCGCGAAGACGCCTTCACCTCGATCCACATCGAAGAGTTCGAGGTGGAAGCCCGGGATACCAAGCTGGGTAAGGAGGACGTCACGCGGGATATTCCCAATGTCGGCGAAGAAGCGCTCAGGAATCTGGACGAGAGCGGGATTATCCGTATCGGGGCGGAAGTGAAGCCGGGTGACATTCTAGTGGGAAAGGTCACGCCCAAAGGCGAGACTCAGCTGACCCCTGAAGAAAAGCTGCTCCGCGCGATCTTCGGCGAGAAGGCCGGCGACGTGAAGGATACATCGTTGACTGTGCCTCCCGGGGTAGAGGGCATCGTGGTCGACGTCAAAATCTTCTCGCGCAAAGGGCTCGACAAGGACGAACGTTCGAAGAGCATCGAGACCGATGACCAGATGAAGTTGCAGCGTGATCACCACGAAGAGCTGCGGATCATTGATGAAGAAAAGACGAAGAAGATTCGGAAGTTGTTGCTCGGCAAGGTCGTAGGCCGCGATCTCATGGATCCGGAGAGCGGCGACGTTATTTTGAAGAAGAAGGGCAAGCTCACAGCGGAGATTCTCAGACGATTGCCCGACGATACGGTACGGCACATCATTCTGAGCGATCCTGACGAACAAAAGGAACTGGAAGACGTCGAACGGCGGGCAAAAGAGCAGATTGAGATCCTCCAGACTCTCTACGACGAGAAAGTGGGCCGCTTGAAACGGGGCGATGAATTGCCTCCCGGTGTGATCAAGCTCGTCAAGGTCTACATCGCGATGAAGCGCAAGATCCAAGTCGGTGACAAGATGGCCGGTCGTCATGGCAACAAGGGCGTCGTGTCACGGGTTTTGCCCGAGGAGGACATGCCGTATTTGCCGGACGGGACCCCTGTAGAGATCGTGCTAAATCCACTCGGTGTGCCGTCGCGTATGAATGTAGGGCAAATTCTGGAAACCCATCTTGGATGGGCGGCGAGGGCTTTGGGGATCAAGGTGGCGAGTCCGGTGTTTGATGGAGCATCGGAGAAGGAAATTAAGGACCTGTTGAAGAAGGCGAAGCTGCCGACGAGCGGTCAAACTCAACTGATCGATGGGAAGACAGGCGAACCGTTCGGTAGTCCGGTGACGGTCGGATATATGTACGTGCTCAAGCTCCACCATTTGGTGGACGACAAGATCCACGCACGGTCCATCGGTCCGTACTCACTCGTGACCCAGCAGCCGCTCGGCGGCAAGGCTCAATTCGGCGGACAGCGTCTGGGAGAAATGGAAGTCTGGGCGTTGCAAGCCTACGGTGCGGCCTCGACCCTCCAGGAATTCCTTACCGTGAAATCCGACGACGTGCCGGGCCGGTCACGCATGTACGAAGCGGTCGTCAAGGGCGAGCCTTTTCTCGAACCAGGGTTGCCTGAGTCGTTCAACGTGTTGGTCAAAGAATTACAGAGCTTGGGACTCGATGTAGAGTTGGTCAAGACGCAAGACTAACCGTTTGTGTGCCGGTGAAACCCCGGCATCAGAGGAGGTCACTACCTTGGAAGGCGTATATACATTGTTCGAAAAACAACGGGACTCGGTGTCGTTCGATTCGATGCGTATTCGCATTGCATCGCCCGAGAAGATCCGGTCCTGGTCGTACGGTGAAGTCAAGAAGCCGGAGACGATCAACTATCGGTCGTTCAAGCCGGAGAAAGATGGGCTGTTCTGCGCCAAGATTTTCGGCCCCACCAAGGACTGGGAATGCAATTGCGGCAAGTACAAGCGCATGAAGCATCGCGGAATTGTCTGCGATAAGTGCGGCGTCGAAGTCATTCAATCGAAGGTTCGTCGAGAGCGCATGGGGCATATCGAATTGGCCGCGCCTGTGGCGCATATTTGGTTTCTGAAAGGCGTGCCAAGCCGGATTGGAACCCTGCTCGACATGAGCCTCAAGCAGTTGGAAAAGATTCTCTACTTTGAAAGCTATGTGTGTGTGGACCCGGGCTCTACCGATCTGTCGGAAAAGGAATTGGTCCCGGAGGATAAGCTTCGCACGCTCATCTCTGAATTCGGTTCAAGCGGGTTCAAGGTCGGGATCGGAGCCGAAGCCATCCGTGACTTATTGAGAAAGATCGATATCAATGCGCTGTGGGATGACCTGCAAGTAAAGGCGAAGGCGTCGACATCGGCCGCCATGAAGAAAAAGTACGCCAAGCGCCTCAAGGTCTTGGAGGCGTTTCGCAAGTCCGGGAACAAACCGGAGTGGATGATCATGGATGTCATCCCGGTGCTGCCTCCTGAGCTGCGTCCCTTGGTTCCCCTTGATGGTGGACGGTTTGCCACGTCTGACCTGAACGATCTCTATCGTCGTGTCATCAATCGGAATAATCGGTTGAAGCGGTTGATGGAGCTCAAGGCGCCGGGCGTCATCATCAGGAACGAGATGCGGATGCTGCAGGAAGCTGTGGATGCCCTGTTCGACAACGGTCGGCGCGGACGCGCGATTCGTGGGCCCAACAAGCGTCCGTTGAAATCGCTGAGCGATATGTTGAAGGGCAAGCAGGGCCGGTTCCGTCAGAACCTCCTGGGGAAGCGCGTCGATTATTCCGGCCGTACCGTCATCGTCGTCGGCCCTGAGCTGCGTCTCCATCAATGTGGTTTGCCTAAGAAAATGGCGCTGGAGTTGTTCAAGCCCTTCATTTTCCACAAGCTCGAAGCTCGGGGAGCGGCAACTACCATTAAGAGCGCCAAGCGACTGGTCGAAAAAGAGCGGCCGGAGGTTTGGGATGTTCTTGACGAAGTGATTCGTGAGCATCCCGTGTTGCTGAATCGTGCTCCGACGCTCCACCGACTGGGCATTCAAGCGTTCGATCCCGTGCTGGTCGAAGGTAAGGCGATTCGATTGCATCCGCTCGTCTGCGCGGCGTTCAACGCGGACTTCGACGGAGATCAGATGGCGGTGCATGTGCCGTTGTCTGTCGAGGCGCAGGTCGAAGCGCGGGTCCTGATGATGTCGATCAACAACATTCTGTCGCCGGCCAACGGCAAGCCGATCGCGGTCCCGTCTCAGGATATGGTGCTCGGGTGTTATTGGCTGACAAAAGAACGGCTTGGTGCAAGGGGCGAGGGGAAGGTGTTTGGGTCTCCCGAAGAAGTTCGGATCGCCTTCGACGCGCGAGAAGTGGAAGAGCATGCGCGGATCAAGGTCCGACTCGCGGGCGCGATGGTGCAAACGACTGTCGGTCGTGTGTTGCTTTCGGAAATCCTTCCTCAAGGCTTGCCGTTCGCCAATGCGAACAGGCTCATGACCAAGAAGGAGATGACGAAGCTGATCGACGCCGTCTATCGTCAGACCGGTCATCGGGACACCGTCGAGTTTCTCGATAAGATCAAAGATATAGGTTTTACCTATGCGACCAAGGCCGGCTTGTCGATCTGTATCGACAACATGCACATCCCGAGTAAGAAAGAAGACTTTATCGGGAAGGCACAGCGCGAGGTGAATGAGATCGAAAAGCAGTATTCAGAGGGTTTGATCACCAATGGAGAGCGCTACAACAAGGTGATCGACATTTGGGCGCATGTGACGGAACAAGTTGCCAACGAGATGATGAAAGAGCTCGGTGCCGGAGGCGATCCGGGCAAGGTGGAATCGTTCAACCCCATTTTCATGATGGCGGATTCCGGCGCTCGAGGCAGCTCGCAACAGATTCGGCAGTTGGGCGGTATGCGCGGTTTGATGGCCAAGCCGTCCGGTGAAATCATCGAGACTCCGATTACCGCCAACTTCCGTGAAGGGTTGACGGTGTTGCAGTACTTCATCTCGACTCACGGCGCTCGTAAAGGTCTCGCCGACACGGCGTTGAAGACCGCGAACTCGGGTTATCTGACGCGGCGATTGGTCGATATCGCTCAAGACGTCATTATCAATGAAATCGATTGCGGCACGCGCGACGGCATTATCGTCAGCGCTCTGGTCGAAGGCGGTGAGATTATCCAACCGTTGGAGGAACGCGTCCTTGGTCGCTTGGCGGCAGAGGATATCCGCGACCCTGTCACGGGAGAAATCATCGTATCCTGGAATGAAGAGATTAATGAAGAATTGACGAAGTCGATCGTTGAAGCCGGGGTGGACCGTGTCAAGATCCGGTCCGTGCTGACCTGTCAATCACCGCGCGGTGTGTGTCGTGCCTGCTATGGCCGTGACCTGGCCCGTGGGCGTCTCGTGGAAAAAGGTGAGCCGGTCGGTGTCATCGCCGCACAGTCAATCGGCGAGCCCGGCACGCAGTTGACCATGCGGACCTTTCACATCGGCGGCACGGCCAGCAAGGTCGTCGAACAGACGGTTCTTGAGGCGAAGCATGCCGGGCGAATTAAATTCATGAGCTTCGATGCCAAAAAGAACGCGGACATTCACAACTCTGGGATCGCAGTGCGGAACAAAGAGGGCGAATGGGTCGTCATGAATCGCAATACGAAGATTGCGATCGTCGACGACAGCGGGCGGGAGCGTGAGAAATATCCCGTCGTGTATGGGGCCAAGATCAAGATCAAAGACGGAGATCCGGTGGTCGTGGGTCAGAAATTGGTTGAGTGGGACCCCTACTCTCTCACGATTTTGACCGAGGTTGGTGGAAGGGTCGCCTACGGCGATATCGTCGAAGGTGTCACGATGAAAGACGAATTCGATGAAGTGACCGGCTTATCGCGCAAGGTGATCATCGAACATACCGGCCAGACTCTCCGCCCTCGTGTGTCGATCAAAGACGACAACGGCAAGACGGCGAAAGTGCCCGGCGGATCCAATGCCGTGGCGAGGTACTTGTTGCCGGTCGGAGCGCACATCTTCGTCGAGAAGGGCGCCACCGTGTATGCCGGGGACGTCCTGGCAAAGATTCCTCGTGAAACGACCAAGACGAAGGACATCACCGGCGGTCTTCCGCGTGTCGTCGAGCTCTTCGAGGCAAGGAAGCCGAAAGAACAGGCGGTCATCACTGAGATCGACGGAGAGGTTTCGTATGGCGGGTTCGTGAAAGGCCAGCGCAAAGTTCTTGTCGACAACAAGATGGGTGATGTGAAGGAATACTTTATTCCGAAGGGCAAGCACGTCAATGTCCACGAAGGTGATTGGGTGCGGGCCGGAGAGCCATTGATGGATGGATCCGCGAATCCTCATGACATCCTCGATGTGCTCGGCCCCAACGAATTGCAGAAATACCTGGTGGACGAAGTACAGGATGTCTATCGATTGCAAGGTGTTTCGATCAACGACAAACACATTGAGATTATCGTGAGACAAATGCTGCGCAAGGTGCGGGTTGAGGATCCGGGTGACACGCAATTCTTGCCGGGCAGCCAGGTTAGCAAGAGCCTGTTCGAAAAAGAAAACGAACGAGTGCTCACCAAGGATGGGAAGCCGGCCTTGGGCAAGCCTGTTTTGCTTGGGATCACCAAGGCGGCATTGACAACCGACAGCTTTATTTCGGCGGCGTCTTTCCAGGAAACCACACGAGTCCTGACGGAAGCGGCGATCAATGGGCGTGAGGATAATCTGTTGGGCCTGAAAGAAAACGTCATCGTCGGTCGATTAATTCCGGCTGGGTCAGGATTTGAAGAGTATCGCGATACGTTCGTGATCAGTGAAAAGTCTGAAACTGCAGCGGTAAGCACCGCACCTGCGTCGGCCGCTGTGACATCTGATGCGCCTGTTCCAGCAGTGACGGGAGAGGCGACTCGGTCATAATGAGCCGGGAAATCCCGGCCACTTGACAGGATGTAGTTGCCTCATTATAATCCTGCGGCTTTGCTCTTGACGGCTGGTGGTTTTGTGTTTCTCAAGAGGGTCTAAACGCGATGCCGACGATCAATCAGCTAGTTCGAAAAGGCCGGATGTTTGTGAAGGCGAAGACGAAGAGTCCGGCCCTGAAGTCTTGTCCACAAAAGAGAGGCGTTTGTCTTCGCGTCTACACGACGACGCCAAAGAAGCCGAATTCAGCCTTGCGGAAGGTTGCTCGTGTGCGTCTCACAAACGGCATGGAAGTGACAACCTATATCCCAGGTGTTGGACACAATCTCCAGGAGCACTCGATCGTGCTTGTGCGTGGAGGGCGTGTCAAAGACCTTCCAGGCGTTCGGTATCACCTGGTTCGTGGTGCCCTGGATGCCGTGGGAGTGGCCGATCGAAAGCAGAGTCGTTCAAAGTACGGGGCGAAACGGCCAAAGTAGGGTAATTGTTTAGGTGGTTCTAACTCGGATTGAAATAGGTCAACATGCCACGCAGTAGATTTTTAGGTCAACGTGAAGTGCTCCCCGATGTGCGATATCGAGATAAGTTGGTGGGGAAGTTTATCAATACGCTGATGAGCAGCGGGAAAAAAAGTACGACTGAACGAATATGCTACGGAGCCTTCGACGTTATCCAAGAGAAGACCGGCGGGGACCCGCTTAAGGTATTTAAGGCGGCTGTGGACAATGTGAAGCCGATCGTTGAGGTCAAGTCTCGCCGGGTGGGAGGTGCCTCCTATCAGGTTCCGGTCGAAATCAGGCCGGCACGCCGGGTATCGTTGGCGTTGCGTTGGTTGTCACAATTTGCCCGTACGCGCGGTGGCAAGAGCATGCGCGAAAAGCTCGCAGCCGAACTGATGGATGCGTCGAACAATACCGGGGCTGCGGTCAAGAAGCGGGAAGACGTGCATCGGATGGCAGAGGCGAATAAAGCGTTCGCCCATTATCGCTGGTAACGTCATTCTGTGCTGCAGTTGAGCCGCGTGCTGCGATCCGCAGACCTGGGTGCTCCTCCATCGCAGCAACGTGATCCGGCTCGATCTGCAGCACAAGTGTTTTTAGAGGAGTTGAAGTGGCTCGTCAGACATCATTAGAGCGCACGAGAAATATCGGCATCATGGCTCATATTGATGCAGGGAAGACTACGACCACTGAGCGGATCCTCTACTATACGGGCATGACGCATAAAATGGGCGAGGTCCACGAGGGCGCCGCGACCATGGATTGGATGGAGCAGGAGCGAGAGCGGGGCATCACCATTACTGCTGCTGCTACGACCTGTTTCTGGCGAGACCATCGCATCAATATCATCGATACTCCGGGACACGTGGATTTTACGATTGAAGTAGAGCGTTCACTGCGGGTGCTTGACGGGGCCGTAGCGGCATTCGATTCGGTGCAGGGAGTTGAGCCGCAGTCAGAGACGGTGTGGCGTCAGGCGGATAAGTATCACGTACCCCGCATTGCCTTTATGAATAAGATGGATCGGGTGGGAGCGGATTTTTACGGCAGTGTCCAATCCATTATCGACCGTCTGGGGGCAAAACCGGTTCCGATCCAAATCCCGATCGGCCGTGAGGCGGAGTTTCGGGGATCCATCGATCTAGTCCGGATGAAGGGGTACTTCTACGACGATGAGACCTTGGGTGCGAAGTACAAGGTTGATGAGATTCCTCAAGAACTCCTTGCTCAGGCCAAAGAGTACCGCGAGAAGATGATCGATGCAGTCGCGGAATTCGATGACCAAGTGATGGAAAAGTATCTGAACGGTCATTCGTTGACGGAAGAAGAAGTCATGCGTGCGATCCGAGCCGGGGCCATTTCGATGAAAATCACCCCCGTGCTCTGTGGGTCGGCCTTCAAAAACAAAGGCGTCCAGCAACTCCTCGATGGTGTCGTAGACTATCTGCCATCGCCGCTCGATATTCCTCCTGTTATGGGGATAGAGCCGAACACCGGCAAGGAAGTAGAGCGGAAATCCGATGACGGTGAACCCTTTGCAGCCTTGGCGTTCAAGATCATGTCTGATCCGTTTGCGGGTCAGTTGACCTATTTCCGTGTGTATTCCGGGATGCTCAAGACTGGTACGCCGGTACTGAATGTCACAAAGGGCACTAAGGATCGGATCGGGCGTCTCCTGAAGATGCATGCCAATAAGCGGGAAGATATCGACGAGGTCCACGCGGGGGATATCGTCGCAGCGGTGGGGCTTAAAGGAGCCACCACTGGAGATACGTTGGCTGATGAAAAGCAGCCGGTGTTGCTTGAGGTGATGAAATTTCCTGAGCCGGTCATTGCAATGGCGATTGAGCCGAAGACCAAGCAGGATCAAGAGAAGATGGGTTTTGCGCTCCAGAAATTGTCGCAGGAAGACCCCTCCTTCCGCGTACGGACGGATGAAGAAACGGCACAGACGATCATTGCCGGGATGGGGGAGTTGCATCTCGAGATTATCGTCGACCGAATGTTGCGTGAATTCAAAGTTGAAGCAAATGTCGGAAAACCTGAGGTGGCATTCAGGGAAACGATTCGACGGAAAGCTGAGGCTGAATCCAAATACATTAAGCAGACCGGTGGCCGTGGACAATATGGTCATGTCGTGTTGACGGTCGAACCGTCGGATCCGGGTAAGGGGTTGGAGTTCGTCAACAAGGTTGTGGGAGGAGCGATCCCTAAAGAATATATCCCTGCCATTGAAAAAGGTGTGAAGGAGCGGATGGAGACAGGGGTCGTTGCGGGCTATCCTCTCCGAGACGTCAAAGTGACCGTCATTGACGGGTCATACCATGATGTCGATTCAAATGAAATGGCGTTCAAGATCGCCGGATCGATGGGCTTTGCGGATGCCTGTAAAAAAGCGGATCCTGTCTTGCTCGAGCCGATTATGAAGGTGGAGGTCTTGGTTCCTCAGGAGTTTATGGGCGATGTCATCGGCAATCTCAACGGGCGGAGGGGCAAGGTGCAAGGTATGAAGGTTCGAGCCGGCGCCCAAGCTATCGAGGCTGCCGTGCCTTTGATGGAGATGTTCGGTTACGCGACCGACCTGCGATCTCGAACGCAAGGCCGCGCAACCTACAGTATGGAGTTTGATCGGTACGATCAGGTGCCGAAGAATATTGCGGAAGCCATCATCAAGAAATAGCGGGTCGTGAATCAGGGGAGGAGTGGGGTATGGCGAAGGCGAAATACGAGCGGAAGAAGCCGCACGTGAACATTGGGACGATCGGGCACGTGGACCACGGGAAGACGACGTTGACGGCGGCGTTGACGAAAGTGTGTGCGGATCGGGGGATGGCGAAATTCATCAGTTACGACGAAGTGGCCAAGGCGAGCGAGAGCCAAGGGCGGCGGGACGCGACCAAGATCATGACCATCGCCATCAGCCACGTCGAGTACGAGACCGATGCCCGGCACTATGCGCACGTGGACTGTCCGGGCCACGCCGACTACGTGAAGAACATGATCACCGGAGCGGCCCAGATGGACGGGGCGATCCTGGTCGTGAGCGCCGCAGACGGCCCCATGCCGCAGACCCGGGAGCACATCTTATTGGCGCGGCAGGTGGGGGTGCCGTACATCGTGGTGTTTTTGAACAAGGCCGACAAAGTCGACGACAAAGAGCTGTTGGAGTTGGTCGAGTTGGAAGTGCGGGAGCTGCTCTCCAAGTATGGGTTCCCAGGGGACAAGACCCCGATCGTCCAAGGCAGCGCCCTGCAAGCCATGGAAGGCAACCAGGGGCCGTTGGGGATTCCGGCCATCATGAAGCTGTTAGAGGCGGTTGATACCTATATTCCCACGCCGCAGCGGCCCATCGATAAGCCGTTCCTGATGCCGATCGAAGACGTGTTCACCATCAGCGGCCGGGGCACCGTCGTGACGGGGCGGTGTGAGCGGGGCATCGTGAAGGTCGGGGATGAAATCGAGATCGTGGGGTTGCGGCCGACGCAGAGCACCATCGTGACGGGCGTCGAGATGTTCCGCAAAGTGCTCGACGAAGGGCAGGCGGGGGACAACATCGGGGTGCTTTTGCGGGGGACCAAGAAAGAAGACGTGGAGCGGGGCATGGTGCTCTCGAAGCCCAAGAGCATTACGCCGCATACGAAGTTCAAGGCGGAGATCTATGTGTTGACCAAGGAGGAAGGGGGGCGGCATACCCCGTTCTTCAACGGGTATCGGCCGCAGTTCTACTTCCGGACGACGGATGTGACCGGGGTGGTGCAGCTCAATCCGGGGGTCGAGATGGTGATGCCGGGGGACAACGTGAGTGTGACGGGGGAGTTGATCAGCCCGATCGCGATGGATCAGGGGTTACGGTTTGCCGTACGCGAGGGGGGCAAGACCGTCGGCTCCGGGGTCGTCACGGAAATTCTGGCGTAAAACGGACGGCTGCCGGTTGGTAGCTGAGGAGTAATGAAGTGAAAGTTGATCAGCGGATCAGAATCAGGTTGCGAGGATTTGACTACCGTGTGCTGGATCAATCGGTCAGCGAAATTGTCGAAACCGTTCGACGCAGTGGAGCCAAGGTGGTCGGTCCGATCCCGCTTCCCACTCGGATTGAGAAGATTACGGTTCAGCGATCGACGCATGCCGACAAGAAGTCTCGCGAGCAGTTTGAAATGCGCACGCACAAGCGATTGCTCGATATTATGGAACCCACGCCCGAGACGATGGATTCGCTGATGAAGCTTAATCTCGCTGCGGGGGTGGATGTAGAGATCAAGTTATGAACCTCGAGTGCTAGGCCCTGAGTGGTAGGGCTCTGCATTCAGGACATCATGCTCAGTATTGGATGATTATGACGAACGGACTGATCGGGAAAAAGCTAGGGATGACACAGGTTTTCGATGAGAGTCGTTTGACGCCGGTAACGGTGATCGAGGCGGGTCCATGTCGAGTGGTGACCGTCAAGACGAAGGAGCGGGATCAGTACGAAGCAGTTCAGCTTTCGTTCGGCGAAGTCAAAGAGCGCAAGCTCTCCAAGCCGGAGCTTGGCCATCTGAAGAAAAATCAGGCCTCGCCCAGTCGTATCCTGCGTGAATTTAAAAAGGACGGCGACCCGACGGTCGGTCAGTTGGTCACGGTCGAGATGTTTAAGAAGGGCGATTGGGTCGATGTGATCGGTGTATCGAAAGGTAAGGGGTTTCAGGGTGTCGTTAAGCGACATCACTATGCGGGTGGCCCTGAGTCGCACGGATCCATGTTTCATCGGGCTCCTGGTTCTATCGGCGCAAGTTCATTCCCCTCTCGCGTGTGGAAGGGGAAGACACTGCCGGGTCACATGGGGTCGGAGCGGGTCACGGTTCATCGCTTGAAAGTCATTGAGTCGCGATCTAATGAAAATCTCCTATTTGTCCGCGGCGCGGTTCCCGGTGCCACCAATGGGATCGTGGTCGTGAGGAAGTCGAAGAAGAGCTAGTATGCCTACTATCGATTTGGTCGATCTGCAAAGAAAAAAGGTTGGAACAGTCGAGCTGTCACCGCAAGTATTCGGCTGTGAACAGCGTGTTGCGCTGGTGCATGAAGCGGTCGTCATGCAACGGGCCTGTGAGCGCCGGGGGACGGCGTCCACCTTGCGCCGAGGTGAAGTCAGCGGGTCTGGGAAAAAGCCGTGGAAGCAAAAGCACACCGGACGGGCGCGGGCTGGATCGCTTCGTTCTCCGGTCTGGCGTCATGGGGGTAGTGTGTTTGGACCGAAGCCGAGAAGTTACGCCTATTCGATGCCGAAGAAAAAGTACCGTGCTGCGCTTCAGAGCGCGTTGTCCGCCAAGGTGGTGGAGAACAAGTTATTTGTCGTGTCGGATCTTTCTCTGCAACAACCCAGGACCAAGGTGCTGGCTCAAGCGTTGAAGCAATTTAGTGGGGGTGATCACGCGCTGGTCATCGTGGGGAAGGGACACCCGGAAATCGTGCAGGCCGCTGGAAATTTGGCCGCCGTGAAGGTGCTGAGCGCGAATGAGTTGAATGTGTACGACGTTGTTCGTGCGCGAGTGATCCTGATCTCTGAGCAGGAGCTTGGCCCGGTGAGCGAGGTCTGGTCATGAAGATCGACATGCACAGAATCTTGATTCAGCCGCTCTTGACGGAGAAAATTACGGGGCTTCGCGAAAAGTCCAATACGGTGGGTTTCGTGGTTCATCCCGATGCGAATCGCGTTCAGGTCAAGCAAGCGGTAGAGGCGCTCCTCAAGGTTAAGGTCGACAAGGTCAACCTCATGAATGTCCGTGGGAAGGTTAAGCGCCTCGGTCGGTTTTCAGGCAGGCGTTCTGATTGGAAGAAGGCGTTCGTCACGCTCAAAGAAGGTGAAAAGCTGGAGATGTACGAAAGCGCTTAAGTCGACGAGGACATCGTCTCTACTTGTTGAGGTCTGGAAGGTAGGAGCAGCACATGGGGTTGAAAGTATATCGTCCAACATCTCCGGGTCGTCGAGGTATGACGGCTGTGGTGACCGAGGAACTGACCAATAAGAAGCCGGAAAAGTCGTTGACTTCTTTTCATCTGCGGAGTGGTGGGCGCAACAACGATGGCCGGATGACTATCCGTTTTCGCGGGGGTGGACATAAGCGTCTGTATCGGACGATTGATTTTCATCGTGACAAAATCGGGGTTCCGGCAAAGGTTGAAGCCATTGAATACGATCCGAATCGATCTGCACGAATCGCCCTCTTGAAATATCGAGATGGAGAGAGGCGGTATATTTTGGCCCCGGTCGGACTGAGCGTGAATGATGAAGTCCAATCGGGACCTCAGGCGGAGATTCGACCGGGCAATGCGCTCCCGTTGGTCAATATGCCGCTCGGCACGACCATTCATAATCTTGAGCTAAGGGTCGGCAAAGGGGGACAGTTGATCCGAAGTGCGGGTGGGTCTGCGCAAGTCATGGGGCGTGATGGTGACTATGTGCAGGTACGACTGAAGTCCGGAGAGATGCGGCGCATCTTGGGCGTCTGTATGGCGACGGTTGGGCAAGTTGGCAACGTCGATCATGAAAACGTCAGCGTTGGGAAGGCGGGGCGAAGTCGGTGGAAGGGGAAGCGGCCGCACGTGCGAGGGGTGGTGATGAATCCTGTCGACCATCCTCACGGAGGTGGCGAAGGAAAATCAGGGCAAGGAAACCCGCACCCCGTCTCTCCATGGGGCCTTCCGACGAAAGGCTATAAGACCAGGCAGAATAAGAAGACAGACAAGTTCATTATTGCTCGACGTAAGTCAGGGGTGCGCAATGCCTAGATCGGTAAGCAAGGGGGCTTTTGTCGACGGCCATCTTCTCAAGAAAGTCGAGCAGATGAATCAGACGAAGGATCGCAAGTTGATCAAGACATGGTCTCGGCGATCGACGGTTGTCCCCGACATGATCGGCCATACCTTCGCAGTTCATAACGGGAAGAAATTCATTCCAGTGTTTGTGACTGAGAATATGGTTGGTCATAAACTTGGTGAGTTCGCTCCGACTCGGTTTTTCAAGGGGCATGGACAAGCCAAAACAGAAAAAGCTGTCGCCTTGAAGTGAAGCACTGACCGTCGTGGGTCGTCGTCGAATCTGGTGCAAAGCGTAGTTCATTGATCACGGAGAGTTGGCCGGTAATAGGGTTGTGAAGATGACTGAAGCACATGCAGTTCTCAGGTTTGTTCGTGTGGCGCCGCGTAAAGCCAAGCCGGTGATCGATATGATTCGCGGGAGGCAGGTGCCGATGGCGTTAGCCATCCTCAAGCACACCCCCCGACATGCGGCGCGAGTGGTGGAAAAACTCGTCCGTTCCGCTGTGGCAAACGCCGAACTGAAGGAAATGGGCGACAGTGAATCCATGGTGATCTCCAAAGCCTTTGTTGATTGCGGCCCAACGTACAAGCGTGTGCGTGCTCGGTCGATGGGGCGAGCCAATGCGATTCAGAAACGCACCAGTCATATTACCGTCGTGGTGACGGCGCCGGAAATTCGAGGTAACAAGAAGTAGGTCGATCTTCTTTTATTGAGGCAAACAACGCATGGGTCAAAAAACACATCCAATCGGTTATCGCCTGGGCTACAACTACACGTGGAGCTCTCGTTGGTATGCAGGGAAAGATTATGCCAAGCTGCTCCATCAGGACGTCAAGATTCGCAAAATGGTCAAGGCTCGGCTGTATCATGCCGGGGTGGCAAAGGTTGAAATTGAACGGTCTGGAGATCAGACCAGAGTGATTATCCATACGGCTCGTCCCGGTATTATCATTGGCCGTAAGGGAGCCGAAGTTGATAAGTTGAAGGCCGATCTGGAAAAACAGTACGGGGGGCAGGTTTACATTACGGTCAAGGAAATCAAAAAGCCCGAGCTTGATGCCCAGCTTGTCAGTGAAAATGTCGCCACGCAGCTTGAGAAGCGGGTTGCGTTTCGTCGTGCTATGAAGCGTAGTGTCCAATCTGCTCTGAGACTTGGTGCTCAGGGCATCAAGATCATGGTGGCGGGGCGGTTGGGCGGTGCGGAAATTGCGCGGACGGAGTGGTATCGAGAAGGGCGTGTGCCGTTGCATACTCTCCGTGCAGAAATAGATTATGGTTTTGCTGAAGCGCACACGACCATGGGGCAGATCGGGGTGAAGACCTGGATTTACAAAGGAGAACTGCTTCCGGTTCAGCCTATGAAAGCAGAGTCCTTAGAGCGACGGTTTGGGTGAGGAGATCGAACTGTGTTAGCGCCTAAGAAAGTCAAATTCAGAAAGATGCAAAAAGGCCGGATGACCGGAAAGGCCTATCGTGGTGGACAGATTACGCTGGGAGAGTTCGGCCTTAAGGCATTGGAGCCGGGATGGGTCACCAGCCGACAAATTGAGGCTGCTCGTATTGCGATTACTCGCTATGTGAAGCGAGGTGGCCAGGTGTGGACGCGTATTTTCCCGGATAAGCCGATTACGAAAAAGCCGGCCGAGACTCGAATGGGCAAAGGGAAGGGAAATCCTGAATACTGGGTTGCCGTCGTAAAGCCGGGCAGGATTCTGTATGAGATGGACGGAGTGACACCGGAAACCGCTCGAGAGGCGTTTCGGCTCGCTTCTCACAAATTGCCTATTGCGACGAAACTGGTCGTTCGCGGTGAGTTTGGATAAGTTCTTGCCGGTGTAAAGAGGAGCGGGCATATGGCGCTGGACGTCAAAGAATTGAGTGGTATGGCGGTGGATGAACTTGCGGAGAAAGAGAAGCAGCTCGTGCAAGAGCTGTTCAATCTGCGCTTTCAGTTCGGCACCGGGCGTCTCGAAAATCCTATGCAGATTCGGAAAACGAAGCGGGATATTGCGCGAGTGAAGACCGTTCTCCAGCAGGTGAAGGGTCGAACAAAAGGACCTAAAAGGTAAAGGACATTATGTCTGAGGTGGCAAAGCGACGTCATTGGTATGGCGATGTCGTCAGTAACAAAATGCAAAAGACCGTCGTCGTTGTCGTTTCACGGTCAGTCGTCCATCCGGTCTACAAAAAGGTTCTTAGGCGGGTGACGAGATTAAAGGCTCATGATGAAAGTGGGATGTGTAAAGTGGGAGACCGGGTCAAGCTCGTTCAGACCAGACCTCTGAGTAAAGAAAAGAATTGGCGCGTCGTCCAGGTCATGGAAAAAGGGCAGCCTGAAAAATAACCGAGGTCCTTCTCCGACTCATCAGCTTTCGATACTCGTAGGAACATATCGATGATTCAGAACTATACGTATATGGATGTGGCCGATAACTCCGGGGCGAAGCAGGCCATGTGTTTTCATGTCTTTGGGGGAACGAGGCGACGCTACGCATCGCTGGGTGATGTCGTGGTGGTGGCTGTCAAGGAGGCTATCCCTCAAGCAAGTGTGAAGAAGGGGGATGTGAGCCGAGCGGTCATCGTCAGAACGACCAAAGAAGTTCGACGCGAGGATGGATCTTACATCAAGTTCGATCGAAACGCGTGCGTCTTGATCAATAAAGAGGGAGAACCGATTGGGACGCGTATCTTTGGTCCCGTTGCTCGCGAACTCCGCTGGAAGAAGTTCATGAAGATTATTTCTTTGGCACCTGAAGTCTTGTAGGGCAAAACGAACGAGGGGCGTTGTGGGAGTATTCCGAAACAGCAGAATTCGAAAAGGGGATACGGTCGTCGTGGTTTCCGGCCGTGAACGAGGCAAGACCGGTAAAGTTTTGTCGGTGGATCGTGGCGCCGGGAAGGTCCTCGTCGAAAAGCTGAATATTGTCAAGCGACATACAAAACCAAATCAGAAGGTCAAGCAGGGGGGCATATTGGAGCGGGAAGCGCCGCTTCAGCTTTCCAATGTCATGTTTCTCTGCCCAGCCACGCAAAAGCCCACTCGGCTCGGGATCCGCATTTCAGAGGATGGGCGGCGCGTGCGCTTCAGCAAAAAATCAAACGAGACCGTGGAATAGGTTGGCGAATGGCTAAGGAATCGAAGAACCGACCCAGCAAACCGTCTGAACGAAAATCCTCAAAGAAGGAAAGTCCGGCGCAGCAACTGGACCAGGGAAGTGAGGAGTCCAAGTTTAGGCCGAGACTTCGCGACGTGTATGAGCAACAGGTGATACCGGCACTCATGAAGGAGTTCGGCTACAAGAATGTGATGCAGGTTCCCAAGCTTGAACGCGTGGTGTTGAATGTGGGTATGGGTGAGGCGATTCAGAATGTCAAACTCTTGGAGAGTGCGGTGACTGAATTGGGGATGATCACGGGCCAAAAGCCGGTGGTCACGAGGGCCAAAAAGGCCATCGCCGGGTTCAAGCTCAGGCAAGGGTTGCCCATTGGTGCTAAAGTGACGCTCCGTAGCCGGCGAATGTATGAGTTTTTCGATCGATTGGTGTCATTGGCGCTTCCTCGTATCCGTGACTTCCGCGGCGTCTCTCCGAAAGCATTCGATGGCCGTGGGAATTATACGCTGGGTTTGAAGGAACAGCTCATCTTCCCGGAAATCAAGTACGACGAAGTTGCATCCATTCACGGTATGGACATTACGGTCGTTACCACGGCCAAGACGAACGACGAAGGGAAAGCTCTTTTAAAGCACCTCGGGATGCCGTTTCGTGCGTGAAAATGGCATGAGCCGACGGTCACGGTCGGACGGAAGGAGTGTTTGTGTCACGATTAGCGCTCAGAAATAAGGCGGCAACGAAACAGAAATTTTCCACTCGCGAATATCATCGCTGCGGCGTCTGTGGTCGAGTGCGGGGATATCTGCGTCGGTTTCGGATGTGTCGCATCTGCTTTCGGATGATGACATTACGTGGCGAGATCCCTGGAGTACGGAAATCGAGCTGGTAGGTGGTGTGTTCACGTCTGTGACTGAAAACGGAGGGTAGAAGGATATAGCATGGTTACCGATCCAATCGGCGATCTTCTTGTTCGTTTAAGAAATGGCGCGCAACGCCGTTTTGAGATGGTCACGGTTCCCACCTCAAAGCTAAAGCGCGCGATTTTGGAGATTTTGAGAAGAGAGGGCTACGTTGACGCAATTGAGGACGCAGTGCAGGACGGCCATCCCGTTCTGAACGTGCGTCTGCGATATGTCGGTGAAGGACAGCCTATGATTACGGGGCTCGAGCGCATTAGTAAGCCGGGACGCCGCGTCTATGTCGGCAGTCAGGATATCAAAAAGGTCCGTAATGGGATCGGCCTGTCAATCCTTTCAACATCAAAAGGAATTATGACGGACCAGGAGTCTCGCAAGAGTCACCTCGGGGGTGAAGTGCTCTGCTCGGTATGGTGAGCAGATAAGTTATCGAGACCTTGGCTGAAGGAATACAACAGATGTCGCGTATTGGGAAAAAACCGATTGCCATTCCGGGTGGAGTGGAAGTCAAAGTCGCCGGATCAACTGTGTCGGTCAAGGGTCCGCTCGGTAAGTTAGATTGGTCGCTCGTGCATGGAGTTGATGTTGCCGTGAATAATGGCCAGGTCATTGTCGGTCGTTCTAGCGACGATCGCAAGTTACGTGCGTTACACGGACTGACCCGTGCGGAATTGAGCAACATGATCCATGGCGTGACAAAAGGGTACGAGCGCTCGCTCGAAATTACCGGAGTGGGTTACAAGACCCAGGTCCAGGGCCGAACATTGAGCTTCAATGTCGGGTATATCAACCCGGTGATCTATCAGGTCCCGACAGGTATCGATGTGAAGGTGGACAAACAAACGCTCATCAACATCAAAGGAGTCGACAAGCGATTAGTCGGCCAGGTCGCAGCTGATCTGCGAGCCATTAAGCCGCCGGATGTCTATAAGCAAAAGGGTGTCCGTTATGCGGGTGAGGTCTTGCGCAAGAAAGAAGGCAAGACTGGGAAGTAGGAACCGATGATGAATGCTGCAGACAAAGTTCGACAGCTTGAGCGCCGACGCCGGCGAGTGCGGCGAGTCATTCTGGGAACGGCTGAACGGCCTCGCTTGAATGTCTTCAGGAGCGCGGTTCATATTTACGCTCAGGTTATCGATGATACTCGAGGAGCAACCCTTGCTGCCGCGTCCTCGCTCGATAAATCGCTCCGTAAATCGCTCAAGTCGACCGGTGGAATTGAGGCGGCCAAGGCGGTGGGGAAATTGATCGCCGACCGCGCCAAAGCCGCGAAAGTCACGGCTGTAGTGTTCGATCGAGGTGGACGGATGTACCACGGTCGAATCAAGGCGCTTGCCGATGCATCACGCGAAGGGGGTTTGCAATTTTAGGGTGAGAAGCGGGTAGGGTATCGTGGATGATCTTCCTCCCGAACTGTAACCGAACTTAGGACTGAGGGGTAAGAGCGTGCGAGTCAATCCCGATGAATTAAGCCTCAAGGACAAGGTGGTCTTCATTAACCGGGTCGCAAAAGTTGTGAAGGGTGGAAAGCGCTTCAACTTCTGCGCGCTCGTTGTCGTCGGTGACGGTCACGGGTGGGTTGGGATCGGTAAGGGAAAGGCTGCTGAAGTCCCGGTCGCCATCTCTAAGGCTGTCGAACAGGCCAAGAAACACCTCGTTCATGTCCCTCTGAAGGGTGGAACCATCCCGCATGAAGTGCATGGGTTGTTCGGGGGAGAGCATGTGTTACTGAAACCAGCCGTCGACGGAACAGGCATTATTGCCGGAGGCGCGGTTCGCGCCGTCGTGGAATTAGTCGGCGCGCACAATGTGATCGCGAAAACCTTAGGGCGTGGTAATCCCTTCAATGCGGTTCGCGCAACACTCGACGGACTGACCCAATTGAGAAATTTGGATGATGTTCTTCGCTTCCGTCGACAGGCGGTCGCTGAAGGACAAGAAAGGGTTACGGCTTGATGGGGGCAACAAAGTCATCAGGGAGTTCAGAACCTGGGGTTCAGAGTGTGCGAGTGACCCTGAGGCGCAGTCCCATCGGAACGCCTGAGCGCCATCGGCTCGTGCTGCGTGGCCTGGGGCTTCGACGCCTGCGTCAGACCGTTGTGCATCCGGATACCCCTCAGGTACGAGGAATGATTCATAAAGTCGGCTATCTGCTTGAGGTTGGAAAGCCATGAATCTTCATGATTTGACTCCGGCGCGCGGGGCAAAGAAGCGACGGAAACGTATTGGACGTGGGCCTGGGTCCGGTCACGGAAAGACCGCGACCAAAGGGCATAAGGGGTTACTGGCTCGATCCGGTGGGGGGAAGCGTCCTGGCTTTGAGGGTGGGCAGATGCCGTTGATCCGCCGCCTTCCGAAGTATGGCTTTACGAATCCTTCCCGAGTGGAATATGCCATTGTGAACCTCAAGAGTTTCGAAGGATGGGCTGGGAGCGAGACGGTTACTCCGCAAGCCATGGTCGATGCTGGATTAGTGAAACGAAAAAAACTGCCGATCAAGGTTCTTGGCAACGGTGAGCTCAAAAAGCCACTCGTTGTGCAAGCCCACAAGTTCAGTAAATCTGCTGAAGCGAAGATCCAAGCGGCCGGAGGGCGAGTCGAGGTCATCGGCGGTGCTTGAGCGGCTTCTCACCAGTTTTCAGAATATCTTCAAGATTCCCGAGTTGCGCACTCGTGTCCTGTTCACGCTCGGAATGTTGGTCGTGTATCGGGTGGGGTCGCATATTCCGACTCCCGGCATCAACGGTGAGGCGCTCTCCGAGTTCTTGCAGAAACAGGGCGGATCTTTACTGGGGTTCCTTGATATTTTCTCAGGCGGATCATTATCCCGCCTGACAATCTTTGCGCTGGGCATCATGCCGTATATCAGCGCATCGATCATTCTCCAATTGTTGACAGTCGTCATCCCGCATTTGACCAAGTTGGCCAAGGAGGGTGAACGAGGCCGCAAGAAGATCATCCAATACACGCGGTTTGGGACGATCGGGATCGCCTTGATTCAAGGGTTCGGTATCGCAATTGGGTTGGAACAAATGAATCAGGGAGCGTTCGTACTCAACGCCGGTTGGGGATTCCGTCTCATGACGGTGATCACGCTGACGGCCGGCACCGGCTTCTTGATGTGGCTCGGCGAGCAAATCACTGAACGAGGGATCGGCAACGGAATCTCCTTGATCATTTTTGCCGGTATCGTCGCACGGTTGCCGGCAGCCGTCGCCCAGACTTACAATTTGTACGAGATCGGTCAGCTCAACGCGTTCTTGCTGATCGCCTTGGCTCTCTTGATGGTGTGTGTGGTTGCGGCGATCGTATTTTTGGAAAGCGGACGCCGAAAGATTCCGGTGCAATATGCGAAACGGGTCATCGGCCGACGGGTCTATGGGGGACAGAGTACGCACATTCCGTTAAAGATTAACACGGCAGGCGTCATCCCTCCCATATTTGCCTCGTCAATCATTGCGTTTCCTGCAACCATAGCGGGATTCTTTGAGACCCCATGGGTGAAATCGATCGGAGCCCAGCTGGCGCCAGGATCGTTGCTCTATACATTGATGTATGTCGGCTTAATTGTCTTTTTCTGTTTCTTTTACACGGCGGTCGTCCTGAACCCTGTGGATATGGCTGATAACATGAAAAAGTACGGGGGGTTTATCCCCGGGATCCGGCCTGGGCAACGAACTTCCGACTATATCTATAATGTGCTGACGAAGATCACCTTTGCCGGTGCCATCTATCTCGCCGTCGTCTGTGTCATTCCGGAATTCCTGATTTATAAACTCAATGTCCCATTTTATTTTGGAGGAACGTCCCTTTTGATCGTGATTGGGGTGGGACTCGACACGGCCCAGCAAATTGAATCCCACATGCTGATGCGTAACTACGAGGGATTTTTGGGCAAAGGAATGGCGCCGTTGCGTGGGAGAAGCGGATAGGGGTATGCGGCTTGTATTTCTAGGGGCTCCGGGTGTCGGAAAAGGGACGCAGGCGGATAAGGTCGCGGCTCAGTATCGAATCCGTAAGATTTCAACGGGTGATTTGCTGCGGGAGGCGGTTCGCAATCAGACCCGACTTGGTCTGGAAGCCAAAGGGCATATGGACCAGGGAAAGCTGGTTCCTGATTCCGTGGTCATCGGGTTGGTGCGGGAGAAACTCGCGGACCCATCTCACGCTGATGGATTTCTTCTTGATGGGTTTCCACGGACGGTTCCTCAAGCGGAAGCGTTGGCAAAAGTGCTGGAGGAGCGAGGCATTCAGCTGGATCAAGTGATTAATTTCCAGGTTCCTCGAGAGGCAATCGTCAAGCGTCTGAGTGGACGACGGAGCTGCCCTAAATGCCAGACGACCTATCACGTAGATTTCGCGCCGCCCAAGGACGGAAGCTCGTGTGATCGGTGCGGAGAAATATTGGTTCAGCGAAGTGATGATCAACGGGAGGCGATTGAGATGCGCCTCCGAGTGTATGAAGAGCAGACAGCACCATTAATCGCTTTTTATGAACAGAAGCACGTGTTGTCGCATCTCAATGGTGCCGAGGCGGTGGAAGCCGTCTACCAAAACCTCGTACGAACGCTGGCGGCATACCAGGCGGCATGATCATTCTGAAAACGCCCGCCGAGATCGAAGTGATGGCGGCGGCGTCACGGGTGGTAGCTGAGGCGCTGGAGATCGTCAAGAAGGCGGTTCATCCCGGTATCAGCACCGAAGAACTGGATTGGATTGCTGAGGAGGAAATACGAGCCAGAGGGGCGGTTCCAGCGTTCAAGGGCTATCGGAACTATCCCAAGACCCTCTGTGCCTCTGTGAACGAACAGGTGGTTCACGGTATCCCTTCGAAGCGAAAGCTTAAGGAGGGAGATATTATTGGGCTGGATCTTGGTGCGATTGTCGGTGGATTCTATGGAGATTCTGCCGTGACCGTCGCGGTCGGGCGAATCCCTGAGGCGACAGAGAAACTGGTTCGGGTGACAAAAGAGGCGCTTGATCTGGGGATCAAACAGGCCGTCGTCGGCAATCGATTGACGGACATCTCGTATGCCGTGCAGCGTCATGTCGAATCGGCCGGATTCTCGGTCGTGACAGAGTTTGTCGGTCACGGGATCGGTCGGCAGTTGCATGAAGAACCCCAAGTTCCCAACTATGGGAAACCTGGGCAGGGGCCTCGCTTGCAGCCCGGGATGGTATTGGCGATTGAGCCGATGGTGAACATGGGTCGGAGTGCTGTTCGTGTTCTTGAGGATCGATGGACGGCTGTCACGGTGGATGGCAGTCTGTCTGCCCACTTCGAGCATACGATTGCCATACAACCGGCCGGACCTCCCCAGGTTTTGAGTCAGATCGAGAAACTTTAGGTTTCCAGGAAGAATACAGAACGACGTGGCAAAAGAAGACATTATTGAAGTTCAGGGCTCGGTCGCGGAGACGCTTCCCAACGCCATGTTTCGGGTGAAACTCGAAAACGGCCATATCATATTGGCTCATATCTCGGGGAAAATGCGGATGCATTTCATTCGCATTCTTCCTGGCGATAAGGTCACGGTGGAGATGTCGCCGTACGATTTGACCAGAGGCCGTATTACCTATCGCTTTAAGTAACGGGAGCCGTGAATTCATATGAAGGTCAAATCATCAGTGAAGCCCATTTGCGCGAAGTGCAAAGTCGTACGCCGTCGGGGAGTCGTTCGGATTCTCTGCAACAACCCTCGTCATAAGCAACGACAGGGATGAATGACAGCCCCGAACGACGGGTGCTGAATCTCGAGCGTATATGTATGATGGACGCAACGAATGAGGAAGCAGGCTCTTAGCTAGTGCCCAAGCACGTATATCTGGAGGAAGCATGGCACGTATTGCTGGCGTCGATTTACCGCGGAACAAACGAACGGATATAGGGTTGACGTATATCTACGGGATCGGGCGAGTGTCCGCTCAACATATTCTCGACGAAGCCGGTGTCGATGGGGCGGTCCGTGTCAAGGATCTCAGCGAGGATAAGATCGTCAAGTTACGTGAAATCATCGAGCGCGACCATCGGGTCGAAGGGGATCTTCGCAAAGAAGTGTCGCTCAATATCAAGCGGTTGATCGACACTGGATCGTACCGAGGGCTACGCCATCGCAAAGGATTGCCTGTTCGTGGTCAGCGGACCAAGACGAATGCCCGGACACGCAAGGGACGACGTGCGGGCGTCAGTAGTAAACCGAGGCCGACGGTCACCAAAACGGCGCCAAGCGCCTAATCTGCTGAAACAGCCGGAGGAGTTGTATGAGCGTGAAAAAAGGCAAGAAGAAAGAGCGTCGGATCGTTCAGAGTGGAGTGGCGCATGTTCAAGCATCGTTCAACAATACGATCGTGACGATCACCGACATGAGCGGCAATACGGTGGTATGGGCAAGCGCGGGCAATCAAGGGTTCAAGGGATCGCGAAAGAGCACCCCGTTTGCTGCGCAACGCGCCGGGGAGGCAGCAGCGCGAAAAGCCATGGAAAGTGGGATGCGGCAGGTCGATGTGTATGTCAATGGTCCGGGTTCCGGTCGAGAATCGGCTATTCGCTCCCTGCAGGGAGCTGGTTTGCGGATCAACTTGATTCGTGACGTGACACCGATTCCGCACAATGGATGCCGGCCGCCCAAGCGGCGGCGAGTCTAACCCCAAGAAGGAGTGAGTCCTCTGGGTCAGAGGGTCCAGATGACCGGTTTTTCAAGCAATTAGTAGCCATTTGGCGAGGAGGCAGCAGTGGCAAGGTATCGTGGTCCAGTCTGTCGGTTGTGTCGGCGAGAAGGTGAGAAGCTCTTTCTCAAGGGCACTCGCTGTATGACGGAGAAATGTGCCATCGAACGCCGGAGCTATCCTCCTGGGCAACATGGGCAGGGGCGTCAGCGTACCTCGGACTATAGCCTTCAGTTGCGCGAGAAGCAGAAGCTGCGTCGAATCTATGGTCTTCAGGAGTGTCAATTCCGTGGTGTGTTTGAACGTGCCGAGCGACAGACCGGGGTCACCGGCGATGCCTTATTGAGATTGCTCGAATGCCGATTGGACAATGTCGCGTACCGATTGGGGTTTGGGGCTTCTCGGAAACAAGCTCGTCAGATGGTCAGTCATGGCCATTTCACAGTGAACGGCAAGAAGATTACGGTGGCCGGTGCCTTGGTGAAACCAGGTGATGTGATTGAGATTCGTGAGCGGAGTCGAGATTTGGCGGCCATCCAAGCCGCGTTGGAATCCGTCGATAGCCGGGGGATTCCCGATTGGCTTGAACTGGATAAAGGGGCGTTCAAGGGAATTGTGCGGGCCTTGCCGGTAAAGGAGCAGATCGCGTTGCCGGTAAACGAACAGATGGTGGTGGAATTGTACTCACGATAGGTTGCCGGTCTGAATTTCATTCCGTTGGTTCAGGTCATCTGTCAATGTGTTCCTCACTCGATGGTATGGAGGGTGGGTCATGATCAAAGCGATGAAAGACTTTCAGATCCCAATGCGGGTGGAAGTCGACAAGGATGCGCATTCCCCCACATTTGGGCGGTTCACGACGGAAGCGTTTGAACGGGGGTTTGGCACCACGATCGGTAACGCCCTCCGTCGCATTTTGTTGTCGTCGCTTACGGGGGCTGCGGTTACGACGGTGAAGATCGAAGGAGTCGTGCACGAGTTTTCGACGATTTCGGGTGTGACGGAAGATGTTACGGCGATCATCCTGAATATCAAGAGCTTGCGGTTAGCGCTTCACACCGACAAGCCGAAGACCATTCGGTTGAAAAAGAAGGGCCCCGGAGAGGCGAAAGGCTCCGATATTCTTCACGACGCTGACGTGGCGATTCTGACGCCTGATTTGCATATCGCGACGCTCGACAAAGATGCGACGCTTGATATCGAAATGACCGTCAAGCATGGGCGAGGGTATGTGCCGGCCGAGCGCAATAAGGAAGAAGGATTGCCGATCGGGGTGATCGCCATCGATTCCATCTTCTCTCCGATCAAGCGTGTGAATTTCCATGTTGAGAATGCGCGTGTCGGGCGGATGACGGACTATGACAAGCTGACGATGGAGATCTGGACGGACGGCACCATCAGTCCACGGGACGCCCTTTCTACTGGAGCGGGCATTCTGCGCGAACATTTGGATATCTTTATCAATCCGGAGGAGCGCAGCGAAGGGAAAAGCGAAGCAGGGTACGAGGAGTCTCAGCGGGAAGTGAATAAGAATCTCTCCCGCAGCGTGAACGAGTTGGAGCTGTCGGTTCGCGCGGCCAATTGCCTGAAAAACGCGAATATCAAGACGATCGCGGATCTTGTGCAAAAATCGGAAGGAGAGATGCTTCGGACGAAAAACTTCGGGAAGAAGTCCCTCAACGAGATCAAGGAAATTCTTACTGAGATGGGACTTTCGTTGGGGACTAAAATCGAGGCTGCGTCGTCTCCGCACAATGGAAGTCCGAAGCCCGAGTAATGCTTTCTAGCCAAGGGGAATACCGTGCGACATAGGAAAAAAGGACGACAACTTGGGCGGCAGACCAAGCACCGAGGAGCGTTGTTCAGAAACTTGGTGACCTCGTTGCTGGATCAAGAGCGAATCGAGACCACGGGAGCGAAGGCCAAGGAGATCCGAGGGTTTACCGATCGTATGATCACACTTGGCAAGGAAGGGACGCTTCCTGCTCGACGGCGGGCATTGGGGTTTCTTCGCAGCAAGGCCGTTGTGTCCAAACTGTTCGCCGATGTTGCCGTAAGATTCAAGGATCGTTCGGGCGGATACACGCGAATTGTGAAAACTCGGCGCCGTATTGGAGATGCTGCTGAGATGGTGGCGATTGAGTTAGTGTCCCGCCCGGAAATAACGACCAAGAAGAAGTCGGCTGCTCGGACTGCACAGCCTGCGTCAGGCGAGACCGGAACGTCGGCGTAAGTTTCAAACAACCACACTCGGTTTGTACGTCAAGACTCCCGCGTGAAACCACGCGGGAGTCTTTTTGTTTCTGGTTCTCCGGAGGACGTTTACTTGACAAGCGGTGCATGCTACGATCGTGCCAGCTATCACCGTGGATCTATGTTGGGGGAATTCCTAACGCATGTGGGAACTCGTAGCGAGACGAACCCTCCTCACATTGAGCGTGCTCTTGGCCGCGTTTCTCGGCGTTCTTCTCTTCAGAAATGCTGACTCAGTGTCTACTGGCCAGGCGGTACCTTCCGGATCGATTGAACAAGCAGATGCCAAACTCTTGGAGTTCACCTTTACGCAGTCAAAAGGCGAGGTTGTCCAATGGCAAGTGCAGGCCAAGCAGGCTCGGCTATTTGAGCAAGAAAAGCGCGCGGTGCTCCGCGAGGTTGCCCTCATCTTCTATGGTGGGGAAGGTGAAGAAGTGACCGTGCATGGCGACGAAGGGACACTCGATACCGCAACGAAGGACTTTGCGTTGGCCAATCGTGATACGCCCATTGTCGTGGAAACCAAGAGCGGGTATACCATTTATACCAATCATTTGGTCTGGACGGATGAGGCTAAAGAAATTCGGACGGGGGATCCTGTGCGGATCGTGGGGCATGGGCTGGTGGTAACGGGACAGGGGTTGCTCGGGCGAATGGAGTCTGAAGAATTCGAGGTTTTACAAGATGTCCATGTGGATCTGGTACCTTCTTCTTAATGTCATCTTCGTCGGATCCACGTTGGCAGCTCCTTCAATGGAATCTGGAAACCTGAAGAGGAGTGTGGAAGCATCCGACGTGCCGACGACGATTACTTCCAAGAAAATGACGGTGCGAAACCAAGACAGCCAGGCAGTTTTCGAAGGAATGGTCGTGCTCACTCGCGGCCCACTCGTTGTCCACTCAGATAAGATGGTTGTCCTGTTCAATTCGCGAAACCGTGAGAACACGCAGTCGCCTCGTGGAGGAACGGATCAGGGGGATTCCGTTCACAACTCCCCGCCCAAGGAGAGTAATGCCGTATCCACGGTGTCGAATCGTTCCGTGAGCCGGATCGAGGCGACGGCTGACGCCCATCACGTCAAGATCAAGTATGAGAATGGCAACGCCACGTGCCAAAAAGCCGTGTATTTCGTTGACGGCGAAAAGATTGTGCTGACGGGCGATCCTGTGGCATGGGAAAAAGGGACCCGTGTCAGCGGCAAACAGATTACGATCTATTTGACGGAAGAGCGGAGTGTGGTGGAGGGAGGCTCCCATGTACGCATCGAAGGCGAGGGCCCGAACCAACCATGACTCAGAGTGTTCACGCTGAGCCTGGCGCACTCGTCGATTTGCCCCCTGCACGGGAGGGGGCATGTCTGCGAGCCACAGGATTGGTGAAAAGTTTTCGTAGCCGTAAAGTCGTCAAGGGTGTCGCGATCGAGGTGTACGCGGGTGAGGTGGTAGGACTTCTCGGTCCGAATGGGGCCGGGAAAACCACCATCTTCGACATGATGGTTGGTTTGTGTCAGCCCGATGAAGGAGAAATAACCTTCAAAGGGGAATCCGTCACCAATCTGCCGATGTATAAACGAGCGCGTAGGGGAATCGGGTATTTGCCGCAGGAGTCATCCGTCTTTCGACGGCTTTCGGTGGAGCACAATGTCTTGGCGATTCTCGAAATGCTGGGGTATGCTCGTCACGAACGGAGCCAACGAGTGGATGCGTTGCTCAAGGAATTGGATCTCATGCACATTCGAAAGAGCATGGCCTATGCGCTGTCGGGGGGAGAGCGACGGCGTTTGGAGATTACGCGTGCATTGGCGACCACGCCGTCCTTTATGCTATTGGATGAGCCATTTGCAGGGATTGACCCCATCGCGGTAGCCGATATTCAACAGATCATCACACGATTGAAAGAGAAGGGGATCGGTATATTGATCACCGATCACAATGTGCAGGAAACGCTGTCGATCGTTGACCGGGCGTATATCATTAACGAAGGATTGATTCTGGAATCGGGGCCTCCCGAAGTGATCGTGCAAAGTGAGACTGCCCGAGCGGTCTATCTTGGAGAACAGTTTAAGTTATAGAGGAATGAATCGTCCGCGATGAAACTGCGTCTTGATCTAAAGCTCAGTCAAAAGTTAATCATGACGCCGCAACTGCAGCAGGCCATCAAGTTGTTGCAGCTGTCTCGCCTCGAATTGCAGCAAAGCCTCACGCAACACCTTATGGAGAACCCTTTATTGGACGAGGTTCAAGCCGATGTGGAAGAAGGTGATCAGCTGGCCAATGAGGAAAAGGCTGAAGAAACGTCTACCTCGGCGGTGCAGGAGCAGTCGGCTGGGGCTGAAACGCCGGAAGAGCGAGGGTCGCCGGAGGAGTTTTCCGCTTCCGGATGGGAAGAATACTTTGGCAGGGATCGAAGGAACGGCGAGTCCGAATATTCTTCAGCGCAAGACGACTTTCCCTCATACGAACAAACTGTGGCAAAGGCGACCTCTCTAGAAGAACATCTTCTCTGGCAATTGTCCCTGTCCACACTTCCTGAGCGAGACAAGGAACTGGGTCGCTTGGTCATCGGCAATCTCGATGACGACGGATATCTTCGCATTTCGTTGGCTGAAGTGATCGTTGGAACCAGTTTTACTGAAGCCGAAGCAGAATCCGTGCTCAAGGACATTCAGACTTTCGATCCGACCGGCGTCGCTGCGAGGGATCTTCCTGAATGCCTGCTGTTACAGCTGGGGCATTTAGGTCGAAACCCCTTCGGTTCGCTCGGGTCACCTCCCGGAGCGCTGAAGGGATCCATTATTGAGAGCATCGTCCTGCATCATTTGAAGGACTTGGAAAAGAAGCAATATGCCAAGATCGCCAAGGCTTTGAACGTCACGGTCGAGGAAGTGTTTCAAGCCACGAAGATCATCGGAGAGCTCGAGCCCAAACCCGGGCGGCCGTTCACCAATACACAGAACTATGTCATCGTTCCCGATGTGTTTGTGGTTAAAAATGAAGGGGAGTGGGTTGTGCTGTTAAACGATGACGGGCTGCCGCGCATGAGGATCAGCCCATATTACAAGCAGCTCATTTCCTCGGGACAGGGCGGAACTCCGGAGACCAAAGCCTACATGGATGAAAAGTTGCGAGCCGCGCAGTGGGTTATCCGAAGCATTGAGCAGCGCAATAGGACGATCGTCAAAGTCGTTTCCAGTATCGTCAAGTTTCAGGAGCAATTTTTTGACCATGGCGTACAATATCTCAAGCCATTGGTTCTCAAGCAGGTGGCTGAAGATATCGGGATGCACGAATCGACGATCAGCCGTGTGACGGCTAACAAATATATGTACTGCCCGCAAGGTATGCTGGAGCTCAAGTTCTTCTTCAATGCCGGGCTCCAACGAGCCGACGAGCCTTCGGGGATGCATTCCTCCGTTTCCGTCAGAGACATGATTAAGACGATGGTGGCTGAAGAAGATGCCAAGCGTCCGTTGAAAGACGAAGAGATCGCCGCCAGACTTCGCCACCTGGGCGTGCTCATTGCGAGGAGGACGGTGGCCAAATATCGGGCTGAATTGAACATTCCTTCTGCCAGCCAGCGCAAACGGTTTTTTTGATCGCTGCCGCTTCGCATCCAACGTGATCCAAATTGGAGGTGAGCATGAAGTTGAGAATTACAGGCCGCCACATGGACATCACGCCGGCGCTCAGAAACTATGTGGAAACTCGATTCGGTCGATTGGATCGCTATGGGTTGAAGGTGGGATCACTCCAAGTTGTACTGGGAGTTGAAAAGCTTCAGCATAAGGGAGAAGTGACCGGTGCGGTCAGCGGCAAGCGAGTGCAAGCCAAGATATCGACCCCGGAGATGTATGCCACCATCGATGCGCTCGTCGACCGTGTGGATGCGCAGTTCCGAAAGTGGAAGGAGCGCCTCGTCAGTCATAAGCCAGCCAAGCCGAAGAGGGAGTGACCTGTTTCTCCCCAAAGCACCCGCAATGAACAATGCGAGCGGTGCTCCTGGCGGACTCCGCTGCAGCGAGGGAGGAGGAACGCGAGGCATCGTGTTTGCCACGGTAGGTCTCATGTGCGGAGGATTCGGTCGTGACGGTCTGATCCGGATATCTTCGGTAGCGGTCGAGGCAATCCTGGACCTATGGCTCGGCTCAATCTAGTCATCATCAGCGGGTTGTCGGGATCCGGAAAATCCTATGCCCTCAAGGCATTTGAGGATGCCGGGTATTTCTGTATCGACAATCTTCCTCCTGCTCTGCTTCCAACCTTTGTCGATCTTTGTCATCAGCAGCATGGCGAAATTGCAAATGTCGCTCTTGGTATCGATATTCGGGAACGCGTGTTTTTTTCGGATTTCGTCGAAATCCTGGAACGAGTCAAAGCGCTTGGCCATGCCGTTCAATTGCTCTTCTTCGAGGCTCGTGAAGAGGTATTGATCAGACGTTTCTCCGAATCCCGGCGGCCCCATCCCCTCTTGCCGAATCTTCCCGTTCTGGATGGTATCCGATATGAAAAAGAGCGCATGGCCGAACTTCGACGGCGGGCTGATCGTATCATCGATACCTCCGATCTGACGGTGCATGAGCTCGGTGAACTGCTTGCCAGGGAGTTCCAGAGGGAGTCATCGGACAGGCGGCTCATCATCTCACTCCTGAGTTTTGGGTATAAATTCGGTGTACCCTACGACATCGATCTGTTATTCGATGTGCGCTTTCTGAAAAACCCATTTTTTGTGCCCGATCTCAAGCCGCTTTCCGGAGATGACCCGCGGATCCGTCACTTCGTGCTGACGGATCCTGATGCCACCGCCTTCCTAGAACATGTCGAACAGTTACTGAAGTTCCTTCTGCCGCTGTTTCAGCGAGAGCGGCGTAGTTATCTCACGATCGCAATCGGGTGCACCGGTGGACGGCATCGCTCCGTGGCGATTGCCAGGAGCCTCAGCGAACACCTCGCCTCCTTGGGGTATGAGGTGGGGCTCAAACACCGAGATATCGATAAAACATAGGTTGTTGCCGGGTTGGCAGCCATCGTGTTCCTGCCGTGATCGCCCCCAAAAAGCCGTTTCCTTGACAGGTAGAGCATATTGACTATACTTAGCTTTGTGATTAACAAAAGCCATTAAATGGGTGTAAATACGGAAGTGAAACGTCTTACGCAGCATTCAAAACAGACAGGGTTCAAAGCGTATGAGATATGCGACTTGTTCGATATTTCGAAGGCCACGCTCTTTCGGTGGGAACGAGAGGGAGTTATCACTCAGCCGGCTCGTGATTGGAGAAATTGGCGGCTGTATACGCGAAAGAATGTGGACGAAATTGAGAAAGTTATTCGTGCCAGGAAAACCGTCGTGTAGAGTGGCAGGTAACGCATGCTGACTGTGTTTAAAAAGCTCGTAGAGACCGACATCATTGCGATGCTGACTCCTCGCCGGCAACTGGTGGGGCTTGATATCGGATCAAGTGCGATCAAGGTCGCCCAGCTTAAAGAAAGTAAGGGACGGTACTTTCTTCAAAAGTTCGGCGTGAAGCCGCTTGAGCCGGAAGTGATTGTCGACGGGACCGTTATGGACGAAGGTCGTGTGGTCTCGGCTATTCGGGAATTGTTCGATGAAGCCAACGTCAAGAATAAGCATGTCGCCATCTCGATCTCAGGGCATGCCGTCATAGTGAAGAAGATCAGTTTGCCGCCGATGCCGGATGACGAGTTGGAAGGACAGGTAAAATTGGCCGCCGAACAGTATATCCCTTTCGACATCAATGAGGTGAACATCGACTTTCATGTTCTGCCATCGGATGGGTCCGGTGATGGACACGGGGATATGGCGGTGATTCTCGTTGCTGCAAAGAAAGACAAAATCAATGAACTGACCGAACTGGTCAAGTCCGCCGGACTGGTTCCAATGGTCATGGATGTCGACGCCTTCGCAATCGAAAATATGCACGCGATTAATTATCCGATGGCACAGGAAGAAACGACGGCTCTGGTGAATCTTGGCGCGAGCGTGATGAATGTGAATATCATCCGCGCGGGGTCTTCCTTGTTTACTCGAGATATCGCGTTGGGGGGGAATCGGTACACCGAGGCTATACAACGCGAGATCGGACTGTCGTTTGAAGAAGCCGAAGAGAATAAGAAGAAGGACCGAGGGAGTGATTCGGGCGGGCCGTCCCTCAATAACGTCATAGACAGCGTGAATGCAGAGGTCGCGTCGGAGATCGCCCGGACGGTGGATTATTTCAAGACGTCGACCGCCGACTCCGAGCTCAATCGTGTTCTGGTCTGTGGCGGCGTAGCGAGGGCCAAGGGTTTGATTCAGCAGCTCGGTGATCGCATGCAGCTCCCGGTGGAATTGGCTGATCCATTCGCGGAGATCGATGTTGCGGGATGTGGCGTGGACCCCGACTTCCTGGCTGAGCTGGCTCCATCCGCAGCCGTCGGCATCGGTCTGGCTTTGAGAGCGGTGGGTGACAGATGATTCGCATTAACCTCCTCCCCGGCGGGCCCAAGGGAAGATCGGCCAAACCTCAATACGATGTCCGTGCGCAGGTGCTGCTCGGTGTCGGGGTGATCCTGGTCACGCTGGCCGGCTGTTGGTGGTATTCGGCGTCCTTGGATAGCGAACTGGAAGCTCGGCAAGAGGAAAAACGGGATAAGGAAAAGCAAGTTGCTCAGCTGAAAGAGCAGGTCAAGCAAGTCCACGATTTCGAGCAAAGGAAAAAGCTGCTTGAAGACAAGAACCGGATCATAGATCAGCTTGAGCAATCAAGAATGGGACCGGTGAAAGTTCTCGATCATGTGAGTCAAAGCGTAGAGCCGCTCAAAGTCTGGCTCACAAGGCTAGGCGTGTCTTCCGATGCGGTCGAATTAGAGGGAAAAGCGTTGACAAACGATGATGTAGTCGAATTCGTCAACAATTTGCGCCGCACGGATTACTTTACCGGTATCAATCTGCAGGAGAGTAAAGCTGCGGTCGAGAACAAGATCAATCTGTACCAGTTCCGGTTGGCCTTTCGTCTGAAAGGGTAGGAATGACGTTACCCCAACTCAATCTCGATGCTCTGCGTAATGTGCCGGCTGCGCAAAAGGCTGCCCTGTTGTTCCTCCTGGTCGGCGGCCTGGTTGCCGGTTTCTATTTCTATATCGTAGAGCCGAAGTCCGCAGCCATTGTGGCCGTCGAAGCTGAAAACTCCGGGTTGGAGAGTGAAATTCAAACCCTCACGATCAAAGTGAAACATCTCGATGAGTTAGTTGCGGCCAATAAACAGCTTGAAATTGAATTGGCCAAGAAGAAAGAGCGCCTCCCGCCGGAAGAAGAAGCGATCATGCTGTTGAAACAAGTATCCGACTTAGGGGTGCGCTTGGGGCTCGATATCAAACTATGGAAACCCGGCGCACAGACCGAAGATCCGTCGAAGCTCTTTGTCAAGATGCCGGTCAATGTCGAAGTGGCGGGTGTCTATCATACGGCCGCGCTGTTTTTCGACCGCATCAATCGACTCCCTCGGATTGTCACGGTGTCGGGCCTTAAGATGGGCTCTCCAAAAATTGAACAAGGGCGGATTGTGTCGCAAACAACGTTTGACCTGATCGCATATGCTGCGCCACAAGAAAAGCCGGTTTCCGGAGCATCAGCAAACGCTCCCAAAGTGGCTCAAGCCGGCAAATAGAGGATCGCGAAACCATGCGTCAATCGGATCTCAGCGAGAAGAAGGCTTGGAGATACTCCGTGGCAGTCGGTGTCGGCACAGTCTTTTCGTGGAGCATCCTTTTTGGGAGTGTGGCGGTTCAAGCTGAGCCATCTGCCATTCCTGGACAAGTCGCCCCGATGAGGCACAACACCATCAAAATGTCTTCCGATCCGGAAGTCCCACGGACCACTCCGCCGGCAATGGAAGCTCCATCGATGGGCGTCAATGCCCAGGCGCCTTCCCAGTTGCCATTAACGGATGGCGTGGCTGGGTCCGGGTATGACCCTTCGGGTCGGCGGGATCCGTTCGCCCCCATCATCCAGGAACTTCAGCCGGGGAGAACCGATACCACTCTTCCACCATTACAGCGGGTGACGCTGACGGAACTCAACCTGATTGCCATTGTATGGGGGGCCTACGGCTATACGGCTATGGTGCAGACTCCTGAGGGGCATGGGTATACCGTTCGACGAGGGACGAGGATCGGGCAAAACAACGGAGTGGTCAGCGCCATTACCGAGCGTGGCATCATTGTCCAAGAGCGGTTCACAGATGTGTATGGCACCAAGCAGGAGCGAGAATATGTCAAGCTCCTTCATCCCAAAGAGGGATCAGAATGAAACCATTATTTTGTCGCACAGGTAGCTTCCTGACAGCTGGATGTTTCATCGGAGCCGTGGGGCTGTCGCTCGCCGCTCTGATCATCTATACGGATACGGCTGTTGGTGCCGAAGAGATCGGCTCGATGAAGCGGAGTGATGTGGCGAGGGCAGAAAAGCCTACTCTGCGATTGCTCGCACAAGCCGTGACCGCAGTTGATGTGCGCCATGAAACTGACTCGGTGACGGTTGTTATCACCGGTGACGGTCAGTTATTCCCCGAGGCCAACTTCTTGGATGAGTCCCGGTTGATCATTGATATTCCAGCCGTTTCGTCCACCCTCAGGCGATCCGTGGTGCGAGCCGACCATTACCTGCTGAAGAAGATCAGAGTCGGGCATCATGCCGATAAGGTCCGGTTGGTGTTCGACGTGCCGGAGCGGCCGGTCTTTTCTCTCGCGCGCGAAGACAATAACGTCCTGGTCACCCTGAAACCGAGCGAACGGAAAGTACCTTCGGTGGTTGCTGCGCAATTGGAGAGAGAGGAAAGCGTTTCAATCGTCCCTCGAGCCCGCAAAGCTCTGTTTGAATCTGGAGACCATGTGGTCAGAAGAGCGGCGAGAATTGTCAGCCCGGCACAGCCTCAGTTCAAAGTGCAACGGGTTCAGATGGCGGGGGAGAGTGCTCCTGCCGAGAAGGACGACCGATCCGATGACCTTGTGGTAGGACAAACGCGGTTTGTAGGTCGGCGCATCTCGCTCGATTTTCAGCAGGCTGACATTACTAACATTCTCCGATTGATTGCGGAAGTCAGCGGCTTCAACATCGTCGTGGGAGATGGCGTCAAGTCGAAAGTTACGATGAAGATGGTCAGTGTGCCATGGGACCAAGCGTTGGACATGCTCTTGAAGATGAACGGGCTTGGCATGATTCGTCAAGGGAGCATTGTTTGGGTAGATTCGCTGGCGAATCTTGCCAAGCAGCAGGATGAAGAAGCACGGGCAAAGGATGCCAAGACCAAGGCAGAGGAACTCGTCGACCGTGTCTTCTATATCAGGAATCTTCAAGCGCAGGAGCTCATGCAATCGCTCCGACAAAACTTAAGCCCGCGCGGCCTGATGCAATTTAATGCGGGAAGCAACGCGTTGATCGTGCGAGACACGGAAACCAAACTAACGATCATTAAGCAGCTTGTGGAAGGACTGGATCTGGAGGTTCCTCAGGTGCAGATTGAAGCGCGCATCGTTCAAGCTGACACCGTCTACGCGAGAGGACTCGGCATTCAGTGGGGCTTCCAAGCGGGCAATCGCACACCTACCGATTTCTTTGCCCTCTCGAGCCTTACCGGTCCATTCGGGCAGATTGCCGGGACAGGAAACAATACGATCGATCGGTCCTTTCTGGTCAACTTGCCGGCCCAGGTCGGTGGATTACCAGCCGTTCCCTCGATCGGCTGGACCTTCGGCAAGCTTGGCGGCGATTTCGCCTTGGATATGCGGCTCTCAGCCGGAGAGTTGCTTGGCTTGACCAAAGTGATCGCCGCACCGAAGATCACCACACTGGACAAGCGGGAAGCAAAGATCTCCCAGGGCGAATCGATTCCGTTTCAAACAACATCCTTGCAAGGCACACAAACGACATTTGTCGATGCGAATCTGGAGTTGAACGTCACACCGCAGATCACCTCGCGCGATCCAAGGGAAGAGGCGAAACGAATCCTGATGCGCGTGCGGGCAACTCGTAATGCCGTCGGTGCACGGAGCAACCCGGCTGGGCCGAGTATTGATCGACGAGAAGCCACCACTCAGGTGATCGTCAGGGATGGCGAAACAATGGTGATCGGCGGAGTGTTCGTCGATACACAAGCCAACAATGTCCAAGGTGTTCCCTATCTCTCTCGCATGCCGGTTCTAGGCTGGTTATTCAAAAATAAGTCTGAATCGGTTGGGAAACAAGAGTTGCTCATTTTCCTCACACCGAGCATCATCAAGACCTAGCGACTATCTCAGGCGTGTGTTGACTACGAGCGTGGTGACGCCTTTCGGCGTCACCACGCTCTTGCTTTTATCCCATAGCGACCCCTTCAATACTACTTAGAGTCTGAGTGCCTTCTTCACTAGGTCCATCTTTTTAGTTTTGCCGAAGCTGTGTTACGATGCCCACCCGCTGTGGTGCGTGGGGGCGTATTGCGCAATGGAAACGATATGAAATTCTGTCTCTCAACAATATGCAGAGTGGCGAAATGACTCCAGCTTCAACGGTCATGGTTTCCCTAGCTGATAGAAGCTACGAGATTGTCGTTCAGACCGGGATTTTAGAGCGGCTCGGAAGGGAGTTGAAGAAGCAGGGAGTGAAAAGACAAGTAGGAATTGTGACTGATCGGAACGTGGCCCGGCACTATCTGAAGAACACGTGTGAGGTGATCAGGCGGTGCGGGATTGAGCCTGTTCCGATCGTGTTCCTTCCTGGAGAACGCTCAAAAACACTGAAGACGGTGGAACACGTTCTCGATGTGTTGGCACGTCATCGATTTGAGCGGTCGTCTCTCCTCTTGGCCCTGGGAGGGGGAGTCGTGGGCGACGTGGCTGGGTTTGCGGCCTCGATCTACCAGCGTGGCATCTCGTATGTCCAAGTCCCGACGACGCTTGTCGCCCAGGTAGACTCCAGCGTCGGAGGCAAGACAGGTGTCGATCATCGGCTGGGTAAAAATCTGATCGGATCGTTTTACCAGCCCCGCGCCGTATGGATCGATCCATCGACACTTCGGACGTTGCCTGCGCGTGAGTGGGTCGCGGGGCTTGCCGAGGTGATTAAGTATGGCATCATCGCAGACGCGCCGTTCTTTGCTTATCTGCAACGAAACATGCCGGAGTTACGGAAACAAACTCCTCATGTCGTCGCAACGGTGGTGAAGCGATCGTGTGAAATCAAAGCTGAAGTGGTCGCTGCGGATGAGCGAGAATCCGATCGGAGGCGCATCCTCAACTATGGACATACAATCGGGCATGCGCTTGAAGCGTTAGGGGGCTATCAGTCGCTTGTCCACGGGGAGGCTGTCGGCATTGGATTGGTCCAGGAAGCCGACCTCGCTTGTTTTCAGGGTATGTGTGCCCGTGCCGTCGTCGAAGAGATTCGGTGCCTTGTGAAGGAAGCGGGGCTAAGCGACCGGCTACCCCGGCGAGCTCCCGTGAAGATATGGAAGGCCATGCTCCATGATAAGAAAGTATCGGAGGGTCAGGTTGTCGGAGTGTGGCCGTTGCGCATTGGAGAGGTCCGGATAGCGCCGTTAGAGAAACGCGTCTTTGATCGGTGGCATGCGGCATCGCGGGCGACATAACTCAAGTCGAGATCATACTGAAACCTCCTTGTATAGGGACCACGCCAAGAGGAACAGCTCCTCATCATAAGCTGGCCCATTGTTTCTCAGAGTCATAATCCTGGTCGGCTGGAGTGCGATGAAGGTATTGCGGATCGCGATGGCACAAATGAACCCCGCTGTGGGGGATCTGAACGGCAATGTTCATCGGATCATGTATTGGCTCGGCGAGGCGAAAAAAGCCAAGGCCGACTTGGTCGCCTTTCCGGAACTGGCGATTACCGGCTATCCTCCCGAAGATCTTCTGCTCAGGCCGCAGTTTGTGGAAGATAATCTTCGTGCCCTGAACGAGATCATTCCCGCTTGTCGCGGCGTAGTTGCCGTTATCGGCTATGTGGGGCGAGGTGATCAACCTGACGCACGTTCATCGCAGTCATCGATTGTCTCAGCCCGTCAGCATACGCTCTCGAATGCGGCAGCGCTGATTGGCGATCGCAGGATGGTCGGCAGCTATAGCAAGCGGTATTTGCCGAACTATGGCGTGTTCGACGAAAGCCGGTATTTTCATCCAGGGCGGAGGCTTCCGTTGCTCGTGGTCAATGGAACGACGATCGGTGTGAACATCTGCGAAGACATTTGGCTCCCTCAAGGGCCTACCCGTGTTCAAGCAACGGCTGGGGCGGAGGTGATCGTCAACATCAATGCCTCTCCATTTCACGTCGGTAAAAGCCGTTCGAGGGAGCAGATGTTGGCGACCCGAGCGCGTGAAAGTGGAGTCATCGTGACCTATACGAATATGGTTGGAGGTCAAGACGAGTTGGTCTTTGATGGGAATAGTGTGATTCTCGATCGATCCGGCAATGTGATCGCACGCGGTGGCGCGTTCCGAGAAGAGTTGCTGGTAGCTGATTTACACGTGGGTGCCGTGCCCCCCAGGCGCGGGACTCGCGGACGGACGAGGGCATTGACGGGAAAGGTTGCTTCAATTGTCGATCGTCTCGCGGTGAACACGCCTGTGACAAAGAGGAAGCGAGATCGAATCGTACCGGGTTTGGCAGAGCCGTTGGGCGAGGTCCATGAAGTCTACCAGGCTCTGGTACTGGCGGTGAAGGACTATGTCAGCAAGAATGGGTTCAGGCGGGTCGTCATTGGGCTGAGCGGTGGGGTTGATTCAGCGTTGACCGCGGCGGTGGCCGTGGATGCGCTTGGGGCCACAAATGTCCTGGGGGTGTTCATGCCGTCTCCTTATACATCGCATGAGAGCGAAGAGGATGCTGTGGGTCTTGCGCAGGGCCTCGGCATCGACTTGAACGTCATTCCGATTACTCCGACGTTTGAGGCATATCGACAGTCGTTGGCTCCGTCATTCGGCGACCGCGCGGCAGATGTGACAGAGGAAAACCTTCAGGCGCGCATTCGCGGCAATATCCTCATGGCGATATCCAATAAGTTCGGTCATGTGGTTCTGACCACTGGGAATAAGAGCGAGCTGAGCGTGGGATATGCGACTCTTTACGGTGATATGGCCGGCGGGTTTGCCGTCATCAAGGATGTGCCGAAGACGATGGTCTATGACCTGGCGAGGTTCAGAAATGGGCGCGATTCGTCGCCTGTGATTCCCAAGCGCACACTGGACCGGCCACCGAGTGCCGAACTCAAACCCAATCAAAAGGACGAAGATACGCTGCCCCCATATGGGGTTCTCGATCCCATCCTTCAGGCGTATGTGGAAGAAGACCGCTCGCTCGATGAAATCGTGGAAGCCGGGTTTGATCGCGCCACGGTCGCTCGCGTGGTGAAGATGGTCGATAGCAGCGAGTTCAAGCGCCGTCAGGCACCCATCGGTGTCAAAATCACTCCTCGCGCCTTCGGCAAAGACCGGCGCATGCCGATCACCAACCGATACCGGAGTATGCGGTAGTAATACGGGTTTATTCCCAAACACATCGATATTACGGAGACATTTGCCCTCAGATCTGAATAAGAGTGGAGGAACTGGGGTGCTTTTCCCTTCGGCTCGTACAGTGACCGAGAGGTCGAGCGATTATGCGGACTTTGAACGATTTCCACGTTGAGTGCGCGGAAAGGATGGGCTATGATGGCTCTCCCAAGTCAGGCAGACGGATGGAGTGGCCATGGCTTTCGCGTGGCGATAGGCGTAGCTTACCGGTTAACTACATCGAACTCCTTAATGGTCCGATCTCAGAACCTTCACGGGTTCTTGAGCCAGCTGGGCAGGGAGGGCATCTACATGAAGTTGGTCGAGGCGATTGTCAAACCGTTCAAGCTCGAAGAAATCAAGGATGCCCTGCTGGAAATCGGTGTCCAAGGCATGACCGTGTCCGAGGTCAAAGGGTTCGGACGTCAGAAGGGCCATAAGGAAATGTATCGGGGGCAAGAGTATACGATCGAATTTGTGCCCAAGGTCAAGATCGAAGTCGCCGTGACGGATGCGCAGGTGCCACGGGTGACCGAGGCCATCATTCGCGCCGCTAAAACCGGCAGTATCGGTGATGGGAAAATTTTTGTTCGAGAATTGAGCGAGGCGGTGCGTATTCGGACAGGAGAAACCGGAGAAACCGCATTGTGAGGGAAGGGGATTCAAGCGGTGGAACATCATTGCAAAGGATCTCGTAAAGGAGGAAGGGAATGAACGTGCGTGAGGTGTTGGAGTTCGCCAAGAAGCACAGAGTGCAGATGGTGGACTTGAAATTCGTCGATCTGCCGGGCGTGTGGCAACATATGACGATCCCCGTGAGCGAACTGACCGAGACGCTGTTCAAGGACGGTTCCGGTCTGGATGGATCATCGATTCGCGGCTGGAAGGCCATCAACAACAGTGACTTGTTGGTAGTGCCCGACCCGGCGACGGCCTGTTTGGATCCCTTTACCGCGGTGCCGACACTCAGCATGACCGGCAACGTCGTGGATCCGATCTCCCGTGAAAATTACGACAGAGATCCCAGATTCATCGCTCAGAAGGCGGAGCGGTATCTTCAGAGCACCAAGATCGGGGACAGTTCATTCTGGGGTCCGGAAGCTGAATTTTTCATCTTCGACCATGCCCGCTACGATCAGAACAGCCACAGCGGCTTCTATTATCTGGATTCTGAGGAAGGCGCATGGAACATGGGGCAAGAGGGGCTCAACCTCGGCGGCAAGATCCGCCACAAGCAAGGGTATTTCCCCGTGGCTCCCGCAGATACCCAACAAGATATCCGAAGCGAAATGGTCCTTGAAATGGAAAAGGTCGGCATCGTGGTGGAAAAGCATCATCACGAGACGGCCTCGGCCGGGCAGGCCGAGATCGATATTCGATTTGATTCCCTGTTGCGGACTGCGGACAAGATGATGATGTACAAGTACATCGTCAAAAACGTGGCCCGTCGACATGGGAAGACGGCGACATTCATGCCGAAACCGCTGTTCAATGATGCGGGATCCGGAATGCACACGCACCAGAGTATTTGGAACGATGGAAAACCACTCTTTGCCGGGAAAGATTATGCCGGCATTTCACAGCTCTGTTTGTATTATATCGGCGGTATTCTGAAACATGCGCCGGCGTTGGCGGCGTTTACCAACCCGACGACGAATTCCTACAAACGCATCACACCGGGATTCGAAGCTCCCGTGCTGCTGGCCTATTCCAGTCGGAATCGATCGGCCGGGATCCGTATTCCGATGTACTCCCCGAGTCCGAAAGCCAAGCGGATCGAGGTGCGGTTTCCGGACCCGTCCTGCAATCCGTATTTGGCATTCTCCGCGATGCTCATGGCGGGGCTGGACGGCATTCAAAACAAGATCAACCCCGGCGAACCGGCTGAAAAAGACCTCTATGATCTCGATCCCAAAGAGGCCGCCAGTATCCCGACGATGCCCGGGAGCCTTGATGAAGCGATCAGCAGCCTGGAAAAAGATCATCAGTTTCTGCTCAAAGGAGAGGTATTTACCGAGGATCTGATCGAAGCCTGGGTCGGCTATAAACGAAACAAGGAGATCGATGCGATGCGGTTGCGTCCGCATCCGTATGAGTTTTTCTTGTACTACGATGTTTAGCGAAAGAGAGCCAGAGTGACTTGCGAGATGCCCTGTTCGACGGTCAGGGCTTCTTGCACGCAATCTGCCACAGGGCATGGTTGAGGCTTTGAGTCTCAATAGGCTGCCAACGGCCATTTTCGATGTAGCCGGACGCCGACTTGCCGGTACCCATCTGCCTGGAAAATTCCACAATTTGCAGCACGCGAACCAGAGATTGCGCACAATCAAATTCCTTGTGGGTCTTGCTGGACAAGAATCGTGTCGTGTCATTCCACTGGATGTCCGTGAGTTGCCAGAGGGTCGCGCGGCTCCCGTTCCGACGAATCGTCTCCGGATCGAAGTACACGGTTTCCAAGCCGGCAGGTTGGGACTGTTTCTCGACGGCCACCCATCCCGCAAAGACCGGCCCGTCGCTGAGGATCAGCATAGCAACAAACACCAATCGGATCATGACGGCGCACCCGGTTCGTTTTCTACTTCATGAGCCATACAGGTTGAGAGCGGATGGCATAAGGGCAAACGGGCAAAAAATCAAGCGGCAAATTGCAGGGTGGCGAACCAAGAGATTCCGTTCCATCGACCTCTTGAGCCTCATCCTGGCTTAGAGTATGCTCGCGTTCATAACCGGGGAGGGTGACGATGCCGAAGCGAGTTCGTACGGGGTTGACGCGGAGTGATATTCTCGATCGGTATGTCGAACGGTTCAAGCAGCAGCTCGTGAAGTTTCAGCCGTTTCTCTCGCGCAAGCGCGGGTCCGTTTCGCTTGAGGATTTCGACGAAGCAGCTGAAGAGCTGATCGGCCAGGTGTTCGGTGCCGCCTCCGATGAATCCGAAGCCTACCTCCTTGCGAAAACGGGAGAGTCGGCACTCTTACCGGAAGAAGCGCAGGAAAGCGGGACGCACAATGTGGAGCGCGAAAGTCTGCAGCAGCGGCGCCAAGTGCTGGAAAGCTGCCTGGCTGACCTCGAATTGCGCCGGCGTGTGCAGGCAACTAGGAAGGCAAAAGGAGTTGGGCAGGCACTCGTCGCAGATTATATGTCGCACGAGGTCCGAAGCATCCATAGAGAGGCCTCGATTAAACAAGCGGGGCAGATGTTGCAGAAACACAAAGTCGGCTCACTGATCGTGGACGATGGGTCTCGTTATATCGGGATCATCACCGATTCCGATGTCACCCGCAAAGCGGTCGCCAAAGGGTTGGATCCCAACAGCACCACTGTCGCCACCTGCATGAGCCGATCAATCGTGACCATCGAAGAAGATGAGTCCTTAGCGGACGCCATGTCGCTGATGAAGAAGCAGGGCATCCGGCATCTGCCTGTGACTGCCGATGCCACCATCATCGGCGTACTTTCCGTTTCAGATCTCCTGCGTGCCTTGGAAGCGCAGATATCGTCCTAACGTCATGTCCCGCACCACGCGCGCATGGCGGCAGGGGCGGCAATCCAGCCACTTGTGAGTGAGTACGTCGACTGCCTGCAGCGATGCCGTAGCGGCCAGGCCGGCAATCGGTTCCTCCTTGGCAATCTGTGCCACGCCTCCCACCCATTTTGTCCGAGGGATCACCAAGAAAAGTACGACGCCGGTTACTCGACGGAGTGGCCTTCCAGAAAAACCGCTTGCTCCAGGGTGCGGAAGAACTGCTGGTAGGGCAGGGGATCCTCGACAGCACGAAGATAGAACTGAGCGCTGGCCCGCACGACGAGTTGCACGTCGTTGCGGTTGCGGACGGTGACGGTCAGCCGCACCAGGTCGCTGCGCTGATAGAAAGGACCCCAGGCACGGTAGTTTCTGGTGAGAAACAGGAGTGTGTCCGGCTGGTAAAGAAAATAGGACGGATCGATGAAGGTCGGTTCCTCAAGATCGACAAATTTCTTGCCGGACACGATTCCCAGCTCCTCATCGAGCACCTCGATCTTGCAGTTCAGATCTTGCAAGGTCATGACGATCGCCTGGAGCATCTTGCGCCGGTCTTTGGTATCGAACACGCGTGTTTGTGCGGCACGGACCTTGACCTGACTCTCCTCGGACAGCCAGATCTGTGTCCGCGCGTCGGATTGATTGTCGTGCCGCATTTCGTAAGGCGAACAGGCCGTGCAGAACGTTGCTACGGCCAGCAGCATCGTAGGCAACCATTGTTGAGGCGATGGCAAATCGAGCGATCTGAGGGCGATCATGACGATGGTTTGGATTCCTGAGAGAGAAACAGGGTTCGCTGCAATGCCGCGAAGAAGTTCTGGTACACCTTGGGATCCTCGATGGGCTTGTTGTTGTAGATGGCATTGGCGCGAATGCTCATTTTCTCCGCCGTCTCCTGCCGCACCGTCACGGTGATCGTCACGACGTCGTAGTAGTTGGGTTCGGCGAATCGTGCCGCGGTGACAAGTCCAAGTCCTTCGTTGGCCCGTTCGATGATGAAGCCGAGGTCCTGGAGCGAGGCGATGACTCCGCGGATGGCGGCGTTGCGATCAGCCAGATCGAAAGTCCTCGTCTGAAGGCTCCGGATCTTCATCTGTGCCTCGGTCGGGGCGAGCAAATCCTGTTTCACTTCCGGCGGGACGCATCCATAGAGGAAGAGGGTTCCGGCGAATAGGACGCCGGTGCAGATCATCGTGGTTTGCATCGTGAGCCTTTCCATGGCACGGCTTCAGATTCGATGGGCCTCGAGAAACACGGCTTTGGAGAGCTTGGCAAAAAATTGCTGATAAATCTCCGCATCGCGGACCATTTCCATATATTGCGTCCCGGGCGGAATGTACTGGCGATCGATCTGGCCATCTCCCTTCCAGACGACCCGGTAGAACACAATGCGGACTTCCTGGCGGGTCGCTTCCCGGTCGAGCGGACGGGACACGAGGGCCGCGGCGATCCTCTGATGCAGATCCACCGGCTGTAAGACCTTCCCTAACGAGAGGAAGAACCATAGCGCCTTTCCGGCATATTGACCGTATTCACGGGCACTGCGCTCCTTCGCAGCGCGCAGGAAGCCGGCTTCCCGCTGGCTTTCTTCAATCTGAAATCCCAAATCCTGGAGCACGGCGGCCGAGGCTGAGAGAAGTTCCTGCTCGTTCGGCGTTTCGAACATGCGAGTCTGCATAGCCCGATGTTTGGGAACGTCCGGTGTGAGAGCGAAAAGGTCGGCCGGTTCGGTCTGGGCGACACAGCCGTTTAGGAATGTAAGAGCCAGGATCGGAAGAAGAAGTCTTTTCCCCATAACCCTGATGCGGATCCCTCTCACGGGCGGATCAGAACTGGGTGGAGTTGTAGGCAAAGTCTCGGACCTTCTTTTCTTCATCGTACTTGATGATGATGGTCAGAGTACGTTGGCGTTGTGAGCTCGAGCTGTCACGTGATGTGGTGCCGAGAATGATGATGCTTGCAAAGGATGAGCTGGCCGTGTCGACGCGATCAGTCGAGACCTTGTCGTAGATCCAGACCTCGCGCCGCTTCTCGTCCGTCGTCACGATATTGGGACTCCCCAGCAGTTCGGCCACCTGAGAGGCAGGCATCCCGACTTTGACCTCACCCTGCACCTTGCCGACGGTGAGACGGTCTTCCTTAATTTCGGCCTTATTGCCGCCGCAACCTATGGTTGCCATGATCAGACAAAGACTCAGAATCGTCCATGTAGATTTCATTGATGGGTTCCCCTTTCTGTCGTCCCTGTGTGGCGCAGACGTGACTCTGAGCACAGGCTACTGTGCCTGAGGCGAGGTGTCAATGACGGGAGAGTAAGGGGAGAGAGGCCAAGCATTGAGCGGCCGTGTGCCGGCGAATGGGGCTGCGGCTCATCCTCTTGAAGAAAGATACCCGTTTTCTCACTGCGATCGGGTACACTGCGCGTCACCCGTCATGCCGCCGATCATGCTGCTCAGTTGCGAGTCTCTTGGGAAAAGCTTCGGTATCAAACCGTTGTTTACTGATCTGTCGCTCGGACTGGCCGACGGCGACCATGTCGGCCTGATCGGCCCCAACGGTTCCGGGAAATCCACGTTGCTCAAGATCCTCGCCGGCCTTGAGGTGCCGGATAGTGGGACCCGATCCATACGGCGGCAGATCCGCATCGGCTATGTCCCGCAGGAGCCCTCCTTTGCCGAGCAGCACTCGGTGGAGGACACGCTGGTCCAAGTCCTTCTCGACGAGGGACTGGATCCGCATGAGCATGGCGGGAGAATTGCCAAAGCGCTCAGCCTCGGAGGATTTGTTCGATCCGATCAGGTGGTCTCGACACTTTCGGGAGGATGGAAGAAGCGGTTGGCGATCGCACGGTCACTGATGCTGGAACCGGACGTGCTGCTCATGGACGAGCCGACTAACCATCTGGACCTCGACGGCATCCTTTGGCTTGAAGACCTGCTGAAAGCCGAACCCCATGCGTTCATCGTCATTAGTCACGATCGCCGGTTCCTGGAATCGGTGACCACGCGGATCTGGGAATTGAACCGGAGATACGCCAATGGCCTCTTTCAGGCGAACGGGCGGTACAGCGAGTTCCTGGAGCAGCGCGACGCGGCCTTACAGGCGCAGGCCGACTATCAGGCATCATTGGCCAATCGGGTCCGGCGCGAAGTGGAATGGCTCAGGCGTGGCCCCAAAGCCCGCACGACCAAGGCCAAGGCCAGAATTGACTCGGCGGGACGGCTCATCGACGAACTGCAGGATATCGAGTCGCGGCAGGGGAATGCGTCGGCCGGAATCGACTTCGCGGCTTCCGGTCGAAAGTCGAAACAATTGTTGGTTGCAAAGGAAATCGGGAAAACACTCGGCGGCAAGCCGATCGTGTCCTGCCTCGACCTCATGATAGGGCCAGGCGAACGGATCGGTCTTCTGGGCCCCAATGGCGGCGGCAAGACCACTCTCCTCAAACTCTTGGCGGGCACGTTGCCGACAGACAGCGGCGCCATCACCCGAGCCGATCGGCTCCGGGTCGTGACCTTCGACCAACATCGCGAGTCGCTGGACCAGCAGGCCACGTTGCGGCGTGCCCTCGCTCCTGCCGGTGGCGATGCCGTCGTGTACCAGGATCGGTCCGTGCATCTGGTCTCATGGGCCAAGCGTTTTCTGTTCAGGCCGGAGCAGCTGGATTTGCCGGTCTCCCGTCTGTCGGGCGGAGAGCAGGCCCGGTTGCTGATCGCTCGACTCATGCTTCAGCCGGCGGATCTCTTGATCCTCGACGAACCCACGAACGATTTGGATATCCCGACGCTCGATGTGCTGGAAGACAGCCTGCTGGAATTCGAGGGCGCACTTGTTCTAGTGACGCACGACCGGTGGCTGCTGGACCGAGTCTCCACCAGACTTCTTGCCCTGGATGGGACGGGCCGCGCCGAGTGGTTCGCCGACTATGCCCAATGGGAAGCCGCGCAGGCAAAAAAAACGACGCAAGAACGAAAATCTCAGATTGCAAAGGAAAGTCCTGCCTCGGCGGGACCGTCCAAACGGAAAGGCTTGTCGTACAAAGAACAGAAAGAATGGGATCAGATCGAAATCACCATTCAGAAAGCCGAAGAACGGGTCGTTGCTTGCCAAATGGCGGCAAATGATCCATCCATTGCTTCCTCCGCCGCTGAATTACAAGAACGCTACGCGGCGCTGCATGTCGCGCAAGCTGACGTCGAGCGCCTCTACGCCCGCTGGGCCGAATTGGAGGAGAAACGCGCTCAAGCCATCGGTAGCACCCAGTAAATTGCTGACCAGAAACAGACTCCCGGCTCCCGTCCTGTGTATTGGTTCTGGTTTGTCGCATAGCGAGTCTTTCTCTCCAGACGAACACTTCCTCTACAGTTCCACCCGTTCATAACCGATAGAGGAGGCGAGAGCCTGTATCGGCGTATCACCGAAGGGACCCTCCACCATGCCAACGGCGAGCGAACTGGTCCAGTCCTGCACCACGGTCTTCACCTTGCCGGAGATATACATTCGCGTGCGGGATGTGGTGGACGATCCCGACTCGACCATGGACGATCTCGCCAATGTTCTCAAGTTGGACCCAGCTATTTCGGCCAGGGTGCTCCGCATCGTCAACAGCCCGCTGTATGGGTTTCCTAAACAGATCGACACGATCACTCGCGCCGTGACGCTTCTCGGCGTCCAGGCAATCAACGATCTCGTTACGGCGACCACTGTCGGCCGAACTTTTTCCGGGATGACGGTGCAACTCATGGACGTTCCTCAATTCTGGCGGAAAAGCGTGCTCTGCGCTCTGGTTGCGGGAAAGATCGCCAGATCGTGTGGTATCGCTGATAGCGAGCGCTTCTTTATCGAAGGCCTGTTGCGCGACATCGGCCACCTTGTCTTGTACGAAGCTGTGCCGCAGCGCGCCCAGTCTGCTCTCATCGAGGCGGGGTACCTTGAAACTTCCCTGGCTGAAGTGGAGCAGTCCAACATTGGGTGCGACTTTGCTGAAGTAGGGGCCGAACTCATTCGGTCATGGGGCATGCCCATGCAGATCGAACAGGCCATCCGTTGCCAGCTGAGTCCGAACGATGCCGGCGAGTTCATCATGCATGCTTCCGTCGTGCATCTAGCCGGTGTCGTTGCCGACTATGAAGAACTCGAGCCCAGCCGGCGCCCTGCCGCACCGCCGTTCAGCCCCCATGCTGTGACCGCCACTCGGTTCGTACCGGCCACCCTCCCTGTACTACTGGAAGAGGCTCACACACAACTGCAAGAGACGCTGGCGCTCATCCACCCCCTCGCCCTGGCGGCGTAGCTCCTCAGAACCTTCCTGTGATCAGACAACAATCTCCGATGTGGGATGTTTCCCGACCGGGGCAGCCTGCATAGGAAGGGTGAATGGAGTGTTGTGCCGACTTGACCGGCATCTTCAAGATGAGCGATCCTCTTGCCTCACTTTGTCCTCGTTGTCGATCTGACACATGTTTCTTACAGGAGCATCATGGACGACTTGTTGACCACTGTGTTTTCGTTGGAATGGCTCGCCGTCTATTGGGGAATCGGCCTGCTCTTTTTCGCAGTGGAATATTACTGGCCGTCGCGCGCACTCCTCTATCGTCGCGTGTTTCTATGGGATATTGGGGCGTTCATCACCTATCAGATCTTCTTCGTCGTCGCTACACAAGTGACGGATCGAATCCCATTTCCTGACTACTCACACTGGCGTTGGCAGGCGGTCCCATTCGGGTTCAAGCTGCTGGTGTTCCTGTTCGTCATGGACGGAATTGCCTACTGGATGCATCGGTTCTGGCATACATCGGGGGGGTGGCCGATCCATCGCTGGCACCATTCACCGACGGAACTGTACTGGCTGGCCGGTGTCCGGGCGAGCCTTCCGCAAGTGGCACTTGCCAACATCCCTTATCTGCTGGCGTTTCCCCTTCTCAAACCGGTGCCTGCCCTATTCTTTCCGCTCTATTCCTGTATGCTGATCCTGACGAATAACTGGATGCATATGAATGTGACGTGGCAATCGAAAAAGCTGGAGTGGTGCTTCGTCACGCCCCGCTACCATCGGGTGCATCACCTGAGACAAATGGGGAGAGCTGGGGGGAATTTCGGGGTCCTGTTGACCGTGTGGGATCGGCTGTTCGGCACCTATGTGGATCCCGACCAAGTAGAGACGACGGGGCCATACGGGATTTCTGAAGCGGTCCATCCAGTCCGCTTGGCCATCGGGATCTGACTAGAGGCTGCTGGCGCATCAGAACGACGATTGCTGAGGCCAAACAGTAGTTGCATGCAGCGTGGTCGAAACCTCGCGGGCGGTCTTTGCGACATCCAGATGGAGGCTGAGCTACAGTATGCCGGCCAGTCGATTCAGCCCCAATGTTGTCTGGGCAAAGAACAGCTGCAAGGCCTGGTAGTCCTGTGCATGCATCGGCTGATGACTCGTCGCCCGATCGCAGTAGATGAGTCCGATCGGTTTCGCGCCCACCCGCAACGGCGCAAGGATCGCCGATGTCGGTTGCCAGATCTCGAGAAAGTCCTGCTTCATGGTTCCAGGCGGTTGATCTGAAAAGTTTGGAACGAGCAGAGGATCGACCCGCTTGAGGACCGTCAGGAAAAACTGATGTTCCCGGCTGAGCGAACCGGACAGGGACCGGATGTAGGGGGCTAGTGGAGCCACCCCAAGCACCAGCCTTCCGACGAGCAGATCACTATCGCTTTGGTTCAGGAGTGCCAAACCCACGCGGTCAAATCCGGCGTCCTGGTGCAGAGAGGTGACGAAGGTGCCAAGTAAGGTGTTTAGGTCCTTTGCACTCTGCAGCGAGTCCTGAAAGGCTTGGAGTGTTTCAAGCGGCTTGGTCCGAATCGGAGCAGGAGGGGGGGCTTGTGTCGGAGCAACCCGTTGAGGAGGAGACGCTGGTTTCTCATCAGCCACCGAGTGGGTGGACTGGCGGCATGAGGGCGACTCGGTGACCTCCCGTGTTTCGTCTTTTGCTTCGGCGGCGGAGTCGAGTGACAACCCCATCGAGCGAATGAGCTGGCGTCCTCGGTCCATGGCACGAATCAGTAAATCCGCGAACTGCGCTGAAGTGAGCCCGCTTCCGAGAAGGAGTGTTCGTTTAGCTTCCTCGATGCCAGCCTGTGGTGCGGAGTTGGTCATGGCTTCGACCAGCCGGATGGAACCGACGACGATTCCCCTGTAGGTGGGGAACCCGCTTGGCCAACGTCCCATCACCGGTTCCCCGGGCCTGCTGAAGAGCTCGATGAGATCGTCCGGGAGTTTCCACATCCGAGCCAACGCTTGAGCCAAAGTCAGACGAGGTATGCCGAGGAGCTGAGTCTCTTGAAGCACGCATTCTGCCGGTAGCTTCGCCTTTCGAGAGGTGGCTTGGAGGGCTTCAAACAGGTCCGGATCCTGATACGCAATCGCCAAGTCTCCGATGGAGTAGAGAAGCGCCGCGGTAAACAACTGGCCCGGCTGAGGGTATTCGATCGCCATGCCCAGTTCGCACGCATAGGTTGCGGAGATGAGGGACTTGGCGATCAGCGTTCGAAACTCATGCTGACGAACTGGCCAGTGTCGCAGCTGCTCGACAAGGTGCGCGGCAGCCACGAGGGACCGAACGGTATCGAGCCCTAGCCAGCTGACCGCATGAGGGACCGAGACAATCGTCTGTTGCGGGCTGTAGGCGATGCTGTTTGCGACCTGCAGTACCTTGCATGTCAGTCCGTGATCGCGGCTGATCACCCGGGCGAGGCTCACGGCGTTGGAATGAGGCCCCATGTGACTCAGGATTTGCTGGCAAGTTGACTGTAGGATCGGAAGGCAGCGGCTGGACTCATCGAAGAGGGGCTTGAGATTTCGATGGAGGCGAGGACGAATAGAGTCGATCAAGGCCGATTCCGCGGCTATGCCTGACGAAATCATAGGAGTTCCTCGGTCGAACGTCTGAAGCTCTATCGGTTAGAACACCACCAAGCTTGAGGAGACGAGGCTCCTTCATTATCTTGCTCGATGTCCGTTTCGAGGCGCCGGGCCTCCGCAGCATCGTGTGGCCATTACCCGATAGTCAGGTCTTCGTGAGGGCTTCAGAAGACTCAGGGACGTGGCGTGAGGTGAGCTAGAGCTTTCCGTACGTCCGCTCGAAGAATTCTTTGGTGAGCCTCATATGCTGTTCGACGTCGGTCTGGAGATGCCGAGCGCCGGCCTCCCAGTCGTCTGTGGCATAGCCGACACGGCGGGCGAGAAAGATAAATTCATCGGAGTCAACGGGCGGGAGGACACGATCTTTCGCGTTGCCGCGGACCATGCGGAGGCCGTCGATGAGCATGCGGATGAAGAAATAGGCCTTGCGAAGATTCTCGCCATCCGGCCTCGTCACGATCCCACAGTCGACCAAGGCGGCCAGGGCCTGCATGGTGTTGGGGGTGCGTAGGACGGGGAGCCGATGGCCGTGCATGACTTGAAGGTACTGGACGGCATATTCGATATCGACGATGCCACCCGGACTATGTTTCAGGTTCACGGTGCCGCGCTCGACCAGTTGCTTCAGCTGCTGACGACGCAAGTCGAGGGCTCCGGGAAGATCCCAGGGATGGCCGCTGTAGACATAACTGTCGCGATGAGCTTCGACTCGTTTACCGAGAGCGGCATCGCCGGCCACATGCCGCAGTTTGATCAACGACTGGCGTTCGAATGCGGCGGCAAGGCCCTGCTCACTGTAGTAGTTGGAGATCTCGTCGAAGGGGTTGGTCAGAGAGCCTTTCCCACCATGGGGACGGAGGCGTACGTCCAGGTGAAAAATGCCTTCCTGTTTCGCCTCAATCCACTGCAAAAGTTCGTGCCCCAGCCGCTCAAAATATTCACTGTTCTCGATCGGCTGCTTGCCGCCGGTGCGCCCCGCGTCGCCGTACACAAACATCACTTCAATATCCGAGGCGTATCCGAGTTCCTTGCCGCCGAATTTGCCCAGGCCGAGAACGGTGAATGGACAGGGTTTCTTGTTCGGCAAACGCGGTGGGCCATAGAGTTTGTTCAATTTGGCTTGGCAGTCCTTCAAGCTCCGATCGACGATCACTTCGGCCAATTGGGTGAGTGCCGCGGAAAAATCAGGGAGAGCGGTGCCAGGCTCGACGATATGCTTCATATCGATGCGAAACAGCTCGCGATCTTTAAAGCTGTTCAGTGCCGCCTTCCTCTCCTCATCGGTTGCAGCCCGACTCACCAGACGATCAAGGTCCTTGCGAAGTGTCGCTCGTGGCGCAATAAGGGGCGCATCCCGATAGTCTTGCAGGAGAGGAAGGAGGTTGCTGTATTGGCGACGCAGAAAGTCTTCCCAGAGAAAATCGCTGGCGCCCAGCAGACGGGCGAGCAAGGGGAACGTCTTTTTGTCGCTGAGAAAGGCCAAGGCTTTCTGCAGGGCTTTCCCTTTCGCCTGTTGCACGGTGAGGTCAAGAAACTGGTCAAACGATTCCAGGGCTTTGGTCGGGTCGGGGGCCCAGGTAAGGGCGTGTGTGAACTGCTTAATGAGCACGGCCGTCAAGCGCAACTGCTGCTGATCTGCCGCATCGGTGAGCTTCTGGCCGTGGCGGTTGCGGACATAAAAGCGGTCATGAATCTTGCCATTCTCGACGTCAAATTGCGCTTTGGAAATGTACACGTTGCGCATCGCGAGGGCGTTGGCGAAGGCGTACAAAAAGGCCGGGGTATCGTCCGACCGGATGTCCATGACTGTATCGGTGGGGGATTGGCTGTTGTCGAACGTGATCTGGACCGGATTGAGCAGGCCGCTGAAGGATCCGCGCCGCTTGCCCAGCTGCTCGACCAGCCGCCGGTTCACCGCAAAGCGCGCTTCCGCGAACTGTCCCTTGTCGAGCAACATGATGACCGAGTGGAGTGAGTCTGCCAGGAGATTCTGTTGTTCAATCCCCAACTCCGCGCCTGATACCGGCAAGACGCGGAACACGTCGACAATCTTTTTTCTGCTCAAACTCGGGCTGCTCTTTGCGCGGACACGCGGTCCGTATCCTGTCCAATTCGTGCGAGCAGACTGCGGAGCGGCTTTGTCGGCAAACGTATAAATCTGTCCTTCTTCAATGTTCAAGCCGAACGCTGAAAGTAGGCCGCAAATAGTAGCGAATTCGGAGAAATAATCGTACGCGACGATCGTCACCTCAAACCGTTTATCCTGCTGTTCAGCAAAGGCAATTGTGCAGGGATGTTCCGAAGTCAGTTGTGCCGTCAATCGGATATGCTGAGCGATCGTCGTGGGATCGAACCGCCGGAAATACTCCTGATCCATGCGGGTGAAGAAATCTTGAAGAGCTTCTGGTACTACGTCAGGACACAATGGACGGACGGTATTGAAGATCGGCCCGAGGTCGGGAGAGCTGATCGGCATGGCCTTCAGTATACCCGAATGGGTTTCATTGTGCGTAGGGGAGAGTATAATGCCCCGCCATGACTCAATCATCCATTCCGTTTCCGCCGGCACAGGCTCAACCAACAATTCAGACGACTTCCTCCAAGCCGGATCCCAGGCCTGTCTTGCTCGCGACCAAGAGAAATGCCGAGGAAGTACGGGCCATTTTGTCGGCCTATGGTCTGCGCGACCCCGACCAGGCCGACCGCAACCTGAATGCAATGGCAGGCGACCCGACCCAACGCCGCCGGTTGGCCGACATCCTGCCGCTTTTGTTGGAATCAGTCTCCAGAACGGCCGACCCGGATCAGGCGCTGAACCATTGGGAGCGCATGCTGTCGCGTGTCGCCCGTACTGCCTTTCTCGACTATTTGCACAGCTGGCCGCGCATGCTCGATCTCCTCTGTGTCATTTTCGGCAATAGCGATGCCTTGACCTTCACCCTCGTTCGAGATCCGACGTTGGTGTATTGGCTGGCCGAGGAAGACGTGTTGTCCAGATCGCCTACGCGGAATGAGTTGGAGAGCGCGCTTCGCAAGAGCATCGGGCATCTGATGTCCGGCCAATTGAGGTTGGACGCGCTGCGCCGGTTTCGGCGGCGGGAAATGTTACGGATCGGTGTCCGGGATCTGCTCCGACTCGCCACGGTGCCTCAGACGACGGCGTCATTGTCCGATCTGGCCTGCCTGCTCATTCATGCGGCGTATGAAATTGTCGACGGCGATCTCAGACAACAGTATGGCATCCCGATGCACCGAAATCGGCAGGGACGATGGATGGAAACAAGATTCGCCGTGATCGGGATGGGCAAGCTCGGTGGCCATGAATTGAATTACAGCTCTGATGTCGATCTGCTCTATATCTATGAGTCCGATGACGGGGAAACCAGAGCCCCGGGAGGTAGGCGCGCCGCCAAGCCGGCCGGTGTCGGCATTTCCAATGAGGAATATTTTGAGATCCTTGCCCGAGAATTGACGAGAGTGTTGATTGAACCGACCAGGGAAGGGCATGTCTTTCGAGTCGATCTGCGTTTACGGGCGGAGGGGTCTGTCGGCCAGTTAGCACGCTCTCTCTCGGGTTATCGGCGATACTATCTCAGACGTGGACAAGTCTGGGAGCGATTGGCGCTCCTGAAGGCCTCGCCGGTAGCCGGTTCGACACGTGTCGGGAACGCATTTTTGGGCGTGGTGAAGCCATTTATTTTCGGGAAGCCTGGAACGAAGACGAGTTTCACCGAGGCGCTGCCGGTGGTCCACGAAGTGAGGATCGTCAAAGAGATGATCGACACGAAAATAGCAGACCGTGGGCACGAACGGCGTGATGTGAAGCTCGGAACAGGCGGTATCCGGGAGATAGAATTCCTCGTGCAGACGATTCAGGTGCTGGCTGGGAGGCGGGTTCCGGCACTCCTTGACCGCAGTACTCTTGGTGCATTGGATCGGTTCGCCCGTCGGAAACTGATTTCGGCGAAAGAACGGGATGAGCTGACCGCAGCGTACCTGTTTCTTCGGGATGTCGAGCATAAGCTCCAGATGGTCCAGGATCTCCAGACCCATGCCCTTCCGGAGAGCCGGATTGAACTCGAGCGATGTGCGGTTCGCTTGGGGTATGGGTCGGACGATCGGGATCAGGCGAGCGAACGGTTCCGTCAGGATCATCAGCGCCATACAGATATGGTCCACCGGATGTTCAGATCTTTGTTTTCTGATCCAGAATCCTCCTCTCTTCTCAAAGCGGCACTCTCCACAGCCGCGGGTAGCGCCTAACTTGGCATAGGGCAGCTGCTCCGACTCTGTCGAATGATCGCCGTTGTGACGCATTAACCTCGGGTTTATTCCACTGGTTGTCGCTGTACCGCTGAGATCAAGCATTTTCTAACCGCTCCATAGGGGCTCGTGATACCGGTAATTTCCCCTCTACGGCGCCATGTCGCCGATCAAATGATACTATTGATCTGAAACCCGTGAGGAGGCTCCTCTTTTCGACAAAGAGTCTAAAGTTTTTCAGTATTTATCCGACAAGTCGAGGAGAGCCATGCTCCGAACTTTTTGCCATATGTCGCCATATTTTGCACGCCAAGGTCGGGCTTGGCCCTTGAGCAAGCATTCGCCTCTTTGCTGAGTGCTTCCTATTTGAGGCCGGTAGGAAGGTTCGCACAAGCATGCCCATCACGACAGTTGAACCAGCCTGTTCCTCTGATGTGCTGACGAAAGTGTTGCTGGTAGAAGACAATGAGGCTGACGCCCGCCTGGCACGGGAATTCATTCAAGAGTCGCATCCCCACGGATTTTCCCTCGCGCATGTGACACGCCTCAGCGCGGCTATTCGCCGTTTGAGCGGCGATCAATTCGACGCCGTCCTGCTCGATCTCACATTGCTCGAAACTCATGGGCTGGATACCTTGCGTCCACTCCGGAGCTCATTCCCAAACCTACCGATCATTGTCCTGAGCGGTATGAGTGATGAAGCGCTTGCCATCGAAGCCATGCAACATGGAGCGCAGGACTACCTGATCAAAGGGCGAGTGGACGGCCATATCCTGGTTCGTTCGATTCGTTATGCGATCGAGCGGCAGCGTATCGAGCATCAGTTGGAATCGACGAACCGAAACCTTGAGCGCATGAATCACGAGCTTCTCGAAGCCAGAAATCACGCGCTCGATGCGGCTCGGGCCAAGGGGGAATTTCTGGCCAATATGAGCCATGAGATTAGAACTCCGATGAACGGCATCATCGGCATGGCCAACATGCTGTTGGACATGGGGTTGACTCCGGAACAACAGGAGTGTGCCAAGACGATCGAGATGTCCGCAGAGAACCTCATGATGATTCTCAACGACGTGCTGGAATTTTCGAAGCTCGATGCCAACAAGATGACCCTCGAGTGCATCGACTTCAACCTTCGAAAAACCGTCGACGATGTCTTACATCTCTTGAGCCATCAAGCCAGTGAAAAGGATCTTGAGCTGGTCGCGGTGGTGTCCGGCCTTGTGCCTGATGGATTCCGCGGTGATCCCGGGCGGCTCCGCCAGATTCTTATCAACCTTGTGGGAAACGCCATCAAGTTCACCGAGCGCGGAGAAGTGGTCGTACGGGTCGGCTTGGCACAGGAAGTCTGGAGCAAAAGCGTCTTACGCTTCGAAGTGGCCGATACCGGAATCGGGTTGACGGTAGAACAACAAACAGTCCTGTTCAAACCGTTTAGTCAGGCCGATACCTCCACCACGAGAAAGTACGGCGGCACGGGGCTCGGCTTGGCGATCTGCAAGAATCTTGTCCATCAAATGCAAGGGGAGATCGGGGTCGACAGCACGCCGGGAAAAGGCAGCCGATTCTGGTTCACAATCACTTTGGACGCAAAATCCAACGACGACTGTCCTCTGACGATTCCCCGTCGCGACCTCAAAGGGTTACGGGTTTGTATCGTAGACGACAATGACGCCTGCCGCTCCCTCTTGGGACATTTGACGGCGGTGTGGTCGATGAAGTCGCAAGCTGCGGAGTCCGGAACACAGGCGTTGGCCTGCATCGAGAAGGCCTATGCCAATGGCGATCCCTTCGACCTGGTGATTCTTGACGCCAAAATGCCAGGGATGAGCGGGTTCGAGCTCGCGAAACGGATCCGAGCCAATACGGCGTTTCGAAGCCTTCCCCTTGTGCTCCTGACGGCGTTCGGGGAACGGGGAGATGCGGCACGCGCGCATCAGTCTACGATTGCCGCATACCTACCGAAGCCGGTTCGTGAGGCGCAGCTCTATGAGTGTCTGTGTATGGTCATGGGTACGCGTCCAGGACTGGTGAGTGGAAGTCAGCCGGCGCTTCCCTTGATTACGGCACACAGCCTTGATGAACGCCGCGCGAGTGGGCGGACACGGATATTAGTTGTTGACGACAACGACATCACTCAAAAGGTGGCGGTTCGGCTCCTTGAGAAATTGGGGGGGAGGGTTGATGTCGTGTCGAACGGGCAGCGTGTGCTCGAGATCATCGGTCATCGACGGTACGATCTGGTGATGATGGACATCCAAATGCTCGACATGGATGGCCTTGGTGTGGCCAGAGCCATTCGCCGGCTGGAAGCGCAGCGTCTCGCCGATGCGACCCGTTCAATGGCGGAAAACGGCACACCATTTCTCAAACCTGGAGCGGCTCCGCGGTTGCCGATCATCGCCCTGACGACCAGCATGCAGCCTCAGGATCGAGAACGATTCATGGCGTCGGGGTTGGACGATGTCCTCAACAAGCCGCTCGTCGCGGAAGCAGTGTCCAACATGTTTGATCGGTGGATTCCTGGACATAGTACGGGAATCGGCGACTGTGGAGAATCCATGGGAAGGTCAGCCAATACATTGAATGAGCCGCAAAGGAGGCCCATATGAAACGAGTCCTGCTCGTAGAGGATAATCTCGGCGACGCCAGACTAGCCCAGGAAATGCTCTCCGAATCGCCGGATTTCGAGGTGGATGTGACCTGTGTCGGTCGTCTCAATCAGGCTGTCGACGTGATGACCAATGAGTCCTTCGATGTGGTGCTGCTCGATCTTTCGTTGCCGGACAGCGATAAGCTGGAAGGGCTTCAGCGATTGCAGCCGCTATCGAAGGAAGCGCCGATTATCGTTTTGACCGGATTGAACGACAAGGCGCAGGCGCTTGAGGCACTCAAGCATGGCGCGCAGGACTACCTGTTGAAGGGAACCATGAATTCGGAAGCGTTGGTACGAGTGATTCAGTACTCCATCGAACGGAGAGCGTCCGATGCACGCTACCGATCGCTGGTCGCGAACATTCCCGGCGTGGTGTATCGCTGTCATAGCGATAAGCGCGGGGCACTGCTGTTTGCGAGCCCTTCGTTCGAGACGTTGACCGGATATTCCATAGAAGAATTCATGGCGAAAGCGTCGGGTGGCTACTCGGACCTGATTCATTCGGATGATCGGGAACGCACGATGTGCATGTTGCTGGGAGCCGTGACCCGCAAACAACCATATTCCATCGAGTACAGGATCCGTCGAAAGGACGGCCAGATCCGCTGGATTTTCGACCGAGGTCAAGGTGTCGGACCGGCACGCGGGGCATTGCCGAATCGAGACGGCGTGCTGTTCGATATCACGGAGCAACATGCGATGGAAGAGAAGTTCAGCAAGGCCGATCAACAATTGAGGCAGGCGGAACAATTCGCCGCGATGGGGAACCTGGCCTGCGGGGTCGCGCATGATTTCAACAATCTGATTACCGCCATCAATGGGTTTGCCGATCTCGTCGTGCATGATTTGCCTGCGGATACCCGCGCGCACGGCCGTATGCTCCAGATTCGAAAAGCCGGCCAGCGGGCCATGGCGATTACACAGCACTTGCTCTCGCTCGGAAAGACGACGACGAAGGACCCTGTGCTTCTGGACATGAACCTGCTGTTGGCGGACATGGAGCGTATGATCCGGCTGGTCATCGGAGTACGCCGCGAAGTCACGATCGTTTCTGATCCGTTCCTGGGACGTGTGAGGGGCAATCCCAGAGAATTGGAACAGGCGTTGCTCATTCTGGCCATGAATATCATTCAAGGTCACGGTGAAGATGTGCATCTTCAGATCGAGACACGGACATGGAATATCGACGGGAAAGACGCGGAGGCGATGGGCTTTATCTGCCGCGGCCCGTTTACCGCCGTCATCATCCGCGCCGTCTCTCCGGAGTATCCCGCACCGGTGAACGCGGCCCCGCAATGTTTGGTGTTTCCAGAGAATGAGGCCGTCGGAGAAGACGAAGAGAGGTTCGGCATGGCGGCGGTCTTGAAGACGATCACGGAGCATCAGGGATATTGCTTCGTCTCCCAAGACGATATGGAGGTGAGCGAGTACACGCTTGTCTTTCCAGTTTCCCATATCGCCCAAGGTGTGATGACATTCAACCATACTGCCGAGTCGCCACGGCGATCCGGCTCTGAAACCGTGTTGGTCGTCGACGATGAAGATACTGTGCGAACGCTGATCCGTGAATTGCTCGAGGCAAACGGTTACCGCGTCCTGGACGCATGTGACGGATCCCAAGCCCTCCGTATGAGCGAACAGCACGAGGATAAAATCGATTTGCTCATTGTGGATGAGGTTATGCCGGGCTTGAGCGGTCACGAATTGACGGCCCAAATGGCCGAAGCGCACCCGCACCTGTGTACCTTACCGATGTCGACCGTCAAGCCCCAGTTCATGGTCGGGGAGAAGCCGTTCCTCATGAAGCCGTTCACCGAGGATATTTTGTTAAAGCGAGTCGGCGAGGCTCTACAGGACGGACCTATCGGCCATGCGGCTGCCTTGCAATCGTAACGGCAACACAGTCCGTTTCATCCGAGCCACTTGCCAATAGGTGGTCCTCACGGGTGGGGGTTCCATGTCTCGGTTCTTGGATATCGATAGCCGGGTATTGACGATTGGCTCCTTCCTGGGAATCGTCCTGGCCGTCTCCTTGCTTATTTCGATAGCCGTTCCGGCCTGGGAATTGGCATTCCCTTTCGTACATGCGGTTGCAGAAGGGTTGGGGTCCTTTCTCTCGATCATCGTTGCCTGGCATTCCTTTACCAACTACATAGCAAATCCAAGGGAGTCTCATCGGGTCTGGGTAGGTTTAGCGTTCCTGAATATGGGGGCCCTCTATGGATTGCATGCGCTCGTCCCTCTAGGGGACTTGTCGGTCTGGTTTCGGAGTTGTGCGACGTTTATCGGGGGCATGCTGTCGTTGCTTGTGTGGTTACCTGGTCAAGCGCATCGAAAGGTTTCAGTCGGATGGGCAGTGATCATCTGCATATTGTCATATCCTCTCCTCGGAATGCTTCTCCTCAGAAACCCACAGCTCGTACCACACATGGTCGATCAGCGGGCTATGACATGGATGACGACCGTGTTGACCGTCAGCGGCGGGATCGCGTTTTTTGGGAGTGCCGTTTGGTTTCTTCGCCACCTGAAGCATTCGTCTCACTGGGAACCTGTGCGGCAGGCATCCTGTTACGCATCCATCGGCATGTCGGAAATCTTCTTTACCTGGTCCACCGTATGGGATCCAATGTGGTGGTGGTGGCATGGTGTCAGGCTCTTCTCCTACGGGATTGTTGCCTACAGCGCGAAACTGGACTTTGAACAGGGGCTGGTGCGGCAGGCTAAGCACGATATGCAGATGGAAGAGAATGCTCGGTTTCGCGTGGTTGTTGAATCTGCCCCTTGCGGCATGTTGATGGTCGGTTCCAATGGCGCGCTATCGATGGTCAACCATCAGCTTGAAGTGTTGTTCGGATACGGCCGCAATGAGATGATTGGAAACCAAGTCGATACTCTCTTACCTGAACGATTCCGGACTACCCGACTCGGCACAGGAGACCTGAACGCGCACATCACCGATCCGGCCAGCGTGTGGCAGAGAACGGACCTGTTTGGATTGCGCAAGGATGGAACAGAGTTCCCGATCGACGTGGGGTTCAGTCATACCGAGCTCAGCTCGGGCAAACAGATGTTGGCGACGGTGGTGGATATCACAGAGCGGAAGCGTGCCGAGCAGCAGTTGGAGAGACAGACCGCAGAATTGAGTCGTTCCAACCATGAGCTGGAACAATTCGCCTATGTGGCGTCACACGACTTGCAAGAGCCGTTGCGGATGGTGTCGGGCTATTGCGGGCTTCTGGCCCGTCGATATAAGGGGAAGCTCGATCAGGACGCAGACGAGTTCATCCAGTTTGCCGTCGACGGGGCCAAACGCATGAAGGACTTGATCGACGATCTGCTGACATACTCGCGAGTCGGCCGGCGAGAGAAGCCTTTAGTCTTGGTCGATGCCGGAGAGAGCTTGCAGGCAGCTCTGGCCAATCTACAGCTCACCATCAACGAAACAAGAGCGTCGATTCATTGCGGGGAATTGCCGCGGGTGATGGCCGATCCGGTGCAGCTGACTCAAGTGTTTCAGAATCTGATCAGCAATGCCTTGAAGTTTTGTGGCGGCCGCTGTCCGGAGATTCATGTGTCGGCCAGACAGTCGGATGAGCGACAGGACTCGTCGCGGTGGGTATTCTCAATACAGGACAACGGGATCGGCTTCGAGCCACAATTCCAAGAACGGGTGTTCGAGATCTTTCAACGCTTGCACACCCGGGAGGAATACGAAGGAAACGGCATGGGGCTGGCGATCACGAAAAAAATCATCGAACGGTATGGGGGCAGTATCTGGGTGAAGTCAACTCCGGGGATAGGCACGACCTTCTTCATCGAATTACTCGGGTACGCATCGGAACGGGTCGACGCCGCTGCCTGAACATGAGGTGGTGAATGAACGAGTTTCTGTCTTGGTCCATCCCTTCCGGATTTCTCCCGCACGGTCAGTGCCTTCTCTGGGAGTCGGGCCTGCTCTGGCTACATGCGATCGCCGACAGTGTGATCGTCCTTGCCTACTACTCCATTCCGTTCATCCTCGCGTATTTTGTGAAGAAGCGCAGTGATTTGTCCTTTGGGTGGATACTTCACCTATTCAGCGCGTTCATTTTTGCCTGTGGAACCACGCATCTGATGTCTATATGGACCTTGTGGTGGCCCGCTTACTTTGTTGAGGGACTGACGAAAGTTGCGACGGCCGCTTTGTCCATCCTCACGGCGATTCTTCTGGTACGACTGGTGCCTCAGGCGCTCACATGGCCGAGCCCTGCCCAATTGGAAAAGGTGAATGAAGAATTGCGATTGGAGATCGCACAACGGCTTCGAGTGGAGGATGAGTTGCGCCACACCTCGGCAGAGTTACAAGCACTGATTGCAGTGCGGACGACCGAGTTGCGTGAAAACCAAGCGCAATTCAGGATATTGGCGGAAGTTGCTCCCGTCGGCATCTTCCACTGCGATAGGGACGGTCTCATCAAGTATGCCAACGAACGCGTGATCGAAATGATCGGCGTGACTTCACAGGAGGAAGTTCGAACGGGATGGGGGCACGCCCTGCATCCTGACGATCATGATCGGGTGCTCGCCGCATGGGCACACACGGTTGAAACCGGCCAACCGTTCCGATCTGAACACCGGTTTGTGCATCGTGACGAAAGTGTGAGCTGGGTACTCGGGCAAGCGTCCACGGTACCTGGCGAGGACGGAACAGTGATGGGTTTCGTCGGAACCCTGACGGACGTGACCGAGGATAAAGCAAAAGAAGAACAGTTTCGGCTCGTGGTGGAATCCGCGCCCTGCGGCATGCTGATGGTCAATTCGGAAGGGCGGATTACCCTGATCAACGCCCAAATCGAAGCGCTCTTTGGGTACGAGCGGAGCGAGTTGATCGGGAGTTCCGTTGAGCAGCTGATTCCGGGTCGGTTCCGGAGTGCCCATCCCGAGATGCGACAGACTTTCGGTCATGCTCCCAGCGTCCGCTCGATGGGCGTAGGGCGGGACTTGTTCGGACTACGCAAGGATAACACCGAATTTCCGGTCGAGGTCGGGCTCAATCCCATTCGAACCGAGGATGACGTGTTTGTCCTGGCGACAGTGGTGGATATTACAGAGCGGAAGCGCGCCGAACAGGAGCTTGAGCAACAGACGGCAGAATTGAGCCGCTCCAATCACGAGCTGGAACAGTTTGCCTATGTGGCGTCACATGATTTGCAGGAGCCGTTGCGTATGGTGTCGAGTTATTGCGGATTGTTGGCTCGCCGGTATAAAGGGAAGATCGATCAAGATGCCGATGAGTTCATCGACTTTGCCGTCGAAGGGGCCAAGCGCATGAAGACGCTGATCGACGACCTGCTGACGTACTCACGGGTTGGTCGGCGAGGTGAGGCCCCCGTTACCATTGATGCATCGAAAAGCGTTCGGACGGCGGTCGCCAATTTGCAAATTGCCATCAAGGAGGTCGGCGCAGTCATTCACTGCGACTCGCTGCCCACCGTGTTGGCTGATCCGAGTCAGCTTACTCAAATATTTCAGAATCTGATCGGTAACGCGCTTAAATTTAGCGGCGAACGGCCGCCGGTCATCCGCATCTCGGCATGCAGCACGCCAGGAGCCAAGGGCGCTGCTCAGTGGCGGTTTGCCGTTCAAGACAATGGGATCGGCTTCGACCAACAGTATTGCGAACGAGTGTTCGTCATATTTCAGCGATTGCATACACGGGGTGAGTATCCAGGAAACGGTATGGGACTGGCAATTGTCAAGAAGATCATCGAGCGTCATGGCGGCCGGATTTGGGCAGAATCGACGCCGGGAGTCGGTACCACATTCTTTTTTACACTGAGTGGTCCGGTGGCCGAACGGGCGGCGGTGGCATAATCTGAGGAAGGCGAGAGCCGACCTGACATTCTGTAACGGAAAGAGCTCACGTTCATGTTCACGTCGTTGCGGAGGAAATTATGGATCTTGAAAAGCGGGCTGCGGCTCCATCGGAACCGGAGTACGCGCAGGGCGGCACCAGAGTGCTTGATCGCCGGTCGATGCAACACCCGGAGAGGAGCGTCCGGTTGAAGCCCATTCCAACGAAGGGTCAGGAAGAAGGGATGATGAGCGAAGGAACAGGGTGCGCGATTGAAATTCTATTGGTGGAGGACAACATCGGCGATGTACGCCTGACGAAAGAGGCGTTATCAGAAGCGAAGGTTCCCAATCGCCTGCATGTGGCGCACGATGGCGTGGCGGCTCTGCAGTTTCTGCGAAAGGAACAACCGTATACTGAAAGCCCTCAGCCGGATCTCGTGCTCTTGGATCTCAATCTGCCTAAGAAAAGCGGATTTGAGGTGTTGGCACAAATGAAACAGGACCCGGCGCTCAGAACCATTCCTGTGATCATCTTGACCAGTTCGAACGCGGAAGGTGACGTGTTGAAAAGCTATGACAATCATGCCAATGCGTATGTCACCAAACCGGTTGACCTCGAGAAATATTTTACCATCGTCCAACGCATCGATGACTTTTGGCTCGCAACCGTCAGGCTCCTGGCAAGTCCTCCACGTTGAAAGCTGCCACTATCGGATGGGTGACCAGAACCCACTCCTCATGGTTTCGTTCGAATGTTCGATGTCGACGAGTCAATAAACACGAAAGGCCCGGCAGAATTCTGCCGGGCCTTTCGCGGCTGAGCCCAAAATGTTCGGTATCAGCTGTTTTGTGTCTGACGCTTAGTACATCCCCTCCATGCCGTGACTGTGTCCGCCAGGCGCGGCCGCTTCTTTCTTCTCCTCGGGGAGTTCGGTGATCATGACCTCCGTGGTGAGCATCAAGCCCGCCACGCTGGCGGCGTTCTGGAGCGCCGTCCGCGACACTTTGGTCGGGTCGATGATACCGGCCTTGATCATGTCGACATATTCATCCGTCGCGGCGTTGTAGCCACCGTTCACGTTCTTGTCTTCCCGAACCTTACCGACGACGACCGAAGCTTCCGCGCCGGCATTCGCGGCGATTTGCCGAACCGGCTCTTCGAGCGCACGCCGGACAATGTCGAGTCCGACTTTCTGCTCCATCGGAACATCCTTGAGTCCATCGAGCGCTTTAACGCAGCGGAGGTAGGCTGTGCCGCCGCCGGGGACGATTCCCTCTTCCACCGCCGCCTTCGTGGCGTGGAGGGCATCCTCGACGCGAGCCTTCTTCTCCTTCATCTCGGTCTCAGTCGCAGCCCCGACATTGATGACCGCGACGCCGCCCACGATCTTCGCCAGCCGTTCTTGCAGCTTCTCGCGATCGTAGTCGGATGTCGTTTCATCGATCTGGGCCTTGATCTGCTTGACCCGGCCTTCGATCTTCTTGGAATCGCCGTAGCCTTCCACGATCGTCGTATTATCCTTATCGATCGTGACGCGTTTGGCGCGCCCAAGGTCGGTCAGCTTGACGTTCTCGAGCTTGATGCCGATGTCTTCGGAAATCACCTGGCCACCTGTGAGGATGGCGATATCTTCCAGCATGGCCTTGCGGCGGTCGCCGAAGCCCGGTGCCTTCACAGCCGCGACGTTCAGGGTTCCGCGGAGCTTGTTGACGACGAGGGTCGCCAAGGCTTCCCCTTCGACTTCCTCAGCAAGGATGACGAGCGGTTTTCCCATTTTGGCTACTTGCTCGAGCAGCGGGAGCAGATCCTTCATGCTGCTGATCTTCTTCTCGTTGATCAAAATGAGCGGCTCTTCCACGGAGCATTCCATCCGCTCGGCATTGGTGACGAAATAGGGGGAAATATACCCGCGATCGAACTGCATACCTTCGACGACGTCCAGGGAGGTGGTCATCGACTTGGCTTCCTCCACCGTGATGACGCCGTCCTTGCCGACCTTTTCCATGGCTTCTGCGATCAAATCGCCGATGGTCTTGTCGTTGTTGGCCGAAATGGTGCCGACTTGGGAAATCTCGGTCTTGTTTTGACAGGGTTTGCTGAGCTTCTTGAGCTCGGCGGTGATGGCCTCGACGGCCTTATCGATCCCTCGCTTAATCTCCATCGGATTGGCGCCGGCGGTGATGTTCTTCGCACCTTCGCGGAAGATCGCTTGGGCCAACACAGTTGCCGTCGTCGTTCCGTCGCCGGCGGTGTCGCTGGTCTTGCTGGCTACTTCGCGGACCAACTGGGCTCCCATGTTTTCGTAAGGGTTCTTCAGCTCAACTTCTTTTGCGACTGTGACGCCGTCCTTGGTAATGGTCGGCGCGCCGAATTTCTTGTCCAAAATCGCATTCCGGCCCTTGGGGCCGAGAGTTGCTTTCACGGCGTCTGCGAGCTGGTTCACCCCTTTCAGGATGGCGGCTCGTGCTGTATCGCCGTACATAAGTTGCTTTGCCATTGGATTCCTCCTGTTATCGTGTTCTATTGTTTCGTCTGGGTTATTTGCGACTTGACCTTAGCTGGTGAAGATCCCCAGGATGTCTTCTTCCTTGAGGATCAAGCATTCTTCGTCCTCAATCCGAAGCTTGCTGCCCGAATACTTGTCGAAAAGGACTTGATCACCGACCTTGACGTTCTCCACTTTCTTGCCGACGGCCTGCACCACTCCCCGTTGGGGCTTTTCCTTTGCTGAATCAGGCACGTAAATTCCACCGGCGGTGCGTTCCAATTCCTCGGTGTACGTGACGAATACCCGTTCACCCAAGGGCTGGAATCCTTTGGCCACATTCTTCTTTTCCTTCTCGGCTGTACCCATAACAGAACCTCCTCCTGATGAAAGTTAACGCGTTAGGTGTTGACGGTTGAGAGTTGGGCTGAACTCGCTAATGACCCTAGAAGCCTATGACTCGATGGAGATAGGCCTTAGTTCATCCAAGTCAAGAGGGGACTCGAGGGATTTTTATAGCCCTGACATTCTCGCCGCTTAATTGAACCTTCCTACATCGTAACCTATTGTGAAACCGATATTCTAGGGTTTTTTGCGTGAGGGAGGAAGCGGATCGACCGGAGATGTCATGCCCGCAAATGGTCAAAATCTTTGATGTCTTTTTTCATGTAGTCACGGAGGCGTTTGATGATACGCGCTTCCAATTGGCGAGTCCGTTCCTTCGTAATACCGTATTTATCGCCCAAATCATCCAACGTGAGGGGGGAGTCGGACAGGATGCGGTTTCGAAGAATGTCCTCATCTCGCTCCTCGAGGGTGGTGATGAACTCGGCGAGCTTGGCCCGAAAGAGTGTTTTCAGCTGATGATCGGCAATCTGCTCGTCCGCCGGTTCTTGGTGGGACGGCAAGACATCCAGCAGCGTGCTTTCCTGGTTTTCTCCGATCGGCTGGTCGAGCGATAGTTCCCAGTTGCCGAGGCGCTGATCCATCTCGATGACGTCGCGCTCGCGCACGTTCAGGCGATCGGCGAGCAATTTGGTGTCGGGCGCAAAGCCGTCCCGTTCGAGCTTTGCCTTTTCCTTTTTTAAATTATAGAACAGCTTTCGCTGATCCTGAGTCGTGCCGACCTTGACCAGCCGAAAGGTATGCAACAAGTACCGCAGGATATAGGCCCGCGACCACCAAGCGGCATAGGCATAGAAGCGCACGTTTTTCGAGGGGTCGAATTTCTTGATGGCTTGCATCAAACCGACGTTGCCTTCTTGAATCAAGTCCATGTGATCGGCGCCGGTATGCAGGTACTCGGCCGCGATCGAGACCGACACACGCAGGTTGGCCATGATGAGCTTGACGGCCGCTTCGCGGCTGCCGTGCGTTTGGTATTCTTGAAAAAGCTGAAGCTCCTCTTCTTTGGAAAGGTAGGGGTATCGGCGCACCTCGGCCAGGTACTGCTGCAACGCCGTGACCGGTACCACCGCGGTCGTATCGGCGCGGGGGCTTGTTTCGTGTTCAGGAACCGGGCTAAGCTCGGCGCTGGCAGGAATCTCGTTCGGCTCCGTCTGAGAGGGCTCCGATTCTTCAGGCTCGTCCGGCTGCGTATCTGTCTCGTCGAGGATGGACATGAAGAGGGGAGACTACACTAGATTCCTAGGCTGCAACAATGCTGAAAAAACCCCGCCCGCTCATGCGGATATCGAGGAGGCACATGATCTTCTCCGGCGCGGAATACAGGATGGGGTAACGGATGGCTCTTCTCCATCGAGACTCGCGGAAGTTCGGTGTTTTTTGGTTGACAGTCGGGGCGGAAACAGAGTTAAGCTGTCAGCTTCTTAGCTTCTAAATATTCAATGTTTAATGATAAATTGTCCACGCGTCACAGAGAATGATTGAGTTCACGGCTCTCCGTCAGAAACATATGACGACTCCTTTCGATAGTATCGAAAACGCAATTCGGGACATCAAGAAGGGAAGGTGCGTCATCTTGGTGGACGACGAGGATCGTGAAAATGAAGGTGATCTCGTCATTGCAGCGGAGAAAGTGACTCCGCACGTGATCAACTTCATGGCGACGCACGCTCGAGGCCTGATTTGTTTGGCTCTGACGCCTGAACGGGTAGAAGAGCTGCAATTGCCACAACAGGCTTCCGAGAATACCGCTGCGTTCGGCACCGCCTTTACCGTATCGATCGATGCGCGAAAGGACATCACGACGGGAATCTCGGCCGCAGATCGAGCCACGACGATTCATGTGGCGATCGACCCGAAATCCAAACCAAGCGATCTCGCGCGACCCGGTCACGTTTTTCCGCTCAAAGCGCAAACCGGTGGAGTGCTTCGTCGCGCCGGACAAACGGAAGGATCTGTCGATCTGGCCAGGTTGGCCGGCCTTCGCCCTGCCGGCGTGATATGCGAGATCATGAACGCAGACGGCACCATGGCCCGCGTTCCTGAACTGACAAAGTTTGCCAAGACCCACAAGCTCAAGATGGTCACGGTCAAGGCTTTGATCGAATACCGCATGAGGAGAGAGACTTTCGTCAAGCGAGTGGCAAGCGCGCGGTTGCCCACGACCTTTGGCGAGTTCGAAGCGGTGGCGTTCGAGAATCAGATCGACGGCATAACCCATATTGCATTGGTGAAAGGTCGAGTGGACGGTGGTCCACCGACGCTTGTGCGTGTACACTCCGGTTGTTTAACGGCTGATGCATTGGGATCGTTGCGTTGTGATTGCCGTGATCAATTGCATGCCGCGATGGAGATCATTCAGAAGGAAGGCCGCGGAGTGCTCCTCTACCTGAATCAAGAAGGCCGCGGAATCGGGTTGCTGAACAAGATCAAGGCCTATGGCTTACAGGATCAGGGGAGTGATACGGTGGAAGCCAATCTGCAACTCGGGTTCAAGGCCGATCTCCGGGACTATGGAGTCGGCGCGCAAATTTTGGCGAACCTCGGTCTGCACCAGATCAAGTTGATCACGAATAATCCGCGTAAGATCGTGGGGATCGAGGGCTATGGTCTCAAGGTCGTCGAACGTGTTCCTGTCGAGATCCCCCCGCGCGCGGCGAATGTTCGGTATCTTCGGACGAAGAAAACGAAGCTGGGGCATATTCTCAAGAAGGTCTGACGGTCTATCCATCTCACGTTCTATTCTCCGGAATCTGGGCCAAGACGGCTGTTGAAAGATGAAATCTGCGAAGACGGGGCGTTCCATGGCGGGATTGAAGTTCGGCATCGTCGCCGCAAAGTTCAATCAGCGCGTCACCAGCAAGTTGCTCGGTGCGTGTATCGATACGCTCAAGAAACGCGGTGTGGGTGTCGGGAACATTGAGGTGGTGAGGGTGCCGGGAGCGTTCGAAATTCCGCTGGCGGCCCGCACGCTGGCCAAGTCGAGCCGGTTCGATGCGGTGATCTGCTTGGGAGCGGTGATTCGCGGTGACACGCCCCATTTTGAGTATATCAGCTCCGAGGTGAGCCGTGGGATCGGTCAAGCGGCGTTGGATACCGATGTGCCGATCATCTTCGGTGTGTTGACCACGGAAACGGTTGCACAGGCGGAGGAACGAGCCGATCCGGGTAGATTCAACCGTGGTGGTGATGCGGCCACGTCTGCGATCGAAATGGTGGTGGTTATGAGACGGTTGAAGGGAATCGAACACGAGCCGGTTATGGGGCGGTCAGCTCATCCACGGCGAGCCGCGCAGCGGCATGCGAACTAACGTATGGGATCTCGTCATCAGGCCCGCGAGCGAGCCTTGCAGATTCTGTTTCAGCACGACATTCACGGGAAGGCCGATATTCACCTGGACGAGTTCTGGCGTGAATACTCGGCATCCGATGAGACGAAAGAGTTCGCGGAGCGGCTGGTGAAGGGCGTGGTGGAACATAAGAAGGAACTCGACGCCACCATCGGCAAGTATGCGACGAATTGGACTGTGAGCCGCATGCCGATCGTCGACCGCAATATCTTGCGGGCCGGACTGTATGAGTTGCTGTGGTTGGATGAAGTGCCTGCGAAAGTCACGATGGACGAAGCCATCGAACTCGCGAAGAGTTTCGGCGACGACGAGGCTTCAAAGTTTGTGAACGCGATTCTCGACAAAGCCTTGGCGACCGAGTTGCGGCTGGCTGAGAAGCGGGCAGATCCGGCTCGGGCGATTTGGAGGAGAGCGGAAGGTGATTGAGCGATACACGCGTCCCCAGATGAAAGCCATCTGGGAGCTGAAGCATAAGTACGAGATCTGGCTGGAAGTCGAGTTGCAGGCCTGCGCCGCATTCGAGCGGGCGGGACAGGCTCCACGCGGGACTGCAGCAAAGATCCGCAAGAAAGCGAAGGTCAATGTCGAACGGATCGCCGAAATCGAAAAAGTCACGAAGCATGATGTGATCGCCTTTCTGGAATCCCTCATGGACACCGTGGGACCGGAGCATCGGTTTCTCCATATGGGGCTTACCTCGTCGGACATTGTGGACACCTCGCTCGCCGTACAAATGACCGAGGCGCTCGATCTGATTCTAGAGGGTGTCGATGAGTTGCGGTCCGTGCTGAAACGACAGGCCCTGCGTTATAAGAGCCAGGTTATGGTGGGACGGTCGCACGGTATCCACGGCGAGCCGATCTCCTTCGGGCTTAAACTCGCTCTCTGGTATGAAGAAGTCCGTCGCCATCAGGAACGTCTGCGACAGGTACGGAATGAGATCGCAGTCGGCAAACTGTCCGGCGCGATGGGGACCTTCGCGCATCAGGGTCCCGATATCGAAGACTATGTCTGCGCAAAACTCGGCTTAAAAGCGGATCCGGTCTCCAACCAGGTAGTCCAACGGGACCGTCATGCGTCCTATTCGACGGCGCTCGCGTTGCTTGCGGCAAGCATTGAAAAATTTGCCGTCGAGATTCGCCACCTTCAGCGTACTGAAGTACTCGAAGCCGAAGAGTATTTTTCAGAAGGTCAAAAGGGATCGTCGGCGATGCCGCATAAACGGAACCCGATCGTCTCGGAAAATCTGTGCGGCTTGGCGCGGCTGGTGCGGGCCAACAGTGTGGCGGCGATGGAAAATGTGGCCCTCTGGCACGAACGTGATATCAGTCATTCGTCGGTTGAGCGGGTCATCATGCCGGACAGCACGATTTTGATCGACTACATGCTTGCCAAGATCACCGATCTGATCAAAGATTTGATTGTCTATCCGGACCGAATGCGCCGAAACCTGGAACTGACCGGAGGACTCATTTATTCGCAGCGGCTATTGTTGGCCTTGGTCGACAAAGGCGCGCAGCGAAAGGAGTCGTACGAAGCCGTTCAGCGCAATGCCATGGCCTCCTGGAGGGGAGGAGGTGGGTTGCAGGAACTGGCAGCGAAAGATCCGTTTATCTTGCAGCACCTGAAAAAACAAGAAATCGCAGCTTGTTTCAACCCGAAGTATTATCTGCGTCATCTCGATCAAATCTATCGGCGGGTATTCGGGCGAGGCAAGTCCCGTTCATTCGGCACAGGGAAGAAGGGAACGAGATCATGACTCAATCGCTCGTGACGGGACTGATGCTCATTTGGTTGACGGTGGGACCCTTGGTATCCGGCGTTCAGGCTGCGGCTGACCGCGAGAAGCTCCTCAGCGAGCCCGGAGTCTATGGCACGTTTGCAGTATTTGCTCTCGACGAGGAGTGGGCCAAGCAAGACCCCTCGACCCGCATCGCTCATCTGGCGACATTCAAAGGCGTCGTCGAACAGTATCGGGAGAAAGTGGCGATCGATCTCTACCTGCTTCGTGGGCTGTCCGATCAGGCCGATCTGTTGTTCCGGATCCACGCGACGGAATTGCGTGATACGCAGGAGTTTCTCCTCGACCTGCGGAGCAGCCAGTTCGGGAAACATCTCAAGACGGCCGGGATCATGCACGGGCTCACCAAAAAACCGAATTATGTTCCAGGACTCCCGGATCAGATGAAGGCTGAACTGAAAACCCTCAGCGAGCCGGGTTCGAAGCCCTATGCCATCATCATCCCGATCAGAAAATCGCCCGAATGGTGGGGACTGGATCAGGAGAAACGGGCGGCGATGATGCAAGAACATACGGCGGCGACGCTGCCCTATCTGAAGACAGTCAAGCGGAAGCTCTATCACTCCAGCGGTCTGGACGATCTGGACTTCATTACCTATTTTGAAACATCCAAGCTGGAGGACTTTCATAGCCTGGTGTTGTCGCTCGAGAAGGTGAAGGAATTCCACTATACGCGCCGATTCGGAAACCCGACCTTGCTCGGGACGGTGAAATCGTTGGACGAGATCATTGAACTGTTGGCGCAGTGAGCTGAATCATCGAGGTCCATCATGGCGACGGGGACGCTTCTTTACGAAGGGAAAGCGAAGAAGATCTTTTTAACGGGCAACCCGGATCAGGTCGTGCAGTATTTCAAGGACGATGCGACGGCCTTCAATGCACAGAAGCGCGGCACCATCGTTGAAAAAGGCGTCATCAATAACAAGGTGTCGGAGCGGCTTTTCCGGCTCCTGGAGCAGCACGGTGTCCGTACGCACTTTGTGGAGCGACTGAACGATCGGGAGATGCTCACGAAGAAGGTGAGGATCGTGCCTGTGGAAGTCGTGGTGCGCAACGTGGTGGCGGGCAGTTTGGCCAAACGGCTCGGATTGAAAGAAGGAAATCGGATTGATCCGGCGGTCGTCGAGTTCTATTACAAGAACGATGCGCTTGGCGATCCGCTGGTCAATGACGATCACCTTCGGCTGATGAACGTGGCGACACCAGGAGTCTTGCGTGAGCTGCGCGAGTTGGGCCACGCGGTGAACAAAATCCTCAAACCGTTCTTTGCTGAACGGCAGATGCGATTGGTCGATCTCAAACTAGAGTTCGGCGTCTTCCATAACAAACTGATCCTGGCGGACGAAATTTCTCCGGACACGTGCCGTTTCTGGGATATGACGACCGGTGATTCGATGGATAAGGATCGGTTTCGAAAAGATATGGGGAAGATCGAAGAGGCGTATCAGGAGGTGTTGAAACGGGTCTGCGGGTAGTGGAGACTCTGAGCCTTGTCCGCTCAAGCACTTCAACTCGACGCACTCAGTTTCGCCGTCGCTCGTCACGCGAAACTTGTTCCGTCCTAAGCAAAGCTTACGGAACATCGAACATCGCGAGCCGTCCTTAACGCGGACCGCTCGGGCTCAATGAGTGCGGTGACTCGAGTTTGCGTGGTATCGCGGAGCAAGACCCAGAGCCTCCTCCTGATTCTTGGGGGGAAGGATAGAGAGATGCTGCGGGCATATTTGAATTATGGCCTGATCGCATCGGTGGTGGTCTGGGCGGCCATCGTGGGCATGATGGCCTATCGGTTGAACGAATCGCCCTGGCGTTGGGCCTTTGTCGGCTTGGTGTTTGCCGGCGGGCTGACCGTCGCGGCCATCTTGTGGATCAAGAGATATGTCGACCGACAGACCAAATCGGCCGATCAGAGGAGTCAAGAGTGAAAGTCAAAATTCATGTGACGCTGAAGCAAGGGATACTCGATCCGCAGGGCAAGGCGATTGAGCATGCGTTGGACTCGCTGGGCTTCAAGAATGCCGCGAATGTTCGGGTAGGAAAGTACATGGAGCTGGAACTCCAGGAAACGGATACAGCAAAGGCCGAAGTTGAGGTCAAGTCCATGTGCGAGAAGCTTCTGGCCAATACCATCATTGAAGAATACCGGTATGAGCTGGGATGATGTGGCGAGGCGACAGAACTTGGTTTCGTGCTCGCGCAACGCGCACGCAGTAAAACCAAATTCTGTCACCTCGCCTCGGAGAATGACGGGGGACAGATGAACATAGGAGTGGTGGTCTTCCCAGGCAGTAATTGCGATCACGATTGTCGGTACGTGGTTCGGGATGTGCTAGGGCAAGATGTGACGATGGTGTGGCATAAGGAGACGTCACTCGCGGGGTTGAACGCGGTCATCCTGCCGGGCGGGTTTTCCTACGGCGATTACCTCCGGACGGGGGCGATTGCGCGGTTCTCTCCCGTCATGCAAGCGGTGAAGCAATTTTCCGTCGACGGTGGACTGGTGCTCGGGATTTGCAATGGATTCCAGATTCTCCTCGAGGCGGGGCTGTTGCCCGGCGCCATGTTGCGCAATAAGTCGTTGCACTTCATCTGCCGCGAGACCCACGTGAAAGTGGAGACTGCCGCGACACCGTTTACGAATGAGTGCAAATCAGGGCAGGTACTCAAAATCCCGATCGCGCATGCGGATGGGAATTATTATACCGATCCCGTGACACTGGCGAGCCTTCGGGCGAACGCCCAAGTGGTCTTCCGTTATTGCACGGCAGATGGAGAGGTCACAGCAGATGCTTGCCCAAACGGTTCGCTCGACAATATTGCAGGTATTCGCAATGCCGAAGGGAATGTGCTGGGCATGATGCCGCATCCGGAGCGCTGCGCAGAGGCGGTGCTTGGGAATGATGATGGGCGGACGATCTTCCAGTCGATCATCGCGTCGTTGGGGCACGAAAAGCTAGCGCACGTGCGGTAAGCGCTCAACGTGTGGGAACAGTCAAACGAGATCGACACTTGATCGAGAGCGTCGACGAAGGATTGAAGATGAGAAGTGGTCGCGGTAAAGTGTGGAGGCAATCAGTCGGTATCAGCCATAATCTTCTTTCATACATGAGGAGGGTTGCGATGAGAGGTGTAGGTGCAGTATTGGCGGCAATTGGTTTGTTGGCCTTCGGTTCGGGTGTCAATGCATTTGCTGCGTCGGATGACGGCAGCAAGGTGACGATAACGAGTCCGGCACAGGGAGCCAAGGTAGCGAGTGACGTCGAGGTGGTCTACGAACTCACGAAGGGTAACCAGGCGACGCACGTGCATTGCTTTGTGGATGGGGAATACCAGAAGGGATGGAAAGGGACGGTCAAGGGAATGTCCCCGGGCAACCATGAGATCAAGGTCGTGGCGGCAGATAAAGATCATCAAACGCTGGCCGCTGAATCAGCCGTGAAGGTGGAAGTACAGTAGAACCATCGGGTTTTGCCTTTCAATCATCTGACCGGCGAGGCACTCGGTCGAGTGCCTCGCCGGTTACGCTTGCAGCGCTTGCGGCTGCGGCATGCATGTCCGGGAGCTGAACAGTCGGGAGATTGGAATATCCCATGGAAGTCTTTATCGCTGTGACCCTTAGGGCATGATGCAGGCCGGCACGTCGCATATCACCAAGGATCTCATCGCGCAGCACAATCTGACGGGCGAGGAATACCAAAAAATCCTCGGCATTCTCGGGCGCGAACCCAATTTGACGGAATTGGGCATGTTCTCGGTCATGTGGTCCGAGCACTGTTCATACAAGAGTTCGCGTGTGCACTTGAAGAAGCTGCCGACGACCGGGCCCCGTGTCGTGCAAGGCCCCGGCGAAAATGCCGGGGCGATCGATATCGGCGAAGGTTTGTGCGTCGTCTTTAAAATGGAGTCGCACAACCATCCGTCGTTCATCGAACCCTATCAGGGAGCAGCCACGGGAGTCGGCGGGATTCTGCGCGATATCTTTACCATGGGGGCGCGGCCGATCGCGCTGCTCGATTCATTGCGGTTCGGGGAATTGCATTCGGAGAAGAATCGTCATCTCATGAAGGGGGTCGTCTCCGGTATTGCGGGCTACGGCAATTGCATGGGAGTTCCAACCGTGGGAGGCGAGATTGTCTTCAACGACATCTATGCGCTCAATCCGTTGGTCAACGTGTTTTGTTTGGGTCTTGCTCATAAGGACAAGATATTCCGCGGCACGGCAGCGGGCGTCGGCAATCCCGTGATTTATTTCGGCTCCAAAACCGGGCGCGATGGGATCCACGGTGCAACAATGGCCTCGGATTCGTTCGACGATCAGTCGGACCAAAAACGTCCAACGGTGCAGGTCGGCGATCCGTTTACCGAGAAATTGCTGCTGGAGGCGTGTTTGGAATTGATGGAGCGCGATGTGCTCGTCGGGATTCAAGATATGGGCGCCGCGGGTCTGACGAGTTCTTCCTGCGAAATGGCTTCACGCGCCGGCAACGGGATCGAGCTGGACCTCACCGTGGTGCCCAGGCGCGAATCCGGCATGACGCCGTATGAAATCATGCTGTCGGAGTCTCAAGAACGCATGTTGATGGTGGCGAAAGCCGGCAAGGAAGACGAGTGCGTCGCGATTTGCCGGAAGTGGGATCTGGACGTCGCGGTGGTTGGAAAAGTGACGGCCGATGGAATCTTGCGCGTGACGGATCAGGGAAAGGTTGTTGCGGAAATTCCGGCCAAGGCCTTGGCCGACGACGGCCCGCGTTATGACCGGCCCTATCAGCCGCCGGCTTACCAAGACATGTTGACGAACCTGAATTACGACGCCATCCCCGATGTGAAAGATGCGAATGCGGCGTTGCTGGCGCTGTTGGAATCGCCGACGATCGCCAGTAAGCGGTGGGTGTACGAACAGTACGATCATATGGTGCGAACGAACACGACGGTGCGTCCAGGATCCGACGCGGCGGTGGTGCGGATCAAAGGTACGAACAAAGCGGTGGCGATGACGGTTGATTGCAACAGCCGCTATTGTCTGTTGCATCCCTATGAAGGCGCCCGTCTGGCTGTGGCTGAAGCGGCGCGCAATCTGGTCTGTTCGGGCGCCGAACCGATCGGGTTGACGGATTGTCTCAATTTCGGCAATCCGGAGCGGCCCGACATCATGTGGCAGTTTGTCATGGCGATCGAAGGGATGAAAGACGCCTGTGAGCATTTCCAGATTCCCATCGTGAGCGGGAACGTCAGCTTTTACAATGAAACCAATGGGCTATCGATCTATCCAACACCTATGCTGGGTATGGTAGGGCTTATCGAAGATTCCGAAAGAACGCTGACCCAGTGGTTCAAGCAGGAAGGCGACGATATTCTCTTGCTGGGCGCCACTCGAGAGGATTTGGGAGGATCTGAATACATCAAGGTCGTTCATGCTCGCGAACAGGGATCGCCGCCGTACTTAAGCCTGGATACGGAAAAGACACTGCATGATTGCGTACTTTCACTAAGCCGTGACGGACTCTTGCAGTCCGCGCACGATTGTTCAGAAGGCGGCCTAGCCGTTACATTAGCGGAAAGTTGCATCTCTGCACCAGAACAGACCCTAGGCGCTGTGGTAAGATTGACGAGAGGCCGGCTCCGAAAAGATGCTGTTCTCTTCGGCGAGAGTCAATCGAGGGTGGTGATTTCCGCGCCGCCGGCTCATCAACAGGCGATTCTCGATCGGGCAAGACGCTTCGGTGTGCCGGTGGAAGTGATCGGGGCGGTCACTGGTGACCGGCTCATCGTCCATATGAACGATGAACGTTCAACGGAACAAGTGATTGATCAGCCGGTGGGGATTCTGCATGCTCGGTGGGCCCTTTCCTTGGAGCAAACACTGATCCAAGACTAGTCAAGAGACCGCTGAGGATCATGAACAAAGAACTGCCAATCCTATCCCCCGACAAGTTTCACGACGAATGCGCCGTCTTCGGCATCTTTGGCCACGAAGAGGCCGCCAATCTAACCTATTTGGGGTTGTATGCGCTGCAGCATCGCGGGCAAGAGGCGTCCGGGATTGTTGCGGGAGATGGGGAACAGTTCTTCATGCAGAAAGGCATGGGTCTTGTCGCGGATATTTTTCACAAATCAGTGCTCGAGAAGCTACCCGGGCACATGGCCATCGGACACAATCGTTACTCCACCACCGGTGGCCACGATTTGAAGAATGTGCAGCCGCTCACTGTAAATTTTGCGCTCGGCAATTTAGCCTTGGCTCACAACGGCAACCTGATCAATGCCCAAATGCTCCGGCACGAACTGGAAGCCTACGGGGCGATCTTCCAATCCACATCGGACAGCGAAGTCATCATCCATCTCATCGCGCACTCACGCGCGGATTCCTTTCTCGCGCGGGTCGTCGATGCGCTGAGCCAGGTGCGTGGCGCATTCTCGGTTGTGTTGATGACCGACAACGGCCTGATCGCCGCGCGTGATCCCTACGGACTCAGGCCTCTGTGTATCGGGCGCCTCCGCAGCGGCTGGATTGTGGCCTCGGAGACCTGCGCGTTTGACTTGCTCGATGCCGAGTATGTTCGAGAGGTTGAACCGGGCGAGTTGATCGTGATCAGCGATCAAGGGCTCGACAGCCATCATCCGTTTCCCAAGAAGGATCCGGCCATGTGCGTATTCGAGTATGTCTACTTTGCCAGGCCTGACAGCCGAATTTTCGGGGCCAACGCCGTCTACGCCACGCGCAAGGCGTTGGGGCGGCAGTTGGCTCAGGAGTCGTGGGTACCGGCGGATGTCGTCATTCCTGTCCCGGACTCCGGCGTGCCGGCGGCGCTCGGCTATTCCGAAGGAGCAGGGGTTCGCTTTGAGACCGGGTTGATCCGCAATCATTACGTCGGACGGACGTTCATCGAGCCGGAACAATCGATTCGCCACTTCGGTGTCAAGGTAAAGCTGAATGCAGTGCCCGAAGTCTTGGATGGGAAACGAGTCGTCGTCGTCGACGATTCGTTGGTTCGGGGCACGACGAGCCGAAAGATCGTCAAGATGATCCGCCAAGCCGGAGCAAAAGAGGTCCACATGCGGATCAGCTCACCGCCGATTCTCTCGCCTTGTTTCTACGGAATCGACACCCCGACCAAAAAGGAACTCATCGCGTCCGATCATTCGATCGAAGAAATCCGCAAGTACATCACCGCCGACAGTTTGGCGTATCTCAGCCTTGACGGGATGCTGAAATCCGCACCGAGGACGCCCGATCAGTACTGTACGGCCTGTTTCACAGAGCGCTATCCTATCCCGTTTACCCGCGCAGAAGAGCTTCAGCTGGGCCTGTTCGAATCAGCGCGCTGAGCATTCTGTACGGATGATATGACACCTCCCGACAGCGACAACAAGCATGAGTCTGAGACCAGAGGTCGACTCCGAGTGCCGGTCGATTATCCTGCCTTATTTACAGGAGATGAAGGGTCAGGTCATGGGACGGTGAGGAATCTGACGCTCGCCGGCGGTGAGATTGAGAGCCATGTCCAAGTCCCCGTCGGGGCGCATGTGTGTCTCCATGTGCATCCTCCTGGCGCTCGGCCCCCGATCATCATTGGTCTGGCCGTCGTCCGTTGGAAGCATGGTGATCGATTTGGACTCGAGTTCGTTCGATTTGAAGGCAAGGCGAAGGAACAGCTCGAGGACATGCTGAATCAGCGAGATGCCGTAGACTAGTTCTATCCCCGCCAGGCGGTTGCCGTCAAAAAAATTGCCATGGTAGGATGCAATCTTCAAGGGCTGAAGGCCTATGCAGGGACTAAGCTTTTCCATGAAGCATAGAATCGTGATCTGTTGATCATGGGAGGTTGCGATGAAACGAAGACTGCTGGCATGTGGGCTGCTGACCTTTCCGGTGCTGTGTGTTTCTCTGGTTCTTGCAGCCGGATTATTCCGGGTTGGAGAAAAAGCCCCGACCTTCACGCTCACCGCCATGACCGGCGAAACCATATCGCTCGAATCCTACAAGGGTAAGGTCGTGGTGTTGGGATTGTTCCACATTTGCGATCCTTGCATGATGCAGGGGAGTACATTGCAGAAGGTCCATGAGTCTGTGCGAGGCAAGAACGTGGCAGTACTGGGGGTCAATTCGTCGGGCGACGGTAAGCCGGAGGTCGGCGAATTCTTGTCTGGCTTCCCAGCCAAAGTCACCTATCCCTACCTTCTGGATCCCGCCAAGATTACGGATAAACTCTATGGTGGAGGAAGGTTTATTCCAAATGTGTACGTGATCGACCAGCACGGAGTCATCCGTTGGCAGCGGGTCGGCAATATGGAGTTGGCCGCAGCAGACGTGATTGTTGCAGAGGTTGAAAAGCTGTTGGCAGGTGGAAACAAGATGTAACGAGGGCGGATGTTTCTCAGCGCTCGATGACTGCCTGCCAAGGCTCGGTCAAATTTAGAACGCTGGTGACCGGTCAATGCGCGCTGTGCGATAAGTTTTGATGCTCGACTTGCGGACAATGTAAGAAGACCCGGCGAGGAGACAAAGAAGCGATGGATGAGATCGAGGAAGGGAAACAAAAGTTCTTGGAGATCATACGAGGAGTCGACGGATCTGTACAAGTAGTGATTCCCGTGACCTCCTCCAACAGCATGTTCTTGATCTCGTTGACGAAGGGGACGAACCGGAAATTCATCACTGTGCCCGAAGACGACATTATTGACTTGCCCAACGACGCGAGCATTCAGGCAAAGATCACCAAGACGATCAAGGATGCCATCTCCGCGCTGTGAATTCCGTGGTGTCGTGAGCCCCGGTACTTGCTATGAAACAAATCTTACCCGGCATCTGGCAGTGGTCGTGGTTTTCAGATGAAAAGCAACTCGATTTCAACGGCCTGTTGCTGACAATCGGTGAATACAAGATTCTCGTTGATCCCCCTCCGATGACTGTCGAAGCGAGAGAGATTGTCCGACGAGAGGAGCCGATCGACTACATCGTTGTTACCAACCGAGATCACCTTCGAGAAGCTCCTGTCTATCAAGCTGAGTTGAATTGCCAATTGTACGTGCCGGAGGCCGATGCAACCCAGATGGAAGTGAAACCGACAAAGACCTACAAAGACGGTGAACTTTTGCCAGGTGGGATCTGGGCGGTTCATCTGAAGGATCAGAAGTCTCTGGGAGAATCCGCTTTGTTTATTGAACGGGGACGAGGTGTTCTGATCGTAGGGGATGCATTGATCGGCAAACCGCCTGGCGCCGTACGTCTGCTTCCTAATGACAAGTATGCGGACCTCGCAAAAGCCAAGGCGGGACTTCGCCGGCTCTTGAAGTACAACTTCGATAGCCTTCTCGTTGGAGACGGCTGCTCCATCCTGCTCGGTGGTAAGCAGCAGGTGGACCAACTGCTGTCGGTGACGCCATGAGTTTGCGGAACGGCCTTTCGGAGGAACTGAATCGCCAAGGCAACGAGCACTTCTCGCGAGGGTATTACACTGAGGCCTATACCTGTTACGCCAAGGCGTTGGAGTGTGATCGGCTCACCGGTGATCGGCGAGCCCTCGTCGCCACACTCGGCAACCTGGGCAACATTTGTGCGGTCAGCGGAAGGCGGGATGCGGCTCAGGCGCACTACCAGGAGGTCTTGGAGCTGCAAAAGATTCTTGGTGATGAGAAAGGCATCGGAACGACGCTGGCAAATCTGGGGAATCTCCGGGCGGATGCCGGCGAATGGGACCGGGCACGGGCCTATTATCTGGAGGCCCTCGATCTCATGACCAAGACACACGATGAAGCGGCCCAAGCCGTGTTGTTTTCCGACCTTGGTTTGGTCGCTCGGGAAACCGGTCAGTTTGACGAGGCCATCCAGTGTTACGAGCGGTCGTTGGCACTGATGCGCCGGTTGGAGAATCTGGGCGGCGTCGCGGATGCGTGGCGCATGATCGGCCGCACGTTCTTGATACGAAAACGGTATGACGATGCCATTGCCTGTTGTCAAACCAGCCAATCGATCTCCGAGCGGTTACGCGACGAACTCCGCGCGGGTGGTGCTCGTTACGTGCTCGCTCAATGCTATGAGGAGATGGGACGTCTGCAGGATGCCGCAGATCTGCTGGAACAGGTCGTGGCAATGGATCGCAAGTATCGCCTGCCGAAGCTTGAAGAAAACACGCAGCGCCTGAAGACGCTCAGGGCACGACTGGCCGAGCAATATGAGCCGCTGCCTCGTCGAGGGATGCATGCATGAGTGAACCGACTTCAGCATGGGAGCAACTTCGCACTGAACTGGTCCGGTTGTTCCCTCGATTCTACGATTTGGAGCCCAACGGACCGCTGATGATGGATCTAGGGGAGGATGGTTGGCTCTTGGAGGTCAGGCCGGACGGCACGGTCCTGTGCCAGTATGGTGTGGCCATGGATGATGTCATGGCCCTGATGTCGGAAGGCACGCCGGAGGATTTGGGAACCGACGAAGTTGCTAAGCAGGCCAAGTATTTTCTCCAGCCGGCGGTGGCCAAGTACCGAGCACTCCTGCTGCAATCTGGGTTTGTCGAGGAGACCGAGATGACCGACGAGTTTGTCGCGGTCACATTTGCACGTCCCGTCGATCTGCAGAATCGTCTCAAACTGGAAGACCTTCTTCGATGGTGTTGCCGACAAATCGGGAATGCCTCGTGATGCAACGCATTGCCACCTTCGACGGGTTTCGCGACGCCATTTCGGACTATCGCTTACCCCGGGTGTTGTTAGCGGCGCTGGAACTGGATCTCTTTACGACAGTCGGCGAACGATCATGGACGATTCCTGATCTTGCCAAGGAACTCAAGGTCAGCGAACGCGGTCTGAGCATTCTTTGTCGTAATCTAGCCGCGGCCGGAGTCCTACACAAAAAGGGAACCATCTATAAGAACAGCCGGCTGGGCGCGACGGCGCTGAATGCCAACCATCGCGCCTATCGCGGCGGATATTTGAATCTCATCCGAACCCATTGGACAGATTGGATGCGACTGTTGGAGTCCGTGCGGAGCGGGTTGCCGATCGATCATGATACTCCCGATAGTCCAGACTACCGCCGGCAATTTACGTGGGCCATGCATCACCGGACTTTGGAGATTGCTCCGGCAATTGCGGCACAACTTTACATGGGTCGTGCTAACACTCTGCTGGACCTCGGCGGAGGGCCCGGCACGTATGCGATGGCATTTCTCGCGAAGAATCCCAAGCTTCGTGCCACCGTGTGTGATCGAGAACCCGCTCTTGAGGTCGCGAAAGAAATTGCCAGCACTCATAGGACGGGGCGGCGGCTTTCCTACCTCCCGCTCGATTTTTCAAGGGATCCGATAACGGGAGCCTACGACGTCATTTGGTACTCCAATGTGCTGCATATTTACTCGCCTGAAGATAATCAGGCCATCTTTCGCCGAGCCCTCGCTGCATTGATGCCGGGTGGTCGACTCATCATCCAAGATGCGTTTCTGCATGATCGCGAAGGGTTGTATCCACTGGAAGCAAGTCTGTTTGCGGGATCAATGCTACTGTTCACGGAAGGTGGAAACACCTACTCAGCCTCGGAGACGGCGGAGTGGTTGAAAAAGGCCGGATTCGTCGGTATCAAGATGCACCCGCTCAAGAAGGGGACGGGGGATTGGGAGGATGGGATTTTAGAGGCATCGGCTCCTCGCCCACGTCTAAGAGCGACCGCCCGCCGAACACGATCAGTAGAAAATTGAGGAACCCGCTGACTCCATTGGCCGGTATGGTCGGAGCCGCGTCAGAATCGGTGTTGAACATCTGAATGATCGTGGCGACGTCCATGGCCAGTCCAACCGTTGCGTAGATCACGCAAATCATCGCGGCCCATCGGAACCTTAGCCAAACCAAGACAGCGAGCGCGAGTGGGAATAGGATAAAAAAGCCGAGTCTCCACGCCAAGCCTGGCGCCATGGATGTGGTGTTCTGATTCAAGAGCAGTCCCGTCTCGACAAAAAGCAAGCCTAGTAACATAGTCAGTAAGGCAGTCCGTTTCATTCAGAGACTATAGACCGGAGAGGAAAACGTCGGCAATGGGTGCCTTGTCGTCGGCAGTTTTGGGATGCTAGCCTGTTTTGTATGGATTGCGACAAGCGGGCAGAGAGTCGTCTGGATGAGCAGGTTTGCCTGCTCATCTATGACGCGGAATGCCGACTGTGTGTGTCCACTAAAGCCAAACTCGAGCGGGTGAGAGTTGATCAAGCAGGGACCACCGTTAGATTTCTTGCGTATCAAAGCGAGGAGGCCATGAAAGCTCTGGGGCAGGACTACCGCCCTGGTCGCCCTGACATGGCGTTCTTAATCCGTTCTTCAGGAGAAGTGTTCCGAGGCTTCGAAGCCTTTCTTCCCTTCATCCCTAACCTCCCTGGCGGAAAACTTCTGCGATGGGCATTAAGACTCCCTTTCGCAAGGCCGCTGACCGAATTGGGCTATCGCATGGTCGCGCGCCACCGGTATCGATGGTTTGGCAGTGCCAAGCCAGTCGAGAAAGCTGAAGCAAGCAATTCCATTCTTCCGTGATGCCCCCTCTTTCGAGGGGATTCTTCCCACAGCGGGGAATTTACCGGCGTTCTCCTCTCTTCCAGAATGCGTTCACTCCTGGAGGAGGGCATATGGCGCACATGCGGGTCGTGTTGCAAAGCATTTCTGGTTTCGTTCATGGGACAGACCGAAAATGTAACGCCTTCTGTCATGGCCGTTCGAACATGCCGACCTGGCTGGCTGTCGCGGGACTTTGTCTTTCGCTTTCTATCGGTCAAGCGTGGGGTGGAGTAAGCTCGGGAGAAAAAGGGGCGATTGTGGCCGCGGGGTTCGGTTACCAAATCGGCTCTTCATCGGTGATCGCTGTGAAGATATATGACGCAGGGTCGGGCGCAATTTTATCCGATGAAGTTTATGAACTGTCTGTCAAGGAAAGTGAGGAGACGGGCCGGACTAGTGAGCCACGGATTTTTGCCGGTGGAATTGGACTTGGTGCGACGGACCTTTCCAATTTTGTATTACGGGTATACGACGCAAATACCGGGGCATTTCAGTGGGAGGGACGACTCAACCTTGTTCAGCCCGACAGGAAAGGAGCGGGACACGTCATATCGGCTTCGATGCCACAGCGCGCAACTGTTACAAAGGTACACAGTGTAGCAACGGTTACCGAACAACCCGTGTTCTTCCTGCGTGCATTGGATGCCGTAACCGGGTTATCGGTCTGGGAAGATGAATTTACAACGGTAGGCGCTCGAATTCCTCGAGTACAACCGATCGCAAGCCGGTCGATCCAGCCGGCCGCGATCACAACAGTCAGTTCCCATACATTTGACTTCAGAATTCGTATGTATGATCCCAGCGGGAAGAAAGTGCTATGGGAGGATCAATTATCCCGCTTGGATGCTGATGAAGGCAGCCATGAATCGTTCAGCGACCGGGCTCTTCTGCTTCCCCCCTGGCCCAATCAATCTCCGGAAGAGTCTGCCGCAGAGTTAATGTAACGACAACCCAAATCCCTTCTATGCCGATCCAGGATCAAGGCGGAGCGAAGCTACGAGCGGTTTTGTTCGAAGCTCTCGAGCCACTGGCGGTGGAACTGTTCGTAGGACACGAACAGTTTGTTTTGGAGTGCGTTCGCCACTGATGCCTTTGCTTGAAAGGCGTTCAGCAGTTCATGGATACGGGCCATGCCCCACCGCTCGATTAGGTAGCGCGTTGCCGAATTCGCTTCTAAGTAGGCAACTGTCGAAGTGCCGGCCGGTAGTGCGCTCCAGGAACCTTCCAGGTAGGTCAACGGAATTACTTTGATATCTCCTTGCATAACGTGATCAAGATCGGGCCACGCATCTCCGGCCAATTGCATGGCGAGACCTTCGTTCAACCACGTAGGCAGCGCTCCGCTGCTCGTCCCCAAACGGTCATGGAGCAGCGCATGGACATACTCGTGACGGAGCACGCTGGTGAGCCACCTCCTATCTGTCGTTGCCCCTTGCGTGGGGACCTGAATGCGTCCAAGGTTGGGGTCGTAAAGACCGTCGGCCCAAGCCGGGCTTCCGGTCGCCCCTTGAAACGTATCCTTGGCATGGAGGACGACTATGATCGGCTTCGACGGGAAATGCCCAAACTTCTGTCCGATCTCTCGGTAGGCTTCTTCTAGTATCTCCAGAACTGAGGCCCATGTATTCTGGTCCTCCTCGCCATCAAACTTCACCACAAAATGAGTGCTGCCTCTTACGGTCATGTGGGATTCAACCGACTGAGTGCGACGAATCTTCGCGGTGACAGCAGCCAGATAGGACTGAAGGGCTGGATCCTGCCGTGCTCGGTCGGCTGCTTGGCTTAGATGTTTCCCTGCTTCAGCCAGTTCATCTTGTTCTTGTAACAAGTCGGCCATAGCGAGATGTGGGAATGGCTCTTCTGGAACTAGCTTCATCAATTTCGTTAAGAATTCAACGCTCAGCGAGCGGTCCCGCTGCTCCCAGTAGGCATGGGCGAGGTTCAAGAGGATTACAGGGTTGGAGTCGTCAATCTCGGCCGCTCTCTTAAACAACTTGATGGATGCCTTCGTGCCATTGAGCCGTTCCTGCTGCAACCCGAGGTTGTTCCACAAGACTGCGACGAAGGGTTTGGATTTGCCGTCCGACAAGACCGCTGGAGGAAGCTCTTTGAGTCTCGTCTCGGCAAGCGCCAGGTTATGCTTCTCGATCTCATCACGAATCGACTCTAGGAGGTTCTCGTGCGGAGTAGGCGGTATCACACTCTGGTCGAGTGTACGAGTCGGTGTCGCTGCGCTCTCAGCTGACCGGATCTGTGGTGGAGCTGGAGGTGGCGCGACAGGTTCCATGGTTTCTGCGAGTTGCACAGTTGGTGGCGGCATGACAGGCTTCAGAAACAGGTGGTACCCAACCAGCAGGGCCAGCCCCAATCCAAGCGGCGTGAGAATGTGTGTAATGTTCCGGCGGTACATGGGCGCTTGACCACGAGTGTAGCACCCTAAGAAAAGGTGACCAAGCATTCGAGCAAAAACCGTCGGTGGATCCCGACATGCCGTTTGAGCGGTTCATTGAGAGCCGGAAGGCACTATGTTACGATTCCGTACCGTATGCAGGGTGGTCCTACAGGATTGGGTCCGCACACATCGTTTCAGGAGTTGTTAGAACGCATCGCGCGACCAATCGAGTTCGCGAGCCGGGATGATTGCGCCCATTTGAAGACGGTTTCAAATCTGGGCGTTTTCATCTTCACGCAAGTCTTTTCAGCCCTTCGGCAAGAAACCTACCCCAAAGCCATTGAAGCTCGCCTGATTTCGTTGCGAGACCTGTTCGTCGATTTTCTGCCGGCGTTACCTCTCGACGAACAACGTCGACGATTGCGGACGGCTATGCTGCTCATCAAGGCACTCCGAGTGGCCGGTCGGCCGCAGCCCGTCCATTCCAATGATTCGTCGGCACAATCTTTCCGCGGTTCTGAACTGGCAGGTGTGAGGCGTCCTGATCTCTGGAACCTGGCGGTTCGGTTCGTCAAAGGTGTTGGACCCAAGCGCACCCATCTTCTCCAACGGTTACGTATTCAGACGGTAGAGGATGCGCTATGGACCATCCCTTGGCGCTATGAGGATCGTTCAGTAATGACCCCGATCGGGAACCTCGTCCCTGGAATGGTAGCGTCGATTTGCGGGACGGTCGAAAAATGCGACGCGAAACGAACCAGAAATAGACGGTTGAGCGTGCTTGACGTCGGTGTCGAGGATCAGTCCGGGCGAATGCAGGTGGTCTTTTTCAATCAACCGTATCTGGAAGATATTCTGACGGTTGGGACTCGTGTGATGATGAGCGGGCGGGTGATTGCCGGTCGTCAGGGATGGATGGTGCCCCGACTGGATGTGGCCCAATACGAGATCATTGGAGAAGATGCCGAATCGACATTGCATGTCGGACGAATCGTCCCCATTTATCATGAAACCAAAGGATGGACCTCTCGTCAAATGCGGGTGTTGGTGAGGAGCCTGTTGGCAGACCATGGGCTTGAGCTCCGTGACCATTTACCGGTGCCTCTTCGGGCGCGTCAACGGTTGATTCCGATTCATGAAGCGCTGCAGAACGTCCATTTCCCAATGACCGGCACAGACCCTCAGTTGCTTGAACGAGGGAAGACGTCAGCACATCGGCGATTGGCGTTCGAGGAACTCCTGCTTCTCCAGATGGCGTTAGCGACGAGACGTCGATTGATGCATGATGAGCCAAAGGAACTGCGATTCAACCCGCGGACCCCGCTTGTAGAGAAGCTAGGGCGCCTGTTGCCCTTTCGCCTCACGACGGCGCAGGATCGTGTCATTCGTGAAATATTTCGAGACATGATCTCGATGCAGCCGATGAATCGTTTGGTGCAAGGAGATGTGGGGTCTGGGAAGACAGCGGTCGCCTTACACGCCATCGTGATGGCTTGCGGATCAGGCTATCAAGCGGCCCTCATGGCACCGACGGAAATTCTTGCCGAGCAGCACTATCGAAACCTTTCCGGAACACTTCAGGCCTTGGGCCTTCAAACGATCCTCGTGCGCGGGGGAGAGAAGGCTTCGGTGAAGCGGGTACAAGCTGAACAGCTGGCCACAGGTAAAATTCAGGTGGCCATCGGTACCCATGCTCTCATTCAACAGGGCGTGAAATTCAACAGCTTGGGTTTGGCGGTGGTCGATGAGCAGCACAAGTTCGGTGTGCTGCAACGGAAGACTCTGATCGATAAGGGCTATCACCCTGATGTCCTCGTGCTGACGGCCACTCCTATTCCGAGGACGTTGGCCATGACGGTGTATGGCGATCTTGATGTATCGGTGATTGATGTGCTGCCGCCGGGACGAAAGCCCGTGCGCACGTTTCTATTCGGTGAGAGCCACCGGCGGCGAGCCTATCAGATCTTGCGAGATGAACTCCGCAACAAAAGACAGGCATATGTGGTCTATCCGCTTGTGGAGGAATCGGAAAAGACCGACCTCCAGGCAGCGATTCAGGGCGTCGAACAGTTGCGGAACGGAGAATTTTCTGAATTCAGCGTTGGCCTGCTGCATGGACGTATGAAGGCAGCTGAGAAGGAAAAAGTGATGGCGGACTTCAAGGCCGGCAACATCCAGTTGTTGGTGGCGACAACCGTGATCGAGGTCGGCGTTGATGTACCCAATGCGACCATGATGATGATCGAACATGCCGAGCGATTTGGTCTTGCGCAGTTGCATCAATTACGTGGCAGGGTGGGACGGGGCAGCCATCAATCCTATTGCCTGTTGATGGCGGCGAATCTGGGGCCTAGAAAGACCCAGTTGGGACGACATTCAGGTGACAATCACGAGTCAGTGTCCACGGCAAGGGAGCGTTTGGAAGCGCTCGTCCGGTCCAACGATGGCTTTGTGATTGCCGAGGACGATCTGCGGATCAGAGGGCCGGGGGAGTTCTTTGGATTGCGCCAATGGGGGATGCCGGAATTTCGTGTAGCCAATCTGGTCCGAGACGGTGATTTGTTGCAGCAGGCCAGGCAAGAGGCGTTTTCATTACTGAAAGCGGATCCAGGCCTGAAAGAGCAGGCGCACGAAGAATTGCGTGAGGCGATGTTACGAAAATGGGAGAAGAAGCTCGAACTGGGTTCGATCAGCTAAGGCATCTATGGGACTTCTACAGCGATTGAAAGACGACTTACGCTCGGGAATCGCTACTCTTCGACTGGGAACCGTCCACGCAGCAGGTCGTGCCTTGGAAGAGACGGAACTGCTCCGGATGAGGCTGGAACTCCGCAAGCTTGACCAGCAGCTCTCAGATCTCTTCAAAGACATCGGTGAGCGGGCCGTCGACATGAAGGAACGTGGCGAAACGGCGGAACGTGTTGTCTATGATGCCGAGATCGTACGCCTTGTGAAGGAGGTGCAGGAGCTCAAGGAGTCGAGAATGAAGCTGGAAGCTGAGATGGATGAGATTCGGAACGAGCAATGACGGCGTCGTCTCGTCGCACATTCCGCTTGGCTGGTATCGACATTGGTACATTGACCTGCCGACTTCTTATCGCTGACTCGTCTCACGGCGCTCCTCTCAAAGAACTTCGATCAGACCGGCGCATCCTTCGCCTTGGGGAAGGCGTCGATCAAACCAAACGACTCAGCTCTGCCGCTATGGATCGGGTCATCGACTGTCTCTGTGAGTGGCGGAATGTCATTGATGGCTATCATGTCGAAGGATCTTCGGTCGTGGCGACGAGCGCCGTCCGAGACGCCTCGAATCGAGACGAGTTCCTTCAGCGAGTCACACGAGAGGCAGGGTTCGAGGTAGAAATCATTGCGGGGGACGAAGAGGCCCGGCGGACGTTGCTCGGCATTCGATCCGGTTTGCCGACCGGAGTAACGGACATTCTCGCGTTGGACATCGGTGGCGGCAGCACGGAATTTATCCTGGATCGACCCGGACAGCCCTCAACCGTCCGCTCCATCGATATCGGGGTAGTCAGATTATGCGAGCGGATGCTGCATCACGATCCGCCGACGGCAGAAGAAATACAACGCGCTGGTCATTGGATACAAAGGGAAACCGAGGTTGCGGTTGCCGAGATGTCGCGACCTGCGGGGCTCACGTTTGTCGGGACGGCTGGAACCATTACGTCGCTCGCCGCGATGGCGCAGCAGTTACCATTCTATGAGTCGGCGAGAATCCACAACTATGTGCTAAAGCTCGAAACCATTCGAGAACTGGAGCACACCCTTCTCAGTAGAACAAAGGCGGAGCGAGTTGGCTTGCCTGGACTGGAGAAGAACCGCGAAGAAGTCATTGCCGCTGGGGCAATCATTATCCGAACGATCATGGAGACGCTGGGGCAACAAGCGTGTCTAGTGAGCGATTTGGGGTTGAGAGAAGGGGTGTTGATCGATCTGGCGAGACGATTGACAGTTCGATGATCCAACATACGCTTGTACAGCGCGATGGTTGTCCCGTGGGCAGGAGTCCTGAACACTTCACGCAGCGCTTGGATAGGAAACACGTGTGATGCAAAGACATTCGAGTCAACCGGATGATGAACGGATTGCTGCCAATTTGCGCCGCGCCATTGAGTTGACCGAACTCGGACTACGCCTGCGTAGTTCAGTACTGCAACAAAATGAGCCGCAGAGCGATGCCATGGTACTAGTGATGGGCGAGATTCGGCGCGCAAAAGAGCAGGCATGGCACCAGAATCATTCTTAGCTCAGACCCTCTCCGCTCTCATCACGGACTTCAATCGACGCGGTATTCAGTATGCGCTGGCCGGGGGGTGGGCCTACAGCGCGCTGGTCGAACCACGGGCCACGACCGATATCGATGTCCTTCTGTTGCTGGAACAATCTTGAAAAAGTCGGACTTCGTCAGGATGAACTTCATGTCGATTTGACTTACGTCGAAGAATGGAAATCAAAGCCGGGCGTTGCCAAATAACCGATCCTATTTCTGCGAATACCAGCGATAACCTTTGCTTTCGGTGAATTGGGCTTTCGGCGCGCCGCCGGGTTTTTCAAGCAACAGCACCTTGAAGTCCTGGAGGCCGAACCAGGCCGGATCGGCGAGGTCGTGGTAGTGGAGGCCTTGCAGCTTGGGGAGCATATCACCTAACGCCCGCTGTAATTCCTCTTCGGTATAGGCGCGCACGTCGAAGGGCCGGTTTACGGCTTGACAGAATCTCTGGATGGTATAGGTGGCGCCGGTGCATAGAACTTTTGTATCCGGCTTCAGTCCCAGAAACTGGGGAAGTGCAAGGTATCGTTCTTGGAAGCCCAGCGAGCGCACTGCTTGCCGGAGGTGACTGTATTGGACTTCGTATTCGGTGTGCCCAGGCAGTTTCACTGGAGCCGGCCATCCTTCGTCAATGCCGAACTCCGTGAGAAACGCCCGGCCACCGGGTTTGAGTACCCGCCACAGTTCTGCGACGAAGCGAATCGGCCCGAGGTTAAAGATCACGGATTCAGGCAGGCTTGCCTCGATCGAGATACGAAGGCGTCTGATCCAATCCAGTGCTTCTTGATGTTGCGCCGTCTCCCCGACTCCGCACGCCAATTCGTGTCTGCTCAATTGCACCGGCGTCATGTCCGCCATGTTCTCATTGTCGATGACGAGATCAATGGAATGATCGGCGAACGGGAGACATTCTGCGTTGGCACGTGTGCCGGTGACATTCCATCCGCCTGCTTGAGCCCTAGTGACTTGGAGGTTGAGGAACGGTCGCGTGATGTCGAGCGAGAGATATTTAATCCCCAATTTTTCGAAGGGGAGCAGATCCTTGCCCAGCTCCTGTGCGACGTAACCAAGGCCACCACCGATTTCCAGCAGGACTTTCGGCTTGGGATTGAACCACCCCAGTCGTCGTAGTTGGCGCATAAGGAGTCGGCCGTAGGTCAGGCCAGACAGTGCTTCGCTCGGTGCACGGAACAGGTGGGAGACGGTGGTCTCGATCAGGTCAAAATGACGATCGTCGCCTTCACTGTGGGCGAGCTCATGGCGGTGGAATTCTTCCAGGTGCTCTTCCCCCTCGAACCCTTCTTGACCTGACCAGCCTTCGCGGACTTGCTGTAGCAGGATATCCCACTTTGCCTTGTGTGTGTGGCCCCCCGGTGGCTCGGCCCCGTAATAGCAAAGCGAGTAGTTTGGCGTGGCCCATCGTTCGAGGTGCCACTGCCCCGGTTGACCATCGGGTCCGCACACGCGGGTGCCATAGGTTTCGAGCAAGTTGCCCACGGTGTTGTGGCCGTTCATAGAGCGAAGCATGTCCGTCCCGGCGCGGTTCAATCGCACCAACGGCAATTGGTCGTCGAGCGGGGCTACCCAGAACTCATCGTCGGCCTGTTGATACACAACGAGGTCGGGAATCCTCCAGGCAAGGAGACTTAGGGTCTCGCCGGTCAGGTGTTGGGGAGAGTGGACGGTGGCAGCGGGTTTCATGGCGAACGGTTTTCTGTATCTGGCGTTGGCAGACTACAGGAGCGATCGACAATCCTGCAAGATGGTGATCGACATGCGGCTAAAGCTGAGAGGGGGCTGAAGGATTATCGGTCACTGTCAACTGCCCCCGCATGATGGGATGGATCCGGCACTGATAGGCATATCGACCGGCCGGCAAGCTCGGCACAGTAAAGTACGATCCAGGTGGGACTGCGCCTGAATCGAACAGACACTGGCGCCCATCCTCCATGCAGTCGTTATGTGTCACAGTATGATGGGTCGGTGTCGGATTATCCCAGCGAATTGGTGTACCGCTGACCACGGTTGCGTTGATAGGAACATAATAGGGCGATCCGTCCTCCATCATGATCTGCACGGGAAAGGATGTGTCCAGAGCAAGCCCACTTGACCCGACTCCGAGCGATAGAGCAAACGTCACGAGGAAGAACCGATTCATGATGTCACTACTTCATATAACGCGGTCAACGCATAACAATTCGCGAGCAGGGTGAAGGAATCAGACGTGTTTCCCCTATGGGTTCATCTTAGCATGGGATCGAACGGAGCCCTCGAAAGCGATGAACCGCCGCTCAAACTCCTCCCGTCGATTGCCAAGATAGCTGTCTGATTGGATTCTACTCAAGGGGGCAATGGACGATCGAGAGAAATAAAAATCGGGTGGTTGCAAGAGGCTGTTCGTTCATGCTAGATGGAGGCCGTTGCGCCGCCCTGAAACGAAGAGGAGGAATCGGAATGGCGAACAAGAAGAAAAAAGCCGTCACGAAAACGGCGTCACAGAAGAAGAAAGCCGCACCGTCAGCGAAGAAAAAGTCGGCAAAGCCAACGGTGAAGAAACGTGCGGCGGCGAAGCCCTCCAAGCCGGTCTCGAAGAAGAAGACCATCAAGAAGGCTGCTGGAAAATCCGCCAAGAAGGCCGCGCCCAAGGTCGGCCGAGCAAGCGCACCCGTTAAGAAAGCCACGGCACAAGAAGAAGATGCCGCTCCGCGTAAGCCGCTGACTGCCAAGCAAGCTGTGCCTATGGAACCGGAGGACACCGATCTCGATGATGAGGAAATGGTTCAGGATGAGCTGGAAATGGAAGGCGAGATCGAGGAAGACGACGTTCAAGAAGAATTAGATCTCGACGCCGATGATGGAGGGGACGAGCTTATCGATAAGTCCGAGGACTTGTTGGACGACGATTATCGAAACAACTGATAACCAGGCGTTCTTCGATTTACCCTAGCGAGATCCAGAGTCCGTGCTATTCGATGCATGCAACCCATCGCAAGAGCGAGGGTGGTGATGTCTGATTCACTTGTTGCTTCCACTGAGAGCTGCTGGAATTGATCAATTCCAGCAGCTGCATCTCATCATTCTCCCGTGAAGTACCGACAGGTGCCCAGTCTCGCTTCTTCCCGTTTCGTCCGTAGACTCCCATGCTAAAGCGCATAGCGCGTTGCTGGTATGTAGCCTTGATGGTTGTCTGTGTCATCGGAACTTATCTCCCTGAAGCCGGTGCAGCGTGCGTCGTCGAGACGCTCTCTAGTGAGACCGAGACGGGGATAGTTGTTCATCTTTCGCCCACGTGTTCGCCGGCTGAACGTGAAGCCCATGCTGTGCCGAGTGCAACGGTCATGGATGCGATAGCCAAAGGGCGTCCTGTCGATCTCACTGGTGTGATCGTCCGTGGAGATCTCATCTTCGATACCCTCGCGGTAGATACGCCATCCAACCTCCAGAGAGCTGTTCCTGAGACACGGACCCAAGGGGGGCATGCTGATGACGACGAACAGCGATTGGTCCGTGCAGTGCTGAGGATAAGGGACTCGGTGGTCTTGGGGGCGTTACGCCATCATTCCGCCAAAGGCACACTCCGGTTTGAAGGGCCTGTTGACTTTCAGGGGTCTCGTTTCAAACAGGGTGTGGATCTCTCGCGGTCAGTATTCCGGGGACCGGTTGAGCTTTCCGGGGCCATATTCGAGAAAGAGGCCTTTTTCGTTCATGGGCAGTTTGCTCGGGAAGTGGGTTGTAGGGAAACGAGGTTTGGACCCAGCACCAGATTTCATCAGTCCACGTTTGGGGCTTCAGTGGACTGTACCGGCGCTCTTTTTGACGGAATGGCGGAATTTCTGGAGGTGAGTTTCGAGCAACCGGCGGTATTCGAGCGGTCGAGATTCGGTTCGGGGACCGGATTCTCCGGAAGTCGTTTCAAGAGTCGGATCAACTTCGGCGACGCGATCTTCAGCCGTGAAACCTACTTTGGGTTTGCAGTTTTTGAGAGCGAGGTGGTGTTCGCCGGTGCCCAGTTCCTGGGACCGACTGACTTTTCAAGTGCTGAGTTCAGACAACGAGACGATCTTGTGAAGGCACGGTTCGACCAACCACCTCTCTTGGCCCAAACAAAACGACTTGAACAGGACCAGTCAAGTGGCCTCGCTCAGACCAGGACAGGGCAGTATGCCCTTACCGTAACCTTCCTCGTGGTGGCAGCGTTGCTGGTAGCCTACGCGATAAGGCTCAAGTAAAATCGGTGACGATCCCCAATATATAGAATCCGACTTGCCCGATTCCCTATAAGTTGGTATAAACACACCGTGGATTCTCCAGCTGAAGGTTCTGAGCAAACAGAGCTTCCCTACCAGGTCCGCGTCGAAAAATTCGAGGGACCACTCGACCTGCTGCTCCATCTTATTAAAAAGAATGAGATCAATATCTACGACATCCCGGTCGCGATGATTGCTCAACAATACCTCGAATATCTGGAAGCCATGGAAGAATTAAATCTCAACGTGGCGGGGGATTTTTTGGTCATGGCGGCGACATTGTTGCAGATCAAATCCAAAATGCTGCTGCCGGTGGATGAGACGGCTGAAGACGAGGAAGATGGGCCGGATCCACGAGAAGAGCTCGTTCGCAGATTGCTCGAGTATAAGACCTACAAAGAGGCGGCGCGTCAGCTCGACGATCAGGAAAAAACGTGGCGCGAGATCTTTTGGCGTGAGGACACTCCAGCATTCGATCAGGTTGAAATTGACGAAGATCTTTCGTTGGAGAATGTGTCTCTGTTTGATTTGGTTGATGCCCTCAAGGAGGTTCTTGAGCGGAATCCTAGCAGCCGCCTTCTTGAAATCATGCCCGACAACCTCACGGTTCGTGAACGAATGAACCTCATTCTGGAAATGCTCGAAGGCAAAGATTCGGTTTCGTTCGCTGCGCTGTTTGAAGGGCCAAGTCATCGGTTGACGGTTGTCGTCACATTCCTGGCATTGCTTGAATTGATGCGGCTTCGAGTTGCACGCGTGTTTCAAGCAGAAACATTCGGACCGATTCTCGTGTCACGGATGTTCTCGCTGGTGCCTGATCCGGCAGAGCTCGATGAGGTCGATGTAGAATGGAGGGGAGCATGACTCCACTGACGGCGGATTTGGTTGAGGATATGCCGGAAGCCGGCGCGATAGATGTGGTCGAGACAAACGGTGCTCCTGAGGATCAGCGTTTCGAGGACGATGGCGCGCGGGGCATGGGTGAGCTTCAGGCCATCTTGGAGTCGCTGCTTTTCGTCTCTTCGGAACCGCTGTCCTTGGCGCGTCTCACGGCGGTGCTCGGAAATGTGGCAACGGTTGAAGTGGAATCAGCGTTGCTCAATCTCGGTCAAACGTTTGAACAAGAAGGGCGTGGCGTGCGGCTGGCCAAAATCGCGGGAGGGTACCGCCTCGTCACAAGACAGGAGCATGCCCCCTGGATCAAGCGGCTGGACAAGGCCAAGACGGCGGCGAAACTGTCGAGGTCTGCCTTGGAATCACTGGCGATCATTGCCTACAAACAACCATTGGTTCGGTCAGAAATCGAAGAAATCCGAGGAGTGGAAACCTCCGGTGTGTTGCGGACCCTGCTGGAGCGAAAGTTGGTGCGAATCGTTGGGCGTAAAGAGGTTCCGGGGCGTCCGATCATGTATGGGACGACAAGATTCTTTCTAGAGCATTTTGGTTTGAGCGATCTTTCACAACTCCCGCCCCTTCGCGAGTTCAAAGAACTTGGTGATGCGGAGCAGTCACTTCTTCCAATGGATGGCGGCGACATTTCATCTGGTGACGAGTCGATTGAGACGGCTGAGCTGGATGCGGAACAGTCGGTGAGTGCGGAACCCCAGGCGTCTGCGATACTGGACGAGATATTCGATCCGCTTCAAGCAACCCAGTAGTCAACGGGCGACACAAGAAACTCGAACGAGCTCGATTGCGCGGCCATTGGCCGCGCTAGGCTGAAGGCCGGATCGTTGACTTCTGTCTGCCCTGGGAGAGCTAGGGCATCGGCTTTTTTGAGGGTGGGCCGTTCTTGAGTCGCTGGAGCTCTGCGTTCTGTTCGTCCACCTTTTTCTGGAGCGCTTTCAACTCTTCCTTAAAGGCTTGCAGATCGGCGTCGTGTTTCCCAATCGGTGCGGCTTGAACAGGACTCGATTGGGGCGATGTTGTGACTGGTGCTACTGCCGCTGGGCCCTGCTGGACAGCAGGGGCAGGTTGGGGAGCTGCGAGGACCCTCGCCAATAGTTGATAATCAATCGCGAGCGACCGATCTTCAGATTGTCCGATCCAACTGGACCGATCGTATACGTCCGGACGCACGGCAGCTTCCGGCAGGAAGGTGACTTCCCGGTCGCGCAGGCCATCCGTATCTGGAAGCGGACGTGGTTCTTTCTGAGTATTGGTGGGTTTCTTCCCGTGGCGATATCGGTACTGGGTCAGCGTGAAATGCAGCGACAGGCCGTCCGCGAAAAGATAGCCTGACGTGGTTTCTCTATTCTGATTGACCTTTGGAGACTGTGAAATTTCCGGTGCGGAATAGACGTGGAATCCCACCCGCTGATTGGGAGTCGCTTGAGCGAGCGCGGTGACTATGTGCGGAGTAAGGAATGCAATATCATCCTCAGAGAAAGTGCGAATATCGTTCAAGTTCGTCGACTTCAGCGCCTTGCCGAGCAACAACAAGAGACCGGTCTTTTCTTTCGTGTGGACCCCACGCAAAATGTCTGCGACCGTTGTCTCCGACAGCTTGATGGGGTGTGCGGCCTGGAAGGAGTTGGCCGAGACATTCTCAAGGAATACGGTACCAAGAGCAGCTTCATGAATAGGCGTGGGCGGGTGAGGACCTGCGCAGCCGACGACTACGAAGCTCAGGCACCCAAGCATTAGAAGGCTCAGAGTCTGTCTGATAGAGAAACGATGGGAACCCATAACCTTGTGTTGTGAATTTGAACTCACGTCGCCTGTAGTGTAGCAGGAACATCGGGCAAAACAAAAGACTGTACGGGTGCGATACGTGGAACGGTTGACCGTAGGCGGCACGGTGCGCGAGGAACTCGACGGGAGCCGATGTAGCCGAAGGCGTGATGGGATCGGCGATTGTCCGCGTTCCTAATTGCGCTGTGCACTTCGCGGAGTAGGAAGGTCGGGGAGGCCACATCTCGTTGCGATTCCGACCCAGATTCCTTATTCACAAACCCTACCAAGACCCTTCAGTAGATTCTCCAGTGTCTCTCAGGGAGCTGCCGTCGTTCATTCAGGATTTCCCCGATAGGCTATGGAAGCCTATTTTGACATGTTGGGGACAGAACATGGGCGCAGAGATTGGATGTCGTAACTGAGGGAGCTAGGGACGAACACAGACGTATCCCCACTTCTCGACTTCGCTCACGCCTCGTCGATGAAAGTCGTCAGTCTCTCAATCGGCAGGAGAAATGATTTTGCGTATCCCAAGTCTGAAATGGTTGGGATGCCTAGGGATTCGAAGCTCTTCAGAAATCGAGAACGCTTCGTTCTCAGGGAAGGCGATTCACAAGTGTGTAATAAAGACGCTGCCAGCGGTTTAAGTCTAATAACAATAATCTAGTTGCAAGTAATTAACGCAAAATAATTATTTTGCTATAACAAAGAAGTCTTGACGCATCGACGTAGGTTGTATACAATCGCCTCGCGTTGCGGAGGAAGCGAGTTGTAATGGTAATTAAGCGCGAGCGCAACAGCACATCACTCACGACCCCTTCCAGACAACGAATCACGCCAAACGAAAATAGCCATCCTCGGTTTTCCCTGCTTAGTGGAATAGTTCCCAGTGGTGTCTTGACGCTCTTGCGAAAGGAGGGTGACGTGCGGCTGGTCGTTCTGGAATAGTTTCAGTAGGTGGAAAGCATCAACCGGAAGTTTGCAACTCACAGCATACGAAAAGGAGTGATGCAACATGGAAATGAAAGCGCCACAGGGTTCTGAAAACGCGAAGGAGACGGAAGTCCCTACCGAAGTAGCCGGATCATCAAGAAGAGAATTTCTTGGACAGAGTGGGCGTGTCGCAGCAGGCGTCGGCGTGGCGGCTTTGCTGGGGAACCTGGGTAACTATGTGTTGTCCTATGCGGCCGGTGGACCACCCATTAAGATCGGTGTGTTGCACTCCTTGAGCGGTACGATGGCCATTAGCGAAGTGTCGTTGCGCGACGTCGTGCTCATGGCGGTCGAGGAAATTAATAAGGCAGGCGGAGTCATGGGGCGGCAGGTTGAGGCCAAGGTTGTCGATCCCGCTTCGAATTGGGACCTCTTTGCCGAAAAAGCCAAGCAGCTGCTCTTAGAAGATAAGGTGTCTGTGGTATTCGGCTGCTGGACGTCGGTCAGCCGAAAATCAGTGCTTCCGGTCTTTGAGAAGAACAATGGGCTCCTCTTCTATCCTGTACAATACGAAGGGGAAGAGTGCTCTCGCAACGTATTCTACACTGGGGCGGCAGTCAACCAACAGGCGGCGCCGGCGGTAGAATACTTGATGAGCCCTGAGGGAGGATCATACAAGAAGTTCTATCTCCTAGGTACCGACTACGTCTATCCACGTACGACGAACAAGATTCTGCGCGCCATGTTGTTGGCGAAGGGAGTACCTGCGGCCAACATCGCGGAAGAATACACGCCGTTCCATCACCAGGACTATCAGACCATCTGCGGTAAGATCAAGAAGTTCGCAGCAGGCGGTGGTGCTGCTGTCATCAGCACGATCAACGGCGACAGCAACGTCCCGTTCTACAAAGAATTCGGCAACCAGGGGCTTCGTGCAGAAGATGCGCCGATTATGGCCTTCAGCGTCGCCGAGGACGAGCTGCGCGGTATGGATACCAGCGCGTTGGTCGGACATTTGGCGGCGTGGAATTATTATCAGAGTGTGGATACGCCGCAGAACAAGAAGTTTGTGGCGAATTTCAAGGCCTATTGCAAGAGGAATAATCTGCCGGACGGAGAAAATCGAGTCACTGACGACCCGATTGAGGCCGCATATTTTGGCGTCTACGTATGGAAACAGGCCGTCGAGAAAGCTGGTGCCATCGAGGTCGACAAGGTCCGCGCGGCTGTGTACAACCAGAAGTTCCTGGCACCGGGCGGCGAAATCATGATGGATTGCTGCAATCAGCACACGCACAAGCCGGTGCTGATCGGAGAGATCCTGAAAGATGGCCAATTGAAGGTCATTCACCGGTCCAAGGGGTTGGTGAAGCCTGAGCCTTGGAGTGAATACACGAATCCTGAGAAGGGCTGTGACTGGATTAACCATCAAGGTACCTATCAGAAGAAATAAGCTCAGGATGCATAGCTGTCTATTTACTTCCTGAACTGTTCTGACGAAGAACACTGTCTGCAGGTAACGGACGGGAATCTCTCGAGAGGAAATTCCCGTCCTCCTGCGGGTATCGCTTGGCAAGGTTAGAATGTCATTGGTCGTGGAGGTTATTGGTAATGAGCCTAGGCCGCATCCGGAAGAGAATACTCGTACTCATTCTGTGTACCTTTCTCCCCTTAGGGTTTGACCTATCGTCGGCATTGGCAGTCGAGGACGGGGTCCCGGCAACTTCGGCGGTTCCTCCGCCGGCTAATCCGATCGAGAAAGCGCTCATCGACATAAAGAGTGAAGACGCGACTGTGCGTAGCAATGCGGTGGCGCTTCTGATCGAAAAGGGAGACGCGAGCCTTATTCCCAAATTAGATGCGATTCGTGCGGAGGCTGATCGGGCTACTAGGCAGGCCATCAAGCCGGTTATTGATCTGCTCAAGAACCGTGCGAACCTGACGAGTGAACAATCGGATACAAGACGGTCGGCCGCTGCCGATTTGGTTGGCACGGGTAGGCCGGAGGCTGTGACATGGCTTGAACAGGCAGCTGCAAAGGAGCAAGTGTGGTGGGTCAAATATACGATGGAGGAGTCTGCGCAGTTGATTCAGCTCCACTCTCAAGATGATGCCGTGCGTCTGACGGCTATTAAGAAACTGGGAGAGCTGAGAAGCCAGAACGGCCTGTCGGCGCTACAGGAATTAGTCCAGGCTGGTGCGCAGGGTGAGGCGAACGAGCAGCAGAAAAGCTTGGCAGCAGCGGCCGAGGCAGCGATCAGTCAGATTGATTCTTGGAGTTGGTGGGCAAGCTCCATTGAAACGCTGTTTCGAGGAATCAGTCTCAGTTCCATTCTGCTGATCATGTCTCTTGGGTTGGCTGTCGTTTTCGGCTTGATGGGTGTCATCAATATGGCGCATGGCGAACTGATGATGATCGGTGCATACGCCACATTCGTGACGCAACAAGCCTTTATTACATGGTTCTCTCCTGAATCGTTCGACTGGTACTTCCCTGTGGCGTTGCCCGTTGCCTTTCTTGCGGCCGCTGCATTCGGATGGCTGCTCGAGGCCACTGTGATTCGCTTTCTCTATGGGCGCCTACTCGAAACCCTCTTGGCGACATGGGGAGTCAGTTTGATCCTGATGCAAGCCGCCCGAGTATACTTCGGGGATCTGACGGCGGTCATTGCACCGGGTGCGCTTCGCGGCGGAGCCCAGGTGATGGTGGGAGTATATCTTCCCTACAATCGGATTTTTATAATCATTCTTTCAATCATCTGCGTCCTGGGGATTTACTTCCTCCTCTTCCGATCAAACTTAGGAATACGGGTGCGTGCCGTCACTCAAAACCGCAATATGAGCTCATGCCTCGGTATCCCGACCAGGAAAGTCGATTCTTATACCTTCGCATTCGCCTCGGGACTGGCGGGCATCGCGGGTTGGGCACTTACCATGGTCGGGAACGTCGATCCGGGTCTGGGCCAAAATTATATCGTCGATGCTTTCATGGTTGTAGTAACGGGAGGGGTGGGAAAACTCGCAGGGACGATCTGGGCTTCTTTGGGAATCGGCGGGCTGAACAAGCTGATCGAGCCGGTCAGCGGCGCTGTCTACGGGAAGGTATTTATTCTGGTCGGTGTGATCTTATTCCTGCAGTGGCGCCCTCAAGGCCTATTTGCAGCCAAAGGACGGAGCGCTGATGCCTGAACAAACGGTCCCACAACAAGACAGCCGCGAGACACTGGCCTTTTATGCGGCAGGGTTCATTTTCTTAGTAGTCCTGCCGTTATTGAATGTGTTGCCGGCCGAAGACTCTTGGTTGCACCTCTCTGACTTTCGATTGAATCAATTCGGCAAGTTCTTGGCCTTTGCCATCCTTGCGCTTGGATTGGATCTGATTTGGGGCTATTGCGGCGTCCTCAGTTTGGGCCAGGGAGTGTTTTTTGGGTTCGGCGCCTATTGCATGGGTATGTATCTGGCACTGGGGATCGGGAAGGAAAGCGTGTATGGAAGCGAACTGCCGGACTTCATGGTTTGGACCCAGGTCAAGGAATTGCCCTTCTTTTGGTATCCATTCAAGAGTTTTATTGGGGGCTTCTTAGGGGCGATGCTTGTTCCGGTGATCTTCGCGACGATCTTCGGGTTTCTCGCATTTCGCAGCAGAATTAAGGGAGTCTATTTTGCCATTATCACGCAGGCGTTGGCCTTTGCAGCCTGGCTGGTTTTCAATCGGAATGAGACAAGGCTTGGCGGAACCAACGGATTGACCGACTTCAAACAATTACTCGGCTTCCGGCTTTCTGATCCGTCGACGCAGCGCGGACTTTATATCCTGACAGTCGTGGCCCTTGCCGCCTCCTACCTGTTTTGCCGCTGGATCGTCGCGTCACGGGCGGGAAAAGTACTGATCGCGATACGAGACAGCGAATCGCGAGTTACGTTTTCTGGGTATACCCCGTGGGTTTACAAGCTCTTCGTATTTGTCGTGGCGGCTGGGCTGGCAGGATTAGCGGGGATGCTGTATGTGCCGCAGGTCGGCATCATTACACCGGCACAAATCGGAGTGTTGCCGTCCCTTGAAGTGGTCATTTGGGTGGCGGTCGGCGGGCGCGGTACGTTGGTTGGCGCCATCTTGGGAGCCGTGGCCGTCAACTATGGCCGCAGCGTGTTGACGAACTATTTCCCGGAAGCATGGCCGTTCATTCTGGGCGGACTTTTTGTGGTCGTGGTCACGTTGTTCCCGGACGGACTTATCGGCATCATTCGAAAATTGACCACTCGAAAGAATTCGCACTCGCCTTTGATCAAGGCTGAAGGGAGTACCGCAGCGTGACGGACGGCGACTTAATTCTCAACTGCGAAAATGTGATTGTCGACTACGATGGGTTCAAGGCCCTGAACAATTGTAACTTCAGCGTTCACTACAATGAACTCCGCGTGGTGATCGGTCCGAACGGCGCCGGCAAGACCACATTGCTCGATGTGATTTGCGGCAAGACCAAGCCGGCGTCCGGCAAGGTCATTTTCGGCAAGGACAATAATTTGGTCGGCAAGAATGCGGAGGACATCACAAAGCTCGGAGTGGGGCGTAAGTTCCAAGCTCCTTCGGTCTATGGCAACCTCTCGGTCTGGCAGAACTTGGATCTTTCAGTGAAACGGGCGAGCAAAGGAGTCTTCCCGACGTTGGTCGGGCGGTCGTCGCCGGCGGAACGAGAGCAGATCAGCGAAGTGTTGCAGACCATAGGATTGACGGAGCACGCCCATGCGCGCGCCGGATCCTTGTCACACGGCCAGAAGCAGTGGCTAGAAATCGGTATGGTGATCTTGCAGGATCCTTCGCTTCTGTTAGTCGACGAACCGGTTGCCGGCATGAGCGATAAGGAGACGGAACAGACCGGTCGATTATTGATGACCCTTTCTGAAAAACACGCGATCGTCGTGATTGAACATGACATGGACTTTGTCCGTCAAATCGCGCGCATTGTCACCGTCTTGGCGGAGGGGACCGTCATTTGTGAAGGAACGGTCGAAAAAGTTCAGGCTGATGATCATGTCCGGGAAATCTACCTCGGTCGCGCGAAGGTCGCGCATTAAGTAAGGAAAAGAAAGACATTTGGCTATGGCACAAGAAGCGAATCGTGTAACGCTGGTACTTGAGAACATCAATGCGTACTATGGCGAGAGCCATATTCTTCGAAACGTTTCCTTTACGATTGAGGCGGGAGAAGTGGTTTGTCTGATGGGTAGAAACGGCATGGGAAAGACGACCACATTGAAGACGTTGACGGGTTTGCTTCCCGCCCGCTCAGGGAAAATTACATTTGATGGTTCGGATATCACGCATGATCGTACAGATATCAGAGCGAGAAAGGGACTAGCGTATGTGCCGCAAGGGCGAGAAATCATTCCCCACCTGACGGTGCATCAAAACCTCCTTCTTGGGTACTGGAACCGGCCATCCATCAGTGGTGATGTCTCCGAGAAAGAAGCCTTCGAAGAGGTCTATCATCTCTTTCCGAAGTTGACACAGATCCTCCACCGGCCCGGTGGTGTGCTCAGTGGAGGCGAGCAACAACAACTCGCGATTGGGCGGGCCATTTTATCGAGCCCCAAGCTCTTGTTGCTAGACGAGCCGACCGAAGGGATTCAGCCGTCGATCGTCGACCAGATCGAGGATGTCATCATAGGGTTCAAGAATTCGCGACGCTTCGCGATTCTGTTGGTCGAACAGGGGCTCCACTTCGCGGCCAGACTTGCGGAGAAGTATGTCGTCATGGCCAAGGGGGCGGTGAAGGCGCAGGGCAAGAGCACAGAGTTGAATGCGGACATGGTGAGACAACACTTGACTGTTTGATGAATCTGCGCAGCGGTTCTCTCTGTTGGTTCCCGAACGCTTATTCAATCTACTCTCCTCTACAGCTCGTTCAGTGGAGAACGAGCTCTTGTCCTCAAGAAATTGACGGATCTTCAGCCGCACGTTCTTTTTCGAAGCAATACGGAGGATGTTGTCAGCGACGAGTTGACAGATGGCGAAAGTCCAAACTAACATCGTTCTCCCGCAACAAATCTTTTGAACAGATTCGTAGAAATGAGCCGACGTCTGCACGCATCGCATTATCGATCGAACGACACATCGAGCAACAGGTCAGCCTAAGAGGAGGACTTATGCGTTTGACCCCAAGAGAGCAGGAAAAACTGTTGATCTACACCGCCGGTCAGCTTGCAGCGGATCGCAAGAAGCGGGGCCTCAAACTCAATCATCCTGAAACCATTGCCTATCTGACTGCCGCGATTCTTGAAGGTATTCGCGACGGCAAATCAGTGGCGGATCTTATGACGTATGGAACCACGCTTCTTTCGCGCAAGGACGTTATGCCGGGCGTGCCGGAAATGATTCACGATTTCCAGGTCGAAGGAACGTTTCCTGACGGCACGAAACTGGTGACCGTCCATGATCCGATCCGCTAGATCTGTCGAGATGCAACCATTCATCTCATGTTCGTGTAGGAGGGAAGCACATGGTAAAGAAGAAGAAACGAACTCTGCCCAAAGCGCATAAGTCGTCTCAGAAAAAAGAAGCTTCTTTGGCTAGTGCGATCAAAGCGGAGTTGTCCAGGCCAGTCATCCCCGGCCAAATTCACTTCGGGTCTGGAGACATTGAGGCGAACGTGGGTCGGCCGACGAAGGAGTTGATGGTCGCGAATCTGGCCGACCGCCCTATTCAGGTTGGTTCTCACTGCCATTTTTTCGAAGCGAATCGTGCGTTGAGGTTTGACCGGGAACAAGCGTTTGGATTTCGATTGAATATTCCAGCGGGCACGGCGGTCCGGTTCGAGCCGGGGGAAGAAAAACGGGTGACCGTTGTGGCGTTGGCGGGGAAACGACTGGCCCATGGAATCAATGCATTAACCAATGGATCACTCGATGACCCGCAAGTCAAAGCGAAGGCTGTGGGAAGGGCAGCTGAGCTGGGGTTCTCAGGCAAAGGAGGGGCACGGTGAAAATTCCACGCAAACAATATGCGGATCTCTTCGGCCCCACCGTGGGTGATCGAGTCCGGCTTGCCGATACCGAGTTGCTGATCGAAATCGAGAAGGACTTTACTTCGTATGGCGATGAGGCCGTGTTCGGCGGCGGCAAGGTCATTCGGGATGGGATGGGACAATCAACCCGAGCCACGAGCGCAAGTGGCGCCTTGGATACGGTCATCACGAATGCGATGATTCTCGATTATTGGGGTATTGTCAAAGCCGATATTGGGATCAAAGACGGACGTATCGCTGGGATCGGGAAATCCGGCAACTCGGACCTCATGCCGAACGTCACGAATGGCATGGAAATAGGTCCAGGCACCGAAGTCATATCGGGAGAGGGATGCATCGTGACGGCGGGTGGTGTGGAGACCCATATCCATTATATCTGCCCTCAACAATACTGGGAGGCGCTCTCCGCCGGTATCACGACCATGATCGGTGGCGGAACAGGTCCTGCCACAGGCACCAATGCGACGACGTGTACACCAGGACCTTGGAACCTCCATCGAATGCTGGAAGCCTCGGATGGGATTCCGATGAATCTGGGTTTCCTGGGGAAGGGCAATGCGTCACAGGCCGATGGGTTGAATGAACAAATCGAGGCGGGGGCGATCGGCCTGAAACTACATGAAGACTGGGGTACCACACCGGCTGCGATCGATACCTGCTTGAGCGTCGCGGACCGTTATGATGTGCAGGTTGCGATTCACACGGATACGCTGAACGAAGCTGGATTCGTCGAAGACACAATCAAAGCATTCAAGGGTCGGACCATTCACTCGTTCCATACCGAAGGTGCCGGTGGCGGCCATGCGCCCGACATCATCAAGGTATGTGGAGAGCCGAACGTCCTGCCGGCTTCCACCAATCCAACGATGCCGTTTACCGTGAATACGATGGACGAGCATCTAGACATGCTCATTGTCTGCCACCATCTGAACAGCCGTGTGCCCGAGGATGTGGCCTTTGCCGAGTCGCGCATCCGGAGAGAAACAATCGGAGCAGAAGATGTCCTGCATGATATGGGCGCCATCAGCATCATGTCGTCCGACTCGCAGGCGATGGGACGTCTCGGTGAAGTGATCATACGAACCTGGCAGACGGCTCATAAGATGAAGGTCCAACGGGGGCATCTCGCACCGTCGAGTGAAAAGGATTCGCCCAATCATGACAATTTCAGGGCGAAGCGCTACGTCGCCAAATACACGATCAATCCCGCTCTGGCGCATGGGATCGCCCAGGAGGTTGGATCGGTGGAAGTCGGCAAGATCGCCGACCTGGTGATTTGGAAGCCGGCGTTCTTTGGCGTGAAACCCGAGATGGTGTTGAAAAGTGGCTTCATTGCGCAGGCGCAGATGGGGGATCCCAACGCGTCCATCCCCACGCCAGAACCGATCATCAGCCGGCCGATGTTCGGCGCGTTTGGGCGGGCGCTCGCGAGCACCAGCCTCACGTTCCTGTCGCAAGCCGCAATGGATCGCGAGATCCCGAAGAAGCTGGGATTGCAGAAGCGCGTGGCCGCGGTGAAGAATTGCCGAAACGTGAAGAAGCGCGATCTCAAATTGAACGATGCACTGCCGAAAGTTGAAGTCGATCCGGAGACCTATGTGGTGACCGCGGACGGTGTCCGCCTCACCTGTGAACCGGCAATCGTACTCCCGATGGCGCAGCGGTACTTCCTGTTCTAGGCAGTACGCTCTGCTCTTCTGTCTTATGAATACGCGTGCGCTACTCGAAGGGCTGCGGTTTACCGACACGTTTTTCCCTTCGGGTGGCTATGCATTTTCGTCGGGGTTAGAGGCGGCGGTACAAGGTGGTGCTGTCAAAGACGCGGATCAACTAGGGCGTTATGTCGAAGATCTTTTGCGCGGAGGTATGAGCCGGCGGGAGGCCCTGGCTGCCCGAGTAGCAAACCAGGCAGGATCAACGGGCAATCTTGCTGCGGCAATCAAGATAGATCGGGAGTTGGACTCAACGAAGGTGAGCCGTGAATCGCGCCTGGCCAGCCGCCAGATGGGACGCCAGGTCATCAAAGTTGCGGCCGATCAGTTCCGACGCAAAACGATTCTCAGAGACTACCTTGAGGCGGTAGAATCCGATCGAACTCCCAGTCACTTGGCCGTGTGCTTTGGACTAACGCTGGGAGCCTGTGAATGGGCAGAGGAACAGACGGTTGCGGCCTTTTTATATCAGACAGCCGTCGGATTTGTATCCGCCGCGATGCGTCTATACCCAATGGGACAGTGGGAAGGGCAACGGGTGTTGGGAGAGTGGCTGCCACTGATTGACCGTATTAGCCGGGAGATAACAGTCGATATGCCCATGAGTTCGTGGTCGCCGATCCAGGACATTTATGCCATGCGACATGGTGGTCTGGAATGGAGGCTCTTTCGATCATAGACCGAAAGGCGTATTCTCTTACTAACGCTGCAGGATCACCAGAGAGAACATTATGCACGATCAAAACCATCAGCACCGTCACGGTGACACGAAACCTACTCAGGCGAGAACCAAAGGCATTCCGGTCATCGGCGTCGGCGGTCCCGTGGGATCGGGGAAAACCGCATTAGTTGAAGCGCTTTGTCAGAAATTGCGTGATCGTGTCAGTCTAGCCGCGGTGACCAATGACATTTTTACCAAGATCGATGCCGAGATTCTGACGAAACGCGAAGCCTTGCCGATCGATCGTATTCTCGGCGTGGAAACTGGTGGCTGTCCCCACACGGCCATCCGAGAGGATGCGTCGCATAACCAAGAGGCCATCAATGATTTGCTGCGGAGACACCCTGATGTGGAACTGATCTTTCTTGAGAGCGGTGGAGACAATCTGGCCGCAACATTCAGCCCGGAGTTGGTGGACTATGTCATTTACGTGATTGATGTTGCGGGAGGGGACAAGATTCCACGCAAGGGAGGGCCCGGCATCACCCGGTCGGATTTTCTCGTCATCAACAAGAAGGATCTGGCCCCGTATGTTCGCGCTGACCTGTCAGTGATGGAGCGGGACACCCTGCGTATGCGGGGCGATCTTCCGTTTGTATTCACCAACTTACTGACCGGCGAGGGTCTCGATCGTGTTGTGAGTTGGGTGGAACAACGCATTTCTCAGCGCGTGTAATCGTCTCGCCAATTCTCGTGTCACAGCCAAGAATCCCCCCCCGGACAGAGTTTGTTGGACGGGTGGGGCAACTTCAACTTGAGTATGCCAGACGTGACGACCGGACAACCCTTGTCGGTTCGCACTGTACGGCTCCCTGGCATCTGCTTCCTCCCATCTACCTCGGCGAGGACAACACAGCCTATACACTCCTGGTCAATCCATCGGGTGGTTTAGTCGGTGGTGATCGACTGTCCATCGATCTGAGATTGGATGCTCGCGCGCACGTCGTCATTTCCGCGCCTTCTGCCAATCGTGTCTACCGATCACTCGGCGAGGTGTCGGTTCAGGATATCCACATCCATGTTGGGGACGGTGCGATCTTGGAATGGTTCCCGGAACATACGATTCCGTTTGCCGGGTCACGATTTCGGCAGACGATTCATGCGGAGGTAGCGCCGGGTGCCACCATTTTCTTGTGGGATGCCATCGCGTCGGGACGAATTGCGCGAGGCGAACGATGGGCATTTACAGATCTGGAGAACGAGATCCAAATCACGACGGCGTCGGGAAGTTCGCTTGTGGAGCGCTACGTCCTCGATCCAGCGACGGACTTAGGTCGTGTTGGGCTTGCAGACGAATGGGATTATGTCGCCTCACTGTATGTCGTGAACGATGCGGTATCATCGGATGTCTGGAAACGATTGGAGGGGAAGGTGGCCGGCATACTTGACCAAAACCCTGGACAGGTATTGGGCGGAGTTTCAACGCCGGCTATTCCGGGTATCGCAATCAAGCTGCTGACTAGGACCGCCCCTGACCTCACTCAGATGCTCGAAGCACTATGGGCAGCCGTTCGCCAGGAGTTGTGGAATCTCCCGCCAGTATCTTTGCGAAAATATTAAGAACTAGACGCGTGTCGTTGCCAGGCAGGTTGCTGCGGGCTATGCCGAAGGGGTTGGAAGATCTGAAGCCCTCGCTTCGGCAGCATTGGCGGTGCGGAGCGACCAGGCTAGTCCGAGTAGGGAGAGCGTATAAATCAGCCATTTCGAGGGGTCGAAGTTATACCACCGAGGACCGTTTCGGTAGTCGCTTTGGTATGTGTGGTGATAGTTGTGATACCCCTCGCCGAACGTGACTAACGAAACTAGCCAGCTATTCCGACTCGAATCCGCCTGGCTATGGGGTTGGCTCCCCCAGAGATGGCACACGGAATTGATGCAAAAGGTCGAGTTGAGGACGGCAAATGTCCGACCGACTCCAGCCAACATAAAACAGCTCATCCCGCCGACCCACCCGCCGTAGAGAAAGCCCACGACGAATGGAAGCGCCAAACCCGAAAGGAAGATTGGTGCGTAGTACCGATGCTGCCACATGATGATCGGATCTTGCCGGAGCCGTGTTGCGTATTTCTCATCCGAGTAGCGCTCGTCGGAGAAAAGCCATCCACAGTGGCTGTGCCAAAATCCTCGCTGCGCATTGTAGGGATCGGCATCCTGATCGCACGCGGCATGGTGGCGGATGTGATCCGCTCCCCATTTCAGGGCAGAGTTTTGCAGTGCCCATCCGCCGGCGATAAGTAATCCAGCCTTGACCCAATTGGAACACATGAAACTCCTGTGCGAGATCAGGCGATGGTAGCCGACCGTAATGCCGAGTCCGGTGACGATATACAACAGTCCGAACATGGTCCAGTCTAACCAGGTGTACCCATAGACAAGGCCGAAAGCAGGAACGCCTATGAGCGCGCTACCGGCAATAAGACTGAACAGGAGCACTGTGATATAGAGGGGATACGTTCGTTTGAGCACGATGGCAGACTGTGCGGGTATCATAAGGATGCTAATAGAGGGAGGAGGGTGCGTTCATGTAAGGTGGAGATTCTCGTAGATAGATAGGGTTCGAATCAATGGTATTAATTTCTTGGACTGTACCAGGACAAGAGGAAAATAGCTACTGTGGAACGCCCAACGGCAGCCTCTTGTTTGACATTGACAGCGGGCGGTAATATTTCATATACATACTCGGTCTAAGTCAGCCTCGCCAATGGGTCGTTTATCGTGTCTAATGGTAGGAGCTGTCATTACGAAGAGTTCTCCTGGCCGAGAAGAAAACTCGAAGAGAGCAGGTCAGGAATCAGGATGGTTGGTCTATTACTACAAGGAGGCAGTCCCATGAAGAGTGCGTTAACAATAGTATTTGGTGTAGCAGCCGTCGCATTGGTTGCGGCGCCTCTCACCTCGTATGCAGGCGGAACCATCACCGGCAAGGTGACGTATGCCGGTAAGGCGGAGCAGAAGGAGTTTCTCTTCTCCAAGTTCCCGAATCCGAAGTTCTGTCCCCAGAACCCGAATAAGAGCTTGATGGACGGGGACAAGCGGTTTCTGAAGCAGATCGAAGTGGGAAAAGACGGTGGTTTGAAGGGCGCGGTGGTTGCGGTAGTGGATATTGAGGACACGGCATGGATGGGTGGATATGCTGGCACGGAAGTGACGGCTGCGTTCTGCGAATTTTTACCGTTCAGCGGCGTCGTCGTCAACACCCGTCCCTTCAAAGTTGAGAACACAGATGCGGACCCAGAGGATCCTAAGTCCGTTCAGGGTGTGCTCCATAACCCACATAGCTTCACCGTAAAGGGCACGAGCTCGGCAACCGGATTCAATATCGGTTTGGCCAAAAAGGGTGACAAGCTTGATAAGCCAGTGCAGTTTCGAGGTGGTGCAGAAAAAGAAGGCTACCTCCGCTTACAGTGCGACCAGCATGAGTTCATGCAGTCGTTCTTCCTGCCCGTGTCGAACCCCCATTTTGCTGTTGTGAAGGACGATGGTTCGTTCGAGATCAAGGATGTTCCGGCCGGCAAGCACAAGATTGTGGCCTGGCATCCTTTTGCCGGAAAAGCGAAGAAGGTTGAGTTTGAGGTGGATGTGACCGATGGTGGCACCGCCAACCTCAAGGCCGAAATCAAGTAGACGACGATTCCGTCAGACGTTATCTGCCAGGGAAGGGCAGCGGAGCAATCCGCTGCCCTTCGTGTTTTCGGCATCAATCCGGCCGAGTTCGTCGCCTTGCCTTTCTATTTCCTCAGTGGGTAAGATGCCTCTTTTAAGCGCGAAGCTGAAGGGAGTGGTGTGTCACGAGAACTCTCGCTGGCTGAAGTTTTCCAGCTTGGTTACTACTGGGAAACCAAGATCCTGCTGACGGCAGTGAAACTGGACGTCTTCTCCGCCATAGACACAAAACCGAAGACAGCCCAAGAGATCGCGGGACGTATCAGCGCAGATGTCTCAACGCTCGGTATTCTATTGAACGCGCTGGTGGCGATGAAGTTGTTGACCAAGAGCGTTCAACTGTACGGGAATTCTTCCACGGCACTGACGTACCTCGTTCGGCATTCGTCCCAATATGTCGGTCATCTTCTTCTCTTGCATGATGCGGAATGGAACAACTGGGGACAACTGGAGGAGACGATTCGAACGGGGCGACGGGCAGTCGATCGGCATGTCTTCGAGACCGATCCGGAGCTGGGAAGCAATGTGTTGACGGTGCTCAATCGCATTGGCCAACAAAGTGGACCTGATTTTGCCAGACGACTGAAGCTGACAGGGTCGGAGCGGATGTTGGATCTGGGCGGTGGCGCAGGAACCAACGCCATCGCCTTTTGTCAGGTGTATCCTGAATTGAACGCCACGGTCTTTGATCTTCCCGCGACACTCCGGGTGACTGAAAAAACTGTAAAGGAAGCCGGATTGGAATCGCGGATTCGGCTGCTGCCTGGTGATTTCAACGCAGATCCGCTCGGCGGCCCGTACGATATCGTTCTCATGTCCGATATCTTGCATTATCAAACCTTTCAGATGAATCAAGGGTTGGTTGAAAAAGTCTTTGCCTCCCTTGCGTCGGATGGGCGCCTGGTGATCAAGGATCGATTTCTGGACGAGTCCGGCGCGGGGCCGGCTTGGACGACTGCCTTTGCGGTCCACATACTCGTGAACACGCAGCGAGGCAGTTGTTACCGAACGGACGATGCGATTCAATGGTTGACTGCAGCCGGATTTGTATCCGTTATGGAGTTGGAAAAGACAGCGGTTGTGCAAGGTCTGAAATCTCGTGAAGCGTGACCCCAATTTCGAGATACGATCCGCGAGATACGAGCGACGAAAAGAAGAGCGATGGATTGGTTAAGAGAACCGGGGTTTTTCGGGACTCATGCAACAACCGGCGCGGACCTCAGCCAGTTGATGGCCACGTTATTCACCACCCTCTTTGTCATTGGATGGTTTCAAGCGCGCAAGCGAAAAGCCGATGCACACCACTGGTTGATGTTGGGCGGAATGGTCTCGATGCTCAGTTTCTTCATCGCCTACTATCTGTTCCGCCAGCTGGGTGTGTTGGCCTTCGAGGGTAAAGAAGGGTTCGGCGGTTCTCAATCGCTTTATGATTACGTCTTCATTCCGGTACTCACGCTCCATATCATTCTGGTCATCATTGGTCTGGTCATGGCGGTGTACATGATTGTGCTGGGCTTTCGTTCTCAACAGTTCGTCGATGGGGTCCGGTCTCTCCGAGAATCGCTCCTCCAAACGACTTGGCGGAAGATCGGCCTTATTTTCGGTGGAATCACCGTGGTGGTACTCGGATTATTTTACTCACGTGTGGCGACTGCAGGGTTTTCGATGCGGAAGCTGGAGGTGTACCTGGCGTTTCTCCTGTTAGTCGCGTTTGTCTTCGCGATTGAACTGACTATTCAGCGGATTTGGCCCAATGGAGCACGGCGTCATCGAGCGCTTGGCCGGTTCACAATGGTCATCTACTGCGTATTGTTCGTCACGGGGAGTTTCACCTACACCATGCTGTATATCCTGTACCCCGGTAAGATCGGCTAGGCTATGCGTAGACATTTCGACATGTTTCATGGTGCGGTGTCATGTTGACCTGCGGGTGTGGCCGCTGGATGCATACCGAAGGGATCGAGGAACGGATGAGCGGCGGGATGTCCCAGTGGTTTGTCCGATCGGAATGTCGAGGCTGTGGCCTGAAAGTCGGTGTTGATGTGCTGGAAGGCCAGACGCAGGGACTTGTTGACCGCGTGATCTGGACTGATGAAGCCTTGCATCGGTTGGAGCGTATGCAGCCCTACGTCGCAACCCTCGTTCGGGACGCGGTGAACGTCGGCGTTCGCGCTCGCGGTCTTCAAGTAGTCACCGATGAAACGGTACGGAATCCTTCCATAGGGGAGCGGGTGGAGTGGGAACCTGACGCAGCACAGCGCTTGGAAAGGGTGCCGGCGCCGGTTCGCGCAATGGCTCGGATCGAACTTGAGCGCACAGCGGCGGATCGTGGGCTATCTCGAGTCACGGTCTCCCTGATGGAAGAGATCAAAGCGAAGTATTTTGGGATGGGGGCTCAAAAAGGTTAGGTGAAGCAGGAGCGGGAATGTTGCATCGAATGGCCTTGCGGGTGCTCCCGAGCTTGAGTCTGGCGGTCACGGAAGATGCCGTGCGCAAGCAAAAGCGGATCGTGATGTTCGTTCCCGGGTTGATCGCCTTCGGGGTGTATCGCCTGGCTAAGCATCTCGTTCCGATTACGGATCCGCTTGTGCTGTTGACGGTTAGCAGTCTGGTGGCGGCGGTCACCTCGCTCCTCGCGTACAAGATTGGGCGGACTGCACCATGGTCCGTGATTGTCCGTCAAGACGGAGCGCGTCGTCTCACTTGGCTTGCCGGATGGATCGGAGCGGTCTATGGCATTCAGCTCTCGTTGTTGGTGCTGACCTTACTCTGGATCATGAATTACAGTTACCTCCAACATCCCGATGGACCGGCGATGATGGCGATCATTATCTCCTGCACGGCTGTCGCTCGCGACGCGTTTGAAATTGGACATGTACGCAAGCTCTCCGTCATGGGGAGGCCATTTCTGACGTTCCCCGATGGAGAGGAGTTCCGCGTCTTGGTGCAGCATCGGGCTATGCAATTGGGACCGTGGGTTCTGACAGGATTGGGTGTCGGTGCAATGGCGTCGTTGGCTGGGGTGGCGATCGCTGATGAGCAGGCAGCTGCTCTGACTCAATTGCTGAGTGTGACACTCCTCGGCGGTGGCCTTGCCCTCTGCGCATATTTTGCCGGGCGCTATCCTTCCATACCCTGGTTTCACACGCTCCGTCAGACCGCACCCGGTGAATTGCTGAAGTATTGGTGGTGGCCTGGGATGGCGTTTGCCTCCACGTATTACCTGGTGACAATAGGACTGTTGTTGTTTGTCGCGAGGCAATCGACGATCACGTTAGGTTCAGCGGCTGTGATGGGCGCACTGGTCACGGCGATGATGGTGTTGTATGGCTATTATCTGGGTGATCGGCGTCATGTTGAAGACGAACAGGCTCCACAATTGTCGAGCGGAATGCTGCGCTGCCCCTTCGTGATGGGAATTCTCGGCAAGACCGTGAATGCGGCGGACAGTGCCGGAGGGGAATTGGTCTTTGGAAAAGATGGAACTAAGGGGTAGGTCTATGGAGCGAGAATTTCAAGGAACACGTTCCGTGATCAGTCTTGTGCTGTATGTCGCATGTATCCTCGTTATGTTTGGATACTCGTGGCTCGCATCCGATGTGTCTTTTGCGGAATCATCGACGGACATCTACTTTGGAACCGACGGAGCTCCCGAGGGACCGGCAGCGCCCGCACCTGATGAGACGACGTATCCGCGAATCGGCTCACTGGACAGTCGTCTGGTGGTGTGGTTCGTGACGCAGCAGCATACCTACTTCGGCGGGTTTGTACTCGCCCTTCCCTTGTTCTGTGCACTGATCGAGTTTCTCGGATTGACGACAAGAAAACCGGCTTTGGCTCTTCGCTACGACGGCCTCGCGAGGGACCTGGCGAAGGTGGCCGTCTTGGCCATGTCGGCGACGGCGGTCATCGGCAGTCTGATGCTGACGATGTTCATTATGCTCTATCCCAGTTTTATGAAATATATGGGCGGCACGTTCAAGGATTTCATGCCGCTCTACGCCGCCGTCTTTGTCGGGGAAGCGCTGCTGCTGATCATCTATTACTATAGTTGGAACCGGATGGCTGAGCGCGGCATGAAGTGGATTCATGCGGCGATCGGCATTCTGACGAACATCGTGGGAACTGCGTTGTTGATGATGGCAAACGCCTGGTCTGCCTTCATGATGTCCCCGGCCGGCGTCGATGCCCAGGGACGGTTCTTGGGAAATGTCTGGCATCTGTTGCACTCTGCTCTCTGGAATCCGTTGAACGTCCATCGTTTCCTCGCGGACATCATGTCCGGGGGAGCGGTCGTGCTGGCCTATGCCTGCTATCGATTTTTCACCAGCAAAACCAATGAGGAGCGGGCCTATTTTGACTGGGTCGGGTATGTCTTTCTATTTGTCACGGTCTGTGCGCTCATTCCCATGCCGATCGCCGGTTACTGGCTGATGAAATCGGTGTTCGTGTTTCGCCAGACCATGGGCGTGACGATGATGGGAGGATTGCTCACGTGGCTGTTTGTCGTCCAGGCCCTGTTGATCGGCGTCCTGTTCTTGGGAATCAACTACTATCTCTGGCAAAGTATGGCGCGGATCAAAGGGGGGGAACGCTATCAGCCGTATTACCAAGTCTTGTTGGCTATTCTGATGCTGGCGCTCTTTATTTGGCTGACGCCGCATACCTTGCTGATGTCTGCGAGTGAAGTGAAGGCGATGGGAGGCGCTCAGCATCCCGTGATCGGCAACTACGGAGTCATGTCGGCCAAGAACGGCGCCATCAATATTCTGATTCTCGTTACCGCGCTCAGCTTTTTGTACTACCGCCGAGCGAATCGAACAATGACCATCTCGTGGGTCAGAACCGGTAACACGATTCTCACGGTCCTGTATGTGGTGGGTGCGTTGAATATCGTGTGGTTATCAATCTATGGGTTCTATTTGCCGGCGAAAGTTCGTGTCGGTCTCTCTGCGCCACAAGCCTTCACGACGTTGACCGTGATTGCCGTCGGGGTGGTGATCAACCGTCTCATGCTCAGACGGGCTCTAGTGCATGGCCCGATTCAGTGGGGGAAAATTACGTTGCGTGGGATGGTCGGCTTGTTTGGGTTGGCGGCATCGTTCAGTTGGGTGATGGGCCTCATGGGCTACATCCGTTCCTCGGGCCGCTTGTCCTGGCACGTCAGTGAACTGATGGCCGATGTCTCGCCGTGGGCCTTTACGCCGGATCTCCAGTTCGCCGCAAAAATGGTGACATTAAACATGGTGGTATTTTGGGCGGCAGTCCTCGCATTGTTTTGGATGTGCCAGCGCGGGCAGCAGCCGGTGATGGGTGAAGAATTCCGAACGGAACAGGCTCCCTTACTCTCGCCGGTTCCGTCACAAGAAACATAAGAAAGGGAATGATACTCATGGCGTACCGTGCGTCGATGCGTGCAGCGGCAGTTCTTGGCATCCTAGCGGGCATACTTGTGTGGCAGGTTCCCGTCGGGGCTCAGGGGCAAGTGCTGGTGCTGGAAGATTTTCAAGCGAAGGAAGCAGATGGATTCCCTTCTCAGTGGGATCACGAAAATCAGCGAAGTCAATCGAAAGGTCGTGAAGCCTATAAAGTACGATCCGAGAACGGCGCCAATTTCTTATCGGCCAAGGATGCAGGTCAGCGCATTAAGAAAAAGAAAATCGATTGGGATCCTAAGGCCTATCCCATTCTGACCTGGCGCTGGCGTCTCAATAAGGCGGCGACTGGGAACGAGCCGCTTGCTGCGGTCTATGCGTCGTTGGATACCGATCTCCTCTTTATCCCGGTGTTCACGAAATATGTATGGAGCGGGTCGAAACCGGATGGCACGCTGACGGAAGGCGGCATGTTTAGCGGCTCCGAGATTGTTGTGCAGGCTGGGACGAAGGAGATCGGGCAGTGGTTTGAAGAGCGGGTGAATGTGTACGAAGACTTCAAGCGGATCCATCAGCATGAGCCCGCGGCGAAGGCATGGGGCATTTCCATCATCGCGGCACCTGGTGTCGAAATCGATTTTGGCCCATTAATTGCGACTCCGGCCAAGTAGAGATCGGTCTTCTCAGTCTGAGGAGGACTCGTGGGATGGGGAGGAACAAGGCGTTTGACATCGCACTAGGACTCGGCGTGATGGGTACCGTGGGTACGCTGATTGGGCTCACCATGGGCGGTGGGCTGATGCCTGTCGCGATCTCTGTTGGGCTTGGTCTCGGTGTTGTCATCGGGTTTCTCGGCGGCCGCCGATTTCTTGTGAGTATCCTGGTCGGCACCGTGTTGGGTGGCGTGTTAGCCTGGCTGATGGCTGGTGCCGAGAGAATCTGGGTCGGCGCTGGCGCGGGTGCGGCCATGGGCGGTTTTCTAGGCGTCCAGATATCGATGTTGCTCGATGTGCGTGCTGCAAAGAAGGCGGCGGCGGAACAGGTCGAGACGTTGCCGCTCTAATAGGTAGGTATTCTCTCGATCAAAGAGGTTTCTGTGGAAAACAAGGGTGTCTTAGTCGGGTCCATCATTTTTGTGTTTGCATCGTTCATTCTCATGATCGGCCTGCTGGCCTATGAATCCTATAAGGCCAAGCAAATGAAACAGCTGGCTCTGTCGGTCAAGTCAGAAGCCCGACCGACAGCGAGTAACCTGCCTGCTCAGGATTTCTCGATGTACAAGACCAAAATAGGGGATGAAGGTCGGGAAATGGTACAGATCCCGGAAGGTCCCTTTACCATGGGAAGCAATGATGGTGATCCGGATGAGGCCCCGGAACATCAAGTCTACCTGAAGGGGTTCTTTCTGGATCGAAAGGAAGTGACACAAGAGGAATATGTGCGGTTCGCGAAGATGACCAAACGTGCGATGCCCAGAATCGAAGTGTTTGACGACGACCAGTCCAAGATCTTAAAACCGGACTTTGCGGCGATGAGTGTCTCCTGGGACGAAGCGGCGGCCTACTGCAAGTGGGCGGGCAAGCGACTTCCTACCGAAGCCGAGTGGGAAAAAGCCGGTCGTGGTGAGAGTAAGAGAAAATATCCATGGGGAGATAAGTTTGTCACCAATGCCGCCAATGTCGATGGCAGCGAAGACGGGTATAAATATCTGGCTCCACCCGGCTCATTCGATGCGGGACGAAGTCCTTACGGTCTCTATGACATGACCGGCAACGTCGCGGAGTGGGTGGAGGACTCTTACGACGAACACTACTACAAGAAATCTCCATTTCGTGATCCGAAGGGGCCGGAGAATGCGGATCTTAAAGTTGTGCGTGGAGGTTCATGGCGGGAGACCGAGCATAATGCGAGGCTGTCCAAACGATTTGCGGCTAAGCATTGGCGGACAGATGTCACGATCGGTATTCGATGCGCAAGCGATCTGGATCTGGCAGCGGCCGCTCAAGAGCCGTAGACAGGTATGCTCGAAACCAAATTCAAATTGATCTTCTTGCTCGTGGTGCTGGTGTGTGCCGCTATGCCCATCACCGCAATTTTACGAGGCACCACCCTCACGCCGTATGAAAAGCCGGTGTCCGAAAACGTGGCCGACGTTGAACCGGAGCAGGAAAGTGTTTCTGGAGAGGAGCCTATTCCGGAGGACATGGTGACGATTCCGGCAGGGCCGTTCGTTCGCGGAACGAAGGATGGCGGATTCGATGAGCAACCCCCGCGCACTATTTCCCTCGACACCTTTTCGATCGATCGGTATGAAGTGACCAACCATCAGTATCAACAATTTGTGACGGCTACTGGCCATCGAAAGCCAGGATTACCCTCGCGCTATGCAAAGAGTGGCAGCAGAGTGCGTGGCGTCAACCAACCGGCTGTCTATGTCTCATGGGACGACGCTGCGGAATACTGTCGCTGGAAAGGCAAGCGGCTTCCGAGCGAAGCCGAGTGGGAAAAGGCTATGCGCGGTACGGACGGGAGGCTCTGGCCATGGGGAAACATAGAGCAGCCTCAGGGCGCCAATTGGGCGCGTGTGCAGGACGGTCACGAGGTATCTGCGCGTGTGGGAACTTTTCAGGCCGATAAGAGCCCCTATGGAGTCATGGATGGGGCCGGCAATGTCATCGAATGGGTAGCTGATTGGTACAATGAGACCTATTACAAGGATTCGCCGGAGCAGAACCCTCCAAGCCCTGAGCATGGCACCTATCGGGTACTCAGGGGGGGAGGGTATACGACGACCGGCGGTGATATCCGGATTACCAGCCGAAGCAAGATGATGCCGGATTTTCGGGATGAAACGATCGGATTTCGCTGCGCAGTTTCGAAGACGGGAACGACAGAAGCGGGAGAGAAAAAAAGCTGATGAACCTAGAGAAAATCAAAGTAGTAAAGGATCAAAAACACGGCCAAAATGATGTTGACAACCATACCGGCCAAAACTATAATGTCAAACACTTTTGAGTTCTTCGTCACGGTTTCTCCTGTTGATTCGCGCACTAGCGACTAAAGTTTGATAACACAGGGTTTGGTACCTGTCAAGAAAATGCAGTAATTCTGAATCGCCCACCAAACTATCTTGATCGGGAGTAAAACAGATGGCAAGCGCTACCCCTGACAGCGAAATTAAGATAAAAATCGGCAAAATGATTTTCTACATAACCTGTGCTGTCGGAATATGGTTTTTCTATTGGTTTGCCGGAATCCAGTGTCCCTGCTGAGTTGCTGATCTCGTCTAGCTGCCAGGGGTCTGGCCGCACAGCTCAATCAACGGATGACTGGGTTAAGTAAGAGGAGAAAAGGGAAATGAGTGCGTTAAATAATCCTGTAGTTGCGGTGATTGTCTCCCTTATTATCGCGGTCGGCTATTTTACATTGGTCGATCACTATCTGATGGACATGCAGGGGCTGGACTACTGGTACCTGTTCCGGAAGTAGGCCTATAGAGGAAGTAGTCAAGTCTTCTGGTGAGCGTTGAAAATTTTAACGAGAGTGTATCAAGGAGGTAATCCATGGGCCTTTTAACCGGCAAGCGCGTCTTTTCGATCATGGCGCTCTGCATGATGGTTGGCCTCCTTCTGCTTCCGATCGTCGTAGCGTTGCCTTCACCGGCTATCGGTGAGGACGCTCCTGCCGGCGATGCGGCAAAGAAGGATGGAGATAAAGTCGAGAAGGGCCGGGATGTCTATTACAAGACGGAAGGTATTGTAGTCGGCGCTCCCGCTCCTAAGACGACGGATGGTCCCAGAGACTATCCGCGATACAACTTTGAAAGCCGTGTCCTGCTGTGGTTTGCCAATCAGCAGCATCTCTACTATGGCAGCTTCGTCCTAGCGGTGCCGATCTTCTGTATGATCATTGAGTTCATGGGCGTGGTCACTAAAGATAAGGCACTCGCGAAGCGTTACGACCAGCTGGCGTATGATTTCATCAAAATCAGTCTCACGGCCTACTCGCTTACGGCTATTCTAGGCGGTATTTTGATCTTTACGTTTCTGACCTTATACCCCGCCTTCTTCTCCTACTTGTCCGGCATATTCCGTCCCGTCATGCACATCTATGCGCTGATGTTCGTGGCGGAGAGCGGCACCCTCTACATCTACTATTACGGTTGGGACAAGATGAAGGAAGGGTTCCTCAAGTGGATTCATTTGAGCATGTCGGTGATCCTGAACATCATTGGTACTCTGCTCATGTTCTTGGCCAATTCCTGGATCGGCTTCATGATGTCACCGGCCGGAGTCGATGAGCAGGGTCGATATCTCGGAAATATCTGGCACGTGATCCACACTGCTCTGTGGAATCCGCTCAATCTCCACCGCATTCTGGGCAACATGGCGTTTGGTGGAGGAGTGGTCGCTGCCTACGCCGCATACAAGTTCCTAGCGGCAAAGACGGATGAGGACCGCGCGCACTACGATTGGATGGGCTACATTGCCATGGCGCTGGGTGTGGCCTTCTTGATCCCGTTACCTTTTGCCGGCTATTGGCTTATGCGTGAAGTATATGCCTATCGCCAACAGATGGGGATCACCCTGATGGGCGGCTTGCTGGCCTGGCTGTTCATTATTCAGGCCACGATGATCGGCATTCTCTTCCTGAGCACCAACTACTACCTGTGGCAGGCAATGGGGCGCATGCGTGGCGCTGAAAAATACCAACGGTACATCAAGTATCTGGTGTTCCTGCTCGCCTGCGGTTACATGGTGTTTATTACTCCCCACACAATGGTTATGACCCCAGCTGAATTGAAGGCCATGGGAGGCCAGCAACATCCTGTACTGGGGAACTACGGCGTCATGTCCGCGAAGAACGGCGGCATCAACGTTATTATTACGACCACCGTGCTGAGCTTTGTTTGGTACATGAGAGGAAATAAGGTCTCCACGGTATCGTGGGCAAAGTTCGGCAATATCTTCATGGGTGTATTCTTTGCCTGCGCCTACGTCAACATCATCTGGCTCGCTATTTACGGATATTACATTCCGGCAAACGTGCGGGTCGGTTTATCCGTCCCTCAAGTGGCAACAACATTGTCTTGTCTCTTCTTCATGTTCGCGCTCAACAGCGTGATGATGAGGGGCGCCAAGCAAATGGGGCCAATAGAGTGGGGTAAGATTTCTGCCCGCTCTCAGTACGCTCTCATTATGCTGGCGACAGCGTTTACCTGGATGATGGGATTGATGGGCTATATTCGTTCCTCAGTCCGGCTGTTTTGGCATGTCAATGAGATCATGCGTGACAATTCGCCCTGGGCCTATACGCATACGGTTGGATTTGCCGCTAACATGATTTCGTTTAATGTATTGTTTTTCTGGATCACTATTCTCTTCGTCTTTTGGCTCGGCAGCTTGACTGCGAAGAAAGTTCCGGTGGAGGCAAAGGCGGGTATCCCGGGCAGTGTCCCGCAGCCGGCTGCTAGTCATTAATCGGCGTCTTATTGATAGTTGGCTCAGCGGGGGAGATTCTCCCCCGCTGTAGCTGCAGGAGGTCAAGACCTTGGGTAACTTGATTGCTGAAGCACTCTCAATGGGTTGGATGGCTCTGGCTATCCTTGCAGGTTTGATGGTGTATTTTCAGATGTCCATCAGCGATCCTGTCGCAAAGAAGCGCGCAGTGTTCAAAACATTTATAGGGATTGTGGGGACCTTACTGTTGTTCATGGCTATTGCGAATTACGCCAACAACTTCTATGGCGAGAATCGGTTGCTACCGGTCTCGCTTGTGATGATTACCGTCACAACATTCGTGATGGCGCTCTACTTCACCAATCTTAGCGCGCTCTTGAAGATTGGTGGTTTCATGTTCTTCGTCGCAGCGTTTCTTTCCGGATACGGGAACTGGCTTCCGCAGGTTGAAGGAGGTTTCCCACCAGTAGAGGAAAAGAAAACGTGGGATTCGATGACCCCGCAACAGCTGGCTGATGAAGGTGAAAAGATTATCTTTGGGGGAGTCGGGAAAAATAAAGAGCAAGGCGCTATCGGGAAAGGTCAGTGCCCACTTTGTCATGCTTTCCATGCCGGTATGCTCGGCGAACGAGCACCGAACTTAGCAGGACTTCCCGGTCGTGGGAAGGAGCGGTTGGATGACCCCAAATATTCAAAGGGTAATCCATCAAAACGAGAATACTCGGTGAAAGAAGCGTTCCCTGGTTCAGGGACTGCCGAAAGTGCCCAGGAATACATTGCCGAATCGCATGCTTGCCCAAGTTGTTATGTGGTTGCGGGGTATGGTGTGAAGGGAACGAATGACAAGGAAAGCCCAATGCCGGCTATTCATAAACCGCCAATCTCGCTCAGTCTACCTGAGCTTGCGGCTGTGGACACTTGGATGTACCTCCGAGAAGGCATTGATGCTCCTTCGTTTGAAGAGATCGTGAAGTCATATGAAAAGTTTATTCCCGAAGCAGATCGTCCTAAACAGCAGGAAGAGAAGGCAGGCGGGGGTGCCACTTCGCTGATGGCTGATGGCTCCGAACCGGTGGACCAGATTTTTGCTAAAGCACAGTGCGTGGCGTGTCATACGATTCCCGGAATCCCGGGGGCAATGGGCACCATCGGTCCTAAACTGGAAGAGGGGACAACCGCAGCACAGCGGATTAAGGATCCTACCTATAAGGGAACTGCCAAATCGCCAACTGAATACATTATGGAATCCATCGTGGATCCCAGTGCGTTTGTGGTGAAGCCGTTTCCCGATAACACCATGCCTAAGGTCTTTGGGCAAAAGCTGAGCGCGGGTGCCTTAAAGAAAATCGTCGACTATTTATCGCAGGTGAAAACTGGAGCACCGCCACCGAAGATTTAATAGCTGCCTCCTATTGCCTGTCATGCGGAGAGTAAAGGGAGTTTGCCGATGAAAGCGTTGATGTCACTCGGTGCCTTGTTGGGAGTAGCGGGAATTCTCCTTCTGGGTGGGATGACGTTCGACATCGTTCCATCCACTACCATACGGTTGGTCGAAGGGTACATGCCGATCCAGATGCTGTTGGAAGTGACGTGTTATGTGGCTGGCTTTGCAGGATTGAGTTACATGCTCAGCGCCATGGGCATGGCTATGCCCAGATTCTGGCAGGGAATCGGATTCTGGGCGTTCTTTCTACTGTATCTGAAGTACCGTGTGTATCCGCCGATCCCCTTCAGTGTGCGAGCTATGTATGGCACCGTGAGTCTCGTCGCGGTGTTCATGTGGGTTTCTGCCAATGAAGAAGACTGGAAAAAATTCAAACAGCCCATCATGAATGTGTTGGACGCACAAACGGGGATGAACAAACTCCTGCGTTATGCGTATCTTATAATCCTCCCGATCCTTATCGGTGGATTTTCGTTCAATGCCATGATGCCAAAGTCAGAAGAGCCGATCGAATTGAGGACAGTTCATCCGGCACCACCAGCCAGCACAAAAGTCCATGGTAAAACGTATACATTGCAGACCTCACAAAATCCTTATCGCGTGAATCCAGAAGGGAAATACGATCAGGAATTTTCGAACGCCAATATTGTTGAACAAGGTATGGGGCGTTTGATGAAGCCAAATGCCAATCCGTGGGACGACAAGAATACAGGGTATTTGAAGTACGTGCGAGAGGGCGGCGAGATATTCTTCCAAAACTGTCATTTCTGTCATGGGGATAATCTCAACGGCCGTGGCCTCCACGCCTTCGCATTCAATCCGATTCCCGCCAATTTCACCGACCCAGGGACAATTGCACAACTCCAGGAAACCTTTATCTTCTGGCGTGTTTCTAAGGGCGGAATCGGCCTGCCGAATGAAGGATTTCCATGGGCCTCGGTTATGCCTCCATGGGAACAGCATTTGACCGTAGACGAGATCTGGAAGGTGATTTTGTTCGAATATTGGCACACCGGCTACTATCCCCGTACCTGGGATTAACAACGAAATTGCGTTATTGACAACTCAGACATACGGAGAGATGAGGATGAACATGATGGACAGCATAACTCGGAAGGCCGGAATTACAGCCGTCGTTGCCTTCGGAGTCGTTCTGGTGTCTAGTGCGGGCTATTCGATTGTTTCAGCACAAGGGCTCCCCGAAGGTTTCAAGAAGGGGGATCTCGCACCTGAACCCTCCGCAGAAATGATTGAGGCTGGGAAACGTGTTTATTTCACCAAGTGCGTCTGGTGTCACGGTGTCGATGGCGCCGGTGATGGGCCTGGAGCCGATCGGCTTTGGCCTCGTCCACGAAACTTCAATCAAGGAACGTTTAAAATTCGCCATACCGCAAGCGGCGAACTCCCTCTTTTTGATGCAAAGAAGCCGATCGCTGGCCAAAACGATCTCTTTGAAACAGTTACCCATGGTTTGCCGGGATCTGCGATGCCACCCTGGGAAGGCATCTTAACCGAAGAACAGCGACTTCAAGTTCTCTCCTTTGTCACCACTCAACTAGTGAAGGATCGAAAGTTTACCGATAAGCAGTCGGAAAGCCAAACGGTCTTGCAACTCGCTGATCTCAAGCCAAAACCGGCATCCGATGAGAGTAAGAAGCGCGGTTCTGAACTCATCGTTGAGAAGAAGTGCGTTGAGTGCCATGGAATGGAAGGCCGTGGTGATGGAAACGCTTTTAATTTGAAGGATGACTGGGGTTTCTCGATTCAGCCGGCCAATTGGCATAAGTGCTGGAACTTCCGAGGTAGTCGTCAAGATCCATATAACGTGAGCAACATTTTCCGCACCTTCTCTACCGGTGTCAATGGCACTCCGATGCCTTCATTTGCCGATAACACGACGGTGGATGAACGGTGGGACATCGCGAACTTTGTCAATTCTCTCTGTGAGAGGGATGCACTGGGCAATCCGCTTCCGATTGACCCATTAACGGATAAGCCCAAAATCAATTTCGTCATCCCATCCGATCTCGTTGAGGGGGAGATTCCAGCGGATATTGAACATGAAGCTTGGCAAAAGGCACCGAAGCGGTATGTTGCAATGGGTGGACAGATCACTCATAAGCCAAGAAACTTTGTCAATCGGATCGACGATATCTGGGTACGGTCGCTCTACAACGACAAGTACATTGCCTACCTGCTGGAGTGGGATGACCGAACCAAGAGCGTGGCTGAAGCCAAGCTACCTTGGGCACCAACGCAGGTAAATATCGATGTGAAAGAGCAGGACCCAAAAACCGGCGAGGAAGGGTCAATCGCAGCCCACCAAAACAACTACACGGTTTACAACGACGCCATTGGGATCGAAACGGCGGTGAAGTGGAAAGAGCTTCCGGCACCGATCAAGCCCCGTTACCTGTTCGGTACCAATGACCAATTTCCCGTCGACATTGTGAAATGGGAAGCAGATGGTTCTCTCCGTGCATTCAAAGGTACCGGTTGGGATAAGGATTTTGAAGAGCGCGACAACTATGAAGAGAGCATGAAGCTCCTAAAAGCAGAGTGGAAGAACGGTCGTTGGTATGTGATGATCCAGCGACCCGTTGGAAACAAGAAGGATCAAGATTACGACGAAGACACCTTTTTTGAGGTCGGGCAATATATTCCGACGGTGTTCTTTGCGTGGGATGGTCACAACGGAGATGCCGGGAGAAAGATGGCCGTCTCCGCTTTCTTCTACACATTTATGAACCCGCCGGTCCCCCAGGAAACATACATTTATCCAGCTGTTATTGCGGTGGGTGTCGTCCTGTTGGAGGGATGGGTCCTGACCCGTCGTGCAAACAAGAAAAAGGGTAAGACACTGTAGTCTTCTCCAAAGGAAGATCAGTGTGTAGTAAGACTGAGGGGGTGGGGAAACCTACCCCCTCTTTTGTTATAGGACAACGACGGACTCATGATCAGCGATGTGACGGGCGTTTTGCTTGCCGGAGGAAAAAGTAAGCGGATGGGCGAGGATAAGCGATTCCTCCTCATCGGGGATAGCACCCTGATTGAACGGAGCGTCGGTGTCATGTGTGCCCTCTTTCAGCAGGTGTGTGTTGTGATCGCCCAGGATGGCCCGGTGCCGTCCGTACGCGTGCCGGTCGTGCGTGATCTTGTCCCGAATTGTGGGAGCCTCGGCGGGCTCTATACCGGTCTTCGACAGTCTACAGATCAGCACATATTTGTTGCCGCCTGCGATATGCCGTTTCTCTGCTCTAGCCTTGTGCAGTATATGGTCGCCTTGAAGGAAGAGGCCGACGTCGTCATGGCACTCTGGAAAGACCGCCTTCAGCCGACGCATGCTGTCTACAGCCGACGTTGTCTGCCGATTCTTGAAGACATGATTCGTAGGCACGAAGTGAAAATTCAACACGTCGCCGCGCATCCCGCTCTTCGCGTGCGGATGGTCATGGAGGCCGAGGTGAGCCGAATTGATTACGATGGGCGATCATTCCGCAATATCAATACTCCTTCGGATCTTGAAGCGGCTCGATCGCTACACGAGAGCTCTAGCGGCTCCTGATTCTGAGGCTTCCTGGCGTTCTCATGAAACGCACGATTGTGATACTTCACCCTGGCGCGCTCGGTGATGTTTTGTTGGCTGTCCCTGCGATACGGAACCTTGGGATACGGTTCCCGCAGCACGAAATCTTGCTAGTCGCAGACGCCACCGTCAGTCGATTTCTTCACCTATGTCGACTGGTCGATGATTGGATGTCCGTAGAAGGGCGGGCATGCGCGGGGTTGTTTGGTGGATCCGCCCACCTCTCTGAGGAGCTACAGTCGTGGCTGCAGCGATGCGATGTCGTCGTGGCATGGACAGAAGACAAGGATGGGGCTCTGGCCGCCCTTGTGCGGCGATGGGGTGTGGCGGAGGCGCACATCCAATCACCATTTTCGCCAAGATTGCGAGCAAGCCATCAGCGCGATCGCTTTCTTGAGGCAATCGGTCAGACCGAAGATGTAGTTTCTAGCGGGTGGATGATCGAGATTCCCCGCGATCTCGTGGAACAAGGGAGAATCCACCTTGAGTCCATGGGAATCATGCGTGATCGACCGCTGGCGCTTATGCACCCCGGAAGTGGAAGCATGCACAAGTGTCTTGATCCTGGGAAAGTAGCCTTGATACTCCAGCAGTTGCAACGAGGAGGGATGTGTCCACTCGTCCTAGAGGGGCCTGCCGATCATGACGCGGTTGACGCGCTGCTGAAGTTGGTCAGTGAGAGGCCTTCCGTCCTCAGAAATCTTGACCTCCCTCTGCTGGCAGGTATCCTTGCGGACGCTGCGCTCTATTGGGGTCATGACTCCGGCATTACGCATCTGGCTGCTTTGCTGGGTGCACGGACGATCGCGGTATTTGGTCCGACAGACCCTGCTCGCTGGGCACCCATCGGCGATCATGTGACGATCTTGCGAGGGGCACCTTGTGTCTGTCCATCATGGGAGGCCGTACAAGGGTGTCACGAGAAGCCCTGCCTTGACGTACCGATTGGGAAGATGCTGACTGCATTGGGACTTGAAACACGGGTATAGAAGTCACAAGCCCTCGTAATTTCAGGTAAACCGCCTTGTCTCTGCCTACCTCATATGTTAGAGTGGCGCGTTAATTTCCTTTCATTGGTAAGGACTTAGGAGAGCTGTTGTGTCGCAAGGCGTTGTGCAGGAAAAGGTGACCACAGCTATTCTCGGAGCCCTAAATGAGGCGAAGCAAAAAGGGCAATTGAAGACGACAGCTTGGCCGACACTAAGTCTGAATGCTCCGAAGAGGCCTGAGTGGGGGGATCTGGCCTCGACGGTGGCCATGTCATTAGCTTCCTCCGAGCACAAGGCCCCTCATGATATTGCCCGCATCATCGTGGAAAACTTATCCGAGCAGGAGCAGTTGTTCGATCGCGTCGAAATCGTCCGTCCCGGTTTCTTGAATCTCACGGTCAAACCTGCTCTCTGGCAGGAGGTCCTCCGTGAGGTTGAACGACAGGGGGTCCGTTATGGTCGAACAGACATCGGTAAAGATCGTCGTGTGCTGGTTGAGTATGTGAGCGCAAATCCGACCGGTCCATTGCATGTCGGACATGGAAGAGGGGCCGCGGTCGGACAGGCAGTGATCCGATTGCTGAGGGCGATCGGGTACGAGGTGGTGGGTGAGTACTACGTCAACGATGCAGGACGGCAGATGAAATTGTTGGGCGCGTCCGTCTATGCCCGTTACCAAGAGTTGTCCGGACAGGCCATCAATTTTCCTGAGGATGGCTATCATGGTACCTACATCACGGCCGTGGCTCACCGGATCAAGGAACAACTTGATCGTGAAGCAAGTCATCTCGCGCCGGCCGATCTTGAGGCTCGCTGCCGAGCACTTGCGTATCAGGAACTGCTGGGACTCATCCGTGATGACCTCACGGCATTTGGTATCGAGATTCAATCCTGGTTCAGCGAGGCCTCACTGCTGGAATCCAAGGCGATCGAGCAGGCTTTGGATGAATTGAAGGCGCGCGGGCTTTTGTTCGAACAGGAAGGGGCGTGGTGGTTTCGGGCGTCGCTGTACGGCGATGAAAAAGACCGCGTGGTCAAGAAGCAGGACGGTGAGTACACCTATCTCGCCTCCGATATCGCCTATCATCACGATAAGCTCCGGCGCGGCTACGATCTGTTGATCGATGTCTTTGGCGCCGACCACCATGGCTACATTCCCCGCATGCAAGCCGTGATGCAGGCGTACGGATCTCCAAAAGAGCGTCTTCAAGTGGTGCTCGTCCAGTTAGTGAAGCTCTTGCGGGACGGGGCCGAAGTGAAGATGTCCAAGCGGACCGGGGAATTCATTACGATGCGGGAAGTCATCGACGAAGTCGGAGCGGATGCCGCAAAGTTCTTTTTCTTAATGCGGGATTCCAAAACGCATCTTGAATTTGATCTGGAGTTGGCGAAACAGCGATCCGCCGACAATCCGGTGTATTACGTCCAGTACGCCCATGCTCGAATCTGCAGCCTCTGGCGTGTGGCCTCCGCACGGGGAATTGCCCGCCCATCTGCAGTGGAGACCGACCTCTCGGTTCTGACGGATCCCGATGAATTAGGAATTATCAAAAAACTGTCCTCCTATCCTGAGGTCATCCAGGCGAGTGCCGTCGCCTTCGAACCGCACCGTGTGACGTATTACCTTCAGCAATTGGCGGCGCTGCTCCATACGTTTTATAACAAACACCGTGTGTTGCCTGCGGCGACTGATCAAGAGCATGACGAGTCGGCACCCATCGAAGCCCTCACGCCAAAGCGAACTGCGGCGCGATTGGTCCTAATGGGGGCGGTCCAGCAAGTGATCAGGAATGGGCTTGACGTGCTGGGTATTTCAGCGCCTGAGCATATGTAGCGGATGACATCTTACGGAATCTAATGCAGTATCAGGTCGAACAACCGGATTCATGCTCGAAGGGCCGTGTCGGTCTGCTGACCACCAATCACGCGGAGGTTCAGACTCCCGCCTTCATGCCGGTGGGTTCGTTGGGCCCAGTCAAAGGGCTCGAATCGGAAGATCTTCAGGAATTGGGCTTCCAGTTGATGCTCAATAATGCCTATCACCTGTATTTGCGGCCTGGGCACAAGATCGTTGCTGACATGGGGGGGCTCCATGCCTTCACCGGCTGGCCGGGAGCGATTCTCACCGACAGCGGAGGATTTCAGATTTTTAGTTTGGCGAAGCTCTGTGAAGTGACCGACGACGGCGTCACGTTTCAGTCACACATTGACGGGTCACGCCATTTTATTACGCCTGAAAAGGCGATAGAGATCGAGGAGGCGTTAGGGGCCGATATCATCATGGTCCTCGATCAATGTGTCGCGCTTCCCACCGGCCGCGAGGTGATTCAAGAAGGTGTGCGCCGAACCAAGCTCTGGGCCGAGCGCTGTCAGGCGAGCCGGCGAAGAACCGATCAGGCGTTGTTCGGCATCGTGCAAGGTGGGTTGGATCCCGACTTGCGCATTGCCTCGGCGAGGGAGTTGGCGACATTGGGGTTCGAGGGCTACGCGGTCGGCGGGCTCTCAGTCGGAGAGGGAAAAACCGACATGTATGCCATGCTCGATATCACGGTTCCGGAATTGCCGGAGAAGAAGCCTCGTTACCTTATGGGTGTCGGACTTCCTGAGGACTTAGTCGAAGGCGTGGCTCGGGGTATCGATCTATTTGATTGCGTCGTCCCATCTCGTCATGGCAGAACTGGCTCTCTGTTTACCGCGTCAGGTCGGGTGGTCATCAAGCAAGCGCAATACGCCGATGATGAACGACCGGTGGATCCCGCTTGCGCGTGTCCGGTGTGCCGTCGGTATTCACGAGCCTATCTCCACCACTTGTTCGTGGTGAAAGAAATGTTGGGGGTACGGCTCAATACGATTCACAACCTTTGGTATTTTTCCGATTTGATGCGCCAGATTCGGGAAGCCCTGGTGGAAGGAAGATTTGCCGCATTCCGCGAGGCGTTCTATCGTCATCAAGATCGGCAGTCAGAGATGATAACTGAAGCGGCGAATGGCGAGTTTGAACCATACAGCCAATGGCATAGGAGCTGTCACACATAGAAGGGGATTCGTTCGATGTTGATGGAATCGATCGCGTGGGCTGAAGGAACGGGCGGAGGCGGATCGGCCGCCAGCGGAGGGGCTGGAGGGATCTTGTCGCTGATCCCGTTCCTCCTGATCTTTGTCATTTTTTATTTTCTCCTGATCCGGCCTCAGCAGAAGAAACAAAAGCAGCAACAGGCATTGTTGGACGCTTTGAAGAAAGGCGATAAGGTCGTGACGACGTCGGGAATCTGGGGAACGATCACCAACCTCGGGAAGGAGACGGTCACCCTGCAGATAGCCGATAATACCAAGGTCAAGATGCAGCGTGAAAATATCGCGCGAGTGCGCGGAGAAGACGAAGACAAAGAGAAAGACAAAGACAAAGACAAAGACAAAGAGAAAGACGCGTAGGTCAAAAACGGGATAAGAGGTCGCGGACGAGATGAAAAAAGTAGGTGGGCGCTTATGGTTGTTGATCCTGGTGCTTGTGGGGTCGGTCGTGGCATGTCTTCCGTCATATCAGCCTTTCTATCAGGCGTTGCCTGGTTGGCTGAAGGGAGTATTGCCGAACAAGGGCATTACGCTGGGTTTGGATCTGCAGGGCGGTATTCATATGGTGCTGGAAGTGGATGAGGACCGTGCCGTGGAGATTGCCGTGGACCGTTCTGTCACTGCGCTGCAGGATCTCCTCGCCGAGAAGTCCATCGCGGTCGCCTCGGTCAAGCGAACCGGTCATGACCAAATCACGATTCAGCTGCAGAATGCCGACGCAAAGGCTTCGGCTCAAAAGGTCGTCGACAACTTTCCCATTTTCGCTGAGAAGGAATCAGCAGGGTCGACCGCGACCGTCGTGTGGGAGCTTCGTGAGGCGGAAACCAAGCGGATCAAGGACTCGGCTATCAACCAAGCATTGGAAACCATCCGAAATCGGATCGACCAATTCGGCGTTGCGGAGCCGATCGTTCAGCGACAGGGGTTGAAGCAAATCGTTGTTCAGCTGCCCGGTGTCAAGGACCCGAAACGCGCCAAGGATTTGATCAAGGAAACGGCGCTGCTCGAGTTCAAAATGTTGGATGAAGATATTCGGCTCGATCTGCCGGTCCGCATTCCAAAGGATAAAGAAGCTGAGGTGCTCCAGCAATTTGCTGGCAAAGTGCCTGAGGGAGACGAGATTTTGTTCGAACGAGTGGTCGATAAGGACACGGGCTTCGAATATCATGTTCCCTATGTGGTCAAAAAGCGGGTCATGCTGACCGGCGATGTGCTGAGCGATGCGCGGGTCGCCATCGGCCAATTCAACGATTCGTACGTATCCATCACCTTTGATTCCAAAGGCGGGCAGGAGTTCGAACGGATTACAGGTGAAAATGTCAAAAAGCGCATGGCGGTCGTCCTCGATAACAACATCTATTCGGCGCCGGTCATTCAAGAGCGTATTTCGGGGGGACGCGCTCAGATTACCGGGAGTTTTACGACGCAGGAAGCCAATGATTTGGCGATCGTTCTGCGGGCCGGCGCGTTGCCGGCGCCGCTGAAGATCGTCCAAGACCTCACAGTCGGGCCGTCGCTCGGACAGGATTCCATCGACAAGGGCGTCAGGGCGACTCTGATCGCGGGGGCTATGGTCGTCGTCTTCATGATCGTGTACTACCGCTTGTCCGGGCTGATCGCGGACTTTGCCCTAATCTTGAACCTGGTGTGTCTGATGGGTGCGCTGTCCGCGTTGACCGCCACGTTGACCCTGCCGGGCATCGCCGGCATCGTGCTGACGATCGGAATGGGTGTCGACTCCAACGTCTTGATTTTCGAGCGCATTCGAGAAGAACTGCGTGTGGGCAAGGCAGTGCGATCAGCGATCGATGCGGGGTACGACAAAGCGTTGCTGACGATCATCGACTCACACGTTACGACGCTGATCACCGGCGTTGCTCTGTTTCTATTTGGGACCGGCCCCATCAAGGGGTTTGCCGTGACGTTGTGTTTGGGTATTGCCATCAACCTCTTCACGGCATTGGTCGGGACAAAAGTGATTTTTGATGTGTTGTATCAGCGGCAGAAAGTCGAAGCGCTGAGCATCTAACCATGAAGCCGTCGGCAATCAGCGTTGATGGGGAAGCCCAAGGTTATCAAAAGGGAGCGCGCATGTTAGAGATTCTCGGGAAAACCAACATTGACTTCATGGGCAAGCGCAAGTTCTCCTTTCTCTTTTCAGGGATCATGGTCGTGCTCGGGCTCATTGCCCTCGTTCAAATTGCGCGGGGCGCGGCCAATTTGGGGATCGACTTTGCCGGGGGGACAGCCGTCCAGCTCAAGTTCGAACAGCCCATTCGGATCGATGAGGCCCGCAAGGCATTAGAGACGAGCGGGTTGACCGATGCGGAGTTGCAGGAATTCGGACAGGACAACAAGCTGCTGATCCGAGTGAAGGCTTCAACGACGATCGAAGAGAAAATTGCGGAACGTGTGGTGGGAATCTTCAGCAAGGAGTTCCCGACCAACAAGTTCGTGGTGGACTCGACGACTGAGATCGGGCCGGCCATCGGCAAGAAGCTTCAGGAAGATGCGCTGGTGGCCATCGTCGTCTCATTTGCGGGTATTATTCTGTACATTGCGGCGCGTTTCGAACTTCGATTCGGTGTCGCGGCGGCGCTGGCGACGTTTCATGACGTCCTGGCTGTGATCGGAGCCTTCTACATCCTGGACAAAGAAATTACCCTCTTGATCGTGACGGCGCTCTTGACCCTGGCCGGATACTCCCTGACCGATACCGTCGTCGTGTTCGACCGAATCAGAGAGAATCTGAAGTTGCGCCGCCGTGAGAGCGAAGAAGCGACAATCAACAGCGCCATCAATCAAGTGTTAAGCCGCACAATCGTTACGAGTTTGACGGTCGTGATTGTCCTCATTCCCTTGACTCTCGCCGGCGGAGAGGTCCTGCATGATTTTTCGCTTGCGCTACTCTGGGGGGTGATCTTCGGCACGTATTCTTCCGTCTTCGTCGCGAGCCCACTCCTGCTCCTGTGGCCAGGAACGCCGGGTCGACTCTTGAAACGCAGCTGAGCGAATGGTGGAATAGAGCGTCGTGTGTCGCTCCTATCTCTCCGTGGTGTAATCATGGCACTCTGGAGCCGGTCTCACAGTCTCCAGCAGAAGATCATCGCAGCGATTGTGATGGTCGGTCTCCTGCCGCTTACCCTCCTGCTGGCCCTGATCTATGTAGAAGAACGGCGTGCCTTGCGCGAGTCGACGGGGACGAATTTCAAGGAAGTGGCTGTCGAAGCCGCCCGTCGGATCGAAATGCACGTCACCCGGGGCATGAACGAAGCCCAGCAGCTCGCGACCACGCCCTTCCTTCGTACCGCCGTCTCGGAAGCCAACCGGACGTACGAGGGCAAAGATGCTCAGAGTATTTCGGAGATCATCAAGGATTGGCAACAGCGGTGGGGACAGCGTGACAAGCGAAGCGAGTTTCCGCTCTTCGTCAACCGAATTGTGACCAATTACTTGATCCGATGGCACGAGATTCGAAAGTCTGACTATGTCGGCATTTTGGTTGCCGACGGACAAGGCGCGTTGGTCGTCAGTTCTATTCCCCAAGTTGAATACTCTTATGCCAAGACAGCCTGGTGGCAGGCGGTGGTGAAGGGCGGCAGCCAGCAGCCCTACGTGAGCGAAATCGCCTTTGATCCCGCCTTTGGCACGCACGTGGTCGTCGTCGCAGCGCCGATCTTTGATGATCAACGCCGGTCTGTGATCGGAACCGTGGCCATCCTGCTTCGGCGCGACACATTGTTTCAGTCCATTGCCGAAGCGTCGTTCGGTGCGACGGGTCATGCCATGCTGTTGGCTTCAGACGGGGGCGTCGTCATTTGTCCTGTGCTCGGGCCTGAGGCCCACTTCGTCGACGCGGAATTCATCAACGCGCTGAGCGCGACGAAACCAGGATGGGCCGTGGCTGCCGATGATTCGCATGGCAGCAAGAATGCCCTCATCGGGTTTGCGCCGGTGCGATTTGCCGATCAGCTCGCAATCGGTAGTCTCGGCGGGAAACATTGGAGCACGGTCGTGCGTCAGGATCCAGGGGAAACGTTTGCCCCGCTGGGTGAGTTGATGGCCAAGGTCTTGTCGCTCGGCGCAGTGGTGCTGATCGGGCTTGGAGGAATTGGGGTCGTCGTTGCCCGCCGAATCGCAAGGCCGATTCGATTGTTGCAGGAGGGAGTGCAGCAGATCGGGAGTGGGCGCTTGGAGCAGCGATTGGAGCTGAAGACCGGCGATGAAATCGAAGGACTTGCCCAGGCCTTCAATCAGATGGCGCACAATCTCCAACGTTCGTTCGGGCAGCTGGAGCAGCGCATGACCGAGGTCCGACAGTTGGAGGAGAAGTATCGCGATCTGATCGAACATGCGCCGGAGATGATCTGTCAACTGGATCGAGGCGGTCGGCTGGTTCACGTCAATAAAACCGGGCTCGATAAACTGGGGTATACACACGACGAAATGATGGGTATGAAACTATGGGAGTTAGTGCCCAGCGGACGAGAATCGCAGGTGTTGCATTATCTCGAGCGGCTCGTCTCGCAGGGGCAGAGTTCGTTGGAAACGGTTTTGTTGGCTAAGGATAGTCGGCCGATCGATGTGGAAATTCATGCGACCGCGCTCTTCGATCAAGCGCGAGGCGGGCTGGTCCACTCCCGTGCCTTCGTGCGAGACGTCACCGAACGGCGCAGGTTGGAACAAGAGCTGCAGCGGTACACGGTCGGATTGGAACAGGCGGTTTCCGAGCGTACACGGCAGCTGACGGTATCTCAGGCACGGTACAAGGCTTTATTCGATTTCGTGGCTGATTCAGTGTTTATGGTGAGTGCCACGGGGTCGGTTGTCGCCGTGAATGAGCGGGAAGCGCAAGTACTGGGCTATGGCGAGTCGGAGATCATCGGGAAAAACATTCTCGACATCGTGCTGGACGCCTATCATCTGCCTTTCAATGACTGGTTATGCGATGTGAGCACCGAACAGCGGCAGGTCGCTACCCAGGAAATCACTGTGTACCACGCCGATCGGCATGAGATTCCGGTGGAAATGGACTTGATTCGGGTAGGTGGGACCGAACAAGGGCTTGTGATGGTGCAGCTCCGAGATATTACCGATCGGAAAAAGCTCGAGCGCCAGCTTCAGTCGTACCGCGAAGACCTCGAACTGAAAGTCAGAGAGCGTACCAGAGAAATTGAAGACACAAAGCAGTATTTGGAGAATCTGCTCGAGAATGCCAATGACGTTATCTATACGCTCGATCTGGATCAGCAGTTCACCTATGTCAACAGCAAGGTCAATGCCTGGGGGTATCGCAAAGATGATCTAATCGGCCGCCCGTATCTCTCCCTCCTGTCGCGGCGCCATCGGGGGCGTCGGCTCAAGAATACGTTGGATATCGGTGCCAAGCAGGTCTATGAGGTCGAGGTCGTCACCCGGCTGGGCGAAGCCCGTGCCGTCATGGTCAGCGTCTCTCCTCTGCAAGGGGCCGACGGCGAGATCCTTGGAGTGCTCGGCATCGCGCGCGACATGACGGAGACCAAAAAGCTGGAGCGACAGATTCGGAATGCGGAAAAACTGGCCTCTATCGGGAAGCTCGCGGCGGGTGTGGCTCATGAAATCAACAATCCTCTCGGCGGAATTCTCAACTGTCTCTACAACCTCCGAAAAGGCACTCCGTCACCGGCACGTCAAGAAGAATACTGGGCGTCTATGGAGCATGGTGTCCGGCGTGTGCAGAAGATCGTTCGCCAGTTGCTCGATTTCTCACAGCAGCACGAACCCGAATATAGCCCTGCCGATATCAATCGCATCGTTGAGCAGGTGCTGGCGCTGACCACCCATCTCTTCGCCCCCAACCAGATTCGATTGGAAACCTTCCCGGGTCATGGCTTGCCCAACGTGATGGTCGATCGGCACATGATTGAGCAGGTCTTGATGAATTTGATCTTGAACGCGGTGCAAGCCATGAAAAATGGGGGAGTTCTGACGATCCGGACATCCGTGGTCGAGGGGGTTTGCCGTGTGGACGTGCAGGACACAGGATCGGGGATTCCGGCGTCAGTCCTCCCACGTGTCTTTGATCCCTTCTTTACGACGAAAGGTGAGGGAGAAGGGACGGGACTTGGTCTCTCGGTCAATCTTGGCATTGTGGAGCGTCATGGTGGGAAAATCTTGGTTGAGAGCGAAGTCGGGAAAGGCACGACATTCACGTTGTGCCTGCCCGTGTCGCGAGAGCGGTCCTTGGCGGAGAAGGAGGCATGAAAGGCTTGAGCATTTTGCTGGTCGACGATGAGCCCTTGATGCGCCTCTCGATGACCGATGCATTGGAGGCCGTAGGCTGTGAGGTTCGGGCGGCATCTTCCGGCTCGGAAGGGATCGAAGCGATTCGGGAGAAGACTTTTGATTTGGTCATCACTGATCTCCGGTTGCCGGGTGCCGATGGATTAACGGTGCTCAAAGCGGCCAAAGACAAAGAGGCCCGGACGGAGGTGCTGGTGATCACCGCGCATGGCTCCGTGGAAACAGCCGTCGGTGCCATGAAACTGGGCGCGTTTGATTACATCACGAAACCGTTTCAGATGGACGAATTGCTGCTGATCGTCGAACGAGTCAGCGGCGTGATTGCATTGCGTCGGGAAAATCAGGACCTCAAGCACCAACTCGAGGACAAGTTTTGTTTCAACGGCATTTTAGGGGCGAACAGTCAGATGCGCGCGGTATTGGACAAGATCAAGCTGGTGGCTGAGACCGACTCGACTGTCTTGATCGTCGGGGAAAGCGGAACGGGCAAGGAACTCGTCGCCAACGCGCTGCACCAAAACAGCGCACGGAACGGGTACCCGCTGATCAAAGTCAGCTGTGCCGCGTTGCCTGAAACGCTGCTGGAAGCGGAACTCTTCGGCCACGAAAAAGGGGCGTTTACGGGTGCGCTGCGTCAGCGTCGGGGACGGTTCGAAATGGCCAACCGGGGCACCCTCTTTCTCGATGAAATCGGGGAAATTTCGACGGTGGTGCAAGTGAAACTCTTGCGCGTCCTGCAGGAGCGCACCTTTGAACGCGTCGGGAGCAATGAGCCGATCGAATCGGATGTGCGGCTCGTGTGTGCCACACAAAAAGACCTGCGCAAAGAAGTGGCTCTTGGGCGATTTCGTGAGGACCTCTTTTACCGGCTCAATGTCGTCCCGATCGTCGTTCCCCCGCTCCGGCAACGGCAGGAAGATATTATGGTGATCGCCGAGCATGTTCTGGAAACATGTGCGCAGAGACTCAACAAACAGCTGCGCGGGTTTTCCCAACAAGCTCGTGAATTGTTGCTTCGCTATTCGTACCCGGGAAACGTGCGGGAGTTGGAAAACATGGTCGAACGGGCCGTGGCCCTCGGACGCGACCGGACGACGGTCCAACCAGCAGATCTCTGCGGGTTTCAGTCCTGCCCGTACCTGGGGGGTGTTCCACAGGAATCCTGTGGCTTCTGCGGCGAAGGATTGACCGGGGGAAAAAAGAAAAAGGGTACGGCCCTGACCTCGCTTGCCGCGGCGCGAGAAGGCTTTGAAAAAGAATACATCGTCTCCGTGTTGGAGCGTGTCGAGGGGAGTCGTACGACCGCATCGAGAATCTTGGGATTGTCCAGAAAAGCTCTCTGGGAAAAGTGTAAACGCTACGGCATCCCCTCCGCTCATAGCGACGGCGAAGAGGGCAGCTAACCCCCTTTCTCCTCGCATGGGCCGGAGTCTAAACTGGCATATGATCAGGAAAGAACGATGTGGCGGTTGGCTGTGCGTATGTAACCTACTTGGTGGAGGGATCTAGACCATGAAGTTATGGCAGCGTGCTATCACTGTTTCAGTGGGCATCGTGTTGTGCGCGGGAGTTGCCTATGCAGCTGAACCCGCCGAGGTGGAAAAGTTCGTCAAGGCGCGGATTGAAATCGGCGAGATGATGACGGACTATTTCAAGAGTGGAGCGGGTTATGGTGAGGGGCAGCGACCGTCACAAGAACAAATGCGACAGATCGGGGTGGATATCAATACCAAGCTGACCACTCTCCTCGCAAAACACGATCTGACACTCGACGACTATCGCAAACGCAGCCCTGAAGTATTTGCAGATGATGCAGCGGTCAAGCACTATCTAAACGAGCATCCGGACCTCAAAGTACGCTACGAGGCGCTTCCGCTGGACCGAATGGGGCGTGGCGGTAGTACGGGACGGGGGTACTAGGCTTGATGGCTGTTTCAATAGAGGAGTGTCTCTCTCTAGATCCTTACCCAGGGTCGTTTCCAGATAGAAAGGCCGCTCGCCCTGAAATATAAGCATCTGGGTCGGTCAGGAGTGAAAGTCAGTCGGCTCTGTCTCGGCACGATGAATTTTGGACCGCAGACAGCCGAGCCGGATAGTTATGCCCTGATGGATCGGGCCTTGGAACTCGGCATCAACTTTTTCGATACGGCGAACGTGTACGGCTGGAAACTCGGCGAAGGCTGGACAGAGCAGATCATCGGCCGTTGGTTTGCACAGGGTGGCCGTCGAGACAAGGTCGTGCTGGCCACTAAAGTGTATGGCCGTATGGGCGAGTGGCCGAATCAGTCGCGCTTGTCGGCCGTCCACATCAAACGAGCGTGTGAGGACAGCCTTCGACGGTTGAAGACTGACTGGATCGATGTGTATCAGATGCATCATGTCGATCGGGACACCCCATGGGAGGAAATCTGGCAAGCGATGGAGCAGTTGGTGCGGGAAGGAAAAGTCGTGTATGTGGGCAGCAGCAACTTTGCCGGTTGGCATTTGGCCCAGGCTCAGGAATCCGCGCGTGGCCGCAACTTCCTGGGGTTGGTGTCGGAGCAGAGTCTGTATAACCTGACGCAACGTATGATCGAACTGGAAGTGATCCCCGCCTGCGAAGCCTATGGTATCGGCCTAATCCCGTGGAGTCCGCTGGGACGTGGACTCTTGGCCGGTGTTCCAGAATCCGTCAATACCGGCCGTCGAGCAGAGGCGGACTTACAACAAGAGGTGGCCAAGGTGCGTCCGAAACTTGAAGCCTATCAGGCGCTGTGCGCCCGGATGGGTGAACGACCGGCGGATGTTGCACTAGCCTGGCTGTTGCACCAACAAGCGGTGACGTCGCCGATTATCGGACCTCGCACGATGGACCAGCTGGAGGGAGCTATGCGGGCATTGAGCCTTACCCTCGACAGCGAGGCCTTAAAACAGCTGGATGAGCTCTTTCCTGGCCCTGGTGGACCCGCGCCGGAATCTTACGCCTGGTAGTCTGTCCATTTTCCGGCTCCTGCCAATTTCTCTACTCTCGCCGGCTGAGTCGCTTGTGAGTGTGGATGCCATAGGGTATCCTGTACAAGGATACTCTAAGATCATTAAGGAGAAACATGCATGGATCTCCGTCGCCAGCAGCGGTTTCCGGTCTGTCTTCATAGTATTCTTTCAGGCCCTCGTCGAGAAGAATGGGTCGGCACAGTGATGAATCTTTCAAAAGGCGGCTGCCTCATTGAGGTCGACGGGCAGGTTTATTCGGGTATGCAGGTCTCACTCCGACTCGACGTTCCCGGAGACACGACGCCGATCCTCGTCGCGCGAGCGGCGGTGCGGTGGAACCGAGGACGGGGGGTCGGCTTGGGTTTCATCACCGTAGATCAACCTCATCAAGAGCGATTGAATCAGCTGCTTGAACGGCTAAGACAGGAGCTTCAATGACTCGCTATTCCGTTGATGAACGCTTACGACCGCGTTTGTGGAATGCCATTTGGCTCTAGTTACCCTAGATCTTTTTTCCAGCCAGTGGAGCCTTCTTTCTTGCCCCAAGTCCTTGACAGATACGAAACCACGCTCCTAATGCAGAGAACCGCAATCCCCAGAAAAATCTTGATCCTGTGGATAGCGATCCGAACGATTCTATTGAGCACGACTACGTAGGCGTGGTGCTTCGACGGAGGGAAGAGATTGCTAGGAAATGCGTGAAAGCATTCAGAAATATGCTGCTGAATACTATTAGTTGTGGTTCGATAGAGATGATGCAGACGCCTAAAAAATAGGCAGTTTGATAAATAAACGCGTCAATCGTGCCATCTTTTCCCCGGAAGATGACTTGTTCACAAGGTTATCCACAGAAGGTGGGGAGTAAATTTTGAGGTGTTAATATCGCAGACTCACGAAACCCCTATTAGGAGGATAACTAGGGGCAGTGTACAACTATAAGACAATTGCTGAGGAGGTTTCTGGTCAGGCGTATGAGGGCGCGTTGCCGTGCTTCCATTTGATGCTGCAGCCGATACTGGCCCGTTGCGCGCCATCGACCGGTTTGCCTGCCAGAACTGCCTCGATCGCGTTTCGTAAGTCGCGTCCTGTGACAGGTCGGTTGTTTCCAGGACGGCTGTCGTCGAGTTGGCCGCGATATACCAACCTTCGGTCATGATTGAAGAGATAGAAGTCCGGCGTGCAGGCGGCTTGATAGGCTTTTGCGACCTCTTGAGTCTCGTCATGGCAGAATGGAAATGTAAGGTTCAACCGTTGGGCCATTTCTTTGAGTTTTGCCGGTGCATCATCGGGATATCCGACTGCGTCGTTGCTGCTGATGGCCAGAATGCCCAAGCCTGTCTCCAGATAGTCTCGCCCAATCCTTGCGATTTCCTGCTCGATATGCACCACGTATGGACAATGTCTGCAGATAAACATGATCAGGAGCGCGGTCCTCTCGGCAAATGTGTCGAGCGAATAGAGCTGTCCCTTCACCACATCATGTAGGGAAAACGGTGGCGCAACTGTTCCCAAGGGGAGCATGACGGATGGTATTGCCACGATGGTCGTCCTTCCCAAAAGTTGTAGAGGAGAAGATGCCGCATTGTCTGTAATAGCGTCAAGTGCCCAGCGACTGGAAGGTTTCTTGCGCCATGGATGACGTGGAGGATAAGCTTCCTATGGTCGGCTAAGTACGGCGGGCGAGGAGAGGATGGTTGTGGGTAGACAGACGAGAAAAGAAGGGGGGTACCGCATGGTCGTTATAGGGCTACTGGTACTGCTTGGATTTCCGGTTGTGGTGCAGGCCTATTATGATGAACCGAAGCCGGAGATACCATCCTTGACGGTCAGTGAAACCGGGATGCTGGCACTTGCTCCGGATACAGCGTTCGTCACGTTCGGCCTGGAGACTCCAGGTAAATCGCTTGCCGAGGCCCAACGCCGGAACGCCGCCGTCATGAGCAAAGTCATGGACCAGTTGCGGGGTTTGCAGATCGAGAAGGAGCGGATTCAAACCTCGTCATTTACGGTCACACCACAGTATCGACCGCCGTCCACCCGTCCTGCCCCAGCGCCCCCTGCTATCCCGGAAATTGTCGGCTACATCGTCAGCAACATGGTGACGGTGGAAATCCGAGTCCTCGACAAAGCCGGTACGATCATCGAGGAAGTCTTGAAGGCCGGCGCAAACAGCTTTCAGGGGTTACATTGGGGATTGCATGACGAACAACCGGCACGGCTCAGCGCATTGAAACAGGCGGCTGCCAAGGCGCGTGAAAAAGCAGCAGTCCTGAGCGAGGCGTTACAACTGAAACTCGTACGGGTCTTGTCGGTGAGCGAGGGTGGCCATGTCGTCAGGCCTGCGGCTCACGTGGCACGCATGGCTCTCGAAACTCACGCAGGTAATGTGCCGATCTCGGCAGGCGAACTGAAGGTCGAGGCGTCGGTGACGCTGGTCTACGAAATCGCTCCGAACTGAGCACGGCGACGGGGATCTTTATTCCGCCGCCGCCGGTCCCCCTTCCCACAGCTTCACCGTGCGGTCCCATGAGCCGGTGGCGAGGCGTTTGCCGTCGGGGGAAAAAGCCAGACCCCGGACTCCACCGCTGTGGCCTTTCACGGTGCGGAAATTCCGGCCGGTGGCCAAATCCCAAAACTTGATCGTCTGATCGTCGCTGGCGCTCACCAAGACTTTTCCATCCGGCGACACCGCGAGATTCCGGACCCAGCCTTTGTGGCCGGTGAGGGATTTTTTCTCGACCACGTTCGGCATCTCGAACAGCTTGATGGTGGTGTCTCGGCTGCCGGTGATCAAAAGTTTTGCGTCCGGGGTAAAGATCATGGCACCGATCCAGTAGTCCATCGGCTTTTGGAATCCGCCGTCGTCCTCGACAAAGTAACCGCGGGTCTCGGTGGAATCTAACTCGTCTCTCCGCCAATGGGCGTTATGGAGAATCTTTTCCTCGCCGCTCGGGAGCACTTCCCACACCTTGATCTTCCCGATATCGGTTCCGCTGGCGAGATGAATGCCGTCCGGTGAAAACGCCACGCAGACCGACCAGTGGTGGTCGTACTCATCCTTCCCGAGCAATGTCATCAGCTCGGTGCCGGTGGTCACTTCCCAAATCTTGATGTCTTTGTTATGGCTCCCGCGCGCGAGCATGAGGCCGTCCGGCGAGAGTGAGAGGCTGCAGACATTATGATCGTAACGTGTGAACAGCAGCTTGGTCGGCTCGCCGGTCTTGCCGTTCCATAACCGGATGGTACGGTCTTCACTACCGGTGGCGAGGAGCTGCCCGTCCGGGGTAAAGACGATGGCGCGAATGTCGTGGGTGTGGCCCCGAAGGGATCGCAGCAGCCGGCCGGTTTCGATATCCCACATGCGCACGAGGCGTTCGGCGCCGCCGCTGGCGAGTGTTGATCCATCGGGTGAAAAGGCGACGGCCCAGACTCCATGCGAATGGCCGCGGAACGTTTTCACTTCCCGGCAATCGGTCGTCCAGTATTCGACGAAATCGACGGCAGGCACTGATGCGGCCGCCGTCTCAGAGGAAGCGTTCACAAGCGAAGAGGTCATCGTCGGCTCCAACATCGGCAATCTTCTTTTCTTGGCCGCCTGGTCCTTGATTGGCCAACAGCCCGGCCAGTATAATTCTCTCGGTCATTTGAATCGTAAGAGATGCCTCGCGGCCAAGTCAAGCCGACGGTGATTCCCTCAAGCTGCTGAAGGGTTCTCCCATGGAAATCAGATTCCAGCCGGCCTTACTTCAGGAAGTGATCGACTCGTTCGTTGAGAAGACGGAACGTGAGGGCGATCCTACGTACTACAAGGAGTTCCATGAGCATGCCGACCCGATTTACGAGAAGTTTATTCTCGAAGACCGGGAAGCGGAGTTCAAAAAGTTGTATCAGTATCTCTTCGGCATCTGGGGGTTTTCGGATATCGTCCGCGATTCGTTCAACGAGTATCCGCTGTTGAAGCAGAAGGTAGGGATCGTCCTCGTCAAAGGTGTGTTGAAAGAAGATCAGGAAGGCGTGGACATTCTCCGGAAGTGGGGGTCGGTCGAAAAAGACCTGGCCAAAGAGTTTGAGGAGAAAGGAATGAAAGGTGTGGGGATCAAGTTGATTCCCCGCCGATTTTACGATCCGGCGCTGACCCGCTATTGCCGCCACGAGTTGATGCACATCTCCGACATGATCGATCCGCTGTTCGGTTACGATCCGGATACCAAGATCGGACAGAACCCCGGCGAAGAGACGCTGATCTTGCAGCGCTATCGTATCCTTTGGAGTTTGAGCGTGGATAGTCGATTGGTTGCAGCGGGCAAGGAGCCCATGCTGAGCAAGGAGGATCGATTCAAGGAATTCCGGTCCTGGTACCGAAAAATTCCACCTCCTCAATTGAAAGCGGTATTCGAGGGGCTTTGGCAGACTTCGTACTTCACGCACTCGGAGCTGATCGAAATGGCTGCCGACACACTTCGTGTGATGGATCGAGCCGTGGATGTGGAGGGCGGCGAGGTTCCGGAGACGGAAAATAAGATCATGCTCATGCCCGGGTTTCCATGCCCGTTGTGCCGGTTTCCTACGTATTCCTGGGTGGAGGATATGCAGACGAAATTGGAGCCGTACGTGCTCGACTTTATCCGCGAGAATCACCCAGGATGGGACGTGGAATTCGGGGCCTGTGATCGCTGTGTTGAGGTGTATAAGTTGCGCGCCGACGGGGTGATGTAACTTTCGATCGAGGTTTCAGGTTACGGGTTACGGGCTCTCAAATGCGGCTCGCAACACGAAACTCGAAACCAGGTAATCCGATGGCTGCTGACCCATCATACGGCCGGCGAGATTTCTTGAAGGATTCGGTCTTTTCGACTGTCAGAGCCGCGCACGAACTTGTCAAACAGTCCGATGGCCTCCCTGCGGAGTCGGTCCCATCGCCGGTTCGTATTGATTGGCTGCGTCCCCCCGGCGCCGTGGCAGAACAGCTTTTCCTGGAGCGCTGTACGAAGTGCAATGATTGTGTCATGGCCTGCCCCCCCGGCGCGATCGTTGCCCATCCCCAAGACGGTACCCCGGTGCTGTTCGCCGATCAGTCACCCTGCCTTCTGTGCGAGGACTTTCCCTGCATCGCAGCCTGTCGAGCAGACGCGCTCTTGCCGGTCGAGGGAATCAACCACGTTCACATGGGAATCGCTGCGGTGTCACATCGGCTCTGCACGGCCGGTCAGGGATGCCACGCGTGTGTATCAAAGTGTCCGACAGACGCCCTGGTAATGGATTTTCAATCATTGCATCTGGCCGTGGTCCAGGAGGCCTGTGTCGGGTGCGGAATGTGTGAGATGGTCTGCAAGACCGTCAACGACCATGTGGCAATCCGTGTGGTGCCATCGAGGCATCTGGCAAGGACTGATTCATAATGACGTCCTTTCGGCGAGATCATTCTGGAGGATATTCCAATTCACAACATCGAACCAATTCACCCTTGACTTCGTACGGCTCATTTCATATACATACATGGCTCTGTTGCGTCACCTTTTTCGGTCGGGCCAACAGGGCGGCTAGGAGACGATCACTATGACTAGTCAACAGCCGATGCAAGAGGTATCTGCATCTGCAACCGCCACACTGTCGACCCCGTCCACCATCAAGGATTCCCCAGCTGTCGAGCGTGCGCTGAACCGCAGCAAAATCTATTTGCTGATCTCCTGGAGTCTCCTGTATCCGGAGGATGAGGAATTTCTCGATTATCTCAGGTGCGGGGAGTTTGTGGATGATGGTCGGACCGCCCTCGATGCCTTAGAGGCTGCCCTTGGTTCCGAGAGCAGCGAACGAGCCAAGGGAAAGTTGGGCTTGCTCAAGAAGCAGTTGGCGCGGGTGGAGAGCCTGATCGCTTCCGAATGTGTCAATTGGCAGCTGAGCGATCTCCAATCGGAGCATCGCCGAGTGTTCAGCAATGTGATTACCCTCGATTGCCCTCCCTACGAAACCCTCTTTGGAAATGACCACGTGTTTGCGCAATCCCATGTGATGGGGGATATTTCAGGGTTTTACAAGGCCTTCGGAGTCGAATTGTCCAAGGATATTCATGAGCGACTGGACCACCTCAGCGTTGAATTCGAGTTCATGCACTTCCTTGCCTATAAAGAGTCATATTCGCGCTGCCACGACGTGATCGAGAAGACGCAGATTGTGGTCGATGCGCAGAAGAAGTTTGTCAAGAATCATATCGGCCGATGGGTCCCGCTGTTCTGCCGCATGCTGACGAAAAAAGCGGACTCCGGCCTCTTCAAATTGGTGGCCGATATGACCGCCGATTGGATGGAATTTGAGACGGCGTTTTTAGGCGTCACCCCTCAACCTTATACGGAAACCGATTATCGTCCGGCGACGTTCAGCTCTCCTGAGGGCCAGACGTATGAATGTGGTGCACAAGATCAGGGGAACGAATTGACTATGTTGCTGAACGAAGTCGGAGCGCAATCGTTCATGGACGTGAAAGAAAAAGACAAGAGTAACGAAGAAGAGGGACCTTCGGGTACCGCATAAGCGAATCGATAGCAGCGATTTCAGTGGACGCATTGTTTACAATCATTGAGAGGAGGGAGTAGCACTATGAGAGTAGCGCAGACGACCAACAAGAAATTGGTGTTTGCCATTCTTCTCTCCGCCCTCACCGTCGGATTCATGCTGACGTTGGGGCGAGTACCACTGGCCGTCAGTCAACCGGTCACCATACCGGCTAAGACGGTCAAGGGCCCAATCCCGATGGACGGCGCTAACCCCGTGTGGGAAAGTGTTCCGGGCGTCATTGTTCCGTTGAGCGGTCAGCTGATCACGACGCCGATGCACCCGAATATTTCGGTGAAGTCGGTATTCGTCAAAGCCATGACCAACGGCAAAGAGGTTGGGCTGCGTTTAGAGTGGGTTGATCAGACGAAGAATGACACAGCGATTGGCCCGCAGGATTTCCGGGACCAGGTCGCGGTGATGTTTCCCGTGAACACTGCCGGTGCTCCGCCGTTCCAGTGCATGGGGCAGTCTGGTGGAACAACCAATATCTGGCGCTGGAATGCCGAATGGCAGAAGGACATCGGGAAGGACAGTGCGGGAATTTGGGATGTGGACGACCAGTATCCGGGCATTTTCTGGGATTATTACTTTGAAGAGCCTGCCGGTGGTGTCACCTATCCAGATCGCATCGGCCGGAGCCTCGGGCCATTCAATTCCGGCATCTGGTCGGGAAATATCATGTCGGACCCAACGCTGCGCGTGAGTTCAGTCGAAGATCTCAACGCGAACGGCTTCAGCACTTTGACGACACAAGCTCATCAGGATGTGATCGGCAATGGTGTGTGGGAACCGTCAGGATCCGTTAAGGGCGGAGGCTATACCGGTCCGACATGGCGTGTGGTCGTCAAACGGACATTGGAAAACGGCGATGCGAACGATATCCAGTTTAAAGCCGGGGCCTCGGTGCCGATTGCTTTTGCCGTGTGGGACGGCGCCAATATCGAGCGAAACGGCATGAAGTCGCTTTCCACTTGGTTTACGTTGAAGCTGTAGCGATGTGGGGCGGTTGGCGAGCCGCGCCAATGCCCGACATGTCACAGAGTTGAACAGAGGCCTCGGATCAGTTTCTCGAGTAATAGGGGAGCTGGTTCGAGGCTTTTTGTTGAGTGCCATTTCCGGACTTATCTGTCGTCCGAGGTGTAGGATTGCATTTCACAAAGCGCGGAGGGTATAAGAGAACGAGCTGTCGAAGCTACTGATTTTCAAGCATAAAAGGACCAACATACGCCATGAAAGTCTCCCTGCTTTTCCCTCCGACGTGGCATCCCTCTCAGCCGTATCTCAGCCTGCCGTCTCTCACGGGATTTTTGCGCCAGGGTGGGATTTCGGATGTCTCACAGCGTGACCTGGGGATCGAGCTGTTGGACATGGTTTTGACCAGAAACTATGCGGAGGAGGTCTATCAGCGTTTGATTGCTAAGCAGCGTGAGCTGGAAAGGAATCAGACGGGAGAGACAGGGGCAGGCAGTCGGGAGCATTACGTGAAAGTGACCGACTCGCTCGACCGGTTCTCGTATCTCGTGGACCGTATCGAGCTGGCGAAAGAGACATTGCGCAGCGAAGGGTTCTACGACCCTGATGCCTATCGAGCCAGCCTGTTCATGATCGATAAGTGGTTGGAGCTCGTCTCCTCGGTATATTTCCCGACCCGGCTCACGGTTGTGGATAATCAATTTGGGAATTACTCCATCTATTCTTCGAAAGATCTGATGAGGGTCGTTCGTGACGAAGCGCAGAATCCCTATATCAGTCTCTTTCGCGAGCGATTCATTCCGTCGATCATCAAGAGCCGCCCGGATCTCATCGGAGTTTCGATTACCGCCACCTCCCAGATCATCCCCGGTCTGACTCTGTGCCGCTTGATCAAGGAGGCCGATCCGGATCTTCACCTGACGATCGGTGGCAGCATCTTCACCCGTCTCGTGGACAACATTCGCCGCTGCCCCAGTCTCTTCGAATTGACCGACGATATCGTGGTGTTCGAGGGCGAAACGGCTTTGCTGGAATTGGTGAATCAGCTGGCCGGCAAGAAAGATTACAGCAAAGTTCCCAACCTCATCTATCGGCACAATGGGAAGATTACGGTGAACCAACCGTTCTATTCTGAAAACGTCAATCAGCTCCCCGCGCCGAATTATGACGGATTCCCGCTGGATCGCTATTTGTCGCCGGAGCCGGTGCTGCCGGTCCAGTTTTCGCGGGGCTGTTATTACAAGGATTGCGCGTTCTGCGCGCTGACGCTCGACCACCAGAACTTCAGACAGAAGGATCCGGGACGTACGATCGAGGAACTACAATGGCTGAAGCAGCGCTATGGCGCCCGGCATTTCTTTTTCACCGATGAATGCTTTGCGCTGGCACCGACGAAACGGCTCTGCCAACAGATGATTGACAAGCAGCTCGACATCAAATGGACGTGCGAGATGCGGTTTGAGAAAAATCTCTCCCGCGAGCTGTTGGCGTCGATGCGGGATGCCGGATGCCTGAAAATCGTCTTCGGATTGGAATCTTTCAACCAGCGAATCATGGATTTCATGAAGAAGGGCATCAAGCAAGAATGGGTGCGGCGTGTCGCCGATGACTGTGTGGATCTCGGGATCGCCGTGCATTGCTATATCATCGTCGGATTCCCCACGGAAAAAGAAGAAGAAGCGCTCGAAACCATGAACTTTGTCGTCGAGAATAAGAAACTCCATGGATCATACGGGTTTTCGTGTCAGCCCTGCCTGTTTGATTTGGAAAAGGAAGCTCCTATCATGAGCGACCCCGGTGGATACGGCATTCGACGAATCATGCGGCCGTCGGCGGAAGATTTGAGCCTTGGATTTTTCTACGAAGTGCAAGAGGGCATGACTCCCGACGAAGCGGAGCGGTTGTATCAGTATGTCTATGAAAGGATCAGCGAAGTCGTGTGCGAGCTTCCATTCAACTATGCGATGGCGGACGGGCTGCTCTATATCTCAAGAGCTAAAGAAGGGGCTGAACAGGCACCGCTGGCTGCACGTTGACCCTATTTTTTTACGGCAGCTATAATGACGGTTCCTGCGGGATGGTCATGAAGACGGCAACCTTGAGTGAGCGAATAACGGGAAGAGTATCGGACTTTGGTCCGCTGTTCGAGTATACCGTCAAACTTGTACTCCTGACCTCCTTCCTTGAGCTGGTTCTGTATCGTCTGGTCTCGCGGCTTGGGATGCATTTGAGCAAGATGGCGGCGGATCATCCGTGGATCACACCCACATTCACCGCATTGACTGAGGTGGGCACGTGGTTGCTCAATATCGTCGCGGTGTTGTTGTTTTTGGCGCTCACGTTGACGATGGTCAATCGATGGGGAGGGCGTGATACAAGCAAGCTTGTCAAGATGGGGATCGCGGGAGTAGCACTCTTGCTGTTCTTGACCGTCCTGTTTCTGGTCGTGCAGCCGGGAATGCTGGGCGCCGTCATCTACAACGGCTTGACACTCCTGGTGCTCACGTTGTTCGTGTCGGAGTATGTGATCACTCATCGTGAGCCGGCACATCGGATTCTGGCGGCCACATACTATTTGGGTGTCTCCGGGTGGCTGTATTATCAGATTATTTCGACCGCCTACAGTCTGGCGGGAACCTTGGCGGCGCCTCCCTTGGTCTACGAATCCCATCGGGCAGGTGAGGCGCTGATGGTGCTGGCCAGCTATCTCGTTTTTGTCGCCTATGGCAGTAGTAAAAGTTTGTCGCTGCGAACAACGAATCGACGGCAGCGGAACCGGGCCATTTGGTTTTGGTCGACGACGGGCATCATCTTCACAGCGCTCATCGTGGCCGACTATCTCTTGGATCTTTATAGTCCGGCGTTCGCATCGGCGTTTCGCCAGGCCTCACAGGGCATCGGCTGGATCTTTCAATTCGGGATGGGCTATACCTTCTACCTCCCGTTTGTTGTGTATGTCGGAGGACTACTCTGTTGGTCCTACACGGTCATCAAGTTGGTAATGACCGGTCGGCTCGCGGGCTATGGAATTGGTTTGATGTTCATCGCCGGCTATGCCTTACTGTTCTCAAATCTTACGTTGATGGTCGTTCTCGGAGTCATGTTACTTGCCCTTGATCGAGCAAAGTCATCTGCAACAGAAGCGGTATCGACGACCGCCGGTCCTGTGATGCCGGCAACAGACGGCCTTATTACAGGGCGAGCATAAGCCCGGAGCGAAAACTTACTATGGAAACGCCTGCACCAATATCACCGCAGACAGAGGCCGCCACTGATCAGCCCATGTCGCCGGACGAAGAAATCGCTGCGATCGAAACGTTATTGGCGAGCGAACCTGACGACTTTCAGGCTCGCTGCCGACTCGGCGAATTGTACTTCAGTAAAGGGCGGCTCGATGACGCCTTGGCGGAAGTCAAAAAAGCGATTGAGATGGCCGAATCCCTTCGCACAGAGATGAATCGTTCGCTGGCTATGTACTATGCGAACCTCGGAACGATCTACGCGACCAAGAACATGACCGATGAGGCCGAGGCGGAATTTCGGCATGCCCTGGAGGTCTTCCCACATGACGTCCTGGCGCTGTTCAACCTCGGGCGGCTCTACGCGGACAACAAGAAGTACATGGAAGCGAAGAACTATTACGAGCGTCTGGTCGAGATGACCCCGGAGGACCCGATTGCTTGGTATAATCTCGCGGGGGTCTATATCGAGTTGGATAACCCCCAAGTGTCCGATTACAACACGATCGACATGGGGATTCAGTGTTATCTTCGCACGTTGGAGCTGGACCCCAAACATTTGGAGTCAAGCTTCAAGCTGATGGAAATCGCCCTGAATCATAAGAAGACCGATTTGGCGATCCGGGTCATGGAGAGCGCGGTCGAGCACAATCCGGATGAGCCGCTCGCGTACTACAATCTCATCAGCGTCTATGACAAATGCAAGCTCTTTGAGCAGGCGGAAGAGACTCGAAAACGGTTGAAAGATCGGTTTGCCAAGAAGACAAAGGACAATCCACGGTCCTGATTCACTTTTAGGGAAGGGGGGCACTATGTTTGGGAGTCTAGGGTTCACCGAGCTGATCCTCATCCTCATGATCGTGTTGATTATCTTCGGCGCGGGGAAATTACCGCAATTGGGCGAAGGGCTCGGCAAAGCGATCAAGGGATTCAAGAAGTCCGTCCATGAGGCGGACCAGATCGAGGCTGACGCTCAGACGGCGGCGCAACAGGCGACGGCACCCAACGCGATAAACGCGGCTCCTACCCAGAATGCCGCATTGAATCAGCCCAGTGGGGCTACGGTACAGCCGGCTCCACGCTCCTAGCAGACGACACGCGTATGGATACCGAACTGGGCTTGGCCGCTGGCTACATCGAGACGTTTGCCGGAAACGGGAAAGCCCGCAGCACGGGTGACGGCAAACGTGCGGTGAAAGCCGGAATTCCCCTCCCTCATCACGTCGCCCTCGACAAGCATGAGCAGTGGCTGTACTTTGCGGAATCAGGCTCCGATCGCGTCAGGCGGATTCATCTGCAGGAAGGCACCCTTCACAATTTCGCGGGCATCGGGGAAACATGCTACAGCGGCGATGAAGGTCTCTGTGGAGAGGCGGGGCTCTACCTGCCGTTGGCGGTCGCGTTTGATTCCCATAATAATTTGTATATCTGCGATTCGGGAAGCAATCGGATTCGAAGGATTGATCATGAAACGGGCATCATCACGACGGTGGTCGGTACCGGTCAGCATGGTTTTAACGGAGATGGCGCTGCGCTGGAGGTCAATCTAACCTGGCCGGCTGCGATCGCGTTCGATAAGGACGATGTCTTATACATCGCTGATACCCAAGCCCATAAAATCCGGCGGTATGACTCGAAGACGGGAATGGTGACGACGATTGCAGGAACGTGGACAGCGGAAGACGATGCACGGGAGCAGCCGTTGGTGGCAAGAAATCTAGTCGTCTTGTCCGGTGATGCGATCGGAATCGATTTCAGTGATGATCAGGGCTGGCTCATGCCGGTCTGCTCCGATGGGCTGGACATGTCGATGTACCTGGATGATGGAAAGTCCGCGATGGACGCGCGCCTTTACGACGTCGTCGGCATTGCAGTCGACGGTCAGGGCAACGTGCATATCGTCGATAAGGGGAGCAATCGTGTCAGAAGGATCGACTCGCAGACGGGAATTATTTCGACAGTCGCGGGTGTCTGCCGGTACGGGTATGACGGTGATGACAAACCGGCCGTCAGAGCGATGCTGCACGCTCCAGAAGCCGTGATCTTCGATCGCGATGACAATCTCTATATCTCCGATACCATGAACCATCGGGTCCGCAGGGTGGATGCGAAGACCGGTATCATGACGACGGTGGCGGGGAACGGGGACAGTGGGTATGAAGACAAGAATATCGGCGGCTGCGGTGCCGCTCGATTTGTCGCCAAGGAATCGGCTGGGATGTTGAAGCACGGCGACGGTCTACTCGGGATCGATGCCGTGGTGAATTCTCCCGTCGGTGTGGCGTTGGACTCGCAGGGTCACCTCTATATTTGCGAACGCGGAGAAAACAAGATCCGCCGTCTGAAGATCACATAATCCTCATCCTTCGCCGTCACGTTTGTCCCGCACTGGTTTTGTGGTATTCTGACTTCGGCTCCCTCGGAGTACGGTACGGGTGCGAATGACATACATCGGCGGTTCCCGCTCTCACCTTCTTGGATTTCTGTCAGGCCTTGTTGTCCTAGCCAGTCTACTCGGCGGTTTCGGGATTCCGCTCGTCAGTTCGGAGGGGCTGATGATCAGGTCCCAGCTGATGCAAGGTGACCTTCCGAACGCCGCTGATGATGCGGCGTGGCAAAGGGTCTCGCCGACCACGATTCCCCTCAGTGGGCAGGTCATTACCAGGCCGGTGTGGCCGGAGCCGACCGTCCATGCATTGACCGTGAGGTCCGTACACAATGGGATCGACATCGCCTTTCTGCTTGAATGGCAAGACAATACGAAGAATGATCGTCTGACTCCCGGTACGTTCAGGGATGGAGTCGCGATCGGTCTTCCGCTCGGTGATGCACCGGCCTTTTTCTGCATGGGGCAGCTGGACCACTACATCAATATCTGGCACTGGAAAGCGGACTGGCAAAGCGATATCGATCGGCGGGCGGCCCGGGCCCCGGAGAAAAAGGAGGGCGGCGTTCGGACATTCGAGGTCATTCCGCGACGTGTTTCTTCGGTTGAAGATCTGATCGGCGGGGGATTCAGCACGTTGACGACAAAAGATAAACAAGGGCGAGTACAGGGGCAAGCACTGTGGAAAGACGGTGTCTGGCATGTCGTAATGCGGCGTCCCCTGATCAGCGAGGAGCAAGAGAACGAAGCCAAGCTCGTTCCCGGACGTGTCCAGACCGTGTCATTTGCCGTGTGGAACGGAGAAAACAAGGAACGCAACGGTCAGAAGGCCGTGGCCCCGTGGTTTCAGCTCAGCATCGATCCTGTCGCGCACCTGTAACAGAGCAGCGAGCAGATTCGCCTTCGGTCGGTCTCTCTTGTCCGAGTGAGTTCTTCACGGAGCTGAGCTGTGAGGTGGTGGTGGCACACAGGATTTTGAGAGCACGGATTGTATGGAACGTGATGCTGGTCGGCGGTCTTCTTGTGGGTGGTATGGAAAGCGCGTGGGCCGCGACCCAGAACGGCGCCATGACGGAAGAAGAAGCGGTCAAGCTTGGAGAAGAGTTTGGGATCATTGTCGGCGCCGTGGATGAAGAGATTCAAAAGGAACTCAAGCTTCAGAAACCACAGGGCGTTGCAGTGTTCGAGGTGATCGGAAACTCGCGCGCGGACTATGCGGGGATCAAGGTGCGATCCGTCATCAAGGAAATCGACAAACAAGAGATCCGAACCATGACGGACTTCGGGCGGGCCATCAAAAAAGCCATGAAAGAATGCAATTTTACCGTTGGAACCTATGAGCCGGCCGATCCCGACGATCCTGTCGGATGGGGCGTCAATTTTCATTTCGTCGGCTGTAAGCGGGATTAGCAGAATGTTGAATATGTCCGCCGGCAATCGTCGGCGAATTACAGCCGTATCGATATGTCTTGCCCTTCTTGTGAGCGGCGGCCTGTATCATCGGCAAGCGGCTGCGGAGGATGCCAAGGGGCAAGCCCCCGGGAATTGGGTCGCAGAGATTGAAAAAGTATTCATCCGGTCGGAAGACTGCAAACAATGCCACGATCGTCATTATGAAGAGTGGAAGGGCGCCAGGGAGCAGACGCCGGATTTGAAAATCTTTGGCCGTGTGGATGCCGCTCTTCTACACGGCACGTCGCTGGAGTCTCCGGTCTTTCGTGCCGTCCTGGGTCTTTGGAAGCAGACGAATCCCACGCCAGACGAACAGCAGCGTTGTCTCGCGTGCCATGTGCCGTCCGTGATCACGTTCCCTCAGCATGCCGAGAAGATTGCGGCGCAAGTGATTGCCGGGAAGCCAAGGATCGAGGGGATCGGTTGTGCGGCCTGCCATTTGATGAACGGAATGGACAAGACCTCAAACTCGCCGCCGACCTTCACACTGCAGCCGGGCAACACACTCTACGGTCCGTACTCCAATCCCGAGGAGAACCTCGTCCATCAGGCCGTGCAGTCGGATCAGTTTCGCGCAGCCAGTTTTTGCGCATCTTGTCATTTCGATAAAGTGAAGGATGTGACGCAGAAGAATCTGCCGGGGGAAATTCTTGAGGGAACAATTTGTCAGGATTGCCACATGGAGTCCTCGACCGGGAGCTCCACCTCGAGGCGTGGAGCAATGACCAGAGCCATCGGACGCCACTGGTTTCGTGGTGTCGTCGTCGCCGGGACGATGTTGAAGAACCGAAATCTGCAAGCGGAGTGGATGCCTCGCATTGACATTGAGGCGACAAGAACCGGCATGGTGGTGGAAGGCACCGGCATTGTAAAAGTCGGCAGCCTCCCGCACAGTTTTCCCGATGGCGATCCGGTCCTGAAGCAGTTTTTTCTGACGATCACGGTGAAAGATGCGAAAGGGAGCACGTTAGCGGAAGAGACAAAACAGTTTGGCTTGCCCTATGACAAGATCCTTCGCGGGCCGATCCCTGATCCCTTCATCAAGGGTGGCAACACGAGGAAGGTTCCCTTTGCACTGACGCTTCCCCGGGGGGCCGCCGCCTCGTCAATCGAGGCCGTGCTGACCTATGCCCTTATTCCAAAGCCTGAGCCTCCCTTACAGGAAAGGTATTTCGCCACTCTCCAAGCGGACACCGAACGCGAAGAGGCGCGGAAGATCATCCAGGAATATACGCAGCGGCGCTTTCTGACCTATCGTGTCAAATCACTCTCCTAGCAGAATGATGAAAAAGTCCTCCAGCGTCGTGCTCGCTTCGCTCGGAGACTCAACGTACCGATGCGTGGCCGCTGACCGTTCGAGAGTGAAGCCATTGCTTACCATGGTAGTAGTTGGGCTCTGTTTGGTCGTAATGATCGGTGCCGCTGTGTTATCCGATGGCGCGGGTACATCCGCCCTGGCACAGAATGCGGCTGGCCAGTCGTTGATCGAGAAGACCTTCCCACATTCCAACAAGTGCAAACGGTGTCACGAGCGGGTGTATGAAGAGTGGGAAACCTCGCCTTTGTCGAAGTCCATCCATTCCCCGGCATTCCGTGCGTCACTCGATATGTACTTGAACTCAGCCGGTGGAAAGGACAAAACGTTGTGCTTCAGGTGTCATGCTCCGCACGTCCGAGAATTCCCGGATCATGCGCAACTCTTTGTCGATCAAGCGAAGGCGGGTGATCCGTCCTTGGACGGCGTCGCGTGCAGCCAGTGCCATCTGATCAAGCACGTGGATCGAGCGAAGCATCCGCCGGAACCGAAGTATGAGATCGGCGGCAAGACACTGTATGGCCCATACCAGGATTTCGTCCAGAATCTCGCGCACCAGTCGATGGAACTGAGTCTGTTCCAGAAATCCGATCTGTGTTTGAACTGCCATCAGTCCGTGCCGTCGGCGGTGAACTTGGGCAAGTCCAACGACTTGCTGGGGAATTGGGACCAAAGCCAGGCCATAAAGTCCGGCAAAGAATGTCAGACGTGCCATATGCCGCAACAAGTCGGGGAGTCGGCCAACGGGGAAAAGAAACGCAAGATCGCCAATCATAGCTTCCCGGGTCGTATCGGCAAGCTTCGGCAAGAGGCTGCGAAATTAGACGTGCAGACGAAAGTCGACGGTGACAAGACGACTGTCATGGTAAAGGTCCAAAGCCTGGTACCACACAACCTGCCTGCCACCCATCCTGCCTGGGCTGCGGTGGTGTTAAATCTGGACGTCAAAGGGAAAAACCTCAAAACGGTGTTCACGGATAAACGTGTCTATGGTCGGACGTACGTGGACGCTCGAGGACAGAAGACGATCTTTGACTTTGAAGCGACGAAAGTGGCAGAAGACACGGTTTTGAAACCGGAAGAAACCAAAGAGGAAACATTCACATTTCCGACCCCGAAAGACACGAAGACGTTCGATATTGAAGTCGGGTTGAATTACTCGCCTTTGAATGGCCCCGAATCATTTCTCCAGCGCGTCGAAGCAGAATCATCCCATGGAGCACAGGATCCCGCCTTCCAGCCGATCGAGATCGTGAAGCGGACGGAGAATATTCCGGTCAGCAGGTAATCGCCATTGGCCGTCCGTCTCTCATGAGGCGCGAACCGGATGAGGGCGCAGCGTTCACAAGCTTGTCCGCGGGATACACTCCACGAACGCCGCGTCATGTGCATTCCGCCGTTGCCAGAGGCGGTCCCCCTTGGATGATACCGATACAGAGGGCATACGCAACGAACCGGCCGTACGGCACGTTGCGGCATTGCTCCCTATCCGACTCGACCCAGTAGTTCCGCTTTGAGACCCGCTTGAGAAAGCGCTGCGTGGTAAAGGGGCTCTTGCCGTCTCGGAGCAGCCCGTCGAAAAACTCGTTGTAACCCATCGGCAAGCTGGCCACGATCTGTCCACCGGGGGCCAGGCATCGGTTCCGAAGGTGTTTGATGGCCCGCAGCATTTTATCCGGCTCTCGCGGCTCCTCGTCCCATCCGACGTGTTCCAGCGTTGAGATACTCAGGATAAGGTCGTACCGCTCTGTTGGCACAAACTCGACAATGTCCTTGTTGATGACACCGGGAGCTACCTCGTACTTGTCGACCACATCGTGGTGGGTCGGGAAGTAATGCGAGAGCACGTTGCCGACCTCGAGAATTCGTGCAGTCTGATGACGAAGAAGGATTTCCCGGAAGATCGGGATTTCAACGCCACGCTCATTTTTCCAAGTCTTGTTACAGAAGTGATAGAGGTAGGGGTACGATCGCCCATCAAAGGTAAAGGTCTTGGCCCTTGTCCAGCGGGTCAGCGCCATCTTGGCAAAGCGCCAGTAGCGCGCGGATGCGCTCTCGCTGCCGGTGGCGGCATTGGTGTAGTCGTAGGTGTAGGGCATGAAGAAAACGGTCATTCAAAGAGAATGCGGGAACCAGGGGACTTCATCTTGAAGATTTGCAAGGCATTGTAAATGCCTTTGGCGGGATGGTTCAGGATCAGACGGGAATTGGTGATATGCGTATCGAGGAGCTCGTATTGCCCGCCGCTATAATACAGATCACAGTCATCAATCTGGCAGTTCTTGTAGACATGATTGTCTAATGCGAGTTTCGCCTTCGTGAAGGTCTGGCCGTCGATCACGATGTAATTTGGTTCGAATTCCATAGAGTTTCTTATGGCGAACTATAGCAAAGTAGACGATGGACGTAAACTAGCTCACGGGCAACCATGAAGCCAGTCATCAGCATTCTAATTCGGAACGATCCGAAACACATTGCCATCTTGAGTCAGAATATAAAGGTCTCCTGAACTGTCTTGGCCGAAGCTGGTTATTGAAGGTACGGTAAGCAGAGGCCACTCTGTTTGTTCGAGAGCCGACCCGTTGTCGAATCGAAAACTGCGAACAAAGCGGGCGCAGAAATCCGCATAGAAATAGGTGCCTTGGATTGCCGGCACTGCCTGGCCTCGATACACGTAGCCGCCGGTGATGGCGCAGGCTCCGTTGTCGTGGGTATATTCCAGGATCGGCAAGGTGAGTCCACCGCTATTACAGTTGACAGTCGGATTAAAACAGATCGATCCTTCCATGAGCCGCCATCCGTAATTCAGTCCGCGTCCTGCACTGGGTCCTTGTGACACATTAACCTCTTCCCGTGCGCCTTGGCCGACGTCTCCGACATACAGATCGTCACCATCAAACGAAAAACGCCAGGGATTACGGAGTCCATAGCTCCAGACCAACTGATCACCTCCGCCGAGGACAAAAGGATTGATTTCTCCATTCGTACAGGCAGCTCCGGTGGTCGGATCGATCCGGAGAATCTTCCCCAGCCGACTTGCGAGGTTCTGAGCATTGTTGCCGGGATCCCCTGAGCTTCCTCCGTCACCGACTCCTGCATATAGACAACCATCCGGTCCGAATATCAACATGCCTCCGTTATGGTTGGCAAAGGTCGGATGCGGAATGGAAACTAAGATGACCTGCGAAACCGGATTGGCGAGGTTGGCATTCGTTGCTGATACCAAAAACCGAGCGATCGTGATCGTGCCATTGGCATCCGTATACTGGACGTAGAAGCGGCCGTTCGCATTGTAGTCTGGGTCAAAGGCCAGCCCCAGTAATCCTCGTTCTCCTGCGCTGGTGATGCCGGTTAAAGAGAGATATGTGGCGAGCACGGTTCCCGTTACACGATCAAGAACCTTAATGATACCACCCTGTTCCACGACAAACAGACGGGTGGAGTCACCCTGAGGAGCGGTGAGGAACACAGGAGAGTTCAGACTGCTGGCGACGAGTTGGAGCTGAAGGCTGGTTGCAGTCGGGACGGTATTCGTGTTCTGTGGGTCACTGGCACTATTGCACGCTGCGAGGAGACCGACGAAATACCAACCAAGAGTTATGCGGATGATTGTCTGTCGCATGGTTGGGCTGTTGTCCTGCTTGAAGGATGATTTGTATCCTATCATTCCAACCGGCGGCAAATCGCTAGATCAATGGAAGGCGGCGTGTTCATCTCACGTGTCGGCAACGATTGAACACCGTCATCGTCACTATTTCAAACGCCCAGTATTTTGTCTTGATCCGCTCAGGCTAACCCTATAGAATGGCTGAGCTTTTCGGGTGGTTAGCTTCTGATTCGACTCCGCCCGCCTTGGGTTTCCCCACTCGCGCATGTACTTTGGATGGGTTGAAGCCACGGAGAGCCGTGTGACATATGGAGTTCGTTTAACCAGCAGGAGGATTGCCAGTGAGTGATTCAGCGATTGTAATCTTTGCACTCATCGCGGCCGTGACCGGTATTGCCTATGGACTGTACCTGGCGATGTGGGTGTTCAAGCTCGATGCCGGCAACGCGAAGATGCAGGAAATCTCAAAGGCCATTCAAGAAGGTGCCGGCGCCTATATGAATCGACAGTACAAAACTGTCGGCTTCGTGGCGGCGGGTCTGTTCGTTGTTCTGGCAGCTGCCGGAGCAGTGTCGGATAAATTCGGCTTGCTCACCGCGATTGGTTTCTTGGTCGGCGCGGGAGCCTCGTCCATCGCCGGCTATGTCGGAATGATTATCGCGGTTCGCGCCAATGTGCGCACTGCGCAAGCCGCGCATAACGGCATGAACGCCGCCCTGATCGTTGCTTTCCGGGGTGGGGCGGTGACCGGTCTCTTGCTGATCGGGCTCGGCCTGCTGGCCATTACGGCCTTCTATACCATCGCTCAGTCGATTGCCGGTCAGGAGAAAGCCATCCATGCATTGCTCAGTCTCGGCTTCGGCGGCAGCTTGATCTCGGTCTTTGCGCGTGTCGGCGGTGGGATCTACACAAAGGCAGCGGACGTCGGCGCCGACTTGGTCGGCAAGGTCGAGGCGGGTATTCCAGAGGATGATCCGAGGAATCCGGCTGTTATCGCGGATAACGTCGGTGACAATGTGGGAGATTGTGCCGGAATGGCGGCAGACCTGTTTGAGACCTATGCCGTGACGACAGTGGCAGCAATGGTGCTGGCGTTTACAATGTTCAAGGGAGCGACCGCCCCGATTCTTTATCCGCTGGCCTTGGGTGGCGTGACGATCTTTGCGACCATCATCGGTATTCTCTTTGTAAAGGTCAGCGAGGGCGGTGAAATCATGACCGCCCTCTATAAGGGGTTGTTTGTGGCCGGCGGGATTTCGGCCGCGGCGTTCTTCCCAATTACCTCAAAAATCATGGATGGGGTGGGTGGTGTCAGCGGCATGAGCTACTACTTTGCGGCACTAATTGGTCTGACTGTGACCTTGGCGCTCGTGTTCATTACCGACTACTACACGTCGAAGAGTTATGAGCCGGTAAAGTATATTTCCAAAGCCAGCGAAACCGGGCACGCCACCAACATTATCGCAGGCCTGGCAGTAGGCATGCAGTCGACATCGGCTCCTGTGGTGGTGATTTCCGCGGCGATTCTCGGCAGTTACTGGATTTGCGGTGGGGCGGAATCAGGAGGGCTTTATGGCGTCGCCGTTGCAGCGGTGTCCATGCTCTCGATGGCCGGGATCGTTGTCGCGATCGATGCCTTTGGTCCGATCACCGATAACGCCGGTGGTATCGCCGAAATGTCGCACCTGGGCAAGGAAGTGCGCGACATCACCGATCCATTGGATGCCGTCGGCAATACGACGAAGGCGGTCACCAAAGGGTATGCGATTGGGTCTGCCGCATTGGCGGCAGTGGTGCTGTTTGCCGAATACTCGCGTGAGGTGGCCGCACACAATCCGGCGCTGGCTGCATTCGATCTTTCCAATCCAAAAGTCCTGGTTGGGCTGTTCCTCGGCGGTATGTTGCCGTTTATCTTCGGCGCCATGTGTATGAGGGCCGTCGGTGAAGCGGGAGGGCTGATTGTGGAAGAAGTAAGGCGGCAGTTCAGAACGATCAAAGGCATCATGGAGGGGACAGGTAAGCCGGAGTATGGGACCTGTGTGGATATCGTGACCCAGGCGGCAATTCAAAAGATGATGATTCCCGGTTTGATTCCTGTGGTCTCGCCGGTGGTTGTCGGTGTGGTGCTTGGCCCACAAGCGCTCGGCGGCGTGTTGGTCGGCAGCATCGTGACCGGTCTGTTCGTTGCGATTTCCATGACAAGCGGCGGTGGCGCGTGGGACAACGCCAAGAAGTTCATCGAAGAGCAGGGCAAAAAGGGCACCGAAACACACAAGGCGGCGGTTACGGGCGATACAGTCGGTGATCCGTACAAGGATACGGCAGGTCCAGCCATCAACCCGATGATCAAGGTGATCAATATCGTGGCTCTGCTCATTGTTTCGCTGATTGTATAATAGCGCCTCTCGTCTTTGGTGAGACGTTGTTTGCGTGACGAAAAGCATCTGTCACCTGATCTGGGAGGGTTCCTCTCTCAATTACAAACTCCCCTGAGGGAATCGGCTTGTATTCCACGAGAGGCCATTTATAGATTCTACCTTGGCTTGACGGCTTCGCGAGTGCTGGAGTAAGGTGAATGTGACTATCCCGGATTCTTGGGAGGTGCTCGGATGGAAAAGCAAGAGCGAAAACAGGAAGCCAAACGAGAGCCGCAAGGGAAGGAAGAAGTAAAGGCCAATCCCAAGGTCGTCGAGGCCGGCAAGAAAATTAAAGAGGACATCGACAAACTGGTCGACGAAATCGATGATGTCCTTGAAAAAAACGCTGAAGAATTTGTGAAGAATTACGTTCAGAAAGGAGGGGAATAGCGCAGGTTCGAAGTCTCCCCTCTTGTTCGACGAAGCTTACCCGTCCTCGCAGCCTATCTGTTTGACAAAGTAGAAGCGGCTTATTACAGTCTTTTACCTTTCCCTGTGATCCCTGGTCTGAATGTTGGAACGGCCCAGGCCCGTAAGGAGGCGAGGATGAAGTCTAAGCTCTGGGTCGTTCGCCAGGTAGATCCCGTCCAACGCGGCCTCATATCTCGGGCCTTGTCGATCTCCTCGGCTACTGCGTCACTGTTGCTCAATCGCGGTGTCACCAGTGTGGACCAGGCGACAGCTTGGATGTCCCCGATCAAGACGCATGATCCTTTCCTGATTCCCGACATGGAGCGGGCGATTGACCGTCTTCATCAGGCAATGCGACGGCACGAGCGGGTGTGCTTTTATGGTGATTACGATGTGGACGGCATGTCCGCCACCAGTATCTACCTCTCATTCTTCCGCGGGCTTGGCGCTGAAGCTCGAGCATACGTTCCTCACCGCTTGCGAGAGGGCTATGGTCTCAATGAGGCTGCCGTCAGGATATTGGCCAAGGAAGGTGTCACTTTGCTGGTCACGTCCGACTGCGGGACGACATCGCACCGTGAGATTGCCGTCGCAAATGAACTCGGGATGGATGTGATCGTGACCGATCACCATCAAAGCGATATGGATATGCCGCCTGCTCTGGCAGTGATGAATCCGCATCGCCGGGAGGCCCAGTATCCCTTTCATGGGCTCTGTTCCGGCGGGCTTGCCTATAAGGTCGCCCAGGCCTATGAGATAAAATATGGATCGGGTTCTGCGTCCTTGGAGTCGCTGTTGGATTTGGCCGCACTTGCGACGATCGCCGATGTCGTTCCACTCCAGGATGAAAACCGACTGTTCGTTCGCGAGGGCCTCGCCCATATTTCACGAGGTGCCCGCTGCGGCATACGGGCCTTGAAACAGGTGGCGGGCATTAGTCGTGACTGCACGGCGGAGACGATCGCCTTCAAACTCGGGCCTCGACTCAATGCCGCGGGGCGCTTGGATGAGGCCATCAAAGGCGTCAAGCTCCTGACTACGGAGTCGGAGCGGGAAGCCAAAGAGTTGGCTGAAGACTTGGAGCAATTGAATCGAGCTCGCCGGGAACTTGAGGCCGATATTCTTCGGGATGCATTAAGACAGGTCGAATCACGGGAGTTACCCGCCGGTATCGTATTGTACGCGCGAGGGTGGCATCTGGGAGTCGTCGGTATCGTGGCTGCCCGCATCATGGAGCACTTTCACCGTCCGACGGTCGTGGTTGCCGTGAATGAACACGGGGTCGGGAAAGGATCGGCTCGGACCATACCCGGATTCGACCTCTATCAAACCTTAGCGAGTTGCCGGGATTTGCTTATGGCATTCGGTGGTCATCCCAGTGCGGCCGGGGTCACCATTCAGGAGGCGATGTTGCCGGAATTTGCGGAGCGGTTTGCTGCGATCGCGGAAGCATGGATCCGGGAGACTCAAAGCGTTCCCATGTTGCATGTCGATTCAGAAGTGCGTCTGGACGAGATCACGCTTCAGCTGATCCGGGAAATCGGCGTGCTGCATCCATTCGGTGCCGGGAATCCGGAGCCGACCTTCGCCGTCAGGCGTCTGGATGTCCTCAACGCACGCGTTGTCGGAGAGAAGCATTTGAAGCTGACAGTCCGGCAGGACAGGTCTTTACCGTTTGATAGTATAGGATTCGGGATGAAATCGCTGGAGGATCAGGGGTTGTCGTTAAAGACACCCGTCGACGTTGCCTTTACGCCCGAGCTCAACCATTGGAATGGCTATGATCGAATTCAATTGCGTATTCGAGACATAAGGGCGGCGGGGTGTGAGTAACAGACGATGTACGAAACTGTCACAGATATCGACCAACTGCTGGATCGCCTCCAAAGCTATCAACCGGACGCCGATCTCGCTTTGGTGCGAAAGGCTTATCAGTTCTCCGCCAAAGCCCACGAAGGACAAACACGCCGCTCCGGCGAACCCTACGTAAAACATCCCGTGGCGGTGGCCGGTGTGTTGACGGCCCTCAAAACCGACGCCACAGCAATCGTGGCTGGACTCCTCCACGATACGTTGGAAGATACGGTGGCCACGGCCGATGAACTTCAACAGGAATTCGGCAAGGAAGTCGTCCAGCTCGTCGACGGAGTCACGAAGATCGGGAAGATCACCTTTCGAAGCTCCGAAGAGAAGCAGGCCGAAAACTTCCGCAAAATGGTGCTCTCGATGGCGGATGATATCCGCGTCGTGATCATCAAGCTGGCCGACCGACTCCACAATATGCGGACACTCGAACACCTTAAAGAAAGTAAGCGCCAAGAGATTGCACAGGAGACGCTGGAGATCTATGCGCCATTGGCCAACCGCATCGGAATCGGCTGGGTGAAGAACGAGCTCGAGGATCTCTGCCTCAAACATCTCAAGCCGGATGTCTACGAAACCTTGCGCGTCAGCGTCGCGAAGCGGGACGAAGATCGCCAGCAATATATCCAAGAGGTCCAAGCACTGGTCGAGAAGGCTCTGGTGGAAAACGGGCTGGCTGGGGCGGTGTACGGCAGGCCCAAGCATCTCTACGGCATCTATCAAAAGATGAAGAAGCAATCGATCTCGTTTGAAGAGGTCTATGACCTCACTGCGTTACGGATCATTACCGATACCAAGATGAACTGCTATGCGGTACTCGGGGTGATCCATTCGCTGTGGCGTCCGTTGCCGGGCCGTTTCAAGGATTACATCGCGATTCCCAAGTCCAATCTCTATCAGTCGCTCCATACGACCGTGGTCGGACCGAAAGGCGAGCATGTGGAATTTCAGATTCGCACTGAGGAGATGCACCGTGTGGCCGAATACGGGATCGCGGCCCATTGGAAATATAAGGAACAGGGGCGGGTGCAGGATAAAGACAGCAAAGCATTTGGATGGCTGAGGCAATTCATCGAATGGCAAAAGGACTTGCCGGATAACCGCCAATTCATGGATTCGGTGAAACTCGAGCTGTTCCACGACGTCGTGTACGTCTTTACGCCTAAGGGAATGGTGAAAGAGCTGCCCAAGGGGGCGACCCCGGTGGATTTTGCGTATGCCATTCATACGGAAGTGGGCGATCACTGTGTCGGTGCGAAGGTCAACGGTAAGATCGTTCCGCTCAAGCATGAGGTGACGAGCGGTGATACCATCGAGATCCTGACGTCGTCCAATCAGACTCCGCACAAGGACTGGCTCAAGTTCGTCCGAACGTCACGGGCAAAAACAAAAATCAAACATTGGATCAAAGCGGAGGAACAGAAGCGAAGCCTGGAAATCGGCCGGCGCTTGCTCGAAGCGGAGATCCGTCGTCATGGGTTAGCTCCGGCACAAGTGTTGAAGTCCGATTCACTGCTCGAGATCGCCAAACAAGAAGGATATGAATCGACTGACGAACTGGCCGCAGCCGTTGGATTCGGCAATGTCGCCACGGCTCAAATCGTCGGAAGGTTGATCACCCCTGCATCCGGGAATGCGCCTGTTCAGCCGGAACCTGTGACCCTCCCAAAAGTCCCAAGCCGGGGAAGAGAAGAACGGGGAGTTCAGGTGAAGGGCGGCCGTGATCTTTTGATGCAACTGTCCCGCTGCTGTAATCCGGTTCCCGGTGACAAAATCTTGGGATACATCACCCGCGGAAGGGGTCTGACAATTCATTCTGTCGACTGCCCTAACTTGGAAGCGTTAGATTATGATCGAGAACGGTTGGTTGAAGTGGAATGGGATACCGCCACGCCCAGCCAACACGCGGTAAAAATCGCCGTGATTGCGGAGGATAAGACCGGGGTCCTGGCGAATGTCTCGTCGGCCATCGCTGAGTGTCAGGCGAACATCAGCCGGGCCGAAATCATCACCAGGGAAGACCGCAAAGCCGAGCTGGATTTCGTGGTCGAGGTTGCCGATACGGATCACCTGAATCGAGTGTTGAAAGCCATCGAACGGGTAGAGGGTGTCATTACGGCGAGACGTCTGAGATCTTGGAGACAAAAATCATGAGCGAGTGCGTCGCAGGAATAGACTTAGGGTCTGCCGAACAGTAATTTTGTTCCTTTCTCGATCTTATACCCATCAATCGTACCGCCTGCAATCTCGAGGACGTACACGGCATCATCGCTATTCGGACGATATTGAGGACATGAATCGTCGGTCTTGGTGCAAATCGGCACGTTCCGTTCGACATGCGTGACTCGCTTTTTATCGTCCAACCAGATCAGATCGAGCGCAATCTTGGTATTCTTCATCCAAAATGACCACGCCTGGGGTTCGCTAAAAAAGAACAACATCCCATGGTCTTTCTCGAGGTGATCTCGGTACATGAGGCCCTGAGCACGCTTTCTCGGCGTGTCGGCGATTTCGGCCTGAATGGTGACGCCTGAAGGAGTCTGGATCGAGACGAGCCCGGAATCGGCCGCGAGACCGATTGGAATAGTGCCGAAGAGTGACCCGGTGAACACCAAGGCGCAAAGAGCGAGGAACGAAGGAGCCCTGCCACACATGAGCGCATCGTAATGATCGCCTCCTCTTCAGTCAAGAAGGCCATCCGATGAAAATGGCGGCCGGCCCGTCTCCGGTTCCGCGAATATTGCAATCATGTCGGAGGTTGTGCCATCCTCCTCCGGCCGGATTCGACAGAGAGGAAACTATGCAGGAAAAACGGCGGGTGCTCTATAAAAAGGGAGTGTTCGTGTGTCCAGGATGTCGCCAATCTTACGTCCAGGAGAAATGGATTGAAGAATGGCGGATTCGTTGCCATCGCTGCACGTATCGTGGAACGCTGACGGAAGTGTCGGTTGAAGAACACATGGAGGAAGAAACGTTTCGGCACTAGCGCCTCTCGTTTCTCCCATATCCTGGTCGTGACGTTGTGCCATCACACCAAATACGGACCGCTAGGCTGAGTGAGTGGAAGTGGCGGCGTCTCTTGGTCGTCGCGCTGACGCTGGTCACGGTTTGCGCCGGCTGTGTATCGAAGTCTTTAGCGGACGAAGCCTCACCGTCGATCAAAATCCTCGTGACTTACCATTCTCTCTCGGGAAACACCGAACGTATGGCAGAAGCAGTGGTCGCCGGCGCACGATCCGTCTCGGGCACCGAGGTTGTGGTCAAGCGTGTCGGACAGGTGACCGCGGAGGAACTGTTTGCCGCCGATGCGGTAGTGGTCGGCTCGCCCGTGTATTGGTCCAACATGTCAGGGGAGGTGAAAACCTTCTTCGATAACTGGCAATTCAAGTTCGGTGTCTTTCCTGAATTCAAGATGAAGAACAAGGTCGGTGCAGCCTTCGCCACAGGGGGGCAAATCTCAGGGGGTAAGGAAGTCACCATGTTGACCATTCTTGCCGCAATGCTTGGGAATCAAATGATTGTGGTGAGCGGCGGTGGCGCGTTCGGGGCGTCGGCGACAACCGAGGGTGACAGCCCAGGGATCGATAATAAGGAGCTTGCAGAGGCCAAAGCGTTAGGCCAACGTGTGGCCGAGGTCACGAAGCTCGTCAGAGTTGGTTCGCCGCGTTGAATTATCCTGTGAAAGATGCGAGGAAGGGACACGGAATCTCTTCTCGTAAACCGGCGCGTGCGGGGAACGGATGGTTACCGGTCCACAGTGCTGGTCGCTGCCCCTTGGACCGCGATCTCTACAAATTCATGAATATTCCTCGCGCAGCGGCCACAACTGCCGCTTTGCTTGAGGCCAAACTTGGATTTGAGCTGACATGGCATCACAAATCCTGCTCGCCCTGCTTCACGAACATCAGCTTCTGTAATTCCTTTGCACAAGCAAACGTACATCTCTCCTCCAGATGAACGATTATGAGAAGCATTCTCAGTATTTCATGACTTCGAGAATTTGTCAAGTCCTTCCCAGGCGGTAACCAGAATCAAGGATTCACTTTGTAGATTCGACGGATAGAGGCTACGAGAGGGTCAGTTCCAGCTGATCGACCATATCTCGGACGGTATTGAATCCCGACTGCCAAAAAGCCTCTGATCCCATATCAACCCCCACCTTGCTCAGGATGTCTTGCGGCGATTGAGATCCTCCGGTTGCGAGCAGGTCGAGATACTTCGGAATGAATGACGCTCCTTGCTCTTTATACATGCGGTAAAGAGCCAACACGAGCAGATTGCCGAAGCTATACGCGTAGCAGTAGAACGGGCTGGCGAAAATATGGGGAATCGTGACCCACTCCCATTGAAACTCGTCGGGCACCTGTACGCTCTTGCCGAATTGCTGCCGCAGTTCCGCTAAATAGGCCTGCGCCAGCTGATCGCCCGTCGCACCGTCCGCCACCATGTGGTGGGCCATCTTTTCAAACCGAACGAAATAGGCCTGGCGTAGGACGGTGGCATAGATATCATCCAACTGATTGAGGAGCAGGCCCTGTCGTACGGACTTGTTTTGCTCTTGCGAGATCAGCGCATCTGAGAGAATGCGCTCGCCGAACACCGATGCGGTTTCTGCCAACGGGAGTGTCGAATGAAAGGTGTAGACCGAATGGTCTTGTGCCATCATCCCATGGACGGCATGGCCAAGTTCGTGCGCCATGGTGGCGATGTCTCGGGCTTCACCCGTGAAATTCAACATGACATACGGGGTCAGGCCCGGGGCCACACTATAGCAGTAAGCACCGCCAAGCTTACCTGGGCGTGTTGGTCCATCGATATGCCGCGCTCGAAAGACCTCTTCGGCCAGATCTGCCAGGCGGGGAGAAAACTCGCGATAGGCCTCGAGTACCATCGCGACGGCATCGGCGTACCGATACTTCTTCGCCTCTACCCGATGGGGCGCATAAATGTGATATCGGCTCATCGGCCTGAGCTTGCAGATCTTCGCTTTCAACCTGAAGTACGCGTGGAAGATATCGGCATTCTTCGCGCAGGTCTCCAACAGGACATCAACCGCGTGATCCGGAATATCATTGCCGAGATTGCGAGTGGCAATGGGAGAGGAGAACTTCCGAAGTCCTACGTTCTCGGACTTCCAATCGTTGACGAGAGTTCGATACATCTCCCCGAGTAGATCGCGTTGCGCGGAAAATACGCGGTAAAGTTCTTTGTAAGCAGCCTGTCGGACAGCAGCCTTGGGGCTCCGGACGTAGCTCATGAGTTCTTCGCGGTTCATGGAGCGCGTCTTCCCGCCGATCCTCATCGTAAAAGTCAGCCCGTTAGTCACCACGTCATAGAATGTATTGACGGCGCTGCGTCCGGTGACATTCTTTACGTTGATGATTTTCTCTTCCGGTTCGGAAAGCGTATGAGGCTTATAGCGTCTGATCGTCTGCAAGTAATATCGCAGGTCGCCGGTATCGGCCATCAGTCGCTCGGCATTGACATCGTCAACTTCCTGCCACCACAGATCGAAGAAGAGCAGGCGATTATTCAGCGCGGTGAGTCGCTCTTCCACTTGTGTCTTGAAAGAGCGTGACGTCGGGTATGTAGTGTTTTCTGAGAACCACAGATAGGCGAACGCGCCAAGCCGAGCTGAGCCCTCTGCGATCGACTCGGTGAGCTTCAGAATCGCTCTGAAGTCATCGCCGGCCATTGTCGCCTGCAGCTGGGGACGAACCGACTCGACTTGCCTGACTTGTGCATCAAGATCCGCCAAGTGCCGTTCCAAGTCCTTCGATGGGTCTTTAACCAGGTGAGTGAGATCCCACTGGTCTGATACCGTGGAACCGGAATGTCTACGACGGACGGGACGTCGAGCGGTCATTGCCAATCTCCTTACGTGAAGCTCATATCGTGGGCACGGAACATCTTATCACCAAGCTGCGCCGTGATTGGAGAGAATCCTCAAGCGTAAACAGAAATACCGCGGCGTTGACAGTCAATCGTCGAGATGCAAAAATCTCTTGAGCCGGTAAGAAATGAACGAGCAGGAACTCCATCGTGTCGTTCAGTATGTGACCGCCAGCACGTCCTATGCGCGTGAGACCGTGGCGGATATACTGCACACAGGTCTAGGCGAGCTCTCGACGCTGGCCACACATTCCACCAGATCATTCGAGCGGGATGCGCTGCTCGAATACGTGTCACAGTGGACGATCAAACGAACGGGACAGCCGGAACCATTGGTACGTGAAGTATTGGGCTGTGCTGGACGTTGGTTGGATGCAGCGTACGCTGAGATTGCCGCGCAACGGCCGGATGTCTTGGGTGAGTCTCCGGAGGACGACGAAGGCAGCGAGCCGGTCTCATGACCGTCGTTGGTCCCTCGCGGGGCGACGGCTCACGGGACAGGGAAAGGCGCGATGACATCCTGGCGGCCTCGACGCACGATCAAACTGCGTTCCCGCTTGTACGGCTTGCATGGTATTCCTGCGATAACCGCCGAGCGTCATCTCCAAAAGGGGCTTCCTCGCCATCTCAATGACCATTTGAATCTGCTGCATGGAAACTGTTCCGATCACTCAAGCCGGCTTAGACTCGGACGACTTCTTCATCGCCTCACCCATCACGATTCCGGCGTACAAGAATCCGCCTTGGCGGAGTTGGAGTTGGCCACGCAGTTGATTCGTGTCGGACTCCACGTCGCATTTCTGCCCGAGTCACTAGCTCGAACAGCCGACCTTGAATGTCGTCATGAATCGGAACGGTTTTTTGTAGAGGTGACGGCGATGGTCGGTTCCGCCGAACGACGACGGCTTCCGCTTCGCGTTGTCATGAACGGCGAAGAAGACGGTGTGGAAACAGATCGTGGCGTGCTGTTGATCCACCGAATCTCGGCTCGCATCAGGCAAAAGGCCAGGCAGCTTGCCGACTACTGCGAACCGGTACTTTTGAGCATCTCGATTCCGAGGGCGGACCTCCGGGGTGGGCATCAAGGACGGCGAGAGCAGATTCGAATGGACGTGAAGGCCCTGGCCGGCTCCATAACCGTTGATCTGATGAAACTTCGACATCTCAGCGCCGTCCTGATTTCACTCTGGGATGTGGAGCCGATTCCCTCGCGCGCGGCGCTGAGGCTTACGAATGTCGAGGTGATCGAACGGGCCAAGCACCAGCAGACTCAGCCGCGCGTCCGCATGCTGATTCGGAACCCCAGAGCTTCAGTTCCGCTCTCCGAAGCTCAGACTGCCTCAGTCAGGCAAACGCTATAGCTCCTTCGCCATGTGGAGTTATCTCGGCGCCTTCCGCGCGTTGTAAATGCGGCCTCCGGCTTGCCGATAACGCTGGAAGACGGCGATGGCATCTTTGCGGCAAACGTCTCGGATCACGGAGACCCCGCGCTGTTCAAATGCCGCCACCCAGTTCCTGGGTTTCGGTCCTTCGTCGAACCCGATCGCTGCGGCATCGTGACTTCTGGCGCCGCAGACAATCTTGCGAACACCGGACCACAGGATTGCGCCATAACACATGGCACACGGCTCACAACTGGTGATCAACTCGAGTTTCGGCAGGCCGGTTGCGCTGAGATCAAAGTGTTCCAGGACGCGGTGGGCATTCGCCAGCGCAACGGTTTCGGCGTGGGCCAGCGAGCAATTCGACGATTCGACGAGATTCACGCCCACGGCGACGAGCCGCCCGGTCCGAGTTTCGAAGATGGCCGCGCCGAATGGTCCGCCGGTCCTGGACGTCACATTGGTCATCGCAAGCTGGATGGCAAATCGCATGCGATCGACAGCCGCAACAATAGGTGTTTGGCGGCGCGCAAGACGGACGGCCCAGGCTGGAAGGCGAAAGGGAGAAGCGGACGACCATCCGGATTTCACGACGTGAGAGAAAGCTGTAACGCATCGAGATGCTTCGTGACCATGGCATCGCCGTTTTTGGTGGATACGTCGATGCCTGTCGCGCAGACGGTTCGGCATTCTTCCAGGCGTCCCAGCTTCTGGAGTGATTGGGCGAGCGCGAGATAGGCGGCCGAATAGGTCGGCTTTACCGTGACGCACTGACGCAAGGATTTGGCTGCTTCTTCGAAATTGCCGTCATCCATGTAGGCTTTCCCCAAGCCGAACCAGGCCACATCATCGTTGGGATCCATGACCAGAATTTTCTTGAGCGGCTCGATCCGGGGATTGGGCATTTCGTGACTCCTTATCGTCGCGACCGCTGGCGGACGGTATCATGCGCATCGCGCATTGTCTATGGCGTTTTCTGCATGATAATCTGACAGTATAGCTCGAATCTCATCGTTCATATCTCGTGTGACGCGTGGTGCTCTGATTTTTCGAGATACGCTTTACGAACGACCATCGACATAGTGGATCACATGGGAAGAACCGGTCTCGTCTATCATCCGGCCTATCTTGAGCATGACATGGGGTCCGGACATCCGGAGTCTCCCAATCGGTTGCGTGCCATTATGCGGCAGTTGGAGCAGAGCGGAACTGCAACTCGCTTGGTTCGGATCGAGCCGCGAAGAGCTGAAGAGGAATGGATTACTCTGGTTCATAGCTCCAGCTATGTTGCGGCGCTCAATCGAGCAACTCCCGCCGCTGGGCGCGTTTCGCTGGATCCCGATACGTCGATGTCTCCCGGCTCGCTGAATGCCGCTTACCTGGCGGCGGGAGGAGCCTTGGCGGCGGTCGATGCCATCATGATGCATCAAGTTGACCACGTCTTCTGTGCCGTCCGGCCTCCCGGCCACCATGCCGAAGCCGGGCGGGCGATGGGGTTCTGTCTCTTCAACAATGTCGCGATCGCGGCGCGTTATGCGCAAAAGAAGTACGGGCTCAACCGAGTGATGATCGTCGACTGGGATGTCCATCACGGGAACGGGACGCAGCATAGCTTTGAGGAGGATCCGTCCGTCTTGTTCTTCAGCACGCATCAGTATCCCCATTATCCCGGCACCGGGGGGGCTACGGAACGAGGGAATGGAGCGGGAGAGGGATTCACGATCAATGTACCGATGGCGTCCGGTGAGGGAGACGACGAGTATCGGGCGGTCTTTCAGAAGTCACTCGTTCCCGCAGCAGACGCCTTCAAACCTGAGCTTGTCATCATCTCGGCGGGATTCGACGCGCACAAAGATGATCCCTTGGCGAGCATGGCGTTGACTGAAGCGGGCTATGCGGATTTGACGGACATTGTAGCGGGGATCGCCAAGCGTCATGCGAAAGGTCGCATTCTCTCTTCGCTCGAAGGCGGCTATAATCTGACAGCATTGGCTGCGTCGGTCCACGCACACGTCGAGGCGCTTGTGAACGCCTGACATGCGGACTGAAAATCATTGCGGGTGTATGACATGATGAAACATCCCCTGTTAATCGATACTGAGTCGTTGCAGCGGCTGCTTGGCCGGCCTAACCTCGTCATCATCGACGTCCGTGGGAAGTCGGCTTACGAATTCGGCGGGCATATCCCCGGCGCTGTGCATTCGACATGGCATGAGTACAGCGATCCCAATGCCGTGCCGAAAGGGCTGTTGAATCCCGATCTTGGCCGGATTGAGCTGATCCTCCGTCGATTGGGGATCAATCACGACAGCGATGTGGTGATTTACTCCAATCCGTTTGACAACTGGGGCGACGAAGGGCGTATGTTTTGGATGTTGGAATATCTGGGGCACTCACATATACGGATTTTGGACGGGGGATGGGTGAAGTGGACAGCCGAGAAGCGGCCGTTCGAGCATGGACGTGTGTCTCCCGTACTCGGAAACTTCACTGCTCGACCGGTGGCGTCCTTGATCATGGCGAAAGATGACCTCAAGGCGGTCGTCAGGGGCTCGCATCCTGAGACGGCGATTCTGGACGCTCGCAGTCTTGAAGAATATCTTGGGAAAGAAATATCGGGCATTTCGCGGTCCGGGCACATCCCGTCGGCCATCCATGTGGCCTGGAATGGATTCCTGAACAAGGACGCGACCGTCAAGGATCCGTCCATGATCAAGGAGATGTTGGAAGCGAAGGGTATTCATTTCGGACAAGATGTGATCTGTTACTGTACCGGGGGCGTTCGAGCGGGCTGGCTCTATTTCATACTTAAACTCGTCGGGTATCAGAAAATCAGCAATTATCCCGGATCCTGGTGGGAGTGGAGTCGAGACTACGCGTGCCCGGTCGAAAAAGATCTTCACGCGCTCCAAAAAATCCTCGGTTTCGATCCGGCGGCCAAACCTTCTTGACACGTCCGACGAGCGCTGTGTAAGGTGAATTTAATCCATCAAACAATCCGCTGAGCAGCGAACACTAACCAGAAGGGGGACGCAATGACCATGAAGATCCGTCAAAGCGCGTTGGTTGTGGCCGTGACCGGGATGCTTGTCGGGGTTCCGCTGTTCAGTGGGCTCGCCGTCGCAGGCTCACCGCCTGCCGGGAATAAACACATTGGTGAAGCGGTCGAACATGCGAGAGGCGCCGCGTCCCATGGGAAAGAAGGACATGCGGATGCGTGTGTCGAACACGCGACTGAAGCGCTCAAGCACGCTACAGCTGCAGGAATGAAAAACCCGCATTTGGAAGAAGGGGTCAAGCATCTGACAGAGGCGGTAAAGCATGGAAAGGCAGGGCACGCGGAAGCCTGTACCGAACATGCTGAAGGCGGAGCTACGCATCTGGCCGAAGTAAAGTAGCGGACATCGGCAGCCGCTAGCCTCAGTTCAACACACGTGTTTCAAGGAACGGGCAGGGAGGAGTCCCTGCCCGTTCTTGTATGGAGCGGAGCGTACCATGCGAGTCGGGTACTACCAGTTCGATCCACGCTTTGGCGATGTGTCCACGAATCTCGAAAGAGTGACGGCCAAGTTGGAACAGGCTGATGCCGATCTTATCGTGCTGCCGGAATTGTTCGCGTCTGGCTATCAGTTCGTGTCTCAGGAGGAAACGCAACAGCTCGCCGAGCCGGTTCCCGACGGTCCGACGGTGCGACGGCTGGGAGAGATTGCGAAGCGGCGCCGGATGCATATTGTGGCGGGACTTCCTGAACAGTCCGGGTCCCGCTGTTACAATTCCGCCGTGATCGTCGGACCATCCGGGTTTCTTGGTTGTTACCGAAAGACCCATCTCTTTTACGAGGAGACGCAGTTCTTCACTCCGGGTGACTCGGGATTTCTTGTCTGGGATATCGGATCAGCGAAGATCGGTATCATGATCTGTTTCGATTGGTACTATCCGGAAGCCGCCCGGACATTGGCGATGCAGGGGGCCGAAATCATTTGCCATCCTTCCAACCTGGTCTTGCCGAATTGTCCGGATTCCATGCCGGTCCGGTGCCTTGAAAATCGAGTGTTTGCCGTCACCTGTAATCGCATCGGCAGTGAGGCGCGCGGAGGGAAAGAGCGGTTGACCTACATCGGCCAGAGCGAAGTCGTCACGCCCAAGGGAGTCATTCAGCATAGAGCGTCTTGTGACCAAGAAGAGCTGACCGTTCTTGATATTGATCCAGCCGAGGCTCGCAACAAACGCTTGAATCGATTCAACGATCTGCTTCGTGATCGCCGCACGTCGCTGTATAAAATGTGACCCCGAGTCTCATCATCCGTCAAGAGGAGCACAGTGCTTGCGCAAGTTCAGCGGGCACGGTAGGATTTCGCTCATGACCACAGAACTCCGCAAAGGCATTTTTCTCATCGCCGCTCCAAGCCTGCGTGACCCAAACTTCCGCCAGGCCGTCGTCCTGCTGTGTGAACATGGGCCGGAAGGCGCCCTCGGCGTCATTGTGAATCGACCCACGGCCATGTCCATTTCCGAAGCCCTTCCACAGGTTCCCGTCATCGAGGGAGCCGGCCACGTGCTCTATGCCGGTGGGCCTGTCCAGACGAATCAAGTCATGTTGCTCTATAAAGGTGACGAGTTCCCGGAAAATGCGCACCATGTGTTCGACGGAGTCTGCCTTGGCGGCGACGTCGGCATGGTCGAACGCATTCTCACCGGAGCCGGTACCAAAGAATCCTTCCGCGCCTACTTGGGGTATTCGGGATGGGGACCCGGCCAGCTGGAAAACGAGATGAAGACCGGGTCATGGATCACCTTACCTGCCGACCCCCAGGCGGTATTTGAGAAAGACCCGGTCCGTGTTTGGGGGGATATCTTGAGCACCCTGGGCGAAGCCTACCAGCCCTATGCCGAGATGCCGTTCGATCCGTCCTGCAACTGAGGCCTCTGAGTCGCTTCTCTATCCTATCGTCGTTGCAGCGTATCGCGCCGAATGCTTGAGTCAAACGGCATGTGAGAAGGGTGTGCCTGTCTCGTCGTTGGAGCGCTCGGCCTTGCTAATTGGTCGTCTTTTCTGCACTATCGTTCGGGCTGAGAAGCGCTGACGCCACCGTCACGCGGCGCAAAAACCGAATTGGCCATCCGTAGGAGGAGGGAGAGGAGCAACGTGGATCAGTCGGATATGCCGTCGTCGGGAACCGAGACCTTATTGAGGAAATTACATGAACGCCCACAGTTGCCCCTTGGTGACTGGCTTCGTGCGCCTGCCCATGTCCATTACAAAGCCTTTCGCATGTCCGACCCGCCGACGCAGCGTCCGGCCAGCCGATCGGAGTTCCAGTCGCTGCTGGGGCATTTCAAGATTCCCGTCGAAACGACCCATATGCGGGAGACATTCGGCTATGGCATCAAGGAAGCGGACAATGGCGATCGACTGATTGTGGTGTGGCAAGCGCACACCGAGTACTACAACTACCAATTCTGGCATCTGCCGTCGAAGTCCAGCGGCGAAGTGACCTTCGGGCCGTTGACGTTCCCAAATTACACATTTCCTGTGTCGCCGCTCGGGTCTGATGTCTGCCGCCTGGACTTTGTGTTGACGACGGACATGCTGCCGCCGCGCAGCGAGCTGCGCGCGCTGCTGCCGGGACAGGTCATCTATGGCAGCCGAATGTTCAACGAGCAGACCAGCGTGGCGACGAGCTTTACTCCCGACAAACAGGGACGAGAACGATACTGGGTCAGCGTGCGGCCATCCCAGGGTGAGGCGCCGCGCTTCAAAGACATCGTCGATGCCATCGTGCGAATCGAGACCTACTATCACCTGTTGTTGATGCAAAAGCCGTTGTTCTCCGCTGCGATCGACCAAGTCTATAAGTTCGAGCAGGTTCATCTGAAGCAACGAGAGATCATTACGTCCCATATCGGCCACGCCGATTCGCAGACGCTGCAGCGATGGCTGAACAGTCTGACGCAGGATTTATTGAAGACCAATCGCATGGCGGGAAAGCTGCATTTCGAGTTGTCCTCATCGATTCCTTACGACAAAATCGTGCACACCACCTTGGCGTCACTCGGCGAACAACCGATAGACTCCTACCGCCAGATCTCCGATTATGTGCTGGGGGGCGTTACAGGGGTCGCCGAAGGGTACCAGCAGCTCTTGCGCCGCATCGACACGCTGCGAGGCGGATTTGAAGGTATCATCGCCATCATTCGCACCCGCATCGATTTGATTCTGGAAGCTCAAAACCTCTCACTGCTTCAAAGCGTGGACAAGACGACCAAGAGCCAGGTGATCCTGCAACACACGGTCGAAGGACTGTCCGTCATCGTCATTGCCTATTATTTGGCTGGGCTGGCGGGATATGTCTTCAAAGGATTGCAGGAAATGGGCTGGCTGGCGAACGCCAGCCTCGCCACGGCGGTGTTCGTGCCGGTCGCCATCGGCTTGGCGTTTCTCGTCACGACGATGAGCAAGAAGATTATTCAGAAAAAGCTGGCCGCGGAACAGCCGGCTGAAGAATCAAAGACGCCGCAGCCGTGATAGGCCGTTCTCCCTTCGAGGAAAGCACAGCCAAGGGTACGAAGATCTTCAGCGAATGGTTAATGTGGCTCAATCAAAACTTGTGAAAGAAACCGACCCGTATGCGACGTTGCCACCTTCGCCACCTGCTCAGGCCGCCCTTCCGCAATGATCTGTCCTCCTGCCGCGCCGCCTTCTGGACCGAGGTCGATGATCCAATCGGCAGACTTGATGACATCGAGGTTGTGTTCGACGACCACCAGCGTGTTGCCGGCATTCACGAGTTTGTGGAGGACAGCGAGGAGCTTTTTGATGTCTTCGAAGTGCAGGCCGGTAGTCGGCTCATCCATAATATACAGGATATCCTTGGCGGAGGAGTCTTTCAGCTCGGCGGCGATTTTCAATCGTTGCGCTTCTCCGCCGGACAGTGTCGTGGCCGATTGGCCAAGGCGCAGGTAGCCGAGGCCGATGGACGTCAGGAGGTGAAGCCGTTCCTGTAGCTTCGGCGTTCCAGTGAAGAAAGAGATCGCGTCTTCCACCGTCATGTTGAGCACATCGAAGATCGTCTTGCCGCGATAGCGAATCTTCAAGATTTCCGGTTTGAAGCGTTTACCGTCACAGACCTCGCAGGGCGCATAAATATCCTCGAAGAAGTACATTTCCAGCTTTTCCACACCGCTGCCCTCACACCGTTCGCAGCGGCCGCCGACAGCATTGAATGAGAAATGTCCCGGTGTGAAGCCTTGATGAAGCGCCGCTCGTTCGGAGGCAAACAACTGACGGATGTCGTCGAACGTTTTGAGATAGGTGACCGGGTTGGAGCGGGGAGTCCGTCCAATCGGCTGTTGGTCGATCAGCCGGATCCCTTTGAGATGCTCGATGCCTTTGATGGCCTTGAACCGGCCCATGGGAAGGGATTCCACCCGAAAGGCGCGGGCAACGGCACGATAGAGAGTATCTTCGACCAACGTGCTCTTGCCCGATCCTGAGACGCCGGTCACACAGAGCAGCATGCCGAGGGGAATACGAACGAACAGGTCTTTGAGGTTGTGTTCGGTCGCACCGGCGATCACCAGCATCTTCCCGCTTCCAGATCGCCGAGATTTGGGCTGGAAAATCTGCTCTTCGTCGCGCAAGTATCGGGCGGTGGTCGCACGGCGGTCTCGGATGAATTCCTGCGTGGACGCGGCACAGATGACCTCGCCACCCTTCTCGCCGGACTGAGGGCCGAGTTCGACGAGATAGTCGGCCGATTCGATCATGCGCCGGTCATGTTCGACGACCACGACTGTGTTGCCGGTATCAGCGAGCTCATGAAGAATGCCGGCCAACAGGTCGGTATCCCTCGCATGAAGACCGATGGTCGGCTCATCGAGGACATACAAGGTGCCTACGAGCCGAGACCCCAGCTGGTTGGCAAGTGCAACCCGTTGGGCTTCCCCTCCGGAGAGCGTCTTAGTCTGTCGGCTGAGCGTTAGATATCCAAGGCCGACGCGCTGGAGAAATCCCAGCTTTGCTTTGAGCTGTCGGAGAATATCAGTCGCGATCTCCTGCTCAAATTGGCGAACCGGCAGAGATTCCACCCACCCTAAGAGACTTTCGACGGTTCGCTCCGTTGTCTCGTGGATATCACTGTCGGCAATTTTGACGTACAAGGCTTCCGGTTTGAGACGACTGCCATGACAACGGGGGCAATTGAAGGGGGTGCGGTAGCGGCTGAGGAAGACACGGACATGGAGCTTGTAGCGCTTGCCCTCCAGATACTCAAAATAATCGTTGATGCCGTCGAACGACCTGTCACCCTCCCAGAGGAATTGTTGCGTGTCTTTGGGAAGAGATTTGAACGGGGCCGTGATATCGACTCCGCGCCGTCTCATCGCGAGCAACATCTTCTTCTGCCACCAATCGGAACTGGGTTTGCTCCAGGGCTCGACCGCCCCTTGAGCAAGCGATTTCGTGTGATCGGGGATGACCAGCTCCGGGTCATACCGCAGCACATTGCCGAATCCTTTGCACTCCGGGCAGGCCCCAAGCGGATGATTGAACGAGAAGAGAATCGGCCGCAGAGGCTCGAAGGTGCGTCCGCAGTTTTGACAGAGGAATCGCGTGCTGTACGATTGCCGTCCCTGGCCGATGATGTCGATGGCGCAGCGGCCCTCTCCTTCGCGAAACGCCGTTTCGACTGCTTCGACGAGACGAGCGCGGTTGTCTTCCCTGATGATCAAGCGATCGAGAACGACATAAAGCGAAGAAGAGTCATGGAGCCGATGCTGATCCGCCTCGTGCAGATCGAGGATCTCATCCTGAATTTTCAGTCTGGTAAACCCGCGTGTTAGGAGTGACTGAATGAACAGGCCTTCTTCCTTGGAAGAAGGAGCGGCAATGGGAAACAGCACCATCGCCCGGGCATCGGGCCACCGCGCCAGCAGGTCGTCCACCACGGTGTCGGGCTGAAAGGAGCGGGCTTCTTGATGACAGTCCGGGCAGGTCGGTTTCCCGATCTTGGCGAAGAGGAGGCGGAGCAGATCGGCAATTTCGGTGGTCGTGCCGACCGTCGAGCGGGCCGTCCGCACTTGATTCTTCTGTTCGATGGCGATGGCCGGCCGGACGTTGAGGAGGCGATCCACATCGGGACGAGCCACCTTGTCGAGAAACATTCTGGCGTAGGTCGAGAGGGACTCGACATACCGCCACTGACCTTCGGCAAAGATCGTATCGAAGGCGAGAGAGGATTTGCCGGACCCTGACACACCGGTAATGGCCGTGACCTGATTATGGGGAATGCGGAGCGAGATATTTTTAAGATTGTTCTGCCTGGCGCCCTCAATGGTGAGGTCTGCGGACTGATTCTGGCGAAGAGGGTTTTGTTCCATGGCGCGGTCCAAGGATGACAAAAACATGATGCTAACAGCCTGACTCTGTCGCTTCAACCGGATTGAGGAAAGGCTTGTTGATTGGTTCATCGAGTGAGAGGATGGGAGCACTCAACCGGGAGGACACATGATTCTTTCCACGACCAACAATATCGAAGGCAAAAAGGCGGTGAAGTATCTTGGCTTGGTATCGGGGGACGCGATCCTGGGCGCGAATATCTTTCGGGATTTTTTTGCGTCGATTCGAGATATCGTCGGAGGCAGATCGGCGGCCTATGAAGCGGAACTCCGTAAGGCGAAGGATATTGCGCTTGGCGAGATGCGCGAGCAGGCCAAGAATCTGGGGGCCAATGCGATCGTCGGGATCGATATCGACTATGAAACGATCGGCGCCAATGCCAGCATGTTGATGGTCAGTGCGAGCGGCACGGCAGTGGTGATCGAGTAGCAGGAGCCTGAAAATGCCCGCCAGTTTCGTTCTCGCATCGTTCAGATCCTCAACGTACCCCCAGAGGGTACGCCTCGGCCCTTCACTCGCTGCGGCCTTGCTGGACAGTCATTTTGAGTCTCCTGCAGAAGAGCGGCTTCCTGAGGCTGTAGAGCAAACGCGATGACGTCGCTGTCGAACGTGGACTATCTCGACATAGGCCGCCAGATTGCGAGTCTGCTCGGCTCAGCTTTAACCGGGCCTTCGGCAGAGGCGATTCGTGAACTTGCCCGAACCTATGATCCTACCGCGGATGAATCCCGTATCAGCGCCGAAGTGTTTTTATTCCACAAATATCTCCTGATGCAGGCCTGCGTGGGCGTGTTTGCAGAATCGCAGGTCGAGCACGTCGTCGGCGGGCTGTTTGCCGCGCTCAATGAGCGGGCCAGCGGACTGGAACTCAGTCTGGAACGGCAACAGGCGATGGAAGAGATGTGGCAGCTCCGAGCCGGACAATTCGATCGCTTCTTTTCGCAAGACCGACTCCAGTTTCTGGAAGAGCGGTCGGAGCCGATCCACTGGAAGCGGACGATTGATCGATTCTGCCAGAACGTGCAAGCCACCGAGAATCCTCCTGATATCTGGGGCGGCGCCAACGCCCCATCGCACGTCGCCAGCCAATCCGTCACTCGGGCGCTTGATCACATGGTCTCAGCGCTCGAAGAGATCAACCGATTGCATTTCAGCAGAGCGGTGTGACCTGCACGGGAGAGTGCTCTCTTCACTTCAAGATCACCTTCACCAGCCCGATGCATCCGACATAGAGGACCAGGGATCCAGCCATCGCAGGCCAGAAGCCGAGGCGAGGGATACCCGTGATCATGGCGAGGACATAGACCGTCCACGGTGGAACAAACCATAGTAAGTTCTTCGCGTAATCAACCGTCGTTGCGCCGCCGCCGCTCGCATACAGCAGGATAAATGTTACGCCGGTGATGGCGGGAAAGGTGCTGACCATGGCGGCCAAGAACGACTTGCCTTGCGAGCCAAGATATGTGGAGAAGCTGACGATGGAGCCGCCCAGTAGAAAGTAGATCGCATACTTCATAAGATCACTCACGAGAAGTCCTCCTTATGCCGATCCATGGAATGCCTCCATGGCTTCTCTCTCCAGTACCTCTCCCTGGCCGGTATAGCGGGGTGAAAAATGAAAGACCGTGAGGTCTCTGACGAGAGCCTTACGGGCCATGAGTCCGGCTTGTCTCGCGGTCAGATGATACCGGTCGCGAGCTTTTTCCGCGTCACTATCCAGATACGGCGACTCGCAATACAACATGTCGGCGCCTCGGGCAAGGGCGACGATCTTGGCCTCGTTCTCCTCGTCGTAACGCGCGTCGACCACGTAGGCAATCTTTTGCCCTCGTGAGATCGTGAGAAACCGTTCCTTCAATTCGCCGAGTATGAATGTGTGCTCTTCCCGACGATGTTCGTCGCATACCGTGGCGGTGAATCGGAAGTCGTCGGGTTGTCCTTCCCATATATGTTGCTTGACGTCTTTCAGCCAGGTACCGACCGGCAAGCCGGCTTCGTGCAGTTTGTGTTTATTGACGTTGACGTGGACCTGCTCCTCGATCGCGTAGGCAAACGAGGGGATGCGATGGTTCAACGCCACGGCTTTTACGGTAAACATTGGGTCTTCCAGTACCGTGAACAGCGGACCTCCAACATGCGGAACCGGGTGGCGGACTCGTTCCGGTTGTTCGAACCCGTTGGTTGCCCGGAAAGAGGCCTGATGGATCCCACTTTCGTGGAACTCCCGAACTTCAATCGTGAGCGGATAGCCATCCACAAGATTCCACGTATAGCCCCGCAGCTTGCCTTGCACGTTCTCAATCAACCCGGGAGGACCGAATAATCTGAGCGTCTTGCCACGCCCTAGCGCGACGCGAAGAACGGCGTCAAATCCGATGAAGTGATCCATGTGGGTATGTGAGATGAAAATCTCTCCTGCCCTGAGCAATCTGGTCGGTCCCAGCCCATCGTTATGTCCGAGATCGAAGAGCAAGGCCCGCTTCGACCAGCGAATTTCTACGTAGACGCCTGGGTCGCCAAAGACATCGTTCACCAGATAACTGGAGAATGAGGGGTTCATAAGGGTGATTGGGGCATTACATCATCCGCTTATTGAGGGTCCCTCAGAATGAACCATCGATGCACGATGATTCACGTGTCACCCTATGGCGGCCCTGACCGCACTGTACAAGATGATGACTTCGACCGCATGCGCCACGATCGTCATCCAGAGATTGCGCGTTCTGAGCCAGATGCTTCCCCAGATGAGCCCATCCCAGAGCGCGATCCAATGAAGGTACCGAAAAGTATTGACCATGAACGGGTCAAATGCAAACGTGAGCGTGCTGGCGATGAGCGCAAGAGGCGCCATACGTCGTCTTGAATCGGCGGCCCACCAGTGCGATTCGAGTTCCGCGAGACGCGCCAGGAGAAAACCGCGGAAGTTCAACTCCACGAACAGAGCAATGCCGCAGATCAGCCATGGCACCATGAGGGGGATGGGAAGCCGACCATGAGGCGTCTGCTTCAAGAACGTGATGTCGTAACCAAGAAGGGGATAGACGGCCAGAATCACGAACGTATTTAGACCGCCGAGCAACAGTCCCGTTAAGGCTCCCCACCGGACCCCGTTCCGTACCGTTTTCTTTTCCAGCCCGAGCTGTATGAGGGGCTGTGTAGCATATGCAGCCCAGAGACCGAGTCCCGCATAGGCGAGCAACTGCGGCATGAATTGGACGAGGAGTTCTTCTCTGAACGACTCAGGAAGACCGTAGTATCCGAACGTGGCGCCGATGGGGAGCAGCGACAAGGCTGCTCCCATACTGGTAGCAAAACTGTGAGCCGGCCGACCTAGTCCGGAGGTCATCACACGGCTACGACAATTCGAGGTGATAGCGATCCAACGTGGTGGCTTTCTGTCGCGCAAGATTGGACAGCGACTTGTTGTAGTCGACGATTGCGCGCAACTCATTGCCCTGCGCAGTGGCCAGATCTCGTTGGAAATCGAGCACGAAGCGGGTGGTGCTGAGCCCGACTTTCAAGCGCTCCTGCTCGGCTTGCAGCTGTTTTTCGGCCATGATGCGCGCCGATCGGGTCGTTTCGATACGCTTAAAGTCGGTCTGGACCCGGCGCACCGCTTCGCGAACCCCGACGATGATTTGCTGGCGGATGCTGGTCAACGTGATTTCGGCGTTCTTGGCCTCCAGCTGCCGTTTGTTGTAGCTGCTGATGGCTGCTCGGTTGCCGAGCGGGTAACTGAGGACCAACCCCGCTCCATAGTTATAGAAGTCGCCGCTGAAGTTTCTCGTAAAGGAGTCGTTGTAATCACTGCCGAGGCCGGCCAGTCCGACCGTGCCCTGAAACGACAGCGTTGGGAGCAACTGGTTGCGCGCGAATTGCTTATTGAGTTCGCCTGACTCGACGTTTTTTTTCGCCTGTGTGATTTCAGGACGCTGCTCGATCGCGGTATCAATAGCTTCCTGAAGGCTGATGGGTTCGAGCATAGTGAGGGGGGGATCGGCAGGGGTGAGCCGGACGTCTACCCTCAAGTCCTCCTCGCCGGGATTCAAGAGTCGCCGCAGTTGATCCTCCTGGTCGCGAATGGCTTTCTCCGCCACCAAGATCTGTTCCACTCTCGACGCGACCGCGGCTTCTGCTTGCAGCACATCGACGATGGACATGACGCCGGCCTTGGCCTTGGCGCGGTTCGTCGCCAAGAGCTCTTCGGCGGCCTTTAAAGCGGCTTGCGCAACCTTCAGGTTCTCGTTCGCAAACACGAGTTCCCAGTAGGTCTGTTCCACGGTGGTAATGACGGTCATGACCTGGTCTCGAAAAACATGTTGTTCGACCACGGCGTTGTTTTGAGCGACCTTGATGAAGGTCTTGTTGATCCCGATACCGGCGTTTCTGAGCAACGGTTGAGTGAATGTGAATGCCAGGCCGCCTGTCCAAGACGGATTGAACAGGAATCCCCTTGCGACGTTTGCGTTCACGCTGCTTCGCGCCGGAGCATAGTTCACGTCGAAGTTGCCGCCTGTAATCAGGTTGGTTTGTGCATCGACCGTCAGGGAAGTGTTGCGTTGATCGAAGGTTGTGATCTGATTGAGGCTGCCGCCGGTTCCACCAAACACCGGTCGATTGAGCGGGTTGACGGTTCGGTTGTACTGGCCGTTGATACTCAGGTTGGGGTCGAACTTGGATTGTTCGATGATAATGTCAGCCAACCGACTTTCCCGATTCTGGCGGCTGATACTGATATCGAGATTACTCTGCAGAGCGTGCACGGCTGCGTCGGCCAGCGAGACGATCTCACGCCGTTCCGCAGGGATCGGTTGGGTCACATCCAAGCTCCAGCTGGCGGGTGGAGATGCAATGCCTCCTAAGCCGGCGATCATCATGATCGCGAAACGATAGGAGCGAGTTGAGGATCTGCTATTCATACGGGCCTCCTTGATCAGGGATCAGAACGAGAGCATACTATATATAATTACTCTCAGGGGGCTCTGTCATGAATATTAGCGTTCCTCTTCCTCGGATTGAAAAGGCGGCTAATCATGTGCGACGAGTCCGAGTCCTGACGGGTTTCCTGTGCGTACTCGCGGGAAGTGTTCTCTATGCGGATGTATCTGCGTTGGCACAAACCGCCTCGGGGGCATCGAGCGTGCGGTCGCTAGCCGGCGGGGTTGCTCCGCTGTTCAACTTTGGGGGAGGCAGCCTCTATATCGACAACCAGGGAACGCAGGGGTTCATTTACAAACCGGGGGCAAACTTTCAAACCTATAATTTCCGTAACCCCTCAAGTGGCCAGGCTTGGAGTGGTGCCATCATGACCTTCGGTCCGCAACTGTCTATTGGACTCATTCAGGGCGCAAATCAGGTTGGAGGCGCCACCGTTCTTCCCGGTCCACCGCGCCAAACGTCTCCGGTGCCGGAGATTGAATCTACAATCGACGACATTCCCTAATTACCAAACGAAACGATCCCCCTCCCGAATTGCTTCAGGGTTGAATCTTCCTTTTGTTTCTTACTGCTGCTTGTTTGGAAATTCTAGAATGGCTTGTTGGCGTTCACGGTTCATAGGCAAGACGCCAGGTCACTGCCAATACATAGCGAGAAACGGTTCTTAGAATTTCCGGATCGATGGTGTCGGCGGTATCCGTCGGTTGGTGAAAATGCGGATGCACGCCGCCGCTGACCACGGTGACCGTCGGCACGCCGGCTTCCTTGAACGGCACATGATCGCCTCCGGGGAAAAATCCGTACAGATCCAGTTTGTCGTGAACTCCGGCAGCCTTCCCTGTTTCCAGCAGGACATCCTTTTCAATTCCAGTCACGCCTACGGTGAGCCGTCCGTTTCCTATACCGGCATGGTCGATGTTGATCATGGCTTTCGTTGCGCTGAGCGGGACAAGTGGTCGTGAGGTATACAAGCGCGAGCCAAGAAGATCGCGTTCTTCGCCGCTAAACGAGACAAAGAAGATCGTTCGGGATGGACGCAGCTCGGCTTTCGCCAGAGCCCGTGCCACCTCCAAGATCACGGCTGTTCCGGAGGCGTTATCATCTGCTCCCGGAAAGAGCACGCCTCCTGCGCGACCGAAGTGATCACGATGAGCCCCGATAATCACCGCGTCCGTTCCGGTTCCAGGGATCATCCCCACTACATTGATCAAGGCCCCTTCCGTGGTCGTCGTCTTCCACTGAAGCGAGGCAAATTTGCCGGTCGGGACGGCTTGTGACGCAGGGGTGTGGTTCAGTTTTTCTTGAAAAGCGCGTAGACGATCCGGAATCTCTCCGTTGGACTCCGCAAGAATCTCTTGGGCTAGGGGTGTGCTGATCCATGCACCTGGAATAGCCTGATCAAGAGGCAATTGTCCATAGAACGCGCTGGGATTTCCCGTGACGCCTTTTCGAGCCTCATAGGGGTGAAGGATTGGTCCGGTGGCCATGAGATAGCCTATCGCCCCGTGATCCCGGGCGACTCGAACCTTGTCGGCATGGCTGACGGGACGCTGGTAATGATCCGGCTTGCCCCGCAAAAACAAGACGATGCAATTGTTCACGTCGATACCCGCATAGTCGTCGATGCCTTGAGCAGGATCGACGATGCCGTATCCGACGAAGACGATCTGGGCTTGGATGTCCGCGGATGGAGAGTCAAAAATAGGGAAGTAATCGGCACCGACCTGTTTTGCGGATAAGGTGCTTGTGGTGCCGATCTTCAGTATTGGGTCCGGTGCAATCGTCACGGTGGGTACGAGGGTGGCCATAGCCCCTAAAAAGTTGCCTTTTTTATCCTCTATGAAGGGCAATATCAGTGGGCCATTACGAATGTTCGGCAGCCGCAATCCAGCCGAGAGAAACTCTTGTGCCACCCATCGCGCTGATTCGTGATCATCCTTCGTGCCACTCTGCCGTCCATTGAATGAGGGACCGCTGAGTGTCCGAATGTCCGCCATCAATCGTTCCACTGAAAGCGAATTGGTGGCAGCTAGAAGGGCTGCCTCAGGTGATTGAGCCAGGCATGGATTCAGTGGCAGAAGCAGCGAGACGGCAGCGCAGGCTAGAATGCAGGGCATCCGAGAAGGAATAGGCAAGCAAATCCGACTCATCGTGATTTCATGGTCATGACGTGGCGGCAATTCAAGCTGCGGATCATAGCATACCCGAGAAACCAGGTTGCAGAGCCGGATTGAGCCAGGTACTATTCAGAAAAAGTATGGGTTGGTAATCGAGCCGGAAGAACACCGCTTCAGTAGTAAGGGAGTGAGTATGGCAGGTGGCGAGCCAGGAAAAGGACTGTACGATCACTTGTATCGGAGATTTTTCGAGCAACGCGACAGTCATGACGGGTATTTGTTCCAGGAAGCCCCAGGCGGCAGCGCTCCGACGCCGGCGCTTACGTTCGGCGAAAAGCTGCGGTGGTGGACCTGGGATCGATGGCAACGACGGAAGAAACTTCTTGCCGAGCGCGACCGCCTGCAGCGCGAGATTCTCCAAATCAAGAAACCGGAAAATTCAACGTAATGTGGACGGTATCGACGAGCGTTCGAGCGTGTCATGTTAGGAGACGAGTTTGCGCCACGTTCTGCGCATTCTTTGCGGCTTGTGCGGGCCTCGCCATGGAATGCGTGCCGAGCTACGGAGTGCAGAGCGAAACACAGGAAGAAAAGGCTGCCAACCTCAAAAGCCAAGCCAAAGGCGGACTATTCCAAAAGTGGACGTTCGATCAAGATCAACTCAATGCGTTGCCCAATGGTTTCGTGAAGAGCATATCCGGTGACGAGCCGCTTGCCGAATGGGTCGTACAAGGTCGTGCGACGGCGCCTACTCCACCATACATGCTCGCCGGCGCGTCAAATTGTTCGCAACTCTGCTATCAACTGCTGGTGGTGGAGGGGTTGCAGTACGAATATCCGGACCTCAGCGTTCGGTTTCACACACCGGAAGGATCAGCCGGTTCCGGAGGAATGATATTTGGTACGCGCGATGCGAAGAATTTTTATGCAGTGCTGATCGACCCGGTCGTCCGACATGTGCAACTTGTTCGTATGTCCGACGGGCGTGCGACACTCCTCGGTCACGCTTCGGTCAACCTCAAGCCGGTCGACTGGCACTCGCTCAGGGTGCAGCGGAATACCATCATCAGCAAGGATTTTATCGAAGTATTCGTGGATGGGACACTTGTCTTGTCCATTGAAGACCAAACACTCGGGTTGGGAGAGATCGGATTGGTTCTACTTGGGAAATCCACGATGTTTTTCGACAGTTTCCATGCGGTTCCGCTTTTTTCGCACCGGCCGTTTTCCGGCCCGCCGGCGTACTGAAGCCACTCGGTTGGCCCCAAACTTGCCTTTTCTCGTCGGTCTGGGGTAGCATGGTGTTGCCGGATTGCGAAAGGCCTGGCAAGCCCGGCGCTGAGAGTGACAAGGCCTGGACGAATGTTGTTTTGGGCCAGCCCGGGAACTGATCGGAAGCCAGAGCTAAGCCGCCGCTGTGTTGACGTCTTCGGCCCATTCCTTCCTCGTTGTTTTCTCGAGTCCAAGACAACATCATTGTGTCAAAGGAGGAGCCTGATGGGTGCGAAGATCTATGTCGGTGGACTACCGTATTCAACGACCGAGCAACAATTAAGCGATTTGTTTGCGGCGCACGGGTCCGTCGCCTCAGCGCGGATTATTACGGACAAGTTTACCGGGCAGTCGCGAGGGTTTGGATTTGTCGAAATGTCGTCCGACGGCGAAGCGCAGGCAGCGATTTCTGCCTTGAATGGTACGCAGCTTGGCGGTCGCACCCTGACGGTCAACGAAGCTCGTCCTCAGGAACCCCGTTCCGGTGGAGGAGGGCGTGGAGGTTTCGGAGGGGGTCGCGGGTAACGTCGGTCTGTTCTGCCGCGATAAGGGCTGCCGGAATTTCCGGCAGCCCTTTTTGCTTTTCAGACGTGTTGCCAGGAGTCGCACAAGTGCTGATGGGATTTGTGTTCATAGGCTCCATGGGAGGGTGTGATGCCACCCTTTAGACTAGAGGCTCCATTCAAGCCCTGCGGGGATCAGCCGGAAGCCATCGCCAGGCTGACGTCCGGGGTGCAGACGGGAAAGAAGCACCAAGTACTGCTCGGAGTGACGGGTTCCGGCAAGACTTTTACGATGGCGAGTGTCGTTGAACGTGTTCAAAAACCCACGCTGGTACTGGTCCATAATAAAACGTTAGCCGGTCAACTCTATCAAGAATTCAAGCAGTTCTTTCCGGATAACGCGGTTGAGTATTTCGTGAGCTATTACGATTATTATCAGCCAGAAGCCTATATCCCGCAGAGTGATACGTATATCGCAAAGGATGCCTCCATTAACGATGCCATCGATCAGATGCGTCATTCCGCGACGACCGAGCTCTTACAGCGGAACGATGTTCTGATCGTATCCTCGGTGTCCTGTATCTACGGACTCGGGTCGCCGGAGGTGTACCATGACATGCTGATCTATTTGGAGGAGGGCACCGAGACGAGGCGAGAAAAGATCCTCTCGAAGCTGGTGGAGATACAATACGAACGCAACGACGTAGACTTCCATCGTGGAACGTTTCGCGCGCGCGGAGATGTCATCGAAATTTTCCCTGCTTCGTCGGAAGCGAAGTCGGTGCGTATCGAACTCTTCGGGGATGTCGTCGACGCCATCCACGAAATCGATCCGCTTACCGGCAAATCGTTGGGCAAGCTTCCCAAGATCGCCATCTATCCGAATACCCATTACCTCATCGCTCCCGATCGCTATGAGCGGGCCATCACCGGCATCGAGGACGAACTCGACGAACGAACGGCGTTTTTCAAGAAAGCCGGGCGACATGTGGAAGCCCAACGCATCGAGCAGCGCACCAAGTTCGACCTCGAAATGATCCGCGCCATGGGCTATTGCCACGGGATCGAAAACTACTCCCGTCATCTCAGCGGCCGGTTGCCGGGTGAGGCGCCTCCCACGTTGTTGGACTATTTCCCGAAGGATTTTCTGTTGATCGTCGACGAGTCTCACGCGACCATTCCCCAAGTTGGGGGAATGTACGAAGGAGATTACTCCAGGAAACGGACGTTAGTGGAGTACGGATTTCGGCTTCCGTCGGCTGTCGATAACCGCCCGTTGAAGTTTTCTGAGTTCCAGAATTGTCTCAATCAGGTTGTGTATGTGTCCGCAACCCCCGGCTCATACGAACTCGAGCATGCCGGCTCCGATGTGATCGAACAAATCGTTCGCCCAACCGGTCTCATGGATCCGCGGATCGAAGTCGTGCCTGCCAAGGGACAGGTGGACCATCTGCTTGGTCAGGTCCGCGCGGAAGTGGCGAGAGGGGGCAGGGTGCTTGTGACAACCTTGACGAAGCGCATGGCGGAAGACCTGACGGAGTATTACCACGACCTGGGAGTCAAAGTGCGCTATCTGCATTCCGACATCAAGACGCTTGAGCGAGCCGAGATCGTGCGCGACCTGCGCCGCGGTGAATTTGACGTGCTGGTGGGGATTAATTTGTTGCGGGAAGGTCTTGATCTTCCCGAGGTGAGCCTGGTGGCCATCCTGGACGCCGATAAGGAAGGCTATTTGCGCTCGTACCGTGCATTGATTCAAACAGCGGGGCGAGCCGCGCGCAACCTCGACGGACGGGTGATTTTTTATGGGGATGCTGTGACGGATTCAATGCAACAGGCCATCGAAGAAACAGGCCGCCGCCGCGGAATCCAAGCCGAGTATAACCGCGTCCACGACATTACCCCTGTCGGTATCGTCAAAAGTATTCCATCCTTGGAATATGCGGTCGCCGAGATGGATTATGTGCGGCTGGATGTCGCCGCCGAATCAGTAGCGCAGTATGGGGCGGCGGAATCGATGGATCAGGTCATCGAGCGGCTCGAGACAGAGATGAAAGCCGCCGCCAAAGAATTGGCCTTTGAACGGGCTGCGGAGTTACGTAACCAGATTCGGTCGTTGCGATTGCAGGCGTTGAACGCGAAGTCTTAGACGTGCTTATAGAGATAGATCCCGATGAACATGCCGAGGATGCTGAGGATGTTGACTTTAATATTGAATCCTAATACGAGTTTGATCAGGACCAGGTCGATGGTAAGTGGAGGGCTGATACCGGGGGTGAAATGAGTTGAAAAAATGCTTTGGATGGTGCCTTGAGGCGCCATGACGTGGAGAATCTCCCCGAGTATCCCACCAAGCAGCCCTCCGATCAGCACGAAAATGAGAAGAACCCAGGGCGATTTTCTCACGCGACCGCTCTTTCTCCCTTTATGGATTTCCCGATCGTCGTTCGCTGGTGTTGAAAGGCACCATATCCGAAGGTTCCAGGCATGTCAATAAAACTACCGACTCATGTGGACCTTGACTTGCCCCCTTTGGTTCTATACACTGCCCGATGGTCTTTTTCTAGAATTTTCAAAGTGATCGGAGATCTAGTCTAAGACGTCGATGGCCTCTTCCTCATGGTGATGTGATAGATGTGGCGTCATGCTTGATGCGCTGAGCGAGAAGTTTGAAAAAATCCTGAAGAAGCTGCGTGGGCAGGGTGTGCTCACGGAGCAGAACATTACCGAAGCGTTGAAGGAGGTGCGCTTTGCGCTTCTTGAAGCAGACGTCAACTTCAAAATTGTCAAAGAGTTCATTGATCGTGTCCGTCAAAAGGCCATTGGACAGGAGGTTCTGCAGAGTCTGACTCCCGGGCATCAGGTCGTCAAGGTTGTCTGGGATGAGTTGCGGGAGATGATGGGGCATGAGCGGGCTAGGCTTGCGCTGAGCTCCAATCCGCCGACCGTGGTGATGATGGTCGGATTGCAAGGCGCCGGGAAAACGACAACCTGCGGCAAGCTGGCTCATCTCTTTAAGAACCAAGGTAAACGAGTGTTGTTGGTTGCGGCTGATCCACGCAGGCCTGCAGCCGGCGAGCAATTGAGCGCCCTCGGTCGGGATCTCGGCGTGGAGGTTCATCGCGCTGATCATGCGCAGGCATCCCAGGCCGATGTCGTGCGTATCTGCCGCGCGGGGGTTGATCGAGGACAAGAACAGGGCTTCGACCTCGTCATTCTGGATACCGGAGGGCGGTTGCATATCGATGACGAGTTAATGGGCGAACTGGTCGCCGTGAAAACAGCCGTGACTCCTCATGAAGTGCTGTTGGTCGCCGATGCGATGACCGGTCAGGATGCGGTGATGATGGCCGGCCAATTTGACCAGAAGATCGGGTTGACCGGCGTCATTTTGACCAAGGTCGAAGGTGATGCGCGCGGAGGGGCGGTCTTGTCCATTCGTGCCACGACCGGCAAGCCTATCAAGTTTCTGGGTGTCGGCGAGAAATTGGACGCCCTTGAGCCGTTTCATCCGGACCGAATGGCCTCCCGCATTCTCGGGATGGGCGATGTGCTGTCGCTCATTGAAAAAGCCCAAGAGAGCTTCACCCGGGAGCAAGCCGAGGAAGCCCAGAAGCGGCTGACCAGCAATACATTCACCCTCGAGGATTTTCGCACGCAGCTCGGACAGATGAATCGACTGGGCTCATTCGAGCAGATTCTGGGCATGCTCCCTGGCGGGCAAAAGTTAAAGCAGGCAATCGAAGGGGACAAGCCGGAGCGGGAAATCGGACGTGTGGTAGCCGTGATCGATTCGATGACCGCGCGGGAACGCCGCGATCATACGATCATCAATGGAAGCCGCAAGAAGCGAATCGCTCGCGGCAGTGGGACGACCGTGCAGGACGTGAATCGGCTCATCAAGCAATTCTTGTCCGCGAAGAAGTTGGCAAAGGCGATGACCGGTGCGGGGGGGCGACGACAGCTTGCCCAACTCATGCGCTCCCGGTAGGCGCTCTACACATAGCTCAAAACCGTGTAAAGGAGGATAGTTGTGGCTGTACATTTGAGATTAGCTCGAACTGGGCGTCATAAACGCCCGATGTATCGGTTGGTAGCGGCTGATTCGCGCAAGGCGCGCGACGGGCGTTTCCTCGAGATCCTGGGAATCTTCGATCCATTGAAAGATGCCGGTCTGCCGGAGCTGAAGCAGGAGCGTGTCCTCACCTGGCTTCGGCACGGCGCTCAACCCACGGTGACCGTGCGGACCTTGTTGCGCCGGGCGGGCGTGTGGAAACAGTTCGAGGCTGAAAAAGCCGCTCAGAAAAAGGCGCCTGCTGCATCCTGACGTCGTCATGGTGAATGAACTGGAAACTGTGACGGTGGGACAGATCGAGCGGCCCTTCGGCGTCAAAGGGGAAGTGAAGGTTCGATCGCTCTCCGATGTGCCTGGCCGGCTTGAAGGGTTGAGAAGAGTCAGCCTCGTGGCAAAGGACGGACAGATTCTGGAGACCAGCGTCACGCATGTGAGGCGGGCCGGGGCAGGATATATTCTTGGGTTGGCTGGTGTGACTACGCCGGAGGGGGCGGGCCTTTGGCGCGGAGGATTCATTCGGACGACTCGCGGAGCCGTGCCCGCGCTCCCGGATGGGCAATACTATGAGTGTGACCTGGTCGGTCTTGCCGTCCACACTGAAGAGGGGCGGCTGATCGGTGTTCTGGAAGACATTCTGGAAGTGCCGGGAAATCCCGTATTCGTTGTTCGTCAAGGAGACAAAGAGATCTTGATCCCGGCGGCAAAAGAATTGGTCCTTGCCGTCGATCTTCCGGCTCGCAGGATGACGGTTCGTTTAGTCGACGGATTGGGTGAATAGCATGTTGCGGTTTGAGGTTCTGACATTGTTTCCGGGGATGTTCGCACCGGTCTTGGCCCACAGTATGCTCAAGCGGGGCCAAGACAAGGGGCTGCTCAATGTGAAGGTGCATAATTTGCGGGACTTCACGACGGATCGTCACAAGATAGTCGATGATATGCCGTATGGAGGTGGGGCCGGCATGGTCATGAAAGCCGAGCCGATTCTTCTGGCGGTTGAGGCGGTCCGGAGCGACGCGCAATCGAGCGGAGAGGACATTCGGCTGCTGTTTCCGACTCCCCATGGCCGCCCTCTTACACAGGACTATGCGCAGCAGTTGGCCGGGGAGTCTCGCCGAATTGTCATTCTGTGCGGGCACTATGAGGGAGTGGATGAGCGTGTACGCCTGGCGTTGGCTCCTGAGGAAGTTTCGCTCGGAGATTATGTGTTGACGGGAGGTGAATTGCCGGCCCTCGTGTTGATCGATGCGGCGGCACGGCTCGTTCCCGGTGTGTTAGGTGACCCCAGTTCCGTGCTGGAGGAATCGTTTTCTGATTCGCTGTTGGAGTATCCGCACTACACGAGACCGGCAGAGGTCGGTGGAGTCGGTGTGCCCGACGTGTTGCTGTCGGGCCATCATGAGGCCATTCGGGTGTGGCGCCGCAAAGAGGCGTTACGCAGCACGTATCTCCGCCGTCCCGATCTGCTCAAGGATCGGACGTTTACGAGTGAAGATCGACAGTTGTTGGATGAATTGATGAACGAAGGGCTATTGACGGCCCCGGTATTACGTCGGGAGGAGGGGTAAGGACATGAATCAGTTGGAGCGCATTCAGCGGTCGTTGACGAAGAAATCGGCGCCGAACTTTGAGATCGGGGATACCGTCAGGGTCCACGTCAAGGTTGTGGAAGGCGAAAAAGAGCGGATCCAGGTGTATGAAGGGACTGTGATTGCCCGCAAGGGGAGCCTGAATACGGAAACATTCACGGTCCGAAAGATTTCGTACGGGGTGGGGGTCGAGCGGATTTTCCCGGTGCACTCCCCGATCGTCTCCAAGGTAGATGTGGTTCGGCAGGGACGGGTTCGACGCGCGAAACTGTATTATTTGCGCGGCAAGAAGGGGCGGTTCGCAAAGGTCGAGGAGCGCGAGTTTGTCGGAGAGAGCAAACCGTCCGCACAGCCGCCCGCGGCTGCTGAAGAAGAAACCGTTACGGCCTAGATCACTTCTTTGAACCTGTTCCATCACGGCTGGCCGATCGTGTGACTCGCCGGCGAGGGGACGTCTGATGGGACCCACTGAAGAATTCGAGCGGGTGGCCAGACTATGTGGGTATCGACGCGTTGCCGGTATTGATGAAGCAGGACGTGGCCCTCTTGCCGGGCCGGTGATTGCGGCCGCTGTCATCTTACGGCCCCGGTGTCGACTCTCAGGGATCGACGATTCGAAACAACTGTCCGAAGGGGAGCGAGAGCGGTTGTATGCGGTGATTCATGAGCAGGCCGTGGGGATGGGAATCGGTTCGGCGGATGTCGCTGAAATCGATCAGCTCAATATCCTCGGGGCCACTCGTCTGGCGATGCGTCGAGCCATCGATCAATTGGTCCCTTCCCCTGATTATTTGCTCATTGATGCCGTTGTCCTTCCTGAAGTCAGAGTCCCCGCGCGGCCGATCATCAAGGGAGACTCCCTATCCATATCGATTGCCGCTGCTTCCATCATCGCCAAAGTGACGCGGGATCGCCTCATGGCGAGGTACCATGACATGTTCCCCGAATATGGCTTTCTCTCGCATAAGGGGTATGGTACCCCGGAACATCTTGAACGACTCCTGCGCCATGGCCCCTGCTCCATTCATCGTCGAACATTCGCGCCGGTGCAAGAAGCGATGATCGCTGCGAAGATGGAGTATGCTCAACCGTCGAGCCCTCCATTGTTCGAATAGTTCGCGCATGGCCACTCCGGACCCGCGGCATCAGTTCGGCCAAGCCAGCGAAGCGCGGGCCGAACAGTTCTTGCTTGCCAAAGGCTATCGCATTCTCGACCGCAACGTGCGGACGCCGATCGGAGAATTGGATCTCGTGGCGGAAGACCATGGTGTCGTGGTATTCGTTGAAGTCAAGGCCAGGACCACCCAGGCGTTCGGCGGCGCACTGCTGGCCGTGAATCATCGTAAACGGGCGAAGCTGGCGAAACTGGCTGCACAGTATTTGGCGCAACGGCATTGGTCCGAGAAAGCCTGTCGATTTGATATCGTGTTGGTCCAAGGGCAACCTCCGACCCATGGCCGGATCGAACATCTTCAGAACGCGTTTGACGCCGCCGAACACTGACGGTTCCAGCCCTGCTCAAAGGGGTCTTCGTGGACGCGATCATTCAGCTGATCCATGTGTCGAAATGGTATGACCGGAGAGCCGCGCTGTCCGATGTCACGCTCGAGGTCGAAAAAGGAGAGTTCGTTCTTCTTATGGGGCCGAGCGGGGCCGGTAAGTCCACCTTGCTGCGGATGCTGATCGGCGAGGAACAGCCTGATGAAGGGCAGATTTTCGTGCACGGCAGAAATGTCACCAAGCTCAAACAGTCGGAGATCCCGTATCTCCGGCGGAAGGTCGGATCAGTCTTCCAAGACTTCCGTCTGCTGCCCAAAAAATCCGTGTTCGACAATGTCGCGCTTCCGTTGGTCGTCCAAGGCGCGTCCGAGAAAGATATTCGTCGTAAAGTCACGGAGGCGTTGCGTGCCGTGGGTGTCGAGCATAAGAAAGATCAGCCGCCGAACAGTCTCTCGGCAGGGGAGCGACAGCGGGCATGTATCGCCAGAGCGATCGTCAATGGGCCGGTGGTGCTTCTCGCCGATGAACCGACAGGCAGCCTCGACCCGGAGCGCACGGGGGAAATCATAGAATTGTTCAAATTGATCAGTGCCCGCGGCACCACCGTGATCGTGGCCACCCACGACCCACAGGTCATGCGCCAGATCAACGGGCGGGTGATCACCCTGGCGCAAGGAGTGGTGATACCGGAACGCCGGGCGACCGTAGGGGTTGGAGTATGAGACGATTGTTTTACCTCGTCCGCGAAGCGTGGGCCAACATGCGGACCAACCGCACCACCACGATCGTCGCCATCTTAACCACGGCCTTCACCTTAGCCTGTGTCGGCATTTTTCTGTTGCTCTACGTGAATCTGAGGAGTGCGGCCGGATGGCTTCAAGAAGATGTCAAGATCATGGTCTATGTGGAGGAACGGCTGTCCCGCGAGGGGATGCAGGAATTGGAACGAACACTCAAATCCGATCGTATGGTGGCGGGGGTGCTCTTTGTATCGAAGGAACAAGCGCTGGGAGAATTTCGCGCGCAATTTCCCGCGGATTCTCATTTGCTCGAGGGGCTCGGCGAGAATCCTCTCCCGGCTTCGTTCGTGGTGACGCTGGCGCCGAATTTTCGCTCTCCCGATGCGATGAAAGGCTGGGTCGAACGAGTTCAAACGATGGAAGGGGTCGCCAAGGTCGACTATAATCAAGAATGGATCAATGTGTTGGCCGAACTCATCGGCTACATCGAACTGGTGGCGATCGGTGTGGGGGTCCTGCTCTCCGCAGCGGCCGTGACGATCATCGGGAATACCATCAGGCTTGCACTGTTTGCCAGACGAGAGGAGATCGAGATCCTCCGCTCCATCGGGGCGACACGCACATTCATCCGCATTCCGTATTTCCTCGAGGGCGCCGTGCTCGGCGCCTGCGGCAGCGCGCTCTCGCTCGGAATTCTCAAGCTTGGGTTCGAACTGTTTCTGCAGCAGATTCAATCGGCCGGTCGTTTCAGCGGGATGGAAAGTCTGGTCTCCTTCTTCCCGCTCTCCATCTGTATGGCGCTTGTTGTGGCCGGGATGGGGCTGGGCTTTGCGGGAAGCGTGGTGTCTCTCCTGCGCGTTGGAGAGGGGCGCGCATGAAAATTCTTCTCTCCGGTCTTGTGTGTTGCGTCGTGCTTGGCGGAGGGTGGGCAGCTGTTGTCGATGCGGCCGGTGATCCGATTGCCGAAAAAATCGAGCGAGAGCGAAAGACCCTTGAAGCGCTGAAGGACAAGATCGAAGAGAAACGGAAACGGGCCGAGGAGGTGGGGAAAAAACGGGAATCGGTCCTTCAAGGTATCCAATCCCTCGATGAACGCCTGGTCCATCATCGACAAGATCACCATGACATTAAAAAGAAACTTCGGCAGAAGGATCGGGAAATCGAGGAGATTACAGAACAGCTGGCAGTGATGCGGACCGGCATCCAATCGCGGCGTGAAGCCATTCTCGCACGGCTCCGTGTGCAGTATATGGAAGGGCGGTTCGGCTATATCAAGGCGCTCCTGACGGCGGATACATACGGCGACCTTCAGCGCCGGGGGCAATATCTCACCACCGTCTCACAAAAGGACTACGAATTACTCGAGACGTTCCGAACCGATATGGCACGGATGGAGCAGGCCGAACGCCAGCGTGTCGAGGCCAGAGCCGGAATGGTGGCCTTTAAGCAAAACGTCGAAAAGAAGCTTGCCGATATTCGTGTCACTCAGAAAGAGAAAAAAGTGTATCTCGCGAAGATCACACACGAAAAGGATTCCTACGATCGTGCCGTCGAAGAACTGGAGCGGTCCGCCTCACGCGTCGACAGCCTGCTGCATGAATTGGAGGCGCGCCGGCGTGCCATGGCGATGCGTCCTCCGACAGCGTCACCGCTGCCGCGTGGAACCAGAGGCGCGCTGCCTTGGCCGGCCGAGGGGAAAGTCGTGTCCTACTTCGGACGCCAGAAGCACCCGACGTTCAACACGTATGTTCAGCGTAAAGGCATTGAAATTCGAACCACGGAGGGAAGCTCAATTCATGCCGTCATGCCCGGGAGCGTCGTCTATGCGGACTGGTTGAAAGGCTATGGACTCGTTATAATCTTGGATCATGCCAACGGATTTTTCTCCCTGTATGCCCATGCCTCCAAGATTCTGGCCAGAGTCGGCGAACAAGTTGCCGAAGGCCAGTCGATCGGAGAGACGGGAGATACGGGCATGATCGGAGAAAATACATTATACTTTGAGTTGCGTGAAGGGGCTGAACCCGTCGACCCGCTCCACTGGTTGGTGAAGCGATAAGGCCGGTCTCGACAGCGTCTTCGAATTGGTGATCTGACAACGCAGGAAAGAAGGGATGGAAAGATGATGGAACAGCAGCCACGGCGGAAGTCTTGGGTGGTCGGACCGATGATTGCACTGGCTCTGCTCTGTGGAGTCGTCATCGGGAAAGGCTGGGAGCGGACCGGCCACGCCAGCGAAACGTATGAAGAGCTCAAGACGTTCTCCGAGGTGTTGAACCAAGTTCAGAAACATTATGTCGATGAGACGAAGCCGAAAGATCTCATTCAAGGGGCCATCCGCGGCATGCTGTCGACGCTCGATCCGCACTCAGCCTACATGACTCCGGAGATGTACAAGGAGATGCAGGTTGAAACCAGAGGGGAGTTCGGGGGAGTCGGCATTCAGATCGGCGTGAAGGATAACCGTCTGGCCGTGATTGCCCCGATAGAAGGCACGCCCGCCCATCGCGCGGGGATTAAGGCCGGCGATTTCATCATTAAAGTCAATGAGGATCCGACGAAGGATCTGACCTTGATGGATGCCGTCCAGAAGATGCGGGGGCCGAAAGGCAGCAAGGTCAGCTTGACCATACAACGGGACGGCACACCTGATCCAATGGTGTTCACCCTTGTCCGGGACACGATAAAAATTGAAAGCGTCAAATCGAAGGTGATCGACAATCTTGGATATGTCCGGCTCACTCAATTTCAAGAAGCCACCGGAAGGGATCTCTCCAAAGCGATCAAACAGTTCCGAGAACAGAAAGTGCAGGGGACTATTCTCGATCTACGAAACAACCCGGGCGGATTGTTGACTGCCGCGGTCGATGTGTCCGAGCAATTTCTTCCCAGCGGAAAGCTGGTTGTATATACCAAGAGCCGAGAGGGGAAAAAGGACGAGTGGTTCGCAAAGGCGAAAGATCAGATGGAAGATCTTCCGGTGATCGTCCTCGTCAACGAAGGTTCGGCAAGCGCCTCGGAAATTGTTGCCGGAGCATTGCAAGATTGGGGACGGGCCGTCGTGGTCGGAACCACCTCATTTGGCAAGGGATCCGTGCAGACGATTCTGGCCCTAGGAGATGGTTCAGGCCTTCGTCTCACCACGGCGAAGTACTATACGCCGAAGGGTCGGTCGATCCAGTCGACCGGTATTACCCCTGATATTGTGGTGAAGTTGCCGACTCCATCGGTCGCCAAAGCGTCTGACGGGAAATCTGCCGACAAGGAGTCGGAGGGGAAGGCGGTCAAACCTCCGGTCGGCAAGGATGTCACACCACCGATTGGAAAGTCTCCGGATGAGACCGGTCCGAAGAATGGCACCGTTCCGCAATCGGCACCAGCCGAAGGGGGAGGAGAGCTTTCGCTTGAACAGGATGCCCAGCTTCAGAAGGCTGTGGAACTGCTCAAGAGCTGGAAGATTTTCAAGGAACTTAAAACTTCCTAAGGTTCAGGATGGTGAATCCGTTGCCGGACGGCCTGCAGCAATTGCTCCTCCGATCCTGAAAAGCTCGGCAGAGTTCGAAGCAGATGGGATCGGATGAGCTGATCGAGATCCGGAAGCGTCCGTATGCCGAGGCGGAAGTACAAATAGGCAACGAGCGGTTCAGAGAGCCCTGGAAGGGTCGCCCAGTTCTTGACCTCTCTTGGAAGAGGCGTCTTCAGCTCTTCGTAGGCTCGGATGGTCCCCGTCTCGAGGAACTCGTCGATTTTTTTGGCCAGATCCGTTCCGATCCCATCAATCTCCTCAAGCCCCTGGCGAGCAGCCACCAGTGCCACATCTTCCTCGATGGCAAGCAGCGCATCCGCAGCTCGTCGATAGGCCCGCACTCGAAACGGATTGGCACGTTGAGAGGAAAGGAGATCAGCCATTGATCGGAAGAGAGCGGCTAGTTGCTGATTCTTCTCCTGCATGGGTAGAACCGTATTGGCCTATTGTGCGGTTTTTCAGGCCTTTCAGGCAAGGGCACTTTGTTGACAAGGCGAATTCCGGTCCCCTAGGATGACGGGTGTGCAGGATACAATCCAGATCCACGTCAACGGTGAAGCAAAGGTTTGGCGTCGTGGCGCATCGGTTGCTGATCTGTTGCAAGACCTCGAGATCAGGACGGAACGGGTGGCAGTCGAACTGAATCTCGAAATTCTTGATCGAGCGGCGTTTGGCCAGCGCCTGCTCAAGGATGGGGACCGGGTCGAAATCCTCAGTTTTATCGGTGGGGGGGCCATGGGAAGCGATGGATGAATGAGATGCTCCATGTATCTATCCGGGAGAGGGCAAGATGACAAATGATCGACTGATCATTGCGGGGCGTGAGTTCAAGTCCCGGTTATGGGTCGGAACGGGAAAATACAAAGACTTTCTCGAAACACAAAAGGCCATCGAAGTGTCCGGCGCTGATGTCGTGACAGTCGCGGTTCGTCGGGTGAACATCACCGATCGATCGAAAGAAAATCTGCTCGACTACATCGATCCAAAGAAATATACGATTTTGCCCAACACAGCCGGATGCTACACCGTGGAGGATGCCGTTCGATATTCTCGCCTGGCGCGTGCGGCCGGCGTCTCCGATTTGGTGAAGCTGGAGGTGCTCGGCGACGAGCGGACTCTGTTCCCCGATACGGCCGGTTTGATCGAGGCAGCCAAGATTCTGATCAAAGAAGGATTCATCGTGCTTCCATACACGAATGATGATCCGATTGTCGCGAAGAAACTCGTGGATATCGGATGCCCCGCGGTCATGCCCTTGGCTGCGCCCATCGGATCCGGGCTGGGCATCCGGAACCCCTACAACCTGAAAATCATCATGGAAACCGTCAAGGTGCCGATCATCGTCGATGCCGGGGTTGGAACCGCATCGGACGCAGCGTTGGCGATGGAGTACGGCGCCGATGCGGTGCTGATGAACACAGCGATCGCCGGCGCGCAGGATCCCATCGCCATGGCGGAAGCGATGAAGTATGCCGTGCATGCCGGTCGTCTCGCCTACAAGGCCGGCCGCATTCCCAGGAAGCTCTATGCCACGGCCAGTAGCCCGATCGAAGGGATGCTCTAACAGGATGCTGAGAAAGTCTGCCAGCAGCGTTCTCGCATCGCTCAGAGGCTTAACGTGCCGATCGGGACGTACTTTCTTTGGACATGCCGTCCGTTAATTTCCGTCTCCTGCTTGTGAGCGACAGGACTCAAGCAGGCGATCGATCCCTTCCCTCTCTTATCCGACAGGCAGTCGGCGCCGGGTTGCCCGCTGTCCAGCTACGGGAGCGCGATCTCTCGACGAATGAGCTGCTGCGATTGGCGCAGGATATTCAGGCGGTGACGAAGCCGGGCTCGGTGTCCTTGATCATGAACGATCGGGTCGATCTCCTGATGGCGTTGGATTGGGACGGGGTTCATCTTCGCGCCGACAGTTTGCCGTCCGTAGCCGTGCGTCGGGTGATCGGTCCGCATCGATTGATCGGAGTCTCTACCCATTCCGTCGAAGAAGTTCGATCTGCGAATCATGGCGGTGCCGACTACGTGGTGTTTGGTCCGATTTTCGATACTCCATCGAAGCGTTCATTCGGGCCTCCCCTCGGACTGGATCGTCTGTCCGATGTCTGCCGCCAATCGAGAATTCCCGTCTTCGCCATCGGAGGGATGACGAGTGAACGGGTGCGCGACGTTCGTCGAGCCGGTGCGCACGGAGTCGCCGTGATCGGAGCGCTGCTGACTCGTGACGACATCGGCGCGGCTGTGCGGGAGTTCAGAGAGGCTCTCGAGACGTGAGCTGTTGTCACGTACGGTGGATGTCCGTTGTGTGAGATCACCCGTTGGAGTTGACCACCCCTAGGTCGGGTGTTAGAATCCGGGCACAGGCTTAGGTTTACGCGTTCATCCATCGTTACGAGCTATTCGTGTCGTCTCGATATGGCGGAAAGCAAGGGTCAGCCAAATCGACTCCGGTCCCTCCGAGATTCTGTCAAGAAGATTACGAAGCGACTGTCCGAAGGTGATGGAGACATGACTCACAAGAACGACGAACACGTTCGTGAACTCGACAAGCTTCGCGTTCAGATTCAGTCGATGGAAGAAGAGATCCGTCGGCTCTATCAATCACGCTATCAGCTCGAGCAGGCAAATAAACAGAACGAAAAGCTCGTCACGACGCTGCAGGAAGCGAAGGCTCAGATCGAAGCGTTGCGGACTGAAGTGGAGAAATTGACGGCACCGCCGTCGGCGTATGCCATTTTTTCCAGCATGAACACGGACGGGACGGGCAATGTGTATGTGTCGGGGCGAAAAATGAAGGTGAGCCTCCATCCGTCGATCAAGCCTACTGAATTGCGGAAGGGACGAGAAGTCGTCCTCAACGAGGCGCTGAACGTGATCGAAGTCAAGGGGTTCGACAGCCAGGGGGAAGTCGTTCGGCTGAAAGATGTGCTGGAAGGGGGACGGGCCTTGGTCACGCTCCATTTCGATGAGGAGAAAGTGGCGGAACTCGGTGACCCCCTGCTTGCAGAGCGGCTGAGCGTGGGCGACCATCTCTTGTATGATCCCCGTTCCGGGTATGTCATCGAAAAATTGCCCAAGTCTGAAGCGGAAGAGCTTGTGTTGGAAGAAGTCCCGGATGTCGACTATGAGCACATCGGCGGTCTCCAGAAAGAACTGGAACAGGTGCGTGATGCCGTTGAGCTGCCCTTCCTGCATCCACAGATTTTTTCGGAGTACAAACTCAGTGCGCCCAAAGGCGTCCTGCTCTATGGCCCACCCGGTTGCGGAAAGACGCTGATCGCCAAGGCCGTCGCCAACTCGATCGCCAAGAAGCTGGGCCATCTGGCGGGCAAAGTGATTCGAAGTTACTTTCTTCATGTGAAAGGCCCTGAACTGCTCAATAAGTATGTAGGGGAGTCTGAGCGTCAGGTGCGCGAAGTGTTCAAGAAAGCGAAAGAGCGGGCCGAGGACGGCCATCCGGTTATCGTCTTTTTTGATGAGATGGATGCGCTTTTCCGGACCCGCGGTACGGGAGTGTCGTCCGACATCGAGTCGACGATCGTCCCCCAGTTTCTCTCTGAGATCGACGGAGTGGAGCGATTGCGCAACGTGATCGTCATCGGGGCGAGCAACCGTCAGGATTTGATCGATCCCGCCGTGCTTCGTGCCGGCCGGCTGGACGTCAAAGTCAAGGTGGGCCGGCCGGACGCTACGGCGGCCCGGGACATTTTCTCGAAGTACATCTCCACGGATCTTCCCTTCGCCGCCGAAGATCTGGAGCGTCATGGAGGAGATCGACTGGCGTTGGTAGAGCGATTGACGTCGCTGACGGTCGAGACCATGTACGCCGCCAGCGAAGAAAACAAGTTCATCGAAGTGACCTACGCCAACGGCGAAAAAGAAGTGCTGTACTTCCGGGACTTCGCCAGCGGAGCGCTCATCGAAGGGATTGTCTCGCGCGCGAAAAAGTTTGCCGTGAAGCGCGTGATCGCACAAGAGGGCGTCGGGCTGCGCTCGGAGGACTTGGTCCGCGCCATCCGTGAAGAGTTCAAGGAGCATGAGGATCTTCCCAATACGACCAATCCGGATGATTGGGCGAAAGTCGCCGGGAAGAAGGGCGAAAAGATCATTCATATTCGGACCATCAGCGGTGGCCCGGCGGAACATCGGCAGATCGAAACCATCAGTACCGGCCACTATCTCTAACTAGCCTATGCAAGAACACATTCCGACGAATCGCGCGCGAGTGCTCGGCACGGAAACTGAGTTCGGCATCGCGGCGAAAGATCCGTCCGCGATGGATCCGGTCTCCGGTTCATTTGCCGTGATCGGACACTATCCGGGACTGCCGGCTCCCGGGGCGATTTGGGATTACGAGAACGAGAACCCTCTCTTGGACGCCCGGGGTTTCGAGGTCGATGGCGAACGTGAGCGGCCCAACCCCGACTACAATCGGCAGTTGAATAAAGTGCTGGCGAACGGCGGACGCTTGTACGTGGACGGAGCGCATCCCGAGTACTCGACTCCGGAGTGTTCAAACGCCCGGGAGGTGGTGGCCTTTGAACGTGTCGGAGAGCGGATCCTCGCCAAATGTCTTCAGGAGATGGCCCGGGCGCGAGGGGCCGAACAGTATGTGCTGTACAAGAATAATTCCGACGGCAAAGGCAACAGCTACGGGTACCATGAAAACTATTTAGTATCGAGAGCCGTGTCGTTCGACAAGATCGCCAGGGTGTTGACGCCGTTCCTCGTGACGAGACCGATTTTCGCCGGGGCCGGAAAAGTCGGGGCCGAAAACCAGACCAACCCGGTGGAGTATCAGATTTCGCAGCGCGCCGACTTTTTCGAATGCCTCATGGACCTCAATACGATGGTCAAACGCCCGATCATCAATACGCGCGACGAGCCGCATGCCGATGCCGCAAGATTTCGGAGACTGCATGTCATTACGGGCGACGCCAATATGGCCGAGGTGTCCACGTATCTCAAGGTCGGAACCTTGGACATCGTCCTCCATCTCCTCGAAGCGGGAACCGACTTGCCTCAGCTGGAGCTCGATGAACCCGTTCGGGTGTTCAAGCAAGTCTCACGCGACTTGGACGTGAAGGAGACGATTAAACTGGCCGGTGGGAGGCCCACAACGGCGCTCGCTGTTCAACGGGCCTACCTGCAAGCGGCCAAGAGCTTTTACTCGTCGCAGGCTCCCAATCCGTCCGTTCAGGATGTGTTGCTCCGCTGGGAGGATGTCTTGAACAAGCTCGATCGCGATCCACGATTGCTGGTTCGCGAGCTGGATTGGGTGGCCAAGCGTCATATGATCGAATCCTATATGGAACGTAAAGGGTGCGGATGGGATGACCCGCGAATGAAGCTGATGGATCTCCAATACCATGATGTTCGTCCCGAGAAAGGGTTATTTTACACGTTGGAACGCAGCAATCTCATCGAACGGATCGTTGAGGGCGAAGAGATTCAGCGCGCCGAGTTGAATCCGCCGACCGGAACCAGAGCCTATTTCCGTGGGCGCTGTGTCAGCAAGTTCGCGAAGTCGCTCTACGGCGCGAGTTGGACGTCCGTGCTGTTCGATGCGGGCGATACGACGATCAAGAAAGTCCCTCTCATGGACCCGCATCGTGGCACTCAGACGTTGACGCGGGAACTGCTCGATACGACCGACTCGGTAGAAGCGCTGCTTGCAAAGCTCCGGGTTTGACGGATGACGGTGCCAAGCCCACAATGAAGCTGCCATATCTTCCCGATCACGACGACTCCAGCTTTTTCGACTTGATCTCCAAACATTATCCGGGGTTGACGCTGGGAAGCCAAAGCCTCGCACCGGTGCCCGAGCACATGCGAGTCCCAGGGGCAATGTCCGTTCCGCATGCGACGACGGTCTTGGCGCTCAAGTCTCAACAGGGAGTCGTGATTGCCGGTGATCGGCGAGCCACCGAAGGATTTCAGATCGCGGACCGCCGTATCGAAAAGGTGTTCAAGATCGACGAATGGTCGGCCATGGCCATCGCCGGCGCAGCCGGCCCGTGCATCGAGATGGCCAAATTGTTTCAGACCGAACTGGAACATTACGAAAAGCTGGAAGGGATGCCGCTTTCGTGTGAAGGAAAGGCGAACAAGCTCGGCCAGATGGTCAAGGCCAACCTGCCGATGGTGTTCCAGGGGCTCGTCGTGATGCCGCTGTACGTCGGCTACGACGAGAAGCGGCGCGAAGGGCGTATCTTCAAGTACGACATCACCGGTGGGAGGTATGAAGAATCCGACTACCATGCCATCGGGTCCGGAGGCAAAGACGCCCGTAACACCATGCGCGAGCATTTCCGGAAGAACCTTTCCGAGCAAGAAGCGCTCAGGCTGGCGTTGCTGGCGCTCTACAATGCGGCCGATGATGATGTCGGGACGGGTGGACCGGATCTGATCCGAGGGATTTATCCGACGGCCAAGTTGGTGACCGCTCAAGGCATCACCGATGTTCCGGACGACCAACTCAAAGCCGTCTACGACGAGATGATCGCCGTCCGTCGTTCAAGGGAGACGTAGTCATGCCGATGCCCTATTACGTATCCCCTGAACAGATGATGCAGGACAAGGCTGAGTATGCCAGGAAGGGGATTGCCAAAGGTCGTTCGATCATTGCGATGGAATATGTCGACGGCATCCTCTTGACCGCGGATAATCCGAGCGCGTCGCTGCACAAAGTTTCCGAAATCTACGACAACATCGCGTTTGCGGGAGCGGGCAAATACAGCGAGTTTGAGAACCTTCGAAAGGCGGGAATCCGCCACGCCGACCTCAAAGGGTTTATGTACAGCCGCGAGGATGTCACCGGCCGCTCGCTGGCGAACGGGTACTCGCAAAGTCTCGGGACCGTCTTCAGTCAGGAGATGAAGCCGCTTGAGGTGGAGATTCTGGTGGTCCAGGCCGGCACCGACAGCCACCCGAATGAAATCTACCGTATTTCGTTCGACGGCAGCATCATCGATGAGAAGAACTTTGCGGTGATCGGCGGAAGGGCGGAAGCGGTGCAGACTGTCCTGAAGGAAAAAAGTCCGAGCCAGGCTCCATCTCTGGACGCGGCGCTCACGCTGTGCGTCACGGCGCTTGAACAGACGGCGAATCAAAAGCTGCCGCCTGAAGGTTTGGAAGTCGCGGTTCTGGATCGAACCCGCATCGGGCGAAAGTTCCGCCGGTTGGCGATCAATGACATTCGCCGCATCCTCTCTCCCTAACCGCCGCCGTTCGCAGGAGGCTCCCTTTGTTGCAGATCCGCGGACGGGCGTGTAATCTGTTTCTAAGCCTTCCATGACGTCGCCGGGTCCCATGAAACAAAGAATCTTCGGCCTCGAAAACGAGTACGGCCTCATTTTTTCTCCCAACGGTCGTATCTATCTTCCGATGGAGAAAGTCCTCGGCTACATCTTCGAGGGACTGATTCCGAACAGCTGGCCGTCCAACGCGTTTTTGGTCAACGGGGCGCGGTTCTATCAAGACACCGGCTGTCATCCCGAGTACTCCACTCCCGAATGTGACAATATCCTCGACCTCGTGGTTCATGACAAGGCAGGAGAACGGCTCCTGGAAGCCTGTTTGCCCGCGGCCGAGGAGCGGCTTCGGGAGGAAGGGCTGTCCGGAGAAATCTATATTTTCAAGAACAACACGGATTCGCTTGGCAACACGTACGGATGCCATGAGAACTTTCTGATGCGGCGCGACGTGGACTTCTGGAAAGTCACGGAACAGCTCATCCCGTTCTTCGTGACCCGGCAGGTGTTCAGCGGGGCGGGAAAAGTGTTGAAAGTATCCGGGAAGCCGCAGTATTTCATCTCGCAACGGGCCCAGCATATTCATGAAAAGACGTCGTCATCGACCACGTCCTCCAGGAGCATCATCAACACCCGCGATGAGCCCCATTCCGATGCGGAACGCTATCGGAGGCTGCATATCATCGTCGGGGATTCCAACATGTCCGAGTACGCGACCTACCTCAAGGTGGGGACGGCGGCGCTTGTTCTGTCGATGATCGAAGAAGGGTACACGGTACACGGGATGGAACTGGAGGATTCCGTCAAGGCCATCCGCGAGGTTTCCCGCGATCCGACCCTGAAAAAGAAAGTCAAACTCGATGACGGCCGGCAATTGACCGCGATCGAAATTCAACGGGTCTACTTGAAGAGAGCCAGAGAATACCTGACCCAGCAGGCTCACGAACCCATTCTCGATGATGTGTGCGACAAGTGGGAGACCGTGCTCGAGCAGTTGGAGGACGATCCCATGCAGCTGACGCATCAGATCGATTGGGTCACGAAGAAACATTTGATCCAATCCTACGTGGACAAGAAAAATTGCGGGTGGGACGACCCCAGAGTGTTCCTCTTGGATTTGCAGTACCACGATGTGAAGCGGACGCGGGGACTGTATTACTTGATGGAGTCTCGTGGGTTGATCGAACGAGTCGTCGAGGAAGAGGCTGTTCAACGCGCGATGTCCACCCCGCCGCAAACCACGAGGGCCAAGGTGCGCGGGGACTTCATCCGATTCGCGCGCGCCAAGAATCGATCCTATACCGTGGATTGGACGTACCTGAAACTCAACGGGTATTGGGAGGAGACGATCCTCTGTATGGACCCCTTCAGCGCAGTCAATCGGCGCGTCGAAGAATTGATTTCCCAAGTATCCGGAGGGCGGTTCTATCGATGAGGCCGACGCGCGCGCTGAACACTCGTTGCCGCGCCCTGCTGAGCCGTGTTGCGCTCGGCGCCGCCGTTCTGCTCGCCGGCACTCTTCCAACCGACCTCTTTTCAGGCTCCCTACCGGTTCCTTCAGGGTTCGATGGTCAATATCGTGGAAAGCAGGGACAAATCCTCGTCATCAAGGTTTCTGCCGATGATACGGTCACCCAGGTACAGGGACAGTTCCTGGGCCGCTCCCTCAGCTTTTTCCCGGATACTCGGCCTGAAGAAGCGAAAGGATTCGTCGGATTGCTCGGGATCGATCTGCAGGACGAGCCGGGACATCATGAACTGGCCGTCGAGGTAAGGACCGGGGAACAGAGTCGTACCTTGCGGTACCAGGTCGTGGTCCTGAAAGAGAAGTTTCATATCGAGCACCTCACGCTGCCTAAAGACAAAGTGGACTTGGACGACAAGAGTTTGGCTCGCTGGAAAGCGGAGCAGGAGCAGGTGAAGGAGGCGTTGGCGACGGATTCCCAGAGCAAACTATGGCAGCCGGGTTTTGTGGAGCCGGTGAGCGGGAAACGAACCGGGATTTTTGGAAGTGTCAGAATCATGAACGGGCAGGCGCGCAATCCGCACAATGGCGAAGACATCGGCGCTCCGCTGGGCACCGTCGTTGCGGCGACGAATGATGGTGTCGTGCGGCTCACCGTCGAGCATATCTTTTCCGGGAAAGGCGTCTATCTTGACCATGGGCTCGGGTTTTATTCAATGTATTTCCATCTGTCCGAAGTCCTCGTGAAGCCTGGTGATGTCGTGAAGGCCGGCCAGACCGTCGGAAAAGTGGGGGCGACCGGACGGGCTACGGGACCCCATCTGCATTGGGGGGTCAAGCTCAACGGTGCGCGCGTGAATCCCTATGCCCTGTTGGATCTCCCGTTCAAGAGTGTGACCCAGCCGGATGTTCCAATGCCTGCCGCGGATGCTCCTCCCAGTGTGAGTACATCAACTCCGTAGTTGCGACCGGTTTCATTTCTGTTCTTCCCCACGATTTCCGGTTGACCTCGTCCCACCGTGGGCATACCCTTTTGGGTGTGGGGCATGAGACATGAGAATCTTCTTGTGTGTCCTCTCGGTGCTCTCCCTCCTGCTGGCCGCGCAGCGATTCTCGGTCGCTGAGCATACCGGGCAACATAAGGGAGGACTTTTCTTTCTCCTCATCGGCATTCAGCTCCTGATCGCCGCCGCACTTATAAGCGGCCATCGAGAAGAACAGGCATCCAAGTCACCGACGTCGAAGGATGAAGGAGACACCAACGAAACCGGGCCCAGTGTCGGGAAGGCCTTGGGAAAACAAGAGAAAAAGCCTTGAGGGAAATGATCTCAGCGGATTGAAACTGTTGAATCGCCGCCGGAGCTATCTCTGCCAAATCCAGCAGGCAATTCTCACCGAACACATTCCGTGCACTCGCGTCGAAAACCCCCGTACATTTCGAAAAAGCGGGGGTCGATTTCGCAAGGGGCCAGGGTACTATCGAAACTCGGAAACTGATGGCATTGGCGTCAGGTCGGAGCGAAGTCCCCCTACTCTCGCGCAGTCACACCTCTACCTCATTGATGGGTCACGGTTCAATTCTCTGACCGCTGGATCAGCACTCGGCGTCGTCGGAACCCCTCCATAAATGGATTCACTGTAGGGCGAAGTCGGGGTTCCAGACGATTCTTTCTGAGAGGAGGGGTCAGAGGACTTGGTGCCGTATCGGGTTTCGTTGCTGGGTGAACCATACTTGGATTGATCACTTGGCATGGACCCCTGCGGGGAGCTTGCAGCATCGGGCCTCATGACGCCTGGCCCAGACATCCCGGAATACGCATCGGCCACCTTATGGATCAACGTCTCTCCTTGCCAACCTTCGGCAAGGCTATCGGAATGGTTGACTGCTCCGGTTACCGCGAAGATCGCCAAGGCTGTCAATACGTGCTTCTGCCTCATGACTTCCTCCCTATCCACGTATCGTTAAACTGACTGGTCCTACGATGACATCGTAGCGCACGATATTGCACGACTACAAGGGCATTGGCAACCTACAGTTCGGGATTCCCCTTGGACCGGCTGTCGTATGAGCCGAAGTGTAGTGGTCCCAAGCGCTTCGGAATCCGACGTCGGTTTCCGGCGCACAGGACTTATCCAGCGGGAAATACACCGGACAAAATTCTGTGAACGCGCCCTGGATCAGCCTGATGCCGATCACGCCAAGTACGAGCAACCAGTCAGGATGGCAGGCCGATTCACCCGTCCTGTGCGCGTGAAGTGCGGAATCGCGATATAGGATGAGTCGTATATTACAAATGTATGGATACCCAGCAGCTTCAAGAAATGGCCTGCTCAAGGTTAGAGTCGGCGCCGGCCGGCATCGCATGATGGGGGCAATCGGGCTCCGGCAAACCGGGCCGAGTGCCGGGAAGGTCTTGGGGGAACAAGAGAAGAAGTCTTGAGGGAAGTGGTCTCGCAGAATCGGAGCTGCTAGAGCATCATTCTGGAACCCGCGTCGAAACCCCTGTAAATTCAGAACAAGCGGCAGTCGCTTTCTCAAAGGGTTTTGACTATTCTAAAGTCTGCTTAAAACGAATCATTTTTAACTATACGCACTGAGAAACTTATCTGTTATGGAATTAGTGAATCGGTCTGTCATTACATGCCCGAATTGCGGCAAGGGAACGGAACGAGAAATGCCGGTTGACGCATGCGTCGTCTTCTTTGAATGCCCGTCATGTCAATCACGGCTGCGGCCACAGCCTGGTCACTGTTGTGTGTTCTGCTCGTACGGAAGCGTCAAGTGTCCGCCTGTCCAACTTCAGATGGAGTGTGGGAAACAATAGTCACAGCTGGGTTCAGAGAAACACCGAGGTCGCTTCAAGAATCAATTGTTTTTGGATCAGCCATTGACTGGAGCGTAAACAGACGGAACAAGAGGACCTTGCGATAACGATCGATACACAGGATTTTGATCGTGGGTCTTTTGTATCTCGCGGCTCGCATGACGTGCGACCGACCCGCTGAACTCCAACGTCAACGCTAGCGTTCAGGCGAACATGACCCGAAGTCGTAACCCAGCAATTATCTTCGCAACTCGTTCAGGCGGGACCACGATCGACCAGGACGCCCACGGTGGTAATCCGTTTGCGACCGCTTTGATTCAGCTGGCAAATGCGGAAGGCGTTTCCTTTCGGCAGTTTCCCACACGGCTGCGAGCGCTGACCATAAACGGTAGCAAGAGGCACCAAGTGCCACAGTGGACGAGGTGGCCCGAACGACTATTGTGGAGTTTTCAGCTTCCGCCCGGCTCTCGACAGGAAAGCCGGTGTGCTCTACTGCTAGTGGTTTCCAACTACTCGGATAACGGCTTAGCGCCGCTAGCCGGCGCAGCATGTGACGAAAGACGATTGGCTAAGATGTTCGCTGCACATGGGTTTTCTGTCGTTCAAGGTATTGCGCCTTGCCGTGCCGCGCTTCTGGACGCTCTGGACAATTTTGGTCGACAGGCACTGCAACACGATGTCGCAGTGGTCTACTCTACCGGTCACGCAACAGAATGGAACGGCAGGGTCTACCTGCTGCCGGGCGACTACCCACTGGTCGGAAGGGGCTCACCAGCGCGGCTACGGACCCAGGCCATATCAGTCGATCGAATTGCCACGGCATGCCGGGCCCGTAGGCTCAACTTCGTATTCTTTGCGGGTTGTCGTACACTCATTTCGCAGGGAAGCGCTAACAAGGTGGTGAACCGGAGCCGCCCAAAACGCGGAACTTGAAATCTAGTACTCGGTAGGGGTCAGGTCATGCAATCTCATATTCGGCCTGAACGCCATCAACCCAATCGGGTCATTCGGGAAATTCCCCGCCAACAGACACACGTGTGTCCACCCCGCTCCGGGTGTTCTCCCAGAGTCGGGCTTCTCAGGCGAGACCCATTCACACGACGTATAACGAGTATGGATATCGGCTGGCGGAGCTTGCCGCACACTTGAATATTTACTACACCATTGTAAGCCGCCGTTTAAATCACGCGGAGCGACCTAATGTGTGATTGCAAGACCTGCCCCCAGAGGTATTTCACTCATAAGGCACTGGGGGACGGACCTGCTAATAAGGTCTGCCCCCCAGTGTTCGGCCACGCACCGATGGCGGCGCCTCTAGCGATCCGCTTCTGACGCTATTTGCGCAGCGATCTGAGACCTGCGCGCACCTCTTCTGCGAAGAGTCCTGGCTGCTCCCACGCTGCAAAGTGGCCGCCCTTGGGAAGCTCGTTGAAGTGGATGAGGTTGCGAAAGGCGCGCTCGGTCCAGCTCCGCGGAGCTTGGTAGACCTCTTCAGGAAAAACGCTTACGGCTGCCGGAACGGAGATGTTGAAGTCGTTGAAGAAGGCGCCCTTGTATTCCCGATAGAGCCGGGCGCTGGACACGCCCGTGTTCGTCAACCAGGAAAGGGTGATGTTGTCGAGGATGTCGTCCCGTGTGAGATCGCCGTAGGGCTTCCCATCGAGAAAGAGTTTCGCGATATGGTCGTAGCTGGCCACGTCGTGGTCGATCATCCAGGCGGCAAGAGCGACGGGTGAGTCCGCCAACCCGTACAGGGTTTGCGGATGTGCGGCCATCATCAGCTGCGTAGGGACGTGCTGGTAAAGGAACGCCATCTGGTCGTATGCCCGCTGCTCCTTAGCCGAGAGACCCGCTGGCGGTGGCCCGCCGGACTGAAGCGCCTTGGCAACGTCAGGGGGCGCGGTACCGGCGAAGTTCAGATGGATGCCGATCAACTCCGGAGGTGCCTGTTCAGCCATCAAGTTCGTGACGAATGCACCCCAATCGCCGCCCTGTGCCGCGAATCGGCTATACCCGAGGCGCTTCATCAGCTTCACCCATGCCTGCGCCATGCGAGCCGGGTCCCAACCCGGCGTCGTGGGCTTGCCGGAAAACCCGTAGCCGGCCATTGACGGGATCACCACATGGAAGGCGTCCGACGCGCTGCTGCCGTGAGCCGTGGGGTTGGTCAGCGGATCGATGATCTTCAGCTGCTCGATCGGTGAGCCGGGCCAGCCGTGGGTAACGATAAGCGGAATCGCATCTTCATGTCTCGAGCGGACGTGAATGAAGTGGATGTCCAACCCATCGATCTCGGTGATGAACTGCGGGTAGGAATTCAATTTCCTCTCGATCTTGCGCCAGTCATAATCAGTGCCCCAATACCGAGCGACTGCTTGCATGACAGCGAGTTGCACGCCTTGCGAAAAATCGGAGACCGTTTCTTTCTCGGGCAACCGCGTGGCGTTGATCCGCCGACGCATATCATCCAGTTCCGCTTCCGGCACATTCACGCGAAACGGACGAATCGTATCTTTGTCAGCAGCCTGCTGCTTATCTGCTTGTGTAGGACTGGTTTGGACAATGGGAGTCATAGCACACCTCCACAGTACGGGTTAAGTTGTTGCTTATGCCATGTGATGTGGACAATCTGCGTCAGTCCTCCCGTCACATGAACCCGCCTTTCTGTAACGGAGGAAATTATGTACTGCACGTGTCCGATGCACTGGAGTGCATTGCACGGGTACGATCAAACCAGGCGTTGGAGCGGCGGAGACTGGAGAATCGGTCGCGCGAGGATAAACACAGCGCGAAGGATTGAGAGGCACAGTCAGCGTGGCAGAAACGTCTGATCTGATGCTAGGCGCATCGAGATGGCGGGTCAAGCCATAGATTTGAGCGTGCTCAGATTGAACTCAAGCCCACCCTACTCAGACCTATTCCAGCCAAGATCGAGTTCAAGTATTACTATTGGATATGCGTAGTCCAAATGAGTGTGAATAGGCTGGAGGAGGGTGCTGAAAAGCTTCTTAAACCGCGGGTCAACAAAGTTGTCTTGGCAGTTGCAGCTTAAGGGTGCTCCCAGCCGCGATCTCTCAAAACACAATCGCCGGGCGTTTGCCTTTGACGATCAGCAGCAGCCGTTTGAATTGTAACGGCTTGTCGGGATCACGGGTGTAGTGGGTGGGGTCCTCTGAGACTTCGACGTCGCTGAGCGGGAGGGACAGCTTCTGTTTGAGGTGCGGCACGGTCGTTTCCAACGCCACATCCACCAGCCGCTCGGTGCAGGCGAGCACCTCACTGTTGATATCGCGCTGATCATCAAACTGGACGGTGACCCGTTCTTCAGGGTTGATCCAGGGTGTGATGAGCGCTACCTTCTCTGCGCGGCTCATGGCGGAGGGAGTGTCCATGATGCTGCATCATACTCCCAGCCGTTCCCGCGATGGCACTCGGATTTTCCCTCAGTGTTTTTCTTATTCCGGCGAGATGCCCAATCCTCCGAGCAGCGGCATAAGGCTGTCCTCCCCAGGTCCCTTCCCTTCCTTCGAGGCTGAGCTGATCTCAGAGAGTAGTTGCTCTGCTTCCGGGCTCAGCTGCCGTAACTTCTCTCCAAGATGACCCGACATCATTCCTTGCTTGATCTCGCTGTCCGTGAGTTTGCCGTCCTTGACCCCTTGTTGGAGGATCTGTGCCAGCGATTGGACCTTTGCCAGGACATCGGGAGGCATCCCCTTCAGGATGTTGGCTGCATCCTGCCGGCCTGCCCCGAGTTGGGCATGGCATGGAACGGCCAACCACATTGAAAGCGCCACAATCGCAATCATCGGTTTCCCTGTCAAGGCCATCGCCGCCTCCTTCGTTTGACATGACGACCAGGTCATCACGCACGTGCTGCATGATGTTTGCCAGTTTTAGTCGAGAATGAAAGGGGCACTGGGCCGGAGGGTGGAGGAGCACGCGCTTCAACCGCCGAAGGCGGCACGACTCCGTACTCATTGATCAAACAGCGAATTCTTTAGGCGACTCGTCTGATAGTTGGTATTGTCTATCAATTAATCCTGTGAGTGGAGGAGCGTGCCGATGCTTGACGGGTGGGTATTTCCGGACATAACGGTTCATTTGGTGGCCATCCTCTGCCTACTCGTCGTGTGGCAGTACTACCAGATGCAAATCATGGCCGGTCGCATTCTTGCCGTCGATATCTTCGATCGCTCCGGCATTCGTATGTATGTCTATGTCACGCCTGCTGCAGACCATATCTGCGAGGTGTGCGCGAAATCGAGCGGCCGAGTGTTCTTGCCCTCTCAGGTGGCGAAGAAACACTTTTCTCCTCTTGCCGGGAAGTGTAAACGACCGACTCCCTGTCTCGGAGCGCTGGTCGGACTGTACGGAGGGTGGTTGGAAGCACGAGGGGTGTTGGAGCACCTGCGCAAGAACATGAAAAAAGGCGGCATTCAGTTGTCAGCCGAAGAAGTGCGGGCCTTGGTGAACGGCCAGTGGGAGCGTTGTATCAGCGCGGAAACAGATCGTCTGGGCGTCCATATGATCGAAGCGCTCTCCTATGAAAAGATCAATCAAGATGTCTCGGTCGTGGGATACCGCTTTGTGGCGAACGAGTCGAAAGAAGTCCGGCATTTGATGTTTCTCGTTCCGGCCTACCTCCGCCTCATGCACTTGCTGCTTGAAGCGGGCGACGAGGCGGAAGCGCTTGAGGTCATCGACCGATTTGAGAATCGGTTCCCGCCGACCAAACACGGTCCGCATTTCCCATCGGACGAGCAGCGAGATATGATGACGACAAGAAAATCCCAGCTGATGAAAGGCCTGCCGTTCAGGATCCCGGCTTAGCCGAGACTAGCAGATACAGTCCTCGTGTTCTTCCGCACGTCATCACAACGAAACTCGATAACCGGTCGATCAGTAGTTTGTTTCGAGGCTGGTCGGTGTCTTGTTGAGCACGGTCGCGGCCGCTTGCGACAGGATCGCGTCGTGATTGTGGTCGGGAGAATAAATCCGAAACTGCACGAGTCTCGTGGGAAGAAGATCCAAGAATTCTTCCAGCGGCTCGGCGGAAACCTGGCCCGTCCCAGGGTCATAGACGTATAAGGCGTTCCCACGGCGATCCTTGGGATCGGGGCGTGGGTCCAACAGGGCCATGTCCACCCGAAATGGGAGCCGCTTCAAACCGGCCGGCAGTTCTTTGATGATCTGCTGCTCAAAGTGCCGATGGCTGGGGAATGCCATTCCGCGTTCCTGCCCTTTTTCTTTCAAAGTCGTGCTGTAGGCCATCTTCCATTTGACGTCGCGGTCCAGGATTCTCGCCCACTCATCCCCCAATTGTCGGCGGGCTTTGTGGCGAGACTGTTTCCAGCCGCGGACCTCCTCCAAGAGCGACCAGTCCGTCAGGGTGCGATAATCGGCCATGTGCTTTTGCGGGTTGTTGGGACAGAGCAGCTTCATGGTCTGGCCGAAGATGTCCCGCAAATGGATGTCGATCGCTCTGGTAGTGCGATGGAAATAGACGTTGGAGTAGAGATACATCCTGGTGTTCAGGAACATTTGGAGTGCCGGGAGTCCGGTCTTGTGAATCGTGAACCCTTTCTCGGTCACGATCGTGTAATGAATCAACCGTGTCAGATCGACTGGACCCACCGCCACGCCGCACATATATGAATCCCTCAAGACGTAGTCCAGATTGTCTCCGGTATAGCTCCCGGAAATCACGGGCTGGAGCATGTTCAGCCATCGAGGGAGTCGGGAATTATCTTTCCCTTTTTCTTTGAGGATCAGATGGGCGATCTGGTCCGGATTCAGCTCTTCGCCCTTCGCGAAAGGGCCTGAGGGGCTCCGGCGGATTTTCTTGATCAGCGGTGCCAAATGTTCCCGGATGATGATCTGCCCCAACCGTTCATGCGTCAGGCCGAAGGCATGGAGATAGTTGTCATCGAAGAAATGGCAAAACGGTCCGTGCCCGATATCGTGAACCAAGGCCGTCACCCGTAAGAGCTCTTCCACATAGTTGGCCGACGGCACCTCTTTGACGGCTTTCTTGAGAAACGGGTACAGATGTTTGGCGAATCGCCCCGCCACGTGCATCGTCCCCAAGGAGTGGACGAATCGGGTATGCTCGGCCGAGGGATAGACCCACCGGGCACTCTGCAGCTGGTAGATGTACCGCAGCCGCTGAACCCAGGGCGAATCGATCAGGTCCTTCTCGGTATGCTCGTGGGGGTCCGGGTCGGCGTAAGGAACGGTGAACGTGACGTACTTGTGGATCGGATCGGCAATGAGTGCCGATCCATCATATGGAGCGTTCGGTCGGTCTGCTGATTCCATAGCGAGTGAGCATCTTAGCCCACCTGGTCCGAAGGCGGCAACGGTTTGGCCGCGGGCATGTCCGGCTCTCTTCGGTGTTTGACCACGAGGAGATACGCGGCCGGGTAGGATAGCAAGGCACCCAGCACGCTCAGCACGAGCCCTCCCAGGATGAAGGGAGCGGCGTACGGAAGCACTTGCTCGTAAATGCCGCTGAAACTCAAATCATGCCAATCGAAATTCGGTGCATCGGTCCGTCCCAAGAGCAATGCGCCGGTCCAATAGGTGGCACCCATGATTGGAATGATGGTCCACGGATTGTTGACGAAGGCGCCGGCGAGCAGGGCGATCAAATTGAGACCGAACAGCCAGGTGCAGAGCACCGCCATGGCGGTGTGAAGACCATACGCCGGCGAGAACGCGATGAAGACACCGACCGCGAACGCCAGTGCAGTGCGTTGGGGGGACTCCTGCAAATGGAGCACTTGTCGCAGCAACGCGCGGAATGATCGAGTCTTTCGAGAAGAGGGGTGTTGGCTCACATCGGACATCAGTAGAAATGCTCGTAGCTGGTTGCCGGCATGGGCAGGATCCGGCCATCGGATGTCATCTGCATTCCAAACTGCTGCGGGCGGATCGTGCCGATGCAGGTCACGCGATAGCCTCGCGTGCGGGCCTCCCGCTCGATGAGTTCGCGATGCTTCGGCGAAGCGGTGAACAAGAGTTCGTAGTCTTCACCTCCGGTGAGCGCGAGTTGAACCGGCGAGACTCCAACGGTCTGAGCATAGGCGCGGCAGGCCGGCGAGATCGGTATCTTACCGAGGTCCACCTCCGCGCCGACACGACTTTCCTCGCAGATGTGCCGGAGATCGCCGGAGAGGCCGTCGGACACGTCGATGGCGGCCGATGCCAGCCGGCCGCTGTTGAGCCACTGGCCTTCGGCGACCCTGGCCGTCGGATAGAAATGGCGACGCATGAGAAACTGTCGATGGGAGCGGGACAAGACAGCGTTCCGCTTGCCTGAGGAACGGGAGCGTGTGCCGCGCGCCGACAGCCGGAGACCCGCGAGCGAATCTCCGAGCGTGCCAGAGACAAAAATCTGATCTCCCACTTTTGCGCCATGACGAAACAGTGCCCGGCGTGTGGTGCTGGTTCCGATCAGGGTGATGCTGAGGAAAAGTCCAGCCATGGATGCCGACGTATCTCCCCCGACCAGGGCTACTCCATAGAGCCGGCAGGCCTTCATCAAGCCTCCGTACAACTCGTCGACCTGCGGCCGCGTGATGGTTTTCGGGATCGCAAGGGCAACGAGCAGATAGCGAGGGACTGCTCCCATCGCGGCAATATCGCTGAGGTTGGCCATGGCGGCTCGATATCCGACTGACTCGGGAGCGGCGGACTTCAAGTCAAAATGGATGCCCTCAGCGAGCAAATCCGTCGTGAGGTGCCACCACGCCGGTGCGGAGGTCGCAATCACGGCCGCATCGTCGCCGATGCCTTGGACGAGTCCTGACGTCTGCCGGGCAAACCGGCGCTGGAGATCGCGGATCAGGGCAAATTCCTGGAGGGCTGGTTTGGCCTTACGACGGGCCACGACACGATCCTATGTGCGAGTTGGGGGTCGGCTCGCCATCAGTGTGGCAGGGAGTTCGTGCGGTCGTCGACCTTTGCCGGGACGCATGGGACGGATACGGGTCGGCGCCGAAGGTGCCGACGGCCTTTGAGATGTCGATGGAGTCTTGGCCCGTCTGCGCAGGGCGATCTTCATGACGTCGTCCATCGTATCGACGAACGCCAATTGAATGCCCTTGAGGAGATGTTTGGGAATTTCCTCCAGGTCCTTCTTATTCCGACGCGGAAGGATCACGGTCGTGAGCTTTGCCCGTTTCGCCGCCAGAATCTTTTCCTTGAGCCCTCCGATCGGGAGCACGCGACCGCGCAAGGTGATTTCTCCGGTCATGGCCAGATCTCGCCTTGCCGGAGTACCCGAAAATGCCGAGGCGATGGCGGTCGCCATCGTGATACCAGCCGAGGGACCATCCTTGGGGATGGCGCCTGCCGGCACATGGATGTGCAGGTCTTGTTTGCTGAACATGCCGGGGTTGAGGTTCAAGGTTTTTTCTCGTGAACGGACGTAACTGAGTGCCGCCTGGGCGGACTCCTTCATGACGTCTCCCAGGTGGCCGGTGAGAGTCAATTGACCTTTTCCCTTCATCACGGTCGCTTCGATGTACAGGACATCGCCACCGGCTTCGGTCCAAGCGAGGCCCGTTGCCACGCCGATTTCGTCTTTTTCGAGTTCCGCTTCCGGCACATATTTCGGGACGCCCAAATATTTATGGAGATTGGAGGGATCAATGGGGAACCCTTGAGCTTTGCCTTCGGCGACTTTCTTGGCGACTTTGCGCATTACGTTGGCGATTTCGCGCTCAAGATTCCGAACGCCGGCCTCCCGCGTGTAATGCGAGATAATTTGCCGGATCGCCGGTTCCGTCAATCGGACATGCTTGCCGGTGATCCCGTGCTCCTCGAGCTGGCGGGGAATCAGGTATTTCTGCGCGATGCCGAGTTTTTCTTCCTCGGTATACCCCGGGATTTCGATGACCTCCATGCGATCGCGCAGCGCGGGAAGGATCGGGTCGATCAAGTTCGCCGTGGTAATGAACATCACTTCGGTCAGGTCGAATGGAACCCCGAGATAATGGTCGGTGAACGCGCTGTTCTGCTCCGGGTCCAAGACTTCCAGCAGGGCCGCAGAGGGGTCGCCCCGAAAGTCCATTCCGACTTTGTCCACTTCATCGAGCATGAACACCGGATTCGCGGTGCCCGCCTGCTTCATGCCTTGGATGATGCGTCCGGGTAAGGCGCCCACGTACGTGCGTCGATGCCCGCGGATTTCGGCCTCATCGCGCACACCGCCCAAGCTGATCCGGACGAATTCCCGTCCCAATGCGCGGGCGATCGATTTTCCCAATGAGGTCTTGCCGACTCCGGGCGGGCCGACAAAGCAGAGAATCGGACCCTTCATCTTCTCTTTCAGTTTTCGGACGGCCAGATACTCCAGAATTCGCTCTTTGACCTTTTCGAGGTCATAATGATCGTCGTTCAACACCTTGGCGGCGGCCTTCAGCTCAAGGTTGTCTTTCGAGCGCTTCGACCACGGCAGTTCGACCATCCACTCCAGATAGGTACGCACGGTCGCCGATTCGGCGGTGTCGGGGTGCATTTTTTCGAGACGCTTGAGCTGTTTTTCGGTCTCCTTCAAGACCTTGTCGGGCATCTTGGCGTCTTTGATCCGCTTACGGAATTCCGTGATTTCTTCCGCCCGTTCGTCGAGCTCGCCCAATTCTTTTTGAATGGCTTTCAGCTGCTCCCGCAGGAAGTACTCACGCTGGGTTTTGTCCATCTCCCCTTTGGCCTGCGCCTGGATCTTTTGCTGCATGGACAGGACTTCGATCTCTTTCCCGAGAATGTCGCTCACCTGGCGAAGGCGCAGGATCGGGTCGGAGATCTCCAAGACCGCTTGGGTGGCGTCGACTTTGAGTCCGAGATTGGACGCGACCATATCGGCCAAGCGGCCGGGCTCTTCGAGGTTCTCGATGACGACCATGACGTCGGGAATCAAGACTTTTCCCAAACTCACGATTCGTTCGATCTGTTCTTTCACCGTCCGCATGACGGCTTCGGCCTCGAGTGTGGTCGCCGCCGACTTCGTATCGGCCAGTTTGTCGATGCGAACCGAATAGTACGGGTCGGTCTGAATGTATTTGGTGATTTTCGCTTTAGCGATACCCTGCACCAAAATTTTGATGCGTTCGTCCGGCAACTTCAGCATGCGCATGATGATGCCGACGGTGCCGATCGAGTGGATGTCTTTGGGGGCGGGGTTCTCGACGTCGAGCGCTTTCTGAGTCGCCAGGAAAATCATCCGGTTGCCGGCAAGGGCGGCCTCGATGGCTTTGATCGACATGTCGCGTCCGACGAAGAGGGGGAGCACCATGTACGGAAAGACGACGATGTCGCGGACCGGCAACAGCGGGAGCTGATTGGGGACCTCAATGTTTTGAGGAGGCTGAATTTCTTGCTCGTTTGGATCGGTCATGTGTGCGCCTGTTCTCTGATAGAGCGGGAAGGTTCACCCAACCATGTTCGGCCTGCTGAACCTTTCGGCAGAGTGCTCATCAAGACTGATGGGATCAACCCCGGCGATTCATCGATGTGGTGTGCATTCTGGCCGAAAGGTAGTCGCGGAATTCCGCTCCTAATGCCGGATTCTTCAATGCGAACTCGACGGTGGCGATCAAGAATCCCAGTTTGTCTCCGGCGTCATGGCGCTGTCCCTCCACCTCAAGCGCGTACATCGGAGATCGTCTCGCGAGCTCCTTGAGGGCATCGGTCAACTGAATTTCTCCGTTCTTTCCGGGCGCGGTTTTTCTCAAAATAGGAAAGATTTCCGGAGGAAGGATATATCGGCCGATCACAGCCAGCGTTGATGGAGCATCGACCGGCGCCGGTTTTTCAACCAGACCTTCGACTCGATGCAGGCCATGGGCGACGCGCTTGGGCGTCACAATGCCGTACCGGCTGACGTCCGCCTTCGGAACGTCCTGGACTCCCAGCACCGCCCCGTGGCGTTTCTTATAGACGTGGACCAATTGCGCAAGCGCCGGAACATGGGCATCGATGATCTCATCGCCGAGTATGACCGCGAACGGTTCATCGCCGATTAAGTGTTGCGCACACAACACGGCATGGCCGAGGCCAAGGGCCTCGGATTGCCGCACGTAGCAGAAATTGGCCAGGTTCGAAATCTGTCGCATTTGATGGAGGATCTGACTCTTGCCGGTGCCTTTCAAATTTTCTTCCAACTCGACGGACCGGTCAAAATGGTCTTCGATGGCGCGTTTGCCGCGGCCGGTGATCACGATGATATCTTCGATCCCTGAGGCAACCGCTTCTTCGACCGTATATTGAATGAGCGGCTTATCGACCAGGGGCAACATTTCTTTGGGTGACGCCTTTGTGGCGGGAAGGAAGCGTGTCCCAAGGCCGGCAGCGGGAATGACCGCTTTTCTGACTGCGAATCGTGACATGGGTGGATACTATGTGATGGGTTGTGTGAAGTCAAGAAACAGACAAACTCATCGCATCGCCTGCGTGGACTTGTCGGAAGAGTTCAGGACGATACTCGATGACACGCTGTGCCCTGGCGGAACAATCGCATGATGATATGACGCGTGGTGGTGCCGCAATCGCGCGCTTCGACCATGGTGATGATTCGAAACCGCCTGGCGTGGCGTTCAGGCTCGTTGGCGGTTGGGGATCTATACGATCATGGCACATCGCAATAGATATCCTTCGCGGGCACGAGGCAAATTCGAATCGGAGGGCAGGTCACTCCTTTACAATGTGGAATGACCCCAATATAATCCGGAAGTTTTGCGTGGGTGGTTTCTGCACGGACGACCTCGCCGCGGAGTAAGCTGGCTGAGCATTTTCTGACAGAGCGCTCCTGCGGTTCAGTCCACGATCCGGAGCAGGACAGTGCTGAATGATCGGGAGGCGTGTGCGGTCACGTGCGATGAGGACTTGTGAGATGAATCCGGCTGTATCGTCCATCTCTGCGTTTCGCGACAGGAACCCTCATCGGTGACCCAGCATGTCGTCCACAGACCTCGATGCTTCGTGGTCGCTGTCGTGGTGTTCTCTGTGTTGTGGGGGGTGCTCGACGCGCTCGCTCAGACACCGGAAGTCAAGGTGACGTCGATTGAGATCCGGGGGGCCAAGCGTATCGAAATCCCGGCCATTGCCGGCCGGCTCACATTGAAAGCCAACGATCCTTATACGCCGGAAAATGTGCGTGGCCAAGTGAAGATCTTATACGATACGGGCTTTTTCGAGGATGTGCAGGTTGAAACCGAATCGGTCGCCGAGGGAATGGCCGTGACGTTTGTCGTGCGGGAGAAGCCGTTCATCACCGAGATCGTCTTCGACGGCAATCAAAGCTTGACCGATGAAAAGCTGAAGGAAAAGACGACCATCAGGAACCAGACATTCCTCGACCAGCAACTGGTGAAGGAAAGCGCCGAGAATATCCGGCAAGCGTACCAGCATGATGGGTACTACAACGCTCAAGTCACGCCGGTGATTCAGACGTTGGATGAGGATCGAAAGCGCCTGATGTTCCATATCACCGAGGGGGAGAAGGCGAGAATCAAAACGGTGGTATTTGAAGGACTCCGCGCGGCGACCAAAAACGAGATGTTCGCGGTCATGTCGACGAGGGAATGGATTCCTTGGTATGGATTCTTTACCAAGTGGAAGCTCCCATCTGTGGTGTCCGATGCCGGTGTGCTCAAACGGGACGAGCTGACGAACGATGTGGAGCGGCTCAAGGAAGTGCTGTTGAACAAGGGGTACTTCAATGTCCGAGTCGGCCAGCCTGTGGTCGAGCTGAGCGAGGACAAGCAGTGGTTCATCATCACCTATCACATTTCCGAAGGGGAGCCGTTCACCATCGGTGAAATCGGGTTTCGGGGGTATACGGTCTTCGAAGAGCCGGAGCTTCGCGAAGGATTGCGGATGAAGGAGGGGGAGATTTTTCAGCGAGCCAAAATCCGAGATGAGATCACCCGGTTGACGGATATGTACGGAAGCAAGGGATACTCCTTTGCGGAAGTGATGCCCGGGGTGAATCCGAACAATGAAGAGCGGACGGTCGGCATCATCTTCAATATCAAAGAAGGCGAGATGATGCGCATACGTCAGATCAATATCTACGGGAACGACAAGACGCGGGACAATGTCATACGCCGGGAAATTCGAGTCGATGAACAGGATGTGATCGACACGGCCTCACTGAAACGAAGTTTCCAACGGTTGAACAACCTGAATTTCTTTGAAACGGTCGAAATCCTTCCGGCGCAAATCTCAGCAGACAAGGTTGATCTGAACGTGCGTGTGAAGGAAAAGCCGACCGGGATGTTCAGCCTCGGCGGAGGGTTCAGCACATTGGACCGGCTAGTGGCGATCGCCGATATTACCCAGGGTAACTTAGGAGGGTATGGCTATCTTGGACGTATTCGGGGACAGCTTGGACAGCGAAGAAGCCTGGGTTCCATCACGTTCCGCAATCCTTACCTGAACGATTCATTGACCTCGTTGCAGCTGGACGGCTATAGCAGCATGACGAACTACCTCTCGTATTTTGAGAGACGAACCGGAGGGAACATCACGCTCGGTCGCTGGCTGTCGGAGTATGTCACCGGGAGCGTCAGCCTCTTTGCCGAGCAAATCAGGTTTAGCGACCCTCAGTTAGGGATCTGTCCGGATCTGGTTCCCATCGTCTGTCGCCAGTTGGAAACCCGGTCGTCAACGGGATTTCGGACGACCATGTTCAGAGACACCAGAGACTACTATATCGATCCCCGATCAGGCTGGCGGGTTGGAGGAGGGTTCGATGTCGGCACTCCCTATATGGGGGGGACCAACAATTTCATCAAGTATTACGTGGATGTGATCAAGGTCACCCCTCTTCCCTTTGATCTGAGAGTGTCGGTGCGGGCACGGTATGGAGAGGTCAAAGCGATGGGAGGGACGGAAGTCCCGCTGAACGAGCGATTCTTCGTCGGCGGCATCAACACGATGCGAGGGTTTGCTTTCGGTCGGGCCGGCCCCACGGTTCCCACGACGCATGCACCGTTCGGCGCCGTCAGGCAATTGATTTTCAACACCGAACTGATTTTTACGATTTCTTCCGAGGCAAAGTTGAACGGCGTCATCTTTTTCGACTATGGGAAAGGTTTTGACGACGGTGAGTCGTTGTCGATCGATTTGAGACCTGCCACCGGTTTAGAGGGGCGCTGGATCTCTCCCTTCGGTCCGTTGCGTGTTGCCTATGGAATCAATCTTGATGCCCGTACCGGTGAGCGGTTCGGGGTTTTCGAGTTTACGATCGGGACATTATTTTAGTCGGAGTTGCAGCGTGGCCGGATTGAACAGGAATCTGCGGTGGGGTCGGGTGCAGTGGATCGAATGGATATCGATGTCGGCGGCCATTGCCGTCACATTGGTGTTCGGCGGATGCGCTGGATCCGGAGCCAAGGTCGACGGCAAGGTGGGTGTGATCAATTCGCAGCGCTTGCTCAACGAGACCAATGCGGGCAAACGTGCCAAAGACAATCTGGCCTCCTTTTCGAAAAATCGGCAGGCGTTGATGGAATTGGATGAACGAGAGTTGCGGCGGTTGGAAGAGGACTTCGTCAAGCAGTCCTCCATCCTCAGCCCGACGGCAAAACGGGATCGGGAAGAGCAATTCCGCCGACGCATGCAGGAGTATCAGCAAAAGGCGGCGGAGTTGAATCGGGAGGTTCAGGAAAAACAAAAGGACGTGCTGGAAGGGTTTCGTGACAAGATCGAGATGGTGGTTGCGAAGGTCGCCAAGCGTCTTGGGTTGCAGGTTATTATCGATAAGAGCAGGGGCGGTCCGACCATCTATCATGAGGAAGGGTTGGACATTTCAAGCCAAGTGATCGAAGAGTTCAACCGAGAGTTTCCCTAGTATCTGGAGGTAGGTCATGATGGGTGCAGCGAGAGCGATCGTGATAGGCATCGTGTTATCGCTGGTGCAGGGGGTGGGGCCGCTTTTCGCCAATGACACGCTCCGCGTCGGTGTCATGGATCAACAGATGGTCATGGAACGGAGCAAGGCTGGGAAGCTGGCGTTGGAAGATGTGAAGGGATATTCCATGACCAGGCAGAAGATCATCAATTCGGATGAGCAAGAGCTCAAGGATCTGGAACAGTCCTTACAAGATCCGAATGCCAAGCTCACCGAGACGGCGAGGCAAGAAAAGGAAGAGCAGCTGCGGGGGAAGGTGGAAGCGTATCAGCGCCGTCTTCAAGAGTTCAATCGCGAGGTCCAACTGAAGCAGCGCGAGATGGTTGCGGAATATTCACGAAAGATCGCGGTTGCGGCTCAAGCCGTGGCGCAGAAGGAGGGCTATACGGCCATCCTTGATAAAGGCAGTGACGCATTGCTGCGCGTCGTGCTCTATTATCAACCGGCGTTGGATGTGACGGAGTTGATCATCAAGGAGTTTGATCGGCAGAACCCTTAACATCGGATTTATCTCTGCAGAGAGGAGGCAGCGTCGATGGCATCCGTCGAACAAGCTGAAATTCAGACATTACTTCCGCACCGGTATCCTTTTTTGCTGGTGGATCGGGTCAAAGAGTATGAGCCGCATAAGAGGATTGTCGGGTTCAAGAACGTGACGGTCAATGAGCCGTTTTTTCAGGGACATTTTCCGGGACGCCCTGTTATGCCGGGGGTGCTCATCATCGAGGCGATGGCTCAAGTCGGCGGCGTGCTGGTTTTCAAGTCGGGAGGGCCGATCGGGAAAACCGTCATGTATCTGACGGGGATCGACGAGGCCAAGTTCAGGAAACCCGTGGTTCCTGGCGATCAGCTTCGTTTTGAGATCGAAGTAGTTAAGAAGCGCCCGCCGTTCTGGAAAATGCAGGGGAAGGCCTTCGTAGACAACGAGGTGGTGTGTGAAGCGGTGGTGACCGCCATGGTGATGGAAGAGAAAACGGAAACGCGGCAATAGCAATAGTTCGCCGTCATGCGGCAATCTCTTGGATCTCAGACGTGGAGTGCCGACGAAACAGTGAGGCGGCGGTTGGCGAATGGTCGTTGACGTTTGATGCGTGTAAAGGGGGCAAGTGTGAAGATACATCCAGCAGCGATCGTCCATCCCAAGGCGAGTCTCGATGATGACGTGGAAATAGGACCCTTCTGTGTAATCGGGGAACACGTCTCGATCGGAAAGGGCAGCCGACTGCTCTCTCACGTAACCGTCGATGGCTGGACAGAGATCGGGGAACGCAATGAAGTGCATCCGTTCGCGTCGATCGGGGGGCCGCCTCAACATCTGGGATACAAGGGGGAGCCGACCAAGGTCATCATCGGTCATGACAACGTCATTCGCGAATATGTCACCGTCAATCGGGGAACCGTGCAAGGAGGCGGACTGACGTCGATCGGATCGAAGAGTATTCTGATGGCCTATGTCCACATGGCGCACGATTGCCATGTCGGCAATCACGTGATCATGGCCAACGCAGCGAGCCTGGCAGGACATATTACCATCGGCGATCATGCGATCATCGGCGGATTGACGGGTATTCATCAGTATGTCCGTGTGGGGGAGTACGCGATGGTCGGCGCGTGTTGTGGCATTGGTCAAGATGTCCCTCCTTTCATGCGGGCCGCCGGCGGTTACCGGGCACATCTGTACGGGCTCAATTCGGTTGGCTTGCAGCGGCACGGGTTTTCAAATGATCGGATCGCATTGCTCAAGAAAGCGTTTGATCTCCTCTTTCGGGAGGGGCATCGGATGGCCGAGGCGATTCGATTGGCCAAGAAGCAATTCAAGGGACAGGCCGATGTAGCCCGTATTCTCACGTTTATGGAAGGCACGAAACGTGGTATCTCGAGAGTTGTCAATATCGACCTGGATCTTGAGTTCGATCAAGAGGTGTAAAGCCGGCTGAGATGACTGTGACCATGCCCATACCAGACGGTCGAATCGGGGTGATCGCCGGGAACGGCCGATTCCCAATCATATTCGCGGATAATGCCCGCAAGATGGGTCTACAAGTCTATGCGGTGGCTCACGAGGGAGAAACGGAGCCCGAACTGGAACAGCATGTCGATCGCATTCATTGGGTCAAGATCGGCCAGCTCAACAAATTGATCAATGCCTTCAAGGCCGACGGCGTCCGAAACGTGGTGATGCTGGGAGGAATCAAGAAAACCCACATCTATAGCAATGCGCGGCCTGATTTTCGTGTGTTGGCCTTGGCCACTCGATTGGTGCTTTGGAAAGACGATGATATTCTGCGGGCACTCGCCGCAGAACTCGAAAAAGATGGAATCACGATTTGCGAGTCGACATTCGGTCTCGAGGGGATTTTGGTCCAGGAAGGGACCTTAACATCCCGCCAGCCGACCAAGAAAGAATGGGTCGACATCCGTTATGGTTGGGAAGTAGCCAAGGAAACCGGGCGTCTGGACATCGGCCAATGTGTGGTGGTCAAGGATCGGGTGGTTGTCGCAGTCGAAGCGGTGGAAGGAACCGATGAGGCGATCAAGCGCGGAGGAGAGTTGGCGAAGGACGGGGCAGTCGTCGTGAAGCGGTGCAAGCCGCAGCAGGATCTTCGGTTTGATCTACCTGCCGTCGGGCCTCGAACCATCGAGGTCATGCGCTCCGCCAAGGCCTCAGTGCTTGCCGTTGAAGCGGGTCGGTCGGTGATACTGGATCGGGAAGTGCTCCTCCGCGAGGCGGAGGAAGCCGGAATCGCCGTGGTGGGGGTCGCTCGCGAAGAGGAGTCGAGCGCGACGACGGCAGTGAACGGCTGATTCGAACGAATCCGACGGTCGATCGAGCGGTCGATCGATCTCACGAGTGCAATCCGTGGTTGGATTGCAAGACTCTCCACGGTGTTACCAAACAGCTGTATGGTCAAGCTTCGTGCCGGTGTGATCGGGGTCGGCCATCTCGGGCAACACCATGCGCGCCTGTATGCCTCGTTGCCGGACTCGACACTGGTCGGTGTGACTGATCAACATCACGGGCGGGCGTCCGTCATCGCCGAGAAATACGGCGGACAGGTATTCGATGCCCTGCCTGATCTCTTGAGACAGGTCGATCTCGTCAGCATCGCCGTGCCCACATCGAGTCACTATCCCCTTGCCAAAGCCTGTCTCGAGGTCGGGAAACATGTCCTGGTGGAGAAGCCGCTCGCCGTGCTGCCCAGGGAGGCTGAAGAGCTTCTGGAACTGGCAGAGCACAATGGATGTACGCTGCAGGTAGGGCACAGCGAGCGGTTCAACCCGATCATGCGGATGATGCGGCCGCTCATTCGTCGGCCGGTGCTGTTCGAGTGTCATCGCCTGGGGACCTATAGTGAGCGAGGCACCGATGTCGACGTCGTTCTGGATTTGATGATCCACGATCTGGACCTGGTGCTGTCCTGCAATCCGGGCCCGATAGAAGATGTGCGGGCCGCCGGGATATCGGTGCTTTCTTCGACGTGCGACGTGGCCAATGCGCGAATCCAGTTTGGAAACGGGTGTATCGCCAATTTGACCGCCAGTCGAACCTCACCGAAGGCGATGCGACAATGGCGCGTGTTCCAGCCAGACAGCTGCCTATCAATCGATTTCCAGTCCCGCAGGGGGGCGATCGGACGCCGCTCGACTGAGTCCGGCCGGAAACCGATCATGACGGTTGAAGAGATTCATGCCGGCGATGATGAGCCTCTGAAATTGCAGCTTGAATCGTTCCTCCGGGCGATTCGCGAGAAATCTCGTCCGGTCGTTTCGGGTGAAGACGGAGCGGCCGCTCTGAAGCTCGCCCATCACGTGCTATCCGCAATCAGCGCGGATGTGCGGCGGAATGCGTAGGCATGCTCTTGTGGCGCGATTGCACAGGGGAGGTGCCGGCGCGTCTCGAATCGCCATTACCATCTGTGGCATTGTAGAGCAAGCATGGCGCGTATCCTGATCGTGACGGGTGAGGCTTCCGGGGACCTCCATGGGGCCAACCTTGCCAGAGCCTTGAAAGCATGTGACCCCCATGTGTCGTTGGCCGGGATCGGAGGCCGCGCGATGGAGGCGGCCGGTGTGCAATTGGTGCACGAGATGGGACAATTCGACGTCATCGGCATGGTCGGCCCGTTGGCGTTCGTCGCGATCATACGGCGGTTTTTGATGATGCGGCGGCTCTTCCACTCCAAACGGTGGGATACCGTGGTATTTATCGACCACCCGGGACTGAACCTGCGCTTTGCGTATTTTGCCAAGGCGGCCGGCTTGCGTGTGATCTATTATATTGCGCCGCAGATCTGGGCGTGGGCTCCTTGGCGGATTCATTGGATCAAGCAGCGGGTTGATCACGTCCTGGTGATCCTTCCCTTTGAGAAGCCGATTTACGACGAAGCGGGTGTGCCGTGTACGTTTGTGGGCCACCCCATATTGGACGCCGTCGCCGGCCACTACGATCGGAAGGCGCTTCGAACCACTTTCGGCCTTTCCCCAGCCCGGCGTGTCATTGCCTTGTTGCCGGGGAGCCGGGCGCATGAAGTGCAGGTGCTGTTGCCGATCCTTATCGAGGCGGCGGAGAAATTGGCAAGGCGCGAACCTGAAACGGAGTTTTTGTTGGCACAGGCCTCGACCATTCACGATAATCTATTGCAGCCTCTCTTGGCACAGAGCACGGTTTCCATCACCGTGGTGAAGGAACAGGCCAATGAGGTGATGGCTGTATCGGATTTGGTGCTGGTCGCCTCGGGTACGGCGACACTGCAAGCGGCCGTGGTGGGTATTCCCATGGTGTTATTCTATCGGACCAAGGCCCTGACCTTTTGGGCTGCGAGTTTGGTGCACAGGTTCTTGATTCGAGTCAAGTGGATCGGGCTGGTGAATCTCGTGGCGGGTCGGACCGTCGTGCCGGAATTGATCCTATCGGCGGCGACGGGACAACGATTGTACGAAGAGGCCCTTCGGATCTTGGAAGATCGATCAGCGTACGATGAAATGAGACGGGATTTGGCAACGGTGCGAGCTGCTCTGGGCGAGCCGGGCGCGTCAAGTCGAGCGGCAGAGGTGGTGTTGGGAGCATGTCAGGCCTAGCGCGATTCAAGCGGCTCATGCGCTACGTGAAACCGTATCGGGTGCGGTTTCTGGCGGCCTTCGCCTGTTCCGCGCTGGTGGCGGTATTGAGCGGGGCCTACGCGTGGCTGGCACGCCCTGTTCTCGACGACATTTTTATCGAGAAGAACGAGCAGATGTTGATGGTGCTGCCGTTGGCCCTTTTCGGAATCGCGACGCTCAAGGCCGTATTCAGTTATGGTGTGGGATATTTAATGGCCTATGTCGGCAATCGCGTCGTGGCGGACATCCGACAGCAACTGTTTCAACAGCTCATGCGGATGTCGGTCGGGTTTCACGACGCCAATACGTCGGGGCGCTTAGTCTCTCGGGTCGTGAACGATGTGGGGATGATGGCCAATGCCGCCTCGAGTGTCGTGAAGGATATTTTTCAGAACGGTCTGACCTTTCTTGCCATGATCGGTGTCATTCTCTATCAGAATTGGAAGTTGGCCGGACTCTCGCTGATTGTGATTCCGCTCTCGGCGCTGACCATGGTTCGGGTCGGCCGGCGGTTGAAGCGATTGGCGACCAGTGGACAAGAACAACTGGGCGATATGTCTTCAACGCTGCAAGAAACGCTGTCCGGCATCCGAATGGTAAAAGCATTCGGGCGGGAAGATGCGGAAGCTGAACGATTTGCGGAGCGGAACCGTAAAGTGCTCTCGACCACGCTCAAGAGCAATCAAGTCTGGTCGATCGGCCACTCTCAGATGGAGGTCATCGGAGTGATCGGCGTCGCGACCATTATTTGGTACGGAGGCTATTTGGTCATCAACGGATCGATGACCCCCGGCGCCTTTTTCTCGTTCATGGCGGCCATGTTCATGGCCTACACCCCGATCAAAAAATTGTCGGGGTCCAATAATCTCATTCAACAGGCGCTGGCGGCGGCGGAACGCGTCTTTGAGGTGTTGGACCTTGACACGGAACAGTCCCAAGATCACGGGACGTTGCCATTGACCGGGATCAAGGACTCCATCGACTTTCAGAGTGTCTCATTGCGGTATGAGAACCACACCGTCCAGGCGCTGGCCGATATCGATCTTTCGATTCGGGTCGGCGAAGTGGTGGCGCTGGTCGGCAGCAGCGGGAGCGGAAAAACGACACTGGTCAGCTTACTGCCCCGCTTCTATGAACCGACTGCGGGGCGCATTCTCCTGGACGGTGTTCCGCTGAGCTCCTATGAGTTGAAATCGCTGCGTGCCCATATCGGGATTGTGTCGCAAGAGACCGTCTTGTTTGACGATACGATTCGAAACAATATCGCGTTCGGACGGGCGGACGCCGGCCAGGCCGAGGTTGAGCAGGCGGCCAAGCTGGCCTATGCGCATGACTTTATTCTGCGGTCGCCGGAAGGGTACGATACGATCATCGGAGAGCGGGGGGTCAAGCTATCGGGCGGCGAGCGGCAGCGTCTCGCGATCGCCAGGGCTATTCTTCGGGATCCGCCTGTGATGATTCTGGATGAAGCGACCTCGGCCCTCGACACCGAGTCCGAACGGATCGTGCAGTTGGCCTTGGCCAATTTGATGAAGAATCGGACGACGCTGGTGATCGCACATCGGCTTTCCACCATTCAAAACGCGGATCGTATCGTCGTGTTGGATCGAGGGACTATTGTTGAGATGGGTTCCCATGAGACACTGCTGCAACATGGAGGCGTGTATCGCCGGCTGCATGCCATGCAATTCCAGGATGTGACGAGTGTCTAAGCTTACGAAATCTTGCGAACGCTGGTTGAAGTGTTCGCTTCTGCCTCCGGTGGGAGCCGCGGCTATCCGCGGTGTTGCGCGTTCGATGCGCTTCGAGACCCATGGTCATGAAGCGGTCGATACGCTGTATCGGAATGGGCGACACATCATTCTGGCTTTCTGGCATGCTCAGCAATTGATGATCCCGATCGGCTATCGGGGGACAGGTTCTCATGTATTGATCAGCCGGCATGGCGACGGAGAAATCATCGCGCGGATCATCGCCCGATTCGGCCATGAGGCGGTTCGGGGATCGAGTACGCGTGGAGGGGTCGGTGCGCTCAAAGCCCTGATCAAGCTGGGACGGTCCGGCCGAGATGTGGTGGTGACGCCCGATGGTCCCAAGGGGCCGCGTCATGTAGCCAAGCTCGGCGTGATTCATTTGGCCAAGGCGACGGGTCTTCCGATTGTGCCGCTGGCCTTTGCCTGTTCAAAAAAAAACTCTTTGCGAGCTGGGATCGTTACATGGTCCCATATCCGTTCTCCCGAGGCCTCTTTCTCTACGGAAGTCCGCTCTGGGTCTCGCGCGATGCCGATGAGGCCTCACTTGAAGCGACTCGCTTGGAGCTCGAGACGGTCCTCAATCGCTTGACGGATCAGGCCGAGCAAGCTGTCGTTCGCCGCTCGCCGGCTATCCGATGCGACGCTGAAACCGGTAACCCGAATACTCCCAAGGCTGACGCATAGCGATCGGCGGTGAACGAGTTTTTCATGTGGCGATTTCTCTATAATTGTTTCCTCCTCCTCGCTGCACCCGTGATCATCGGTGTGCTTGTGGCGAAACCACGCTGCCGGCCTGGATTTCTCCAACGCATGGGTTGGCAGCACCCTTCTGACGGTTCCGGGGCGTCTCAGCCTCTGATTTGGGTGCATGCCGTGTCGCTCGGCGAAGTGGTGGCGGCCGCGCCGCTCGTGAAAGCCCTCCACGAACGCCATCCGGAGTTTCGCTATATCGTGACGACGGTGACCGAGACCGGACGTGAGGCAGTCGAGCAACGATTGGCGGGTATCGCCGAGCATCGGTATGCGCCGCTCGATTTTCCCTGGGCGGTGGCCGGCATGGTTCGCCGGATGCAACCGGTGCTTTACCTGTTCGTCGAGACCGAAATATGGCCGAATCTACTGTGGACGTTACGTGATCAGGCTGTGCCGTCTGTCTTGGTGAATGGGCGTCTGTCGTCCCGCTCATTCGGCCGTCAGGACCTGCCTGTGATTCGTTCCTTCTATCGATCTGTGCTTCGGACGCTGACGCTTTGCTTGATGCAATCCGATAGGGATGCCGATCGCATTATCGCATTGGGAGCCGATCCGATGCGTGTTCACGTCACCGGCAATATCAAGTTCGATCAGCCTCTGCCGGATGTTCGTTCGGACGAGGTCTTCCGCCGGAGCTTCGGAATCGATGAGTACGAACAATTGATTCTCGCGGGCAGCACGCACCCTGGAGAAGAGGAACTGTTGGTCTCGGCCTATGGGCATATCGCAAAGATCCATCCCTCAACCGTCTTGATGTTGGCGCCCCGCCACATCGAGCGAGCGGACCGAGTCGAAGCGATGCTTCGAGACGCCGGATTCGCGGTTCAGCGCAAGAGTCAGATTCGGGAGAAGCAATCCGGCCCGCGTGTGGTCATTTTGGATACGCGGGGAGAGTTGTCTCGCGCGTATCGAGAAGCCGTCGTGGCGTTCGTCGGCGGGACCCTGGTTCCCGTGGGTGGACACAACTTGTTGGAGCCGGCTGTGTGGGGCACCCCGGTGATGTTTGGACCGCATACGGATCATTGTGCCGAAGTCGCCACGCTCTTGCATGAGGCTGGCGGAGGGCGCCGAATTATGGGAAAGGAGGATCTGGTCACCTCCCTTGAGGAATGGCTGGGACAACCCGACGCTCGGCATCGGGCGGGGCAGGCAGCGAAGCGAGCCGTGTTGGACAACCAAGGCGCGCTGATGCGGAGTCTGGAGTTCATTGAAACCTGTCTCCGTGCGGCGCCATCGTACTCCGACCGGTGTGTGACAACAGGGTCTGGACCTCTTATGGCCAAACGCTGATATGGCATTCTTGCATCCTGGACAGCCGGCTCGGAAAGGGCTTTACGGGGTTGCTTGGTTGTACGGCCTCGCCATTCGATTTCGGCTGTGGTGTTATCGGCAAGGCTGGATCGAGACCACACGGTTACCCTGTCGTGTGGTGAGCGTAGGAAACCTGACCGTCGGGGGGACAGGAAAAACTCCCCTCGTTATTTTTCTCGTGCAGCGGTTGCTGGCCCATGGGCAGCGGGTCGCCATCCTGAGCCGTGGGTACAAACGGACGAGTACCGTGCCGCATCTGCTGGTGTCCGATGGATCTCGAATTGTGGCCGGCCCATCGGAATCGGGGGATGAGCCCTTTCTCATGGCGCAACGTTGCCCGCAGGCCGTTGTCGCGGTGGGGGCGGATCGCGTTGCGCTCGGCCGGTGGGTGTTGGAGCAGCATACGGTCGATTGCCTCGTCCTTGACGATGGCTTTCAACATCGGGCGCTCCATCGCGATGTGGATCTGGTCCTGCTGGATGCCACCGATGTTGCAGGACTTGATGCGCTGCTCCCGGCAGGGCGGCTACGAGAACCGTTGAACGAATTGGATCGGGCGAGCGCAGTGGTGATCACGCGAGCCGATTCTCCGGCGGATGTGGAAGCGATCCGCAGCCGATTGCGAACGGTTGCATGTCGTCCCGAAGATGTCATGGAAGTTGTGTTTCGACCGGAGTCTTTCGTGCCGATGATTTCTGGAGAAGAGCACGTGATCGATTGGGGCCACGGGAAAAAAGCCTGGTTGGTGAGCGGGATCGGGAACAGCCATTCGTTTCGCCGATCAGCCGAATCCGCCGGAATTGAGATCCTGGGTGAAACGGCATTTGAAGATCATCACGGCTACAGCCCATCTGATATCGAGCGCATCCGTGCCACCGTGCAAGCCAGCGGGAGCGATATCGTCCTGACGACCGAAAAAGACGGCGGAAAACTCTCTGCCTTACTCACAACCGACGACCCCTGGTGGATGCTTCGTCTTGGGACGGAGATCGTACGTGGGGAAGAGCGACTCTTCCAGTTGATCGATGGGTCATCATCGGATGGGAGCCCGCCGTTGGGAACTCATGCGTAAAGAACCGCCGCGGAAAATCCTCGTGCGCGCTCCGAATTGGATCGGTGATGCCGTGATGTGCGAGCCGGCCCTCCGCGGGCTTCGAGCGCTGTTTCCTCAGGCGGACCTGGCGATGCTTGCCAAGCCCGCCATTGCAGAGCTCTTCATGGCCTACCCGGGGTTCAACCAAGTGATTGTGTATGACGACAAGGGGGCCCATGCAGGGATTGGAGGAAAGTGGACTCTCGCCGGTTCGTTGCGACGGTATCGCTTCGATTTAGCGGTGCTGTTTCAGAACGCGTTTGAGGCGGCCTTCATTGCGTGGCTTGCCGGCATCCCGAGGCGATATGGTTATGCAACCGACGGAAGGGTTCTCTTCTTGACCGAACCGGTTGCCGTGCCCGATCGTCGTGCGCCGGCGCATCAAGTCGAATATTATTTGAACTTGCTGAGACCACTGGGAATGACAGCTGAGGCCTCACCGCCGACACTGCCCGTTTCGGCCGAGGAAGACCGTATGATCGGTAAGAGGCTCGCCTCGGAGGGGATCGACTCGTCGGATCTCCTCATCGGTATCAATCCAGGATCGACCTACGGCAGCGCCAAGCGCTGGTTGCCTGAACGATTTGCCGAGGTCGCCCGACGGCTTGCGGAACAATTGCGAAAAGCCGAAGGTGCGCAGGTCGTGGTCGTCATTCTCGGGGCGAAAGGAGAGGAATGGCTGGGAAGGGACATCGCGGCGCGGATCGACGGGCGATCAGTCGTCTTGTCCGGCTCGACGACCATTCGTGAGCTCATGGCGGTGGTGAATCGCTGCCGTCTGATGATTACCAACGACACGGGGCCGATGCATATCGCCTCCGCGTGCGGTGTGCCGGTTGTGGCGGTGTTCGGGCCGACGGATTGGCGCACCACTGCTCCCTACGGGCAAGAACGGTCGGTCATACGAGAAGCGGTAGATTGCGCACCCTGTTTGCTCAGGGAGTGCCCGATCGATCACCGATGCATGACACGCGTTTCAGTCGACCGGGTCTATGAAACAGCACTGATGCAACTTCAAGGAACAGGCGTCACAGGTCGGGATGGACAGAGTACACGCCAGACGCCCCTGGACGGTGTCACCGTGTTTCTCGACCGCGATGGAACACTCAACCTGGATCCCGGTTATATCAGGTCGCCCGATCAGTTGGAGTTGTTTGCAGGGGTGCGTGAGGCCCTCGCGAGTTTGAAGCATGCCGGCGCTAAATTGATCATTGTGACCAATCAATCGGGAATTGCACGGGGACTCTTTTCACATCACGAGCTTGAAGCCGTTCACATGAAGCTCGTACAACTCCTTGAGGCGGCAGGGGTATCGCTCGACGCCATTTATTTTTGCCCTCACCATCCTGACGATGGTTGTGGCTGTCGAAAGCCGAACCATGGGATGATCGATCAGGCGGTGCGGGAGCATGGAGTGGATCTCGAGCGAGCGTACATGATCGGCGATCACGCCCGTGATATCGAACTGGCAAAGCGGGTTGGAGTCAGAAGCATCTTGGTAACGACCGGAGCGGTTCTCCCGCGGGAAGTTGACGGCCTGAAGGCCTCGGGGCTCTCGCCGGATTGGGTAGCCTCTTCACTGGCTGAGGCTGTCGCCTGGCTGATGACTGATGCGAGTACATTGTCCGCGCAGACCGGTGGGCGTGGGGTCGCGCATCCGTGAGCTTGCCACGATACTGGGCCGCACCATGTGCGTGTCAGTTGCGCTGAAAGAATCGCACCGGAGAGTCGGTCGGTCCCCATAGCGAGAGGAAGATGCCAATGAGCGAGCCGATCAGCCATTCTTCTATCCCATGCAACCTCTGCGGCGGTCGGGAAGTCTCGATCCTTTCGAACAGAAGTCGAAGCGGGAAATCCTTGCAGACCGTCATCTGCCGAGCGTGCGGCCTTGTGTGGTCGGATCCGCGTCCCCACGATGCCAGGCAGTTCTACGAGGATGAGTATCGTCTCTCCTATAAGCATACCTATAGCCCGAGGCCGAAGCACGTCTTACGGGCGGGCAATGTGGCGTTGTCGCGATTCGAAAAGATCGAGCGGTTGCTGCCGAGTCGGAAAGCCGTTCTCGACGTCGGCACCGGTGGAGGGGAGTTCGCGTATCTGCTTCAATCACTGGGGCATCGTGTGAGCGGGATTGAACCGAACAGAGGGTACGCCGACTATTCGATACGGGAATATGGCCTCACGGTTCAGGTCGGTTTCGTGCAAGACGCCGCGTTTCCGCTTGAATCGTTCGATGTGGTGACCATTTGGCACGTGCTCGAACATACGGAAGATCCCGGATCCGTCCTCGCATTACTGAGATCCTGGCTGAAAGCCGACGGAATACTCGTCGTGGAAGTTCCCAGCGTGGAGGCCACCTGCCAGGCCCCTCAGAGCACGTTCCATGAAGCCCACCTCTATAACTTCAACGTGGTGTCATTACGCCGGTTGGCCAAAAAGCACGGGTTGCATGAAGTGTCGCATCTGATCTCGCGCGACGGCGGCAACATCACGATGTTTCTCACTCGCGCGGAACCTCCTCTTGAAGACCGGTATGAAGCCGTGATCCCGGGCAACCATGAGTGGGTTTCCAGAATCGTGCGAGGACACAGCAACTTCCGCCGCCATTTGACGCCGCTTCCCTACCTGCGGGCTTGGCAGCGTCTTTGCCGATCACTGGAAGAGAAGCGCCAAACGGCCGGGACCACAAGTGGTAAGGAGCTGCTCGACAAGCTATATGCTCCTCAGTTGCAGATCCATTCTGTGGGGCAGGGATGAGTAGACCCGGATTGGGCAAGGATCATCACACGAATTCTTCTTCCGTCTGCTGGTTCCGACACGGTTAAGTCCGCCGGAAGGTTGTCCAGTGCCATCTCTAAGCATGCTCGATGCCCGCGTCTCTTCGACATTCAATAATGCCCGTATTCTTCTGATCAAGCCGAGTTCTCTCGGGGATATTGTCCACACGTTTCCGGTTGTGTCGGCGATCAAGGCGCAATGGCCCGGATCGCATATCACGTGGCTGGTCAAACGTCAGTGGGCTGAGCTTGTCGAACGGGCAGAAGGCGTCGACCGTGTGTGGCCGGTGGAGATGACGGTGAGAAGTTGGCTCAGGGAGGGCCGGGCGCTGCGAGCGGAACGGTTTGACATCGCCATGGATTTGCAAGGGTTGCTCCGCAGTGCCATCCTCGCTCGCCTGAGCGCGGCACCCATACGCATCGGGTTTGCCAATGGAAGGGAAGGAAGCCCGTGGTTCTATACTCAGCGTATACCGGTTCTTAATCCCGATATCCATGCCGTTGACCGATACCTTTCGGTTGTTGCGGCGTTGGGGGTGTCACTGCCTGAGAAACCTCGATTTGGGTTCAGGTTGCCGGAGGAGGATGTGGCGACCGTTCGAGAACTCTGTCGACGTAGAGGCCTCGCAGTGGACAGGCCATGGGTCGCAATGAACGTGGGGGCACGGTGGCCGACAAAGCGATGGCCGCTGACGTCTTTCGCGGCCGTTGTGGATCAGCTGCACGAGGCGCAGCTTGATCCCGTCGTCATGATAGGAAGTTCGGATGAGCGGGAATATACGGATCGGTTGAGGACTCTGACAAAGAAGCCGTTCATCGATCTGAGCGGTGAGATCCCGCTGAGGTGTCTTCCGGCGCTGCTCTCAAAAGCGACCGCCATCATCACCAACGATTCCGGACCGATGCACATTGCCGCAGCGGTTGGCATTCCGGTGGTGGCGATGTTTGGACCGACCAGTGCGATTCGGACGGGCCCGTATGGCGCCGGCCACCAAGTCCTCGTCGGTTCGGTCCCCTGCAGCCCTTGTTTCAGTCGTGTCTGCCGACACGACCCTGAAATGGAATGTCTTCATGTCATTAAGCCGACCCAAGTGGTCGATATTGTGCGGCCGCTCATAGCGGCTCGCGTACCATGTCGATGAATGTCTTGATCGTTCGCCCGGACGGGATAGGCGATGTCCTCTTGTCTCTTCCCGTGGCCACTCAGCTTCGCCGCCTGGTGCCCGGCGTGACGATCGGGTTTCTCGCCAGCCCTACGGTCGCTCCCCTTCTCGATCATCATCCCGACGTGGATTATGTCCGAACGATTCGTTTCACTGATCCATTGAAGGAGTTGCGGCGTGCCTTTTCACAGGGAGTCGAGACGGCGGTATTCTTGAAACCGTTTCGCCGCCTGATGTGGGCCGCCTGGTTGGCCGGTGTGCCGATTCGAGTCGCGACGGGATACCGCTGGTACAGCCTGCTGGCCAATCGCCATGTCTATGAACATCGCAGTGAGTTTGCCAAGCATGAATCGGAGTACAACGTCGAGATGTTAGCGGGATTGGGACTCCGCCCGCAGCCCGTTAGTCCACCCGTGCTGACCCTGAGCGAAGCGGAACGGGCCGCTGGAGCGCATCGTTGGTCAGGCTTGCCGATCTCCCGTATCGTGATCCATCCAGGTGGTGTTTCTGCGCGCCGGTGGAGCTTCCAGCATTACCATGAGCTGGCCGTGGCTCTGACGGAGAGCGGGTATGGTGTCGTGCTGACCGGCAGTGATCAAGAACGAGTGGAGTTCGAGAAAGGCACCCCTCGCGATATGGCGCTTCCGTCAGGGATAATAAATCTTATGGGTAAACTCTCGCTACGAGAACTCATGGCGGTGATCGCCAACGCTCACGTCGTCGTCTCGGGAGCTACGGGACCGGCTCACATGGCAGCAGCTCTGGGTGTCCCTACGGTTAGTTTGTTCGATCCCCGACGCAATAATCTGCCGGTGAGATGGAAACCGCTTGGGAAGGGAGTCGTGCTGCGGCCTGATGTGCCTACCTGTGACAAATGTATCGGGCAAGCCTGTTCCTATTGGGATTGCCTTGATCGAATGACCGTGTCCAAAGTGGCGGCGGCAATTGCCCATGCCATGAGGACTCCCTCGGTCCTTACCGTCTTTCATGCATAATCAAGCTGATCCACAGAGTCGAGTTTCTCGTATCCAGATTTGTTCTTGACTCCTATCTGTATCTGTGTTCATATTCTGAACGTCAGGCTGAATTTCTCTAACTATATGAATCTTCAAGGCCAAAGGGATCTTCTTTTACTTACCGAAGTCGAACGAGACGGCGCCGTCACGCAACGATCCTTGGCGACAAAGCTCGGGGTCGCCCTTGGTCTGACCAACCTATACCTCAAGCGACTGGCTCGCAAAGGGTACATTAAGATCACCACGATTCCTTCGCACCGAGTTCGGTATTTGTTAACTCCTCAAGGGTTTGCCGAAAAGTCCAGGCTGACATACCTGTACATGGAGTATTCCTTGTCCCACTACCGGGACATGCGTGCACGGTTACGAGAAGCACTGTCTCACGCGGCTCGAAACGGAGTGAAACGAGTCATCATTTATGGAACCGGCGAACTCGCGGAGATGGCCTATCTGTCGCTCCGTGAAATGCATATGACCTTGGTGGGATTCGTGGATGACGGTCAGCAGGAATCATTCTTATCCTATCCGGTCTGGTCGTCGAAGGTTTTGGCTGAGTGGGAATTCGACGCGGTGCTGTTGGCGGATCTTGAACAGACGGCACGACACCGAGCCATGCTGGGGCAACAACACGTTCCTGACGAGAAAATTCTCGTGCTCGGCCCGTCGGTCTAAGGGCGCGAGAAGTCAAAGCATTTTCTGTTTGCTGTAAGTGAGAGGGCGAAGCTGTGTCCGCAGACAGCGTGTACAGAAAAAACGAAACCAGCACGCCAAACGGCTTTCGCTGGTACGCCCTGCGTACCAAGTCACGTCACGAAAAGCTGGTGCGGGACCAGCTCGACAAGCGGGGGATCGAACCGTTGCTCCCGACGGTGAAACGATTGAGCCAATGGAAGGACAGGAAGAAGGAAATCGAGGTTCCACTGTTTTCCGGGTACTGTTTCGTGCGGTTCTCCCAGCGGGAACGGATGCCGGTACAAAAGACCGCCGGTGTGGTCGAAATCGTCGGCAGCGGAAGCCGACCCGAGCCCATCCCGGAGCAAGAAATCGACGCGCTACGCCGCCTCATGACGAGCGTCCTTCCGTATGATCCGCATCCCTACCTCCATGAAGGGATGAAGGTGGAAGTCGTTCGTGGTCCCTTGCAAGGAGTGCAGGGCATCCTTCTTCGGAAAGACAAGCGACACCGGCTCGTGCTGGGTGTTCGAGTGATTCAGCAGGCGGCGGTGGTGGAAATCGATGTGAATGACGTGGTGGCCGTGTGAAGAATCAGCTGTTTCCGAGGAGCCGTTTGCGTTCGGGTGTATATCCGACACAGACATCGCGTTGTCGCCGGCACGGCTTCAGATCACTGCGATATTGCGTAGTGTGATATTTGTAAACCTAATAGTTATGTTTGCCCTTGCAGGGATCATCATGCTAGCAATAAATGCTGAGGCAGTGGCAAGGCAGTGGCGCATTTATTTGAAAAGACTTATTGGGCCATGTCGAGGACTAAGAGATTATTCCCATCTCTCGTCGCACTATTGGTTATCGGATTGGGGACAGGTGTCTATCTCAGGTCAGATCATTATTTCAACGGAGAAAAGGCCGCCAAGATTGATCTTTCAGTAATCGAGATAACGTTGAAATGCTTATCAGCGGATTCAATTGAAACTGTGCGAAATTCTGGTTCGATTGATGTATTGATTCCTCGGTGTTCTCATGAGTTGCGGGAAGTACTCGGCGATGAATTTCAGTCAGTCAGCGAGGGAGCATTTCGAGCAATACTGGCAACTGTGCTAGCCGCGAACTTTGCTGAATATGGAGCAAGTTCTGCGCAGTCCTACGAAGAGATAAAAAACTCTTCTCATTTGGATTGTAGCCGCACGATTCTTCTAGTTGGTTATCTGCTTGATGCGCTTGAGTCCCAACGTCTTCAACCTATTGGATTTGATGGTGGCTATATAGGAAATCATGCGCAATTACTCTTCAATGATGAGCGCGATACTATTTTGCTCGATCCAACGGCTGGAATAATCGCCAAAACGAGTTTTAACGACTTACTCCGTGGAGTTCCCCTTGATGAGAAAAGCATCAGGGCCTTTTCCATGAAGGACAAGAGTATTAATTCGTTTAGAGAAAATGTCTACACGGCGATAAGTCACGGGAAATATTTGCCTTCAGACCTTATGTATATGCACGAATCTCTTGCCGAGCAAAAAATGGGTGGTTCGGATTTTTATTTCACTCCCGGCGGCATTACAGTCCGATCAAAATTTAAAAATCAGAATTAGAGTACGAATCTGAACTTGACAGAACTCTCTGATTTGTTAGAGCGGAAAGCGTAGGCCCTCGCGACCTACAACAATCCGAAGGGAATGCCGGTGCCGAACGCCTCATGCGCACTCAGCACTCAGAGGAGTCATGAGATGGATCTGAAGGGAAAAAAGGTTTTGGTCATCGGTGGAGCAGGACTCATCGGATCACATGCCGTTGATGAGCTGGTCAATGAAGATGTCGCTGAGATCAGAATTTACGATAACTTTGTTCGAGGCAAGCAAGAGAATCTGTATGAGGCACTGAAGGACCCCCGTGTGAAGATCTACGACGCCGGTGGAGATATCTGCCAAACTGACATTCTAGATTCGGCGATGAACGGCATGGACGGCGTCTTCCACTTCGCGGCCTTGTGGTTGCTTCAATGCCATGAATATCCTCGATCGGCGTTTGAGGTAAATGTGCGAGGCACTTTCAATGTTCTTGAGGCCTGTGTCGCAAACAAGGTTCAGCGACTCGTCTATTCGTCCTCCGCGTCTGTGTATGGCGATGCCGTCGAAGAACCGATGACAGAAGATCATCCGTTCAACAACCAGAACTTCTATGGCGCAACCAAGATCTGTGGAGAGGCCATGGCGCGTGCTTTTTACCACCGATATGCGCTGAACGTCGTGGGTCTTCGGTATATGAACGTGTATGGCCCGAGGCAAGATTATCGCGGAGCGTATATTGCGGTGATCATGAAGATGCTCGACGCCATTGATCGTGGAGAGGGCCCGACCATTTTAGGCAACGGCAGTGAGGCCTTCGATTTTGTTGCAGTTGCCGACTGCGGACGTGCCAATATCTGCGCGATGAAAGCTGATACGACTGATCGGTTCTACAATGTAGGTACCGGCAAACGGACTTCGCTAAAAGAGTTGGCTGAGATGGTGATCAGACTTACTGACTGCAATCAGCCAATCAGGTATGCACCGCGGAGCCAGGCGACGCTGGTTCGCAACCGAATCGGCAGTCCAAAGCGGGCCAAAGAGGAACTCGGCTTTGAGGCGAAAATCGAGCTGCAAGAAGGCCTTGCCAAATTGATTGCCTGGCGTGCAGCGCATCAAGAAGAAGTCGCTGCTCGGCGGGAGGCGGCTGCAAGCTAGCGGATATCCGTGATCTGCGCCTCTAGTTTCACCAACGTCTTGGCGGTTTACCTCACTTAGCACCTGCCATTCTCTCATCACGACGGTCCGTTGCATTCATTACCGACATGTGTGGGATCACAGGGATCTTCAATTTGAACGGGGACGCGGTCTCACCAGTCGCACTGCGCAAGATGACTGATGTCATTGCGCACCGTGGGCCGGACGGAGAAGGGTTTTTTGTCGACCGCTTCATCGGTTTAGGACACCGGCGTTTGGCTATTATCGATCTGACATCGGCTGGCCAGCAACCAATGGCTACACTGGATGACCGATACATCCTCACTTATAACGGCGAAATCTATAACTTCCGGGAGCTTCGTGCCGAGTTGGAGCAGTGCGGTCATCGGTTTCGCTCTCGGACGGACACAGAAGTTCTCCTCCATGCGTATGCTGAATGGGGAGAAAAGGCGCTTGATCGTTTAAACGGGATGTTCGCATTCGCCGTTTGGGACCGTCAGCGACAGGAGCTTTTTCTCGCGCGCGACCGCTACGGCATCAAACCGCTGTACTATACGCTTCAAGACAATGCCTTTCTCTTCGGGTCGGAAGCAAAAGCGATTCTTGCCCATCCATCGTACCGGTGCGAAATGGACAAGGAAGCTCTGCTCGAGTATTTCACCTTCCAAAATTTTTTCACCGACCGGACCCTGTTTGCAAATATACGGTTACTGCCGGCCGGCTGCACGCTCCGACTTTCAATCGGGATGCGACGACTCGGCCCTGTGAGTCGATATTGGGACTATGAATTTGTCGAGCCGGAACGCGCGGGAGATGAGCGGGAGTATCTGGAAGAACTTGACCGATTGTTTTGCCAGGCAGTCCGTCGCCAACTGGTCAGCGACGTGGACGTCGGCGCCTATTTGAGTGGAGGGATGGATTCGGGTTCGATTACCGCCATAGCCGCAAAGCAGCTTCCGTATTTGAAAACCTTCACGTGCGGCTTTGATCTCCATTCGGCTTCCGGCCTTGAGTTGAGTTTTGATGAGAGGGAAAAGGCCGAATTTATGTCCTATCTCTTTAAGACCGAGCACTATGAAATGGTGCTGAAGGCCGGCGACATGGAACGTATCCTCCCCAAGCTTACCCAGCATCTTGAAGAGCCGCGTGTCGGTCAAAGTTATCCTAACTTCTACATGGCCCAATTAGCCGGCAAGTTTGTGAAGGTCGTGTTGTCCGGTGGAGGAGGCGACGAGTTATTCGGTGGGTATCCATGGCGTTATTATCGAGCCGTCATCAATAATGACTTTGAAGATTATGTCGATAAGTATTACTTATACTGGCAACGCTTAATTCCTAATAAGGACATCAAGGAGGTATTTACTCCCATCCACCGCGATGTCCAACATGTATGGACCCGCGACATCTTCCGCGATGTCTTCACAAAACATGCTCCTACACTGACCCGCCCTGAAGATTACATCAACCATTCGCTGTATTTTGAAGCGAAGACCTTCCTGCACGGCCTTCTCGTCTTAGATGATAAGTTGAGCATGGCCCACGGACTCGAAACGCGCGTTCCATTTTTAGATAATGATCTGGTCGAATTTGCGATGAACCTGCCCGTTCATTTGAAACTGGGCAACTTGTCGCACGTTATTCGTCAGGATGAGAATGACGTTGGCGACAAATCTGCGAGGTACTTTAGTAAGACCAAGGACGGTAAACTGCTGTTGAGGAAGGCGATGGAGCGGTATATCCCTTTGGAAGTCACCGACGGAGCCAAACAAGGATTCTCCGCGCCAGATGCCTCCTGGTTTAAGGGAGAAAGTATCGAATACGTCCGGCGAAAAGTGTTGAGCGAACGCGCAAGAATCTATGAATTTCTTGATCGAAAGGCGGTGGAGCGTTTGGTGACAGAGCATCTGGAAGGGAGGCAGAACCGGCGATTGCTGATCTGGTCCTTGCTGAATGTCGAGAATTGGTGTGAGCAGTTTCTTTAAGGCGCTGTGCCTACACTGTGAACGACCCACTGCTATTGGCCGGGAGACCCAGGGATGATCCCGGCAAGGAGACATCTCTTGTGCGAATAAGTCAAGCCGGAAAGATTTTTGCCTGTTCGAGATGCAAATTCGACCTGTTCATTGGCGATCAAGATCAACGAATCGCTTGCCCGTCGTGTCTGGCAGAATTTGTCAAGGATACGCTCGTCTGGAACTTCATTCCTCAGGAGAACGAGATTTCTTTGCCAATCTGGAGAGCATGGCAGGCCGTTCAAGATAACGGGGTCGCTAGTTATCAGGCGGACCCCGACCACAATTTGTCAGTGGGGAAACGGGAAGATTGCAAGCGGTTCGCCGACTTTTGCAACTATCACGGGATGGTCCTTGATGTCGGGTGCGGGCCTCAGCCTTGGCCGGCATACTTTGACGCAGACGAGAAAGTGTTTTTCATAGGGGTCGATCCGCTCGCAGGAACACAACCGAGTGGATATCTGACTATGAAAGCCTTGGCTGAATATCTTCCATTCCGCGACCGGGTATTCGATCACGTCCTGTTCAGCACGACTCTGGATCATTTCGTCGACCCGGTGGAATCGCTGAGAGAGGCTGTGCGCGTATGCAAGCCCTCGGGTGAAATCGACGTGTGGTTAGGTGAAAAAAAGCCGGGAGCGCCTACCCCGGTGAGTTCGCCTGAGTGGTATACACGTCTAAAGAAGCCAGAACTAGCTGAAGATGTGTTCCACATTAAACGACTCAACTCCGATGAATTCCGCGCGATTGCGAAGAAGGTAGGTGTGCATATTGTGCAAGCCGAAGCCCATCCGATCGATGCATATCGCACAAGTTATTTCTATAGACTAAAGACCAGCGCTGATTGAATGGATATCGTCTTGGCGGGGGCAACCGGCTTCATCGGCAGCCATGTTCGGAAGTTGTTGTCTGCGCGACATCGGGTGATCGCTCTTACACGGGAAGAATTCCCTGTAGCGGAACGAGGGGTTGAGTGGCTTTGTGCGGACCTTTCGGAAACGTGCCAGAGTGTTCAGTTGCCACCGAGAGCAGATGCCATCGTGTATCTGGCTCAATCTCGGCACTACCGTAAGTTTCCGGACGAAGCATGGCCGATCTTTAACCTGAATATCAGAGCGCTTATGGTGATGCTGGAATACGCGAGACACTGCGGGGCGAAGCGGTTTTTTTATGCCTCGAGTGCCAATGTGTACAAGCGAAGCCATCGACGCATTACAGAAGCGTCGGATCTTCAACCGACGACCTTTTATGCTCGGTCGAAGCTCATCGCCGAGATGATCATCGAATCCTACGCGCAATATTTCCACTGCGATGTATTTCGGCTCTTCACGGTGTACGGGCTCGGTCAACAACACATGTTAATTCCTTCCCTGGTCGATCGTGTGCGTCAATCGCAACCGATTGAGATCCGTGGGAGACGAGGGCTTCGGCTAACCCCCATATACGTGACCGACGTGAGTGCAGCCATCCAGGCTGCGCTGGAGAGAGAAAGTCCGCCGAGTGGTTTTGAGGTGTTCAATGTGGGCGGAGACGAGGCCCTCAGCATCTACGATTTGGGGCAAGTTATCGGAAAAGCCCTCAAGATACGTCCCAAGTTCAATTTTGTCGGCGGTGCACGGGAATCCGGATGGATGGCTGACAGTTCAAAGCTGACGCGAACATTCGGGCTGCGGGGGTTTGTTGGATTTCAGGATGGAATCACCCGAGTTTTGCATGGCTAGCGCGTCCGTCACAGGAGCACTGGAGCCTTTTACGTGGAAAATGTACGAGGTATATCTTCATGCGGCGATCAAGTCTGGATATCGGTTTTTAGGATTTGATGCTTTGGCAGACGAGTCGGTGTTGCCGGACGCTCCATTCATTCTACTGAGGCACGACATCGACTACGATCCCGATTGGACCCTCGCGATCAGTAAGATAGAGGCTGAGAACCACGTTCGCGCGACGTATTTCTTCCAGGCCGACTCTCCATTCTACAATTTAGACAGTGCCGGAACGATTTTGGTCATTGAAGAGCTTTTGCGGCAAGGTCACTGGCTGGGAGTGCACTTTGATGCTAATCGGTTGAACGATGATACAGAAATCACCGAAGAAGTGGAGAGAGCTGCGGTACGCTTTGAAGTTAGGTTTGGTGTCCGACTCGATGCCGCCTCATTTCACATGCCGACCTATCGACCCGTGAAGCATTTGCGTCTCAAGAATAAACGCGTTAACACCTACTCGTCGCTTTTTTTTGATCGCATCACATACTTTTCCGACTCAAACCAAGATTGGCGTGGGAAAGACATTCTTAGGACACTGCAGGAAAAACTATACGCCAGAATCCAATTTCTGGTTCACCCGATCTGGTGGCGGGAAACCTATTCGCCGTTCCATGTCAAACTCGCCGAATTGGCAATGAAATTACACATTCCGGTCGACGCCATTCTCACGCGCGAACAGCGCGACTTGCTCGCCAAAACACAAGCGAACTGATTCCACCGTCATGGCCCCCCGGGTCCTACCATTCGGAGATACGTTCGATATCCCAATGATATCGGCGGTACTCCGTTCTGAATGGATTGTGGCTTGCGTGAGTGCCGGGATTCGCCCGCAGCATCATGCCGAACTGAGACGACTCAAACGGGTAGGGTATCGACCTGCCGGGCATGGGGGTCTTGCGCGAAGAATTCCGTCATGAGTCGGATGGAGCCCAAGGTGGCTGATCCAATCGGTAGTCTGAAGGGAATGGCCCTTCGAAAAGTCAGAGATCGAATAATAGCAACGGAGACACACCTGTCGCAATGGTTAGACCAACGAAAAGACGGATTGCTCCGCAGACTGTGCGGCTGCCAGTGGTTCAAAACTCGCGTTGTGCTTCCCTCTATCGTGGGTTGGGGCATCGTCCGTTCACTTCCCAAAAGAGTGCTCCGATTTCCGTACCTGCGTTTCAAGAGGATGGAAGCAGAGTCATGCCTGGCCCAGTATTTGGCGCAAAGGCGAGGTGGCGTTCTCTCCGTGCTGTGCGAGTCCCGGTGGTTGAGAATGCACATAATCGTTCCGGTTGCCACCGTGGGAAAACTAATTACGTCCCCGTTCAAGAAGCGAAGCGTGGTGTTTCTCCATCAAAATTACTATCACTTTTACTATTTGGCAAAGGCCTTGCGAGCCAGAGGATGGGATGCCGTGTTGGTAAGTCTTGAGTCGGCGAACAGTCCGCACGCCAACTTTTATCACGGTGACGATATCAATCTGTTCTCAGACGATCATGTAGAGTTTCGACGGAGCATTCGAGAATTTTTCGCACACGCCAAGAAACGGTTTCGACTCCTGCATTTTTCCGGTGCAGGCCAGATGTCTTTTTTCCCCGAGAACTGGAAATGGGAAACCGACGATTCCTGGGACATCGTGGACTGGAAAACGTCAGGCCGTCGGGTGGCCTACACGACGACCGGGTGTAATGACGGAGTGGCTCAATCATCCGTGATGAAGTGGTCCAGTACAGGAGAAGCGGGCAATGTTTGCCAAAAGTGTCCCTGGCAACCCGACCCGGCCATATGTAACGACTCAAAAAACTTGGGATGGGGTCGTAAGATCGAGCGGAATTGTGACGCATTTTTTACCGAAGGGTACCCGGCGCTGGATTACCAGATGGGAGCCAAAACGGTCAGAGAGCCAACCACGATGTGTCTGGACTCCGCATTCTGGAGACCGGATTTGCCGGTGCCGAACGAGTTCAAAATCATTCGTCAACCTGGAGAACTGCTTGTCTATCATGGAGTCGGCAACTACGAGGCGCGTACTCAAAACGGACGAAATATTAAAGGAACTCCAGCGGTCATCGAGGCCATCGAGCGATTGAAGGCCGATGGAATTCCAGTCAGACTTGTTTTTGTGACAGGAATCAAGAGCACGGAAGTGAGGTTCATCCAGGTCCAGTGTGACGTGATTGTCGATCAGCTCAACTACGGCCGGTTTGGGTCGACGGCTCAGGAAGGTATGATGTTGGGGAAGCCAACGGTTTGCTATATCAATCCGAACGAGCCAAGCCAGGACGACGTGCTCGCGTATATGAGGGAGCTTCCCCTGATTTCGGCGACCGAACAGACCATCTATCAGGTTTTGAAAAAACTTCTTCTCATGGATCCCGAAGAGCGTTCGTCGATCAGTCGTGCAAGTCGACTCTATGCGCTCAAATGGCATAGCGCTGAAGCCTGTGCGGCCCGTTACGAACAGATCTACGATCAGTTGATGCGAGGTGAAAAGGTTCAATATCCGCAAAGTTGGTAGGTTGGGGTTCTTTCCTCCGTCCCGCGCAGAAAACAATCAAACCTCGATTTGTGGAGGAGGTAGAAAGTTCATCGCGATCCAGTGTTCCGCAATGAGTTCGATGCCTAACAAGGTAGTCGTCATCTATCGACCGAACTTCCTCGCTGAGCGTGGAAATTCCGTCTTCGACTATTCCGTGTTTCTGTCTTGGTTTGATCCCAATCTGAGTCAAATCCATCATGCTGTCGCTATTGGCTTAACCAAGGTGTGAACGATATGTCGACCTCTAAGATTTACAGGGTGTATTTAGCGCCTATTCGGATCGCGGACCTGCCGATCATGTTCAAATGGATCAACCATCGCGAAGAAGTGCTTCTCAATGCGCCGTACAAACCTGTAAGTGAGACACAGCACCAGACTTGGTTTGAGTCTATCCAACAGCGCAGTGATCTGGTTGTTTTTGGCATTCGCGTACGAAAGAACGATAAGTTGATTGGCTCATGCCAACTGCACGGAATTCATCCCATACATCGCACCGCTGAGCTACAAATTCGGGTTGGTGATGCGTCGGCGAGGAACAGCGGCAATGGGACTGAGGCGATACATTTGCTTCTCAATTTCGCATTCAAGGACTTGAACTTACACCGAGTTCATCTCCATGTGTTTGCGACGAATACGATGGCGATCCGTGCCTATGAGAAGGTCGGCTTTGTTCGTGAAGGCATGCTTCGAAAGGCTGCACACGTTGATGGTACCTATGTGGATATTGTCTTAATGGCACTCCTAAGAGAGGAGTATGGCAAGTAGCAAGATCGTTGCTATCCATCAGCCCAACTTCTTCCCATGGCTTGGGTATTTCAATAAACTTGCCAGAGCGGATGTGTTTATTGTGCTGGACAACGTGCAGTTCCCGAAGACCGGCGGAACCTGGATGAACCGGGTGAGGTTACTCATGAACGGGGAGCCGGATTGGATTTCGATGCCCGTTGTCCGGTCGTATCATGGGACACGTCTGATCCACGAGATGAAGATTAACAATAGTATTCCATGGCGCAAGAAGTTGCTGAAGACCATCAATTTGTCATACGGACGCGCTCCCTTTCATGATGAAGTGGTGCCTCTTCTCAGCACACTGATGGGAAATTCCACTGATGACCTTCGAGAGTTCAACCTGGACGCGTTGCGTGTTGTGGGAACGGCTATCGGCCTGGATCCTGGAAAGCTGATTCTTGGATCTACACTCGATGTCAAAGGAGAGGCTACGGATTTGCTGATTGCCATGGTACAAGCCGTCGGCGGCACCGCATATCTTTGCGGTGGTGGTGCAGGAGGGTATCAAGAAGATGAGAAATTCGCCGTCGCGGGCATACAGCTCATCTATCAAAGCTTCGCGCATCCGACCTATTCTCAGGTCGGCAGTGAGCAATTTTGTGCCGGTCTGTCGGTCATTGATGTTGCGATGAATTGTGGATTCAAGGGAGTTCGACGATTGATTGTTCCAACTCTTACCTAGAAGAAGGCTGGTTCTACGGGGCAAGGGGTGTCAGGTGTTTGTCGGTGGGTGCGAGGCCTGGGGGGAAGATTAGGTGGTGCCCATGAAGTATCGCCGATCCAAACTGCGCAGCAGTGCTGTCTGTGATGTTCCAAGCCATCGTTTACATGTGTCTTGTCAGCAAGGCAGGCAATGCTAAGTAAGGTCGAGCAAGATCTTCAAAGAGACAGCTTCCCCAATATCGAAAATGTCACCGACATCGTGATTGAATGTCATAACGTCTGCAAGCGTTTCCAGCTTGTTGATGCAGGAGATGCGTGGCGGATCATTTTGGGAATAGAGAAGATTCAAAAGCAATTCGAAGCTCTCAGCGACATATCTCTTCTGGTTCCAAAAGGCAAAATTGTGGGTGTCCTCGGCTACAACGGAGCCGGCAAGAGCACGTTACTGCGAATATTAGGAAGAGTATATAAGCCGACGTCGGGAGTGGTTTATGTCAATGGGGAAATCGCCGGACTGTTTGAACTCGGAGGATTGAGCAATCGTTTTCTGACCGGTCGAGAGTACGCGCTTCGAATGTTGGAGTATTTTGGAGCTGAAGGAGGAAGCGTTCAGGCACTTTTGGCTGACATACGGGAATTTTCAGAATTGAATGAGCACTTTGAACGACCCATCAGTACGTATTCATCTGGGATGGCGGCGAGGTTGTATTTCGCGACTGCTACGGCTCTCGAGAAGGAGATCTACCTCATAGACGAAGTATTGTCCGTCGGGGACGAGTATTTCCAAGCGAAATGCTGGAAACGGATCCGGGAACGCCTCACACGTGGGGCGTCCGGTGTCCTGGTAACACATGATTGGTCCGCCGTCATCAAGCTTTGCGAGAGGTCCTATGTTCTTGATCGCGGGAGAATTACGATTTCTGGACCTTCCGATGAGGTGATCGCGCAATACCTTAGGCTGGATGCACCTCCTCTGAATATCGCGCGATTCGGCCATATGGAAAGGTCGTTTCAAGCTGAGACTGGACAGGATCTTGAACTGACTATTCCCATTGAAGTGTTCGAATCCGCGAACATTGAATTTGCGTTTTCCATCGAATTTCTCAGACTGGGATTCGGTTGGGAGATTCTCATATTGTCTAATTACCATTCGGTGACTGATGCGCCTGGTCTCCGAACGATTGCGCTTCGAATTTCTCGATTCCCATTGACTCCCAATCGGTACAGTCTGAATTTGTTTCTTCGCAAATGGAATGATGATCGTACGGGAGTAGTGGTCTGCGATCGACGTACATGGACGAGTGGAAATGGTCTTGAACTGAATGTCAAGGGATCGAAAGAGGCTGCTCTAGTTCGAGTACCGTTGAAGCCGAGGATGGTCAGTAAATATGCCTCACATTGAGGTTCAAAATGTTGTGAAAGCATTCCCTCTTGGGATTGTGGATTCTCTGGTCACGTTTGGAAAGATTATTTGTGACATACCGTTGGAAGGAAGTGCACCGGCAGCAAAGACGGCAGTGAATGGGGTATCGCTCAGCATCGGATCAGGAGAGAGGGTTGGTATCATCGGTCAGAATGGCGCGGGTAAATCGACTCTCCTGCATTTGATCGCCGGGATCGCCAGTCCTACATCCGGCAGGGTCTTAGTGAAAGGACATGTCACGTCTGTGCTGACTCTAGGAGTCGGCATTCGAGAGGAACTCAGCGGGCGCGAAAATATCTATGTAGATGGAGAGCTGCAAGGTAAAGCCCGAAGCGAGACCGATCTCGTAATTGGAGACATTATCGAGTTCGCAGAGCTTGGGGAGTTTATCGATCGACCGGTGCGCACTTATTCGACCGGCATGAAGGCACGATTGGCGTTTTCAATGATTGCGTTCATCGACCCCGAGATTTTGTTGATCGACGAAGCACTTTCCGTGGGCGATGTCGCGTTTTCGAAGAAAGCAACTAGGCGAATTAGAGAGATCTGTGCGAGAGGGCGGATCGTAGTTGTCGTGTCGCATGGGCTAGATGCCATCAGCGAAATGTGCACAAGATGCATTTGGATGGAATCCGGACGTATCCGTCTGGATGGAAGTCCTCTCGAAGTCATCCAAGCGTACAAGAAATGGGTGCAAGAAATCGGAGAGAAAGAGGCCGTTGCAAAATATCATCGTCACATTAGGGAAGAGTCGTATGAAGAAGGGTGGGGTATAAGCAAACTTGAATGCTTCCGAAATGGTGAACCCTGGGCGAAACCTTTGCGTATCGGTGAGAGTGTTTCATTGCGTTGGTGCGTTCACCGGCCTTGTGGGATTCAAGATTTCGACATGCAGTTGTTGATCGAACGGCTTGACGGATTACTTCTCATTGACGAACGTTTGGAATGCGAAGGGTGGCAGTTCGCGGGCGACAAAGTCGAGCAGGAAGTTGAGATCCCGACCGTATTGGCTCAAGGAGTCTATAGAGCGCAGGTGGGGATTCTGCGTGAACAGGTAAAACTTGCCAGTCGCTCCTTGGTATTCGAGATCACCGATCCGGATCCCCCTAAGGGAGGAAGACCGGCGTTGCTCTCTTCATACACAATCACGGCGCACTAACCCAACACTATACGAAATCATGCTTGGATTTGAGGCGCGCGATCTTTCACTGATATTCGGGTTCGCCAGGAATCATCTCCGAGAGAAGCATATCGGTTCGATATTGGGAAGTTCCTGGAGCGTGTTGCAGCCTCTTCTCATGCTGGCTGTCTATACATTTGTGTTTGGTTTTGTCTTTAAAGTGAAGTTCCCGGGTGCTGAGACAACGTTTGGCTATACGGTATGGCTTCTTAGCGGATTTGGGCCTTGGATGGGTTTCACTGAAGCGGTCATGGCGTCCGCTGTCTCAATCACATCGGCTACGGGCCTTATAAAGAACGTTGCGTTCAAAACAGAAGTGCTGCCGATTGCAGCGGGATTGACCGGAACTCTTCCGATTGTCGTGAGTCTATGTTTTCTCGGCGTGTTGCTGGTCATCGATGGTAATACGCCGTCTTGGCATGTCCTGTTGCTCCCGCTCGTCGTCGTAAGCCAGTTTCTTTTGGTCGCATCCGTCGGTATTCCTTTGTCTGCAATCACCGTGTTTTTTAGGGATCTCACGTATGCATTGCCGAATCTATTGATGATTGTGCTCTTCATGTCTCCGATTTTCTATCCTGTGGAGAGTATGCCGCACGTTTTTCAAACGGTGTCAGCCTTTAACCCCATTTATATTTTGGTGGAGGCATACCGCTCGATTTTACTTTATCACCAGCCTCCTAATTTATTGGGCCTGGGGTATGTCTCGATTCTCGGAATAGTGCTGACTGCTCTTATGCTTCGAATGTTTCGCAGGGTTAAAGGGTATTTCGAATCTGTTCTATAAGCGGAGCGAGATGCTGAGGAGTAGAACCGCACTTCTACAATTCACCGCTTCCTTCTGTGGCGTCTCCGGTTGATGCAAAAGGTTATTGATGTTTAAGACCATTCGTCGCATATGCTCCCGCCTAATTGAACGCGTTCATCATGGGAAGGGAATGAGTGCGCCACTTCTTACCACACCGGTGAAGCGGTACATTGAAGCAACGCAAACCGGCGTTGACTCATATTGGGGTGAGCACACCGTTAACTCAAGGCCGTTCAGAACTCCACAGGAATCAGTGGACTATCTGGAGTGGAGATGCGAAGAGTATCCTTTACTTCGCGAATTCATGGGCTTGTATGGTCAGCATGATACACAGGTGGTTTTAGATTACGGGTGCGGGCCTGGAGATGACCTCATCGGTTTTCTGCTTCATACGAAAGCCAAGAAAGTGATAGGCATGGATATCTCTGAAAAGGCGTTGAGCCTTGCTGGACATAGAGTCGCGCTTCATAATATTTCTTCGGAAAGAGCGGAACTCGTTCAGATTTCTGACGCAGTCTGTAGGATCCCAGTAGAGGACCAGGTCGTGGATTACATCAATAGCGGCGGGGTCATTCACCATACAAGTACGCCAGATATAATACTTAAGGAGTTTTATAGAATTCTCAGGCCTCGTTCTCAGGCGCGCATAATGGTCTACAATCGCAACAGTCTCTGGTTCCATCTTTATACTGCCTACGACAAGATGGTCCTCCACAATGCTTTTCCAGGATTAACTCTTGAAGAAGCGTTTGCCAGGAATACCGATGGAGAACAGTGCCCAATCTCGAGACCATATCGTCCCGATGAGTTCATTGATCTCTGTTGCCGAGCAGGTTTTGAGACGGAGTTCCTCGGTGGATATCTGTCCCGTCACGAGCTCCAATTGTTCCAGAAGTTGGCTGGAAGGGCCTTGGGCGATGAAAGATTGGAGAAGGAACACAAAATGTTCTTAGGCGGATTGACCCTAGATGACAAAGGATATCCTTTATATGAAGGCAAGCATGCGGGAATTGGCGGTGTCTATGTCCTGTGGAAAAGGTAGCTTCTGATTTGGATCTTCTGTCGGTGCCTCCTCCTGCCCACCGAGCAAGATAACGGAGTGTGTGTGAAGCAGAACCACAAGTGTTCGCCTCCCTGGTCGAATGGTCCGGGGGAAGGCTATCCTCAACGAATCTTGATGTTGGTGCCTCATGAGCCCGATGAGGATCCGAGAGTCCGTTGGGTCATTGATTTGTGTCGGCAGGTGGGACGGACTGATGTATTAGGGTTTAGCTGGCTTACAGCCGCAAAGCCTTCTCGACAGTATGACGGACGGGTCTTCATCGAACGTGTTTTCCCTCAGGTACGCGGCAATCGCTTCGGTGACAGCAGAGGCCTAAGTTTCCTTCTTCAACTCCTTCGCAACCCTACGCAAACTATTCTCATCTCAGCCAAATGCCGTCAACTTATGCAGTTCATGCGTATCGAGCAGATTGTGCGACCTATGTTGGAGCGGCGAATGGCATCCCAAAGGCATTCTGTGCAGACTCGCCCATCTGTGGAAGGTTACACCAAATGGAGTGGTGCAGCAGGTGCATTGCGTCGTACGTGGTCCTCTATAGTAGGCTCCGCTTCTATTCTGTGTGGCTTGCGAGTCATTTACAGAACGCTCATTGAAAGAGCCAGAGCTGTCTCGGTTGTGCCTCGAGTCATTGTTTGTCACGATATACACGCTTTGGTGGTCGGGATAAAACTTAAAAAACTCATGGGCTGCTCCGTGATTTATGATTCCCATGAAGTATGGCCGGAGGCTTTCCTGGATGCTGGAAGGTTAGAACGGCGTGTCATTGCATTTATCGAAGGCAGAGCGATCAGAAAAGCCGATGCCGTCATCACGGTCAACCCTCAGATCGCGCGTTATCTCGAGCGTCAATATGGAATCGAACACGTTGTTTCGGTTCCTAATGCTGAGCCCTTGAGAAAGGGTGTGGAACCCTCCAGCGCTCGACCGATCACCTTTCCGATCAAGATTCTGGTTCAAGGCCGCATTGTACCGGAGCGAGGCTTTGAAGAACTCCTGAGTGCATGGGCCCTCATCGATGACGAGAGAGCTGTGCTCTTGTTGCGGGCTCCAACGAACGAATACTTTCAACGATTGTGTGAAGCCCATCGCGATCTCATCTCAAACGGACGTATCCGGATAGAAGAGGCGGTGGCTGAGGATCAACTGGTTGAGGCGGCATCACGAGCCGATGTCGGTGTAATTTCTTACCGAGGGCCGAACCTCAATCATGTGTACTGCTGTCCCAATAAGCTCTCGCAATACATGCAAGCAGGACTGGCGATACTCTCCACCAGCGACGCGCAATATGTGTCCCAGATCCTCAATCAATATAAATGTGGGCTTACGTATGATCCGTCAAGACCAGGCGATTTGAAAGAAGCTGTGAAGCTGTTGATCAACGATACGACACTGCTCTGTTCGCTTAAGGAGAACGCCCACAAAGCGACTCATGCCGGGTTCAACTGGGCCTGCCAGTCTTTGCCGTACCGGCAAGCCATAGAAAAGTTCTTTGTCGAGGAAGTGTCACACCAATGTCCCTAGTTCCCAAGACGATTCTTGTCCTTTATTGGCATCCGGAGCCACTGCCGAGAATGAGACCGGCTATCTATGCGCATCTCCATGTTATGGATAGCAGCGAGGTTTCCCATGACCTTTCCTACTGGAATGCATTTTACCCTCCTCCAAATTGGCTGCGTCGCACACAATTTGATGCTGTGATCCTGCATACCACGTTCTTGTGTATGCGCTGGGCTCCCGCGTTCTATGTCTGGAAGTGGCAGTTGCGATGGGTGGCGTCTCTGGATTGTCTCAAGCTGGCCATGCCGCAGGATGAGTACGATCATTCCGAAGTCTTAGACGAATGGCTATATGAATGGGGCGTGTCGGTCGTCTTTTCGAACTTTGACCCATCGTATCACGTCGGGTTGTATCCACTGATGCATAGAAAGGCTTCGTTCTACAAGGCCTTTACCGGATATATCGATGAACAGGCAATGAGCCGATGGGAAGGGAAGCAGCCTGCTCTGAAAGAGAGACCCGTCGATATCGTATACCGTGCAAGTCGATTACCCTATTGGTTCGGGAATCACGGACAGATGAAGTCCCAGATTGCTGATCGGGTGGCAGAACGGGCGAGCGAGAGAGGTATGAAGTGCGATATTTCGACTCGACCAGAGGACACCATCGTCGGTGATCGATGGGAAAAATTTTTGGCTTCCGGGCGGGCGATAATCGGATGCGAAAGTGGGTCGAGCGTGCTCGATCGGCGTGGAGAAATCAAGGCTTTGATCCAAGTCAAGCTTCAATCAAACCCCACTCTCTCGTATGAACAAATAAGTCAGAGCCTTCCCAAGGGCTGGGATAGCTACAAGTTCTTCGCGATAGGGCCTCGACATTTTGAAGCCGTCGTGACGAAGACTTGTCAGGTTCTGATTGAAGGCCACTATGACGGTGTTTTTGAGGCCGATCGGCACTATATTCCGCTGAAACGTGATTATTCAAACCTGGAAGAGGTGTTGGACAAACTTGAAGATATCCAGCTGGTGAGTAAGGTCGTCGACCAGGCGTACGCTGATATTTGTCTGTCCGATAAGTATTCTTATCGCGCTTTTGCCGCGATGATCGATCGCGTTCTTTCCGAAACAACTCCACGACGTGCCGCTTGGCATTTTAGGTCGAGCAGGTTCTTTGGTGATGCAGGACGCGTTCTCGAGAAAGTGAATAACGGACGGCTTGCCGTTCGGGGACGGTTAAAAGAGTTGATACGGTAATTAGGCATCGCTCGTCATTGTCTGCCAAACCCCAAACATCTCAGCCAGTCCTTCGCTTCTGCTTGGAGAACGTTTCGGAAGATACTCCTGTTCATGTTAGACGCCGCCCTTTGGGGGCAATGCTCACGATGGGTATTGAGTTATGAAATGTCTGTCTATTGTCGGCGCCAGGCCGCAATTCATCAAAGCCAGTCCCCTGACGATCGCCTTACGAAAGCGGAATGATGAGATACTGGTTCATACGGGCCAACACTATGACCACGGCATGTCGGACGTCTTCTTCGAAGACCTCGGAATTCCCGCACCGGATTATCATCTCGGTATAGGAAGCGGCTCGCATGGCGTGCAAACAGGTGCGATGTTGAAAGCAGTCGAGGAGGTGTTGCAAAAGGAACTACCGGACGTGGTGATCGTGTACGGAGATACCAATTCAACCTTGGCCGCTGCGTTGGCTGCAGCCAAGTTACATATCCCCGTCGCGCATGTTGAAGCAGGGCTGCGGAGTTTCAATCGAACGATGCCGGAAGAAATCAACCGTGTCATGACGGATCATCTGTCGACATGGCTCTTTGCTCCGTCGACGGTATCACGCGACAACTTAGGTCGGGAAGGTATCGAGGCCGGTGTTCATGTAGTCGGCGACATCATGTACGACGCATTGCTCCTCCACCGTGCGAGTGCGGAGCGCCGATCGAACATATTGACACGCCTCGAACTATCTCCACGCTCTTACTATGTGGCTACCATACATCGAGCTGAGAACACCGACCATCCTGACCGGCTTCGTTCTATATTACAGGCCTTTCAGACCGTGAAAAAGCCCGTGATTTTGCCTCTTCATCCGCGGACGAAAAAGAAACTGAATGAGTACGCTGTTCAGGCGGGAAACAATGTCCGGTGCCTGGATCCTCTGGGGTATTTGGACATGGTCCGGCTCCAAGAGCATGCCGCTTGTGTGCTGACTGATTCAGGCGGAGTCCAGAAGGAAGCATATTATCTGCGGATTCCCTGTGTGACGTTCAGAACCGAAACGGAATGGATAGAGACCGTCACGGCAGGCTGGAATATTGTGTGTGGGAGCGATACGGCGACCATCGTGAACGCTGTCGAAAAGATGGAGAGGTGCCAAGCGCCTCATCGGAGTTTGTACGGCGATGGCCGTGCGACAGAACGGATCGTAGAGGTCCTCACCTCTCGCAAGGAGTAATCCGCTCATGTGCGGTATCGCCGGCATACTGAGCCTTGAATCTGAACGGATCGACAATCTTCGGCGTTCGCTGGAGGTGATGAGTAAACTCCAGCGACACCGCGGTCCGGACGGCGAGGGGACATGGTTGCACTCCTCCGGAACAGTGGGGTTCGCCCATCGCCGGTTGAGCATCATCGATGTCGCCTCCGGTCAGCAGCCGATGAACGATCGCGCCGGCAATTGGATCATCCACAACGGAGAGATTTACAACTACCTCGAGTTGCGTGATGAGTTGGGGGCGAATCTGTTCAAGACGCACTCCGACACCGAAGTCATTCTACACGCCTATCACAAGTGGGGAGTGGAGTGTCTCAACCAGTTTCGCGGGATGTTTGCATTCGCGTTGTGGGACGAGGCCAACGCCACACTTCTATGCGCCAGGGACCCGTTCGGGATCAAACCGTTGTACTACTGCGTGGTGAGAGGCACGCTCTATTTCGCTTCCGAGGTGAAAGCGTTGCTGCCGTTCGTGCCTGAGATCTCGACCGATGTGGAAGGGTTAAAAGATTACCTCACATTCCAGTTTTGTTTAGACGGCAAGACACTCTTCAGCGGAATTCAGGAGCTTCAGCCGGGGCATGTGTTGATCGCGCGAAACGGCCGGATCGAAACACGACGCTATTGGGAGGTGTATTACCATCTCGATTTCAACCATACGGCGAAGTACTTCGAAGAGCAGCTTCGATTCTTGATGCAGGATTCCGTGGCGCTCCATCTTCGGAGCGACGTCCCGGTAGGCGCATATGTCAGCGGAGGATTCGATTCAAGCATCATCGCCTCGTTGGCGTCTGAACGGCAAGCCCATGAGCTGATCGGGTTTTCCGGGAAATTTTCCATCCGAGAAGCCTACGATGAGAGCAACTATGCCCGCGACCTGGCGCAATTCAGATCCTTTCCGCTCCACGAGATCGACATTACCGCTGAAGACTTTGTCGAGAACATTGAGCGGGTCATCTATCACTTGGACTTTCCGGTAGCCGGTCCCGGATCATTCCCTCAGTTCATGGTGTCCCGGCTCGCCGCCCAGCATCGGAAGGTCGTGCTTGGAGGACAGGGAGGCGACGAGATTTTCGGAGGCTATGCGCGCTATCTCATCGCCTATTTTGAGCAATGCATCAAAGCTGCCATTGACGGCACAATGCATTCCGGCAACTTCATCGTCACCTATGAGTCCATCATTCCCAATCTCACCGCACTCCGAAACTACAAGCCTTTGTTACAACAGTTCTGGCGCGACGGATTGTTCGAGGAACTCGACAAGCGCTACTTTAGATTGGTGAATCGCGCGGCGTTGCATGCCGACGAGGTGCGATGGGACCTCTTGGGCGCGTACTCGCCCTTCGAGACGTTCAGGAAGATTTTCCGCGGTTCTAACGTTCAGAAAGAGTCCTACTTCGACAGTATGACGCATTTCGATTTCAAAACGCTGCTCCCGGCATTGCTCCATGTGGAAGACCGTATGAGTATGGCGCATGGCCTGGAATCCCGCGTGCCGTTCCTCGATCGCCCGCTGGTAGAAATGGCTGCAACCATTCCGGCGGATATCAAATTCAAGGACGGGCATATGAAGCATGTGCTGAGAAGCGCCCTGGGGTCGGTTTTACCCGAATCGATCGTTCGGCGGACAGATAAGATGGGTTTCCCGGTTCCGTTGCAGGAATGGGTGGGGGGAAAGGGAAAGGTCCGCGATTATGTGACCGACGTTCTATCGTCTCAAAAGGCTTTAGAGCGTCCGTTGATCAGCAACCGAACGGTTCTGGCCGGGTTGGGGCGCGAATTACAATTTGGACGAAAGTTGTGGGGCTTCCTGTGTCTGGAATTGTGGCAGCGAGTTTTTCACGATAAGGCATATGAGTATAGACGTCTGTTGATGAATGAGGAGACACCACCATGAAAGTATTGATCACGGGAGGCGCCGGATTCATAGGATCGCATCTGGCGGATCGCCTCATAGGACAGGGGCACGAGGTGTGCGCCATCGATAATTATGCGACCGGCCGTCGGGACAATCTCACACCGCATGGCCGACTCAGAGTGGTGGAAGGAACGATTGCGGATCAGTCCCTCGTCGATCGGTCGTTTGATGAGTTCGGACCAGACCAGGTCGTTCACGCGGCTGCCTCCTATAAAGACCCGGAGAATTGGAGGGAAGACACGCTCACGAACTGTGTCGGTACCGCACATATTGTGCAGGCTGCACAACGCCATCACGTACAAAGGCTCATCTATTTTCAGACTGCGTTGTGTTACGGCCTGAAGCCGTTGGAGCAGCCGATCACGATCGACCATCCGATTCGGTCTGAGGGCAGCAGCTATGCCATCAGTAAGACGGCCGGGGAACAGTATGTCATGCTGAGCGGACTGGATTGGGTCTCGTTCCGGCTTGCCAATGCGTACGGACCTCGAAATCTCAGCGGGCCTCTTCCGACGTTCTATCACCGCCTGACCAATAACAAGCCCTGCTTTGTCATGGATACCCGGCGGGATTTCATTTACATCGATGATCTCATCGAGGTCGTGTTGATGGCGGTTGCGGGGAAGGGACAGTCCGGACCCTACCACGTCTCTTCCGGATCCGACCTTGCCATCAAAGATCTTTTCAATGCGACGATTCAAGCACTCCGAATCACGCTGGAACAGGACGTCGAAGTGCGGCCTCGCAGTCTCGATGATGTGTACACCATATTGCTGGATCCTTCTAAAACGCTTCGCGTATTTTCTGGGTGGCACGTGCGCACGCCTTTGGAGCAGGGTGTAACCGCCGCCATCGAGTGGTACAAGAAATTCGGCATCAGCCAGACATTCACACACTTGAAGCCTGCTGATGAGAAGAAGTAGGGAGTGCCCGAATTGGAATTGGGAAAGGCGAGGAAATGGATGCGTTGAAAAGGACGAGATGTCTGGTGGTGGGTGGAGCCGGCTTCGTCGGGAGTAATCTGATTCACCTGTTGCTTGATCATGAATGCGAAGGGGTGACAATCATCGATAATTTCTTGTCGGCAGAACGATTCAACGTGCCGGACGATCCTCGCGTGGACTTGCGGGAAGGGTCGATTGCCGATGACAGTATCCTGACCGGCCTAAGCGATGAGTTCGACTATGTTTTTCATCTCGCCACCTATCATGGCAATCAAAGTTCGATCGCCAATCCGCTCGAAGATCATGCGAACAATCTCATTACCACGCTTAAACTGTATGAAAGGATGAAAAGCTTTCGCCGCGTAAAGAAGCTGGTCTATGCGGCGTCCGGCTGCACCCTCGCTCCTCATACGTATGGTTCTGCTCAGCCCACCACGGAGGATGGTCCGGTTCCCATCGAGTTGGACAGCCCTTACCAGATTTCAAAAGTAGTTGGTGAGTTCTACTCTGTCTATTACCACCATCAGCATGGGCTTCCGACCGTGCGTGCGAGATTCCAGAATGTCTATGGGCCACGGGAGATTCTTGGCGCTGGGCGTTGGCGTGGAACTCCGGCGACCGTGTGGCGCAATGTCACTCCGGCCTTTATTTACCGCGCGTTAAAAAAGATGCCATTGCGCGTGGAAAACCATGGGCGTGCGAGCCGCGACTTCATCTATGTTGAGGATATCGCGCGAGGTTTGGTGGCTTGCGCGGGCGCGGGTAAGGCCGGTGAGGTCTATAACTTGGCGAGCGGAGTGGAGACGTCAATTCTGGAACTTGCCAGATCAATAAATAAATTGACCGGTAATAGCGCCGATATCGAATTTCTGTCCGAACGACCTTGGGATAGATCGGGCAAACGGTTCGGTAGTACGGAGAAGGCCAAACGGGAGATCGGTTTTGAAGTACGTATAGATCTCCTCGATGGTCTTTCGAAGACGATCGAATGGACAACACGGAATTTGAGTGCCATCGATGGGTGCATTCAAAAACACGACTTACAGATAAAGAACTTCGTCGCCGATCAATGACCGACGCTGATCACCTCCCTTTATCATGATATCCCTCTCTCGAGGGGGCCTGAGACTTCTTCTTGCGCCTCTCCAGTGGTTAACCCATCAGGTCGATGCCCATAGATCCCAGCCTCTCAACCAGCACCGGGGAAACTTGTGAATTCTCTTTCTCGTCTGGTCTTGCTCATGACGGTAGGTGTGGTCGGCTTCAGTATTCTCCTCGTAAAACAAGCCGGCTCCACGCAGTGGAAACAACGAGTAGAGCCGCTCGCATACGACGGACATACAAGACAACTTATTTTGGAAGGCAAGAATATTCCAGCTACCTCTCTGTTTGTCAGTGCAGTAGCCATCAACCGGCGATATGCCGCAGTTGCCGACTATACACATCTTTATTGTCTCGAGCTCAGTTCCGGTTCTCTGAAACTTGTAGCCCCTCTCCTTGATAATAAGGGGCCGTCCATATGGCTCCCTACAGGTCTTGCCTATGATGATGCCCGTCAAAGATTCATCGTTGCGAACAATGTTGGAAATCAGGTGTACGAGGGTGCCCTGGACTGTGACGAGAGCACATTTTCCATTCGGGCTACTATTGCGTCAAAGGAAACCATTACTCCCGAGGGCGTGGCCCTATCGGACGGCGGGGATGTGCTTGTAGTGGCCAGCTATGATGGCCACAACATCGCGGCCTTTCGGCGAACCGGCGACGGCGACTGGAAACCGCTTTGGAGTTTTGCGCTCCGGAATGCGCATGGTGTTGCAATCCTCGGAGATCAGGTATTTGCCTCCAGCTTGGAACGACGGGAGATCGTGCGCGTTGATCTCATGAGCGGAGTGCTAAGCAAACGAATCGGGTCTCAGGGGTGGAACCCCTGGGATCACCGAATGCTGTGGCCCACCTCCCTTGTGGTGCATCACGGCAGCCTGTTTCGATCAGATGCCCACACCGGATTTGTTTGTTCACTCGATCCTCAAACCCTCGACACCCAACGATGCTTTGGAGGGAATGGTCCCTTGCGAGAGCATCTCAACATGCCGTACGGAATCGCCTCGCTGGGTGAAAACCTGATAATAACCTCGACATTTCAGAACCGTATTCTCGTTGTACGTCTTGAGACGCACGGAGGAGCCACGATTCTTACGGATTATGTGACAAAGACCGATGGGTGGGAGGCGGTCGGCGGCCTGGCAATTCAGGATCGTGAATTTCAAGACGCCCGCTTCCCTTCCTACCGACGTAAATGGTCGAAGGATGGATATATTCAGGAATGTGATCTTGGCCCTCCGCTTGAGGGCTTCCAATGCGGCTATGGCGGGCTGCACCTTCGGAAGCGGCATGTCCGGTTGCCGACGATGGATGGATTGGTGAACCAGTGCGGGTACTACTATTTTGTCGAAGGCCTGCGGGGTAAGTTCGGAACCTTTCTCTTTTCCCCGCAGAACGCATGTGTCATCTATCTGTCGATCGAACAGTCAGGGAAAGTCGGACTGCTTCCATATCACAATCGGCATGGGGGATGGCTCATCGATCATTATCTCGTCAGCGGTGATCAAACGCGATCTCTTACCGAGGTGGAGATGGAACTCAAGACCATGCTGACGAAGTTGCAGGACAAGCGAGACCGAGACGGAGTGCTGCTACCCGACGATGCGGCCACGGTATTCTGCCCTGGGTGGCCTGATAGTACGGCGCGCAACATCGCGTTCGAGACGAAGCTAAAAGCCACACTTACGTCATCTGAGGGGCAACACTTTGTTCAGACCTACCTGGCCTGCACGCGTGAGATCTGTGCCGGAACGGACCTTCAGAAGATTGCCGCGTTGCTCAGTCACAGTGAGGATGCCGAGATGACCCTTGAGTCCAGGTATTTACCGTGTTTTTTGTCCGGAGCTCGATGCGTATAGTGGGTATTCCGTTTGTTCATACACATGAGTCAGAGAAACGGCTGGTTCGGAGATATGGGTGTCTTTCATCTGGGCGGTGTGTGGCTCTCCTATGGCGACGGTTCTTGTCATTTCATTCACTGATCTAAAGCAGGATCCTCGTGTTCGCCGGCAGATCGAAGCCCTTCGAACACATCACGCGGTGATTGCTGCAGGCACCGGCGATCCTGCAATGTCCGATGTTCGCTTTCTTGGTTGCAAGCGCAATGCTCGGACTTTCACGCGAAGATGTGTAGGAGGCATTAAACTGCTCTCACGCCGGTATGAATCGCACTATTGGTCAAGGGAACATGTTCAAGAGCTCCATCGCAAGCTGGAAGGGGTCGCCTTCGATACGGTGATTGCGAATGATGTGGAGGCGTTGCCTCTGGCACTTTCACTTGCCGGCACTCGACCGGTCATCCTCGACGCGCATGAATATGCTCCTCGGGAATTGGAGGAGCGATTGGTGTGGCGTCTATTCCATCAGGGGCATGCTCACTATCTCTGCAAGACATACATTCCAAAGACGGCACGAGTCATAACGGTGGCAGACGGCATCGCCGAAGAGTATCGCCGTCTGCTTGGAGTCAAGCCTGTCGTCATTCAGAACGCCGCTCCAAGCCATATCCTGGCTCCCCGTGCGACACCAACGCGGCCGATCCGCATGATACATCATGGCTATGCGATGCCGACGAGGCAGATCGAGAAGATGATCGAGGTCATGCAATGGGTGGATGACCGCTTTGAACTCGACCTCATGCTGGTTCCGAACTTTCCCGAATACATTCAAAAGCTAAAGGCGAAAGCTTCTGGTAATCCGCGGGTTCGATTTCTCTCGCCGGTATCGATGGAAGCGCTTGTGCCGTTCACCAATGCCTACGATATTGGCCTGTACCTGTTATCCCCTTCCAGCTTCAACAATCTTCATGCACTTCCGAATAAGTTTTTTGAATTCCTCCAGGCTCGCCTTGCTGTGGCGATCGGGCCATCTCCCGAGATGGCCAAAATCGTGCGCGAGTTCGGATGTGGTGTCGTAGCGAAAGATTTTGCACCGGCCTCCCTCGCGCGCGCGCTCAATCACCTGACATCGTCCGATATTGATCGGATGAAAGCCGGCTCCGAGCGGGCGGCGCAGACCCATACTGCTGAACGCAATGCCGAGAAATTGGGCCAGGTGGTGGCTGACGTACTTGGAGAGTTGTAGCCATGTGTGGTATCGCAGCGCTCTTTTGTCCTGATCCCTATCCCTTGGACGATCTTATTCGAAAGATGACCACGGTGGTTCGCCATCGAGGCCCAGACGGCGAAGGGGCTGTGATGTTTTCAGCTCGGGATTTCGTATCGACACCGGTTGGAGGAACGGATACTCCGGACGAGGCGTACGACTCAAGACTGACCTATGCGCCCAGGCGGAATGGTAGGCCGGTCATTGATGCGGTTATGGCGTTGGGCCATCGCCGTCTTGCCATCATCGATCTCTCCGTAACCGGTCACCAGCCGATGTGCACGGCGGATGGCCGCGTGTGGATCACGTATAACGGAGAAATCTACAATCATCTCGAACTGCGGCATGAGCTTCGGCAACTGGGGCATGTCTTTGTCTCGCAGAGCGATACGGAGGTCATCCTGCAAGCCTACCTCGCCTGGGGCGCACAATGTGTCGATCGATTCAACGGCATGTTCGCCTTCGTGCTCATTGACCGAAGGGCAGGGCGGGTGTTTGCCGCACGCGATCGATTCGGCGTCAAACCGCTCTACCTTTGGCGTTCGCCGGAGGGATTGGTCGCCATGGCATCGGAGATTAAACAGTTTACGGTGCTGCCGGGGTGGTCGCCAAGAGTCAACGGGCAATCAGTGTATGACTTCTTGAACTGGGGATTGCTCGATCATAGTGAAGAGACGATGTTCCAAGGTGTCTGCCAGCTCAGAGGAGGCGAGTGTGTAGACGGATCTATCGAGGATCTTCAAAAGACTTTTCCGGTTCGCAGGTGGTATCAACTGACGCCACGTCCTTTTTCAGGGGACATGAAAATGGCCGCCGATGAGTTTGTTGCGCTGTTTACGGATGCGGTACGGCTTCGTCTGCGCGCCGACGTCCCCGTCGGATCCTGTCTGTCCGGCGGGCTCGACTCGTCGTCGATCGTCTGCGTGGCGAATCTGCTCCTCCAATCCACCGGAGCTGGATACCACCAGAACACCTTTTCGGCTTGCGCCACGGAGAAACGATTTGATGAGCGGAACCATGTCGATGTCGTTGTCGGGCACACCGGTGTGAAATCTCATTACGTCTATCCGAACCTGGACGATCTTTTCAAAAAGCTTGATGCCATGACCTGGCATCAGGATGAACCGTTCGGTTCAACGAGCATTTGCGCCCAATGGGAGGTCTTTGAGCTCGCGAAGCACGCACGCGTGAACGTGTTGTTGGATGGGCAGGGGGCAGATGAGCTGCTCGCTGGTTATCACGGGTTTTTCGCCTCGCATTTTGCCGGACTATTTGTGATGTGGCGATGGGGGACATTGCTCCGAGAGGCGCGCGCGGCTAAGCATCTTCATGGGCTGAGTTATGCCAGCTCCGCCAAGTACCTTGGGAACACAGTCCTGCCCGAACCGTTGCGTCAACCTTTGCGCCGGCTCTTTGGAAAACGATCGTCGGTGCCTTATTGGATCAATCGAGAACGGCTTGCATTTGATGCCCGAGATCCCAATCTCACCTACGGCGTCAAAACAACCTCAGTGAACCAGATGGCCCATGCCATGCTGACAGCCACCAGTGTACCGATGTTGCTGCATTGGGAGGATCGTGATTCCATGGCTCATAGTGTCGAGTCGAGGCTGCCCTTTCTCGATTATAGGGTCGTGGAGTTCCTGACAGGGCTTCCCCCCGAAATGAAGTTATGGAATGCCACAACGAAGCAGGTCTTACGCGAAGCGATGCGGGGAACCTTGCCTGAGCCGATCCGCACACGAATGGATAAAATGGGTTTTGTGACACCGGAAGAAACGTGGATCCGCAAGGATGCGCCCGAGCGCTTTCGCCTTGAGCTGCGCCGTGCTGTAGATGCTTCGCAGGGCGTACTCAACGCCTCGGCACTCGACCATTTCGATGCCGTGATCGGCGGCCGCGAATCGTTCAACTTCCTGGTGTGGAGAATGATCAGTTTCGGGCAGTGGATGGAGCGGTTTAGCGTGAGAGCGGCGGCGTAATCGGAGCCACGGGATGCTGAGGATGTGACCGCAATGACCGTATCGGTGCTGTACCTCAATCCGAGTTCAACATGACCAAGCGGATTCCCTCATTCGGCCGAAGGAAACCCTGAGTCCATGAAGCTGCTGATCACCGGCGCCGACGGTTTTATTGGTTCCCACCTGACGGAGGCTCTGGTTCGTGGAGGTCACGATGTTCGTGCCTTCGTGTTTTACAATTCATTCAACTCCTGGGGGTGGCTGGATCATTGCAACGAGGATGTGAGCGGGAAATTCGAAGTATTTCCGGGCGATGTCCGAGACCCGCATGGTGTGCGTACGGCAATGAAAGGATGCGAGGCGGTTTTGCATCTCGCGGCCTTGATTGCGATTCCCTATTCCTACCATTCTCCCGACACCTACGTGGACACCAATGTGAAAGGCACGCTGAACGTGCTGCAGGCGGCGCGTGAGCTGGGTGTCAAGCGGATCATTCATACGTCGACCAGCGAGGTATATGGCACGGCTCGGTTTGTGCCCATTACAGAAGATCATCCATTGCAAGGTCAGTCGCCGTACTCGGCGACCAAGATCGCCGCTGACCAACTGGCCTATTCCTTCTATGCTTCGTTTGGACTGCCGGTCGTCATTGCACGCCCGTTTAATACCTATGGCCCGCGCCAATCTGCGCGGGCCGTGATTCCGACGATCATTACACAGATTGCTGCCGGTCACCGACAGGTGAATCTTGGCGCAGTGTCACCCACACGCGACTTCAATTTCGTGCTGGATACCGTGGCGGGTTTCATGGCGATGTTGAATTCCGATCGAGGCTTGGGAGAAGTCGTCAATCTGGGCAGCAACTTCGAGATTTCCATCGGAGACACCGCTCGATTGATTGCCGAAGCCATGCATGCCGACATTGAAGTGGTCACAGACGAAGCGCGCCTGCGTCCCGAACATTCCGAAGTGGAACGCCTATGGGCAGATAACAGGAAAGCCAAGGAATTGTTTGACTGGCAACCTCGGTACGGCGGTCGCGAGGGCTTCAAGCGTGGTCTAGTCGAGACGGTTCAATGGTTTGCACGGCCCGAGCATTTGCATCGGTACAAGTCTGATGTTTACAACCTGTGAAGGGCCGTGGCTCCGAGATGAGTCTTGTTGACCGGATCGTCAAGGCGATTTGCGATGTGGTCGGGCCAGGCCCGGTGGCTCTGCATGAACCGACCTTTGACGGTAACGAGTGGAAATATCTCAAAGAATGTCTCGATTCGACATTCGTCTCGTCAGTGGGCAAGTTCGTCGACCGCTTTGAATCGGATCTGGAGGGCTTTACAGGGGCCAGGCATGCGGTTGCCGTCGTCAATGGCACGGCAGCGCTGCACATGGCATTGAAGCTCTTAGGCGTGAAGGTCGAGGATGAGGTCCTGATTCCGGCCCTTACGTTCGCCGCGACAGCCAATGCCGTGACCTATTGCGGGGCTGTGCCGCATTTCGTTGATAGCGAGTTCCGCACATTGGGTATTGATCCGCAAAAACTGCGCGACTATCTCGTCACGTCCACGGAGCAACGAGCGGGGCACTGTGTCAATCGAATGACCGGCCGTATTATTCGAGCGCTTGTTCCTATGCATACCTTCGGCCATCCGGCGGATCTGGACAGTCTTCTGGCACTGGCGCGCGATTTTAATATCGCAGTGGCCGAAGATGCGGCTGAGTCGTTGGGTAGCTGGTACCACGGCCGACACACGGGCACGTTCGGGAAGATGGGCATCCTCAGTTTCAACGGCAACAAAACCATTACGACCGGAGGAGGCGGGGCTCTCTTAACCGATGATCCAGAACTTGCCCGTCATGCCAAGCATCTGACGACCACCGCCAAATTGCCGCACATCTGGGAATATCGCCACGATGAAATCGGCTACAATTACCGACTGCCTAACTTGAATGCTGCCTTGGGCTGTGCCCAGTTGGAACAGTTGCCGAACAGACTTGCTTCAAAACGGAAGTTGTTTGCTCGTTATCAAGAGGCGTTCGGGTCCATGGCCGGCGTCCGGTTGGTGGAGGAGCCTATCGCCTGTCGAAGCAACTATTGGCTGCAAACACTGCTGTTGGATGTCGACCAGCAAGATCAGCGGGATCGCATCTTGAGGGCCACGAACGACGCGGGATTCATGACACGGCCGGCCTGGATCCTGATGCATGACATGGCGCACTTCAAAGATTGTCCGCGGATGGATCTGGCCGGCGCCGAGTCGCTTTCGAGGAGACTGCTCAACATTCCGAGCAGTGCGGGGCTGATTCCAACACCATCATGAGTAAGCCCCGCTTGATCGTGATCGGTGCCGGGGGACATGCCCATGCATGTATTGATGTCATCGAGCGATGCGGTGCGTACGAGATCGTCGGATTGGTGGGGCTCCCGGGGGAACTGCATACCGAACAGTTCGGCTATCGCGTCATTGGCACAGACAGCGAACTACCTGGGCTCGCCAAAGATTGTAGTCATGCGATTGTCGCGGTGGGTCACATCCGTTCTCCGGCCGTTCGCATCCATCTCTACCAACGCGCAGTTGAGCTCGGACTGCAGCTGCCCACGATTGCTTCGCCTACCGCCTATGTCTCTCGTCATGCCGTGCTCGGCCCAGGGACTATCGTCATGCACGGGGCCATCATCAATGCCGGCGCGCGGATTGGGAACAACTGCATCATCAATACCCGTGCGATCGTGGAACATGACGTGACGGTGGCAGATCACTGTCACGTCTCGACCGGGGCCATACTGAACGGCAACGTGACGGTTGGTGCGGGTAGTTTTATCGGGAGCGGGACCATCGTCAAGGAAGGCATCTCCATTGGAGCAAATTGCATCATGGGCATGGGACTCGCTGTACGGCACCATCAGGCCGATACGACCAGGTTCGCAGGCAACCACACATCATGATGCCCCGCACATTAATCATTGCCGAAGCGGGGGTGAATCATAACGGCAACCTCGACTTGGCTTGTCGGCTGATCGATCTGGCTGCGGAGTGCGGTGCGGACTTCGTGAAGTTTCAGACGTTCGCCGCCGATCGGCTTGTCACATCACACGCGGGCAAAGCCGAGTATCAGCAACAGACGACGGACCCTCATGAGACCCAGCACGCGATGCTCAAACAGCTGGAGTTATCTCCGGCCATGCATCGGATTCTGCTGGCGCGGTGCCGTGAACGAGGTATCGGGTTTCTCTCGACCGGATTCGATACCGAGAGTATTGATTTTCTGATCCAGCTGGGAATCGATCGGGTGAAGATCCCTTCCGGAGAAATTACCAATCTTCCTTATCTGCGTCATGTGGGTCGCATTGGGAAGCCCGTGATTATGTCGACTGGAATGGCCACGTTGGAAGAAGTCGGTGCCGCGTTGCAAGCGCTTGAGGCAGCAGGAACTCCGCGCACGCGGATAACCGTGCTTCACTGCACCACGGAATACCCCGCGCCAATGGCACACGTAAATTTACGCGCGATGCAGGTACTGCGTGACACATTCAATGTCGCCGTCGGCTATTCCGACCATTCCAAAGGGATTGAAGTGCCTATTGCGGCCGTGGCTCTGGGAGCGACGGTGATCGAGAAGCACTTTACCTTGGATCGAATGTTGCCCGGTCCAGATCATGGTGCCAGCCTGACTCCGGATGAATTGAGAGCGATGGTTTCCGCCATCCGCAACATCGAGAGCGCTCTCGGGGACGGCGTGAAGAGACCTAGTGCCGGTGAAGAGAAGAATCTGTCGACAGCCAGAAAATCCTTGGTGGCGTCTCGTCCGATTCAGGCTGGAGAGTTCTTCAGCGAACACAATGTGACAGCCAAACGGCCTGGCACGGGAGTGTCGCCGATGCGGTGGGATGAGGTCATTGGACGGCAAGCCCCTCGTACCTTTGTGCGGGATGAACTGATTGAGTTGTAATGCGTAAGATTTGTGTTGTCACCGGAAGTCGAGCGGAATACGGCCTTCTCCGGTGGGTCATGGACGGTATTCGGGCGGCGCACGATCTCACGTTGCAAGTGATCGCAACTGGGATGCATCTCGCTCCAGAATTCGGGCTGACTTATCGGGAGATTGAAGCGGATGGGTTTGTGATTGATCGTAAAGTCGAGATGCTCCTGAGTTCGGACTCGCCGGTCGGGATCGGAAAGTCGATGGGACTGGGAATGATCGGCTTTGCCGACGCGCTCCAGCAACTTCAGCCGGACGTCATGGTATTGCTTGGCGATCGATTTGAGATTTTTGCGGCAGCGGCCGCCGCCATGGTTGCGCGGGTACCTATTGCACATCTTCACGGTGGAGAAGCCACCGAAGGGGCTATTGATGAGTCCATACGCCATTCAATAACCAAGATGGCGCAGCTCCACTTCGTCGCGGCGGAAGAATATCGGCGGAGAGTGATACAGCTTGGCGAAGATTCGAACCGAGTATTTCTCGTAGGCGGACTCGGCGTTGATAGTATCAAGAGGCTTCACGTTATCTCCAGGGCCGATCTGGAGCATCGCCTGTCGTTCAAGTTCCGTGAGAGAAACTTGGTCGTCACATTTCATCCGGTTACGCTCGAAGCGGCAACTGCCCAGCGTCAGTTGGAGGAATTGCTGGCAGCGTTGTCGGAATACCATGACACAGGATTACTCTTTACGATGCCTAACGCGGATACTGAGGGGCGAGCATTATTCAGCATGATCGAAAACTTTTCAAAGGCACACCCAAATGCGAAGGCTTACACGTCATTGGGGTCAACGCTGTATCTTTCTGCGTTAAGTCAAGTGGATGGGGTCGTAGGTAATTCGTCAAGCGGACTAACCGAGGCGCCCAGCTTTCGAATTGGAACCATCGATATCGGTGATCGCCAGCGAGGGCGCCTGAAGGCGGAGAGTGTTATTAGCTGTCAGCCGATCAAGGAAAGCATTATGGCAGCCATATCCGAGATGTATTCTCCCGCCTTCCAAGACCGACTTAAGTCGGTCTTGAACCCCTATGGTGATGGAGGGGCGGCAGACCGGATTGTCAACGTGTTGGCGACGATTCCGTTGGACGATATTCTCAAGAAACAATTTCACGATCTTGTTGTGTCATGAGAATTGTCGTTATAGGGGCTGCAGAGTGTTGTCGCCAGCGTGGTGCCGATGCGGGTTTCCAGGCTGCGGAAGCGTTCGAGCTCTTGCGAGAGCGACTCTAGTCGAGAGGCAAACCTTGGTCATGCACCGAACATGAGCCCGTCGATTTCAGCGAGTAAGGAATGGCGGAAGGCCATTCTGCCAAAAGGCGCCACGATCCAGCAGGCCATTCGCTCTTTGAACGAGTCGTCTTTTCAGATTGCCCTGGTTGCCTTGCCCGATGGGACACTGCAAGGCACTTTGACCGATGGTGATATCCGGCGAGGACTCCTACGCGGATTGGATCTCAACAGTGCGATCGATACCATCATTCAACGTGAGCCGTTAGTGGTGCCGCCTGAGTTGAGCCGTGACACGGTGCTCCAGCTCATGCAGGCCAATAGAGTTCATCAGGTGCCGGTCGTTGATGAAAACCGGCGCGTCGTAGGGTTGCATTTGTGGGCTGAGCTCATGGAGCCACCCCAGCGCGCAAATCTGATGATCATCATGGCTGGAGGCGAAGGTACTCGCTTGCGGCCGCATACCGAACATTGCCCAAAGCCGTTATTGCCGCTCGGCGACAAGCCGATGCTTGAACACATTATCGAACTGGCCAGGGCCGAAGGCTTTGTCCGATTCGTGCTGGCGATCCATTATCTTGGGCACATGATCGAAGAGCATTTCGGCGACGGCAGTCGCTGGCAGGTGCAAATCAGCTATCTGCGCGAATCGTCGCCTTTGGGCACGGCCGGCGCACTGGGGTTACTGCAGCCACGACCCGAACTTCCGTTTGTGGTCACCAACGGAGATGTGATTACCGATATCCACTATGGAAAGCTGCTTGACTTTCACATCCGCCACGAAGCGACTGCGACCATGGCCGTCCGAGTGCATGAATGGCAGCATCCCTACGGTGTCGTGCAGACGGAAGGTGCCGACATCGTCGGCTTCGAAGAAAAGCCGGTTGCTCGTAGCCACATTAATGCCGGCGTCTATGCTCTCGACCCGGAGGCGTTGAGTGTATTAAGCCCGGAGTCCTACTGTGATATGCCCGTGCTGTTTGAGCGTCTAAGAGAGATGGCCAAGCGCACCGTGGCCTATCCGATGCATGAACCGTGGTTAGACGTCGGCAGGCCTGATGATTTGAGTCGAGCGATCGCTGAATCCTCCAAAACGTCAAAAAGCGAGCCAAGAAAAGTCTGATTCGTTTTTTCACCAGCTGACGCGTCGAACCCTCAATTGTTCTGCCTCTGAACGAATCGATGATCCGTAACAGGACAGTTCTCGGATTGATCCCCGCTCGAGCCGGCTCAAAGAGAGCGCCGAAGAAGAACCTTCGCTGGATCGGAGGGCGACCGCTCATCGCGTGGACGATCGAAGAGGCGCGAAAGTCGCGCTACATCGATCGCCTCATCCTATCCTCTGAAGACGATGAGATCATTGCGGTCGCGAAAGAGTGGGGTTGCGAGGTCCCGTTCAAACGTCCTCCGGAACTGGCTACCGATGAGGCTCAGGGCATAGAGCCTGTCTTGCACGCTTTACATGTCATGCAAGGTTTTGACGTCATCGTGCTGTTGCAGCCGACGTCGCCGCTTCGCATTGTGGACGATATTGATCAGTGCATAGAGAAATGTGTCTATGATGACGCGCCTTGTGTCGTGAGCATCGCCCAGGTCGACAAGAATCCTGGTTGGATGTATACGTTGGAAGGAACGAATAGGATAAGACCCCTTCTCAAGGGTAAAGACGCAAGTACGCCGTACGTTCCCGATCCCGTCTATGCCTTGAACGGCGCAGTCTATGTCGCCGATGTCAACTGGCTGAAGAAGTCGAAATCGTTTCTCACAGATGAAACGGTGGGAATGATCATGCCTAAAGAGAGATCGTTGGATATCGATACTGAATTGGATTTCAGGATCCTTCACGCCCTTGTTCCAAGGAATGAGCAGGACTAAGTGTCCACTTTCCACCGATGTATGCCGATTCAGCGTCACAACCAATCGCGTTGAACGTTACATTTATCCTGACTCAGATCATCCCAGCGCAGCGATTCATCGGTCTCCCTCGGCCTTAAGAATCGTTCTTCATTGCGGTTCACAACCGTGCCTGCGAGTTCTTTTCTGAATCGAGCGGTCTTGCCACAATGTCCCTCGTAAAGCGGGTCGCCGGCAGTTCCTTCATCTATGCAACGACAACGCTGTTGCAACGAGGAATCGCCTTTCTATTGCTGCCTCTGTACACACGATTTCTCACTCCTGAGGATTACGGTGTTCTCGCGGTCGTGGGCGCGCTCAGCACGTTTCTGGTCGTGTTTTGTTCTCTCTCGATGCACGGGGCGGTCAATCGGTATTACTTCCTGTATCGTGATTCCCCGGAAGTGCTGAAAGACTTCTTGGGTACCGTTCTCGTCACTTCATTAATGACGGCATCGGGATTCACGATCGCTCTCTTAGCCGTCGGTGAATGGGTATTGGCTCCCGTTTATGGAGCCGTTCCGTTCTGGCCGTATGTCGTCTTGGGGATAGCCACAGCCGCCTTTCAACCCGTATCGCTTATCTTCATGGCAATGCTGCAAGCCCGGCAAGAGGTCAAGCGGTATGCCTTCCATAGCCTCGCGCAGTTCGGCTTGACGGTGATGTTGGTGATTGCTTTTGTCGTGCTGATGCAATGGGATGCCAGAGGGCCGCTCCTCGCGGGGTTACTCGTTGCGGCATTGTACTGCATCCTATCTTTGTACTTGTTGAGACACGAGTATCGGGTCTGTTTCAAACCCGAGCATCTTCGTAGTGCGCTGCGCTACTGTCTCCCATTGATCCCGCATACGGTGGCGTCTCAAGTCACGGCGTCGTTCGATCGAATTATGATCAACGGTATGGTCAGCACGGCCGCTGCAGGGCTGTACAATATCGGCGCCTCGTTTGGCGGAGTCATGGCATTCATGGCGGATGGCATGAATCGGGCCTATGGGCCGGTGGCCATGGAATCTTTGCAAGCAGGTGATCGCCACAGACTCGACGAACTCGCGAAAATAGGGTTGATGATGATCGCCGGTCTCAGCTTGGCGGCCTCTGCGCTATCCTTGTTCGCCAAGGAAGCGGTCGCGTTGCTTACGGCGCCCGCCTTTCATGACAGCTATGCAGCTGTTCCGTGGATCGCGTTCAGTTTTGTCGCATCCGGAATCTACTATCTGTTTGTGAACATTTTCTTCTTCAATGTTCACCTCACGAAGATTATCGCGGTCGCGACGTTAAGTGGGGCGGCGTTCAACATCGGCCTGAACTACGCGCTGGTCAAACTATACGGACTGATAGGCGCGGCAGTGGCCGCCCTCTTGGCAAAGATCGCAATAGCCTTGATCGTTGCCGTAATTGGGCGGCGACATGATCCGGTGACGTGGAACTACCTGCAGATCGCTCTCATCCCTCTTATATGTCTGGCAGCTGTCCTCATGGTTGATGTTGCGAGCTCCGAGAATCTTTTTATAGCCGCCTTGGAAAAGATGATGGTTCTGTGCGCGCTCGTCTTGGTCATCGGTCAATCGGTCTGGCGTGATCCTCTCTATCTCATGCGGAGTGGAATGACGGCGGCACGGGACATGCTCGGAGCCCTGAAGGTTGCTTGAGACGGTAAACGATCGGTGGTGTAGAAAATGAAAGCGTCCGAGATCGTCGATCAAATTGTCGAGATCGAAGCAGCTGCGCCCGTGGAACAATGGACGATTGATGGAATACACGTGTGGCCTCTCATCCGAATCCAGCTCGGTACGGATCTCTTTAAGACTCATCAATCGACGAGATCCGATCTATCCGGAGCTTCTCATGTTTGGAGAAGGGGGGCTGCCTGCTTGAGGGGCTGGGGGGCGTTTTCCGCTGCGAGTTGGCTGGACCGAAGGGAAGGGCATGCGGACATCGGGAAAGCGCAGGCGCTCTTTCTCACGAGCGGGGTGGCGTTTACGGCTCTTCAAGGGAAGTATTACGAACGGTTTTGCGACCCCATCCGAAGTTACTTGGATTCCCGCAACATCTCTTCGCTCATGCTGACTCCTCTTGACCGATTTCTTGTTCCGCGATTCTCTCCATCCAGGTTTATCCAACCGCAGTTGGACTGGATACAAATAAAGCACACGATCTTCCGAAATAACCGCCGACCGGTGGAACGCCTGCCTGGATTTGAGTCAGCCTTCGAGAGGTTGGGACAGGTTGCCCCGGCCGTTGTCCCGAAGCTTGATCGCGTTCGCCATCATGTTTCGTTGGTCGTCGAGTTTTCCCGCTATTTCGAGCGTCTGCTGGAGCAAGTCCGACCGAGAATCTGCTTCCTTGTCGCGTACTATTGGCTCGTGGGGTATGGACTGCTGCTGGCGTGTAAGCGAAACGGCATCTCGACGATCGATCTTCAGCATGGAACGCAGGGGGCCATGCATCGCGCCTACGGCAATTGGACCAAAGTTCCCGCGCAAGGCTATGAGCTTCTGCCGACGCACTTTTGGTGCTGGACCGACGACGAGGTGGCTGTCATTCAAAGGTGGGCGGAGGGCACCGGGGGCGCGCATCGGCCTGTGGTGGGGGGGAATTTGTTCCTCAATCTCTGCAGGTCAAACAGTCTGTCGTCTGTACGCGAATGCGATGAGCTGGTGCGAAAAAAGGTAGTCGCGTTGGGAGCCGACAAGCAGATTCTCGTCACATTGCAGTGGGGATTGCTGACGGATGAATTTACGCGAATGCTGTCACGCGCAATTGAGAGCACCGTGGACAGTTATCAATGGTGGTTCCGGTTGCACCCCTCGATGCTGCAAGAGAGAAAAAAAGTCAGAAAAATGTTCGGCCATTTCCCTAACGTGGATGTTGACATGGCGACAGATCTACCACTCTATGCCCTCCTGCAGCATATGACCGTGCATGTAACACACTCCTCTTCCACCGTGTTAGAGGCGTATGAGTTCGGCATTAGGTCGGTCGTATGCAGTCGCTACGGGCAAGAACTTTTTCTGAATCAAGAGAAAGAAGGTGTACTCATATATGCAGGAACGCATGAGGATCTTCTGATGGCTATTGATAAGCAGCGGAACCTCAGGGGTGCAATGGAGCAGATAGCCGCGCAAGGGTCCGAGCAGGTCAAAATGTCCTATAGCGTGTTGGACCGACTAGTGGGGGTCGTGTGACATGATGATGGCCGGTGTCGATCACTGTCTGGACCATCACAACCGAGATTCGTTTGCGCTTTTCTTTTTCGGTGTCACGCCGCGCTTCCGTTGTCGCTCATTGGCGCCATTGTCGGAGAGGGAACTTGCGTGCCCAATCCCCTAAAGGCAGGACGGTGGAGCCTTGCGGGCAATCGCGAGGCCGGTCGTGTCATCGCAGAGCTCTTGAACGAGCTGTAACGGCGGTGCAGCAGGTGCCGATCATGGACAGATGAAGGTTCTGTTCGTCACTCATGATGCGGGGCTGTACGGGGCGTCGCGAAGTCTGCAGCCGGTCGTCAAAGGGTTCGCCGGAGAAGTAGCGGATCTCATCGTCAGCCGGCGTTTCGTCGACAATGTCTCAGCTGCGGACCTTCATGCACGTTTTGGAGACCATCTTAGACGTATTTATCGCTATTTCTTGCCATTCGATCGTATCTATCGAGGCAAAGATACGCGTCAAGCGCGCTCGGCTGTCAGCATGGCGGCTCGTGCCATGCTGTGGCGGGCGCAGCGTCCGGCCGTGACGAGACTTCTCGAGACAGAACAGTACGATATGATTCACCTGAATTCGCTGTCTCTTTTCGGGCTGGTTGATCCGGCCTATCCGTTCTTCATCCATGTGAGAGAGATCTATGACGGGACCAATCCCATGGTGTGCACCGCGCTGCGCCAAGCGCGCGGAGTGATTTTTATCGATGAGGCGACGAAGCAACCATTCCAACACTTGTCGTTGCCCAACAGCATCGTTCTCAATAATCCGTTTGACATGACGCCGGTAGACTCATACGGGATGAATCATGGTCGAGCGTACCAGGATAAGGTCGTGTTCGCCATCATTGGAAAGCTCTCGGAGAACAAAGGCACGCAATTCGTCATCGAGACGTTCCGCAGATTTGCAAACGAAAACGTCATGTTGTTAATTGTGGGGAACGGGGATAAGGGCTATGTAGATTCCTGCAAACGTTATGCGGAGGGCGATGCGCGCATTCGCTTCCTCGGCGAGCAGCCCGAAATTGAGAAGATTTACGCCATAGTGGATTATGTGCTTCGTGGGGAAGCGTATCCCTGTGTCGGAAGAACGATATACGAAGGGCTCTATGCCGGGTGTGAGGTCATCGTCCCGGGAGGGGCCGAAGCGGAGACCTGTTTTTTTGAGACCGGCCGATTCAGCGGCAAGCTGCACTTCTATCAACCGAGAAACACGGAAAGCCTCATGAGCCAGTTGACGCGGCAGGCCGGACGGAAGATCCTGGTCCGGCACCCGCTGTCGAACGTCCCTGAGTATCTGAAGCTGTTCAAGGCCTTCGTCTCTGCAGAATCAGCCGGGCAGTCGATTCCCACTCCTACTGTGGCCGTGCGCCCATGAATGCCGCAACAGCCGAAGCGCCTCGGGCTACCCTCATCGTCGCGGTCTATAATGCCGCACCGACAATCGCCAAATGTCTCGACAGCGTCGCGGCTCAAACATATGTGTCGCGTGAATTGATCGTGATCGACGGGGGGTCCACCGATGGAACGGTGGATATCCTCCGGCGTAATGCCGACCAGCTCTCGTACTGGATATCAGAGCCGGACGCGGGAGTGTACAGTGCGTGGAACAAAGCGCTCGCCCGTGCGCGTGGCGACTGGATCGCGTTTCTTGGTGCCGACGACTATCTTTGGGCGCCCGATGCCCTTGAGCGCTTAGTCCGGGAGGGGGATCAGGTGTTCCCCCGCAAGCGCATCATATACGGGCGGGTTGGATTCGTCTCAGCTCACGGGGAAGTGATCGAGACCGTCGGGAGGCCGTGGCAGGAGATCCGCGATGAATTCCGGAATCGTATGGTTCTTCCGCATCCCGGACTCTTGTGCCATCGCTCGCTCTTTGCCGAACACGGGCTATTCGATGAATCGTTCCGCATCTCCGGCGACTACGAATGGCTGCTGCGGGAGTTGAAGGATGGTGACGCACAGTTCATCGACGGACCGTTTGTCGTGGGCATGCGGGCGGGAGGAATGAGCAGCCAAGCGCGACGAGGCATGCAAATTTTCGTCGAGACACGACTGGCACAGCAGAAGCACGGATTGCGGCCGCATCTTTTTATTCGAGCATGGACATTCATGAAAGCGTATCTGAGAACAAAAGCGAGCGATATGTTCGGCGAATCTCTCGCGGCCGATCTTGTGAACAGGCTGCGCTGGCTTCGTTCTCGAATGCTCTAAAGGGATCCATGCTCGTGCTGCGGATTCTACCCTCACGCTGTTCTCTTCAGTCAGGAAAGGCTGCCCCCCGGTTGGTAGAGTGCCATAGATGTGCGGCATAGCCGGCGTTCTAACGCGCAGACAATCTGAACCGAACCGTCTTGTTTCCGCGATGGTCAGGGCGATTCGGTATCGCGGGCCTGACGATTCAGGTGTGTGGAGCGATCCGTCTGTAGGCATTGGATTGGGTCATGCCCGGCTGTCGATCCTGGATCTCTCTCCCGCCGGTCACCAACCGATGCACTCGACTTCCGGTCGATATGTGATCGTGTTCAACGGTGAAATCTACAATCATATGGACCTCCGCGAACAGCTTGGAAGTGTGCCGTGGCGCGGTCATTCGGATACTGAAACACTGCTGGCGGCCTTTGAGACCTGGGGTGTCGAAAAAACTCTCCAAACCAGTGTCGGTATGTTTGCCGTAGCTCTGTGGGATCGGGTGGAGCGCTGCTTGATCTTGGCTCGTGACCGCATCGGTGAAAAGCCGCTCTACTATGGATGGCGTAACGGGACGTTCATGTTCGCCTCGGAGCTGAAGGCTTTGGAAGTCCATTCGGACTGGACCGGCGAGATCGATCGGGGCGCTCTGGCGTGCTTTATGCGCTATGCCTATGTGCCATTACCCCACTCGATCTATGTCGGGATCAGGAAACTCTTGCCGGGAAGCTATGTGATGATCTCAGCCATGGATTCGGCGGAGCATTGGTCGGAGCCCAAGCCCTATTGGTCTGCGGTGACGATTGCGGAACAGAACCGGCGGTTTGATTGGACCGATGAGACGGCCACGGATGAACTGTCCCGGCTCTTACATCGCGCAATCGGCGGACAGATGCTGGCCGATGTGCCGCTCGGCGCCTTGCTGTCGGGCGGCGTCGATTCCTCGACCGTGGTGGCTTTGATGCAGGCGCAGTCATCCCGGCCGATCAAGACTTTTTCGATCGGCTTTCTCGAAGACGAATACAATGAGGCGCCTCGGGCGAAAGCCATCGCGGCACACTTGGGAACCGAGCATACCGAACTCTACGTGGGCCCCGCCGACGCGCTAGCAGTGATTCCGCTCTTGCCGTCGATGTATGACGAGCCCTTCGCCGATCCATCCGCTATTCCAACTCACCTTGTCGCCCAGTTGGCCAGGCGGTCTGTCACGGTGGCACTTTCCGGGGACGGGGGTGACGAGCTGTTTGGAGGATACAATCGGTATTTCTGGGGGCGTTTAATCTGGCGGCGGATCGCGCGCCTGCCGAGATCCATGCGGGCTATGATGGCTCGCGCCATGACCGTCCTGTCACCTGACCAGTGGGACCGGTACGGCAGAATATTGCGGCCTGGTCTTCCGGCATCATTGCGGATCCCGACGCTTGGCGACAAAATCCGAAAATTTGCTGAAATCGTCGATGTCGACAGCCGAACAGAGCTGTATCGGCGCTTGGTTTCGCAAGATCGAGAACCGGCCTCCTTGGTTCTCGGCGCCCAAGAGGAACACATATGGGCCGACGGCCAAGCACGGCAGTTGGGAAAGCAGGACTTCAGTGAAGAAATGATGTTCCACGATTTGGTGGGCTATCTCACGGACGATCTCCTGGCCAAGGTCGATCGGGCGGCGATGGCGATCAGTCTCGAAACACGGATGCCCCTGCTCGACCATCGGGTGGTGGAGTTTGCCTGGACTCTTCCGGTTTCGATGAAGATCAGAACTGAGCGTGAAGGGAAGTGGCTGCTCCGGCAGGTCCTGTACCGCCATGTGCCCAAGCAACTCGTCGAAAGGCCCAAGATGGGCTTTGCTCTGCCGTTGGACTCGTGGCTCAGAAGCAGCTTGAGGGACTGGGCCGAAGCGTTGTTAGATGAGTCGCGGCTCCGACGTGAGGGATACTTGGATCCGGTTCCGATTCGAGCGAAATGGCGAGAACATCTCTCGGGTCGGCGCAATTGGCAATACTGGCTCTGGAACGTGTTGATGTTTCAATCTTGGCTGAGTGCTCATGAGCGACCGCCCGCGCCTGCTGTATCTCATCACTGAGGACTGGTATTTCTGGTCTCATCGCGCCGATCTCGCGCGGGCCGCGCAAGAGGCAGGATATGAGGTCGTCGTCGCGACGCGTGTGACCGATCATGGCGAGCGAATCAGAGAGCAAGGGTTTCAGCTCATGCCGCTGGGAATGGTCCGTGGGAGCCACAATCCGTTTCGCGAGTTGATCGCCATCGTCGAACTGGTGCGATTGTATCGCCGTGTCAGACCCACTGTTGTTCACCATGTTGCCATGAAGCCGATTCTCTATGGAACCCTGGCTGCGTGGGTCACTCGAGTTCCCGGGGTGATCAATGCATTTGCCGGTCTCGGGTATGCCTTTGTCGAGGACCGGAGTCGGCTGCTGCGCTGGTGTGTGAAGACGGCGCTGAAGGCTGTGCTCCATTTGGGGCGCTCAACCGTCCTGGTCCAAAACCGCGATGATCAGGACCGGCTTGTCAGAGAAGGAGTGATTCCTGTCTCGCGCACGAGGATCGTTGCGGGCTCCGGCATCGACGTCGAGTTGTATTCTGTACAACCGGAACCGTCCGGTATCCCGATCGTTCTCCTTCCGGCCCGGATGTTATGGGACAAAGGAGTGGGAGAGTTTGTTGAGGCGGCTCGCGACTTGAAACGCAAAGGCGTCACGGCGAGATATGTCCTCGTTGGGCGATGTGATGAACATAATCCTGCTGCGATTCCTCAGGGACGGCTTGCCGGATGGGTACAGGAAGGAGTGGTGGAATGGTGGGGACACCGTGAGAATATGGTGTCGGTGTATGGGGCCGCCACTCTCGTTGTGCTGCCCTCCTATTATGGAGAAGGGCTTCCCAAAGTGCTCCTAGAAGCGGCGGCTTGTGGCAGGGCGATTGTGGCAACGGATATGCCGGGTTGCCGGGATATCGTCAGAGACCGTGACAATGGTCTTCTGGTTCCGCCGAGAGATTCTGTGGCGCTGGCGGCGGCGATTGAGGAACTCTTGGCCGACGGCCGGAGTCGCCGGGCAATGGGCCGCCGAGGCCGGGAACTGGCCGTCGCCGAATGGTCGGTTCCGGAAATCGCAGGGCAGATGCTGAATCTGTACCGAGAACAGTTGAAGGCCGTTTCAACGATGGACCAATTGAACGGGTATGCATGACCAAGGTGTTGGTGACAGGGGCATCAGGGTTTCTCGGATCGTCCGTCGTCAAAGAACTGTCCCGGTCTGGTTATCAAGTTCGGGCGCTCCTTCACGACGCAACGGAATCCATCTCATCGTGGCCAGGAGTCGAAACCGTCGTGGCAGACGTCCGGGATTCTCAGCCGGTCAGAGAGATAGCCGGCGGCTGTGACGCCATTGTGCATCTGGCGGCCAAGGTTCATGCGCTCGATGATGCCGGGTTCGAACATGACTATGAAGCCGTCAATGTTACAGGCACGAAGCACATCCTGGATGCGGCAGTCGAGGCCGGTGTCCGGCGGATCGTGTTTGCGAGTTCAGTCAAAGTCTTCGGCGAAGAGACAAGTGGATGTATCGATGAAACACGGACTCCCGATCCACAGACAGCCTATGGCCGGTCAAAATGGCGCGCCGAACAACTTGTCTCTGCATATGGCGCCCGACATGGTCTCACCGCCGTGTCGCTCCGTCTTCCCATGGTCTATGGACCGACGAACAAAGGTAACCTCTTTCAAATGATCCAAGCGATTGATCGTGGACGGTTTCCTGCGATGCCTCGCCTCCCAGCGGTCCGAAGCCTCTTGCATGTCGGCAACTTCGTCCAGGCCGTATTGCTGTGCCTCCGAGCGCCGAGTATCGGGCGAGCGGCATACATCGTCGCCGACGCCCAGCCGTATTGTGTGACCGATCTGTATGACTGGCTGCGAACCGGATTGGGGAAGGCTCCCCCGCGATGGCGGGTTCCGCTCTGGGTGCTCAAAGGAGGGGCGCGATGTGGAGACTTGCTCAAAGGGATCATCGGACGGCATACTCCCCTGACGACCGAACGTCTGGCAAAGCTCATCGGGTGTGCGTGGTTCAATTCCACCGCCATCACACATGAATTAGGGTACAAGGCGACGCACTCGTTCAAGGAGGCGGTTCCCGAACTGATTGCGTTCTACCGCGGGACAACCGGCGCCGGATCTTGAGAAAGTCAAGCACGGAGAGTAGTGTGACCCGATAAGACGGAAACCATGCAAATCATAATGGTCTTGTTTCCAGCGGTTGTGGCTTTTCTCTCGGCGTGGTGGATCACGCGAAGCTTGTGTTCGCCGAAATCCTTTCTTTCGATACTCGCTCACCCAAATGAGCGAACATTGCATTCCATGCCGACTCCGCAAACCGGAGGGTTGGCCATCGTTGCCAGTGTGGTGATCGGTCTTATTGCAGCCGCAAGCATGCTTGCCATTGCACAACCCACGAAAGCCGTGCTCCCAAAGGGAGTGGCCTCGGGAAGTGTCTGGATCGTGGCTTCGATGCTCCTGATCTTCATTGTGTCCTTCATCGACGATTGTGTCGGTCTCCCCGCAAGCCTCCGCCTGGGTGTGCAAGCAGTCTCTGCTTCTATCATTATCGGCGGTGTCGGACTGACGATGTCATCCATTCCCATACCTGAAGTGCTGGTGATCCATCTAGGACTGGCAGCGATTCCAGTCAGCGCCCTCATGCTGATGTGGATGGCGAACCTCTATAACTTTATGGATGGCATGGATGGATTTGCGGGCGGGATGACGTTTTGGGGGTTCGGCTTTCTTGCCTATTTCGCGTGGGAGGCCAGTTTCCCGATCATGCTCATCATCGCCTCGTTCGTCGCGATGAGTGCGCTGGGATTCCTCGCTCATAACTTCCCGCCGGCGCGTATTTTCATGGGTGATGCCGGGAGTATCACGGTCGGTTTCTTGGCGGGAACATTGATGTTACTTGGAATGCAAGTCAAGATGTTCGATTTTTGGGTGCCGATCATTGTCTTCTCCCCCTTCATTATCGATGCGACCGTGACTTTGATCCGGCGGGCAGTCCGTCGCCAAAAGATCTGGGAGGCTCACCGCGAGCATTACTATCAACGGGTGGTGCTATGCGGATGGAGCCATCGCCGGACTGTGCTCGCAGAGTATGGAGTCATGATTACCTGTGGGGGATTGGCAATTCTCTACCATCATTCAAGCGGAAACTGGCGGTTGCTCATTCTTGGTACATGGCTGATCATGTTTTTCGTACTGGGGAAACTGGTGAATAGGTTGGAGCAGAAGCGAAACGACTCTCATCCCGCCCGAGATCCGCAGATCACAAATGACTGCAATCCCGTCCCTGTGCCGGCACAGGATTCTGCCAAAGTAACCGTCGAAGTGTAGCGTGATCGTGCTTCGCCTCGTGTTGCCTCGACCAGAGTAATTATGTCCGTTTCAAAGAGGGTTTCGGGTATGGGGGAGGGCATGGAGTTGTCCCCTTGGGGGATCGGCCGCCTGCAGATGGAAGCAAGGCGGGTGGCAGGTTGGACAACAACCGCCCTCGGCTTCACCGTACCGATCTGGGTGTCGGCGGACGGTATTCTTGTCGCCCTGCTGGTTGTGTGTTGGCTCGCAAGTGGAGAGTGGCGGGAACGAATCCGTCGAATCACGGCGAATCCGGTGGCAGTGAGCGCCTTGCTCTTGTTCGTGTGGTTGTTGGCCGGGTCTCTATGGGGAATGGGTTCTCTGGAAGAGCGAGTGCTGGCCGTAAAGAAGTATGCCGATCTGCTGCTGATTCCTCTGTTGATTTCGCTGGCGGTTGACATTCACGAGCGAAATCGCGCGCTCCTTGCGCTTACGGCATCGTTGATGGTGACGCTGCTGCTGTCCCTTGCCTTAAGTGTGGGGTTTCTTCCAGGGAGCCAGGCGCTCAATTGTGATCGGTTCAACCCATGCGTATTCAAAAAGCATACGACGCATAACGTGCTGATGGCCTTCGGTGCGTTGTTGTTTGCCGTGTTGGCTTGGAAATCTTCACAGAGGTGGGTGCGATGGGGGTTGGGAGGCGCCGCAGTCTTGGCCGCGGGTAATGTGTTATTGATGGTGCAGGGCCGAACCGGGTATGTGGTGTTGGCCGGACTTGCCGTGATGGCTTTTCATATGTACTTCGGATGGCGAGGCATGCTCGCGGCGATCGTGGGCTTATGCCTGGCATTTTCGGCGGCATATCAGGTTTCGTCTTCTTTCCATCAACGGGTGGAACTCGTCGTCTCCGGGACCACGCAATGGAATCCCCAGGTGGCGGCTGCCGATCCGGTAGGCTGGCGATTGGAATTCTTCTATCATACGGCCGAGATTATTCGGGACCACCCTCTGATGGGCGTCGGCACCGGAGGGTTTGTCCAAGCGTACCGCTCGCGTGCGGTACAACCCGGCATGGCAGTACCTCCCCACCCCCACAATCAATACCTCTTTATCATGGCGCAAGTAGGAATAGTCGGACTCGGCTTATTGCTCTGGTTGTTTGTACAACAGTGGCGCTCGACACCTTTGGTTGGTGATGCAGCGTATGGGCTGCTTGCCAGAGGACTGGTGGTCACCATCGCGGTCGGATGCTTTTTCAACCCTTTCCTCGTCGATCATACGGAGAAACTGTTTTACTGCTGGTTCTCCGGGCTGATGTATTCCGGGATTGCCCCACAACTCGATACGAAGACATGACTCTTTCGACGTATATCATCGCCTACAACGAGGCAATGAAGATTGCCGATGCCATCAATAGCGTGTTATGGGCGGATGAAATCATCGTGGTCGATTCTGCCAGTACGGATGAGACGGCTCGGATCGCGCAGGACTTGGGAGCCCGTGTCGTCCAAATTCCGTTTCAGGGTTTCGGCCATCTACGAAATCAAGCCATCGAGGTCTGTACGCATGAGTGGATTTTCAGCCTCGATACGGATGAACGGTGCACACCTGAAGTCCGGGATGAGATCCTCACGGTTCTTGCTGATACTCCCATACACGACGCCTATCTGGTACCGAGGCGGAATTACTTCATGGGACGTTGGATCACACATTCCGGCTGGTATCCGAATTTCCGCCAACCGCAGTTGTTTCGGAAAGGGGCCATGAAATATGCGGAATCTCCGGTCCACGAAGGCTACGAACTCTTGACTGCCAAGCCGGTCGGACGACTGACGCATGCGATTTGGCAGATCCCCTTCAAGGACTTTGAAGAGGTCGTCAAGAAGGCCAACCGCTATTCGTCGCTTGGAGCGCTGAAGCTTGCCGATCGACGCGTGTCGATGGGAGCGGCCCTGTTTCACGGCCTCTGGTCATTTCTCAAACATTATGTGGTCAAGCGAGGATTTTTGGACGGCTGGCCCGGATTCGTCATCGCTTTCGGAAATTTTGAGGGAACATTTTATCGCTATGCGAAGCGATTCGAACAGCAGGAGATGTGGCCGCCTCCCAAACAGATGCCGCTTCGGCGACCCGGTCACGCCCCTCCGAAATGAAAACCGCGGTGATCGTTACCACGTACAATCGTCCTGATGCGCTGGCGGCTGTATTGGAAGGGTATTGCGGCCAAAGCGATCACGATTTTGAGCTGGTCGTTGCGGATGACGGTTCGAATGAAGAGACGGCGGAGGTCGTTCGGCAGTTTGCGCGGCGCGCACCGTTCTCGCTGGCGCATATCTGGCAGGAGGACCTGGGATTTCGAGCCGCCGCGATTCGCAATCGGGCCGTTGCATCGACGAACGCCGACTACATTATCTTTACGGATGGAGATTGTGTTCCCTCCCGGCATTTCGTGCGTGTCCACAAGCGACTCGCCGAACCGGGTTACTTTCTCGGGTCGAATCGTGTGTTACTTGCCTCCGAGTTGACGAACCGTGTCGTGCACGAGCGGCTGCCGATTCATGCGTGGGGCGGAATCGAGTGGGTCCTTTCCTGGTCACGAAGGGAAGTCAATCGCGTCCTTCCATTGATGACATTACCTGATGGTGGGTTTCGAAAATGGACGCCCGGTCGTTGGAAAGGCATCAAGACCTGCAATCTCTCCGCGTGGCGCGCAGATTTGATCCGTGTGAATGGACTCGACGAGTCCTACGAGGGATGGGGGCTGGAAGATTCCGATCTGGTCATTCGACTTCTCCATGCCGGCGTGAAGCACAAGAACGCACGGTTCGCCGCGACAGTATTTCATTTATGGCACCCTGAACAGGATCGCATGAAACTTGCGACCAATCAGAAACGTTTGGATGAGCTGTTGCAATCGACGGCGGTGCGCGCCGCCATAGGACTTGATCGGCACGCTAGCCTCTGATGCGACACGATACCTAATTGCTCCATGAATCGGGAGATGCGAAGCGCATTGATTGTCTGTACGCGTCGAATCGGCGACGTACTCTTGGCGACACCCGTCGTGCGCTCCCTCAAGACCGCGTTGCCGAACCTGATGGTCGATATGCTGGTGTTCGAAGGGACCCAAGATATCGTGTCGGCTAATAGGGATATCCGGCGAGTTTGGACTATTCCCGAACGTCCGACGATTGGGAAGCATTTGAAATTACTCCGTTCGATGTGGCGCCGCTATGATGTCGCGCTTTCCGTGTTGGCAGGTGATCGGCCCACCTTTCACGCTTGGGCGGCCGGTCGATACCGTATTGGGACTCTCTTGCCGGACAACAAATCACGGTGGAAACAACGCCTGCTCCACGAATGGATTCCCTTTGACAACCTGCAGACGCATACGATCGTCATGAATCTGCGGTTGCTTGAGTCCTTGAAAGTCAAACCTCTTGGAACTCCTATTGTGGCTTGGACGCAAGACGATGAAAATTCAGTTCAGAGCATATTCCCTCAGATGCGGGATGCTCGATATGCCGTGTTGCATATTTCGCCAAAGTTTGCCTACAAGACTTGGACGGTGTCCGGGTGGGTGGCGCTTGGGCGGTGGCTGATTGATCGTGGGATGGGGGTAGTTGTCACAGGCGTGGAGTCAGGTCAAGAGGCATACTGCGAACAAGTCATCCAGGGGTTGCCGGGTGCCGTGAATCTGGTCGGCCGAGTGGCACTGCCGGCCCTTGGTTGTCTCTTAAACCGCGCGGCTCTGTATATCGGAACGGATACGGCCGTGAGTCATATGGCGGCTGCTGTGGGGGTTCCCACCGTCGTGCTCTTTGGGCCGTCAAATCCGGTGAAGTGGGGGCCGTGGCCGAAGGACTTCCTTCCCACGACGCAAAGTCCGTGGGTCAGGCAAGGCTCGCAGCGACAGGGAAATGTGTTTCTGCTCCAAGGAGAGGGGGAATGTGTGCCCTGCTTGGCTGAAGGGTGCGACCACCACATCAACAGTTTGAGTGATTGCCTCCAGCAGCTGTCCGTGCAGCGTGCCATTCAGGCCGTTGAAACCATCCTTGGCGAGCGAACGCTCCTCCTCCCGACCCCGAGGTACGCATGAAACAGTCGGCTGCCAAGCTGTATCACTCCATTGCCGGACGATACGGGAACGTGGTGCTGCTGTATCGGTCATTTCTCGTCATCGGCGCACAGTTGGTTCTGATTCTCTTGGCAAACCTGACCGCGTTTGCACTGCGATTCGATGCCGACCTTTCTCCCGAGTATCGGCAGATCATGTGGGATCACGTTCCCGCCGTGCTGCTGATATTCGGTTCCAGCTTATGGATATTTGGAATTCAGCGAGGGCTTTGGAGATATGTCGGCAGTTACGACCTAGGGAAAATTCTTCTGGCTTCCCTGACCGGTGCGGCGGCCTTTTACGGAGTCATCCATCTCATCGGCGGGATTACCCAGTATCCTCGCTCCGTCATCGTCCTGACCGGCCTGTTGAACGGATTATATTTGTCGGGCATACGATTGGCGGTGCGGGGATTCAGGGAATGGATCCGGATCGCCGATCCGACCGCCCGGCGAGTGCTGATCGTCGGCGCGGGAAATGCCGGCGAGTTGCTGGTGAGAGACATGCTTTCCGATGCCAACTATAACAGCCGGCCGGTCGGGTTTGTGGATGATGATCCCATCAAACGCAAGATGTCGATCCATGGAATACCCGTCGTGGGTACGATCGCCGATATTAGACATGCGGCGGATCGGCTGGAAGTCCAGGAGATCATCGTCGCCATTCCATCCGCATCAACCACGGTGAAGCAAAAAATTCTGGCGGCTTCGGAGGGGTGTACTGTCCCGATCAAGACCTTACCCAATCTCAAACAGCTATTGGGTGACCCCGTCTCGTTGCAACAAGTACGGCCGATGAGTCTGGACGATTTGCTTCAGCGCGAGCCGATCCAGACTGATTGCCAGGACCTGCACCCGCTCATCACGGGTAAGACATTGCTGGTCACAGGGGCGGGAGGTTCGATTGGTTCCGAGCTATGCCGGCAGATTTCACAGTACAAGCCCAAGACCTTGGTGCTGTTTGAGCGGTATGAAAATGCCCTTCATGCGCTCTTGCTGGAATTGAGAGCGGCCTTTCCGGAAGCGCAGATTCTCCCCTGCATCGGGGACGTGACGGTGCCCGACCGTGTATCGGAAGTGTTCCGCCAAACCGGTCCCGATATTGTGTTTCATGCAGCGGCACATAAACATGTTCCGCTCATGGAACTGAATCCAAAGGAAGCGATTCGCAACAATATCTTAGGAACCCGTGTGGTTGCCGAAGCCGCCATGAAGTCAGGCGTCGACCGTTTCGTTCTCATTTCCACAGACAAGGCGGTCAACCCATCGAGCATCATGGGAGTCACGAAGAGAATTGCCGAGCATTTGCTTCAGGATTTGAACCATACGGGACTGACGAAGTTCACCGTCGTGCGGTTCGGCAACGTGCTGGGCAGCAATGGAAGCGTGGTCCCTCTCTTCACCGAGCAGATTCGTAAAGGTGGACCGGTGACGGTGACCCATCCGGAGATCAAGCGGTTTTTCATGACGATCCCAGAAGCGGTGCAACTGGTGCTGCAGGCAAGTGTGATGGGACGGGGAGGAGAAGTGTTTGTCCTGGACATGGGTGAGCAAATCCGAATCGCCGATCTCGCCAGAAACATGATTGTGTTGGCCGGCCTGGTTCCCGGCAAGGATATCGACATCATCTTTACCGGTCTACGGCCCGGAGAAAAGTTGTATGAAGAACTCTTTGAGGAACGTGAACTGGTTGAGGCGACCGCTCATCCCAAGATCCATCGAGCCGCAGGAGCCCTTGTCCCAGTCGGCGAACTGAGCGCATGGTTGGAGTCATTGCAGGCCAATCTGCCGAAATACGAGGAAGAGGAGCTGCTCCGAGACCTGAAGCGGCTTGTCCCGAGTTTTCGTCCGAATCTCTAGTCAGGGGGCCGGCAGTATTTGCATGTCGACACGACGCCCCCTGGCGCCCATCGAACCCTCTACAGTTTTAACCGATGCCAACCGATAAGAACAGAAAGTGCCCGACGGGAATAGGAGGGTGAGGCAGTGAAAGGTGTCGTGCTGGCGGGAGGCTTGGGAAGCAGATTATTGCCTCTCACGAAGGTCACGAACAAGCATCTATTGCCGGTGTATAACCGGCCGATGATCTATTATCCGATTCAGACGCTGGTCAATGCGGGTGTGACGGAAATCATGTTGGTCACCGGGGGGAATAGCGCCGGCGATTTCCTGAAACTGCTCGGGAATGGCAAAGAATTCGGCCTTCAACATCTCAATTATACCTATCAGGAGGGTGAGGGAGGCATTGCCGACGCCCTCCGGTTGGCGGAGCACTTTGCCGATGGTGAACCGATCTGCGTCGTGTTGGGGGACAACATTATTCAGGGAAACATCGCCATGGCGGCGGACCGCTTTCGAAGTCAGCGAAAGGGAGCGAAGATTCTTCTCAAAGAAGTGAAAGATCCGCAACGGTTCGGCGTGCCGGTTTTGGAGAGAGAACGTGTCGTAAGAATCGAGGAAAAGCCGCTCGAGCCACGGTCGCCCTATGCCGTGACCGGCATTTACTTTTATGATCCGCACGTCTTCGAGTTCATCCGGGAACTGAAGCCCTCTGCAAGAGGGGAGCTGGAGATTACCGACGTCAACAACGCGTATATCAAGGCCGGGACGCTGACATGGGATCTGCTTCAGGGATGGTGGACGGATGCCGGCACCATCGAGTCATTATACCTGGCCAATCAGCTCGTCGGCCAAACCGGCGCAAACAACCTTCAAGTGGAATCGTAGATGCGCATTCTTGTTACCGGCGGCGCCGGGTTCATCGGCTCTCATCTGGTTCGACGTCTGCTGGTGTCGTCCCAGCATCAGATCGTCAATCTCGATGCCCTCCGTTATTCGGGGAACTTGACGAATCTGGACGCGGTCAGCCGGCATCCGGGGTATGTCTTTGTCCATGGCGATATTTGCGATGCGCAACTGGTTTCATCCGTGATTCGCAAATATCAAATCGAAGGTATCATCAATTGCGCTGCGGAGACGCATGTCGACCGTTCGATTCTTGACCCGGGTAGCTTTGCGCGCACTGATGTGGTGGGCACGGGCGTGTTGCTTGAAGAGGGGCGCCATGCCGGGGTTGCGCGGTTTCTACAAGTCAGTACCGACGAGGTCTACGGTAACGTCGAATCCGGTCTGTCGACCGAAGCCGATCGGTTGGCGCCGCGCAGCCCCTATTCAGCCAGCAAAGCCGGGGGGGATCTTCTTGTGCTGAGCTATTGGACGACCTATGGATTTCCGGTGGTCGTGACAAGAGGCAGCAATACCTACGGTTCCAATCAGTATCCGGAAAAATTTATTCCTCTCTTCGTGACGAACGCCATCGATGATCAGCTGTTGCCGGTGTACGGTGACGGAAGATATTGCCGAGATTGGCTTGCTGTCGAAGATCATTGTGCCGCGATCGAACGGGCATTTTTTGATGGGGAACCAGGAGCCGTCTACAATATCGGTGGGGGAAACGAGCGCGAAAATATCGTGGTTGCCGAGGAGATTCTCTCGTATCTGGGCAAGCCGAAGAGCTTACTTCGCTTTGTGACGGACCGGCCCGGTCACGACCGCCGTTATGCCGTTGATTGTGGAAAACTGCGGCAGCTGGGATGGTGCCCTGCCGTACCGTTCGAAGAAGGGTTGCGCGCGACGGTCCGTTGGTATCAAGAGCATGCATCCTGGTGGCGTCCCATCAAATCCGGAGAGTTCCGGAAGTACTATGAGCAGATGTACGGCAAACGGTTGCAGCAAGTGAGTTAGAACGACGAGTCCTGGTGAATAACCGACGGTCACACCAGTCCGAGACTCCACCTATATCGCAGTTTCAAGCCAGTCGATTGCCACCATGCGAATTCTCCTCACCGGGGCCAATGGGCAACTGGGTACCGTGCTCCGCAGGGCGCTCGGATCCGAAACAGTCATCACCAAAGATTTGCCGGACTTCGATCTCACGCAGCTGACGGTTCATGACGAAATCGTTGAAGCCTCGCCGGATTTGATTATTCATGCGGGGGCGTACACAGATGTGGATGGGGCCGAGCGGGACCCCGACCTCGCGATGGCGGTGAACGCGAGGGGAACGGAGCAGGTTGCGAAGGCCGCCGTTCGGCTTGGAGCCCGCCTGATCTACATTTCCACCGACTATGTGTTCGACGGCGAGCAGCAAAGACCATATGGTGAGCACGATAACCCTCGCCCGATCAATCACTATGGACTGTCAAAATGGAAGGGAGAACAAGTTGTTCTGACATCGGGAGCCAATGCGCTTATCATCCGGACGGCATGGCTCTACGGCGCCGTCGGTAAGAATTTCGTGAAGTCGATCATGCGCGCCGCGCAAAGCGAGTCGGTCGTGAAGGTCGTGAATGATCAGTATGGATGCCCCACGTATGCCGAAGACCTGGCCTCCGTCGTCGCTTCGCTTACCGGTCGGGATGTGCAGGGAATCGTCCATGTCACGAATCGTGGACAGTGCACGTGGTATGAGTTTGCGCAGGCCATCGTCCGCGAGATGGATCTCCCCTGTTCTGTCCTGCCGATCACGACCCAGCAGGCAGGCCGCCTCGCAAAGCGGCCACCCTATTCTGTGCTGAGTGCGGACCGGCTGGTGTCATTGGGTTTCGCGTTACCTGAATGGCGCCAGGCATTGACCCGATTTGCCAAGGACGTTCAGGTCCCTCTCCCAGACCCTCAATAAGCAAGCGTTCATCCCGGCCAAAATCCTTTGCAATGGCCGAGAGACTCGCTAAGATAGCGATCGATTGCTGCCGGGGAGGCAACCTCTGCTTGTGAAACACTGGTGAAACTCAAGACTCGGCAAAAGCCCGCGAGGAGTCTCCTGCGGAATATCCGATTGCTGGCAACCGATGTGGATGGAGTGCTGACCGATGCCGGCATGTATTATTCTGAGTCGGGTGATGAATGGAAAAAGTTCAATACCCGCGACGGAATGGGGATCAAACTGCTGCAGAAGGCCGGACTCATCACGGCGATCGTCACGCAGGAACGGACCAGATTGGTGGCCAGGCGGGCTGAAAAACTCGCCATCCCCGAGCTTCATCAGGGGGTGATGGACAAATTGTCGGTGATTCGAGACATGGCGACACGGCATGGCATCTCACTCCGGCAAGTTGCGTATATCGGCGATGACGTGAACGACATCGAAGCGTTGAAAGCCGTGGGGTTGTCAGCGGCTCCCGCGGATGGTCTCCCTCAAGTGTTGGAGATCGTCGGCTATGTCTGCCGCCAAAAGGGTGGAGAGGGGGCGGTCCGAGAGCTTGCGGACATGATTCTCCACTCTCGTAGCGAGACGAACATCACAAGACAGAATCGTTGAGGGAAGGTATGGCGCGCACATCCAATCTCTATCCAGTGATCATGGCAGGGGGCAGCGGCACCAGGTTTTGGCCGTTAAGTCGCCATCTGTTTCCGAAGCAGCTCTTGCGGATCGGGGGAGAGCATACGTTGATTCAGCAAACCATGCGACGCGTCTCAGGCTGTGCGCCCGCAGCTCACGTACTGATCTCGACGAATGCGGCGCAGGCCGACCTCATCCGTGGCCAATTGGCCGATTGGAAGGACGACCTGACCGATGGATTCCTTTTGGAACCGGAAGGACGGAACACAGCGCCCGCCATTGCATTTGCCGCCATCGAAGTGTTGGCACGTGATCCTGATGGTCTCATGCTGGTCGTTCCTGCCGATCATGTGGTAACAGGGCAGCGGGATTTTGAGGCGGCGGTTCAATTGGCTTCCACATTGGCAGCGGAGGGTTATTTGGTCACGTTTGGGATCAAGCCGATTCGACCGGAAACGGGGTACGGCTATATCAAACCGAACGGCAAAGTACTGCTCGGCAAACAGGGAAAGCTGAAGGGACATCCTGTTCAAAAATTCGTGGAAAAGCCCAATGCGACTAAGGCAACCCAATACCTCAAGGCAGGTCACTATTTTTGGAACAGCGGTATGTTTGTCTGGCGTGCTGCGACGATCTTGGAGGAGATTGCCCTTCATCAGCCCACGATTGCGGCCTCAATGGAACGCATTCGGAAACTCAAGAAGGACGGCGCGTCTAAACAGTCGATAGACGACGTGTATCGACAAATCACGCCGGTCTCTATCGACACCGGTGTGATGGAACGGTCGTCGAAGGCGGCCGTGGTGCCGGTGACCTTCAAGTGGTCGGATGTCGGGAGTTGGGGCAGTTTGGACGAAGTGGCGGAAAGGAATAAGGCCGGCAACGTCCTGACCGGACGAGTGATCGACCTTGAGAGCACCCATTCGATTGTCTACGCGGACCGGCGTGTTGTCGCGACGATCGGATTACAAGACATGGTTGTGGTGGATACCCCTGATGCGACATTAGTGTGTCCGAAGTCAAGAGCGCAGGACGTGAAGAAGATCGTCGATGTACTCAAGCAACAGCAGGCACCCGAACACCTAGAACACCTGACGGTTCAGCGGCCATGGGGTTCGTACACGATACTGGAAGAAGGTCCGGGGTTCAAAGTGAAACGTGTGACGGTCAACCCCGGTGGACGGCTCTCGCTTCAGTTGCATCACAAGCGTAGCGAACATTGGGTCGTGATCGCGGGCACCGCGCGCGTGACAAGAGACCAAGAAGTGTTCGATTTAAGGGTTGGAGAAAGCACGGCCATTCCGGTCAACACCAAACATCGTTTAGAGAATCCGGGACAGGAGACCGTTCACATCATCGAAGTGCAGAACGGACCCTACCTCGGTGAGGATGATATTGTGCGGTTCAAGGATGATTACGGCCGGGTAGCGATGAGTTGACGAAAGGAAGAGTCGGCGGGTCTCACCAACGCGCCAAGTATGGGTCCGCCGAGGAGTTTACGAAGGAGGGATCGTGGGTTTGTTTCGGGAATATGATCTTCGCGGAATTGTCGGCAGGGAACTGACCGAGGAGGTGGCCGAACGGTTTGGTCGAGCCTATTCCACATATGTCAGCGTGCGTGGAGTGAAGACGATCAGTCTTGGGCGTGACGGTCGATTAAGCTCTCCAGTCCTCCACAAGGCATTGCTCAAGGGTCTGCTTGCCGGAGGGCTCGACGTGATCGATATCGGAATTTGTACGTCCCCGCTGGTCTACTTTTCCTTGTTCACGCTGCCGGTGGGCGGCGGCATCATGATCACAGGAAGCCACAACGCGGCAGAATATAACGGGTTTAAGGTCTGTATCGGCAAAACAGCCATCCATGGAGAGGAAATTCAGGAACTTCGGCGAGTGATGGAACAAGGCACCTTCGTGCCGGGAGAAGGTCGTCTTTCAGAGCACCCGATTATTCCTGACTATCTGGCGCACCTCAAGAAGAGTTTTTCGCATGTCAGCGCACATCGGCTGCATGTCGTGATCGATAGCGGGAACGGCGCGGCTTCGCTCGTGGCCAAGCAAGCCCTCGAGTTGTTGGGGTGTAAGGTGACAGGATTGTATTGTGATCTGGATGGATCTTTCCCCAATCACCATCCGGACCCTACGGTGCTGGAAAACCTCTCGGACTTGATGCAGGCTGTGAAGAATTACCAGGCTGATGTGGGAATCGGTTATGACGGGGATGCGGATCGCATCGGGGCCATCGACGAGCAGGGCAATGTTTTGTGGGGCGACCGCCTCTTAGTTCTCTACTCCCGCGATATCTTGGCCGTGAAACCCGGCAGCACGGTCATCTCGGAAGTGAAGGCTTCTCAAAGTCTGTATGATGATATTGCCAAACAGGGCGGACGTCCGATCATGTGGAAGACGGGGCATTCATTGATCAAAGCCAAGATGAAAGAGGAATCGGCGGTATTGGCCGGTGAAATGTCCGGGCATATGTTTTTTGCGGATCGGTATTTCGGATATGACGACGCAGTCTATGCGTCTTGCCGGCTGATCGAAATCTTGGCCAAAGCGCAACGGCCGCTTTCGTCCCTCGTCTCTGATCTTCCCCACTCGGTGGTCACTCCTGAAATACGAGTGGACCTTCCCGATGCCGTCAAGTTCGATGTCGTTGAACAGATTCGCATGAAATTTGAGGAATACCTGAGGACCAAGCAAAGCCTTGGGCCCCACAAGCTTGTCCTTCAGGGCCTCATCACGATCGACGGTGTCCGTGCGAAATTCGACGATGGATGGGGGCTCATCAGGGCGTCCAACACCCAACCGGCCTTAGTGCTGAGATTTGAAGCGATATCTTCTGCCCAGCTCGATGTCATTCGAGCGCTCATTGAAGATGAACTCGCAGAGGCGAGACGAGCCCTCGGGTGCTAGCAGGTGCCCAGACCTCGTCAATGCAGAATGGCGGTACTCTCCGCATGTGCCGTTATGCCGCGATGGCAACCGCTGTGTTGGCCTTGTCATTCTCAGCCGATTCCATCGGAGCAGACCCTCAGGGTAAAGCCAATCGCCCGTTTCAGGTTGGAGAACGGCTGACCTATGAGGTGTCCTGGCTCAATATTACCGCGGCGATCGCCGTGATGGAAGTGGCGCGGATGGAAGGAACGAAGGAGCAAACGGTCGCCAAGTTGGTGGGCACGGCGCAATCGACACCGCTCATCACGAAGTTTTTCCCCGTCGATAATCGTGTCGAGTCGGAACTGGACCTGCAGGCGCTCGTACCGGAACACATGACGTTCCGCCGACGCGAAGGAAAAAAGAAAGAGGATATCGAGTACAGATTCCATCAAAAGGAAGGGATGGTCACGGCGGTCAGGGGAGGCACCACCGAGTCGCTGCCCATTCCGGCCGGCACTCAAGATATCATTTCATGCTTGTACTATACGCGTACGGTGTTGCCGCCGACACCGGGTGCCTCACTGAAAATGAACGTGTATCATGACAAGAAGAATCGACCTGTGGAGGTGCGCGTAGAGGGTCTTGAGACTATTGAAGGGTCGTGGGGGAAGGCGGAGACCGTGCGGGTGCTGGTCATCATGCCGTTCCATGGCCTCTTCATGAATCAGGGGAACATCCGTGTTTGGGTCACGACTGATGAGCACAGGACTCCGCTCCGCATGAAAGCGAAGGTCACGCTGGGGTCAATCGTGGCGGATCTGGTGGATGGGAAACCGGCTCCGCAAAGCTGATATCGGTTGTTGTTCGCGCGGGTCAAACTCGCTATACTGAGCGGCATCATGAGAGAATTTCCCCTTACTTTAAGCCGGTTTATCATTCAAAATCAGGAGTCGCACCAAGGCGCGACGGAAGAATTCTCAAGCCTGTTGACCCGGATCGGTCTCGTCGGCAAGCTCATTGCGCAAGATCTCAGGCGAGCCGGCCTGATCAACATTCTTGGCACGACGGGCGACACGAACGTGCAGGGGGAAGTGGTCAAGAAGCTGGACGCCATCGCCAATGACGACTTCGTCAAAGTCTTCCAGCATAGCGGATATGTTTGTGCCCTGGCCTCGGAAGAAATGGAAAAGCCGATTTCGCTGCCGGGCAATTGGCCGCAGGGCAAGTACATGCTGCTCTTCGATCCGCTCGATGGCTCCTCCAATACGGACAACAATATGCCGCTCGGCGCCATTTTTTCCGTGCTCAAGTACGGCCGGTCCGATCATTTGCCCGCTGAAGAGGAATTACTGCGCCGAGGGACCGAACAAGTCGCGGCCGGGTATCTGCTGTACGGGTCGAGTACCATGCTGGTCTATACGGTCGGACAAGGCGTGTACGGCTTTACGCTTGAACCGGGGATTGGCGAATATCTGCTGTCACATGCGCGGATCAGCATTCCAGACAAAGGCAAGGTCTACGCGGCCAACGAGGGAAACTATAACAAGTGGTCGGAAGGAACGAAAAAGTATCTGGATTTCCTCAAGGCCAGCGATAAGGCGACCAGTCGTCCGTACAGTGCCCGGTATTCGGGCTGTTTGGTGGCCGACGTGCACCGCTTGTTGCTCGGAGGAGGAATCTATCTCTATCCGGGCGAACTCGATAAACCCGAAGGGAAACTCCGGCTTCTGTATGAGGCGAATCCGTTGGCGTTTGTCGTCGAGCAGGCGGGTGGAAAAGCCTCGACGGGAACATCGAGAATACTGGAAGTGGAACCCAAGAAGCTCCACCAACGCGTGCCGCTGATCATCGGCAGCCGTTACGATGTCGAGCAGGCGGAAGCGTATATTCAAGGGAGAGCCTAATTACTCATGTATGTGTTACTGTGATGTTGGCGGGAGGAAATCATGGGAGATCGAGTTCAAGAAATTCTGAGTTGGTATGGCAGCGATAACGTCGGAACAAAAACCAATATCGCCCGCTTGCTTCGATCCGGCAAACTAGCCGGAAGCGGCAAACTGGTGATCCTGCCGGTTGATCAAGGATTCGAGCATGGTCCGGCGCGGAGCTTCGCGCCGAACCCGCCCGGCTATGATCCGCACTATCATTTTCAGCTGGCGATCGATGCGGGGTGTAACGCTTATGCCGCGCCGTTAGGTTTTCTCGAGGCCGCAGCCAATCAATTTGCGGGGCAGATTCCCCTCATCCTCAAGCTGAACAATCACGATGTGCTGCATGACGAGAAGGATCCGCTGCCGTCGGTCACCGGCAGTGTGAAGGATGCGCTTCGTTTGGGGTGTTCTGCGGTGGGGTTTACGATCTATCCCGGGTCGGCTCACTGCAACGCCATGTATGAGCAACTGCGGGCGATCGCCGAGGAAGCCAAGGAAAGCGGTCTGGCCGTTGTGGTCTGGTCGTATCCGCGCGGGTCCGCGTTGAGCAAAGAGGGTGAAACGGCGATGGATGTCGTGGCCTACGCGGCGCAAATTGCGGCGCAACTCGGAGCGCATGTGATCAAGGTCAAGCTTCCGACCGCGCATCTCGAACAGTCTGCGGCAAAAAAAGTGTACGAGGCCGAACAGATACCGATCAAGACGCTGGCGGAACGAGTCAGGCACGTGGTGCAGAGTTCCTTTAATAGCCGGCGGATTGTGATCTTTTCCGGCGGGGCGAAAAGCGAGGATAAAAACGTCTTTGACGAAGCGCGGGCGATTCGCGATGGAGGCGGATTCGGCAGCATCATCGGTCGGAATTCATTCCAACGCCCGAAAGCGGAAGCGATTAAGTTTCTCCAGACCATCATGGGAATCTATGCCGGCGAGATTCAATAAGCACTGATCCGGCCAAAAAAAGAGCAGATCAGCTATTATGGACCAGTTGGATCTCGGACAGAAGCCGCCTCAGAAGACCAGAAGTTGGGTCGTTGCAGCCACTTTGTTGACTGCCGGGATGATCATCGGTTTTGTCGTGGCCTCGGACCTCGGTTGGCTGCCGACGGGTCACGCCATACCGGATACCCCGTCTCCGGCTGCTCCTCCGCCGGTCGCCAGACCGGTATCGACCGCTCCTCAGCCTGCACTAGGTGGGAGCGGACAAACATTTGTCGACATTGCCAAGTCTGTGAAGCCCGCGGTCGTGAATATCTATGCCACCAAAAGCGGGCGTTCTGAGGGATCAGGCACAACGCCGTTCGACGACCCGTTGTTTCGAAAGTTTTTCGGCGATGAGTTTTTTCGGCGATTCGAGCATCCGAAAGAACGCAAAGAGCGGGGGCTTGGATCCGGCGTCATCGTAGAGTCAAACGGGCTGATCATCACCAACAATCATGTCGTCGGCAAAGCGGATGACATTCGAGTCACGCTGTCGGACAAGCGTGAGTTCAAGGCGAAGCTGATCGGCACCGATCCGAAAACCGATGTGGCCGTTGTGAAGATCGACGCGACGGGGCTTCCCACCGTACTCTGGGCGGATTCAGATAAACTGGAGGTCGGGGAGTTCGTTCTTGCCGTGGGAAATCCGTTTGGCCTGACACAGACCGTGACGTTAGGGATTGTTAGTGCCTTAGGGCGAGCCGCGGGAATTGCCGAGTACGAAGATTTCATCCAGACGGATGCGGCCATCAATCCGGGAAACTCCGGCGGGGCGTTGGTCAATGTGCGGGGAGAGCTGGTGGGCATCAACACGGCGATTTTCAGTCAGAGCGGCGGCAACATGGGGATCGGGTTTGCCGTACCGAGCAATATGGCCCAAGCCATCATGGGGCAGCTCGTGCAGACCGGAAAAGTCGTCCGTGGTTGGCTTGGGGTCTCCATTCAAGAGCTGACGCCTGAATTGGCCTCCCAGTTCGGGGTTGGTGACACCAAAGGCGTGTTGGTCAGTGACGTCATGGACGACAGCCCGGCTAAAAAGTCAGGATTCGAACGCGCCGATGTCATCATCGAGTATGACGGCAAACCGATGGATTCGCCGACACACCTGCGTAATGCCGTGGCTCAGACTCCCGTGGGGAAAAAGGTAACCATCAAGTTTATTCGTGACAAGAAGCCGAGAACCGTCGACCTCACCATCGTTGAACAGCCCAAGTCAATGTCGCAAAATGGCGATGACGACGGGGGAGAATCGGCCACGCCGACGGGGGTGTTGTCCAGTCTTGACGTTCGCGACCTGACTGAAGAATTGGCAGGCCGATATGGGCTGAAGCCGAATGATCGAGGTGTCGTGATTGTTCGGGTCAAGCCCGGGAGTACGGCTGAAGAATTAGGGGTTCGAGAAGGCGATATCGTACTCGAAGTGAATCGTCAAGCCGTGACGTCGGTGAAGGTCTTTGAACGGATCGCCGGTAAACTGCCGAAGGATCAAGCCGTGTTGCTGTTGTTGAAACGGCAGGGTAGGACGATCTATCTCACACTTCGTCCATGAGGCGCCCTGAAGTCAGCAAGATGGAAGGGACCGACGCCGGGGTTTCGCCGACGACCGATAGTTCCTCCCACAATGAGCACGCTAGCCCGGACTTGATCCGTGAGTAATCGCACCGCGGCTCTCGTCCCTGCCGCCGGACGCGGGCTTCGCATGGGCGGCCCTGTGCCGAAACAATTCCTGTCGCTCGGCGGGGAACCTCTTATCCTCCATTCTCTCCGTGTCCTTCAAGCCTCTTCAGCCATCGATGAAATCATCCTAGCTGTTCCCGCAACCGAGATGGACTATTGCCTCACGCAGATTGTGGCACAGCATCACTTCACCAAAGTGACAAAAGTAGTGCCTGGAGGAAAGGAGCGGCAGGATTCAGTGCGGCATGCGCTCGAGGAAGTGCACGACGATGTCGCGGTGGTGCTGGTCCATGATGCCGTACGCCCGTTTCTTACCGAGCGGATGGTGGAAGAAGTGGTGCGGAAGGCGCGGGCTAAGGGAGCAGCGATCATTGCTCTGCCGATGAAAGATACGGTCAAGCAGGTGGGCATGGACCATGTGATCAAACGGACACTCGATCGGGAGACCCTATGGCTGGCTCAGACCCCGCAAGCCTTCCGGCGAGATTGGTTGTTGGCAGCCCATCGGAAGGCTCATGGTGAGGGAGTTCGCGCGACGGATGACGCTTATTTGATGGAGTGGTGCGGCTATCCTGTGTCTGTGGTGGAGGGGAGCGGAGAAAATATCAAAGTGACGAGGCCGGAAGATATGGCGATCGGCGAAGCAATCTTGTCGTCACGCCGATCGGACAGCATGAAAGGATCGACATGAAAAGAGGCTTTCGTATCGGCTATGGCTACGACGTCCACCCACTCGGACCGGGCCGTAAATTGATTCTTGGGGGAATTGAAATTCCGCACACGAAAGGATTGCTCGGCCATTCCGATTCCGATGTGCTGGTGCATGCGGTCTGCGATGCGTTGTTGGGCGCGATGGGAGAAGGAGATCTCGGGCGGCACTACCCGAGTTCAGACCCCAAGTACAAGGGGATCTCGAGCTTGAAACTGTTGGAAGATGTCATGGCGAAGCTGAAGGCCAAGGGGTATCAGGTGGGAAACATCGACACCGTGATTGTGGCCCAGGCTCCGCGGCTCGGCCCGCATCTGGCGGCGATGCAGAAGACAATGGCGGAGACTGCGGACATCGATCCTGCCCTGATCAATGTGAAGGTCAAGAGCGGGGAAGGATTAGATGCGGTCGGGCACGAAGAGGGAATGATCGCTCACGCTGCATGTTTGATCGAGCCGGTCTGACGTCGTACGCTACTCAGTCGTGTTGACGAAGATCAAACAAGACCTCCAGGCGATTTTTGATCGGGATCCCGCGGCAACCAGCAAGCTGGAGGTGGTCCTGACCTATGCCGGGTTTCATGCCCTCCTGGCCTACCGCTTCTCCCACTGGCTGAAATCACATGATGTTCCGATTCTGCCGCGTGTTGTTTCGCAGTTCGCCCGTTGGGTGACCGGTGTTGAGATACATCCTTCCGCCAAGATCGGGACCGGTTTTTTCATCGACCACGGGATGGGAGTCGTGATCGGGGAAACGGCCGAAATCGGCGATTATGTGACGCTCTTTCAAGGAGTGACGTTGGGCGGCACGGGCAAGGAGCGGGGGAAACGCCATCCCACTCTGGGCAATCACGTCGTGGTCGGGGCCGGTGCCAAGATCCTTGGCGGCATTACGATCGGCGATAACGTGAAAATCGGCGCAAATTCCGTCGTGCTGAAGCATGTCGCGGCCAATTCAACCGTGATCGGCGTGCCCGCCCGTGTCATTAAGACCCAGGGGACGCGTTTACCAGATGCGACCATGGATCAGGTCAATCTGTCCGATCCGATTTTTGACCGGCTGATCGCCCTTGAACGCGAATTGATCGAGCTCCGCAAGAAGCTCGAAAACCCGGACAAGCCGCGTCCCTAGGTTTCTTCACTCGACCTCTTCGTTTTCTCCTCGCCCGCCGCTTGAGTGCACTCATTTTCTCCGATTCTTTAGGCCGGCAGTCCCAATCCCGCCGGCCGATCTTCCAATTACCTTCCATTAGCCCCAGCTTCTCGTCTGTACACTTCACCGTTCTAATTCATCACCGTTCTCCGGACTGAAGGTAGGAAGATTTCTCCCGGGGAAATAGGGTATTCTCTCCGGCGAGCCATTAAGTATAGCGGCAGCCGTATCGAACAGTATCGGCAGGAATAAGGAAGGGAACTCATGAGTTCAACACCAGGCAGCACACCGGCGCGCCAATTTAAGAAGCTCCTGATGTCCGAGCAGTTGGAATTCATCTGTGAAGCCCACAATGGTCTGAGCGCAAAAATAGTTCAAGAAGCCGGCTTCCGAGGTATTTGGGCCAGCGGCCTTTCCATCTCGGCGCAATTCGGTGTCCGCGACAACAACGAAGCCAGTTGGACCCAAGTCCTGGACAATCTGGAATTCATGTCCGATGCGACGACGATTCCGATTCTTCTCGACGGCGATACCGGATACGGCAACTTCAATAACATGCAGCGTCTCGTCCGTAAACTGGAGCAGCGCCGTATTGCCGCGGTCTGTATCGAGGACAAGCTTTTCCCCAAGACGAATAGCTTTATCAAGGGGGACGCCCAACCGATGGCGGACATGCAAGAGTTTTGCGGCAAGATCAAGGCAGGCAAAGATGCCCAGACCGATCCGGACTTTTCCATCATTGCCCGGGTGGAAGCATTTATCTGCGGCTGGGGGCTGGCGGAAGCTTTGCGGCGAGCCGAGGCCTATCGGCAGGCAGGTGCCGACGGCATCCTCATTCATAGTGCGTTATCGGTACCGGATGAGATCCTGTCGTTCAAACAAGAATGGGGAAACCGATGCCCGGTCGTGATCGTGCCCACCAAATACTACGCCACGCCCACCGATGTGTTTCGGCAGCATGGATTTTCCATGGTGATTTGGGCCAATCACATGCTGCGGGCCGCGGTGGCCGCCATGCAGAAAACGGCGAGGATTTTAAAAGAACAAGAACATCTCCTCTCCATTGAAGACAAGGTCGTGCCGGTTTCAGAAATCTTTCGCCTGCAAAATGCTGCGGAATTACAGGATGCTGAAGACCGATACCTTCCCCGCGGCGCCGAAAACACGTCCGCCGTCGTGCTGGCCGCCTCCCGCGGGGAGGAACTCCGGGAGTTGACGGAACATCAGCCCAAGACGATGGTGAACATTCAGGGCGCGCCGATTCTGTCTCACATCGTGGAGGCGTACAACGCCGTGGGGATCAAAGACATCACGGTCGTGCGCGGGTATAAAAAGGAAGCGGTGACCCTGCCGAACTTGACCTATCTCGACAACGATGACTTTGCTGAAACCGGTGAACTGGATTCCCTGGACAAAGCTCTCCGGGCGCGGAAAGGCCTGGCCAAGGACCTGATCGTTTCGTACGGTGACGTGCTGTTCAATAAATACATCCCTCAGGCGCTCTGTCAGGAAAAAGAAGACTTTGTGATCTTCGTGGATAGCGATTGGCAGAACCAAAGCAGCTATGCTCGCTTGGGCGGTTTTGCCGAATGCTCTTTGCCCAATTCAAAGAAGGCCTTTAACGCGAAGATCTATCTCAAGCAATTGGGAGATACGGTTCCGAGAGAACACACTCATGGAGTCTGGATGGGTTTTCTGAAAACTTCTCCTGCTGGAGCCGTCCAGTTACAAACGATTCTGACCGCAATGCTGGCCGATCCCGTCAATCGCAAAGCCGGCATCCCCCATCTGTTGCAAGAACTGCTAAGGCGTCAGCATCCGATTCGCGTGCTGTATACGGTCGGCCACTGGCTTGATATCAACAGTCTCGATGACGTGGTTCAAGCAGGTAATTTTTGACTTCTGCGCGCGTTTTACGCGCGCGCACTCATCTCGTCATGATGGGGTCGCCGCCGGGTAATTCGGGATCGCCCCACTTGCAACGTATTCGTACTCAATCGTTCTCTATGGAGAAGAGTCCATGCTGAACCCACAGGAATTTATTGAATGTCTGAAAGAGAATGGCGTTGAGTTTTTTACGGGAGTGCCGGATTCCCTGCTTAAAGATTTGTGTGCCTGCATCGCTCATACGAGTCGAACCGATCGGCACATCATCGCCGCGAATGAAGGCGGAGCCGTGGCTTTGGCACTGGGGTACCACTTGGCAACACGGAACATTCCCCTCGTCTATCTACAGAACTCCGGGTTGGGCAACGTCATCAATCCCCTTTTATCACTGGTTGATGAAGAGGTGTATTCGATTCCTATGCTGTTCGTCATTGGCTGGCGTGGCGAACCGGGGTTTCACGATGAGCCTCAACACAAAAAGCAGGGTCGAGTGATGCGTCCCATGCTTGAGGCCATGGAGATTCCCGTTTCCGTGTTGGGGCCGGAATTGGATCATGCGGCCACGATCGTGAAAGACGCACTTACCTATGTCCGAAAGACCAGCGGCCCCTATGCCCTCATCATCAAGCAAGGTACCTTTGGCACCTTTGTTGCGCCGCGGACTGAGAAAACGGAGTTCCCACTCACTCGGGAAGAGGCGATCCAGCAGGTGATCGATGCCCTGGAGCAGCGAGATGTGGTTATCTCTACCACTGGCATGCCTTCTCGGGAAGTGTACGAATACAGAAGCAAAAGGGGTGACGGCCATCAGCGCGATTTCTTAACGGTTGGCGGCATGGGACATGCTTCTCAAATCGCGCTTGGCATTGCGCTTCAAAGACCTGAGCGCTCCGTCTATTGTCTCGATGGAGACGGCGCGCTTCTGATGCACATGGGGGCTCTGGCGCTCAATGGAACGCTCAAGCCCAGAAATTTTAAGCATATTATTCTGAACAATGGCGCCCATGATTCGGTCGGTGGTCAGCCGACAGTGGCACGGGATATTGATATTCTGGGCATTGCTCGTGCCTCTGCCTACGAACAGGTCCTGAGGGCTCAAACGAAGCAGGAACTCCAGTCGTGTCTGGAAGAGCTGAAACGCGCAATTGGTCCGAGCCTACTGGAAGTCTGCGTACGCCGCGGAGCGAGGAAGGATTTGGGCAGACCGGCCACCACGCCGGTTCAGAACAAGAACGCCTTCATGGAGTTTATCGAGCGCAACGGTTAGCGAATACGCGAAGCTGGACGTAGGTTAAGTGCTACATGTGGTCCTCGTGGAGGGTATGGTCTTGCATTGAGGCTGAATTCAACGCGATTCAGCACGTAGCGACCCGCTTTCAACGATTCCTCTGCATCTTTGAAGCATCAATCATAATCGACTCGCACCAAAAATAGCCCCTGTGGGGGAGCCGTTTTGCCGGCAGCCGAGCGGTCACGAGCCGCAAGAATGGTTTTGAGGCTGTCCGCCGGACGTTTGTGTGTGCCGACTTCCACAAGGGTTCCGACGAGCGATCGGACCATTTGCTTCAAGAACCGGTCGGCGTAGGCTTCGATCCGCAATCCTTCACCCTCTCGAAAGACGGTGAATCGTTGAAGATGACACATGGGGTCGTCGTTTTCTGTCGGCTGTGTCTGGAACGAAGAAAAATCGTGTGAGCCGATCAGGTAGAGGCCGGCCTTATTCATCGCCGCGTCATCGAGAGGGCGATGGACGTGCCAACGATAGTCTCGTTCAACCGCCGGACGCTCCGAGCGATTCACAATGCGGTACTCATAGAGTTTGCCCTTTGCCGAATGTCTCGCATGGAATGAGTCCGGCATGAGCATGACTGACCGCACTGCAATGCTCTCCGGCAGGTGGGCATTTAAGGCCCTGCTCCATCCACGAGGCGTCATGTCTCGGTCGATACGGAAGCTTGCTGCCTGCCCCAGCGCATGAACTCCGGCGTCGGTACGTCCGGCGCCGATCACCGGTACTTTGGATTGAGTGACACCGAAGATGGCCGTTTCGACGGCTTCTTGAATCGTCGGCTGGCCGGGCTGGCGTTGCCACCCTGCGTAGGCCGTGCCGTCATACTCGAGGATGAGTTTTATGGTGGGCATGAAACCCGGAGCTCGCGACCAAGGAAATGATCATCGGATATCCGATCTATTGCTGGCGAGGAACGAGACAATGCCCTGATAGAGCGATTGGGCGACATCTCTGACGAATACCGGCTTCTGGAGGAGGTCTTCTTCAGTAGGGTTCGAGATATAGGCAATCTCGGCCAAGATACTGGGCATACTCGTAAATCTCAATACGTAAAAAGGGGCTGTCTTGACGCCATGGTCGTTGACGGCGTAGTGCCCGTTCATTTGAGCGACCATCGCCTCTTTCGCGTTCCAGGCGAGCTCCAACGATTCTTCGATCTTCTTGGTGGTCAGCAGATCCGCGACGAGATATTCCCATCCGACTCCGGTGTTGCTGATGGGCGTGCCGTTCTCTCGTGCCGCCACTTCCAAGGCCCGCTGATCCTTGGCCTCTCCGAAATGATAGATTTCAATGCCTTTGACGGAACGCGAGGGATGCGAATTCACATGGATGGACACGAATAAATCGGCCTCGTGGCTATTGGCAAACTTGGCCCGGTCTCCCAGCTCGACGAAGACATCACGGTCACGTGTCATCATCACGCGCATGCCCGGTTGCTTGCTCAAAAGCTCCCGGAGTTGAAGTCCCACTTTCAGTGTGATGTCTTTTTCTTCCGTTCGCCGAAGACCGCGTGCTCCGGGGTCCTTTCCCCCATGTCCGGGGTCTATCACAATTGTGGTGTAGTCTTTGGCAGGAGGCGCAATGGGCTGAGGGGCCGGAGGGATTGAACGTGAAGGTATCTCACGTATTCCGTTTGGAGAGGCGGCACCCTGGTCTATGGCGGGGGTGACATCGACAACCAAGCGGGGAGGATCGGAAAGCGCGAACTGCTTATACGTCCGAAATGATGTGGTCGGGAGGGACACGGCGACGATATGTGGAGTCAGTTGGCTCACCATAAAGAGAGAAGGGACTGTACCATCAGCGGCCTTGGTCAGCGCCGGTTGACTTAACGAGGCATTGGACAGCGCAATAACCACACGACTCGGATTGTCCTCTCGTTGCTCGACGACCTTGGTGTGGCGATCTAAATCCATCACAAGTCTGGTTTTGCCTGGGCTGGTCATCACCCGGAGGTTTCGGACAGTGACAGGAGCGAGGGATGCAGGCGTTGCCCCCACACGGGGCTTTTTCGACTTCGTCGCCGCCTGAGGACGATGATGGTCAGGGGATTCACCCCAGGCCGGTTGGATCAGAACGGCATGTGCGGAAATAAGGAAGATCCCGCAGAATAAAAGGTGGATAACGGGCTTGACTGAAAGCAGCCGTGGTTCTCGTGCTTGCATACGCCCTTTTCAGGCAATGAGGATGTGAGACTATTCTCAGATGTCCGTCGCCTTGTCAAGAAATACGCCAGTTAGTAATGCGGAACCCGCATTGACTGTTCCATCATCTCCGCGGTAGCGTGAAAGATGCCCACCCATTTGATCGTCGACGGATATAATCTTCTGGGAGTTGGCGGAACGCGTTCCGGACATCTGGAATCGGCCCGCGAATCGTTATTGCGGGATCTCGCGGCCTATCGTCACCGCAAGAATCATCATATTACCGTTGTGTTCGATGGCTGGCAGCAGAGCCGATCGACGGAGGAGCGGGAACATCGCGCCGGTGTACAGGTGATCTATTCGAAACGAGGAGAGCGGGCGGATCAGGTGATCCAACGGTTGGCGCGGGAATATGGAGTCGGCTGCGCGGTCGTCAGTTCCGACCATGAGATCGTGAATGCGGCCAGAGCGCATGGGGCCTTCGTCATGGAAGCTCGGGAGTTTGCGGGGAAACTTCGAGGATTGACGGCTTCGATCGGCATCGTGCCGTACAAGGAACTTGATGCCGGAGACGGCGAACACTCAAGGCGCGGACCGGAAAAGAAGGGGAATCCCCGGAAGCTTCCAAAGTCCCAAAGGCAGCGCGACCGTCAGCTCAGGCGATTTTGAACAGCTGTTTCGCATTGTCGCTGGTCTGCTTGGAGATTTGTTCCAACGACAGAGATGGGGCATGCAGGGACGCCAACTGTTGTGCGACCAGGGTCACGTAGGCCGGTTCGTTGCGCTTTCCGCGATGGGGGACGGGGGTGAGATACGGGCAGTCGGTTTCGATGAGTACGCGATCCAGCGGCGTTTGCCGGGCGATCTCGCGGAGTGCCGTTGCGTTTTGAAACGTCAGGATTCCAGAAAACGAAAGGTGGAAACCCAGATCCAGCGCCTCTTTAGCCAGCCAGCTATCCCCGGAAAAACAGTGAAACACCCCGCCGACCTCTGACGCTCGCTCCTCCTTCAAAATCGCGATCGTATCCTCCTGCGCCTCTCTCGTGTGAATGATCACGGGCAGCTTGAGTTCGCGCGCAAGCTGAATCTGTTCGCGGAACCGTTCACGCTGTTCCTTGGGAGAAGAATGATTGTAGTGATAGTCGAGCCCGATCTCTCCATAGGCCACGACCTTGCCGCTCTGCGCCAAACGGCGGAATTCATCGTACCAATTGTCCTCGATATGTTTGACCTCATGGGGATGAACCCCGACTGAGGCATACACGAAGGGAAAGCGATCGGCCAGTACGGCGGCAGATTGGCTGGTTGTGAGATCACAGCCGATGGTGATGAACATCGCGACTCCGGCCTCGCGCGCGCGGCCAATCATGGCTTCACGGTCGTCGTTGTAGCGGGCGTCGTCGAGATGTGTATGTGTGTCGATCAACATCGGCGCATCCTACCATGGTAGTGAAATCCAGGATACCCAAGTGTTCTACAATCGGTTTGTCCAGAGCGTGTCGAAGAGATATGGTCGGTGCGATGGTTCAACATCCCTATGATTCACCGGTTACCGACTCACACGGTCATCGTTGTCGAAGTGTACGGGTTCGATGGTCGGGAGGATAGGAATCAGGAGACCGGCTTAGGAATGATTGCGGTCGCGAGCTCATGCAACAGATGTTCTGTTTCGCCCCAGCCAAGGCAGGCATCGGTAATGGAAACACCGTGAAGAAGGGCGACGCCTTCTTTCCACGCCTGTCTACCGGGGTTCAAGTTGCTTTCGAGCATCAGCCCCATGATGCTTTGGCGGCCTTCCCGGAATTGCCGCAACACCTCATGGGCGACAAAGCCTTGACGGGTATGGTCCTTCTTGGAATTGTCGTGTGAGCAATCGATCATGATCGGGCGGGCGATGCCTTCTTCTGCGACGGCAGCCTCTGCCTTGGCGACATGCTCGGCTTCGTAATTGGTTCTTCCGCCTCCACCGCGCAACACGATGTGGCGGTCAGGGTTACCCATCGTCTTGATGATCGCGGTTTGGCCGTCGGCGTTGATACCGACGAAATGATGTGGAATACGGGCGGAACTCATTGCGTTGATGGCGACTTGCATGCTGCCCTCGGTCCCATTCTTAAACCCGACCGGCATGGACACGCCGCTGGCCATTTCCCGATGGGTTTGGCTCTCTGTGGTGCGGGCGCCGATCGCCGCCCAACTGATCAAGTCGGCGACGTATTGCGGGCTGATGGGATCCAGCAATTCCGTCCCGCAGGGGAGGCCCAACTGATTGATCCTGAGGAGAATCGCTCTCGCCAATTCCACCCCCGTCGCAATGTCACAGGTCCCATCGAGGTGAGGGTCATTGATAAGGCCTTTCCACCCGACGGTGGTCCGGGGCTTTTCAAAATAGGTTCGCATGACGATGAGGAAGCGATCGCGCAGCGCATCGGCAACGGGCTTTAGTTTGGCGGCATATTCATAGGCGGCATCAGGGTCATGAATGGAACAGGGACCCACGATGACCAGCAGCCGATCACGATCTTGCCCATGGAGAATTCGGCGAATCGCTTCTCGGGTTTCGACGACCAGGGCTCCTGCTTGATCGGTAATGGGCAGTTTTGTCTTGACGGCACGGGGGGAGGGGAGTGCCTTGATTTCGATAACGTGCTGGTTGTCGATCGGTCTATTCATGAATTCCACGCACCTTGTTTTGGCCCTTGGTCGACTCTACCCTGAAAGGGGACGAATCTAACGAATAATAGCAGAAAAGTCCATACTGCCTAACTAAGCGGCCGATCAGAGAGAATTGGGGCCTGGAGCGAGGAGTTCTTGCAATTTCAAGCATGGGTTCTTATTCTATGGCCATGCGGGCGATGATAGCTGGAACTACACGTTTCTCTCCGTTCCTCCGTCTGGGAGTCGCGCTGGGGATGATCTGCATCATGCTGGGCATGGCGCCTTTTGCCATGGCCCAGGACGTTCATCATGAGCTGGCCGCAGCTGATTCGGATGGTCACGAACATTCGGACACCGACATTTGTCAGTGGGTTCAGCACCATACGGCCGGCTCAGTCGATTGTGATGTTCCTCGGTTAGCTCTTTGCGAATCGGTCCAACAGCGGGAGCTTCCGTCCGAAACTATTCTGCTGTCGGCAGCCCCTTTGCTAGTCGGTCCTTCCCGCGCTCCTCCCCGTTTGTAACCGTCGCGTCAGTCTCCGGATAGGATAATAGGCTGCTCGCTATGGGGCATGCCTGATTCCGTCCCATATTCCCACGATCGTCGCGTTGTGACTGAGGAGGGGCATGATGTACCCGGTGGTGAGATGTGTACTGTGCGCAGGGTTTGCCATAGGAATGGCCTGGTGTAACTGTTCAGACATTTATGCGGCGGATCATGATGAGTCCTTGGTCATTAAGGGAGTGGTCCAAAATCAGGATCTCCGCCGAGTGCCCCAGGCAGTGGTCGAGGTGAAGAATCAAGAGGGGGACACGGTATCCTCCGGGGTCTCGAACGATGCCGGCGAGTTCAAAGTCTCTGTCATAGCGGGCGGCACCTATTCCGTCAGCGCCGTTCAAGAAACCTATCGAAGTGAATATGTCGTGCTGACGCTAGGTGACGAGCCACCAAAAGCTGTGACGCTCACCCTCTCACAAACTACGGAAGTGTCGCTTGAAGTGGTATCGCCGCTGCCCCCCATTCAGGCCAAAGCATCGAGTGAGACCTATTCGCTCAGCCGAAGAGAAATCGATGTCCTCCCGCGCGGGAACAACATCAATCTGGAGGATCTGTTGGTGACGATTCCAAGTGCAACCTATGGATCCTTGAAACAAGTCCATATCCGACAGGACCATGCCAATCTTCAATTCCGCATCGACGGGGTACCGATTCCGGACACGGTCTCTTCGACGTTTTCGGATGTGATTACGCCCAGAGCCTGGGAGCGGGCGGATATCGTGCTGGGTGGCATGGAGGCAAATGTGGGAAACAAGGCGACGGCGCTGCTCGATATCACAACCAAGAGCGGGACGAAGCCGGGATTCGGGTCGGTTCAAATGTTCGGAGGGTCGAACAACACCATCAATCCGTCCATCGAGTATGGAGGAAGTATCGGTCAGAAGTTCCGTTACTACTTCCTGAACAGCCATACGGCGACGAATCGGGGAATCGAGCCACCGACCCTCGGTCATTCTATCTTTCACGGGCAGAGCGAGCGGAACCAAACGATGTTTCGCGGTGATTATCAGCACGATAACAACAATAACTTCACGTTCCTATTCTTGAACTCCGTCGCCAAGTATCAGATTCCCACGCAGCCGGGCCAGGCGCTGAATCCCACCATCGTCGGTCTGCTACCCGGAGGGTTGACCCCCGTGCCGTCGGAAATGGTGGATGAGAATCAGAAAGAGAACAATCAGTACGGCCACGTGGTCTGGAGACACGACATCAACACCCGTAACTTTTTCAGCATGGCCGGGTATTTCCGCCGCACGAGGGCCACGTTCAGGACCGATCCGTTCAATGTCTTGTCGTATGTGCCGGACGAAACTGAACCCTTCTCGGCGGGCAGCCAGGATCGCACCGGTTATTCCGGCGGTGCGCGCTTCGATTACAGCTTTGTCCATAGCAAGGAGCATTTGATCAAGGTTGGATTCCAGATCGATCGCACGCAGGCGATCAATAAGACGAGGCTGTTTACGTTTCTCGATGACGGGTTGGGCGGTCCAATCGGAGGTGTCATCAATGTCAATGCCGACAACCGGCTGATCGGTTGGCGCCAGGAGTTCTGGATTCAGGATCAATGGACTCCGAACGAGCACTGGACCTTCAACGTGGGCGTCCGCGGGGATGCCGTGCAGTACCAGCGAGACGAAGGACAGATCAGCCCGCGGATCGGCGTCACGTATCGATACAACCCTGCCCACGCGTTTCATGCCTTCTATGGCCGGCTCTTTACTCCTCCGAATCTTGAGGCGATTTCCTTCGCCAAGCTGAATACGGCGGGAACGAAAGCGGCTCCGGAGGATACGACCAACAATCAGCCTCGCGCCGAGCGCGCCCATTATTTTCAGATCGGCAGCTCCCATGCCTTGACGGATTGGGCGACTCTGCAACTCACCGGCTACTACAAGTTGGCCAACTTCCTTTCGGATGCCGGCCAGTTTGGCACGACGCCCTTGTTGAATTATTTTGCCTTTGAGCGAGGCTGGACCAGGGGCGCCGATGCGGCGCTCAAGGTGTGGTTCATGGAGAATCTGTCGGGCCGCGGGAACATCGCCTGGGGACAGTGTAAAGGGTACGGGCTGCAATCCGGCCATTTCTTATTGGAGGCGGCCGAGATTGCGGATATCAATACCTCCAGTGGAATCCATTGTGATCACCAACAGACGTTGACCGCTTCGGGCGTGCTGAGTTATCGATTGCTCGAGCGAACGACGATCACCGGGCAGGTGTTGTTCGCATCGGGACTTCGAACGGCGGAGGAAGGTGGAAAGACCAATTCGACTCATAGCCCGTCCTACACCGTTTATAACTTTTCGATCGCTCATGTCATTCCGTTGCCCTGGGATGGGCAGAAGCTACTGCTCGGGTTCGATATCGTGAATGCCCTGGATCAAAAGTATTTGATCAATCAAGGGGAAGGTAGTATCGGCCTCGGGGTCTCTCATGCCGGGATGCCGCGGTCCTTCTTCTTCCGAGGGCAATGGTTCTTCTGATATAAGAGGATCGTATGGATGAAATCATGACGATGCTGTGCCGCGCTGGTACACGGCTTGTGTTCTCCGGGGTGCTGTGCGTGTTCCTGGGGCCCGCCGCTGCACATGCAGCGGCGGGTGACGACGCGACCCATGAAAGCGATCACGAGGAAGACGTCCTGGAGCTGCCGGAGGTCCATGTTCATGGGCTGCCGCTCAATAAAGATCAGCAAGTGGGTCCTGTCGCCAAGTCAACGCCATGGCCCGGCATTCCTGCATCACTCGCCGGCCAAGAACTCGATGATTGGATGAAGGCACGCTTGTTGGTTTCCAAGCAGGCGAAGGTGACGGTCGTGGTGTTGGAGCCGTGCAAACATCGGGAACTCACGACTGCCGGAGTCAATGCGCTCGGCAGATGGACCTTCGATCCCCAGATGCGTGGGGATGATCCGGTTGACGGTGAGCTGACCGTCCGAATCCATTTTCGGACGCGGTGAAGGGTGGCTCTCTGACAATCGTCATTTACCTTATGGGCAGGAGAATGGTTGCCGCTTGACGCCCAATGGGTAACGCTTTATCGTCGCGTGCATGAGCATAGACGAGACTCTTTTCTTTGCGATCAACGGCTTGGCGGGCCGGTCACCGGCTGCCGATCACTTCTTCCTCCAACTGGGAAACCGGAGCCTGCTTTATGTGCCCGGAGCCTGCGCTATCGCCTATTGGATTTGGAGCAACCGGCGAGAGGCATTGTTAGGCGGACCCGTTCTGGCCGGCGCGGTCGGATTCGCTGATTTTATCGGTGGACAGCTCAAATGGGTCTTTGAGCGTGTCAGGCCATGCCGAGCGCTCGCCGAGGCGGTGAAAATCGAGCCGAGTGGCTGCGGAGGGTTATTCAGTTTTCCGTCGAACCATGCGATCAATACGGCAGCCGCCGCGGCGTTTCTGCAAACCCTCTATCCGAGATCCGGTTGGGTCACCTGGCCGATCGTGGGCCTCGTCGGATTCGCGCGCGTATATATCGGCGCGCATTATGTGACTGATGTGCTCGGCGGATGGGCGCTCGGAGGCCTTCTTGGCGCAGGAGCAGCATTTGTCCTACTTCGCTGGCCACGATTCAGAAAGAAGTTAGGATCGGTGGCCGCGCCGGTTGAGGAAGCGCACGTAAGGTCCTGAGATTATGCGGACGATGTCGGCTGCTCCACCGTCGCCAAAAGATCCGCTCGCAGACGATCGATGTCATATCCTCGGCCGATCAATACCAAGGCCGGATCCGGTTCATCCAACAAGGTGAGCGGCGCAATTGTCGCCTGCCCAGGCGGCGCATACTGGAATTCCTGCAGCTCCGGTTCATTTGCAAACCGGAAGTAGCCTTTCGCCCGTTCCAGTTCCTTCGGAATAGTTTTAATCCACGCCAAGAAGCGCCGACGAATGAGTGGACCTGGCAATGGGACCGTGGTGGCGATCGGATGGTAGGCCGCCCGTTGAGGGGAACCCGCTCGTGACTTGCTGAAAAGCACATTGGTGGGCACCGCCTGTTTCGCCGATGGATGGGGTGTCAGAAGGGCTGCGGCATCGAGCCGCGCATGGGACGTTTCCCACAGGCGGGCATAGGGATTTTGCTCGAGAATGGCGTCGCGGAACCTTTCCCAATGGCCAGGAACGTAGAGGTCCCGCTTGTTCAAGATCAGGTCGTCGGCACAGCGGATCGCTTGGGTCGTCACATAGGCGCTGGAGTGGCTTTCTTCCGTCGAAACAGGATGGAGGAGAGCAATTACCCGTTCAAGCGCAGCCAGCCGTGCCGTATAGGCATCAGTTACCGCGTCGATGACTTCGGCGGGATCGGCGAGCCCTGAACATTCCAGAATCAGAACATCCGATCCATGATCGCGTACCAGTTGCGCGATTCCCCAAGACAGGTCCTCTTTCGTGTCGCAACAGACGCAGCCTCCGGCCAGGTTCATGACCTGCTCGGCAAGTGTGCCGGCGCGAGGGCCATCGATGCTGACCGCCCCTGCCTCGTTCATCAGGACACCGGCCCGCCGTCCTTGCGCTTTCCAATATTCGAGCAAACGCATCAGCAGCGTGGTCTTACCCGCGCCAAGGGAACCGCAGAGGATGTAGAAGGGGACAGGGGCCGAAGGCATATTCCTCCAGAATCAGGCTCAAATCATTGTAGCGACTTAGGCGAAGAACATGAAGGGCGCAGTGAAACGGTTCATCGGCGGCTGCTCAGGGAGTTGGTCATCTTTGATAGCAATTCCTCGTTGGATCATCCGGGGGTGAATCGTGGGCGCAGTTCGGGCCCATGGGCCGTGGCGCCCGGACATAGCCTTCTACCGTATGGTTTTTTTCTAAGATCTCAAAATGAGACTCGTGACACGATCCTGAACATCCGGTCGTGGTCGGCAATGGGTTGTTCAAGGCCACGGATTTCCCGCCGACCGGGATAAATCGCGGATAGGATATTGTCGTTGCGCCGAACGTTAACCGTCCCTGTTGTGGCGACTGCTCGACACGGGTGGTAAATGTCGGGCGTACGCGCTCAGGTCTCAACACCGTTGCCCAGATGGGATCATCAGGGGCGACCAAGAACGCGTTGTTCCCGCGATGACATTCGGTGCACGCCACAGTCCCGAGAGCGAATCCTTGGACGGGGTCTCGGAGCGAGGATAGCTGTACCTCGGTCGCCTCGGGTGTCCACTGTGTACGCGATGAACTCGTGTCGTTTCCCCAAAAACAGGCATGCCCTGTCGTGGCGCTTTGACAGATAACCTGGAATGAGCCGCCGTTTCGTCCTATCGCGATGCAGGCGCCTCTCACGTTTGGCGAGGCGTACGACCAGACGCTTGCGGATGCTGTCTGATCGGCCGGTGCCTGCTCCGGACTATTGGGCGTCAGCAGAATGGTCTTAAGATTACCGTGGCTTTCCCATTCGGAGGAAGACTGCTTCCAATCGGGTGGGACCGGCACACCTCTCGCACGGCAGGATTCCATGTAATCGCCTTCGACCGTGACGCCCAAGATCGCTGTTTGAGTTGCACCAGGCGATCGGGAGTTCCCCGCTTCTTTCGGTGGCTCGACGAGCGAGCAGCCTGGGAGGAGAAGGCAGACCGAGGCCATGACAGATGATCTGAGAAAACTCCCAATTGTTCCAGAATGCCTGGCACTCATCTCCGCGCGTCCTATATGGCGTTATGAGTAGAGGGCCTGATTATACATCACAGAGGCTGATGTCAAGGGCTCCTTTGGCCGAATGTGTTCGACGGGCGGCCACGCGACGATCTTCGCTCGCGGTGTTGCTGCGCACATGCTTGTGATAGAAAAACTGTACCGAAGGCGTTCTGTTTTCCAACGCGGTTGCGAAGTACCGTGTCAGTCCTACCTGGTTTGGACCATCGGAAGCTCACGTGAACTTTCGGCTGCTTGCTGAATCCGCAGACGCTCGAGACGCGAGGCTTCGAACACGTTGTGGAGCATGTCATCCGCCACCTGTGTCAGCTGCGCCGCGGCATCTTTCATGTCGGCGTGCTCGACCAAACGCGAGACCACTTCGGCCTTGGTAGCACCTTTCTTCTGGCCCATGAAGGGCTTGAGGAGAAGATAGACCACGTCTCGCACCGGCATGTACCGAAAGAAGCGGCGGAGGAGCTGAAAGGTTTGGACGGGGTAATGGATGAGTTTATAGACAAAAAGTTTCTTGATTCCCGCTTGTCGCACCCGGTTGATGGTTTCACCTGAGAGACAGGTCGGATCGATTTCAGAACATTTAAAATATTTGTACCAATCCGTGGATTCGTTGACCAGCCCGCGTTTGACGTATTCCTGCCACAAGGGCGTGCCCCGATAGACACAGAGCCGGTTAAACCCGAAGGTATCGAGGGGAAGGGCGGATGCGAAATCGAAGGTGGCCTCCATATCCTCGATCGTCTCGTCCGGATTGCCCACCGTGAAAAATCCGTGCACGATCTCCACGCCGGCCTTTTTCGCATTCTTGACGGCGGTGGTGACTTGGTCCAGCGTTTGTTCCTTTTTCAAGCGATCGAGAATCTTCTGGCTGCCGCTCTCGATGCCGAACATCATGGCGCCGCAATTGGCCTTTGCCATGGCCGGAAACAGATGCTGGGCGACAGAATCCACACGCCCCTCAATGCCCCATCGGATCGACAGCTTTGCTTCCATGATCCCGTTGCAAATCGCCTCGATTCGCTTGGGCTGGAGCAGGAAATGGTCGTCCACAAAACCGACGGACTCATAGCCCAGTTCTTCCAGATACTTGAGTTCCGCGACCACATGCTGTGGGCTACGGGCTCGCCATTTCCCTTCGTTGAAGATCGGAATGTCGCAAAAAATACAGGGCCAGGGGCACCCTCGAGAGGTTTGCATGGTCGTGAACCGTCTCATCGAGAGAACCACCGGCACGTCCAACGGCATGGACTCGACATAGTCGAGTTTCAAACTCTCGCGATCCGGGAAGGGCCACTGATCCAGTTGCCGCTCCATGGACCGGTTGGGATTGTGAACGACTTGCCCGTTCTTCATCCACGTCAGACCCGCGACATCTTGCGGGTTCTCGAAGTTTGCCAGCAGGTCGAGCAGCAACTGTTCCCCGTCGCCCCGACATACATAATCAACTTCGGGGCATTGCAATTTCACCAAGGGAGCATTCAGGCTGGCGAACACACCGCCGAACGCGAGCTTCACAGCCCTATTGGTCGCGCGAATCTCCCGTGCAAGCATCTTGGCGTAGGGATAGCTCGTGGTACTGAGAAAACTGAGGCCGACGAGCGCCGGTTGCTCTCGATTGATCTGATCGATGATGACTTGGTTCGGGGTGTCGGGGTTGGCCTGATCGAACATCACACATTCGTGTCCTGCCTGCTTGATGACGGACGACAACGACATGATGCCGATGGGAGGAAACCCCATGACGCGAATATTGCCGTTCGTGGCGCGTGTTTTAGCGGGTAGCGCGTAGAACTGTGGATCGCGAACGTGGATCAGGTAAACGAGCATACCGGCCTCCCAACGTGGAATGGTTCCTACGGGCTACACTGCGAAGTGTACTGTGTCGTCGGGACAACGCCGGGTCACGTCACCCGCACCTCGGTTCCAGCCTCTTTTCAGAGAAACGAAAGAGAATTCAATCGAAGTATGCCTGGGGAGAATTTGGCAGGCTGGTCAAAATTGCTCACTTTTGGAAGAGAGATGAAGTATCCAGGAAGCTCTGGTCCACGAACCCTACAGAATCGAATCGTGTATGGAGCTGCGGGCTGACTCTGGATGGCCTGCGGCGAGCGCGCGAAGAACCTCATCCCCATACGCCAGCAAGCTCTCCACGTCGGCCGACTGTTTGATCTCACGCTTGGCTTCTTCCAACACCAACCGGATGTGTCTGGCGGCGGCTGCGCGCCGATCCTGGCTCGCGGTGCTGGTACACACGTTCTTGAGAAGCTGGATCAGGCTTCGCACGACGGTCGGCTCCTTCGCCCCGAACCGACGGATTTGTCCGGTGCTGAGCTGCAGGTAATCCGCAAAGCCCGGGAACGGAATCGCCACGCGCACCGTGCCCTGTTCGTCACGGTACAGCCCGTCGCCCAACCGTCGTCGAGCCAGAACGCAGAGGACCTCCGACAAGTGGTGCACGGCCTGGGTCGCTGTGTAGGGGTCGTTGATTGCCGAGGACAATGCTCTGTTGCCGATATCGACCAAGCGGCGGATGCCGAAGGGAATATCTTGCAGCATCGTCCGCTCGAACCCGATCTGGACCGAGTCGCGGATGGCCCTTTCAAGTTCGGGATCGGGCGACGGATGATCGGCCGATGGGTGCCAAGCCCAAGCAATCGGCGTCCCGGCGATCACGTGATGCCCCACCGATTTGACAAGCCGAATAATCAGGTCCTTCTCCGTTGCAGTGTGGACGAGCGCTTGAGGGCTGACCTCTTGAATGTATCCGGAGCAGTGGGACGGCAGGGGAATGGCCCAGGCGGGTGGATCCGGGCAGCGCTCCTCGGATTCCGGATTGCCGATCTGGTCAGGGCAGAGGTCGTCGATGACCTCCAAGGTCTCGCGCACGATCATCTTCATGATTGTGTCGATTTGAATTGACGAGGAAAGATGATGGATGAAGTAGATCAGTACGCCCAAGCTTGCCAATGCAAGTCCAAGCGATCCGGAGACGGCCAGCCGGGGCATGAACGCCGCCTCGTCGGGATTCTGGACCCCGACGGTATGCAGCCCTGCCGTGCTGTAGGCGAAGGCCCCCACGAAGACGCTCAGGACGAATTGCGTCCCGCGGTCGCGCATGAAATTTCGAAGCAACCGGGGGGAATACTGCCCCGAGGCGATCTGCAACGCGATGATCGTCAGCGCAAACACCAGCCCGGTCACCGTGATCATCGTGGACGACACGACGATCAGCATTTGCCGGGCGTCTTCAGGCCTACCCTGGAAGACCAGCCATCGTAAAGGGGAATCGTCGCCGATGGACACATGAGACAACACCGCTCCCGCAACCAGAAAAATCACGACGGACACGGTCGGCATGACCCAGAGTGCGCTGCGAAGGTGATCCCACAAAATCCGACGGCGAATACGCACGCTCATATCGCGGCCTCCGATTTGAGTGCGCTCCTACGTGATGAACGACCTGCACCTTCGAGGCTGAAGTGGACGGTGATCCCGGTAGTCCATGAAGCCGAGGCTCCAAGGTATTGATGCTGGAAGACAAACTAGCGGTATGATCAGCAACGAGTATAGCGAGATTGATCCGCACAAAGCAAAGTTCATGATCCCGCAGAGGGGGAGAAAAACTCTGTGTTTCCATGTCCGTCCTTCTTGATTGGCCGGCCATGAAGGAGGATAATCCAGGAAAGGTAGGATGAGTCCATGCCTGTCCCGCGCGTTAGAACGGGGGCGTTTGCCGCCGGTATCGCCGCATTGATCCTTGGATTGCTTATCTTCCATCTTCCCACCGAAGTTGCGAAATCTTTTCTCTCGTTATTTCCTCAACCGATATCGACAACGTTTGAGATGGAACACCTCATGTCGGCGGCACGGGAAAATGCCACCGCCCTCACGCCTCAGGCTTTGGATGAACCGTCGTGGAAGCCCTTGGTGACTCGAGTCTTCAGCATGGCGTTGATCGGGCTGCCCATTTGGTACCTTTTACAACGTCGTGAACGCGAAGAGGAACTCCAACGACGCGATGAAGGCTGGGCGGCGCGCCTGCACGCGCGCAGTGAAGAGCTGATGGCCGTCAACAACGCCCTTGTCAGCGAGGTATCGAAGCGAATTGATACCGAACAATCGCTCGAAGCCAACCGGCGGGACCTTCACGTGCTTGCCTCGCAGCTTCTTCGCCTACAGGAGGACGAGCGACGGCGAATTTCGCGCGATCTGCATGACGACATCAATCAACGGTTGGCGCTCTTGTCGATCGACATCGAAATGTTGGAACAGCAGCTCTCGCACGCTTCCGACGGGACCGTCAGAACGGTGCACGCCATTCAGACCCGCATTGTCGAGCTTTCCGAAGATGTTCGCCGCCTGGCGTATCAGTTTCACCCATCCATTCTTGACGATCTTGGTTTATCCATTGCGCTCCGACGCCTCGTGGATGATTTTCAGGCCCGTACCGGGCTTAACGCCCGGTTCGTCTGCAAAGACATACCGAAACACTTGGCGCAGGACGTTGTCACCTGTTTCTACCGCTTGGCGCAAGAAGCCTTGGCGAACATTTCCCGTCATGCCAGGGCGAACAATGTTCAGGTTGAGCTTCGGCGATTGCGAGACGGCCTTCAGCTTCTGGTGAGTGATGATGGCGTGGGATTTGACGTGAATCGTGATGAAGGCCGACGAGGAAGTCTCGGCCTATTGAGTATGAGGGAACGCGTATCCTTAGTTGCCGGAACCTTCGATATCCAATCGACACCGGGCGAGGGAACACGTGTCTGTGCGTGGGTGCCGTTGAAACAGGAGCGTGCATGAGCAAGCCTCGTGTCCTCTTGGCGGATGATCATGCATTAGTATTGGAAGGATTCAAAAAGCTGCTGGAAGAGCATTGTCAGGTCGTGGGCGCCGTAGAAGACGGTCGGTCTCTGCTGGATGCGGCGAAACGGTTGCGGCCGGATATCGTGGTGATGGATATTTCGATGCCGCAACTGAACGGTCTCGATGCGGCGCGCCGCTTGCGAAAAATAGTTCCCCAGGCTCGATTGATTTTTGTGACTGTCCATGCTGATCCGGACTATGTCAATCAAGCCTTCAAGGCCGGGGCATCAGCCTACCTGCTGAAACGGTCGGCTGGGTCCGAGCTGTCACAGGCGATAGATGCGGTGAAGAAGGGCAATTATTACGTCACTTCTTTGATTGCAAAGGATCTTGTTCAATCCGCAATTTCCGAAACGGAGCCGGATAGTGGCAGTCAGGATCGCTTGCCGGCGCGCCAGCGGGAAATCTTACAGCTAGTGGCCGAAGGCCTGACTCTGAAAGAAATCGCTTCAACGCTCGGTCTCTCTCCGAAGACGGTCGAATATCACAAGGCAAAGCTGATGGAGCAGCTTCGCCTCCATACGACGGCTGAACTGACAAAGTACGCGCTGGCCCACGGTCTCACCCCTTCATCCGAATAGCTTGAAGCTCGTTTTGATTTTTCCCCGAATTCCTGCCCATGGAATTTCCTCTCGCACTTTAGGCAAGTACCTAATGGCACATGAAACGGTGCCCTGCTAAATATTAAACGTACCCGCCGTTCTTTCAACGAAAGGAGCAGAGTTCGTGGCGGCTTATGGAGGCAGAGACCCGGGGCAGTGGCTGTTGTCGATACCCAGAGTCGGGATCTCTTCCTCTCGGTATGCCCATCTAAAAATACAAGCTTGCACATTCGTACTAAACAAGGAGGTCTAGACATGGCATCACCTCAAGCAACTGCTGACAAAGGGTATGACATATCGCAGTGGTATGACTCGAAGCCGGTGAAGTTGGGCTGGCTGGCGATCCTGGGGATCGGGGTGTTTTGGGTGCTGTATCAACGGGCCTTCGGGTACTCGCACGGGTTAGACTCCATGACCCCGGAGTTCGATTCGGTGTGGATGGGGCTGTGGCGCTTTAACATTTTAGCGAACGCCGTGTTCTTTGCCGTGACGATCGGCTGGATTTGGGTGACGCGGGACCGGAACCTGGCGAACCTGGACCACAAGCTGGAGCTGAAGCGGTACTTTTACTGGATGGGGTGGCTGGTGTGCTACATCTGGGGCGTGTACTACGCGGGCAGCTATACGCTGGAGCAAGATGCGGCGTGGCACCAAGTGATCATCCGGGACACGAGCTTCACGGCGAGCCACATTGTGGCGTTCTACGGGACGTTCCCGTTGTACATCACGTGCGGGGTGGCGAGCTACCTGTATGCGCAGACGCGGTTGCCGCTGTACGCGCAGGCGACGTCGTTCCCGCTCGTGGCGGCGGTGGTGGGGCCGATGTTCATCCTGCCGAACGTGGGGTTGAACGAGTGGGGGCATGCGTTCTGGTTCGTCGATGAATTGTTCTCGGCCCCGTTGCACTGGGGCTTTGTGACGTTGGGGTGGTGCGGGTTGTTCGGGGCAGCGGGCGGGGTGGCGGCGCAGATCGTGAGCCGGATGTCGAATCTGGCGGACGTGATCTGGAACAACGCGCCGAAGAGCATCCTGGATCCGTTCCCCAGCCAAGTGGGCCCCGGGCACAAGACCGTGTACTGACAGGAGCTGGTCCTGAGGAGTGACGGTCAATATCAGGGACGTCCAAAACGTAGCTTGTGCTGGAACGGCAGACCGGGTAGTCCGGATCCGCCGCTCCAGCCGGCTGGAATGACGGAGGATGTCAGTTATGTTTAGAACCGATGAGATTATTAAGGCCTCGAAGTTGCCGCCGGAAGGCGTGGCGATGTCCAGGCACATCGACTACATTTATTTCATTCCGATCTTGTTTGTGACCATCGTGGGCACGTTCCACATGCACTTCGACCTGCTGGCGGGGGACTGGGATTTCTGGATTGATTGGAAGGATCGGCAGTGGTGGCCGATCGTGACGCCCGTCACCGCGATTACCTTTTGTGCGGCCCTGCAATATTACAATTGGGTGAACTATCGGCAGCCCTTTGGGGCGACGATCACGATTCTGGCGCTGCTGGCCGGGAAGTGGGTGACGATCGTGGCCGCCTGGTGGTGGTGGTCGAACTATCCGTATAACTTCGTGATGCCGTCCACCCTGCTGCCGAGCGCGCTGGTGCTGGACATCGTCTTGTTGTTGACCCGGAACTGGACGTTGACGGCGGTGATCGGGGCGTGGCTGTTTGCCGCGTTGTTCTATCCGACCAACTGGGCCATCTTCGCCTATAGCCATACGCCGCTCGTCATCGACGGCACCTTGCTGTCGTGGGCGGACTACATGGGCTTTGCGTATGTCCGGACCGGGACGCCGGAGTACATTCGGATGATCGAAGTGGGCTCGCTGCGGACGTTCGGCGGGCACAGCACGATGATCTCCTCGTTCTTCGCGGCCTTCGCGTCGTCGTTGATGTACATCCTGTGGTGGCAGTTCGGGAAGTTCTTCTGCACGTCCTACTTCTACCTGACGGATGACCGGCAGCGGACGACCAAAGTGTACGATGTGTTCGCGTACGCCACGTTGGCGAACCAGGACAAGGCCAAAGTCGGAGGGAAAGCATGAACGCCAAACACGCCTTCAAACGGTGATAAGAGCTTCACGGAGATAGGCTATCTGCTCAGACAGATCTATTGTGAGAGGCTACTCGTGAAAAGCAAAGCACAAACCGTACTGTTTTGGATGGTGGTAGGCCTGTCCATGGTATTTCTTCTCAACCTATGGAACATGCCGACGCGCGTGTCAGAGGAAGAAATTATTTTTAGCGATTTCATGGCGAAGCTCGACCAGGGCGACATCGAGAAGGTCATCATCAAGGGACATCATATCAGCGGCGTATTAAAAGATAGTTCCCGGCTCCGAACCTACGCGGCGGACTATCCCGATCTCGTCCAGGTGCTGCGAGAGAAGCATGTTCAGATCGAGGTCAAACCGCTCGACGAAAGCCCGTGGTACGTCCAATTTCTGATGACCTGGGGACCGTTCGTGCTCTTTCTGGGTCTGTTGTTGTTCTTCATGCGCCGGATGCAGGTTGGGAAGGAAGCTCTGTCCCTCGGGAAAAGCAAAGCCCGCATGCAGACGGATGAGCGGAAAAAGGTGACGTTTTCCGATGTGGCGGGAATTGATGAAGCGAAAGAAGAAGTACAGGAAACGGTTGAATTTCTGAAAGACCCTCGAAGATTCCAGAAACTCGGCGGACGCATTCCTAAGGGTGTGTTGGTCGTAGGCCCGCCGGGAACCGGGAAAACATTGTTGGCTAAAGCGATTGCCGGTGAGGCGGGAGTCCCCTTCTTCAGCATCAGCGGTTCGGATTTTGTGGAAATGTTCGTGGGGGTCGGGGCCTCTCGCGTTCGGGACATGTTCGAACAAGCGAAAAAGCATGCCCCCTGTATCATTTTTATCGACGAGATCGACGCCGTCGGACGGTCACGGGGGGCGGGGCTTGGCGGCGGAAACGATGAACGTGAGCAAACGCTCAATCAGTTGCTGGTCGAAATGGACGGATTCGATACGACGGAAGGTGTCATCCTGGTCGCAGCCACCAATCGGCCGGATGTGCTCGACCCGGCCTTGCTGAGGCCAGGTCGGTTCGACAGGCAAGTGGTGGTGAATCAGCCTGACCTCCGAGGCCGTGCGCAGATTCTGAACGTGCACACGAAGAAAGTGCCGGTTGCAGCCGATGTAGAACTGGAGAAGATCGCTCGAGGAACTCCCGGTTTCTCAGGCGCCGACTTGGAAAACTTGGTCAACGAGGCTGCGCTTTGGGCTGCTCGTCAGAACAAGAACGAAGTCGGGGCCGTAGACTTCGAAACGGCGAAAGACAAGATCATGATGGGCGCAGAGCGCAAGAGCATGATGCTTACAGACGAGGAAAAACGAGTCACCGCCTATCACGAGGCGGGCCATGCCTTGATGGCCAAACTGCTGCCGGGCACCGATCCAGTTCACAAAGTGTCCATCATTCCAAGAGGCCGCGCATTGGGTGTGACCATGCAGTTGCCGACCGACGATCGCCACAATTACTCCAAAGAGTTTTTGCGCGATAGGCTGGCGATTCTCATGGGCGGTCGAGTCGCGGAAGAACTGGTATTCAAACACGTCACAACCGGAGCCGGCAACGATCTGGAGCGTGCAACTGATCTCGCGCGCAAGATGGTCTGCGAATGGGGCATGAGCGAAAAGCTGGGGCCGCTGACGTTCGGGCAGAAAGAGGAATCGATGTTTCTGGGACGCTCCTTTGGGGGCAGGCGTGATGTCAGTAGTGAAATGGCGCTGGAAATCGATCTGGAGATCAAGCGTCTTGTTACAGAAAGTTACGAGAGGGCCAAGCAAGTCCTCACCGAACAGATGGTGAGCTTGAAGGCGCTGGCGGCAGCACTCTTGGAAAAAGAGTCGCTGGATGGGTCGGAAATCGACCGGATTATTCTACAGTCTTCTCCAGTCGCTTCTGCCTAATGCGATTGTGATGCGCATACCGGCTCGCATTCCTGGAATGCGAGCCGGTATCGGTGGCTCACTCTTCCTGAATCACGAGCAACAGCTTTCCGGCGGGAACATGCTCTCGCTCCTGGCAATATAGCTGTTGCACAGTCCCATTCACCGGAGATTGGACCGTGAGCTCCATTTTCATCGATTCAAGAATAACTACCGGGCTTCCCGCAGTGACGCGCTGTCCGCTCGCCACGAGCAATTTCCACACAGTACCCGTTACGTGCGCAGTGATGGCGTGAGCCCCTTCGGGAAGATCGATCTCAGCTGATGGTTCTGCCGGGCCGGAGTCGGTGTCACTGATGTACTCCGCCTGACCACTGTTCCTCCAGCGCTCCCGCTCGGCTTCAAATGCAGCTTGCTGCTTGGTTTTGAACGCGCTGATCGAGGCGGCATTCTGTTGCAGGAACGTATTGTACTGTTTCAGGCTGAAGGTCGTTTCTTCTACCTTCAACTTAAATCGTCCAGCTGTGAAGTCCTTGCGCAGCTCGTGCAGTTCGCTCCCGCTCACAGGATAGAAGCGAATCTGATCGAAAAAGCGCAGCAGCCACGGGTTGCCCTGCTTGAAATCGGCGGTTTGGCGATAGCGATTCCACATTTGCACGGTGCGTCCGACGAACTGATATCCGCCGGGGCCTTCCATGCCGTAGATGCACAGGTACGCGCCACCTATTCCCACCGCGTTCTCAGGAGTCCAGGTGCGCGCCGGGTTATACTTCGTGGTCACAAGGCGGTGGCGGGGATCCAGCGGAGTCGCGACCGGCGCACCCAGATATACGTCCCCCAGCCCCAATACCAGATAGCTTGCCTCAAATACGATACGTTGCACGTCTTCGACGCTGTCCAGCCCGTTGATACGACGGATAAACTCGATATTGCTCGGACACCACGGCGCATCGTTGCGTACGGACTGCATATATTTGTCGATGGCGACCTGTGTGGCCTCATCGTCCCATGAAAGCGGAAGATGCACGATGCGCGTCGGCACCTCCATTTCATCGACAGGGGGGAGATTCTTCTCGGCACCCACGAGGATGTTGAGCAATCTGGCACGAGGCAATACTCGCGGCTGAAAATGAATCTGCAGAGACCGGATGCCGGGCGTCAGATCCACGATTCCTTTCAGATGCTCCCTGTCGATTGTTTGTTGGAGCCATTCCATCAGGGCGTGCGCATGAAAGCGAAGATTGAGGTCGAGTATCGGCGGCCCATACTCGATCAACAGATTTTCGTCCCCGGACTGGCGATACACGACCTGCATGTGCCGAGGACCTTCAGGAATATGATCCAAAATAGGCTGGTCCAGCAGGTCGGCTTCGGATGGCTTCGGGGTGATGTCTGGCTGCCGAAGACTTTGGATCATTACGCCCTGTGAGTGATCAAGCGCCAATGCGTGTTCTGCTGAAATCCGGCAGAAGCGTACGTGATCACCCGGCTTGAGCTGACCTATCTTCCAGAGATCGGCGCGGACGATCGAGGCGGGGCAGACGAAACCGCCGAGACTGGGACCATCAGGTCCCAATATCACCGGCATATCGCCGGTGAAAATCACCGCGCCAAGGGCATAGGCATTGTCGTGGATATTGGATGGGTGTAGACCTGCTTCGCCTCCGTCGTGGCGCGACCATTCGGGCTTGGGACCGATCAGACGTACGCCGGTGCGGCTGGAGTTGTGGTGGATTGCCCACTCGGTCTCAAAAAACATGCGGATATCGTCATCAGAGAAAAACTCCGGCGCTCCGTGTGGGCCGTACAGCACGCGGATTTGCCAGTTATCGGTATAGTTCGGAATCAATTCCTGCGGCAGAGTGTGGGGGGTGTGGTCGTGCGTGGCCGCAATGTGCAGTAGGTCGCCACTGCGCAGAACGCGTCCGGCATGTCCACCGAACTGGCCGAGGGTGAAGGTGGCCTTGCTGCCAAGATAGGCAGGCACCTGAAAGCCGCCTTGCACGGCCAGATAAGCCCGGCAGCCGTGATTGCTGATTCGCCCGAACTGCAGCAATGCCCCTGCTTTGACCGCATGCGATTGCCATTGCGCCAATGGTTTGCCGTCCAGATGCATCTCGATCGATGCGCCGGTTGCGGCAATGACGCTGTCGCAGTTGAAACGAAGGGTCGGGCCGATAACAGTGATCTCGAGTCCGGCCTCATCCTGTCGGTTGTTGACCAGGCGATTGGCCAGACGGAATGCCAGATCATCCATCGGGCCTGACGGCGGCACGCCGACTTGCCAATACCCCAGACGTCCTGGATAGTCCTGCACCGTCGTCTGCATTCCAGGGGTGAGCACCTCGATGGTCTCTGCGTGGTATCCAAATCCTTTGAGCACGCCCGTCGTGTACCGACCGCTACGGAACGCTGCACCGTGTAAGACTTGCTTGAGATAATTCAAATTCGTTTCAATGCCGTGCAGGGCGGTCTTATGGAGGGCTGTCGTCAGGCTTGCAATGGCTTGTTCACGCTCCGGCTCACGGATGATAATCTTGGCCAGCATCGGGTCATAGTACGGAGAGACTTCGACACCACGCTCCACCCAGGTCTCGACACGTGCTTCCGATGGAAAGTCTGCGGCCGTGAGTGTGCCGCAGGACGGTTGAAAATCTTTCGCCGGACTCTCGGCGTACACCCGTGCTTGAATGGCGACCCCTCGCGGTTGGATGTTGAGTGAATCCAGCGGTGGGAGATTCCCGGCAGCCTGCCGTACCATCCATTCCACCAGATCAATGCCGGTCACTTCTTCGGTCACACCGTGCTCGACCTGCAGACGCGTGTTGACCTCGAGGAAATAGAACTCGCTGCTGGAGGCATCGACAATGTATTCCACCGTGCCGGCCGACTGATAATTGACCGCTTTCCCCAGGCGCGCGGCCGCGTCCAGCAGGGCTTGGCGCAAGGGCGGAGTCAGATTAGGAGCGGGGGTCTCTTCTATGACCTTCTGGTTGCGCCGTTGGACTGAGCAGTCACGTTCCCCTAGCGCGATCACTTTGCCCTTCCCGTCGCCGAAAATCTGAACCTCAATGTGGCGGGCGTCTTCGACGTATTTTTCGAGAAACAAGCCGGCATCCTTAAAGTTGTTCTGTGCCAGGTATTTCACCGACTCGTACGCCTCGTTCAGTTCCTCTTTGTTCCGGCACAGACGCATGCCGATCCCGCCGCCGCCGGCTGTGCTTTTCAGCATGACGGGATAACCGATCTTTGCCGCCTCGGATACGGCGTGGTCGATGCTATCCAGCAGACCGGTCCCCGGAAGCAGCGGAACTTGATTCTGCATAGCCAGGGCGCGCGCCGTGTGTTTGAGACCGAAGGCGCGCATCTGCTCCGGGCTGGGGCCGATAAAGGAAATGCCTTGGCCTGCGCACTGCTCGGCGAAATGTGCCTGCTCGCTGAGAAAACCATAGCCGGGATGAATGGCCTGTGCGCCGGTTCGTCTGGCAACATCCAAAATCTTGTCGGCGCGGAGATAGCTGTCCGCTGCGACTCCGCTGCCGATCCAATGAGCTTCATCAGCCTCTACCACGTGCCGAGACAAGAGATCGGCGTCTGTATACACAGCGACGCTTTCCACCCCGATACGGCGCAGGGTACGGATGATACGGCAAGCAATGGTGCCGCGGTTGGCAATCAGTACCTTCTCAAACATGCGCAATCCCTTTTCCGGCCGCCTCCCATACCAACAAGCGAATCGGCGTGGGATTGAAGGCATTACAGGGGTTATTGAGCTGCGGGCAATTCGAGATCATCACGACGACGTCCATTTCAGCGCACATTTCGACATATTTGCCGGGCGCCGATACTCCGTCGACAAATTCAAGCCCGCCGGCGTCCGTCACCGGAACGTTCATGAAAAAGTTGATATTGCTGGGGAGATCGCGTTTGGTTAGGCCGAGTTGTTCACAAAGCGGATCGTGTGCCAAGGCATGGAGAAAACTATCTCGGCAGCTATGCATCGCATGCTTGTCCAGTGCATAACGAACTCTGTTGCTTTCCGACGCGCAGGCCCCGCCCAGCGTATCATGACGCCCGCACGTGTCGGCGACGATCGTGAGCATGACGTTGCCGAAATTGGAATAGAGCTTGGTGCCGGTAGTCAAATACAGGCTTCTTTGCCGGCTGATCGTGTCGGTGGCGCTATAGCGTTCCGGTGTATGAGCCGGGTTGAAGAACAGGGTATCGACCGCCTGGTTTCCTTCCAGATCGACAATGCGAAACGTCGCTCCTTTTTTTACCAGCTTGACCCACGGTTCGCCTGCGGGGCAGATCTCATCGACGACGGCATGCTCTGGATCAAGCCGGCTTTCGATCAGGTTGTGCACGCTCATTCGACACCTCCCTTACAGGCATACAATCGTTGAGTGTGTTGGAGACCTCGCATATTCTCAGCCAAACCCATACATTCTGCGGTGGATCCAGCCGGTGTAGGGAACAGGGCTAAGCGGACTGCACCTGGACGGTAGACTTTGGATGGGTCGAGCGGGTGCGGGGCGGCGGACAGCACAACCAGCGTATCCATTTCGAAGCTCAGATCGACGGAGTCGCCGGGTCTTCTGTGATCTTCCTTAAAAGACAGTTCTCCGGATGAATCAGCGGTGATCTTACTGAAAAAATTAATGTTGGAGACGACATCCCGCTTCCCTAACCCCCATTTGCCCAGCTCGATGAGCATTCCGTCCAGCCCGCTCCGATACATCTGATTCCGATGCTCCTGATATCGGGCGACACCGTATTGCTTCTCTATCTGCTCGGCATCACTCAGTCCGCATGCGGTGTCATGCCAACCGGTCGTGTCTGCGGTAATGAAACAGAAAATGCGCCCCATATCGGAATAGCAGGCGTGTCCTTTGGTCAATCGGAAGGTATGTTGACACTTCAGCGTATCCGCCATGTTGTACCGTTCCAATTTCTCTTCACGGTTAAACAACAGCACGGCGGCGTTGGCTCTGCCTTCGACGTCTTCCAGCCGCAGGGTCGTGCCACGGCGCACAATACCGGACCAATGACAACCTCCGGGGACGGTTTCTTCCCAGAGCAAGGAATGAGCGTGATTCATGTGTGACTCCTCCATAACGTAAGGCGATTGATTAATTCTTGCGGAGACGGTTGGTCAGCACGTACAGCGTCGTCACTCCCAGGATGCTTCCGAGGACCAGCGGGACAGCCCAGAGTTGCCACCAGGGAGCATCGGGCGAGGTTGCATAGGGGCGCGGCCATGCAATATTGATGAATTCGAATACTGACCAGACGAAGGCGACCGTATTGATGAGCAACCCCCAGGCGCCTAGTTTCAGCTGACCCAATGAGGGATCCCAACGGCCTGTGAGACGGGTAAAGAGTCCAACGCCCGTCGTCATCGCAAACATGGCGTACAACCCGCCCGTGCCGAACGCCAGCACCGTCGCAACTGCTTCGTCGTTGAGTCCGAAGAGCAATCCGAGCGTCGCGAGCAGAACCGTGAACATCACGGCGTTATGCGGAGCTCCGGCAGCGGTGACCCGACTCAGGAGGGCCGGCATACTCCCCTCACGCGCCATGGAAAATACAATACGGGATGTGTATTGCACCATGGATGACCCGCAAGCCAGAAAGGCAATCATGACAATCGTCAGGAAAGGGGTTTCGGCCCACGCTCCGAAGTTGTCGACGATCACGGGGGTGACGGGATCGGACGCGGCGCTCGTATGGACCAATGTGTCACGACTGAAGCTGAGGGTGAGCGCGGAAGAGTTGAAGAGCACCACGCTTCCCACCATGCAGAGAGACAAAAAGATCGCGCGCGGCACCATTCGTTTGGGATCGTGGGTTTCTTCGGCAATGGTTGAGCAGGCATCGAAGCCGATGAACGCCCAGCCGGAAATGGCAAGTGCCGCCAGAAACGCGGCGGTCTGGCTGGGGGCGGTTCCCGTCCCGAGATGCGCGAACAGTTCTGAGAATTCATGTTGCCGGAAAAAGAAAAACAGCAGCAGCGCGACACCGAACGAGCCGACGATTTCCGCATAGACACCCAGGGAAATAAGGAACTTGAATATCGAGACGTGGACCAGGTTGAGGATGGTGCACACCAGCATGAACACCGCGCCCCATATCACGAGGCTGACTCCTGTTCCACCTCCTGATCCGAAAAAAATGGCCAGCCAGACGCCGCCGGTGTAGGCGGTGGTGGTGAGCATCGCAATCGTGGAGCTGACATAGATGGCTCCGGCATATGTCCCTGTGGTGGGGCCTCCCAGCTGCCTCGCCCATTTGTACGCTCCACCCGCGATCGGAATCTGAGAGGACAGCTCCGCATACACGGTTGCCACCAGCAGCTGCATCACCAGACAGAGCGCCAGCGCTGAAAACCAACCACCGCCCGTTACTACCGTCTGTACGCCGATGATGGCGTACAGCCCGGCAACCGGCGACACGGTTGCGAAACCGATGGTGAGGCTGTTCCAGAGGCTGAGGCTGCGGTTGAGTGTCTCGGGCGCACTCGTAGCGCGAGCGGGAATAATCGTATCTGGACTTTCTTCAGTCAGCATGACAGACCTCACTGCTTGTCAGCAGGCCTGCCTGATCCGGTATGGAAAGAACTATGGAGTGGAGATGCATAACGAAGCCTCCTTGCCGAGCGGGTTAAGTTCCGAGAAGGCCATGTACCTCAGTACATGATCTCCCGGGCTTTTATCCCTCCGTGGAGCCTCGTTATGCGAGACCGGAAACTCTCGGACCAGACGCTCCCAGTAAAGGCAGCCGGAACCCTAGTTTCCCCTTCGATAGAGTCCTTTTACGGTCTTACAGGAGTAAAGTCAAGACAATGTATACACCGCCGTCAACAATTCTTTTGTCGAGGTGTATGACCGGTATTGTTGCCCGGTGCCTTGGCCCGTAGGTTTTGAAAAAACTCCTGCAAGAGTGCCTGGCTCTTCTCCTCAAGCAAGCCGCCCGCGACGTCGACTTGATGATTAAACCGGCGGTCGCCCGGGATGTCAAGGATCGATCCGCACGCGCCGGCTTTAGGGTCCGAGGCGCCGAATACAAGGCGTGCAATGCGAGATTGTACGATGGCTCCGGCACACATGGGGCAGGGCTCCAACGTCACATAAAGTGTTGTGTCAATGAGACGCCAGCTCCGCAACTTCTCCGCGGCCTTCCGGATTACGAGCATCTCAGCATGGGCCGTGGGGTCCTGCGAAACCTCTCGGTAGTTGTGGGCAACGGCGAGCACGTCGTCTTTGTAGACGAGAACGGCGCCGATGGGCACTTCTCCGATCAGCGGGGCAAGTCTCGCCTGCTGAAGGGCCAGTTCCATGTAGGAGGAATCAAGATCGTCTTGCTGCATCGAAGACAATACCGCCAAGTCTAAGGTTGCGACGCATGCTAGCATGGGAACCGGAGACGGGGAAGATCAGGTGTGTTGCGCTCTGAATGGCAGGCGCGTCATGGGCGAGTTGCCGGTTTGTCCTAGGGCACTCGTACCGATCGGCCGCCTCGTTGAGCAAGTTGCGCTTTCAGATCATCTACTTCGGCTTCTCGCTGAATCAATTGATCTCTTACCTCTGCCAGCTCCGCCATGCGGCGTTGCAGCTCCTCTCGGGTCTGTGTGAGTGATTCTTCACGCTCGCTGAGCTGTTTCTGGAGGGTTGTCAGCTTCGTGCCGGCAGTCTCCGCTTGAGCCTGCAGCTCAGCCAGCTTCTCGGTGTCTCCGTTCCCTTGCGTGGAGGCATTCCAACTCAGAGCTGCCAAAATGATCAAGACGGCGAGAAAGACCATTCCCAACACCCAGTCGAACGATATCGCAGAGGGGGAAGAGGGAGGGAAGAGGTGCTTCATCCATTCGCCTGGTTCGAGGCTCGGTTTGGCAGGTGATTGGGCCGTCGGTTCTATGGCGGAGACCGGCATACGGGCTGCTAGGATCTTTCCCTTCAAGGCTCGTGGAGGAGGCGTAATGACAAGACCGAACGGTAACGCGACTGCAACCGACTGATATTCCTTGAATGCCGTGTGACAGGGGGCACACCCGGCAAGAAGATGGGCTTCGAGAGTCTGCCGTTCAGCCCGCTCCAGCGCTCCCACCACGTACAAAGGAACGGCTTTTTCTAATGCTTCATGCGTCATGCCGATTCATCTTGCTGCCAATACAGTTGCAACGATTCCCGCAGTTTCAACATGCCGCGCCCGATGTGGGTCTTGACCGCATCGACCTGTTGATCGAGCCTTGTCGCAATCTCCAGGGGAGATAATCCTTCATAGTATGACAACTCGATCGCCTGCTGTTGCGGCTGCGGCAAGGTCGCGAATGCCTCTCGGATCAGATTCTGCAGCGCTTGGTCGGCGGGTGACTCGAACTGTCCGGCGCTCCGCTCCACACTCTGTGCAGTCTGTGTCTCATCGATCGGAGCATTCTGACGGCGAACACGAGGGCCACGTGTCCGCAATCGGTCGATGGCTCGACTGCGGGTTAACATAATGAGCCAGGCAATCGGGGTCCCGCGGCCGACATCGTAGCGAACCACCTTTTTCCAGATATCAAGGTAGATCCCTTGGAGTATTTCTTCCGCTTCGTCACGGTTGCCGAGGATTCGTAGCGCCATGCTGTATAGGATAGGACTCGATTGATCGTAAAGCTGGTGGAAGGCGAGCTGTTCGCCTTTCACGGTTCGAGTGACGAGTTTGGGGTCGATGGCCGATGCCGCGTGCGGAGAAGAGATGTCCATAGAAAATATGTGGCGATCGAGCAGACGATCAGGCAACAGATCACAACTATAGCACTCTCCATGTACCCCACGAAGAAATCGCGGAAAGGATGCGTACTTCTCCGCTCGGTCGAAAAGGGAAATGTTATTGCTTTCCGCGGCTAGGTGTAGAAGTGAGGACAGGAAGAGATGAAATATGAGGCGGTAGGAAAGGACTGATCGATTCATACAGAACTACAGTGGTCAGATCTTGAAGAAGCGGGCGCATGTATAAATCCCATGGATTGAGCGTACAGGTTCCGAAATAAATAGGGCCTGCACGAATGACAAGCATGATGTCCTCACCATTCAACGTCGACAGATGCCGCTGAAGATCATCGGTCTGATCGAGATGGACATGGTGTCGAGCGATATATCCTTGGAGTGAATGCAACGACCCTCGCGTCAGAAGATCGATGGTCATGAGCCTTTTCAGAATATGTCTAAGAATCTTCCGGATAACCGGCCGATCCGTGACCCAATTCACGAATCGAAAGGCGTGGACTCTTCCCAGCGCTAGAGTCCATGTCGCAGTTCGAGCCCACATCGAATCTCTCTGTATATGCAAAAGCTCAGGGAGATCATGACGAACCGGGATGTGTGCCCCATGGCGAAGCAGTGTCTCTACTCGACCGACGACCTGTCGGAGCTCGATTTCTTCAAAGGGACCGGTATTTGCGTCTCCCCGCAGAAACAGGCGAAGGCCTTGGATCCGGTGAACGCGATGGCAGACGAACAACCGGCCATGCCGGTATACGACGACGTCGCCGACCTGAAGATCCTCTGCATTTTGCAGTCTGAGTACATCACCTTTCTGAAGCGTCGGAGTCATGCTCTCGGAATTCACGATCGGATTTATGATTTCTTGAAAGAGCGATCCGTGAACAGCTTCTGGCAACTGGTCGGCCGAGAAGCGGGTTGAGGGAGCAGATGGGCTGAGGAGTCGAGCGATCATGGAGGAGACTCCACCGATGCTGCCGTGAGTCGCCGAAGCACCCGCCCACTGAGGAGGAGTCCGGCTTCAGTCAGGTGATACATGCGCGACACTCTTGCCTTCCACGGCGCGCGTAGTCCATCCGAACCGTACCGGTAGGAAAGAAACGCAGTTGAAGGATAGAGGCGTTGCATGAGCCAACCCAATTTGTTTCTGCCGGGCTGCGTGAGGAACAAGAGAAGATGGCCGACTTCCGGAAGCGGCTCGGTGGTCACCAGTTTTCGGAGCAGCCAAGCCAGCCTCTGTTCCTTCCTATTCTCCGGGGATAGCGCCACGAGCACGCTATCAGGAATTACGATCGAGGCGAAGAGCTTTCGAACATGGGAGAGGCCGTGCAAGAGTGGCATCTCCAGTCCGGCGCGCTTGGTCCGTGCAATCACCGCAGGCCAATCAGGCGGTTCTTTCTCGATGAGCAGTTTCAGGTCCTGAGCAAAGGCTGCAGACAAGTGCCCCCGGTGGATGACGGCGTAGGCGGTCAAATAAATCAATAGGTCGGCTGTATCGAGGCAGGAGATGGTTGTGTGGTCGAATGGTCGTGTATGTGCTCGCGTCCAGAGATTACCCAGTTCTCGATCGTCGAGGTACCAGAAGGATGTGATCAGATCCAGCGAAAGGCCTTGTTCAGAAGACGCATACGAAGGATTGCCGTCGATCTGTTGCCTGAAGCCGAGATTGCCGAGCAGACGGTCGATGGCCGGCAAATCCGATTCATGGACCAACAGATCTACATCCGCAATAGGCCGCGAGCCTCGCACGCCGTAGAGCCGGGAGATCACATCTGCGCCCTTCAGGACGATGGACGCGATTCCTTGTTGTTGAAGTTGCTGTGCGATCAATGCGAACGCATTCAGCATCAGCCGGTTTCTGCCGCTCACCCGAGCGTAGGCATCAGCCAGGTCGTCGAGGGTTGAGGAGGGCATGGGTTCGATGCTCCAATTGAGCCCATTCTTTGAAGTGCGGAAGACAGGTACTCATATCGCCGGTTTCGAGCCACGCATCACTGCGTCCCTGACGGCAGTAGGAACGAAGTTCACAGGTCGGGCATTCATATCGCGTGGTTGGGCGCGCTTCATCAACGACCCGTTTGAGTGCCTCCCAGCCTTCCTGCACCGTGCCCGTTCTGAGATCGTACCGGGGAATGGGGAACGCCGTGCACAGGTTCATCTCCCCGTAGGGTGTGATCGCAAAGCGCGTGTGGCCGCAGGCGCATTCGATGAACCGGGATGTTGAGCAAGCGGCTTCCTCCATCGGCGCCGATCCCCAATCTGAGAGCATCTGCCGATCGATGGTCATCTTTCTGTGGGGCGGTAACCGGTATTCCAATGGGCTTAGGTCGCCGGTCACCGTGGAGGTCACGTCGAGGGAATACTGAAACTTTCGGCCAAGATTCTCCACTAGGCGGCGGCAGGCTTCCACTTCATGATCGTTGAGGCTGGTCACGGGCATGCGCACGACGACCGGGAGATCCGCCTCGGCCAGCATCGTCAGCCCGTGAAGAAATGCGGTGTAGGAACCCGTGATGCCGGTCATTCGCTCGTACGTCGCTGCCGTAGCTCCGTAGATGGAGACACACACTTGTTCAGCGCCGCATTCTTGCAGGACAGAAACCAGGGCGGCGTTGACTCGTGTGGCATTCGTGAGCAGGCGTATCAACAGCCCCTTGCTGCGAGCATGCAACAGGATCGTATGGATATCCGGTCGAACGACCGGCTCGCCCCCGGTGAACGTCACGGTCAGGACCCCGAACGCGGCCAGTTCGTCGAGGAGGCGTAGGACTTCCGATGTGGCGAGTTCTCGGGGTAACGCGCGGTGGGTCGGATTGAAACAATGGACACAGCGGAGATTGCAGCCATACGTGAGCTCGAACGTCACTCCGTCGGGATGCCGCGTGTGGCGTGCTTGAAGCGAGACGGTCGAGAGAAACGTGTCTGTGTTGAGCTGCTTCATAGCGGTACCGTCGCGCTTACAGAGGATTGCCGTTGAACGAGGTCAATCAGATCGGTTTGTTTAAGAAAGGCCAGGCTTCGACATGGCACCGATGAGACGACTGAAATCAGAAAGTCTAGAGACCGCTCAATACAGTCGCGATCCCAGTGAGGCAGAAAGGACTGTTGCAGCAGTCGAGAGACGGCGATTGAGGCAGGCATCCGGGCGATACGGTGACGGTCCTGCGCATGGTCGATGGTGTATAGAGCGGTCAGAGGGGTCGACGAGTTGGCCGCATACTCACCGGAGCCGACCCAAGGGGAGCCGTAGACGGTGACGCTGCTTTTTTCAATTCGGAGGACGACACGTTCGTCGCTGAGCACGTGAGCTTGGCGATCTGCAAACATTCGGGCAATGGTGGATTTACCGGCTCCGGAAGGTCCGGTGAAAATGAATCCTTCCTGCTGAGAAACCAGGCCGGCTGCATGGAGGAGGATTCCGCCTTCCCTCGCAAGGCGTGCGAGAAAGCACACCTCGATGACCGGATTGAACAGGTACATTGGGCACCAACCGACCTGTCCTCCTACATATTCCGGGAGTACCCACGCATGGATCCGTTGATAGTCGTCCAGGATCACGGCCCGAACTCGTGGCTGATATGTGAAGGTATGCAGGCTTTCGATTCCCAATCCGGCATCGGTGTCGAACAATTTCCAGAGTCCTGCTCCGGCATCGAATCGAAGCCGGGGAGAGTCGAAGTCGGGCAAGGGGGAGACCACCGAGACGTCCACATGGATATCCGCGGGAACGCCGGACGGAGCGACAAATGATTCAAAAGGGCGCAGTGGCCAGGCCAAAGTCGGATAGTCCCCGGCCTCGCTCATCCTGATGATGAAACCGCCGATGGAGATCGAAATGTCCATCGCCGGCTATGAGGCTCGGACGCCGGAATCGTGGCAGGTCTGACCCATATAGACCACCGGGATGGTCGATCGTTTGCATCCTGTGGGGCTTGCGCTTGGGTAATTCATGCAGCCGGCCGGTGGTCGGCATCCGTTCATTCCACCCGCGCTGACGTTAGAGGTCAGAATGCTGCACGACGACAAAATGGCCTGCTCATGATCAAGCGCGACTTCGAACAGTTGCGGAGGTTCGTAAGGCTTTTTGTTGCTCATACCGATCCCTTTCTTGCAGGAAGCTCGCGGATTGGAATTCCCGTTCCCGCGTCCTACGTACTGACTGAACTGGGCGGCGACGCCGGCCTGCGTTCGCCACTGTCGCGCTCTGTCTGCCCACTGCGTAACGGATGCAGCAAGGCATGGTGTCCGGCCGTCTGTGCTCTTGCATGGGCGATATCGCATGCATAAGGGATCGGCGCATCCGAGCTGCCGGTTTCCCATCGGGCATGTGTCGGCTGTTTGTCGCAGAATTGATGTACCGCACAGGAGCTGCACGGCGTATCACGCTGATAGCGCAGTCCGCGTACTTCGGAAAAGACTCGGTCAACGGCTTCTCGCAGGGAAAACTGTCTGAGCGAAAGGCGAGTTTCGTACTGGAATGTGCAGGTACTGAGCTCGCCCCAGGCATTGATATGGACGGTATTGGTGCCGCAGCCGCAACGAAAAAGCCGGTCGTGATCTGGCCCGCCGAGTGAATCCCCATCACAGGGTCGGCTATCTTCGGCGCCGAGTTCGCTTCGACCGATCACGCGCAGGTCTTCAGGCGAGATTCTGTAAGCGAGCGAAGAGCAATCGCCATCAAGTCTCGGCGAAAGCGAGGTGGTGTATCCGAACGGCCGGCCGAGTGACTCCGTGAACGTCTGAAGATCGTGCAGCTCATCCCTGTTCCAGTTCATCAGCTTGGTCTTGAGCGTGAAGGGCAGATTGCTCTCCCGGAGCAACGCGACGCCGCGCATGAAGGCTTGATAGGAGCCCGGGACCTGCGTAAACCAGTCGAAGCGCGCCTCATTCAGCGTATGACAAGAGACATCGATGGTGAAGGGGGGCATGGCTTCCAAACGCTGGATCATTGCACGAGTAAACAGCGTCCCGTTGGTGTAGAGCTGGAGAAGGAATCCTTTGCCGTGCGCGTGCTCATAGATCTCATAAAAACGCGGATGCATGAAGATGTCGCCACCGGAGAGGTTCAGCCAGATGACGCCGAGGTCTCGCAATTCTTCCACGAGACGGTAGAGTTCGTCGAGGGTCAGTTCGCGCGGAAAAAACTGAGGGTCATTGTAGGGATCGGTATAGCAGTGACGGCAACGAAGATTGCAGCGATAGGTGAGTTCGAGCTGGGCTTTCACCACCTGATGGTGTTGCGTGGACCAGTCGTGAACTTTCCGGCTGAAGGCGCCATACGGGACGGTCGGTATGGCTCGTGGCTTACCCACGGTGCGTCATCAGTTGGAGCAATGACGAGAGTTCCGGCTTCTTGTGTTCACAAGCGAACGCCGGCAAGGCCTCAAAAAAACCTTCTCTGAAGGATCCGTTCCGCAGGTCGTAGCTTTGGCGACGATTGCCTGAGCAGAGTTGCAGGCCACCATACGCATCGATGTGAAATTTCTGCATTCCGCTTGTGCAGGGGGGACGGTCGGCCTGGGATCGCCGGCAGGCCTCTTCCCACAGCAGGGGATCCTTCCGGTTCAGCTCCTGCAACTCTCTTTCGGACAGTGCATACCGGAAAGGGCCGGCCCCTCCGTCCAGTTCGGACCGAAGTTCCTGGCCGAGTTTGAATCGGACGGAACCTAGCGAAGCAGCGTACTGTTTGATGGAAAGGATTTCATGTTGGTTCAGCGAGAGCGCGGTGGTCTTAAGCGTCAACGGGAGGTGGCGGTCGAGCAGCAAGTGGATGGCTCTCAGGCAGCGCTGATAAGAACCTTGGCTTTGAGTAATTCGTTCAAAGGTCAGGGCGGTGGACCCGTGAAGGCTGATCTCAATACGGTGAGGCGGCAGGGCTGCAAATCGATCGGCTTCAGAGTCCGTGATCAGGGTCCCGTTCGTGAAGATGGTGACCAGGAATCCCCGCTGAACCGCCTGTTCGTAAATCAAGAAGAAATCGGGCCTGCTGAGGGGTTCGCCGCCGGTCAAACATAGTTCCAATGTGCCGGCATCGGCCATTTCGTCCAGAATGCGCAGCATCTCGGCTGTCGAGAGCTCACGGCGAACAAACTCCGGGCGATTGAGGCAATCCGTATAGCACATGGCGCAACGGAGGTTGCAGCGACAGGTGATTTCCCATTGGCAGGAAAGCGGGAATCGTTCGGGCAAGGACCGAATCTTATCCAGTGGGACCATCGGTGACAGTCACCTCGTGTATGGCATGAATCGAGAGCAGGTCGGTCAGCAAGGTCTGCAAATCCTGATGAAACTGTTCCGCGGTGACGTCATATTCCTCAACAAACTCGTCGGCGATCGTTTGAAGGGATCGGGTTCCGTCGATCCGCCTCCAAAGGGCGGCTCCCGTTTCGTTCAGGACGTAGATGCTGTTCGATTCGGTGAGATTCCTGTGTATGGGAACGAGAATGCATTCGCCGGCAACATCTCGCTGCACATAGTCGGAATTGTGTGTGTAGATGGCGGCGGGGTTCATAGGCCCGGAGAATAGCAAATCCCATATGCCCTCGCCAGGGATATTTCGCCGTCCGCCTTCAATAGTCGTTAGGCGATCACGGCGAATCCTTCCCTCCAGTTGAGTTCAAGTATCGTTGCACCGGCTTCGGCAAGCTCGGACCGGAGCTCTGTCTCGTCCAGAAACGCGTGCATGAAGTGGCTATGTGAGCAGAAATCGCCCAGCTGATAATCTTGATTCGACCCGGGCAGTTTCAGCAGCCATCGGTTGACGGCTTCAATCAGCCGGTGCGACTTCGTCTGCCATTCGTGGGAAAACAGGAAGCTCAATACGATTTTCCCCTCCTGTCTCAACGCGGAGCGGAATACACGAATGCATTCCTGGCGTTGCCGCCTGGCCGGGATGGCGCTGTACATGACGCTGGATAGAACCAGATAGTCTGCCTGTCCTTTGCCGATCGGGAGTCGCCGAAAGTCTCCCTGCAGAAAAACAACGGGAAGACGTATTGCGGATGCGTGCGCGGCAGCAATGTGCAATCCGTCATAATTGTTGTCCAGTCCGATCACCCGATGACCCCTCTCGGCTAAGGCGATGGATTCACGACCCAGCCCGGCTCCCAATACGACCACAGTCCCCTTTGAAGCCATATGTTTCGAGGCCACGGTTTCTTCCCAGTTGTCGAGAGCCCATTTGTATCGGTCCGACTGAAAGTCTTGCTCAAGCCCTTCATAACTTCTGCGGTAGTAGGTGCGAGTCAGCGCAATCAGCTCGTCGGGAGGAAGGAGGACGGGAAGCACCCCATAGAGGAAAAACTGGATCTGAGAGAGTAGCGAGCCTGTTCGTTCAACGAAGCGAGTCAGCAATATGATGGCGGTGACGCGCAGGCGCACGGGTTATGGTCCCGTTCTCGAAAGGTATGAGGCGAGGACAGCCGCGGCTTCATTCGCCCCGGTTAAAGGCGGAGGTGTGACGGGGACTGGGAGACCAAGGACCTTTTGGAGCGCCGGAAGCCACCGGCCCTGCAGAAAATCGCTCGCTGACAGTTCTACACCCCTCCCATATCGGTGCAGATAGTCGACCAGCGGCTGTTCATCGGCAAAGTTGTACCGCCGCACGTAGACCAGTGGAGTTTTCAATGCAACAGCTTCCACCAAGGTTCCGTAGCCCGGTTTGGTCAGGATGACATCAACCGAGGCCATCAGCGTTTTAAACGAAAGCGGCAGAGATTTGATGGACAGGAATCGAGAGCTTGCCGATGGCACCGGTCCGTCGAAGAGGAATCGGTAGCCTGTCAACGGCTCCAATGTCCGAAAAGGAAGCGAACTGAGCGGAATTCCCCCGAATCCGATGAGCACGGTTCGCTCCCCTGGGGCCAGTGCCAGAAGCTTGGCGAGGTGTTCACGATCACCCGCAGCCGGTTCGATGATCGGCTGGATATCGATCGTTCGCCGGAACAACTCCATTTTAGGGCAAGGGGCAAGTCGTAACGCAAGATCGGCGTGGACATAGGCCTGTTGAATCGACTGGATGAGTGTCCGGCCATCGATCGATGGAGGGGCCTGATACTCGGACAGGATCAGATCCCAGGTAAAGCTGACGAGCGCGATGGAAGGAATGGCCGCCGCTTTTGCCGCTGCCAGTGCCAGGTATGGAGTGTCGGCCAGGACAATATCCGGATCGGCAGCCTGCATGGCGGCGACCTCAGCCTGAAGGCGCTCGTTCCAGGTACTGTGGAATCGGTGATGTTCACGCCAGGTTGCTTCTACGTCGATCGTCATGGGGCCGTTTTGAATGCAGCCGATATCCTGCTGGACGGCACTGGTCTCCCATGGAATCGTGAGTCGATCCTTGAAGAACGACGAGGGGACGGTGGTGCGGAGGAACACTCGGAGATTGGGAACGAGACGGCCCAATGCATTGAGGACCGGCACAACTTGGGCGGCGTGGCCGAACCCATGACCTGAAATAGCGGCCCAGATTAGCGGCATAGGCAGGAATGCGTGACAACCCCGGGTGACACACGCTACAGGGAATAGCTACTCAACTACTGGAGTGGTCTGATTCCATCGGGGCGATGTTGTACAGCAACTCAAGATCGAACTCTTCGATCAAGTCGTTGAATGCGCCGGCTCCCATATCGGAGCGAACCTCGGCCATGACGAGGTCGATCGCCGGAGCGGCATGTTGTCCGTATTGGGTCACGGCCGATTCAATTCGCTTTCTGGCATCGTCGAGGTTCATAAGTGACTCCTGTGTCGCGTAAGCGGGTTCATGCAAGGGTCTGCAGCAACTGTTGCATTTCCGGCACCAGATCCTTGCCACCGTTGGATCGTCCCGAGAGGGCGGCTTCGATGCCGGCGGCGAGGATCGGCTTGGCATCAGCGTTCCTGCCCAATCCGATCAATGCACGGCCCAGCGCCAGATGGGAGGCGACATGGGTCGGGTCCAGTTGCGTGGCAACCGTAAGATGCTCCACGGCTTCCTCGACACTGCCGCCTTCCTGGAGGATCTTGTTCCCCAGTCCGTAACGACCGAGAAATCCTTTGGGATTCTTGGCGACCATGAGGCGAAAAGCGTCAATATCCATGAAGCGTCTCTCCGTTGGTAGAGGAGAGGCACTATAGCATTGAAGGAGCCGGATGGGCCAGATGGCGGTTTGACTTAGACCTGATGAGCCTTGCTCATGGGGACGGTACTCCGGTAACCGGGACGATGGAACGAGTTGGGGACACAGTTGTCGGTTTTCGCGCTTTGACGGTCACCGTGCGGATGCCTGGGGCCGGCGACGTGGCGCTGCTGGCCAGGTAGAGATTGGTGTCGTGAACGAGTTGTCCCGTCAGGTCGGCGAGGCACGCGTCCGTCACATGCCCCTTCAGTTCGTCGATCATGACCGGCGTGGCGCCGAACAGTTTGTAATGGACCGTACCCGATGAGCGGGCTTCATAGCGCTTCAGTTGACCGTCCCACCGCTCGAGCTCGAGGCCGACCTTGACGGCATAATCATATTCCAGATCGAAGAAGGGTGAGAGCAGAAACATGGAGCCCCCGATGAGGATACCTTTCAACGCGGACAGGCCGGAATGGGGATCGATGGCCTCGTCCACCGTAATACGGGCTGACACGATCTTCTCACCGAGCGCATCGGATGTTCCACCCATGGGAATCAAGGTCGAAAACAGACGGGTTTCCTGAACGCTGTTCAAGATCCGCCGCTCGACTTCAGCGGAAGAGTATTGCGGCGAGTCGTTTCTCGAAAGGTGAAAGGAATCCATCACGAGCGGAACTCGTTCTTGGGTGGGCAGCGAGTGGGTGAAGGCCGTCTGTGGATCTGCTGCGGGAGGTTTAACGTCGATCCATCGGGTGCATCCGGTCGCGGCGCACATGACGAATCCGGCGAGGCCCAAGACCGACCAGCGAAAGGCATCCGTTGTCATGATCGCGGTCTCCTTAGAAATAGAATGAAAACCCGCCGAAGGGCATGCTCGCGTTCAGCCCAAGATTGGGGAATGCCGTCCCAGCGTTGGAAATATGATGGAAGCGGTAGCCGGCATTGAAGGCGAGTTGCGACGTGAGAAACCATGACACGCCCACTCCACCTGTCAGCACGAAGTTGAATTCATTGGCTTGTTCGCGAACACGACCGCCGAGATCCGTCCAGAAGGGGCCGCCGGCGAATTCTGCATATGGCCGGACGCGGCCTAGGGCGACGAACGTGTACTTGATTCTCGGCGTGAATCCGACCCCGTGCGTCAATAGAGGCTCTCGGAACTCAAGATAGACCATTTCTGCGCCGAGCGAGACCTGCCCCCGGTACCAGCCGTCGCCGATGGGATCCGTGATCGTCATCATCCACGTGGGCATCAACGCCGGCCCATGTTGTTTGGTGGTGTGAAGGTGAGTCAGTCGGTGAGAGAACAAATACCCGGCGGTGAGTCCGACTTCTTGCGTGCCGACAGTGATCGTCGGCGAAACGTCGCCGGCCTGAACAGGAGGCGCCGCCATGATGATGCCGAGCGCCAAAGCGATGATCGTGCGAGTGAACATGGACATGCTTGTGTCAGTCAATCCTCTGTCGGCTCATGTGAGGTGAAACTTGATCAATGGGCGACTAGGTGTGACGTTTCAAAGGTAGCAGAGGTTTGAATTCTGTCCAGAAGGGCGGGTGATCTGCGCTCTGTTCAAAAATGAAAGAATGCTGGACGGCGAATAGAAAAAGGTCAGAGAGAAATGGAGGATCCGCGCAGAGTCGGGTTATTCAGATTGGCGCAGTTTGGAGAGATGTGCGGAATCAGTGTGGAGTTCAGGAAGGGTGTATCGTTCGTCAAGGGACACGACACGCTCAAGGCAGCGTACGGCGGAGAGGGAATCTCGTCGGGTCTCATACACCGTTGCGAGTAGGCGGAGGACGGCGGCTTCAGCCGGTTCGCTGCCGAGTTTGATGTAGTGCTCTGAGGCGTTGTTCAAGCAGCGCTCCGCCCTGATCAGATCTCCCTGGTCGAGATAGCATTTCCCAAGCTGGCTATAGGTCACCGCGAGTCCTTCTTCATTGCCGACCGTCCGATGATGGTCGAGGGCTTGCTTAAACGAAGCAACGGCCTGATCCCACTGGCCTTCGCGGGCCTCTTGCAGCGCCAGGTTGTTATAGAGGATACCGAGTCCGCGGCTGTCCTGCAGCTGGCGCAAGAGATCCATGGCCTCCAGATAGTAGGGGCGGGCCTTTTCCGGATGATCGGAAGCGATCTGGAGGTTACCCAGATTGACCAGGGTATGAGCAACGGCCGTAAGGTTGCGCTCACTTCGTTGAATGTGGAGGACCTCCCGATAGCACTGTTCTGCGCGTGGAAAATCGTTCATCAATGCGCAGGTGTTGCCGAGGTTCCCAAGTGAATCCGAGAGCGCTTGTTGATCGCCGGTGGTTCGATCATCGGCCACGGCCGCTTCCCAGGCAGCGCGAGCCTGAACCAGATCGCCGCGATGAAGAAAGATTCGCGCCCGATGTTTATGGTTGTCCGACATATCAGGCCTCTTGAGAGGGTGAGGAAAGTTTGCTACGGTGCGGAACACAACCATGGCGCAGACGAACTGTAAGCGATGCGGACGGGAATATATTTATCACTGTTGTGACGGACCGGTGTGTATGCCGTGCCCCCATTGCGGCTTCGACGAATCCGATCCTGAGCCCTCCATAATCCGCGATACGCATTCCTCTTCCGATAACCGACTTAGCACGTAGCACATCGTACCCAGCACGTTTCCTTTTAGTCTCCTCCCTTCGGCGTGTCTCGCCTATACTCGGCCTGAATCTCGTCCTCTTCCACCAGTCCCAACCCAGCTTTGAACGATTCGTGCAGCTCTTCGATCTGCTCAACATCTCGCTCTGTTCGCGCTTCTCGAGATGCGAGATATGCTTCACACAGCCTTAAGCCTGTCTCGAAGTGATGCGCGATTGTTTCCTCGGTCACCTGCTGCCACGTAATATAAATGCAGAAGGCCTGAAACGAATGAGCGTTGGGATACTGCCGCGCAAGAGCCAACAAACCCTCGTAGGCTTCGCGCGCGGTCGTGCCCGCATTGGAGGAGAACGTGTCTTCCAGTTCAACAGCCGCATCCCAGTCCGTACCGAGTTCGGCTTCGGCTTCATAAAAGGCATCTTGAGCGGCAAGGGCAGGATCAAAGCGCATGATGAATCTCAACCTCGGTCAAGCATCTTGTCGTAGTCGGCATGCGTTCCAATCCAGATCCATTGGATTCCATCGGGTACTTCCAAGCCAAGCGCCCGATAGTGGTTGCCGACTCGCACCGACCATAATTCTCCAATGTGTTTCAGGTGCAAGGAGGGATGCCGGGAATCCTCTTTGAGAAGCGCGAAGTTCTTATCTGCCAAGGTGCGAGTGTCTTGAGGAAGAGAGCGATAGGCGGTCCAGAACCGTGACGAAGCGTAATGCTTCACAAAAGCCGGGAGTTGCCGCGTTTGAATTCAGCATGAGCTTCTGCAATCAGCGAATCCAGCTTGCCGGTTTTGAGATCTGATTCTATTTGCTGGTCCCAGATATGGGCGTCGAACTCCAGAAACCAGGCCCGAAACTGTGCCAAATCTTTGGGTGGGAGATTGGATACCCGTTCTTCAAGCTGCTCGATTTCACTCATGGGACACCTCTATTCCCCATTCTACATCAGTTGAGCGGATGTCGCCTAGCGATTCTTCTACAAATCTGTAAGTAGTGCGACCGGGTAGGGGGGAGGAGCCTGGTTCGGCTCAGGAAAACGGGATGATCGTTTACGCGGACAATTTAATGACGTGGAGGCATTATGCCGGTGCTGCGCGTGGTACAGATCATACTGAGTCTACCGTCAGCTGTTACCTTTTTTAAGATAGACTGTGCATCCTACAATCTGGCTAGCGACGTGTCCGCGTTTACTTTCATGCCTGTTGCTTTGTAGACTGCCTCTACTTCCTATGAGTGCCGAAGAACTATCTCCTATTCCCATAGCCGATTCAGTCCCCCCTGACCTGGTCGATCGAGTCATTCACTATCACATCCGGACCAAGCACCATTTTAACCGTTATGCACGGTCATTGGGGCACTTGGATTGGGCGAATCAGCCGGATCCGTTCCGGCGGTTTGAAGGAGCCCCATTAATCCCCCTGCCAGTACTCAAGCCTGACGAAGGACCGCTCTCGCCCGCGTATGAAGCAATCTATGAACAGGGAGCCGTACCCTGTCAGCCTGTGAATGTGAGAACTCTTTCGCGGTTCTTCGAATTCGCGCTCGCGTTGTCGGCTTGGAAGAAAGCGGGGGAGTCGGAATGGGCGCTGCGGAGTAATCCATCTTCCGGCAACCTGCATCCGACGGAAGGCTATGTGGTCTTGCCACGGATCGAGGGACTCGACCTGACGCCAGGGCTGTATCACTATGCCCCGAGAGAACACGGGTTGGAGTTCAGAGCGGAATGGCGGGCTGACCTCATGGAACGTCTGCTGGCGTCGTTCCCCCCAAATGCCTTTCTGTTTGGGTTGACCTCGGTCCACTGGCGGGAAGCATGGAAATATGGCGAGCGGGCGTTCCGCTACTGTAATCATGATGTGGGCCATGCGATCGGGACCGCCCGGATTGCGGCGACGACTCTTGGCTGGAACATGGTGCTGTTGGACGGGCTGAATCAAGACACGGTCGCCATGCTGCTCGGGACAGATCGTCAGGAGGATTTTGAGAAGGCTGAAGCGGAACATCCGGACTGTCTCGCGGTGGTCTGGCCACCTGAAAACGTGAAGCGCGAACATTCGGAGATGCCGTTGTTTCTTGATGTGGCAATTGTGAAGAATCTAGCGGGTGCAACTTGGCATGGGAAAGCCAATACGTTGAGCCGGGAGCACGGCGTCCATTGGGACATTATCGATGAGGCGGCCGAGGCTTCGTGGAAAAGGCAGAGTGAGAATCCGATCATTACTCTCCCGGTGACTCCCATGCCACCAATCGACACGATTCATGCTTCACACGAGACGAACGATGTCGGGATCACGGCGGGACAGATCATTCGTCAGCGGCGAAGTGCCGTGGCGTTTGACGGCAAGACGTCGATTTCCGCCGCAACCTTCTTCCGCATGATGCAGCGAGTCATGCCGCGGGCTGAACGTCCGCAGCTGGAGCGGCCGATGCCGTGGGATGCTTGGCCTCATGATCCCGCCATTCATCTGATGATATTCGTCCATCGTGTGGACGGGCTTACGCCGGGACTCTATTTCCTCGTGCGCGATATCACGAAATTGTCGTTCATTCAGCAAGCGACGAATGCCGAACTGATCTGGACCATCGCACCGGAATGTCCCGCGGACTTGCCGCTCTATTGGTTGCTGGAAGGCGATGCAAAAAAGCTGGCGGCGCAAGTGAGTTGTCATCAGGACATCGCCGGCGACAGCGCGTTTTCCTTTGGAATGCTGGCTGAGCTTGAGGGATTATTGAGGGCGCGGGGCGCCTGGTGGTACCCACGGATGTTTTGGGAGTCAGGATTGCTCGGGCAAGTGCTGTATCTGGAGGCCGAAGCCGCGGGAGTTCGGGCGACGGGAATCGGCTGTTTCTATGATGACCCGGTCCACGAGGTGATTGGCATTAAGAACTTAGGTCTGCAATCGCTCTACCACTTCACGATTGGTAGACCGGTGGAGGACCGACGGTTACAGAGCTTGCCGCCGTATGGACACGTGAAGCGTATCCAGTGAGGCGTATCTCGCCGGAGACGAAATACGAACGACGAGATACGAGGGACGATCCGAGAAATGTTCAAGATCAAAAAGAAAGCCGAAAAGCCGAAACGCGCGGTGCTCTATAACATCGTCGAAGACTATTCCGAGTTCGACGCACCGGGGAATGTGACCGTCTGTGCTATGACCGAGCCGGAGAATCTATCGGTTCATGCGAAGATCCTCGCGGAAAGCTATGACGTGCCGCTTGAGACGATGACGATCTTGCTGGCAGAAGGCGGAACCTACGTGTACCCGGGGGAGGGCGGCATTCTCACACGCGGGTTGTTTGCCTGCTGGATTGACCCTTCCGGGCAAGCGCCGAAGCAAACGTGGACATTGGATCTCATGCAATTCGCCGAGGCAGAGCGAGCGGTTCGAACCGGTGTGGTCCCGCTGCTTGATGCGGCGCTGGAGGTCTTCCGGAAGTCGTTGCCGGGCGAACTGAAAGCCAAGCTGGAGCAGAAAAATTTGGGGCTGGATTACCGGACATTGGATCGCGCTGTCGCCAAAGGCGGCGACATCAAATATATCGATTTCCGGAAGGACTGGTCACCGCATTTCAAGCGGCTGTGTATCATGCCGGACGGACGGCTGGTCGAGACCGGAGGCATCCAGGAGTTTGCCGCGCTTCACGGCATCACGTCGGCTCAGGGGAAGACGTTGATCGAGCAGGGCGGTACGCTCGAAGTGAACGGTGAGGTGCTGGCCTGTCAGATTGTGAACGGTCAGCCGGCTGTCGCGCGGTTCAGCGCGAAGAACTATGCGAGAGCAAAGGAATTAGTGGCTTCGAAGGGACTGCACTTGCTGGATGCGCTGAGTGAGGTAGGATACGGCGATCCAGCCATGATGCGCGGTCTTGTACGGAAGGAACTGACAGGTCAACGATAGCTCGGAGTGGAGTGTTTCCGAGTGAACCCGATTCATCCGACGGTGAGTTCTTCGTTCACCGCCTCAAGCAGTTTGTTGATGTCGAACGGTTTCTCGAAGGTGCGGCGGGCGCCGAAGAGTTTCGCGACATCCAAGAAGTTGTGATCCCCTTGGGCGCCCGTGATGGCAATCACTTTGGCGTCGAGATACTCTCGAGTGAGCTGAAGAGTTGCTTCTAGGCCGTCCGTCTCCGGCATCAACAAGTCCATGATCACGAGATCGACGGCTTCTTGCTGATAGAGCGTGAGCCCTTTTCGGCCATCTTCCGCCTCAAATACACGATGCCCCGCCTTCACCAGGACTTCTTTGAGCAGTCCCCGGATGGATGGTTCGTCGTCGATGACCAGAATGTTTGCCATAAGATACTCTAAGGACTTTCGCTGGATCTTACCTGGGGATTCCTGACGCTGTCTAGAAATAAAAGGATATTTGAGATACGTGCAAAGGGGGCAAATGCGATGGGGCCAATCAGCCTCATGAATCTTGGCCGCTGCCACGTCAGTTGATATCGGGTTTACAGATCGACAATGAAATTATGTTTCATCCGACGGTACGCCGAATAAGATGTAACCCAAGAAAAAGAAAGAATTTTTGGTTGACCGACTTTCTGATTTTTGTTACAAGCGTGAAGCCTCAGTCTTTCATCGCAATGTATTTTCTTGCACATTGATTTCGACCGTGCTGTCCAGTAGGGAGGTCTCAGTGAATAGTGCCGATCAGTCGACATGGGCATGGACCCGCCGCGCATTTCTTCATGTGTCTCTGGTAGGAACTCTCTTGCTGAGTGGGAGGCTGGTCGGTCCCCAGCCTGCGCAGGCACGGGAACTGCCTGAAGGAAGGCTCACCTTGGTGAACGCGTGGACGAATGAGCGGTTGGATGTGACCTATCGTAACGAAGCCGGCGCGTACGATCTAGCTGCGCTTGACGATGTGAATCACATCCTGCGCTGTCATTACACCGGCGAAGTCGCGGCTATGGATGTGCGCGTGCTCGAGCACGTGAATTTGGTGCAGAAGAAACTCGGCGGTCAGCGAGAGATCCATGTCATTTCGGGCTTTCGGTCTCCAGAGTACAACGCCATGTTGGTTCGAACCGGTCGGCGTGCCGCTCGAAACAGCTTGCATATGCAGGGGCAGGCGATCGATCTTCTGATCCCTGGAGTCCGTCCGAAGCAGCTTCGCCAAGCGGCGCTCGAATTGCAGTACGGCGGAGTCGGCTATTACAAGCGTTCGAGTTACGTGCATTTGGATTCCGGTCCATTCCGGCATTGGTAATTTCCGGCCGCATCCCTCCCCGCAGCATGTCACATCCCCGGTAGTGCACGTTGGTACTTCCTGGAGTCGGATGATGCCGTGTGCCGGCAGTGATCTGCTAGGCCTGTCGTTTCAGCAACAGGATGGACAGAGGTGGGAGTGTGACTGTCAATGAGTACGGAAAACCATGGCTCGGGGTTGCGGCGGCCTCAACACCGCCGTCGTTTCCGATATTGCTGCCGCCATAGGCGACGCCGTTTGTGTTGAGCAATTCCCGATACCAACCGGGTTCAGGAACTCCGATGCGATAGCCGTGACGAGGGACCGGTGTGAAGTTGCATAGGCAGACGATGGCCGCTTCCGTGCTTTTTGCCTTCCGCAGGTAGGCGATGACGGAATTGTCGGCATCGCTGAAGTCGATCCACTGAAATCCGTTCCAGTCAAAGTCGACTTCGTGCAGCGCCGGTTCTTCGCGATAGATCCGGTTCAAGTCGCGAATCAAACGTTGCAGCCCGCGATGCGGATCATAGTTACAGAGATGCCAATCCAGACTCGTATCATGATTCCATTCGTGCCACTGGCCGAACTCTCCGCCCATAAACAGCATTTTCTTGCCGGGATGGGTGTACATGTATCCATAGAGCAGCCGGAGGTTCGCAAACCGCTGCCAGGCATCGCCGGGCATTTTGTCGAGCAACGTGCGCTTGCCGTGGACCACTTCGTCATGAGACAGGGCAAGGATGAAGTTCTCACTGAAGGCGTAGAGAAGGCCGAAGGTGATTTGGTTCTGATGGAACCGCCGGTAAATGGGGTCGTGCTGAAAAAAGGTCAACATGTCGTGCATCCACCCCATGTTCCACTTGAAGGTAAACCCGAGCCCTCCCGTATAGGTCGGTCGAGACACACCGGGCCACGCCGTGGATTCTTCCGCGATGGTGACGGCCCCTGGAAAATCCCGGTGGATCAGGACATTGAGTTCTTTCAAGAGTGAGACGGCCCCGAGGTTCTCCTTGCCGCCGAACTCATTCGGAATCCATTCGTCTGCCTTTCGGCCGTAGTCGAGATAGAGCATCGACGCCACGGCGTCTACGCGCAACCCATCGATGTGATACTTGTCCAGCCAGAAGAGCGCGCTGTTTAGGAGGAAGGCGCGAACCTCGACTCGGTCGTAATTGAAAATACGGCTGTGCCAATCAGGATGGTACCCGAGCCGCGGATCGGCATGGTCATAGAGATGCGTGCCGTCGAACAGCCCTAATCCATGCGCATCGTCCGGAAAGTGCGCCGGCGCCCAGTCCATGATCACACCGAGGCCGGCTTGATGAGCGGCATCCACGAATGCCATGAATCCCTCGGGATCGCCGTACCGGCTGGTGGCGGCAAAGTAACCGGTCGCTTGGTAGCCCCATGATCCGTCGAACGGGTGTTCCGTCACCGGCATGAGCTCAAGGTGCGTGTAGCCGAGATCTTGGACGTAAGGGATCAGTCTCTCCGCGAGCTCTCGGTAGGTCAACCAACGATTGTCTTCCTCGGGGACGCGCATCCAGGATCCCAAGTGAACTTCATAGATGGAGAGGGGAGAGGTCAGCGCATCCCATTTCGAGCGAGCGGCCATCCACGCGTCGTCGTGCCAGGTGTAGGTGGTCAGATCGTGAACGATCGAGGCTGTCCGAGGACGGAGTTCGCCGGCGAAGGCATACGGATCGGCTTTCAGCAGCAGCATATCGTGTTGCCGTGACCGGATTTCATACTTGTAGATGGTGCCCTCCGGCAGATCAGGAATGAAGAGCTCCCAGAGACCGGTGGCGCCGCGACCCGTCATGGGGTGGCGGAGGCCATCCCATCCATTGAAGTCGCCGACGATGCTCACACGGACGGCATTGGGAGCCCACACGACAAAGTGAACCCCGCGCACCCCGCCGACGGTGCGGACATGGGCGCCGAGGCTTTCGTAGGCCTTATACAGCGTTCCGTTGGCGAACAGGTGCAGTTCGAAATCCGTCAAGAGCGGGGGAAAGGCATAGGGATCGTGAATTTCAGTGACGGTGCCGTCGCGGCGCGTGATGCGTAGCCGGTAGGACGGCACTTGGGTTTCCCCCGCAAGCAGCGCCTCAAACAGTCCGGCTTCATGGAGACAAGTCATGCGCCACAGAGCGGAATCCGATACCGCCTCGACCTCCTTCACGTCCGGGAGCCAGGCGCGGATGATGACGCAAGGGCGGCCGTCGATCGTCCCGGCATGCGGACCGAGGATGGTGCGGGGATTCCAGTGCGTTCCTGCCAGGAGGAGATCGAGATCGTCTTGTTGAACGGTCGTTGGAAGCGGCATGGCTCTATCCTAATGGCTGCGTGTTGGATTAGGAAGGAGAAAATGTTCTCGGCGGTGTCGGCTGAACGACCGGAAAAACGACTCTCATTGCATTATCGTGAGTGCCCCCCGATAATGCGCTGATTTTAGTCGGTCACGAGGAGTTGAATGTCATCTCTCACTGTAGCCCTTCTCATCTTCAGCGTCTGTTACCTGCTGATCGTCACGGAGCGGATCCACAAGACGATTGTGGCGCTGTCCGGCGCGGCGTTGATGATCGTGTTCGGTGTCGTATCGCAAGAGGAGGCGTTTTATTCCCACGAATTCGGTGTCGATTATAACGTCGTTTTTCTGCTGATCGGCATGATGGTGATCGTCAATATTGTGCGGGAGACGGGTCTCTTCGAAGTCTTGGCCATTTGGGCGGCGCAGCGCGCGGACGCAAAACCGTTTCGCTTACTGGTCCTGCTGGCTCTGTTGACTGCCGGGCAATCGGCCATGCTCGATAACGTCACCACCGTCCTGCTTATGGCACCGGTCACGTTGGCGATTGCAAAACGGTTGGAGCTCAATCCGATCCCATTTCTGTTGACCGAAGCCCTCGCCTCCAATATTGGCGGAACGGCGACGCTCGTCGGAGATCCACCCAACATTATGATCGCCAGCAAAGCGGAGCTCAGCTATCTTGATTTTTTGCTGGTGATGGGGCCGATTGCAATCCTTATCATGGCGGTCTTCCTGGCGGCACTGTGGGTTATTGTTGGGCGAACGATGACGGTGGAACCCCATCTACGAGAGGCGGTCCTGGCTTTGAACATGCGAAAAGCCGTGCCGGATCGCGCCTTCTTGAACCGCTGTCTATTCTTGCTGATGGTGGTCAACGTCGGATTTTGCATTCACTCGCTCATTCATTTGGAGCCGGCCACGATCGCGCTCCTGGGCGCGAGTGCATGCATGTTGATCGGCCATGCCAGACGGAAACCGGAGGACACTGAAGAATTGACCTATCTGGCCGATGTGGAGTGGAAGACGATCTTCTTCTTCATCGGATTGTTTATCCTGGTCGGCGGATTAGTCAAAGTGGGCGTCATCCGGTATCTGGCCGATCAACTGGTGGCGGTGACGAGGGGCAACCTCACCGGGTCCACGATGGCAGTCCTGTGGGGGTCGGCGATACTCTCCGCCGTCGTGGACAATATCCCCTATGTCGCCGCCATGAATCCGCTCATCGTCGATCTTGCCAGGTCATTGCACCCCGAGATCTCCGATTACGCGACCTTGGTCCATCAACCGGATATCATTCCACTCTGGTGGGCTCTGGCCTTGGGGGCTTGTTTGGGAGGAAACGGGACCATCATCGGCGCGAGTGCCAACGTCGTGATTGTGGACATCGCACGCAAGTCCGGCTATCGGATTACCTTTTGGCAGTTCTTTAAGTTCGGATTTCCCGTCATGATCGGATCGGTCGCGCTGAGCGCGCTCTACCTCTGGCTGGTGTTTCTGCGCTAGGGTAGCTTACTGCTTGCCATTAACCTTCAGGTTAAGTGATCCGTCACTCATCGCTCGAACGAACAGTGCGTTCACGTCGGCGAACACGCCGATACCTTGCACAGACTGGACCGTCCCTTGCAGGGAGAGGGTCTGACTGATTGATCGATTCAGTGCCATTCGAACCAGGTCTCGCATGCGGTCGATTGCCGGCGACACACCGAGTACGATTTCACCCATGATGAGATCTCTGACCGAGTAGCCAAGCCAATCGGGGCCGTTCTTCGAAAGGAACTGTTCGGAATCGGGGTCCAAGCGGAGGCCACCGATTTGGATGGACTGTGTCAAGATGTTCATTTCAGGTTTCCCCACGAAATACAAGTGGCCGGTCGCATCTCCGTCAAACGTTATCCGCAGGGCCACTTGGTTACCACCACGGCCTAGGATAGCCGCATCAGCGATCTGAACGAAGTCCCCTTTCATGGCGACACGTTTTCCCTTCAACCGCGCTGCAAGTGATCTGGACAGCGAGGGATAGTCCAGCGGGATGTCAGCGACGACGTGGAATCCAGTGGGAGTGAGCCGATTCGCAAGCGTTGTGGGAAGTGTGCCATAGAGTTGGGCATCGGCGGCACCGTGGAATCCGGTAGAAGTCGGTGGAGTGTCGAGTGGAGGAAGGGCTGCACCTCCAGAGGGTGGTTCCGGGCCGAAGACGATGACCGGTTTCGCGGTGATGTGGATGGTGTCATCGACAATAGGGCCGGTCCCCGAAAAGCCACTATGTCCGACTTTGTCGACATTGAACTGGAGCCAGGCATTCGGTTCTAACTGGATGGGGTTGTGCAGTGTATTCCAAACATCTTCCACGTGAGATTTGACCGTCAGCGCATTGATGCGGGTGACCGCACGGCTGAGTCCTCCTCGGACGATGTCTGCCAGCCTCTGTTTCACTTCCTGAGTCACGTCAAGATCGGCGACTCGTATCTGGCATGGATCACTGGTGTTCACGGTCACGCTGGCGACCGATGCGGATAGACCATAAGCCGGAGTCAGCTCAGTCGCGATACTCCCATGCAGTGTGGCCCTTCGCGGCCATTCACTGCCATCGCCACAGTACAGCGAATTGGCTCCAATTTTATATCGAATGGCGGTGCCGACAAATACGTGGGAGCTGGAGAGTTCGACCCCTTTCCACCAATCACGGAGAACGATGCCCGAAGGTATGCCGTTGGCTTGGTGAGCGCCGGAAGGTGCCATCGTCAACTCATCTCGCTCTGCATAGTATTTGTATTCAACGCCTTTGGGATGTTTGACGGAGCTTGCCCAATGGTCGAATTTCTTTGGGATCACGCTGTCATCGTTGGCGGCAGTGAGAAACGGTGACAGGTCCACATGGACTGGAACGCTGATACTGGACTCTGTTGAGGGAGAGAGGGGGTTCGGGGTTGCCGGCAGCAGCGTCGGCGCCGGTGGGCGAACGACATACTGCTTGGCGAGACAACCCGTTAACGACAGCAACAAGGATAAGACGACGAGAGCCTTGTCTATGGGTCTGGGAAACATCTGCTTTCCCCCTTTAGATAGTTGCTGATAGTGAGGTGCGTAGCTTCAACCCGCTCAAGCCTATGAACAGTGAGTCTAGGTGATGAAGAGACGGGGGCTAGGATACCAGAAACGCGCTATTGTTTGTCAGGCCCAAAAATAGCGGTCGCAGAATTCGAGTTTTATAAATGCCAGAGCTACTCGGCCGTGATCGAAGGGGCGCAAGGATTTCCAAGGGGTGAGAGAGGGCGGATAGACTTGCATTACGGTGATTGATCCTCTTTCAGATGGCCACAAGCGATTTCCCAAAGGGCTTGGTTGAGCGTTTGTGATTCGATCGGCTGCCACTGATCGTTCGAGATGTACCCCGACATGGCCGTACCTGTCGCCATATGCCCGTAATGTTCCACGAATGACAGGGAGCGGACTTGCCGGTTCACGCAGTCGAACTGTTTGCGGGCGGTGGTGGATAGGAACCGCGGCGTCCCGACATAGTTGCCCTGCATCCATTTGTAGTCGATCAGTTGCCAAATCGTCACGAGATTCCCGTCGTGTTGGAGGTTGGCTGGGTCCACGTACACGGTCTGCAAGCCCGGCGAAAAATAGTCACGCTCCACCACCGCCCATTCGGCAAAGACAAGGGTCGGGGTCAGCATCAGTAGGATCATGACTAGGAGCGGTTTCATGGATCGTCTTTCAATAGCGCTTCGCTCTCATGAAATCGAACCGATCTCTCACCTTTCAGCGCTCTCAGTCATACCCATAGAGCCAATGCGTCGCGGAGGAAGAAATATTCTTGACGGAATGGCGGATCTCTTTGGGAATGAACACCTCGTCGCCCGGTTCCGCGATGATGTCTTCTTTATCGATGATCAACCTGAGTTTTCCCGCCACAACGGTCACGAGCTCGTTTGTGGCATGGACGAAGCCATTCCACTCGCGTCCGGGTGGGTCGATGAATACATCACAGGAGTAGCCCCGCCGGCGCCAGTCTCGAGCCACCTGGTCACGGTCGATCGGCACCGAGAATTTATAACGGGTGAGATAGGACATGAATCAAAAGTATGGGCTCCGATCCCTATAAGGCGCTCGTGTGTACCTTCACTCAAGCACGGACCATTGTACCGAGACGAGGCGGCAACATGAAGGGTCGAAACTCGTGGTAGCGGTCGCAGCGAAGGTTTCTATGGTGGATGCTGTGAAAGCCGCTCGTCGCACAGGGTTATCAGGCGTTGAGCCGTTGCGCAATCTTCTGAATCGGCGGCAAACAGTGGCAAGGCTTGCCCGGCAAGTACTCTGGCTTGGCTCCAGTCTCGTCGGGGTTCAAATGTAATGATCGCGGCGTTCAGTAATGCCGTAGCGCGACAGCGCTGATTGCCGGTATGCTCGGCCACTTCGGCAAGCTGGAGAAGTGATGGCAACGCCGATTCAAGCCGTTCCTGCCGAATGAGCGTGTCCACCCAAGACTGCAACAGGGACTCGCACTTGCTGAACGCCTCTCCGGCCTGACGCGTGAGCCCGAGTTGCAGAAAGCCGTTGCCCGCGGCGCCATACCACTCTGCGGCCCGCGCCAGGTCACCGGCGAAGCGCGCGCTGCTCGCGGCGGATTGTTGAAAAGCCACGACCAGTTGTTGCGCGCCGATCTGTTGATACATGGCGATGAGTTCGGGATAGAGCCCAACCATTTCGCTCGCCGCCTGCCGTTGCCGTTCGATGTCGGTGAAGGCGTGGCCCTCAGCAGACAGCTTGGCGATCCGGACATCGAGCTGCACGGCTGTCTCGCACAATCGGCAATAGTCCCGCTCACGAGCTCGGCCGAGTGTGTCCCATAGCTCGGCGGATTCGGCAAACACAGCTACGGCTTCTTCATCGCGTTGCCGGAGGAGTAATGTCAGCCCTAGGTTTTGGAGGAGTCCAGCGAGTGTCGGCGGATCACGGCGCTGTCGGGCCAATCCGACGGCTCGACGGGATGCTTGTTCTGCTCCCGCTAGGTCGCCCATTCGCAGAAGAGTTCGTCCTATGAGACCATACAGGTCTTGCTCCAAAACGGGATGACGTTGTTCGACGAGCGGAAGGGCTTGTCTGGAAATTTCGATCGCGCGTCGCATCTCACCCGCCTCGGCTTCCAGTGCCGCGAGACGATACTGAGCCAACGCCTCGTTTGTGGGATTATGCAGTCCACGGTGCAGTTCCACTGCTTGGTGAAACCAGCTGCGCGCCGCATCGACATTGCCGCGGTCCCGCTCCAGCAAGCCTAACGCAATGCAGGTCGATGCTTCGTTTTCTCGCCGTCCGGTTCGCCGGTTGATGGCCAAGCTCTGCTGATACACCTGTTCCGCCTGATTGAATGCACCCTGAGCCGTGAGCACTTCCCCGCGATTGCTCATGGCGGCACCAGCGGCCTGGTCGTCGCCCAGCCGTGTAAACAATTGCTCCACTTGCCCGAATAGATCGAGCGCGGCTGTATAGTCTGCTCTTAGCTTTGCGATCAACCCAAAGAGGTTGAGCGTGGTACCGCGCACATACTCGTCACCGATGGCCTTGGCAAGGTTCATAGCCTCTTCACATAGTCTATGCGCTTCGTCCAGCTCAAGTCGGCGAATCAGAAAAGCTCCGTAGCCGAGCAGGCCGAAGACAATGGCGATGGGGTCTCCGCGTCGGCGATAGCCCGCGAGCGCCTCGGCATACAGCTCCTTAGCTTCGGTGATGTATCCCAACGCTTCAAAGCTCGTCGCAAGGTTGCCGCGCCAGCGGTCCCGTGTGTCGTCATCTTCGGCAGTCTCGATGGCTTTCACGAAACGCTCGGATGCTTCCTCGTGCCGGCCGAATCCCTGCAGAAGAATTCCTGCTGCGTTATTGACGAGCGACAAGGTCGTCGATATCGCTTGCGCGTCGGCCGCCGAAAGCCTTCCCATGGTGGATAGAATCGCCAGCGTGAGTTCGAGTGCGATGGAAGGTTCGGCGCAAGCGCGCACCACGAAGGCCAGCGAAAGGCCGCAAAGAGTGGGCGGTAACGCCGACGCCCAGTCAGCGGCCCCTTGTCCCAGCGCCGAGTTCGCTTCCTCTTGTGTGGGACCAGGTTGAACGGCAATCCTGGAGGCGATCTGGTCTCGTGCCTGCGGGGCGTGCGGCTGCAGCAAGTCCAATATGAATTCTGGGAGCTCTCCTTCCAAAATCGCCGCCCGCGCCCCATACCGTTCCCGCAAAGCGAGTACGGCCGGTTTTGCTTGGGTCCCCTTGCGCACTACCCAAGTAAAACCGACGGCGTGTTCGGACTCAGCCGCCAGGCCGAGATAATTGGGCTCGGCTTCCAAATCAAGGCCGGAGAATCCGAGAAACAGCCAGTGAGCCTGCCGCAGCAGATGGCGTGTACATTGTGTGACCGATGGCGGAAAGCCTCGTTTGCGCTGCGCCAATGTATCGATCAGCGTAATGGGATCGACCACCGACCCATGGAGTTTCAACAGATGACACGGACCACCGGCGACGGCGAGCTGATCAAGGTTTTCAGCAAGCGCGCGAAAGTGTTCCGGCTGGTAATGCGCGTGAAGCGGCACATCCAGCAAGGAGAACGCCGATTCCAGCACACGATCGAAATTGGTCGTCAACACGGCGCGTACGAGACCCGCGCGTGCCAGCCACGCGATCGCGAGATGGGTTGCATTCGGGCGGTCACTATCGAGATACCGAATCACGTCGAAGTAACGGCGACGCAGGATCTCGGCGAGCACCTGGGCTTGATACTCCGGCGGTAATTTTTCCTGCCTGTGCCGAGTGGACACCACGTCCACGGCCCGATCGGCGAGCGCACGCCCGAGCAGGGGTGTCGAGGCGTCGGCCAGCGCTCGGATCACGACATGATTGAAGTCGCGCCAGGAGGGCAAATTCGTCGGCGGTGCCATCGAGATGCCGGCACCGGCAAAGATCACTAAGCGAGATTCATCCACGGCGCGGAAGAGTGGTTGGAGCATCGGGACGATTGTACTCTGTCCGCACGAAAAGATGAAAATAGACCGGCCACGTGCTCGCTAAGCGACTACGCGAAGATGATGCCGGCCCATCAATGATGGTGAGCGAAGGTAGGGGTGTCGTCGTGCTGCTCGGTCAGTTTCCGGAGATCGCAGTGCATGTCGTCAGGGTCGCAGCATTCGGTTTCCAGTTGAATGGTCATGTGCTTGATGCCGAAGTCCGTCGTGATCCGGTTCTGGATCAACTGCAACAGCTCCGGAGGCGTGTGATGAGGTTCGATCATGACGTGACTGGTCAGCATGACCAGCCGAGGTTCGACCGCCCAAATATGAAGATCGTGCACATTTTTGACGCCGGGAATGGCTTCCATGGTTGCGGCGACATGCGACGCGCTGATTCCCGGTGGCGTCGACTCCAAGAGGACCTCCATCGACTCTTTAAAGATCGGCCAAGCTCCACGGAGAATGGCGCCGACGACCAGCAAGCTCACGAGCGGGTCCAGGATGGCCCATCCCGTCAGGAGTATTGCGGCACCGCTGACAATGACGCCGAGCGAGACCCAGGCGTCCCCTAACATGTGCCAAAACGCACTCCGAATATTCAAATCGTCTTTCGCTCCGTGTTGAAGCAACAGGGCAATCCCGAGGTTGGCGGCGAAACTGACGGCGGCGACCGCCATGACCCACGAGCCGTCGACGGGAACCGGTTGGAACAGTCGCTTCAGGCCGACGATCGTGATGCCGAGTGCGGTCAACAGTAGGATAAAGCTGTTCAGAAATGCCGCGATGATGCCGGCGCGATGATACCCGAAGGTCCGGCTTTCTGAAGCCGGCCGTGCGGTGAGGAGATGGGCGTAGAGGGCCAGAAACAGCGATCCTTGATCGACGAGGTTATGCCCCGCGTCACTCATCAGACCAATACTGTCGAGAACCCAGCCCCCGACGAACTCCGCCGCAATGATGACCGCATTGATGGCGAGGGCGAGTTGCAGCCGTGATCGAAGATGTGCGTAAGACGCGAGCGCCGTCATTGATTATAGTTTCGCATGGGTCGCGCCATGCGGCAAGCCTTGGCAAAGGTTTATTGAAAAATCCGCAGCGACTAGGGGACGGGTTTTGAAGGGAGACGTTCGCTCAACACCGGGTAGTTCGCCTGATCCATTCCTGAATTGCCGGTGGAGAGATCGGTCGCAATCACGCGCAGCGTGATCCCATCGGAAACCTCTTTCGACGGAGGCACAAAGAACGGAGCTTCGAACGTGCGGCTTCCTTCGTCGTAAAACATCTGCAGCCGCTCGATGACCCGATCACCGACCAGGACTTCTCCATAAATACGGATCTTTCTCGAGTCCCAATCTCCATGAGGGCGAACCAAAGAACCGGACAGCGTGCGGACGAAGGCTCGCAATTTGACGTCGTCTTTGGCGATCAACGGATCACGCGGCGTTGGCCGTTCGATCTGAACTAGGTAGCCGGAAAGGTGCAGCACGATCCCGTCATCCGTCAGATCATGTCCCGGTATCAATAAAAGCGTCTTACTGGTCTTCTGCGTTGAAGCCGGATAGGCCAGCGGTCCCTCGGCGGAGATGTCCACCAACGTCGGTTTCTGCAACTCCAACGTCGTGGTGAAGGAGGCGGAGGGACGAGAACTGTAGATCGGCTCTTCCATCATGTGGGGAGTGCGCATGATCTGATTCTGATCGCCGGCCTCTCCTTGCTGCAGGCCGGTGGCCAGGATGCGGCCGCTGGCAATGTCGGTGATAGTCACCCGAGCTCCACCCACCTCGCGGCCCAACACCATCGCCCCATGTGCGACAACTCGTACGAGGACCGTCGTCGGTTGTGGACTGTTGAGCGACGAATCTGGCGGGGTTTGGCTTTGGACTGGAGCCGGAAGGCAGGGAAGCAGGGTGAACGAGAGGACCAATCCAAGCCGGACGAGGACGGACTGCGTCATTTTACTTTGGTGCCGGGATCGACTTCTTCCAGAACGGTAAGCAGGCCTCGTACGTCGGCATCGCCCGCCGCCAGCACCATCCCCTGCGACTCGATCCCCATGAGCTTGGCCGGCTTGAGATTGGCCACAATGACGATCGTCTTACCGATGAGCGTGTCCGGTTCATATTTCTTGCCGATGCCCGCGACGATTTGACGCTGTTCCGTGCCGAGAGACACTTGGAGTTTGATCAACTTTTCCGATTTCGGTACGCGCTCGGCGGAGAGCACCTTGGCGGTCTTGAGCTGAATCTTCATGAATTCGTCGATTGTGATCTGCGGCGGCGCGGCTACGGCTGCCGGAGCAGCGGGTGTGACGGGTGCAGCAGGGGCCGGTTGTGGAGTTGCGGATGTGTCGTTCACGGATTTGGCTCCTTGTGGTTTCGATTCGATGCGTGGGAAGAGTGACGGCCCCTTGTGAATAAGGGTGCCAGGCGTTAGGCCGCCCCACTCCAATTTGTTTTTCAACAAAGGCGCTATGAATTCGGCTGAGATGCCCAATTGAGAGCAGATCGACTGCGCGCTCGACGGCATAAAAGGATATGTGGCCAGGCTGAGGCAACGGAGGATCTCCGCCATGGTGTAGAGGACTGTCCTCAGTTGTTCCGCGTCACTCTCTTTCTTTGCCAGTGTCCAAGGTGCAGTTTTGTCGACATATTGATTGGCCAGTTGAACGACTTGCCAAATTGCTTCCAGGGCTCGATTGAACTCCAACTGCTCCATATGGCGCGGCAACACCTCATTCAAGAGCGTCATGGTGGCTTGTTGCAGCTCTTGCTCTGCCGGCCCGATCTCTTTTGGATTGGGTATCAGCCCTGCTTGAGTCCGTTCAATGAGGGTCAATGTGCGACTGAGGAGATTGCCGAGACCATTGGCAAGATCGCTATTGATTCGTGTGAGCATGGCGGAGAGGGAAAAATCTCCGTCCTGTCCGAACGGCACTTCACGGAGCAGGAAGTAGCGAAAAGCATCGACCCCATAAACTTCCGACATTTTGTAAGGATCGACGACGTTGCCGCGGCTCTTGGACATCTTCTCGCCGTCCACCGTCCACCAGCCATGGGCGAAGATGGTTTCGGGTAAGGGAAGATTCAACGCCATGAGCATGGTGGACCAATACACGGCGTGCGTCGTCAGGATGTCCTTGCCGACCAGATGGACATCGGCGGGCCAGAATCGGTTCCCGGCCGGTTGTGCTCGTGGCAGATATTCCAGCGCGGACACGTAGTTGACCAGCGCATCGAACCAGACGTAGGTCACATAGTCCTTATCGAAGGGGAGTTCGATCCCCCAAGACAGTCGTGATTTCGGTCTGGAGATTGAAAGATCACCGAGTTTCTGCGTCTGGAGGAAGCCGAGGACTTCATTCCGTCGGGATTCCGGCCTGATGAAGGAGGGGTGTTTCTTAATGTGGTCAAGCAGTCGGTCTTGGTACTGGCCCATTTTGAAGAAGTAGTTGTGCTCACTGAGCTGCTCGACGGGACGTTTGCAGTCGGGACAGAGTCCGGACTCTACGTCTTTCTCGGTCCAGAACCGCTCATCAAACGTGCAGTACCATCCGGTGTAGGAATCCTTGTAAATCAGCGTCTCGTCGTAGAGTCGTTGAAGATACCGTTGGACGACGAGTGTGTGCTGTGCATCCGTTGTCCTGATGAATGCGTCGTTGGAGATGTTGAGGCGTTGCCACAGCGTTTGAAACTGTGGCGCGAGTTTGTCGCAATGCGTCTGCGGGGGGATGCCGGCCTTGGCGGCAGCCTGCTGAACTTTTTGCCCGTGTTCATCGAGACCGGTGAGAAAGAACACCTCGCGCCCGCGCAGCCGGCAATAGCGCGCCAGCACGTCCGCCGCGACCGTGGTGTAGGCGTGGCCGATATGCGGGACATCGTTGACGTAGTAGATCGGGGTGGTGATGTAAAAGGTGTGATCTTCTGCCACGATGAAGGCAAGATAGCAGGTTGACGGCGATTATTTCTAGGCGGAGATCCCGGCAGGGACCAGGCCAAGCGCTTCGCGCAGGCGAAGAAAGGTGGTCTCCAGCGCCATCTGCATGTTCAAGTGCCGCGTGGCTTGCTGCTCGATGCGCTCGATGTCATTCAAGAGAGTGAGCAACGTGTCGATGTCCGCTCGTTGGGCGTATCGACGCAATTCGGCAAGTTGATCGACGTGAAGAATCTGGTCGTGATCTCCTCCCACGATGACGAGGACCAGATCGCGGATCCATCGCGTGAGCCAGTTGAGCGTCTCCTCTCCCCGGTCTGTCTTGGCCAGACTCTCGGCTGCGGAGAGGACGGTGCTGCTCGACGTCAAAGATTCCGGCTTCACCAAGGCCAGGCATTCTTGTTGTCGTGCTCGAACGTCCGCCACATTCGCCGTGAGGGCCTCTCCGATACGTCCATCGGTAAGCACGGCGAGGAAACGCGCATCGGCAGGGGAGAGTTCTCGCGTGAGTATCAGCGCCGCTTCGACTTGTGTGCGGGCGGGTGTGGTGAAACGGAGCGCCTGGCATCGCGATCGAATGGTGATCGGGAGCGCATGAGGCCGGCTCGTAGTCAAGACGAAAAGACTATGGCCAGGAGGTTCTTCCAGGGTCTTGAGGAGCGCGTTGGCCGCCCCGATGGTCAGCCGATCGGCGTCGTCGATCAGGCAGATCTTCCGTTCACCGACCAGCGGTCGATAGACGAACTGTTGTTCGATTTCGCGTACCTGCTCGATCTTGATCTGCGGCGTGGCCGACTCCGGATCGGGCTCGATGACCGAATAGTCCGGGTAAGTCCGTGCGGCGATTTGCAAGCAGGATCGGCAACGGCCACAGCTATCCAAATTATCCGCGTGAGCGGGCTGCTCGCAGTTCAAGGCTTGGGCCAATCTTACAGCGGTCATGAACTTTCCGATCCTGGCTTCGCCGTGGAACAGGTACGCATGGGCCAGTCGTTCGCTACGTATGCTTGCCTGGAGTAAGGAAATGGGTTGCTCGTGGCCTGTGATATCCGCGAAGGGCATGGCTTATCGGCGCCTTGGCTTTTGGGAACGGTGGGTTTTGAACCAGTTGCTTACTCGGGATTCTACTTCGCGCTCGACCGATTCTATGGAGAGAGAAGCATCGATCATCAGAATGCGCCGAGGTTCTTGCTTTGCTAAGGCGTGAAACCCCTTTCTCACACGCTCGTGGAATCGTTCAGCTTCTCGATCCAAGCGATTTTGGGAGGAGGTCTGGCCCCGCCGGCGCCTGAGTCCGACGGCAATAGGAACGTCGAAGAGCAAGGTAAGATGGGGGACCAGTTTCCCCGTCGCCCAACCGTTCATGGTGCGTAATACTCGAAGGTCCAACCCACGTCCGTATCCCTGATAAGCCATGGTCGAGTCTGAAAATCGGTCACAGACGACGGCCTTTCCTTGCGCTAATGCAGGCTTGATGACGTGATCTACATGTTGGCGCCTTGCCGCAAGAATGAGGCAGGCTTCAGTTTCCGGAGCGATGGTCTCCGCAGAATTTTCAAGCAGGATCGTGCGCAACCGTTCAGCAAGGATGGTGCCGCCCGGCTCCCTGGTATGTAGGACATTCAATCCTTGCGCGGTCAGCCACTGACACAGCCTCCGAGCATGCGTCGTTTTCCCACTTCCTTCACCGCCTTCCAGCGTGATGAAGATGCCTGTCGATTTTCTGGATGCCGTACCCATGAGCGTTGTTCGTATCAACCCCCGACCGGGGAGTGATCCTATGTCAGGTCAGGGTGAATAGCAAGACCGGTACCCTTCAGAAATTCGTCCGGATTGAGTGCATAACCCTTTGAAATTTACAATAAAACGCTTGCGAGGCTGGTCCGGAACTCTGTAAGATGAACTGCTCAATGTTCTCCCTTCGACTGGGTGCCGGTGATTCATGATCAAGACCGCTCTGCGACGGTATTTTTTGACGGGCCTTCTCCTTGTCACCCCCATCTGGGGCACGATTCTCGTTCTAAAAACCCTGTTCATCGCGGTAGACGGTATCCTAGGGGACGCGGTCGCGGAATTGGTGCCTGATCATTACATCCCCGGATTGGGGATTGTTACTCTGATCTTGCTCATCTTTTTGGTCGGGTTATTTGCGGCTAACTTCATCGGTCGCCAGATCGTCAGTCACTGGGAGGATTGGTTGAACCGGCTGCCCCTCGTCCGGGGGATTTATTCCACGTTGAAGTCCATGATGGATATTCTTTCATTTTCGGAGCGAGGGTCGTATCGGCGGGTCGTCTTGATTCAATTCCCGAAGAACGGCCATTATTGTTTCGCGTTCGTGACCGGCATGACGAAAGGTGAGACGACGGCATTGGGTCAGGATGCCCTGATTCATGTGTATGTGCCTACCTCACCGAATCCGACGTCGGGATACTTTCTGTTAGTGCCGGAACGGGAAGTCTCGTCCGTCGATATCAGTATCGAAGAAGCGATGAAACTGATTGTCTCGGGCGGTCTCTATACGCCGTCCGCCGCGATGGTGGCGGCCCTGAACGCGGAAACGAAGTGGAATCAGGTCAAACAGCCGGAGGCCGGTGTGCCGATCGGATAAAAAGTTTCCTGATACTCTGTTGAGAGACTCCTAAACTTCTGAGATGAAACAGTCAGCAGGCCAACACACAACACTCTCCCGCATTTCCGGCTTTGGCGTGATCGTGATGGCGGCCGGTTTGGGGAAGCGGATGAGGTCCACCCAAGCGAAAGTCCTGCATCACGTCGCAGGACGGCCGATGGTTCTCTACGCTGTCGATGTGGCGTTGCAGGTAGCGGGGCATCGGATTGCGGTGGTGGTCGGACATCAGGCCGACAGGGTTCGGCAAGTCATCGAAGAAGGCATTGCGGACAAGCCGGGAGGGAAAGCGGTCAGCATCGTCGAACAGGCCGAACAACTTGGAACCGGCCATGCCGTCATGCAGAGCCGTCCCGTGTTTTTCGTGGGTAAGGAGGCACTCCCGACCGATTACCTCATCTTGAACGGCGATACCCCGTTACTGAAAGAACAGACCGCGCGAGAACTCTTGCGTGTCCATCGCTCGCAGGGTGCGACGGTCACGATTCTGACGGCGAGACTCGATGATCCCAGTGGGTATGGACGGGTCATTCGTCGGGAGTCCGGCGCAAAAGCCGATGGAGTGATTTCGTGCGAGGTGCTCAAGATTGTCGAAGATCGAGATGCGACCGCAGCAGAGCGGGCCACCAACGAAATCAATGTGGGTACGTACGTTGTGTCCGGAGAGTTTCTCTTCGATGCGCTCGATAAACTGGAGCCTGATAATGCTCAGGGGGAATATTATCTGACCGATATTGTGCGGATGGCCGTGGCGCAAGGGCGGCATGTAGCCGCGGTGACTCTCAATGATCCCGATGAAGGATTGGGTATCAATACTCGACAACAGTTGGCGACGGCGGAGCACGTCATCAGACACCAGATCCGCGAGCGCTGGCTCGAGGCCGGAGTCACGATGCGAGATCCCGGCTCCGTGTGGATTGATGCGGGAGTCACTATCGGACAAGATACGGTGCTCTACCCACACGTGAATCTCGAAGGCAAAACGATAGTCGGTGAAGGGACGACAATCCGTTCCGGGGTCCGCGTTTCAGATTGCGTAATCGGAAACAATGTAGAGATTCTCGATCATTGCGTGCTACGCGAGTCACAAGTCGATGATGAGGCGCATCTGGGACCGTTCGCGCATTTGAGACCGGGAGCGATCGTGCGGCGGAAGGCAAGGGTTGGAAATTTCGTCGAGATGAAAAAAGCCGAGCTCGGCGAAGGATCAAAGGCGAATCACCTTGCGTATCTCGGTGACGCCCGAATCGGGAAAGGCGTCAACATAGGGGCCGGCACGATTACAGTGAATTATGATGGTGTGAACAAACACCGGACCGTGATCGAGGATCAAGTGTTTGTGGGGAGTGATTCGCAGCTGATTGCGCCGGTCACGATCGGAGAGGGAGCGGTGGTGGCGGCTGGGACAACCGTGACGCAAGACGTGCCGGCCGATTCATTGGCAATCACTCGCATCGCACAAGTGAATCGAGTGGGGTGGGCGGCTAAACGTCGAATGTTGCTGGCCGGCCGTGCATCCAGCGGACACTCAGCACGGGCAGCGGATGAGCCGACGAACCTGAAAACCAAAAACGCTTCAAATAAGCTGAAAAAGGGGCTCGCGAAGTCATCGAAACGCTGATCACGGTGAGAGCGTCGTCGTCTGCGGGTCAGTCTAGTTAGACCTGGAGCAACCGTCATGTGTGGAATCATCGGATACGTCGGCAATCAAGATGCAGTTCCGATTCTCATCGGGGGATTGGCGAAGCTGGAGTATCGCGGTTACGACTCCTCGGGAGTAGCCGTCATGCAGGGGGAAAAGATTGTTGTCAGACGGAGCGTGGGCAAACTGGTCAATCTTCAAAATGCCCTCAAAGCCAACGAACTGAGGGGGACGGTGGGAATCGGCCACACCCGTTGGGCGACCCATGGGAAACCGTCGGAACAGAATGCCCATCCACATCGGTCGAAAGGCTGCGTGTTGGTGCACAACGGAATCATTGAAAACTATCAGCAGCTAAAACAGCAGTTGGAAAAAGACGGCTACAAGTTCGAATCCGAAACCGATACGGAAGTTGTCGCGCATTTGATCGACAAATATCTTCAGAAAGAGCACAGGCTGGCCGATGCCGTGCGATTGGCGACCAAAGATGTGAAGGGTAGTTATGCATTGGCCGTGATTTCCGAGCGGGAGCCCGGTACCTTGATTGCCGCGCGTTCCGGTTGCCCGCTGGTCGTCGGGCGGACCAATCAGGCTTCTTATGTGGCGTCCGATGTCATGGCGATGCTCGCGCACACGCGGGAAGTGACCTACCTCGAAGAAGGAGATGTGGCGGTCGTCACTCAAGACCGGGTCGATCTCACCGACGTCGACGGCCATGCCGTGTCGCGAAAGCCGTCAACGATTACATGGGACGCATCGGCGGTGGAGAAGAGCGGATATCCGCATTTCATGCTGAAGGAGATTCACGAACAACCCCAGACCATTCTGGATACGATGCGCGGACGGTACTCGTATGAGACCGGTGAAGCGGATCTACCCGACATCGGGCTGACGCCGGAGGAGTTCGCCGCCGTTGAGCGCATCTGGATCGTGGCCTGCGGCACCTCCTGGCATGCGGGACAGGTGGGGAAATATTTGTTTGAAGAGATGGTCCGCACTCCGGTGCAGGTGGATATCGGCAGCGAGTTTCGGTATCGCGATCCGCTTGTCGGCAAGAAAGATTTGTTCATTACCATTTCTCAGTCCGGTGAGACGGCCGATACGCTGGCCGCCGCGCGAGAGGCCAAGGGAAAGGGCGCGCGCGTCGTCTCGATCGTGAATGTGGTCGGGAGCACCTTGGCGCGGGAATCCGATGGGGTCCTGTACACCCATTGCGGGCCGGAGATCGGCGTCGCGTCGACCAAGGCGTTCACCGCTCAGCTCACAGCCCTCTATCTTCTGGCATTGCATTTTGCGCGAGTTCGTAATGTGATGAAGATAGCGGACGGCAAAGCATGGCTCGACCGGTTGGTGCGGTTGCCCGTATTGGTGGAGAGTGTGCTGCGGAGAGAAGCTGAAATCGTGGCGATTGCCAAGCGCTATTATAAGAAGCGGAACTTTCTGTTTCTAGGACGGGGCATCAACTATCCGATTGCGCTGGAAGGGTCGTTGAAGCTGAAAGAAATCTCCTACATCCACGCCGAAGGCTATGCGGCGGGCGAGATGAAGCACGGTCCGATCGCGCTGATCGATAAGGACATGCCGGTCGTGGTCTTGGCGCCTCGGGACCGGCTCTATGACAAAACGGTCAGCAATCTCATGGAAGTCAAGGCGCGGCACGCGCCGGTGATTGCCTTCGTGGCCGAAGGCGAGCGAGAGCTCGGCAAGATCGCGGATGCCGTGTTCACGGTGCCGGACACCCATCCGCTGATTTCGCCGATTCTGTTTACGATCCCGCTGCAACTCCTTGCGTATCATATTGCGGTGCTGCGCGGCGCGGATGTGGATCAGCCGAGGAATTTGGCAAAAAGCGTGACCGTGGAATGAGGATAAGAGTGAGGCGCGAAGGCGGGTCCCCGTGCTCGCTCAACGCGCGAGCCCTAGGGAAAGGCGGCGTCTTGGCGCTGCTAGGGCGGCGAGGGTAAGAACCGTCAAGGCCCTCGTTGAATGCGCGCAGTAGGGGATCCCACCATCACGCCTCATGGATGAGAGAGAGGTATAAGAAGGTGGAGATTACGCAGCAGGATGTGGAAAAGGCGGCGCAGTTGGCACGATTGACTGTCACCCCCGCCGAGAAGGAGGCCTTTGCCAAACAGTTGAGCGAGATTCTTACGCACGTCGACAAGTTGAAGCAGTACGACACAACCGGAATCGAACCGACTACAACAGTCATGGGCCAAGTGAATGTGTTTCGGGAGGATGTCGTGCGTCCGTCCCTTGCACAGGACCAGGCGTTGGCGAATGCGCCGCAACGTGAAGCGGACGGTTTCGTCGTGCCAAAAATTCTAGAGGAGCGTTAACCGTCGAGCGTCCCGCTCATTCGTGGGGTACCGCGAATGACGAGTGACGGATGACGAATGACGAACAGATACATGTTTCGACAAATGCTTCGTTCGAAAATTCACCGCGCCACGGTAACGGGCGCGCATCTTGAGTATGAAGGCAGCTTGACCATCGATCAGGATTTGATGGAGGCCGCCGGTATCCTTCCCTATGAGGCCATCATCTGCTCGAACTTGAATAACGGCGAGCGATTCATGACCTATGCCATCAACGGAAAGCGGGGAAACGGAGATATCATCCTGAACGGACCTACTGCGCGAAAAGCGGCGGTCGGAGATCAGATCATCATCTTTTGTTACGAGTATTACGGCGACGAAGAAATCAAGAAGCACGCGCCGAAGATCGTCCGAGTGGACGAAAAGAATCACATCGTGACCGTGCGCTGACCAAATAGGGAAACAGGACAACGGGAGAAGTCGGCAATCCGGCCAGCCGATGGTTGGTCGCGTGACGGCAGCGGAGAAGCGATGTCCCTCCACAAATTGACTCTCTTCGAGCTTCACAAAAAATTCAAGGCAGGCGAAGTCACGGCGACGGAGATCGTGCGTGCCTACTCCCTTCGCATCAGCCAGGTGGAGCCGAAGATTAAGGCCTTCGTCACGCAAGCGAAAGAAACCGCGTCCGCGCAGGCAGAGGATTTAGACCGGAAACTCAAGGACTGGCGAAGGACTCAGCCGCTCACCGGAATGCCTCTTGCCGTCAAAGATAATATCTGTACGGACGGCGTTCCCACGACGTGCAGCTCTCGAATGTTGCAGAATTTTGTGCCACCGTACGATGCCACGGTCGTCGCCAAGTTGCGGGCACAGGAGTACATTTTGTTGGGCAAGACGAACCTGGATGAGTTCGCAATGGGATCGTCGACGGAAAACTCGGCATTTGGGCCCAGCCGCAATCCCTGGAATGTGCACTGCGTGCCGGGAGGGTCGAGCGGAGGGTCCGCGGCGGCGGTGGCGGCAGAGGAATGCGTGGCCGCACTTGGATCGGATACCGGAGGTTCCATCAGGCAGCCGGCGGCGTTCTGCGGCGTGGTGGGACTGAAGCCGACCTATGGACGGGTGTCTCGGTACGGCTTGGTGGCGTTTGCTTCCTCGCTGGATCAAATCGGCCCGATTACCAGAAATGTGTCCGATGCGGCGTTTCTCCTTCAAGCCATTGCTGGCCATGATCCAATGGATTCCACATCGGTCGATCGCCCGGTGCCGGATTACATGAAGGCATTGCAAAAGCGTGACCTCAAATCTCTGAGGGTGGGCGTGCCGGTGGAGTTCTTCACTGAAGGACTGGATTCCGAAGTCGAGCAGGCAGTCAGAGCTGCTATCGACGAGTTGAAGCATCTGGGAGCTGAAGTCAAGGAAATCCGGCTGCCGAGAACCGATGCTGCGGTGGCGGTCTACTATGTGATCGCGACCGCGGAAGCCAGTTCGAATCTTGCCCGGTTCGACGGGGTGAAGTTCGGTTTGCGAGCCAAAGAGACCAAAGATCTGCCCGAACTGTACATGAAGACGCGGCAGGAGGGGTTTGGGCCGGAAGTGAAGCGGCGAATCATGCTGGGGACGTATGTTCTTAGCGCCGGGTATTATGATGCGTATTATGGGAAGGCCCAAGCTGTCCGCACGCTGGTTTGCCAGGATTTCGCGGCGGCATTCAAAGAGGTCGATGTGATCGTGACCCCTGCGACTCCGACACCGGCATTCAAGTTGGGGGAAAAGAGCGAAAACCCGCTGCAAATGTACCTGTCGGACATCTTCACGATCTCGGTGAATCTCGCGGGTCTGCCGGCGATTGCCCTCCCCTGTGGGTTCAGCAAGGCGGGGCTTCCGATCGGGTTGCAGCTGATCGGGCGGGCGTTCGAGGAAGAAACAGTGCTTCGAGCCGCACACGCCTATGAGCAATCGACGCAATGGCATCTCAAAAAGCCGGTGATACGGTAAGGACCGGGCAGAGAGTGGCAAGGGAGAGGATGTACGGGATGAAAGACCAGGAGGATTGGCTGTTATGAGCATCGTTGAAATCGCGGCACTCCTCGTGGCGATCGCTTTCGTGGTACTGGTCGGGTATCTCGTGCCGGTATTGATGCAAGTTCGTAAGACGGTCGCCGAATCGGAACAGCTCCTATCGAAGATGAACGTCGAGGTGCCGGCGCTTGTTGCGGAACTACGGACCATGAGCCAGAACTTGAATGATGTGACGAATCAGGTTCGTGAAAGCACGGAACATGCGGCGGTATTGCTCCATGCTGTGGGAGAAGTCGGTGAGTCCGTGCAACAAGTCCATAACATCATTCGCGGATCGAGCGGCACACTGTTGACGAACGTGGCAAGTATGGTGGCGGGATTTAAGGCCGCCACCCAAGTCGTGCGAGAACGGATGAGACAAGAAGGAGGGACACACAATGGCGGATGATCGAGGAACATCGGCAGCGGTCCTGCTGGCTTTTTTAAGCGGTGCGGCGCTGGGCGCTGTCGCAGCGCTGTTATTGGCGCCGCAATCAGGGAGCGAATCCCGCGATCGACTGCGCGGGTACGCCCGTCGCGCGGAAACCGATCTACGCGATCTTGCCGGGCGGGCCGGAGAGGCGTTTGAGGAAGTCGTCGATCAAGGCAAAGAGTTTGTTGAAACGAAGCGGTCGGTCCTGCGTGAGGCGTTCGATGCGGGACGCGAAGCGATGAAGCGCGAGCGAGGCCGCATCCAGGAAGAGGGGCCGAACCGAGGATGAACTTTGAGACGGTCATCGGAGTGGAGGTCCACGCACAGCTCCGGACCAAATCCAAAATGTTCTGCGGGTGCAGCGCGACATTCGGGTCGTCGGCCAACAGCCAGACATGCCCGGTCTGCCTCGGTCTGCCGGGCAGCTTACCCGTCATCAACCGGACGGCGGTCGAAATGGCGGTCCGCGCGGGTCTGGCGCTGAACTGTACGATCACGGCAAACAATCAATTTGCGAGAAAAAACTACTTCTATCCGGACTTGCCGAAGGGGTATCAGATCTCTCAGTACGAATTCCCCATCTGCCAACATGGGTGGATTGAGATTGCCGCCGCCGGGGGGATCAAGCGAGTGCGCATCCGCCGAGCTCATCTCGAAGAGGATGCCGGCAAGAACACGCATGGAGCCGGCACGGGGGAAAGCCGTGTGGACTTGAATCGCGCCGGGACACCACTGCTGGAAATTGTCACGGAACCCGACATGGGGTCAGCCGACGAAGTTGTGGCGTACCTTAAAGGACTGCGGGACATCTTGATGTATCTTGAAGTCTGCGACGGCAACATGGAGGAGGGGAGCTTTCGGTGTGAGCCGAATCTGTCGCTCCGTCCGGTTGGACAGAAAGAGTTTGGGACGAAGGTCGAGCTGAAGAACATCAATTCCTTCAAGTATGTGAAGGATGCGATCGACTATGAGGTCAAGCGGCAGACTAAGGTCTTGAACGAGGGCGGAAAAATTCGCCAGGAAACCAGACTCTGGAACATCGACCGTGGTGAAACGGCCGTCATGCGCTCCAAAGAAGAAGCCCATGACTATCGCTATTTCCCGGATCCGGATCTGGTGCCGTTGAAGCTGGAACAGGAATGGATTGAGGGATTTAAGTCGTTGTTGCCGGAGTTGCCGGCTGTGCGCATGCGTCGATTTGTTGAGGCGTACGGATTGCCGGAGTACGACGCGGGCGTATTAACGGCGTCAAAGGGAATGGCCGATTATTTCGAGAGCGGTGTGAAGCAGTTCAACCACCCGAAAACCGTGAGTAACTGGGTGATGGGAGAGTTGACGAGAGAGTTGAACAACTCCGGGACGGATATCAGCGTCTCACCGGTCAGTCCTGAACGTCTAGTCGGCCTATTACAGATGGTGGACAAAGGGGCGATCAGTCTAAAGGTGGCTCGGGATATGTTCCCGGAGCTCTATAGCAGCGGAAAAGCGCCTGAGCAGATTGTTCAAGAAAAGGGTCTGACGCAGGTCTCTGATGAAAGCGTATTGGAGAAGATAATCGATGAGGTGCTGAGCAAGAATCCGACCCAGGTTGCACAGTTCAAGGAAGGCAAACAGCAAGTATTAGGTTTCCTCGTCGGGCAGGTCATGAAGGCCAGCGGGGGAAAAGCGAATCCAGGGAAGGTGAATGAGTTGTTGAAAAAGAAGTTGGGATGATACGGGATTGGGAATGACCAGGTAGACTCCGATGCTCGCGCAAGGCGCACGCTGGAGTGTATCGAAGTCTTAGAATTGTGGGCGGTGCTCCTTGCATGCGCGCAGTGGCAGCCCACCGGGTCATTCCCTAACTGCTAGTGTTGAAGAAACTCAAGAATAGAACAATCGCTTTGGAATAGGAAGGTGGAGGAGCATGAGCGCGATTAGAGAAATCAAGGGCAGACAGATCATCGATTCGCGGGGCAATCCGACGATCGAAGCTGAGGTCACGCTGGAAAGCGGTGCAAAGGGGCGGGCGGCAGTGCCTTCAGGCGCGTCAACGGGGGAAAAAGAAGCGATCGAGCTCCGCGACGGCGATAAGAAACGCTGGATGGGGAAGGGCGTCACAAAGGCTATGGCGAACATCAGTAAGGTCATTGCGCCCGAGCTGCTTGGCAAGGAAGCGTTCGATCAAGCCGGCGTCGATCGAGCCATGATTGCCTTAGATGGAACGAAGACGAAGGGGAAGCTGGGGGCGAATGCGATCTTGGGGGTGTCGCTGGCCGTGGCGAAGGCGGCGGCGAATGAAACAGGGCAGCCGCTCTATCGTTATCTGGGAGGGAGTAATGCCCGAGTGCTTCCGGTCCCGCTCATGAACATTATCAACGGTGGAGCTCATGCCGACAATCGATTGGATCTCCAAGAGTTCATGATCATGCCGGTGGGTGCCGGCCGGTTCAGCGAAGCCCTCCGAATGGCCACCGAGGTTTTTCATTCGCTGAAGGCCCTCTTGAAGAAGAAGGGGCTCAACACGGCTGTGGGGGATGAAGGCGGGTTTGCACCGGATCTGCAATCGAATGAGGAAGCGCTGAGCCTGATTTCCCAGGCGATCGAAGAGGCCGGCTATAAGACCGGGCGAGATATCGCACTGGCGCTGGACTGTGCAGCGAGCGAGTTCTATGACAAGGGACGGTATGTCCTGGAAGCGGAGAAGAATCCGGAACGTTCGTCGGAAGCCATGATCGCATACTATGGCACACTGCTGGATCGTTATCCGATCCTCTCGATCGAAGACGGTCTGAGTGAACTAGATTGGAAGGGTTGGAAAATGCTCACGGAAAAGCTGGGAAAGAGGGTGCAGCTTGTCGGGGACGACATTTTTGTCACCAACGTAGAGATCTTTTCGAAGGGGATCAAGGAAGGAATCGGGAATTCCATCTTGATCAAGCTCAATCAGATTGGAACCTTGACGGAGACTCTGGATGCGATCGAGCTCGCAAAGCGGTCAGGCTACACGGCGATCATTTCACACCGGTCCGGTGAAACCGAAGACACCACGATTGCAGATGTGGCGGTCGCGACGAACAGCGGATTGATCAAGACAGGATCGTTATCCCGAACAGACCGAGTGGCAAAATATAATCAACTGCTCCGGATTGAAGAGGAGCTGGGGGCCGCCGCGCTGTATCGTGGCCGGGAAGCAGTGCCTGTGAGAGCATAACTCGTTTTGGAGTCGATTGACGCGCAGATGATCATCAAGCAGAATCGTGGTCGACAGTGGCTGGAATGGCGGGGGCGTCTCTTTGCCGTGATGCAAGTGATGGGGGCTGCGGGATGCATCTGGCTGCTCGTGGCGCTGTTCTCCGGAGAAATGGGCCTGACTCGTTATCTCTCCATGCGGGATCATGCTACGAGCCTTGAACAAGAGCTGTCGGCCTTGCGCAGGGAAAATGCCACCTTACAGCAGGATATCACTCGTCTGCAGCATGACCCAGCCAAAATCGAACAGTTGGCCCGCGAACAGTTGGGTTATGTGCGCAAGGGAGAAACCGTCTATCAACTTGTGCCGGATGCTGGAAAGCAACAGGAGCCCTTGTCGAGGCCATGAAGTTCGGAACGGTAGCGATCATTGGGCGGTCCAACGTCGGCAAGTCGACGTTGCTGAATCATTTGTTGGGTGAAAAAGTCTCGATTGTGTCGAGTAAGCCTCAAACCACCCGGACACGAATTATGGGCGTCGTGCATGCGGAAGGAGCCCAGATTGCGTTTCTCGACACGCCCGGCCTGCATAAGCCTGAGCATTTACTGAATCGCCGAATGGTTCGAACCGCCGTGGAAACTTTGGAAGACGCGGATCTGTTGTACATGCTCATGGATGCGACGAGCCTGCCGGGTCCAGGAGATATGACGGCCATTAAATATATGAAGGAGGCGTTGGCGAAACATCCGCGGCCGGTGATCCTTGTCGTCACGAAAATTGACCTTGTGAACAAGCATAAGCTGCTTCCCATCATCGATCGATATGCCAAGCTGTTCGCGTGGACGGAGGTCGTGCCGGTTTCCGCACAGGGAGACGATAATGTGGATCGGTTGCTGGCGGTCACGGTTCCCTATCTTCCCTCCGGAGAAGGAGCGTACGCTGACGATGTCATCACAGATCAGACGATGAGGACGCTGGCGGCGGAAATGATCCGTGAGAAGGTATTGAAGGAGACGGAGGAGGAGGTGCCGCATGCGGTGGCGGTCGAGATCGATGAGTTCGTCGAACAGGGCAAGCTCGCGAAAATTCGGGCTTCGATTGTCGTTGAGCGAGAGACACAGAAGGGCATCCTGATAGGGAAACAAGGGGAGCGTTTGAAATCGATCGGTACGCAGGCCAGGCTGGATATGGAACGGCTATTCGGCATGAAAGTGTTTCTTGAGCTATGGGTGAAGGTCAGAAAAGCCTGGCGTGAGGACGAGCAGGCATTGGTGCAGCTGGGATACTAGAAAATCATGCAACCGACGGAACGACCAACGGAGCCACGCGTACCGGATCAGCGCCCTCGCCAGTCTGAGCGGGATGTGCTGCGCGAAGTCTTGCGCGATCAGGCCGAGCGTGGGCAGACGAAGTCGGACATCGTCATTCAGTCCGTCCAGAAGCTGCTGCGGCGAGGAGCGATCACGAACCTCTCCAAAATGTTAGGGCGCATGCACCCTGCCGATATCGCCAAAGTCGTGACCCACCTGTCATCGCTAAAAGAAAAGCGGGAAATCTTCGAGCTGGTCCGCGGTGAAGGCAAGCGTGGTCAAGTGTTGAGTGAACTCGACGGCGAAAGCATTCAACAAGTCGTCGCGGATCTGTTGCATTCTGACATTGCCTGGCTCTTAAAAGATCTCGGCCCCGACGATGTGGCCTACATTCTCGGATTCCTTCCCGAAGAGCGCAGCAAAGAAATTCTCGCCCTGATGAAGACCGAGGATTCGACCGAGGTCGCCGATATCCTCAAGTATCCGAAGGATACGGCCGGGGCGATCATGACGACGGAGTTCTTCTCCCTGCCGGAGGACGCGACGGCGCAGGAGGCGATCCGCCGGTTGCAGCAAGCTACCGATGCGGAAATGGTGTTCTATATTTATGTGACGGACAAAGATGAACGCCTAGTCGGTGTCCTCTCGCTCAGGCAACTCATCACGGTCCCTCCCACGACTCCGTTGAAGAACATCATGACCCGGGAGGCCATGAGTGTCACGATCGACATGGACCAGGAAGAAGTCGCACGCCAAGTGGCCAGTTATAATTTGTTGGCTATTCCCGTCGTGGAACGGGACGGCAGGTTGGTAGGCATTATTACGGTCGATGACGTAGTCGACGTCATCCGGGAGGAAGCGACCGAGGATATGTTGAAGATGGCCGGTGCGATTGAAGAGGAGTCAGGCTCGAAGTCTTCAAGCATCGGTTCGGCGAAGCTTCGATTACCATGGCTGTTTACCAACCTGATCGGTAGCCTCTTGTCCGGCGCGATTCTCTGGTATTTCCGCTATACGATCCAGGAGGTCGTAGCGATTGTGAGTTTTATTCCCGTGATCGCGGCGATGGGCGGCAATGTGGGTTTGCAATCTTCGACGCTGATTATTCGAGGGCTGGCCACCGGTACTGTAGAACTCACTCATGTATGGCCCGTCTTCTTTCGCGAAGCGAAGATCGGCCTGGTTATGGGAGTGGCCTGCGGCGTGACATTGACACTGGTTGGTTGGGTGCTTCATCAGGGATTTTTGGGCATGGTCGTTGGAGCTTCGCTGATCATCGCCTTTCTGGTGTCGACCAGTATGGCGACGATTATGCCGATCCTCCTCAAGCGCATGGGGGTTGATCCGGCTGTTGCGGCCGGTCCGTTTGTCACGACGGCCAACGACATCACCGGTATTACGATCTATCTGACCTTGGCTACTCTTTTCTTGGAGTCTCTCCGGTGACGCGAACCAACGCATTGTTCGGTTTCTGTGGTGTTGGTGTAAGGGAGTGGCTGTGCCTCTCATAAAAACAACCGCGATCATTTTACGGAGCCTCAAGTGGGGTGATGCCGATCGAATCGTGACCTTTTATTCTAAGAATTTAGGAAAGATCCGCGGGGTGGCCCGCGGCGCCCGGCGCCAGAAAAGCCGTTTCGGGGCTGCGCTTGAGCCCTTCAGCCTGTGCCGCTTGAATCTGTTTGAGAAAAGCGGGGATTCGCTGTTTCGGATTTCGCATGTTGATTTGGTGAGGTCCGCTCAGATCTTGCGGGAAGATCTCACCTTGATGGCCTCGGCGGCACGGATGGTCAATGTCGTGGGGGCAATCACTCCAGATGGTGATCCGGATCCGCTCTTATTTGATACCCTGGATCAGGGGCTGATGTCGCTTCACGAAAGTGAAGATCCTGCGTTTACGGCTTTGCTTTTTCAGATCAGACTGTTGGGGCTCACGGGGTTTCGTCCGCAGACCGATCATTGCGTTGCCTGCGGGAAGACATGTTTCGTCGGGGAACCACAGTTTTCCCCGATCGCTGGAGGCCTCGTATGCTTGGTGTGTGCTGCACACCAACGGGTGCGTTGTGTCACACTTTCGCGGGGCAGCCTCTCGTTTCTCCAACAAGCCATTCGGCTGGCTCCTACCATCGTCACGCGGTTGCGGGCCACGGGCCGAGTGAGGAACGAAGTGGAGGAAGCGATCGAAGGGTATGTAACGGTGGTAGCCGGTCGACGGCTCCCACCGGTGAACTTTCTGTCGCTCGCATCACCGGGATGAGTAAGACACGATGACAGAGGAACGCATGGCCGGCACTGCTTTGGAGCCTCGGGATATGGAGTGGCTCGACAAAGGAGTATTGGGAATTCAGTGGAGCGACGGACACAAGGGTATCTATCCTGTTCGCTATTTACGGCAGCACTGTCCCTGTGCTGCCTGTGTCGATGAGTGGACAGGCGCGCGCCGGCTCAATGCCGAAGATGTGCCGCTCTTGATCATGCTGCAGGATATTCAACCGGTTGGCCGCTACGCCTTCCAGTTCACGTGGAGCGACGGCCATGCAACCGGCATCTATTCCTATTCTTTGCTGAGAAAGTTGTGCCAATGCGATGTCTGTCAACCGGTGAAACCAGTCGAATCCAAATCCCGCCGGCTCATGTGAGGGCAAGGTCCAAAGTGATCGACATGCTCATCGTCCCGATGAAGACAGTGCTGGTCCTCTGCGGTCTTTCGGCGTTCTTGTTGATCGTCGGCTGTAAGAGCATGCCGACGCAGGAGCAGCAAGAACAGCTGGTAAAGGCCGATAATCTTGTATTGGATCAAATCACGGCTGGAGCGGTCGTCAGCGCTTGGGGCAAGCCCCCTCTCTATCACAGTGAGTTCACCTATTTTTTCGTGATGCCGGACTTCAGTGTCATTCCTCGATCGCGAGTGGCCACGGGAGAAGCGCCGAAAGGGTGGAAGGCTGGAGTGCATGCAGGTGAAGGGGTGTACTTTGCATACCCCGATCGTGGCTGGTTACTGGTATTTCTCGATGATCGCCTTGTCTACAAGGAAAAGCTCAAACCTGAGGAGTTACAGGCCCTTGCAAAATCCTGGGCCTATGAGGATCGATTCAAGACCATGGTCGATGAACCTTCCCGTCCTTAGTTCCGCTGCTCGATCTATCCCATGATCTCAACATTGCCAGATGGTTTGCATATCGCGATGGCAGCTTCCGAGGCTGTCCCATACGCGAAGACGGGTGGGTTAGCCGACGTGGTCGGGGCGTTGGCGATCGAGTTGACGAAATTAGGGCATCAGGTGACATTGCTGTTGCCGAGGTACCGAACCCAGGCAACCCCTGAGTCTCGTCAACCGACCATGCGATTCTCTATTGCGTTGGGTGGGAAGACGGCGGACGTATCGGTAGAAGAAGAATATGTCTCGGTCACAGGAGCTTTGCATCGATTGAGAATACTCTTCGTGCGGTATGATCCCTACTTTGATCGTGAGGGGCTCTACCAACAGGACCATCGTGATTATCCGGACAACCTCAATCGGTTTGCCCTCTTTTGCCGCGCAATTCTTGAAGTATTGCAAGTGCTGGCCGATGTGCGAGGAGAGAAGGTCGATGTGCTGCATGTGCATGATTGGCAGACTGCATTGTGTCCGGTCTATCTTAAGGCTCTGCCTCATGAGTACAAGGGGCTCCAACATCTAAAAACGTTGTTGACCCTGCACAATTTGGGGTATCAAGGCATATTCCCGGGCAAGCAGTTCGTTGAGACGGGTCTCCCTCCGACATTGTTTTCTCCGAGCGGCGTGGAGTACTACGGGTCGATCAATTGCCTAAAGGGCGGTATTGTTTTTTCAGATGCTGTTTCTACGGTGAGCCCTACCTATGCCAAGGAAATCATGACGGCGGAATTCGGCTGTGGGCTTGAAGGTGTACTGGCGAGCCGCCTGGATGGAGTGAAAGGTGTTACGAATGGCATCGATGTCACCGTTTGGAATCCCAAGCATGACCCCTACCTGCCCACGCGGTACATGGCTACTGATTTGTCCGGCAAACCCGTGTGCAAGCGAGCGTTACAGCGGGAACTTGAATTGCCGGTTCTTGAGGCGCCTCTTTTGGCTGTGATTGGCAGGCTGACATCTCAAAAGGGCTTTGATCTCTTGATGGAGGCTATCCCTGAACTGATGTCTCTAGATATACAAGTTGCCGTGCTGGGCACAGGTGATCGCCATTTGGAACAACAATTTATTGCAGCCAAGGCGAGATATCCGAATCAGATCGGTCTTCATCTTGGCTTTAATGAAGAGCTGGCGCATCGAATTGAGGCTGGCTCGGACATGCTGGTCATGCCGTCTCGCTATGAACCCTGTGGATTAAGTCAACTCTATAGCCTTCGGTACGGCACGGTACCTATTGTGCGTCGTACAGGAGGTCTAGCTGATACGGTCGTTCCTTTTCGCCCGTCGACGGTCAAATCCAAGTCCGCGACAGGCTTCCACTTTACCGATGCCACAACTGAATCCTTGCTTTCCACGATTCTGCTTTCCCTTTATGTATATAAAGAGCGGAAGACCTGGCAGTCATTGATCAATGCAGGAATGAATACCGATCTGTCTTGGACACGATCGGCAAAACTATATGTCGAGCTTTATCGCGGGTTGCGGGGAGAGGAAAGGGGCTAGCGAGTATTGAACGAAACGTTGATCCCTTGCCCGAGTTTTGCCAGAAGAACTTTGGCTCTAAGAACGTAGTAGGAGTTTTCTTCCCTCTGAAGCTTGGTGACTGAAACAAGGAGATCGCGAGCAGTGTCGGTCTGTCCTTGATTTAAAGCCAGCTCCCCAGAGTGAAGGGCACAGGCCGCAACCATAGCCTCTGCATCAACTGCAACTCGACTAGTTGGATTGGCAACCAGGCGCTCAAGGTGAGTCGGCAGTGGAAGGATAAACCCTTCGTTTCCATCGGCTAGTTGACTGGCTGAACGAAGTTGACTCAAATCTGCCATTGCCTGGCTCAAATCAGAGGTAGACTTGCAGTCGGCATAGGTGTTCCAGAGCGACATGAAACCGCTGTTTTGTAGCTCTGTTACCTGGGATGATGGGCTAGTTGCACAAGCTGAAGTAAGAACCGCCGCTCCAAGAAGCCCTATAACTAGACTTTTAGCTACCATGCCTTGCATATCTGCTCACCTCTAAGGAGCCTTACTGCAAGTGGTAGGCCTAACAAATACCTCTTGGATTTGAAGGAAAAGGAGAAGATACCAGGATTTTCATTATCAGGAGCTGTGTCAATCTCAACTCACTGTTGCGCCGTTGACACAATCAAAAAGCTATAGCAAAGGGAAACGTCAGGACTAGGAATTGAAGATTTGGACAAGAATGCCGGTCCTGGTGGTAGCGTTCGTTTTTCTCATAATGTGCTTAATATGTTCTTTTACTGTTTGTTCGGTAATCTGGAGGGCATTCGCGATTTCCTTATTGGTCCACCCTTTCGCCAAGTGTTCAACTACTGATTGCTCACGGTTTGTTAATTGGAACCGTTCTCTAGCATGTTCAGTATTGAGGTTTTGTTTCCGCCCCAGCTCCTCCATGGTAACCACAAGCCTGGCGTTTTGAATCCCTCCTCGATCTGGCAAACCGAATCCCCTCAAAAGAATCGGCTGGTTTGGATCCCCGGTCACCCGCTTGAGTTCGAATTGTTCCCAATCCTTGGCCTCCGTACGTATATGAAGGGCTTTAATAATTTCTCCACAAAGTTCAGTCAAGGCGGTCGGCAGGACTCCACGTGCGGAAATCGCTGTATTGCCCCCATGCTCAACAGCATTGATTTTCTTAGCAAGTTCAGTAGCTTGTCGATTCATGTGGAGAAGCTGCATAGATGCTGATAGCACCACAATTCCTGATCCTGCCCTTTGATCAGCAAGCACATCTGTTTGGTCGGAACCCTTTGGTGATTCAGTCATAAAGACTTATGGCGGCACTCTATTTCTGTGGAATGAGCCAGTATCGATTCTTGACAACCCTAATTAGATCAGCTCGATAGGTACAACACAGGGTAATGCAGGTATAGTACCTAACCCTTTCGAGGGAGTCAACATATACCTTTGGGAAAGCAGCCTACATCATTGGTATTGTTCATCCAAGTCGCAACAAATATATTCGCCACAGGTTCCTGAGGTGTGGGATCGGATCTATCAGTCCTAGCTGGATAACCGTTCAATCGATTCTAATGTCCTGATGTGTAGCTAGGGATCATCGCAACGTAAAAGTCTGTATATACAATGCTTTATAGCCAAGGAGGGTTCGAAAGTGACACCAATTGAATGGGAATGGCCGATAAGGGATAGCCATGAGAAACATAGCGAGCGAGCGGCGCTACTGAGGCCGATCCTCTATCAAATAACATCTCCCGAAGAGGGAAACACCATTTCCGCGAGAGACGGTAGAGCGCTATCGCTAAATATCAGCAGCGGGGGTATGCTGATCCTCATGGATCAAGCCCCAGCCGTCGAACAGGTGTTGAAAGTCTATGTGCCGACACCCATAACCATTGCTGAAACTCCAACCCTAGCTGAAGTCCGCTGGACAAGAAAGCTGCCGTTCGGGAATTCAAATAGTCATGCGCTATACTTTGTGGGGCTTAAATTCATGTTCTAATTTAGAATCGTGCATAGTTTAACTCTGCCGTATTAAGCAATCATGAAGCGAGCGGTGCTTAGACGTGCTTGAGTCGGCAAAACAATGCGGCACAGGCAATGGTTTTGCGGCGAGAAGCATCAGCTCTCTATTGAGATTCAATAAGTGAGTATTCACACTGGAATTTCCCGAGAATAGATCCCAAACCAAATGTCTCATTCATCATGTCGGTGTATTAGGTTCGAAGAACTGCATAGATGGAGAATAGTTTCGGAGTTCTGGCGCACTCGCCGATGAGGTGAGTGGGGGGTCGGTCGAAGCCTTCTCAAGAAGATTGTTCTAGCTTTGTGACGACGATGTCCCGGTTCGTACGTTGACTTGTGGGGGAGGCTCTATAAAAGTAAAATCTGGTGTGCACCGGATGGGCGGTAGCCCACATGCTGAGCTAAATTATGGAAAAACCAACCCGAGATGTGAACCGGATTAACGAAGATTTTGCTGTTACTTCAAGATTTGAGGAGTTGGATTGGTATGCAGTTAGTACAAAAGCGAACCATGAAAGGCATGTTGAGCAAAATATCAAGCGCTTGGGAATTGAGTGTTTTTTGCCGCTGTTACAAGAGCATAAAATCGTCCGACGGCAACCAAAAACCGTAATTGGTCCCCTGTTCCCCGGATATCTATTTGTCCGAATCGATCTTTCAAAGCATTATAGAGCAGTAATTTATACCCGAGGAGTCCGAAAGATCGTCGAATTCGGCTCAATTCCTGTGAAGGTCGATGCCGCGATGATCGACATCATTAAGAACAAAACAAAAGATGCTAAAATGTTCGTACGAGAAGAAGCCAAAGAACTGAGAAATGGCCAGCTAGTCCAAATTATGGACGGTCCTCTGATTGGATTTGAGGCAGTTTTTGTGCGGAAAATGCCAGGGCGACAAAGGGCGATTGTACTTCTCCATGCACTCGCACTCCGGGCACGAGCCGTGGTAGATATTGGTCAGTTGTCCCCATATGTAGCGGCGTGAGTTTCGTTTACTATCCTAGTGTCAATTCGATCTCCACAGATAGCGTTCCAGACGCCAAAAGCATTGCATAGGAGGAAATGAGCATGAAGGCGGTCATTCTAGCCGGAGGATTAGGGACCCGACTTTCTGAAGAGACCACCTTGCGACCAAAACCTATGGTCGAAATCGGAGGGAAGCCGATCCTCTGGCACATCATGAAGATTTATGCATCCCACGGCATAAAGGAATTTATCATTGCCCTAGGATACAAGGGAGAAATGATTAAGGAGTACTTTCTTAACTTCTATGCCTTCAATAAAGATATTTCAGTCGATCTTGGAAGCGGGAAGACAACGATTCATGACGGGAAGCAACATGAGGATTGGAAGGTCCACCTTGTCGAAACCGGTCTACATACCCAGACGGGTGGTCGGCTCAAACAGTTAAAGAAATGGATCGGCAACGACGAAACATTTCTGTTCACATACGGAGATGGAGTTTCAGATGTCGATATTCAAGCCACTATCAAGTTCCACAAGTCGCATGGGAAGCTCGCCACAGTGACGTCGGTCTTGCCGCCAGCCAGGTTCGGAAGGCTCGTGTTTGATCAAGATCACATCGTCGACTTCAGGGAAAAGCCGCATGGGGATGAAGGCTGGATTAACGGAGGTTTCTATGTGTTGGATCGCAAGGCCATAGACTACGTCAAAGGCGACGAAACCGTGTGGGAAAGAGAGCCAATCGAACAACTCACGGAAGATCGTCAACTGATAGGCTATCGGCACGACCGGTTCTGGTCCTGTATGGATACTTTGCGTGAAAAGAATTATTTGGAGGAACTCTGGCAGTCATCCAAGGCGCCGTGGAAAGTATGGTAAAAACATCAATGGTCTGAAGATCATCCTATAATTGTTTCTCCACTACACTGTTGGAAAGGGTGTGAACTTCCTGGCCTACCTTGCAGTAAATCGCATCGGGAAGTGAGAAATTGGAGTAGTGCATGCGGGGAGCGCAACCGGTTGTTCTTGAGGGAAACCGTTAGTGAGTAAAGAAGATCCAAGCGGAAATTGAGGGAGTATGACATGAAGATCTTGGTTACCGGCAACATGGGCTATGTAGGACCATTAGTGCTCCGACGTTTACGAGAATCCCATCCTCAGGCAACGCTCATCGGTTACGACATGGGCTACTTTGCTCATTGTTTAACGGGTGCGACGCGATTGCCAGAAAGTCGAGCCGATGTGCAATACTTCGGAGATATCCGACAGGTGCCAGAGAAGATTCTGGAAGGAGTTGATTGCATTGTACATCTCTGCGCAATCTCAAATGATCCAATGGGTGCCACTTTTGAGGAAGTGACTCTCGATATCAACTATCGAGCGAGCATCGACCTTGCTCGTAAGGCAAAGCAAGCCGGCGCTAGAAAATTCGTGTTTGCATCGAGTTGCAGTGTGTATGGCTTTGCCGAGGGAGGACCTCGTCGGGAAGAAGACCCTATCAATCCGCTTACGGCCTATGCAAAATCGAAGGTCAATACTGAACGAGATCTGGCGTCACTTGCATCGGAGACCTTCACCGCAACCTGCCTCAGGTTCGCTACGGCCTGCGGCATGAGTGATCGGCTGCGTTTGGATCTTGTCTTAAATGACTTTGTGGCTGGTGCGCTGGTAGCTAAACGAATCAATATCCTGAGTGATGGAACCCCATGGCGTCCCTTGATTCACGTCAAAGATATGGCGAGAGCAATCGATTGGGCTATTCAGCGAGATCATCGAGATGGCGGGGCCTTTCTAACGATCAACGTGGGAAGCGACGCATGGAATTATCAAGTGAAAGATTTGGCGACAGCTGTGGCGAATCTCGTGCCGAATGTGGAGATCTCAATTAACAAAGATGCACAGCCGGATAAACGTTCATATCGCGTGAATTTCGATAAGTTTTCCAAGTTAGCGCAAGGATTTCTTCCTATGGTAGATCTTCAAACTGCCGTGAGAGATCTTCGCGATGGACTCATGGCCATGAAATTTCATGATCCTGAGTTCCGGACAGGTGAGTTGATACGATTGATCACTTTAAAGCGACTGCGTGAGAGTCAACACCTGACAGACCAGCTTGAGTGGAAGGAGCGAATGTAGTAGTTGAGGGGGCGCCGGTCATCGCGCAGGGCGACGGGCACATTCCATCGATTTTCGTGAAGGGAAGGAGATCTGGGCATGGGGCAATCAGAGTGTCGGTCATGCCGTAGGGCGCTTGAGCACACGTTCATCGATCTGGGCATGTCCCCGTTGGCCAACTCCTACCTTAAAGCAGAGCAACTAAATCGTGTGGAACCCTTTTATCCATTGCATGTTTATGTTTGCGAGGAATGTTTATTGGTGCAGCTGGAGCAGTTTTCAACTCCGCATGACATTTTTTCGGATTATGCCTACTTTTCCTCATTTTCGGATTCGTGGTTAGCCCATGCCCGAGCCTATGTCGACATGATCGTCGATCGATTCAGATTGGACCATAGCTCTCGAGTAGTGGAGATCGCCAGTAACGACGGGTACCTTCTGCAAAACTTCATAGCACGAGGTATTCCTGTGCTTGGAATCGAGCCCGCGAAGAATGTGGCCGAAGCGGCTACGAAAAAGGGAGTGAATACCAAAGTTGCATTCTTCGGGGAAAAGACTGCGCTGGAATTGACCGCGCAAGGATGGGATGCTGACCTAATTATTGGGAACAATGTGCTGGCACATGTACCTGATTTGAACGATTTCGTGAAGGGACTTAAAGTGCTTTTGAAGCCCACGGGTCTTATCACGATGGAATTCCCTCACTTGCTTCAGCTGATGCATCAGAATCAATTTGACACGATCTATCACGAACACTTTTCCTATTTTTCATTCCTGGCGGTTGAGCGAGTGTTCGCGCACCATAAGTTGAGGCTGTTCGATGTGGAAGAACTGCCCACACACGGTGGATCACTCCGAATCTATGCTTGTCACGATGACGACGTCAGCAAGCCCGTTGAAACACGTGCAAAGGAGCTAAGAAAGCACGAAGAAGTCGCCGGATTTGGCGGCCTGAATCATTATCTTTCGTTCGGCCCGCAAGTCGAGTCGACAAAGAGACAACTGCTCTCTTTCCTAATTTCCGCCAAGCAAGAAGGCAAACGTATCGTAGGCTATGGAGCTCCGGCAAAAGGGAATACACTGCTTAACTATTGCGGCGTTCGAACAGACTTTATTGACTACACTGTTGACCGAAGTCCACACAAGCAAGGCCATTTTCTGCCAGGAATCCATATCCCGATTTATGAGCCGGAACGAGTTCGCCAGACACGCCCCGATTATCTATTGATACTTCCCTGGAATATCCGTGAAGAAGTTATGAACCAGATGAGCTATATTCGCGAGTGGGGAGGGAAGTTCGTCGTCCCGATTCCTGAAGTTCGTATATATTCATGATTTTCACGGAAACCGTCCTCAAGGGCGCATTCATAATTGACCCTGAGCCAATATCAGATGAACGGGGAATATTCGCGAGGACTTGGTGTCAAAAAGAGTTCGAAGTACATGGACTAGTCGTTACATGGGTGCAGTCGAGCATCTCGGGCAATATCAGCAAGGGAACCATGCGGGGGATGCACTACCAGGCATCCCCGAATGAGGAGGTGAAGCTGGTTCGCTGTACCGCAGGATCAATCTATGATGTCATCATCGACTTGCGCCCAACATCACCCACATATGGTCGACATGTAGGCATAACCCTGACAGCAGACAACCGTCGAGCCGTATACATCCCGAAGCAATTTGCTCACGGGTTTCTCACGCTTGAAGCTAATAGCGAGGTGTCGTATCACATGTCGGAGTTCTATGCACCTACAAGTGCTCGGGGATTTCGATGGGATGACCCCGCGTTCAAGATTGCGTGGCCGGAACCCATCTTGGTTATGTCGGAGAAGGATCGAACTTGGCCAGCATTCGTAAGGAACGGCTCGTTGTAACCAATGACTCCAGCCTACCAGCAGAAGATAGCAAGAGCCGACGATTTGGGCAAAGAGATGCACAATTTCATGGCGGAACTCTACCCGATCTGCAGGAGTATCACCGGAGAAGGGGTCCGAGAGACTCTCAGAGTTCTCCAAAAGCATATACCCCTTGAGATGCATGAAGTTCCCAGCGGAACAAAGGTGTTTGACTGGACGGTTCCTCTTGAGTGGAATGTGTCCGATGCGTACATTATGAGTCGAAGCGGGTCACGCTTGGTCGATTACAAAGTTAGCAATTTGCATTTGATGAGTTACAGCGTACCAGTTCGGAAAAAGATGCGATTGGCAGAGTTGAGGCCGCACTTGTTCTCTTTGCCCGATCATCCCGAGTGGATTCCGTACCGTACCTCCTACTACACGGAGAATTGGGGATTTTGTCTGAGTGAGAAGCAATTGTCGGGGATGCAGGAGGACGAGGACTACGATGTGATCATCGATTCCAGCCTTCAGTCGGGTTCACTGACCTATGGCGAAACCTATCTATCCGGTGAGACCTCGGACGAGATTCTCATCTCGTGTCATGTATGTCATCCGTCCCTGTGCAATGACAATCTCTCAGGTATAGCCGTAGCAGTAATGCTGGCGCAGGCTGTAGCCGCCCGGTCAAGGCGATATTCATACCGCTTTGTCTTTATCCCAGGAACGATTGGGTCTATCACTTGGTTAGCGAGGAACGAACAGCATGTATCGCGCATTAAACATGGGCTGGTCTTGACCGGCGTCGGCGACGCGGGGAATGTCACATACAAGAAAAGTCGACAGGGCAATGCGGAAATTGACCGCGCAATGGCGCATGTGCTGAAGTGCTCGGAGAAGACCTACTCCATTGTCGACTTTTCACCTTACGGATATGATGAGAGGCAATATTGTTCTCCGGGGTTTGATCTGCCCGTTGGGTGCTTCATGCGTACACCGCATGGCGAATATCCGGAGTATCATTCGTCCGCGGATAATCTCGATTTTGTGAAGGCTGAGTCTCTGATCCGGTCGTATGACCGATGTCTGGAGACATTTGAGTTGTTGGAAGGAAATCGCACATATGTGAGTCAGAATCCGAAGTGCGAACCACAATTGGGACGGCGAGGGCTCTATCGTGCCGTTGCAGGTCAACAAGAGAAACAGTTCAAGGAATTAGCGCTCCTGTGGGTTTTGAACCTATCCGATGGGCGCCATGCCTTGCTTGATATCGCGGAACGCGCCGATCTTCCGTTCCGCAGAATTCAAGTCGCCGCCGAGGCGCTCGCGGAAGCCGGACTATTGAAGGAATGTCGGAGGCCGGGAAACACTTAATGGAGAAGCATCATGAATACTGTTTATTATGACCCTCCATTTTCGGACGAACGGCGCCGCCAAGAGTTATATCAAGGCCAGCTCTTTGTGTATTCTCCAAAGAAGAGTACTCTCGCGTTTATCGAGTTCGCCAAGAAGTTGATCGAGGAGGCCTTCGCTCCTTATGACCCTGAGACGGCTCAACTCCATCTTTCCGTTGAACAGTACGCCGACATCCTCGTGAAGCTGAAGCCAAACTTCATCCATCATCCTGAATCGAAAGCGCTGATGCGCAACATTTTTGAGGAGATGGGTTGCGATCCGGAAAAAACGTATTTTGACGTTCCGAAGATGCGAAGTTCCACCAGCGATAAGTATTTAACGACGGGCATTGCCTATGCGTGGCATCCTCATCGAGATACATGGTATTCCGCACCCCCGTGTCAGATAAATTGGTGGATTCCGATCTATGATATTCAGTCGAACAATGCCATGGCTTTCCATCCGCAGTATTGGAATGTTCCAGTGAAGAATAGCTCCAAGGGGTACAATTATTATTTGTGGAATCAGCAAAATCGCGGATCGCATGTCGCAAAGTTTTTGAAAGAAGATCCCAGGCCGTTGCCCAAATCGATCGAACCGCTTGCGCTCGATCCCCAGATTCGTCTGATCATGCCGGCTGGGGGTATCATTCTGTTTTCTGGTGCGCAGATGCATTCAAGCGTGCCCAATACTTCCGGCAAGACTCGTTTCAGCATCGATTTTCGTGTAGTGAATCTCGATGATGTAGCCGGAAAGATCGGCGCTCCTCGGACTGATGAAGCATGCAGCGGAACGACAATGAGAGATTATCTTCGAGTCACTGATCTGGCGCATATTCCCGATGAGCTGGTGGCGCTTTACGACGACGAAACAGTCGGCGAAGGGAAGCTTGTGTATTCAGCAGAGGAGAAGGGAGAGCGCTGATGCCGTCTCGCATCCGGTTCACATGAAGCCTCGGGACGCGCAAAGAGAGGGTATCGTGGCGGTTGTCCCGGCGGCAGGCCATTCCCGGCGGTTGGCGCCGCTCCCGTGCAGTAAGGAATTGCTTCTCGTTGGAATCGATAAAGATCGAGACGGAACGGAAAGGAGCCCGAAGGTAGCCAGCCACTATCTCTTGGAATGTTTCCGCGAAGCGGGCATCCAGAAAAGCTATATCATCATTCGTAAGGGCAAATGGGATATTCCGGCATACTGGGGTGACGGGCAAAAGCTCGATATGGATCTTGCTTATGTTGTGATCGAAGGCTCCAGTGGCCCGCCGGACACTGTCGACCGGGCATACTCCTTCATCAAGGACAAGGTAGTCGCCTTCGGTTTCCCGGATATTCTGTTCCGACCGAGCGATGTGTTTATTAAACTACTCGAACATTTGAATCGTCGAGCAGCTGATGTTGTGTTAGCGCTTTTCCCGGCTCATGACTCCAAGTCGATGGACATGATCGACATTGATGCGTCTCTTCGCGTCCGAGCCATTCACCTAAAGCCGGGCGTAACTCGTTTGAGATATGCCTGGCTCTGTGCCGTGTGGACGCCCGCATTTACAGAGTTCTTGCATCAATTTCTGCGGCGAGTCAGAAAGGCGCAGGATAGCGAACTGATTGGGAATCGGAGAATCGATCCGCAGGGTGACATTCCGGTCGGCGCAGTGCTGCGTGCAGCGGTAAAGGCCAAACTCAGAGTGGAGGGGGTGCCATTTCCGACAGGGCGGTATCTCGATATCGGTACGCCTCAAGCGCTTTCTGTAGCTCAACGGTTCGTTCACGATTTCCGGACACCGCATCCAGCATAATTCTAGAGGAGGAACACGTGGCACAACTGCAAAGGCCTGCATTCGCATACATGAACGGGAAGCTTGTTCCCTGGGATCAAGCAACGCTTCACATCGGATGCGAGGCGGTCACGCGTGGGCGAAATGTATTTGAAGGACTCAAGGGATATTGGCAGCCGGATGGACAGTTCAAGATCATTATGATGCGGCAGCATTATGAGCGCCTCAAGCGGTCCGCTCGTCTGCTCCATATCCCATGTGCATACAGCTTCGAAGAATATCGTGGGGCCGTTGATCAGCTGATCGGGGCATTGGTCACGAACGATCGCGATATGTGGGTGCGCACCACTTTGTTTGTAACGGAAGGTCATTGGGGAGAAGATACGGTTGCGGACCTCGTCCTCACCGCTTATCATCAGGATAAAGTGGCTCCCCGTCCGATCCGAATCGGAGTGAGCACCTGGCGTCGAAGCAGCGATACTGCGCTGCCGGCTCGAATAAAGACAGGGAGCAATTACCAAGTATCCCTGTTGGCGCGTCTTGAAGGAAAGTCGAGAGATTATGAGGATATGGTGTTACTCAATCAGTCCGGACGTGTTGCTGAGGCGACAGCTTCGTGCATCCTCATGGTAAGAAATGACACGATCGTGACTCCGCCCGCCACTGAGGGAGCTCTCGAAAGCATCACGCTCGATATGGTGGAGGCACTTGCTCAATCGCTGGGAGTGAAATTTAGCCGCCGCCCCATCGATCGAACAGAATTGCTGGTGGCTGATGAACTCGCTGTTTGCGGCACCCTTCACGAAGTCACATTAGTGACCACGATTGACGACTACAAGTTGTCCGAGAAGTCCCCGATCCTTGGCGCGATTCAACGGCGATATCTGGACGCTGTTCGCGGGATCGACCCGCATCCTGTGGTCGAGTTTACCGCGCTTCCTTCGGTGAAGACCGGACGGTAGCACCTGAGCCGACAGTGAAGCGTATCGGTCGAGACCTTTGTGGTGTATCAGGAAGCGCAAAATTGGCGCAATGTTGAATCGAAATGGAAAGTTGAGTAGTGTCATGGTGACGACGACTGAGGGGCTTCAACCAAAGAAGGAGCCGATTATGAAGTGCACCCGCTGTATCACAATGACCCTGCTCTTTCTTGGACTCAGCGCAGGATCAGGGCTGAGTGAAACTCGAAACATCCCTCCGGTAACGTCGGGAAAGCAGGGTCCGGACACGGCATTGTCCCTTCTTCCCGCGAACCAAGGTGAAAAAGTAGCAGCGCAGGTCAGTAAAGAAGCGGGAGCAGCGGCACCGCTGTTGGAGAAGCTCTCGAACGCGGTCAGTAGTGAATATATTATCGGTGCCGAAGATGTCCTGGATATCACCGTGTGGAGGAACCCAGATTTATCCAGGCAAGTGCAAGTACGCCCTGACGGCAGGATTTCCATGCCGATTATTCGTGACGTGGTCGCCGTCGGGAAAACGCCCACGCAATTGGCTGAGGAAATGACGAACAAGCTGAAAGAATATGTTCAGAACCCGGTTGTGGCTGTGACTCTGAAAGAGGTCAATAGTTCCAATATTTTCCTACTTGGTGAAGTAGCTCATCCTGGGCGATATCCGCTGAAAAGCAAAACCACGCTTCTACAAGGGATTACGATTGCAGGTGGATTCAAAGAGACGGCGGCAAGAAATCAGATCGTCATTTTTCGATTTACCGAAACCGCCCCAGGTATGAGAAGATTCACGGCAAGCTATGATGATATTGTGCTCCGCAGCGGCATCAGCGACAACTTCGAGCTCAAGCCTGGTGATACACTCGTGGTTCCAAGTGAGTCAATGGTAGTCTTCCCAGGCCGATAGAGACTGCCGGAAAGGAATTCCGTGGACAACTGCACGCCATTGATTTGCATATCCAGACGGGTACAGTTAGTCGTGCGTATTCTCTCAATTGGGATAGCGTTGTGTTTCGTTGTTGTCCAAGCCGGTTGCCTGGGCCCGGTGACGTCGAGAGAATACAAGGCATCCGATGTTCCGACCGAATTTCTTCTCGGCTCCGAAGATCAAATAGAGATCAATGTGTGGAAGAACCCCGATCTGTCCAGGGTTACCTTAATACGTCCGGACGGATACGTGTCGATGCCTATTATTGGAGACGTTCAAGCGGCAGGTCTCACCGCGGAGGCGCTCGCTGCGCAGATCACCGACCGGCTTAAAGGGTATATTCAGAATCCCTCAGTCTCGGTGAACGTCAAAGAACTCAACAGCTATTCTGTATTTGTCTTGGGCGAGGTCGCGAAGCCTGGGAAATACCAGCTCAAGTCGTATGTGACCGTGCTCCAGGCGATTTCTATGGCTGGAGGCTTCACAAACTATGCGAGTAAGAATAGGCTGCAAGTTGTGCGGGTGATCGAGAGCCCCGGTCATAAGCGCCAAGAGATCCACATCCCTCTTCGGTACGATGATCTCGTGAGCGGTCGTGGTGAGCCCGGCAACATTGTATTGGCCTCAGGCGACACGCTGGTCGTGCCGTAAGGAGCATTCTATCGGTCGTCTGATCCCAGGGGATGGCTGCGGCTCTTCAGCGATCTAGTTACTGAGTAAGAGGGTTGGATGGGGTAGTGCCTTATGCGCCATATACCGCCCTGTGTGTAGTCACCCCGATTAACTAAAGGAATATCCGTGATTCTAGTACGATGTTATAGGTATGCCGAGAGAAGCGGAACGGTCAGAGGCGCACTTGCGCTCATACTGATCCTGGGCTATAGCGCGTTGCAGATTGCAGAAGTTCATGCGGAGACGACGATCGTTCCATCCGCGAGTGTGGCGGGGCGATATGACACTAATATATTCAACCGACCGGCACTGATCTTACCCGCGGGCACAAAGCTTGAAGACTTTGTGACGACTGTCGGTGGAGCGGCACAGATACTGCACGACACTCGGGATATCGAAGCGAAGATCAAAATTGGCGGGGACTTCAATACGTATGTGGAAAACACAAACCTAAATTTTTTCAACGCGACACTGAACGGGTACGTCAGTTTGGATCGATGGGTTGATCAGTACGTCAGAGGAGCCAAGTTGCGTGTAATCGAAAACTTCAGATATACGCCTGAATCTCCCGGCTTTGTGACCGGAGTGAGGCAGATCGTGCCCCAAGACCCGACGTTCTTTCAGGGCGTACAGGGATTCCGGGCGAATACGTTTATCAATACAACATCGGTGAACGGTTCATATCCCGTGTCGAGAGACCTTGCTGTGGAGGGGGGGTATACGTTCGCCCTTCGAAGGGTGGGTACTATAGCTGGTGGAGACACACCCGGAGTGAGTTTCTTCGACACGAATAGCCACACGTGGTACGGAGGACCGCGATATCGACTGACCAGAAACGACAGTATTGCGGCCGTATATAGGCAAAGTTACATACTGCAGTCGCGATCCGACGGTGGGAGGTCATTTAGTACCACTTTGGTGACGTTGGCAGGTGACTACACCAAGGAGTTCCAGGAGTGGAACGTTACTGTCGAGGGAGGAGTCACCTTTGTCGAGCCGGCCGGCCGCAGCCTTCCGTCCGGGTCCATCACAGTTACGACCCAGCCTGAGCGAGACACGGTTCTCAATGTGACGCTTTCACGGGAAGCCCGGCCATCGATCTTCCTACAGGGTGGTGCGGTTATCAGCAACCTTGCTCGGGCAGGAATTAGTCACAGGATATATGAACGGCTGACTCTCGATGGGTCGGCGGCCTACGGCTTCAGTCAATTCTTCCCCGATACCTCCAATTCGACGTTTCAGAACTTCACCGGATCAGCCGGGCTCAGCTACAAAGTGACCAGAAATATCACGGGAGATATTTCCTATAGATTTACAAATATTAAAAGTGATGGAAGCGCAGTCGAGTACCAATTCTCTCGCCACGTGTTTGGTTTTTTTCTGACGGCTGAATGGAAGTAGGATTCGGGAGTAACATGGAATCGCACGCTCAGGCTAAAGCATTGGTGAGTCAGTCAAGGCGGAAGCTGATAATCGAAAAGAAAAGCGGGCTGTTTGATATCGATTGGTCTGAACTTTGGGAATATCGGGAGTTGTTATATACGCTCGTTGAACGGGAAATTAAAATCCGTTACAAGCAGACGGCGATCGGTGCGAGTTGGGTCCTTCTGCAGCCATTGATCACGATGGTGATCTTTACCGCGATATTCGGGCGGATGGCTAAGATGCCGTCGGACGGCGTGTGGTATCCTGCGTTCACACTAACCGCTCTCCTTCCGTGGACCTACTTTTCGCAAGCTATTACGCGCTCAGGACAGAGTCTTGTGAGTAGCGCCAATTTGGTCACGAAAGTCTATTTCCCGCGGATGCTGCTCCCTCTTTCGATGATTATCTCGCCACTGATCGATTTTGCCTTGTCGCTTGTCTTGTTATTTGGTCTGCTTGTGTATGCCGGTATTCCGCTCACGTGGAAAGTGCTCACATTACCTCTCTTCATCCTTGTTGCGATGCTCACAGCCGCTGGAGTTGGGCTGATTCTGTCCACCGCTAATGTGAAATATAGAGATGTGGGGCATGCCATCCCGTTCTTGATTCAGATATGGATGTTTCTATCCCCGATTGTGTATCCGGTCAGTCTTGTGCCTGAGCGGTGGAGATTACTCTATGGTCTCAACCCGATGGCCGGAGTTATCGAAGGGTTTCGTTGGGCTCTATTAGGTAAATCCGCTCCTGACCCAGTAGTCTTAGGGGCAAGCATCGTCGTCTTTCTTGGCGTCCTGATTGGAGGCCTGGCATATTTCAGAAAGATGGAACGAGACTTCGCCGATGTCATTTGACCCAGATCACGGAACAGTGTAGCCGCTCCGTTGTCAGCGCTCCGAGTCGCGTTGTTCTTCGATCATTTCAACCAGGTCGTGAACGCAAACCCGGTGGAGAAGATTCAATATGAGTGAGATCGCTGTCCGGGTCGAGAATCTCTCGAAAATGTACAGAATCGGAGCTCGGAAACAACGGTACGTGACGTTGCGTGAACGGATCGAGGCTCGGGTCAGTTCCCTGTTTAGTCGCCAGGATCCGGCAGGGGATGTCTCCAATATCATGTGGGCGTTGAATGATGTGTCATTCGGTGTCAAACAGGGTGAGGTGGTGGGAATCATCGGCCGAAACGGCGCCGGAAAAAGCACGCTCCTCAAGTTGCTCTCACGGATCACAGCACCGACTCACGGAAGGATCGAGATCAATGGACAGGTGTCCTCTCTCCTGGAGGTCGGGACCGGCTTCAGCGCGGAACTGACCGGACGAGAAAATGTGTACCTGAATGGAACCATTCTCGGGATGAAGCGCGCAGAGGTGACCAAAAGGTTCGATGAAATCGTGGCGTTTGCGGGGGTGGAACAATTTATCGATACTCCCGTCAAGCGCTATTCGAGCGGGATGTATTTGCGGCTGGCCTTTGCGGTCGCCGCGCATTTACAGCCGGAGATTCTGATCGTCGATGAGGTGCTGGCGGTAGGTGACGCCGACTTCCAGAAGAAGTGCCTGGGGAAAATGGAAGGAGTAGCCGATCAGGGGAGGACCATCTTTTTTGTCAGTCATAACATGCAAGCCATTGCTCGGCTTTGCAAGAGAGTGATCTATCTGGAGGATGGGAAACTTCGTCTTGATGGCTCTCCACACGACGTGGTCAAGACCTATCTGCACTCAGGGCTTGGCACCATGGCCATACGAGAATGGCCGGACCCGGTCAAGGCGCCCAAAACTGAGGTCGCTAGGTTGTGCGCTGTGCGAGTCCGGACCGATGATGGTCAGTACACCGATAACATTGATATTCGAAGACCGGTTGGAATCGAGATCGAGTACGAAGTGTTGAAGCCTGGTTGTAAGTTTAGGGCAGCCATTGATGTCTATAATGATGAAGGAGTGTTAATATTTATAGCGCTCGAGCAAGATCCTGCATGGAGAAAACGGGTTCGGCCACCGGGACGTTACCAAAGCATTGCCTGGATCCCAGGAAACTATCTTGCCGAAGGGACAATGATCGTCAATGTAGCACTCGATAGGGTAGATCCTTACGAAGTGTTATTCAAAGTGCGCCAGGCGGTGGCGTTTCATATTACTGACACAACCGATGGCGACTCTGCACGGGGTGATTATGCCGGGTCGTTAGCCGGGGTGGTAAGGCCATTACTCAATTGGAGCACGGTCGTGAAGTCCGAAGACGGTAAATAAAGGCCGCGGTTTAGACGATCCGGTAGGCCGAGATTTGGCTTGATAGCGAGACGAGGCGACCCCGAGGTTGAGAAACCTGCAAACTCGGATGTCGGACGTAGTCTCCTATGGTCTGCTGCACGAACGTCCGTCAGCGCATTCCGTAAGAAGATCGAGCGCAATCTCCGCTAGCAAGCTGTTGAAAAACTATTTTGTCGCTCGGTAGCCTTCGATTTCTCGAGGGACACAAACCGAATCAGAATAGTCTGCAGGGTATTCAAGAGAGCCTGTCCAACAAAGACGCAGCGAGCGAAGGGACAGAGATATACTCAGTGCCATAGGTTGAACTACCGAGCGGCGTGAGAGCGAAGTTGGAGGACTTCTGTATCATGCTGCTAGGATGATCGATCATCGTACGATTTGTTAGACTGATACTCAGAATGCTCTATCTTACCCTGTGATTCATGAGGGACATGATGTTGAAGAGCCAAGATCCTCAGCCACTCGTCAGTGTGCTCACGCCAGTTTATAACGGTGAGGAATATCTAGCTGAATGTATCGAAAGCGTGTTGGCACAAACCTACCGCAATTGGGAATACGTGATTGTGAACAACCGCAGCACCGATCGAACCCTGGTGATTGCCGAGCAGTATGCGGAGAAGGACAAGAGAATCCGCATTCATAACAATTCCGAGTTCGTGGGCTGTGACCAGAATGGAAATATTGCCTTCAGGCAAATTGCCCCCGAGAGTAAGTACTGCAAGATGGTTCATGCGGATGACTGGCTGTTTGCCGAGTGTATCGAGCAAATGGTTGAACTTGCCGAGGCACATCCAACAGTCGCCATTGTGGGTGCCTACGGACTCCGGAATGAATGGGTCTCCTGGGATGGGATTCCGCACGGAACAACCGTCATGACTGGTCGAGAGATTTGTCGGAATACTTTTCTAGGAGGCCCATATGTGTTTGGGTCACCAACATCGACGTTGATTTGTTGCGACGAGGTGAGAAAGCGCCCTGTATTTTATAACGAAGCCAACCGGCATTGTGACGTTGAGATCTGTTTCGATATTCTGAGGGACCGCGATTTCGGATTTGTGCATCAGGTGTTAACTTTTACTCGGGAACATATTCAAGCGGAAAGCACGTTCTCCAAACGATTTGGAACCGATTATATCGCAACGCTTGAACATCTGACCAAGTACGGACGCAATTACTTGAGTGACGAGGAGCTTGATCAATGTTTCAGGATCAGGTGGAAGAAGTATTACGAATTTCTCGGAGGCAAGCTGTTGCACGGTGTCGACTCAGGATTTTGGCAATTTCAGCGAAATGAATTGGGCAGGTTGGGCTATCAATTAAATTATGGAGAAGTTGCTAAGCCAGTGGTAACCGAACTGATCGATCTCGTTCTGAACCCACTTAAGACCTACAGAAGAGTTGCTGCGAAGCTAAGTCGAAAAAATTAATCAAAAGGGTATCACAACTTTCAGATGGATATCTAACAAAGGAAAATAGTGGAGATAGGCCGCTTGTCAGTCGGTGTTCACTGGAAATCATTCGCGCCATTTTACACAAAGAAAAGAGTTGTCCGGAGTGAAAACTTAGTCTGCACCACGAACGTAGGCTCATTCAACATGATGGCCTTTCTTAGGTTAGATACTTCTTGTGGGCAAATATAAGACGCTTGCAATCAATTTTGGCATTGTAGTCGTGGTGCTAGGCCTCATCGCTTGTGTGTTCGAAGCTGTGCTGAAGCTCACGAAATTCAATGTGCCGGCGAACACCAGGTTTGTGACAGGAAAGGGGATGACCTACATCCCCCATGCCTATTATCGTCACACAAAAGAGGGATTCTCGGAGGGGTACTTTAACTCTCATGGCTTCCGTGATTATGAACGGACCATCAATAAACCAGTTGGGGTGTTTAGAATCCTGGTGCTCGGTGATTCTTATACAGAGGCATTACAAGTAAAGCTGGAAGAATCATTCACAGCGCTACTGGAGAAGGCTCTCAATGAGCAGGCGTCGGCGACAAGATTCGAGGTTCTTGCACTCGGTCAATCAGGATTTGGAACAGCAGACGAATATTTGCGATACTTAAACTTCGGTTTACACTATGATCCTGATCTTGTCATCGTGGCGTTTTTCACGGGAAACGATTTTCGCAATAATTCGAGATTCCTGAATCGGGAAACTGTTGGCTTTTATTATCAGTTTGATGAGAAGCGTGAACTCGCATTGGACCGTTCGTTAGTCGACTCATATGAGGAAAGTCTCACTCCTCCTAAGCGAGTGCTCAATGAGCTAATTGCCAAGTCCCATCTATTGAGCCTGATCTCAGAACGAATCTATCTCCTCAAGCGTCAACTCCTGCAGGCCGGCGCGGCAGATGTCAATAGAGGTAGTGGCGGAGACAATAGGGCCAAGAAACTGGACTTGTTCTCGGATCTGAATATTTATCAGTCTGATCCAACTCAGCAGTGGAAAGAAGCAATCGAGATTACTGAGGGAGTCATTCTAAAATTTAGGGAAACTGTTGAATCAAATGGAAGCCGCTTTCTACTGCTTGGACTCTCCAATGCCGAGCAAGTCCATCCGCAGATGGGTGAAGAGCTGAAGAATAAATACGAGGTTGAGTTGGATTATGAGCAGCCGGACAGAATGCTTGAGGAATTCGCGAAAGCGAAGGGGGTCATGTTTCTGAAGCTGATGCCGGCCTTTCGAGATCACCATACAAGAACGGGCCAATACCTACACGGGTTCGGGTCAAGTCATGGGGGGCACTGGAATCAGGCCGGCCACCGTCTGGCTGCCGAGCTGTTACTCCAGTTTCTCAAGGATCAACATTTAGTTCCATTGAAGAGGACTGTGTAAAGATTTTGGTTCGTTATTCGGACTTAACGTGCTGTGACGTGGAGGAAAGTATTTTGCGAGTAATGTGTGTCATGTCCTCTCCAGGTGGCATGCAGGTTTGTGACCTTTGACGGGAGTCGGTCCTGTAAATATGGAGCCAAATTTGTTGTGGTCACTGATGCTGGAAACTCAGTGTTGGAAGAAGATGTATTGGAATCAAGGGCTCTGATGAAGATCTACTCCTGCCTTGCAAATATTGTCCGCGATACTTGGGGCTACGTGGTCTTTGACAATTTACGAGATCTAAAGCGGCGTCTCCTGCGGCGCTCTGATGGTGAGCAGCTTCTGTTGGAGCGATATGTTCGAGTGCATGGTAGGCACTTGAATTTGACAAATCCGCTAACGTTTACTGAGAAGCTGTTTTGCAGAATGCTTTCGCTGAATCGAAAACCGATTCCGCGTTTTACTCAGGTGTCGGATAAGTTTTCAGCGCGAGCGTATGTGGCGAGCAAGATAGGGGAAGAGTATTTGGTCAAACTCCTCTGGCATGGAGAAACTCCGGGGATGATCCCGTTCGACAGCTTGCCTGAAGAATACGTGATTAAGACCAACCACGGGAGTGCGCAGGTGATCGTGGTCAAGGGAGCTCCCGATCGAAGGGATATCATCGACAAATTGGCTGTCTGGTTGAATAGGAATTACTATTGGTCCGCGCGGGAAGGCCAGTACTACGATATCAAGCCGAGGATCATGATTGAGGAATATCTCAAATTTCAGGACGGGAGCGGACCCCTCGACTACAGATTCTGGTGCTTTGGAGGTCAACCTGAGGTGATCCAGGTTGACAATCATGCGCACGATATCAACCCGTTCTTCGACGCTCAATGGAACCAACTGGACCTTTATTACAGAGAGCAGGCCGCTCGACCTTCTGTCCAAAAACCAAAGAACTTCGAGCAAATGCTTGAGCTGGCATCAAAGCTCTCCGCAGGGTTTGATTTTGTGCGCATTGATCTATACAACATAGAAGGGAAAATATACTTTGGGGAATTTACGCTGACCCCGACCGGCGGTCTATTGAAGCTGCGACCTGAAATCTGGGACGATAAGTTAGGTGAAAAATGGATCATGGAAGCATAGGGCTGCTCATCGTTTTCTTTGACGGTACTGCTACAACTAGTTCCCGGAAGAAATATGGAACTGAAAGCCATTGCCAAACCTTCCTTGCCGAAGCTCGCTTGGCTGTCGGACGTTGATCGTACCAATGGAAGCGTCACTCTCCTGCATGGCCCCTGTGTGGAGGTTCGTGCGAACTACTTCATAGAAGGAGTTTGGAACGGTCCGTTTCAGGATGGGGATTTCGGAGAAACGGATTGTGTGTTCGGAACGGGTGGAATTCTCGATGCGGAATCCGTTCGATTCGTCCCAAGCGCGTCAACGGTCGATTCCTTGTACTATAAGGAGTCGGGCTCTCGCGTCATCGTGTCCAATTCTCTGCCGCTCCTGCTGGGATATATTGAAGACTCCCTCGACCCTCGCTATCTGGAATACCCGCAGATCTGTGATTCGATCATGCTCGGCATCAACCACTATCGTCGGGAGATTCCGACAAAAAATGGTACGGTCCGGCGTCAACTGTACTGGAATCTAAATGTCTCTCGAGAAAGGGTCTGGGAGTCTGAAAAGAGGATGCCTCCCAGGTTCCCGCGTTTCGAGGATTACCGTGAGTATCTCCAGCATAACTACGCCCTCATGGCGGCGAATGCGCGAGACTCAACTCGTAGTGAACCGTTGGAGATCTTGTCGACTCAGTCCACTGGATACGATACCACGGCGGTGAACGCGCTTGCCTGCGCGTATGGGATTGAAAAAAGTTTCACCGTCACGAAAGCCAAGAGCGTAGGTTCTCTTGCCCATCAGGCCGAAGGTGAGGACCCGGATGATGATGGGAGCGTGATCTGTAGTTTGCTCGGCCTGCCATGCATTCCCATCAATCGACGGGCATTCGCCGAGGAATTCGACGAAGAGCATCTGTATTACCGTGCGCTCCATCACAACCAGGATGCAAACCTCTTGGAGATCGGCAAGCACATCCGACGGGTGAGCGTGCTCCTGACAGGAAACGGCGGCGCAATATGGTACCCCAAAGCATCCAGAGCTGAGTTGCTTGGAGAAGAGCTACCCGGCTCCGAGCTTAACTCAACGGATTCTGGGGGGTTGGGCATGGCTGAATGGCGATTGGTTGTCGGCTTTATCCAGCTTCCCTTGCCCCATGTAGGAGCCAGACGAAAGCGCGATATCCTCGATATTACCGAATCCTCGGAGCTGGACCGGTGGCGATTGGGGAGGGCCTATGATCGGCCTATTGCCAGGCGAATTGCCGAAGAGGCCGGGGTTCCCAGACAACTCTTTGGCCAAGAGAAAAAAGGGTCGGTAGTTATTTTCCCTTCGCCCGCGATCCCGCATGGGAAAGCCCTGCGGGATGAGTTTTTTCAGTATCTGGCGGACAAGAAGATCATGGCAAAGTCCATGACATGCCTGTGGCCGTTCGTTCGCTGGGTCAACTCGATTCTCATGATGAGATCGCAGCGACGCTACCCAGCCGTGTATTTTGTGGAACGTGTCATTTCAAAGCTTATCGGACGGCATTTTCGTTTCAAGCGAATGTGGTCCAACCTTAATGGCGCACTGTATTGTTTTTGTGTGAATAGAGCGGCAAAGGCATACGCTGATGATCATCATCTGTGAGATCACATTTGACCGAGGAGCCCACGTTCCGTTCAATGCGGGGTTGTTGGCCACGATCCGGGCGGCGTTTCCAAAGGAAGATCTGGCCTTCTATGGAGCTGCGACGCATATAGAACAGCTAAAGGCGCAAGTAGGGCCGGCAGCCGCGGGTTCGATCCTTTGGAAACACATCGTACCCATCCCGCCGGGGGCTAGCTATGGCGAACGATTACCCCGTGAGTTGAACGTCATTCGGCAGCTGTTTAGAGAGCTTCCTCAGGACTCGACCTCTCGCCTGATCTTGACGTCAGCGTTTCCGTCAACCGTACTGGCGATGAAAGTCGCTCGATGGTTCCAATCGGGGAATCCCGCGGTGCAGCTAGTGCTCCACGGGATGAGTGGAGTTATTGGTAAGCGGCGCAAGCATCCGCTGTACAGGTTTCAAGATATGAATACGGCGCTGACCCTGTTAGGAAACAACGGCATCCAATACCTTGTTCTGGAAGAATCCATACGGGACTACGCTGTGACGAGCCTTCCGCAGCTAAAAGGAAGGATTGAAGCGTTTGAGCATCCCATTTCTCCCAACGAAGGAGCATCAGAAGTCGTAGCGCTCACCGACCCTATCCGCTTTGGATTTCTTGGGACCGCGCTGAAAAGCAAAGGTTATTCGTTATTCGTGGAGGTCGCCAATACGATCACGGCGAAATTTGGGCGGCGCGCGGAGTTTCACGTGATTGGACGATGCCCGGACGAAAGCAGAAGTGTAAAGGGAACGGATGCGCTCACCACCCAACCGGCTTCCGCACAGCTGACTCGAGAGGAGTTCATTCGGGGAGTCGCACCGCTTCACTTTATCGTTTTGCCCTATGAGGCGGCAAACTATACCCTTTCGGCCAGCGGTGTTCTCCTTGACGCGATTGCATGGCAGAAGCCCGTCATTGCCAGAGGGATCCCTCCGGTCAGGGCCATGTTTCAAAAATATGGTGAGATCGGTCACCTCTTCGATCAGGACTCGGAGCTATCTGCTATTATTGAGCAGATCCTGCACACATCTGATACATCGCGCTACCGTCGGCAGGTGCTTAAACTTTGGGATGTGCGTAAGGCCAGGAATCCGGAAACATTGGCGGCGGCCTATCGAGAGTTGTGCGTAAGAAGCGAGGATAACTAGCAGCAGGCAAATTCAGCGCGCCTGTTTTCACATTTCTACGTTGAGCATATCTCACGGTGCCTTGACACGAATCCCCATGGATCGCAAATCAGTCGTTATGATTGCCTATTATTTCCCCCCCGAAGGGAACGCAGCCGTCTACCGTCCTCTGCGCTTTCTGAAAGAGCTGGTGAAGAAAGGGTGGCATGCGACAGTGATCTGCTGTGAACCTTATCACCACGAACGATACGATCCGCCGCTCCTCGAGCAGGTGCCGCCAGGCTCGCAGATTGTTCGTGTGAAGGGCCGCGATCCTTGGCGCGCTTTGCAAACCTGGCGTGGAGTGCGGCTCGAGACCAAACTAGCTCGGTCATCTGCCGAAGAAGCTCGGCAGGTCGTGGCAAAGCACTATTTGTCTTGGCGTTCAAGGCTGCGTGAGTTAGTCAGGACAGTAGAAGCCAGCGTATATCGTCCAGATCTTGCTATGCCATGGATAAGACCAACCACGAGAAAAACAATGGCGATCTGCCTGCAAGATCGGCCGGACGTGATTTGGGCCACGATTGGACCGCTCTCGGCCGGTGTGGTTGCCTATCGCACGTCGATGGCGACAGGTATTCCCTATGTGTTGGATTTTCGGGATCCTTGGGGTCTGGAGTACTACCCGCGTGAGGCCAGGCGTCCCGCTTGGGCGAAGAGGCAAGACAATCGCATGATCTCCCAACTGTTTGAGAAGGCTCAAGCGGTGGTTTTCATGTTTGAATCCGTCGCACAATCCTACTTACAGGCATTCCCGGCATTGGACAAAGCAAAGATTCATATCATTCCAAATGGGTTTGAAGGCGAGGTAGCGCCATTTGCCCATGCACCGGGCGATCGTTGCAGGGTACTTTATGCTGGTACCCTAAAGAGTTATCGCTACGATACTTTGCTTGAAGGTCTCGTTCAGCTCAAACAGAAAGATCCAAGGAGTACCACTCGATTACAGCTCCGGTTTGTTGGCGAGGGCGTGCCGGAACTATTGGAGCGAGTCACGGAACTCGGGCTTCGTGATTTGGTTGAGATTCTTCCTCCCACTTCAAGTGCTGAGATTCGGCGGCTCCAGCAGGAGGCCCATGCTCTCTTGGTATTGGGCCGAAACCAGGATAGAAAAGGGCATGAACTCGTCGCTGGGGCAAAATTATTCGGCTATCTTCAAGCAGGACGACCGATTATCGGGATTGTACCGCATGACGAAACGCGCCGTATTTTGAGTCAAGTCGGAAACCTTCTGATAGCGGACGCAGAGGCTCCAGGGGAGGTCTGTGCCATTTTCGAGAAAGTTCTCGACGCCTGGTCGAACAGGACACTTGAGAGTCTCGTTCCGAATCGTGCAGCCTGCGAGGCGTACTCGTCTCGTCAGCAAATTTCAGATCTGATTGTCGCATTAAATGAAGCATCTCCCGAGAAGCTGGTCATGATAGGAGCACCTTCCTAATCGCTTTATTTGCAGTACGAGGTTGGATAATGAAAGTTGTGTACGTAAATGACATCGTGTACGGATATGCGATCGGAGATCCGGCTGCGAGAGGTGGTGCTGAGCGGTACGGATGGCATCTCATGCGAGCGCTGGCGCATGCGGGCTGGTCGGTCACGGTAGGGGTATATTCTTTGCCGGAAGGGACGGTACGAGTAATCGATGAAGTAAAATTTCTCGGTCTCAGCCGCCGAACTCATTTTCTCTTGGATTGGTATACGTTCCTGAAGAATGAGCGGCCGGATTGGTGTTTCTGGCAATGTGCCGATCATCTCTGGGGACCGGCTGCGGAGATCGCCCAATGGCTTCAAGTTCGAACGATTTTTTCAACGATGCATGACCGAGACGTGCAGCCGAGGATAGCGTTGAAGTTTAGAAAGTATTGGTGGCCTCTCTATGTATGGGGACTCCGACGTTCCAATCTCATTTTTGTCCAACATCAGGATCAGCGTGATCAATTGGCGGCGCCGTTGCGGAATAGAGCATTTCCGCTTCCCGGAATTGTGCCGCTTCCTGGTGCCGTCAAGCCTCATTTCGAGCGAAAGGAAGCCGTGCTCTGGGTCGCTGTCATCAGACCGGTGAAACGCCCGGATCGCCTGATCGAAATTGCGCGTCGACTACCCATGATCCGCTTCATCGTCTGCGGTGCGCCATCCTTTGATTTATGGGATGCGAAGGAAATTGAAAGCATCCTCGCACAATTACGCTCTCTGCCGAATGTGGACTTTCGTGGCCATGTAGATCCAGATGAGACCTTAAATGCAATAAGTGATGCGAGTCTACTTCTTTCGACATCTGATGGAGAAGGATTTCCTAGTGTCTTCTTAGAAGCATGGGCGGCGGGAACACCGGTCGTAAGTGTGCAGATCGATCCCGATGGCAAGATTCGAAACTCCAAACTGGGAGAGATGGGCGATACGCTGGAGGGAACGATCGAAGCGGTACGCTCCCTCATGGCATCATCCGAGCAACGCCAAGAGATGGGACTGAGAGCTCGGCGTCATGTTGAAGAAGTCCATAGCCCATCTTCGGCGGTTCGAGCGTTTGAAGCCGCTGTTGCAGCTATGTCCACTCGGCGGCTACCGAGTAACATAAACGCCAAGATAACAAGATAAATGGAACTGTAGGATGAGCAAGATCCGCAATGAATCAGGAGCAGGTGCACATTTCTTTGAGGGAACGACCTCTGCGGCTTCATCATGTCCACCGGCTTTCTTGGAGTATGCTTGGTACGTGAACCTCATCTACATGTTCCTTGGGCAGGCCTGGGGGATCGTTATCCCCTCGGTGGGAGGGGTAATATGGGTATTAGTCGCTGTAGGCTGCTTTCTAAGCGTTCATGCCCACGCCATACGGGTGTATAAACCGGTTGCATTGGCTTTATTGACCGGAGTCCTTGTGATTGCAATACAGTTGCTTTTTCATGAGGGGTCCGCCATGGCATGGCATGAAGGTATTGATTTCGTGGCATGGATTGCAATGATGATCACTGCCCAGGCGTTGTCTCTACGCCCGGGGTTCCTGCAGCGTTTTGCACTAGTGGCTGTCGGGATTGGATTAGCTTCTGTGCCCTTTATACAAGTGCGCTCCGCTGGTACGGCTGTGCGAGCCTGGGCTTCCGGAACAGGAATTGGGAACCCAAATGCGCTGGGAATGTGGTTTGGTTTCTGCACTGTTTATTTTGTCATTTGGGGACTCCACTCGAAGAAGCCTATTTACAGGGCTTCCTGCTGGACTGTTGCGGTAGGTTGTCTCTACATGGTCCTGCTTTCGGTTAGCCGCGCGCCATTGTTGGGGATCGTTTTAGGGTGTATCGTTGGGTTGCGGCCGGTACTGAAGCGCGCTTATGCCCCCCTCTTCTCGCTCGTCCTCTTGATATGCCTTGTCTACATGTCCGGCGTGTTTGATGAAGAAATTGACTCCTACTTTGTCAGAGGAGCAGAGGAGACGGGAAGAGAAGTATTATGGTCGGCCGGGATGGAGCGGTTTCTCGATGCGCCATGGATCGGTTACGGCTTGGGAGATATCAAAGTCATGAGGAATGGTCGACTTATGAATCCACATAATGGGCTTCTCCATATCGCACTAGGGGCAGGAATTCTTCCTCTGATGTGCTTTAGTGGTTATTTAGCTAAGGTAGGGATCGAAACTCTCCGTATCATGTGGAGGGTAAATGAGGGAGAAGCTGCACTTCTTCCTCCGTTGGTCGTGTTCGCGTTTCTCGAGGTAATGATGCTCGACTATGCGTTTCTGTCTCCATGGATAGTAGTGATATTTGGTATGGCCGCCGGTGCCAGCGAAGCTTATGCGTTCCAGAGAGCGATGACTGCCTCGCAAGTTACTGCGAAACAATATGGCCGCCCCAAAACTGAGGCCACGTCTAGCATCAGAGGCGGAGTCTGAATACCCCGTTGGTGGACGGTGTTCTGAACAGTCAAGGCCTCAGCAAAACAAGAAGCGAATCTACCCCGTACCCGTAAGAACTTCTGAGAGTAAATAGTCACCACTAGTTGACTATACCATCACAGAATTATCTTAATGCAGGGGTACTCATAAGGGGAACATCTTCATGACAGGAGATCAAGATAAGCAGATAGAATGCCGCCTCCTTTACCTGGTTGGTCAGTTGTCTCTAGGGGGATTAGAACGACAGCTTGTCTATCTGATTCAATCAATGGATCGAGGGCGCTACAAACCAGTCGTGGTTGTATGGGGTAATTCCCCTGACGACCATTACGCTAAAGATCTTTGTGCGCTCGATGTACCGGTGATACGTGTAGGAGAGAACCGGACACGTTTGGCCAAGTTGCGAGCACTGTGTAACCTGGTATCCATGGTTCGACCGGAGGTGATTCATTCATACACCTTCTATACAAATATAGCCGCTTGGTGGGCAGCTCGAGGTACAGGAGCTATACCTATCGGGTCGGTGCGAAGCAACTTCAGCCTAGATCGCCGAGAAAGCGGGAGGGTATTGTGGCGACTTTGTGGGCGGTGGCCGTCAGCCCAGATCTTCAATAGCTTCACTGGTGAGCGGAATGCGAAGCAAGAGACGGTGCTCTTTCGAGCCCGGCGCAGCTACGTCATCCAAAACGGGATCGATCTGGATCGGTTTTCACTTCGGCCTCCTCCTGAACGGGGATATATCCTAGCAGTAGGAAGTATCTGTGTAGGGAAGCGCTGGGATCGTTTAATCCGAGCTGCCACTCTTCTTGCTTCAAAAGGGTTGCACCTTGAAGTGCTCCACGTCGGATCAGGACCTTTGAGGGAAGAACTGGAGACGATGGTAAGGAATCTTCATATAGAACACCTATTCCGGTTTTTGGGTGCACGACGCGATGTCCCAGACTTGCTTGCCGGTGCGGCGTTCCTAGTGCATACTTCTGATGAAGAAGGTTGCCCAAATGTCATAATGGAGGCAATGGCTTGTGGTCGCGCCGTTGTTGCCACAGATGCCGGTGATATTCCCTATCTCGTAGAGGATGGTAAGACAGGTTATGTAGTGCCGAGAGGAGACGAACCCGCACTCGTCGAGCGTATAGCCACCCTTCTTGAAGGCCGGGAGCTATGTCGCCGGATGGGAGAGGCAGGTCGAATCAAAGCTGAGCAAGCATTCGGGCTCGATCGCTTGCGGGCGGAAACCTTCACGGTCTACCGGGCTGAAGGCTGGGAGGATAGGTAGTGTGTGCGGGATCAGTAGATGGATGGGAGATGTGCGGTGACCAAAAGGGGAAGGTTAACTGTATCTGAATCATGCGCATAGCATACGTCATACCGACACAAACCCCCACTACATTCATTTACAACGAGATGATCGAGGTGCAGGAAGCCGGGCACGACCTGGTGGTCGTACCGCTGTATTCGACACCTCCATCCAAAGTGCCGTTCAGGATCTTCGACCGCTTGAAGCCTGAGAATATGTTGCCGGCCAGTCTCTGTAGCACCACGATCCTATGGCGCTCTCTTTCCATGCTGCTCACCCGGCCCGTGAAGGTTCTTCGCACGCTGTTTTCGCTGCATTGGTCGGCAGGCCTTAATCCATTCGCTCATGCGGGGATACTCGCAGTCGCGCCGAAGGCCTTGGCCACGGCCTGGTGGCTGACTCGTTTACACGTCGATCGTATTCACGCGCACTTTGCGTCACACACGGCCACGTGCGCGGGAATTGCCGGCGTCGTGAGCGGGATCCCCTTTTCTTTTACTGCGCATGCGTACGATATCTACTGTACGACCATGAGATTGCGTAACGACACGCTTGATTGGAAGGTTCGCCATGCCATCCAGGTAATCGCAATCAGCGAACATGGGGGAAATCTTCTCCGTGATCGCTTAGCGATAGCTGATCGTGGACGTGTACACAGAGTCTACGTGGGAATTCCTATGGATCTTTTCCACGAGCAGGCGTCACCTCCGGTCAATGACGGGGAACTCCGGCTTTTGTGTATTGCGAGGCTTGAAAATAAGAAAGGCGTTGATACTCTACTGGACGCGTGCGCGCTTCTAAAAACTCGATCCATTCCGTTCCATCTGAACGTTTTTGGCGCAGGGCCGTTGCGAGGAGCCCTCATTGACCAAGTCGCACGCCTAGGTCTGGAAGGTCAGGTTCAGCTGGAAACTCCGATTCCGCAAGAGAAAGTTGCGACAGAGTTGGTGGCATGTCATGTGTTTGTCATGCCTTGCCGGAAGGATCCGACGACGGGAAACATCGATGGTATCCCGACGGTCTTTATGGAGGCCATGGCTACAGGGAGACCGGTGATTAGTTGCCCAGTTGCTGGAATTCCGGAATTGGTTCGTGATGGCGAAACAGGGCTTCTGGTTCATGCGGATGACCCTGCTGCCTTGGCTGAGGCCATTGACAACTTGAGGTGCAATGATTCGCTGCGGCTTCGCCTTGGGAAACAGGCGCGTATCCTGGCCGAGCAACAGCACAACCAGCGTACGAATACGCGCCAGTTCCTTAGCCTGATAGCAAAGCCATGATTCGATTTTCGGCCAACTTTCGGCCAACTGGTTGGAATAACCCCGGCACTTGTTGTTAGTAACTGGACGTTCAGTCGCGCAGTCAGCGGATCTGCAACCCTTCAGGACGAAACGGTGAATTTCCCTCCTGTTCAGAAAACTCAAAAGCGCCGATGTCTGGGGCCTTTCCTTTGAATGGCATCCCGACGTTGGTTCCTCTATCGAGGGCGGCACTTTTCGAAGTCAGCGCAAAATCACGGGCTTCAGCATTGATAAACCCCGGGTCGGTATTGAACATATTGTCCTCATAGGTCAAGCCAGATGATGGTTTTCCGCTCGGGTTGATCATGACGGACGCGGTTCCGTTAGTCAGGTTGTGGGACACGGTGACGTTTTCAACAGGACCGACATGGTAAAAGTCAAGGCCATACCCCTTCGGGGGATCATAAAAAATGTTATTGTTTATGTGCACGTTGGTTAGGGAATGAGCGAGAAGGATTTGTCCTGGAGGCCTATTGGTCGGGCTCCTATCAGCGAACACGTTATTATATATGAACAGTCCAATGTTCGTGCAGCCACCCTCTTTATATATGTGGATCGGATACCCACGATTGATATCATAAAAAACGTTGTAGCGAATCGTCAGATTCGGGTTTTGACCCGCATAGATTCCGTGATCGTGATCGACCAAGGACGCAACACATCCATTTTCCCCTGGTCGCAGTCTGCCGATCGTGTAGAACCGGTTGCGTTCGATTACTACGTTGGCCACACCATGAAAGGTCATACCGGTATTTACACTAGTAGTTGAGCAAACCGTCCTCCCAAGGTCATGCATGGAATTCATTCGGATGACTGAACCGGTGGCGCCGGGTGTCAAAGTAATGCCGTGGTGCGAATTGCCGGTAGTAATGGGCGGTCCTTCAATTTCAAACCCTTCAATAATGTAGTATGGGACGGTGATACGGAATCCAGCGTTGAGAGCGCCCACTATGCTTGGCACGACGAATCGGGCTCCAAGCGGTGTTTCACTCTTGATGGTAATGGGCTGTGACGCAGTACCGGGAGGCGCAGTCGTTCTGGCATACACCACAATCCCATCGCCGTCTGTGTCCGTGTAGGTTCCGTTGCGCACGAGACAGGTGTCGCCTGCCACCAGCGGAGATCGCGCCGCGACGCATGTTTGTGGGTGACGCCACGGATTAGCCGATGTGCCTGGATTAGAATCACTGCCCGTTGGGGCTACATAGTACGTGGTGGCCTGAGCCGTGACGGCTCCGAAAACTACAAGTAGAACACACGTTACTGATAGTATAACCAGCGTGCGGCGCGCGGCTCTGCTCGGGTTGTGCACCAACATAGTGCTCCTCAAATAAAGTATATCCAATCTATGTTACGACACTAAAATCAAGAACTTAAAGTGTCTAAGTTGTCAATTCCGTGTCGATAGTCATGACGCTTTGAGTGGCCGAGTCAGGTAGGACAATGAGCAGGCTCTGTGCCAGGGGCGCAATAGTGTAAGTTATGGATTATATTAGCGGTGGCGATGCTGACATCTGCCTGACATGTGACTGAATTAGTCACATCAAGGTTCAGAATAGAACGGGAAATGAGATGGTAGCCAGGTCATCGATCGCCTGCTGGCTGAATGGGGGGCCTGACGCTGAGTGCGTTTGTCACTCAACGTCAGGAAGGACGAATCGTCGAAGATTTCTCTACTGTCATTGAGAGTTATCTCGAACGGTGTAGCCGAGCCGCTCTTACATCGAGCGTAACCCCGTGGGAGTCAGTGGAGAAGATATATTGTTCTGTACCGAATACTCATAGGCTGCAATGTCAGGTGCCCCATCTGGGACCAGAGGTACACCAGACGACGTTCCTCGGTTGATCGCGTAACTGCTAGAGGTAAGGCGAAAGTCATTTCCTGTCGAATTGACAAAGCCTAGGTTGGCAATATTTTCAAAGTTACTGGAGAACGTCACGCCTCCTATGCTTGAAACTCCTTTCATCTTGGCCGTGCCGAGGTTGTAACTTACATTCACGTTAGAAGCCGACAAATTATGCGTTGCAATCATAGCGGTCGCTGGATTGTGCGAGATATTGTTTCTAATGGTAGCCCCACTGATTGTTGAGGCTAACATGATTTGCCCCATTGGTGTTCCGGTAGGACTCTTGCCGGACAATGTATTGTGGTAAATGCTAAGATTTGTTGTTGTCGCCCCATAGACATGAATGGGGTATCCGCGATTCACATCATAAAACACATTCCTCCGGATGACGAGATTTGAGGGTCCTGCGACATATACTCCATGATCGAGGTTAGAAACCGATGTGGAGCAACCGCTTTCTCCATTCCGACGCCTTCCGATACTGTAGAACCGGTTGCGTTCAACCACAATACCGGAGACTTTTCCTACGAGTACGCCATTATAGATACCTGAATTGGAGCAGACTGACCGACCAATGTGGTGAATAGAGTTCAGTCGGGCAACTGAACCGGTTGCTGTTGGCTGAAAGGTAATCCCGTTGTTGCCGGCACCGGCCTTATTCCCTCCGGTAATATCGAATCCTTGGATGATGTAGTAGGGTCTTGTGATATAGACGCCGACGTTATTGGCGTGCGTACTTGGTATGATGATTACCGCCCCAAGTTGTGTCTCGCTTTTAATAGTAATGGGCAGCGAAGAAGTGCCGGCAGGTGCATTCGGGTCGACATATAAAGTGGTACCACTTCCATCCGTATCTGTATAGGTGCCAGCACGCGCGATGCAAGTATCACCCGCTTTGATGGGCGAGCGGGTACATCTTTGCAGGTTACGCCATGGACTACTCGATGTGCCTGGATTGGAATCGCTGCCCGTCGTTGCGACGTAGTAGGTAGCGGCTTGCGCCATCATGGGTTCAGGTAGAACAAATAACAGGAGTAATCCACAAAGTGGGAACAACGCAGGGCGCAATAGATTCCTTAAATCACGCATGATATAAACTCCTCAACGTGGTTGTCATATCCATCTCCAGTTATCTAGCCTTTCCCCTAATGGGAGTTAGTAATCCAAGTAGGGGTTTTGATTTTTCGTCTAGACTCAGGTTTGAGCCGGAATGAGCATATTCTGTGCCAAGTTTAATATGATGCAAGATATTGATTATATGACGATCCAAGTTTGAGTTACGTTTTATGAAATGTATGAGAGTAGGTCAAAGCGTACAAGTATCCATTCCCAAGTAGATGACTATCCCTTGGGCGAGGCGTATCCTGCTCACCTTGAAATTGAGATCACCTCTACGACAAGGTCCAGCGTGAGCTGAAGAGGTGATGAGATGGAAGCCGAAGCAGGAGAATCCATTGGACGATGGATGGCGAAGCGCCGAGTGGCGTTACTGGTCAGAAAGGGGAAAGTTTACGCGAGTCTTACAATGGGGAGATTCCAGCTGGCTTCAGTCTAGGTAATCAATGTAACCTTACAGAAGAGACCTGGTCGGAATGAAAAGGACATCGTTTGAGTCAGGCACACAGCCAATGTCGCCAAGTTGTAGTGTCCCATCAGAAGCTGGGTTCCTTTTTAGAGCGGACTTTAGGCGGGTATATGATTTGACCAGCGGGAGTGTGATCAGGAGGGTAATCGATTGTTATCGTTCTCCTGGACTTCACGCAGTCGGTATCTATAGGTTTGGGCATTGGCTGAAAAAGAAGAACCAATTTCTAAGAATATTGCTTGAACCAGCATACATGATGCTATTTCATAGAATTCGTAGCAAATGGGGAATCGAAATATCACGATCAGCAGAAATAGGTCGCGGATTCTATATAGGACATTATGGAGGGATTACAATTTCTGGCCTTGCAAGAATCGGCAGGGATGTCAATATCTCCCAGTTAGTGACAATCGGGGTGTCAGGGCGTGGAGAAAATAGGGGAGTTCCTATAATTGGGGACAATGTATACATTGCTCCAGGCGCAAAGATTTTCGGAAAGATTCGTGTGGGTAACAATGTGAAAATAGGAGCCAATGCGGTGGTACATAAGGACATTCCTGACGATGCCGTTGTTGTCCTAGACCCGGGGTTTAGGATAATCTCTTTCAGGGGCAAGCGGGAATCGCAAGGATAACCTGAAGTTTTTCTGTAAGCTCTGCATAGATTGAGACGATCAAACGAAGAATCTTCCTGGTAAAATGAGCAATTTAGCCAGGAGGATCCCCTGCTCCAATCAAAGTTCACCGAAGCGCAGATTGTGTTCATTTTGAAATGGGCTGATGCGGGCTGCCCGGTCAATGGGATCTGGCTGCACTGCGGCTCAGCTTTGTGGTCTTCTACGCCTGGAGGGCCAAGTACGAAGGTCTGAGGCCTCTGATGTGAACCGACTGAAGAAACTGAAGCACGAGAATAGTTGTCTCAAGGGGATGTGGTTCGGGAAATCAGCGAGGACTGGTTACAGAGTTACAACGAGGAGCGGTCACATGACGCGCTGGTCGAGCTTCCCTCGGCCATCCACCGGGCCCAATCGAAGCCCATAAGTTCTTGAAGCTTGCGTCCCGCTTCAGGAAAGCTAGTGAATTATTGAGATCGAATGGGAGGACTTACTCGCTATGCCAGGACTCTTTGGGGTTTTGACTCTCAATTCTTCCGGCTCAATGTCAGATGACTTCGCCGTCGATACTCTACGAATCATGGCGAACAGTCTAAGACATGGCAACAGTACGGTTTTGAAAACATGCGTGCGTAGTTCTCATGGGCTTGCCATTGGGCGGATGTCGCTCCCTTCAACCGTGAATGGTCTCTGGCCCGGTGATATTCAGGAGCCAACACTACCATCCAACTTGTTCGTGCACGGCGCGTTGTTTGGAGATTACTCGGATGCAGTTTCTCAAACCCAGCGCCCAGATGCGTTTCTGAACCCTGAGGTCTTTCTGCGGCAACTAACCGGGTTCTACAGCCTGGTGATGCGTGATGAAGCACTAGGGACCACTATCATTGCAGTCGATCGTAGGGCATCTGAGCCGATTTTCTATCTACAAGAAAGGGGTATGATTTTCTTTGCTCCGGAAGTGAAAGCGTTATTATCCATTTCTTCCCATCCGGTCGAGCTCAACGCTGAAGCTGCCCCGATGTTCTTTTCAGGCGGGCATTTATTGGGGGAGCAGACCATGGTGTCTTCTGTGAAGCGCCTACCCGGAGGAAGTTATCTTAAGATCGAGGATGAAAAACTAAGCCATGGGTCTTACTGGTCTTTTCTTCCAGGATCCCAAAGCCACGGTGCCGGCGAAGGTGGGTTGAAAGAGGAGCTTAAAAGCCTTATCAAGCAGTCAGTGGTCAGGAACATGGGGGATCCGCAAAAAACAGCTATTTTTTTGAGTGGAGGAGTGGATTCACGGGGGATTCTTGCAGGGGCACTCGACGCAACGGAATGGCAAAGACATGACTTGCGCACTGTGAGCTGGGGCCTCGACGAAGGGATCACCGGATCAGATCCCAATACCGCAAGAGCAATTTCTGCCCGGTTTAACCTAACGCACGAGTTTTTCCCGCGATTGACAGCGCAATATGCGGATCATTTTCAGGAAACCAACTACATCGTTGACGGCTTGTCAGATATCGCGGCATTTCATCCTTATGAACTTACCATCATGAGGAAAATAAAGGAATCCGGCTACGAACGTGTGTTGAGAGGGGACGAGATTTTTGGATGGCACGACAGAGTCTATACCTATTCTCAGGCAGAAACCGAAGTTGGGCTCCGTCCTCTAGGACTTCTTCCGTTGTATTCCGAAATAATTGCACCGAAGTTCTATTCATTGTGGTGTTCAGCAAGTGACGCCGGCATGGCAAGAATACGTTCTTCTATCCAGGGAATGGAGCCCAACGATGCGAAGGACTATCTCTACTTTGAGCACCGGCTCCAAGGATATCTGCATACGGCAGCGTATTATAAACAATTGTATTTTGATCATCGGAACGTCTTATTGGACGACTCCATCCTTGAATTTCTCGCTCGGGTCCCCCCGCAATATCGACTCGATAAGGGGTTATTCAGAAAGGCAGTTCATGAGCTGAATCCGATGTTGGCCACCATTCCCATTGCCAATCGAACCGGGTATGAAAACTGGGGAAATGAATTAGTGTCAGCCTCGTCACTACGGGAATATACACAAAACCAACTGAACGATACCCAGAGCGGGGTATGGGAGTATTTTGATCGGCCCGCCGTGGTGAAATTGTTCAACGCGCTTTCTCTCACCTCGCCGTCCACGGCGTCACGAGAACAAGGGAAAGCAGATTATCTTAAGAATCGGATCAGAGCAGGAAGAAATAAGGCATTGTTTGCATGCTTCCCTCGCTATGCCACGGAGCTTCGTGCCAGCCGATTGCAGCGAGCGTTGCTCCCCTATGTTGTGATCCTTCGTTTTCTGGTCTTTAAAAACTGGCATGACCGGTTTGTTTCAAAATCCGGCGCGCCGTCCTCTCATTAATTGACCTTCGGGCCTGTCGTCGGTTGCGGAGTTGATACCCTATTGCCGACGGATCTCGTTGACACGGAAGCGTACATGCACTTACGCTGAACTATTATTCTGGGCTGTTATGGAAATTGGTGTATTATCTCGGCATGATCTTGTCTGAGTGCGAACGCTCCCTACAAAAGAGGACTTTCCCACAGCCCGGCTCTATTCGAGAATACTTGTTGTGTTCCGCCTGGCCTGTTAAACCGGTGTCTCTGTTGGAAGGGCGTAGGAATTTGTCCACATCATTTGATTTTTGGGTTGTCAATGGTGTGGATCCCACGAGGCGAGCCAGTAATCTTTAGAAGCCAGGACGACGCCTCTTGGTGCTTGGTAACTGATGGCTTGGGAAAAAGTGATGAGCGTTCCCTCACCCTATGTATCCATTATTATGCCCTGCAGGAACGAGGTAAAGGATATTCGTTCCTGTCTAGAATCGGTTGTGGAGAGTGACTATCCAAAGGATCGGCTGGAATTGCTTGTCGTCGATGGGCAGAGTGATGATGGGACCAGAGATATAATCGATAATTTCAGCAAGCAGTATCCATGGATTAGACTTCTCGACAATGATCGCAGGATTACTCCTGCGGCATTGAATATCGGCATTTGCGCTGCTAGAGGACGAATCGTGATGCGGATGGATGGTCATACGGTGTATCCATCCGATTACGTTTCGAAACTCATTGACTGGAGCGAACGGACTGAAGCCGATAATGTGGGTGGAATATGTATCACACGACCTGCCAATGACACCCCCAAGGCGCATGCGATTGCTGTTGGGCTCTCTCATCCGTGGGGGGTAGGAAATTCGCACTTTAGGATCGGAGTCACAGCGCCCAAATGGGTGGACCATGTTCCGTTTGGATGCTATCGAAGAGAAGTCTTCGACAAGATAGGGTTGTTTGATGAGAGGCTTATACGCAATCAAGATGACGAACTGAATCATCGATTGATCAGGCACGGAGGACGCGTCTTACTTGTGCCGGAAATCGTGTCCTACTATACCGCAAGAGATTCTCTTAAAAAACTCTGGGTTATGTATTACCAGTACGGCTACTATAAGCCGTTTGCTGTGCGAATGATCGGCGCAGTGATGACGATGCGACAACTCGTGCCATCAGCGTTTGTTTTGTATGTCGTTCTCACTGCGGCGCTTGCGCTCCAGTCGAATATTGCAGCGGTGTTGTTGGCGGTCGGCGTCTTTGCATATATGACGAGTAATCTCAGTATTGCGGTTGCTGTAGCGCTGAGCAGAGGTGTGCGGTGTGGCCTTTGGTCGACGATCGTTTTCCCCATCCTTCATATAAGTTATGGGGTCGGGTATTTGAAGGGAATTCTCGACTTCTTGATTCTGCGAAAACAAGAAGCGTCTGATTCGTTTGCGATTCGACTGTCGCGATAAGTTATGTTGGTCTCTCACGTCGACATTTCTTTTGTACTTCGTCAGGGGTGTGTTCGTGAACCGTGTTATTCAAACCGGAACTGACCTTGCTGATGCTGAACCGGACTTTCAAGGATGTCTGAGGCCATGAGATACAGTACGCCGGTCATCTCTATTGATGTGGAAGATTGGCCGCAATCCACCTGGGACCGGAATCTTCCAATCACGGAACGAGCCGTTCGGAACACGCGTCACCTCTTGGGTCTTCTGCGGGAGGAGGGGGTGCAGGTGACGATGTTCGTGCTCGGCAAGTTAGCCGAACGCTTTCCCGAGGTCGTTAAAGAAATACATGCCGATGGTCATGAAGTGGCGTGTCACGGTCACGGACACCTGGAAGTCGGCCGGCAGTCTCCCGAGGAGTTTTTTGACGATATCCGTCGTTCCAAGGATCTTCTCGAACAGATCATCGGGAAGCCGGTTCGAGGATATAGAGCCCCCGATTTTTCGATAGTCCGGGAGACGCTCTGGGCGCTTGATATGCTTGCAGCGGCAGGATTTGAGTATGATTCCAGCATCGTGCCGGCGCGACTTCCTCGGTATGGGATCGCCGGGTGGCCCGCTCTTCCGGTTCGGGTGCAACTCGCTCATGGCGGCAGCATTCTAGAGGCTCCTTTGGCCACATTTCGCGCGCTTGGAAGGAATTGGCCGGTCGGTGGAGGCGGGTACCATCGTCTGTTGCCGGGCGTCGCGAGTCGATACTTCGCTCGAAGAATCATGATGGAGGCCCCGTTCGTATTCTACTGCCACCCGTACGAGTTCGATGTGCATGAGCTGGCCGAGATCTCGGTTCCGGTTCCGCGCACGACTCGATTTTACCAAGGCGCAGGTCGGAGATGGTTTGAACAGCGATTCCAAGCTTTTCTCAGATGCTTTGGTGGTCAACCGCTCCGCGATATGCTCTCTTCACAAGCATGGGCCGACTTCCATGTCCACAAGTTGCACTCGTCTTCTTCGTAGAGAACCCGTTTTCCCACGGAAATGACGACAATGAAAACGAGAGTAGGGTAGCGGCTTCGACGACCCTGAACCCAAGAAGGACGTCAATAGAGCGGGCAGAAATCTCGAAAGTGCAGATCGTGTATGCCTCCGCTGGAATGTTGAGAGTCGATGAATGATTGAGCCGGTTAACGCGCGAACGTCATAAGGAGGTGGTAGCGCATGTGTTCTCGGAGAGGGTTCTTGATCGGATTGTTTCTTCTAGCTCAATTGGGACTTGTGAACAGGATACACGCGAGGATGCCGAATGGAAGAAACCGAAAATTCATAAAACAAGGCTGGCTGCTGCAAGAAGGAGATGTGTGATGTTCGTTGACTTCAACGCGTCGGTCGGCAGCCTTCCCAAGAACGTTGAGTTTTGCGTCGTCGGATCAGGACCGGCGGGTATGACGCTGGCGCTCGAACTTGAGCGCCAGGGCCGTTCCGTGCTGCTTTTGGAAGGAGGCGGCCTCGAGTGGACTCCGGAGGCGTATGAGCTCTATCAAGGGGAAGTGATAGGCGATCACTATGTCGGTCTTGAGTACGCACGCGCCCGGATGCTCGGAGGGACAAGCGGTCATTGGGGGGGGTGGACCTATCCGTTGACGGAATTAGCGTTCAAAAAGAAACCGGGCTTTGAGGATGCACAGTGGCCGATTGAAAAGAAAGATTTGGACCCCTATTTGGACCAAGCACGGGCGGTTCTTGATATCAAGGCGCCTCCAAACGATGTCGTTCTGGACAGTGAGTTCGGTATCAAAGAATTTCGGATTTCCTATTCGAAGGTTCGGTTCGGCCAACGATATCGGGAAAGGCTCAATTCGTCTCAACGCATCACCTGCGCGACTAGCGCGAATCTCACGGGGTTGAAAACGGATGGCCGCAATATTGTGTCCGCAACCGTGACCAACTTTAAAGGGCAATCTGCCGAGGTCAGGGCGAAGCAGTATGTGTTGGCGATGGGAGGAATTGAGAACAGCCGTATTTTACTGTGGTGCAATCATCAGGCGAATGGCCGTCTCATCGACTCGCGCGCACCGCTCGGTCGATATTGGATGGAACATCCGGCGTATCGGGTCGGATATGCCCTCGTTGACCTCAAGATTCCGAAAACCGAGTATTTCAAGCCGCATCTCTTGCTGACGTTCACCGAGGAAGTTTTCAAGAGGTTAGGCATCTTGGAGTGCAGCTTTGTTTTGGAACCGATGCCGGCTTCCGGGACGATGGGTCTCATTAAGGATCTCATCTGCGTCGCGCCGAGAGTGGGAGAGTGGGCGGCTTCGCTGGCTGGAAAGAATCTCGTCTGCGGTGGCACATTCGTCATAGGGTGGGAACAAGAGCCTGTGTGGAGCAATCATGTGAAGCTGTCGGAGACCAAGCGTGACCGTTTCGGCATTCCGACCGTAGAGCTTCACTGGAAGAAGACCGATCGCGATCGTGCCACGATGCAGAAGGCGATCACGCATTTCAATGAGTTCTTGATGGTGAAAAATCACGGCCGGATAAAGCTCGACGATTGGGTCTTCGCGAAAGACGGGTATCCGTCCAGCGGAAACGACGGCGTGAGTTATCATCATATCGGCGGGACCCGCATGGCACACACGGTTGAAAAGGGTGTTGTCGATAGGAACTGTCGTGTATTCGGACAAGGGAATTTGTACGTTGCCGGGTCATCGGTTTTCCCAAGCGGCGGGGAAGCCAATCCGACTCTCTCGATCATTCAGCTCTCATTGCGATTGGCTGATCACTTGCGGAATATATAAACTCAACGGTGTCGTGGTGTCTTGAGCATATACCCACCTGCGTAACATGTGCATTATGTACACGTCGATACCTCACACTTCGCTTCGATAAGAGTTTGAAATAACCCAATGTATCGATATCTCTTATGCGTGTGAGCCGATAGCGAGGATGTGGTGGCGTCAAATTTACCTCCCTTGATACGTGATCCTTTTCCTTCCGGACAACACGACTCCCATGTCGATTCCAGGAGCCCGGCTCCTGTCGTTTCACAGCAAGACCTGCTCCTGCTCGTCTCGCTCATTCTTTTCGAATCGTCGATTGCGACTCTCGCGATGGCACTGTACATGAAGGGTGAGCGGTTCTTGGGCACATTCCTTTCCAGTCGCCCTGGCATTGCGGCTCTGTGTGCAGCCGGCATCCTCATTGTGAGCGGCACTGTCATTGTTCGTCGATGCTTGGCGAACATGCGGTCATCCTCGAGCCATTTCCGCTTGATCGTGACCATGAATTTTGTCACCGTTCTTCTCATACTGATCACAGGCGAAGCCGTGGTCAGAGTATCGGCTCGGCAGTCCTTAGAAGGCGAGACCCTGTTAGGCAAGGCGTTGGTGCCAAAAAATTGGTCCGGGGTAGCGCTCCGCAATCGTCAGCTTCTGAATGAGGCCGGTGCACGCCTTACCTATCTGATATATGATGATCGCCTGGGATGGACGGTCGGACCGAACAGGCGAAGCGCCAATGGGCTCTACTATTCCAGCTCCGAGGGACTGCGTGCGCCCCCGAGGGTGTCTCGCTCACCACGGTCACTGAGAGGACGCGCATTGCTTTAGTAGGGGATTCCTTTACATTTGGCGAGGACGTGGCATATGAGGATACCTGGGGACATCTCTTGGAGCAAGCGCTAGGTTCGGATGCTCAAGTCTTAAACGCCGGGGTGGGGTCATACGGTCTGGATCAGGCGTTCCTACGGTACAACGAAGATGTCCGTCGGTGGAGCCCTAAGGTTGTGATATTAAGCTTTATCAGCGCTGATGTGGTTCGCACGATGAGTGTGTATCCGTTTATTGCCGCTCCTCATTGGCAAATTCCTTTTTCAAAGCCGCGCCTTGTCTTGCGTGACGGTGGCCTCCACACACTCAACATTCCTCCTGTGGCACCTGAGGCCATCTTTTCCAAGGGGTCGATTTCCGAGCTTCCTTTTCTCGAACAGGATAAAGGATACATCGACAGTCAATGGCTTCAGAACTCGGCTCAGCTTTCATACCTCGCCCGGGCATTCATGACCTTGTTTCCACGTTGGAGTCCTGTCCTTTCTGATGTCTCCGATGAAACACTCGTGACACTGAACGCCTCGATCCTAAAAGCGTTTATTGGGTCGGTGTCGGAGACCGGGGCGATCCCCATGGTGGTTTACTTTCCACGCGAGGAGCTTGAAAGGCCAAATCTGTCCCTCCCACTGGGTAAACGTGTTCTGCAGCACGCCGGTATCGACTATACCGATGTTACTCCTTGTTTGCTCGAAGTAGAGCCCAATAATCGTTTTGCTCTGGGCGGCCACTATTCACCCAAAGGTAACGCCGCGGTTACGAAATGCCTGACCGAGGTGGTTCGTCAGGCAGTCGCAGGCAGTTCTTCATAGGATTGTGCAGTGACATGCTTACCAGGCCAAGATTTCGTACCTCAGACCGGTATCGGACCTGTCTTTAATCAAAGGAGGATGACCGTGAGCCAGTTTGTCATGGAACTGTGGGCGTTCATGAAGGAGCGGAAGAAATTCTGGTTGTTGCCGATTCTGATCGTCCTTCTTTTGTTTGGCACATTGATTGTGCTGACACAGGGGTCGGCTGTGGCCCCGTTTATCTATACATTGTTTTAGGTACTGGGGTGAGCGTCACCGAAGGGAAGCCTCGCATACCGAGGTTGAAGTGGTTCCCCTGCGGATGCCTAATATCCGTCTCGAAGGACTATCGGGGTCGAACCCGTTACCCGTGTTCGTCAAGAAATCTTTGAACCGATGAGCTCTATGAGCAAATGTCGGCGCGGAATCAGGATGACACGGTCAATTATCAACTGATACAACACTGGACAAACGTTTCTTCTGTGTGCGCGCGTTCGACGTACTTGGTGACGTAATAGTTAGGTCGCTCATACATCTATGATTCGGGTGCGGATATCGGCGAGTCGCGATCATGAGAAGATAGAATACGTCGCATGCCAGCTCATTTTCTGATTTTTCTTGTCGATCGAGTTATAGGGAGTAGTCGATTGCACTGGGATAGGGTCGACCGTTTGCTTATTACGTGAGAAGGAAGACGATGGATGGTTCAGCTCATAATCGTGAAGAGGTCAGCGCAAAGGTGGCTGTCGTCGGGGCCGGCTATTGGGGTAAGAACCTGGTGCGTAACTTCTTTTGTCTGAACGCCCTGGGTGCCATCTGCGACAGCGAAGCCGAAAGGTTGGAGTCGTTCAAGGAGCTGTATCCTGGGGTAAAGCTGCTCCGAGCCTATTCGGATGTATTGACGGATGAAACGATCCAGGCCGTGGCGATTGCGACACCGGCGGAAGGACATGCCGATGCGGTGCGCGAAGCTTTATTGGCCGGTAAAGACGTCTTTGTGGAAAAGCCGCTCTGTCTTTCCGTCAACGAGGGTGCAGACCTCGTCTCCCTGGCCAAAAAACAGGACCGCATTCTCATGGTCGGGCACCTCCTTTGGTATCACCCGGCGGTGCTGAAACTGAAAGAACTGATTCGCGCGGGAGAATTAGGGCGCATCCAATACATCTATTCGAATCGATTGAATCTTGGCAAGATTCGGCGGGAAGAAAACATCCTCTGGAGCTTCGCACCCCACGATATCTCCGTGATCCTCGGCTTATTAAACGAAACACCCGATGCGGTCAGGGCGCAGGGGGGAAATTATCTTCATCAGCATATCGCCGACGTGACCATCAGCCTGCTATCGTTCCCGAGCGGAGTCAAGGCTCATATCTTCGTCTCCTGGCTGCACCCCTTCAAGGAGCAAAAGTTGATTGTGGTGGGCGATCGAAAAATGGCGGTGTTCGATGACATGGAGAAAAAGGATAAGCTGCTGCTCTATCCCCACTCTATCGATTGGAAGGATAATCTTCCGATCGCGAATAGGGCGGACGCCCATCCGGTTGATCTGGATCAAGGAGAGCCGCTACGCGCAGAATGCCAGCATTTTCTGGATTGTGTGACGACACGAACCAGGCCGAGAACCGACGGCGAGGAAGGGCTGCGTGTGCTGTCTGTGTTGCAGCAGTGCCAGAAGGCGCTGGAGCAGTCCGCGTCGCACCCCACGCCCCCGACCTCCCGGACGGACAGGCCGTACTTCGCCCACGAGTCGGCCTTCGTGGATGACGGAGTCGAGATTGGAGAAGGGACCAGCATCTGGCATACGTCGCATATCCTCAACGGATCTCATATCGGGAAGCACTGCAAGATCGGCCAAAATGTCGTCATCGGCCCGCGAGCCACCGTCGGTAACGGAGTGAAGATCCAGAACAATGTATCTGTGTACGAAGGGGTGACTCTGGAAGACTATGTGTTCTGCGGACCTTCCATGGTCTTTACCAACGTATTCAATCCTCGAAGCGAGATTCCGCGGATGACGGAGTTGAGACCCACCCTGGTGAAGCGGGGGGTGACGCTGGGAGCGAATTCAACTATTTTGTGCGGGATTACCATCGGACAGTACGCGTTTGTCGGCGCAGGAGCGGTCGTCACGAAGGATGTTCCTGATCACGCGTTGGTCGTCGGTAATCCGGGTCGAATAACGGGCTGGATGTGTCGGTGCGGGGCGAAGCTTGTGATCAAAACCAAAAAGGCATCTTGTCCAACTTGTGGGCGGCAATATCTGTCGGATAAGGCAGGGATGAAGGCCATTTAGTGTTCAACGATGGAGATCGGCATGAGTGTTCCACTACTTGATTTGAAAGCGCATCACGAACCGCTCCATAAGGAAATTATGACGGTGTTGGAGCAGACCTTTCGCAGCCAGGCGTTTATTCTTGGGCCGGAAGTCGGAAAGTTGGAGGAACGGGTGGCCGCCTATTGTCAGTCCAAGTACGGTGTCGGCGTGACCTCGGGAACCGATGCGCTTCTGGTGGCCCTCATGGCTCTCGGCATTGGACCCGGGGACGAGGTCATTACCACACCCTATTCGTTCTTTGCTACGGCAGGGGCGGTCGTTCGGCTTGGTGCCAAGCCAGTGCTTGTCGATATTGATCCCACGACTTATAACATCGATCCCGCCAAGACCGGCTCCGCCGTCACGTCGAAAACGAAATGCATCATTCCGGTCCATCTCTACGGGCAATGTGCCGATATGGCGCCGATCATGGATCTCGCCAGGCAGCACAAGTTGAGCGTGATCGAAGATGCCGCCCAAGCGATCGGGTCGGAATACCGAGACGGCCGGCGCGCGTGCAGCATAGGCACCATCGGCTGCTTGTCGTTTTTCCCGAGCAAGAATCTTGGGTGTTTAGGTGACGGAGGGATGGCGGTGACGAACGATCCTCAACTCGCAGAGCGGATGCGAGTCCTCAGGGTCCACGGGAGCCAGCCGAAGTACTATCACAAAGTGATCGGCGGAAACTTCCGGCTCGATACGATTCAAGCCGCAGTCCTCAACATCAAGCTGAATTACCTGGATGGATGGACAAAGAAACGCCAGGAAAATGCCATTCGGTACGAAGATCTTTTCACACAGAGCGGCCTGGTTCGTTCGGAAACCATCCATTTGCCCGCGGCGATTTACCGGAACTCCGGCGCCAAGCATTATCACATCTACAATCAATTCGTGCTCCGAGTGGAAAGGCGAGACGAGTTATTGGCCTCTCTCAAACAGAAAGGGATTGGAGCGGAAATCTATTATCCGGTTCCTTTCCATTTGCAGGAATGCTTCCGATATCTGGGGTACAAGGAGGGGGATTTCCCGGAATCCGAACGGGCGGCCAGGGAGACCATCGCTATTCCCATCTATCCAGAGCTGACGATAGAACAGCAAGCCGAGGTGGTCGAAGGGATCGTCGGATTCTACCGATAGATCCAGTAAACTTAATCGAGACTCAAGTTGGCTTGTCAGCACACTTCTTGATTTCATTTTGAGACACAGAGACGATCACATTATCATCACGAGAAGTGAAGGGATCTGGAAAGCTCAAGGTTCTGGTTTAAGATCGCCCACACTCGTCATCGTAGTGCCTAGGCTGCGATCTTTTACTCACCGAGTTTCCAGAGTCGTGTTGCGGAACGAGTCCAATGATCCCGCATCTTTCATTGGATTCTTTCTGAGCCACTCCTCGATTGCTTAGCATGCATCCACTCGGATACATTTGGTGAAGGGAACTACCTCATGAGCTACATCCTTGGCATTTCAGCGTTCTATCACGATAGCGCGGCGTGCCTCATTCGTGATGGAGACATTATCGCCGCAGCACAGGAAGAGCGGTTTACGCGAAGGAAGCATGATCCGGGTTTTCCTTCTCATGCCGTGGCCTACTGTTTGAAAGAGGCAGGAATCTCCCTGGCCGAACTCCGCTATCTCGTCTTCTACGATAAACCACTCGTGAAATTCGAGCGTTTGCTTGAAACTTATCTGGCATTCGCTCCGAAAGGCCTCCAGTCGTTTGTCGCGGCTATGCCGGTATGGCTGAAGGAAAAGTTGCTGCTCCGAACCCTGCTCACCAAGGAATTCCTCGCCTTGGCCCCGGACATGAAACAGTCTGAACTCCCCCAATTGTTGTTCGGGGAGCATCATGAATCCCATGCGGCCTCCGCCTTCTATCCGTCGCCCTATGACAAAGCCGTGGTTCTGTGCATGGACGGGGTGGGCGAGTGGGCGACGACCTCCGCCTGGCTCGGCGAGGGCAATGTATTGACTCCGCTCTGGGAGATCCCCTTTCCTCACTCCTTGGGACTTCTCTATTCCGCCTTCACGTATTACACAGGGTTCAAGGTAAACTCAGGTGAATACAAGGTCATGGGATTAGCGCCCTATGGTGAACCAAAATTCGTCAAGGCGATCTATGATCACGTGCTCGATCTGAAGGCCGACGGGACGTTCCGCTTGAATATGGACTACTTCAACTACTGTACCGGACTGACCATGACGGGGGACAAGTTTGACGAGCTCTTCGGCGGGCCTCCGAGAAAAGCTGAGAGCAAGTTGACACAGCGAGAAATGGACCTGGCGCGCTCGATTCAAGAGGTGACCGAAGAGGTGATGCTTCGCGTGACCAGGACGCTGCACCGGGAAACCGGGATCGAGTCTCTCTGCATGGCCGGCGGCGTGGCGCTGAATTGTGTGGGAAATGGACGGATTCTTCGGGAAGGTCCATTCAAGAGCATTTGGATCCAACCGGCAGCCGGAGATGCGGGAGGAGCGGTCGGTGCGGCGTTGACTGCCTGGTACCAGTATGAGAATCAGCCGAGGAACGCCACGGGCGCGGATCGAATGCGAGGAAGTTATCTGGGGCCGCGACATACGAATGCTGAAATCGAAGAGTTTCTCAAGCAAGCGGATGCCCCCTATGAGTTGCTCGATGACGACACGTTTTTTGAGCGGGTGGCCAAGGACCTGGCGGAAGGCAAGGTGGTTGGGTGGTTGCAGGGCCGCATGGAGTTCGGGCCTCGCGCCCTCGGCGGTCGAAGCATTCTGGGCGATCCCAGAAATACCAAGATGCAGTCGGTGATGAATCTCAAGATCAAATATCGCGAATCATTCCGCCCATTCGCCCCGTCGGTGCTGCGAGAACGGGTGTCGGACTTCTTTGACATGAATACGGATAGCCCGTATATGCTGCTGGTCGCGCCGGTGCGGGAACAGCGACGACTTCCGGTGCCTACTGACCATGCCGGTCTTTGGGGAATCGATCTGCTGAACGTGCCGCGATCCGATATTCCCGCCGTTACGCATCTGGACTACTCCGCTCGCATTCAAACGGTACACGAGGACACCAATCCTCGCTATTACCGCTTGCTCAAGGCGTTTGAGTCGCAAACCGGCTATGCCGTGCTGGTCAATACATCCTTCAACGTTCGGGGAGAGCCGATCGTGAGTACGCCGGAGGATGCCTATCGGTGCTTTATGCGCACGGAAATGGATGTGCTCGTGCTCGAAAGTTGTGTTCTGTATAAATCCCTCCAGAAGCCGTTAGTAGGCGATACGAACTGGCAGAAAGAATTCGAACTCGATTAGGAGATCACTCAATGGAACGACCTACTCAACCTCCGACACCGAAGGAGTTGCGCCAATTCGGCCTCCTTGTCGGCGCAGTCTTTTCGGTGATCGGATTGTGGCCCGTAGTATTTCGAAGTGAGTCTCCTCGTCTCTGGGCGCTGATCCTCGGTGGCCTGCTGATCATTCTGGGGGCAGTTCTGCCCCAAAGCCTGACACAGGTTCATCGAGGATGGATGAAGATCGGCCACGTACTCGGCTCGATCAATACGAGGATCATACTCGGAATCATTTATTATCTCCTGATTACCCCCATGGGCCTTGCGATGCGGTTGATGGGCAAAGATTCTATGCGCCGGGCGTTGGCGCAGGATGCCGACACCTATCGGATCGTGCGCGCCCCGCGGCCTCGCGAGCACATGCGCAATCAATTCTAGAATTATCGCAAAACACACGGGTGGATGAAGACTTTACGAAGCGCTAGGGTGGTTCCTAGGTTATTCTCCAGCTGCGCCCATCTACTGCGTGACGCACACTCCGGAATGCTTAGCTCAAAACATGTTATGGAATCAGAACAGTTTGGAAGTCTTCTCTAAATAATCGATTTCGGCGGTACCCGCCTCGATGCTGGTAAGCGTTCTTGTACACGAAGTAGAGTGAGTCGACCTCGATGGGAAGAGGCTCCACGAATATGTGACGTCGCTGCAAACCATTGAGAGGCAAGGCTTTAGGCTGAGTTCCTCGTTAAGTGAGATCGTTCGATTGAGTGAGGTGATGTCGCTCCCATCGGTGCCACGTACGCGCACCTCCGATGTAACGTAGTATTAACTTGCAATTCTAAACCTTAAGAAGATATATGCTCCTGCCGCACAGAGCGGACCTTGTGCTCAATTCACGTTATCGCTGTTATATATTGGGCGTAGCTGCTCATAAGAGATCATACAAAATCGGTGAAGCATGAACCAAGTCCCCAATCCTAATACCAAACGAGTCGTGATCGGACTGACATTAGTGTTATTCGTCTCCGGTTATTTGCTCGTCGTGAAGGCCGGCGTTTCTGATATTCGGCAATTGTTCAGTTTTCTGGTCGCTTCGTATCTTGTGGTCTGGGGTGGCTATGCACTCGCTACGACTATTCCACGGGACGAGATCAGAACCCAGTTTGTGCTGCTGACGTTCGCCCTTGGAATGGGGTTGCTCTTAATAGAACTCCCTGCTTGGTTTAGAATAATTGATTATCGAGAGCTCTTTGCCGTCACGGGGAGCCTGCCATGGGAACGACCTCACTATGTGCCCGATAGGGAACTCCTGGCAAAGCCCGAATCTCATTATACCGTCAAGATGCAGTTTAGCCGGGGGAATATTGGGCAGGTGCTCTGTCTTCCGCCGCACCCATCCGAGCCGTTCGAGCTGAAGTACGATCAAAACGGGTTCCGAAATGAGGAAGATCTGACGACTGCCGAGGTAGCGGTCCTCGGCGATTCCTATGTCGAGTCTCCAATGCTGCCCGCTTCGCAGTTGGCGACGACCGAGCTGGCGAGACTCACGAGAATGTCCGTTGCTAATTTTGGACAATCCGGTTACGGCCCGCAACAGGAACTGGCGGTTCTCAAGCGCTATGTGCTCCCACTGCATCCCAAAACCGTCGTCTGGGTGTTTTATGAGGGTAACGATCTCCTCGATGCTCGCGGCTACCCGGACACGGTGTCGCTGCTCCGAACTCGATGGGATTCTTTGGATGGCTTTTGGGAACGCGCATTCACCAAAAATTCTTTGTCTTGGCTGACGCGGTTTCTCAACGGATGTGTTCCCAACCCATACGAAAAGCTTCAAGCAGCGCGTGCCACGGTTGTTGACCATGAAGGGAAAGCACACCGGCTGTATATCAAGGGGCGGTTTAACTCAGTGAGCCTTACTACGCAGGAACTTCATGACCTGCAAATGACGGTGGACGTGATCCAGGAGGCCTATCAGCTTGTTCAGCAAGAAGGGGCGCGGTTCATGGTCGTCTTCGCCCCGCATGCGTTCCGCGTCTATCATGATCTCGCCCATTTCCAGGGAATCGGCGGAGGAGTGACTCGGTGGGACGTCAATGATCTCCCCGAGCGTCTGCGCCAGATGATGGCCGACATCTCTCCCGAGATCGATTACCTTGATCTCACGCCTGCTCTCCGGTCGGCTGCGCGCAACAACACGCTGGTATTCCTGCCAGATGATACCCACTGGGCAAGCGATGGGCATCAAGTGGTTGCTCAAGCTCTAGCCAAGGCCCTCACGTTTGGAACGAGAATGTACGCGAAGCAGCCCTCACCCGACCAGTTGAATGGCGAGGGTGTCCTTGCCTCCGACGCGATCATGGTCCGCAATCTCGATGGGACGATTCGGTACTGGAGCACAGGAGCGAAGAAACTGTATGGGTGGGAACCGGAAGATGCCCTGGGAACGACGTCTCATCGCTTGCTCAAAACCGTGTTTCCAGTCCCACTTGACATGATCGAGGAAATGCTCCGCACGACGGGATATTGGGAAGGTAAGCTCGTCCATAAACGCCGAGACGGATCACAGGTCATCGTGGTCAGTCATTGGGAGCTTCAACAGAACCCCAAGTCTTCCGATCGGTCCAGCACCATCGTCGAGGTCAATCGCCGCACTGAATCCTAGCCGTGACGGGCCAGATCTTGCTATTCTGTGTCCACGAAGCTGGACTCTTGCCGAGTCTAGATCACGTGTGACGGAAGGCAACGACTGCAGTATCAGCATATTCCATCGACTTCTTGCCGAACTCCATGAACTTCGTTGGTTGCACTCTGACTACTTCATTCCTAATAACGCTGCCAAGTAAATGAGCCTGCACGAGCGTTCACCGACGTTTCGCCCAGACATCGAAGGACTGCGTGGAATCGCGGTCCTCATTGTGGTCTTATTCCACTGCGGTTTCCCAGGGTTGTCCGGTGGGTTTATCGGAGTCGATGTTTTCTTTGTATTGTCCGGTTTTCTGATAACTGGAATGTTGGTCAAGGAGATCCAGGAAACTTCAAATCTTAACCTGTTGCAGTTTTATGCGCGCCGCGTCCGTCGGTTGCTTCCTGCGTTTGCGCTTACCCTCATCGTGAGTCTGCTTGTCGGAGCATTCATTCTGTCTCCACATGAGCTGGATTTAGCCGGACATGCCGGTCGAGCCGCTGCACTCTACATCAGTAATATTTTTTTCGACATTCAGGCCGGAGATTATTTTGCTCGTGACGTGAAATCAAATCCGCTGCTGCACACGTGGTCGCTCGCTGTAGAGGAGCAGTTCTATTTGTTCTGGCCGCTGCTGCTGTTAGTGACTTTACGGTTGTGGAGAACGACCAAAGCTCTAGCGACGACGCTTTCCGTACTGACGGTCGTTTCGCTGGGTGTCGGTGTTTGGTACACCGGGAAGGGGAGCACCTTTGCATTTTATGAATTGCCGGCACGAGCTTGGGAGTTTGGCATCGGTGGGTTGGCGAGCTTGTCTACTCGTGGCGTGTTTATCATACCGCGCATGTGGTCGTTCGCTTTGGGTTGGGTTGGGATCCTTGCAGTGTTTGGTGCCGCCCACTTCATCGCCATTGTGAACGACACGAACTTCCCTGGCTGGATTGCCCTCATTCCTGTCCTGGGCACTGCCGCAGTATTAGTTGCAGAAACGGAATCCTCAAGCGGCGGAGTTGGCAGTGTCCTCCGCACTGCTCCACTGCAGGTCCTTGGTAGACTTTCTTATGCTTGGTACCTTTGGCATTGGCCTTTCCTCGTATTTTCAGAGGTGCTATTCCCGAACATTACCCTGCCCGGAAAGGTTGTCGTCGCAGCTGCGTCTCTGATGGTCGCAGGCCTCAGCTACCATCTTGTCGAGAACCCAGTACGGTATCATCCCGCTTTGCTTAAGCGTCCAATATTGTCGGTGTGTTTCGCCGGAGTTATAACGGCGTGTCTGTTTGGGGCTGCGGCTCTATCCATGCAGTTCGCAACACAACTGGCAGAGGAGCCTGAGATGAAGGCGGTCTCTGCGGCGATTCATGACGGCTATAGGCTTCCGAAGCAACGCTGTGTGACCGATATCCAATCAGCTGAAGTCAAAACATGCGACTTCGGAAACTCATCATCAGCAGTCACTGTCGTATTGTTTGGCGACTCACATGCGATGCAATGGTTCAATCCGTTAGAGAAGTTAGCGGAGCTAAACGGATGGAAGTTAACAACGGTGGTGAAATCCTCGTGCCACTCGTTCGACATCCGACCGCTTGGTCACAAGGCGGCGAACCTTGATTCTTGTGCGCAGTGGCGTGAGACAGCACTCAAGCAAATTGTTGCTATGCGCCCCACGATTGTGATTTTGGGAAACCTGACCACCAGCCTTGGACAGAAAGATCGAGCCAACCCATGGATCACACATTCACTTCGCGATTTGACGGAGGGGACAAGGCGAACCGTGCAAGCCCTTGAAGGCTTGCGAGTCGTTATCATACGCGATATTCCGTATTTCCAATATGACATCCCGACCTGCCTCGCCAGATCCATCCGGCACTCCTGGTATCCCGGCGGCCTCTGTGAGGCAGACCGTTCAATTGTCCTCAATCCTGCAGTTTTTGAGTCGGAACGAGCCGGGACGCAAGGTCTGACCAATGTTCGGTTTATTGATATAACCGACCGCATCTGTCAGAGTGACACTTGTAGGCCGTTTCAGGGAGATACAGTTATTTACCGAGATCGCCATCATGTGACTGGCAGCTATGCTGACAGCCTGATGGCAACCTTGAACGAGGAATTGCTTACAATCGCGAAGGCCCCTGTTGATGCAGCCTCTGTCGTCGAAGATCCATGAGCATGTCATGCTGACTGGTAACCTCCGCACCTACGAACCCCGGTAAGATACATTTTTTCAGTGACACGACCGACCGAGTTCCTCCATAGTCATTAGTCATTTCGAAGACATCAAGGTAGTATTGACGCACATGAAGAAAGACCAGCCCATGCTGCGTGGCGCAGCCTATTTTATCGCGCCAGCCCTCGTACTCTGTGCCATCTGGTTTACCGTCTTCACACGCTACTACGTCCCAAGTCCGGTCATCTCGAAAGAGGTGATCGAGCGAGGGCGCCAACAGCCATCGAACGTCGTTCTCGAGGAACTGAGCAAGTTTCGCTTTTTTGATGATGAAAACCATCTCTTTACTGTTGAGGAAGCCGAAAAAATTCTGCAAGGACAATATGGGTATCTTGGCGAACCTCCCAGGCCGGTTCATCTGCCTTTTGATTCTGCGGATATCGATCAAGGCTCACCTAACTGGCAACTGTTCCACGGACGTCTGGTCATCCCGCGCATATTACTTGCCGCGTACCGCGAGACAGGAAGTGAAAAATTCTTCCTGATGGCGCGCGATATCATTCTGGGGTGGGCAGCGTATGAACGGCGAGCTCTCATCCCGAAAGGGGCCTTGTGGAATGATCACGCCGTTGCGGAACGTGTTTTGGCCCTTGCGGAATTTTGGGCTGTGTACCGCCATCACCCTAGCTACAATGCCGATGTCGCCGAAGCCCTTTTTGTGTTTGCCGCTCGTAGCGGGATTTTTTCGGCCGATCCTACACGGTTCACCTCTTCGTCAAACCATGGGGTCATGCAGAACTTAGCGCTATGGCACCTGAGCCTGGCATTTCCATCTCTTCCTGAGGCCTCCCGCTATTCACAGCTGGCCGTTGAGCGGTTGAGGAAGCAGATGCCTTTTTACATTAGCGAGGAGGGGGTGGTCCTGGAACATTCAGCCGGTTATCAGAAGACCGGAGTAGACTTCCTTAGTATGGCTTTTAGGTATATGACATTGCACGGAATGGACGTTCCCGACGAGTGGCGACACACGTATGAGAAGACCAAGGAAGTATACGCGCGACTCCGAAGACCGGATGGCTCCCTGCCGATGTTCGGCGATACCGAGGGCGGCATTCACCTGCCGGGACCGGTGCTTTCCGCGTCAGTGCCAGGAGGGATATACGGCCCGCTACAGGGCAGGCTGGAGTCGGTACAGCCTCAAACTGCTCTGTACCCTATTGGTGGATATTCGATATGGTGGGATGGGTTGACTAATTTGTTAGGCTCCACCCAAACCGTTGTTGCCTGGTCGTACTTTCCCAATCATGCCCATGTGCACGCGGACGAGATGAGTGTATTGCTCTGGGCTCGGGGTCAGACATGGTGGACCAACGTCGGCTACTGGCCCTATGGCACTGAGGAGCGTCGTGAAGCGGAATCATGGAATGGCTCTAATGCCCCACATTTAGCGGGTGAGAATGTCGCGAGTCCACGCAAGACGCGGCTCCTCGGTGAGACTCGAAGGGACCGGCTCTCCTTCATCGATTTGGAAAGAACTGGGCCGCAGGGATATGTGGCACGTCGCCAAGTGGCGCAAGCCCTGGGTGATCTTTGGGTGGTTCTCGATTACACCAGAGGCCATGATAAAGATCGAACTTCTACTCTATGGACCACTGCGCACGATGTAGAAGTACGAGAGGGACAGATTCCAGGGTCGTACATTCTTTCAAGCCCATCGAACACGGCCGTGATGAAAACCTTTATTTTAAGCTCTAGTGGGGAGATATACCAGTATAAAGGCAGCCGATCGCCGTTTGCCGGATGGCAGATGGCTGCCGGGGAGGTTCCTAAGCCTGCCTCAGCCATCATGGTCGAGCAGCCAGCCAGCGATTCCTGGTCAGTGGCCATCTGGTCGTTGGACGATGCCAGATCACAGGCGAAGCAGATTGCAGTCGTGCCATCCATGCAGTCGTGGAAGGGGCCTGAGAACTGGACGATTGTGGTTCCTAGAGGCTCAGGGGCGATTCGACTGTCGCGCGAGTCGGATAAAATATCGTTGGCAGAGGGCGGTGCCTCCCTCTCGAGTATGCTCGGACTGGCAGCGTCTGAAGGAATCGATCGGAAAGTGGCAGAAATTTACACAGCTACGGAAGATGCGAAGCGAGAGTATCGCAAGCCAAGGGTTCGCGATGAGATCGCCTATCGATTCAGAATGACATATTTTGCGATTGCATTGTTCGTTTTTCAAGAAGTGTTCTTTTTCGCCTACGAAAGATTTTTCTCCTATGGCTATACGCTCTTGCGCGGACTCAGCCTAATAGGCTGGATTTTGGTGGGTATCTGGCTTACTGTAATCAAGATGTCCTTGATTTGATCTGGCCTTCCCAGGCTTTCACGGGACATCCTCTTCAAGCTGTTAAAAATGATTTGTCCACCGTGTTATCGCAGCAAATCAGAGGGGTCTCGTACGCGCCGTGGCTTGCCGCGACGATCAGGTCAAGCGATCGCTGATCTTCCAGTCAAGGAATGCATCTCGCCATAGGTTTTTCCAGCCGAATGTGTCGTTGCTCAGAACCTGGACGCCTATCAGTCGCAGTGTGCCAAACCGTAGGAGGCAGGCCGATTCAACGGCCAGCTCGGCTTCCTTCTCGTGACTCAGCAAGGCAAACTGATAGCCGATGACCTCGCGATTGTGACTGTCGAGCACCGCGATGAGATACGCCTAGCCAACATGCTTACAGAGAACATGCCCCATATCGCTGGTCCACCGGTATTACTCCGACTCACCTGACGCACACGCCGCATCTAACACCCTCCCAGCAGCCTGTCTGTCGCGCGTCGGATATCTAATGGGTTAGGACAATACCTCCAGAAGGATATCGTTGCCGAGCGAGATCTCGATATTCTGTTTCAGCTTCTTGATTTCATCACCGTTCGACCGACTGCAGAGCGCGTTTCCGGCCGCCCCAAGGCACTTCTCTGTCAATCCTCGACCTCGGTCACGGTGAACACGTGGGTGTGGGCGGCTTCGGCCGGGATCGGGGGCTAAAAGTAATGGGTCATGTAAATCTGATCAGAGGGTTCTCAGTTTGGTATGCTCATTCTTCATCGAGAAAGGATACATTTGGCGACGATTGTGATGCTGTCGAGTACATGGAGCTTATCCGGAGAGAGGTCCTGGTCGAAGGCATTTTAGGGCATGCCGAGCCCGGAAACGACAGAGAGAGTTTGGTGATGGAATGGCACTCAATGAGGAATACACAGTATTTTCTTAGGCGGCCAGATTGATAGCATCATCATTTTTTCACCCCCTTGAACTAAGAGAAACAATTATAAACTTCTAATCTTATTACTCTGTAATAGCCTTGAGTCTTTTCAATGTTATAGGATGACCGATACAGCCAAGGCGGAGCTATGCATGGAATCAGATACCTCTCTCATGGCCCCCTCCAAAGGTGGGTTGTGCTTTCTCACGGTTGTGGGAAAGTGTAGAACTTGTGAGCTAGCTCTCTAAGCCTAAAGGAGATCTGTGAATGAAAGACTTTTTGCCGTTTCATAGGTCTGATGTGGGTGAAGAAGAGGTATCAGAGGTGGTGGAGGTCCTTCGCTCGGGCTGGTTAACGACGGGTCCAAAAGTGAGAGAGTTTGAGCGAGAGTTTGCTGCGATGGTCGGAGCCGAACACGCGGTCGCCGTTAATTCCTGTACTGCTGCACTTCATCTAGCCCTTGAAGCAGCCGGCGTGGGTGAAGGAGATGAAGTGCTCGTTCCGACAATGACTTTTGCCGCAACGGCAGAGGTAGTTACGTATTTCAATGCACGGCCGGTCCTGATCGATTGCCTGCAAGATTCGTTGAATCTGGATACGGATCGCATTGAAGCGGCCATCACGAACAAAACCAAAGCGATCATACCCGTCCATTTTGCTGGACATCCGTGCGATCTGAAGCCAATTCAAACGATAGCACAGAGACATAACCTGCATGTAATTGAGGATGCGGCGCATGCCCTGCCGGCGCGATATCACGGCAAGATGATCGGCGGCATTTCTGATGCCACCTGCTTTTCATTTTATGCGACGAAGAATATCACCACCGGTGAAGGGGGTATGGTCACCACCAATAATGCCGAGTGGGCCGCTCGCATGCGAATGATGAGCCTTCATGGGCTCAGTCGGGATGCCTGGAATCGCTACTCTGCTCAAGGGTCCTGGTATTATGAGATACTCTCCCCAGGGTTTAAATACAATTTGACTGATATCGCTGCGGCGCTTGGGTTGGCCCAGTTGAAGAAGTGTGAACGGTTTTGGAAAGGACGTGAGCGATATGCCGCCATGTATCGGGACGGTTTCCAAGATCTTCCCGAGATTATGTGTCCTCAAACAGCCTCTCATGTGCAGCACGCATGGCATCTGTATGTGATTCAATTGGATTTGGATCGGTTGCGGGTCGGTCGAGATGAATTCATCCGTCAATTGCAGCAAGCTGGCGTTGGATGCAGTGTACATTTCATACCCCTTCATTTGCACCCCTACCACCGTGACATGGGAGGCTACCGACCGGAAGATTTTCCCGCTTCAAGCATGGTATTTCAACGGATCGTTTCATTGCCGTTGTATTCAAAGATGACGGAAGACGAAATGAATCGTGTGATCGATACCGTCCGTGATCTTGTCGAGAGGAACCGACGGTGATGAAACGCGCATTTGATGTGTGCATGGCCGCTTTGGGACTGGTTGTCACGGCGCCTCTTCTAGCGGTTATTTCTATTTTGATTAAGTTAGACTCGCTGGGGCCGGTGATCTTCCGACAGGTTCGCGTGGGACGGGGATTTCGTCCGTTCGAGATACAAAAATTTAGGACTATGGCTGTGGATGTTTCTGGGAGCAGTTTGCCTCTCACGGTCGGACGAGATGCTCGTATAACGAGAGTTGGTCGAATTTTGCGGAAGTATAAGCTCGATGAGCTGCCTCAGCTGCTGAATGTCCTTGTAGGTGATATGAGCTTTGTCGGCCCGAGGCCAGAAGTTCCACGTTATGTTGAAAGCTTACGTTCTGAATATTCCGAGGTGCTCGCTGTTCGTCCCGGGATTACCGACCTGGCCTCGTTGAGATACATCGATGAAGCGACGCTTCTAGCGTTCTCCTCCAACCCGCAAGAAGAATATCAGCTCAAAGTCCTTCCCGAAAAACTTCGATTGGCCAAGCTGTATATTCGCCATATGTCTCTGCGACTCGATTTCGCCATAATCATGCAAACTCTCCTGCATATTGTTAGGTTGCCGATCGTAGTCTTTACGCTTCCGGAACTAAAAGCCGCTGTAGAACTTCCTTCGTCTTCTCCCTGGACTACCCTGGGGGCCTTCGTCACAAAGTGGCGTAGGCCAATCATCGTTGTGCTTGATGTAGGTCTAATAGTTTTGGCGAACTATTTGGCATTTGTGTTGAGATATGATGGAAGCATTCCTGTAGGTGAGATGGGTACGTTCGAGCAAACAGTGCTTGGGTTGGTTGCCATTAGAGGCGTGGCGTTTGCATTGTTTGGGCTCAACGAAGGTTTATGGAGATACACGAGTATTTGGGATCTTCAGTATATCCTTGCCGGAGTCTTGACCAGTACGGTGGTCTTTTATGGTTGGGTCCATTGGATAATGGAGATACACAGTTATCCACGTTCCATATTTGCTATCGACGCCATTCTACTTATTGGTTTTCTTGCCGGAGTGAGACTGCCATCGAGGGTGCTTCGCGACAAAGCGATTTTTCAGAAGAAACGGAGGGTGCTGGTTGTCGGGGCGGGCGATTCAGGGGAACGGGTCGTACGTGAGATGAAAACTCGTACGGTATTCAACTGTCAACCGATCGGAATCGTTGATGACCATGTTGGGCTTCTCAATCAACGCATCCACGGAGTCCGAGTCTTGGGCGGCGTGAGAGACATCCCAAAACTTGTAGAAGAGCTCAAGCCCGAAGTGGTCGTGGTTGCTATCCCTGAGGCAACGCCTGATTTTCTTCGAGGCCTTGTCATCAAGTTAGAGCCATATGACATCTCAATTAAGACACTGCCTGGGAAAGAGGAACTTCTCACTGATCAAAGTACAATTAGCCAGATGCGCAATATTTCTGTTCCAGACCTTCTGTCTCGTGCACCTATAGATTTGGACAATGAAGCAACGAAGCAGATGGTCAGAGGCAAGAGTGTCTTAATCACGGGTGCAGGTGGCTCGATCGGCTCGGAATTGGCTCGTCAAATCACATTGTTTGAGCCAAAAGTGCTATTGCTTTATGAGCGCCATGAGAATAGCTTATACAACATTCATAAAGAGTTAGATGATCGGAAACTCGGATTTCCCGTCATTCCCTTGATTGGGGACGTTACTGATGCTCATCGACTCTGTACGGTATTGGAGCAGCATAAGCCTCAGATTATGTTCCATGCTGCAGCGCACAAGCATGTTCCACTCGTGGAGCTGAATCCACTTGAAGCCGTAAAAAATAACTGCATTGGCACACGGGTCACTGCAGAGGCGGCAAGCCTCTACGGAGTTGAGCAATTCGTTCATATCTCGACTGACAAGGCGGTTAATCCTTCGAGTGTGATGGGAGCCACTAAACGGGTGGCTGAACTCATCATTCAAGACATTGCGAGGACAAGTCAGACGCGTTTCCTTCTTGTGCGGTTTGGCAATGTTCTTGGCAGTAGCGGGAGTGTATTGCTACGCTTTCAGGAGCAGATTAGGGCTGGTGGACCGGTGACCGTCACGCATCCTGAAATCAGACGTTACTTTATGCTCATCCCTGAAGCCGTTCAGTTGGTCCTTCAGGCGGCAACGATCGGCGAACAAGGCCACATTTATATTCTTGACATGGGGGAGCAAATCAAAGTTCTCGATATTGCGCGGAGCCTCATCAGGTTGTCAGGATTTATTCCTGGCAAGGACATTCCTATTCGATTCGTTGGCCTTCGTCCAGGGGAAAAGCTTTACGAGGAATTGGTCGGAGAAGGAGAGGTTGCAGTGGGCTCCTCACTGGATAAGATCTTGCAGATTCGGACAATTAATCGGCTCGACTTCGAAGAGTTTCGGGCCAAGCTAGCTGCGCTAGAGGCAGCAAGTTATGGGGACGAGATCAATACGGTGCTCGAACGACTGAAGGAAATTGTCCCGATGTTTCGAACTTCCGTTTCCGGCACGGAGTTTTTGGCGGTTTCGAGCGGTGTTGATGCTGCTATCCGTAAATAGATATGTTGCTCGAAATGCCGATGACATTTCTCTATACCAGGGCTAGTTGTACGGTGTGGGCTTCTTTGGAGTGAAGAATGCAAACCACTGATGCTGCTGTGCTAGTTGAACAAACGGGAGCAACCACTGCCCGTGAGTATCTCTTCATTGCTTCGCGCAACAGGTGGGTGATAGCAAGTTCGATAGCGCTCTCTCTGGCATTGGCTTTCGGGTACTACTTAATAGCTACTAAATACTATCTGTCACAGACGATGATTGTTGCCGAAGGACGCAGAGGCATCGATAATGTTATCGACAAGCAAAAAGCTGACGCAGAAGAAAATTTCGATCAGCATCTCTTTCTGATTCAGCGCCAAATCATCAGCAGGGATTTCTTGGGTGCGGTCTTCAAAGAATTCAGTCTATATGAGAGTGGACTTAACGAAGAAGAAGAGGTTGCGGCCTTCAACGAGTTGAAGGCGAATACGAGAATTGAGCGAGTCAAGATGGAGCAAGGCGCGGGTTTCAGCGGAACAGCCTTTATTGAAGGATTTGTGGTTTCCTTTCTGCATCAGGATCCCAAGACGGCCATGCAGGTGACAGCCAGAATTGCAGACAAGTTCATCGATGAAAACAACAGGGAGCGCGAGCGGGAATTCGAAGGTGCGGGAGAGTTTCTCGATGAAGAGATGCGATGGATGAAACGGGAGCTGGAGAACAAAGAAGAGAACATCAGTCGCTTCAAAAAATCCCACATCAGTGATCTCCCCCAGCAGTCGGATGCCAATATCAGAAGCTTGGATCGAGCTGAGGGAGAGATTACCGCCAGCACCGAGAGTCTTCAGCGCCATTCAGACAAGTTGTCTATGCTGAATCAAGCAGTGCAGCAGTACCGTGTGTCTGGGCAGCAGAGTGCCGGAATCGTGAGTACACGCTCTATGGAGCCAGACTCGCTGTATCGCCGGCTGAAGGAACTCCGAGAGAAACTCGTCAAACTTAGAGCAGAGTTTTGGGACGGATATCCTGAGGTGGTCCTGACCAAGGAGGAAATTCGGCAAGTTGAAGAAGAGTTGACCAATTTGTATGGCAAGGATGCGATTCGACTGGATAAAGCGGTTCTTGACCCATATCTTCAAGATCTCTTAAGAATGCAGAACGAGGAGAAGACAGAGATAACTCTTCTCCAGCGACGTTTGGAACAGTTGCATGCCACCAAGAGAGATCTTGAAAAACGCCTGGAGAGGTCGCCTCAAGTCGAACAGGAGTTGCTGGTCCTCGAACGCGACTACAATAATATGAAGGCGAATTATGCAATGCTTCTGGATAAACGATTGCATACGCGAGTTGCGGAAAATATGGAAAAGCGGCAGAAGGAAGGAAAGTTCCGCATCCTGGAGCGCGCCACTTTCCCTCGAACTCCGGCAGTTCCAAACAAGCTGAAAGTGTTGGTATTAGGATTTCTTTTTGGGTGTGTTTCTGGAGCCGGCTTGTCAATCTTGCGCGAGAGACTTACCCCGCAATTCCGCGAACCGGAAGATGTAGAACTGCTCTTGACTGGTCCTCGGTTGTTAGCTGCTATTCCGGATTTCTCATCACTGTGGCGTGCGGGAAGCGACTCAAGGAATTTGCAGAGTTCTTACTTGCTGAGACGGCCGCTGGATATGGTTTCGAGATCTCAGCCTGAGGTCATGTCGAGCCAGCAGTTATTGGACAATCGACCGCGGTTTGGTGAGGTTGACAGAAGATTTGTAACCAAAATGTTTCCCCGTTCCATGGCTGCTGAGCAGTATCGCGTTGCAGCTGCGAGGCTTCAGTTGCTCAACACGACAGGGGCATCAATGGTTGTAGCCGTGACGAGCGCCATCAAAGGTGAGGGGAAAACGACGACTGTGATTAATCTCGGCTATACGCTCTCGCGAGACTTTGGGAGGCGAGTGCTTCTGCTGGATTGTGACTTTGTCTTTCCCGAACTGACGGCCTTCCTGGAAACTCCGATAAAATATGGGCTAATTGACTGCCTGAGGAGCGACATTCCCCTGCAACAAGCCATGACTTCCTTTGCCGATGTTCCCTGTTGGCTAATGCCTGCTGGCGAATCTGTAGAGGATTCCAACGAATTGTTAAGAGCCGGTCAGCTTAATCGTGTTCTGTCACAGCTCCGAGAGGAATTTGATTATATCCTACTGAATGCTCCACCGATCTTGCCTGTGGCCACGATGAACGTGCTGGAAAGCCATAGCGATCTCCTCCTTCTTGTGGTGAGAGCAAATCTGACGTCTAAGCAAGCGGTAACCCAGGCACTGGGCTCTTTGCGGGCAGCCAAACCTATTCATGTGGTTCTCAATGGTGTTTCGGCAAACTCGCTTCCAAGCTATATGCTGGATTATTCAGCCAGCGAGAGTCGGGTAGCTGTCTAGATCCTAACCCCAATTCAACTCTTGATTCGGTCAGGATGATGTCGGGCTTTCCGCGATGAAAGACGTCCCTGATTGTAGTGCTTACGTGAAATCAAGCCGACCACACTCAGCTGAAAACGTATCCTGGTCCCTTGAAATTGAGGCCGCTTCTAGGACGAGGTCGTGACGTAAGCTCCCTTCAATCGTAGACAGCTAGAGGGAGCACGTTTTGGCAGATGACGTTGGTCCCGTTTCGAGACAACTTTGAACCAGAGCAGATGATTGCTTCGGCGATACGTTCGTCCTGACGTTGGCTGACGAATTCGCTTGGAGTCAGGTGTTCAAGTGAACCGTGGGGCCGGTCGCGATTGTCATCCATCCGCCAGGTTTCCAGTATGGCCTGTGCCTCCGCGAGCGAGTCGAACGGGTGCCCGTTCAGACACTCGTCGCGCAGTCGTCCATTGAACGATTCAATACAGGCATTTGCGACGGGTCTGCCCGATCGCGTACTCGGGGACCAACCGATACCGCGTTCCATCACGGTCGATCATGGGACAGAATTCCAATCGCGTGCCCTGGAAGACTTGCCCTATCGCCGAAGGGTCCAGTTCGCCGTCATTCGACCGGGGATCCAGCCTATCCTCTCCCCCGACATACGCCCTCCCATCTCTACAACCGGACTCGAGCGACTCCAATGATCCACGATGGTCAGGATCAGGATCGGCCGTCCGTCGGCCAGGGTATCATGCACGAAATCCATGCTCCAGCGCTCCATAGGACCGGTCGGAATCGGGGCCGGACCCCGGTGAAGGGCGATATGTTTGCGTCGCCGCACGCGCATAAACAGGTGCAAGCCGTCGAGCCGATGGAGCCGGCGGACCTGCTTGCGCTTGATCACCCAGCCCTCACGCCGTAGCCACACCCAAATTCGTCGATACCCAAACTGCGGCGTGGCATGGGCAAGATCCCGCATGCGCAGCCGCAAGGCGGTTCGACCTTTGTCCCGGCTCTTCCGGTGCAAGGCAGCGCGGCTGAACTGCGCCAAGTGACAGGCCCGCGCACAACTCACCGAGAAGGTGTCCCGAAACCAGTGAGCCAATTCTCGGCGGTGGGCGGGCCTTAGCTTTTTTTTCACAAGGCCTCCGACAGTATATGTGTATCCAGCGAGATCGGCCACCAGCCGCTTCAGCCAACTGTTTACTTCATCGAGTTTCTTCTTCCGGGCAGGGAAGAGCTGCTCGGCAATGCCGTGTTGCCGACAGAGGTCGCTGAGGGAGGTAGTGCTTTCCATTTGCCGGAGGGTGTAGACGATCCGCTCTTCAGAAAACTTTGGCCGCTTCATAGGGCCAGTTCTTTCGCAGGAGACCGTCGAAGCCTTGAGTCTACTCTGCGTTCACGGTGCCGTCGTTTTCGGGGCGAGATGTCAAACCGTTATTGAACGCATTCTGATCCGGCCTCCTCCTTTGGATATACTGCAGCTCAATCCCGTTCCATTATTGCTCCTCCGGTTTTGTGGGAGGAAGTCAGGCTTATACAAGAACCTACGCAAAAATAGACTTCAGCAATATCAATAATATCCTGGCATTCTATGCCATTAAAAATTCAGCTTGTTCATTCCATATCAAGCAATTATATATCAAAGTATCAACTATCACTTTATGTGTACAATTATGAGAGCAATACGCTGCTCCTTCCCAACTGATGCCGTCTCCTTCGTAACACCCCCCAGAGATACGCTTTCCCTCAAAACCAACAGAATACTCTTCATTTAGCCTTCAAGAGCGGCAAGATCTTTATCTTCCGTTGCAAAGGCATTCAACTTGCTCAACTCCGGACCTAGCCTTGTCTCTTACGTTAACGACAGGTCGCAAGTCTATTGGAGGATTCCCGACAATGCGCCAGAATACTCAGCGATTGTTATTCCTCGTCGCCGGCCTCGGCGCGTTCCAGATGATTTTTGAGTCCTCGATTTTATCAATACAAACAGTCCTAGCGGCGGGTGATGGACGTACGATCATGGTTCAGCAGGGCACTACTCAGGGGAGATTTAATGATTCTCGCCCAATCGACGGTAGAGCGATTTCGGGAGTGTCCGCGTCTACGAGTACAGCGCCCACGCCTCACAGTCTCATCAAAAAACCCGTACCTCAACCGCAGGCGGAGATAAGCCGCACTACGCCACCGGCCCCTTTAACGACTTCTGCTGGGGCTTCACAGTCCGAATCTCACAACTCGCAGTCGACGGTCACGTCTCCACTCAGTTCAAGTCCTAGCGTGTCTGCCATCAAGGCTACCTCAGCGCCCGTCGCATCCGCGTCTACTACAGTTACTTCAAGCGCAGTGGTTGCACCGTCGCCTAATCCTCTTCTCAAGAAGTCTCCAGCCCCAATGCGGCGGCTGATGTCTACGATGCCGGAATTGACGCAACTTGCCCCTCCGCCCAAACCTGTTCTACCTCCACCGATACCAGATCCTTCCATAGCAATTAGCTCCGCAAGCTATTCTTTCACTGCGCAGCAAGGCCAAGGCAATCCGGCAGCTCAAATCGTCGCCGTTACTAACAGCGGCGGCGGAACATTAAACTGGAGTGCCACCGCTAATACAGCATGGTTAACGTTGAGTCCGGCTTCTGGCATGGGTAATGGCATGGTCACATTGACCGTTACCACGGGCGCCCTGACGGCGGGGACGCACACGGCGACGATCACCTTGAGTGCCGCGGGAGCGCCCAGCGTATCGGTCCCGGTGACCTTCACCGTGACGGCGGCCCCGAGTTCGATCTCACTAAACCCTTCGTCACTAACCTATACAGGCGTGTCGGGCGGCTCTAATCCATCCAACCAGGCTGTGACCATCACCTCGAATGGGAGTTGGACGGCCAGCGACAATGCGACCTGGCTCACGCTAAGTCCGACGTCGGGCTCGGGCAACGGAAACATCTCCGCGAGCGTCAATTTAGGGAACGTTCCAGTCGGAACAAATACCGGCACTATTACCGTGACCAGTGGAGGCGCCACAAAAACCATCAGTGTATCCTTGACGGTTTCTGCCGCTTCATTGACGGTATCGTCCAATAACCTCGCCTTTACGGCAACTCAGGGAGCCGCAAACCCTGCGGCCCAGGCGATCACACTCGATTCAAATGGCACGTGGACGGCGAGTGACGATGCCGCCTGGCTGTCGCTTAGTCCGACGTCTGGATCGAAGAGTGGAAGCATTACGGCAAGCGTGAACACGGCAACCGCCACTCAGGGAAGCAATTCAACTACTATTAGGCTGACTAGCGGGGGTATAACCAGAAACGTAACCGTCACTCTGACTCTGAATGCCCCGTCGAGTTCTTCCGCAACTCTGACTTGGAGGGCCAATAGCGAAACAGATTTGGCCGGATACAAAGTGTATCGAGCAACGAGTTCAGGGGCCTATGGAGCCCCCATTGCCACGGTCGGAGGAAGCGTGACCACTTACCAGGCAACAGGTTTGCAATACGGGACAACGTATTTTTTTGTCGTGACAGCCTATGACATCGCGGGGAATGAAAGCGCCTATTCGAATGAGGTCAGCAAAAGTATTTTTTGATCAGGTGAGGATCGAGCAACAGGCGTGTGTATAATTCATCTGTAAGGTTCCGTGAACCCGCTGGATCAGTTCCCGTCCACAGGCAGGCCTTAGCCTGTCCTTCGTAAACCCTCCAAGAGCATCGGCTTATCTAAAGAGACCCGTGACCAGCCGCTTTGACCAGATGTTCTCTTCTTCGAATTCCTGAGGCGGAGAATTCACTCGCGCCCAGGTGTGATCCGTTGGTCTTCCAGGTCTGATCGGCGTCAAAGATATCCTGTGTCATGACAGGTCATCTTAGAACGAAACAAAGATGATAAAGCCTATCTGTTCCTTGACGATCACAAAGTCTTCTGCCATTGTTAACGTCGTTCACGTCCTCTCAGACTGGGGGTTATATGAAGAAACGACCGTCGCGTTCTATCGCTGTTGTGGGATTGGGTTATGTCGGTCTTCCGATCGCAGTGGCGTTTGGGAAGATTGCCCCAGTCGTTGGGTTTGATGTCAATAAAAAGAAAATTGACGAGTTACGAAAGGGAATCGATCGGACAGGGGAAGTATCGAAAAAGGATCTGAAAGCTGCGCAGGTTCGGTATACGTCAGAGCCGTCGGACCTCAAAGCCGCCCAATTCATCATTGTCGCAGTTCCAACCCCTATCAATGAGGCATTGCAGCCGGATCTGACGGCGTTGCAGAAAGCATCAGAGCTGATCGGGCGAAACCTGTCTGCAGACACCATCGTGGTGTACGAATCCACGGTCTATCCGGGCGCGACGGAGGAAGTGTGTCTGCCGATTCTGGAAAGAACTTCGGGAATGAAAGCCGGCGTTGATTTCAAAATCGGGTACTCGCCGGAGCGAATCAATCCGGGTGACAAGGAGCATACGCTCGAAAAGATTACGAAGGTGGTATCTGCGCAAGACCGTGAATCGCTGGATGTCGTAGCGGCGACATATGCGCTGGTGGTGAAAGCTGGTATTTATCGCGCATCAAGCATCAAGGTGGCGGAGGCGGCCAAAGTCATCGAAAATACTCAGCGAGACCTGAACATTGCGTTGATGAACGAGCTGGCACTGATTTTTCATCGACTGGGAATAGATACGACATCCGTTCTTGAAGCCGCCGGGACGAAGTGGAACTTCCTCAAGTTCTCGCCCGGCCTCGTTGGCGGTCATTGTATCGGCGTGGATCCTTATTATTTGACCTCCAAAGCGGAATCAGTGGGCTACCATCCCCAGGTTATTCTTTCTGGCCGGCGCATCAACAATGGGATGGGAAAGTTTGTCGCAGAACATACCATGAAGTTGCTCAGCCAGCTGTCACGCCCTGCGAATGAACTACGAGTAGGGGTGCTCGGGTTGACGTTCAAGGAAAATGTGCCCGATCTTCGCAACAGCAAGGTGCCCGATATCATTCATGAGCTTCGTGAATATGGGATCGAGGTACTGGTGCATGACCCTATTGCAGAATCTGAAGAAGCGATGGCAGAGTACGGCATTCATCTCGTCGAATGGAACAAGCTCAAAGATCTCGACGGACTGATCGTGGCTGTCGCACATAAGAAGTTCGCCGATGTGAGTCTACAGGATCTGCTCAAGCCTCTTCGGAATCGAAAGCAGGGTGTCGTGATCGACGTCAAGAGCATCCTTGACCAGAGCCAAATCCCTTCTTCCCTAAAATACTGGCGTCTCTAAGGATCATCCGAGTTCTTGGTCGGCAAATAACCCTAGTAATAACAAACAAGCACATCCACCACCGCAGTACGGATGTGTAACTCCCCAACCTACTCCCTCAGTTTCTAGCCTTTTTCTTTGAGCCTGCCGTAATCCGTAGTATAAGAAAATTGATTGTCGGCAGGCTCAATCTCTGCTGCTGTGCCGAATGAGGGCACAAGAACAAGGGTGAGTTCGTCATATGACTGCGTGTCTCTCCGGCCGGGCGATGAAGTTTGCCCGGCCCCTGGGAATTTTGGGGATCGCTGGTTGCGCGCTCGTGGTGTCTCCTGATGTGAAGCGTGGAGATCAGCACTTGGCTGCGCAACGTTGGGAAGAAGCCGGTCTCGCCTATCGCCTCGCGTTAAAGGACGATCCTTTCAATACGTCACTGCAGACTAAGTATGCGTTGGCCCGCGAACGCACCGCGGCTCTGTATGGCGAACGCGGCCGTACGCTTCTGAAAGAAAAGCAAGCCGATCTGGCGCTTGAAGAATTTAAGCGGGCGCTCACGGTCGAGCCTTCGAACGCCGAGCATCAGGCCGGCTTCCAGGAAGCCGTTCGCTTGAGGGAATCTCGGTCACACTATCGCGAAGCGGAACGTTTGGCCCAACTAGGACGAATCGAAGAGGCGATGGATGGCTATACTCGCTCCGCTGAATTGGATCCAACCTTTCGAGAGCCTCTCGAGAGCATCAGCAGGCTGACAGAGGAGCAGCAGGCACTTCTACGGAGTGATCGGATGAAGCAGCCTGTCACACTCAAATTCAGAAATGCGGGGATTAAGGAAGTGCTGGAGGGAGTGGCAAAAGCGGGTGGGTTTACCTTGATCTTCGATAAGGACGTCAGGAACGATCCGATTTCGATTTCGATTCAGGACACGCCGTTTGACGACGCGCTGCAGCTCCTTCTCAACAGCAACAGCCTATTTTCCAGGATGGCCACTCCGGGAGTGCTGATCATCAGCCCCAATACCAAGCAGAAGCAGGAGCAATATCAGGACTTGATGATTCGAACCTTTTATCTGTCGAACGCGAAGTCCAAAGACATGTTGACGCTGCTGAAAAGCATGCTCGATGCAAAACGTATGCATGCCAACGAGCAGCTCAATACCATTGTGATCCGTGACCAGCCTGAAAAAATTCAGATGGCTGAGAAAATCATCCTGGCCAATGATCGTCCGGAGTCGGAAGTGCTCTTTGACGTCGAGGTGTTGGAGGTCAATCGGACCGTCAATCAGACCTATGGACTGACGTATCCAAAACAGGCAGCCGCTGCCATGGTTCCGCCAGGCCCTGCGGGAGTGATTGCCGGGACACTGGCACAGCAATTCACCTATCGCCAATTGGCCAACCTAGGACCGGATAATTATTTGTTCAAGCTTCCGACGAATGTCCAGCTCGATTTCTTCAAACAGATCACGGATGCGAAGACGCTGGCCGCGCCGAAGATCCGGGTCGTGAACAACAAGAAGGCGGAAATCAACATCGGCGACAAGCAGCCGATCTTGTTGTCAACCACGAACGTCTTACCCGGTCAAGCCGCGACGGGTGCCGTGCCGACCACATCGACGGTGACGTCGATCGAATTTCGAGATACCGGTGTCAAACTGACGGTGGAACCTTCGATCCGGTTGGGGGGCGAGCTCGGATTGAAAATGAAGATCGAAGTGATTCGCCTCGGCGAGCAAATCACGCTGCAGGCCTCTCCTCCCATCACGCAGTTCAAATTCGGCAATCGATCTGCTGAAACGATGCTGAGCATAAAGGACGGGGAAACCGTCATATTGGGTGGACTCTTACAAGAAGAAGATCGGAAGACCAGAGTGACGATTCCCTGGCTTGGCGACCTTCCTGTGATCGGAAATCTCATCAGCTCGTTCAGGACGGACCGAGTGACCACGGAAGTGATTTTGACGATCACGCCGCACATTGTGCAGAACATGACCCCTCCGATGCCCAGCACGCAAACGTTCTGGTCCGGCACGGAATCGACCTATACCACCGGCCCAATGTTTTCGATCCCTGCGCGGAAAATGTCCTCGCCGTTGGGAACGAGGTATGAGGACCATCTCATGGATGGCGGCAGTGCCGCGAAAGCGGTCGGGGTAGCCAGCCCAACCCGTTCCTTGGCTCAACAGGGGGCTCCCGATCCCCGATTAGCCATCCGGCCGAATGAATCGGCGGTTCAGACCGGTCGAGAAATCAAGTTGTCGATCCTAGATGGGCGGCTCGACCCATCGGACCAACACATCTTCAAGTTCGAGTATGACCCGAAGATTCTTGAGTTCAAACAGCTTGGCCAGGCGGAACTTGTCGGCTCATCGGGATCTTCCTCAGGGGATCAAAAAGAAGCCGTAGGAAGTATCGCGTTTCGACTGGCCCTTCCCAACGGGCCTACTCCTCGGTCGGCGAGTATTGTCTTTGTCGCAAAATCGCCTGGGGTGTCTCCGGTGCGTGTTGAGCTCATGGCTGCAGAGGGTGATGGCCGGGCGGCTGCTTCAGAAATCGGGACAGGGGTGGTGAAGGTGCGGTGAGGGAGGACGGCCTCACACTCATCGAGATTCTCGTCACAATGACCATCGTTGTGATCTTGGCCTCGGTCGCCATGCCTCTGAGTAAGGTATCGACGAAACGAGCCCAAGAGATCGAGCTGCGCCAGCATCTTCGGACAATTCGCAGCGCGATCGATGTGTTTAAGCTGGAATGGAATCGTGACGGCGAGATCCTACTTGGAACCGTGTGTGTCAAGAATAAGCTCACGTGCAAGGACGTCACCGGGCCGTATGGTTATCCGAAGTCTCTCGATGTGCTGTTGGGGGTGAAGTTAACGGGGCAGGAAGCGACGCTCCGAGGCACCACGACGAGGCGCTATTTGCGAGTCATGCCGATCGACCCTCTGACGGGTAAATCTGATTGGCTCTTGCGCTGTTACAAGGATCGTCCGAAGCCGACTAGTTGGTGTGGTGAAGATATCTACGATGTGATGTCACAAAGCGAGGCGACCGCGCTCGATGGCACCAAGTATCAGGATTGGTAGAGTGAGCGAATGGAACACGAAAGGTTTTACGCTCGTCGAACTCATGATTGTGGTGTCCATTGTCGGCATTTTGGCCACCCTCGCGGTTCCGTCCTATCAGTCATCGTTGCTCAAAGCTAAGGAGACGGTGTTGCGACAAGACCTTTTCACGCTGCGCGAGTTACTGGATCACCACCGCGCCGATCAGGGGAAGTATCCTCCCTCGTTAGATGGTCTGGTGGCGGCGGGATATCTACGGGTCCTTCCCAAAGATCCCTTCACGAATTCCTCGAGTTCTTGGCAAGAGATTATGGAACCGACCGAGGGTGGTATCTTTGATGTGTATTCAGGCTCAGACCTTGTTGGGACGAATGGAACTCCCTATAACAAATGGTGAATGAGAGGAATACATTTTGGTTGCGAGAGAAGGCATCCCGAGGCGGGATGTGGAGGAGCACTGCCGTCGGGATCCTTTTACTTGGGATATCGGCGTGTAGCTCACTCGAACCTCTTTTGGAGCAGGACACCGGGGATCTTCAACTTACCGTGGATGCGCTCAAAACATCGCTAAGTGATGCCCAACGGGCGCTTGTCGATTTGCGAGTGGAGGTTGAAGCACGCCGCCAAGAATTCGCCGATGCCCAGATTACTCGGGCTCAACTCGAGGGGCGCATTCGAGAGGCGGAACGTCGGTTGACTGAAGCCCGCCATGTCATTGATCTTCAACGAGAAGAGTTGGTTAATTCGCGTACTGAGCGAGATCGTGCCCGTCGGACCGGCGCCGCCCTTCAAAACCAACTGAAGCAACTCCAAAAGTACCAATCTAAGATGGGAAAGCACACCGCGGGAGAAATGCCTGCAGCTATGGCGTTCCCCAGAGAGGGTCAACCGGAATTGGCGACCCTAGGCCTTCAGGGGGAAGCCCTACCGGATGATTTTGGAGACAGTACCGGAGTCATCCCGCAGCCGGCCATTCATGTGTCGAGAGGATCTTCGGTCGGGACAGTTCCGAGCATGGCTCGACCGTCAACCATGGCCACTGACTTATCCGTGTTGATCAAGCCTGGAGATACGCTCTGGAACCTCGCGCAACGGCATCGTACGTCCGTAAAGCGCCTCATGGAGATCAATGCGCTTTCCAATGACCATATTCAAGCTGGTCAGGTGCTCTGGCTCACTGAATCATCCACCGGCGAGTCCGAACACGACCGAATGTAGTCGCGTGTTACGGGCTAGTCCGCGAGTCTTGAAGGTCCGCCGCTATGGCAGTATTTGCATACCGCGTTGCACGACCTGATGGCTCCACGATCCAGGGACACCTGGAAGGGGAGGAGGAATCGCACGTTCGTGCCAAGCTAGAGGCCCAAGGCTTGTTGGTGTTCAATCTTCACCGTCGTGGAATGGTCTCGGTGAGGACCGGCAAGTCTTGGTCGTGGAGCGGGCTTCCGTTAGGGCAGTTTTTGGTTTTCAATCAAGAGCTGCTCGCGCTCGTCAAATCGGGATTGCCGATCTTACGGGTGTGGGATTTGTTGATTGAACGCGCAGGCCATGCCGGATTTCAGCAGACGTTACGTGAGGTGAGAGAGGATATTCGAGGGGGAGCATCTGCCTCCGACGCATTGATGAGACACCCGATGTATTTCCCTGAGCTCTATGTTGCGACGGTGAAGGCGGGAGAGCAATCAGGCAATCTTCCTGAAGTCCTCCAGCGATATATCACGTATTTGAAGCTGATGATCGGGCTTCGTCAAAAAGTCACGAAGGCGATCTCCTATCCGATTTTTCTCGTATTTATCGGCATGGCCGTGATCGGGTTTCTCCTGACCTATGTCATGCCGACATTCGTGTCAGTCTACGGAGAAGCAGCGAAGACTCTTCCATTGGCCACTCAGCTCCTACTCGACGTCGTGACACACGCAGAGGTTTGGGGATTGCCCGCCGGTATTGCGGTGATCGGCATCGCATTAGGGTTACATGCCTACTATGCCACGGCCGCAGGGCATCTGGTCCTTGACCGCCTTGTGCTGAAGCTTCCCCTCGTGGGTCCGATCGCCGTGAAACATAATACCGTACAGCTCACGCGAACACTCGGAACTATTCTTGCGGGTGGAACGCCTCTCGTTGATGCGTTGCAGGGTGCCCGCGCAGCCGTCTCGAACCGCTTTGTTTCGCACGAACTCATCGGGGCATCCAATGAGATCCGCGAGGGAACGACGCTGGCCGGTGCCTTGGATCGTCCGAAGGTGCTTCCGAAACTCGCGATCGAGATGTTGTCGGTAGGCGAAGAAACGGGTTCCCTCGATACGATGTTACGGGATGTCGCCGAGTTTTACGAAGCCGACCTCGATACCAGGCTTACGCAGCTGACGACGTGGATCGAGCCGGCTCTGCTGCTTGTGATGGGAATATTGGTGGGCGGGATCGTGATCGTGATGTACCTGCCGGTCTTTCAGATGGCGGGAACGGTCGGCGGGTAGATTGGGACAATCAATCTGTGGATCAGAACGATGTGCTGATGACCTGGGAGTGTGCGCATGCTGCGTAGTCTTGCTCGGCCTTCTCTCGCGGAGGTTCTGGTCAGCCAGGGCCTGCTTGCGAGACAGACTGTCGAGGACGTGCTGCACCGATTGAAAGGTGTCACAGCAGCCTTAGGACACACACTGGTCTGCGAAGGGCTTCTCTCGGAGGATCAGTTGGCTCATGCACTGGCCACTCAATACGGTCTTCCCTACGATCCGCTGACGAGTTTTCAAGTCGATCCCCGCTACTACGAGACGATCTCCGTCAAGTTGATGCAGCGATTTCCGTTTGTCCCTATCGCCGAGAGAGACAGTGTGATGACCATCGCGGTGGCGGATCCTCAAAATTTGTTGGGCCTCGACGAATTGGAACTCATGATCGGAAAGCCGCTGGAGCTGATCGTCAGTTCTAAGAGCGCAATCCTGTCCGCGTTGGACCGTAGCGCGGGCTCCAGCCAAGCACTCCGCGAGCTCGAAGCGGAGTATCGATCGGTCTTGGTGAAAGAAGATGATCGAGGGGAGGAGGTTGCAGCCCTCGATCAAGTGGGGGAAGATCAGAGTCCCGCCGTAAAGCTGCTGGACTCTATCTTGCTGAGCGCGATGCAGCGCCGGGCCAGCGACATTCATATTGAGGCCGCAGACCGCGCAACCAAAGTCAAACTTCGTGTCGATGGCATTCTCATTCCGGCCATGGAGCCACTGGATATTCGATTACACGCACCCTTGGTGTCTCGTCTGAAGGTCATGTCCGAGCTCGATATTGCCGAGCGTCGAGTGCCGCAGGATGGAAGTTTTCGAATGAGGCTGGATCGAAAGACCGTGGATTTTCGTGTCTCTATCCTGCCCAGCGTCTTCGGTGAATCGGTGGTGATCCGAATACTGGACCGCGATTCCATTGCGACCGGAGTGTCGTCCTTGAAGCTTGAACGGCTCGGTTTCAATCCGGAAGATCTCAAACGATTCCGGAAAGCCATTGCCCGTCCCTACGGCATGGTGTTGGCGACAGGGCCCACCGGAAGCGGGAAGACGACGACGTTGTACGCCGCCATATCGGAGATGAATACGCTTGAAGACAAACTGATCACGATCGAAGATCCTGTTGAATATCAGCTCCCGGGGGTGGTGCAAATCCCGGTCAATGAAAAGAAAGGCCTGACCTTTGCTCGAGGGCTCCGGTCCATTCTTCGCCATGACCCGGACAAGATCATGGTCGGTGAAATTCGAGATGCCGAAACAGCCCAGATCGCGATCCAGTCGGCGATGACCGGCCATCTTGTCCTCACGACGGTTCATGCGAACAACGTATTCGACGTGATCGGGCGATTCGCGTCGATGGGGATCGATTCCTATAATTTTCTGTCCGCACTCAACTGCGTGTTGGCCCAGCGACTGGTCCGAATCTTTTGCGCCTCGTGTCGAACTCCGGTCAAAGCCCAAAAGGCCCTTATCGAAGAAGCAGGGTTGGACTATGAGCAGTACAAAGATACGACGTTCTACGAAGGAAAAGGGTGTCCGCAATGTCATGGGACAGGGTATCGAGGAAGAAAATGCATTACGGAGTTCCTCGATCTGACGGATGAGATCAAGGAGATGATCCTTGCGGATCGGCCGCTTTCTGAAATCCGTTACCGGGCGGTCACCGACGGAATGATCACGCTTCGGCAATCGGCACTGAAAAAAATGTTGAATGGCGAGACATCGCTGCGCGAAGTCAATCGTGTCACGTTCAGCGAGGAAGGATAACACGATGTGGGAATGGGTCAGCAGCCGGCCCCACCGCTGTTTGAAGTTCGGCATCGATTCGATCGCGTGGGCCGAGACCGAACGGAATTGGCGCGGGCACTCTCGACACCGATGCACGATGTCGGCCCTTTCCGATGGCATGGTGAAACCCTCTGCCATCGACGAAAACTTGTCGGAGCTTACGACGCTGGCAAGTCGTATTCGCGCCTTGACCGGTTCAGGCTCGGATCATCACATTGTCGGGGGGACAGGTCTTTCCGCTCTTCCTCGCCGGATCACCATGCTGCTTCCTGACACTGCGGTCAGAGCGACGGTGCTGCACCTGGAACAGTTGCCCGTTCGGCGAGAGGAACGCGAGGCACTGATTCGATGGCGGCTGGGCCAAGAACAGCTCTTCCCTCTCAATGGGGCCAAGATTGTGTTTCAAGTATTTCATGATCGACGGTGCGAGACCCTGCGAACCTTCACAGTTTTGGCGGTGGCGGTTCAGGAAACAGTACTGAGACAATATGAGTCTCTCTGTGAATCCGTCGGATTGATCCCTCAAGATGTGGGGGTCACAAGTCTACGGCTGTTTAATCTCTGGCGGAGGGCTTCCGGCTGGTCTGATTGGCGACGTCGCGATGTGCTGTGGGTCAGTGTCTCTGATCGGACCCTGACGACCATGGTGTCCCAGCGAGGGCGGTTGCTGTTTTACCGATGCAAGCTCCTGGGTGTGGGAGCGAGCGAGGTGCCGGCGAAGCCCGAGATGTTGAAGAAGATTCTCGATGAATGCGGTGCATCGCTGGAGGTCTGCCGACAGGAACATCCCTCCGCGGTCATTAAAGAAGCCGTGATCTGTGCGGACGGAGACATGGCAGCATTTCAAGAGCAGATGGAGGTAGAACTCCGAGTCTCAGTGGAGCAACTCGACTGGAAATCAGTCGAGGCACTTGGATGGGTGGCGACTGGGAGTCATCGAGGAATGCCATCGCTGGCGGCGATGGCTGGGGTGGCGTAACGTGGCGCTCACGAATGTTCTCATCGGAAAACTCACCGATCCACTCAGGTCTCTTCCCTTGCCGGGCGGTGCTCCTGACCGGTTTCAGATAAATCTGGGTCGCCGATACCGAGCTGTGATGGCCCCGCTTCGACTCCTGTTGATCGGTAGTTGCGCATTGCTGGCGTTGGGTATTCTCTGGAATCTCAGGCAAGCGATCCTGGCGTATCAGGAAAACCAGGCCATCGAAGCTGAACTGGATCGAGTTCTGCAGCAGGATCTTGGCTTGATAGCGGAGGCTAGGCGGGAGGGAATAGACATGTCCGAGGAGGGCTTGACACGATTGCGCTTCGAGGTCGAGTTGGCCAATCAACTGCTTGAGAAGAGAATATTTTCGTGGACGAAGTTTCTGACCGAACTAGAGCAAACCGTTCCTTCACGCCTGGCCCTGAGTAGTGTGCGACTCGATCAAGCCGGTTCGACGGTTCGACTCGCGGGGTCGGCGATGAGCCTGGAGGACATCACGACCTTTACCGTGGGGCTTGAGGACCACTCCACATTTCAGGATCCGGTATTGGCTCATCATCGCGTGGGATCAAAGGGTTTAGTGGAGTTCGACATTACGGTGCGATACCGTTGGGCGGAGCTTGAGAGATGAAAGATCGCTTGATCATCGTGTTGCATCATCCGTTTGCACCTTTGCTTCCATGGGGCGCGGCGGCCCTAGGTCTCCTTCTGATGCTGCTTGTCGTGCACACAATCGGTGTGGAAGGCGCCCAATCCGAACGAGAGCGTTTGGAGAAAGAATGGGTCGGGGCGCGACAGTCGTTGATACATCATCGAGAGGCCAGAAATGCAAGAAAAGATCTGAGCCGAGTATGGGCAGCACTTCCCGCTGAACGGGACTTTGCTCCCTTAGCGTTGGGGATTTCAGATGAGGCGAAACGCGATCGAGTCACCCTACCGGCCTTGTCTTATAAGACCGAGCCCACTCCCGTCGCGAACACGAGCAAGGGGCTGCTGCAGGGGGCGATGAGTGGGCAATACGAAGATCTCCGCCGATTTATCTATGATCTTGAGACGGCGGAAGAGATGGTGTTTATCGAAGACCTTGAACTGGCTCGGTCTGGGGGCGCGCCGGACGCGCTGGTGACGTTCAACATCAAGATCGCGGCGTATCTTCGCTCCGATACCGATAGGCCCGGCGTGCAGGAGACCATCCCCTAGCCATGGATCCAAAGAAGAAGACGATTCTTGCTGTCTCACTTATCGTCCTGTGGACAGGCCTGGCTGTTTGGCAATGGCGGCTGCTGGAGGAGCCGGTGCGTATCCCGCTCACGAACGTCTCAGGTTCCGCTTCATCGGGTCGACACGCGGGGATGATGGGAACCGGCCTGCGCGTACATCTCGATCTCCTTACGTCCACCGGGGCTCAACGTGCGGCAACCTTCACGACGCCTCGCAACATTTTCACGGTGCCCCGTTCCGACGGAACCTTTTCCACCAGCAACAGTTCGGCCCCGGTGAACCAGCAAGGGTCGGCACAAGCCGATCCCTTGATGGAACAGGCAGAAGCGACGGAATTGGGGCCGTATCGATATCTGGGATTTCTGCGTCTGGGCGAAGTGCGAACAACAAACAACGAGATGGCGGTGCTCAGCAAAGACGATGAAGTGAAGGTCCTCAAGGTCGGTGATCGCGTCGACGATCATCTGGTCCTCAAGGCGATCACCTCAGAGAGCGTGACCATACGCGATACCGGCACACGTGTGGATCAAACGGTGTCGTTGTCGAAAGAGGCGGCGGACCAGGAGTGAGAGACGGTGTGGCGGATCTCCGCATGGCTAAGACGACAAGAGGCAGGATTCTCGTACCTCATGGTGATGATCGCTGTCACGCTGATGGGGCTTACGTTGACGATGGCGGCCCGGCAATGGAAGACAATGGTGCAACGGGAGCTAGAGGCGGATCTACTGGCCAAAGGTATCGAGATCCAAACAGCGTTGGCCCTCTACTCGGCCAGTGCAAAGGCCGGCAGAGTTATGCCTGGTGAGGTGTATCCTCAAACACTCGTTGAACTCACGAGGCCGCCCAAGCCTTTTCTTAGGAAGGTCTATCTCGATCCGGTTGGGCATGGTGAGTGGGAACTGCTGCGGGCACCCACGGGGGGGATCATGGGTGTCCGAAGCAAAAGCAAACACACGCCGATCAAGCAGGGCGAGTTCCCACCTGCTGTCCGTCATTTCCTTGGTAAACCGACTCATTATGATTGGGTGTTCCAGCATCCCAATCCCTCCATGGCCGTTGTCACGGGATCTATGGCAGGGCCGCTTCCTGTCCGTGAACAACCAGCCGTATCCGACCAATCGATGGTTCCGGGAGAACAAGGATTCCCGGACCAATCGGCCGCCTCAGAATCTGTGGATTCTCCTGGGCATGTAACGGATCCGACTGGTTCTCCTCCTCTGATGGATCCGTCTGTGCCACAAGAGCTTACGGGTCTTTCCTCACCGGAGACAATCCCATAGGTCACAGGGGGGCCAGCTGGTGGCCTTGCATGATCCCTACGGCGACGTGATGGTACGACGAGACCGCCTAGAATCTGTCCTGGAGAAGGCGGTGGCTTCTTGCTCTCATGTAACTTGTGATAAACTTGACCGAATCCAAACCGAGAGGAGTTCAGCATATGCGCATTTTAGTTACCGGTGGTGCCGGGTTTCTGGGTAGCCATCTTGCCGAGTCGCTCATCAGCGAAGGGCATCATGTTATTAGCATGGACAACCTCAGCACCGGAAAAGTTGAGAACGTCGCTCATTTAATGGGGAACAGTTCATTTTCGTTCATTAAATACAATGTCTGCGACTATGTTCATGTCGAGGGCCATCTTGATGCGGTGATGCACTTTGCCTCTCCTGCGAGCCCCCAAGATTATCTCGACATGCCCATCGCGACATTGAAAGTCGGAGGATTGGGGACGCATAAGGCCTTGGGGTTGGCGAAAGCCAAGGGAGCACGCTTCTTGCTGGCCAGTACGTCGGAAGTGTACGGCGACCCGCTCGTGAATCCGCAACCCGAGTCGTATTGGGGAAACGTCAACCCTATCAGTCCACGGGGCGTCTACGATGAAGCGAAGCGATTTGGAGAAGCGATGACCATGGCATACCATCGCTACCATGGTCTGGACACACGGATCGTCCGCATCTTTAATACGTTCGGACCGCGCATGAGGCCCAATGACGGACGCGTCGTGTCGAACTTCATTGTGCAGGCTCTGCAAGGGAAGCCTCTCACGGTGTATGGAGATGGCATGCAGACGCGGAGTTTTTGTTATGTGGACGATCTGGTGAGGGGCATCATTGGTCTGTTATTCGTGGACTCTGATAAGACAGTCGAGCAGCGAACCGACCGGAAGTTCTTCTTTACCGAACAGAACGGCAGGCAAGCCAGCAGCATTCATGACCCCGTCAATATCGGCAATCCAAGAGAACTCACAGTGCTGGAAATCGCCAACGTGATTCTGAAGTTGACTCACTCATCGAGTGAGATTGCTTTCCACCCGCTGCCCGCCGATGATCCTAAGGTCAGGCGACCGGATATTGCTCGCGCGAAAACGTTACTGAAGTGGGAACCGAGAGTTGAATTAGAAGATGCTTTAAAGAAGACCATCCAGTACTTTCAAACAGTCTTGGGTCAGGCCGGTTCAGCCCACTGACAGGGAGTCAGGCTACCAAGCAACCCTGAGACTCTTGACCCGTCTCTTACCCACACGGTATGGTCAGTCTCGTCTTGATGCGAGCGGATTGCTGGTGAAAAGCATGGAAGCCTTAGGTCGAACTGTCTCCGATCACAAGCTCGAAGAATCCAAACCACTGCCTGCTTCTGAGTATGTACTGGAGCTGGTCTCCAAAGCGAAACAAGCTGCACGGAGATTGGCTTCTCTTCCGACGTCGACCAAGAATCAAGCGCTCCTTGCGATGGCGGAGGCGATCGAGGCGAAGTCGGCCGAATTGATCGAGGCGAATGAACAAGACCTCAAGGCATTTGAGACGGTCTCTGACAAAAAAGCGATGGCTGACCGCTTGAGGCTGACCGAGAAGCGCATCGGAGAGATGGCAGCCGGTGTTCGTGAAGTCGCGAAGCTACCCGACCCTGTCGGTATGATGTCGGCCATGTGGACGAGGCCCAACGGGATGCAAGTGGGTCGGGTACGCGTGCCCATCGGAGTGATCGGGATCATCTATGAGTCGCGTCCCAATGTGACGGCGGATTCGGCTGCTCTGTGTCTGAAGTCCGGCAATGTGTGTGTCTTGCGCGGCGGCAGTGAAGCGATCTATTCAAATACCGCGATTGCCGCCATTCTGTCCGAAGCGTCCGAGAAGGCCGGTGTCCCTCCCGGCGCAATCACCTTTGTCGACCGTGCCGATCGTGATGTGGTCCCAATTCTCTTGAAGCAGGATCGATTTATTGACTTGATCATTCCGCGCGGCGGTGAATCGCTGATGAAGCTCATCGCGGAACACGCGACGATTCCGGTGGTCAAGCATGATGCGGGGGTATGCCACATCTATGTCGATGCCGCAGCAGACCCGGCGATGGCGGAAGCCATTTGCGTCAACGCCAAGGCACAGCGGCCGTCTACCTGTAACGCGATGGAAACCCTGCTGGTCCATCAGACAGTCGCGCGGACGCTTCTCCCCAAACTCGCCACGAGCCTGAGAGCGGCCCATGTCGAGATTCGCGGATGCCCGAAGACCTGTCAACTGATCCCTGACGCGAAGCCGGCAAGCGAACAAGACTATGGGAAAGAGTTTCTTGACCTAATCCTTGCCGTCAAAATCGTCAAAAGTATGGATGAGGCCATGGAACACATCGCCCAGTACGGGTCACGGCACACGGAAGCCATCGTGACCTCGGATTACGGACGCTCCATGCGATTTCTCAAGGAAGTCGATGCCAGCGCCGTGCTCGTGAATGCATCCACGCGACTCAACGACGGATATCAATTCGGCCTTGGCGCCGAGATCGGTATCAGCACCTCCCGGGTTCATGCGCGGGGCCCTATGGGATTGGAAGAGCTCACCTGCTGTAAATTCATCGTCTTGGGGAGCGGCCAGCTCCGCGAGTGAATGCCCTCGAATGCCATTGCATTTGCCCTAAAGACTCCCGGCCATCTCCGGTTTCCCTCATCATGCACGCTCGCTGAGCAGTTCGACCAGATGGGTGGACACATCGAAACCCTTCCGACCGGGCATCTGGTGTTCTATGGTCCTGATGGACGGAGATTTCTCGCTGCCGATCCGGCAGGCTATCCCTTGCATGAGTGTGAATGGGAATCCAGCCCCGCCGGGACTGTTTTGCTGACGCGCGCGCGCGTCCGGTTGGATTGGGGGCGGTGGGTCGGAATTAAACCATGCGGACTGGTGAACGAAACGAGGTTGAATCTCGCTGCAAAGCCCAATTGGCAGCAGACCACTCCTGATGATCTTCGCGCCCTAGCTGCCGGGGCATTACGAGTACCGATCGAGGAGGTGCGGTGGTTTTATCGGGATGAGGATCTGACGATTGATCCAACAGGGACGGCGACGATTCGCCAGCGAAAAGATGCGCTGTATGTGCTAAATGACGGAGGGTTTGAGCAGGCCCGCTTCATGTCCTGCATGGGCGCGATGCATTGGGATCAAATTGATTTTCTCCCGGTCGTCGAGCTGTTCAAGTCGCTGTTGCCGGGGACCGGCTCCGCGGTGTTCGAGCTGATTCGCGGGCTGTATGACGATCAAAACAAAGGACAGGTCACTCCAAGGCCGTTACGATATCGCGGGATTCCCACCTATCCATCTGAGGCGGCGTTTCGCCTGTTCAGCAGTTTTTTCACACCGCAGCGAGTACGCGGCGTGGACCCATTTGCCGATTTCATGAATCCCATGAAATCCCATGTTGGTACATGGCTGCCGGCCCAGCATCCTCCGGTTCGCTATCTGGACGAGAGCCAAGGATTATGTCTGACCGTACAAGCCGGGGTCGTCCAAAAGGCGACGCTTGCGGATGATGCGGCCGGCCTTTCATACATGAATCCAAGCGGTCGTCGTGTGCTTCCGCTGGATCGCAGTCTGCAGGTCCAAGGAAGTCGGTTGATCCTGAGGGATCGGGAAAGGGAAACGGTCGTCTCGTTAACGACCGGTTTTCATCCGCTGCCCTCGTCTTCTCCCGAGTGTCCCATAAGTCCTATCGATTGGCGTACAGTCTTCACGCAAGGGTTCCTGAAGATTCTCCCTGCCGAAGCGTTTGAGGCGGTGCCGCTGTTTCCGGATGACGACGAAGAGATCAACGAACTCGCCGCGCAAGCTTTTGTTGCGGACTATCTGGACGATCTGAGCGAACAAGACCGTGGAATTGGAAGATTCCGATCACAAGCGGAACGCGTACTCATCGACAACGGGGATGCCGTCATTTCAACATGTATTCTCTTCGACCGGCCGCGCGACTACACCGTCAGTGTCCGCCACTTGGCCTATGCGCAGCGTCAGGCTCAACAACTGTGGACTCAGTGTGCCGAAGTGCACCAATGGGAGTGGCTGCAGCGAATTCGCATGGTACCCGCCGGTGAGTATGAACGGTCTACAGTGAGCCAGGGGACTTATGATCTGCTGTATCACTGGGTGCCGTATGCTTCGTTTGGATCTTCGGTTGCCTTGATGGCCGGTGTCACACGATTGAGTCACACCTTGCGGCGGGGAGGTGAGGCGTTTGTGGTCGGACCCGTTGAGCTGCGGGAGCTATTGGCGAGAGCAGGGTGGGATGTGCGCTGGGACCAACCAGTCGTCTCCCTTCCGACCTTCCGTATGCACAAGGCGATCTTGCCTAAGGCAAGAGTGAAAACAGGGCTGACGGTGTTCCATGCCAGGCGGCTCTAGCATTGCCTGAAAAAACGTCTCGGGCGAGCGGCTCCCTCTGTTTTAAGAACTGGCTTGTCCCTGGCAAGTTCTGTAGAATTCCCACCCTGGTGCCTGCACATCACACCGTCCAGACAAGATGTAGCCTGATCAGGACGTAGTCAACGATCGAGGAGGGAAATCATGCCGAGCGTGCTCGACCGAGTCATCGAGAGAGAATTGAGAAAAGAGCTTAAGGATGCGCTGGTCAGGTTTGAACAACAGCTGCGACAGTCAGGTGTCTCAGACGAGAATGTAAAAAATCGCATGCGCGGAGCCAAGCAATTCGTGGCCTTTTTGTACGGCAGGTACCTCGGATAGCACTCGTCTCAAGGTCCTGTCCGATTGGTACCATGTGAAGGCATTCTGCTGGCAATGTAAGTAGGCGCCGAGAGCCATTCAACCAAGGAGGGATCCATGACAACCGCGCGTTCGATATCAATCTTCGCTATTCCCGCATTCTTGCTCGGGTTCGTGTTGGGAGGGGTGTCGTTGCATGTCGCTTCAGCTGAGGGGCTCTTTGGGCTCAAGGATTCCGTCACCCAGATTGGAACCTCTTTGGTCGACATGCAGAAGAATGTCGATGCTCTGCAGAAGAATATGAATACGCTCAAGCAGACCAAAGATAATCTCTCTTCACTGTCAGTGTCCGGTGGTGGCGCCAAGGGAGCGATGGATTCCCTCATGAACAAGTGAGAGCTCTAGTTCATAGCAGTAGTTACCCACCTACGTCCGGTTGGTCTGGCAATGAGCTGGGCCAGCCGGTGCCTCTCTCGAATCAACGCGACTTCATGACGTCCTCGATTTTCTGCTAATCCTTTCCTCAGATCGAATCCACTCTTCATCCAGCAGCCATCATCACCTTATCTGTTTCCTCCAGCAGAGAACTCTAGATTCTCCTATTAGGAACCACGGTACGGTTTCCCTTGCGGTCACATGGGACCAAGCTGACATCATTTGACTTCAACCAGATGCGCTGTCTTGGTGTAGTTGAAGCCCTCTTCTCTACGTGTGAGCCATCCCTCCTCACTTTCGTATATGGCCATTCAAAATGGCTCTGGAAGCCTATTTTCAGGAATCAGATCTTGACAGACAACTGACGGGCCCACTACACTCACGCCACTTTGTAATTAAGAATAGACACGTGAGTGTTTTAGCTTACTCTATCTATTCTTCTGGACTTTCACCCACTGTCAAGGAGTGTGCGTTGATGAGCGACCAGAAAGACACGACTATTGCGTTAAACATCCGGCTAAAACCGTCTGATTCTTCGGCCCACCCACGCACGGCTAACTACACCAACGTCGGGGTAGCGCAGGGCATCGCCTATCTGGACTTTGGATTTATCGAGCCCGCGTTGCTTGCCGCGATTGCGAAGACGGCGAAAGACGGCCAGGCGGCTCCGAAAGGTGTCGAGGGGCATCTCGTCAGCCGTGTGGCCATGGATGTAGCTGCCTTGGCCAGGTTGCAGCAACAGATTCAGCAAGTGCTGGAGAGCTTGGGTGCAGCGCGGCAGCCGAAGGCAAAGGGCTAGCCCTTAGAAGGAAGGCAACTAATGAATGGGAAATGGCCAAACCGGTCGCTGATTATCGTGATTCTGTTTGCCGTGGTGTGGGGCATTGGGGTCCGCGCCGACGCCGGTCTTTTCGGCTTTGGGCGAGACAGTTGGCAAGAGGAGGTGCTGCTCCATGACGGCAGCAAGATGGTCATCACACGTTCACAAACGTATGGTGGGAGCCACGAGATCGGGCAGCCATCACCGATTAAAGAGCACACGATTTCCTTCACGCTGCCAGGGTCGAGTAAGCGCATCACCTGGACGAGCGAATATGGAGACGACCTTGGGCGCACGAACTTTTATTTACTAGCCGTGCAAGTACTGAACGGAACTCCCTACATTGTTGCGGAACCGAACCTGTGTCTCTCGTACAACAAGTGGGGCCGACCCAATCCGCCCTATGTGTTCTTCAGGTACGACAGCAAAGCCTGGCAGCGTATTCCACTTGAAGACGTTCCTGCCGAGTTTCAATCCATCAATGTGGCTCTCGACATTCTTGGACGTGAAGTAGAGAACTTGGTGAGACTTGGTTTTGTCTCGTCAGAGCAGATCAATAGGATGAACCGGCACATAGTCAGCCCTCAATACAAGAGTATTCTGCGCGAACCAATGAAGGAGCATGGGCAAAGCCAGTGTGGAGAAATGATTTATGCGGGGAAAGAAGGCGGAGGTTGGATTGGGTTGGGGTGGTTTCGAGATCAGCCGTCTTACAGTGCCTGCAGCAAATCCTGTGAAAGCTGGCATGTGCCGGTAGAGAGGTGTCCTTGTGCCACGTTATTTAAGGAAAAGGGAGAATAACCATGGTGACGGAACTTGAATATGCGTTGATGGCTGGCCGGGCGTATCAATCCACTCGTGCCGAAAAGAATTGGTTCCCAACGCTAGATAGCTATGGCTGGTTAGAACCTCTGGAAAAGAGGCGAAGAGATCCAGCCACTGGTTTTGAGGCTGGCTATTTCCAGCGTGGCACCGAGATCGTCATTTCCATCGCAGGGACCGATCCGAACGACGGCATTTTACCGCCCGGGCCGGACAATACGGCCAATATCTTGCTCACCTCGGGTATAGCCTCTGTGCAGCTGTTACAAGCGGCAGAATACTATTTGCAAGTCCAGGCGGCCAATCCCGGCGCAACGATTACCATTACCGGCCACAGCCTGGGCGGCGGGTTGGCGGCCCTTATGGGTGTGTTCTTCGGCAAACAGGCGGTGACCTTCGATCAAGCACCGTTCGCCAACTCGGCGACGCCAAGCCTGTTCCCAAATGTCGCCGAGACGCTCCTGTCCGATCTGCTTACCCGGGGTTACAGCATAACGGCCTTGGCCGGACTGACCGACTTTCTACAACGCCGTGCGGTCAGTGGCGGAATTCCAAGCGCTGACCTGGTGAGCAGCCTCAATGTGCAAGGGGAATTTCTCGCTGGGGTGCCTTGGAATGTTCTGGCGAACCGCATTGGTCTGCCAACCTATCTCCCGACCGATGCTCCGGGCGTGTCCGGGGGCGATCTGCATTCGCATGCGTTGCTGACCGCGTTTCTCCAGAGTATGCAGACCGCTGTGTCAGGACAGACGTTAAACGGCGTCACTGCCAAACTCACCGATCTGATGGGGATGATCTTTTCAAGCGGCTTGTTTGCGCATCCGACCACTGACCCTCAGAATCGAAACTTCCTCGAGCGCCTGGTCCAGAACGAAACGGCCAATGCAATGGTGACGCGGTTCACCAGTGATCTTTGGAAACTGGCGCAGGAGGGCGGACTGACAATGACGGATGGTCCCACGCCTGCTACGAATTTGGTCAGCAAGACGCTGATCGCGTTTGCCATGCAGATGTACTACGAAGACACCGTTAATGCCACGAACGCGAGTAAGGAACTGTTCACCGATCTTGCCACGGCGGGCATTGGTAGTGGCGGCGTCCACTTTGATCGGGCCGATGTGGCCACCACGCTCAGCGACGCCAAGGGCTACACCATGTACTTTCAGAACTATCTCAACTCATCCGCTTTTACCAATACCGATCGCCAGCTGATTCAGTCGCTACTGCCCACGCTGCGCGACTGGTATGTGCAGGCGGGATCGGGCGGGATGAATGTGACCGATGACGAGAACCGGAGAGCATTTCTGCTGGGCGGCAAACGAGTCGATATCCTTAGCGGCGGAAGTCAGATCGACCTGCTGGTGGGCAATGCTGGTGCCGACACACTGGATGGCGGTGGGGGCAATGACACCTTACTCGGCGGTATCGGCTTCGACCGCTATTACTGGAGCACAGGCGATGGGCACGATTGGATTGAGGACGCCGATGCCACGGGAGCGATTTTCGTCAATGGCCGGATGCTTGTGGGTGGCGTGAAGAAGTCTGGGCATACTGATTGGGAAAGCGCAGATGGCACGATCAAGTACGAGCTGGCAGGGGGCGATCTCGTCGTAAAGCTGAACGGCACACAGATCCTGACCGTCAACGAGAACTTTGAGAGCGATGAGAACAATGATGCGCTGATGAATAGCGGAAGTCGGACCGAAGTGGCGACCCCCTCGAAAGAGATATATACAACAGTATAAAGTACTTATTATAACGTAGGTGTAAATACAACTCGAACGTTGCTCTTGTAGGAATGGATAATTCACGAAGCTGCAGCTAGGCCATCTCCCCTCATCTATCATTCCAGGAATCCACGCGCATGAGTGAAATGAAAGACCAGCCAATTGCAGTGCTCCGCACTGTTATGCCTGTGGGTGAGATTTTGAACGCCAGTTTGGTGGACAGCATCAATGTGGCCGGGGAATTCTTATCCAGGATGTCTTGGGACCTCTTGAATCGCATCGATCGAAAAAGAAGCAAACGCTTCTGCGGTGGCAATGTTGCAGGTTCGGGATTTCAGATGGAAAGGAAAGCGGTATGAGCAACTCAAAGGCAATGCTTCTCACGCTCGCCGTTCTCGGAGTGTTACTGGCGTGTCTGAGCGGCGGTGTCGAAGCCGGTCTCTTCGGTTTTGGCGGAGATAGTTGGCAGGAAGAAGTGCTGTTGCATGACGGAACCAAGATGGTTGTCACCCGCTCGCAAACGTATGGGGGGCGGCGCGAAGTTGGCCAGCCGCCACCGATCAAAGAGCACACGATTGCCTTCACACCACCAGGGTTGGATAAGCGCATCACCTGGACCAGCGAATATGGGGAAGATCTCGGACGAACCAATTTTCACCTACTGGCCGTGCATGTGCTGAACGGTACACCCTATCTCGTCACGGAGCCGAACTTATGCCTGTCGTACAACAAGTGGGGGCGGCCGAACCCGCCGTATGTCTTCTTCAAATACGACGGCACGGCCTGGCAGCGCATTCCGCTTGAAGCCTTTCCGACCGAGTTTACCACGATCAATGTGGCCCTCAGCATTATAGGGCGTGAGGGAACGGAGCTAGTGAGACAGGGTTTTGTTTTGGCAGAGAAGATTAAGGAATTGAACCGTCATACAGTGAATCCCGACCACAAAACCATTCTGCGAGAACCGATGAAGCTGGGGACAGAGGGATCCGCGGTGAACTGTCAAGAGATGATTCATTACAAATGTGGTTGGTTTGGAACTAGCCCAGATGGGAAGTTCAATAAAGAGTTTGCTGATCGCATGTGTAACAAGTAACACAATTTAAAGGAGACAAATAATCATGGCTACCACAATCGAATATGCCTTGATGGCTGGAGCTTCGTACATTTCTACTCGTCCCGACATCAACAAATTTCCAATACCACAAGGATGGGTAGCCGTAACTAACCCACCACACTTCCAAGATGATGCAACCGGCTTCGAAGCCATTTCTTTCCAACGAGGCAATGAAATTGTCATCTCCTACGCCGGTACAAATCCCAACGAATCGCTGGTTGGACCAGACCATACGGCCGATTACTTGCTTGCCACAGGTGTGGGCTCCGTGCAGCTTGAGCAAGCCGCTGAATACTACTTGGAAATCATGGCGACTAATCCTAACGCCACCATTACCTTCACGGGCCACAGTCTAGGCGGCGGTCTAGCGGCCTTGATGGGTGTGTTCTTCGGCAAGCAGGCAGCCACATTCGACCAGGCGCCGTTTGCCAATTCGGCGGAGGCCAGTCTTGTCCTCCCAGATGTCGCGGCGGTTCTGAAGGAATATCTGCTCTCAGAGGGTTACAGTCCTGAAAAGCTGGTTGGTCTGACGGACTTTCTCACGCTACGTGCCGCCATGGCTCCCGGTGAGATCCCAAACTCTAGCCTGGTGACGAGCGTCAATGTGGACGGCGAGTTTTTGTCTGGGATGCCCTACAACATCTTGGATCGTATTGGCCAGCCCGCTTCTATCCCCACCAACGCGCCTGGGGTATCAGGGTACGATCTCCACTCCGTGGCCTTACTGACGGCCTTTTTGCAGAGCATGCAGACCGCTTTGTCTGGACAGGCGTTGAACGATGTGACGTTCAGGCTCACGAAGCTGGTGGAGATGATCTTCGACGACAGCTTGTATGCGCATCCAACTACTGACCCTGACAACCAGAATTTTCTCGAGCGTCTTGTTCAGAATGAACAAGGCAACGCGATGGTGACCCGCTTCACCAGTGACCTCTGGAAGCTGGCGCAGGATGGTGGACTGACGATGGCCGATGATGCCTTCGCATCGGTGAAACTGGTCAGCCAGACTCTCATCGCCTTTGCCATGCAGAAGTACTACACCGAAACACAAACGAGTGCGGGCTACAACAAAGAATTGTTCACGGACGTGACGGGTGGGATCCGATTCGATCTGGCGAATGTCGCTGCCAATCTCACTGACACGAAGGGGTACGACCTCTACTTCCAGACCTATCTGGCCAACGCCTTTACTGCTAGTGATCGGGACCGGATTGAATCGTTATTACCGGGATTGCGTGACTGGTACGTGCAGGCGGGATCGGGCGGCATGAACGTGACCGATGCCGAGAACCGGGGAGCCTTTCTGCTGGGCGGCAACCGAGTCGATACCCTCAGTGGCGGAAGCCAGATCGACCTGCTGGTGGGCAATGCTGGTGCCGACACACTGGATGGCGGTGGGGGCAATGACACCTTACTCGGCGGCATCGGCTTCGACCGCTATTACTGGAGTATAGGCGATGGGTACGACCAGATTGAGGACGCCGATGCTAGTGGAGCGATTTTCGTCAATGGCCGGATGCTCAGCGGTGGTGTGAAGAAGGCGGGACACACGGATTGGGAAAGCGTAGATGGCACGATCAAGTACCAGATGTCAGGGGGCGATCTCGTCGTGAAGCTGAACGGCACGCAGATCCTGACCGTCAACGACAATTTTGAAAGTGGGCAGTTCGGGATTCAGTTAATCGATGCGAAGGATCTGTCGGCGGGGCTGCCGACGTCCGGTCGGACGATCGAGGGTGATCATCAGCCGGCATGGCCATTTCGGTTTGACGATCTCGAAAATTCTATTTGGGACGATCCGACACGGGTGCCGAAGTTAGATCATCTACAGGGCAGTGGGGGGAATGACACGATCGACGCAGGCGAGTTGGAGGACTGGCTACGCGGGTTCGGAGGGGACGATGTGCTCCTCGGCGGTGGGGGCGCGGATCGAATGCAAGGTGGCGATGGCCATGATTATCTCTTCTCAGACCAACTCGTGAATCTTGCGGAACTCGCTTCGCTGAGTACATTTACGGGTGTGGGAACCTCGCTGGAGTATCTCAATGGCGGCGCCGGCGACGATGTGCTGGTTGGGGGAGCGGCGGCGGATGAACTGTTCGGCGCCTCCGGTGCAGACCTTCTGCTCGGCGGAGATGGAACCGACTTTTTGGGCGGCGATGACAACTATCGGCTTCCGTATCCAACGTGGCTAACATTCTTTTACTTCGACGAACAAGGCACGCTCGTTTTTGCCAACCTGGTGAACGATTCTACAAAACTAGAGATCGAGGAATTTGGCCAGGCGGATGAGATGTACGGTGGAGGCGGAGACGACCTCATTTGGGCGGGTGGTGGGAATGATTTGGTGTATGGCGATGCGGGCGATGATCGGATTACGGGAGATAGTGGGGATGACACGATCTTCGGCGGAGATGGCAATGACTGGATGCAGGGAGAGAATTCAGCGCTGTCAATCGGAAGCATGAACGATTATTTGGACGGGGGCGATGGGGACGATTACGTGCTCGGGGCTCAAGGGGACGACGTGGTGATCGGTGGATTGGGTAGCGATTACCTCTTCGGAGAGGCGATGAACCTCCTGGGCGTGATCGGAAATGATATTTTGGATGGGGGAGACGGAAACGATTTTCTCTACGGAGAGGGCGGGGACGATACGTTGTTTGGCGGAGCGGGGAACGACGAGCTGATCGGAGACTTTACCAACGATCCCGTTCCCGGGAATGACCTCCTCTATGGCGACGCCGGGTTTGACCACCTACAAGGGGAAGCTGGCGATGACCTGTTGGACGGAGGCGAGGACGACGACGAGTTACAAGGCGGCAGTGGTAATGACATGTTGTTTGGAGGGGCAGGCAACGATCTGCTCTTTGGCGAAGCGACTTCATTTCAAGGTCAAGCGGGTGACGATACGCTCGATGGGGGTGAAGGAACGGATCACCTGCAAGGCGGCGGTGGAGCCGATACGCTGTTTGGCGGAACGGGAAACGATGCCCTCTTCGGAGACGATCCCCTTGATGTGAGTATTGCGGGGAACGATTTCCTTGATGGCGAAGAGGGCGATGATGAACTACAGGGCGGGCTTGGGAACGATACCCTCTTCGGCGGAGATGGAAATGATGCATTGCGCGGTGATCGTATGGCTCTGGCTCCTAATCCTGAGAACGGGGGGAACGATATTCTCGATGGCGGAACTGGCGATGATGAGCTCGATGGAGATTCGGGGAATGACGTACTCACTGGTGGGGCAGGGCAGGATGTCCTCATTGGAGGATCCGGGCAGGATACCTACATGTTCAATCAGGGAGACGGCACCGATACGATCGTGGAGGCAGCGGCGGAAGGCAATCGCCTCGTCTTCGGAGCCGGGGTTGCGTCCGGGTCGGTGACACTGGGGATGGAGGTGGGCGATACATTGGTCCTTCACATGGGCACGGCCGGGGATACGGTGCGGATCACCAACTTCGGCGTGACGGTCCCAACCGGCGCGCATCCCATCGACACGTTCGAATGGGCCGATGGGACCGTGCTTACCTATAGCCAGCTGATCGGGCGAGGATTCCACCAAAGCGGAACGGCCACTAGCGAGACCCTTACGGGGACGGCATTCATCGATCACCTGGCCGCCGGTGCGGGAAACGATGTGGTCTCCGGCCTGGCCGGCGCGGATACGCTCCTGGGGGAAGAGGGGAACGATGTGTTGGACGGCGGTCCTGGTGACGACATTTTAGAGGGCGGCGCCGGCCATGATCGGCTGTTCGGGTCGGAGGGAAATGATGTGCTCGACGGCGGTGCCGGCGATGACCGCTTGAGCGCCGACCTCGGGACCGATCGTTTAGTGGGCGGGGCCGGGAATGACCTGTATGAACTCTTTGGGACGGGCCATGTGATCGTCGAGGTTGCTGGAGAAGGCAATGATACGGTCCGCATCGCGGTCCCCGGATCCTTTGTGGTGCCTGAGGCCGTGGAGCATATCGAATTGCGCGAGGATACCTTCTTCTCCGGGGCGGTCGATCTGGTCGGCAACCAACAGGACAACCGGATGACCGGGTCCAACGTGTTGGATGGGCGGCAAGGCAACGATACGCTGATCGGGCTCGGGGACAATCTCTATGTGTTCGGACGAGACTACGGGCAGGATGTGATTCAGACCGGCACGCAGACCTATGCGTCGCCGACCTTTATCGATTCCATCCACATGCAGGCCGGCGTGGCGCCTGCTGAGGTGACGTTTGAGGGACAGGGCACCCATTTGGTGATGAACATTGTCGGCACAGCCGATCAGCTCACGGTGGAGAACTATTTGATCGAGCCCGGCCTTCGGACTCCCACGATCGGCGCGATTCAGTTCGCCGATGGGACCATCTGGGGGGAGACGGAGATCATCAGTCGTCTCCGCGTGGTCACCGGCACCAGCGGCAACGATACCCTCACGGGGTTCGACACCGAGAATGAGCTGTTCGGGCTCGGCGGGGACGATCAGCTGGCGGGGAATGGCGGCAATGACCGATTAGATGGCGGCACAGGCCTCGATAGCATGGCAGGCGGGGTGGGGAACGATCTCTACCTCGTCGATCAGATCGGCGATGAGGTGACGGAGAACTCCAATGAAGGCACCGACACCATCCACAGTTCGATCACCTACACCCTGGGGGCGAATATTGAACATCTCACTTTGGTCGGGACGGCGGCGATCAATGGGACGGGCAATACCCTGAACAACGTGCTCACGGGGAACAGTGCGGCCAATGTGTTGGCGGGCGGTGCCGGGAACGATACGTATCTCGTCGAGGCGGGTGATACTGTGACGGAGTCGGCCGGCCAGGGCACGGACACCGTGCAGAGCGCGGTGACGTGGACGCTCGGGTCGAATCTTGAGAAGCTGACGCTCACGGGAACGACCGCGATCAACGGCACGGGCAACACCCTGAACAACGTGCTGACGGGCAATAGCGCGGCCAATGTGCTGAACGGCGGGACGGGCAGCGACAGCATGGCCGGCGGCGCCGGCGATGACACCTATGTGGTCGAGACCGCGAGTGAGGTCATCACCGAACTGGCCAATGACGGCATCGATACGGTTCAGAGCGTCGTCACCTATACCCTCGGCGTCAACGTGGAAAACCTGACCCTGACCGGGACGAGTGCCATCCATGGCACGGGCAACACGCTCGACAACATACTTACGGGCAACAGCGCCAACAACACGCTTACCGGTGGGGCCGGCCACGACACGCTGGATGGCGGGCTGGGGAGCGACACCCTGCGCGGCGGCACGGGCCACGACACCTATGTCGTGAATACCACGGGCGACATCGTGACGGAGCAAGCCAATGAGGGCACCGACACGGTCAAGAGCGCGGTCACGTGGACCGTAAACTCGAATGTGGAAAACCTGACGCTCACTGGGACCAGTGCCATCAATGGGACGGGGAACACGCTCAACAATGTGCTCACCGGCAACAGTGCCAACAATATTCTTACGGGTGGAGCCGGCCACGACACGCTGGATGGTGGCCTGGGGAGCGACACGCTACGTGGCGGCACGGGGAACGACATCTATGTGGTCAATACCACTGGAGACGTCGTGACGGAGAATGCGAATGAGGGGACCGATACCGTGCAGAGCAGTGTCACCTGGACCTTGGGCTCGAATCTCGAGCAGGTGACCTTGACCGGCCACAGTGCGATCAATGGGACGGGGAACACCCTCAACAACATCCTAACAGGGAATGCCGCCAACAATGTCTTGACGGGGCTGGGCGGCAATGACACCTACCGGTACAGTCGCGGGGGTGGCCAAGACACGGTCGTCGATAGCGCGGGGACTTCGGATACGCTGGGATTTGGCGCGATGATCACCCCGCTCGATCTAGTCATCAGCCGCCAGGCGAATAATTTGCGCCTGGCGATTCATGGGAGCACCGACCAGGTGACGATTCAGAACTGGTACAGCGGCCCGACGAATCAGACGGAGATGATGCAGGCCGGCACTGGGCAGACGTTGCTCAGTACGCAAGTCGATCAACTCATTCAGGCCATGGCGGCGTTCACGCAACAATCGGGGCTCACCTGGGATCAAGCCATCGACCAGCGGCCGCAGGACGTGCAGGCCGTCCTGGCCGCCAGCTGGCAGTAAAAAGGAATTCAAGGTATCGATAGCACCAAAGAGGTGAAGGTCACTAAGTAGAATTAGCGAAAACGTTTGGTCATGAGGGAACCTTATCTTATGATGGCCACATGTCGGCTCAAGCAGCGAGAGTGCTTCCTCAGGCCCCTGATTCCCCGATACTGACTCAGTCACGAATCCCCACCGATACGGGACTGACCTGTCTTCTTATCCTTGCCCGGCTTCATGATCTCCCTGCCGATGGGTCCCAGCTTCGGCATCAGTTCGCCCAATCGGGGCAAGTTCTTTCCGACACCGATCTGCTCCGCGCCGCCAAGCATCTTGGTATGAAGGCCGGCTTGGTCAAAACTCAGTGGAGCAAACTGCAAGGGACACCGCTGCCTGCCATGGCCAAGTTGGTGGATGGGGGCTATCTCGTATTGGCCAAGGTCGGAGCGGAGAAGGTGCTGATCCACAATCCCGTCGAAGCTCGCCCGCTCGTCATCTCTCGTGAACAGTTCGAGGTGATTTGGACCGGAGAACTACTGCTCTTTACCAAGCGCGCTGAGGCCCGTCTGAAGGACCTCAAGTTCGATTTCACCTGGTTCATTCCGTCAATCGTGAAGTACCGAACGTTTTTCGGTGAAGTGCTGGTCGCTTCGTTCTTTCTTCAGCTCTTTGCCCTGTTGACTCCGCTGTTTACGCAAGTCGTCATCGACAAAGTGCTCGTGCACAAAGGATTTACGACGCTTCATGTGTTGGCGTTCGGCATGATCGCGCTGGCCGTCTTCGAGGCCCTCCTCGGCGGGTTCCGCACCTATCTGTTTTCCCATACGACGAATCGGATCGATGTGAGTCTCGGGGCCCAACTCTTTCGGCACATCTTGGCCCTGCCTCTGTCTTACTTTGAAGCGAGGCGAGTCGGCGATATGGTCGCCCGCGTGCGTGAGTTGGAGCAGATTCGGCAATTCCTGACGAGTCATTCCGTCACGGTGGTGTTGGACGTCGTCTTTACCGCTGTCTTCCTCACGGTGATGTGGTTTTACAGCTCGACGCTCACGCTCGTCGTGATGGCTTCACTCCCGATCTATGCATTGTTGTCCGTAGCGATCACCCCGGCGATACGCACGCGCTTGCACGAAAAGTTCAATCGCGGGGCGGAGAATCAGGCGTTCCTTGTCGAGACGGTCAGCGGGATTCAGACCGTGAAGGCCATGGCCGTCGAGCCGCCGCTGTTACGCAAATGGGAAGAGCAGCTGGCCGGTTATGTGAAGGCGAGTTTTCGGGCCACGAGCTTGATTACGATAACCGGCCAATCAGCGACCTGTGTTCAAAAGGTGACGATGGTGGCCGTACTGTGGGTAGGTGCCTATCGTGTGATCGAGGGTGACCTCAGCATCGGGCAATTGATCGCATTCAACATGCTCTCATCACAGGTCACCGGCCCGCTCCTCCGCCTGGTGAATCTTTGGCAGGAATTTCAACAAGTGGGTATTTCGGTGCAGCGGTTGGGCGATGTGCTCAATGCCCAGCCCGAGCCCTCATATAATCCGAACCGAACCACGCTCCCGCAGGTCCGAGGGCAGGTGCGATTTGAAGAGGTGACATTTCGCTATCGGTCTGACGGTCCGGAGGTGATTCGCAAGGTGTCGTTTGCCGTTGAGCCGGGTCAGGTGATCGGCATCGTCGGACGTTCAGGATCCGGAAAGAGCACCATCGCCAAATTGGTTCAGCGGCTTTATGTGCCTGAGCGAGGGTGCATCTTGGTGGATGGAGTGGATCTGGCTCAGGTCGATCCGGCATGGCTCCGCAGACAAGTAGGAGTCGTGCTGCAAGAGAATTTCCTGTTCAACGCCTCGGTACGAGACAACATTGCCCTGACGGATCCCGGCTTGGCGATAGAGCGGGTGATGCAGGCCGCGAAACTGGCCGGAGCCCACGAATTCATCCTGGAATTGGTGGACGGGTACGATACCGTGATCGGAGAGCATGGATGCACGTTGTCGGGAGGGCAGCGCCAGCGGATTGCCCTTGCGAGGGCCTTGGTGGCGAACCCCAGGATTCTCATATTGGATGAGGCCACCAGTGCCCTCGACTACGAGTCAGAGGCCGTGATCCAGCGGAACATGACACAGATCTGTAAGGAACGCACAGTCTTCATCATCGCGCATCGACTGAGCACGGTGCGGCCTGCCCATCGTATCTATGTCGTCGATCGCGGAGAGATTGTTGAGCAGGGGTCGCATAACGACCTCCTCCGTACCGGCGGGTGTTATGCGAAACTGTATGCGTATCAAGTCGGTACAGAAGAAGCCGTAGGGTGAGGTAGGCGATAGGATGGCATTCGGGGCATTGGCTCGACATTGGACCGTGTGGAAGGCGGCCTGGCAAGTGGAATCGAGCCGGCCCGTCGGAGCTGCTCCCCGTGGACACGCCACAGAATTCTTACCGGCGGTGTTGGAAATTCAACAGGCGCCGCCATCACCGGTCGGTCGGGCCATTCTCTGGACGATCCTCGCGGCCTTCACGGGCGGGGTGTCGTGGACCATGTTCGGATGGATCGACATCGTGGCGACAGCGCAAGGGAAGATCATTCCTAGCGGCTACTCAAAGATCATCCAGCCATATGAAACCGGAGTCATCGCCTCCATTCATGTACAGGATGGACAAGCCGTCAAGCAGGGCGATGTGTTGATCGATCTCGATTCGACTCTCAATCGAGCCGATCTCGATCGGACGCTTAACGAATACCGCGCGGCAAAAGTGGAGGCGGCTCGGTTGCGGGCACTGATTCGGAACCAGGACACCTTTGAAGTGCCGCCCGATTCTGATGCAGCCTCCGTGGTGTTGCAGCAGCAATTGCTACGGGATCAACTGGCGGAATATCAGGCCAAGGTCGCGGCTGCGCAGCATCTGGTGGATCAGCGCCAGGCTGCGGTTGAGCAAACCAACGAGAACATTCTCCGTTTGGAAGCCACTGTTCCGATGGAGAGTGAACGTGCCGAGGCCTACAAGAAACTATTCGATCGTGGGGCAGCAACCAAGATGGACTTCCTGCAGGCCGAAGGCCAACGTATCGATAAGGCGCAGGAACTCGCAGGGCAAAAAAGGAAACTCCAGCAAGACCGGGCCGCGCTCGGCGAGGCCGAGACTCACTATCGAGCCATGGTGTCGGAATTCCAGCAGACGAAACAGGCGGAACTATCGGCACTCGAAACCAAGGCTGCGTCGCTCGCGCAAGAGGTGACGAAGGCCGACCAAAGGACCGACTTGCAGCGGCTCATCGCGCCGATTGCCGGCGTTGTGCAGCAATTGGCGGTGCATACGGTCGGGGGAGTCGTGACGTCTGCCCAGCAGTTGCTGATCATCGTACCGCAGGACCATCCGGTCGAGGTGGAGGCGCAGGTCGAGAACAAAGATGTGGGGTTCGTGCGGGAGGGGCAGCCGGTCGAAATCAAGGTGGAAACATTTCAGTTCACCCTCTATGGCACGATTCCAGGTTGCGTGGTGACGGTTTCTGATGATGCGGTCCTCATCGAAAAGGTGGGTCTGGTCTATCCAACCAGGGTCAGTATGGATCGAGGAACGATTCAGGTCGAAGGCAAGCCGGTCAACCTGTCGCCCGGCATGGCTGTGACCGTCGAGATCAAGACCGGCCAGCGTCGCATCATCGAATATCTGTTGAGCCCTTTGCTGAAATCCATGAAAGAAAGCCTGAGAGAGCGGTAACGGATGTTGAAGGTGTTTGCACCTCTTGGATTCTGTGTATGTGCCGCCACGATGCTTGCGCCAAGCTTCTCGACCGCCGGTCTGCCAATCGGAGAACCGAGTAGACCGCCGCAGTCAGTTGTCTCCGAACCTCTTTCTCTCACCTTGAAAGGCGCCTTGGCGGCGGCGATCAGCAACAATCCCGACGTCCTCCTGTACAAAGAACGAATTCAGGAGGGGCAAGGTCAGGTTCGGACCCAATTGGGGGCGATGCTGCCCAACTTGTCCGCCAATGTTCGCCAGACCAGACAGACGCAATTCTTGGGTACCATCGGGCTTTCTCCCGTGCGCACCGATCCATTCAGCATTTTCGATACGCGCATCAGCGCGACACAAAACCTGTTCAGTCTTAGCTTGATTCAGCGATGGCGGGCCTCACGGGAGACGTTGCATGTCACCGAACTGGAATCGGAGGTGAGAAAATTCGACACGATGGCCAGCGTGGCCCTGGCCTACATGGACGGGTTGAAGGCCATGGCCACGATCAAGGTGCATGAAGCGAATCAGCACGTGATGAACGAACTACTGGAGACGGTTAAACACCGGCAGCGTGGAGGAGTCGCGACGTTGCTGGATGTTGCGCGGCTCGAAGCACAACTGGCGGCTGAACGGCAACAGGAATCATCGGCGCGGTATGACCTTGACCATGCCAAACTGAATCTCATCAATCTACTTGCGCTCTCCATGGAAAGTTCCCTTGTTCTGACCGATGAGTGGTTGACGGAGGTACAGGACATACCGACGCCGGAACAGGCGATAGACTCGGCGTTGAGCCAAAGACCGGAGGTCCAGGCGCAGATCACACGTATGAAAGCTTCGGAGCTGACCTATTCCTCTATCACCGGGGAGCGCTTGCCGTCGCTGGTTGCCCAAGGCGAGTATGGCCTCATCGGTAATCGTTGGAACAACTCCGTAGACACGTACAATATGGCGTTGGCCCTTCAGATTCCGATCTTCGATGGAGCGCAACGCGAAGGCCGCATCGTCCAGGCGCGAAGCCAGGTACAGCAAGAAGCGTTACGGATGAAGTCGGTGCTCAATCAAGTCAGAATGGAAGCGCGCGATGCGCTCGCTTCACTGACCGCGGCGAAAGAACAGGTGGGCATCGCGCAGACCGGTCTCGAGATGGCAACAAAGGAACTGGACCTTGCGCGCGAACGCTATGCCGTCATCACCTCGGCCAGCCATTTCGAGTTGACCAACGGACTTTCCGCAGTTACTCGCGCCAGAGAAAACCTCGTCAATGCACTTTTCCAACTCAATGCAGCTCGCGTCAATCTGGCTCGCTCCACAGGCGGCTTAGATCGATTGAACTAGTGGCACTGGCCATCAGACCAGCGTAGACGACTGCCCATTCCAAAGACAGGGGCCGAGGCATATCACGCGCCGCATCGTGTGGAAACGAACGGCAGTGCCGTTCCTAGGCTTCCTTCTGCACTCTTCCCCATATAGCCAACCTGCCGTCGAATTCAAAGAAAAGGGCTTAGAGACGGCATTGTCTTGACTTGACTTAGCCCTTCACTCACACTCAAAGAATGTACAATCAGTCTGAAAGTGACCTCCTGCGCATGTTGGCCGATCGGGCCGGGATTGTCGCTGACTACTACGACATTGCCGGCACGCATCATGTCACGACGGATGAAACGCGTCGGGCTATCCTCACCGCTATGAATCTCCAAGCCGCAAGCCGCGAAGAACTCATTGAGGAATTGACCGCTTGGGATGACCGCCCATGGCTACAAGGATGCGAGCCGGTCCATGTGATTCGGTCGGGGCGAGAGATTGGGATGTGGTCATTGCATGTGCCGTGCGAGAGTTCAGACGATGCTCTCCTACAGATCCACTGGTCCCTCCATGCAGATACTGGAGAGATGTACTGGGAGAGGGAAGAAGGGCCAGGGCTCAGAATCGAAGATCAGCGTGTGATCAAAGGGCGTCGCTTCATTCGTGTGGCCTTGGCATTTCCACGAGAATTGCCGCTCGGGTATTACGCGGTGAGAGCTCAGGCGAAGGCAGGTGGCACGCACACCGAAACAATGTGCCGTCTGATCGTAGCCCCTGAGCGTTGTTACGTTCCTGAGAAACTTCAGCGTGGTGCTCGATGGTGGGGTATCGCCTTGCAGCTCTATTCGTTGCGGAGCGATCGCAATTGGGGCATCGGCGACTTCGGCGATCTCGGGACCATCGTGGAATGGGCTGGAAAGCACATGGGTGCTGCCGTGGTCGGACTCAACCCACTCCATGCGCTCAAGAATTCCAAACCCTATCATGTGAGCCCGTATTCACCGGCTAGCCGCCTGTTTCTCAACGACCTGTATATCGACGTTGAACAGGTTGCGGAGTATGGGACGGCACCGGAGGTACGGAGCCGGTTGGCTGATCCGACCTTTCGCGCGCAGATCGAGGCAGCGCGGCGATGCGACTTGGTGGATTACGATGCGGCAAAAACGATGAAACGCGAGATACTTGAAGTCTGCTATCGTGTATTTCTTCGGGAACATTTCGAAGGTGAAGAGCCGGAGTTGAAGCCGACGACGGAGCGCGGGAACAGCTTTTCTCGCTTTGTCGAGCGTGAAGGAGAATCCCTGGCCGAATATGCGTTATTTCAGGCGCTGGAGGAGGAGCGGCAGGCGCTCCAATCACCCTCGGTCGTTTGGGCGGACTGGCCGGAGCCCTATCGAGTTCCAACGTCGGAGGCCGTGCTGGAATTTCGGCACCGGCATATGTCGCGGGTCAGGTTCTTTCAGTACCTGCAATGGTTGGCGGCAGAACAGCTACGCGGACTGGTTGAGAAGGCACAGGATGCCGGAATGCCGATCGGGTTTTACCACGATCTTGCACTCGGGAGCGATCGCTATGGAGCCGATGGGTGGCGGTATCAAGAGGTCCTGGCGTTGAATGCCGATTGCGGTGCGCCGCCCGATGCCTTTGCTCCTCAAGGGCAGAATTGGGGATTCTCTCCGCTCGATCCGATCCGGCTTCGCGCAAGCGGCTACCACTACATGATCAACTTGCTCCGCAACAATCTCCGCTATGGTGGCGCGATTCGGATCGATCATGTCATGGCGCTCTTCCGCTTGTTTTGGATTCCACGCGGCCTTCCACCGTCGATGGGCACATATGTGCATTACCGTGACGAGGAACTGTTGGCGATCTTGGCGTTGGAGAGCGCGCGGGCCAAAACACTCGTGATCGGCGAAGATCTGGGAACCGTTCCCGATTGGGTGCGTGACCGACTGGGAACCGCCGGCGTCCTGTCCTATCGGGTGTTGTATTTTGAACGGACTCCCTCAGGGGCTTGGAAACCTCCGGCGCAGTATCCGGCGCAATCCCTCGCGGTTGTGACGACTCACGATCTTCCGACGTTGAATGGATATTGGGAAGGTGCCGATATTGAGACTCGGTCCACTCTCGGTCTATTTCCTTCCGAGCAAGCTCGGAACGCGATGCTGGATGAGCGGCAACACGAGAAAGCCGGTATCCTCGCTGCGTTGAAGTCCGAAGGACTCTTGCCGGCCGGTGTATCGGACGATCCAGCTCTCATGCCTACCATGACGGATGAGTTACGAGAGCGTGTTCATCAGTATCTGGCTCATACTCCATCCTGGATTGTTCTGGCCAATCTCGAAGATGTCATCGGTACCCGTGCTCAGACCAATTTGCCTGGGACGGTGGATCAGCATCCGAATTGGTGCCGGAAGCTGAGTCTCACGGTCGAGGAGCTGAAGAGCGACCCACGATTCGAACGGCTCGCGGCTCAGTTGCGTTTGACGCGCCCCTTTGTGTAAGAACATCCGTGAACGTATCCTCTCATTATCCATTGTCTCGAACCGGTTGTCTTGACCACCGGCGGAGCCGAGCGAGTCGATGATCGCCATGACGCATCGTGACCGCCTCGTTCTTGCGATCGCCGCGGCCTGCTTTCTCATTATCTTAGTGATCGAAGAATTTGCCCCGGCCAACGTCGTGGGGGCCTATGGGTACGTCTTGCCGATCTTGTTGGTGACGACGCTTCGGAATCGAACCGTGATGTTGGTGACCGTCTTGGCTTGTGTCGTCGCGACATATTCAGGGCTTCTACAACCGACCAAGCCGGGCCGATTTCAAGCGGCGGTCATCAATCGAAGCGTCGTCGTCGGCGTCCTGCTGTTGGTGGCCTATCTGGGGGTAAGTTGGGAAGAGCGGAAAGCACGAGAAGAAGCGGCACGAGCCGCCCTGGCCCGACAGACGGAGAATCTGCTCAAAGCCAACACCCAACTGGTTCAGGCAAAAGATCAACTCAACCGGTCTGAACGGCTGGCGGCGGTAGGACAACTCGTGGCGTCCGTTGCGCACGAAGTGGGCACGCCGCTCCATTCGATTGCGTGGCATGTCCAGGCGCTGGCGGAGGAGCCTGGGGTGACGCAGGAGATGAAGAAGCGGGTCGCCATTATCGATGAACAGCTGACGCGAGTGGTGCGGATCATCCAAGACTTGCTGTCCTCCACCCGCCCGCGTCAGCCGGAACCCAAGTGGCTGCCGGTAGAGGAAGTCATCGGTCCGGCGGCCGACCTGATGGAGCCCGCGTTTCATGCCAAAGGGATTACCTTGACGATCCAGATTCCTGAGCACCTGCCGCTGGTCTGGGCCGATAAGGAAAAAATGCATCAGGTGTTGGTGAATATCCTGGCGAATGCGCTGGCTGCCACTCCTTCGGAAGGGACCGTGAACATCGTCGCGGCAGCTCGCGAAGCCTCGCCGGAAGAGCTCGACCGCGGAGGAAGGGCGGCCGGCCGAGTATCCCCGCTGGTGATGACGATGACCGTCCAAGATACCGGATGCGGCATGCCGGAAGCCGATGCGGAAAAAGCCTTCGAGCCGTTTTTTACGACGAAGGCAGTTGGCAAGGGGACCGGCTTAGGACTATTCTTGAGCCGCGAAACCGTGCTGGCTCATGGCGGGAATCTCATGCTGACGAGTGAGATGGGGCGTGGCACCACCGTGGCGGTGACATTGCCCGCAGTGCAACGTGAACCCACCCGTGTGATGGAGGAGGCTTGATGCAACCAGCGACGATCCTCGTAGCCGACGACGATGTGGTTGCACGTGAACTCCTGGCGGAAGCACTCAGGAAAGAAGGGTATCACGTTGAGCCATTTGCCGGTGGAGAAGAAGTGATCGCGCGCGGGAGACAGGGACGGGTCGATTTGGTGTTGACGGATATCCGTATGGGCGCCGTGGATGGGCTCACGGTGCTGAGGGAGTTCAAGCGGGTGAGCCCGAATACAGCGGTTGTGGTCCTGACCGCCTTCGGTTCTCTGGAAGGAGCGATCGAAGCGATCAAACAGGGGGCCTATGACTACCTGGCGAAGCCGTTCAAGAAAGAAGACATCAAGTTGGTCGTCAAACGAGCCCTGGATCACTGCAGGCTGCTCCAAGAGAATGCGCGGTTCCGAGAAGAGTTGAAGAGCAAGGGGGAATGGTCTCCCTTGGTCGGAAGCAGCACGGCAATGCTGGAAGTGTACAAGTTGGTCGCGCGCGTGGCTGAGAGCAAAAGCACGGTTCTGCTGCAAGGGGAAAGCGGGACGGGCAAAGAGCTCATTGCCCGGGCCATCCATACGAATGGTCCGCGCCGTGATAAGCCGTTTATCCCGGTCAATTGTGGCGCCTTGCCGGATACGCTGCTGGAATCTGAAATGTTCGGGTATGAGAAAGGGGCATTTACCGGCGCTGCAGGAACCAAGGTGGGGCTCTTCGAGTCGGCCAACGGGGGAACGTTGTTTCTCGACGAGATCGGTGAACTCGGACAGGCCTTACAAGTGAAATTGTTGCGGGTCATGCAGGATCAGGAAGTTCGCCGAGTGGGGAGTACGACCTCCACAAGGGTCGATGTGCGGATCATTGCCGCGACCAATCGGGATCTTGAGCAACTCGTGAAGGAAGGAAAGTTTCGGGACGACCTCTTTTATCGGCTGAAAGTCGTCCCGATCACGTTGCCGTCGTTGGTGGAGCGGCGGGAAGATATTCCGATGCTGGTGCATCATTTCTTACAGAAATGCGCGGCGGGAACTGCGCATGCGGTGCGCGGTGTGCTGCCGGAGACCATGGCGCTGTTGACCCAGTATCGGTGGCCGGGCAATGTTCGAGAGCTTGAAAACGCGATTGAACGGGCTGTGTCGTTGAGTCACGGGCCGCTCTTGACGCCTGAGGATTTGCCCGATGTGATTCGTCAAGGCGCAGCGGCCGACGTCGATGCGCGACAGACGCAAGCTGATCGACTCGATGAAGTGTATCTCACGTTAGAGGAAGTGGAAAAACGTCACTTGACCCGTGTGCTCAAAGAAACGAAGGGCAACAAGGTAAAGGCCGCAAAAATCCTCGGAATCGACAGGCGGACGCTCTACCGTATGGCAGAGCGTTTCGGCCTGGATCTTGGCGAAGAAGCTGAGGGAGTAGAAAAAGAACCGGTCTAAGGTTTTGCGCCGTAAAAAGTCTCAGTTGTGTACGTCGATTGGACGATTTTCAATTCGTTCCTGATCAACCGGAGTTTATTTTCAGCGCTTTGAGGAACTTGAGGAGCTGTGGGACCCCAGCTATCGAACATCGTTTGCTTGCCTTCGGAGAGGATTTGTAACCGGAGTCTTGTGGCTTTGTCGGTTTCCGGTGTGACCGATGCTTCGGCGCGGCTTCGCACCACACCGAACCGTCCTTTCACGAGCCAATCCCAGATACTGGGCTGTTCATCCCTGTAATCTGCCTGTAACTGAGATCCGTCCTTCCAGTTCACGTCGTAGTCATCGTCTTTCAAGACTTTTGTCACGGCTGCCTTCACTTGATCTGCCGGTACGGGCAATGTCACATCGACCACATCGGGTTCGATCGTGGCACGCGGGGTGCTGCTGCATCCAAAGGCAAAGGCGGCGATGACGACGATGGCTAGACAGTCCTTTCGGATCATTTTGTTCTGGCCTCCTTCAGACGGTAGACAAGGTGAGTATCGGTCTGTGTCACTCCTTCTATACCATGAATACGGCTCAACACCAGCTGGGTCAAGGCGTCCTGGTCCGGGATATCAGCGATGGCGATGATATCTGGCTTACCCCAACAGGGATCGATCGTCTTAATCTCTTTAATTTCCCCTAGCGCTTTGACTACAGCGGATGTCTGGCCCGGCAACACGTTGATCAACACATAAGCACGATCCGACATACCGTGATCTCCTGGAGCCGGACCATGAATCGTGTAGGGGATTGCCCCAGAAGTGGGCTGCTTTATAGCAAAGTCGGTCTGGCCTGTCAACACCGGCTTGGTTTTAGTGGCTTTTGATGATGAAGGAGAGGGGATGGATTTCAAGTTTGGTTTTGCCATGGTCTCACTTTGGCGCAACAAGCACTTCAACCCTGCAGTGCTCGCTGACGCTGGTTAAGGTTGTTTCCAGCCGCTTCGGACTGCCGATGCGGCCTTCCGGATCGTACATAAAGCAAAACAAGGTTGAGCATCGCCCCTGCGTTCTGTAGTGCGCTGAGTCTGCGGTAACTTGATCGGCAAGCTCCTTCGTCGTCAACCCAGGTCTGGTCTTCTTCGCCACCACCGCGATCTGATCTTTATTGACTAGGAGCGTCGTTCTTGGTGCGCCTCCTGTATAGGGTGGCGTCCATTCATCGGTGGCCACTTCATCAAACTCCACCTTCAACAACGCGCACAATAAGTCCTGTAGGTCATAGTCATCCTCGACCTCGAGGGTCGGACGATAGTCTCTCCGCAGCCGGAGTTGTCGAGCGACGGCGTGGAAGCGAAGACAGACTTTCCGAATGACATCAAGCGGATTCTGGTCGATCGCGGAATCAGGGGTGGATTCGACCGACCGAGCGCGGTTCAGACCGATGGCTGGCTTCTCAAGTTGCGGGTCGTGCGGCGGTACAACAGAATGAGTCACCGCTGAGTGCACGGTCTGAGTGTCCACCGTCGGGGATGGGGAATTAACAGGAGGTTCAGCGGGCATTGAAGGGGATGCTGGAGAGACCGCCGGTGTTCGTGGGACGTGCTTCTCTTCGACTGAGCTCTCGATCGTCGATGGTATCGGTTGAGCGGGTGGAATTGAAGTCGGCTGGGGAGAGGATTCTTGGATTGGGGTAGCGGGAGTCTCGGATGCGGCAGGTATGGGCATCGGTGTCGGAGCTGGTATTGGAGCCGGTGTCGATGCCGTGATCTGAGGCTCTGTCGCAGCCGATTGTACGCGAGGTATGGGTGTGACAGGGGGGATCGTCGGCCCCACATTTGTCGTCATGGCCACGGCGACCGTCATCGGCGAAGTCGCTTGGGTTGTCACAGTCGTTGGCGTCGCGGGCGAGACAAGCACCAGACGTGCGGTGTTGTTTATGCTTGCTTCATGTGACGGCTCGGGTTTTGGCGGCGGCTTGAGTCCTTGAAGTTCCAGCTTCCGGTCCTCCAGGCTGTGCATGAGGCTTTTAATGACAGAAAGGGTCTGTGCCGCCTCAGCCTTATCCGCTGTGCGAATCTTGAAGTTCCGATAGGTTTGGTATTCGTGGGAGCGATCACCGAACGTCTGCCGCAGGCATTCACGGAACTGTAGCTCGGCTTTGCTTTGCGCGGCGTCGCGATAGGGGAATCCCTCTTGGCTCAAGTCCTTAATTGCGGCCAGGACTTCCTGAAACCTATTGATTCCATGAGTGATCTCTTCGATGAGAGCAGTTTTCGATCGGGCTCGTTGATGGTCCGTCGCGCGCGTCCGTGCCATGGCTGTGTGAAAAAGTCTAGCTGAGGGTCATGCAACTGGCAAGAAAACAACGGGTTTCTACGGAATGCGTACAGCAGTTATTGACCTTGCTGTTCTGTACGACCTGCGTGGCTGCGCTACAGGCACAAGGTGTGGTGGTGGGATCGGAGAAGAGAGATGCTGCCGGGGTTTGGGAGCGAGATGGCCCGGCCACCTGGAGTGGCGGCCGGGTGGATACCTTTCTCAACTCATCCAGTGATTCGATCGGTCACACGCCTCCGTGGGATGCCATTTGCTTACACGATTCCGCACAGCGACGGCACATCTCGGCGCACTGTTTCACCATTTGATCGTCACCCGCTATGTGCTCGCAACTCTCCGCGCAGAGCCGGCAAATCTCGGAACAAAGGCCGCACATGCGATCGTGAAGCGAAGACTCCCGAGCCATATAATCGGCAGTCGTTGTGCAGATCTGCGCACAGTCCATCAATAAGCGGATATGGTCTGGGGCTGCATGACGCCCCCCGAGTTCTACGCAATGCCCGATCATTCGAACGCAGAGCACATGGCAGTCTTGGCAGAGCCGTATACAGCGGGTCATCTCGTCGATCGTATGATGCCCTCCCATGGCGGTTGACTCGTGCGTCGCGGCATCCGCCACCCGCAGCATCAGCAACGAAGCACTCGTCGTGAGCAAAGAGGCGCCGGTAGTCACCAATGTTCTTCTGCTTATGTCTGGCATACGTCCCCCTTTCGTGGGTCTGATCCTCGTCGATCACGAGGATCTGGGACCATCGAAACAGTATGGAAATGCCTAACAGGCTATTGCAGAAAGCGAGATGAAAGAGGGTATCAAATCCGTAGGACCGTTGTTCGAACCGAGGGATGAATCGAGGTATCGGGGTTACGTGGCGGTTTGGTTACTAAAACACGCGAAACAAACGTATCGGAAAGGAGCGGAACCGGCAACGCACTTTCAAGCTGGAAGGAACTGGCGGCGTGGTGAGTTGAAAGCTGTGAAAGCGGACCCATTTCGAGAAAGGCATCGCAGGTGTCGCGAACAGGCTCTTCTGTCCCTGACGCGCAGTCCATTTCGGCAGTTTGTTGTAACGGCAGGACGCAGGCGTACGCATTGAAGGTCAGGACAATGAGCAGGAACACCAAAAAGACAGATACCCGTCCCATGGAATTGGATGCTACGCCTTGCGTTCCATGCTGTCAATCCAAGGGTTATATACCATCGGAGGATGAATCGTATGCGGGGCAAACGAATCCAGAATAGTCAGAATTGCCTCGGGATGTAACTTCGACCAGGGATGATCAATTGATGACTGTCTTTGTGTTGATACGTGGCGAAGAAATAACCTCAGTCCGTCCATCTGGACGCTGAATGACCATGCGCAGCACCCGTTCGAGTTGGCCTATTCCGAAGCTAAGCTCAGGGGTTTGATCAGTCAACATGCCGACATTCCCTATGACAGCGCGGGTATAACTCTTCCCCTCGTCCGTTTCAATATTGATGCGGGTGCCGAGGCTTCCGACTGTGTCCGGGACGACAACCGTGACGTAATTTCCACGAGACGTATTGAGAAACACGCGCACCGGTCCGTCCATATTGATCCACATGAGGTCTTGTCTGCCGTCGCCGTCTATGTCGACGATGAGAGGCGACTGACCAAAGTGTCGATTGTCCATCCCCAGCGCCGGCATGTGGTGAAACTTATGTGTGCCGTTTTTGATCGACTGCAGATAGGTGCGACCCGAGAGTTTCAATACTTTATGGATTGGCCACTTGATGTAGTTCTGCGCCACAAACAAATCGAGTTGACCGTCGAGGTTTAGGTCCTCGAACACAGCACCCCATGCGAACCCTTCACCAGCGAGCCGGTACGTCTCAGTGACGTCGGTGAGGTGAAAATCACCGTCATTTCGCAAGAGCATCCATTCGTGGGTGTGGTGTTGGTCGTCTCGTAGATCACCCGATGTGAGGAAGAGAGGAATGGATCGCCCCACGTTGGTAAAGAACAGATCCTGGTCGCCATCGTTATCGAAGTCGCCGACTGCCAAGCCCATCCAAAAACCGAACTCTGATTTGGTGGCTATAGGCTGAAATGTACGATCCTTCATATTGCGGAAGATCTCGACCGCCCCCGTATTCTGGGAAACCACCAAATCCTGCCAGCCGTCCGAGTCCAGATCGACAAAGAGGGAGAGGAACGTGTTTTGTTTGCCTGCAGTGCCGGACGATTCAGTAATGTCCGTAAATGTGAGATCCCCGTTGTTCAACAACATGCGATTCGGCTTGGCGTGCATCGGATCATTAAAGGTCGCGCTCCGGAATGTCTTCGCATTCACGAACACGCTGACATAGAGGTCTCCATCTCCATCATGGTCGATATCCGAGACTGCCACACTAAACGGGACCGAATCTGCAGGAAGATCCACTGGAATGGGTTTTCCCAGAAACCGCCCCCTATCGTTGAGATAGAGATAGAGGCCGTTCTCGCGCGCCACAATCAAATCCGTGTCCCCATCTGCATCCATGTCGATCGCCGTGCTTCCGTAGGTGGCGCTGTCATTCGAGAGGCCGGTGCCGTGTTCAATATTCACCATGCGGCCATTGTGATAGCTCAACAAGACATCGCGCTGTCCCTCTCCGCCGCCGACAAAGACCTCGAACTTCCCATCCCCATCGATGTCGATCACCGCTGCTCCGGTAAATGGATGGGTCCCTTTCTTCCACACGTGCGTGAAATCGGCGGGAATTGAGGTGAACGGTACCGACGGAGGAAAGTCGGCAGACCGTGACGCACATCCACCGAAGACCAACACGCAGACAACCAACCAGACCTTGCTGCAAATAGTATCTTCCGAGGACATCGAGCTTCTCCCATTCATTGCCTGGAGCGGCTGAACGATAGACAGCCTAGATTCGGCTAGTGAATTTATTGACGGGTAATCCAACGCCAAAACTCGACATACCAGGGCGTTCCGCCATCTTCCACGATATTCTCAACCACAAACGGCATACGATGTCCTTCCGAATCGCCAACATCCACGCGCAACACATTTCCTGCAGTATCGGCAAGAATAAAGTTGTCTTTGGTGAGCGTGGGTGCGACCATGGCGTAGGTTTCCCCATTCGGTGCGATGAGAGCCTTGGGGGCCAGATGTTCCGCCGTATGCAATCGCATGAGGGCGCTGGCTTTTTTCTGCAGGTCTTCCGAAGAAATCACCATGCCTCCTATCTCGGCATGCAACGGCTCTGGGTTGCCCGTGGTCGCAAGCGTGACCAAGGCGTCCGACGCTCTTCCAGCCACTGAGGCTGGCAAGTCTGCAGCGTAGCCCGATACAGCAAAGGTCAATCCCAGAACGAGTGTCAATGAAGCGTTCCAAACTTTACCGTCTTTGTGCCATTCGTTGCTGATCGTTGTGTGGGTCATGATCGATCTCCTTAGGTTAGCGGGACATGGGTGGCTGTGGGGTTCACTATCTGCGACAACCGGCCGTTTGTAGAGTCCGTCAATTTCACGTGCTGGTGTGAAGAGAGGACCTACATCATTCGGGTATATGGGCTATAGTCTGTGCCTGCATAAGAACCTTACAAGTCCGTTTGCTTATTTGGGTAGACTGCCGGGGATGCTGTTGAGCACAGCCTATCGGGTCGGCATGCGAATGAGCGAAATTGTGGTGCCGGGGTGGGAATAGGTCAATCTTGAACGAGATATGCTTCTTTTGGGGCAACTCAGACCACGTTCCGAACTTGGACGACATCAATCGTGGGGTCAGATCGGGTAGAGAGAATAAACGGTGATGATGGAATTTGATGATCGTGCAGGGTACTGTCGGCGGAACATTTGTTATGGGAGGTGGCGAGCGGTGTCTTGGAAAGACTCGCCGGGACTGTGTTCAGCGGGGCCGGTCATAGCCATCTAGCTCTGACCGGCGAGGGATGTCGGCGCACGCGAAGACTACATTGGATGCTGGTGCTGATGTTCACCGTGCTCGTCGGTATGCTGATGATCATGGCGCCCGGTGTCGGTGGCATGCTCGTGAGTATGGGCATGCTCGTGTTCATGTTCATGGTTGTGAGACTGAGCCGATCCATGCATATGTTCATGGGTGTGGACGTGCTTATGGGAATGCGAACCTTTCATGGGTGGTTCTCCTTTCAAACGATTTTTACCAATGATACCACTCTCTCTTGAGTCATGGAATGCAGACGGTATGAGGATTATCGAGGAAACCTATACGATTAGGCTGGTGGAAAGGCGTGGTGGCGCAGGTCGAACCACACGCTCCCATTCATAGAGAGCGCAAGATGAATGAGGACCACCTGTGTCTAGAAGCGTGCTAGCTCAGAGGAAAATCCCAGCATGTGGGCTTTGGATTATCCGACTCTGGAACCGGCACGCGGTGCATCGCCCGAAGCGCAGTTCGATCTGACTCACTATGCTGAGGCGATACCCATGTCCGTGACCATTCCTTTTGTATTTGAGAGAACAGATGGTCGTGCGTGGTTTCTGTTTTAACCCACGTCTCAATACGGTCCTCCGGTGGTGCAATTCTTGACTTGAGGGGTGTGTTGGCGGACCAATTGCCACGGACCCATCCGCGCGGAGTAAGGTGCCATTCAACGTGGACTTCTTCGGTAGCCAACCGGAGATCCCTTAAAGACGGTGAGTCTAAGCGAAATAGCCCAAGGCAACTCCTAATCTGATTTCGGAAAGGCAAGTTGTATACCTACGCTCAGTTTAATTATGCAACGTCTGAACACCCCAAGAATCGCACTTTTTTATGCGGGTACCTTCTCTCCAACTGAGTCATAGAATCAGTTAGATTCACCACATGAATCAATTTGGATCCAGTAAACACTCAGTTCGCTAGTCCGCGGTCTAGAAAAGGCATCAGCGGAAGGTTTTCGCCTGAGTCCCAGCCACAGCAGCCTGATCCCAGATATTCACGACGACATAGCTCCCGACTGCCCCTTGCATCCAGTTGCGTGGGCGCTCCCTGGAGTTAGCTCAGCAGTGGTCAAACGGCCAGGCACTGAGATGCATCGCCGGTGGGGGGACGACTCACATCATTCACCAAAAGGAGGGCTGCGTCCCCTACAGATGCGGGATTGGGTCTTGTGAAGGTTAGGGCAGGATGGGAACTTAATGCATTGGATCATCAGTCAACACTCTGTTCTCATTCACTCGCACTGGAAGGAGGGGACGATGTTCATACAACCCCAAGAGGGTCATGGGTTTCATGCTGGGTACAAAGGTGCTCTCGTGCTCAGCGCTTTGCTGTGTATGATCCTGTTGCTTCCTGGCTGTACCTCGTCCCGGAAGGAATATGTTGTGGATTATGCCCGCGGTAACGATGTGACAGCCCAAGGTTCACACGAGCGTCCATGCCAGACTGAGATGCAATGCCGGATGTTGGCCGAGCGCGACGGGGTGCATTCGTATTGGATGGTTTATCAGTGAGGGCAGCCAAAACGGTCCGTTGTATTCTCTTCCGAAGGAGAGGCTCAGTCTAATCGAGCTCGATGGGCACGACATTCATGTCGTAAAAGCGCGATTGTGCACAGCGCGATTTTGTATTTCCGCGCCTACACGATCAAAGCGTAACACACACATCCAAGGATCCAGCATTTCTGCCAGGCGGAGCATCGCTCAACCCTTTGTAACGTTTATATCTTACATATCTGTTCACTTCCCGTCTGCAAAGAGCCGGTCAGCGTTCTGAGTCTGGATCGCTAGCTCGACCGAGCTTGCCATGAGATCAACGAGTTATCGATGGCCCTCTCAAATCTCGTGCGAATGCAGACCTTAAGACTTCTTATCGCGGATGGCCAGATGTAACGTGATGGGCAAGACCATGACATAAAACAACAGGAGCCCTCCCAGTAGGAGCTGGCTGCGGACTTGTAGCGGATCAATGAGCATATCATGCTCCCTCCAGAGATGCTTGGTCATGAGGTCACACGCAAACCCCGCGACGGCCAACGAGTACCAGAACCGCCACCGGCGCGAGGTGTACAGTGCTTGCTCTCGTCGGTGAATGAGAAGGACCTGAGCGAGAAGCGCAACGATGGCGGGGTAGGGGGCCCACTCAGGAACCCCGTGGGGCCATATCAGCAAGACCAACGCGATGGCGACGAAAATAATGATGGTGCCAACCAAGAATCCCCGGCGGGTTTCTGAAAGGACCGTGCGCTGGCGTTCCATCACCTATCCAAGGAGGTTGTGGGCGCGACGGTACTGGATGGGTGCATGGGTGTCAAGGTACATCGCGTGATGAGGAGAGCGGAAGGGAGAAAGAGACCGGAAGGGATGGCATATCACAAAAAAATGTGGTGCCCCCGATACGAACCTCCATGCATCGACGCTTCGCGCAGAATCCTTACGGGTGGTATGCAGCCAGAATAACCTGGTCACGCCGGCCTCCCATCCACCATTATCACATATCCCCTGGCGAGTGACCGACCCATGCCTTTGGAGTTTGGCCCAGTAGAATGTAAACTCAAAGCTGATGGTTTCACGATCTTCAGAGGAAGCAGTGGGGCAGTCACTCAGCTTTCCAACCAGTACCATATGAGGATCAATCCGACGAAACGGATCAAACGCATCTGTCACTCTCCTTTCTGTGTTGACCTCCCACCTCGATCTGAGGCCTTACTCGCATTACTAGCAAACGTGATACCAGTGATCACAACGGAGCTTTTTCCTTCATGAGGGAAGATTTGCCCGTAGGATACGAGTACGGCTGGAATCCATTCCGCACACTGGAAGCGAGATCGCTTGCTGCTGAATGAGTCAGGAAGGGATGGAATCTGAAGTATCAGCCTCGGATGAGGAGGGAGGCTTACCGAGACCGTGGCGTTCGATGTGGCGATACAACGTCCGCCTGCTGATGCCCAGCAAACGTGCCGCCCGCTCCTTGTTGCCGTGGGTTACCTCCAGCACTTTGAGCACCTGATCGCGCTGCAACGCTTTGAGTGTGCCCGGGAGAATCTGTGTATGGAATACCAGATTTTTGCCTTTGCGAAGGACTTCCGGTGGAAGATCATCGATCGAGAGAACCGCGTGGCTGGCCAGCGTCACCGCTCGTTCCACGACGTGTTCTAACTCCCGCACATTCCCCGGCCATGAATAGTCGGTCAACGCTTGCATGGCGGAAGAGGAAAACGACGTGACAGGCACTTCCTTCTGGTCGCCATACTGTCCCAGGAAGAATTCGGCCAGTAGTTGAATATCTTCAGGCCGTTCCCGGGCAGAGCCGTATGACAAGATCGCAAGCGAACTACCTGCGAAAAGATGCGGTTGCACTCATCCAGCAACGGATCAACCTGGCGAGACCGGCCGATGTCCTGGTGAATAACCGGTCAGAGGACGATACGCCGCTCACGATTCAGGTGTTGATGAAAGCGCTACTCCCGCCCACGGCATGCTAACTAGTGATCAGGTCGAGGCGCTTTACTGAAGGGCATACCGTGTTTTCTCTGCCATACTTCGAGCGCTGCCTGCAGGATCAGCACCGTGTTGTAGATTAAATCGCGTTCACTATCTGCGAGCGGCTTACCGGATAGAAGATGCCGTTCGATCGGCGTGCAGCTCGACACAAACCGAACCACTGAGCGTGTGAATGGTACTGGATGACCGGAGTTGGCCATAATGCCCTCGTGGGTTAGGCGGTGCTGTACCACGCACCGCCGTGGTTGGCCGTCGATGGACTGGCGGCAGTAAATGTGCTTCGATAGTGTTCTGACTCATTTCCCATTCGGCAGCTGCCGATGATGCTCAGTCAGGACTCGCGTTCTCTCTGTCGGCTCGTTAACGACCAGACCAACGCACCTACCCAGCCGACCACCGTCCATCCTAACGAGAGATTCACGACCAAAATCGTGATGCAGTTGCGATGTCCTCGCCCGAGGGCGACAAACGAAGGAATGCAATACAAGAACGCCGTGCCCACGACGTAAAGATCAGTGACGAGATCATCGTCCATGGGGCACACCCTTCATGTGGCTTTTCGGCAGAAGCCTTTCCACTTCAATCACAGACGCTCGTTTCCCCTTCTCCTTATCGCGGTACTTCTTCAGAAGATCCTCAATCGCTTCTTCAACAAGTTCGTTCATGTACCGTTCTTCATCCACTGAAACACGCTCCAGATCTATCATTACGTGAGGGGCAGGATGTAGCCCGATACTGCTGTTTCGATTTTCCTGAGCGTGGTCTAGGCATGAGTGGGCGAACTGTAGCAGATGACCTTCGGGCTATCAATTGGTGAAACCGGACATCATTATCAGCATGCGCGTATCATGCCAAACCGATGCACGCATTGCTGGCGGGACGGGGATGAGCGCATGTCTTCTCAGCCAGACGTGCCCCGGAAGTTAGTCGATTTCGGCGTCAACGCCCAAAAACCGTATTGGACGATCACGACTGAGATGGTGCGGCGTAATAATGTAGGTCCCATACATGCTGGGAATCCAGATATCCTTCGCCGTGGTTTCACAGAATCCCGACAACACATAGGCGAGCCCACCGACGATTCCGCCTCCGAGAGCAACTGCCGCTTTAAACGGGAAATAGAGGATCGTGACGGCGGCGGCAGTGAGCTGGATGTCAGGAGGGGCCTGACTCCACGCCGGAGGAACCAGGACGGAACAGCAGGTGATGACCACGATGAGAACCACGCGTGGGAAGAATCTCATGTGCAGCCCTTTCGTTCTTTCACCATGAACATTCCCCACAAGTATCACGCCGCCGCGTACGAATTGAACGAACGACCCACGGTTTAGGAAACAGTGAAAGGGAGTTGCTCAAGCCGTTGAAGATTTTGGCAATCCCGTGTAGAAGTGGCTTGCTTTGCTCGTTGACCAAAGGCCTGCCTTTTCTCAGGGCAATCGATGCCGGTGAGGCGTATACGTTCAGCTGTTTTGTTGTGTAAAACTTCACTACTATCACCATTCTTGACGGCACACCCTGCCACCCGTCATGGCTCTGAGACTCTGTTAAGGAATGCAGCACCAGGGCACAAAAGGCGTTTCGGAGTGGGGGACGACAAATACCTATGAAGGGTGCACTATGCTGCGGTGCTCGTGGCTATATGGGTGGATGTCGCATACGGCCTAAATTGTGACTGGAGTTAATGTGGTGGTAACGTAATATCCCGAGTTATCCGAACAAGTTCTTGCTGTACTGATGGATCTGACCACCTTTATTGGTTTAGTAGCAGGGACCCTTACAACCATCGCCTTTCTACCACAACTAACTAAAATACTGAAAACCAGATCGACGAAAGATGTCTCTACCGCAATGTTCATCATTTTCAGTACCGGAGTCCTGCTCTGGCTCATCTATGGGTTGTTAATACACTCAATTCCCGTCATTATTGCCAATGCCATCACGCTGGCGCTCGCCAGCGTGATCCTGTTTCTAAAAGTGAAATTCGGGTAGAAGACGCGTTCAATGTAGACGTGGCTTGCTTCGCCCATGCGCCGAATGCTGTTTCTTCTCAGGGAGGCTTCTGAAAGTGCCAACTTGGTTTGTCGAATGACCTCAGCGGATTCGACAACCCGGCTTGGCTTTCAGCATGAATTTTCAACTCTGATGCCATCGCGATCCAGTGAATCATCTATTGAATTTTAATGAGGGGCTCTGCCGTCACAATGGATTTGCCTTCCGCATCTGGAGGTCGGCGCTCTGGCAATAGCAGATTGAATGTCTGTCCTGGATCTATAGGTTGGATCGTAAAATGATGTCTTCCTCCAAGAAGTTTTCCTGTCTTATCTTTATATTTCACGCCAATCGCAAATCCCTCAATGCGCGTATGGCTGGCATTTTCGATCGTCACAATCAGACTGAGCGCCCCTGTTGAATTAAGCTCCGTCCATGATGGTTTCTTGACTGAAAGAACGTGCTCCACGGTGGTGGCAGGGCTGGCTTGGCTGTGGTCGATGCGAAACTCTTCTGGCCGAAGCGCTCGTGCCTCGACAGATGGATTGCCATCCTCATTTGATGGTCGAAACTCCGGCAATGATAGTTCGATCGATTGACCCGGCTCAATGGGTCCACGAACAAGATGATTTCTACCGCCCAGATATGTTCCTGTCTTGTCTCTATACATGACACGCACTCCGTAGTATTGAACACGTTCATTGCCAGTGTTTTGTAAAGAAACGGTAAGAGTCCAGCAGTCAGTATGATGGATCTCATCCCACGACAGGTTTTTGACGAGAATATATTCGGTTCTTACTGGATTCCGGAGTGTCGGTTCGGTTTGAGACGGCGCAGGGATGGATTGGCCAGCGTGAACCTCGATCGATGTTCCAAACCAGGCTACAGGGGGCAATGAGACCATGACGAATAGCAATGACGCGGGCGCAGCGAAACCTGAGTACCCATTGTTCATGCAATCCCTACTCAAGTGGCGCTAGCCGAGCAAGGAATGCGCCCAGGTGGAATCTTATTGGAATTTGAAGGTTTTCGCAGGAGGCTGCGCTATGACATGTATCGATTTGATTCTATGAGAATCAAAATGGATTCAGGCTACTGCCGAATCCGCTCCGCTCAGCGACGTTTCCCTGAATGAATCTTCTAGATTGACCTGTAGTAGGACCGGTGTCTGCGGTCGGCAGGTGATCCTTTCAACCTGTAAGGGTTGCGTCGAGGTATTCTTGGGGTTGCAGTCCGGCGCAGTGGTTCCCTCCTCTCGTCAGATTTGGGAATTCCACCTGGACCCATGAAGGCAGCAATCGGTCAATCTCGCCAAACCCGGCCTATGTCTTCGTGAACAACCGTTCAGAGGGCAATGCGCCGTTCACGATCTAAGCGTAGAAACATGCGCTGCAGGTGCGAGGCTTGGCGCCTGCGAGCGGTTCTCCAACACAATGCAGGCCATCGCATTCACCTACTGAAGAGTGGCCGCTTCACCTACTTTCGAATATAGCCATAGGTGTCAGAATCGGTATCCTTTGTCTATCAGGACCACTGCTGACAGAGGGAGGAATCTGGAAATGATGAACAGCGAAGAATTTACCCAATTCCTTAACGAGCTACGCGCAGAATACGATCTCCCGCCGAAGTTCGATAAGGACTCACTCGTGTCCCCGAGCGAGGAAACGGATAACTATGAAGACGTTCTGACGCAAGCGGATTGCTCCCGTCTAAAGACACAAGACGATACAGACACCTAGCACTCCAGGAGGGCCGAGGGTGCAATCCTGACACCGGACGGTAGGGAAACCTTCACCGTGGTTCCTTATTCAGCCTTGTTTCAAGAACTGCGGAGAGCTGAAGGAAACGACAATGCCAAGCTATAAACATCGCACAATCAAGCTGACCCCTAAGCGGCACGATGATGAGACTTGGAGTTGCGCGTATCGCATTATCGACATCAGCTCAAGCGGCTGGAGGTTCCACAAAGGGCATTCATACGGCAGTTTTGCATCTCGGGAACAGGCAGCAACGGCAGCTCTCGAAGACGCGAAGCGGATTGTCGACACGTATCCCGGTAAGACGCTCCTTTGCACCCACCAGAGCGACATTAGTCTCTCTCCGGAGCGAACGCCTTATACATCACTCCAATCACCGCACCCACCGTAAGAATTGCTAAGAACATCGTCTGCCTCCCTGTAGTCGTGGATAGGTGTTTTACACGGCTCAACGGCCTGCGAGGTTCAGCACTTCGTACGCAACCCCGAATATCGCTGCCAACAAAACCATTTCAAGGAGCATTAGCATAATGTATTCACCCCCTTTCGATCTTTACGACACACGTAAGCGTACCTCTTGGAGATGAAGGTAGGGTAAAGGGCGCATGAAAAAGCGATTCATGAGAAAAGTCCTAACCTCAAGATGTGGGGTTGGGCAAACTTTGTGGCGTCCTTCCATAGAGACACTCTTCTCTGCAGAGGGCACGATCAGTGCGCGTAAGGCGTAACGGCTATGCGGATTGTTGGGCACAAGTCCGAAAAGATGTGGAAGCGCTACGATGCGGTTGAAGAGGAGGATCTCGTGAAGGCGGCCGGCAAGCTCAGCAGTTACCTCCAAGCTAACACGGCACTAACACCTGCCTCTTCCAGAGAAGTTCTTGTTTTCGGAACCGCTTGAAAAATTGGTGCCCCCGATACGAATTGAACGTACGACCCGCGGTTTAGGAAACCGCTGCTCTATCCAACTGAGCTACGGGGGCATGGCCCAATTTCAATAACTTACACTTCTATAGACTCTCGGTCTTCGGGTCAAGTGTTCCCGGCGTGTTCTCCTGGAGGTATTTTTGAACTTTTAGCGCGGCCTGAACCAAGTCACGTTCCTCGATTGCATTATAACGCTTCCACATCTTCTCAGACTTATGACCAACGATCTTCATCGCGGTCGCTGTGTCTACTCCAGCCCGTCGCAAGTTAGTAGAGGCACAATGTCGAAGATCATGGAACCTAAAGTCTGTAATTCCGGCACCTCTTAATGTTGTGCGAAAAGATCGGCTGATGCGCTGTATCGGTTTACCTCTGAACGTGAAGACATGACGTGTTGAGAGCGAACGGATTTTCGATAGGCGTTGAAGGGCCACTCGTATATCTGGAGTCATTGGGACTTGGCGAGGCTTCTTAGTCTTCGTATCCTGACCACGAAGTGTAATAAAGCCCCTCTTGAGATCAACACGGTCCCATGTCAGACCGACAATTTCACCAAATCTCTGGCCCAGCTGATAGGCAAGTAACAGGACAGGCTTTAGATGTCCCTTTGCGGCATCGTAGAGTTTGCTCCATTCCTCTTCAGTCAATATTCTATCTCTGGCGTTCTGTGGATCAGGAAGTGGAACTCTGGTAGCGGGGTTGACCTGTAAGAGCCCCCGTCGGATTGCCACGTTCAGACAGTGTTTGAGTACAACATGGTCATTGTTCACAGTCTGGATACTGGGCTTTGTTCCATCCTTCTTCTTACGTTGTGCTCGGAAGGCTTCGACATCATGAGGCCTAATCTCCGTTAAGACCTTTCCACCGAAGAAGGGGATCAGCTGCCGCTCCATGATTTCGAGTCTGTCTTGGTAGCTGCGGAGCGTCTTGATTGATTCGAGAGCCAGGTAGGCCGTTGCCCACTCCTTGAAGAGAATCGGCTTGGCCTGTTCGGTTTTCTCATGGCCCAAGAGCAAGCGTGTTTTAATAGCGGCTTCCATCTCTCGAGCGATCGTCTTGTTCAGACACCCCACTTTCCATCGCTTCTTTTTTGCACCGGGTACGCCACTCGCCAGGCTCCACGATTTGCCGTCCTCACTTTCAATCACACGGAACTCAACATAATAACTATCGCGCCGCTTGGTTAGTCCCATGGCTGTCTCTCCGTGGTGTGATCGTGTGCTGATCGATCCATGCGTCCAGCTGAGTCTGCTTGAACTTCACAAGCCGGCCGATTTTGACGTAGCCCAATTTTCTCGCGGAGACCCACCCGTACAGGGTCAATTTTGATATGCCTAAATACTTCGCGGCCTCATCCATTGTCAAAAGATTATTCATGGCGCTTCAGATAGGCCTTTACTTCGTGCTTTAGCAATGCGGTCGAGTGAGCCGACCGACACTTTCGCACGCCTCGAAGGTGGCAGTTATGAGAGGGTCCAGAATTTTTCACCATACCGAAAAGGTAGGGGAGGCTGTGGGTCGTATATGCCCGAGCCCCAAGGGGGCACTTTCTTGGGTCCGCAGACAGGGAGGTGAGGCACCGCGTCCAGAGACGCCGTGCCAGGTGGAGTCAGGCACCGTCGTGTCGCGCGACGCGGCTCGACCGTGCGGAGACAATAGCCGTCGTTCCTCAAGAGGCGTGGCACGCCCGTGGCAACCGCGCCAGCTCGGAATGTGTCACGCTTGTAGCCGTTCGTGGCCGCAGGCTAGAAAGGGGTGTTGCACGCAGGTTGAGAAGGCTTGTAGGGTGGCGGTATCTTGTACGTACAGCAGACTGATTAGATGAAAAATGCATTGAAATAAATCCGAATGACGAAGGAGGTTTTGTATGATTCGTATTCTATGCGCTCTGCCCTTTGCCCTTCTGGCGGGTGCCATGGTCGCCGGCTATGCAGATGATTCCTATTCCGGTCGACGCCCCGCGCCTGGCTATGACAACGTTAATACGGGATCGTCACAACCGGGCCAACAGCATCGTTACGACGAACCGCCGCCGAATTCACAACGTGATCCTTATAGCCGTCAACCTGGATACTATTAGCAGAACGCCCTGCCCTTGGAGGGAGGATCAGGAGCTCAAATAGGGCACCATTACTGGAGCGAGGCACTGCCAGCGCCGCGTCCCGAGGTCTGAACATACGCTAACACGGCTACTTCCGGTATTCTTTGTCGGCTCAGCGCAATCGCCTCAGCGTCATACCTCACAATCACACAACCACAGAAACCTGCATAGCATTTCACTTATTTCGTTTATTGCACTTATTGCGATTGGCTGCTATACTGCCTTCAGGGATGAGAGGAGCGAATCCATGACCACTTTGACTAGAGAACCGATTGTGCCGACCGCTAAGGATGCAGCGCTCGCGAAGAAAGCGCTACAAGCCCTGGCATCGCATCAAGACCCATCCATGGATTTCCACGTTCAGATTATTCACAAGCGGAAAACCCCTGAACGTCTGTTTTTGCCTCCTTCGGCTGTACAACTCCTATTCACCATCCTTGACGAAATGTCGGCGGGTAATGCCGTCACACTGATTCCGGTCCATGCCGAACTCACGACGCAAGAGGCCGCCGACGTGCTGAATGTGTCCCGTCCGTTCCTCGTGAATCTGTTAGCCGAGCAGAAAATACCCTACCGTAAGGTTGGCACCCACCGGCGCATTCTCTTCGCGGATCTCATGCGTTACAAGCATCAGATCGATGCGGACCGCCGTGGTGTCCTCGATCAACTGACCCAAGACGCGCAAGCGCTGAAGATGGGCTATTGAATGTGGCTACCTTCACCGCGCTCTACGATGCCTGCGTCCTGTATCCCGCTCCTCTTCGTGATCTGCTCCTCGAACTCGCTGTAACGGATCTATTTCGGGCCAAATAGTCCTCACACATTCATGACGAGTGGATACGGGCGGTGCTTGAGCATCGATCAGATCTCACCGTTGCGCAACTCCGGCGCACGAGAGACCTCATGGATGACCATGTTCGCGACTGCCTCGTTGAGGATTTTGAGGAGTTGATTCCATCCCTCACCCTACCAGACCTGAATGATCGGCATGTCCTGGCGGCTGCCATTCGCGGGAGAGCTGACGTTATTGTCACCTACAATCTCACGGACTTTCCCGATAAGGAACTTCAGAAATACGGCATCACGCCCCAACATCCCGATGAGTTTCTGCAACACCTCTTCAATCTGGCACCGAGCATCGTCTGTGCCGCTGCCAGAACGCATCGGGCGAGGCTCAAACATCCTCCAAAGACCACGGCTGAATACCTCGAGACGCTTGAACGCCAGTCCTTGGCACAATTCGTGGCGGCGCTTCGTCCCTACGCCGTTCGTCTCTGATCTGATCCCCTTTTTCAGCACAACGGTGGTGTTTCCCACGGCAAGCTCGCGAGAGCCGTTCAGCATGCAACTGTGTGCTGTAACCATCTGACGCGTAGTTGGTTGCCTGCCGGCCGACAGCCGCGTCAAACTAAGCTCGAAGCCGACCCATTGATTATCCTTCACATCGACAAGCGGGCGAGCGTTGGTCAGCATGTGAACACAGGACCTATACTTCTCGTGTCCATTCTCTGATCGTGCTGTGCTCTGCGTGTGTGAGAGCCGGCTTATTGGTTATTGCCTGTGTGCATGCGGCCTTCGCCCTGGCTTTCCACCGGCGGGCTGCGTCGATCATGCCCGCGGGCCGCCTCTGAGACGGCTCCCTTGCTCGCGCATTCCTCCGCATCGCGCCCGCCGGTCCGCCAGGATGCGGCGGCCTCTCTGTCTCCTTTGTCGTCGCTGTGTGGCCTCCACGCCTAGTGAGAGGCCAACACAACAACTCAAACCAAAGGAGACAACACATGGCAACTCAAGAACACAAATCCAAGCCGGTCACCACGCTGCGATGCAGCAACATCAAGGCGAGTATCTGGAAGAACGAGGGCATAAAAGGCCCGTTCTACAACGTGACCGTAGCCCGTTCGTACAAGGGCCAGGATGGAGTCTGGAAGAATTCCGAATCCTTCGGCCCGGCGGACCTCGACGCGCTCGTGGCTGTCGCCCAACAGGCGAAACTCTGGGTCACCGAGCGGTCAGGACGCTGACCGTCACGGGAAGCCTCCGGCCCTCGCGCCGGGGGCTTCCTGAATCCGAAGAAAGGAGAACTTTGATGGAAACATATCTGGAATGCGCGAAGCTCCTGGACGAGCTACTCGCCGGCGCACGTGCGGTGCGTATCTCAGTACCTGGTTATATGCCGCTATCGGTCGAGGAGATTGGATCCAGTGAAGAGGGACACCGCTTGGTGTCCCTCTGCCATTATGGCGAACAGAACGGCGATCTGATGCGCGATCCCGACATGGTGTTCCTGTTCCATAACGTACCCGACGGTGTGGCAGCCGAACCGGTGTCCTTTAGGAACGACTACCTGGGGATCTCGCAAGAAGCCTATCGCTATAACGAGGCTGGCAGACGTACCCACGTGTTTCCCACGCTGAAACAGGAGTTGAAGACGTTTGCCACGACCTGGTTTGCCACGCTCAGAGTTCAGGGATTCTTTGGGGCCACCGCCATTCGAGAGATCTTATCGCTGTGATCTCTTCAATCCATTTCACGAGGCATAATGTGAAGAGATCATGCGCCGTCAACAAAATGAAACCCTGATACAACACGGAGCCAGTGAGGCTTACCGCTTCGTGCCGATTAAAATGAAGCTGGTGGTCCTGGCATTGTTGAGGGCCGCACTGTACAGCCGGTGTGTTGGTGCATCGTAAAAGGCCACCCCAGTGACTGTGTCGGTTCCATGGGAACAGGCGCCACCTCCGAATGTCACCGAGGTATGAAACACATTTCCCTTTGCACGAGGAGATAGGGTGCCAGCAAAGGCGCATCCATCTGTTGAATGACCTGAAAAAGTTCCTGCTGAGTCTACTGTCACCGTGACCGTGTGGTTGTCCGCACGGAGCCCACCATAATTCCCGGCTACCAGATTCAGATTTGTGGCCGACTCAGAGTCCGCATCGTACGTAGTCGTAAAGCTCTCTGTGTCGCCATTGAAATACGCGATCGTCCCGCGAAAGTTCTCTTTCATACCATAGGTGCCACTCATTGTCGCAGCACGAATGCCCGCGCCTTCCAAATTGAAATCCCTGGTGTTCGAGGAACCGAAGGAGCCGGAGTGCGACGTGCCAGTGCCCTGAACCAGTCCAGCCAGAACGGTGGGATTGTCTTTTGCCGCATAGAAGACCCAATAGGAGCCGTCATCGAGGACCAGTCCACGGACTGTGCGACTCGTGGGAGTCGCGCCGGTCCATCGACCTTCAGCTGATGGGGCTGTTGGCCGCGGCATAGAAGAAGGGGGATTTTCGCCATACTCGCCTCCACCCCCACAGGCGACGGAAGCGAACCCACTATTTATGCAATTGGTCAGGTTGCCACATGCAACGAGCCCACTCATCAAACAGACTGTCAGAAGGCATTTCATCGTGTTCGGCCATGTCGTGCGCATGGTTGTCGCCTCAACCCGAGAGCGAAAGGTAGAGGGTGTTGCACCCGTTCTCAGTATAACAAGAGGGTAATCCCCCTCCATTGGGGGAGAGAAAACGGGGAACGCAACGCGAGACGATGCCGGCGTGCCCGTCTTGACGCAGGCTGCATCGACCAGTGATCCAGGCGCGGTCCTGGCGTCTTTGGAAAGTAAGCGAGAGGCCGATTTTAAGAGGTTGCAGGATATGGCTGTTGCCCGTAGTTGTCTTACATTTCTTGTATCGTTTTGCCTATGTTCTTTTGCTCCCGCGCCCGGACTCTCCTCCGATGAACAGAATCAGGCACAGGTTGGTGATTGACGTGAAGCGTCTCGACTTGGGCTGGTGCAGGTGAGCTGATGGGGCAGACGGCCAAACGGACGACCACGATCACGGTGGATCTGGGTGAACTGAAAGCGCCCTGGCAGACTTGGTGTCAGGACCACGGCGTCACGCCGAGCCATGCGTTGCGGAACGCCCTTCGGCAGGCCATGGATCGGAGAGCAACGCGGGCTCCTGCACCTCGGCTGCGGGTCATGCCCAAGCGAGAACGAGCCAACGCTCGCATCGAACTGAACCTGACGACCTCAGAGCTTGCCGCTCTGAAGCGCATGGCCGGTCACGAAGGCTATGTGCCGACGAAATGGGTGGTGGCGATGGTGCGAGCTAAGTTGACCGGGCAGCCGCAGGTAGGACAGTCGGAACTGGAGACATTGGCTCGGTCGAATCAACAACTCCTCGCATTGGGGAGGAACCTGAACCAGATTGCCAAAGTTCTGAATACTGCGCCTCAAAACAGAACAGCGTTTCGGGTTGAGGTCGTCACCGAACTTTCTCGCGTGATTCAGGCTCATACGAAGAAGGTGTCCGATGTCTTACGCGGGACCGTGGAGAGATGGCACCTTCAATGACCCCGCCAACCAACCGGATCGACGAGAAGCTCGATGAGTGGGGGAGTCGGCTCTTCAACATCTCAACCGAGACCCTACCGCGGCCGCGTAGTAGCAAGCGCAATCCTCTTGGCTCAGCCAAGCCCGTAAGTACCGGCGGGCGGCTCAGCACGCCGCAGGCTCGTGCGACCTATGTGCGGCAGAAACTGCAGGCCATGGTCCGCCATGCTCCACAAGTGGTGGTAAAACTCGTCAAGGCGCCGAAGGGTATGAAGGGGATCTCGAACAACCTCACGTACATTTCGCGTGATGGCCAACTCGAGATCGAGGATCAGGACGGCCAGGTTATTCAAGGCAGGGCCGCCGTGGAGGATCTGAAGACCGAATGGCGCGACGGCGGCATGCCGATCGCCGCGGACTCTACGATGCGCGATGCCTTTCACCTCGTCCTCTCCATGCCGACACGCACCGATCCGTTGTCGGTGCAACGCGCGGCGCGTGAGTTTGCGAAGCGGGAGTTCTCCGGTTTTCAGTACGCGATGGTCCTCCACACGTTTGAGACCGATCCGGATCCGGACCCAGCTCCGCACCCGCATGTTCACCTGACAGTGAAGGCCGCCAGTCTCGATGGGGCTCGCTTAAATCCGAGGAAGGCGGACCTCCAACGCTGGCGAGAGGGGTTTGCGGAATCGTTAAGAGAGCATGGTATCGAGGCCACCACGACCAGTCGCCTCCACCGTACGAACCAGGAACGCTGGACCGTGCGGCATCTGCATGAAGCGAGCAGGAAAGGGAAGACGCTAGAGAGGATGAAACGCACAACGCGGCGATCTGTGCAAGCCCAGGAGGTCATGCGAAATTATGAGCAGGTGATGCGAGCGTTAGCCCGGTCAGATCGAGGGGAAGATCGGCAACTGGCCGCAGACCTGGTCCGTTATTTGAGTGAGCGATCGCAGGAAATCCCGAAGACTCGTTCGCAGGAGCGCGACCGCTCTTCTTAAGGTACTGCACCGTCCGTTTCTTGATCCTTACATGGACCAGCTCGGCCCACAGGATTGGTTTTGGTCCCGCTTCACGCGCGGCCCCAAGACCATGTCTACAATCATTGGTTCTACAAGCCGCCGTTGAATGAACAGCATCAGCGCATGGAGCGCTTCACTGCGCCATTTACCGTCCTGAGACCCCTGACGCCGTTGAAAATGTCTTATGAAGCCGCAAAGAAACGCGCCGAGCCCTATACCAAAATTGTGGGAGAACTTCCAGAGATGCGGCGAGACACTGTTGGTCTGGTGAAGAAGGCGATGGAAGACAAGCGATGTGCCTATGTGATTGTAAACAATCGATCACGATACAGGCATTGATGACCGTCTTGCAGGCCAACGAGTGCGAGCAGGAAGGCGCATCTGGTCACGCTTATAGTGGTGACTTACTTTGATATGTGCCTAGCATGCTTTAATCGGTGAGGAATAACTACGCGTAGAGCTTCTTCAAATTTCACTCATCCAACCGGCAGATATTTCAGTGCGGATACAATGTCGCCGACATCTATTCAATCATTGACATGTTATCGCAGTGTTTGTCTCGGAGACCGCTACAGTCACGCTAGTGACTGAGTATTCAACGACAGAGCCGGGGTTGGCTTTCGCTGGATAAAAAAGCGCCAAATTCATTCCATCGCTCACCGAGCTGCGATAAATGACTCCGTCATAGCCACACCGTTTGATGAATTCACACAAAAATTGACTGGGAGTGTAGTCGACCGCCGCAGCTTGAGGAAGGACGGGCGTGGTGAGTTCTAACCCAAGGCGTTCGAGAAATGGTAAATCATTTCTCATTCTTTGGATATCGAGAGCATCGGCTAGCAGAAACGGCGAAACAGTCTTTCGTGGTCCGCGTAGATCAACGAGTCTAAGGTCAGTAGGAGTTCTGAAGTCGGCCACGCAAGCTCTTTCACCTGTATGAGGTCTAATTTCAGATACTGCGGTTCTTGGATGTGAACCCAAATATAGGTAGGGGATGCCTGCAGGATTCGCCCGTCCGTGGGCGGCGATCCGTCTATCTGGCGCACCCATCTTCTCGATAGAAAATGGAACCTCTTCTGTTTTTATACGCGCACGATACCAAACGTCGGGTACTTCTCCCGACATTATGATTAAGTGATCAAGGAGCTGCTCTAAACGATCCTCGTCGAGTTTAATATTGGGGAAGAAGCGGTTTCGATACATCAATTCTTCTCGAAGCTTTTCCCACTCGCTCAATCTATCTTTGTCAACGATTTCGGAAGGCAGAAACGGCTTTCTGACTATCTCACCGTCATCCAACACCTCGCTCAGGAGCTCCTTTGCTTTGGCCTCATTCATTACTGGGCTCGAAAATAAACCCCAATCATCCCGAAACCAATGAACAAGTAAATTGCCATTCGCATCCGAGCGGTATGCACTTACTAATAGCTCAAAATATTCTTGCAACTGCTTCGGGTTAAGAACCGGCTGATTTTCAGCTGAGCAGAATGAACATTTGCCTTTTGCTGTCGACAAATGAGGGAAGATGCTGAGACGAAGACCGCGATCACCGAAGCATTCTGGACAACACTGCATGGTGAGCTAATTCGCTGAATCAAAGTAACGGGCGAGCGTCTCGATGTGATGATTCATCGAAAGTTTCTTGATATATCCCAAGCCAGGAAAATGTCCTCGCCTGTGAAGCTCGCGAAACTCTTGGACTGCTGATGTCTCCTCTATCTTGTAGTGTTTTTTCTTCAGAATCGAGATCATCTTTTCCAGCGCCTCAGCAAACTTTCCTGCGGGGTCTTGGGGCGTATCCTGTCGATCAGACACGAAATGATAAATCTGCATTGCATCATCTTTGTCTGGGTCGATAAATGTAAGATGGATTGCAACCGCATAGGCCGGTCCCCCAGTTTCGCTGTAATCATCACCAACGATTAGAAAATCGCCGAAACCATCCATGCCTTCATCCGGGTAGGTAACGTGAAGATCAGAAAAAAACTCGAGTTCTTCATAATCTCGATTTCGCTTTCTTTGAAAGCCGTCTCTTAAGAGTACTCTATGTGCCTGTTTGAAATGCTTTTGGTAAAGTTTTCCGCAAAATCGATCAACAAAGATATGGCATTGTTCTTTCATCGACACGCTTAACTTGACCGACAGAGTTTTGGCATCGGTAAAACCCGCATGTATGAAACACGGTGAGTGGTCAGAGTGATCTTCGAAACATTCGAGTGCTTCAGCAACTGACATGTGGGGCTTGAGAAGAATTCCTGCTGATATTCCAGGTAAGTTAAGAAATTCCTCTTGTAAGAGTTCTGTCAATGGTTCCCCTGATTCTGACAAGTCGCCATGGTGTGGATTTACAATGACGATTGCGTGGCCCTCGACCTCAGCAACAGCTTTTAGCGTTCTGCTAAGCCCATTCAAAGTTTCCTTGACTGGTTCAATAATCGGACAAAAATTTGCCTCCTGAAGAATAGAGGCCATTTCTCTTATCGTTATCAGTTCATACTGTTTTCCGCGAAAATATGGATGATACATACGCTTATGCCCAGACCATGGAGTCTTTTAAACGCGTGTTCACTGCTGAAACGAGTCTCTCATGGTCCAGTTTGCGAAGAGGTACGGAGAGGGCTGCCGTCTTCAGTGAGTAAGGAAGCCGAGCAACCAATTCCGAGAGTGGTAGTAGGTTGCGCGTTGTCCTGAGGACTCTCACCATGCCTTCGTGTGCCTCACGCGGTTTCAGCCTAATGAATAATTCTCGAAGCGCTGCGTTTAATTCAGTGTTGGGTACCAACGGAGTTCGCACTCCGAGTGCAAGTAGAATTGAGCGTGCTTCTTGCGTCCGAATCGAGTCAAATATTACATCGGGCCGAGTGCGTTCTGGTTGATCTAATGCTTCTCTTAACCTTGAAATGTGATAGCGCTTGCTTAGACGCATCACGCCTACGTAGGAAGGTACTGAGCAGAGAACCGAAGAAACGTGATCTTCAGCGGCAACAACATACACTTTGGCGAATACTTTGCCATATGCATCCACTTGTCGCTCCAGCCTGCTGAGAGAGTCACGTTCGGACTTAATTTCGTAAACTGTCGATGTGCCATTGAGAATCGCAACATCGGCTTTACATTCACGTACGCGAAATTCAGTTAGCATCGAAGCATTTTTTAACCCGTGTATGCCGAGCAATATGTTATGGGTGAGCGCTGCCTTATAAATATACTCATGTCGATAACCTTCGCGCTTTAGTAGTGCGAACGCTGCCTCGAACAGGTCCCTCACACGATCGGATGCAGGCAATGATTGACAGAGTCCAGACTGAGTGGCCAATCTCGCAAAGATAGGCGATCTGCCTTTTCTCGCCATTTCCCGGACTACTCCTGAAGAAAAGAGCCGAGATAGTGCAGCTAATTGTTCTGACGCGATGTTCGTCATAGTCATACTAATATGGCCTGAGTATGGTGCCTTCAGAAGAACTTTAACGCAATATACCTCAAACGCGCCCCTGCTTATATCATAATGTCATTATATTTCATAGTGTTATAACCGCTATGCGTGCGGAGCAGAGCAATTTGTTCCGCCAAGCATGTGCACCTCGTTCGTACTGCGTTATGCCAGTCCAAATCCGGGGAGCCTCAACGTTTTCTCCGTTTACAGGAGACCCCGACGAGCCGGAGCATTTCTGCCCTAGACACTCCGCAGTCAACACAACTTGAACAACTCATGGAGTTCCTGGTTTCGATATGTACGTTGGTTGGACTCATAGGCCATGAATGCGCTCGATCTTATCTGCGAGGGTTTCGAAATCCTCCTCGCCGTCATCGGCGTCAAAGCTATGGTATCCGCTGCTCGACGGGAGCTGAATCAGGGAAAGCGTAAAATCATAGTTTTCCGAAACTATGCTCATCTCCTGGCAGGGTTCAGGAAACCAGATGCCAGCAGGATGGTTCAGCCCAAGTCGTGCGTCCGCGACAGAATCGGGGTGGGCAGCTATTGAAAGGTCTGGGACCGGAATGGCCCGACCCGAAGTCTTGAAATAATAGCGGGATTTCAGCGCGGATTTACTTGAGCGCGCCCAGAGTATGAAGCCATCACGAGAAACTACCAACACCGCCCGTTGTTCGGTATAGGCAAGCCAGCGCAGCGTCGCTGCTACCAGCGAGACCTCATACCGCTCTGCGCATTCGCTCAGCATGTCAAATGTAACAACTACGCTTGCGTTGATCTGCCGCCGATAATCATCGAAAGGCATCAACAAATATGCCGCGAAAGTATTGGCCTCGTTCTCGATATGCTTGTATTCAGAATTCCATCCAACGAAATCATGTTGACTGCAGCGCACCCCATTGGGGAATGCGAGACGGTGAATCAAGTAATGGCCGAATTCGTGTGCGAGCGTAAAGTTGATCCTACCCTTCGATGGAATTGCGTTATTGTAAAAAATTCCCCAACCCTTTTTACCGGATGGTGCCCGAAAGAGCGCACCGTCGAAACCGGGCAAGTTGTCGCCCTTCACGAGTGACAGCGGGTCATCAGGAAACCAATGTTTGGAAAGATCTAGGGCGACTTCGGCAACCGAAATCGGAAAGTGATTGGGACCGTGAACAGTATTAAGAATGGCGGAGATGTCTACTGCCCAGCGCGTCGGTTTACGCACCTCTATCAATCTTTCTTGCCCCATACTTTTACAAGCTCGCGCAGCTTCTCCTTGGTCGGATCGTCCAGGTCCTTATAATCCCTAAAGAATGCTTGATCTAGAACTTCCTCATTGGGAGCGGCTTTGGTCGCGCTGATTAGATAATCAGTCGTGACGCCCAAAACGCTGGCAATCCTTGCGACCTTTTCAGCCGATGGGCGCGGCGGGTCCTTGTTCTCCAATTCCCATATGTAACTCTTGCTCGATTCAGTTAACTCTGCCAACTTCTCCAATGTGTAACCCTGCTGTTTACGCAAATCTCTGATTTTCTTGCCGATTGGCGTCGTCACTAGGTGCCCTCCATAAGTTCTGAGTAATCATACAACATGTACTTGACTAGAGGAAGAAGAATCGGTAGGATCAAGTTCAGAGTAGCGATACTTTTTGTTCTCAACCATCAGAAAGGAGACAGCATAATGAAACCTAGAAAAGGTCCTGAAACCCATCATGTCGTCCATAACCCACAGGGTGGCTGGGATGTTAAGCGAGGAGGGGCCGAACGCGCCACCAGTCACCACGATACGAAGCGTGAAGCTATCGACGAGGGCCGAGAGGTCAGCCGCAATCAGGGCACAGAGCTCCGAATCCATAACCTCAATGGTCAAATCGGCAGCAGCGACAGCCACGGCGGTGATCCAAATCCACCTCGCGGGTAGAAAATTTATTAACAATCTTCAGAGAGAGGTAATCGCAAATGATACAGGAAAAAGCAAGCCATCAAGTAGACGCCCCCGGCCACCAAAAGTCGTTCACGATCATCGTCAACGGACGCCGCCGTACTATCACAGATCACAAGCTAACCTACATCGAGGCTGTGCATTTGGCATACCCCGGAGAACAGCCATCCGAAACGGTTTCTTTCACAGTTACTTATTCTAATCCGCATGGCAAGGACGGCTCTCTTGTCGAGGGGCAGGAAGTCAAGGTTCAGGATGGGATGGTGTTAAATGTCCGTAAAACTGATCGCTCGTAGCCCCGACCTGAAGCGGCTGCAAGATGAGGGGTATGAGATTGAGGTTCGGAGCGGGTTTCTGATCGTCCGCTCCGTTCCTTACGTCACGTCAGGGAGGACGGTGGCCCTTGGCGCCGTCGTCACCGACCTCGCGCTGAATGACGACATTACACAGAAACCGCGAGATCATCAGGTATGGTTTGCAGGTGAACTGCCCTGCCACGCTACTGGCGCGCCAATTACGGCGCTTGGCCCACAGCAGTGCAGGCAGAAGCTGTGCGAGGGCGTGGTGGTGGACTTTCGCTTCTCGGCAAAGGCCGACTATCCCGATTACTACGCCAAGATTACGCAGTACGACGAAATTCTTTCCAATCCGGCGAGGTCGCTGAAGCCAGACGTGACAGCGCGGACATTTCGTCCCATTGAAGCGTGCGAGGAAGATTCCGTTTTTCTGTATGCTGATTCTGCAACCAGTCGCGCAGGCATCGTACCTGCGTCCATCAAACTCGCCATGAAGAAGATCGCCGTCGTCGGACTCGGCGGGACCGGTGCATATGTGCTGGACCTAGTTGCTAAGACGCCTGTGCATGAAATTCATCTATTCGACGGTGACCGATTCCTTCAGCACAACGCCTTCCGCTCACCAGGTGCAGCGTCGCTGGATGACCTGAGACAGAATCTTTCGAAGGTTGAATACTACACGTCGCTATACAGTCGTCTGCGTCGCGGGGTGATTCCAAACCAAGAATTCATTAGCGATGAAACCATTGGCTATCTTGCCAACTTTGATTTTGTTTTCGTATGCATAGATCGTCCGACCGTTCGCAAGATGATTTCGGAGTTTATGAGGTTAAATAATATACCGTTTATTGATGTCGGCATGGAGCTTGAGATGATCGAAGATCAGGCATGCCTTGTTGGAGCATGCCGGATTACACTCAGCACTCCCGGAAAGCGTGATCACTTCGCGCGCCACGTGTCGCTCGAAGGCGCAGTTGCGGAAGACCTATATGGCACGAACATTCAGGTCGCCGATCTGAACGCACTCAACGCCGCGCTTGCGGTCTTAAAATGGAAGAAGTTCTGCGGTTTCTATCAGGATTGTTATCAGGAACACCAGTCGGTTTACGCGATTAATGCGCATCAACTTACACGCGACGAAACGGTCACGATGTGAGACAGACTTTTCTCCGGCTTCAGTTGGTAGAGTATATACCTGAGCGTTTGGAAGACGGTGTTTTGTATGTTTCGCAGCGATATCGAACCGCCACACATCGCTGCTGTTGTGGCTGTGGTGAGGAAGTTGTTACGCCTCTTGGCCCGATCGATTGGTCATTGCAGATTGCCCACGGGGCCGTAACGCTTTATCCCTCTATCGGAAATTGGAGTTTTAGGTGCCGGTCGCACTACTGGATTCGCAATAGCAAGGTTGTGTGGGCCGGGTCAATGACCAAAAAGCAGATCGAATACGGTCGTGCACTGGACCAGAGGATGCGGGATGCCTACTTCGCTGAGGCGAACAGTCAGGAGGATGGACTCTCGGCAGCGCCACCGTCACAACACAAAGGACCGGTACAGCAATCGACCTGGATCGACACACCGTGGAGGGCCTTCAAGAAATGGTTTGGGCTGTGGAACAAGAGAACTACACGCTAAGCCAGTCGTGGCTTACCCTTTTAGCGATCCGACGAAAGGAACAGAGCTTAGAAGGCAGGTGCAACCGCCGCAAACCGGCTGCACCGTTGCTTTTGTATCAAGGCATCGGCGAATTGATCTCGTCTTCGAGATTTGCAGTGATGCAAGGCAAGTTCGCTGTTCGTCGCTGTGCGGCCTGCAACGGCAAAGTGTGTTGAAGGTCTCGGGGTAAAGGTCTGTTCTACAACGTGACCGTGGTCCGCTTCTAAAAGAGCCCGGATGGAGTCTGGATGAAATCTGAGTCTTTCAGCATTTGTTCTCTTGCTGCAAGGGCCATGATTCATTCAGATGATGGCCCCTTTCATTTCCTTGTTCTCACTCACACCCCGGCTAACGCGACGATCTTCATCACATCCGTCTCGGTGTGCTCACAGCACGGACAATAGATCGCCCGCTGTCTAATCTCGGGAAAGACGATCTCCACACCGAGAATCCGTAGACAACGGCGAACCGAAAGCCGGACATTCATCACCGGCTTGCCGGGTGCTAAGCGCTTCGGCGATAGCCATTCATAGGCATGAAGCAGGAGGTCGCCGATCGTGTCGACGCCTCGTTGTTTCAAATCCTGATGTGCGCGGGGGCAAAGGAGCAGACTAGCGATCGGTTGCGACGCAAAGCGGCGCACCGCGTCAGGAGGGATGCGTCGTCCCGTCCTCCGGTCCAGCATCCGTTTAGTCATGAAGCAATAGGTTGCGTCGAGGACGACACAAGTCCGTCCATCGAGAGCTGCAAAGATGTGTTGAATCAGGCTTTCGTCGCAGCGACGTTGTTCCCGAATCGAGTGACCGAGGTGGGCCGCTCGTTCAATGATGGATACACCATTGCGGGCACGGTCCCACTCGGCCTGTGCCCAGGGACTGAGCCTCGAATGGACCGAGTCAAGGGCCGCGCGCTTGGTCGGATGGTTAACAACAATATCCATGGTGAGCGTCGCCAATCGATCTTTCTGCATAATAGTGCGTCCTTCCTTCCCTTTGATATGTGGTGACTCGCGAATCCGCACGCCTCACGAGCCCCCTGTACGTCATGTCGTTGCCCAGATAGCAGACGGAGGAGGCGCGTGGCGCCGTGTTGTTATGAGGAAGGACAGGTTTTGGGACCATTCCCTTGAGGTAGGATAAGTTCTACACAAGAGGGAGAGTCGAAATACGTAGCACTAACGAGGGATAAATCATACATTAATTAAATCTAGTTTTTAATTAATGTGGAGCTCAAACGCGGGCATCTTAGGAGAGAAGCTTGATCTTGGTAGGGGCTACTCCCAGTCACCGCGTCTGCAGGTGTTGTGCAACGGCGAACCTGGCACCGTAGCTCGGTCTTGTGACGGGACCACCGGGCGATCCCTTCAGTTCGACATGCGCTGGTGAGTCTATTTCTTCGGGCAGAGCTGTAAAAAGTTCTGCCGCTTCACCAGCGTTTGGAATGGACTCGTTCCCTGGATCAAGTAGTATTTCATCAATGCGCTTTCGCATTCCTTCGGAGCCTGCGTGCCTGCTGATAAGCACAGGAGACATTCACAGGCCAGCCTGGCGTCACCCTCCAAGAAGGACGGTTTAGGCGCCGTTTGAGCCGGCGCATCATGGGCCATGATGAGGAAGCCCACTCCCACAAGGGTCACGATCCAGTCGCGTCTCCTCCCCCAAATCATGGGCTCACCTCCGTACGATCCGGGGACATGTTCTCGACGACATGAGTCACCGGCCGCCTCGTGTCCGTTCCAAGGCAGGGCTTCGTGTGATATTCGACGTGTGATCAGTCCGTGTTGCTGTGTGATCGAACCGAGGCACGATCGGTTCCTGTGTGCCGACACGCAACGCCTCGTTCAGTTGATGCTGTTCAACGACCCCGCGAGAGTCAAGCTTGAGGATCTCCCACCGATTCCGAATCGCTGGTTGTGAAGTCGAGCCGATTGATTCGCCAGACTCATCCCGCAGCGGAGCCGCCTCAGTCACGCTCTCGTGCGCCTGTTGCACCAGCGCCACTGCATCACCCCGTTGCACGTTTCTCTGTTCGCGGGCGCGCGCCAGATCGATGCCCCAGATCTCTCGTTCACCACGAGCAGTCAGTATCTTCACGAAATAACTCTTGTCCTTCTGGACATCGTGTCCATAGTGGTCTATGCCGTAGTCCACAACGGTGCCCACCACGACTCGTTCACCCTGCAATCGCGTCTTCATTTCCTGAACGGCCGCAGCGATCATTGTGGGGGAATCCCCCCGTGCCTTCAGAATTGCTTCGAGCGTGGCCACCGCGACTTGTTGGCCGGCGCTCAGGCTCTCATCTGGTTTTCTGACATGATCATCCGTCGCCCGATGAGGAGACGCTTCGCGTTCGACAGGCTGCTGTGCCGTCTTACGACGGACCGGGCGCGGTTCCCTGCGGTCCTCCGCGCGCGCCAAATCGACTGCACGCGGCGTATAGCCTTCTACATCAAGTCCGGCGATTGTCGCTTGCACCCACGCTTCCGTTTTGAACTCAGGAGTGCCGTTCACCCGCACGGTGGTCCAGCCCTTCGCTTTGGCCCGGAGTACCATCCCCTGAATCACGCTCGGGTCGTCATGTTCCGTGACTAGTCTTTTCCCGTGATCAGTAAACGCAACCTTCGTGGGCTCGCCGATTGCCGTGCGGTAGTAAAATTGCTCGCCGGCTTCGATGAAGCGCTTCCGCAAGGATTCGGCGGCGTCACGACGCTGATTCAGTTGTGGTTGTCCAGGGTTCTCGTCCTGTATTCCGTCCGCAGGCTTCCGCTCGTCCTTCCGTTTGGTTGGTTGCTGCTCGCCCAGCCCTAGTTCATTCATCGTGTCCCTTCCTCTCTCCTATCCGTACCACTGCGGCCAGATGGACGCCGGATTATGCTCCTTCACTTCAATCTCCACCCGTCGATTCTTCGCCCGACCTTTCTTCGTCGCATTGTCGGCTACATGTTCCCCAATGGGCACGACGGTGATCTCGATTTGGTTCGGGGCATAACCTTGGGCGATGAGATAGGCACGTGCCTTGTAGGCCCGCTGCTTGGCTGTCTCACGCTCGATCCACCGATCCTTGTCTCCGTCCGTATACCCACGCACCTGCAGACAAGACCCTCGCCTCAAGACTTGTTTCAGGTGCGATTGTAGAGGTTTGCTGGGAAAAAACTCAGAACGCCCCACCCGTTCAGAAACCCGGAAGATGACACTATGGCGATGTAATTCGATCTGTTCCTGTTTACTCAATTCAATGACTCGTGGCCTCCACGAGTCGGTCGGCTCTTCGGGTTTCAGAGGAGAAGGGAAGGGGGATGGCGCTGCTGATAAGCCCATGCCACAGGTGAGTCCACCCGGTGTCGAAGGCTCTTCTGCACTCTGGTCCGTCTCGGTGTGTATCAGGCTCAGATCAGACACGGCCGGAGAGGTACCACCTTCGTGCGGTGGTAGGGCGCTCGTCGGTGGACCTTTCCACTCTGGTGAAAGGGGATTGATTGTGAGTGCTGTCTTGGTGATCGCGAGGCCAGACCGGGATTTGCCCTTGGTCATCTCCTGCTGGTGGAGTTGCACGATGGTTAGCGCGGTACTCAACTCCTGGACCTGTTGTGCCAGCGTTTCCAGCTGCCGTGCCAGGAGACTTCGCTCCTGTTTCTCACGCTGGTCGTTCTTCACCCCTTCGCGGTACTGATGGATCTTCTCGTCACTATTGATGGGCACGCGAGCCGCACCGGATGGAACCACTGGCTTCTGAACACAAGACAGTGTCGCGGTGCAGACGATGAGGATTACAAAATCTAGAAGTCTTGTCCGCCTTCTGATGAATATGGTCATACGTCCCTCTCTTCTCACTCTCGATCCACCAAGGACCGATCAATCTTCCCCTCTGTACTCTGGGTTCTTGCTCGTTCGGTCACGAGACTCATCTTCTCCGTCGGTCCGCTCGAGGCTCCGTGTGGCACCCCCTGCTCGATACTCACTCCGCCGTTTTCTCGTTCCACAGCAGTGACTCCTGTCTCAACCTTGTCGGTCCATTGCAGTTGGGCAACAAAGGCATCGACCAAATCGTTCACTTCTTCGAACGTCGGTGGGTCGCGCGGAACGACCGGCGGCAGTATGGTCAGATCTATCGCCAGCTTCGACACGTCGATCGGCTCATCAGGTTGTACTGGACGCACCCGTCGTTCGGCTTTGGCGCGATGGAGTTCCAGGTCGAGCCTGGGAATCTCCACGGACAGCTCCCGGCTCACGAAGGCCGCCTCTTCGAGTTCAGCTTGGGTTGGCATCCGCTTCCCGACCGAGGCGAGGGATGGACTGATGCGCTTCAACCGATCGACGAAGATCAGATCGGTATAGAACCGTGCCTTGTCGCAGAGGATCGGCTTGGTATGCATCAGGTTGATGATCGCCCGCTGGTCTCCGAGTTCCTTCACTTCCTGTGGCAGCAACAGAGGCCGAGCCTGTTCCGAGCGGGTGGAACTGGACGAGGCCTGTTTGCCGTTGCCCCAGGCGAGTGGTCGGCTCGTGCCGGTCGAGAGCGCGTCGGCCGTGTACGTGCCGAGCATCTGGGAATAGTACTGTGCGTCTCGTTGTTCGCGAGGCGCAAAGAGGATCTGGCAGGCGTGGTTCGTGACGAAGGTGCGGGCATCCTTTTCACCATAGACCGCTTCGAGCTGTGAGAGGCTCTGAATGATCGGCAGCAGACGCAGATTGTAGCCGGCGATGAAGCCGACGGCCTTTGCGAGAATGTTAACCCGCCCAATGGCGGGGAACTCATCGAGGATCACGAGGCACTGGTACTTCAAGCGGGGATTCGTCGCGGGCAAGTCGACGGTGTTGTAATGAATCAGTTGTGAGAAGAACAGGTTGACCAGCAACGCTGCATCGCTGAGTCGATTGGCCGGAATGCCGACATAGATGGACATTCGTTGCGCGCGCACCTGTTTCAGGTCGAAGTCCGTCGCACTCGTTGACGCATCGACGATGGGATTACTAAAGATTGTGAGTGGAGCCGTCAGGGTGGCGAGGATCCCCGCCATGGTATTTTCGCTGGTGGCGCAGAAGCGATGCAGGGGCGCCGTACAGTCGTCGCTCAGCGGGGCGGCACTCTTGGCCCTGGTGCTGATGAGGTCTTGCAGATAGTCCTTGATGGGCTGCCCCTTGCCGGAAGCCTGCCGGAGCACTTCCCCCAGGCTGCAGGGTAATGACGGACTCTCTATCACGTAGAGAGTCAGTCCGAGAAAGAGGTTGCGGGCGGATTCGTTCCAGAAGGCATCCTTGATCTGCTCCGTCGGATAGAGCACTTGCCCGATGGCTTGGATCTCGCCCACTCGTCGATTCGGGTCGCGATCGACGGCATCCAATGGATTCCAGCGATGGGTCTTGCCGTCCGCGCCAAAGGGATTGAACAGGAATACTTGATGTCCGTGCGCCTGTCGGAACTTCGACGTGTAGGCGAAGTTTTCCATTTTGATGTCCAAGACCACGACCGACTCGTCGTAGTGGAGCAGGTTCGGGAGCACGATGCTCACGCCTTTACCGGATCTGGTCGGCGCCGCCAGCAACACGAATTCCTGGCCCGCGTACACCAGGTACCGCCGCCCCACCTTTCCCACGATGACGCCACGCTCTCCATAGAGCCCGGCCTGTTGAATTTCATCATGAGACGCAAATCGCGCCTCGCCATGGAGCGGTTTCCTCCGATTCGTGAAGGACACCATGACCAGCGTCGGGAGGCCGAATACGGCGAACCCTCCGAGTGCGGCGGAGAATTGCAGCCGCTTGCGCTGAATCGGATCCTCTCCATAGGCTCGCCAGGACTCCGGCCAGCGAGTCAGGGAGAGGTCGTCTGGCATCTGTTTGTTGGCGAGCGAGAAAACGGCGCCGGCGAGGGCATCTGCTCCGCAGAGCCCAAGCGGGAGATAGAGCAACAAGGCCACCGCGATCCGCATGCTTTTGCGTGACATCGGTTCCTCTACGCTCTCACAAGGGTGGCTTCTCCGAATCGCGCGACAAGTTTTGCGATCGGGTCATAGTGGACTTCTGCGACGTAGCGGTCTTTTCTTATTGGATGTCCTTCCTCGTCGTAGTGATTCTGCGCGACCACATGGAGAATCACGTCGATGGTCAAGGCCACCAGGCGCTTCAGAGTTGACACATCATACGTTGCCGCCTGTTCATGTTCTTTGCACATGAAGACATAGCGTTCGGCTGCGAGTGCACAGGACTCCGCGTGGTAGGAGGTAATCGATCCACTATGTCCTGTGGTGAGGAGTTTGAGGAAGTCGAACGCTTCTCCCCCGCGCAACTCGGCGAGGAGCACCCGGTCCGGCTTCATGCGGAGGATGGAGGCAATCAGCTCAGACGGCGACACCGTCGCCGTCCCTTGTCCGCCTTTGGCATACAAGAGATGCACCCGGTTGCCGTGCTGAGGGAGCAACAATTCGCGCACATCCTCGATCGTGATGAGTCGTTCCTGCTCCGGGACGGTCTGACAGATTGATTTCATGAGCGTTGTTTTTCCGGAACCTGTGTCCCCCACGACGGCGATATTCTTTTTCGCCAGCACCGCCGCCCGAATGAACGAACCCAATTGACGCCTGGCGAGATAGTTCACCAACTGCCGTTCATCTCGGTCGAGCTCAGCGACGCGACAGTCCAGGGTCGCCGCCTTGCCCCAAACATAGCGGTTGAAAGCCCCCTCTGTTTCATATTCATGCAGTGTCTTGATCCAGGCGCTGGGCCGGCGGATCGAAATCGACAGGGTTCCCACTTCCACTGCGGGTGGCACGACGATTTGCACCCGTTCCCCATCCGGCAACATGGCGGAGAGAATCGGGTGGTGTGGTCCGATCTCCTGCTCGGTCGCGGTTGCGATGGCTGTCGCGAGCGCCGTCAATTGATTGAGGGACAGATCCGGTGCGAGGTGGTGCTGCCAGGCTGCACCAACCTCGATGTAGACTTCTTGCGGCCGATTCACCACGATCTCGGTGGCGCCGGGGAGCGCGAGATACTGAAGCAAGGGCCGCAGCAACTCGCGCACCATCGTGTCGTGCGCGAGCAGGTCAGTGGGGATGCAGTTCATAGACGGTGCTGAAATCCAGATCCCGCGCGACGAAGATCGTCCCGCGGTCGCCCTGGTTCTTGTAGAGCGTGGGTTTGATGTTAATGGTGGATTGGAGGATGAGTTCCGCCATGCGATTCCCCGTCGTAGCGGAATGTTGATAGATCCCGAGACTTTGCGCGCCCCCGCCGCCGGCCTGCGTTGCGGTCGCCAAACCGATCCCATCCTGGACGAGCGAGAGAAGAAAGGCCGCGCCCAAACGGTCCCACCAATGATTATCCACGACACCTACCAATCCGGAGGTGCCGAGCGCGTCGGAGGCTGGTGAATTGAGATTGATAACAACTCCAGTCGGCGTCTTGACCCTCGTCCAGAGAAGAAAGAGACGGCGCTGGCCTTGCGCCATTGTCGCCGCATATTCGCCGACCGCTTCCGATCCTCGTTCGAGGAGCACGACGCGACCGTTGTCGCTATACACATCGCTGTTCAAGACACAGGTCGCCATGCCGGCGACTTCATTGATCACACGGACGGTCATGGCACAGTCGATGGTTCTACCTTTTGGCAAGATCAGGTTGCGATCACCCAAGAGACCGGCCTGGACTTTTGGTGTGTCCGATGGCGTTAGGAGTCCACCAATGGGACCGGATCCGCTGGCCGCAGGACCGGGTGGGGCTGCGAGCCCGACGCTTGTCACTCCAATCGAAGGGCCGCTGGGTCCGCCCATGTATCCAGTCGACGGAGGTGTCGAGCTGCCTGTGTCTGTCGCCGTGCTGACAGGAATCGCTGGTCCGCCCAACATGCTCGTGGACCCCATCGCGTCCGGCTGTCTCGCGCCGTTGAGAAGCTCGCGTACCAAGGAGAGGGCTGCGTCTGGTCCGGTTCCCGCTTGTTGAGTCCGGGGAATGTCCGAAGGAGGGGAGTTTGTCACTAGGACTTCCCCACCGAACCGGCTGGAAGAGCGTGTGCTGAGTGATGCGTTGCCTTGTGTCGTGTCAGCAGCAAGCGCCATTGGTCGACTTCCGTCATCGATTCCTCTGTCGCGTGGCGAGCGCATCACATGTTCAGCGGACGCGACAGGCGACTGGCTGGTCAATCGCACGAATGACGTTGTGTGTTGAGGTGGCAGGGGATCGGTCTCAAAGACCCGCCTCAGTCCGACTTGAGCCGGTTTGTTCTCTACCTTTGCGGCCCGTTCCTCATTTGTCACTTCCGCCTTCCGCTTCGCACTCCAGCTATTGGCGGCGAAGACGAGTCCCACCACTACTACGATGGCCATCACGACCAGGAACGCTGCGCGCGCCGCTGTCTCGTTCCTGCCACCGGCGTGGTGGTTGACCGACACGATTCCATCCACAGCGGGTGTCTTTTGTTCAGCTCGCTCTCTCGACTCGTGTGGTTGTTCCATCCTCGTTCCTTCAGCGTAGCGTCCTGGTAATACCTGAGACGGTGGTTCCTTCGATGGCGGGCACGCCGGTCTTGTCGTAGGCGTCATTCCAGATGCCGACCACGGCATCGCCCAAGCGCAACACAAACCGCCGCCCCATTCGCTGCACGACGGCGAGCTCCTTCTCCATGTGAAAATTGATGCGAGTTTCTTCGCCCAACGGCGAGAAGTAAAAGATGGCGGGGATCTCGCGATTGGGAGGAAACAGAAAATAGGTAAAGCGGCCGTCATCGAATACGAGCGCGGGGGCGATATCGTCTCCTCCCGGAAGCACCTCCATCGAATAGGACCAATTGCGCGGTTCGGGTGTAAAAGAGCCCAGCCGCTCGGCGAGCACGTCGGCCTTGTCGCGAGCTTGTTTTGCGCGATGGGCCGAGGCTTGCATCGCCGTCATGGCGGCATGGTGTGACGGAATCAGCGGATACCGGAAAATGACGCGGTACATCGGCTCATCTTTTTCGCGTGGCCCCTGCCTGGCGTTCTGCTTTCGTTCGATACGATGGTCTCCCACGACGGTGAACTCTAGGCTGTAGTCCCGCTTGTCTGTGCGGATTTCCAGATTGTTGTGCGTCGCATGGTCTTTGGGCTTGATCCAGACCTGATTGGTCCCGATATCGGCCCTGATGCACCATTCTGCTTCCGACTTCGCACAGTCCGCGAGAAAGCCACTGCCGGCGATGACGATGTGTTCGTCGTCTCCCAGGACAACGCGCGTGACGACACCACGGCGCACCGTCACGCGGGTCACCTCATCACGTTGATAGGTCACGTAACGCACTCGCTGATCTCCGTCGCCAGGCTCCGGGACCTCCGCCGCGTCCGATGAGGTTCCTGAACAGAGAAGGACGACGGTGAGACATATCGTGATCGACCCTGTGTGTTTGTTCATGACGTGCATGACCAGACTCTCCCTATTTCTTCTCGACCATCGACAGGACCGACGTCGGCGGCGTCATCGTCCCGATTTCCGCGTCGACCCGATAGCCCGTCACTTTGTAGCCCAGCGGGTTCTGTATCAGATCCTTTTCCTGCCCTTTCATCGTGTGGCGGTACTCGAACGAGACCGTCGCGATGAAATACTGCGGCGGCTCGACGCTGTGAGCGTCCGTCCGCTTTACCGTCTTCTCGAATCGCACCGTGGCTTTCGGACCAATCGCATCGCTCTGAACGGTCACGCTCAAGACATTCACGCGCCATTCGATACCGGTCCCTAACTGCTTATCGCGGGCGTGCACGCCGTCAAAGAGGCCTGCGTAGTCTCGACCGATCTCATCCGTACTCATCGCCAAGACCTGGTCGTAGTCGGCTTGGAGGAGCCGGTACGAGTAAGATTCTCGTGCGATCACGTATTTCTGCGTCCAATGTTTATCCAGCAATTCCTGATATCCCAGCACGGTCCGATCATCTGCCGCGCTCACCAGCTCCACGTTGCCGCTGGCGCGATCGATTGCGAAGACATAGGGGACGGTGGTTTTGATCGGCGCCAGACAGGCGATGCCTATCCCTAAGATCAGGGCCAGAGCGCAGGCGGTCCCCGCGACCCACCAGGCCTTTCGTTCCGACGCCTCTAGCCTCAGCCGCCAGTCGGTATCCCAGTCGCGACCCTGATCGTAGAATTGCGGTTCGTCCGCTACACTCACGAGTGAGGAATCCGTCTTGTTTGTCATCTCAGCCACTTTCTTGTCCTCTGTCTGATGGGCAGGACTACGGCGTCCAGGGAGCCATGTGGTCGAAGGTCCGGGACGTGCCGGGGGCCAACATCTTAAGCACTCGTTCTTGCTGTTCCTGTTGCGCGGCTTTTTCTTCCGCCTCGATCATGGATTTCATCGTCAGGATGCGGTTCGTGTCGTTGCTCACCTGGGCCTGCTCCGCTGCGATCCGGCCATTGAGTTCCAGAATCCCTTTTTCGTCCTCGGTCTGATTGATGCGAGTCGTCAAAGCCCGGATCTGCTGCATACGGCCGAGCAGCATCTGATAGGTGTTCGCGTAATAGGCCTGACTTTGGGGCGTCTGGTTCAGCATGTTTTGACAGATGCGCAGGGCATCACCGGTCTTGCCTTCGCAGTTATAGATCATGCGATTGTGACGGATGATCTGCGCCGCCGCGGTCAGGCCCTGAACCCCACCAGACCGAATCGCATGGTAGACAGCGTTGACGTCGGAGGGGACGACTCCGGCCAAGGTCAGATTGTTCAAGAGACTCCCCATGTTGCGGGAACCCATGATCGCGTGAATTTGCTGGTCGGCTTGGAGGATCTGTTGCTGCATTTGCTGAAACTGTTGTATCCAGGCGAGGGCTTGCACGATGGATTGCACGAGATTTGCCGTGTCGATGACGGGAATTCCCGTGGTGTGGGCTTTCGACGTTGGACTCACGACGATCATCAGGGCAATGCCGATCGCTATCACTGTGCGTTTCATGCGGGACATGGTTTACTCCTTACGCGAGACGCTGTTGCGTAACCGCTCCAACGAGGCCCGTTGATAGAGGTCACTCCCTGGCTGGTTCCTCACGGCAGGCAGTGCGCTCAGCAGGGCGCGAGCCACCGCGGTTCGCGGTCCACTCAAGGAACCCCCGGTGGAGACCATGGCTGATGGGATCAACCGACTCAGACCGGACGTGACGCCGTGCAGTAGAACCATTCCTCTCCTGGTGGCATCACCGGCTGGGTTTCCCAACGAGAGGCCTCCGGCCAAACTCGCCCCCAGCGACGCGACGTGCAGCAAGACATAGGCGGCGGTGATGGAGAGAAACAGCAGGCCGACGACATCCGCCAGAATGGAGGAGGCAGAATAGGCCTGCAGCACATGCAGACAGGCATTTCGCAGAAGGCTCGCGAGAAAGGTGATGACCGCCATGATGAGGATATTCGTAAAGACCGCGACCAGCGAGCTGGACAGCCAGTTCTCCGCATAGCGCTGCGTGACCGGAAACATCGCGCAGAAGATGAAGGCGGGTCCGACCGAGAGCAGCAGGGCGAGGCTCACTTTCGCGACGAGAAAGAGCCCCATCGCAACAAAGGCCATCACGATCGAAGCCGTGGCGCAGATTGCGCCCGCGATAAACAGTGAGAATTGCGGCATCAGTCCAGAACTTGCTTCCGTGAACAGGGTTTCCATGAGCGTCGTAAAAGGGTTCGCCATCTGATCAATGGTCCCTCCCATCGACAGCGCTCCGCCGAAAGCGGAGGCGAAGGCCTCTTGAATCCCGTCCAACCCTTCTTTCACGAGGCTCCGATACTGTGGTCCGTTCAACGTCAGCCCAGTGATGAGCGCCACGCGAAACCACCGCCACACAAGCGCGGTAACCGGTTCCTGCACGTCGCCGCGCAACACCTGTAAGCCGGTCCACATCACATAGAGCGTCACCGCCGTCACTGCGATCGGTGTGAGCACTCCGATGACGGCATCGCTGGAGGTCACGACGTAGTGGTCCAACGCGTTATTGACCGACTGCTCGATGTAGGTCGCCATCCCCATAAGTGTCCTCTACGTTGCTCCTCTTCCGTTCTCACGTCGGAGGCGTTTCCGTGCTGCGATACGCTCATGGAACAGAGGCAGCCAGACTGTGGGATCATCACCCACTTCGGCTCGGATCTGGTCCAACAACGTCACGTTGTCCGTCGTGCCGGATAGGACATTCAATAGATCCGGCATGCTGCCTAGGTCGAATTGCACGATCGCGGAGCTGTGGCCCTGCTTCACGAGAAACAGGCGGCTCGCTTCCCCGAGATTCTTAATGATGTGAAATTCCGCCTCCGTGACTTTGAACCCCTCCACATAGTCCTCACGGTCGGCGCGAGGATTGGGCAAGAAGATTTGCGTCACGCTCTGTTCGACCATTGTTTTCCCGATCGGATGTCCCAGCACATCCGAGGGCGATTGCGTCACGAAGACGCCGAGGCCGGATTGTTTTCGAATGGTCTTCTGTTTGTTGAAGGCGAAGTCCGCGAACACCGGATCTCGCAGCGGCTTCCAGAATTCCTCCATGACATAGATGAAGGGCTCGCCCGTGATCAGTCGTTCGGTCAAATGGAGCAGATAAGCCATGATCGGGGTTCGAACTTCGGGATCATCCAGAAAGTCTGTATAGTCATATCCGAATAGTCGTGCCTCGCTGGTATTGTGGGTCTCATGCGGATTGTCGAATGCCCAGCCCAGCGAGTGACCGCGGGTCCAACGCTTCAACCGCGCCCGCACACTCTGGTCGCCAGTCGCAGATAGGTTCTGACGGAGGAGGGACAGACAACGCAGGTCCGGTGAGACCGCCTCACTCATCACCGTCTGCACGGCCTGGCTGATCTCGGTTTGCTCATTCGCGGTGAGCCGTGGAATCTCGTCACCAGGTTGTTTGACGAGTTGTGCCACCAGCTGTTCGCAGAATTGCCAATTCTGGGGGTTGGGTTCGAGCTGCAAGGGATTGAAGCCGGTTGGTCTTCCGCGTTTCAGGGACTCATACTTCCCGCCCATCGCCCGAATGCCGATCTCCGCGCCGCGATCTTTGTCGAAGACCACGCAGCGGAGGCCCTGGTACTTGGTGGCGAAGGCCAAGAGAGACAATTCAAGCGCGGTCTTGCCCACACCCGTGCTGCCGCAGATAAATGTATTGCCGGGATACTTTTCATCGCGTGAATCCCGGTCCTCCGGGGACGCGTGAAAGTTGAAATAGTAGGGCTGCCCGCTCGGGGTCTTGAACAGGGCCAAGGCTTCGCCCCAGGGATTGCCGGCTCGTTTGCCGCGCGCAAAGTTGTGAAAGGGACTGAGGCAGACAAAGTTTCGGCTCGTTATGACAGCTTCGCGGGGCCGCAGACTCCAGTTCCCTGGTAACTGCGCGAACCAGGCACATTCGGGGATCACATCCACCCGCGCCATCTTGAAACCCGGCCCATCCTGAAACGTGGCCCGTGCGTCGGCAAGAGCGGTGCTCACCGATTCCAGCGTGTTGCCAAAGATCGCCAGACTGTAATGGTACTGGCCCAGATCGATGAGTCCGCTCTGCAGATCATCCGCGGCTTGGTCCATCTGTTCGATCTCGCGCGTCGCCGCGTCTTCCGACGCGATCAAATGTCCTTTCTGATTGGCAAGCGATTTGAGGGCCGCACGTTTGTTAAGGCATGAGAAGCTCTGGGTTTCGATGTACTCGGCATCGCTATAGAGCAAGCCGTTGTTCATGCCCGGCTCAGAGAACGGGGGGTATTCCTGCATGTCGAGAAACCCGGCGAATTTCCGTTCGCGCGGGTGCCAGATTTCCATCATGCCCGTCCGGTCGCCGAAGTGCAGGCGTGAAGTAGGGAGATACGACGCCAGGGGCGCCCGGCGCAGGGGGATTTCCTCCCAGACTCCATTGATGAGGTAGCCGAGAAAGGCCAGCTGGTCGGAGTACACGTTGTCCTGTTTCGTATAGGTGCCGAGGCGTGTGGGCCCATAGCGGCTCAGACTTGCTTCGAGCTGTTTGCCCATGTCTTCCAGGATGGTCAGCTGTCCGGTCTCCTGCTCTCGTCGTTGGGCAAGGGTGCGCGTGCCCATGCGAGTGAAGAAGCTTGCGATCTTGGAAGGAAACGGTCGGTACAACAGGGACAGGTACAACTCCGTCGCCATTTGTCGATGCTGTTCAAACGACCCATAGTAGCGGTCGGTCAGGCTTTGACAGAACGGATTGGTTGAGATGCCTTCTAACCGCTCAGTGACGACCCGCCGAATTTTATGGGACCAAACGGCAAAGGAACCGCCACCCAGGGATCGGAGAAACTGGTGCAGCGCTTCTTTGCGAAGCAGGACTTCTGCACGATCCGACGTTTCGAACGTGATCCCCTCCAGTTTCCAACAGGCGAGGTATTCGCCGCCGGTCAATGTGAGGACGGTGGGCGTGATCGCCGTGCCCAGCGGGATATAGTCACTCGCGGGAATCTGCGCAGACGCGGCTTTTGTGAGGGCGACTCTGGTTCTCATCAACATAGGTCTATGACTCAACTTTTCCACTGTGATCGTCGTGTCTTCCATGACAGGGGACCATAGGAAATGGCACTCCAGGTCGCGCGACTCGGTCCGTGCTGGAACCGCATACGCGCCCGCAGCATCACTTGGCGCAAGCGCTGATCGTCCGTCTTCGTCGTCTGCCGCATCCAGAGCACGATCGAGATTGCGATCAGCACAAGTCCCAGCGAGACGTAGCCGCTCACGAGGTAATACAGCCAGACCGATAACAAAAGCGCGAGACCACCGATCAGAATCAGCGGAACAATTGGCACGCCGCCCAACATCGCGGGCCTCGTGCAACCAGTGAAGATGGGATCGCGAAATCCGTCCATGCTAGTTGATCAGCCAGGCCGCGATTCCCGCGGCACCGCCCACCAAGATTCCGCCAATCACGACGTTACTCACGTCGGACCATTGCGCGTGGCTGAAGGCCATTTTGAATCCCGCCCACATGATGGCGACGGTAAAGAGTGTCACGGCGACACTCGTCAGGACCGTTTGCACATTCTGCATCACCGTGTTCACCTTGGTGATCTGGGCCCAGACTGGGTCCGATTCCAACAGGATGACCACTCCAAGTAGCCAAGAGGCGGCCGCGATCAAACGCCCATTCCCTCGTCTGGCCTCTCTCCAGGTCCCTGAAATACGTTCCTTTGTCACTCCCGCTTCCGTCATCACGTCTTCCATCTTTTCTTCCTTTCTGTGAGAGGTTTCACCGCCGATATCCAATACTGCTATTTGGATTTCCATAGATGAACAGTTGGTTTCTGTCATGCCGAACGCCGGACCGTCAGGGGACACCGCCTTTCCGATGACCGCTCCATGCGGATGTTTGATCCTCGCCGCTTGCATCCCACGGCGCCACGCAATGGCGTTGCCGCGGCTCTGTGATCTCTGCGGCGAGCCTGCATACCATTCTGTGCTCGCAGCACTGTCCAAACGGGGGTGACATGTAGTGAGGTTCACTTTTTGGGTCAAGTCTGTGGTGACTACGTAGGTGCGGAGTTCACATGATTGAATTGTGTCGATGACAACAGAGAAGTGTGTGCGTGTCGTTGTGGCAGAGATCGGTCTCCGTTATCGAACGGTACGCTCGCAATTCATTCTGAGGCGGTTAATCGAAATTGTTCAGCCATGGAAGGCCGGGTGTCCGTCGCACACGGATCGCCCGACGCAACGTCCGCGCCAGCACAGATCTGTCACGGCCGCCGCTAAGTCTCCATTCGCCCGTGCTGCTTCGGCAGTCCCGCCCTGTCACCTCCGTTGTCCTGCCCTGGCGCTTTGGTCTTTGCGAAAGCGCCAGTTCGTTCAACATGCAGGAGGTGCCACCATGGCTAAACAATCCGTTAACCGACTTTCCGTTCCACAGTTCATTCCGCGCTACCGTGTCACGCTCGTTTCTGAGGGTGGCCACACCGCTCCCTGCGGTCTTCTTCGCGATTCCGCTGCCGCGGCAGCGGCGCTGCGCCCATGCTTTGCCGGGCTCGATCGCGAGCAATTTCTCGTCTGTTGTCTCGATGCCAAGAACACCAGTATTGGTGTGAACATCGTCTCGATCGGGTCGCTCACCCTCAGCATTGTTCACCCTCGGGAAGTTTTCAAAACCGCAATCCTTCTCAACGCCTGTGCGATCATTGCCGTCCACAACCATCCGTCTGGAGATCCCACGCCGAGCCCTGAGGATAGGACGCTCACCAAACGCCTGCGCGAAGCTGGAGACGTACTAGGCATCAGGCTGCTCGACCATCTCATTCTCGGTGACGACGGTCTCTACAGTTTTGCAGATCAGGGCTGGCCGCTCTGAGGCGACAGCGAAAGTTTGCTCGCACCTCCTCTCGATGAATCTTCTAAGCAGATGACGCATGTCGACACATTCACATTCCACGTCCCTACCACAACTAATGCTCTGCTTTTGCCACAGCGGACACCTAAATAGGCAACATGCTGATGGGGCCATGATGTGCTGTCACTCGTGGTGCCCAACGAGACTTATATCCAATAGATTATGTCCAGAACGTGGGGCGACGAACGTGTCATGGTCTCGCCTTTGTACTACTGCGTGCGGTATAGGCGCGTGGTGGTGACACAGTGTTCGCTGCGGGGAGCGTCGGAGCAGTGTGGAACAAGCAAGGCCGATAGACGCATGTTTCCAGGTTTATGAATGCTATAAATGTAAAGCGGTGCTGCGGCGAAAGGACGGGGACTGCTATGTGTTCGGTTCTTATAGCCAAGTTAAGCCCGCCGATGCAGAGGTAAGAACGAAGGTCCCGGACAGATCATGTACGTGGAACCCAGAGAATGATGGCCGCGCCGATGAGGGAGACGGTTGCTCCGATGATATCCCAACGGTCGGGGCGTATGCCTTCCACTGCCCACAGCCAACCAAGCGTGGTTGCAATGTAGATACCCCCATAGACCGCGTAGGCGCGGCCTGCATATTCTGCGGGACTGAGCGAAAGTAACCATGCGAACAAGGCAAGGGAAACCATACCGGGTAACAGCCAGAGTAGGGGTTTGCCCTCCCGGTACCACAACCAAACGGCAAAACACCCGGCAATTTCAGCAATGGCCGCCGCGATATAAATTATTATTGTGAGCATCAAATCTCCTTCTTGGGTAGTTGATGTGAAAAAGCTCAACTTTCCGGGTGCTGTACCGAGGCGGTTATGCTATCACCCTTCAGAAACAAGAACGCAAAGGCGGCTGAATGCACGCTGTCGCTGGTTATGTCATTGTCTTTGTCGGAGCCGGGGTTGGGGGTGCAATGCGTCATGGCGGCAACGTTGCCACCTCACGCCTGATAGGCTCAGTCCTTCCTTATGGGAGCTTTTTTGATCAACGTCGTCGGCTCGCTCGTAATGGGTCTGCTGGCTGGCCGCTTTGCCCTCAAGTTTGATCCCGGTAATCATGGCGACCGTTCTTAACCACCGGTATCCTCGGTGGCTTTACGACGTTTTCCACATTTTCGCTCGAAGCTGTCGTGCTTTCTGAGCGTGGGGAGATTGGGTCGATAGCGGTTCATATTATCGCTTCCTTGATGTTGTCCATAGGGGATTTGTTCGCTGGACTCTTCATCGTGCGCCAGTTCGGTAAACAGGGGAGTAATGAGTAGGGCAAATGATATTAGGGTAACCGTTACTCGTGGAGAACGGAACATCTTCTCGGCCTTCGCCGGCGGAGCGGGTATCGGTGTACTCGGTGGATTGATAGGACTCGGCGGGGCGGAATTCCGCTTGCCTCTCCTTATCAGTGTCTTCCAGTTTGCCGCGCTGGAATCGGTCATCATGAATAAGGCGATGAGCTTGGTCGTGGTTGGCTCAGCCCTGCCGTTTCGCGCAACCACCGTCCCGCTTGCCGAGATTGCGGCGCATTGGATGGTCATCGCCAATTTGTTAGCCGGAAGCCTGGCCGGGGCATGGATTGGGGCAGGCTGGGCAACCAAGCTCCCCGCTGGGTTGCTCTACCGGATTATTGCCATACTCCTCGTCATCATCTCGGTGGTGCTACTCGCGGGTCATGATATGAGTGCTGCTGAACGGCCATTGCTGGGTGGATGGGTGAAAATTATTGCCGGGCTGATTGCTGGGTTCGGGATTGGTGCAGTCGCCTCATTGATGGGAGTGGCTGGTGGTGAATTCCTTATCCCCACACTCGTTCTTCTGTTCGGCTGTGACATCAAGCTGGCTGGTAGTTTGTCGCTCGCGGTGAGCTTGCCAACCATGCTGATAGGATTCCTGCGCTACAGCCAAGACCAAAGCTTTGCCGTGCTGAGCCGTAACAAAATATTCGTATCGGTGATGGTCGGCGGGTCACTAGTCGGTAGCTTCAGCGGTGCGCTGCTGCTTGGCGTCGTGCCGAGTACCTTCCTGCTGCCGTTGCTCGCCGCCATTCTCCTTATTTCAGCAGTCAAAATTTGGCGGCACTAGACCGCCTCCATTTATCATAGGAGGGGACTGTACAGCCTATATTGACATCATTGCCCTTTTCATGGACTCAGCTCCCACACTGGAGCAAACGGGGAAACACTGGCTAATACCCGCTGACGCTCACCCACCATTGAACAGGGAGCGGTAATTCTGAAAGCCAGTAGGCATGTCGATAGGGCGAAACAATTCCTCGAATTCACGAAGACGTAACAGGCACAGGCAGTGAGCTGCAGTAATATAAATACCGTTGACGATTAAGTTGACAGAAGGATAGACTTACCATATGTATTTAAGCTCTCATCACTCCCGATCTCTTCTCGCGGGGACCATCGCGGTATTCCTCCTGGCATTCAGCTTCAATGCGTACGCTTGCGTACTGCCTCTGTCATATATCAGCGATGCGTCCATGGCCAACGGCTGCTCAACTCCGGAAGAACAACCTAGTCGGCAATTGTGTGACGCATTCAAGATCTTGGGAGTCGAATCCCAGGCTCAATCATCATCGTTGCTCGTGGACCATCATTGGTCGGCAGACCATACGCTGCCCACGCTTTCCACGGTGAGCCCTCGGCTCGTACGGATTACCAGTCTATATCTCCATCTCGAATCAACTTCTCCTCCCCATCAGTCTCTCGCTAGCACAGTGCTTCGAATCTGATCTTTCTGGTTCTTCCTCATATCGTTTCATCATTGCGTTATCTGCCCGGCTCCGAGCATGAGCTCATCCCGCTGTTTCCTCTGTAGCGGGATGAAAGTCTGAGATTCGGGCAGGAAAGCTCTGGGGAGGACTAACCCATGACTCGTGCAATTCGTTTTTTGCTACTGGCCATAACAGTCTTGAGCATGACACTCGCAATAGATGGACGCCATGTCGTCGATGCCGCCGATCAGGCTGCACAATCGCCTTTGGTGTTGCAGGACTTGATCCGGGAAGCCTTGGAGAGAAACCCAGAGCTTGTCTCGGCACGCAAGCAATGGGAAGCTTCCTCACAACGAATTATACAAGCACGGTCACTGGACGATCCCACTCTGTCCGTGAACTTGTGGAATTTTCCGCAGAGCTTCAACGTCACGCAGACGCAGAACACCATCTTCAGCCTCTCGCAGAATTTCCCATTCCCGGGCAAGCGGGCCCTTAAAAGCGAAATCGCGAGTCGGTCAGCCGAGATAACCGAGCAGGCGCTGCATGGGAAAGAAAGGGAGCTGATCGCCCGTCTCAAGCAGGCTTACTACGACCTGTTTCTTGCGCATAAAGCGATCCAGATTCATCATGAACAGGTCGGATTGCTCAGGCAGTTCTTCGAGATTGCGAACGCGAAGTTCCGGGCCGGAAAGGGAACACAGGCCGATGTGTTTAAGGCTCAGGTCGAGGTGTCTGTGTTGCACCAGCACCTTCCCGTTCTGGAACAGCGGCAGGAGACCGCTGCCGCGCTGCTGAATACGCTCTTGGACCGGGATCCCTTATCGCCGTTGGGCGTTCCGCAGGAGCCGTCTCTGAGGCCGATTGATACCACTATTGATGATCTGCACCGCCTTGCGCTGAACGCTCGACCGGAGTTGAAAGCCGCAGAACTGACGGTCCGCCACAGCGAGCAGTCTCGCATGCTCGCTCAGCGTCAGTACTATCCGGACTTTAATGTGGCATTCCAGCGTTTTCAAAACTTTCAGGCCAATGATGGATTTGGCGCCTACATGGCTATGACCATCCCGTTCAGCTTCTGGACCAAACCGAAGTATGACGCCGGTGTGCAAGAAGCCTTGGCATCCGTCGCGGCGGCCCGTGCACAACGGCACACGCTGGAGAACATCACTCGTTTCCAGGTCAACGACATCTTGGCCAAGGTCCGCGCGAGTGAACAAGTGGCCAGGTTGTATCACACCACGATCCTACCCCAGGCCGTGCAGAACTTGGAGGCAGCGCAAGTCGTGTACCGTACGGGAAGGGGAGGGTTCTTGGATCTCATTGATACCCAGCGATCCTTGCGAGGGTTTCAACTGGAGTACTACCGGGCGTTGGTCGAGCGGGAGAATCGTCTCGCGGAACTCGAACAGGTGATCGGAACCGCCCTGCATGAGAACAGCTAAGAAAGGAGGAACGGCCATGAGTCAGGACCTGCACAGAAACGGTCTTATTGTCGGTGTTGCCGCAGCCGCCCTATTGGTCGGAGTCAGCGCCGGGTTCTTTGCCGCACATCGCGGGATGAGCGACATGTCGATGACCAGAGAAGAGATGTCAATGGAAGGTGCGAAATCCATGAGAGATAGGGAGCCAATGCCAGGCATGTCAGACGCTTCTTCCGGGGCTGTGGTTGTTCCGGCGGTGGCGAGACAGTTGATCGGCGTCCGCAGTGCGCCGGCCGCCCATGCAACGCTGGATGAAGAGATTCGTACGGTTGGCACGGTCGGCTACGACGAACGGAGCTTCGCGCAAGTCACACTGAAAATACCCGGATGGGTTCGCAAGGTCTTCGTCGATTCGATCGGTCGTCCGGTTCGCAAAGGTGAACCACTCTTCACTATCTATTCGCCGGATCTCTTATCCACGCAAGATGAATATCTCCTTGCTCTAAAAATGCGTGCGCAACTGGCCGGGAGCCCGCTCGACGAAGTAAAAACCAATGCTGATGCGCTCGTGGCTAGTGCGCGGGAGCGTTTGCGACTCTGGGATGTGACCGAGTCACAGATCGAGGCTCTTGAGCGTCGGGGCCTCGCCGACCCGGTGCTCACGGTCTACGCTCCTTCCTCCGGTATTGTGATGAAACGTGATGCCTTGCCGGGGAAGTATGTTGAGCCTGGCACAACGCTGTATGAGATCGCGGATCTTTCCATGGTCTGGATCTCCGCCGAAATTTATGAACCAGAGGTGGCGATCACGAAAGTCGGTCAGCCGGCTGCGGTGACCTTCGCTGCCTATCCCGGAGAAACATTCAACGGCAAGGTGGCCTATGTATATCCGACGCTGAATACCGAAGCCCGTACAGTACGGGTGCGGTTGGAATTTCGGAATCCTAGGTTGAAATTGAAGCCGGGCATGTATGGGAACGTGACCCTGCGGACGGATTCGGTCAGGACCTTAGTGGTGCCGAAGGAAGCCATATTGGATACGGGACTCCGTCAACTCGTGTTCATGGATCGAGGGCAAGGGCGATATGAGCCTGCTTCGATCAAGGTGGGGCGTCGAAGTCAGGATGCAGTGGAAGTCATGGAAGGACTCAAAGAAGGAGATCGGATCGTCACCTCAGCCAATTTCTTATTGGATGCGGAGAGCAAATTAGCATCGGCTTCGAGCATGCAGGGCATGATGGGAAGGGTCGGCATGGGGGACTGGCAAATGCGTGGCGCCTATGAAGCCAAGATGGAGGGGATGGAAGGCATGTCCGGCATGCAGGGGATGAAAGGTATGAAGGGAATGGAAGAAATGCAGGGCATGAAGGACATGAGCGGAATGCCGGGTATGGATTCGGGTTCAGCGAAAGCGATTTCCGAACCTCGTAAGGTCGGCGGATACATGCTGACCTTGACCACTCTTCCAGAAACGCCCAAGGCCGGTGACGTGCTCCTCAAGCTCAAGGTAATGAATCTGAACGACAAGCCAGTGACTAATGCACAAGTCCTATTCGTCTATACCATGCCGATGCCAGGCATGACCGATTCCAAGGTGACGGCGCACCAGACCAAGGACGGACTCTATGAAGGGAAGGTGCTGTTCGGCATGGGCGGTACTTGGGTCGTAACCGCTAACGTGAGCATCCCAGGCCAACCACCGATTATTGAAAAGTTTCAATTCTCAGTCGCAGGGAATGGAATGTAGTCAAGAAAGGCGTGCGTCTTGAGGCCGCGGGGTGGGGGGATAAACAACAATGATCGCTCGACTTATCGAAGGGAGTGCACGCAATCCGGTCCTCGTCATTCTCTGTGTATTAGTACTGGCAAGTTGGGGCCTGTGGGCCTTGTTTCAGGTCCCGCTGGATGCCATTCCCGATCTTTCGGATGTTCAGGTGATCGTCTACACCGAGTGGCAGGGGCGCAGCCCCACGCTTATTGAGGATCAAATTACCTACCCGGTCGTGACCTCTCTGCTCGCTGGACCTAAAGTCAAACGGGTCCGAGGTGTTTCGGAATACGGTGTTTCCTACGTGTATGTGATTTTTGAAGACCGGACTGATCTTTACTGGGCAAGAAGTCGTGTCCTCGAATATCTGCAGAAGCTTACCGGCAAGTTGCCGACAGGCGTGACGCCGACCCTGGGGCCGGATGCGACCGGTGTTGGGTGGGTCTATCAGTACGCGTTGGTGGACGAGTCGGGGGCGCACGACCTTGCACAGCTTAGGAGTCTGCAGGATTGGTATCTACGGTACCAACTGGAAAGTGTGCCTGGCGTGGCGGAAGTGTCGGCGATCGGTGGATTCGTCAAACAATACCAAATTGAAGTAGACCCCAATACGTTAGCGGCTTATCGGCTCCCGATTCAGAAGGTCATCGAAGCCGTCCGCAACAGCAACGCCGAGGTAAGCGGCCGAGTGTTGGAGATGGCCGGTACCGAGTACGTCATTCGAGGACGGGGCTATCTTCGGTCGGTTGATGAGATTGAGCTGATTCCCGTCGGCACGGATGGACGAGGTACGCCGATCCTGGTGCGTGACATCGGGAATGTCCAACTCGGGCCGGACCAGCGGCGGGGCATTGCCGAATTGGACGGCAAGGGCCAGACGGTCGGCGGCATCGTGATCATGCGGGCCGGAGAGAACGCGCTCACAGTGATCGAACGGCTCAAAGCCAGATTGAAAGACATTGCTCCCGCCTTGCCCGAGGGCATACGCATTGTTCCCACTTATGATCGGTCCGATCTTATTCATCGCGCGATCGCCGTCCTCCGCGAGAAGCTGGTTGAAGAAAGTGTGATAGTGAGTCTGATCGCACTGGTTTTTCTGTTTCACGTTCGAAGCGCCCTGGTGGCCATCCTCATTCTCCCAGTGGCAGTGCTGCTCGCTTTTATTCCGATGGCTTACTTGAAGATTACGTCCAACATCATGTCATTGGGCGGGATCGCCATCGCCATCGGAGCCATGGTTGATGCCGCGATCGTGATGGTCGAGAATGCCCATAAACGGTTGGAGCAATCTCCCTCAGGCAACCGGACGGAAATCATCATCGCTGCCGCAATAGCGGTCGGGCGGCCTCTGTTCTTTTCACTGCTGGTGATCGCTGTATCGTTCCTGCCGATTTTTTCCCTGGAAGCGCAGGAAGGACGGCTCTTCACGCCGTTGGCCTACACCAAGACCTTTTCAATGCTCTTTGCTACCGCGCTCTCGGTGACGTTGGCGCCCGTGCTGATGGTGTTGTTGATTCGTGGGAAGGTTCACCCTGAAGCCAAAAATCCTCTGAACCGGTGGCTCATTGCCCTGTATCGCCCCATCCTCTCAGGCGCCCTGCGAGTCCGGTGGCTGACCGTAGGCGTCGCTGTCGCGGCAGTGGCCGCTACGGTGCCGGTGTTCTCTCGACTCGGCGCGGAATTTATGCCGCCGCTGAACGAGGGCACCATCCTGTACATGCCGACCACCGTCCCGGGTCTTTCTATCCCCGAAGCGACGAAGGTCTTGCAGGTTCAGGATCAGTTGCTCACCACTTTCCCGGAAGTTGAACGGGTATTCGGCAAAATGGGGAAGGCTCCGACCGCCACCGATCCAGCCTTTGTAGGAATGGCTGAGATTACGGTTACCTTGAAACCGGAAGCGCAATGGCGACCTGGCATGACCTGGGACCGGTTGATTGATGAGATGGATGCCAAACTGCGCATCCCTGGCTTTCCGAACATCTGGTGGATGCCGATTCAGACTCGCACGGAAATGATCACGACCGGTGTCCGAAGTCCGGTGGGAATCAAAGTGCTGGGGCCGGACTTGAAGACAATCGAGCGAATCGGTCTAGAGATCGAGCAGGCCTTGGCGACTGTTCCGGGTACCAAAAGCGCCTTTGCCGAACGGTTGAACGAAGGCTATTACTTGGATCTGATCGTCAATCGGGGTGAAGCGGCCCGCTATGGCCTGACGGTGGGAGACGTGCAAGCGGTGATCACTTCAGCCATTGGAGGAGAAACCGTGACGACCACGGTGGAGGGGCGTGAACGGTATCCGGTCAATGTTCGCTACAAGCGCGAGCTGCGCGACGATCCGGACCGGCTCAAGCGGGTGCTGATTCCCACGCCGACCGGCGCGCAGGTTCCCCTCAGTCAAATCGCGGAAATGGTAATCACGCAAGGGCCCCCGTCGATCGCAGATGAGGCGGGATCGCTCGCCGGACTCGTCTCGGTGTCGGTCAGCGGACGAGACTTGCGCGGCTATGTGCAGGACGCCCAACGGGCAGTCCGCGAACTAGTGACGCTCCCGTCCGGCTACCGGCTAATCTGGACCGGTCAGTACGAACACCTGGTGCGGGCGGAAGAGCGATTGAAGCTAGTGGTCCCGATGACATTGGCCGTGATTCTGTTGCTTTTGTACCTGAATTTTCGATCGCTCGCTAAAGCCCTGATCGTCCTCCTTTCCGTCCCCTTCGCCGTGATCGGAGCCATCTGGTATCTCCAATACCTGGGCTATAACCTCAGCGTGGCAGTCTGGGTGGGCATCATTGCGCTGGCTGGCGTGGCAGCTGAGACGGGGGTGGTGATGCTCGTCTATCTCGATGAAGTGTATGAGCGGCGTGTACGTGAAGGTCGCATGGCCACGGCGCAGGATCTCCGCGAAGCGATCATGGAGGGTGCGGTTCAACGCGTGCGACCCAAGATGATGACCGTCGCCGCAATCATGGGTGGGTTGCTCCCTATCATGTGGACAACCGGAACCGGCGCCGACGTGATGAAACGGATTGCGGCGCCGATGATCGGGGGGATGATTTCGTCGACGATCCTGACCTTATTAGTCATTCCCGCCATCTATGCCTTATGGCGTGGGCTTGGATTACCCAGACTCCTCACCCCATCTCCTGAAGTGACATCGGAATGAACTGGCAGATGTGGATGCTTTTGCTCTCCACGTTATATTGTGTGGGTTATGGAAGACGAGAAAAAGCAGCTACAGAACTCGATCCGAAAGCTGCAGACTATGGTATATTAGGGCACCATGTTAACGCTGAGACAGACAAATCTGTTGCTTATAGGGCTAGTTTTCCTGCTTGGAGTGCAACTCACGGGTCTCACCTGTCTGGATGAGTGGCAAGTTACTAACCACTCAATACAAGCTGAAATAGTGCGCGGTTCTGCCTCCCCTGAGGCGAGTGTGTTGGATCATGGATGTCCGTGTCATTTTGTATTCCAGTCGGTGTCCCTTACGGTTCCTGAGTCCCTGTCTCTTCTCACAGAGAACGTAAGCTCAACTTCCGCGCTATTCGTGCCGACTTTTATCGTGTTCCTCTTCCATCCTCCCCTCAGCGTCTAACACAACCAGCTGTTCGCACAAGGCAACAGGCGAGCATTGCCCGCACGGCGGACAATGAGAAAGCTTCATGCACTATGATCATGTGGCTTCTGACGTCTCTATCTGTATTGAGTGTATTGCACTCAGGATGCGGCCCAGCGATTGTCTAGTCTTACATGCACTGCGTACGGGCCATGGCCCATACAAGGTAGAGATGAGATGAAGGGAGTTCATCTTATGATGAGGATGCGAGGGTCCAATTGGGTGGGATTTGTGATGTTGGGGATCTTAATCATCGCTGCTGAGCCGATATGGCTGATCCTGGGGTTAGACACCCCGGAATTTGATAGCACGAAGATCCTGTGGGCCATTCCGATTGCAGCCTACGCCATTGTTGCGATCGTATTGTTAATACGAGGAGGTCCGGACCGCGACCTATCCTGATTCCTGGTTTTGCGATGAGGCGAATAGACGCTCTAAGAGCGTGAGGATGAAAGGAGCTAATTTCATGCTGGAGATGCGCTGGTGGAATTGGGTGGGGGTCGCGATGTTTGTGATCCTCCTCTTTAGTTATGTGCCGGTATCGCAGTTCGTGTCGTCGGACACCGAGAACATCAAGTGGGTTGTAGCCTACGTCATCGTTGCCACTTTACTGTTAATAAAGGGAGAGGACAGATCGTGACGAAGCCTCTTGCAATAAGCACTTATTCTGCTAATCCGTCAATCGATGCATGCACTGGGCTAACCAGTGGTTGAAATAAGTTGGAGTAAGTATGGTCGATCACGAGGCGCAGTGTCATTCATGTGATGAGCAGGAAGAATTCGGTGAGCTGCTCAAGTATACCGGAGCAGGATTCGCAGGTGGACTCATTACCGGCGCGGTACTTGATCATTTTGGATTCCAGCAAAGTGCACTCGGTCAATCCCTCGTTCGCACGCTTTCCGGAGAAGGAGAAAGCCTGTTTGAAGGTATCTATGCCATCCGGCGACGCATTCGAGCTTCAGCGGGGTCAATGGCCGAGGCGTATGGGTGGGGAAAGCTGTCTGGGATGGTGCTTCCGTGGGTCATCGATTGGGGAAGCCGAATGATCGGAATCGATGTCTACGGAGTGCAAGGTTTTTACATCCCATACTTTTACGCCTTGAGCGACCAATTTGGGGCGAATGTCGCCGGTGTCGTCTTCCTTCGAAAAAAAGTAGGGGCATGGGGAGGAGCGCTGAGCGAATACGTCAGACACCCCGTCATGCTGAGTAGCGCAGCAATTATTCTCGTGGTCCCCACTGGCCTCCTAACCGCGAGGCTGTTGGGGTTCAGTCCTACAACACAAACCTTAACGGCCATCGAGACAATTGTTGCGAATCTCTGTTGGTTACCGCCGCTTATCGGTTGGGTGATGCGCAAGTAACTGTCCTCACAAGTAAGGAGGAGTTGTCATGGTACATCCGTTGCTACGAGCTTTGCTTTTTGCAGGAGTCCTCATGCCGGTCCTCCTCACCGGCACAGTGGTCCTGGCGCAAGTTCAAGAGAGTCGTTCCTATCGATTAGAGGAAATGATCGGCGTGGCCCTACAGAACAACCCTGGTTTACAGGAAGCGGCCAGCCTCGTCATGCGGGGACGCGGGATTCGAACAACCGCTTCGGCCTATCCCAATCCATCCATTGATGGAACTTTCGGACCCGGTAGAACCCGCGAGTCTCTCGGAAATACTCAGTTCTTCGAGCGTGGCGTAACGGTGAGTCAACCGCTGGAGTGGCCCGGTATGCGCCAAGCCCGTCAGCGGGCGGCCGAGGCGGGATTGGCCGGATTTGAGGCGAGCGCCGATGCGACTCGGTTAAATGTCCTTGCTGATGTCAAAATTGCCTTTTACCAACTACTTCTCGCCCAGCGCAATGCGCAATTGATCACGGAAGCTCTTGCTATCGTGCAGGACTTCCACCGCAGCGTCAAAGCTCGCGTAGATGCTGGGCAGGCGAGACCTTTTGAGACCCTGAAAGCAAATGTAGAAGTTCAAAAGGTCGGCAATGATTTAAATCACGCTCAACACACCTTGGTTGTCGCGCGGTCTCGACTAAATGCGCTAACCGGTGGTGTGCTCGGCAAAAACTTCAATGTCCAAGGTGACTTCGTATCATCTCGACCAGAATTGTACCTCGAAGACTTAATTGCCAGCGCCCTACAACAGCATCCGACGGTTCATCGCGTCCAAAAAGAAATCGAACGGGCAGGGCACAGCGTTGTGCAGGAACGCCAATCTCTGATTCCTTTTGTCACGGTCTCCGGCCTGTTTCACCAGGAAGCGGCCGAGACGGCCTACCTGGCTCGCCTAAGTGTCCCCATACCGCTGTGGTATCGACGGCAGGGAGAAATCACGGTGGCCTTGTCGGCGAAGGAACGAGCTGAGGCAGAGCAAGTGAGGACACAAAATGATCTAGTCTCAGCGATTACCGAATCTGTGGAGGAAGCCCACGCGGCACAGGACCAGCTCGACGTGTTTGAGAAAGGGTTATTGAAACAGGCTGAAGAGACGTTACGGATCGCAAAGATTAGTTTTCAGCAAGGCGCGGCGAGCCTTCTTGAGTTCATTGATGCCCAACGAGTGCATCGACAGATGTTACTTGAGTATGCCCAGGCTCGGGCGAATCTCTCCGTCGAACTGGCGCGGTTGGAACGTTGGACGGGGGAACTGCGATGAGCTGGTCTCGCTTCCGGTCACGAACGCGCATCGAAGCGATTTGCAGCCTGCTCATCTTTCTTGCCGTGGGCTGTAATGAGGGTCGTGTAGAGCAGCCATCGCCGAACGCAACAGCGGAGGCAGAGAAATTACGGGCGCGTCATGAGAGCAGTGAGTCACATCAAATGACAGTTCCACCTGAGGCACTCACAGGACAAGCTTTTCAGACAACCGTCATCGAACGCCGGCCCTTTCGTGATGAGATCACGGCCACAGCCACGATCAAGCCTAACGAATACCGTCTGGCGCATCTGAGTCCTCGCATTGAAGGCCGGGTCATCGAGGTCAAGGCGGTGCTGGGTCAACACGTCAAGTCAGGACAAGTCTTGGCCCTCCTGGACAGCATCGAACTGGGCCAAAAGAAATCCGACTTTCTTCAGGCGAAGACGAGCCATGATGTGGATATGCGAAACTATGTTCGGGAAGAGGGGCTGTACAAAGAACAGATTACCTCGGAGAAGGAATTCCTGGACGCGAAGGGACGCCATGAAAAGAGCCTCGCCGCCTATCGCGCAACCCATGAGGCGTTACGCCTCATCGGCCTGTCCGAGGAAGACATCAAGCGCCTCGATTGGAGTGCCAAGGAGCAACCCCTCTCTTATTTCCCTTTGGTCTCTTCCTTGAACGGAACCGTCATCGAACGGACGATCGCGTTGGGAGAATTAATCAATCCGAAGGATACGGCCTTTACGATTGTCGACTTGGCTACCGTGTGGATCATCCTTGATGTCTATGAACAGAATCTTGCGGCTGTTCGAGTGGGAGCCGATGTGGAGATTACGGTGGATGCCCTTCCTGGCGAAATCTTCCAGGGAACAATCGTCTATCTCAGTGACGTCATGAATCCCGCGACCCGCACGGTCGATGCGCGCATCGAAATACCAAATCCCCAGCGTCGCCTCAGGCCTGGGATGTTTGCCAGAGCTGCGGTCATCTTGCCGGGCCGCGGCAATGATACGCTCGTCGCCCCGCTGGATGCTCTTCACCAGGTAAACGACAAGACCGTGGCGTTTGTGGAAAAGAAACCAGGCACGTATGAGGCGAGGCAGGTAACCGTGGGACGGCGATCACCGCCGTATGGCGAGATTCGCTCGGGCTTACGTGAGGGGGAAAAGGTCGTGACGACTGGGGCTTTCTATCTCAAATCAATCTTACTGAAAGAACAGGTAGGTGGAGGAGGTTAGCGGCTGATGCCACTAGGAGACCACCTGTTATGCTGAATCGAGTCCTCGAATTTTCGCTGGCAAACCGCTTTGTGATTCTGGTGTTTGCCCTTCTCATCGTCATCAGCGGCGTCTATGCCATGCGGCAGCTGCCGATTGATGCCGTTCCGGACGTAACACCGAACCAAGTCCAGATCCTCACGAATGGGCCTGGCCTTTCCCCGGTCGAGGTCGAGCAATTCATTACCTTCCCGGTCGAGACTGCGATGTCCGGATTGCCTGGTATCACCCTGATCCGGTCTGTCTCCCGGTTCGGGCTCTCGGCAGTGACCATCTATTTTGACGAGGGAATGGACATCTACTTTTGTCGGCGCCTGGTGATGGAACGATTGCCTCGGGCCCGCGAAGCGATCGGACCGCGTTTTGGTAACCCCGAGCTAGGACCAATTTCAACGGGATTGGGCGAGATCTTCCAGTTCGAGGTCAAAGGAAATGGCTATTCCCTCATGGAGCGGCGGACAATTCTCGATTGGGATATTGCCTTTAAGCTCCGCTCCGTTCCCGGGGTGGTGGAAGTCAACACCTACGGTGGAGAGTTGCAGACTTACGAAGTGCAACTCGATGCCGCCAAATTAGTCTCCTACAAAATCCCACTCGAACAAGTCTTCCGGGCGCTCGAGCAGAACAATGCTAATTCCGGTGGAGGTTATATCGAACATGCCCAAGAGCAGTATTTAATTCGGGGTGAAGGTCTTGTGCAAACATTGGAGGACATCGACAACATCATCGTGGCGACCGGGCATAACGGAACGCCGATATATATCCGGAATTTGGGCAAGACGCGGTTTGCTCCTATGGTCCGGCAAGGCGCCGTCACACGCGATGGTCGTGGCGAGGTGGTTACGGGCATCGTCATGATGCTCATTGGTGAGAATGGACGCGTTGTCGTGGACCGGGTGAAAACCAAGCTGCAGCAGATCGAGAAAACCTTGCCGCCCGGTGTGACCATCGAGCCCTATTACGATCGCACCGATTTGGTCAGAAAAACGATTAACACTGTCAGTACCAATTTGACCGAGGGCGCATTACTGGTGATCGCCGTGCTGTTTCTCATTCTGGGAAATCTCCGGGCCGGCCTTATCGTCACCGCCGCCATCCCGCTTTCCATGCTGGTGGCGTTCACCGGGATGCTGACCGCCGACATCTCGGGCAACCTGATGAGTCTTGGCGCGATCGACTTCGGCCTGATTGTGGACGCGTCCGTCGTCATGATTGAGAACACCCTCCGGCATCTTGCCGGACGACGACAAGCCATCGACAGTAACCCGCACCTGTCGGAGGTCGACACGCGGGTGGTAATTCTCGAAGCCGGCCGAGAAGTGCTGCGCCCGATCGTGTTTGCGGTGGGCATCATTATCATCGTCTACCTGCCGATCCTGAGTCTGCAAGGGATTGAAGGAAAGATGTTTCGCCCGATGGCCGTGACCGTCATCTTTGCGCTCGTGGGGTCTCTAGTGCTGATCTTGACCGTCACGCCGGTGCTGGCAAGTCTGTTCCTTAGCCAAGGCGTGAAAGAGGAGGAGACCTGGATCATTCGTCAGGCCAAGCGATGGTATCGCCCATTTCTCGCAAAGACGATGCGGCGCCCGGCTATCGCCGGAAGCCTTGCCGCTGCGCTGTTTGCCACCAGCCTCGGCGTAGCCGCCTTTCTTGGCGCAGAGTTTATTCCGACGCTCGATGAAGGCACCATCGCCCTGCAAGCATGGCGGCTGCCGAGCGTCTCTTTAGAGGAATCAGTTCGGACCACGACCCGCATTGAGCAGGTCCTCAAAGAGTTTCCAGAAGTGGCCACAGTTGTATCGAGAACTGGACGAGCAGAAATCGCGACCGATCCAATGGGTGTCGAGGTTAGCGACATCTATCTCATTATGAAGCCCGATTCGCAGCGGACGAGCGCGAGCACGAAGGATGATTTAATTGATGCGATCAACGGGGCATTGGCTAAGGCTGTTCCAGGGAACACGTTTAGTTATTCTCAGCCGATTGAGCTCAGGGTCCAGGAATTAATCGCGGGAGTGCGCTCCGATATTGCCATTACCATTTTCGGTGAAGATATGGAGACTCTGCGCCGCCTTGGTGATCAGGTCGTCCGGGTGGTCTCAGAGGTCCCCGGAGCGTCAGACACCAAGGCTGAGCAGGTGGCCGGCATGCCTTACCACGTGGTAGCCATCGACCGCGAAAAGATCGCTCGCTATGGCATCAATGTTGAGCAGATTTTGGATACCGTCACAACGCTGGGCGGACGGACGGTCGGACAAGTCGTGCAGGGGAATCGCCGGTTTTTCATGCAAGTGCGGTTTAGTCCTGAAGACCGGAAGAATCTCGAGCGTATTCTGGATATTCGCATCGCCGATGCAGAAGGTCGCCTCATCCCACTGAGGCAACTGGCGGATATTCGTACCGAAACCGGTCTGGCGCAAATCAGCCGGGAAAACATTCAACGGCGGCTGGCCGTCGAAACTAATGTGCGCGGGCGAGACCTCGCCGGATTTGTTGGCGCAGCGCAGAACGCGGTGGCCCGTCACGTGCCCCTGCCGCCTGGGTATTGGATTGAATGGGGTGGTGAATTTGAAAATCTGCAGCGCGCGTCTGCTCGGCTCGCGATTGTCGTACCGATCACGCTGTTTCTTATCTTCGTCCTCTTGTACACAACTTTCAATAGTCTCAGGCCGGCGCTGCTCATCTATCTTAATGTGCCACTGGCGGCAACCGGAGGCATTCTGGCGTTGGTATTCCGTGGCATGCCTTTTTCGATCTCCGCAGGAGTCGGGTTCATTGCACTCTTCGGCGTGGCGGTTCTCAATGGTGTCGTGTTGATGTCCTACATTTTAGATCTGCGAAAGCAGGGGCGCTCGGCGGAAGACGCAGCCTATGAAGGGGCGTTGGTCCGCATGCGGCCGGTCTTGATGACCGCGCTGGTAGCCAGCTTGGGATTCGTACCCATGGCTCTCTCAACCTCTGCTGGCGCGGAAGTGCAACGTCCACTCGCCACTGTGGTGATTGGCGGACTTGTGACATCGACAGCGCTCACGCTTCTCGTCCTTCCGACGCTGTACGTCTGGGAAGAACGACTTCGAAAAGCATGGACCCAGCGAAAAGGGAGAAGCCAAAGAGATACCGTGCCCAATAGACCGAGTTTCTAGCGTGAAGAAAATAAGTGAATGACAGGGGGTTGACTTCTTATTGTATGTCTATTATTCTGGAAATATGGAAAACAATGAAGCCGTAGCTGCTTTTGACGCTCTTTCGCAGGAAACCCGTTTGAGGGTGTTCCGTTTGCTGGTTGAGCATGGAAGAGACGGTGCACCCGCCGGAACGTTAAGCGAGACGCTCGGCATCCCGCATAACACGCTGTCCTTCCATTTATCGCACATGAGCCATGCGGGCCTTGTCCAATCGCGGCGCGAAGGCCGCTCCATTATTTACAGGGCCAATTTTGAGTTCTTCACCGACCTCATCCGTTACATGGTGAAGGATTGTTGCCGCATGGAGTTTGCCAGTATTCGCGAGGATAAGAAACGGGGCTGTTCCGTTATTGAGATGCCCAGCTGTTGTCCACCTGTTACCAAGGGGGAAAAATCATGAAACGTCTTCATATCCATATCGGTGTTGAAAATATCGGGCAAGCCATTCCCTTCTACAGTGCCCTCTTTGGCGCGAAGCCAGTTAAGACTAAGCCGGACTATGCGAAATGGCTGCTCGATGACCCCCGTGTGAATTTTGCGATTTCGACCCGCGCTAGTAAGAAGGGCGTTGACCATTTAGGCATTCAAGTTGATGACAATGGTGAGTTGGATGAATTACGCGGACGGTTGAAAAGCGCAGCGTTGCCCGTATTCGATGAAGGTGAAACGGTCTGTTGCTATGCCAAGTCCGATAAAACATGGGTGCAAGACCCTGCGGGCGTGGCATGGGAAACCTACCGAACGATGGAAGATGCACAGATTTTTGCAGAGAAATCCGTGAGCGCCGAAAGTGCCTGCTGCACCCCGGAGACGATGGGCACGCCCAATTGCTGTGAACCTTCCGAGAAAACAGCGGGATGTTGCGGCTGATGGAAAATCCTCCGCTCAAAGTGCTGGTGCTGTGTACGGGAAATTCCTGCCGCTCCATTATGGCCGAAGCCCTGATTAATCATCTCGGCCAAGGCCACTATCAGGCGTGGAGTGCCGGAACCATGCCAGCGCGTTATGTTCACCCGAAGTCGATTGACACTCTACAACGCCATGGTATCAATCCCGGGAATCCAAGCAGTAAGTCAGTGGATGAAGTGGCTTGGCAATCCTACAATCTCATCATCACGGTCTGCGACCAAGCCGCCGGAGAAAGCTGTCCACTATTCCCCGGCAAGGCCAAGAAACTGCACTGGAGCACGCCCGACCCGGCGAAAGCTACCGGATCCGAGACCGAAAAAGACGCGGCGTTTGATCAGGCGTTCGTCATGCTCAAGAACCGTATTGAGGAATTACTAAAATGACGGCACCCACGAGCAAACAACTCAATCTCTTTGAGCGATATCTCACCCTCTGGGTCGCTGGCTGCATGGCGGCGGGGGTTTTCCTTGGGAAGGCCTTCCCTGATGTCGTTCAGACCTTCCGAAGCCTGGAATTCGGAGAAGGAAGCCACATCAATTTCCCTATGGCCATGTTGATCTGGCTGATGATCATTCCGATGATGATGAAGGTGGACTTTGCCTCCGTGCGCAATGTCGGCAAGCGGCCGAAGGGCTTGGCCGTGACGTTGGTGATCAACTGGCTAGTGAAGCCGTTCTCGATGGCCTTCTTCGCGTGGCTGTTCTTTCGCTACATCTTTTCCGTTTGGGTCACTCCGGGGGAAGCTGACCAATATATCGCGGGTTCGATCATCCTGGCTGCAGCGCCCTGTACCGCAATGGTGTTCGTCTGGAGTTATCTGACGGACGGCGATCCCGGCTACACCTTGGTTCAGGTAGCAGTCAACGATCTCATTATGCTTGTCCTCTTCGCGCCGATCGTCGGGTTTCTGGTCAGCGGCGCGTCATCGCTCAGCGTTCCGTTTGAAGTCCTCTTCTATTCAGTCCTTGCGTTCATTGTGATCCCGTTGACCATCGGCATTGCAGCGCGGATGTGGTTCATCGGTCAGTACGGAAAAGAATGGTTCGAAGTGAACATAATAGGCCGGTTCGGCCCCGTCACCATTGTGGCATTGCTGCTCACCCTGGTGCTGATATTCGCCTTTCAGGCGGAGAATATTACCGGGAAACTCTGGCATGTCCTCTTGATCGCCATTCCGATTTTGCTCCAGGTCTACTTAAATGCGTCGCTGGCCTATGGGTCGATGAAATGGCTCAAGGTGCCGTATTCGGTGGCGGCTCCGGGTGCCTTGATTGGGGCCAGCAATTTCTTTGAATTGGCCGTCGCCACGGCGATCGCGCTCTTTGGTGCTGAGTCCGGTGCCGCCCTGGTGACAGTGGTCGGCGTGCTGGTGGAAGTGCCAGTGATGCTCTCCATCTGTCGGGTCTGCAACCAGACGCGGCATTGGTTCCCCGCAGAGTCTCAAGAGAGAGACGGCCAGCCTTCACAACTCGTTCACGCTCGCGAGCCGGCCACGCTCCAGTAAGTCAACTCGGGTCTCCCTCACACATCAACTTTTATGCATGATGAAAGGAGGTTGCAATGAACAGAGCAATTACCTGGTCCGGTCTGGGGTGTGTCGCCATTCTTGGGGCGTTTATTTCCAACAGTTCTCCGGTCTATGCCGATAACGTGGTCACGCTCGACCCCGGTTTGAAGGCCTACGTCAAGGTCAGCGGGGTGTCCGGCAATGTCAACAGCATCGGCTCGGATACGCTCAATAATCTGATGACCCTCTGGGCCGAAGGATTTCGCAAACAATATCCCAGCGTTAAAATTCAGATCGAAGGCAAGGGTTCGAGCACCGCTCCACCGGCATTGATCGAAGGCACGGCGCAGTTTGGGCCGATGTCCCGCTCGATGAAAAATACCGAGATCGATGCCTTCGAAAAGAAACACAGATATAAACCCACCGCGATCCCCGTCGCCATTGATGCGCTTGCGGTCTACGTCAACAAGGACAATCCGATACAGGGACTCACGATGGCGCAAGTCGATGCGATCTTCTCCAAGAGCCGCCGCTGGGGCCACGATGGCAACATTCGGATGTGGAAAGAGGCCGGCTTTGCTGACGGGCTGGGCGATAGTCCGATCAGTATCTATGGACGGAATTCCGCCTCTGGTACCTATGGATTCTTCAAGGAACATGCCCTCAAAAACGGGGATTTCAAGGACGAAGTAAAAGAACAGCCGGGCTCAGCCTCCGTGGTCCAAGGTATAAGTGAAGACCAGGCGGGTATCGGCTATAGTGGTATAGGATATCTCACCTCGAACGTCCGCACCGTTCCACTGGCAGAGAAGGACGGCATGCCGTTTCAAGAGGCCAGCCAACAAAACGCGGATAATGGATCCTATCCGCTCTGGCGTCATCTCTATATCTATGTTAACAAAGCGCCGAATAAACCTCTGGATCCGATCGTCAGAGAGTTCGTCAAATTCATCTATAGCAAAGAAGGGCAACAGGTGGTGATCAAGGACGGGTTTTTCCCACTGAAAGCCGAGATCATCGAGAAAGAACTGAAGAAACTTGATTAGCGCGTGGTGCCCGCTATGGGACGATGATATCTCCCTCGCCCCTTATGGCGAGGGAGAATATCGAGAATCTGTCCCTGGCTCATTACCATGACCAGCGTGAAGACCTACCCCACATCGACACCTTAGCACAGCCATAGGCTCCAGCTACTGCCGCGTCTTTAACTGCAACCACGCTGCAGCAGTCCGGACGAAGCGAGTCCCACCCGGCGGAAGGCCTGGGGACACTGGAAACATCAGCCGGGTGCGAGTCGCTCGTCCAACTCGTTGAACCACCGATGCCACCGTTCCAAGTTTCCCGGACCAGCATCGCTTCAAGCCAGCCCCAGGCATCTGAGGATTTTCAGAGCTGATCCCAGCGTAATGGTCGACCGTTTCTGTTCGAAATCATTAACCGTCGGGCCGCTGACACCCGCCAGCACGGCAAGCTTCTTCTGGCTTAATTTCTGTTCCTTGCGGCGCCTTACTGCTTCTTCGACAAGGCCTTGCCAATCAAGGCGAAGGTTCCGTTCCATCGTTTGTCCATGTGTGAGAATATTTCATCTTTTATCGAATTGCTGTCGATCTTGCTCTTCGCGATGGCCTCCCTGGCGGCCTGCCGGCGTCGATCCAGCTGACCCGTTGCCATCGCCATAGCGTCTGTGGATAAACCGAACTCCTGACCCAATCGGATCAGTGTCTGCGGCTTCAAATTCACTATCGAAATATTTGTAGCACCGCCGATCGATAGCGCAATGGTCTTATACCCATACAAGACTGCCGATACGGCGTCGTACGCGGGTGACAATCGCAAGCCGGCATCGGTATGGAACATGGCGAAGTTCTTTAGATGCATGTCGGTGTTGCCGAGCAGAACCCCGGCGAGGATGCGCAAGTAGAGCCTGTAGATCTCGGCGGGCAGGCAGCCCGGCGTCTGCCGAAGGAAATCCGCCATGCTTTGGTGGCTTCCGCTGTATTTTGCCTCGGAAGGGTTGCCCAGCAGCTGGTTAAACTCCTCGAAATGTATCCGTTGGCCGTCCGCCGTCCGGTCAAAACGCTTGATGATGAGCACCTGATCAGTAAAACCCTCAATGCGTCCCATGTACAGATCAACAATGCTGTCGTCGGGCAGCAGCGCCTTGAGCGCCATCGTCGTCAGGTATTCATTGGCCGTCAGGTCCTCATGACGCGGCGACGGGAATTTCCCGATATGCGTGCTCAATTCCCTCGCGCGCGCCGGCCTGAATTTTCCATCCTCCTCGATGAGGGCCAACTTGGGCTGGATACCCGAGAGCGATGCCCGCCCGGCCATGACCGCCATGTCCATGGGGTTGTCAGGTTGGATGGTGCCGCGCTCCTGCGGTTCCGGATCGATCACGGAGACGGCGCCAGCGCAGTCCTGCCCGAAAGCCAACAGCAATTCAAAGCGCGAGGCCCGGCGCTTGGCCAGTAGGCGCGTCTGCGCTTCTTCCAGCCAGCCTTCTGCGACCAGGTTGTCAAAGAATGGCGGCAGCCCGGACTCCGATATCACGGGCTCTGTCTGAAGAGGAAGAGTATGCGCTATGGACGGCTGACCAGAGGAAAGGTAACTTTCATGGTAGGTAAAAGAAGTCCGATCTCCTGGTTCCTGGCGCAGGATTCCTGCGAAGTGGTCCTTATAATAGATGTTTCCCCAAAGTGAGTTTGCCATGGTAAATTATAATTTACCATGAATGAATTTAATTAAAAAGGGTAAACTATATTTTACTGATGATAAGTTATTGATATATTGGTAAACTAAAGTTTACCACATCGGATTCAAGGGGGAGAGAGGAAGATGGTTAACGGTTGTCGAGACTGCGATCATGCCGTCGATGAGTAAGAAGACCAGTAGAGGAAGGATTGCCAATATGAAAATGTTCATCAATCAAATTCCAAGCACATAAGCATAAACCCTACGTGTTCCCGGCGTGTTCTCTTCACAGCACAACTGGCCCAAATTCCCCTGAATTGGGCTGACCAGAACTGAGTCGAAAAAAAGCAAAACGCCTCTCCTACAGATGGGTTTCACTGTTCTAACAAGGAGATGTGAGGGAAGGTCGGAAGGGCTTAGGAAACCGCTGCTCTATCCAACTGAGCTACGGGGGCATGGCCGTAGTTTCAATGGTTTGCGACTTCCTGTCAACCCCGATTGTACCCTCCATTTCGGTTTCAGCCTCCTGTTCCCATAGATAGCCTTCTCTGTATGGCTAGCCTACCGAGATTCACTCCGCCATTCGCCGTGATTTGACTTGGCCCTCATGACCATGGTTTCGTACCGCCGCTGATCAGCGGATCAGCAACGCCAAAGGAACCGGGTGAATACCTGTCAGGGCGAAGGGTCCCAACCGTGAGCGATGAGGAGGGCATGGCAAATGGAAGATCGTACATCGAGTGACTCGGTGGTCAGCAGGAGACAGGTTCTGCAAACGATCGTGTCAGGCGTGGTGGTAGGCATTGCCACTCAGGCGGGGAGCGAGCTGGTTTTTCCTCGACCAAGCTACGCTCAAAGCAATCTGAGTCCGGACGAAGCTCTGGAGAAATTGCTCGTAGGGAATCAGCGTACAGTCGCGAATCAACTGACCTCGCTCGAACACGACCTCGCTATTCTGAGAGAGCATACGGTCGACAAACAGGAGCCATTCGCCGGGATTCTTGCCTGCGCCGATTCTCGTGTGCCTGTCGAACTCGTGTTCGATCAAACGATCGGCCGACTATTTGTCACTCGAGTGGCTGGAAATATGGTCACGCCTGAGGTGATTGCCGGACTCGAATATGGAGTTGCCGTTCTCGGGATCAAAGTGCTGCTGGTCCTCGGTCATAGTGGATGCGGAGCGGTCAAGGCGGCGATGAAAACTACACCTGTACCCGGGCAAATCAGCGCTCTGTACCAACACCTTCAGCCGGGAGTGGCGCGGTCCGGCGGCAACATCGATGCGGCAATTGAAGCCAATGCGCGGATTCAGGCAGAGTTGCTGCGCATGTCTTCTCCCGTGATCCGGGATGCGATCAAAGCCGGAAGTCTCAGGGTAGAAGCTGCGGTGTACGATCTTGCCACCGGCAAAGTTTCGATGAGGTGATTGCACGGCGCATGTCCGCCATAGTGTGTCGCTGCAGAAGCCCTCGTCTTGTTTAGGAAACCGCTGCTCCATCCAACTGAGCTACGGGGGCATGGCCGAACGGTAAGGCGCTGACAGTCGGATTGGAAGGGGAGAGGTGGTCTGCGCCGGGGGCCTCAAAATGCTCCACATAAGCGGGCATAGGGTCCAACGAGAGTTCTTCCGTTATGACGTTGCCCTGCGCTTCATGTACACGGATGCAACGGGTGCTCATCGAACGCAATGCGGTAAACAGCCGATGAGCCGGAGTCATCGGCCTTGGAACGGAAGGGCAGGGGCAGAGCAGCGAAACTCCCTGCCGCGTCAAGTGGCGCACCGATTCGATCATCCGGTCCGCCAGCCGGTCGGCCTCGTTGTCCGTCAAACCGTCTACGGACAGCGTTTCAAGTAGGCCGGAGATGACCGCCGTATTGGCTTGATAGCGCTCCAAGGCACCGGCCAAACACTGGGACAGCAGGCGTTCCAATTGCCGTGCGCTGAAGGCGCGCGCCACATGGATCATGCCAAGTGCTTTCCGAGTCTGCTGCCGACGGCTGCGAGCCAATTTCCCTATAAGCAGCGCATCGAATGTGTGGGCTCCATCCAGATACACGATTGGACGCCCGGACAGGGCACGATCGACGAGAACCTGTACGGCGATTCTTGAGGCGACCGGATGACCGTACAACACGGTCAGTCGATCGGATGGATTGAGTACAATCGCATGGTTGACCGAATTCCTCGCTGTTTCTCCCACGGATGTTGACCGTGACGCGCGCCGGTCACGGAGATGCTCCATGCCGGCAGTCGGCAACCGTAGCGCGCTACTTCTTGTTGCTTCTGCGCCGCTCATACCGGGGTGTTCTCCTATCCGCAGCACCCGCCGGAAAAGACTTGTCGCTGCCGGTACGCATTCCAACAGGAGGCGCACAGCTGGACGGTGGAGTGGGTCAGGCTATCGATGGATTCCACCCGCTGCTCGACGATCATTCCGCAATCGGAGCAGGGACCTGTCGTCACGGATGATGATTTACGCTCTTGGACCATCATGAAGCACCACCTTCGTATTCGAACGCACACGTTGATTGCAGACGGTCGACATAAACTCGTTTCCCTGTCTGAATCTCATCATGCTCCGAAAACGCCCAATCAGTGAGCCGGCATGGGGTTTCTGCAGTCCCCACTGCATTGTCCGTAGCCGGGTATCCAACGCGGCCACCGTCCTTTCCAAATCCATCAACCGGTCTTTCGTGATGACTGTGTGTTCGATCGCGTCCATCGCTCCCTCCTTTCGGTTCCCTACACGGCACAATGGCGAATGACGCCGATGACAAGCCCTTCGATGTGAAACTCATCGGATGGCCGGACGATGATCGGCTGCATCGTTTCATTGGCCGGGTGCAGTTCAATACGCGAATCCATCTTAAAATACGTCTTGATCGTGGCTTCGCGATTCACCAAGGCGACGACGGTTTGCCCGTTTTTAGCCGTGCTCTGTTTACGCACGACCACCAGATCGCCGGACAAAATCCCGTCATCTTTCATGGACTCGCCCTTCACCTTTAATGCGAAGGTCTCACCGCCCCGCAACATACTTGGCGGCACGTCCACGAGTTCCGATTGCGGCACCGGGTCGATGGGGGAACCGGCTGCAACCAGACCGGCCATCGGAATCGCCGTCTGCTGTCGTAATTGATCCAGCACAACTGACACAACACCGGGAATCTTCCGCATCCCTGCTTCATACCGCGCGACGGATACCCGCGTGGTGTGCAATGCCTCCGCAAGTTGCTGCTGCGTGAGGCCTAGTTCTTCTCGAAGGCGTTTGAGGTCCTGCGCTTTCATCGTGTAACCATTGGTAACATACCTATTTCCCCCTGTCAAGGGCTTATGTTTTAGGATATTCACGAAGACTGCTGTGTATAACTTCTTGACTTAAGAATGATTTCAACGTTACGAACTCTCTAACAATTTCGAAACATAGAATTAACCGACTTCTAAGGCTTTCCTTTCTGTGTACGCCGAAGACCACTAGATGTAGTGGCCCATTCCCATTTTCAATCAATGATTAAAAAATAGGCAAAAGGGTCTCTCCCCACGCATTCGGCTGATTCAGGCATCGCGAAGGCACTTGTTCACAGGCTTATCCACAGAAATTGGGGAGAGTGTGACCGTCAGTTGAATCAGGGGAGATTGCGTGATGAGAAGCTGAAGAAGAAATCAGCAGCGATGGCGACATGCCAAGCTCCGCTTACCCGCCTCAACCAGCGGGTAAGCGGAGCGTTATGCCGACCTCTATCGCAACGCAATACGTACGCGCCGTTACTTTCCGATCATCACTTCTGTGGCTTTGATGGCGACCATCACCGAGTCATTCACTTTCAACCCCATATTCTTCACGGAGCCTTCCGTGATGGCCGCAACAAACTCGAGTGTGCCGACCTTCACCGTTACTTCGGCCATCGCTTGTCCTTCTGTGATGCGACTGACGGTGCCTTGGAACTGATTGCGCGCGCTAAGTTTCATCATCTGTCCTCCTTTGATGAGTAAAGAATCGTCGTAGCTCCTCCTCGTACCGTATCAGCCTCTCATGGGAAAAGGATGTGCGTTCGGTAAGAATTTTTCGCTAGTTTGTACGGGATCAATCGGCTTTGTAAGTCAAGACAGTCGGGACGAGGTGGTTCGAATGGAGCCGTTTAGTCTTTCACGATCATGACCTCGGTCGCTTTGACTAAGGCGATCGCGGTGTCTCCGAGGCGGAGACCGAGTTCGTCCAGCGCATCACGAGTGATCACGGCGGTGATTTTGTGGGAACCAATGTCGACGTCGATCTGTGCCATAATCGCGTCCCGCTTGATTCCGGTCACCCTGCCGACGAGCTTATTTCGCCCACTGACATCATCAGCACCGGACGACTTTTTACCAAGCCACCGGTCGAGCAACGATTTTGTAAATCGATAGCGTCCCCCAATCTTCGCGGTCTCAATTTTACCCTCCCAGATATATCGATAGAATGTCGGCAATGTCAGCCGAACATATCGTGCCGCTTCCTTGGCGGTTAGCACGTCACCCAGCATTCTTTTCGCCATCGTTGGTTCCTATCATTGAATTGACTGCACTGGAGCCTGCCTAGCCTTGAGAGGGTCTTCCACTGAAGTGGCCTCGACGGATCTTTGGTTCTGTAGTCCTGCATCCACATTCGCCGGTCCCGTATTGTCAATGTGGTCCGTATACGGGCGCCTCGTGCCCGAGAGGAGCCGCTCTCTGACCGGGAAATAGCTCAATCCTCTGAGGATCCACGACGATATTGACTGAATCCCAGGTTCGGGCGGAAGTCGTGGAACCCAAGACCGGCACCGAGCTGGCCAGAGCCCAGCTTTCGCCATGAACTTTTGCCGTGACGGTTTGCCCTTCCACAAGCGGCTTTATCAGCACAATGCGACCGTACCAGCGGTTCAGCCGCTGTCTGCTCCGACGAAATAATCCGGCCTCGAGCCGAACGGCCTCAGCCGGAATCTTGGCGATGACCGGCTGTCCGGGGAAAAAGCAACGGTCATCGTCGAGTGCCAGCGTGATGCGCATGTCGACTCGCCGTCCCGCGCGGATGCGTACCGTGGGGTGAAGAAGACCCACCTGTTGGGAATGAACGATTCCTTTCACTAGGGTGACCATGGAATCGGCGAGGAGCATGCTGCCCTTCGGATGATCAGAAACTCTCTCGCCGGAGATGGGGTCATGATTCATGATCGGACCTCCGATCGAAGATGATGCCATCCGCTAGGTCATCAACTCTTCATTCAGCGCGACGGTCTTGATGTGGGCGAAGACTCGCTGCTCTGGTTTCAATCCCAGCGTGACGAGCGATTTCCGGGTGATGCTGGCCACGAGAGGAACTCCGATATCCAACAGCACGTCGACCGAGGCCTGGTCCATCTCCCGGATCTCGACAATCGTGGCCTCCAGAATGTTCAACACGCTGGTCGGCGCGATGGCCTTCTCCAGGACGAGGCTGACATCACTGGAAAGGATGTGTACGCGCACGACCTGTCCAACGGCGACCGGCTGAAGCGGCACAAAGAGGCGCTGGCCATTGAATTCCAGTTGGGTGAGGCCGTACTGCGCTTCGTGAGCAGCGACATGAGCCTCCAAGATGGCGCCGATTCGATGCGCTCCGAAATGTCCCCGGAATTGCAAAGAAGTGAACAGCTCATTGAGCGCGCCGGACGCGATGACCTTCCCCTCTTTCAAAAGAACGACACGGTCTGCCAGTTGAAGGATTTCAGCGATCGCATGACTGACATAGATCACCGGGATGCGGAGTTCCTCATGCAGACGACGGATAAAGGGAAGGAGCTCTTGCTTGCGTTGAATATCCAGCGAGGCAAGTGGCTCATCCAACAGGAGCAGTTTGGGACTTGTCAGCAGCGCGCGGCCGATCGCCACTCGCTGTTGCTCGCCGCCGGAGAGTTTGTGAATACGGCGTTCAAGCAGATGGGCGATTCCCAGGATGTCGACGATTTGTTCGATTGCAATGCGACGTTCTTCTGAAGGAATACGCGTGTAGCCATACAGCAGATTTGCGCGTACGTTGTAATGGGGGAACAGGCGGGGTTCTTGGAAGACATACCCGACCGGCCGCTTATAGAGCGGCAGGCACAGATCTTTTGCTTCATCCTGCCAGACATCCTCGCCGACCTGCATGAAGCCATCTGGAGCCCGTTCGAGCCCGGCCAGACATCTCAAGAGAGTGGTCTTCCCCGATCCGGACGGTCCGAAGATGGCGGTAATGCCCGACATCGGAACATCCACATCGATGTCCAGATGAAACGCCGAAAATCGCACATCAAAGCGGGCCAACAGTCGGCTCATGACACATGGATGGGGAATCGTCGGTTTACGATGTACACGGCCAACAATACGAGAAACGAGAAGCCTAGCATGAAGGCGGAAATCGCATGCGCCTGACCATATTCCATGGCTTCGACATGCTCAAAAATGGTTGTCGAGAGGACGCGCGTTTGTCCCGGAATCGATCCCCCGACCATGAGCACCACCCCGAACTCTCCCATCGTATGCGCGAACCCGAGCACAATCGCGCTGATATAGCCTCGTAGCGCGATAGGGGATATCACCGTCAGAAACGCATCCAGCTTCGACGCGCGTAGTGACCAGGCGGCTTCCAGCGGAGCCTGACCGGCGGCTTCGAATGCGCTTTGCAGCGGCTGTATCACGAATGGCATCGAATAAAAAACCGAGGCGATGACCAGGCCGGTGAAAGTAAATGCCAGTGTGAGGTTGGCAAAATGGCCTAACGGTCCGTACGGACCCAGCGCGACGAGAATGTAGAATCCCAGGACGGTAGGAGGAAGCACGATCGGGAGCGCGACAGCGGCTTCCACGATGGGTCTCAATCGGGATCTGGTATGAGCCAGCCACCAGGCGAGGGGAGTTCCCACAATTAGAAGAACAACCACGGTCATCGTGGCCAGTCGGACGCTGACCCATAGCGCGCTGAGATCCAGGTCTGTCAAAGCTCCCATATGCACGCTCTACTTCAACTCATACCCATAGTATTGGATGATCTTTCCGGCTTGCGGCCCGCTCATGAACTCCAGGAGCGCTTTTGCCGCTGCATTATCCTTTCCCTTCGTCAACAAGATCACGTCTTGTTTGATCGGTTCATGCAGATTGGTGGGGACATCCCAGCGGCTGCCTTGCCCCTTGATTCTCGGATCCATGACTTGAGATAAGGCCACAAATCCCAATTGCGCATTCCCGGATTCGATGAATCCCATCGTCTGGCCAATACTTTCACCCATGACGATTTGGGGTTGCAGAGTCTCCCAGAGCTCCAGCTTTTGTAGAGTCTGCATGGCCGCGACGCCGTATGGTGCGGTTTTTGGGTTTGCGATGGCCAAACGTTTGAATTTCTTTGAACGCAACGTCTCTTCTCCCTTGATCAGATCGGCATTCGGACTCCAGAGCACGATCCGGCCAATGGCATAGGTGAAACGGGAATCCTTGACGCCCAACTCCTCATCTTCCAACTTCTTGGGCCGTTCCATGTCGGCTGAGAAGAACACATCGAACGGTGCGCCATTCTTGATCTGCGAATAAAAATTTCCGGAGGAACCGGCAGCAACCCGAAGCTGATGCCCGGTCGATTGTTCAAACTCGATTGCGATTTCACGGAACGGCGGAACAAAATTGGCGGCGACGGCCACTACGGCTTGTTCGGCGAAGGCCGATGGTACCGCCATACTCGAACACACACACAAGCACCATGCGAGAACCTTCAGTTTCATGGTCAATCCTTTCTAAATTCTGAGCCGTATCGACGCATAAAAATAATCCGAATCTTTGTTTCCACCGGAAGGCATTTGGGCGAGGATGGTGGGGCTGTCAAAATACGAGCCTTTGAACCAGTGCACGTACCCCACATCGAAATCTAGGTTCGCGTTGATCATCCATTGCGCTTGCAGTTCGACGTCATGCCCCAACGACGTGCCGGAATTCCCGGTCTGGTCCCGCAAGCCGGTATTGCCGAAGACATCTCTGTCCTGCGCCAGATACCAAACGCGATGTTTGGCCATCAAAATCCAATTGGGAGTTGGGTTGAGGAATATGCGCCAACCCGGCGTGATGAGGTTGGTTCTGGAAAATGGGCCCCAGGTGCCGGTTGGCCCGTACTCCCATCGCCGCGCGCCAAACAAGGTGTCGAACCCTTCATCCTGACTATCGCCCGGTTGGCGATCTCCACTGGCATAGTCAAATTGAAACACGAGTCGAGGGGTCCAGGGCACATTGAACATATAGCCGAGTTCCAGATGCTGAAAGTGGGCGAAGTGATCGGTGACGCCACGACGGCCGGTTTGCCACGTGGTCTCTATTTCATAGTCCGGTTCCCCCGGCTTGGGGTCCTTGTAGAAGCGACCTCCGGCGGTCGTGTAGGTACGGTGCGTAGTCCCGTTCGGGAGTCGTTGATCGTTCAGGCCCAAATAATAGGCGTCGACCAGGAACCATGGGAAATGGCGACTTTCAAAGTAGGTTCCCCAAAAGAGCAGGTTGTTGTATTGTTGATCGAGCCTCGTGTCGTCACGCACGACCGGTTGCGTCGCAAACCCCCGGATTCTCCAGGTCTTGTCTTGACTGAGTTGCCAGTGAAACCCATCGAAGGAATTGGTCGTGTTGCGAAACGCATTTCGTGCGACCAACCGGCGATTGCCGAGATCCAAGGTCATGCGTCCGAAGTGAACATCGGTACGAAGCCCGGTTCCAAAGAGATTGTTTACGGTTAATGACCCGACCAACTGTAGGACGTCGAATTCATTGACTGTGGTCGTGTCCCGGAAATCGCCACGGTCTCCATCGAGAAAGGAACGCGAATCTTGCCCCTCGAACAAGAGCTTCAAAGGACCGTCGCCACCTAAGCCGATACGCACCCTCGACCGCAAGGCAATTTGTGCGTCCGTCCGTCCGTTTCCAATGGCCTGGCTGGCCCGCCAGGGATGATCATATGATTCAAACCGGGTTCGGTTTTCGAACCCGAGATCGAGCCAGTCGGGTAAGTGGAGCGCAGTCTTTTCGTAACGAACCCACTCCATTTCCCGCCGTCGATTCAGCACCGCATCGACGGGTTCGATCCAATTTTTCCCCTGACGATCGGTGACTTTGAAATACTCTTCGTCGTTGATCCAGTGTTTGTCGTGCATGAGTTTGATGACCGGATCTTCCGTCTCCTTGAATTCCCATTTGCCGTCTTTCTGTACCAGCTCCCCATACTCGACGGCCTTTGTTATGTCCGTCCCCAAAAACAGGAGCGGCACACTGAGCAAGGCCCACCACCACGATTTCTTCGACATCGATTCTCCTTTTTGTTCCGGCGGTTGTTGTAAAAGTGTGTGTGAAACCTGGCGAGAAAGTACTTAAACGGCCCGCAGGGCATGGACTTTCCCCGTGTCGGTCGTGTCGTATCCTCCCAAGGCTTCGATCTCATTTCGAAATGGTCCGCTCACGATGGTCTCAAACAAGTGGGCTAGGGTCGGATGGGATTTTAAGTAAAACTTGGGTACGACCAGATCGTAGCGCGCGGCTTGTAGTGGAACGAAGTCGAGTCCAAAAAGTTGTGCCGCCGAGCGAATGCCAATCCCAACGTCGGCCTGGCGTCCATTGATGGCTCGAGCCACTTCAAAATGAGAGGATACGATCCGGTCGTATCCTTGAACATGGGTCGGTTCTACTCCGGATGCCCGCAATCGTTGATCAAGCAGCAGCCTCGCCCCAGAGCCTTCCTCCCGATTGACCACAGTAACCGTCGGTTGGGCAAGATCGGCTGCAGTCCGGATGGACAATGGATTGCCTTTTCGAACCAAGAAGCCCTCTTCCCACGTCGCAAACGTGACGATTTCATAGGCCGATCCTTTGAGGTGCCGCCGAAGGAACGGCATATTCGATTCGCCGGTGGCTGGATCAAATAGGTGCAATCCGGCAACATGGACCTCGCCACGCTGCAAGGCCCGCAGCGCCGCCATGCTTCCCATCGGCCAACCGACGACCGTCGTCTGATCCTTGCGTCGCCGTAAATGTTCACCGGCCAAAAAAATCGCCGGGTCGCATCCGGCCACGGAGATTTCCTGTTGGATCACTTCCCGATCCCGCGAAAGTTTGACTCGAACGGTCGTGCCGGAGGACTTGTGATGCGTGTCGGCGATATATCCATCGGCAGGAACGGCGATGGAGAGCTGCCCGCCCAAGTCGGCGACAGGGCGCACGATCATCCGTCTTCCTATAGTGGAAACCTTGACCCGAATGGGGGAAATATTTGGCTCTTTTTCTAGGCGCTGACCGATCAACTCACCTTCGATGATGTCTTCAGCCGGGATAAGAGCGAATAGATCCTCTACACGGCATGACAAAACAGAGGCCAGCCGGAGCGCAACGGCCGTGGTCGGCAAATACCGATTTGATTCAATGGAAGAGACAGCCTGCCGCGTCATGCCCGCTCGCCTGGCGAGCTCGCCCTGAGAGAAGCCGTTCCTCGTTCGGACAGATTTGAGGCGATTGGAAAACTGACCGGCGTTTTCACGTTGTTCGGTCTGAATCTTCATGGCGGCTGTATAGCAAGCACAATTGTCATATGTCAATTATAATGTACACGTTTTTTTCGTAAGGCCAAAAATGAGTAAATTGTCTAGCTGGGAATATTGGAAATCGAGAGGATGTCAAACAATCATTTAAGGATATGAATATCTCGTAAATAGTTGAGTTTATTATAGATAGTAAAAAGTTAGAGTTTATTATTTATTATGTTGACAAAGAAACTCTAGTTTAGTTATAAGATGCATCGTTAATCATGATCGGTAATGTAGGGATTGAGTTGATTTCAGAAAGTCAGCCGTAAACATGTCTAAGGCAGATCAAGACGTAACGAATTCAAACTCAGATGCGGCGGTCGAGCAAGCAATTCTGCTCGCACTGAGAGGAATTCGGTTCGGGTCTGTCGAAATCATCGTTCATGACTCCAAAGTGGTCCAGATTGAACGAAAAGAAAAGACACGCTTTGACGGCACACTTTCACGCTCGATTCGATAACGCGCTGATGACAGTTCAAAAAGAGCGGCTGTACCCAGGAGTATTGAGACGATCGGGTAGGTAGTCCAGACGACTGGAAGTGCCAGAGTTGCTGTCAATTCATTTAACTAAGAACTGACCGGACCACCGGAAGTTCACATGTCAGGAAGGAACGCGACATGAGAATTTCCGGTTCCATTCTTTTGCTCGTGATCATGGCGATATCGCTTACACGTGTTTCACCGACTTTGGCCGTGGAAGAAGGTCAATTCGTGAGGAAGGACGGCAAGTGGGAGTACTACTCGGGCGAAGATCCAGGCTTGAAGTATCTCTACTTGAAAGGACTGATTTCGGAAGAAGAGTACAGCAAAGGCCTGAAGGTCATCGAAACCAGAGAACGGCTCACCAAGCCGAACTTTAATGTCGATGTCAACAATGGATTGAACTTCCGCGTCGGTGAAAAATTTCTGCTCAAGCTTCGACTGCTTACACAAGTGCGCTACACCCACAGTGCTTACAACGAGGCCTGGGGGATAATCGGCGACTCGAGAAATCCGGAGATTCTCGGTGGGCAAGTCGAGTATCGAGCATATCGGTATCAGAGCGATTCGAATAAATTTTCAGTTTCCAATGTGCAGCTTCAATTCATGGGATACGCCTTTGATCCTGACATTCGATACAATTTTTCTTTGGCGGCGACCCAACCGGCCTTTGACCAAGAAGGCGGGAGCGGACGACTCAACCTGCTCGATGCGTATATTTCGTCATGGCACATCCCTTGGGCCACGGTTCAAGTCGGTCAGCAACGAGTCTGGTTCAATCGCGCGCTGATCACGTCCAATGCCACGACGACTTTTGCGGATAACATGGTGGTGCAGAGGGTTTTTGCGGCGAACCTCCAGAGCAGTCGGGACGTGGGTATCACCATTATGAGTGATGAAGAGAAGTATAAGTTTAATTATGCCATCGGTATTTGGGGCGGAGTTGGAGCAAATCTCACGCGAGAGGGCACGGCGGTCAGTCAGAATGTGCTGCCACCCACCGGCGGAGGAGGGCCAAGTGCCGGAACGACCAGAACATACAACTACGATACTCGTTTTTTGACCGGGGAAATGATGTACACGGTCAGATTGCTCTATAAGCTCGCGGGCAATCCCGGGTACGGCCAGGGAGATATTCTCAATTCCAGAACCCCTCAAACCGCCGTCGCCTTCGCCTATGCTTACGATCCGGCTCAAAACTACCTGAGCTCGATCCGATCCGACATCGTCGAGCGGACGTTTCGTCAGCGAGTCACCCAGGCCTACAATGGGAGGCTACTCGGTGGCGGCATTTACGATTTTCACACGTTTAATCTGGATTATATCCTCAAATACAAGGGCTGGTCGCTTCAAGCGGAAGGGTTCTATCGCATTCAAGATGTACGGAATGGCGATGCTGGAACCAGACCGTTCGACTTGGGAACAATCCCGACCAGTCCGCTCGCCGTTGGGCCGCCGGTGTCACTTGGTGATGCCTGGGGCTGGTATGTGCAAGTGGGGAAATATGTGATCCCGCGCAAGCTCGAAGTCGCGGTCCGATATGGCATCCTGGATCCTTCGATCAGACAGAAACAGGATTTGACCAAAGAACTGGGCGTTGCCATCAGCTATAGCTTTGACGGCACGTACAATAATCGCATCATTCTCGATTATTCGAATATTACGATGGGCAGCGGTGGACGAGCGCCGGATCGGTTCCCCTTCGAAAATCTTCCGGGATTTGGCCGGGATCTCGTCGAAAACCGATTCAATGTCCAGTATCAATTTTATTTCTAACGCAGATGAAACAGCACAGACATAAGGAGACTGTCATGACATTCGCGCATCGCCTTGCTCGCGCACTGTTCTTCATCAGTATCGTCTCATTTGCCGGATCAGTGACTCCACCCGCGTATGCACAATCCGAGGTCCTCACCATCGCGGCGGCTACTAACCTGAAAGACGTGCTTCGAAAGATATTGCCTCTTTTCGAAGCGCAAAACCGAGACCTCGCGGTACGGGTCATTTATGCGCAACCCAAGACACTCACCAAGCAAATCGAGGAAGGGGCACCGGTGGATGTATATCTTCCTGCGCTCATCGAGGACATCGATCAGCTGGAAAGCAAGGAGCTTATCCTTAAAGGCACCAAACATGTCTACGCTCGTACGGCCCTTGTGTTGATCACCAACAGTGCGTTCCCGGCACAGCTCGACTCCATTCAAGATCTTGAGACCAAACCCGTGAGGCATATCGCCATCGGAGATCCCTCGGCGTCAGCCGTCGGCAAAGACACCATCCAGTTCTTGAGAGATCGAAACCTCGAGTCCCGTCTGAAATCTCAATTCATCTACGGAGAACATTCTCGAGCCGTCCTGGATCTTGTCTCAAAGGGAGAGGCGGAGCTGGGTGTGGTACATCGAACCGATGCCATCGGATCTAAGCGAGTGCGCATCATCGATTCGGCGCCATCCGGCAGTCATAGACCGATCACATACGGAGTCGCCTCACCTTGGACGGCACGCAACATTTCGGGAGCCCGCGACTTCGTTTCGTTCCTGCAGAGCGAAAAGGCGCAGGGGGAATTCAAACAATACGGATTTGAGCCGATCGTATCAGATATCAACCTCACACAGCGCGAGGAGGTCAAGCCATGAGGGAAAGGACAAGCAGTGACAAACATCGTAGTTCATGGTTTGCCCGCACACTTCTCGTCCTAAGCATCGCCATCATGAATGGTTGCGCAGGGACTTCAGTTGCGCCGGAGATGAGCATCTATCAATCCGGACTCAATCGTGTGTATTTAGAGAAAGATCCTGCTCCTCACGTGAACACTCATCCAGCGGCATTAACTCCAAGCGAGGTCGGTTCGTTGTTGAGAGGGGTGCGCATTTGGAAACAACGCAACATGGTCCATCAACTCCTTTCCGGAGAAGCCGAGCGAACAAGGGCCTTTCGCAATGAAGAGGTAGCGGTGCTCGCACCGGCAATTTCCAGGGCCTTGGAGCTGGCCTCGCCGGATCAGCGTGTCTATTTTCACCTCGGTCAGGTGACTGAGTATGGAGAAGAGGAAACGACATCCGGTTGGCTGTCCGTTCAAGGCAATCTGCTGTATCTCGCCTTGAGCGAAGCCCATGACCGCCATAGTCCTGGGCCTGACATCAGCAAGTATGACCGTCAGATGCCGAATGTGCCCGAACAGGCTCCGGCCTTTCATGCGACATTTGAGCCGGAAGAGTATTTGCACTCCACCCGTTCCGGTTGGAGCTTGTTCACGATCGACCAGCGGGAGGAACTGCAGATTCGGTACCGTGACGCACTTGACGCGCTCACAAAAAGTCCCCGCTCGTGAACGAGCAGTCCGGTTCGACCGGTCTGAACGGGATTGCTGTCGTGGAGGCGATTGGGTCATGAAGACTGAGAAGAGAAAGGAGCATGTTGTGCGGATAAAACGGTTAGCACCTATATCTATAACGGCAGTGTTGTCTGGATTGCTTTTGCTGAGTTCATCGCTTCAGGCTGCCGAATCGGTGGTCATCTTAAATGTGTCCTATGATCCGACGCGGGAGCTGTACCAGGAATTCAATGCGGCCTTTGCCAAGTATTGGCAGAAGGAAAAAGGCCAACCGGTCGTCGTCAAGCAATCGCACGCTGGGTCCAGCAAACAAGCGCGGGCCGTGATCGACGGCCTGGATGCCGACGTGGTGACGTTGGCCTTGGCCTATGACGTGGATGCCATCGCCAAAGCTCGCCTGTTGCCGGCAAATTGGCAGACACGGTTGCCACACAACAGTTCACCCTATACCTCGACTATTGTCTTCCTGGTGCGGAAGGGAAATCCCAAAGCCATTCGTGATTGGGACGACCTCGTGAAACCCGGAGTGGCGGTCATTCCTGCCAATCCGAAAACGTCGGGGGCCGCGCGCTGGGCCTATCTGTCCGCATGGGGCTATGCACTGAAAAAATATGACAATAGCGACACGAAGGCTAAGGAATTTATCGGAAAGTTTTACGCGAATGTGCCGGTGCTCGATTCGGGTGCACGGGGTGCAACCACGACATTCGTTGAGCGCGGAATCGGGGACGTGCTGGTCGGATGGGAAAACGAGGCATATTTGGCGCTCAAGGAATTCGGCGCGGGGAAATTCGAGATTGTGACCCCGTCGGTCAGCATCCTCGCTGAGCCGACCGTATCGCTCGTCGATTCGGTGGCGAAGAAAAAGGGCACCGAAACCCAGGCGCAGGCCTACCTCCAGTATCTCTATTCAGATGAAGGCCAGGAGATCGCAGCCAAGCACTTTTACCGCCCCCGTTCGGAGGCGGCGTTGGCCAAATATGCGGGCCAGTTCTCGAAAGTGAGTTTGTTTACGATCAATGACGTATTCGGAGGGTGGCAAAAGGCACAGCAGACACATTTTGCAGACGGTGGAGTCTTTGACGAGATCTACAAGCTGAAATAGCTCGCCGAGCGCGGGGCTAATGGCGGAGGCGGCAGGGAGTCGGGGGTGATTCCGCCGAAGTGTTCCGGAAGCGGTCGGGCGGCAGAAAAAGTCGCGTAGAGCATTGGACGGGGCGCAAGCATCGTGATCTGGTGCGATCGATCCCTAAAGGCACTGAGGCAGTCGTCGTGGTGTTGGACCGGGTGAGTCATACATTGGCAAGAAGAGTGCGCGGTGAAGCGTCGCGCCGAGGATTGCCTGTGTATTTTTTGAAGCGAGGCCGACAGATGGATGTCGATGCGCGCTCGGAATCTGTTTGTTTTGATTCTCGTCGATATCGGGAACTTTCTATCAATGGGTAACCTCGATCAAAGAATTCCGCATGTCGGCATTGTCGCCGGAACGGCTGAGGGAGCAGCCCTCTGTTACCGGACCTTGAGTCTGGAAGCGGAGCATGTCTTGGGGCGCCGAGATGAGCACCCCGAGATCACGCTCCATTCGTTCCCCCTTGATCTATATCTCAACGCGATCGACCGGGACGACTGGAGAGAGGTGGCGGCTCTCATGTCTCACTCGGCCTCCAAACTGGCCCGGGTCGGCGCCGATTTCATTATTTGTCCGAACAACACGTTGCACAAGGCTATTGACTTGGTTGAATCGCCGCTCCCGTGGCTGCACATCGCCAAGCCGGTTCTGGAAGAAATCATGCAGCACGGATGGCGACGAGTCGGAATTCTCGGAACGCAGATCGTCATGGAAGGGTCGATCTATCGGCATGCGCTGAAGCAGCGAGATATACAGATGGTGATTCCAACGGGGGCCGACAGGGTCCGAATTCAGCAGATGATTCGGAGTGAACTGATTGCAGGCCGGTTCACAAGCGGCTCTCGCCTTTTTTTGCAGAAGGTGATCTCGGAGATGGCCGAGGAGGGGGTTGAAGCGGTCATTCTCGGATGCACGGAATTGCCTGTATTCCTCTCTGAGGAACAATCGGTTCTTCCGCTGCTGGACTCTACACGCTTGCTGGCGCGAGCTGAGCTGCGTTACGGGGTCCAGAGGCAATGGCAGTCGGGAGAAGAGCGTGAGACAGGTCGTCGATGCATGAGAGTTTCACCAACAGAGTGTTGTGTGCGGACCAAAACTGACATGGCGATGAAGGCTTCAGTGATGAGACGAGTGGGTTTTCGTATACACGGAATACCCGCGAATTGATACGGACAAACACCTTATGCGCCTGACGTTGAAACAGCCCAGCGTGCTCCCAGGATTCGGTCTGACATTGGGGTTCGCCATCTTTTATTTCAGCCTCATCGTGTTGATCCCTCTCAGCGGCCTCTTTATAAAGACCAGTACATTGTCCTGGGAACAGTTTTGGGAGATCGTCACCAACCCACGGGCCATTGCCTCCTATCAGCTGACGTTCGGGGCTTCGCTGGTCGGCGCGCTCATCAACGGATTGTTCGGGTCGATCATCGCGTGGGTGTTGGTCAGGTACCGTTTCCCAGGCCGGTCTCTCGTCGATGCGCTCGTCGATCTCCCCTTTGCCCTGCCGACCGCAGTCGCCGGCATTACGCTGACGGCGATCTATGCGTCAAACGGATGGATCGGCCGGTATCTGGAACCGTTGGGCATCAAGGTCGCTTTCACTCCGTTGGGTGTACTTGTTGCGCTGACGTTCATCGGATTGCCGTTTGTCGTTCGTACTGTACAGCCGGTGCTGCAGGATTTGGACAAGGAAGTTGAAGAGGCCGCCACCACGCTGGGGGCCAATCGATGGCAAACATTTCGAGCCGTCATCGTGCCCGAGCTTTGGCCTGCGCTCCTGACCGGGATCGCGATGGCGTTTGCGCGCGCCGTCGGGGAGTATGGATCGGTCATTTTCATTGCGGGCAATATGCCCCTCAAATCGGAGATCACCCCGCTGCTGATCATGACCAAATTGGAACAGTACAATTATTCGGGAGCCACTGCGCTGGGCGTGGTGATGCTTGTGGCATCGTTTGTCCTGGCCTTGGCGATCAACCTCCTTCAGTGGTGGAGCAGCACTCGCCACATGAATCAATAGGAACCTATGAATTCTGTCACGACTGCCGCCGACAAGGATCTGGAGTGGAAAGATTCGCTCACGACCGAGAGCTCTCTCGTCCGTAAGCTGTTGATTGCCGCCGCGTTCCTCTATTTGACGCTCTTCCTATTCGTCCCGATTGTCGCCATCTTTAGCGAAGCGTTGAAACATGGACTCGCCAGTTACTTCGAGTCGTTTCTCAATGAGGATGCCCTTGCGGCGATACGTTTGACCCTCCTGGTCGCGGCTGTGGCTGTGCCGCTGAACGCCGTCTTCGGGGTGGCGGCGGCTTGGGCTATCGCCAAGTTCGAATTCATCGGTAAGCAGGCGCTTATTACCCTGATCGATATGCCGTTGGCTGTCTCTCCCGTGATCTCTGGATTGATCTATGTCCTGCTCTTTGGGGCTCAGGGCTGGCTGGGGCCGTGGTTGGCCGAGCACGATATCAAGATCATCTTTGCGTTGCCCGGTATCGTCCTCGCAACGATTTTTGTGACGGTTCCGTTTGTCGCCCGCGAGCTCATTCCCCTTATGCAATCGCAAGGGCGTGAGGAAGAGGAAGCGGCCATCACGCTGGGGGCCTCGGGCTGGCAAATGTTTACACGCGTGACGCTGCCGAACATCAAATGGAGTCTCCTTTATGGGGTGATTTTGTGCAATGCGCGTGCGATGGGTGAGTTCGGCGCGGTGTCGGTGGTCTCAGGCCATATCCGAGGGCTGACGAACACGATGCCGCTGCATGTCGAGATTCTATACAACGAGTACAACGCTGCGTCGGCGTTTGGCGTCGCCTCACTCCTGACCCTGTTGGCGATCGTAACCCTCTCGGCAAAGGCGCTGATCGAGCGGAAAACAGCCTCACCGCATCAGCGCATGCCCTAGCGGTCACTGGACACAGATGCCTATATTAGCCAGGAGTCCATCATGAGTATCCGGGTCGATCATGTTACGAAACGGTTTGGAACGTTCACGGTATTGAACGACGTCAACCTGCAGGTTGAGGCGGGAGAACTTGTTGCGCTCCTCGGCCCGTCCGGTTGCGGCAAGACGACGCTGCTGAGAATTCTCGCTGGATTGGAACGACCGGATCAGGGACGCATCTTTCTACACGGCACGGAGGTGACGGATCAACGAATCACCGAGCGCCGAGTGGGATTCGTCTTCCAGCATTATGCGCTGTTTCGGCACATGACCGTGGCGGAGAACGTCGCGTTTGGACTGAACGTGCTTCCTCGGACACAACGCCCTTCTGTAGCGCGAATACAAGAGAAAGTTCAGGAGTTGCTGAGGCTTGTGCAGCTGCAGGCGATGGCTGATCGGTATCCCAGTCAGCTCTCGGGAGGCCAGCGACAACGTGTCGCACTGGCCAGAGCATTGGCGGTGGAGCCGAAACTTCTTCTGCTGGATGAACCGTTTGGAGCATTGGATGCGAAGGTCCGTAAAGAACTCCGCCGATGGCTCCGGCGGCTCCACGACGACTTGCATATTACGAGCATCTTAGTGACCCACGATCAAGAAGAAGCTCTGGAAGCGGCTCATCGTGTCGTCGTGATGCATCAGGGGAGTATTGAGCAGGTGGGTACACCGGATGAAGTCTATGAAAATCCGGCAACTCCGTTCGTGTACCAATTCCTCGGCGATGTCAATGTGTTCCACGGGCGCATTTCACATGACCGACTCTTGGATAAGGAGGCCGGTGAACGGGCGCAGGCCGATGGAGATGCTTCCGATCATAAGGAAGTGACGTTCGTGCGGCCTCATGATTTTGAGCTCAGCCCGACTCGGACCGCACCGACACAACTCGAAGCGACCGTCCAGTTTCTCATTACGGCCGGCGCACGAGTTCATGTGGAACTGGTGTCGAAAGAATCGTCTGAAATTATCGCGGTCGAGTTGACGAAGGAACGTTATCGTGAGTTGAAATTACAGCAAGGTGATGTCGTCTTTGTGCACCCGAAGCAGTTGCAGGTGTTCAAAGTGCCTCATGCGTAATTCCGCTCGCCAGATCGACTGTCGATATATGAAAGTCAAGCCATGACATGGGAGGCGGTCGGTGACCGATCGACGGTATAACAATGCGACGGAATGGATCGGGAATACACCGCTCGTTCGGCTGAATCGGCTTTCGCCCCAAGGCGGTGCAACGATCTATGCAAAGGTGGAATATGCGAACCCCGGCGGCAGCGTAAAAGACAGAATTTGCCTCAATATGGTCGATGAGGCGGAGCGAAGCGGACGGCTGAAGCCCGGCGCGACGATCGTCGAGCCAACCAGTGGGAACACCGGCATCGGCCTGGCGCTTATCGCAGCGGTACGAGGGTACAAATTGATCCTCGTCATGCCGGAAACCATGAGTCTGGAACGGGCCAGTCTCTTATCGTCGTATGGAGCGGAATTGGTGTGCACCGCCGGTTGGGAAGGGATGTTGGGTTCAATTAGAGAAGCCGACCGCATTGTGAGCCGTAACCCGTCATACTTCAAACCGGATCAATTCTCGAACCCCGCGAATCCGGCGATGCATCGGAGAACGACGGCTGAGGAAATTTGGAATGCGTTGGACGGCCGCATTGATGCGTTCGTCGCCGGCGTCGGCACCGGTGGCACGATTACGGGTTGCGGCGAAGTGTTCAAAGAACGGAACCAAACGGTCCGCATCATCGCCGTTGAACCAAGCGCTTCACCAGTTCTTTCCGGAGGCGTTCCTGGACCTCACAAGATTCAGGGCATCGGCGCGGGATTTGTGCCGGACGTCTTGAATCGGAAGATCCTTGACCGGGTCATTGCGGTCACGGACGACGAGGCGTATTGCACCTCTAAACTCCTGGCGAGCCAAGAAGGGTTGTTCGGAGGAATCTCTTCCGGCGCGAACGTGGCTGCGGCCCGGCGGGTAGCGGCCGAATTGGGGCGCGATAAAACGGTTGTCACGATACTTTGTGATACCGGCGAACGATATCTCAGCATGGGAAAGTATTTCGCTGAGGTTTGATGGCAGGTCGCCATGGAATTTATCGATTGAACAGAGTTTTTTCGCGTATCGTATCCTTGCCTGTTCAGTGGTTTCCTTTCCTACCTCAACTCGGCAGAATGTGTGCCGTTGTTTTGTGCAGGATTTCAGGTCTAGTCAGCGCACAATGCTGCTTGTTCAGCAATGATTGCAGGGGAGGAGTTGCTCCAGAAGCAGATCAGGACGTGTCTGCACACTACCTGGAAGCCCGCATGGGCGTTCCAGACTTGTCCTGCGTGAGATCTCGCTCGCCATCGTGTACATGTGGCGGGCGGGAACACCGTAGGTAAGGTCAGTGGGATGAGGACAGAGCCGACCCGTCGCCGCCCTCATTCACATAGTTTGTTTCGCATAACGCTCGGGATCTAGTTGAAACGCGCTATGGCAAACTGCGTTGCAGAAGTAATAGTGGCGGCGCTGATAATCTTCCCGCTCGACCGCCTCGTCAGGATCGATCTCCATTAGGCACACCGGGTCTTTAACCGTCTTGGAAGTACGTGTCATGGCATGCTCCCTTTGTTCATATCCGAAGTACATTTCTACTGTTCTTAATTGTCGTAGAGGATCATCCTTTGTCCGAACTGGGTAGTTCCCTAGTCCTTCCATCGCACGTAGTCACATTCTATGAGTGTTTATAGGAGCATCATCGCAATCCTTTTTCGGACTTATAGCGCCATACAGAGTGAAGCGCGCGAAGAATCAGGTATATCCCGATCGTGGGAAACCAAATCCACTTGATCTCACTGGCGAGGATACGCAGAGCATCCGTGCTGAAAAACTCAGTGGCACCGATCGGAGACACCGCAACCGGTCGAACAGTGAAGAAATATCGGTTTGTGTCGAACGGGGAGAGGAACGCTACACCTAATCCTCCGTCGGTCATGGCGTCCAGCACACCATGGGAAGCGGTGCAGAGAAAGAAATAGGCACAACGCCACGCTTTTGTCGATGCCGATCTGTTTCGGTAGAACAGACCTATGAGAGCGGCGCTTAGCAGACCGGCGAGGAAGAGAGAGTGTGTCATGCCTCGATGCCCCCAGAGATCGCCATATTGAATGCCAAAGGAGAAGCCTAAGACATCCACATCCGGAACAATCGAGCAGACCGCGCCCAGCAGCAAAACAGGCGGAGTCATGATGGGATGTTGAGGAGCTTTACCCAAGGCAAGGGCGACGAACGCATGAGAGAAGGCAGAGGCCATGTGTCACGTCATTGCAGATAGCCTTCTTAGGCAACGGCACCTGCGTCCCATCGTTTGAACGGGACTACGCACGGCTGTTCAGGAATCCGATCTGCCGCCACGCTTCGTATACCACGACCGCCACAGTATTGGAGAGATTCAAGCTTCTGCTGTCGGGCATCATGGGAAGTCGGATCCGCTGCTGTTCAGCAACGGCTTCCAGCAATTCAGTCGGCAGCCCGCGACTTTCCGGTCCGAAGAGGAACACGTCGTTTGTCGCGTACGTGTTCAGATCGTAGCGTTGAGTACCTCTGGTGGAAACGGCAAACAGCCGGCAGCCGGCAAACCGGGTTGCGCACGCCGCCCAGCTGTCGTAGACCTGGAGCGTGGCAAACTCGTGGTAATCCAGCCCGGCGCGTGTCAGTTGCTTATCGCCCATCGAAAAACCAAGCGGTTTCACGAGGTGCAATCTCGCGCCGGTATTGGCGCACAGGCGGATGATGTTGCCTGTGTTGGGCGGGATCTCCGGCTGATAAAGGATCACGTCGAACATCGGGGGAGGAAGTGTATCACGAAGCGGGTGTTTTCACGATGCAGCCCGATGCGCCGAGAAGGACGCACAAGGAGTCGACTCATTTCGCCGTCACTGGCTTCTTGATATAGTGAGTCTGCTGAAGGGAAAACAGGATGATTCGAGCTCGATACTTGCCCGCAGGGGCGCAATGGTTCACCGTCCAGCCGATCAAGTGCTTGATGGTCCGACTCGTTGGCATGCCGCTGATCCTGACGCTCAGCACGGGTTTCTCCGCGTTGGCTGGCGAGCACTCGCTTGGTTCAGACGAACAGGTTGCTCAGCATGCCGGGGCCGCATGGGAGAGTGGCGCGATCACGACGGCGCTAGAGATCCTTGACCACGGCGTGAGTATTCATCCGAACGCGGTTTCTCTGTACAAGCTCCGCGGAGATATTCTTTCCACGTTTCGCGATCCCCAAGAAGCCATTCAAGCGTACGACCGGGCTCTTGCCGTACAGCCCACGGCATTGGATATCCGCTGGGCCAAGTGGGGTCTGTTGGCGCGGTGGGGACAAGACGAGGGCGCGATCGCGGAATTATATGAGATCGCCAGGATCGAAGAGAACAATCCGTTGATCCACTGGCGTCTGGCGCAAGAACTCCGAAAGCTCGACCGCTTGGAGGAATCTCTGGATGCGTACAAGCGGGCCGTAGGACTCATGCCGGGCCTGTTAGGTTGGAGACTGGCGCTGGCTCGTGCGCGCTTCGACGTCCTCGATTATCAAGGAGCCGACACGGATCTGCATTATGTGCTGCACCATGTGCCACCGGGTTCTCCCCTCGAGGTTCCGGCTAGGAATCAGCTTGCACAGCTGTATGAATCCATGGAACGGGGGCGGCGATTCAAGCCGGCACCGACGCCTCAGACCGCCGAGTCTCAACTGAAGGAATGGGCCGCCATTCGTTCTGATGCTTGGAAACTGTTCGAAGCAGGTCGGTATCGGCAAGCCGAACCGATGTATCGCAAGTTGCTGAGCCTCAATCCTTATGATTCCCTGGCCACCCATCAGTTGGGCCTGACTCTCATGCAATTAGGCCGATGCGAAGATGCGCTCGCTGTGTTCGGCAACATGTCCAATCTGAACCCAAGTGAGGAAGACTTCGCGGACACGACCTATCGCATGGGGCAGTGCTATGTGGAGTTGGAACGATGGGACGAAGCTTTTGTCCACTTTCAGATGTTGTATGATGCCGCGGTTGAGTTTGAACAGGTCAACAAGGATGTCCCGATACCGGCCGGTACGCGAGTGCTGGCCAAAGAGAAGATTGGCCGCTGGCTCGATAAAGTGCGGCCTCATGTCCCGGACTTGGTGAAGCTGAAAGAAGAGGAAGCCAAAAAGGCCGATAGCCGGAGGGATTCTTCACCTTCGCTGCCGGAAGAAGCTGTCTACGCAGGAGCCCTCGAAAAGATAGAGCCGCAGAAGACGCTGGATACGGGAGTGGCGATTGCGGGTCGTGATGCCGATTTCAGCTGGTTTCGCTTCGTGATTCCAGCCGCCAAAGTTGTGCGGGACGACTTTCCGACCGGCGCCCACGAGTTCATCCCGCTGAATCCGGGAGACACGTTTTTCGCCACTCAACCCGAAATCTACTTGGTCTTTAAACTGGTGTCGGATTCATTCGACAGCGTGTCGCTGACCGCACGATGTTCACCGGAAGTGCCTGCGATGACCGAGGATCCGCAAACGACAGTACAGGACCGGGTCATGACCACCATGAACGATCGCTCCGGCTATTTCCTCTTGAACCGTCCGAAAACCGGCTGGACGCCGGGTCTCTATCGCTGCGGGTTGTTTGCGGGTGAGCGAGCCTCCGCCTATACCTATGTGGATGAAGTCCGATTCCGGATCGTCGACCGCAATCAGCCTTGATGACTTGTTCAGTCAGTTTCCAGACTGGTCACACGACGGTTCGACTGGAAGCTTTCGCAGACTAGCCTCTACGGTAGTCTCTCTTTCTGGGTAGTTTAAGCACAGCACTGGTTAGTTCTGTAACAGTGCTCGCCTCGAAGAATGCGATTAATCAATTCATCAACGCGATCGTTGTTGATTGGACTCCCCCGAGCAGCAATGGTAGAAATTGCAACGAGTAAGAAATCCTTCTTAAAGCGGTGCCTGACCCTTCAACTCAGCGACGCTGCCATCAATAACCCCAGTCGGGTGCATTTACCAGCAATATTCTAAGTATCGGTCGTTGCGCAGCGCTGCACATTCAACGAAAAATGCGCAAGGCACTATGAATGCGACTACGAACACGCAACGTACGACGTACGACTAAGTGACAGTAGACCAAGAAATTGACTATCCTCATCAGTGCCCCGCCGCCGCTAAATACCCTGTTTCCCTTTGACTGCATGAAGTAGTGTTTACAGACGAGTGTTCGCTCCTCGGGTAATGACGCTTGCTCAAGGGCCAAAAGCAGGTCTGACACATCAAAGGACAATGGTGGGTAAAAGGGGCCGCAGCTGGAGAATACTTCTCTAGGGTTCACGCATCGTTTGATAGTTGTAACACCATAATGGATAGAAGTTGCAGACTGGGTTTCTTCATTTCGATAGGCAATAGTATTGGAGCAAATGACGATGTTGCATAAGTCGGCAAGTGGACCAAGTAAAGCCCGGGTTTTATCTTCAGGACGTTCATTGCCAAACTGAAGGATCATGTGGATCATCTGACAGAGTCCCTCGGAACGCAGATGCTTTCCGAGACCTTGTAGGATTTTCGACCACAACACGTCGCCCATTCGACCACCGCAGAACCGGTTATCGCCCGGGGAGGTTGTAGTATCAGGCATATATGGGGGATTTGAAAGAATAAGGTCAAAGGTCCTGCCTTCCACGGCATGGAAGAGATCGCCTCGACGGAATTCAATGTTTGTGATGCCGTTAAACCAAGCGTTGAACTCAGCGAATTGTAACGCTCGTGGGCTGATGTCCGTCGCGACTACGTGCTTCGAATGGCGCGATGCGACGAGGGCATGGACACCTGAGCCGGTGCACAGGTCCAATGTCGACTCCACCGGCTTTCGTGACACAGAACCAACAAAATCGAAGGAGTCCGGAAGCAAGGGCATGACGCTGTTCACGCCGGACGGAGGTCTTACCCGCGCGTCGGTCGCAAAAAAGAGACCCGCACACTCGAAAAACGCGAGGTCACATACGGCTACGTCCCCATCCAAACGAATCAATTTCATAGCGGCAAGTGCACTGAGGTCATTAGGCGAGAAGAGGCAAGCGAGGGTCGTCGTTTGTACGGGCTCGTTCAACAAGAATAACCAAATCAGCATGTCCAGTCGATCTTTCGGTCCTCTCCGTATGAAATAGTTAGAGATCGTCCCAAGGATTCCCGACCGGCTGGCAGACAACATGCGAGCTCCGATGTCAGCATCCATGCTGGCACACTGCACAAAGGCTCGAAATCGCCCGATCCCATCAGCCTCTTCGGGCGGCCACATACGATATTCCGTACCCAGCCGTGCTTTGACCGCCTCGAAGGTAAAACCAGCTTCTCGCAGAATACTCAAGATTCTTTCCGGGCGGCCACTAGCGAGCGGAATTGGAGGAAACACAGTCATGAAGCAAGCAGGAAATTTGGGATGATAAGAAATATTACCAATGACTACGGATGAACAGAGCGCCCATTCTCTGACTCGTCATTCGCCGCCATCGCACTGGATGGGACGGGTGTAATAATGATAAGTATGTTTCGGTATGGTCTGCCATGATGTGTCGAGAAGCATCGGCATGCTCAAGGTCTTCTCGCCACTACCTTTCCCGTTTTCTCACACGTAGATCTGCGTGCCATACACCTTGGCGGTTGTTCGTGCCGACTTTGCTGCTCTACGGAGTGCACGCCGCAACACTCTGCGCAAACCGTGTGTTCTCTGTCTGCCGTTCTACTCTCTCCGGTAGCTGTGGTGCAGGTGGAAGGAATTCTCTAGTAAAAGCGGTTTTCCCCGAGCCATGTGGTTCGGCAGTACTAATGCAACGAGGGTGTCGAGCCAGTCGAACGTCCACTCCAACGATTAGCCTGCCACCGGCTGCTGATAATCCACTTCGATCGTGAAGCCGAGATCTTTGATCATGCCCCAGACTTCCGGAGCCGGAGCGCCCGGGGTCGTCAGATATCCGTTCACGAAGACGGAGTCGGCTGGATAGAGAGCGAGAGGTTGCAAGCTGCGTAGGTTGTGTTCTCGACCACCCGCAATGCGAATTTCCGTGCTGGGGTGAAGAAAGCGGAAGAGGCAGAGTACTTTCAAACAGCGCTGGGGCGTGAGGTGGTCGCAATTCTCCAATGGAGTGCCGGCTACCGGATGAAGCGTGTTGAGGGGGATCGAATCCGGCTTTACCTCGCGCAGAGCCATCGCCAGTTCGATCAAATCCTCGTCCTTTTCTCCCATGCCGACAATTCCACCCGAGCAGATTTCTAATCCTGCTGCACGGGCATTTCTGATCGTCGCCAGCCGGTCCTGAAATGTATGGGTCGTGCAAATCGATGCGTGAAAAGCCTCGCTGGTGTTCAAGTTGTGGTTCACCCGATCGACGCCTGCTGCTTTCAGTCTCTTGGCTTGGGATTCGTTCATTATTCCAAGCGAACAACATATTTGAATCGGGACTTCCTGCTTGATGGCGCGCACAGCTCCGGCGATTTCGTCGATTTCACGATCCAATGGACTGCGTCCGCTGATGACGATGCAGTAGCGCTGGGCTTTTGATGCGGCCGCTTGCCGGGCGCCCGCGATCATTTGCTTCTGCGGAAGGAGATTGTAGCGTTCGATCGGTGCCGTCGAGATGGAGGATTGCGAACAGTAGTGGCAGTCTTCTTGACACGCTCCGCTCTTGGCATTCTGGAGCATCTGCAGGCGAACGGTGCGGCCGAAGTGTTTGGATCGGACTTGAAAGGCCGCGTGCAACAATGAAAGCAATTCGTCGTCCGGCGCACTCAAGACGGAGTGGCATTCTCCTTCGGTAAGGAGTTCGTCATTGAGAGCTTTATCTGCCAAGGTCATATAGTTCATAGAATCCTCAAAAACAGTGACGTGATGGGCTGCTTCGTTTTCGATCCGTTGAATCGAGGAGCAAGACTTCCCGAATCTGTCAGGTCAAATGATCCGCAAATACCGGTGGGAAACCTACACGGTTTCAAACGGAGAAGCAATGCCTTGGTAAGGAACTGCGGGCACGGATGAGGGCTCGGCATCCGAGTGTGCAGCGGCTTGGCCGGCTTCGAGCCAGGGGAGCGCCGTGAGCGTATTCCACTTGGCGCAACGGCGGCAGCGGCCGGACCACTCGACTGACTCCTGCTGGCACTGAGTGCAGATATAGGGGACCACCACACGCTTCTTGAAGCTGAGGGCTTTCTTCAATTCGATGATGGCTTCCTCAAAATGCTGCTTGCGTAGGAAGAGATTGGCCATGATCTTGTGATAGTCCAAGAGGTGATCTTGAGGTCCCTCTATGGTCGAAAGCAGATCGAACGCCTCATCCACCATTTCCAGCCGATAGTACAGTTTGCCCAGGTAGAATTGGAGGATCGGATTCTGCGGGTTTTGCTGCAAGGCCTCCTGATAGATTCTGATGATCTCGCTGGGCTCGCCTTGATCCAAGAAGAGTTCTTCCAGCCGATGCAGAATGATCACGCTACGCGTTCGCGCATACACCTTCTTCAGGATTTCTACAGCGTCTTTGGTTTTGCCTTCGTGGAGCAGAATTTCACCCATCCCAATATAGGCGGGGAGGAAACTGCGGTCTTTCTTGATGGCGCCTCGGAAGTATCGCCGAGCTTTGTCGGGATGCCCGCGTTCGAGGAGTTGCCGCCCGACTTCGTACATGCATCCGACCAGCAGCGCCGCTTCCGCCTGCTTTTCGGGAGCGGGCAGATTGGCTTTAAGTAAGCGGTGCTGAATCTCAAGCGCTTCGCTCCATCGCTCCATGCGGATGTTGAGGTCCCGTTTTCGGATGAGGGCCGTCAGGTTGTCGGGCTCAATCTTGAGAATCTTCTGGAGCGCTTGAAGCGCCTCTTCATACCGTTTGGCTTCTTCCAAATCCTTGCCCAACTCCAACAAGACCTCAATGTTCCGATCATCGACGCGATGCGCATGTTGATGGAGCCGGACGGCTTCGGGGAAATTCTGTTCCGCCCGGTAGATATTCCCCAACCAAAGAAGCGAATCGACGCGATTGGGATCGATGGCTAGGGCTTTTTCAAAGAGCGTAATCGCTTCCAACGTGCGTTTCGACATGAACGCATGGGTTCCGTCCCGATGGAGTGTGTCGACCTTCTCTTTCCGACGCACCAGTCGGTTACTGCGCCAATTCAAGATCAAATGCGCCGTTTGTTGCAGCCCCACGACAAAGGTGGCGAGTACCGCCCCGAATGCCATGGAGATCAAGACGAGTGTGACGGGACTGAGCTCAAACTCTGCGCCTGGGCCGGTGTGGACGACGACGGTCCCCGGGTTCAACTCGCGGAAATAGCTGTAGATGAATACCCCGGCGCTGATGACGAAAATGGTGATCAGCAGTTTGAACATGGCCTACACCGTCTTCTGCGAATCCGTCTTCCGGGTCATGCGCCGCTTTGGGGCGGTCGCTGGGGCCGGCGCTTCGTCAGGAATAGGAACATGCCGCGCGTCGCTCCACAGACGCTCAATCGCATAGTGCGACCGAGAGTCCTGCCTGAATACATGGGCCACGACATCGCCAAAATCGAGGAGAACCCACTGGCCCGAGGTCGTCCCTTCAATGCTCAGCGGCCGTTGGCCCATGCGAGAGAGTGCGTCGACAATGGAGTCAGCGACCGCGCGTGTTTGTCTGTCGGATTCCGCCGACCCGATGACCAGGTAATCAGCGATTGAGGTGAGCGGGGCGACGTGGAGGACTTGGACATCGAGGGCCTTCTTGTCAGACATAGCCCTAGCTACGGCAAGGGCGGTGGCCTTAGATGCGCGTACGATTACTGCCCTCCTGATAAAGATTATGGTGAAGTATATAAGATTCTACTGAGGGGGGCAACATATTTGCCAGCGGCAGTCCAGACCGAATCCTCTGTCTGATTTCCGATGCGGAGGTCGGATGGGGCGGGAGGGACAAGCAGGTGACCCCGGGAGAGGCGGGGACGGCAATATCCACCTTGCTCACCGCACCGGCGTCGAGCTGCGCAAGCATCTGTGGATCGAGATGGGGAAACAGGGACATCTTGGCTAGAGCACTGAAAGATCGTCCCGGCCTGGGAACCACGACGAAACGGCAGATCTTCAAGATCTGCTCCGGTGCTTTCCACATAGGGAGATCGAGAAACGCGTCCAGCCCAATGATAAAGAACAGCTCTGTGGAAGGGCCAAACTGCTCTTGTAGTTCAAGAACCGTATCGATGGAGTATGATTTCCCCTTTCGCCGCAGCTCGAGGTCGGTGACGTCAAAAGCCGGGATTCCGGCGGTCGCCAGACGCACCATTTCGAGCCGAACATTCGCTGAAGCGAGTGATTGGTCCTGCTTATGCGGTGGGTCGCCGGTTGGAATGAAGAGGATTCGAGAGAGCTCCATCCGGTCGTGCACGTCATGCGCAATAGCCAGGTGCCCGTTGTGAATGGGGTTGAAACTGCCGCCGAATAAGCCGAGACGATGCGGAACCGGGCGCTGAGTGCTGCGCACTGAGGGTTGAGGAGCATTCATAACGCAGGATTCAGCACTCAAGACCCGCGACTAGAGGATCACAAGATTGTCTCGATGGATGACTTCTTCATATTCCTGAGGGCCGAACTTCTCTTGAATATCCGCTGTCTTGAGCCCTCTCATTCGGTGTAATGAGTCGGACGAACAGTTCACCAAGCCTTTGGCGAATTCCTTTCCGTCCGTATCAAGACAACTCACCGCATCACCGGCTTCAAATGATCCCGCGACCTGGAGAATGCCCGAAGCCAACAGACTTTTCCCTCGCTTCGTCAGGGCATCGACTGCTCCTCGGTCGAGGTGTATCTGGCCGCGGGGCCGAAGCGTGAAGGCGATCCAATGTTTGCGGCTGTTGAGGCGGCGCTCCCTGGCAAGAAAGAGACTTCCGCCTGGCTCACCGGCGAGAACTTTCGGCAGGAGTCCGGCCCGTTCGCCGTTGAGAATCAGGGTAGAGATTCCATACTCTCCGACTTTTTTGGCGGCCCGTAGCTTGGTTGCCATTCCCCCGGTGCCTTCAAATGTGCTGGACACCCCTGCCAGGCGCTCAATATCTTGGGTAATCTCCGGAATGAGTGGAATCAGAGTGGCGGACGGATTTTTGCGCGGATCTTCAGTATAAAGGCCGTCGACGTCCGAGAGAATCACCAGCAGGTCTGCATCCGCCAGGTGAGCCACTTCGCTTGCAAGGGTGTCGTTGTCGCCGACTCTGATCTCATCAACCGCGACGGTATCATTTTCGTTGATGATCGGCAGAATGCCGAACCCAATGAGCGCCGAAAGGGTATGGCGGGCATTGAGAAAACGGCGTCGATCAGCGAGATCCTGGTGGGTGAGGAGAATCTGCGCCACCTGAATCCCCAGGCGCTCGAAGGCCTTTTCATAGGCCCACATCAGTCGGCTTTGCCCCACAGCCGCCGCAGCCTGCTTGACTGGAAGGCTTTTGGGATAGTCTTTCAGCTGTAACTTTCGAATGCCGGAGACGATGGCACCGGAGGAGACGATCAGGACCTCACGACCCTGAGTCCGGAGAGAAGCGATTTCACCGGCCAATCGCTCGATTTGGTGGGGGCGTAAACCCTCTGCACGCGAAGCAATCAGACTGCTGCCGATCTTGATGACGATCCGTTTGGCCTGTGCTAGGAGTGTGTCTCGCATGGGATCGTCCGCAACGTCTCCATCTGCTTCCCGACGTGAAGGATCAGGTTGTCGAGCCCCTGATTGGTGGCGGCCGAAATCGCCAAGCAGGGATAGCCTTGCTGCCGGCAATAGGTCTGCAACTGAGCCAGCCGCTCACTTTGGCCGATCACATCGATCTTTGTCGCAACGACCGCAAATGGGCGGCGGGTGAGTGTCGGGTCGTAGGCAGCAAGTTCCTGCCGCAGAGTTTCGAAACTGGCGACTGGATCTTCAGCGGCCCATTCTGAGACATCGATCAGGTGGAGTAAGAATGCGGTGCGTTCGATATGACGGAGGAACTGTACCCCCAGACCCTTTCCTTCGTGAGCGCCCTCGATCAAGCCGGGGATATCGGCTACGACAAAGCTGCGGTCGGATCCCCAGCGAACAACGCCAAGATTCGGAACCAGCGTGGTAAAGGGATAATCGGCGATCTTGGGACGCGCCGCTGAAATAGCGGCAATGAGCGTTGATTTCCCGGCATTCGGAAATCCCAGCAGCCCAACGTCGGCAAGCAGTTTGAGCTCGAGCCGCAAGGTCCGTTCTTCTCCCTGGGTGCCGGGAGTGCATTTTGTCGGCACTCGATTGACGGAGGTGGCGAAGTTGCTGTTCCCTTTCCCACCCCGCCCTCCTTGTGCGATCACGGCTGTTTGGCCATCTTCGATGAAATCGACGACTATTTCTTTCGTCTGGTCATCGTAGACGATGGTACCGACGGGAACGGTGATGGTGACGTCTTCTCCCGAGCGGCCGGTGCAATTGGACCCCCCACCGGGGCGCCCATCTTGGGCTTCATACTGCTTCTGGTAGCGGAGGTCGAGCAGAGTCGTCAATCGATGGGACGCGGTCATGATGATATCGCCGCCGTCGCCGCCGTCGCCGCCGTCCGGACCTCCGCGTGGAACGAACATCTCCCTTCGGAAGCTGCAGATGCCGTTTCCGCCGCGGCCGGCTCGCACCGTGATGTGTACCTCATCGACGAACATAGCCTGGTAAACCCTATAGACGGTTTATGAAGAGATGAGAAAGTATACCTGACCCTGAGCCGAGGAGGGGAGGGAGAATTTACCCAACCATGATCGTTAGGGACGCGAGCGCAAACGAGATTCAGGACTTGGTTGGAACAGGGTACACGCTGACCTTTCGTCTGCCGCGTCCACCCTCAAACTTGACCACGCCGCTCATTCTGGCGAACAAGGTATGGTCCCTCCCAAGGTCCACATTGAACCCAGGAAAAAACTTGGTGCCGCGCTGGCGGACGATAATGCTGCCGGCGGTAACCGTTTGACCGCCATAGGCCTTCACGCCTAAATATTGAGGATTGCTGTCGCGGCCGTTACGTGATGATCCGCCGCCTTTGTTTGTCGCCATGGTAGGTCCTTCTCGTCCTAATTAGGCCGTTGCAATATTCGTAATCAACAGCTTGGTGAATCCTTGTCGGTGTCCACGGGTGCGGCGGTAGTTCTTACGGCGTTTCTTTTTAAACACGGTAATCGATCGAGTCCGTCCGTGCCGCACGATTTCGGCTGTGACTTTGGCACCGCTGAGGAGCGGCTGTCCGATCATGACACCGGCGTCGCCGTGTACCAGATGAACCTGGTCGAGCTCGACCCGAGCTCCGACGTCTCCGGGCAAGCTCTGGACCTGAATCGTAGAACCTGTTTCGACCCGATATTGTTTACCACCCGTTTCAACGATTGCGTACATAATCCATATCTCCACGCTAGAGGAACGGTTCATTTAACATGGGGGTACAAGGGGTGTCAAGCCGAGCGCCTCATGAATCAGCGATCACCCGCAAGCCCCCTCTTTCGTGGGCTAGGACGTTGGCCCCGCCCGCACGTATGCTGAGCGCCACCAAGAGATAGCACCGCTCCGGTGCTTTTACAGTACAGACGGGGAGAAGACAACGAGACCATGCCTGCTACCAACAAATTTGTGATTCGTACGTATCACCGGATTCCCGTTCGCTGCGAGGTGTACTACCTGGGCGGAGATTTTCTGGGAAAGGGAACCGTCATGAACCTGTGTCGTAACGGATTCCGCGTCCTAGGTGATCATCAAGTGGTGCCCGGGATGGAGCTTGTCATTCGGCTCACCCTTCCTGACAAAGATGAACCGGTCGAAATCCAGCGTGTTCTTGTTCGATGGGTGCGTGGTCTGTTGTTTGGGGCTAAAGTGGTGACCATGAGCCCGGATGGGGAAGATCGAATCGGAACGTTTTTGAGTTCCCGCCTTCGCGCCTATTGCGCCTCTTCGTAAGCGATCGCATCACCCGGCGACCATGTTCCGGGCTAGGTGTCGGTCCGTTTGCTTGACCCCCGTACAGCCTCACGCTATAGTCGGTCTCGTTGATCGAGCCGGGGTTGCATCATCCTGAACGGGAGATTGCCTCCAATGCTGGAACCAGTTGAAAAAATCTGGATGGACGGAAAGTTTGTGGCGTGGGAGGAGGCCAACGTCCACGTCCTCACTCATTCGTTACATTATGGTCTGGCAGCGTTTGAAGGACTCCGGTGTTACAAGGGCAAATCGGGATCCGCAATTTTCCGGCTGCAGGAGCATGTCGATCGACTGTTTGATTCGGCCCACATCGCCATGATGGCCATGCCGTACGACAAGAAACAGATGGCCGACGCCATTGTGGAAACAGTTCGCATCAATCGTCTCGATGCCTGTTACATTCGTCCCTTGGTCTACATCGGGTACGGTGCCATGGGCGTGCACCCGGGCGACAATCCGATACGGATGGCCATTGCGGCTTGGAAATGGGGCGCGTACCTGGGCGACGATGCGCTGGCCAATGGGATGCGTGCGTGTGTTTCTTCCTTCACCAGGCACCATGTGAATGTGTCCATGACCAGAGGAAAAATATCCGGATACTATGTGAACTCCATCATGGCCAAGCGGCAGGCCAAGGCCGACGGATATGACGAAGCGATTCTTCTCGACCCCGAGGGCTACGTAGCCGAGGGAACCGGAGAGAATGTGTTTATCGTTCGCCGGGGCGTTCTCAAAACGACGCCGCTCACGTCGGTGCTGGAAGGGATCACGAGGAATTCCGTCATCCAATTGGCCCAAGAGCGAAAAATCGCCGTGGCCGAAGAACGATTCACGCGCGATGAAATGTACATCGCCGACGAAGTGTTCGTGACCGGCACTGCCGCCGAATTGACCCCGGTTCGAGAAATCGACAATCGGCGAATCGGAAATGGCGCGCCCGGACCGATTACGCGTGCCCTCCAACATGCCTTCTTTTCAATTGTGCGTGGCGAAGATCCTGCCCACGAGTCCTGGCTGACCCGGGTCTGACGATCGAAGCACCGTAGAACGATCATTGACCGGGTGAGCGGCCTCCCCGCGATATTCCCGTTTGAAGAAAAACACGAAGCTGGTTCCGCTCGGTTAGTGGCCGGCTGCTGGAGTGTCTCCTGATGGATGCGATTCCGAGGATGGCTGGGAGGGTGGCGCCGACGGAGGTGCCGCCGGTTCGCTTTTTTGCTGCAGGTCAATCACGGTCGAGGAAAAGTTCCGTTGCTTGGCCAAAATTGCCAGCGTGAGCGACGTGACCATGAATACGGCCGCGACGATGACGGTAAACTTGCTCAGGAAGTTGGCGGGCCCCCGGCTTCCAAACACCGTCTGGCTGGAGCCGCCGAATGCGGCGCCGATCTCCGCTCCCTTCCCTGATTGCAGAAGAATCGCCCCGATCATCAGAAAACATATCAGCACGTGGACTACGACAATCAGCGTATACAGCATGAGATTTCAGACTCCGATTGGCCTAGAGACGGAAGCGATCTTGGCGATTGTAGCAAAGGAATCAACCTGGAGACAAGCTCCGCCGATGAGCGCGCCGTCGATCTGGTCAGAGGATAACAACGATTCTGCGTTTTGAGGCGTGACGCTCCCTCCATAGAGAATCCTCGTGGATTCGGCGATCGTGGGTGACCATGTGACGGCAAGGACTTGTCGGATCGTGCGGTGGGCGGCCACGGCTTGGTCCGCCGTCGCTGCTTTGCCGGTGCCGATCGCCCATACCGGCTCATAGGCGATGATGAAGTCGGCCATCGCGTCGGAGGGAAGGCCGGACAGACTTTCCTGGAGTTGGTGGGTCAGCACGGTGTCGGTCGTCCCGCCGTCTCGTTGGGCCAGCGATTCCCCGATGCAGAGGATGGGGCGCAGCCCATGTTTGAGCGCCGCTCGAATCTTCTTATGGATGCCGTCGTTCTGCTCGCCGAAAAGAGTCCGCCGCTCAGAATGGCCTAGGATGACATAGCGACAGCCGAGATCTTTGAGCATAGGCGCGGAGACTTCTCCCGTAAAGGCGCCGCTATCTTCCCAAAACATATTCTGGGCGCCGAGCTGAATCGGAGACGATGGGCCCAAGGCGTTGCGGACCGATTCCAGTGCAGTGAATGGGGGAGCAATGGCCAGTTCAGCGGTTGTGGATGGAGCAGGAAGGCGCTCTTTCAGCTCACGCACGAAGGAGACCGCTTCGGACGCGGTCTTATTCATCTTCCAGTTGCCGACGATCAGGACTCTGCGCACCGCGATTCCCGGTCTCTATTCTTTGAGGGTGATCGATCAGTTCTGGCGGTCAGGCAGCGCCGCAAGGCCGGGAAGTGTTTTGCCTTCGAGTAATTCCAGGGCCGCGCCACCTCCGGTGGAGATGAACGACATATTCTCCGAGACGCCGGCTCGATGAACGGCCAGACTCGTTTCGCCGCCGCCGACTATCGTGAGGGCGTAAGCATCGGCGATCGCGTGAGCCATGGCAAACGTGCCTCTGGCATAGGCGTCGATTTCGAACACACCCATCGGCCCGTTCCACAGGATGGTTTTCGCATTTTGAACTGCCTCATTGAACAGCTTGACGGAGGCCGGACCGATGTCGAGGGCATACCATCCTTTGGGAATCTCCTGCACAGGAACAATCTTGGTTTCAGCGCCCACCTCTCGGCTGGCCGCAACCACACAATCGACGGGCAGGTAAAATTTGACTCCCCGTGAGAGCGCGTGGTCTTCGATTCCCCGGGCAAAATCCAACATGTCCATTTCGACGAGGGAATTACCGATCTCCATGCCCTTGGCCTTCAAGAACGTAAACGCCATCCCGCCGCCGATGATGACTTTATCGACTTTCTTCCCCAGGTTTTCGATGACGCCGATCTTTCCGGAGACCTTCGCGCCTCCCAGAATGGCGGCAAACGGCCGAACGGGGTTGGCGACAGCGCCCTCGAGGTACTCGATTTCCTTCTTCAGCAGCGCGCCTGCGGCCGCATCAGCAATGAACTTCGTGATCCCGACGGTCGACGCGTGAGCCCGATGCGCTGCTCCGAAGGCGTCGTTGATGAAGACGTCGCCGAGCGAAGCCAGGGCCTTGGCGAAGGCGTCGTCGTTCTTCTCCTCGCCTTCGTGAAAGCGGAGATTTTCCAGCAAGAGCACATCTCCGTCCTTCATCTTGGCGACCAGCTTCTCGACGGCCGGGCCAATACAGTCCGGCGCGAAGATCACTTCTTTACCGAGCAGCCGGCCCAGGCGTTTTGCGACAGGCGCCAGGCTATACTTGGGCTCAAAGGCACCCTTCGGCCGACCGAGGTGAGAGCAGAGAATAACTTTGGCGCCCTCGTCGACGACGCGATTGATGGTCGGCAAGGTCGAGCGAATGCGGGTGTCGTCGGTAATTTGCAGTGCTTCATCGAGCGGGACGTTGAAATCGGCGCGGATGATGACGCGCTTGCCACGAAGTTGCACATCGTCGATCGTTTTCTTGTGCAAGTTCATGGCGAGGCTCCTTCAGCTAGGTTCGGCCAAAACGGGTTCGATGAATTCGTTGGACGCCTATCCCACCTTCACGCTCGAGGCGCTCAGTGCGTAGACTTTCCGGCCAAGACCTTCACCAGGTCGCGGACTCGGCATGAGTAGCCCCATTCGTTGTCGTACCAGGCTGTCACCTTGACCATGCGCTTGTCCACGACGTTGGTCAATGGAGCATCGACGGTGGCCGAGTGATCGTCACCCTTCTGATCGATGGAGACGATAGGGTCTTCAGAGTACTTGAGAATGCCCTTGAGCGGACCCTCCGCAGCCTTCTTGAATGCGGCATTCACGGATGCGATATCGCAATCCTTCTCGGTTTCCACGGTGAGATCGACCAGGGACACATTCGGCGTCGGCACTCGAATGGCGAGGCCGTCCAATTTGCCCTTGAGTTCCGGTATCACGAGATGCAGGGCTTTGGCCGCGCCGGTGCTGGTCGGAATCATCGACATGCCGGCTGCACGGGCGCGCCGAAGGTCCTTGTGAGGAAGGTCGAGGAGCTGCTGATCGTTGGTATAAGAATGGATCGTGGTCATGATCCCATGCTTGATGCCGAACGTTTCCAGCAAGACCTTGGCGACCGGTGCCAGGCAGTTGGTCGTACAGGAGGCGTTGGACACAATGTGGTGGGATTTCGGATCAAACTTGTCGTCGTTCACGCCGAGTACGATGGTCACATCGGGATCTTTCGCCGGTGCCGAAATGATCACGTGCTTGGCGCCTGCGGACAAGTGTTTACCCGCCGATTCCCGGTCGGTAAATCGGCCGGTCGATTCAATGACCACGTCGACGTTCAGCGCCTTCCAGGGCAGTTCTTTCGGATCTTTGACCGCGAGCACGGTGATGGGTTTCCCGTCCACGAGGATCTGGTCTTCCTTGGCTTCAACACTGGCGGAAAGGGTGCCGTGCACCGAGTCGTACTTGAGCAGATACGCAAGCGTCTTCGCGTCCGTCAGATCGTTGATCGCAACGATATGAAGGTCTTTGTCACCCATCGACGCACGCAGCACGTTGCGCCCGATACGTCCGAACCCATTGATTCCAACACGAATGGTCATGGCTAATCCTCTACATGCGAATATATTGGTTGCGTACACCTGGATGGCACAGGACGAACCGCGATAGTATCGACGCCCTCTCCTTCTTGTCAAGATACTGGGATAGCGTCAAAATGTGATAACAACGGGGGCTGCTCGTAGGCACCGGACCCGTTGGCGCGCTTTTCATTCCGGTACGTGGCTGTGGGGTCCAAGTACGGGCGGGCAATTCTGGAGACTCAAGTGGGCGAGACATTATCTGAACAGGCGGCACAGGCATTGGAGTGGCCTCGGTTACTGGAGCTCCTCGCGCAGCATGCACGCTCGGTAATCGGAATGGCTCGATGCCGGTCTCTTCCCCTGTCGGGTAACCTCGCGGAGGCATGCCTCCGTCAACAAGAGACGACGGAAATGGTGCGCTTGCTGGAAGGGAGTGATCCGGTGCCGACGCTGTCATTTCCCGATATTCGCGAGCAACTGACTCGATCATGCAAGGGTGGAGAGCTTGAGCCGGTTGAATTGCGAGATTGCGTGATCGTCCTGACACTGATGACTGAAGTGGAGCAATACGCAAAGTCCCATACAGTCGAGACGCGGACTCTGGCGAGGGTTCTGGAACCGCTTCATGTCACGAAGAGTCTGCAGGGCCTCCTGAGGTCTATTGAGAGAGTCATCCAAACAGACGGGTCGATTAAAGATTCGGCGTCGCCGGAACTCCAGCGTCTGACAAGTCAGGCACAGGAGCTCAAGCATGACATGCGTCAGCATCTCGAGCGGATCTTGCATTCCAAAAGATATGAAGATGTGCTCCAAGAGTCGTATTTTGCACAACGAGAAGGCCGCTATGTCGTGCCGGTAAAGGCGGACATGCGGGGGAGAGTTCCCGGGATCGTCCACGACGTGTCGGCCAGCGGCGCAACCGTTTTTGTGGAGCCTCGCGAATTAGTCGAACTGAACAATTCTATTAAAGTGGCGGATTTGGAGATCGAGCGGGAGGTGCATCGCATCTTGCGAGAGCTCAGCGGGTTGGTGGCTTCCAACGCGAACGATATCGGTCAGGGAATCGAGGCGTTGGCCGAATGCGATGTCATCAAAGCGAAAGCCGAGGTGAGTCGTCGGCTGAAATGTAATCCTGTCGCGTTGAATGAGCAGGGACGTGTGGTCCTCAAGCAGGCACGGCATCCGCTGCTGCTCATCGCGAAAGATCACGTTGTGGCCAATGACATTCACATGGAAGAAGCGATCCGGGTTCTGGTGATCTCCGGACCGAATACGGGAGGGAAGACCGTCACACTCAAGATCCTTGGTCTGTTCGCGCTCATGGTGCGGGCAGGGCTGCATCTCCCCTGCGCTCCGGAATCCGAGATGGCGCTCTTCACGGATCTCTACGCCGACATCGGGGATGCACAGGACTTGAGCCGCGATCTGTCCAGTTTTTCGGCCCACATGACCCATATGATCCGATTGCTTTCCGAGAGCGCCGCCAAACCGACACCAAACGAATGCTCCACGCCGTGCTCGCTGGTGCTTCTTGATGAGCCGGTGACCTCGACCGATCCGCAAGAAGGCGCGGCCTTGGCAGAGGCGCTTCTGTGCCGCTTGGTCGAAATGAACATGAAGGTGGTGGCAACGACGCATTATGGTGCGCTCAAAGAGCTGGCGCAGACGACTCCTGGTTTCGCCAATGCCAGCGTGGAATTCGACGTGGAGCGTTTCGCGCCGACCTACCGATTGTTCGCCGGGATCCCGGGTGGTTCTTCAGCCTTGGAGATCGCCGGTCGACTCGGCATGGATGAACGTATCGTGAACGACGCGCGAACGCGGCTCCACCGCGATAACCAACGGCTCGACGAACTCATGGCCGATTTGCAACGGAAACAGCGCCAACTGGCTGAAGATAGCGTCCGGATCCAGAGAGCCAGGGAAGAAGCCGAGCAAGCGGCTCGGGAAGCACAAGCGCTCCGAGCACAATTGGAAGCGGCCGAGCAGGAAGCCCGACGAGGGCTCAAGAAGAAACTCGGCGAACAGTTTCAACGCGCACGAGCGGAGGTCCAGGCCACCGTCGACTCCCTGAAGCGTGAGCAGAAGCTCATCAAGGCGAAGGAAACAAAGGAGCGCTTGCACGAATTGGAAACGCGAACGAGAGAAGAACTTGCTCCAACCGGCAAGCCGATTCCACTTGAACAGCTTGGGATCGGCGATACGGTGGAAATCGTCGGGTTGGCCATGACCGGAAGTTTGCTGGAAACGCCTCAAGGGAAAAAACGTGTTCGTGTCAAAGTCGGTGAGGGCGAAATCCTGGCGACTGTCTCAAGCCTGGTGGGTGTCGCGCAGGAATCCAGTGCGACGGCACCATCGACATCAACGTCTCCAATGTCCCGGCGAGTTTCGACGAGCAATGGATTGGGGCTGGATGAACAAACAGTGGTGGACGTACGAGGGCAGGCGGCAGATGACGCACTCGATCAGGTCGTCGCGGCATTAGACCGGGCGGCTCTGAACGGCGCGCCGTACCTCCGTATCATCCATGGGCATGGGACTGGTCGCCTCAAATCTGTCCTGCGCGAGTATCTGGAAGAGTCGCCCTATGTGGCGGAGTTTCGCCCTGGTGATCAAGCCGAGGGAGGGGATGGAGCGACCGTGGCGAGGTTACGGTGACTACTTTCGTGCGCTCTTTCATTGAACCGGAGGGCTTTCGCAAAATATTTCAGTGTTCGCCTGTATCGTTTCTGATCCATCCCAGTATCTAACTCGATACCGCGTCTGATTCAGCCATCAATCTGTTCCATGCCTCTCGCGGTCTATTGAATAGTGTAACTGCTTGCTCTTACAGGATATTTCGTGAGTATTACGGCTTCCAGTAGCTTTGTTTGGTATCGAGTTTGCTCGGTCGTTGTATGTCTCTGTTCCTTGATAAGTTCTTGCACACGAATCACGTTTAGCCAGGAGGGTCAGCATGCGTAAAACGAAATTCTTTGAAATGCAGAGCCGGAAGGTGTCCGAGAGGAAGCGTCTGAGGGAATTGGAGCATGAGAATGGCTTGCTCAAGGTCTTATATGCGGATCTGTTGCAGAAATTCTCGGCGATGGGTGAAGGCAAAGCGGATCTTCGGTTAGAGCGGTGACGCGGCGGGCTGATGGATGCGCATGCCAAACCTCCTCTCTCTACAGGAGAAGTTGACCGCCTGCTCTACACCAAGACCGATCATCTGCGGAATCCGGGTTCATTGATCCTCGACCATGCTTCTCGGAAGACAGGCCTCCATGGTGCCTCAGGGCAGGGCGAAATGTTCTGAGGGTTTCAGCGGCTCAAGGCTGTCGTCGAATTCCGAGCGAGCGTTCGAATCGCTTCGATGCCGGGCAGAAAGAAATAGGCACCGCCGCGTACCTGCACAAACCGTTGCATGTTGCTATAGCGGCAGCGGATCGGTTGGCCTTGGACGGTGAACTGTCCGGTTCGCCCATCCTGCACACCGATCAAGGGATCCGGATCTTCGTACAAATTCCCGAACTTCGGATTGTTGGCCCAGAGACTCTGCACGAATTCAAACTGGCGGTCGATGGCGGCGTTCAGACAGAGAAAATGAAGTCCGCGCTCCGCTCCATTGTCGACGGCGCCCATCATACTCTTGGGATCCATATTCTCGACCAGCGGCGGTCCATAGGCCCTGGAGCGCCGGATGATGCGATGCTGATTGGCCAGTTCCAAAGCCTGGGCAGGATCATCACCCAGCGAGTCGCGAGGATTGGTTCGGCGGATGTGCGCCCCGATGGGACAACGCGTGCCATAGGGATCGGGATGATCTCGGTCGCTTGCGTATAGAAATTGATTGTGTGTCCGCGCCTCAGGGTTGGAATGATTCGGGGACACGACCAGAGGGGTGCCATCCGGCCAGCGCCCGACCATTTTCGCCGCCAGCTTGATCGCTGCGTCGGCTTCACTGTCTGAGCACGCCGCGACATAGTCCCAGAATTGTTTGACGTCCTGCCGCAACTGCCGGAACACGAGAAACGTGCCGTTCCTCCCGAAACCCAGACCATGGACATCAGTAGGCCCCTCCGGCATTTCGCCGTACGAGTTGGCATACCCGAGCAGCACTTCGCCGGGCGCGATGGTGTTCCCCTCCGCCGGATTCACATTCGGATCGCTCGGAGGCATACCCGCCACGTGCGGCTGGCCAATTCCGTCCCTGAAACCGAAATGTTCTTTCGGCCCGACCAATCGTCCGTCGGCCTCACGCTCAGGACCTGCAAGAAACACTGTGTCGAACCGTTTGAGTTCACGAAGTCCCTGATCCGTTCCACGAGGTAACAACGTCTCGATCCGATCGCGCAGCATGTCTGCATCGTGCGCGTACACCATCAGCATCACGTGCAGCCTCGGATCCGGCCGCGGATGGTCGTCGGCCCGCGTCGAATCGCGTTCGGCCCCCCATTCCCAGTTGACGGCGCGGCTTTCCCCACGGTCACCCAACAATCGTTCCCGCTGCAGGGTGGCCATCCCTTCTCGGAATTCACGGGGAAATTGATTCAGCACCTCCGCAGCCACGCCTAACGCGCTTAACCCATGGCTGGTGAAGGCGACATGCACCGCGCTCGTGCGCCTGGGATGATCGAGAGCAAGCCGGCTGACCCGTTCGATCTGTTCGACCAAGCCAGCGAGCCATGCGTGGGCACGCTCAGGATCCGTCACCTGGCACAGGACGAAGATCGCCGAGGGCAGCTCCACATAGTCATGCTGGACCAATCCTTGAATGTCGTGATACTCCAATCGACGTTCACCGTATGGAATCATGCTCGACCTCTCATCACATGCGCACCGTTACAGACGTCGCAGCCAAGCCGCTTGCACGTCGCCGGTCAACGGCTGGAACAACCCCTGCGCGATTTCGGTATTGCCGTTCACATTGGTAACACTGAACCGAGGATAGGCGCTGTACCAGACCTGAGTCGGAACTTGATGGTCTCTGGTCCACCGCTTGAACTCCTGCTCGCGTCGCGCGCCACCTTCAAACACATGCACTGCGGGCAGCCACGAGAACCACGGCAAGAATCGGAGAACGAACATCGTGAGACGCACCAACCCGCTCACAGTGTGGATCCGGGTGCGCGGGAACAAGGTCGTATTGCACCAGATACCAGTGAGTCCATCCGATGCCTGATCAATGAAATCGCCCAAATAGCTTTCCCAACTGAAGTCGTAATTGCTGAAGAACAGCAGCCTCCGGTTGTCGTCGATCAAGACCCAGCGAGCAAAATGTATCGTGGCGATCCCTGTCAAGATGCCGCGCACGAACAGTGTATGGGTCAAAAAGTTGCCGGTCGCCAACACCGTGCGCAAGAGCGCAAGCCTGACTATGCCCGGCTTCACGTTCACCACATGGGTCAGTTGGTTCTGCACCAGGGGTCCACGGTCTTCGAGTTCCGTCACCATCCGGAGACGGACGTCGCTCCGGTCGGCCACATAGGGGTCGATCGACCCATCCACCTGCTGCGGAGGCCCTTCCCGTTGCAAGATCCGTTGTTCACGTCCATGCTCGATCCGATTGAGCAGGTTCAGCAGCGCGGCGAAGAGCGCGAATGCCAGGAGAGGCATGGATACCGTGAAGAGCACGCGCGCCGGAATCTGATCGAAGAGGTGCGTCCCAATTCCGTACAGAATCCCCAGCGGCGTGAGTCCTGCGAAGGCCACAAGGACAAGCGTTCTCGTCGCGATTCCAGGCGGCGATCCGCTTGACGGCGCCGATTTCCACCCGCTTCGGCCTGTCGCCTGCCGTAATCTCTCAATGATGGTGGATGGAGTTGCCGCCCTCGTGGCATGAACCCGATCGAGCTCCAGTTCCAACACCAGCCGTTGTTCCTCTTCGCTCTGATTGTCGACCGTCAGGATCTGCTGAGTCGATCGCCCGGGATGTCCTCGATAAAACGCCGCCTCCTGTCGCCGATGCGCCGACAAGTAGGCCTGCAGCGACTCATTCCCAGGCGATGGATCGCAAAAGGAGTAGATCGCGCGCAGGGCCGGTTCGGCAACCATAACCAGTTCATTCACGTGCTCTTCGAATGGACCGTCATAGTCGGTCGAGAAGGCCAGGTTGGCCGCGATGAGTCCGCCCGTCGCATCGCGTGCCGGCTCCAGAAGCACCCAACGGAGGAAATGCACCGTCGTCAGCCGACCAAACTCGATGAAATGTGGACCCTGTTGAATCGTGTGCGATGGAGGGAGATAGTCACGAACCCATTCCAGTTTGACGCTGCCCGCTCCTGGCGCACCCGGATTGGTGATGTTCCGGCCGACGGCATTCAACAGCGCCTGAAGCCCTTCAATCTTCTCATCAGGTACAGGCACGATCACCGTCAGCGCGTGTTGTTCAGACATGTCTTTCACCAGCTTCCACGAGAGACCACGCTCGATCAACCCGCCACCGTGAGGAGTAACCGATCCGGGAAAGGGCCATCCCAGGCGACGCGTCCGTCCCACCCGCATGCTCGGGATACCTTGCCAAGCCGAAGTACGGCAGCCACCAGCAGTGGGATCTGCACGCCGTTGATGTAGCGCCCCTGGCAGGCATGGAGACCCGAACTAGAGTGCAGGTACTCTGTTGGATTCCTGTCGGTCCGAAATTGCCCGGGTTCATGAAACACCGTTCGGTCGAACATCCCAGAGAACGTGCCAAAGATGACGGTCTTGCCCTTTGGGAGGCGTCGCTCGCGTGGGGTGTTGCGACCGACGGTGGCCCCTTCCTGGCTGTACCGGGTCACGAACGGGTTATGCGGATTAAATCGCAAGGCTTCAAATACATACCGCGACACCGTCGCCTCGTCGCCGGCTAAGGCGGCCTCACGAGCGGCGGCCCATGCGGCGGGACGTCGTAACAGTTCGTCGATGGCCCGAACCGCGGACGCGCTGGTCGTGTCGATCGCCCCGATGATTAGGCCGGAGATATTCCGGCGCACTGTGTCGTCGTCCAGCCAGTCCATGCCGGGTTCGCGCTGTCGACGCAGCATGCGGGTGAGCACGTCATCAGGAACATCCTGACGGCCCGAGCCAATCTCGTCCTTCCGCCGAGCGATCCACCCGAGAAGATAGGGCCGCAGTTGGTCGAACGATTCCTTCGCCTGACGCACGGTCCGCGGACAGTCGAAGGGATTGAGGAACAGATCGTTGAACAGCGTCCGCATCCAACGCAACATCACCGCATCGTCCGGCCCTGGCACCCCAAAATACTCACCGACCACGCGCAGTGGGACAATACGGGTCAGCCCACCAACTACATCCAGCCACCCCTGCTGGCGCACGTGTGCCATGCATTCCTCGGCCTTGGTCGAGACCATGGCACGAATGCGTTCAAGATCCGTGCGATGCATGACCTCGTTCAAAAGATCCTTTTCACGGTCATGTTGCGGGGAACGATCCATGCTCAAGACGAATGGGCCATTGTCGCGATTCGTGCGCTCCGCGTTGATCTCGGCAATCGTGAACTCGGTGTCATGCGCCAACCCGTCCACCACATCTGCGTGCCGGCTGACAATCACCAGTTTGCCCAGCTCTAGGACCGGTGCCCATCGTCTCAAGATCGCGTTGAATAGACGAAACACCCACGGCGCGATCAGCCACGCTCGAATGGTGTCACTGCGGGGGATAAGACAGGAGCGCCACGTGGAGGGAAGCCGGGACATGTGATTCATGGGGACACCAGGCGCCTCTGACATGCACAGAACAATGTGATTCCAATTCATCCGCCGTGTGCGAGTGTGCCTAATTAAAAGGTTTCATCCCCAGTCGGCTCATAGTGCGGCTCAGCGTTCATGTCGTGTCGCAACTTCGATAACTCGAAATACATGCGGCGCCGTGCCCGGCTTTGATTGCCGAGCGGGCGGTGCTCGGCGATGCAGTGCCACGGGTTGTACGATAGGCGTCGCGCGAACGCGATCTGCGCCGGTGAGTCAAACTTCTGCTTTGGGATGCGCAAGGTGGCCACCGAGACCCGGGGCGACAGTCGCTCCGGCCACATCACCGCATTGTTTTCGATCGGCATCAGATGAGGATCGGTCTGTAACTGCAAGCGAATATCCAGCTCGACATCGCCCTCATCGAGGGCGGCGACCATGGCCTTGCGCAGGTAGTCATCAGGCGGCCGCAGCGGCAGGCGTGGGATTGGGGTTTTCTTGTTTGATTTCGGCCACACCGAATACTGCATCGCCTGCCCTTCTCCCAGCAGATAGGGCACGCAACTGAAGTACGGCGCCTCGAATGGACTACTCTGCGTCTTGATCCACAGTCCCTGCATGATGAAGTCCAACAGGTGGGGACGGTGAAGATTGAAAAAGTAGAACATCTGCGCATTCTTCAGGCTCTCAAGCTGCAACTGAGCGTTCGCGCGCGTGTCCGGTGTGACAAAGGTCGGCGTGGACACGCCAAACATGTCCTGCGTGAATTTCTCCTCGTCCATTAATTTTGGACCGGGAACTCCCATCAGCTTGATGCTGATGCTCATGAACCCCACGTCGTCGATGTCCGGCGTCACGTAGGGCCCGGGCCCGGAAAAGCGGACCCATGCGCGATAGGTCTTGGGCTGCGCGTAGATACCGTGTCGGAACTGCGACGGCAGGCCGTCGTGGACGATGAACTCCGCGCGCACGATGCCGTGGGTCTTCGTATTTCCGCCGCGTTCGAATCCGCCCGGCTTCCACAGCCCGCGCATCTGCTTTTGGAAGGTATCGATAATCGATTGGAGCGAGGTTTCTTCGTCTGGTTGCACCCGTTCCTCGGCAATCTTCAGCCCTTCGTCCCGACGCTGCCGGTTGATCAGGGCGGTGGTCAGACTCGTGATCGGGTCTCGCAGCACCGCATCGAAGGCCGGACGCATCCAAGGATCGATGCGCCGCTGCAGTTGCACCAGTCGCAGGGACGTATCGCTGATCCAATTGAGGACTGCCGAACCCGTATTGGAAGGCGGCACCGGACGGCTCGTGTTTGAACCCAACACGTTCCTTGTCATGGTGACCCCTTTCAGCGCGCCTTTGCGAGGTACCGCAATGCGCGAATACCGGGCAGGAAAAAGTAGGCGCCGCCTTGCACGGTGACGAACTGTGGCAGGCCGGTCAGCCGTCGATCCGGACCATCGGCTTGCGGAATCGAGAAGCCGTCGGTGGGAGAATCTCCGGGGTCCGGCAATCGATGGCCGAGCAGTGGGTCGCTTTCGCCGGTGAGCCCGGCAAACTTGCTCCCGATCAACCACGCGCTTTGCACGAACTCGAACTGGCGCTTGATATTGGCCACAAGGCAGATGAAATAGATCCCGGTCTCTGTGCAGGGCGAGGATTGCGTCGCGGACAGCTCAGGCGTGACGCCTGCACCGAATGTTCGCCCACGGCGAAGCAGGCGATGAAAGCGTGTCGATGCGACCAAATCCTGTTCCAGCGCCGCTGCGTTGAATCCCAACATGCGCCACAGACGCGAGAGGATTCCCCCCGGGCCGCCCGGCAAATCCGCATTGCGCGGATTGGTCCGGCGAATGTGAGCGCCCAACGGGCAGCGCAGCCCTCGCGGATCAGCTCCGTAGGTGAAGTCGTTCAGTTTTGATTGCTGCGCGGGAGGGTCGCCGGCGACTGAGTCCTCGCTTGGCGCGATCAGAGGTTCGCCGTTTTTCTTCCGGCCAACCATCGCGGCGGCGAGTTGCTCTCGCACGTCCGTATTGCCTTCCGCTTGCCGGTCCAGTTCGCGCCAGAAGCCTTGCACGTCCTGGTGAAGTTGACGCAACACGAGATAGCAGCCGTTGCGTCCGAGGTCGGCTTGGTCCGGCGCGTCTTCGGCTCTCGGCAGGAGAGCATCGGGGTCACGCCGTGGAGTAAGCAGCGGACGCGGTGTGTAGAGCCCGTATTCGTTGGGATAGCCGAGCAGGAACTCGCCGAGGCAACTCACGTTGCTGTACTCGAGCTGGTCCTGGTCGCGCACCGGGCGCTTGCGCTCCCAATCGATTTGCGGTTGCGAGATGCCGTCGACGAATCCAAACGGTTCCACGCCATGTAAATCGGATGTCGACAGGCGTTCGATGCGCATGAATCCGGCCTCGCATTGCGCTTCGATCTCCTGTTCCCACGCCGCCAGTCGCCCGGAACGGGCATATAGAAACACGGCGACGTGCGGCACCCGCTCCCCGGCGCCCCATTGCCATCCGCTTGGATCATTGGCGCCGATATCTCCCAGACGGCGCGCGCGTGCGGCATCACTCGCCATGCCGGCGACAAATTCAGCTGAAAACTCCGCGAGCAGATCGGGGGCGAACTCCAATGCACGCAGTCCCTCGCTCGTCAGGGCGACGTGGAGCGCAGTCTCGGGCAGTGGATCGGCCTTGACGGCGCTCGTTAGCGGTGCCTGCGCCAGCCACGCGCGCGCAGCGGCCGGATCCTTGACGCGCAGTAGGAGAAAACACGCTTCCGTCAGGTGCTTGTACCCGAACCGCACCAGGCCCTGAACGTCGTCCAGTTCCACAGACCTCCCCTGACTCAGGATTGTGCTCATAGCAGCTGTAACCAGGCTTGAGCCTGCGTATCGGTCACGTGCGCAAGCTCCAGCCCTTCCCTGATGCGCTGGTTGCGCTTGAGGTTGACCAGGGCCAGGCCCGGGTAGGCCTGGTACCAGACCTGTGTCGGCAACTGATGGCGCCGCTGGTAGTGCTTGAACTTATTCTCAATGCGTGCCCCGCGCGCGACCAGCCATCGCGTGCGCGGCCAGCCCACGCCATGGCTGAAAGCGAGATTCAGGCCCCACGCCACCTTGTTGATGAAGTCGTCCATGTAGGCCTCGTGGCCTCCGTCATAGTTGCTGGTGAAGACGAGCCGGCGCTTGTCGTCGAGAAAGGCCCAGAACGCGAAGTGAATCGTCTGCACGCGTGCGAGAAACCCGCGCGTGAAGACATGGCGACAGGTATAGTCGATCAGCACCAGCAGCACAGTCACGAGCCAGCGGCGAAACAGCCCCGGCTTGACCGAGCCGAACGCCGTGTACTGGTTGGTCACGTCGTGGTCTTCCAGATGTTGCAATTCCAGGAGCGCCGCGCGGTCAGGGGGCGGGCATATTTCGGCGTCGCTGTTCTCTTTCGTTCGCAAGATGAAGATCAAGAGCGGCGACAGGACGATCAGAAACGGCAGCAGGATCAGGCCCGCCAGCGGAATCGCAACGAGATGGAGAAACTTGGCGATATGCCAACGCAGTGGTGTCGGCTCAGGCGGCGTCAGGCCAAGCCTTCCAGCGCTGACTTCAGCATCGACGAAGTCGATCAACTCGCGCCGGAGTTGCTGAGCTTGCGTGGCCGATGCGAGCGACGCGCGCGGCACTTTTTCGGCGAGAGCACGTTGCAGTGCGCTTTCCTCCTTGACTTGCCGTACCGTGCGACCGACCCAGTTGATGTAGTTGGCCGCGAGTCGAGATTGATGCGCTTGCATCCAGGGTAGTAGATCCTCATCCACCTTGAAGCCGTCGCAGTGCATGAAGATTCGGCGCAACCCCGTATCCGCGCGCCGAGCCAGATCGGCGATGCACTCGCCTGCTGATCCGTCGCAGCTGCCGATAAACGCAAGGTGGACGGGCAGGCTCGGGCGCGGGACACCGTGCGCTTCAACGTCGCCGAGCGTGGGATCGTCCAGCACCACCAGCCGTGCGAAATGGAGGTGTTCGAACTGTCCGAATGGCAAGACCGCGTTCATTGGGTCGGCCAGACCCGGTTTCGAATTCATCGTGTTCAGCAGGTCCCGCAGACTGCGGTCCCGGCCTGGCGTGACCTGCGCCACCAGCATGAATTGGGACTGCGGAGTCACGGTATCACCCATCTCGTGGCAGTCTTGGCTATCGGCCTATCCACGGTGTGCTCCCGATCCCGATGCCACGGTTGGTTCACGACGGGGTGCGAGGCAGGCCGGTAAGGTGTCGTAGTCCTGTCGCAGCAAATCTTCCGGGTTAAATGTTGCACCCCGTGTTCGGTGGATCGCCGCCGCTGTTTCCTTGCGAAGCATCTGCAGATCTGGATGACTCTTCCACTGGTCCAGGCTCACTCGGTGATGCCATAGATGCATGGCCGGCGGCATCGGCGCTTCCAGCTGTGCGGGACCGGCAAGATCCCACATACCTAACCGCACGAAGATCCGTTCGGCACATTGCGATAAATTCGCCTCGACTTCGGCAGGAGATCCATGGAGAAAGTTCGGGGGGAAACTATCCTCTCCATGATGGCAGGCACCACAATACTGATGGAATGTCTTGTGTCCGCCGATCGGTGAAGCCTCGTGTGCGACACGGGGTCTGGCATGAGAGGCAACTTCGTCGTCCACCGGGAGGGGCATGCCACGATCATCCAGACAGCAGCGAGCGGCGACCGGAACGCCCAATTGCTGATCGAGTGCCGCCAAGAGTGTCACACGGCGGAAGGGCTGGTTTGCGAACACATCGGTTCGGCCCATCAAGGTCTCTCGTGCCATTGCGCCTACCGCATATTTGAACCGCTCAGGTTGCCGATGTGCCACGTGTTCCAGTCGATTGAGGTCCGCTCTAGTGAAAAACTGCGCGAACGTAGCGAGGACTCGTTCGAGTGTCGGTGGGGTATCGGGGACGGTCCACACTTCCAGTGGTTCTCGCGGCAGCGTCGGTTCGTGCGGCCCGCGAAACAAGGATCGTGCTTCACCTCCCTCCAGGGCAGTGGCTTCCACCTCACTGAGCCCTGGAAACTCGCTTACCGCCACATATCGAAACGGATTGCGGTTAGGGATATCCGGATTGGGAATGGACAGCCCTCGCGGCCAGCGTGCTCGCCACGCGGCAAGGAAGGATGGTGGCTCCACGCGGATATCTCCAGTTTGCCAATCCCGGACCGATCCTTTTGACATCGCATACCGGAGCAGCCACTCGATCAGTTCGGCTCGACACCTGATCGACTGTTCCGGTCGATCGGCCTGTTCGCATCCCTCGCGCCAGAGCAGGTGGGCCAGCGAAATCTCGTTGGCTCGGTCCGTGGCGTCATCGAAGGCCTGTAGCACGCCCACCCCTTGTCGAATGGGAAAGCCGTGATATTGGCGGCGTTGATGCGCAATGAGCGCGGCGATTTTGGGATTCACGTTGGTTTCATCCCACATGGGACGGGAAAAGATGGGGCTCTGATTCTGGTGGCAGGCGGTGCAGAGTGCACGATTGGCATACCGGACAGTCGGCGTTCCACCGGCCAGATAGCCGCTGACAATCTGAAACTCGAACCGGCCCGCCGCCTCGTTATAGCTGATGATCTCCAATACAGCCGTCTTTTCGTGGTAGCCGATGAAGAGCCGATCTTTGAGATGGAGGCTCGACGCGCCTGCGGCCGAATCGGCTTCCGTATCGACGGCGAGCACAGCTCGCGGATAGGTAAAGTACTCGCCGTCGCCGGCCCGCCGCTGCAGCGAGCGGTTGACGGGAATCAGCAATCGCTTCAGGGCCGGCTGTGCGCGTTCGGAATGGAGGTGCGATTCAATCCGAGCCAACAGAGCGGAGAACGGAAATGGAATGTCATAGATCCTCTTACCGTTCACGTTCTTTGTAATAAGGAAATCAAACAGAGATCGCCCAATCGGTGGAAGGTTCGTTCCTGGTTCGGTCGGATCGACAACCCATGGTGGTATCGTGGAGCTGGGAGGCGAAAGAGCAGCAGATTGTGCAGCCTTGGCCGGCCGTTGGTCAGCAGACGTTCCTGCATCTCGGGGATCACATCCTGAAACCAATACCGTGATCATGACCATACATCCCAATCTCGTCGCCCACGGTCTGGCCATTCGTCGCATGGTTTGTCCGTTTGACATTCGCAATCACTGGGTTTCCGCTACCCGGGCATGTTGGTTGCCCGGCTTGTTGGTCATCGCCGTCATGCGTTGATTGCCGATCCAACAGTCTTCAGTGATGGCCCCAGAGCCGACAAAGCCAAGTGCCTCCTTCTCCGCGACCGCTTTGTTATAGAGGGTGAAATTCAATGCGAAGACCTTTCTGATGTAGGCACGCCCAAGATAGAACCCGGGGCGAACCATGCGAATCTCGTCGCGTATCTCCAAGCCTTCCCGTCCGGCCAGCACGTCCGGCATCTCACGGTAGCCAGGCAGGTCGTCCGTAAAGGCATAGTCGATGATGATGGATTCTCGACGCCCATCCAGCAGGCTCTGACCACAATAGAGTTTCGCGGGGAACAACAACCAGGCATCCTTGCCGTCTACGTCCAGTTTTTGGATCCTCTCGATGTCGGGACCCACAATCGGCTTCAGGATGAGCAGATCCTCGATGCGATTTCGAAGGACTCCTTCGCTGCGATAAAAGACCTTCCCTTTCCAGATAAATTCACCGATGTGCTCGAGTGTGGCGGCCTTGAGGTCGACGATGAATCCTTTGATGCCTCCTCCGACGATTTCGGCAAGGCGGGCCCGTTCGGTCGATCCCTTCGGGAAAAACATTTGCCCATCGTACACCCCATCCGGAACCGGGCCGGCTGTCAGCCGGGCATAGATCTGATCGACCTGTTCCTGAGTGGCCCCCTTGAGATTGTCCGGCGTGATCTTCATGAGATCGGCCGGTTTGAGGGGGGACTCGTGCTCCAGTCGGGCCAAGTCGATCTTGTCGGAATATCGTTCGCCGCTCTGTGCAAATGGAATCGGCGGCGGATCTGGGTTACACCCAAGGAGAACGGTTTGGCTTACCATCAGGCCGATCGACATCAACCATCGTATGCGTCGCATTGTGATCACCTCTTCCCAGGGTTCATGCCATCAGAGTGTCGCGAGGAACGCTGTCAGCGCATCCTTCTCCTGATCCGAGAGATCCTCGCCGAATCGGTGCCCATCGTTTTCGATGACCGCGAGACTGTTACTGTAGATCTCGCGCAATTCCGCTCCCGCCTCGAGTATCGATCCCGGTTTCGCGATCAGCTCCGTGCCCTTGTCTTGGATCGTTTTGGCGATCCGTTCGCCTTTTTCCGCTCCATACCGGCCGGCGTACTTGGTTTTCAGTTTGTCGAAATCTACCCGCGCCATGACGAGGTCTCCCACCAGCTCCTTATGGCGGAAGTTCCCAATGCGCGCGGCCGGCGTGCCGACCGGAAAGCGAATGGCCGTGTCAATAAAACGCTCCTGCTTGTCGTCACCCAGCTTCGGGAACAGTCGAATGGTCACATCGGAATTGAATCCGGTCACTTTTGGAATTCGTTGGGATGGGTTGAGCAGCTCTTTCATCGACGCTTTGTAGAGCGTGAATCGCCCCTCTACGCTGGGATCGAATACCCAACAGGGCGGCGGGCTGGCCAGTGGCTTCCCATCTTTACCGACATACGGCGGGTAATAGTGCTCGTCCAACGGGCCACCACAGACTTCAGGGCCCACTGCGTTATTGTGCATGAAGGGGGCATAGGCCCACAGACTCAACAGGGAGATATTTCGGTAGTAGCCCCGTCCACCGTCCGAGGGTTCCTTGAGTTGTGGGTCGCCGGGCTTCGCCCGTAAGGTCTCAGAGGCGTACTCTTCCCAGACGCGGCCTTGCATGTGATTGGAATGGAGGGATCGCGAGCGGTTTGTGCCGACTTCGCTCACGGGGATGAGCTTGTCGTTCCCGAGCCAATCGACGCGGATGCCTTTATCCTTGGGATCTGCGGAGACCGTTCGAAAGTCTCGATTCTCGAACGGTCCGTTCTGGCTGGAATGGCACGAAGCGCATTTGCTCGCGAAAATCGCGCGGCCCTGCTCGACTGCACCTTTGCCGAATTCCTTATTGAGTTGTTCGACAAGCGCGGCGTTGTTCTTCAACCCACGGGCTTGGTAGAGATCGGCCGGGGCTCCAGTTAACAAGAACTGAGCGATTTCGCCCAAGCGATCTTCAATCGCCCGGAACTGCGGACAGTCCCGGCGAACCTGTCCGATGTCGAACGGCGTCTGCCCAAACCCGCGCATCGTGGGATCGAGTTGCCGCATATCCGTGAGATGGTTGACCCACCCTTCCTCGGAGCAGCTTCCGATGTTGAAGTACACACGTTGAATTGCTTCAAGGGTACCGATACTGTCTTCTCCACCTTTCAAAATATGGTGAACGAACTCTTTCTTTCGGCCCCGCTCCCAGCACTTGCCGTCCTTGCCCGGTTCGCACCAACAGGTCCGCTCGTCGACTCCAGCCGGACATTGGTTGGTTTTGCGCCATTTGATGATGTCTTCCTCAAAGGTCGGCCGCTTGGCCAGATTGATAATTGCGTTCATCGTGCCGGCATTGTTGACCTGATCGTTGGGAATGGCCGACGTATCGACGGCGCCCGGCCTAGAATGCCCATAGATTTGGTACTCAATGGTGTTTGGCGCCATTCCTGACCCTAAGATCTGCGCAAATCGGCCGTATTGATTGCCGACCGTACCGGAGAGATTCTCCCATTTCGGATGGGCGGGATCTTTAGGAGGATGGAGTGGGTCAAAGGCGATGTGGCAGGCTCCGCAGGACATGCCGATGCGGTAGGGGGGTTCAATGGAGCCATCGACTAAATGACTTTTCGCTGGCGCTTCACGGTCCTTCCGCGGCGCCACTTTGGCCGTGTAGCCGTCCCACGAGTCCAAGTGCCCGCCGTTGATCTTCAGCCATTTCACCTTGTTGAACTTTGGATTGGGAAATTTTCGCAACCCCAGTGCTCCGGTCGACGTGCCGAATTCGAGGTCGCAGGCTGACTGACGCATATCTTTGGGACCGTGAGGATCATCTTTGGCGAGTGGAACATCCTTCAGATCGCAGGCGGGATCGCGATAGCCGGGCTTCCCGACATGCTTGAGCAATTCGTCATCGCCGGGGCAATAGTCAAACCCATAGGTCTCGTCATAACTCTTAGCCGGACACTGAGGATCGCCCGGTGTACAGCAGTCCGGATCGTTGATGAGACCCCACCGATGGAAGCGCTCCGCGCGCGCGTCGCTGCGCAAGACCCGATACCAGTCGATCATGACGCCGAGCCGTTGCTGATAGACGTAAGTAAAGAAGCGCGCATTGCCGGCTGTGGCGTTGAACCAAATGTCCGCTCCGATTCGCTCGGCCTCCGTCAGATTCTTGCCATATTGGAACGGTGAAGTGATTGGTGGGTTGCTCGCGGCATTTACCGGTCCATCGTGTAGGGCGAATGCACCGACAAACAAAGCCAGGCCGAGCATGATGGTAAGCACTGCGTGTGTCCGTCGTATGACCATGTCTTCCTCCTGTTCTTACGTGCGGCTTCCCCAAGGAGCCCGTCGCTCTTGGTGTACTACCTACGTGTGGTCAGCTCGTCGAGAGCTGCCGAAGAGGGTATAAGACCGGTATTTCTCCTCTCGCGATTCTGGTAATTCTGAGAATTAGTTGTCGTTCGACGGCTCATGGAGGTCTCCTTTCGACGGAAACCGTCCATAGTCAATGAACCTGGACGGCAAGATACCTAACGACTGTCCAAAGAGCAAATAGGCAAAGAGCTTGCCGAACCGCGGACCGGGGATGACCATCAGATTTGTGGAGATAGTAGAAGGAGCTCAAGAGTTAAACCCGTAGACGAGTATCGAATCGGATACCGAAGAAGACAGAAAGATACGAGCGAAGAAGATTTTTCGATTTGTCGGGACGGACTCCAGCAAAAGTAACGAGTCCGTAAGACAGTGGTGCGCATGTAATGCGGAGCGATCTCACGGTATGCAGCTTGAGAAGCAGCTTCTCGGGGAGCGTACGCTGTTTCGACAGTGTTTACGTAGTAGTTTGGTTTTGATTATTTTGTGATGAAGGAAGAAGAATTCGATGGCTGTGACTCTCCTCCGGCACCGGCTGGGGCGAGAGATCAGCCGATTTCGCTCATGCCATGATGTAGAGCTGCCATATCGTCATGGAGGGAACATACGGAAGTTCAATCGCCCTACCATACAGGCGTGATAAGTAAGATATCCTGAATCTTGCCGCCTGTCGAACTACAAGCCATTGATCTAGAGGGCTTGTTCCTTGACAGGTGAAAAGCATTCTTGCTAGCCTGGCTAGTTATTTCTTAAACTAAGCGTCTGATCATCTCTCCAGACCAGGCTATAGGTTCAGTGACTTTCCAAGAACTCATTCTTGCCCTTCATCGATTCTGGGGCGATCAAGGGTGTGTCATTCATCAACCCTATGACATGGAAATGGGTGCCGGCACCTTTCATCCGGCCACATTTCTGCGATCACTCGGACCAGAACCCTGGCGGTCGGCCTATGCCCAACCCTGCCGGCGCCCGACCGATGGCCGCTATGGGGAAAACCCGAACCGTCTTCAGCACTATTACCAATACCAAGTCGTGCTGAAGCCTTCTCCGGACAACATCCAAGAGCTGTATCTGGACAGTCTGGCTCGGCTTGGGATCAATCCGAAACACCACGACATCCGCTTCATCCAAGACGATTGGGAATCGCCGACGCTGGGGGCCTGGGGATTAGGATGGGAAGTAAGACTGGACGGGATGGAGATCACTCAGTTTACGTACTTTCAGGAGATCGGTGGGATTGAACTGAGCCCGATCACCGGCGAAATCACCTATGGCACGGAACGCATCGCGATGTATCTCCAGGGAGTCGACAACGTCTTTGATCTCGCCTGGACCGACCGTGTCACATATCGAGACATCCATCACGAGACCGAAGTACAAGGGTCGCGCTATAACTTCGAGCAGGCGGACGTGGCCATGCTCATGCAAGCGTTCCAGGCGAATGAAGCGGAGTGCAAACGATTGCTTGCGCAGACCGATCAGCGTCTGACGCTGTCGGCTTACGATTACTGCATCAAATCATCCCACCTGTTCAATCTGCTGGATGCCCGAGGGGCGATCAGCGTCGCTGAACGGACGGGCTACATCGCTCGGGTGCGGGCTCTCGCCAGGCAATGCGCCGAGCGCTATCGCGATGAGCGGGCGGCGATGGGACATCCGTTGATGAAGGCGCAGGTCACGCATCGATGAGCCGCACACCCGTCAAGAAACGGCAGCAACGGACTCTGCCGGCCAAAGCCCACGCCGAGTTATTGTTCGAGATCGGCACGGAGGAACTGCCGTTCGAATTTATCGTTCCAGCCGCGGCATCTCTTCGAGAAAGTGCCGACCGTCTCTTGCATGACGCGCGATTGACCTTCGAATCGATCAACACCTATGCGACACCTCGACGGCTGGTCTTGACCGTCGATCGCTTGGCCACCCATCAAACAGCCGTCGTCAAGGAAACAATGGGGCCGTCAAGAACGGTAGCGTTTGATCAAGCCGGCCAGCCTACGAAGGCGGCCATAGGGTTTGCTGCCGGCCAGGGTGTCCCTGTGGAGAGCTTGGAGACTCGTGAAACGCCAAAAGGCCAATATCTTTTCGCGGTGAAGCGTGATGGGGGGCGAGCGACGGCGACGCTTCTCCCTGAATTGCTGCCACAACTGATCGAAAAAATGTCGTTTCCGAAAGCCATGAAGTGGAACGAAACGGGTCTACGGTTCGCGAGGCCCGTGCGATGGATCGTTGCCTTGTTTGGGGGGAAGGTGGTGCCGGTACAGGTGGCCGGCATCAAAGCCGGCAATCGGACATACGGTCATCGCGTGATGGGCAACGGAAAGCCGATTACCGTGAAGGATTTCAAGACCTACACCCATGGGCTTGAGCGGCAGGGAGTGATCATCGAGCCCGACCGCCGCCGAACCACGATTCGTGAGCAAATCGACCGTCTTTGTGCCAAGGCCGGGGTCGGACTGAATGCCGATGCATCCCTCCTCGATCAGGCGGTATATACGACGGAATGGCCTTGCGCCGTCCTGGGCAACTTCAAGCCGGAGTATTTGGCGGTTCCTCAAGAAGTCTTGATGACCTCGATGAAAGAACACCAAGGATTTTTCTCGATCAGGGATAAGAAGTCCGGCAAGCTGGCGCCGCAGTTCATCGCCGTTGCCAACAATGAAGTCAAAAATATGTCGCTGATCCGCGCGGGGAACGAGCGAGTGCTGGCGGCACGATTGGCGGATGCGAAGTTTTTCTTCGATGAAGACCGAAAAGTGAGGCTGGAGGAACGGGGGAGAAAACTCACCGGCGTCACGTTCCATCAGAAACTCGGTACGATGGCCCAGAAGCAGGAGCGAATCAGAAAACTGGCTGTCTTGATCGCCGCTCATCTGGATCCTGGACAGGATGCGTTACGGCAAGTTTGTGATCGGTCGGCGGCTTTGTCCAAAGCCGATCTGCTGACGGGGATTGTGGGTGAGTTTCCTGAACTGCAAGGCATCATGGGGGGCGAGTATGCCCTACATGATGGAGAGTCGACTGCGGTGGGCCAGTCGATTCGAGAGCAATATCTGCCTAAGGCGATTGAAGGAGAATTACCCAAGACACCGGCCGGGCAGATTCTTTCCCTGGCAGATCGGCTGGATTCTATCGCCGCATTTTTCCATGTGGGGATCGTCCCGACGGGATCGGAAGATCCTTTTGCATTACGCCGTCACGCCACCGCGATCGTGAGGATCGTGCTTGAGGGGAACCTTCGAATCAATCTCCGAACATGTATCGATCATGCCATGGATATCGTGGCGAAGGACGGATTCAAAGGCGCCCCGGGATCGGAACGGGAAGCACGCCTGCGCATCACAGAGTTTATCTTTGAGCGGGTTCGACACTACGGCCGGATCGTGTATGCCTTGCGCGATGACGTCATCGAGTCGGTGTTGAAGCCGGCGCATGACAACGCGATTGACCTCGTCGATCTTGTCCAGAAAATGAAGGCGCTCGAAGCCGTGACGGAAAAGCCGGAGTTCGATTCCTTGATCGTAGCGTTCAAGCGGGCGCACAGGCTTGTGGAAAAAGAACAATGGACCCAGGAAGCGGTCGACGAGGCGCGGTTTCAGGACGCTGCCGAAACTGCGCTCTACAAAGCCGTCACGAACGAACGCGGCCGGATCGAGGCTTCGGTCAAAGCCGGCGAGTACGGCCGGGCACTGGACGCGCTGGTGGGTTTCAAGCCCGCCGTCGATGCCTTTTTCGAGGCCGTGATGGTGAATGCCGAGGACAAGGCCGTTCGCAGCAACCGGCTGTCGCTGCTCAAAGAGGTCGATGGGCTGTTCATGTCATTCGCGGACTTTTCCCAGATTGTGGTACAAGGACGGTAGGTCAAATCGGACCAAGAGACAGGCATCCGGCCGGCGAGGCGTAAGGCAAAACTGGAGGTGCCATGGATCAGCCGATGACGGACAGCCGCCGTCGGGCGGACAAGGTCCGGCGATTTTCCCTGGCAGTCTCGGTGGCCTTGATCGTGCTCTGTAATGCGATCCTTCTCGCCGGGCTCAGACTCAGCGGCATCAACTTGGATGACTTGGTGAAGACACCCGATCTGTTCAATGCCAAACAGGATGTGTGCCTTCAGCTTAGGTGGCAGTCATTGCCTGGCGCGAATGAACCTGTTCAGCTCTGTTCGGAATGGCTCAATCTTTCCGATCCTAGTGGAAGGACCCACTATCTCCAACCTGACACGAAGCTCAAGAAGGGGGCCGACGGTCAATACCATGTCGATGAAGGTATTCAAGCGGATTACCGGTTACTGATGCTGATGCTGTTTGTCACCGTCACTATCGTCGGTGGCGTCAGGGCGAAGTGGTTCCTCGTGAACCGCTATCGGCTTCGTTTGGAATCAACCGATGGCCGGCGTGCGTCGCCCGCTCATTGACACGGACTTGTTTCAGGAGGCTGCGGAGAACCTTGTTGCTATCGGTCGTATGGCCGAAGTTTCCGTAGAATGTTAACGCCAGATAATTTCAGGATGCTCAAAAGGGCTGTCCAGCAAGGCCGCAGCGAGCGAAGTGGCGAGGCGTACGCTTCGGTACGTTGAGCCGCTGAGCGATGCGAGAACGCCGCTGGCAGGATTTTTCAGCATCCTGCGAGAAGGAGAGGTCACGTGGCAAAGAAATACGTCTACTATTTCGGTGATGGCAAAGCCGAGGGCACCTCGAACATGAAGGAGTTGCTCGGTGGAAAAGGCGCAGGGCTGGCCGAGATGACCAATTTGGGTATCTCAGTCCCGCCTGGGTTTACGATTTCCACCGAAGCCTGCGTCGAGTATTACAGGATCGGCAAGCAATACCCCCAAGGAATGTGGCCTGCGACGTTGCAAGCGCTTAAACGTGTCGAACGATCGATGGGCATGGGATTCGGGAATCCTGAACGGCCGTTGCTGGTCTCAGTTCGATCCGGCGCGCGAGCCTCCATGCCGGGCATGATGGACACCGTGCTGAACGTCGGCCTCACGACGAAGACCGTGGAGGGTTTGGCGGTAAAAACGCGGAACGATCGGTTCGCCCAGGACAGCTATCGGAGATTCGTGTCGATGTTCGGCAGTATCGTGATGGGTGTGCCTCGCGAGCATTTCGAAGCCATCCTCAAACACAAGAAAGCCGAAGTCGGGGTCGCGCACGAGACGCATTTGGATGCCAGGCATCTCCGCGAATTGGTTGCAAGTTTCAAAGCCCTCATCAAGGAAGAAACGAAAAAAGATTTTCCGGATGAGCCACTCGAGCAACTGGAACTGGCGATCAACGCCGTCTTTTCGTCCTGGTTCGGCGCGCGCGCCATTACCTACCGCCGGTTGTACAGCATTCCCGATTCCTGGGGAACCGCGGTGAACGTGGTGGCGATGGTCTTTGGGAATATGGGGGAGACAAGCGGCACGGGGGTGGCCTTTACGCGGAGCCCGAGTTCCGGCGATCGGGCCTTCTTCGGTGAATGTTTGATGAATGCGCAAGGCGAGGATGTCGTGGCGGGGATCCGAACCCCTCTTCCGGTGAGTGCCCTCGCGAAAAATGTCCCTGACGCTTACAAGGACCTCGAACATACGTATAAGAAGCTCGAAAAGCACTACCGGGATATGCTGGACCTCGAATTTACGATTCAGGAAGGCAAGCTGTATATGCTGCAAACCCGTGTCGGCAAGCGGACGGGGATTGCGGCGGTGAAGATCGCCGTGGATATGGTGAAAGAAGGGGTCATTTCCAAGCAGGAAGCGGTGCAGCGTATCGGGGCCGATCAACTCGCGCAGTATCTCTATCCGATTTTCGACTCCAAAGAAGAATCGAAATCGAACCCGCTGGGGAAGGGGTTGCCGGCCGGGCCGGGCGCAGCCGCGGGGAAGATCGCGCTGACCCCTGATCGCGCGGTTGAACTGAGAGCGGCGGGCAATCGCGTCGTGCTCGTCAGGCAGGAGACCAGCCCGGATGATATTCACGGGATGAACGCGGCGGCCGGTTTCTTGACGGCGCGCGGCGGGATGACGTCTCATGCCGCCGTAGTCGCACGGCAGATGGGCAAGGTCTGTGTCGCAGGGTGTGACGCGGTCGAGGTGCTGGACAGCCAAACGGTGAAGATCGGCGCCAAGACGTTCAGGGAGGGAGATTATCTCTCGATCAACGGATCGACCGGCAATGTGTATGAGGGCGATATCCCGGTCGTCGAATCAGAAATCATTCAAGTCATTCAGGGGAAGCTGGATCCAAAAAAGTCCGACAAATATCAACGGTTCGCGACGATTCTGTCCTGGGCCGACGGTTTCCGCAGGCTTCGCGTCCGTGCGAACGCCGACGTGCCGGACCAGGCGAAGATCGCCAGAGGGTTCGGCGCGGAAGGCATCGGCCTGTGCCGGACCGAACACATGTTTTTCGCCGAGGATCGCATTCTGATCATGCAGAAGATGATCTTGGCCCGAACGAAAGAAGAGCGTGAAAAATACCTGGATCAGCTGCTGCCTCTGCAGAAGCAGGATTTCGTCGGACTCTACCGAGAGATGAAAGGGTATCCCGTGACGATTCGCTTGCTCGATCCGCCGCTCCATGAGTTTTTGCCCAAGCGGGAAGAGCTGATGGTCGAGATCGCCCAGCTGGAATTGACGGGACATGACGGGGCCAAGCTGGAAGAACAGCGCCGGCTTCTGGCCAGAGTCGAGGAGCTGCACGAATTTAATCCGATGCTCGGTCTTCGCGGATGCCGGTTGGGGATCACCATGCCTGAAATCACGCGCATGCAGGCGAGAGCGATCATGGAGGCCGCCTGCGAGCTGGCGAAAGAGGGCGTGAAGATCGTTCCCGAGATCATGATTCCGCTCGTGGGCATGGTCTCGGAGATGAAGTCGCAGAAAGATCTGATCCGTGAAGTGGCTCAAGAAACGACGAAGCGCTACGACGTGAAACTGTCGTACCTGATCGGGACGATGATCGAATTGCCCCGCGCAGCCGTCACCGCCGAACACATCGCCAAAGAAGCCGAATTCTTTTCGTTCGGGACGAACGATCTGACGCAAACCACGTTTGGGTTTTCGCGCGATGATGCGGCAAAATTCATCGACCATTATCGAACCGTCAACATTATGGAATCGGATCCGTTCGCCGTGTTGGACCGGGAGGGAGTTGGATCGTTGATGCGCCAGGCCATCGCCGGAGGCCGGCAAACCAGGTCCGATATCAAGTTGGGCATATGCGGCGAGCACGGGGGTGATCCGAGTTCCGTGGAGTTCTGCCATGAACTGGGCTTGGATTACGTGAGCTGTTCGCCGTATCGAGTGGCGATTGCCAGATTGGCCGCTGCGCATGCCGCTCTGGCGGAAGCGGATGCCAAGAAGTCCGCTCAACCCGCTACGTCGTCACGAGTGAGGTCGACGAAAGTACGCCCGAGTCGCCGTCGATCCCGCGTGGCCCGAAAAAGACGGTGACCAAAAAGATCCACGACCTTCGCTATATGACCCTGGCCCTTCGCCTGGCCGCGAAGGGCCGGGGAACGGCAAGCCCAAATCCGATGGTTGGGGCCTTGGTGGTTCGTCAAGGTCGCATCATCGGACAGGGTTTTCATCTCCGGCCTGGAACTCCCCACGCAGAAATCCTCGCACTGCGGCAAGCAGGGCATCGTGCCCGAGGGGCGACGCTCTATGTCACCCTTGAGCCTTGTTGCCACCTGAAGAAGCGCACGCCTCCTTGTGTCCCTGAAATCGTCCGGTCCGGGGTCCGCCGCGTGGTCATCGCGATGCATGATCCCAATCCCTCGGTGAAAGGAAGAGGGATCAAGCAGCTTCGCCAGAGTGGAATGTCCCTCACGATCGGAGTTGCGCGGTTGGAAGCGGAAGAGCTGAACAAAGCCTACTGCCATTTTATGAAGACCGGGCGCCCCTATGTGATGCTCAAAGCCGGTATGACCCTTGACGGAAAGCTGGCCACGGCGACAGGGGAGTCGCGGTGGATGACGGGCGTGACGTCTCGCCGGGAGGCGCATCAGCTTCGCCGTGATGCCGATGCCGTATTGGTTGGAGTCGGAACCGTTCTGGCCGATGATCCTTCGCTGACCGCGAGAATCGGGACGAAATTCGAGACGTTGGCGGCACGGCAGCCTCTCCGGATCGTCGTGGACAGCCGGCTGCGCACTCCGCTCAAGGCGCGAATCCTGACACAACAAGACCGAGCAAAAACCGTTATTGCCACAACTGCCGCGGCTCCACGGGCGCGGCGCTCAGCTTTCGAAAAGAAGGGTCTCGAGGTTCTCATCCTTCCCGCTGTACGGGGCCGTGTGTCGTTGCCTGTTCTACTCACACGACTCGGTCGGCGCGGTATGATGTCTGTATTGGTGGAAGGCGGAGGTGAAGTGAACGCCGCGATGCTGAGAGGTAAGTTGGTCGATCATATTCGTTTCTATGTGGCGCCGGTGCTTCTTGGTGGTCAAGATGCCAAAGGCATCATCGGTGGGAAAAGTCCGGCTCGGCTCGCAGGAGCGATCAAGCTGCGTCATATGGTGACACGATCCGTTGGTGATGACATCGTGGTGGAAGGAGATCTGTGACGGCACGGATCAGCGCTCTCATCCTGTCAGTGCTTATTACGGTCGGCATGGGTTCCGGTTTCGCGGAGGTGTCGGAACCATCCGCCAAGACTCTTACTTCGCTGATCGATAGATTTCTCGATACGGACAATAGTGATGAGGCGGAACGCTTACTCTTGAGCATTCTTTCCGATAAGAATGCCTCCGTCGAGTCGGTATCTCAGATCTTAACAGCAGGACGAACCTATCAGAGCCAACCTGTCGGCACGCTTCCTGACGAACAGATCGTGGTCCGGGGACGGACGTACCCGCTGTCGATGCTGATTCCGACGACGTATCAGGCGTCGAAAAGCTATGCCTTAGTCGTGTGTTTACATGGATACGGGTTTACCGGAGAAGAGTATTTGGAACGATGGCGAGCACGGTTGAGCAATGACTATCTGTTGGCCTGTCCCACCTATCCCTCCGGCGCGTGGTTTACAAGGCAGGCCGAAGATTTAGTGCTGGAAACGATCCGGCAAGCTCGCTGGCGGTATCATATCGACCCGGATCGGATTTTTCTCACCGGCATGTCGAACGGGGGGATCGGTGCCTGGCTGATCGGCATGCATCATGCGCCGCTGTTTGCAGGGCTCGCGCCTATGGCCAGCGGACTGGATAACGTGCTGATGCCTTTCCTAGCCAATCTTCGCAACACTCCGGTCTATATCATTCATGGAGCGAAAGATCAGGTCATGCCCGTGGACCTCAGCCGGTCGATCGCCCGAGAACTGGACGCGCTTGGCTATCCGTACGTGTACCGTGAGCATGAGCGCGAGCATCCCATCGCCGGAGGCCACTATTTCCCGAAAGAAGAACTGCCGGACCTTGTTGCCTGGTTCGATAGCCGGCGCCGCGAACCGCTGCCGTCGAGACTGACTCTCGTGCGCGATGCCAGCCATTTTCAGCCGTTCAACTGGGTGAGGTTGGAATCAACCGACCCCATCGCCGCGTTTTCAGAAGACCTGGTCGACAAACGTGATGAGCGAATCAAGCGCCGTGAATATGCCAAGATCGACGCGGCGATTGTTGGAAACAATCGCATCGAGGTCGTTGCCGAGCGCGTTCAGCGGTACAGCTTGTTTTTGAACGATCAGCTCATTAATTTCTCCGCCCCGCTCACGGTGATGACGAACGGCCGTCTTTCGTTCGAGGGAACGGTTTCGCCGTCGGTTGAAACCTTGCTGCGACAAGCCAGATTACGGCAGGACCCTGAGCGGCTCATTCCTGTCCATCTCACGATCGCCATAGAGAAGCCGACTTCATGAGCTCCACGCGGCAATTCACACCGCGACACGTAGCGAGCATGCTCGCCGTTGGGTTCGGAGTGGGGATTGTTTTGTCGGCTGGACCTGGGCAGTCCGAATCCTGTCCATTATCGGAGGTTCATGCCGGACTGACCTTTCCCGTTCAGCGAGTGGATCCGAGCTGGGCGTGTAAGCTGCAAGCCATTATCCAGGACCATACAACCGAAAGCAGGGTAGGCCCGGTCCGAGCCGCACTCTCTGAACCGATGTATCGGCATTTGCTGGATCACCCTCCATTTACTGCGGCGTTGATGAGGCGCCTCAAGCTTGGGTTATACCAGTCAGAGGGCCGAGGCCCAGGTCGCTTCTGGGGTGATGATGGTGAGGGGACCAAAGGCATCGTGGAGCTTGTGTATGAGGATGCCACGTCCCGTATTTATTATCTCGAAGGATCGCACGAGAGCCGGCTGCTCCCGCATGTCACAGGAAAAGCGGTCGTCTTTCTCCGGGCAGATCTCGTGAGCAATGCAAATCGTGAAGAAATGATGGACAGCACATTGGTCGCGTATACGAAGCTGGACAATCGTTTCCTCTCAGGGTTGGTTTCCCTGCTGCATCCGCTCGTCACCCGCATTGTCAAAAGCAGATTGCAAAAAGGGGTGGAGACCGTCAATAGATTGGGTCTGGCGATGAGACGAGACCCCCAACGGGTATTGGTAGCGGCCATGGATCCGCCACCATTGCAAGAGCATCACGTGGCCTTCTTGAAAACGGCGCTCATCCCCCTTCAAGATATCGATAAAGCGATTACCCGCGACAAATCCATCCCATGACCACTGCCCGTAGTTTCACGCTGCTCTGCACCGTCGGTGTGTTCTGTTTCATCAGTTACAATATGGTGCGCATGCCCGTGTTGGCGCTGTTCGCGGAGTCACTGGGCGCCGGACCCGAGCGAATCGGACTGATTGTCTCGGTTTCGACCTTGACCGGTGTCCTTCTCAAGCTTCCGTCCGGGGCATTGTCCGATATCTATGGGCGACGGTTGCTCCTGCAGATAGGGGTCATTGCGTTCGGTGTGCCGCCGTTTATCTACCCGTTCGTGTCGGACTTGAACGTCCTGACGGCTCTCCGGATGTTTCATGGCTTGGCGACGGCCATCTTTGCCCCCAGCGCCTTGGCGACCGTGGCGGACTTGTACCGGGAACGGCGCGGTGCCGCGCTGGGTACGTATACCGCGTGCACACAATCCGGTGCGCTGCTCGGGCCGTTCATCGGCGGCTATTTTGTCTATCAAGCGGGGTTTTCCTCGGCATTCGTCACAGCCGGGATATTCGGCTGTATAGCCGGCATCATTTTCTACAGCCTTCACCTCACGCCACCGCCTCCGAGACTCCGCGAAAAAGGGCTAGCCCCTGTGCTGGTGGAAATGTGGAAAGGGTTTGCCGTCGTCGTGCGGAATAAGAAGGTCTTGGTGACCAGTTCCACGGATGCGGCCAAGATGATCGCGAATGGCGCCTTGATGGCATTTCTGCCGCTGTACGGTATCTCCGTTGGGCTCAATCCGGGAGAGGTGGGAACGTTGTTCACGGTCCAGGCGTTCACGTCGTTTTTTTCCAAGCCGATTATGGGCCGGATATCCGACCGAGTCGGCCGCCAACCGCTGATCGTTCTCGGCCTGCTGATCTGCGCCGGAACCTTTGTCCTCATCCCGCAAGTTTCGATGTTTCCTCTTATGCTTGTGTTGTCCGCCGGTTTTGGTTTCGGCGAGGCGGTCGTGTCTTCGTCTTCATCAGCGCTTGTCGCAGACAGTTCCGAGTTCAAGACACTCGGGGCGGGTATGGGGATGCAGGGGACGATCATGGATATCGGGCACGCCAGTGGACCGTTATTGGCGGGCGTGCTGATTGCAAACCTGAGTTATCCCATGGCCTTCGGCATCATTGCCGGGATACAACTGGTGGCAGCGAGCGTGTTCTGGGTGGCGATGAAGCGAATGTAGACGCTGCTATCTCGATGAGGGCTGCGATATAATTGGCGCATGATGAGAGAGATTGCGGCTGAGAATCTTGTGATCGGCACGCTGGCTGGTCTGGGCGTCGTTGTGTTGCTTGTGCTGTTCGTCTATGTGGTGAAGCAGATCATTATGAGGAAAGACTGATGTTCTCCGGCATCGTCGAAGAAATGGGCGCAATCACTTCCCTGGGGAAAACGCTTGCGGGAACCAAGCTCACGATCCTCGCCTCGACTGTGATGAGCGACCTCAAGATCGGTGACAGTGTCAGCGTGAATGGAATCTGTCTCACAGTCGTATCGAGAACCGAGCATGACTTTTCCGTGGAGGTCTCACCTGAAACACTCTCCGTGACGACGCTCGGTAGCTTTGCAGTGGGAATGCCGGTGAACCTAGAGCGAGCCATGAGGCTCAACGAACGCATCGGCGGGCATCTGGTGGCCGGCCATGTGGATGGGGTCGGCACCATCCGGGGACGACATCAGGACGCTAACGCGATTATTTTCACCATCGAAGCCCCTCAGCATATATTGCGGTACTGTGTCGTGAAAGGCTCCGTGACCGTCGATGGCATCAGCCTAACGGTGAACGAGGTGAGCGACAAAGCCTTTTCCGTGACGATCATTCCGCATACGGCGAAAGTGACGACGCTCGGTCTCAAACAGGTCAACGATCTTGTGAATCTTGAATCAGATCTCATCGGGAAGTATGTCGAGCGTTTGCTTCAAGAGCGCGACCAGCTTCCTAAACCCGTTATCAGTATCGATAAAGACTACCTGCAGAAACGTGGACTGATCTGACTTGCGGAGATTAGCCTTCAGCTACCGGCAGTCAGTCTAGATAGGGAACGCTGCCTCACACGCAGCTGAGTTAACCCTCTCCGATTCCAGCGTACTCAACCATCTCGCAAAATGTAATCAATTCTCAGAAGCCTCGGCTGGTGAGACTTGACGGAGTCTGCAGATCGGCCGAGAATATGCCGCTCTGGTGTCGATTCCTCACGAACCAGGAATTACTCGGTCACAAGAGGACGCCAGCTCCAGGATGATTTACACCATGTCCTGATCAACAGAGCTTACGGGGTTAGAAGTCCAATCGATGATCTGTAAATCGGTTTATCCGGTCTGTATATCATATCAACGCGAAAACGATGCTGGATCCCAACGTGCGTCAAGTCAATTGGTCAGGGCAGATCTCCATTGCCTGCCTGCGGAGATAGGAGAATACTGAGCTAGTTGCTTCTGCGGGATTATACCGGCTGTTTAAGCATTGTTGGACAGTAACGAAGATTGGCTATGGGCGACACGCCATACAAGGTAGTGTCTGATCGAATGGCCGCTGCTCAGATTCTTGAGGCGCACGGTGCCTACCATGCATTTTGGGGTGCCGGTTTGTCGGTTGAGGCTGGCGTTCCCACCGCCAATCAAATCTGCCAGCAGATCGCGAAAAGTCAGTTGCGTCTTCACGGGTTTGGAGAAGACGCCCCTTTCGATTCGCCAGACGCCCGCGCGTGGCTTGCGGAGAATCTCGCTTGGGATCGCAGTGATGAGAGATATGCCAAATGTATTCGTACGCAGTACGCCAATCCGGCTGACCGAGTCGACTTCTTTCGCAGAGCTTTGACACGCGTAAGTCCATCATTTGCCCATCACGGCGCAGCCATCCTCATGAATGAGGGTATTTTAGGTCGGACTTGCCTGACAACAAACTTCGACAAGCTACTTGAAAACGCCTTCGCCACTCAGGGAATTCGAGAGTGTCAGCCTCTTCGCACAGGAAGCGAGGTGCAATTTTGGAGGCCGGATCCGGAACGTTGCTTCTGTATGAAGCTACACGGCGACTACGACACGCACAACGTTTTGAACACAGATGAGGAGACGGTTCGGATTGATGAAGCGCTCCGTACCCGTAGTTCGCGGCTTCTAGAGCACCAAGGCCTAGTAATAGTTGGATTGGCTGGGTATGAAAAGAGTGTGTACAGCTTCTTTGAGGACCTCACTATGGAATCTAGTCTCAGTAGCGGTACCTTCGACAGAGGCCTTCTTTGGGGAGTATTTGTAGGCTCCAAGCCCCGTGAACCAATGGACTCAATGAAGCTTGAGAATACTGTTCGCGAGGCAATCCACCTGGGCGAGATTGGTCCTGAGATCAAAAAGATGATGACTCGGATGGCAACTTCGCGGGTCCAGTTTGCATTTTTCCCCGTGTTTGGTAGCGGTCAGTTTCTTATTGATTTGATTGAATTGTCAGGCGATCGGCGTGTGATCGGCCGTGCAGAGCCATATTTGGATCACGAAATGCGCCTACGGAGGGTGTTTGCCGGTGCGAACCTACCACCTCAGCGCGTGGATGAGCACATCCGTAAACTCAAGCGACCGAACCCTGGATCCACAAACCCTGATGAACAGGGCCCAAGCGTCGAACGCGCATTCGAGTTGACGCGAAAAGGCAGGAACGTGTGGGTAGCTTACGGGGATATCGCAAGTCGATCATATCTCGGGAACGAGAGTTTCAATGGCCATGTCCGAGCTGTTGTGAGTCCAGACGACACATTCCTTAGTGTTGGCGGCGGTGTCGCGGTTGCGCTTGCTGATAAAGCAGGAATGCGCACCACGCTCCACGAGGTGAGCAAGTTCGCCCCTGTGCCACAAGGTGAGAGCCGAGTAACGTCAGGAGGGTTCTTGCCAGTCCATTACATCATCCACGCTGCAACAATCGAGGTCTCTATTGACGGTTATCGAGTCACCGGTGCCGACGTTCGTAGAACATTTAAGGATGTCCTTCGCCGGGCAGCCGCGCTTGGTGTTGGTGTGTTGTCCGTGCCACTGCTCGGAACTGGCGTTGCAGGATTGTTGCCCGAAGACTCCTTCCGTGGACTTCTCGAGGGCTACAACGACCTGTCCGATGAATCCAACCCAACAACAGTCGTGTTCGTTGTCTATCGAGAGGCGCAACTGGCACGCTCCGATGCTCGGGCAATGGTCGAGCGGATTCTTGGTGCCGATGATAGCGCTTGGTCGGACGAACCGTGGCCCTCTTCGGTGGTGCCTCGTGTGTCTCTGTGACATCATTGCTCAGCATTCGAGACCTCAGTCGAACGAGGGTGAAATCATGTGACATTTTTGAATATTATTTTCCGTTCACGTTTCCATGAAGGATCGAACGCCTTCCGAGCCGAGGACGGGCATGAGATCGAGTTGCTGATTGATGAAGCTTGCGAGACGCAATTTGGGGTAGTCGTTCTCACCCGCTCAATCGTACCGCGCTGGGACGCGCTTCCACCAATAGCGTGCAACCGAAGGGCAACCTGAATGATGGATGGAGCAGTGGCCTCCTTACCACATACGCAGGAAGCCACCACTGTTAAGCCATGGAGGATGCACAGCGGCGCCTTCCGAGGCCTTGGTGAAAGAGGACACGCTTCGGCGAGGGGTATACACATAACCAACAAGGATAACGGCTGCCAAGCCGTCGCGCTCCACAGGACGAGTGATATGTCGATCCACATAAGAACCGGTGAAGAAGAATCATACGGTTGCAACTTGTGAAAACGACGACACAATCGGCATACGATGCGTAAACGTTCGTCGCGGATTATGGGGCGCAACACTGCTGTATGCTGCGCTTATGCGGATCGGCCTAAACATAGTTGGGCTCGAAAGATCTGATACTCAACATCTTCGCCGCGGGATGAAATGGAGGGCATCATGGAAAAGCGAGTCTTTGTCAGCGCGACTACCAACAAACGTCTCGACGAACGTCGGCGACTCCTAAAGGTGGCAATTCTTAACAAGGTTCGCCAGGCCGGTTACTCTCCCCAGGAGTTCTGGGAGTCGGGCATTCCAGAAAACCTATCGTGGAGCTTTGAGAAGGTCGACTGCGTGATGCGACAGTGCGTTGGGGCTATAGTAATCGGATTTCCCAGATGGACGATCTCTGAGATCAACACCATGACGAAACTAGTGGGAGAATTCAACCATTATGAGGGCGCTGTGGCCCTGACACATGGACTGCCCGTGCTGTTGCTCAAGGAGGAGGGGGTTGAAGATCGGGGGATTGTCTGGAACGGAGGAGGAAGGACCATAACTTATGTACCAGAGACCGCAGATGATAAGTGGGTCGAAGGGCCGGACTTCACAAAGCGCTTCAACGCGTGGGTGCGTGAGCTGAGCGCGAGGAAGGACATCTTCCTTGGTTATTGCAGCAAAAGTGCCGGTATGGCCGCTCAGATCCAGCTACGGCTTGAGAAGCTAGGTGCATCAGTTTTGAACTGGGCTATGGATTTCCGAGCCGGAGGTTCAATCCTCAGCGAGATTGAGAACGCACGTGCCGCATGTTCTTGTGGCGTCTTCCTTTTCAGCGAGGATGACCCTCTCGAAGGGGCGCCCGGAGTAGCGGCGCCACGAGACAACGTCGTATTTGAGTCTGGGTACTTCATGAGTTCGAAGGGACCAGAGAGATGCTTAATTATCAGGCATGGAGACGCGAAGATGCCAGCGGACGTCGGTGGAGCGATCTATGTTCACCTAGCTAAGACGGCCGATGTCAATTCAATCGAAGGGCGCCTAAGCGATTTCATTGCGAGGAATCTCTGATACTTCGAAGTCAAACGGGGAGCGTCATAAACCATATCCCACCGCCGCTGCAGACGACGCAGCAATTCGGCACGGCTAATACCGGAGGTTAGTCCGACATGAATTTGTAGATGACAGTACCAGAATCTACGTGAGACAGGGAGGATCTCATGACTGATCCTTGGGCCGATCTACCCAACCGTTGTTTCGTTTCACACTCTTACCAAGACTTAGACGGCGTTGCAGAGCTTGCGAAGCTGGCCAAGAAGGCGAAGAAGCACCCAAAGCTCGTCATATTTCGGCGTGTTGAACCTGACCCCGCCCACGCTGTGAGCGATACCATCGTGCCCCGCATTCTCGACTGCGACGCGCTAATATACTTGCGTGGAGGCGCATCCGCGTCCTCGTTCTGGGTGTCTTTCGAACGCGACTATGCATTGCGGGCCGGACGCCACGTCTACGCCTACGACCCTTTTACTGGTCTGCTGGTCCGGGATACTTCCAGCCCCCTCGAGTTGGAGGTACGCGTGATGTTTCATAGTGAAGACGAGAAACGAATCGCTACCCTTTTCGACTGGATGAAGAAGAAGCGCAGCGTTAATCTTGAGGAGGCGAGGTCCCACACATCGACGGGCGGTGTCAGTGGCGATATTCTCTATCAAATGGAGAGGCTTTTGGTCGAGGGTGGACCCATTCTCTGGCTCGGAAGCAAGCGAGTGGCCATGCCGATGACCAGTTTTGCCGTCCAGATGGCGCCGTCGATGTCAACTGACTTCCGGAACGACTTCATCGAGTGCCAGCTCAAAGAACATATCGACAACGATGGCCTCCAAGTCCAGGAGTTTATTGCGGAGGCCAATGAGGACTTCTATGAGGAGATGGATCCCTACATTTTCACACCAGAGATCATGGTTCGGATTGACCCGAGCTTGCCCAGTTCCTGGCAACTTCCTGGTAGTTCCCTCCTCGACCTGCTCAAGGGGAAGACCAAGTCCTTCGACTGGAACCGGATTGACGACCTCATCATCCGACTATATGCAGTATTGTTGCAGCAGCGACGGCGGCGAACAGCGAGTCCCCCTGAATCCAACGCTGTCTCGGTCGAAGACCTAGGCTTGTTAGTTTTGTACTGGGACGAGAGCCCGGAGTGGATGGGGCGGATCCGAATCGGAGGTCCTCGGAATCCTCAAGGGGCTCGGATCGCCATCAATGAGCGATGGTGGCTTGGACGTTGGGATGGTCAGAAGCTCTTCCACGAGTGTGTACTTCTCCTGAGCAAGATATTCGCGAAGTCACCCAGTCGAGTTTCTCGTCAGACCCACCCGCATCTTTTGTTCGACGAGGATCTTGCTCCGGCCTCTGCTCTCGCCTGGCTTGTAGAACCAGCTGTTGTCGAGCTCTCGCTGGTGTTTGAAGGACCGTACTCGATGGTGTGTGTGCGGCGGTACCCAATCGCGGGCACCAAGGATGGTCTACTAGATCTGACAGACCAAGGGATTACTTGAACAACATGTCGCGAGGGTTGAGCAAAAGAGTGAGGGGCGGATCTTGACCCGTGCATAGCGCAGGAATGCCAGCTGAATCATGCCACTTAAGACTCCAGCACGCGCCATGTTAGTTAGTCACTGCCGCACTTAAGCGATTCTTAATCTGCCTCGATCCTAAGGCTGGTTCTTGGCCGAAGCACGGAAGGCGAAGTGAAGTGCGAGGCCGAGAACGAGAGAGACGAAAAGCCCCACACCCAACTGAGCATCGAAGCTTAGCGGCCCGATGTAAACCTTGTACAGTTGTAGGCAGACGAGGGGGAAAACCACGGCCAAGGCAAGGCTCAGCAGGTGCCACCTGAGATAGATCGGCTCACCTGGTTTTCTTCCCCACTTCATGCCGAAAGACTCGCCGCGCGGTTCTGCTACTTGAGCAAGAATGCTTTGGAATCTTCGCCGGAAGCTGTTGTGACGGTCACAATCACAAGACCCTTACGACTGATGGTCGGGACGGTGGCCACGATCGTGGACTCGTTGCGCATCGTAAAAACGGCGGCTTGGCCCGGGCCGAATGACACGCCGCGCAAACATTCGGGCGAGCCGAACTGCATGCCCTTGATGGTCACTTTGGCGCCAGGCTTTCCTTCATCAGGAACCAGCTTGGCGATCTGCGGAGCGACGCCGAAGCAGGCTTTGGCCTTTGCGGCGGTTTCAGCTGAGTGAAACTTGGGTTCCGTCTTCGGTTTGATGGTCTTGGATTGTGGAGTCGCTTTGAATTTCTGGTCCTCGGCAAACGTGAGGTCCGGGCCGATGACTTGCCACGGCAGGGTGAGTGCACCGAACAAGAGTGCTGCTGTAAAAATGGTTGGTTGCGCCATTGTGATTCCCTTCAATGAGTTCAGGATAGATCGTGTGTCACTGGTCTGTACGTTATTCCTCGATGGTCGAAATATCTCCCGGGTCTTGTCCCAGCTCTTTTGCTTTGAGCACTCGCCGCATAATTTTTCCGGACCGGGTTTTCGGGAGCGAAGCCACGATGTCGATTTCAGACGGGACCCCGATCTTGCCCAATTCCTTCAGGACTTGATCCTTGATCGACTTGATCAAGGCCGGGCTTTCGGTTTCTCCTTGTTTCAGGATGATGAAGGCTTTGATCGACTCGCCGACTGTCTTGTGGGGTTTGCCGATCACGGCAGCCTCCGCGACGGCGGGATGGCTGACTAACGCGCTTTCGACTTCGGCGGTGCCAAGCCGATTTCCGGCCACCTTAATCACGTCATCCGCGCGGCCCATGAACCACAGATAGCCGTCTGCGTCCTTGTGGCAGACATCGCCGGCGGTATAGCAATTGGGGATGGTGGTCCAGTAGGTTTTGTAGCGTTCAGGATCCTTATAAATAGTGCGCATCATGGCGGGCCAGGGTTTCTTGATGACGGCGAAACCACCGGCATTGACAGGGAGGGAATTCCCCTCACGATCGACGACATCGGCTTCAATCCCAAAAAACGGTCGCGTGGCCGAGCCGGGTTTCAGCGGCACGGTGGGAAGAGGGGTGATCAGGATCGATCCTGTTTCGGTCTGCCACCAGGTGTCCATGATGGGTTTGTCCTCGCCCGTGACACGATGAAACCATTCCCACGCTTCCGGGTTGATCGGTTCTCCTACGCTTCCAAGGATGCGGAGCGTCGAGAGATCGAATTTCTTCGGCCAGTCTTCGCCGTAGCGCATGAGCAGGCGGATGGCTGTCGGGGTCGTATAGAAAATCGATACGCCATACCGTTCAATGAGGTCCCACCATCGGCCGGGATTCGGATAGTCCGGCTTGCCTTCTGCGGTCAAAATCGTGGCGCCGTTGAGCAGCGGGCCATAGACGATATAGCTGTGGCCTGTGACCCATCCTGGGTCGGCCACGCAGAAGTACACGTCGTCGTCTTTCAGGTCGAACACATACTTCGTCGTCGTATAGGTGCCGACCATATATCCGCCATGCACATGGACAACGCCCTTTGGCCTCCCGGTGGTGCCGGACGTATAGAGAATATAGAGCGGCGTTTCGGCGTCCAACGGCTCCGCTTCACAGACCGGTCGCTCAGAAGCCAGCCATGCGTTCCAGTCGATTTCCTTTGGGGCAGCAAGGGACGGATTTTGCGTTTGGCGCTGGACGACAACGACATGGTTGACCGTCGGGCAAGTCTTGAGTGCCTCGTCCACGACGGGCTTCAAGTGGATGGCCTTGCCGCGGTCGAACCCGACATCGGCCGTAATCACAACCTTGGTTTCCGCGTCGTTGATACGGCTGGCAAGGGCCGGAGCGCTGAAACCCGAATAGACGACGCTGTGGATGAGGCCGATCCTGGCGCAGGCCAGCATGGCGACGACCTGTTCGGGGATTTTGGGCAAGTAGATGGTGACGCGATCACCTTTCTGGAGCCCCAGCTTTTTGAGAGCGTTTGCGCAGCGGTTGACCTGCCGATAGAGTTCGCTATACGTAAAAATTCGTTCTTGATCGTTTTCGCCCACCCAGATCAGCGCGACTTTATTCTTGCGCCAGGTCTTCACGTGACGGTCAAGGCAGTTATAGGCAATGTTACATCGTGCCCCGACAAACCATTTGGCCCATGGATAGTCCCAGTCGAGGACCTTGTCCCAAGGAGAGAACCACTCGAGCTCCTTTGCGGCCTCGCTCCAAAACCCTTCCGGGTCGGCGATGGATTTCTTGTATTCGGTTTCGTAGTCTTTGATGTAGGCTGCGGCTATTGTCTTGGGTGTCGGCCGGTACGTCCGGCTTTCCTTCAAGAGGGTTTCGATCTTGTCGCTCATGGCAGAAGGGTCTCCTCCTTCAAGGCGGTCAACCGCAAAGACACAATTATGGAGAAACCCGAGGACACCTGCAACCATACATTTTCTCGAGGACTCTATTCGTTCCGGCCGCGCCCGGCCTCCCTCTTGCGTTTCTTGACACGTGTCGAAGCCGGGGATAGGCTGATTTGACGTCGCTGCAAGACATCTTATGAAACGCTGCGTGATCAATGTGTTGGGTCTCTTTCTGCTGGTTGCTCACGTGTCCGGTATTTTCTCGATCGGCGCCCCGTCCACCGCTGAAGCTCAATTGGGAAAACCGGAAGGTCTTTATTACAAATCTTGGGCCATCATTATCGGAATCGAGAACTATGTTCTTGCGCCGTCCATTCCGGGAGCGATCAACGACGCCAAGAAGGTCGCCGAGGCGTTCCGGCGATTGGGGTTCGACGAGGTGGTCGAACTGTACGACAAGGATGCAAGCGGCCGACGTCTACATCAGCTGTTGCACGACATGTTGCCGAGAAAAGTAGGGCGCATGGACCGGCTGGTTCTTTTCTATGTGGGTCATGCCGGGTCGATACAAGATGCTGACGGGCAAGATCGGGGATACCTGGTTCCATTGGATGCACAACTCAATAACGCAGCCAAATCGATTACGGTCGAGCATCTCAAAGAGTTTACAAGGAGGTCGGCTTCGAAACACACACTGCTCATTCTGGATGCGCCGGTCTATGGGTGGGAGACAACCGAACCACAGGGACTCTCCTTGGAAGGACGGGTTGGCCCGGAGTCGGACACCGAGCGCCGGGCGGTTCAGGTCATCAGCGCGGCCAGTAAAGGAGAAGTCTCCGGTCGCTTCGATCACAGTAGCCGCTTTATTCAGACGCTGTTGAACGGACTTTCAGGGTCTGCAGATCTGGACGGAAACGGCTGGCTCATGGCCTCCGAGCTCGGCACCTATCTCGTGCAAGAGGTCGGTGCGGTCTCCAAAGGATCACAGCATCCGACCAGTCTACGAATCGACGGTGATGGCGACACCGTGCTGATCGAAGGAAAAAAGTCGGCATTTACGCTTGGAGCCGGACCTCGGACTCCTTTCGAACGGCAGCAGGAAGCCAAGGTTCAATACGAACGTGCCTTTGCGCTGCTGCAGGAAGGAAAGTCGACGGAAGAAGCGGTCGAGCGGCTGGACCGGGCGATTGGGTATGATCCGACCTACGGTGATGCCTACGTGCTGAAGAGTTATGTCCTGTTAGAGGTGATGCCGAACCTTGATGAGGCCCTGAACGCCGGTCTTCTTGCGGTCAAATACGCGCCGGACAACCCGGATTCATTCTACACGCTGGGATTGATTCACGAAAAGCGGAGAGAGTTTGCTGACGCCGAGGCGGCCCTCCGGCAAGCAGTGCGCGTGAACAACGGGTATCAAGACGTCTACTTTGCATTGGGGGCGCTGTACGCCGATCATCTCAATGATCAGCCCAAGTCAGTGGAGGCATTTCGCCGGTACGTAGAGCTGGGCGGCACACATGCTCGGGCTCATGCTGCCGTCAGTCAGGCAGATCACGCTCCAAAGCCCTAGCAGGCTGTTGAAAAAGTCTTCCAGCTTCGTTCTCACGTTGCTCAGAGGCTCAACGTACGGGACTGAGTACGCTTCGCCTCCTCGCTCGTTGCGGCCTTGCTGGAAGGTCTTTTTGAACAGCCTGCGGGCTCTTGTGAGTCCATAAACAGGAAATTAGTTTGTCGAAAACCGGTTAGTCAGCTTCACCACCCTTGAGATATCCGAGGCCGATCTTCACGGCTCGCCGAGTGATCTCCGCCCAACGCTCTTGAGGGTAGGCCGAGAGTACTGCGGCGGTTTTTGGATCTTGGATATCAAGGTTAAGAATGCTAATGATGCCGTCCTCAATTTGGATCTCTGCCACAGAGTCTTCTCCTTATCGATAGTGCGGCCGCACGAAGCGCGCGTTGCGTTGACTGCCCAAAAATCGCATGCTAGCATGATTCGAACGTTTTTGCGCGGGATGTTATACGTACAGCAATTATACTTATTCACCCTAAGGAGGATTGTATGATCAGGTCACAAGCGATTCGTTCAAGACTGGTCGGATCCGGTCTTGCCGTCCTTCTCATCCTGGGACTTGTGGCTTGTGGTGGTCCTCCCAAATGGGTTCAGCAGGGGTCAGGGGCATTTAACGAGAAAGATACGAAGGCATTCTATGGCGTGGGGGCGGTAGCCGGGGTACGGAATGCGCCGCTCGCCTGGGACACGGCGGAAAACCGCGGCAGGGCGGAAATTGCCAGGACGTTTGAGACCTATACCGGATATCTGATGAGAGACTACGCCGCGTCGACCACCGCGGGGGATTTCACCCGGAATACGGAAGAGCAGAATGTCGAGAGAGCCATCAAGACCATCACGACCACGACACTCAGCGGCGTCCGTAAGATCGATCAGTATATGGATCCCAAGACCAATACCTATTACGTCTTGACCAAGTTGAGCTTGGAGGACATGAAGAATAATTTGGAGCAGGCCAAAGAACTCAATTCCCAAGTCCGGGATTTCGTGCGGAAGAATGCCGATCGTTTGTTTGAACGGTTGGAGAAGGAAGAAGAAAAGCGAGGTGTGCACTAATCTCGACGCATGAGACATCTATTCCTTCCCGGAGGTCTATCGTGATGCAACCGTGTCGTCCTTCTCTTGTCGTCATGCTTGGTGCGGCCCTCGCTTTGTTCGGATGCGGACAGGCAACCAAGGTGACTCGTGTCGACGCAGGGGTCGTCACTGATTTGAGCGGCAGGTGGAATGATACGGATTCCAGGATGGTGGCGGAGGCGATGGTCAAAGAGGCGTTACAATATCCCTGGCTCGGAAATTTTGAGAAGGCGAACCAGCGGCAGCCTGTCGTCGTCGTCGGGACGGTATTGAACAGCAGCCATGAACATATCAGCGTGCAGACGTTTATTACGGATCTGGAACGGGAGCTCACCAATTCTCAAAAAGTCACCTTCGTAGCCGGTAAGGGTGAGCGTGACGAAGTTCGAACCGAGCGGAAAGAGCAAGCTATTTATGCTCGTGAAGAAACGCAGAAAGCCCCCGGGAAAGAGATCGGGGCGGATTTCATGATGAAGGGTACGATCGCCACCATTCTCGACGAAGTCGACGGAACCAAAGCAGTATTTTACCAGGTGGATCTTCAGATGATCGATCTGGAGAACAATGCCAAGGTTTGGTACGGACAGAAGAAGATCAAGAAAGTGGTGGAGAAGAAACGCACGATCTTTTAGGTTCCACGGACGCTGTTGAGCCCACTCTTCCCACGCTTCGTCCACAGTGGTTCGGTGCGGGTGCGCATTACCATCCCAATCTCCCTGGCCCTATTGCTTGCCGTCCTCGTGCTCTCCACCGGGTGCGGTCCTTCCGTCAATCGCTACCTCCTTATCGAACAAAGCCTCGTTGCCGGTGATCCCCAGCGGGCGGCGGCGATTGTCGAGCAGACCCAGAAGGAATATGGGGCCAAAGGGCGGCTGCTGTACGAGATGGATCGCGGCATGGTGCTGCAGTTAGCGGGCCAGTATCAGCAAAGTAGTGACATGTTCGAGCGCGCCGAAGAGGAAGTTGAACGTCTCTACACCAGGAGTATTCGTTCGGAAACCGCCGCCTTTCTGACCAATGACAACACCTTGCCATATGAAGGTGATGCCTACGAGCACGTGATGATCAACGTGGTCAACGCCCTCAACTATGCGGCACTGGGACAACTTCAGGAAGCACTGGTAGAGGCGCGGCGCGTCGATCACCGCCTCAACATGCTGGGTGACAGAGTCACGGATACCGGCAAATACCGAAACGACGGGTTTGCTCGGTACCTCAGCGGCATCTTGTACGAAGCGGCCGGCGACCTCAATAACGCATTTATCGCGTATCGCAACGCGTATGAGGCCTATGATGCCATGCGGGGATGGCTGAGAATGTCGTCTCCTCCGTCTTTGCGCGGAGATCTCTTGCGCACGGCGGAGGCGCTTAACCTGACGACCGAGCTCACGTCCTACCGGCAAACATTCCCTGATGCGTCGTGGCAGCCGTTCTCATCCCTGGAGCAACTCGCTCAAGTCGTGATGATCAGCTATAATGGGCGCGCTCCACGAAAAGAGGATCTGTACTTGGATTTACCTATCAGTCCGGATGCGCTGCAGTTGGTCTTGATCAATCGTGGAGTCTTCCAGTCTCCCTATCCGCGAAATCGCGCAATGGACGGCGTGCTTTATGGACTCAACGGACGGGTCGTCCGCGTTGCGCTCCCCAGGTTGGTTCCGCAAAAAACGCGGGTGGCGTTTGAAAACATGACGCTGACCGATTCAGACGGCCGTTCGGTCACGGTGCGATCGGAACTTGCGCATAATGTGACGGCCCTCGCCGAGAAGAGCCTGTCGGAACGTTTGCCGGCGATTACCGCGAAGGCTCTCGCTCGAGCCGCCACGAAATTCGCGATGGCGGAGGGAGTGACGAGAGGAGCTCAGCATGCCGCAGGCAAAGATGCCGCTCCATGGGTCGGACTTCTTGTTGAGTTGTTGGCCAAGGGGCTGGCGGTAGCGTCTGAGGAAGCCGACAAGCGAAGTTGGCAGACCTTACCGGACGAAATTCATGTCGCCAGGGCATGGGTACCGCCGGGTCAGTACCGAGTGTCCATTCAGCCGTCGGGATCGGGAGTGGCCATAGGGCAGAACGGGCAACCGCTCTCGCTTGCCGCCGGGCAGACGACGTTCATTATTCAGCGTGTGATGCAATGATGCCCAGTCGTGGATCGGCCTTCAGGCAAAACCCGGCGGTCTTCATCAGTCTGTGCTGCCTCATATCCATATCGACCGGGTGTGCGTGGTTCGCCGGAAAGGGAAAGCCGGAGTGGGTCGAGGGCCGGAGCTCGGAGTATCCATCTACCCAGTACCTGACCGGCGTCGGCCAAGCCGACAGCCGGAACAGCGCAGCGGACCAGGCCTATGCGGCCGTCGCCCGCATCTTCAAGGCGGAAGTCGCAGCGCAGGCGAAAGACTGGGAATCCTATTTGGTCGTTGAGAACCGCGGTGTCTCCAATGCGGAACGACGGTTGGCGATCGACAACGTGACGAAAGTTTCGACCGATAAGGTGCTCGAAAATGTGAGCATCATGGATGCGTGGTACGACACGAACGAAGGAATACACTATGCCTTGGCGGTGATGAACCGTTCCCAGGCTGAGTCATCGCTCATGGACAAGGTCTCGACGTTGGATCGCGCGATCGACGCCGATGTCGCCGAGGCCCGGCAGGCCACCGACAAGCTTGCCAAGGTTCACGCCCTTCGGCGGGCCGGTCGCAATTTGGTGTTGCGCGAGATCTACAATACGGATTTGCGTGTGATTCGCGTGAGTGGACGAGGAACCCCGTCCGCCTATCGGGTCAACGAATTATCCGGCGAACTGGAGCAATTTCTTGCCACGAATCTGGTGCTTGCGGTACAAGTGTCGGGTGATCATGCAGAGCCGGTTGGACGGGCACTTGCAGAAGGGCTTGTCCGTGAAGGATTTCACGTGACGACCAAGGCGGCAAGCACGGAAGCCGGTTCTGCGGAATTGGTCGTTCGAGGCACGGTCCGGCTGTTTCCCATCGATGTCCAAGATCCATACTTCAAGTATGTCCGATGGTGCAGTGATTTCGAGATTATGGATCCGGTGGCGCAGCGGGTCGTCGGGGCAGTGGCACGGGGTGGGAAGGAAGGGCACTTGACGGAGCGCGAAGCGACCGCAAAGACACTCCGTGTCATACAACAAGAATTGTCGTCGGATGTGGCCAGGGCGATCGCCTCGCATATCTTCGGCGAGGGCGCGTTGCCCGAGGCGGCAGTGATGCCGGCTGGTTGCCCGCGAGAAGAATCATCGGTGAGGCGGTAAACGAACATTCTTTCATGAGGAGGCGGCGATTGTGAAAAAGTCGGATGAACTAACAGCAAGTCGAGCTCCACGGAGCAGGGGACGGGGATTGACCAAGTCAGGGCAAAAAGTTTCGAGCCGGCTGGCGAAGCGCCGATTGAACGATCGCTTGAAGGAAGACACCGTGTCTTTCAATAACGGCAATCTGGCCGACACCTTGCGAAAAGAAGGGTATGAAGAGGTGCCGCTCGATGAGCTGCAAGATCGGCTCTCCAAGCTCCAAGGGCCGCTCGCCGAAATCATTCTGAAAGGGAGGGTGTAACGGGATGCCATACTACTATTTTGACTCAACCGCGCTCATCAAGCGGTACAGCATGGAGCGGGGTACCCGCATCGTGAACAAGCTGATGGTGAAACGGGGAAAAGTGGCGATCGTTCCGACGTGGTCCGTGACGGACTTCTATTCGATCCTGTGTGCGCGGGCGCAGGAGGGCCAGATTACGCGGGATGATTGCTATTCCGTTCTCTACAAGTTCGAGATTGAATCCAAGCAAGGGCTCTATCAGTTCATTGCGCCGAAGATGGAGACCTACTTGGCCACCAAGGAATTGGCCTTGGAGTATCCGTTCCTACGATCGCCCCAGGTCATGCACCTTGCGCTGGCGTTGGAACTGAAACCGTTGAGGTTGACCGTCGTCAGCGCGGATACACAGCTGTTGGCCGCGTCCAAGACCGCGGGGTTGCACATTATCAATCCTGCGGAAGACTAGCGCGTTCGTGCGCGTGGGGACGCCGCGATCATGAGGCTCTGATATTGGCCGATCGGCCGCGGGTCGTCTCGTCGGAGGCTTGGCGTAGAAGTTCCAGCACGGCATGGTTCCATCCGGCAGGACCGATTCCCGGCGCGCGAATGAGGTTCGGGAGGTTAATGTCCGGGTCATACGAACCGTCTGGTTTTTGCACCAATATCGGGCGATCGACCGTCAGCAGGAGCGGAAGATCGTTCAAGCTATCGCCGATACCGATGGTTTCCACCTCGTCCGGCAGCTTGTGTAACCGTCCTTGCCGCTTATAACAGCGGAGAAGAATTTCCGCGGCTCGCCCTTTATCGTTGTTTCCGGTCAGGTGGAAGAAGCGCCCGCCTCTCGTCCAACAGAGGCCGCGTGTCACGATCTGGCGACAGATTTCCTCGATCAGCTTGGGAGGCCCGTTGACTAGAAACGGCTCATCAAACTCCCGAAGCATGGCTCGCAGCGCATCTTCACGAGCAAGCCCCGTCTGCGCCATGACTTCGTCGACCGACAGGTCGCCGAATCCTCGCAGCGGCGTCCCGACGGCCTCTTCGATTTGCCTCAGCACATCACGCAGGAGAGCGTAGGGCGTGCCCAGTTCGATGACGTGATACGAAGAGCGGCGTCGAGACCGTTCCAATGGGAAGTCAAACGTGCCATGAGGGACGAAAACCGCCGCTCCATTTTCGACGATAAAGGGGTCATGGTGATCGAGGCGTTCCCGAAGCGGTTCGATTTCCGCGCGGGTTTTTCCCGAAACGAGAATGACCGGAATGTTCTGGGAGCGGAGAGCGGCAAGCGCCGGGCGTGCTTCGTCGAAAGAGTAGGTGTTGGCGTCTAGGAGACAGCCGTCCAGGTCTGTAAAGAGCAGATAGCGTGACATAGTCATTAGAGATGGCGTAAGTCTTCGTTGATCTGCGATCTGGAATGTCCGGCCAAGCGTCGCTCCAGAAAATCCTTCGCCAGATCCTTTCCGCCCAACCCCAGGGCAAGCGCGGCGGCCAGGACGAGGCCTCCCCACGTAATGCCGAACCCGACGACCACGATGTGCTGGGCAATCCCCAACTGTTCGAGTGCCATCGCCACCGTCAACAATTGAATGCCCCAGCGCGTACCCGCTGCGATCCAGCGGGCCGGCGGCAAACCGGCATTCACGGCGGCGATAAGGACGGCTTGAGAGACAAAGTTTGAAACGAGATAGCCGATGATCCCGATGACCGCCGCAGTGACCAAATGGGGGATGTAGGATAAGAGCGAGTGAGCCGCTTCATTGATCGGGGCGACGTCGAGTGCGCCGAGCGATGCGGTGGTCGCGAAGATCACGATAAGCCAGTACGTGATGCGGCCGATGATATAGGACGGATCGGATTTGATGCCTCCTCTCAGGAGGGCGCCGGCAATCCCGATTCGGTCGCAGAGCCGATCCAAGCCGATGACACGAAGCAGTCGTTCCATCAAGTGTCCGGTTCCATAGGCCACTGCCAGACCGACTAATAGGAGAACCATCATGGCCAGGATGTTGGGAAGGATGGCGAGCACGCGTTCCCCGAGGGTGGTGACTGGTCCGAGTAAGGTATGTTCCCAGGTTGAAGTCATGGCTGACTCCTTTCAGGCCTTGCGCGAGCGGCACCGATGACTTCCCGCGCGTCATGAGACTGAGGCCAACGGGTGACAAGGTATTCTTTCTGTTTCTCAAACGTTCGGCAGAGACCTTCGATGAGATGCTCGGCTTCCGCCGTCGTGAGTCCCTGGGTATCGAGCACGAACGATGCGGTTTTCCCTAGATAGAGAGGGGTCAGCGCTTTCAGGAGATGTTCCTGCGGAAGCACGTGTCGATGGTGCGCCAGAGCAGCGTCATAAATGATCTGAGCCCACAACGCATCGGGAATGCGAAAGTCCCGCATGGGCACGCCTCGGAGGCGGGACAGCTGATCCAGTGAATCCTCCGAGAGAATGCGCGACCAAATATCGTGGAGATCCGTGAGCCCGAGGTGAAAGAAGTCCACCATCCGCTCGACATTGACGTTGACCGGCTCGACCCCTACTTCATATTGGAAGCCGAATAGAGGAACCTTTCGAGAGCCGGTGATCGGTAGCCAACTGGACGCATGGGATTCCATCAAGGCAAACAAGGCGCCGACGACCTGTCGCAACATGGATGAGAGGTCGGCGGCAGGATCCTTGGGGTCATGAATCTTGGCACCGAGAAAACTTTGACAGACCTTGGCGCCGCTCGTGATCGCTTCGGTCGTCATCCAGATATCGATGCCGAAACGTGCCACGTCAGATTCCCAGACATGTTTTTCAAGATAGTGTTGGGCCAGTTCTCCGGTGAAGCCGAAATCTCCGCCGATCGGTTGGCGAACCTCCTGCCCGTATAGTGCGCGGGTCAGTGGGTAGGCGATGCTGTTGGTGATCGTGCCGTCGTACTTGTGACGTCGATAATACGGCGCCACATAGTCGTAGCCTTCCTTGAGGATGGGATGCAGGAGCAGTTCCATCCACTCAGGTGTGATGCTGCGCACGTCCGAATCGACGACCGCGCAGGCCGTGACTTTCAATCGCCGAGCGATCTCAAAAATCGTGCGGAAGGCGCTGCCCTTGCCTGGAATGCCGTGATAAGGGGTCACGATGCGCTGCAGCGTGCTTTGTCGATCGCTGATAAAGAGCGGCTCCAAATCGACCATCGTATGGGCTACGATCGCGGCGGTTCCATCGGTGGAGCCACCGTCGGAATTCACCAGGACGGCGCGATGGCCGCTAAAATATTTGGCTAAGCCCGCGCCGACCGCGCGGACGACGTGGCCGACGGTCCCCGCATTGTTGAAGCTGGGAATACCGACCAGGATATCGGCGCTGCGCACCGTTTCCAGGAGAGATTCGGTCTCGGCTGTGAGTGGGATCAGACCGTTATTCATGGGGTCGGTTGCCGCGTTTCCGCTGTTGGGTCCCAGGCGTGATCTTGTTCGACGGCGTCCATGAGCCGATGAAAGATATCGGGTACGGCATGGGTGACCCGGCTCCAGTTAGAGATCATGGGTACGCCCAATGGGTCACCGAGAAAGCTGTCGGTGGCCAACATCATCCCGCGGAGGAACACCTCAACCGCGCGCCGCTCTTCATGACGGTCAAAGCGCAGACTGTTGATCGCGGCATCATTCTCGTACCGGCTGATGGCTTCTTGAGCTGCCTGGAGGTAGGTGGCCCGCAAGGTCTTGAGCGTACTTTCCGACAGGACCAACCCTTCGCTGGCCAAGTTGCGAAAGAGAGATTTCGTGATGTCGACGCACATTTTCAACAAGCCCGCATCCGGATTGTGCGTCGACAGCGTTTGATGCTTGTGCTCATAGGCATCGGCGATATCCGCCTGGCAGATCCGCCGGAGCGCGCAATTGCGGTACACCTCGGCCAGCATGCCGATTTCCAGCCCCCAGTCGCCGGGAATGCGATTGATCCAGGCCAGATCACGCACCATCGCGAACTCGCCGGCAAGCGGATACCGGAAACTGTCGAGAAACGACAGGAGAGGATGCGGGCCGACCAGCAATTGCAGGCTGCGGATCAGCGGGGTGATGAAGAGGCGAGTGACACGGCCATGCATGCGGTCCGTCACCCGGCTGTAATACCCCTTGCAGAACTCGTATGCGAGGTTCGGATTGGCCACGGGGTAACAGAGGCGAGCGAGATATTGACGGTCATAGCTCACAATGTCGCAGTCATGAAGCGCCATCACCTGGCTTTCCCCTCGCGCCAGTACATAGCCATAGGCAGTCCAACATCCGCGCCCCTTGCCCTGTAGCCCGATGTCGATCTCATGCGAAACCAATATATTGAGAAGAGCCTGAATTCGAGTCCCGTCATTCCAGATGACACGGACGCGTTGGGGTAGTTGGGAAAAGAATTGCTTGGCCAGTCTGAATTCCAATGCGGAGGCTTGATCCAAGGAAATGACGATCTCATTGATATAACGGACCTCGCTCAGGGTTTCGACGATACGCTTGAGAGCAGGACGTTCCAACTCTGCGTAGAGCGATGGAAGGACCAGCGCGATCGGAGTCGTCTTCGCATACCGTTCGAGTTCCTCCTCAAGTTGTTCAGTATTGGACTGACCAAGGCGGTGCAGAACGGTCACAACGCCATTTTGATAAAAATCAGACACGGTGTCCTCTCTAGAGATCCCTAGTGCCGTGATTATTGCTGAACGCCGGTCGTAAAGCCAGCGGGACGAAATGGAAGTGTGTACCTAGGGATAATGCTAGTACAAACCCGTTAGAGAGTGCAGGGGGTATGCCATCGTCGACTGTGGCTAGACCCTTGGATTCACACAGGTTCTTGCTGTGATTCGCGTGAGTTCAAGGAGCAAGCCACTGGGGATGTAGGGAAAAGGAGGCAGGGGTGAATGGTTTTCCCTATGGTTTATCAGTTGAAAGCTTCTTGCCCAAACGCCGCGCCAGGCGCACCATCCCGGGAGAACGATCATGCGGGCTCAAGAGGACGTTGAGGAAATGCAGCTGGCTTTGGTCTGCAAAGGCGGCGGCGAGATGCTGTTCAAACTCTCTTTGGGTACTTACACGTGAACCCTGTCCCCCTCCGATGAGATCACACACCCGCTCATATTGCCATTCGTGCACGTCGTTAAAGGGCCCTTCCAGAATCTCGCGCTCTGTTGAATAGCCGCGGTTATTAAGAAGGACGACGATCGGCGATTGACGATACCGTACACAGCTGGCCAACTCGGTTCCAGTCATCTGAAAGGCCCCGTCTCCCACCAGCACGATCGGCCGCAAGCTGGGATCGGCGAACGAGGCCCCTAGCGCAGCGGGAACGGCGAATCCCATCGATGTGTAATAAGCCGGTGACAGAAACTCAAAGCGGTGGCGGACGTGCAGGTCAGCCGCGGCAAAGAGCGATTCCCCCACATCGGCAATCACGACCGTCTTTTCGGTCAGCACCGTATCCAGATGTCGAAAGAGTCCTTCCAGGGTGATCGGCGCGTCCAAGTTTAGAGCCGACGATGCTGCCGGAGTTCGGGCAGGAAGTGATCGCTGCGAGCGAGAAAAGGACGGAAGCGGAGATTTCACCAGGCCCTGGACGAAGTCCTGGAACTTGATGGACTCATACCGGTGATGCTTGATCGCAACACGGTCGGCTGTTGCATGGATGGTTCGCCCCTCTGAAAGCAAGGGCGACGTGGCATCCAGATCTTCCACATCGGACAGAATGGATCCCAGGATCAACAGGCAGTCGGAATCGTTGATGAACTGCTGGACTTCTTCCCGGCCGATGAGCCCACCGTACACGCCCACATAGAGTGGGTGATCCTCCCGAATGATCGATTTCCCGAGCAGGGTCGAGGCGATCGGAATATTGAGTTGTTCCACCAACCGAGCCAGATCGTCCTGCAATCCAAACCGGCCGACTTCCGCGCCGACCAGCATCGCGGGCTTTTTGGCGGAGGCCAGCATGATCCGCACTTCACCGATCGCTTCTTCCAGGGCCGCCGGGTCACTCGGCGTATCCTCGATGCAGATCGGCTTCATCCCGCCGGTGAGGGGACAGTGAACCATGTCTCTGGGGATTTCGATATAAATGGGACGGCGGTACCGAAGCAGGGCGGCAAACGCCTGATCCATCTGGCGCTCAGCGGTCAGCGGATCATCCAGAGTCACCGCAGCAACGGTCATCTGTTCGAAAACTTCCCGTTGCGTCGCAAAATCACGGACCATATGGTGCAAATAGGGTGTGCGAGTTCGTTCACAGAGGCCCGGCGAACCGGTCAGGAGGACGACAGGCGACCGTTCAGCATATGCGCAGGCAATGGCGTTGACGGTATTCAACCCGCCGACGCAATAGGTCACGCAGACAGCCCCGATGCCGTTGATCCGGGCATACGCGTCGGCCGCAAAGCCGGCGCAATCTTCCCGCGTCGTCCCGATGTGTGTGATCGGTGACGCCTCGATCAATTGATAGAGAGACAGAACGTAGTCGCCCGGGATCCCAAAAATATGGCGGACGCCCAAACGATGCAGGCGATCCAACACGGCGGTCCCAATGGTCGCTTTGTCGCTCATGCTCGTGCTTTCAAAGGTCTGTTGAATGTGTTGGCATCAGGAAAACATACTGACTGCAGTTCGTCAAGAACAACCAGCCGATGAATGGATTGTGACGATCGCCCGCACTGAATTTTAGACCTGGTAGAGTCAGGCAAAACCTGTCACGATTGGCAACCATGATCTCGACCGCCCAGGTCCGCCTCAATTCATCAAGGATCCCCCAGGGACGCCATCTCTGGCTCTATGCGGGTTATCTGGGTCCGGTCACAGGGCAACCGGAGGCCGGCGGTCTGATCGATGTGCTGACAGCCGACGGCCGTTTCTATGGGCGTGGTCTCTATAGCCCTTCCTCGAAAATTCGAGTCCGCTTGCTGACGTTTCAGGATGAGCCCATCGATGAGCGATTCTGGAGGGAGAGAATTCGGCAAGCGATTCATCTGCGACAACGTGTGGTTGCCCACTCCGATGCTTATCGCGTGGTTTTTGGCGAAGGAGATCGACTGCCGGGCCTGATTGTCGATCGGTACGATCAGCTGCTGGTCATGCAGACTTTATCCGCGGGGATGGAGAGCCGGAAGGACCTCATTGCGGACTTGCTGATTCAGGAATTGAAGGTCTCGAGCGTCTATCTGCGGAATGATGCCAAGATCCGGCAGCTTGAAGGATTGCCCCTTGAACGCGGCTTGCTTCGTGGCAACGGCCCCACACAAGTCCACATCCAGGAAGGCGCCGCACACTTCATTGTTGATGTGGAACGGGGACAGAAGACGGGGTGGTTTTGCGATCAACGGGAGAATCGGCTGGCGGCAGCCAAATTGGCGGCGGAAGCGGAGGTGTTGGAGGTGTTCTGCCATACCGGCGCCTTCGGCATCCATGCCGCCCTCGCTGGGGCCGCGTCGGTGGAAGGGTTAGATGCCAGCCAAGACACTCTTGCCATGGCGCGAAAGCATGCCGCGATGAACCAAGTGGAGCATCGTTGCACGTATCGCCAAGCCGATGCGTTCGAAGACATGCGCCATTTGGTCAAATCCGGGCGACGCTATGATCTTGTCATTCTCGATCCTCCGGCATTTGCTCGCAGCAAGCAAGCCCTGGCCGGGGCGTTAGCGGGATACAAAGATATCAATCTTCTGGGATTGAAACTGTTGAAGCCGGAAGGGTTTCTGGTGACATGTAGTTGTTCTCACCCGGTATCCGAAGCGGATCTCTGGAACAGCATTCGCCTTGCCGCGCTCGATGCCAAGCGAGACATCCGGCTCATCGAACAACGGGGCCAGAGTCCCGATCATCCGATCCTCGCCGGCATGCCGGAAACTCGCTACCTGAAATGTTTTATAGTCCAGATGCTCTAAGCAGGCTAAGTGGGCGAAGGATCTGAATGTCTGTTCCGTCCCGGTATACCCTCCGGTTTCATGCCTGCAGGCTATCTCTGGTTGCCTTCCATGGGACCGCGGTGTACACCTACACGTAACCTGCTCAGGCCTGAATGCAGCTGAGGAAGCATTGAAGAGCGGCGTCATACCGAGATCTTGCTTTGGCAGGCTTCGTCGTGTCTCTTACCTAAACAAGAGCGGGGACGTGTTCATCCGTAGGCTGCTGATATGAAACACGTTTCAATCTCAGATGGAGACTCACTCGAAAAATCGAGCGAGAAATGCGTCAAAATTCTTTGGACGGGAGGGTGGGACTCAACCTTCAGAGTTCTGTACTCAACAGTGGTCGACGGAACAAGAGTGGAACCGCACTACATCATCGATACGACCAGGCCATCCAGTCTCCGCGAATTGCAAGCGATCGCACAAGTGAAGGACGCGCTGAAGACATCACATCCTCGCGCCTATCATCGAATTGGTCCATTACAAATCACTGTGATCACAGAAATCCCTGAAGATTCAGATATCTCACAGGCATGGAAGCGACTCAGGCAACGCTCCCATTTGGGGTATCAGTATGATTGGCTAGCCCGCTATGCCAAATCGAAAAACGTCACCGACTTAGAACTCAGTGTGCACATCGATGACAAACTCTATTCTTTTTTGAAGGGGTACGTTGAGCAGACGCCAATGGGTGGATATAGGTTAAAGCAAAGCGTAACCGGCGACGAAAGTATCTTCGCGAGATTTGAATTCCCTATCCTGGAATACTCCAAAATGCACATGCGAGACCTTGCGAGAAAACACGGATTTATTGAGCTCCTGGAGAAATCCTGGTTTTGTCACGAGCCGAAAAATGGAATGCCCTGCGGCATGTGCAATCCTTGCGCATACACAGTGGAAGAAGGTATGCGGTATAGACTTCCGAGAGAAGCATTGTTTCGATATCACACACGTCACTACAGAGGTGTCGTGAGAGACCTGTTTCTGCTTGTGAGGAGGTCACTCGCAAAAGTTAAAGCGTTCCGGCGAGCGTACGACTTTTTACGCTACGGGTCGAAGAGCTGAGTCAGATCGCCTCCAAAAGTTATCCGATGGAAAGAGCGTGCCCCTCTCATCTTCAGTCTAAGACTTTTCCAAAAGGCGCCGCCCGATAGGGTATCGGTCAAAAAATGGGCCCCATACCCATATATCGCCGTTTGGCGTGTTCCAGAGCCCACGGAAACAGGTAGTCAAAGTATCTGGGACCTCTGACAAGGCGCCACCCGCCAGGCACGCGCGATGCCATCCTGTGCGCTTGTGCCCGCCAACTCGGTGGGACCATGCACCGCCGCAACCATCCGAGGGCGTGCTGCCGTAACCATCGTGAGTAGTCCTGCATGGACTCCTCGGGGAGAAATCCCTCGTTCGAGTTCCAGAGTACGACTGCGGTGGCATTCTTCTCTCGACCGAAGAGGGTGCGCTCAACGCCGGCCTCCTCGACGATCCGTCGACAAATCGGACGGTCATAATCGCCACCCACACTCCAGGGTTCCATCTCCTCGCCGATGGATACTCGATGGATGTGCTCGATATTCCGCACGCCAAGGAACGTCGCCGGACAATGGATGAATCCCACCCATAATCGCCACTCACTCAGCGCAAGCCCGGACGGCGCTCCGTTCCGTACGATGTTCGGCGTCAGATCGTAATCGCCGGTGCCCCACACGGTGTCTCCATGGTGCCCGGTCAGCAACACGCGTCCTTGCAACCAGGATCGCGCCGCAACGAAGTGCATCTCCATGCCATACGCGTCGGCCGCAAGAAACGGCACCTCTGCGAATGGCTCCTGTCGCCAGCTTGCTCGGTCGAGCACGATGGCACTGAGACCGAGCCGCGCCGCGATGGTCTCCCCGCTATCGGCTAATCCTTCTCGCCCGTGCTGAAAAGTCAGCACCTCCGTATTGCCCATTTCTCGGGCCAGCACGGCGATCGTGGGGGAGTCGTACCCTGCGGAAAGAGTGCCCAGAGGGCGATACGGCCACTTACGTAGGGGATCTGCCATGTTCCGACCGATGGCGCTGAGCGAGGTTTGCAGAAAGCGCTTGTACGCTTCGAACGTGTCAAAGCATCTGTCACCAAACGGTTTCTCAACGACGCCGAGCGATCGGCCATCCCATCGAAGATTGTGAAAGTACGTGAGGCGTATCGGTCCCTGGGTCGTCTGCAGGAGCGGCTGATATTTGTGAATGCCGTTCTGAATGGAGCGGAAACTGGAATAGTAACGATCCGAAAAGGGATCGACCGAAAGATTCAGCGTGGCGCATAGCGCGACCAGAGAATTTGAAACGTAGACATCTTTCCCAACCTGGATGGAAAGCAAGCGATCAACGGTGGAGCCGGAGGACACAAACGTGATAATCCCTCCGGAAGATCGACCGCCGGACCCAAATACGAGGTCCGTTTGATCCAAACGGCCTTCTCCGAACGGACCATCCCATACCGCTTCCGCAAACCACTCCGGCGTGGTTTCCACCCGGCTTCCGTGCGCGAGCACAATTTCGGTGTTGGAACATTGTGCCACCCAGGCCAGAGACGGCCATCCTAAGACAGGTCTGAACTGTAACTGGATACCCATAGATCCTGATACCCTGCGATAAGCCCACACGTTCAAGTGTATGATGGCGGGACGAGAGTGGCGTGAGAAGCGCGCCCTCCCTTGCCAAACCGGTCTTTCAGACTATCACGTGGAGTCTACTTTTCGGCCACCTCTACGGCAAGCCTCTTTTGAAGGAAGCCAAGAAAGCGGCTGGATTCCCCGTCGTGACCTAGGGGACGGCTAGTACCTTCGTCTTCGGCTCCGAAGCTAGTATCCCCCTCTCATGTCCGCTGAGCAGCTGTTGCTGTCGTCAACAGTATAGGTATGCTGAGCGCCTGACGAACACGTGAGAGGAATAGGGCTATTCGATTGGACCGAACAGAAGGAGATGAAGTTATGGTCGAAGTGAATTCCATGTATCATTCGCAATCCCGAAGCGATGCGCTCAAGTCGCAGATCGAAAAGCTCGAAGGCCTTGCTCACCACACGGCCGTCCATCCTACCTTCGATCAGTTTGACGCCGATACAGAAGAGATGCTGATCAAAATCTATGGGGCTGATCATCGATATGTGGAATCGTACAAATATGCTACCGTGGGCGAGGCCGAAGCGCTCGTCAATTTGCCCGAATCAGCTCAGGAGCCTTTGACGCGAGACATCCCCAAGAAGGGACTTCAGCAACGCCGGCAGATTCTCCAGACCATTGTGACGGAGCTGGAGGCACTTGAAGAGCAGGAAGCCGAGGTGCTCACCGGAGAAGATCGTGAAGATCCTCCGGGTCCCAGCTAAAGAGGCAGGAGTCTCTTCTTCGAGGCGCGCACTTCGCACAATGGAAGAAGCCCGTGCGCTATACAGCGTTAGCAACGAGGGAGGCTCTTATGCCTAGAAGTTCGCCTGACGTGAAAGCTTCTCTACTCCTGACTCTCGTGTGTGCCTTCGCGGCCTGTGCAGGGAACAACACCGTTTCACTCGTGGAAGTTCCCGGAGAAAAAGGCTCGACAAAGGCCACGTTGGTGGAGACCGGAGCGGTTCTGCTTCAAGGGAAGACGCCCATTGATGCCTTGAACATCTACTTGGATGGATTTCACTTTTATAATGGCCAGATACAGGCGCAAGTGGAAGCGCACCATTTCTGCTCCAAGGTCAACGAGGAGGTGAACCAGTGCGTCATTTTCGACGGGAACACAAAGGACGCCAAGATCATTGGGGTGGAGTACATCATCAGCAAACGTCTCTTTCAGATGCTGCCGCCTGAGGAGAAGAAATTGTGGCACAGCCACGTGCATGAGGTGAAAAGCGGGCAACTTGTCGCCCCCGGTATTCCGCAGCAGGCGGAGCACGAGTTCATGCAGAAGCTCATCGCGACCTATGGAAAGACGTGGCACACCTGGCATACCGATCAAAGTCTGGTGTTGCCGTTGGGCCATCCGTTTTTGATGATGGGCTTTACCGCCGATGGTCAAGCGCAGGCAGGTCTGGTCGCGTCGCGGGATCGGCGTCTCCAGATTCAGAGCAAGGAAAAGCGCAAGGATCGAAAAAGCATCGTGGCCCCTCCGATCGCGTCGGGTGCCGATGCATGGCAGCAGGGTCACGTCCTGCAGCTGACTCTGAAGTCCCTCAAACAAGACGCTGTCGTGTCCCACCCGGACGATCCCACGAAACGCGCGCCGGCCCCCACGCCCCGGTAGGGACTCTTCTTGCAGGCGCGCGTACCGTCAAGCCAGGCGGCCGGCGGAACCGGATATTGTGAAGCATTAGGGGTACTTCACGACAACCCTCTTCCATTCGTGTGTATTGATCAGCCAAGGGTCGCATGTAAGGCCAGTGAGTGAAACGTGCGGCATCTCATGCTGCTCCGGATCCCGGCGGACTTACTTCCCTCTCGACAGGAAGAGCACCGCTGCTCCTCTATATGGGGCGGTGAACTGCTGCCTCGCTCGGCCAAGTGCCGGCTGGTCCCGGATGATCGTTCCTTCGACCGGAGCTATCCAGTCGACTTGAAACGAACCGGTTGCCGATCGGAGATCGACCGTTACATTGCCACCCTCCGGCAGATAGGCGATATAAACGGCGTTAGGCTGTGCAATGCAGTAGCTCGTCGAGACGAGGTCTTCACATGGGGTCATTGCGGCTAGATCCACCCGATCGGCGAGGCGTCGTGTCTGGCCGAGGCTTGCGCGAATCGCATCCCAATCGGTTGGGGGAGCTTTACCCAGAATGCTGTTGTCGTATGGGTCCATGAACAACGGGGAGTAGCCGCGGGTGAAACTCTTCCATACCCAACCGACATCACCACCGATACCCCACAGATGATCGGTGTCTAGGAGGACCACTTTGCGACCGTCGGCTGGAGGAGGATCTGACTGGTACTGACGGCCATCGGGCACGTTGCTGCCAGGAGAAACCCAGTCGGCGGGACTGTCGAAAAGTGCCTGGTTCGTGCCTCGATGCAGTGGATTCTTGCTCCATTGAACCGTCATTCCCACGGGGTGCTGCTTCTCGCGCGTGGCTTCGTATTCCTTGATGAAGCGAATCAGGTGAGATTGCCACTCAGTCGAGTACGCGCCGCTTTCGTTGGAGATTTCATAGAGCACATTGTCGAGATCCCCCACGGTGTCGATGACGTGCCGGATGTAGGCCTTTTGCAGATGCGTGACAGCCGGAATGTCGAGGGTGTGCGTTTCCAGGCCGAGCCCGTCATCATTCGGGTCTCCGTCGATACCGCTGATGTTGTTGTCCCGATGAAATGGGTGGTCGTTCCATGAGTTGGGCACGTGCTGTAGCACGTAGCCTTCGAACAACATGACAGATGCGTAAATCCCACGTCGCCCTGCTGCCTCAACACGCAACCGGAGCCGCTCAAAATAGGCTGGGTCGAACGTGTTGAGATCAAACTTCGGTTTCCCATCGAGGGCATTGCCCGGACCGGTCCGCGCCCAAGGGTGAGGGGCGATGGTATGACGCACTCGGTGTTTGACGGCTTCGGGACTCGACCTGGTATCCCAAGCCGTCTCTTCCTTGCTCCAAAGACGAATGAAGTTGTGGCGATGTCGTTCCAGGAAATCGAGATAGGCATCGAAGTCAAATGCCGGGGGACTGCTGCCTTGACCCGTGTCCGCCATATTATTCCAGGTGTGTGACCCGGTCAGGTAGACGGCACGCAACGACCCATCCGGGTTCTTGGTACCATCCGTGAAATAACGGGGGTTGATCGGATGGACACTCAGAGGCCCACGGGCTGGTGTCGGCTGCTGCAAGGCAAAAGACGATTGGCCTATCGCGATGACGCAGAGGACCAACGCAGTAATGAAACGCATAGTTAAGACACTGTAACTGCCGCAGTTCTTTCTCCGACAGCGGCTGAGCTTGTGATTGATGGAGCCATGGCGTGGCGCAAGTCGGACCCGCTCTCACCACGATCTATTCTTCAGCGAGCACATCCCCGCCGTTCTCTTGAGAGGCGCTGCGTCTTCTCTGCGCTCAGCATAGGCTCCTGGGTCGGTGCCGGGATCGCCGCCGAGCTGATTTTTCAACCAACAGGCGTAGACGAACGTGCCTGTTCTGTATCATGTCCGATAGCAGCAAGTTGAATGCCATGAGAGACGCATCAAGAAACATCTCGGACAAGTTGTCTTCACTTTAGAAATTCATATGTTTGTCATTAGATACACACCAGACTGAGTTCGTGAGGCCAAGCGAAGGATATCAATGTAAAGAGTCAGACGTAGGATGATACGATTGGATTGTATGGTGACGGAACTAGGCAGACACCTTATGGAAGCCTTGGGCGTTGATCCAGCCTCTGTGAAGGAAAGTTTTTGGTCATCGTGATCTTCAAACAACGCTCCGGTATTCACATCTTGCGCTAGGCGACTGAGAGAAGCAGCCGATCGAGGAAGCCTTGCGGCTAATCGTCACCAAGGCCGCCACCAGTGATGAACTGAAAGTAGGGAAGAGAAGAAAATTTGTTGATTCATGGTGCGCCCGACAGGATGAAATGCAATAGACCCAGATCCGTCAGCAAGGGAATGGGGAAGGAAACGCTGGAGGTGTTCATCCGCGCGCGGCAATCAAAGAGAGGCTCCGCCTGATGAGCCGCCGGCACGAGTGAGGCATGGAGGTTGGGTAAGACTACTGGAGGTGTTCATCCGCGCGCGATAGTTACCCTAAAACGATGAAGAGCGCGCGGTACACGCCAAGCAAGGTTTGGTGCGCCCGACAGGACTTGAACCTGTAACCCCCAGATCCGTAGTCTGGTGCTCTATCCATTGAGCTACGGGCGCATGCCTACCACTGCTGCGGTATGAGTCCTGAGGTACAGGGCCAGCTTGAGGACGATGGTGACGGATGGAATCTCGTCTCAGCACTCAGCGCTTCTGTCTCAGCACGTACCAGAGGGAGTGGTTATACAGTTCCGGGAGAGAAGGGGTCAAGTGAGGATCGGTCCAAATCCGGATTATCGGCAGATGGCGGATACTGAAACAACTTGGGGGCTCCCTACTGAGTAGGAAGCCCCCAAGCAAACTAGCATCGCTCAAGACGCAGGAGCTTACTTGCCCTTGTCCTCTTTCTTCTCACCGAAGGTGTCGGCATGGCCGCCCTTCTTCTCTTCCTTCTTGTCGCCGTAGGTCTCGTCAGCCTTGCCGCCCTTGTCCTTCTTCTCGTCGCCATAGACCACCACGTGGCCGCTCTTCTTCTCTTCCTTCTTCTCGCCGGCGAACGCAGGCGCGCTGAAGGTGACCGCCACTGCCACTGCCATGACTGCCATCAACATGCTCTTCATTATGAGATACCCCCTGTAAGATAGTTGTAAAAATGTGTGCCATTCGTCGGCACTTGGATAAACACTTCAGCAAGGGTAGTGCCGTTCCGACCTATTCACAACATGAAACAGAGACTCCTGATGAATCAGTGGGTTACAAAATTCTTCTCATACAAGCGCGAATGGATTTCCCTACAGAATGCTGTAGCAGAATGGTTGCGGCTTGACTAAACCGCCTCATTTAGTGAGTTGGGCTAGATCATTATCTAGGCAGTGAGCCTGTGCAGATTTGTCCAAAGTTCGGTTTGAAGGAGAGATGGCAAGATGGAATGTCGTCGTTAGGCGACCAGGTTGTGAGGGGTAAGCAACGCCCGGTCTCATCCGCCCGAAATCACCGGTCGGATTTCGATCTGATCCTTGTCGGAAAGCATCTCGTCTTCGGTGACTAGCTCGTCACCACGAATGACTAAGTGCGCCTCGACGACGAGATTCAAGTCCCGCAGGAGCTCCTTGACTCGTTTGGGACCCTTGATTTCGATCGACCGGGGAGGGTGATTCAGATGTACCTGCATGGGAGGATGATAGTCGGTACAGAGATCGAGGGGCAAGAGTGAAATTCAGAATATCAGGAGGAACGAAGCCGACTAGCACCGAGCTGAAAATTTCGTCTTTGCGTAGGTGAGGCCTTCTTCCAACGTGGCGAATGTCCCGTCCAGTTGTGCTTCGTAACAGTCATCGAGCAGCCGGCCCATGTCGGGACCCGGCTGGACCCCCAATTCCAACAGGTGTCGGCCCATGACAAGAGGAGTAGGAGTCCGACAGTCGACCTCCAACTGTTTTGCTCTGGTCATCAACCACTCGCCCGCGGGGAACCCGTCAAACGGCTTTGGCGGACGGCCTGCGTGGTCGGCCCGTGCGACGCGCACCAAACGATCGATACGTTTGACCTGTCTGGCGAGTCGGCGGACCGCGCTGTCCGATGCCTTCGCATCAAAAAGCGCACGGGGGCGGAGATGGCAACTGACCAGAGGGAGCACCTCGTCGATCACGTCCTGGCGGCTGGTCAGCCGCTCGAGAAAGCGTCGCGTGGGAACTTCTCCTTCCGATTCATGTCCGCGTGAGCTTACGCGCCCATACTCCTCAATCGTCGTGTGTGGTTTGCCGAAGTCATGACAGAGTATGCCCAATCCGACGATCAGGTCGTCTTCTTCATTGCCGGTTCGCTCCGCAGCGAACCAATCCAAACAGTGCAGGGTGTGAATCCAGACGTCGCCTTCCGGGTGCCATGCGGGATCCTGTGGACAGTCCTGAAGCGCCGCGATCTCGGGATAAAAGCGGAGCCATCCGCACTGCCGCAAGAAATGCAGGCCTCTCGACGGCTTGATGCCTTGGAGCAGGAGTTTCTTCCATTCCTCCCAGAGCCGTTCGCTCGGTTGCTCCTCTTGGGACAGAGTTTGGCACAGGGCCACCGTTTCCGGCGCAACGGTCAATTCAAAGCGTGCGGATAGCTGCATCCCGCGTAGGACTCGCAGTGGATCCTCGGCAAACCGGGGTCCCACGTGGCGCAGGATATGCGCGCCAAGGTCACTGCGACCGTTGAATGGATCGCGAAGCTCCGTAGTGTCCGGGTCCCAGGCCATGGCATTGATGGTGAAGTCGCGGCGCGCAAGCGCTTCGTCGATCGGCATGCCGGGATCGGCCTGTCGCGCGAGGCCAGGGCCGGTTGTGCCGTCGACGAGCGGACGGGAGGGAATGGAAATGTCTATCGGCAGACCCTGCAGCTTGAACACCTCGAAGGCTTTTCCGACGAACTGGACGGAGAAGTGTTCCGCGAGTAGCGCGTGGACTTGACCGGGGGGGAGGCCGGTAATTTCGATGTCCAGATCGCGGGGATGTCGGCCGAGCACGAGATCGCGTACACAGCCGCCGACCAACCAGGTTCTCCCGCCCCCGCGACGGACCGCTTGTTCGATACGGCGAAGAGTCCCCGCCAGCGAGGGGTCTTCAAGACGAAAACGCGTCGGCACCTAAATCCCTGCTTCGCGGAGAAACTTTGCGGCTTCTTCCGGCGACACCGGATTGATGTAAAAGCCCGTGCCCCATTCGAATCCGGCAACCTGCGTCAGCTTGGGGATGATTTCCAGATGCCAGTGGTAGTACTCGCCGGTCTTTTCATGGAGTGGGGAGCTATGAAGGATGAAGTTATAGGAAGGTCGTGCCAGGACCTTGTCCATGCGCCGGAGCGATTCCGACAGGATGGGGGCCAGAAATTCGAACTGCGACTTTTGGCTCTCCTCGAAATAGGCGGCGTGACGTTTGGGAAGAATCCACATTTCGAACGGAAAGCGCGGCGCGAACGGGGTCATGCAGATGAACTCAGGATTCTCGGCCACAATACGATCTCCATCGGAGAGGTCTTGCCGGAGGATGTCGCAGTAGATGCACCGCTCCTTCTGCTGGTAGTGGGTGCGGCATCCGTCGAGCTCTTCCTGCACGTTGGTCGGAACGATCGGCAACGCGATCAGCTGGGAATGGCTATGTTCCAGCGTGGCGCCGGCGGAGGCGCCGTGGTTCTTGAAAATAAGAATGTAGCGGAATCGCAGATCTTTTCTGAGGTCGAGGATCCGGTCGCGATAAGCCCAGAGCATGTCCTCGATTTTCTTGGCCGGCAGATCGGCGAGGCCTTCGACGTGGTTGGGCGTTTCGATGATGACTTCATGAGCGCCCACCCCGTTCATGCGGTCATACAGGCCGACGCCCTCCCGTCCCATGTCCCCTTCGACTTGCAGCGCGGGGAATTTGTTGGGGACGACGCGCACCGTCCAGTTCGGAGAATTGGGTGTGCTAGGTTGCGGACGATAGGCCATGATTTCCTTCGGCGTGAGCCGCTCCTGTCCGGGACAAAAGGGACAGAGGGCCATGGAAATCGGTCGGGCCGGTTGGAGCTTGATAAAGTCATGCGGGCGGCCGTTCCGTTCGGTGGAAATGATCACCCAGCGACCGACAATGGGATCACGTCTCAGATCTGGCATGATGGCTCCATAAGATTCACAGAGTCCGAGCGGTCAGTGTCGAGCACGATTCCGCTTAGACTCTCCACAGTTCCGCTTCAAATTCAGGACCCGGCACCGTGAGGACGGCAGGGCGTAGACCGGGATAGCGAGCCACTTCGAGCCCATGCTCCCGTATGACGATCGACATCTGAACTGTATGCCCTTGCTCCAGGTGAAGCTCTTTCCAGGGGACGGCCAGCTCGAGAATCGAGCGGGAGGCGATCGATCCATAGGAGCCGCTCTCCTCCCAGGTTTCCGGCTTGGTCTGGTGAGACAAAAGAAATTCCCCCGGCGAAGCGAGAGCAAAGGTGACCCGAAACGTCGATTGAGGTCCCTGCAACGTGATATCGACTTCCAGACCTTCTTTCTTGGCGCTGGTCTCGTCCGGATCGAATCGCATCACAAATTGGTCTAAGGTCCAACCGAAGTGAATTGCGATGAACAGTCCGTCGGCTTTCCACATGGCTCCAAGAGGAGGCTGGGTGTTGATGCGGCCTGCCCCACGCCACTCGAAAAAGTCCGTCACCATTCCGTCGATCCTGGGGTTGAGCAGCGCGACCGGCTGTTGCACCACGTCGGATTCGGAGACCGTCGTGAGGTGGCAGATCGGATGGTTCAATTGCGCGGGAGGCGGCAGACCCATGTGTGTCCAGACGTTGCGGAGATGAGTCCGAAAGAGCCGGTCGAATTCCGGTTTAAAATCGGTATCGAAATCGTCCCCGTACCACCAGAACCAGTCGCTGCCTTCCGCGGCGTACAGCTCTCGCCACGCCGCCTGCGCGCGATCAGGGGAAAGATTCGGAGCTAGCTCCATCAGCCGTGTGCGGGTGTGACCGAGAAGATCCCACCCGCGATTGTCTTCGTGGTGTCCGATCCAGATCTTATAGTCTGAGTTGATCCAAGAACCGGAATGGAGGCCGGGTAAATGCTGGCTGGGCGGAACCGCCGCGATCGCGTCGGAAATAGTCGAAGCCTGGACGGCGATCTGCCCGGGCTTCTCCAAATGGCGGCTGGTCAAGCTTTCATACAGAAGCGAAAGAAACCGCTCACCGCCGTCGTGATAATGTTCCCAAGGGTTTTCGCCGTCCAAAATAACGGCGATGAGGACCCGATCTTGCGGCGCATCATGGATGATGCTCCGGAGCCGCCGCGTGACATCCTCGGCAGCGGACTCGGGTGTTGTCTTATGGTAGACGAATCCGAACGCGTCGGAGATCTCCCGGTCGCGGAAGAGGATGGTGAGGGATTGTTCGGCTTCGCCGATATGGTACGGTTGGTAGAGGGCCGACTGTCGGTGCCACGGCCGGCCACCCATCGCTAGGGTGCGAGCGAGGATGCCTTCATCGGTCGCCAGCCAGCGCAGGCCGGCCTGATGAACGAGAAGAAGCATTTCGGGACAGACCGATCCCTCAGAAGGCCACAGGCCGGTCGGGGGGCGCCCGAAGGTCTGGTGGTGGAAACCGACGGCCTCCCGAAGTTGGACCGACGCGTCTTCAGGCGCACGGAAGCGCGCCGGGAGGGGGAGGTCCGGTCTGGCGCGCCGGTTGATGTCCGTATCGATGACCAGCGGCAGAATAGGATGAAAAAAAGGAGTCGTGGTGAGTTCAATTTGACCACGCTCCATGAGCGCCCGATACCTGGGCACGATTTCCTGCACGGCAGCGCGTTGGAGCGCCAACATTTCCTGTTTCTCGTCCTCTGTGAAGCCGCGATTTTTCTGGCGCAGCGCGGCCAGTCGGGGATACTGTCGGACAGTGCCGTACCCGAACCAGGCAAGGTTGTGCCACACCTGCAGGTCCAACAGTTCTTGCGTGGAAAATTGACGAGCGACGCGGCGCAGATCGTCCCCATGGACTTCCAGTCCGCGTTTGACCAGTAATTCATGGTACCGTGGGTAGGGGCGTACCATCGTCGCCCAATTGGCCGAAAAGAAATGCCGGATCAGAAAAGCTTTTTCCTCAAGGGTCAGGCCGGCCGCCGGTCGCTGCGCGTGTTCAAGAAACAGATCGAGCACCGTACCGGTCGCGATTTCCTGAAGTTGTAAGAGGAGCGATGGGGTAAAATTGAACGTCGATCTGACGTCCGGAAATTGCTCCAGGAGATACGCCATATCATAATAGGCTTTGGTCGCATGGAGACGCACCCACGGCATGCTGGCCGATCCCGCCAACGGGTCGGTGTAGTACGGCTGGTGCATATGCCAGAAGAAGCAGACGTGGACGTGCTTCATCGAGAACGATTTCCCTTCATTTTTTGGCAGTATGTCATAGGGAGTATAGGCCTGCAATCAATGAGCCTGATTTTCCATGAGCCGCGGTTGAAGGAATAGACGATGATCTTCTTGCGTTACTGGGGGCCCGTGTGTGCGTATGCGGCGTTCATTTTTTATATGTCATCTCAGTCTCATCCCGAGGAACATCTGCCTTCGTTCATCAAACTGTTCAGTGACAAGGTGATCCATGTCGCGGCCTATGCGGTCATGGGTGCGTTGTGCTATCGGGCTCTTCGCAGCACCCGAGGAGACTGGTGGAAGCAGCAGGCGATTCCGGTGGCCATTCTACTCGCCTCGTTGTATGGGATCACCGACGAGATCCACCAATCGTTCGTTCCTTTTCGGGACTCGAGTTGGCTCGATTGGCTGGCCGATACGATCGGAGGGACGATCGGAGCGATCGCCATGCATTGGGTGTTCAATCTCAAGCCCGTGAACTCTCTTCCGGAAGCCCAGCCGTAACATCGATCATCGATCAAATCCGACGTCTTCGTGACAAGTCGCAGGACGCTCGCTATAATTTGCCGACTATGCCGACGGCCGACACGACTCCTTCCAAGGCTCCGCTGTCTCCACCGGATCACAAACATATCGCAAAGGCTGTCGAGACTCATCTACCGCCGGGTCTCGTCTTGAAGACCGTGACGCCGTTGGCGGGCGACGCCTCCAACCGGCGCTACTATCGAGCGACCCTTACAGGCGGGCCGCCGCATTCCGTCATCGTCATGCAGTTGGCTGAACCGGAAGGGTTCAAGCAATCCGAAGAGGCGGTGAGCGGCTCGATGCATCCGATCTCAGAGCTGCCGTTCGTCAACATCATGTCGCATTTGGCTAAAATAAATGTCCCCGTGCCCGCGCTCCACTACTATGATCAATCCGGCGGACTGCTCTATCTGGAAGATTTCGGAGATGTGACCCTGGCGGAGGCCGTCAGCCGCGCGGATGCGCCAGGCCTGGAGTCCCGCTATAAGCAGGCCATCAATGTCCTGGTGCAGATGCAGATCAAGGCGACGACGCCGGCGGATCCGAAATGTTTGGCGTTTCACCGGAGTTTCGACGTGCCGTTGCTGATGTGGGAGTTCGAGCACTTCCTTGAGTATGGGGTTGCGGCGCGCAACGGAACGCCGTTGTCCGACGCGGATGCGTCGGCCATTCGCCGTGGGTTCGAGAACATTGCGGAACAATTGGCCGCCCAGCCGCGCGTGTTCACGCATCGCGACTATCATTCACGCAATTTGATGGTGGATGGACTGCGGCTTGGGGTGATCGACTTCCAGGACGCCTTGATGGGGCCGGCCACCTATGATCTGGCGTCGCTCCTGCGAGATGCCTACATTCAACTCGATGAAACCCTCGTCGACGATTTGGTGAACTACTATCTCGATCAACTGGCCGAGCGGCGTGTCGTTTGGACCAATCGCGCCGCATTCCGGCGCCTGGTCGATCTCACGAGCATTCAGCGGAATCTGAAGGCGGCCGGCCGGTTCGTCTACATCGATCGGGTCAAGGGCAACTCGAAATTCTTGGCCGATATTCCCCGCGTCTTGAGTTACGTCAAACGCAATCTTCACAAATATCCGGAGTTGGAGACGCTCCGGAGACACCTCACCCCCTATGTGCCGGAACTGCAATGACCGGTGAAGTGTAAGGCGTGAGGGTGAGGACGCCTTAGAGGGTCTTATGAAGGCCATGATCCTTGCGGCTGGTCTTGGAACCCGTCTCAGGCCGTTGACCAACACCATTCCTAAACCATTGCTGCCGGTCGGCGGCACTCCGCTTATCGTCTGGAACGTCCTGCTACTGAAAAGACATGGATTTGATCAGATCGTCGTCAACCTTCATTATTTGGGTCCGATGATCGAACAGGCCTTGGGCAACGGCTCAAAATACGGGGTTCGGATCGTGTATTCACACGAACCAGTCATTCTGGGAACGGGTGGGGGAATCAAACAGGCCGAGCCTCATTTTTCAGAGGAACCGGTGTTGGTCCTCAATGGGGATACGCTCGTGGAACTGGATCTCGGAGCGCTCCGTGATTTTCACCTCAGGCGACAAGCGGCGGCGACGCTGGTGCTGCGTGAGGATGCGGACGCAGTCCAGTGGGGGTTGGTGGAGGTGGGAGACAACGATCGGATCCTGCGCATCACGGGAAAAGGCCGCGTTGGTTCCTTCCCAACGGTGCCACGCATGTTCGCCGGGATTCACATCTTGGATCCCCGGCTCCTCCGGCAGGTTCCGAAGGGGGAGGCTTCTTCGATTATCGATCCCTATGTTGCCGCCATCGAGCGCGGAGAAACAGTCCTCGGCTATGACCTGCACGGCTACTGGTCGGATGTCGGAACAGTCGGACGCTACGCGCAAGCTGAGAAGGATGCCCGAGCAGGACTGATTCGTCTGGAAGACCGCGCCCCTCTCGAACCGCGTCTTCCTCGCAGCTGAGTTGGGTCTCGGTCGAGCCACGTCGCTCGGCCGATAACCGATGGCTCGGTGGTTGCTCTAATCCTTTTGCTGTTTGAGCAGTCGGGCGAGATAGGTTCGCTGGAGCTTCAGTGATTCGGCCGCCTTCGTCTGATTACCGTCCGCCCGTTCCATCGCACGCGTGATGATGTAGCGGCTGTGTTGTTCCATCGATTCGTGGTAAGGCAGGTCCAGATACGGCAATGCGGGATCATTGTTCCCCCGGAGATTGGCATCATCCGCCAGCAGGGCCAGCATGTCCGGCTCAATCGTGTCCTTTGGACTCAAGACGACGGCCCGCGCGATGACATTGTCCAACTCCCGAATGTTTCCCGGCCACGGATAACGGGTCAACGTATCCAGCGTCGCCCCGCTGAGCGTCATGCCCGGTCGCTTCGCATCTCTCGCATGGCGCTCCAGGAAGAACTGCGCGAGGGCTGTCACATCTCCCTGCCGCTCACGAAGCGGCGGCAACGTCAGGGTCACGACGTTGAGCCGGAAATACAGATCTTCGCGGAACTGGCCCACCCTCACGGCCTGCCGGAGCTCCTTGTTGGTTGCGGCGATAATGCGAATGTTCACCGAGACCGTCTTGGATCCGCCCACTCGTTGGAACTCCCGGTCTTGCAGGACCCGGAGCAGCTTGGCTTGCAGGGGCAGCGACATGTCTCCGATCTCGTCGAGGAACACGGTTCCCCCGTCGGCCATTTCCAGCTTTCCCTTTTGCTGCCGGTCCGCCCCTGTGAACGCGCCGCGTTCGTGGCCGAACAGTTCGTTCTCGAGGAGCGTCTCCGTCAACGCGACGCAGTTGATGACGACAAGCGGCATGGTGCTCCGAGGGCTCCACTGATGGATCGATCGAGCAAAGAGTTCCTTTCCGGTCCCGCTTTGGCCGAGAAGCAAGACGCTCGCATCGGACTTCGCGGCTCGTTGCGCCGCGTCCACGACGGATCGTACGGACGGGCTGTTCCCGACGATGGCGGCGTAACGGCTGTCGACCTCGGAACGAAGATACGCGACTTGCCGTTGCAGCGAGTCCCGCTCCAAAGCCTTGCGGATCACGATCAGGAGATGGTCTTTGTCGAGGGGTTTGGTCAGGAAGTCGTACGCCCCTTCTTTCATGGCTTCCACGGCCGCTTCAATGGATCCATGCGCCGTCATGACGATGACGGGAAGGTTCTCCGCCGGTTTCATCTGCGAAAGACGCCTGAGCACGTCGAGACCCGAGAGCCTGGGCAGCGACAGATCCAGCAGGACGAGTTGGGGAGACTCGTGAACGATCTGATCCAGCGCCTGCTGCCCCTCCGATGCCATGACGGTTTCGTACCCGGACGCCTGTAACCGATCCTCGAGCATCAGGACGATGTCGGGGTCATCGTCGACGATAAGAATCTTCGCGTTCATACTCCGGCTCGTGAGGCGTGAGAGGTTACCTGTGAGGCGCGGGTCTCAATGCATTGTTTAGGCGACATCTATCCCATCTTCCTTCATCTGAGGCTTCACCCAACCCCTCACGGATTCTCCATGACATTGATGACGAGTCCCGTCAACGGCTTCGGGTAAAAGTATGTGGATTTGTGCGGCATCCGTTCGCCGGCCGCCGCGACGGCTTGCACTTCACTGACCTTGGTGGCGTTAAGGAGAAACGCGCCTGTCCCTGTTCCTCGAGCCACCCAATCGAGCGCTTCGTGATCATCTTTCGTGTACAGAATGGCTTCCTGCTCCTGTTGAGTCGGGCAAAGCTTGGTCACGATGAGCTGTTGAAGTAGAGAGACGTCAAGCTTGGTCCGAGGTGATGCCTGCGCAGAGGGCCGATGCGCCGGTTTCAGCGTTAGGGTGACGTATCGCTCATCGCCTTGCCGGGTCAGGCCGAACACCGGCGCGCTCTTTCCTTCCGTCCTCAATGCGGTCAGAAACTGGTGGCGCGTCTGACTCTGTGTAGACGGAGTATAGGGAAACTCTCGGAACTCGAACATCTCGCCGAGCGACTGCTTGATCTGGTCCAGAGAGGGCAGTGGAGTGGTCGTTACCCGGTGTGTCGGCAACACCGTCAACCCCGGATCTTCAAGCTGGGAGAGCAACATCAATACTGAGTCGTAAGGCCGGAGCCCGGCCTGAGTGCTGTCCTGTTGTCGACGGAGTTTTTGATAGTTCAACGCGGTCTCATAGCGGTGATGACCGTCTGCAATGAACAGCGGCTTACTCCGCATCGTATCGGTCATCTGTCCGAGGACGGCCGCATCGGTCACGGCCCACAGACGTTCGCGGCAGCCGGCATCGTCTTGAAAATCGTAGAGCGCGGGTTTGCCCTTTACCTCGGCCTCCAGGAGTCCCATGATGACACCGAGCGGATCGGAGTAGAGGGACCAGATCGGACTGAAGTTCGTCCGGCAGGCTTCGATGAGGTTCAGGCGATCGGTTTTCGCCGCCGCGCGCGTGTTCTCATGCGGATAGATATGCCCGGAATCCAGGGCCTCCAGCTTGGCCAAGGCCAGGAACCCTCGTAACACCTTCTTGGGCGCATCCGGCGCTGAGTAGGGAGGGCTGTATTCAATCGTATGGTAATAAACTGCCGGCCGCTCATCGCGTTTGAGGATGCCGTCCTTGATCCAGGCCCGAAGCGCAGCGGCTGCCCGGGTGTACCGGTTATGAGCGGGACTATCACCGGTCTGGTCCAGCCCCAATTCCATGCGGATGATATTGTGGGGATGCCGGTCGTGGAGCCGCTTCTGCCCTTCCGCATCGATGATATCGTACGGTGGAGCGATCACATCCTTGATGGCGCCCACGATCGTCTGGTCGAACAAGGTACCCTGAAATGGAAAGATCTGTGACATGAACAGCCCCTTTGCAGTGTCGCAACAGCGACGATGGTTTAGATGGTTACAAGAGAGAGCGGGGTTCTTTCGCCTACGCCGCGCCGCTCCCACGGCCCAGCGTACGTCCGGCTGGCGGAAAGGCAATTACCGATCGCGGGTAATCATGTAATCAGCGGCGACCGACAGCGCACGCCGCGCGGTACTATCGTCGAAGCGATCGAGTTCATGCTTGGCGGCGGCGATATACGCTCGGGCGCGATCCATGGCGTAGGTGATCGACCCGAAATCGGCCATCAGCAAAAGAATGCGCTCTAGATCGGACGTGCTGAGCGTCCGAGTTTCCATGCGATCTTTGATCATCTGTCTGTCCTGCTCCGAACAATGCTGCAGCAGGTGCAGGAGCGGCAGCGTAGCCTTTCCCTGGCGGAGGTCCTGGCCGATCGTTTTTCCGAGCGACTCGCCGTTCGCGGTATAATCCAACGTATCGTCGGCAACCTGGAACGCAATGCCGAGGTACTGACCGAAGCGGAACAACGCATTCTGCTGTGTCTCCGAGGCTTCGGCCAGAATGGCGCCCATTCGGCAGGAAGCGGCGATCAATCCGGCGGTTTTGTGCTCGACGATCTTGATGTAGTCAATCTCCGGCATCGAGGGGTTTCCGTTGTAATACAGCTGAAGGACTTCACCTTCAGCCATTTTTTTACAGGCATCGGCGAGGACTTCATTGATTCCTTGACTCTGGAACTCGACGACTTTGCACATCGCCTTGGTATAGAGATAGTCGCCGACTAGAATGCTGATCTGGTTTCCCCAAACCTTTCGAGCGGTTCGCCTGCCCCTCCGAATATCGGCATCATCCACCACATCGTCGTGTAACAGGGTTGCGGTGTGAATGTATTCCACAATGCTGCCCAGCTGATGGTGCTCGGATCCCGGATACCCGCAGAGGCGGGCCGACAGGAGTAAAAGCAGGGGTCTGATGCGCTTGCCGCCGCCGCTCAAGATATGGGCGGCAACCGTGTTGACCAGGGTCACGCTGGAGTCCAGGTTCTTTCGGACTCGATCTTCAACTCCATCCAGCTCGGCGCGATAGGCTTCCCACACATCGGCCATACTGTGCAGGGTGGCAATTACTGGACCTTGTGTCATGCCGCGGATGGTATGGCAGCCGAGGAAATAAAGTCAAGCAAATGACGGCGATAAGAACACGCAATCTTGACAGAAGAATGACCCATCCAGTAAGGTCTGTCCCACCGTGACAATCGCCTGAGAATCGGCCTGAGGACTATGGGGTTCAATTCACCCAAAGTTTCTCTCTCGCGTCATTCTCCATTCAATAGGAAAACGCTCGATCTTTAAACGAGATAGACACATGAATCTTCCCGGTTTCCCCCGTCAGCAAGGGCTCTATGATCCCCGACATGAGAAGGATTCTTGTGGGATCGGCTTCGTCGTCAACATCAAAGGGAAGAAGTCCCACGACATTGTGCGGAAAGGGCTTCAAGTACTGGAGAATCTGACTCATCGCGGAGCGCAGGGATGCGATCCATGCACCGGGGACGGAGCCGGTATTCTGTTGCAAGTCCCGCACACCTTTCTGAAACGGGTCGCCGGCGATGCCGGTGTGTCATTGCCCGGGGAGGGCGAGTATGGGGTGGGGCAGTTGTTCCTGCCACCGAATGCGGATTCCCGCCGCCTGTGCGAGCGGCTGTTCACTGAAATCATCGGTGAAGAAGGCCTGCGCCTGCTCGGCTGGCGTGATGTACCCGTCAAGAGCGATCAAATCGGTGAACAAGCGCGCACCACGGAGCCGTTCATGCGGCAAATCTTCATCGCGCGCGACGCGTTGAATGAGGCCCAGTTTGAACGAAAGCTCTATGTGATCCGCAAGCGGGTCGAACAAGCAGTGGAACAGTCGGCGATTCAAGGACGAGAACACTTCTACGTGTCGAGCTTGTCGGCCAATACCATCGTCTACAAGGGGCTCCTGCTTCCCCATCAAATGGCGGCATACTACCAGGATCTCACCGACGAACGGATGGTGAGCGCACTGGCGCTGGTGCACTCGCGTTTCAGCACGAATACCTTTCCCACGTGGCCGCGCGCGCATCCCTATCGGTATGTGTGCCACAACGGCGAGATCAATACCCTGAAGGGCAACGTCAATTGGATGAAGGCGCGTCAGGGCCGTCTCCACTCCGAACTGTTCGGCAAGGACATGGAGAAACTGTTCCCGATCGTCTCCGAGAATCAAAGCGATTCGGCCTGTCTGGACAATACGCTTGAATTTCTGCTGCTCGGCGGACGTTCGCTGCCGCACGCCATGATGATGTTGATTCCCGAGCCGTGGGTCGCGAATTCGCAAATGGATTTGGATCGCCGGGGTTTTTATCAGTATCACGCGGCCATGATGGAGCCGTGGGACGGGCCGGCGGCCGTGTGCTTTACCGACGGCAAGATGATCGGCGCAACGTTGGATCGCAATGGACTCCGCCCGTGCCGCTACCAAGTGATGACGGATGGAACGGTCGTGCTGGCGTCGGAAGCCGGAGTGCTCCCGGCCCCGGCAAAGGACATTCGGATGAAGGGCCGGCTCATGCCCGGACGCATGTTCTTGGTCGATACGGTACAGGGCCGGATTATCGATGATGAAGAGATCAAAGCCGATATCGTCAAACGGAAGCCGTATCGAAGCTGGGTGACGCAATACGGTGTGTCGCTCGACGAGCTGCCGGAACCGTTGAACGTGCCGCAGCCCGATCACCCCACGATCAGGCAACGGCAGCAGGCATTCGGCTACACGGTGGAAGAGTTGAAGATGGTCATCACGCCCATGATCGTCAACGGCGAGGAACCGGTGTCGTCGATGGGGACCGACACGCCTCTGGCGGTGCTGTCGAATCGGCCGCAGCTGTTGTTCAAGTATTTCAAGCAATTGTTCGCCCAGGTCACGAATCCGCCCATTGACCCGATTCGCGAGCAGCTGGTGATGTCGCTGGTCACGAACATCGGGCCGAAGCCCAATCTGATGGATGAGTCGCCCGAATCGTGCCGGCGGATCAAAGTGCAACAACCGATTTTGACGAACGCCGATCTCCAAAAGATCCGCGGAATTTCGGACCCGAACTTCAAGAGTAAGACGCTCCGCATGTTGTTCCGTGTGGCCGAAGGGGCGGACGGTCTTGGCGCAGCGGTCGACGAGCTGTGCCGGGAGGCGTCGCAGGCGATCAAAGAAGGCTACAAATTCTTGATCCTCAGTGATCGCGGAGTCGACGAGGCCTGGGCACCGATTCCCAGCCTCCTCGGTATTTCGGCTGTCCACCACCACTTGGTGCGGGAATGCTCGAGAACCGAAGTCGGACTCATCCTGGAAACCGGGGAACCGCGTGATGTGCATCAATTCGCTTGCTTGATCGGTTACGGCGCCGGGACGATCAATCCCTATCTCGTCTTCGAAACGCTCGTCGATATGGAACGCGACGAGTATTTGCCGGAAGGGCTCGACGCACAAACAGCGGAAGGCAAGTTCATCAAGGCGATCAATAAGGGCCTGCTCAAAATCTTCTCCAAGATGGGCATCTCGACCGTGCAATCCTACTGCGGGGCGCAGATTTTCGAGGCCATCGGATTGAATCATGACCTGATCGATCGGTACTTTACGGGGACGGCGTCGCGCATCGAAGGAGTGGGCATCGGCGAGATCGGCGAGGAAACGTTACGCCGGCATCGGACGGCCTACGAACCGGCGGCGATCCGCCAACTGGATTTTGGCGGAGAGGTTCATTACCGCATTCAGAGCGAGCATCACAATTGGAATCCTGACACGATCTACAAATTGCAGCATGCCAGCCGCGCGAACGACGCGAAGACCTATGCGGAATTCGCTCAACTCATCAACGATGAGAGTCAGCGGCGGTCGAACTTGCGCGGCCTGTTCGATTTTAAATTTGCACCCCAACCGATTTCCATCGACGAGGTGGAGCCTGCCAAAGACATCGTCAAGCGCTTCAACACCGGCGCGATGTCGTTCGGGTCGATCAGCAAGGAAGCGCATGAAACGCTCGCGATCGCCATGAACCGGCTCGGTGGCAAGAGCAACACCGGGGAAGGCGGTGAAGATCCCGAGCGGTTCAAACCGCTGCCGAACGGTGATTCGAAGAACAGTTATATCAAGCAAGTGGCCTCGGCCCGGTTCGGTGTGACGGCGCATTACCTGGTCAATGCGCGTGAATTGCAGATCAAGATGGCGCAGGGCGCGAAACCGGGTGAGGGAGGACAGTTGCCCGGACACAAGGTCGATGAGAATATTGCGCGGTTCCGCTATGCCACGCCGGGCGTACAGCTGATCTCGCCTCCGCCGCATCACGATATCTACTCGATTGAGGATTTGGCTCAGCTGATCTTCGACTTGAAGAACTCGAATCCGGAGGCTGGTGTCTCGGTCAAGCTCGTCGCCGAAGTCGGAGTCGGGACCGTGGCGGCTGGTGTCGCCAAAGCCCATGCCGACAAAGTCCTGATCAGCGGTGATTCCGGCGGCACGGGCGCGTCGCCGTTGTCGTCGATCAAGTATGCCGGTATCCCGTGGGAGCTGGGGCTGGCGGAAACTCACCAAACACTGGTGCTCAACGATCTCCGCGGACGTATTCGCGTTGAAACGGACGGACAGATGAAAACAGGCCGCGACGTGGTGATCGCCACGCTGCTTGGCGCCGAGGAGTATGGATTTGCGACGGCGCCGCTCATCGTCGAAGGCTGCATCATGATGCGCAAGTGCCACCTGAACACCTGTCCCGTCGGCATCGCGACACAAGATCCCGAACTGCGGAAGAAATTCAACGGCAAGCCGGAACATATCGTGAATTACCTGTTCTTCGTCGCCGAAGAAGCGCGGCAACTGATGGCGAAGCTCGGGTTCAGGACGATCAACGAGATGGTCGGCCGGGTCGATAAGCTCAAAATCACCAAGGCGGTCGATCACTGGAAGGCCAAAGGGTTGGATCTTTCGCCCTTGCTGGTCATGCCCGACGTGGGGCCGAACGTGGCTCGCTATTGTGTGCAAAAGCAGGATCACGGCCTTGATCATATTCTCGATAACGAGCTGGTGGAGCTGTGCCGGCCGGCGATCGACAAGGGCGAAAAGGTGAATGTTCAACTGCCGATCCGCAACGTGAATCGGACGACCGGCACAGTTCTGTCCAGTAAGATCGCCAAGAAATACGGCCTGGAAGGTCTCCCGGAAGATACGATCTCGATCAAGTTCAACGGGTCGGCCGGCCAATCCTTCGGGGCGTTCCTTGCGCGAGGCATTACGCTGACCCTGGAAGGGGAGTCGAACGATTATATCGGGAAGGGATTGTCCGGCGGCAAGATCATCGTGTACCCGCCGAAGGACGCGCTCTACGATCCTGAAGAAACCATTCTGATCGGGAATACCTCATTATATGGCGCGACGCAGGGCGAAGCGTATTTCTATGGACGGGCGGGCGAGCGATTTGCTGTTCGAAACAGTGGGGCGCATGCCGTCGTTGAGGGAACGGGCGATCACGGGTGTGAGTATATGACCGGGGGCGTGGTCGTGGTGCTCGGCGGGACCGGGCGCAACTTCGCGGCCGGGATGTCCGGGGGCGTCGCCTTCGTATTGGATGACGGCGGGACATTCCAAAGCCGCTGCAATACCGGCATGGTTGAGCTGGAGCCGGTCACGACCAAGGAAGACAAACAGCTGCTCCATGGATTGATCACGAAACATTTCATGTACACCGGCAGCCGGAAGGCCAAGCAGGTTCTCGATGCGTTCGATGCCACGGTTCCAAAATTCGTGAAGGTGATGCCGGTCGATTACAAACGGGTCATGGAAGAACGGAAGCGTAAAGCGAGCGCCGTGCATTGAACCGTATGGTGAAGCGCGCGTACGAGCACGAGATACGAAAGGCGAACGACGAGTAAGACATGGGTGATCCAAGTAGGGTAAAGCGCACGTCCATGTGGAAAGGCCTGCACCGGCAGGCTGGGGAGGGCGGGTGTGAAAGCGCGCAGGGTTGGGCGGGTGAAATTGAGGGTTTCCCAGTCAATCGCCAATATATGATTCGAGGGGGACAAAGTTAAGTAGCCATGGGTGACCCAAAAGGCTTCATGAAATATGCCCGCGAGGGCCCGAAGCGAAAGCCGGTCGAGTTGCGTGTGCTCGATTGGAAGGAAATGTATGAGCCGATCGCCGAAGAGAAGCTGAAGACTCAAGGCGCGCGCTGTATGGATTGCGGTGTGCCGTTTTGCCAGGGTAATACCGGTTGTCCCGTGGTCAATCTGATCCCGGAATGGAACGATCTTGTCTATCGCGGCCGCTGGAAGGACGCGCTGAAGGCCCTGCACACGACGAATAACTTTCCAGAGTTTACCGGACGTCTCTGTCCCGCGCCCTGCGAAGGGGCTTGTGTGCTGGGTATCAACGAAGATCCGGTTTCCATCCGCGTCATCGAATGGAACATCGTCGATCGCGGCTTCAACGATGGTCTCGTCACTCCGATATTGCCGGTCATCAAAACCGGGAAAACGGTAGCGATCGTCGGTTCCGGGCCAGCGGGGCTCGCTGCCGCGCAGCAACTGGCTCGGGCCGGACATGACGTGACCCTCTTCGAGAAAGCTGATCGGATCGGCGGCCTGCTTCGTTACGGCATTCCCGACTTCAAGATGGAGAAGTGGGTCATCGACAGGCGATTGGAGCAGATGAAGGTCGAGGGAGTGAAGTTTCAAACCGGCGTCGCGGTCGGAAAGGCCATCAGCGGCGAGCAGTTGCGCAAACAGTTCGATGCCGTGGGTTTGACGCTCGGTGCCGAACAGGCCCGTGAGTTGCCGATTCCGGGAAGAGAACTCAAGGGCGTGCATCTCGCAATGGAATATCTGACTCAGCAGAATAAGCGCACGGCAGGCATTCCTCTCAGCGATGAGCCGATCACGGCGAAAGGCAAACGGGTGGTCATCATCGGGGGTGGTGATACGGGGTCCGACTGTCTTGGGACCACACATCGTCAAGGCTGCGTCGAAGCGCATCAATTTGAGTTGCTATCGGAGCCACCGCCGCAGCGTGCCGAGTCAACCCCTTGGCCGCTCTGGCCGATGCAACTGCGCACGTCGCATGCCCATGAAGAAGGCTGTGACCGGCAATGGAGCGTGTCCACGACGAAGTTTACCGGCCACAACGGCCATGTCACCAAGCTGCACGCGCATCGCGTGCAGTTCAGCAACGGCAAGTTCACGCCTATTCCCAACACCGAGTTTGAAATGAACGCCGATCTGGTGCTGCTGGCCATGGGGTTCACCGGTCCGGTCAAGAACGGCCTGCTCGATGACCTGGGAGTGAAGTATGACGCGCGTGGCGCTGTGACGGTCGACGGGAACTTCATGACCAACCTTGACGGGGTCTTCGCCGGCGGCGACACGAAACGCGGGGCGTCACTCATCGTCTGGGCCATCGCCGAAGGCCGCAAAATGGCGGCGGGGATCGATCAGTATCTGCACGCCGGAAAATCCGCGAAGGCGTCTGTGAAATGAAAAAGAAAGAAGCACAGACTTACCGTCGGCGATGACAGTTTGAACCATCTGCAGTTTCTCTCTCCAGTGCTTCCGGCTCTCCTCGCATTGTGCGAGCTACTCAAAACAATCTCATAAGCAAACCATAGTCAGTCGGCATGCAACGTATCCGACATTGTCGTGCTGGCGTTTTTTTGCGTATGCGCTAGAATGGCTTTATGTTGGTGTATGAACCTATATTTCAGATTTTGAACGAAGCCGGCGTGCGGTATGTGGTGGTAGGAGGAGTCGCGATGCTCTTGCATGGCCATGCCCGGTTGACGGCGGATGTAGATCTGGCTGTCGATTTGGCACCGCAAGAAGCCAGGAAAATGATTCACGCGCTCGAAGAGAAAGGATTTCGTCCGCAAGCGCCGGTCACCGCGAGCGCTTTTGCCGATCCGGTGGTGCGCGAAACATGGCGTTCCGAGAAACACATGAAAGCATTTTCTCTTGTCGATCCGGCCAATCCTATGAGAGTCCTAGACTTGTTGCTGAATCCTGAAGTGCCCTTTGAAGAGCTCTGGGCTCGGTCGCAGGAGGCCATAGTGGGAGCGACACCGGTTCGAGTGGTTGCGCTGGACGATTTAATTACTTTGAAGCGGCACGCTGGGAGGCCTCAGGATTTAGAGGATCTCAAGCACCTTGAAGCGATCCGAAGAAAGAACGCAGAGCGCCAGCATGGCTGACAAAGAATCTGATGCTCCGGAGACGTATCGAACTAAGGAGTGGTCAGCCGACAACCAAAGTCTGTTGGATGCCATGCTGGCGGCAACACCTACGCAGCGGATAGCCTGGCTGGAGGAGGCGTTGCAGCTGGCCTACGCGACCGGGGCCTTAAAGCCAAGACGGATGATGACTCAAGAAGAATGGGACGCGATGGGATCATCGTCGGAATAATCGTCTGGGCCACGGCCGAAGACCGGGAAATGGCTGCAATGGTCGCTACCTCGGTTTGAAAGCCCTCGAACAATTAGCGAAGTAAAGCCGCGGGTTCTGTCACGCTACATGATTGGTTTGAACAGCTAAGAACCTTTCAGGAACGATTCAAAGGAAAAGGCTCTTACGCGGCGACGGTACTGAGGGGCACTTCTTCATGCTCAGTGTGATCAGAGGTGGCAGACGATTCATGACCTTCGATCAGATCCAAGACTCGCTGACGGTCGCCTTGGGCGTAGCGAAGGAACTCGATCCCGAACTGGTTGTCTTTGGTCCAACGCACGATTGAGACTTCGACGGCCAGGGGAGATTTCGCGTCGGGGGTTTCGATATGCAGCGCGAGGTAGCTCCCTGGAGTCAGGGCGACACTGCTTTGCATCCTGCATCCCGTTAGTGAGAGATTGAAGAGAATTCCGTCACCTGCGCCGTCGTCGGTCTGGACGCTGGCGGGAAACCGCACATGCATTCTCGGGCTACTCCGTAGCCGCATACGTGCCTCCGTGCTATTGCCTATATCGGTAACACCAAGGAAAACTTGAAAGCGGTTCGGCTTATTTGGCTATTAACGTGGCGCTGACGGAGCGACTGTGAATACGAGTCTGGTGCGTGGCGCCCGTCTGTTGCGTTTGACATACTTCTCCGCCCCCATCGCTTCACACACGGAGTTTCTCTCCCCTTGTTGTGCCTAAGGCGAGTGTGTATTATGATGGGAATCATACACATTATGATGCGGAGGGCCTATGCGTACCAATATCGTGATCGACAATAGTCTTATGCGACAGGCGATGAAGGCGACGGGTCTTTCAACCAAGAAGGCCGTCGTAGAAGAAGGCCTCCGATTACTGATCAAGGTAAAGGGACAGGAAGGCATTCGCCGCTTACGTGGAAAGATCACATGGGAGGGTGATCTCGATACGATGCGCGAAGGCCGGATCAAGGTAGCTTCATGACCATAGTCGATACGACGGTCTGGGTCGATTACATCCGGGGTACGACGACACCTCACACCGTATGGCTCGAATCCCACTTGATCAGCGAACGACTAGGGCTTACCGATCTGATTCTTTGTGAGGTGTTGCAAGGAGTAACCAACGATGACCAATTCAAGACAGTGCAGGGAGAACTTCTGAGGCTCGCCGTCTTTGAAACAGGAACTGTTGAATTAGCCATTCAAGCGGCTGCGAACTATCGGAAGCTTCGCGCCTCCGGTAGAACCGTTCGAAGGACAATCGATTGTCTTATCGCTACCTTTTGCCTGATCGAGGGCCACACATTACTTCACAATGATCGCGACTTTGACCCATTCGAAGATGGGCTTGGATTGAAAGTTGTGCATCCAGAGAAAGGGAACGGCAATTGATCATTGGTCAGCATTATCCCCGCGCAGCCCGAAAGCTCTTCATGGTGGCATTGCCCACTTGAGAGAAAAAAATGGCAGGGAGTGTTTTCTAGCCTTGGAACAGTATTCGCTTCGCGGCGAGTGCCGCGAAGCGAGACATCAGACTCATCGAGCAACGTGGCCAGAGCCCCGACCATTCGATCCTCGCCAGCATGTCGGACATGCGGTAGGTGAAGTGTTCCATCATCCAGATGCCTTAGTGGATCAGCCCTACGGTGACTCGGCGTCAGACGCGTTGCATGATCACCAGGTATTCATGGCCTATTTAAAAGCACATCTGACGCAATTTCGGTCAAAATATGGAACCCATACCCATATACCGCCGTTTGGCGTGCTCCAGAGCCCAAGGAAAGAGGTAGTCAAAATATCTGGGAGCACGGACAAGGCGCCACCCACCAGGCAGGCGCGATGCCATCCCATACGCCTGTCCCCTCCAACTGGGCGGGATCATTTTCCGCCGCAACCAGCCTGTCGCATGGTGCTGTAACCATCGTCTGTAGTCTCGCATGGACTCGTCGGGAAGGAACCCCTCGTTGGGGTTCCAGAGCACGACCGCGGTTGCGTTCTTTTCTCGAGCGAAGAGTTCTCGATCTACACCGGCCTCCTCGATGATCCGTCGGCAGAACGGACGGTCATAATCGCCGCCCACGCTCCATGGTCGCATTTCCTCGCTGGTTGAAATGCGATAGACCTGTTCGCTATTTCTCACGCCAAGGAACAGCACCGGACAATGGATAAATCCCACCCATAATCGCCATTCGGTAAGCGCCAGCCCGGTCGGATCTCCCCGAACGATATCTGGCGATCGATCGTGCGGGTCGATGCCCCACACGATGTCGCCATAATACCCGGTCAACAGGACTCGTTCCTGCAAATGGCGCCGTGCCGCTGCGAAGTGTACCTCTTCTCCATAGGCGTCGGCGGCAAGAAACGGCACTTCCGCGAACGGCTCCTGTCGCCACGCGGTCCGGTCGAGCACGATGGCGCGAAGACCGAGTCGCTTCGCGATGGGCTCACCGCTATCGACACGACCTTCTCTTCCCCGTTGAAACGTCAGCACGTCCGTATTCCCCATTTCGCGGGCCAGCACGGCAATCGTGGAGGAGTCATACCCTGCAGAGAGGGTCCCCAGCGGCTGATAGGGCCACTTGCGCAGTGGGTCCATCATGTTCCCACCGATGGCGTTCAGCGAGGATTCCAGAAAATATCTGTATTCTTTGAAGGTATTGAAGATTCGGTCACCGAACGGCTTCTCTGTCACGTCGAGCGATCGGCCGTTCCATCGAAGATTATGAAAGTACGTGAGACGTAGAGGGCCTTGCGTAGTGTGAAGGAGATCGTTGTATTTCTGAAGGCCGTCAATAATCGATCGGAAGTTCGAATAGTAATCGTCCGCGAGGGGGTCGATGGAAAGATTCAGCGTGGCGCACAGCGCGACCAGAGAATTGGAGATATAGACATGGTTCCGCACCTGGATGGAAACCAAGCGATCGACGGTGGAGCCGGATGACACAAACGTCACGATGCCGCCGGACACTCGCCCGCCGGACCCAAATACGATGTCCGTTTGATCGAACCGGCCTTCTGCAAATGGACCGTCCCAGACGGCTTCAGCAAACCACTCCGGCTCTGTTTCAACCCGGCTGCCGTGCGCGAGTATCACCTCGGTGTCGGAACATTGTGCCACCCAGGCCAGTGACGGCCAGCCTAAGACATGTCTGAACTGCAATTGAATACCCATATATCCTGTGAGAGGACCACACCCTTTTTCGTGGACGGATGTGCTCTGGATCTCACCTGTCGGAAGATGAGCGGGAGCGCTGCACCCCATGGCAAACCAGCGCTTCAAGCTTGAAGTGTACGGTTCCGCCGCCTCGACGGGCAAGCCTCCATTTTGGCAAAGCCCAAAAGTAAACAGTTCCGCTCATTTCTCATTTGGTAATGCAGTGGTGGGCATGGCTTGATCTCCTCGCAACAGTCTGCTTGACTCCATCCTGCGAACCGCCTAGCATGCCGCCGCTCACTCCCATGAACGCAAAGGAGTTCGTCATGAAATCATATCGTCTCGCTGTCAGGATGTCCGTATTGTCTGTAAGCATGCTCAGTCTTTTGTCTGCCGGCTGTGTCAAACCGGTCCCGATGGTCGCCATTCCGGGCTCCGATGCTTCTCCGCCAACTGTTGCCTGGCAGACCTACAACGTGGTGACGAAAGAGCGAAAAGATATTGTGCAGGACGGACAGACTGTCGAGGTAGCGCCGAGCGATCAGTATGTGGTGACATTTTCCGTAGAAGATAAGGACAGCGGCGTGAAAGATGCTGTGTTGACCGGCCATGTCCAATATAAGTGCGAGTTGGGCGGGAAGGTCGTCGAGGAGAAGAATTTCGATCTGGAGCCGCAGGAAACCAAGACGACTCCGAACCATGAGAACCAGGTCGCCGTGAGTGCGGCGTTGACCTATGTCGTCGAATTCAACAAGCGGGGATGTAAGGAACTGGAGACGTTCGGGGGAGGCACGCTGTCTCTGACGGGGAAGGGCCACAACTCCATGAATGGCGGGGGAATGAAGACCCTACGCATGAACTTGAAGCGGCAAACACCACAGTAGCCGCTCAGTTGGCCGATATGTCCTGTGGCTTTAACTCAGTTCCATTTCAGCTGAAGCCGATCGGAGGTTCTCCGAAGACCTGGAAATGGATCGGCGGCTGACGTGGTGAGTCAGCCGCCTTCCCTTGAAGATTATTGCTGAATAGCCGATAGCAGCCACCGTCCATCCCGCACGCGCATGAAGGTCCAGACTTCGAAAGATTCACTCGGGGTCTCCTCACTGCCCTCGATCAGATAGCCTGGTTCTCCGCGTGGGATCGTCGTGGAGACGGTATAGTCGCGTGCGTTCCAGCGAAGATCCACGGTTGCGTAGTCCGTGCTGTCCTCGGTCCAGGCTTCGCGCACGTCTCCCTTGAGCAACTCTACTCCTTCGACGTGATTGTGCACTCCTCGGCTGTTGTCCTCGGCCAAGGCGGTGCTGAAATAGCTCAGCATTTCAGGCGTCAGAGCGCGGCGCAACGCCGCCACATCTTGCGTGCTCCAGGCGGATTGAATGTCGGTCAGGAGTTGCTGAAAGACTGCCTTGTCCTCGGTGGTCACGCTGAGGGCATCGGTTGTCGGCCTATGGGTGGCGGCGTTGGACGAGATGTCGATGAGACTTCCCCTCGTGGCCGAGTTCCCTGAGAGCCCGGTGAACACCGGTGCCGGTGTGCGGCGGACTTTTTTGAAATAATAGAGCACCCCGGCTCCGGCCATCATCAGCAGCAAGAGCAGTCCGAAGGAGTTCGATCCCGATCCCGGCTGCGCGTCCGTGGTCTGGGCGCTGCTCTCTGTCGCGCCGAAGAGCATATGCCCGATCCAGGTTCCGGCTAACCCACCGGCGATGCCGGCGAGCAACGGATTGCGTTGCCACCATGACGGAGAGGTGGCCGGAGCGGACTGACCGGTTGGGCTGTTTGCTGCGTGAGGCGGTGGGGCGGTTGACGGCTTGGGAGCGGTGGATTGTTCAATGGGCTTGGCGCCGTTGTCTTGATAGGTGCGGGATCCACGGCTGCCCATCCCCATTGGCGAGGTTCCACCGCGAGAGGCGCCCGAAAAACCTCCGCCCGATCCCCGCGCCTTTGCAAACGAGAGAGTCGGCATGCCGACGAGCGAGGCGATAAGGCAGATCGCAACGAGGTGTGAGATTTTCACCATGGGGTTTCCTTTCACGAGAGGCTAGGACGCGTTGATCGATATCGACTCATCCTAGCAGCTTTGGGCCAAGAAAACCTGAAATTCGCTGCCGGGATGACCACATCGAGCGACGATCGAACTGCACCGCTCTCGGTCTGGATGCGCTGGGTGGGAACGCCCAAGCCGGATCAACACGTCGCCATAGGCGCGCGGTGGAATTCGGCCACGGTGGGAAAGACCAGCGCGGCAAAATCCCAGTAGCGCATGCGGATTGCCTCCGAGTGCGTGCCCCCTTCAAAGACGATTTCCTCGTCATCCGTCAGCGACCGATCCACATAAACAGGGAGCCCATATAGTGTCCCAAGAGGCGGCATCGCGCCGACCTCGCAATCCGGGAAGAGCTGGGTGATTTCTTCTTCGGTCGCGAGACGGACGCGGTGGGTCCCGAACATCTTCCGCAGGCACGGCACATCCACCTTCCAGGTGGCCGGCAGCACCGTCGTGACGAATCGCTCTTTCACCTTCACGATCACGACCTTGGCCATCACCTGTTCCGGTACACGGAGTGTCCGTGCAACCGCAAGAGCGCGGAACGTCTGTGAGTGCGGCAACACATCATAATGCACGTGTTCACGATCGAGATGCGTCTTCAGCGAGTATGGAATGGGCATGATCGTACCTCCTGTGGCGCTTGACCTCCAGACGGAGGCCGCTGGTGAGCAATACATCTAGGGCAGTGCCTGGAGAGGACGGGGTGATCGTCGGGATGGGGCTCATAATTACGCCTCCATCTAGATCATAATGACCGGCAACACATGCTGACTATATTTTAGTGATTATATTCCGTTTGAAGGAGCGCCCACAACGATTATTACAAATCCGACCGTTCTTTTTTCATGGGTGATCGGATCGCGAAGGGTGCGGTGGGAGCGGCCGCCTGATGCCGGTTTATCTCGGTTGAGGATGATGGTGTAGCCGATTCAGGCCATCCAGAGCCGCAGTGCGATAGCACTCGGCCATCGTGGGGTAATTGAAGACATTCCGAACGAAATACTCGACCGTGCCTTCATACGTCAGGACCGATTGTCCGATATGGATCAATTCAGTGGCTCCCTGGCCGATGATATGAACGCCCAGGAGCTTGTGTGTGTCGCGGTGAAAGACCACTTTCAAGAGACCGTGGAGCTCACCGCTGATGTGGCCACGCGCCATTTCTCGAAAAAAGGCTCTCCCTGAGGCGTGTGGAATACCCGCGATGGTGAGTTCCTCCTCCGTCTTTCCGACCATCGAAACCTCGGGAATGCTGTAGATGCCGTACGGAATCACCTTTATCTCATGCTCGTCGGATACGTGAAGGGCGTGACACGCGGCAAGGCGGCCTTGCTCCATCGCCGTCGCGGCGAGGGCGGGAAAGCCGATGACATCACCCGCTGCGTATATATGGGGAATAGCGGTCTGGTAATGGGCGTTGACTTGAAGTTGTCCTTGCCGGTCGGTGACGAGGCCGATCGCGGCGAGGTTCAAGGCTTCCGTATTGCCGACCCTTCCCATGGTGTACAGCAGCATGTCGGCCGTCACGTTTTCACCAGGATGGAGTTGAACCGTGGGGCGCCCGGCTTCGTTGACGGCGATGTCCAGATGTTCTTGTCCGAGCCGGATCGAGACCCCGTTGTGTTGCATTTCAGTATCGAGTGCGCTCGCGATTTCCAGGTCGAGGAACCGCAACATCTGCGTCCTCCGGTCGATGAGAGTGACCTCGATGCCGAAGGCGGCCAGCATCGACGCATATTCAGTTCCGATGACACCACCTCCGATGACGATGATACTCGCCGGATGCTTGGTCGTGCGCAGAAACGTGTCGGAGTCGAAGATTGTCACGTCGTCGAAGGGTATCTCCGAGGGGCGGCGGGGCCGTGATCCGGTGGCCAAGACGATGACCGGGGCATGGACATAATCGATCTGCCGATCCGATCGTGCGACGCTCAACGTATGCGGATCGACAAAACCGGCGGTGCCCTGGATAGTCTCGATGCCGTTACGTTTCAATTGGTCGGTGATCACGGCGATTTCGGTCTCGATGACCTGATCTTTGCGCGCCATGAGGTCGGGCAACGTCAGCCGTCTGGTCAGTTCCGCGCCCAGCTGGGGTAATCCTCGCCGGACCAACCCATGAATGTATTCGATCGTGTCTTTGAGGGTCTTGCTGGGTAAGGTGCCTGTGTTGAGAGACGTTCCACCCAGTTGCGACGATTTCTCGATCAGGGCAACGCGCTTGGACAGCTTCGCTGCCTGGACTGCGGCTTTTTGGCCGGCTGGCCCGCTTCCGACCACCAGCATGTCATACGATTTCATAGAAGATCTTGGAACGTACCTTTCGTCGGTGCTTACGATATCCTGACGACTGCTGCTCGCCAAGAAAATTGCGGATTGTTTGAAGCCAGTCCGGAGGGGCGGAGACTGTTCAATCCGATTCCATGGGTCTGCGAGTCGGTGGACTGCTTGAATCGTCGCGGGACAGGTTGTATGGTAAAGGTATGCCTCGGCTTCGCATGATAATAGGGTCTCTGGGGATAGCCACTCTGATCGGTGTAAGCATGGGTCTGGCATTTTCCCATGCGGGTACAGGCGGAGAGGGAAGCGAGATCGGTCCGGCACCGTCCAGTGTGACGGCGCCTGTGCCGCTGTCTACAACAGCGGAGACCGCAAAATTACAGGAACCATCGGCGTCCATGCCGATGGATGGCACGTTGATCCTGCGAACCCTTCCGACTGTGTCGAGACAGCTCTCGGTGGGGGGAGCGACGCTCATGCCATATGTCGGCGCTGGGTTCGGAGGCGGCTATTCCACAGAAATTGATCGCTCGCTCACGACTTCCCTGTCCGCTCCATCTTCCTCCTCCAACCTCTCCGATACCGGAATGAAAGGCCTCGCCGGGCAGATGATCCCGAATGAAGTCCAGTTAGGCATCCGGTTTCCGTTTTAGTTCCAGTTGAGACTTGCCCGGGCTACCGGTCTGTGAGACACATCAACGCGCGTGTGTTCAGCACATAGGAGAAAAGAGGAACTGCTGTGAAAGAAGGGTATCGGTTGGTCGTTGTCGACAAAGACGGGGTGTTGGTCAGCGAATTCCAATTGACAAAGAACGCACTGGATCAGCCGGCGGCGTTTGTCGCCGCGCTGCAAGCGTCGATTGAGTCCGTGGAAGAAGAGGAGCCCTGAGAGTAAACACGGGCGGTTTGTTCATCGCAGATTGTACGCCTTTTCCCCAAGAACTTCGATGCCCAAGTGATCGGGCATGACCAGAGTCGACTACATCAGCTGAATTCCAACTCCTCAGACCTTGCTCTTGGTTCGCCGAGTGTGGCAGACCGAAGCGTTCTCGGTCCAACGTCGATTGGCGACATCACCACCCCAGCAGGTTTGTATAAGCTCGATGAGCGATATCCATCGGTCCCCTCAACAATCGTGAGTCGGTGACGAGCGACAATTGATTCGGTTATACTCCTGCATCCTGCCGAAGCCGAGTCCAGGGATTCTGCCGTGGATCTCATCAAAACACAGTTGATCGAATCGGTCTTCGCCGGAGGCGGCGAGATGGGAGCGCGGATGCGCGCCGTCGACTGGTCCACGACAGTGCTGGGTCCCGTGGAGCAGTGGCCGGTATCGCTACGAGCTTGCGTGCGCATTGTGCTCGGCTCCGGGCATCCGATGCTCATTTCTTGGGGTCCTGACTATACAATGCTCTACAACGATGCATACGGGGTCGTGGTCGGAAACAAGCACCCAGGGGCCTTGGGTCGCAGTTGCCGCGACGTGCTTGCAGAGGCGTGGGACTTCATCGGACCCCGCTTCGACACGGTCTTTACGCAAGGTCAGCCCGTCAGCACTTTGACCCACCAGCTCTTCATGTTCCACCGCAACAACTATCTCGAAGAGTGCTATTTCGCATTCTCATACAGCCCTATTCCGGATGACAACGGCGATGTAGGCGGTGTGTTGACCAACGCTCTGGATATGACAGAACGTGTGATCGAAGACCGACGCAGACAGGTGCTCCGCGATTTGGCGTCGCGAACGGCTGAGGCGCGCAACGAGCAAGAGGTCTGGCGCGTGAGCGCGGAAACGCTCGGTCAGAATCGTTCCAGCGCGCCGTTCGCGTTTCTCTATGAGTTTTTGCCGGGCGAGCGCCGGGCACGTCTCGCAAGTGTCAGTGCGGAAACCGACGATGAGTTGCGTCCGGCGCTCGTGGACTGCAATGGTGAGAGTCTCTGGAGATTCAACGCCGCAGTGACAGATGAGTGCCTCATTGTGGAACTTGGGGAACGATCGTCTGCACTGTCGATTCCCGGTTGGCCGTTTCCTCCGGAGAAGGCGACCGTCGTACCGATCCGGCTGCGCCAGCATAGCGAGGCAATCGGGTTCCTCGTGCTCGGTATTCACCCGGGCCGCGCGTTCGACGACAACTACCGTCACTTCGTTCTCCGGATCGCCGAACAAGTCTCCATCGCGTTGGCCAGCGCGCGCGCGTACGAGCAGGAGCGCCGACGCGCTGAGTCCCTTTCGGAGCTCGATCGGGCCAAAACCGCGTTTTTCAGCAACGTCAGCCATGAGTTTCGGACGCCGCTCTCATTGATCCTGGGTCCGCTCGAAGAGGTCCTGTCGGAGGCAAGCGAACGTCTCGGCGCGGAGCGTCACGAGCAATTGTTCACGGTCAGACGGAACGCGCTTCGATTGCTGAAACTGGTCAATACGCTTCTCGACTTCTCGCGCATTGAGGCAGGCCGCGTCCAGGCGGTCTATGAGCCGACAGACCTGCCTGTGTTCACGTCTGAGATCGCCAGCGTGTTCCGTTCAGCGATGGAGAACGCCGGCTTGGAGTTCACAGTTGAATGTCCACCAATCGTCGAGCCAGTGTACGTCGACCACGACATGTGGGAGAAGGTGGTCTCCAACCTCCTGTCCAACGCATTTAAGTTCACATTGTATGGGTCTGTAACTGTTACGTTGAATCCGATGGAAGGCGCTGTCCGATTGCAGGTCCGAGATACAGGGGTAGGGATTCCCGAAGAGCATCACGAGCGGATCTTCGAGCGGTTTCATCGGGTCGAAGGGGTCCACGCACGATCCTACGAAGGCACCGGAATCGGCTTGGCCTTTGTGAGGGAACTCGTGAGACTCCATGGCGGCGACGTGGACATGGAGAGCAAGCTTGGTCAAGGGAGTACGTTTACAGTGACGATTCCTCTCGGCAGGGAGCACTTGCCCCCGGAGTGCGTTCAGGCGACACGGTCGGTCACTAACGCCGGAGTCAGAGTCGATGCGTATGCCCAAGAGGCGCAGGGGTGGTTGCCAGATGAGGGGAGCCCGGTCGACGTAATGACACTTCCCAAGTTGGCACCGTTGGGACGACCGGAATCGGTGGCTGACCGCGAATTGATCATTGTGGCCGACGATAATGCGGATATGCGCAAATACCTTAGACACCTGCTGGACGGCCGATATGAAGTGCATACGGTCTCAGACGGCCGCCAGGCCTTTGAAACCACGCGAATCTTGCGACCCGCGCTCCTTCTGGCCGACGTCATGATGCCCCAAATGGACGGATTCCAGCTGCTTCGAGCGATTCGCGACGACTCGCTGCTTGCCGGCACGCCCATCATCCTGCTCTCCGCGAGGGCGGGAGAGGAGTCACGTGTGGAGGGACTTCACGCCGGTGCAGACGATTACCTCGTGAAGCCCTTCGCGGCGCGCGAGCTGATCGCGCGCGTGGAGGTGCATCTCAAGTTGGCCAAGCTTCGTCGTGAGACTGCGGAGCGAGAAGAGAGACTACGGATGGAAGCGGAACTCGAACGCCAGAGGCTGAACGCGAGTCAGGAATTGCTGCTCGAGACTACCCGTCTCTATCGCGAGCTCCAGGAGCGCGAAGCCGAGATTCGGGAACTCAAGGATCGTCTCTATCGGGAAAATTTGGCGTTGCGGGACGAGGTGGATCGTGCGTCCATGTTTGAGGAAATTGTCGGTTCCTCGAACAGGCTGAAGACTGTCCTTTCTCGCGTTGGCAAGGTAGCTCCCACAGACTCCACCGTGTTGATTTCAGGCGAAACGGGCACGGGCAAGGAACTCATCGCCCGTGCCATCCATAAGCGATCTCAGAGATCTTCTCGCGCCTTCGTCAGTGTGAACTGCGCCGCATTGGCACCGGGACTCATCTCCTCGGAACTGTTCGGCCATGAAAAAGGAGCCTTCACCGGAGCCAGTCAGCGACGTTTTGGGCGCTTCGAGCTGGCGGATGGCGGCACCATTTTTCTAGATGAAGTGGGTGACCTTCCGCCCGACACGCAGGTCGCATTGTTGAGAGTCTTGCAAGAGCGGGAATTGGAGCGAGTCGGGGGCGGGCAACCGATCCATGTTGATGTTCGCGTCATTGCAGCCACGCATCGAGACCTCAGAACCGCCATAGCGAATGGCAACTTCCGCGAAGATCTCTACTATCGCCTCAATGTATTTCCCATTGAAATGCCGCCACTTCGAGAGCGGAAAGATGACATGTTGATGCTGGTCGAGTACTTCGTCCAGCGCTATGCGAAGAAGGCGGGGAAAAATATCCGGACCATCGAAAAACGAACCTTGGAGCGGTTAAAGGCGTACGACTGGCCTGGCAATATTCGAGAGTTGCAAAATGTCATCGAAAGGTCAGTGATCCTGAGTCCCGGCGATGTATTTGCCGTCGACGATGTATGGTTCTCGAATGAATCGTCTCAGGTCCTACGTGGCACGCCATCGGTGTCATCCGAGCGCGAGCCGCGAACTGAGCGGGAGATTATTGAGGCCGCGTTGGTCGCTAGCCGAGGCCGAGTGTCCGGGCCATCCGGAGCTGCTGCCAAGCTTAACATTCCGCCGTCGACGCTTGAACACAAGATTCGTGCTCTGAAGATTCAAAAGGGCCAATTCAAGTTTGGCTGAAATCTCGCCAGAATCACCACATTCGCCGGATTCGCCAAATTCACAAATCCACAAGCGCGCCTATCTCTTGATTTCTCATTGAGTTGTGAGTGGTCTGCCAATTGCTGAAGGAGAGGTGTGTCCTAATCACGGGGAAACAACCCTTTAAACCTTCAAGGAGGATATCATGACAGAAGCCACTCTCACACAATCTGGCACCGAGCGGACCCCTGCCAAGAATGCCATTCGTTCCTTTCATGTGAATGTTCCGGAAGCGGAACTCACGGAATTGCGCAGACGAATCAATGCAACGAAGTGGCCCGAACGAGAGACAGTGACCGATGCATCGCAAGGCGTACAACTCGCAACGATGCAGGCGCTGGCGCGCTATTGGGCGACAGAATATGACTGGCGCAAGATTGAGGCAAAGATGAATGCCGTGCCGCAATTCATCACAGAGATCGATGGACTGGACATTCATTTCATTCACGTCCGTTCAAGACACGACAATGCGCTGCCGCTGATCGTGACGCATGGATGGCCAGGCTCGATCATCGAACAGATGAAGATCATCGATCCGCTGACCAATCCCACCGCACATGGCGGAAAGACATCCGATGCCTTTCACGTGGTGATTCCGTCGATCCCAGGCTATGGGTATTCAGGAAAACCGACCACGCCCGGCTGGGGTCCCGACAGAATCGCTCGCGCTTGGACCACGCTGATGAAGCGTCTTGGGTATGCGAAGTTTGTGGCGCAAGGCGGTGATTGGGGTGCGGTCATCGTCGATATGATGGGGGTGCAGGCCGCCCCGGAGTTGCTCGGCATTCACACCAACATGCCCGGTATCTTTCCAGCCGACATTGACGGGGCGGCCTTTTCCGGCGCACCGGCGCCAGCGGGTCTCTCGGCCGATGAAAAGGTCGCATATGAGCGCGTACAGTTCGTCTATCAAAAGGGAATCGGCTACGGGTACCAGATGGGCCTGCGACCGCAGACATTATACGGAATTGCAGATTCACCCATCGGCCTAGCGGCGTATTTTCTTGATCACGACGCACGCAGCTACGAGCTGATCTCAGGCGTCTTTCAAGGACAAGTCGAGGGCCTCACGCGCGACGACATTCTTGACAACATCACGATCACCTGGTTGACGAACACGGCGCTTTCCGGCGCTCGTCTCTATTGGGAGTATTGGGGTCAGGGGTATTTCAATGCCAAAGGCGTTTCTATCCCGGTTGCAGTGAGCGTCTTCCCCGACGAACTCTATCCAGCTCCGCGGAGCTGGGCAGAGCGGGCCTATCCCAAGCTGATCCATTACAACAGGCTCGACAAGGGCGGACACTTTGCGGCGTGGGAACAGCCAGAACTCTTCTCAGAAGAGGTACGTGTGGGCTTCAGATCGCTGCGAAGCTAACTAGCGGAGGATTCGTTTCCGTTTTCTCCGAGCGCGCAGGTCGCAATGTAGACCCGATGAGATGAAAGCAGCCCGAACCCCGGTCTCGGAAGGTTCGGGCTGTTTCTCCTTGGCAGAGCAAACTAAGAAAGAGATCCTATTTTACGACACGCGAACTCTAAGGGAGGCGTGGCAGCATCAGCGACGCTGCAAGCGTCGATCGAGTCCGTGGAAGAAGAGGAGCCCTGAGGACCAATCGGGCTAGTACCGCCGTACCGACATGGGCGGGGAAGATCCCTGCCCACATCGTCTCGCTCACAGTTACTTGCCTACTTTCAACAGCCAGCCATCGGCTTTGTCACAATCGTTGGGTCCTTTGGCGAAAACTTCGACCCGGATGTAGCTGCCTGTCACGGTGGCGGGCAGTTTGCCCTTGACCAGGTACCCGTTCGTGATCGTGGTGACCGTCACCGGGACCTTTTCGTCCTTGATCTTCACGGTGATGCTTGGCCAGTTGGTGGTTTTGGATGCAAGAAATGAAAATTCTGATTTCGGCGCCACCTCTACATTATTCTTCTCCGCCGAAAATGGAGTGGGCGTGAACGCAGAAAAATACACTTGAGTACACGGGTCTATGCTGCCTGGGGAGTACGGACTGGTGTCATATGCCCAGGCTTGACCGACGGTACCATAAACGCCTATTGCCACAACGAGCCGTAGAATAGTTCGCAGACTCACGGTATGCCTCTCTATATAAGTGTGGTGGATGAGTCAATCGGTCTCGATAAACGGGCCGTATTGTAACTCCTGCGCTGGAAAAAACAACCCCCCTCCGCGCCTCTCACCAGCGGCCTTCCTGCGGCGAACCCGCTTCAATTATTTGGCCGTGGCGTTGTTGCCGGAAGTCTGGGAGCAGTTGTCTGCCGGAGAATCTCGTTTGTGACGGCAGACGGCCCGTCCCTTACCGTTCCTTCCTCTAGGTTTCCCACTTGGATCGTCATGTCCGAAAATGGCGAGCAGGGTGTCACCCGCTGCAGCTATAATCACACCCATGTTGCTCGATGCTGTCACCTGCTACCGCGCACTGCTGGCGCGCGATGCGCGCTTCGACGGACGATTTTTCATCGCTGTCTCATCGACGCGTATCTATTGCCGGCCGATCTGTCCGGTCAAGCCGCCCAGGCTCGAGAACTGCCGATTTTATCCGAGCGCCGCTGCAGCCGAGGTTGACGGCTACCGGCCGTGTCTGCGCTGTCGTCCCGAACTTGCACCGGGCAATGCGAGCGTGGATGCGACCACACGCGTGGCACAGGCCGCGGCGAGCCTGATCGAGGATCGTGCGCTCGACTCTGACGGATTAGTCGGTATCGCATCGAGCCTCGGCATCACCGATCGGCATCTGCGACGAGTATTCGGCGCCGAGTTTGGCGTTTCGCCCATCGAGTTTGCCCAGACGCAGCGTCTGCTTCTCGCCAAGCGTTTGCTGACTGATACCGGTTTGCCGGTCACCGAAGTCGCGCTCGCGAGCGGATTTGGGAGCCTGCGGCGCTTCAACGCACTCTTCAGACAGCGATATCGCCTTCAACCTGGACAGTTGCGCCGGCGCGTGAATGGTCAGGCAATGCCGGTGGCCGATGCCCTGAGCTTCGAACTCAGTTACCGCCCGCCTTATGATTGGCCGGCAATGACGGCGTTTCTCGGTGCACGGGCCATTGACGGTGTTGAGATGCTTGACGGCCCCTGTTACCGGCGCACCGTCCGTGTGACATCGGAGGGGAACGGCCATGTGGGTTGGGTCGAGATCCGACCATCACCGAAGAAACCGGCACTCCATGTCGCAGTCTCTTCATCGCTCGCCCGGGTTCTGCCGCCATTGCTTGCGCGTATCAAGACGCTCATGGATCTGTCCTGCAATCCGACAGAGATTGCAGGCGTGTTGGGAAAGTTGGCACAGCGTCCTGGTATACGCGTCCTGGGTGCATTCGACGGATTCGAAGTCGCGGTGCGTGCGATTATTGGGCAACAAGTGACCGTTGCCGCGGCACGGACCATCGCGAGTCGCTTCGCTGCTGCGATCGGGGATCCGCTCGAGACACCGTTTCAAGCATTGACTACGGTGTTTCCATCCGCAGCGCGTGTGGCTGACGCGGCGGTCGGCCTCATCGCGCGTCTGGGGATGCCGGCGGCGCGCGCACGCTCGGTGATCACGCTCGCGCGTGCGGTCGCGGACGGTGGCCTCGTCCTGACGCCTCACGCAGATCTCGATGAAACGCTGGAGCGTTTGCGCACGCTGCCCGGCGTGGGAGAATGGACGGCGCAGTACATCGCCATGCGGGCGCTTGCCTGGCCGGATGCATTTCCTCATACCGATCTCGGCGTCATGAAGGCGCTGAAGGAGAAAAATGCTCGCCGCGTGCTCGAAGCCGGTGAAGCATGGCGGCCATGGCGCGCGTATGCCGTGATGCAGCTCTGGCACTCACTGATCAAGGAGTAATCATGCCGTACTACGACTACTATCAGAGTCCCCGCGGACGTATGTTGCTGGTTGCCGATGACCACGCGCTGACAGGTGTCTATTTCACCGGACAGAAGTATCACCCTCGCGTCGACAAGGAGTGGAAACGAGCCGGCCGGCATGCGCCGTTATGCCACGCGAAGCGCGAGCTGTCGGAGTATTTCGACGGCAGGCGGGCGCGGTTTACCGTCAAAGTCGCGCCGCACGGCACACCGTTCCAGCGCGCCGTGTGGAAGGCGATTGCAAGCGTCCGGTTCGGTCAAACCATCGCGTATGCCGAACTGGCGCAGCGCGCAGGTTACCCCGGGAGTGCACGAGCAGCCGGTGCAGCCACCGGCCGCAATCCAATCAGCATCATCGTGCCCTGCCATCGCATTGTCGGCTCGAACGGTTCGCTCACCGGTTACGCTGGCGGTTTGGAGAAAAAGCGCGCCCTCCTGTCATTGGAAGCGCAGCCCTAGGTCAAGTGTGTATGTGCGCGAGACATCCTCGCTGTGAGGAGGTGTGACGTCAATCAGCGTACGTGCTGAAGTGGTACCCAGAACTAGCAACGAAGGAGGTCGTCCATGGCAGGGAAGGTGTACGCAATTCCAGTGGGCTATGAAGGCGCGACGCCGTATCTCATCATCCACGACGCAGTTCGCGCGCTTGAGTTTTATGGGAAAGCCTTTGGAGCCACTGAAATCATGCGCATCCCAACCCCGGATGGAAAGATCGGACATGCGGAGATCAAGATCGGGGCGGCGATCGTCATGTTGGCCGACGAATTCCCGGACATGAATTGCAAGAGCCCTCACTCGCTCGGCGGTTCGCCGGTGAGCATCATGGTGTACGTGCAAGACGTGGATGCATTCGTGAAACGAGCCGTGGCGGCCGGCGCGAAAGTGATCACCCCGGTTGAGGACAAATTCTACGGTGACCGTTCCGGCAGCTTGGAAGATCCCTTCGGACACCACTGGCACTTCGCCACACATGTCGAAGATGTGCCGCCCGACGAAATGGCGAAACGTGCAGTGGCCTTCATGAAACAACAGGGCGGGGCGTAGTGTCCCCAGTCGCCTTGACCATGAGCTGTAGATATCAACGATTCTTGACTCATACTTGATTACGCGGCTTATTCTTATTCAATCCTATCTATTTTCGTTACCACTCGTGCACATTGCGCGCTGGTAATTATTGTGGGTGATCTGTCTTCTGCCCTTGGGACTGCCAGTGATTGACGCGTCGATGTGAGTAAGATCACTATCCTCCCTGGTATCCGAGTAGATACACAGCTGTATCTCTGATCGTACGCATTGCTCTCAGTGAAAAGTGTTGACCCTTCAGATGCATGTACAGTCTTGCTGATTAGCACTTAGCCGCGAAGTGGAATGGATTTTGCGGATGCGCGTGAGACATTCGACGGGTTCACGGAAGAAGCACCAAAAACTCCGACGATAAGGACTTCGGCTACCAGATCAATTGAGGAGGGACTTACGATGCCAACAATACAAAACTTTGCATGTCTGGTCGTTGGGTTGGTGGTGTCAATGGGAAGTCTGGTCGGCATCTCGGATTCTGTAGGGGCTCAGACATCGCGATCCGAGGTGTCTGAGACCGAATTCAAAGATCTCCTCGAAAGAATTCTACAGAAGCACCCGGACATTATCGTTCGTGCGTTAGCGCAAGATCCGGTGATGCTCGCGGATCTGACAGAGCGTGGGATCGAACTGCGCAAGACAAAGATCGAAGAAGCCCGATGGCGAGCCGAGCTGGCGCATCCCAAAGTTCCACAAATCGCGGAGGATCGCCCGGTCCGTGGCGCGCGGCAAGCCCCTGTCACCATCGTAGAGTACAGTGATTTTGAATGTCCCTACTGCCGGGCCGCCTACTCGACGCTGCACGAAGTGCTGACCGCGCATGGGGACACGGTTCGACTTGTCTACAAGCATATTCCGCTTAGCTTTCACGCCACGGCCGAACCAGCAGCCAGGTATTTCGAAGCCATTGCCCTCCAGAGCGAAGAGCAGGCGTGGAGGTTTCATGACATTGTTTTTCAGCAACAGCGGAGTTTGTCTCGCGGTGTCGAAGTCTTGAAGGAGATTGCTTCGGGCCTTGAGATCGATCAGGCGCGGCTCGAGCGGGATCTGCAAAGCGACACGGTGACACAGCGCATTGCGGCTGATCGTGCCGAGGCCGAACAGTTTGGTTTCGATGGTACACCGGCCTTCGTCATCAACGGCGTCTCGTTGATCGGCAATCACCCGAAGCAGGATTTCGATCGCATCATTAAGAAAATGTTGCCGGACGCACACGCGATGGCCAGGTAAGCGCCGGTCATAGGTCCGTGTGGATAAGGCTGGTGAGGGCGAATTGTCTGACAACCTGGTGTCCAGTTGCCACTTCGCTGAATGAGACAGGGAGCACGCCAATGAAGATCACGTTCCTATCCATCCTATTCCTGAGTGTCATCCTGCTGGGCTCGACCGCACATGCGGATCTTTGCAAGGACGTGACGGAACTGTTCCGGCCCGTCACTCCCGGAATTGAGAATGATGAGAAACTCTACGAAGAACTCTTTCCCGACGACACGTACCTCGGAGACCGGCGCTGGAACGGAATCATCCTGCAGTGTAACCGCCAGCGAGACACGAAAGGCGACGAAGTGCTGAAACTCACCGGATCGGCTGGCGCCAGTGAAAAGACTGAGGTATTGAAGGCCGCCAATCTCGATCCCAAAGTGATCCGGGGACATTACGATTTTGTGGGGCTACCGATCGGCTCGCTGCTCAGTTTCAAGTACGTCTATATGCTGAGTAAGGAGAACGGGGTGTGGACCATGATCATTCCCTATAAGCCTCTATTCAATGAGCTGGTTGATGGCCGTGTCGATTTCGATCCGAGCCATGCCGAGCAACTGTACGAGGCTTCGCAGGTGGCCAATCCTTCTGACGCTGTGCAGGTGTTCGGGCTGAAGCCCGATGCCAGACCTATCTCCAATACCCTCTGTTCGACATCGACGTACTTCCCCGGAGATGTCGGCAGGTACGATGACAAAGAGCTACATCGCCGGGATCCTGAAAATAAGTTCATCAGTCAGGGCTTAATCGAATATCGGTATGAAAAAGGCGGGGACACCTTCACCGGCTGCCGTGTGAAGAAAGGCACCGATCTATTTTGGAGGTGGGATGCGTCTCGGAACCAGGCAGTAAAGGTGACGCCACAAGGCTGGATTCTGAATAACTTTGTGCGAACCAGCGAGGCCTATTGGAGCATCCCGGGAGTATTTCGGCTGAAGCTGCTCCTCGAAGGCCACAATGACGCCTCCTTCCCGCAGTCGACGCGAAACCTCTTTCAGAAAGGGGATCATCTGTCGGTTCATTTTGCGACGAAGTTTCTCCGTGCGCACTTCAATCAGATGTACAAATCGAACGTGTTTCAGCCCAACAACTTTTCAACGATGACCAGCGATAAAAGTTACTGGCACGAAGTGGGGCACGCGTTCGGGCTGGACGATGAATATGGGTTTGTGGAAGACGAGGGCAAGAGGAGTTGCAAAAACACTCGCTTCACCGGTTTGTACGACACGGTGTCCTATCAGATGTGTGACGCAGACACGACGGACAAGCGAACGATCTACCATTACATTGCCGTCTCCCGGTATCTCACGAAGCAGCAGGAATGCAATCGCGACAATGATTGCGCGGCCGGCCAGTTCTGCAATGCGGGGATCGATCTCAACAAGAATCAGTGTGTGGCCAAGAAGGCGGATAACGAAACCTGCGATATCGCCGGAGGAGATCACCAGTGCAAGAGCGGCTATTGCAAGCTGTCCCGGTGCTACACCCCGAACTCGGTGCCGATGGGTGAAACATGCTACCTCAATGACGCCTGCAAAGAGGGGAAATGCAGCAGCCTGGACGGAACGAAGGGCACGTGTGTGTGCCGGGGGGATACAGACTGTAGTCCGGGCAAATACTGCAACGCCGGGTTGGACATCACGAAGAATAGTTGTATGGCGCTCAAGAACGACCATGAGACGTGCGACATAGCCGGCGGGGGCCATCAATGCAAGAGCGGATATTGTAAGTTCGGCCATTGTTACACGCCTAATTCAGTCGACAGGGGCGACGCCTGCTACAACGACGATGCCTGCAAGCAAGGCAAATGCAGTGCCGTCGATGGTGCCAAAGGGACCTGTGTATGCCAGAAGGATCCCGACTGCGATCCCGGCGAGTATTGCGACGCCGGCTTGGACTTTAAAGAGAATAAGTGTCGGCGCAAGCTGGACGAAGGAGAGAAGTGCGGCTCAGTCGGCTCATTCGGGAACGACCACAAATGTAAGTCCGGGGCATGTTCAGGCGCGCCGTTCTATAAATGCAAATAGCTCGATTTGCACATTGTCCTTAGTGAAACACCACCGCATGGGGTTTCCCATGCGGTGGTCACTAAGCTGCTTTCTATTCTAGATTCACTGAGTCAATGCGGCTTTCTGCCATCACAATGTTAATGACGGGATATGAAGGCGCGGCGCCGTATCTCATCATCAACGACGCAGCTCAGGCGCTTGAGTTTTATGCGAAGGCCTTCGGAGCCACGGAAATCATGCGCATCCCGACTCCGGATGGAAAGGTCGGACATGCGGAGATCAAGATCGGAACGGCGATCGTCATGCTGGCCGACGAATTCCCGGACATGAATTGCAAGAGCCCTCAATCGCTCGGTGGTTCGCCGGTCAGCATCATGGTGTACGTGCAAGACGTGGATGCATTCGTGAAACGAGCCGTCGCCGCCGGCGCGAAAGTGATCACCCCGGTTGAGGACAAATTCTACGGTGACCGTTCCGGCAGCTTGGAAGATCCCTTCGGACATCATTGGCACTTCGCCACACATGTCGAGGATGTGCCGCTCGACGAAATGGCCAAACGGGCAGAAACCTTCATGAAACAACAGGGCGGGGCGTAGCGAAGACCTCTACAGACAGATTCCAAGCTCATGAGTATGGTTCAGTGGCCTGCCCCCTTTGGTGAGGCTCCGTGTAGCAATACACCTGGATGCACGCCACTCTATGTATCGTGCCGGACGTGACGCGATATCAGCACCTCTTAGATCTCCTTAGATACCTTTCTCCTGCGCACGGTTCCTTTCTCCACACTTTCGTATAGTGCCATTAAAGTGGCTCTGGAAGCCGATTTGTAGGAGATGACTCTTGACAGATAGCTGAGAGCGCAACTACACTCACGCCACTTTATGATTAGGAATAGACACGTGAGTGTTTAAACTTACAAGAGCTATTCTTTAGGTTGTTCACCCACTGTCAAGGAGTGTGCGTTGATGAGCGAGCAGAAAGACACGACCATTGCGTTAAACGTCCGGTTGAAACCTTCTGATTCTTCGGCCCACCCACGAGCAGCCAACTACACCAATGTCGGGATCGCGCAGGGCATCGCCTATCTGGATTTCGGCTTCATCGAGCCAGCTTTCCTTGCCGCGATTGCGAAGACGGCAAAAGACGGCCTGGCGGCTCCGAAAGGTGTGGAAGGGCATCTGGTCACCCGCGTGGCACTAGACGTTAGCGCTCTGGCGCGCCTACGGAAGCAGATTCAACAGGTGCTGGGGAGTTTGGGAGCGGCGCAGAAACCGAAGGCGTAGGATGGACAAGAGGCACTGAATGCGAAGTCGATAAGTTATGGAAATGCATCCAGACAACGGCTGGGAGTGAATGATGGCGGAGTCAGGGATGATGCGACAGCTGGTACCGAGGTGTCTGCAAGTAATCGCGACTGCGGGTATGCTCGCGATTGGTCTCGTCGAACTCGCAAGTCTCTTCATCCCTTCTATTTCTGCAAAGGATCTTGCCATGGCGACTGAACGCCCATCAGAGGAGACGAAACCTCCAACGTGGACCATCAAACATCGGCTGCACCATGACTCAGGCGTTACCACTGTGGCCATGAATCCCAGCGGGACTGAGGTCGCGGCCGGAGGAATTCTGAGCCCGTTGGTGAGCATCTGGGATGTCGAAACCGGCAGGTTAGTTCGTCATATCAAAGGCCTCAAGGGCAGCACGCAGGTCCTGGCCTATAGTCCCGATGGCAAGTCATTTGCGGTCGGACGCGGGATGATTACCTCCGCGGATATTTGTGTCTTTCTCTTTCAGGCAGGCACCGGCACGATCTTGCAACGTCTTGTCCCCCCGCCGATTGCCACCAGCTTTGCCTCAAAGGGCGTCGGCATGGTGGAGTCACTGCAATATAGCCCAGACAGTCAGTTTCTTGCCGTGACTTTTCGCGGAGGTGGAATTGGGATCTATGAGGTGGCAACTGGCCAGCTCATCAAGAGGAAGACCGTGTATACGCCATCGTTTGGAGCCCTCGCCTATAGTCCCGACGGGAAATACCTCGCCTTTGGGCAGTGGAAAACAAGGGAGGGGAGAGAGAGTGAGCACTTCTGGAGTCCTATGGAAATTCAACTCCTGGACACCTCGGCAGAAGGGGGAGTTGTCAAAACCTTTCCGGGCCACACTGATCTGACTACGGCGTTAGCCTTTGATCCGCGAGGCCATCTCCTGGCCTCAGGGTCAACTACCGGGCAAGTACAAGAAAGTTTAGACCCCAAGACAAATCATATGGTGAGAAAACAGAATGATGATCCAATTCGTCTCTGGGATGTTGAGGCGGGCATGCTGGTGAAGGAATTGGTCGGGCATCGTCGGCGCGTCACGTCCCTTGTATTTATTGAGGATGGCCAAATCTTGGTTTCGGGTAGTTACGACAAGACCATCAAAGTATGGGATGTGCCAAGAGGAACAGTAATCTCCACCCTAACAGGTCATGACGACTATGTAGCGTCTGTTGCAGTAAACAGGAATTCAAAATACTTAGCCTCCGGCGGGGGGGCTGAGATCAAGATCTGGCAACGTGATTGAGAGTGAAAGGGCAAGTATTCATAAGGGAGAGACTAATGGCTACCACTGGTGAGTTAACGAACTTAAGCAATGACGTGTACAACCCTTCAGGCGCGCCGACTGGCTGGACTCGTATCAACGAATTCCCTGGCAATGGGGGATTTTATGGCGCGGTCTATCAGAATGCCGACGGGGAACTCTTTGCGGCGATGAGAGGTATGGAAAAGTCTCTCCTCGACGTTGGAGTTATTGCACAGGTCAAGCTTGGCCTTAAACCTCGTGTGAGTGCCTGTGAACGTATCATCATTCATAAGAAGGTGAGGGCGACAATGCAGATTATTGCTCGCAATACGCTGATCACGACGACTGCGGCCGTGCTGGCGATTGGCTGCGGCGAATTCCCAATTCCCTTCATCCCTTCTTTTTCTGCAAAGGATCTTGCCATGGCGACTGAACGCCCATCAGAGGAGACGAAACCTCCAATGTGGACCATCAAACATCGGCTGCACCATGATTCGGGGGTCACGACAGTGGCGATGAGCCCGAACGGACGGGAAGTCTCAGCCGGCGGCATTCTGAGTCCGACAATCAGCGTGTGGAATGTCGAAACAGGTGCTCGAATCCGTGTTCTGAAAGGACTGAAGGGGAGTACGCAAGCCTTGGCCTACAGCGCGGATGGGCGGTTCTTTGCCGCTGGTCGCGGGATGATTACGTCGGCGGATACCTGTGTATTTGTCTTCCAAGCCGGAACCGATAGGATTCTCCAACGGCTTCAGCCGCCGCCCATCGTCACGCGTGATGCTCCAAAGGGGGTCGGAATGGTGGAGTCTCTGCAATACAGCCCGGATAGCCAGTTTCTGGCCGTGGGGTTCCAAGGAGGAGCGATCGGTATCTACGAGGCCGCGACCGGACATTTAAGGCAAAGTGTGACGCTGAACTCTTCTTTGCAAGGACCCATCGCATATAGTCCAAATGGTCAGCTACTCGCTTTGGGTCAATGGAATAAAAATGAAAGTAATTTGTTCCATCCCCATGTAATCCACCTCCTCCGGCCCAGCACTGGTGACATTATGAAGAGTTTAGCGGGGCATTCGGACTTGGTTTTAGCTCTATCATTTAGTCCGGACGGTAGATATTTGGCTTCGGGATCAAACACCGGAGCAATGCGTATCGGGTTAGACAAGAAGACGAACCAAGGAGTTGAGCGACGCAATGAGGATCCTATTAGAATTTGGGACGTAGAGACAGGTGAGATTGTCAAAGAATTTGTGGGGCATAGAGGTGCCGTTCGGTCAGTCACGTTTGCTGATCGCGGACAGACGCTCGTGTCGGGAAGCTACGACAGGACTGTGAGAATCTGGGACTTCGAAAGAACAGACAACATTGTGACATTGACCGCGCATCATGACCTGATCAACTCGATTGCCGTGACCCAGGACGGCACGTCCTTAGTGTCAGGTGGGGATAGCGGAGATATTAGTATTTGGAAACAGAAACCTTAAGGTAATTCATCAAGTAGGAGATCCCAATGGTGACAAGTAAAGAGCTGGCTGATCCGAGTGCAGCAGTTTATACCGATTACACGTCTGTTGATGTGGGCAGAACGATCGCCCAAAACTCAAATTGGACACTAGTCAGAGCGTTCCCAGACCCAGATACCGGTTTCTATGGCGCAGTATATCGAAATGCCCAAGGCGAGATGGTTGCGGCCATTAGGGGGATGGAACTTCTCCTGCAGGATGTCGGGACAGTAGCACAGGTCAAGCTTGGCCTTTGCGGGTATGTACGTCATTCATAGGAAGATGAGGATGACAGTGCAGATTGTTACTCGCAATATGTTGATCGCCGTGACTGCGGCCGTGCTGGCGATTGGACTTGCGGAGCTCGCAAGTCCATTACTTTTCATCATTTGGGAAAGGGATCTTGCCATGGCGGGTGAGCGCCCCTCAGAGGAAACGAAACCTCCAACGTGGACCATCAAACATCGGCTGCACCATGACTCGGGAGTCACAACAGTGGCCATGAGCCCGAACGGACGGGAGGTCTCAGCCGGCGGCATTCTGAGTCCGACGATCAGCGTATGGGATGTCAGAACAGGTGCTCCGCTCCGTGTGCTGAAAGGGCTGAAGGGTAGCACGCAAGCCCTGGCCTATAGCCCAGATGGACGATTCTTCGCCGTCGGTCGCGGCATGATTACGTTGGCAGATACCTGTGTATTTGTCTTCCAAGCCGGAACCGATACGATTCTCCAACGGCTCCAGCCGCCGCCCATCGTAACGCGTGATGCTCCCAAGGGGGTCGGAATGGTGGAGTCTCTGCAATACAGTCCAGATAGTCAGTCCCTGGCAGTGGGATTCCAAGGTGGAGCGATCGGTATCTATGAAACGGCCACCGGACGATTGACACAGGCCGTTCGACTGTCGACTCACCTCCAGGGGCCGGTTGTCTTTAGCCCGCACGGGAACATCCTCGTGTTAGGGCAGTGGGAAAGGGAGAAGGGTGAGTTGTTTGAACACTACATAATTCAACTTCTTGATGTAGGCAGTGGCGAAGTGGTGAAGACATTACTTGGACATACTGGCGCAATTACGGCGTTAGCTTTCACTTCCGATGGGAAGTTCCTAGCTTCTGGAACGAGCACTGGAACAGAACGAGGTAGCTTAGATCAGAAGACAAACGAGATGGTGAAAAAACGGAATGGTGATCCTATTCGAATTTGGAATCTTGAGACTGGTTCGATAGTCAGAGAGTTGATCGGGCATGTGGGTGAGGTCCAATCTCTGGTGTTTCTAGAAAACGAGCGCTTTCTAGTTTCAGCAAGTCAAGACAGGACGATCAAGATATGGAACATGGCAGGAGGGGAGTTGGTGACGACTCTGACAGGCCATGATGGGCTAATAGATTCTATGGTTCTCAGCCAAGATCGAAGATACCTAATTTCTGGCGGAGGCGGGTCGGAAGTAAAGATTTGGGAACAACATAAATAGAGAATGTAACTCTTTGAGGAGGAGCGGATGGTTACAAGAGCGGAGCTAACGAACCTGAGCGCGGATGTATACAACAATTCTGGGGCACCTGCCGGCTGGACTCGGGTTGACTCATTCAGCAACCCATTAGATGGTTTTTATGGTGCGATATATCAGAATGGTCATGGAGACACCGTCGCGGCGGTTAGAGGAATGGAGATTCTTACTCACGATGTCAGCACGGTTGCGCAGGTTAAGCTTGGTCAAAAACCAGAAGCCTTTAATTCCGCGCTACAGTTTCATCAGCTCGTTAAGAATCGTTTTGGAGGAGATGTCACCTACACCGGCCATTCGCTGGGTGGGGCGGAGGTCGATTACATTGCTGCTAGAGCGGCAAGTGAAGGCGTCACGATTACGGGTGTCACGTTCGGAGCCATCGGAATCGGGGCCATCCTTACTGCCGAAGGAATCAATACGTCTACCCTCACCGGGCTTACCAATTATGTTCATCCGAATGATGTCGCCAAATTGGTAGGTGTCCCTGTGGGGACCCAAGTGGAGGTTCCCTATACCCGGTCGGTGATGGAAAACATTGGCGCACTGTTCGGACCCCTCGGCCTGATGTCCGATTCGACGCTGCAGCACCTGATCGGCGCCTATCAACAATCGTTCAAATCGCAAGTCATCCCTCAACTTAGCCCTTCCTTTCTTCGCGACGCCTTGGCTGTGCAAGCGGCATCCAGCAATGGCACAGTCTCCTTCACGGTGAATCCTGACCGCTCCGTCACGGCAGTGGCGACTGATGTTGGTTCCGGGGGGCTCATCAGGAGTGTGCAAACAACCACCATTCAGGCCAATGGCAATCTCACCTCGTCCACGGTGGATGCTCACAACAATGTGATTGCGACCGTCACTAAGACAGTAAATCCTGTGGACAAGAGCTCCGTCATTGTTCGGAAAAATTTTAATCTCGCCGGCGAGGTGGAGTCTGAAGGGACGATGAAGATTCTCGCCGATGGTCGGACTACTCTCCGCGTGTCCGGCCAAGGATTCACGGCCAATAATCTGAACAACTCCATGGTGACGATCCAGCCTGGTGCTCAAGCCAACATCAATGGAGATGGAAGCTATATTCTTGCGCTGAACAACTCGACGGTGCAGACCACTACATTTCCCACGACCCTTCAGCTCAACACGACCAACTCGACTCTTGTGACCGCTCCTGGTGGCAGCGTCCACCTTACCAATCTGGGCAGCAATAATAATCTCGTGCTTAGGCCCAATACGACGCTGACCAATTTGGGCAACAATAACACTATTATTGGTCCAGTTCCGCCTAACTCAACAAATCTCGGCACCGGCAATACTATCCTCAGTCCGGCAATGCTGCCTTCCGGTGCAGCCGTTCTCTTCAAGAGTGATAAAGGCTTCATCGTATATATCGGTGAAGATGGTGAGGCTCACGTGGTCGACGGAGGCAGTGACGGGGGGGTGGTCGATGGAACTGGATATGAGCCAGGTCCCAATCCAGACGGAGGTGGTGGAGGAGAAAGTTCCGATCCTGATCCCCTCATCGATGGTCATTCGCTTCTCATCTCAGGTGATTTGGAAATCACTGTGGGAGACGGCAATCACAGTATTCAAGGGGGGCTGGGGAAAAACGTCATCGTGGCGGGAGGCGGGAATAATGCGATTGAGGCCCTCGGGACAGAGAACATCGTGGTGGCCAGTGGGGGGAATAACCTCATTGGGGTTGGAGGTGGGACCAGTACAGTCAGTGTAGGTGGAGGATTCAATGTTGTGACAGATGTGAGTCAGACCGGCGTGGTGATGGCCGAGGGCAATCTCCTGGTGAATTTTGGAGTCGGAAATCACACGATTGTTGCCGGGTCCGGACCGGCCCTCACTGATTGGGGAAGTCTTCAAGGATTCGTCCCTCAGACAGGAATCTCGTTTGCCAATGTCATTCTAGGCAATGCGAATTTTTATGCCGATGTTCAGGGATCTGTCAGTAATCTGATCATTGGTGGGCCCAATGGCAACTACGTTCAAGGAGGGTTGGGCGACAACACAATTTATGGCGGGGACAGCGCAGACCAGTTGATTGGCGGCACGAGCCATTATTTGTTTGGTGGGCGGAACCTCATTTATGGGGGTGGAGGGAATGACGTCATCGAAGGCGGTGTCGGCGGGGAGGCCGATCTTTTCGGAGATGCCGGCAACGATATCCTGCGCGGTGGTTTGAGCAGCCATGCGACCCTGCATGGCGGTGCAGGCAATGACACGCTCTTCGCTGCGTCAGGCTTCGGCAGTCTCCTCTATGGTGATGAAGGGGATGATCAGCTGAGTGGAGGAGGGAATGTCACGTTCGACGGAGGCGCTGGGAATGACACGCTGATTGGGTCACCCTCATCATTTGTTTCAACCGTTGTGTTTGGACGCGGGTACGATCACGATACGTTTAGTGGGACGACCAGCCGCGTGATTCTTGCCATGAACACGAGTGTGCGGCAAGACGATCTCATCTTGCAGACCAATAGCCATGGTGATTTGTTGCTGCGCATCAATGGGACGGATGACGTCTTGGGCATTGGCAGCTATTTTGTGGATGGCACGTACACAATCACGTTCTCAGATGGAACAAGTTGGAATAAAGCGGCTGTCGAAAGCCGAACGCCCGGTTTAATCCTCTCCGAGAGTATAGGAGGGCAGACGTTACAGGGATCTACACTTGCCGACACGTTGTCGGGCAGTGGAGGGAATCACACGTTGGTTGGGTGGGGTGGCGGCGACACCTATCTGGTGGATGTGGGAAATGGGGTGACGTCGATTTGGGACAGCCCCGACGGCGACAATACCCTCGTATTTGGGTCTGACATCACGTCTGATGCCGTGACATTCACCCGCGATGCGCAACAAGGCATCGTGCTCAATTACGGGACACAAGGCGATGAGGTGCATATCCTCAATTTCGACCCTTTCGATCCGATCCGTTCGCTGGGTGTCCAATCGCTCCAATTTTTTGACGGCACGGTATGGGATACCCCGACTATTTTGAGCCGCACTCCGGGTGTGGTGCTGTCGGACACCGCTGATCATGCCATTCTTCAGGGCTCACCACTCAATGACACCTTATCCGGTGCAGGTGGACATGCCGGTTTATATGGGGCGGACGGGAGCGACACGTATCTTTTTGACCGAGGGCATGGACATGTGACCGTCTTTGATCAAGATCCTTCGGGGACTGACCTGAACACGGTCCGAATGGCTTCCGGCATTGCTCCGACCGATGTGACGCTCCAGCTGTCTTCCGAGGGAGCGCTGCTGCTGAATGTCGCAGGAACGACAGATCAAGTCAGCATTGCCAATTTTAGACAGCGCTCGTTTCAGTCGTTTCAGGTGTCGTTTGCCGATGGGACGGTGTGGAACCGAGATGCGTTGATTGCGCAGATTGCCGAGTTCCCTCTCGTAGCCGACCCAAGTGGAAGCGGACTCACAGGGTCTGATCTGTCCGACACATTGATTGGTCTGGGCGGGGATGATTCGCTGGATGGACTTGGGGGTAACGATGTCATGTCGGGTGGCGGTGGAAACGATGTGTATTACGTGGAGGATCCCGGAGATCAAGTGATTGAGCTCCCTGGGGAAGGGCATGATGTTATCAGGAGTTCTGTCGATTACACGCTGCCGGACAATGTCGAAGCCCTTCAGCTGAGTTATGCGGAATTTTCCGGTCCGACTCCTATTATCGGTTCTGGCAATGCTGGGAATAACGACCTTCGAGGGAACTTTCAGAATAATATTCTTCAGGGTGGTGCCGGCAACGATACGCTCTGGGGTGGATATGGCGATACGAGCTTCGGACCGGGAAATGACCATCTAAGTGGAGGAACCGGTAACGATACCTATTATGTGGACGGGCTTGCCGGCAATGGAGTGGATACGATCCATGACACGGCCTCGCCCGGGGAAGGAAATCGATTGCAATTGGGGGCCTCCATACGCCCCAGCGATCTCACCTTTGCACAGAGTTCCGGGAGTCTGTTTATTGGGATTGGAACAGCCGGTGATGGAGTCGTGTTGGACAACTTTGATCCCACTCATGCGACCGGATCGATGGTATTGGAGACGATCAGTTTTACCGGAGGCATTGAGCAAACCCACGGTGGTTTTGATGTGCAGTTGGCAGATTTTCTGAAGCCGGCAATAGATGGTTTGGCCGGCAATGATGTCCTGATTGGGACAACGGCGGTCGACATCATTCGGGGTGGGTCTGGGGACGATACGATAACCGGAGCACGGGGGAATGATGTGCTGATCGGCGGGTCTGGGCAAGATACGTATGTCTTCAATCTCGGTGATGGGTGCGATCTCATTGACGATGTCGCTCACCCAGGAGAAGTCAATCGAGTGCTGTTTGGAGCTGGGATCGACACGACCTCACTACGGTTGGAGCACAGTGGGCAATTCAATAACGGCCTTTTGACCCTTCATGTTGGAAATGCCGGAGATGCCCTTCAATTCATAAGTTTTGAGGCACTGAATCCCTCGACACTTCGAGCGGTGGATCTCTTCGAGTTTGCGGATGGTGTGACCACGACGTTTGATCAGCTGTTTTTGCGTGGTGTGGAGGTTCGAGGCACGGCCGGAGACGATGGTGAATTGTTCGGCACGTTTGCCAACGATACGCTATTCGGTTTTGCGGGGCGTGACAGCCTGAGTGGTGATGTCGGCGATGATACATTGATTGGAGGAGGCGGAGACGACTTCCTGAGCGGAGGGGACGGTGCTGACACGTACATCTACAACGTGGAGGATGGTCGCGACGAGATCGAGGATGATAGAGAATTTGTCCTTGATCAAGATGGAAATTCCGTCTTGGCGAATAACAGGATTCTTTTTGGAGAAGGAATCACTGTATCAGATATCGATCTCAAGATCGCCGATGGACCGTTGTTCATCAAGGTCGGGACTACCGGTGCGGGATTGGATCTCGGTGCGTTTGCAGATGGGCGGCTCGGCATTCGGAGTTTGGCATTCAATGACGGGCTGGCTCTTGATTTGAATGACCTTACCGATGCGCTGCTCTTTACAGATGAGGATCGTATGGTGAGTGCGGGCACCGGTAACAGTACGGTCCTTGGGGGGAATGGAAATGACATCCTCACGGGCGGGGATGGGGCGAGCGTGCTTGTCGGTTGGAAGGGCGAGGATGTGCTCATTGGAGGAACCGGGCCGTCCAAATTTTACGGCGGGTTGGGTAACGATCTTCTGCAAGGGAACCCCACGACTGAGGACACGTATGTGTTCAATAGAGGCGACGGGACGGATACGATTCAGGATACGGCTGGGGCCGGTGCTGGTAATCGTATTCAGTTCGGGGCCGGCATTGCCTTGGGGGATCTCCTTTTTACACAGGATCGGGCCGCGAAGCGATTGACGATTGAAGTGGGCACGGGTGGAGTCGATGTCATCCGTTTGGAAAACTTTACGTTATCGGGTGCAGATGGTTCCATCGTGGCTCAGACTCTCGCGTTACAGGACGGCAGTACCGTTCAACTCGCCGATCTTCTGGCGACTCCCGGTCAAGTGGTAGGGACGAGCGGCAACGACGTACTCACTGGAACATCGGGCAATGACACACACACCGGCGGTACAGGCAACGATAGTCTCGCCGGTGGAGCGGGCGATGACACCTATGTCTTTAACTTCGGGGATGGCATCGATTCAATCGCGGATACGGCAGCTCCTGACGCAGGCAACACGCTACAATTTGGGCCGGGTATTACGCCTGAGGATTTGAGCTTGGGTCTGGGGTCTCTGATGATTCGTGTCGGTACGACTGGGGATGCGGTTCATCTCGCAACGTTTAACCCTAATGATGCCCTGGGTAGCCACAGCATCGACCGCTTCCGCTTTGCCGACGGATTCTCCCTGTCCTATGACCAACTCATTGCACGGGGTTTCGATCTCTCGGGGACGTCCGCAAACGATATCATCAATGGGACCAATGTGAGTGATCGTATCGTAGGTCTGTCGGGAGACGATTCGTTATTCGGCGGGCAAGGTGTCGATACGCTCGTGGGCGGACTGGGCAACGACACATACAGTGTGGATTCCCTTTCCGATGTGGTCACGGAACTATCGAATGAAGGGATCGACCGTGTCCTCAGTGCAGTGAACTACACGCTGGGATCCAATGTCGAAAACCTGACGTTGGCAGGCGGATCAGACATCAATGGAACTGGAAATGAATTGAATAATGTACTCGTTGGCAATAGGGGGAACAATGTTCTCGATGGTGGTCTGGGCGCCGATACGATGAATGGTGGAGCAGGTCATGACACCTATGTCATCGATGATCTAGGCGATGTAGTCACGGAGAATGCGAATGAAGGCACGGATACGGTACGGAGCGGTCTTTCCTATACGCTTGGGGAGAACGTCGAGAACCTCAGATTAGTCGGTTCAGCGAATCTCAGTGGGACCGGTAATACGTTAGACAACGTGCTCGTCGGCAATGATGGGAATAACTTCTTGGAGGGTGGTTTAGGGAATGACCGGCTTCATGGGGCAATTGGAATAGACACCATGGTGGGAGGAGAGGGCAATGATACCTATCGCTATGACATCGGTGATGGGTACGACACGATTGAGGATGTCCCCGAGCTAGGAGAGGGGAATCGTATTCTTTTCGGTGCGGGTATAACACAGACTGATCTGGCATTTAGCCGGAATCTGTTCACTCGGACACTGGCCATTCAGGTAGGTACCAGCGGGACTGACAAGCTGGTGCTGACCAACTTCGATCCGAGCGGCATGAACGGTTCACGAGTGGTAGAGACTCTAGAGTTTGCCGATGGTACCACCGCGACCCTTGTCGACCTTCTCATGACACCAGCCAACCATGCGCCGACGGTGGCCGCGCCGCTGGCGGATCAGACGGTGCTGGAGGGCGTGCCCGTATCTGTGCAAGTGCCGGCGAGCACCTTTGCCGATGCGGATATACATGACTCGCTGACATACCGTGCGAGTCTGGGCGACGGCACCGCGCTCCCAACATGGCTGCGCTTTGATTCGGTGACGCGGATATTTACTGGTATACCCGATGATGCAGAGGTGGGGAGCTTGGATCTTATGGTCACGGCAACAGACGCCGGCGATCTCAGTGCCTCCGATACATTCACCCTCACGATCCAGAATGTGAACGAGGCGCCGACGGTCATCACGCCGCTGGTGGATCAAACCACGGTGGAAGACGCGTTGTTCACCTTCGTGGTCCCGGGCTCCATCTTTGCAGACGAGGATGTCGGAGATTCGTTGACCTACAGTGCCACCCTGGCCAGTGGGAGTGCTTTGCCGACCTGGGTGAGCTTCAATGCCGCCACCCTGACATTCAGCGGCACGCCGCTGAATGACGATGTGGGGACGCTCGCGCTCGCGCTCACGGCGACGGATGCAGGACACCTGCATGCCTCGACTGATTTTCAGCTCTCGATCTGGAACGTCAACGATGCGCCGACCCTGACGAATCCGATCGTGGATCAGGCGGCTCTTGCAGGAGAGGCGATGACCTTCAGCGTGGCGGCCAACACATTTGCCGATGTCGATGCGGGTGACACCCTGACCTATGCGGCCAGGTGTGCCGACGGCACGGCGCTGCCGGGGTGGCTTGCGTTCAATCCCACGACCAGGACGTTTACCGGCACGCCGGGGGCTGGCGATGTCGGCGTGCTGCCCCTCAAGATTACCGCGACGGACAGCGGCAATCTCAGCGCGTTCGATCTGTTCGACGTGACGGTCACGAACCCCAATCTCGTGTTGAGGGGCACGAGCGCACATGACGTGCTCACCGGCGGGGCGGGGAACGATCAGCTGTTTGGGTTGGCTGGCCGCGATACCTTACACGGTCAAGCGGGCGACGACCTGCTTGATGGCGGCTTGGGCAACGACACCATGACCGGTGGGACCGGGAACGATACCTATTGGGTCGATGCGACCGGGGATGTCGTGACCGAGCTCGTGAACGAAGGGACGGACACCGTCCAGAGCAGCATCACCTACACTCTCGGGAAGAATGTGGAAAACCTGACCTTGACGGCGACGGCCACGATCAATGGAACCGGCAATGCGCTCGACAACGTGCTGATCGGCAACAGTAGGAACAATACCGTGACCGGCGGCGCCGGCAACGACCGCCTCGATGGGGGATTGGGCAGCGATACGCTAGTGGGTGGCCTCGGCGCCGATACCTACGTGGTCGGCAGCGGAGATTGCGTCGTCGAAGGCAGCAATGCCGGGACCGATACGGTCCAAAGTTCGATCACCTGGACACTCGGGAGCAACCTCGAAAATCTCACGCTGACCGGTACGGGTGCCATCAATGGAATCGGTAATACCTTGAACAATGTGCTTACGGGGAACAGCGCAGCGAACGTCCTCAGCGGCGGGACGGGCCACGACACCCTCGACGGCGGTATCTGGAATGATACGCTGGTGGGCGGCAAGGGCAACGACACCTATCTGGTCGGGCGCGGTGCGGGCAAGGATCGGGTGCAGGACACGAGTGGGTCAGCGGACAGTATGTGCTACGACAGCGCAGTGCAACCGCTCGATCTGGTGATCAGTCGCCAAGCCAACCATCTGAGGCTTGCCATCCATGGCTCGTCCGATCACGTGACCGTCGAGAACTGGTATGGTGGGACCACGAATCGAATTGAGACGATTCAGGCCGGCAATGGGCAAACGTTGCTGAGCACGCAGGTCGATCAACTCATTCAGGCCATGGCGGCGCTCACGCAACAATCCGGCCTCACGTGGGATCAGGCCATTGAGCAGCGGCCTCAAGAGGTCCAGGCCGTGTTAGCCGCGAGTTGGCAGTAGAGGTAAGCCGGACGTTCAGCGCTCAGGCAGCTGAACTAGTCGCTAGGGGGCTCGAAGTGTCCTGAGGGGCGTTGTTGCCAGGGGACGGTTGCCTGCCGAGATTGCTTCACCAAACTACGGAGACTCATTTCGGCGGCCCGTAGAAGTTTGGGGTCGCCGGATTGAATGAGCGTTGTCAGGAGGACATAGAGGGATCGATCTGCGCGCGATCCGGCCAAGATACGATCGGTCACCGGATCGGTCTGCGAAGTGTCCGGTTGCTCACTCTCGTCCGCGTCCGTGAATAGGCATGTAAAGGACCGAGGGTCGTCGAACAGCCAAGATGGAGGGATGCCGAGTGCACCAGCGAGCGCTTGCAGTGTACTGATGGTCGGATCCATTTGGCCCGATTCGATTTGTTCGAGGAGCTCGTGAGAAATGCCCGCTGCGTCTGATAACGAGGTGAGAGAGTAATTTTTCGAGAGTCTCCACGCTTGGAGACATGGTCCGATCGACATCGCGCGATGATACACAATGGCGTGTCCAGCTTCAATAAATCAGTCTCCAGTTTCAATATTATCGTTATTTGTCAATTGCTTAAGAGGCGTTTCGATCGGACGCCAAATCGGGTATAATGCGCGCGCGAGATTTATGTGTGGAGTTGAAGGAGGTGGAGATCCATGTTGGGGACGGATATTCGCGGTATCATGGCTGAGGAGGAAGAGGTCCAGCGCCGGCAAGATGCCCTTAAGTCTCTGATGACGATGCGGGCGAGACAGCTTCGAGAATCGTTGGACGAGCGAATCAAACGGGCGAGGAACTGTGGAGATTGGACCCAGCTTTCCAAGGCAGAGTGCGCAAGTCTTCACAAGCAAGAGAAGGCCCACTTACAGTCTCAGCTTGAACAACTCCAGTTCGAGCAAACACGGACTCGAGGAAAGCTGACCGCGCTGAAGCGAGCCAAGGCGAGGGCTCAGCGTATTCGCGCTGCAGAAGCGGCCTCCGAACGAAGGCGCCGGTAGTTGACTGACTCATCCTTCTTGACGATATCTCCCGCAGCGTGATGTCAAGGGGTATGGTGGATGCAGTGCCGCATCTGCTGGCTCTGACCCGTGCGCAGAGCTCTCTGATCAGGCAACTCCTTCGGGACAAGAAAATCAGGTCGAGGGAAGGAGCTTTCGTCGTCGAAGGCGTCAAATCTTGCCTCGATCTGATTTCTCGGTACCCACAATCTATTCGCAGTCTGATTGTATCTCCGCGTTACCTCCGTGTAGAAACTGACGCAGACCGGCGAACGCGCGCCAAGCTCCCTGGTCGTCAGTATGTGTGTCCGGACGCCATCTTTGAAAAGCTGACCGAGGTTGGTGTACCCCAAGGCATGCTGGCTGTTATCCAACAGCCTCGGTGGGACGAAGCACAGGTGTTCACCCAATCAAGAGTATTGGGAGTGTATGCGGATCGCCTACAAGATCCGGCGAATGTGGGAGCGATCATTAGGACGGCCGCGGCACTAAATCTGTCCGGGGTATGGTTGAGCGCTGATTCCGCCGATTACTTGAGCCCCAAAGTAGTCCGTGCCACGGCCGGCACGATTCTCAGTCTCCCTGTTTTTTATATCAAGGACGTTCGGACATTTTCTTCGAACGGATGCGACATCTATTCGGCGCTTTTGCCTTCGGCTGACAGAGTCTCGATCAGGACGATTCGGAGGATTCCCCGCCGTCTCGTGATTGCCGTCGGAAATGAGGGAGGGGGGCTGGCACCAGATGTGGTAAAAGCTTCTCTGGTTACGTTTTCTATCCCGCTGGCTCAGGGAGTGGAGTCGCTGAATGTTGCCGCAACGGCGGCGATCTCGGCGTTCTACTTCAGTGGGTTACCGCTCGACTCGAAGCTCACATCCGAGAAACCGCAACGGTTGGTGTAGATATTTGAAAATAAACCGAATTCAGCCTACTATGTGTTGATGTCTCAAATGTTATGGGTGAAAGTCTCAGATATTACGGGCTCAAGTTGGAAATGTTATGGGCGGAAGTCTCAGATGTTTAGGCAGGAGAGGATGATGAGGCTGGTTCTCATTCTAATTTGCGGAATGAGCATAGGACTTGGTGTGGCCACGGCTTCCGCTGAAGCTGTGGGACAGGTGTATAGCCTCGATATGATTGTCGATTTGGTCTTGGCAAGGAATCCCATCGTCTCATCGGCAGAAGGCAATATTGAGCAGCAGAAAGGGCATCAGACGTCGGCAGGCGCGTACCCCAACCCGACTGTGTCCAGCAGCGGTGGACACGGGAGGCTTAAAGACACGACCGTGGGTCCACCGGAAAATATTCAGTCACTTGCCGAATACAATGTGACGGTCGGACAGCCCGTGGAATGGCCGGCCATGCGAGCCGCCCGGCAACGAGTCGCGGATCTCGGATTGGCGACGGCCAACGTCGGGATGTCGGAGACCCGGCTGAATCTGGCCTCGCAGGTCAAGGTCGCATTCTACGATCTGTTGCTGTCCCAGCAGGATTTCGATCTGGCGCGTCTGAATCTCGACATCGTTGAAGGTGTGGCGCGGATCGTCAAGGCGCGGGTCAAATCGGGCGAGGCCCCGCAATTCGAATCGATCAAAGCGGAAGTCGAGGTTCTGAAAGCTCGGCAGTTGCTCGCGCGGGCCGAAAATCATGTTCGCATCAGCCGCGTCGTTGTCGACACCTTGACCGGCGGCGCACTCGGACCGACTTATACGGTCCATGGCGAGTTCAGGACGATTCCTCGAGATTTGCAGATTGAAGGTTTAATGGCTCGCATGATGGAGCAGCATCCGACGATCCAGCGCCTGCTGAAATCCGTGGAACAATCGGACTGGAAGATTGAATTTGAACGGCAGGCACGGGTGCCGACGGTCACCGTGAACGGGGGCTATTGGCGAGAGATGGGGCGGGAAGCGTTTCAAGGCGGTCTCTCCGTGCCCGTACCGCTCTGGTACCGGCGTCAGGGAGAAATTGCGTCGTCGCTGGGGGCCAAACGCCGTGAGGAAGCAGAGCTGCTCCGGACACGCAATGAATTGGGACGAGCCGTCTATCAGCATTATCAGGATGTCCGCACGACGGCGGAATTGATCGAAGTATTCGATAAAGGGTTGTTGAAACAGGCTCAGGAGGCTCTGAGGCTCGCGCAGTTCAGTTTTCAACAAGGCGCATCCAGTCTGTTGGAAGTGCTTGACGCACAGCGCGTGCAGCGACAGACGTTACTGGACTATGCACTGGCGCGGCGCGACCTCTCCGTCTCGCTGGCCAGGCTTGAGCAAGCTGTAGGGGGAGCGTTGTGAACGTCTTGTTCGATTCAATACGAACTTCTTCTCCATCTGTCAGTCGGGGTGTTCGGGGTCTTCTATTCGGCTTAATGGTGATGGAGGCAGGTTGTGATGGGACGCCGAGCGATGTGGTGGCCAGTAGGTCGCCCGTCGCGGTGTCCGCGCCGGGGGTCATCACGCTGTCGACGGAAGAATCGTCACGGGTTGGGCTGATGGTCCAGCCGGTAGCACGTAGCGACTTTCGAACCCACCGGGATTTCCCCGCAATCGTTCAGCCCAATCAACGGAACATGGCGGAAATTACGACCTTGGTTCGCGGTCGAGTGGTCGAGGTATATGCGGACCTCGGCCAAGAAGTCAAAGCGAACGCACCATTGGCGATTCTATACAGCAGTGAATTAGGCCTGGCTCAATCGGGTCATCTCAAGGCACAAGCCAAACTTCATGTAGCGGAGCAAGCCTATAGCCGCGCCCAATTCCTTCTGGAGGAAAAAGTGATCGGGGAAGCGGAAGCGCAACGGCGGCATGCAGAACTGCTGAGCACTCAGGCCGAGGCCAATGAGTCGCGCGATCGGCTGAAGCTGTTGGGAATGAGCAGTGAAGAACTTCGCCGGCTCGACCGCAGTCGGGAGATCCGATCCGTCGTGCCGATTGTAGCGCCGTTCGCGGGCCGTATTATCGGGCGCAATCTGACGCGTGGCGAAGTCGTCGAGACCACCGAAAAGCTGTTCGTGATCGCGGATCTATCGGAGGTCTGGGTTCAAGCCAACATCCCGGAGAAAGACATTCCTTTCGCCCATTCTATTCATGCGTCAGGCGGCACGCAGGTCGAGGTCCGTATCAATGCCTATCCCAATGAAGTGTTCAAGGGGACGATCACCTATGTGGGAGACGTTCTGGATCCCGTGACGCGGACCATGCAGCTCAGGCTTGAACTGCCGAACTTGGATGGACGGCTCAAACCCGAAATGTTCGCGACCATTCGCCTCTTTTCCGAAGCGCAGCCGGACCGATTGGCGGTGCCGGAGGCGGCGCTGCAACGCGATCAAGGTCGAACGTTCGTCTTCGTGCAACGCAGCGCGAACGAGTACGAATTGCGCGAGGTCCACGTGGGCGAATCCAACGGCACGCTCACCTCAATCCTCGGGGGCCTGAACGAAGGGGAGCCGGTTGTGACGAACGGTGCCTTTGTCTTGAAGTCCGAGTTGTTGAAGAAACCCGTCTGATGGTCTCCCGCCTCCTCGACATCTCCCTGCGTCAGCGGATGCTCATCATCATCTGCGCGATCATGATCGGAGCCGGAGGTATCTATGCCTTCCGGACCATTCCAATCGACGCCTTCCCCGACGTGACCAGTGTGTTGGTGCAGGTCGTCACGAAGGCCCCCGGCCTTTCGCCGGCCGAGGTCGAGCGCTTGGTGACTTATCCGATCGAGCTGCAGCTCACGGGGGTGCCCTCCCTCACGGAGATGCGCTCCCTCACCAAAGTCGGTCTGTCGCTTATTACGATCGTGTTCGATGACTCCATGGATATCAACCTGGCCCGCCAATTGGTGCTTGAACGACTGCTTGAAGTCGAGGAACAACTTCCTCCCGGGGCTAAGCCGATGCTCATGCCGAATAGCACGGGGTTGGGCGAGGTGTTCCAATATTACTTGGAGGCCCCTGCGGGGTTTGTTGCTGGTAACGAAGCCGAACACCAAAATTTGATCGCTCAACGTACGATTCAAGATTGGGTGATTCGACCGCTCTTGAAGAGCACGCCGGAGGTCATCGATGTCAATTCAATGGGAGGGTACGTCAAGCAATATCAAGTGCTGGTCGAACCGGGCATGTTGCGAAAATTCAACCTCACGCTTCGTGACGTGTTCGACGCGGTGGCCAGGAACAACGCCAATGCCGGGGGCAATATCCTGGAAAAGCATGCGGAAAAATACATCGTGCGGGGGATCGGGCTGATCCGCTCCCTTCAGGACATCGAACGGATCGTGGTCAAGGAAACCGGTGGAACTCCGGTCTATGTCTCGGACGTCGCTCATGTGCGCGTCGACCATGCGGTGAGGCACGGCGCAACGGTCTTGAATGGGGAGCGCGAGGTGGTCAGTGGAATCGTGCTGATGTTGCGGGGCGGGAACGCGCGGGATGTCGTGGAGGGTATCAAGGCCCGCATCGAAGACATCCATGCCAAGCACTTGTTGCCGAACGGGTTGCGGATCGTGCCGTTTTACGACCGTATCGAACTGATCACCGAGGCATTGAACACCGTGTACAAGTCGCTGGCGGAAGGTGTCGTGCTCGTGGTCGTCGTATTGTTCCTGTTTCTGGGGAACATTCGCAGCGCGCTGATCGTCGTCGGCACCTTGGTCTTGGCGCCGCTTGCCACGTTCATCGTGATGGGGCAAATCGGGTTGACGGCCAATCTGATGTCCCTGGGGGGGCTGGCCATTGCAATCGGGATGATCGTGGATGGGTCGGTCGTCGTCGTCGAAAACGTCTACCGTCATCTGTCGCACCATTCCGCCGCTGCCACACCCAGGCTGCAACTCATCATGAATGCAGTGAAGGAAGTCGGACAACCGGTTGTGTTCGGCATTCTCATCATTATCCTGGTTTTCTTGCCCCTCCTGTCTCTCCACGGGATGGAAGGGAAGATGTTCAAACCGCTCGCCTACACCATCATGATCGCCCTGTTGGTGTCGCTCCTGTTATCGCTCACGCTCTCCCCGGTTCTCTGTTCTTTGGCGCTGACCCGAGGCAGTGAGGAGGATCCTTGGATCGTCCGGCAAACCAAGCGTCTTTACGACCCTGTGCTTCGCTGGGCTCTTGGGCACCGGACCGCGGTGGTGGTAATGGCTGTGAGTGCTTTAATCGGCGCGCTGGCATTGGTGCCGTCATTGGGAACTGAATTCATCCCGATTCTAAACGAAGGATCGGTAGCCCCACAAACCATTCGGCTTCCCAGCGTGTCGCTTCCCGAGTCCATCGAAATCGAAAAGCGCATGCAGCAGGCGATCATGGAGTTTCCGGAAGTGGAGATGGTCGTGTCGAAAATCGGCCGCACGGAATTGGGGAACGATCCCCAAGAGCCGAACGAGAGTGATCCGGTCGTGCGGCTTCGGCCGTTGGATCAATGGACGACGGCGCGGACTATGCCGGAGCTCATGCAGAAGTTCCGTGAACGTTTAACCAGCGTCTCGGGGGCGACGTTCCTGATCAGCCAGCCGATCCAGCAGCGGGTCGATGAGTTGATCTCCGGCGTCCGCACGGAAGCCACCGTCAAACTGTTCGGCGATGATTTGGAGATGCTGCGGAACAAAGCCCAGGAAATTGCCGAGGTGTTGGAAACCGTCCGCGGTGTTCGAGACATCAAGGTGGAGCAATTGTTCGGACAACCCTACCTCACCATCGACATCGATCGCAGCAAGATCGCCCGCTATGGGATCAATGTCGCCGATGTGCGGGAAATCATCACGACCGCCATTGGAGGAGAGGTTGCGACTCGCGTGTATGAAGGACAGCAACGGTTCGATTTGGTGGTGCGGTTCCCCAAACAGTACAGAGACAGCGTCGAGACCATCAGCAACATTATGCTCAATGATCCAGGCGGTGGTCTTATTCCCCTGGCAGACCTGGGGACCGTGCAACTGGAAGAAGGACCCGGCCGGATCAGCCGCGATCAGCTTCAACGCTACGTATCGATCGGGTTCAATACGCTGGGGCGTGACATCGGCAGTCTGGTCGCCGAAGCGCAGCAGAAAATCGAGCAACGTGTGGATCTCCCCACCGGCTACAAAGTCACGTGGGGCGGGTCGTTCGAGAATATGGAACGGGCCATGGCGAAGTTGCGCATCATCGTTCCAATCACGATCGGATTGATCTTTTTCCTGCTGTACTCGACGTTCAACTCGCTTCGGCAGGCGGCTCTGATCATTTTGAATCTGCCATTTGCGTTGATCGGTGGTGTGGTGGCCCTGTGGCTGACAAAAGAGTATCTCAGCGTGCCGGCCTCCATCGGTTTCATCAACCTCTTCGGTGTGGCGGTGCTGAACGGCATCGTGCTCGTGTCCTACATGAATAAGCTGCGCGAAGACGGCCACAGCCTGGATGAAGCGGTCACCTCAGGGGCCCTCCTTCGATTGCGGCCCGTCTTGATGACCGCCCTGGTCGCGCTGTTGGGTCTCGTCCCGCTTGCATTCGCGCAAGGTATCGGGTCGGAGGTGCAACGTCCTCTGGCGATCGTCGTCATCGGCGGCCTCGTGAGTTCGACACTGCTGACCTTAATCATGCTGCCGGTCCTCTATCGATGGCTGGAAGGGCACTCGGGTGGAGCCATGCATCGCGGCGACCCGCGAGGAGGAGCGATGCTTGACCTCCATGACTCCGGAACTCTTCATGGAAATGGTGAGCCGAAACTTTCCCGCCATCCCGGCGAAATACCCTCGACCTGACGTGACGCGTCAGTCTTGAAGTGTGTGGAAGCACAACTGTCGGCCATCGCCCGCAAATACACCGAAATGGCGGCAGATGATGGCAAATCGACCATACTCCATTGATCACAAAGCTGAGGTCTGGAATTGCACGGAGATGCGATTGTAGGGAATATTTCTCCTACATATTCATAGGGTTCGGTATCCACTGCATAGTTTTCTGAAAAATAATACCCCTCTTTTGGGGGATGGATGTTTCAGTCACTAAACATTAAAAATGTGATGCAACAGATAGGAAAATTGAGCAATAAAACGCATTGATCAATCTATGCGAGATCGCATGTCTCAGGGTGCCAAGATGAATCTCTTCGCCATACAATTTCTGCAGAGAGGCTGACAAGGCTCGTTGGGTATGGCTGCTGCCGCACTTATGTAGTCGGCTCCCACACAGAACACATTTTGGATTGAGAGACTGACCGGAAAACCGGAAATTGGAGGAAAAGGATCATGCCGGAGTATAAGCATCGTTGGATCGAGTTGACTCCGAGACGGGATAATAGTAATGGGACGTGGCGCTGTCAGTATACGATTATTGAATTCAGGCAAACGTCCTGGGGGTACCGCCAAGGGTACCCTGACGGGATCTTCGCGTCCCGTGATGCCGCCGCATCGGTAGCTCTGGAAGAGGCGAAGCGCATCGTCGATACACTTGAACGCCCTGTCCAAGATCCACGGTCTGAATCTGGCTCTGTTCTGGGAACTTACGCAAGCAGAATGGGAAGACTCTTTGCTTGGTCTCGATGAATAACTGGTGAGTGTTCGATCGTTCTATCACGGCCGGTTCCCTGCCCCGCGATATCCAGCCTGTTCACCGTGTCCACAGCTGCACATAAGATTGGACGGCATCAGCCTATCACGCTCGGACATTGGGACTGCCGGCCATCCAATACCGTATCGGCCACAAGATTCATGCGCCAAGGTTCGTTCACCTGGCTCGGGGATTGCGGCACAACCCTGAAGTGAGTAGCGAGTTTTCGGTGACGTGAGAGTCGCACGGCCAGCCTTCTTCCTGAGAGAGCCGATGCACCTGCTCGCGGTTAATCTTCCAGCCCTCGAGTCGCGGCATCGAGTGCAGCCGGAGATGATAGAATCGGGGAAGGCTTGGGCCAACCGGCGCAACCGTCTCAGCAGGACAAGGTCTCCAGCTGTCGCAACCGCCTGATCTCGGCCACCGCGGTCTGTCTGTAATTCTTCCGCCGCAGAGAGTAGGTTGCTTCGCTGATCCCGAGGGCCCGTGTGACTTCTGGAATCGAGAACCTCGCGTCTCTCTGCCGCAAGGCCATTGCAATCCGCCCCTCTGGAAACTGGCGCTTCTTCATGCCACCTACCTGGTCGAGGGCCGCAGTCTACCAGGAGATTTCAGTTTTTGCTGGTCCAGTTTTACGGGAGAACATCAAGGCTCAAGATGAGGACCTTTTGTCGCCAAGCCTCCTTAGCGCAGCAGCGCCGGAGGCAGCAAGAGGCGTAGTGACTGGAGAGGGAGGGACATCGGTGGATGCGCGCGAAAAACCTAAAGTCAAGAGCCACATTATCAATCGGGATTGGCTCCGAGCTTCGTAACAGCAGGTCTTTCATCCTTGGAACTGGGCGCTATCCTCTGATGCTTCTTAGCAGGTCTCACCACTAGATATCTGGCGATGGGCACCTTCATTAAAGCGAGCGTCAGCAGCGCGGAAATGCCGTAGATGAGGAGTGTGAAACACCCGTCTCCCCATACAGGAAACGCGCCTCGCAGCCTTGATCTCACAGGATCAAGCGTATAGATGACGAAGAAATGCGAGAGATAGATGCCCAACGTCAATGTCGCGAGCGATGGGAATGGAGTGGTCCTTCCCAGTCGCGGTTTCGCGAGGGCAAGCAGAAAGATCCCGAGTCCTATGAGAATCCCACCCAAGTAATTATGATCCAGGATCGTGCGCCGTGAACTATGGAGTAGTGTCTGCATGATTTCCCCTTCGATGAGTGCGAAGGTGTATCCTGCGACAATCACCGAACAGGCCAAGGCCGCGGAAGGCCGTTGGTGTCCTACCAACCACCATCCGATGGCGGTGAGAAGCAGCGCGATCGACCACAGCTCGAGGTGTACCGTGGAGCGGAAGAGATACCCTCCCGCCGCTTCTTCTGCGAGAACGAACGCATAGAGACCGATGATCAAAGGGATCACGTACTTCTGCAGCCGGTAGATTTCCATCAAGGTCAGAATGGCAAGACTGAACAGAAGGGCGGGAACAAACCAGAGGTGAGCCACGGGACGCTGCCCTTCCAGAAACGACTGTAGAGTGTGCGTCTTGAGTTGAAGGACGTTTCTCAGAGCTTCCAAGTAAAACGGCTGCCACAGACCGTGATGAACAACCTCGCCGGGCCAATTGCGTGGAACAAATGAATAGACACATAACCACGCCGTGAGCATCCATGTAAGGGGGGTGACATAGCGGCGGTACTGATCCAGATGATTTCCGTGATTCTGTACGGACTGCCGAAAAAAATAGCCAGCCGTGATCAGAAAGTACGGTACGCCTGCCCACCAGATGAGACTGGCCGTCACAACGACGGGCAACCGTCCACCTGCCGATCGTATGAGGTTGGTTACAAAATCTGTATGCCAAAGGATCACCATCACAATGGCCAACACCCGAAAACTTTCGATGCTGGGTATGCGTGTTGTCATATCGCTCTATGTCCTATCTGATTGATTCCCATCAGTGTCCGGCCTGGGAGTGAACTCGATCCTGCGATGCTTGTAGTTCCGCGTGCTCGCTGTCTCCGGTCTCCACAGAGGAGGTGCGAGGGCTCGATACGGCGACCTCGCTGCGTGATTGTTGAACATGAACCTATAATGAAGTGAGAGATCGCAATAACTAGGAGTTGACCCTGGCTCCGACACTAATGCTACCGGGCGCAGAATTAGGTGCCTGGACCTCAACCAGGTTGCCAGGCCAATCACGCATCAAAGGTAGGTCTAGACGGTGAGTCTTACGTCGTGAAAGGAGAAGTTCTAGAAACCTTTCTCGCGGGAAGCGTGCGGAGATCCCTCCGGATCATGCGATCGGCGGCATAATAGTACTCAAAATATAAGACTTAGGTATAGTCATTGGTATGGTAAACGTGATTGCAGAGTATTCGTGATGGAATGAGTAGGATAAACATTGAGGGTGCAATTGATGATCGCAGAGGTCGCAGCCGCACTTGGTGAATGGTTGGAGGAAATGGACACTATCAGCCAGGTCCAGATGGATCGATCCATTTGGAGCGCTAGCATCGCGCCTGCACGCGTGTCATGATCACATCACTAAGACAGGTGATTCGGCTGAGTTAGGAAGATTGGTACCTGGAGCAAGCAATTATGCCGGACCATAAGCATTGCAGGATCGAGTTGACTCCGAGACGGGATAATAACGATGGGACGTGGCGCTGTCAGTATACCATTATTGAATTCAGACAAACGTCCTGGGGGTACTGCCAAGGATACCCTGACGGAATCTTCGCGTCCCGTGATGCTGCCACATCGGCCGCACTGGAAGAAGCGAGACGTATCGTCGATACACTTGAACGTCCTGTCCAAGATCCACGGCCTGAATCTGGCTCGGTTCTCGATACTTACGCGAGCAGGATGGGAAGACTCTTTGCTTGGGCTCGATAATAGCTGGTGGGCTTCCGTTCGTTATCTCACGGACGATTTCCTGCGACGACATATCCAGCCGGTTCACCGATTCCACAGCTACATACGGAATGCGACGGTGTCAGCCGGTCATGCTCGGACATCAGTCGCTAGCGCGAGGAGTCACGAAACGATTCCCATCCAAACCAGCCCAGCGCGACAATGAGAAGTAGAATGAGAAAGTCCATGAGGCACCCCCGTGATGATTCGAACAGGTTTGAGTTATTGGATCGGTGATTTTGTGGCACACGCTTGAGTGTCAAATCGGACCAAAGTGAGAACGAGTCTCCTCTCTTGTGCGTGTCGACTCCGTTGATCCGATTCGATGCAGAATACTCATAGACCTGAGTCTCATCTTCTTTCCTTACCTGCTCTCATGCCCAGTTGTTGCTTGCCGAGTCAATTCGTTCTTCCCAAATACCCATCTCGCCGGGCATCTGTCACAAACTGAGCGGTGGTCGATTGCACGGCATCTTCCAGGCTATAGGTGAAGACATTCATCCAGGAAAAGGGAATCAACGCAGCCCAATAGAATTGTCGCGCGGTGATGTCGTATTTGTATGTCTTTGTATGCAGATCTCGTTGACTCACCCGGTAAGAGAATTCCCACCCCCCTTCATCAATGTAAAAGGGAATAATGAAAGACGTATTGGATGAGAGCCGCCCGAGCACCTCACCATACCAATGCCACGGATACGGTTTCTCTTGAATATGGACCACGATTTCCGTCCTGGGCCATATCGTGTAGACGACATCGTTGCTACAGCCCGCGGCATGTTGCAATGCGTCTTCCATGGCACGAGCTACGTTTGGCGGTGACAACGCACTGTTAAAAGTCCATTGATATATCCCTCCCCATGTCGACATTGCACTGCCTTCCGTCAGACCGTATGAAAAATGAATGGTCTGATGACACGGAACGGGTGCAGGTGCCCCAGACGTGCTGGGGATCGAATGTATGGGGAAATCACGATAAGTCACGAGACAACCGGAGAGGCAGACCAGCGGTATGAGAAGAAGGTGACTGCGCATTCTCATGTTGCTTCCGCATTCCCGTTTGACCAACCAACATGGGGCGCTAGCCGTACAAACTTTCTCATGATGCGGAGAGCCTATCATCATTCTAGGCAAGGAGGCGCTCGTATGAACCTAGTCAATCCCCCAGGGGGAACCTAACGGGATCTGGTATCGGCATTCACGGTTGCTGGCTCTTCTTGTAGATGAAGACCACCGCACCTACCAATGCGAGGATTCCTACGCCGAGTGTCCAACAGTTTGCGGCATCCATAGGATTCCAACATACAACCGGGAGATGAAGGGTGAGTTAGAAGGACATGAGGATCTCCTCATGAAGGTGGAATGTAAACGAGAGTGGCGACCTTATCGCTGGGTCGGTCGGCTGGAACGCGATGGACACTTGACGATTCAAGCCTCGAGAGGGGGATGCTCCCAGTGCCCGTCGTGACATGAAATCCGTAGCAAGTCAGTAGAAGAGAGCAAGGGACACATTGTGAAGCGTTAACGGAAACGTATCGATAACATGATGTAAACATTGCGCTGTTCGATGAGGGCTCCGCCCTTCATAAAGGACGGAGCTTTCATTTTGGCGTTGCCGGAGCAATCTACTTCCTCTTAATCATCGCCCCTGTGTCCTCTAGTAGTTTTCCTAGCTGTTCGTATTTCTCCATATGAACTATGATGTGACTCATTTAACAAACATATTGATATGTGTAAGAGAGCAAGCAAGGAGGATCCTATGATGAGAGCCAAGAGCCCACTCGTTCAGCAGACGTTGGCGGGAATTACGCTCATCCTCGTTCTTGGTGCTCTGGCGATGGTCTGGCCCGTCATGATTACCCTATTTCTCGGTGTACTCCTGCTGATCCAATCTTGCGGTGCCGAACAAGAGATTGCGGTGCTGGTCTGGACCGAGGTTGGTGAGTGGTCGATCTTCATCGACTCTTTTCGGCGACCCGGGTTCTCGGCGATGGTCTAGTGAGAAGTTCGAGCAGGACCATCGTTGCCGAAAGCATTTTGCCGGGAGGGTAGGAACTCCGGGAAGATCTAGCGCGAACACGGACGCCAAGCCAGGGCCAATCTACCGAGCTGCACGGTCAAGTTGAAGTGCGCTTAATACAGCCTGTGTAATTCTCCCACCAAATTTCTGGCAGATCGGGTCTTGTTTTGCCACCCACGCGGCAAAGCACTCCACCGGTGCATCGCAGGCCCGACCCGTCGTTGGGGGAGGGCGGGGCCAGTGAGTGGCGCGACAAGAATAAACACTGCGGTAACACCATCGTAACTCCGGTACGGGAGACTCGTATCCATGGCTGAGCAACGCAATCACCCCGATACATTGGGTGCTGATGTCGCACCGAACAAGTGCGAGAACGTGCTGTCTGAAACGATGAAAACCACACCCCGTGCTTTATCAACAGCAGTTACGCAATTTTCGCTGACTGTCCAGCAGGGGGAACAGTCGATCCGATGAAGACAGTGTGCCGAACTCTTTCCGGCAACTGGCATCGCTTCTGCATTTGTGATCTCACGGGTTTCTCAGCGTATTGTGATGGCTGGAGAAAACGACCATGCCGGACTATAAGCACCGCAGGATCAACTTGGCCCCCAAACGGCAAGAGGATGGGACCTGGCGTTGTCCGTATACCATCATTGAATTCAGACCAACCTGTTGGGCGTACCGCAAAGGTTGCCCTGATGCGCTCTTTCCATCCCACGAAGAGGCCGAAGCAGCTGCCTTGGAAGAGGCAAAACGGATCGTTGATGCACTCGATCCCCATGCTCCGCTTCCGCTGTCCAATCCTCCCCTGATCGGAGGAAGGTATGGACTCAGCATGAGAAGATTGACGTTCTCAATCGTTCAGGGCGTTGTCTACATTGGTCAGTTGGTCGTGTTCTCCCTTCAAAATTGGCGCAAGGCATTGAACACCATCATGATCTTCGCTTGGTCACGAAGATGACTGCGACAGCACGAACTTTCTCGTATCTGAATGATTTGGTTTGCGAGGGAGTGGCCGTCGTCCCGCGCGTGCGTCTGAAACGGTCTCGTGTTGTGAAAGCCTGGATCCCGGAGGGATTGAGGTCGAAGACGTCATCGGCGAGACAGGTCACGGTATCCAGCTGAAGCTCGTCGATCAGGACGACAAGTCGCTCAAGGCCAGTTCGCTGACCGCACGCGCAGCACTTGCAAGTTTCACTGCACCACTTCGGCCTTCTCGGACTTGCTCAGCGGATACAGCATTTCGTTCTTAATAAAGAATCGAAACGGTTGCTCACCCATATAGGTGCCCCACAAGTTCTTCGCATTGATCGCCACCTGCACAAGATAGCCAAACACTGGGGGCTTTCTCGTTCCGGAGAGATACGCGTAGCTTTTCTTTGGCGCTCCCACGAATCGATAGTGCGCGGTGTATGGGTCAAACAGAACACCTTCCATGTAGTCTTTCACGGCATTTTGGTAGATTTGTGGATCTGGGACCGTCCCGTAGTCGGCACTCGCAATCTGCTCCGGGGTGACAGGTGTGACGCATCCTAGCGTGCAGAGAAGAAACAGTGCCGCGAAACTTGCCGGACAGATCTTCAACGGGGAATCCTCGCCGAATGAATAGGCGCGCTTGGTGAACCGGCCGGTGCTATTCTACGAAGCTCTGGGCCGACCTACAATAAGCCCCAGCCCCTCAATCGATTCGAACAGTCACTGCTTTGATCGTTGCGCGAGGCATCATGTAAATCGTCAGCGAGGTGCCGCGGCTAGGCGTCCGTACGGGGCTTCGGAATGATTGGAAACCACGGTATCCGACTCGTGTCTATAAGCAGATTACTTGCGGACTTTGAGTCAAACTTCTTGCCGCGCTTCCATTTGTTTTTGACAGTGGGGTGTGGCTTAGGGTGCTTCTTGGCAGGCATTCTTCATTATACCATGGAGCCGTTCTGTGCCTCTCGAACGTGAATCTCTCATGATGAGATCGTGAGCACGTCTTCGTGGATCATCTTCGTTGGGGTACCGGACGCTCTGGACCGGTAGTCTTCCTAGAATGTGGAGGAGGTGGAAAGGAGGCCGCAGATAGACATAAAGGGATTGGTCACCAGGCAAGAAGCCTAAGGAAGCCGTCTAGTGGGTGCTCCAGACCACTCCTTAGGCCGTCAACAGGCGAGATGTCGGGGTAGACTGCTTCGTCTGTTGACCTTTCTTGTGCCTGACGATGGCTGCCATTACCATACATCCTAGAGATGAAGAGAGTATGAATAGCGCATGAAAAAATCTTCATCAATCAAGGTGCAGTCTTGAAAAATAGCTTAGATCAAAGTGCTCACCAAAACGTCCTCGCCCCTACAAGAAGAACCTATCGAACCGTCCGGGGTGTAACCGCGAGACGGCCCATAGGCGACCCGGCGAGGAACTTGAACAGGCCGAGGAGGTTGCTGAAGTCGGTGATCGCTTGGGCGATTCTTCCATTACCGCTTCTCCGAACTGATTAACCTCTCTAGCCTCGCGCCGGAGAGGATTTTAAGAGGCGTCGGGCAGGGAAGGGCCGCTTGACAAGTCGATCATATGTCTATTATTCTGGACACATGGACATTAACCAAGCTCTGGCTGCGTTCGATGCCCTCTCACAAGAAACTCGGTTGCAGGTGTTTCGTCTACTCGTGAACCACGGGCCGGGAGGAACGCCGGCAGGAACGATTAGTGGGGCGCTGAATGTCCCACACAATACGCTCTCGTTCCATCTCAATCACCTGCACAACGCGAAACTCATCTCCTCCAGACGCGAAGGGCGGTCGATTATCTACACGGCCGACTTCGACTTCTTCAACGCGCTCATTCAGTACATGGTCAAAGATTGCTGCAGCGCCAGGTTTGCGAGTATCCGTAGTGACAAGAAGCGTGGCTGCTCGATCATCGAACTCTCAGATTGCTGTACATCCCAACCGAAGGGGGCACGATCATGAAACGCTTTCATGTGCATGTCGGCGTGGACAATATCAACGAGGGCATTAAGTTCTACACTGCCCTATTCGGCGCAGCACCCATCAAAACCAAGACGGATTACGCAAAGTGGTTGCTCGATGATCTTCGGGTGAACTTTGCCATTTCCACCCGTGCGCGTACGAAAGGGGTTGACCATCTCGGCATTCAGGTTGAGGAAGATGGGGAACTCGCGGAGATTCGGGAACGATTGACGAGTACTGATCTCTCATTGTTCGACGAGGGCGAAACGGTATGCTGCTATGCCAAGTCGGACAAGTCTTGGGTACGCGACCCGTCGGGCATCCCATGGGAAACTTACAAAACAATGGAAGAGGTACAGGTATTCGGGGAGTCACCTGAAGTGCAGGGAGCCTGTTGTACTCCTGACACAAAGGGACAGCCTGGGTGCTGTGAACCATCTGAAAAGACCGCCGGGTGTTGCGGTTGATGAAGAGAGTCCTTGGTGATCTGCTCTGGTAACGTATGGCCGCTCGATCATCGCAGACGCCTTGATGCGCACTGGTTCGGAATGCCATGAAGCAGCGAGTACTCTTTCTCCGTACGGGGAACTCGGCGCGTAGTCAGATGGTCGATTTCTAGCAGAAGCTGGATGATCCAAGCAGTTGAGAACGAGTGCGCTCTGAGCGCCACACCGAATTGTGTACTCAGCGGCTATGGTGAACCGGGTGGCTATCCAACCGATGAGCCGGGAATCTTGCCATCAATGATGAGTTTGCCATAGGCAATGCTGAGGGTCGCAGCTTCGTCCTCTGTCGCATACACATCAGCCGTGAAAAATGGACACACGATCTGTTCGTTGTGTTTAGTGGTCCACGAAATGCGAAGGCTCAATCCCCACATGCCAATCTCCGCGAGATGTCGAGGTGCGGGCTGAATGGTGAATCCTCTGTAGATCACCGCTCTGGTCATTTGCTCTTGACTGTCTGCTTTCTCGGTCGATCCTTGACGAGTCTTCGGCCTCGGTGGTTAGCGTGGGCCCGCGCCAGAGTGAGACATCTCCAAGACCATGCCCCCCTGACTTTCCCCTGAACTAATTTCGGTCGCTGTTCGACCGTCTCACCATCGAACTCTCTAACCATACTGAAGTACTTTACGGAGCCACGAGTATCGCGATGCCCCAGGCCAAGAGCAAGATTGCGACGATGATCATGAAGAATTGCACGTCACTCAATCGCTCCATGGAGGCCCTCATCCCAGAGGACGAATCGAATAGAAAGAAATACTCTAAGCAAGGAACGCGCCTGGGGGAATCTCATGAAAATTAGAAGGTTTCCGCCAACGACCGCATCTACGAAGTGAATCAATCCGATTCGTATAGAATAAAAATGGATTCAGGTGCCTGCATCAGCAGAGCACCATCTGGACTCCGTTCTTGAACAAGGACGGAGCTTTCTTTTTGGCTCGAAAATGTTATTGATGGATACTCAAAAGGAGTGGCAAGCCATGATTCCAAACAATCAAGTAACCTATAATGAGGGTGAAAAACGCTATGAAATGGCGTTCGGCAACTTGGTGGTTTACGCCAATGTCCACAAGGATAAGAATACGCTCTACATTGATTACGTTTTCGCGCCGCAGGACTTGCGCGGGAAGGGTGCGGCCGGGGAATTCATGACTCAATTAATGGAAGTGGTGCGCGCAGAAAAACTGAACGCGGTGCCCCTATGCGGCTATGCCGCCGGTTGGCTCCGGCGACATAGTGAGTATCAGGATTTGATTTCTGATTATTAGGTCATCGTCTTTCTGAATCGGTCGGCAAGGCGCCGATATATGCGCCTTCCCCTTCGCCAGCAGACCCTTCTTTTCAAGATCTGCAACGTGATCTTCTGAAATCCCCGGCACGTATTCCGTCAATAATGCGTGTTCTAGTGCTGCTGCCGCACTGTGCGGTTGTTTGCGTGTCATTCCTTGTACCGGTCGGCGATCTCTTTCGGCTGGCGCCGCAGCCAGCGCCTCCATGGGTTTTTTTCGAACCGCTCGCGAAGCCATTCCTCATTCCAATATTGGGCCACGATCGGATCAAAGTCGAAACGCTCGGGTAGCAGTCGCCAGTGACTGATCTTCCGGCGGACAAAAGTGCGCGGGGCCCGCTTCCTACGACACCAGGTATAGATCACTTCATCTTCGCTTGGGCGATAGATCTCAACTACCCGTTCCGTAACCACGCCGGATTTATCTTCGTAACGGATCCAGATCGGCTGGCCGGCCTCGAACGCATGACGTTCGTCCTCGGCTGTGAATACCCGACTGTGCGGATCTGGCGTGTTGTCGAGCGCAGCAGTCTCCCCGCTGAGCGTGGCGCTCTGCTGCGTTACCGTGTCGTGGTGGTGCGGGCCGGCGCCGTCTTTGTGCTGACGTGACGATCGGCGAAATCCCATCCAAACACTCCAGCCCATCACGACAATGAGACACAGAACGAGAAGATCCACGCGTCCTCTCCAACGGATATTTGCCTCCCAATGCGGGAAGCTTCAGGTTCAAGATCTAGATGTCGATGATCGATGACCAGTCACGCAGCTCTTCCTCGAGAGCCTTCGCACGCAAGGCTTGACAGGATCCTCCCGGTCAGAACTCGGTGGCCGATGCATACATGTAGAAAGGGGAGAGGTTAGGTCAAAGGCGGATGAAAGACCGAAGTGGCCAACACAGGTAGGTAGGGCGTTGGATGCCCGACGACGCAAAGACGCAACGTGTTCGAGGGATGCAGCTCAGGTGCTAGAGGAAGGACCAAGGGATCACCGCAGATCGATCCCGTGAGCATGTCGGAGGTGGTTAAGAGGCTCAACAGGGTCACCGGCAGGCCGAACATCTGCACCAGCACACAGACGCACAGCATGACGATGAGACATAGGGTGCCCCATGGAAGAGTAATGATATGGGTGGTGCCGAGGGACAGACTGTAGAAGGAGGAATCCGGAAACGCCTTGATGGCAGCAAAGATTCCTCCACCCCTCGCTCCTGGGCTATCAATCCCCACTTGCTTCTCCTTGTCTGCCTTTGTCGGACTCTCCCTGACTCTGGCCCCGAATGTAACACCCTAATAACACCTGGGGGAAGACCCCCCGGCAAGTTTGTCGGTGGCCGGAGGGCTTCATGGAATCCTCTACGACCTAGCCATTCATTTCCAGCGTATCACCACCAGGCCTCCCCCGTGGTCTTCGATTACGATGGGGGAGCGAATACGCCATGGGCGACTGGAGCGGTCTCCATGTGGGCGCTGGCGACAGGCAGACGACTCCAGGCTCCGATCGTCTTTCAATGATGCTTCGGCTCGCTGCGCAGGAGAGCCAAGTAAGTGGCGGCGGGGGGAAGGGAGGAACCGGCCCTAGACTCAGGTCATAGAGGAGTTGATGATCCGGCGGGCCTGTTTCAGCGCAGCGGCTTCGGCTTGTTGCCGGGTGCCAAATCGACCGTCAAGCAAGCCCTTGTTGTGCCGCCAATGCCTTGGTCCGAACTCAATAATGACATACTGACATACCCATCGCCCGTCCTCTTGCTGGCGAGCCGCCAGTTCAATCTGGCGCCTCTTATAAATCACGGCATGTTCGTTTCTCGACCGTCCAGCCATTGAAAAACGAGAGGAGAATCTCAGCCTGGAATTTGAAAAGAGGTAATTCAACATGCTCATCATTCAACCTCCCCACTAAGCGATGCTAGGAAATGATAGAAGAACAGAATGCTCAACAACGCGCTACTCCACCCAATGACCAGGATCGTGACAATGGGAATGATGAGTTAGATTTCTGTGAAGCGTGCCATGGTGAAGTCCGCTTTCCAATAACTGGACAGCACCAGACTAAACATTCCGGACGGGTCGTGCTACTAGGGAAAAGGCTAGGAGTGTGAGCGAGCGACGTGTATCGTCTCGTCAAAACCCAGCGACTCCAGCGAACCGGCTTGGCTTGCGGTCTGACGCGCTGGAGAACAGGGTAATGCGCGTCGGGGCAGGGAATGGAGAGCTTCCTACGCCGCCCACCGCACCAATCATCCGGCAAAAGAATTTACGTAAAATTGAGATTTGTGCCCATCCATTAGAAATCGAGGATCTCTAGAATCAATAACTCGACCTAACAAAGAGGCATTACTTTAGCCGTTCTAAAATACGGCTAGTACCTATGCTCTTACGGGTTGGCAAGTACTAGCCTCCTATGTCATGCACGCCGTGCAAACAAGGGCAAGTCTCTACAATTGAGGGAGAATTAAATGTCTATATTTCGCAAGACTTTCAGCAACCCATTCAAGGCTTTCCAATCCGCAGCGGCAGCAGCTTCCTTTGTAGGAATGTTCGCCGCAACACACCCGGCCTATGCGGCCCCGGTGACCATGACCGGCACAGTACTGGAAGAACGTGGCGATGTGTCAGGCGTCGGAGTGGGTTCCATCCTGCGGGTGACCTTTGATCCGGGAGGATTAGAGGATCAGATTTCAGACAATCAGATGAGCCTGTATGTTCCTGTTCCTGGATCTTTCTTTTTAGGTTCTACGATATCCAATCCATCCGTGGATTACGTCATGAACGTTTTTCACGTCCCGGGAAACTTCGACGCGGTAGCCTTTAGCTTTGGTGGTTCTCAAAGTTCTTTTGGCGTGGTTTTTAACGAGCTCACAGGCAGGGCGTTTCATGACGATTCCCTCCTCGGCGCCGCCAATGCACTGTCTGCCAAATTTCCGCTATTCGACGGAGAATTCAGCTACAGTGACGGCTTAGGCAACACTCTCAGCGGCCAGATTACGGGCGTTCATGGCAACCTTAACCTTGCGCCGGTGCCCCTTCCCGGAGCCGTGTTCCTGTTTGGCAGCGGTCTGCTCGGTCTTGCTGGTCTCCGCCGGAGGTTTCTCACAAAACAGCCTTAATTCTGCCTGTCGTGGGGTAGATGACATGACTTTGCTCCCCTCAATACGCTAAGTTCGTTGTATTCTGCTGATCCTTTCTACCCGACACGTCGAGGGTAGACACTGGATGATACGATCGGGAGAGCGACACTCTGCAAGCGCCACGTAGAAGAGTGGAATCGTCGGTCCCCAGTACTTGACATACGCTAAGGTTTGGCCGGCACTGACTAGTAAAGCTACTAGTTTAGTGGCTTGTCTCTAGATATTCCTCCAGGATTGGATCAGCATGGGAGTGGAGCATGCTGATGGTATCCACGGTAGACACGAAAGCCATCGAGTATGATGTCAGCGACTTGGCGAAGTGGTTTGCTTTGACACCCTCCGAAGCGCATGACATCCTCTGGAAGGAAATCCACCTTCTTGATCAGGTGGCTTGCATCCCAGATTATGTTCCCGTTCTCGCGCTGAAGTACGTCAAAGAGCATCTCCGAGATAGACCCACCCAGCAGCGCGTCTGAGCCAACTGTCCCGTCGGCAAGTCAAACTCACTTCCCCGTCGGCAGCGTGAAGTTCCTCTCAGTGTTTAAACATATGGGAGCACGCGACGCATTCTACTCGGGCAGCCTTCGATATTCGTTGATCTGAACAAATAATCGCAATGATTTCGTACATGTAGAGCATGAAAGATTTCTTGGGTCGATGCGGGCCGTACAATCCGCAGAATGGACAGCGGGTCATGATTTTCGATCGCATACATTACTCACTCGGATTTCCATGTTCAATGCAGTCCTGATAGAACTGCCCCATCGCCACATACGCCGCATATGGTCACAGTGTCTATGATTAGGGGTCAAGCTAGGGGAAATGAGGAAGGGATGTCCCTCATTCGGGGTTGTACGGCGTTCTCTTCTATTTGTCAGGGGAATATGTGTGGTGCCGAGGGACAGAATCGAACTGTCGACACCAGCCTTTTCAGGGCTGTGCTCTGCCAACTGAGCTACCTCGGCACGGGAGGGTCGCGATCGTACGGCGATTGATCGTTCCAACATGTGGAATCAGCACAATCGCCGGACGCATCTTACCAAGGTGGATGATCAGAGTTCCACATGTTTTGTACAGAGCGGAGACATCGGTTCAGTCGGCGAGAGAGAGCGAAAAAGTCTATTCAGTGAGCAGAGTGTCGGGTATGATCGGGTGGTTGGTTCGATCGAGTTATCTTCTTGTCGAGGAAATCCGTCATGGCATCCGTTCATCTCGTGAAGGGAGAAGAGGCAGCTCCTGTTGGTGCCCCGAACAACTCCACATCTCCCTGGACGGCGTGGAGTTATATCGCGGCGAGTGCCGTGTTGCTTGCCATCATCGGTACATGGCTGGTCTGGTTTTCGGCATTCATTCAACGGAACCTGCAGGAGCAGGACATTAAAGCCGCCTGTGGACGGGCCATGCCGGACCAGACTGAGCGATGCTTCGATACGGTCGTGATCCAGCGTGGAGGCGTCCGGCGGTGATCCGAGCACGTGAGGGGTCAAGCTGGGTCTGCTCGGCAGTCGCCTTCGTGATGCTGGTGATTCCTGCTGTCTCCGCCTGGGGGCAAGATCCTGAACCGCAAGCGCGGCCGCGATTGGAGTTATCCGTCGGATCATGGCTGTATACGACAGGCGAAACCATGTGGAGTCATGATGCGTCGGGGCTCAATCCCGTACTCGGTGATCCGACATCCAAGCTGACGTTTAAGGACAGCGATACTCATATTCTCGACGTCGGAGCACAATTGAATCTCGCGCGTCGCTTTTACCTGCAAGGGCATTTCGGCTTCTCGGTGGATTTTGATCGAGGGTCGCTGACCGATGATGACTACTTGGCAGGACAGCGATTATTTTCCCGCACGAGCAGCGACACCATGGGCAAAGGAACATGGTATGTCAGTGGGAATGCCGGATATCGGGCCGTCGAATTTTCAAACGGCCGCGGACATCTGGATCTGCTGGGCGGCTTTCAGTATTGGCGAACCACGTACGAAGCGACCGGGATTACCCGGCTCAGCTGCGACTCGACCGTGCTCACCTGTGGTCCGACTTCCCCGACATTACCCGCGATCAAGAACACGACCCATTGGATTACTCCTCTACAAATCGGCGGGCAACTCGAATATCAAGTCGTGCAACGAGTCAGTGCCAATGTGAAGATGCTGTTTTCACCCGCCAGTGTCGTGTTCAATGAAGACATCCATTTTCAGCGGGTGGATTTGCAGCAGGATCCGAGCTTCTCGATGTGGGGCGTGGGAGTAGGCGCGAGTATTGAGCCGTCCATAAAGATCATGCTGACTCGTCGGCTTGCGCTGACGGCGGGGTATCGGGTCATGTGGAACCGGACATACTACGGACGATGGGAAGTCCATACTCTTGGAAGCGGTTCTGAGACGGCTCCCCTCACGGAATTGCAAACCTTCCGCCACGGTGCCACGGTCGGCCTCACCGCATCCTTTTGATCGTTTCAGATCGTAACCCGGTTAGCGTCTCGTGCGTCCGGACGGCAGGGTTTCGTCTTCGTATTCAAGAAAGAGGCGCTTGGCCTCCGGATGAAGCTGATTGGGGTGCCCGTATGGAATTCCCAGCGTCCGGAAGAGCGGAGTCAGTTTCCCATTTGGGTGTAAATAACCGGCTCTGAGGGGAACCGTGCGTTTGCTGTGGCGCACCAGCCGGCAAGTGGTAGTCCGGATTGAGGTCAGCCAATCGGCAATATCCTGAGGATTGCCGATCGAGGCGGAGAGCAACAGCAGTCTGGCCTGTGATGGGCAAAAGATGATGGTTTCTTCCCACACGACTCCTCGCTCCGGATCAGCGATGTATTGCGACTCATCGAGGATCACGAGCCCCAACGTATCCAATCGAACATCGATTTCTCCGCTCGCGGCATCATAGAGCAGGTTGCGCAGAATCTCCGTCGTCATGATGAGCAGCGGGGCTTGACCGTTTTCTTGGCGGTCTCCGGTAAGAATGCCCACTTTGTCCGGGCCGAAGATCCGGGAAAACTCCGTGTACTTGGTGTTGGATAAGGCCTTGAGGGGCGAAGTGTAAATGACCGTGCGATTGTCTTCCATGGCTCGACGGGCCGCCTCGACGGCGACATAGGTTTTTCCGCTTCCGGTCGGGACACTGATCACGACGTCGGTTTCATTCAGAGCGGACAAGGCCTCGCTTTGCCAGGGATCCGGTATGAATGGTTGCGGAGGAGGAACCCCGATGCCTTCCAGCCAGCCCGACAGTGAGACGGACGACTCGGAGGATTCCGGCTCTGCACCCTGCAGTGACTTCTTCTTATGAGCGATCGTTGGAGGGCGAGGGATGCGCGGCGACGTCGCTTCTGGGCGAGATTGCCGTTCTCCGATCAGTGCCTGCAGGTCGGATTCGAAGCCTGCACGATTGTGGCTTGAGTGTTGAAGAAGCAGCTCGATGATGCGCCGCTTGCCGGCACGGAAGTGCCGATGGATGCGGCCGCGCGCAAGGCGATGCAAGAGGCCCACGGGCTGTTGTGCGAGTAGTTGTTCAAGTTCGTCGGTCGTCATAGTTTTCTCAACAGGGGTGAAGCGGGAGGTGCGAAGCGCACGCGGATCGGAGAAGGAAAGCAGATGCTTGCGAACGACGCGTCACGAACGACGAGCGACGTCTTCATTATGGCAATTCCTCCAAGACTCCACGGCGGATCAGCGTAATCGCGTTCCCGGCACAATCAGCGAGGCCGGGATGAGTGTCTTTCAGCGTCTGAATCTGCGACAAAAACTCCAGGGTTCGGGCAAGTAGACGGTAGATATCGCCTTCTGCCATCGTGGTCAATCGGCAAAGCCCGATCCACGTGAGGGTAGGATCGGCGACCCAGCGTTCGGCCAAGGCTGCGACGTCCGCGCGCAGGAGGGGAGGGTCTTCATACGGAGATAAACTCTCCGCCAATTTGCGCACCTGCCCCAACAGCGAGCTCAGTCCGGCGCTGATGCGCGGAAAGGCGCCGGGACGGTCGTCATCGTGGGCCAGACTGGCCATGATGCCCGTGAGGAGGGACGGGTCTGCGCCCGTGAAGGCTTCGGCACGGATCAGTTCCGTAATCAACAGCGAGTGATCGATACGGATGAGCCTGGCCCATTCGCCTTCAGTCGTGAGTTGGGCCGCCAGCGTGAGATACCCGAATTTCTGGAGCACTTCCACGCGCTCTTGGAATCGATGCCATAAACTGGTCCGCAGCGCTTGTATGGACTTAATGTGGCGCTGCTGTTCCTGGCGAAGCCGCGAGGCCGTGTGGAAGTCTTTCTGGCAGGCTGCGCGCGAAGAACACGTCGGGCAGGGAAAATCACCCAGCGATTGCACGATCGCATCGGGCAGCGGCTCGCTGTGGGTCGGTACGAGAATGGGAAGGACGGGCAATCGCGTCGGCAGTTCTTCCAGTTGATAACTGAGCCGATCAAACGCTTCGGCCGAACACCACGGATACGTCGAAATCTCCTCGCATTCGTAGACGCGGTCATAGACTTCTTTAATGCTCGTGGCCGGGCATTCGGTGACGGCGTTGTCCGGTCGCAAGACGGTGAGCATGGAGTTCTTTTGGCCTTTGCTCCGATACTGCCGGAGCACAATTCCGCGTCCTTTGGTGAGCCCCACCACGCGCCCCGGCGTCAAAAACGGCAAGCGAGCGGATATTTCCGGAGACTCCGACCGGTGAATCTGATGCCGCGTGGGGCGGTGTCTGCGCGCATGATCGAAGGTTTGCCATTGCGTGATCCAATCGGTGCAGACGCGGGGGCCGAACGGTTCCAGCTGCACATGGAGCACGTCCAGTTTTTGTTCGAGGAGTTCGGCGCGCTGGTTGAGCTGGAATTGCGCGAAGCTCTTGGCGAGAATTCCTTGAATGTGCTCATGAGGATGGGCTTTCAAGAGGTTCAAGACCATCGGGTAGCTGATCGTGAATTGGCTGTCGATCGCCTCGGGCTGCCCGGTCAAGCCTTTGGTCAGCACCCCCAAGTCGATATAAGGAGAAGGGGTCACGACCGCGAACCCGACGAGATCCTTCCCGCGGCGGCCGGCCCGTCCGGCGATCTGCTGGACTTCTCCGATCGTCAGGTCGGTGAAATCGCGCGACTTGCGGATGCTCGATTGGGTGATCACGACCGTGCGAGCCGGGAAATCCACACCTGCGGCCAGAGTCGTGGTCGCAAACACCGCATCGAGATTACCCTGCCGCATCAACTCTTCGATCGCGATTTTCCAGGAAGGCAAGTGTCCGGCGTGATGGGCGGCGACGCCGACCCGCCGCACGATGGGAAGAAGCGGGTGTTCCGCAATGCTGGGATGCTGAGCCGTGACCCGTTCGAGGGTTCCGGCGATGGCCTCTTGCCGGATCGGGGGAAGGACGATGTCGGCATGGTCGAAGGCCTCCATGGCTTCGTCGCAGGCCCGGCGTGAAGTAAGGAACACGATTGCGGGTGTGAGATGCTTCTGGCGGAGGGCGGTGACGAGATCAACCGGATGGATCGACGGCGGCATGCAGCTTCATTCCCTTTGAGATCACGACGAGACCCGATTCGGTGACGGTGAACCGTTGAGCATCGGCTTCGCGATTGTACCCGATTTCAGTGTTGGGGGGAATCGTGACACCCTTGTCGATGATGGCGCGCTTGATACGGCTGTGCTCGCCGATCATCACGTTCTCCATGACGATGGATTCGCGAACATCGGCATGGTCTTGCACGCGGACATTGGGAGACAAGATTGAATTCTGCACCCGTCCGCCTGAGATGATACACCCGCCGCAGACGATCGAATCGAGCGCGACGCCCATCCGGCCTCCCTGATAATCCTGCGCGAAGACAAACTTGGCCGGCGGAAATTGCCCTTGATAGGTTCTGATCGGCCATTCAGGGTCGTACAAGTTGAATTGAGGATCGACGGCGACCAGATCCATATTCGCTTCCCAGTAGGCATCGAGCGTGCCGATATCGCGCCAGTATTTGATGGCCTTCTTATTGGCGTCGTGGAACTTGAACGCGTACACCCGCCGTTGCTCGATCATTCTCGGAATGATGTTTTTCCCGAAGTCGTGCGCGCCGCCCCCTTGCGCGTCGGCAATCAAGTGTTCGCGGAGCGCCTTCGTGCGGAACAGATAAATGCCCATCGATGCAAAGGCGTGGGCGGGATCGTTGGGAAGCGGAATGGGGTTCGCCGGCTTTTCATCGAAGCGGGTAATCCGATAATCCTCGTCCACCGCGATGACGCCGAAGCGAGTAGCCTCCTGGACCGGGATGTCGATGGCGCCGACCACCGCATCCGCGCTCTTCGCGATGAGCCAGTGGTACATTTCCGCATAGTTCATCTTATATACATGGTCGCCGGCGAGGATGAACAGGAACTCAGGATGCTCCCCGTCGATCAAGAACATGTTCTGATAGACGGCATCCGCGGTGCCCCGATACCAATCTTCGCTGATACGCTGCTGAGGGGGAACGGAGGCGATATACTCTCCCAGTTCAGCGTTGAGAATATCCCAGCCGACTCGGATATGACGATCGAGAGAATGCGATTTGTACTGAATGAGAACGGCGATCTTACGGAGACCGGAATTGAGGCAATTGCTCAGGGTAAAGTCGATGATTCGGTATTTGCCTCCGAACGGAACCGCCGGCTTCGCGCGTTGGTCCGTGAGTGGGAAGAGTCGCTCGCCCTTGCCGCCGGCCAAGACCATCGTAAAAATATTTTTCACGGGCAAATTCTAGCAGGACTAGCATGAAATAGAAAGGAAGCGGAATCGTTGACTTCCCGATCCATGCGGATAATACTAGGCCAGATCCGGTTCTGCTCGTCGGCGTGAACAGCGTGCAAAGTATTTGAAGCAAAGGAGTCAGCATGAAGCGAGATGTCGTGGTCGCCGCACTACCTCGGAGCACCAACAGTCGCGTAACAAAGCTTTCGGCGAAATCGTCTTCCGGCCCGGTGGACGATATGGCGTGGCGTCTGGAACGGTTGGAAGGGCAGATGCAGAAACTGTCCGAACTCGTTCGAGATCATGCTGAAGATATGGATCGTCTGGTCAGGATTGTCGCGGAAAACAGTGAGATCCTCCGTCGGCAGTTGCTTCGCAAGCACCACGAAAAAGTTCGAGTCAGAAAGCATCTCCGCGCGACCAACGCCGCGCTGGATTAATCCGAACCGCTCTTGGAGCGGTTGTGCCGCTCGCTCCTACCGATTCGATTTGGTGATATCGTCTCATAATCAACGCCCCATTCGACATGTGCCACACGGTGACCTCCAACTAGAAGGAGCTCAAACAGCGTGATCAAGTATGTATGCATGGCCGCGGTTATCCTCTCCAGCGTTGTGGGAGGGGAGGCATTCTGTGCGTGGTTCGATCAGCCCGCGCGTGTCTGGTCCGTCCAAATGCCCTATGAGGCCCCGCCGAAGAATCAGGAGATACCGGATGTCTCGATCCCGCCGAACAAGAATCCGCTGAGTCCCGAAGAACTGCAGCGTGCCGAAGCCTTGCTGCCGTTGCTGGAAGGCAAGCAGGAGTTTTGGGCCATGGGAGAATTCGTCCATCTGGGAGAGCCCTCAGTCCCGGTTTTGGTCAAGGCCCTCACTATGTCCAGTCCGAGAATCCGGTACAATGCGATCGAGACCCTGTTGATGATGAAAGGCGTGGCAGGGGTTTCAGCGCTCATCTCCACGGCAAAGGAGCAGGGTGAACTTCCTCGCGTGAGGGAACATGCCTTGCGGGTTGCGGTCCGTCTGGATCCGGCCAAAGCGCCCGAAGCCATCGAGGTGATGGCGAAAGACCCCAATCCGTCGGTCAGAAAGGCTGCCGCGTTTGAATCGCGGTATGTCCGGCAAAAGGCCGTCATTCCACTCTTGATCCCGATCGTAAGCGATGACGAACGCTTCGTGGCCCTCTCGGCGCTGCAATCGCTGTGGATTCTTACGCGCCATGAGACCGAATTCCACGATTGGGATACCTCGACCAAACAGGATCGGGCGCTGTGGTCGAACGAATGGGTCGAGTGGTGGGATACCAACAAAGACGTCTTTGAGATTCCGGAGCCACGGCGGTCGAAGCGGAGTTCCTAACGGAGGGAGGTTGCGGGCCAAGAGATTCCTATGTTACGAATATAATGATATGAAGACGAAGACGGGAACCATGCTGAATATCGCCAAACTCGGGAATCCGATCCTTCGCAAAATCGCCGCTCCGATCGATCCCCGGGACATCAAATCGTCAGACCTGCAACGGTTGATCGACGACATGTTTGAAACCATGTACGACGAGCCGGGCATTGGGCTGGCCGCGCCTCAGGTCTCGCGCTCGATTCAATTGGTCGTAATGGCCTGCAAGGGCGAAGGGGGGTTCCCCGAGACAGTCCTCATCAATCCATCGATCGTGTATTACGGTCCCCAGCAGGTGGAAAACTGGGAAGGCTGCCTGAGCGTCGACGGACTGCGAGGGAAAGTCACGAGGCCTTCCCTGGTGCGCGTCAAGGGACTCGATCGGAAAGGGAAGACTCTGGATTTTGAGGCGACCGGCCTCTATGCGGTCTGCATTCAACACGAGCTTGATCACTTGATCGGCAAAGTCTTTCTCGATCGTATGACGGATATGTCCACCCTGACACAACTTCAAGAGTTCTCGCAGTATTGGCAACAAGAGCCCACAAACGTGATTTAATGCCTTCCGTGCCTGGCCGATTGTGAAATCTCTTTTTCGTGTTCTTCTCTATCTTCGGCCCCATCGGACGCTCGCGATCGCGACGTTGGTCTGCGCCGGTTGCGCCACGGCGATGGAGCTGGTTCCTCCTTGGGTCATCAAAATCATCATCGACGACGTGATCCAAGCCAAACAAGCGTCGCTCTTGCCATGGGCGATCGGCCTCCTGGTCGGCGCCTATGTGTTCAAAAATCTGTTCGCCTCGCTGCGGATCAGGCTCAACAATCAACTTGAGCAGACCGTCGTCCATGACCTGCGCCGGCACATCTTTTCCGCCCTCCAACGCCTCTCGATTACCTATTTTGAGAATCGGTCCACGGGCGAGATCATGTCCCGAGTCACAAACGACACGGAGCATGTCGAGCGGATCTTTATCGACGGGCTCGAAGGGATGCTGACGGCATCGTTGACGCTTATCGGGATCACGGGGCTGTTATTCATGCTCAACTGGAAGCTGGCGGCACTTTCGCTCCTGCCGATCCCACTGCTGGCCGTGTCCGCGAGCTGGTTTACCTCGAGGGTACACGGGTACTATCAGCAGACCAGACAAAGCGCCGCCGAGCTGAACGGCTATCTGCAAGATTCGTTGTCCGGCATCAGGGAGACGATGGGGTTCGGCCGACAAGAACATGAACAGGCCAGGTTCGACCGGCTGAGCCATGCGTATAGCGAAAAGAATCTCAAAGCGATGGTGCTGTGGTCAGTCTATTCACCGGGAATGATTCTCGTCGCGGCCTTCGGGACCGTCTTGATCCTGTGGTATGGCGCGGGAGAGGTCATGGAAGGCCGGCTCACACTCGGCGAGCTGGTGTTGTTTCTGTCCTATCTGGCGATGTTCTACGTCCCGATCAATCAGATTCATTCAGTCAATCATATGTTGCAACATGCGTTGGCGGCGAGCGAGCGGGTGTTCGATGTGCTGGATACGGTTCCCGAAGTCGCCGATCGTCCCGGTGCGGTCGCACCCATTCAGCGCGCCCATGGGGAGGTTCGATTCACGCACGTGCGGTTCCACTACCGGCCCGATGTCCCCGTGCTGAAAGAGTTCGAAGCGACGGTGCCGGCCGGGGAACGCGTGGCACTGGTTGGGATGAGCGGCGCCGGGAAGAGCACGTTGCTCAAGTTGTTGATGCGGTTTTACGATGTGACGGACGGGGCGATCCTCATTGATGGAACAGATATTCGGGACCTTCCGATTGCGTATCTGCGAGAGCAGATCGGGTTTGTGCAACAGGAACCGTTTTTATTCAACGGGACGGTGAAAGACAATCTCCTGTACGGCCATTTGAACGCGGATCAGGATCGGCTGGAAGCGGCGGCGCGCGTGGCGAGAGCGCACGAGTTCATTGCGGCATTGCCGGAAGGATATGATACCTGGATCGGTGAACGAGGGGTCAAGTTGTCGGTCGGCCAAAAGCAGCGGGTTTCGATCGCGCGGGTGTTGTTGAAGGATCCACCCATCGTTATTTTTGACGAAGCGACGTCCAATATCGACACGGAGACCGAAGTGAAAATCCGCGAAGCCTTGACCGACCTGACTGTTGGTCGAACCACGTTCATCATTGCCCACCGTTTGTCTACCCTCCATGATGTGGATCGGATTTTGGTGCTCGATAAAGGTCGGCTGGTGGAAGATGGCCGGCATGATGCTCTGCTCAGTCGTGGAGGGGTCTACGCGGGCCTCTACGAGGCTCAGTTCCAGGTATGAGCGCCTACCGGGAAGACGACAAGAGTGGCCGGTCTTGACATTGCTTTCTTCCGAGGCTCACATTTAGCCGTACATTCGTGAATTGAGAGGGCACTGCGTGATGGACCGATGGGTCACACAGTGGGTGGACCGGCTTCGCATTCAACACAAGGTATGGGCGGCGCTTCTCTTGCTTTGTGTGCCGCTTAGTGTCGGCATTGCTCTTCATCTCTATTTCGTCCAACAGCTGCTCGTGCTTCAACAACAGCGGCAGGAAGTCATGCTGGCAGAAGAGGAAGTACATCTGCTGGGGAGACTGGCCATCGACATCGAAGACGGATTTCGCGGCTATGTCTTGACGCAGAGCCCGGCTTTTCTTGCTCCCCTGGCCGACGCGGAAGCGAGACTCGATCAAGCGTTGTCCAATGCCACCACGTCGCTCGCCAGGCTTCCCGGTGCTTCGAACGGTCTCGGAAAGATCGAGCAACAACTCAAAGTGTTGTTGCGATCGAAGCTCGATTTGATCGCGGACATTCGAAACGGACTGGCGGAGAAAGCGCTGGCCTATGTACGGTCTGGTGAAGGACTTCGACTATCCGATGTTCTACTCCAGGACCTCCGCACCCTCGAAGACCGCTTGGAACGGGAACGCAACTCACTTCAGAAACAGGCCGATGGGTTGTCACAGCGAACATTTATCGGACTGTGGGTGACCTTGGCCGGTGTGGTTGCGCTGGGATGGATTGTCTCACGAGTGTTGGCTCAAGCGCTCACCGAGCCTATCACGCGGCTTCAATCCGCCACGGCAAGGATCGGAGCGCAAGTCGATGTGGCGGGAATTACTCAACTGTTGGCCGACGGTGGAAAGACAAAGGACGAACTCGGTCAGTTGGCAGACGCCTACCTCGCCATGGCTCGCCGCATCGAGACGAATCTCAAGGAGATCGAGGCGCTCAATGCCATCGGGCAAGAGATCAATGCCAGCGGTCCGGACGAGCTTGACCAGGCGCTCTATCGAATCACAGACCGAGCGGTTGGATTGGTGCGCGCAGATATCTGTCTGCTGCTGCTGTGCGATGAACGGGAGAGTTCTTGGATTGTCGAAGCCGCTTCCGGCGACTGGAACGACCGACTGAAGACATCGGTTGTGCCTTGGAAAGAGCTTCCGATTTGTGTCCAGGCGTTTGAGACGCGCGGGACCGCCGCTGGGGAACGGTCTCGTTCGGACGAGTGGCTCTGGACGAAGAGGAGCAATCTAATAGAGGGCAGCGTACTGGCAGTCCCGCTGCTGGCGGACGGGATTCCGTTCGGTGTTCTGTCGTTTATGAGCGAGCGACCACGGGCGGGACATGAGTGGAATCAGCGTTTGGCGGAAGGCTTGGCGCAGGAAATCTCGTTGGCCATTTTGAACGCGCGGCTGCAGCGGGCGGCCCAACAGAAACAACGCGGATTGATGATACGCCTTCGGCAACTCGAGCATTTGGCGGAAGCGTTGGCTCATGACCTCAAAGGACCCGGAGCCCGCATGGAAGAACTTGCCCGGCTACTCATTCAGCAGGATGTCGGGAAACTCGATGCAAGGACAAAGCGCTGGTTATCGCTTATTGAAGAAAATGGAAAGGACCTGGTGCAGCGGGTTGAAGGTATCTTAACGGTGGCTCGTGTGGGTGCGGAACCGGGGATTGCCGTGGCCGTCGATCCGGCCGCGGTCATCCGTGAGGTGGTGAGGGTCCATGCCGAAGAGATCGAACGGCTCCAGGGGATCGTGTCTGTCGAATCAGGACTGCCGCTCGTCGCCTGCCATGATGCGCATCTTCGACAGGTCTTTGACAATCTGATCTCAAATGCGCTGAAGTTCGCTCGGGAGGGGAGGTCGCCTGCAGTGGAGATCCGCGCTCGAGTCCACGGTCCTTTGGTCACATTCGATGTGAAAGACAACGGCATCGGAATTCCCCTGCATCAACGCACCCGAGTATTTCAACCGTTTGTCCGCTTGTTGATGTCCGATACAACCGGAAGCGGAATCGGGTTGACCATCACCCAGCGCATCGTGGAGCTATACGGCGGCAAGGTGTGGATTGAAGACACCGAAGGACCCGGCTGTACGGTACGGTTCACAGTTCCGAGTGTGCAGGAGCGCGTGGGGATGTTCAACGAGCGGGTGCAGTTGTCCACGCGACTCGATGCGGCCGGTGTCATTCGACGGGAGGTCTCGTGAGGAAGGATGAAATGATGACCTACGGTGGAGTATCGGCCTTGCGATCGACCAGAGCCAGATCAACGGCGCCGTTCACGATTTTGGTCGTCGAGGATAACGCAACGGACGTGGAGTTGATGCTGCATGCCCTCGAAGCGGCGGATCTGAAGCCGTTGGGGGGAGACTTCGACATGGAAGTGCGTCCCACGGCCGAAGGGGCCTTGCAATTGATCAGTGAACGGGCCGTCGATGTGGTGCTCACCGACCTCGTGTTGCCCGGGATGGACGGGCTGGATCTGGTCAGCCGCCTCCAGACGATCGATCCGGAATTGCCGGTGTTGGTGGTCACGCGGATGAACGCGGTCCCTATGGCCGTGGATGCGATGCGGCGAGGCGCGTTCGACTATGTGCTCAAACCCGTCAATGCGCAAGATTTAGGGATCCGTCTCCATCGGGCGATCCGAATCTCCGAAATACTGCGGCGGCATGCGATCTACGAGCAGCAGGATCGCCGGCAATTCGAAGTCAATGGCTTCGTGGGGGGCAGCATCGCCTTCGAGCAAGTCAGGCGAAGTATCAGTGAGGCGGCCCAAGTCCAGTCCACGGTCTTGATCACCGGGGAAACGGGAACGGGAAAGGGGATGATCGCCCGAGCCATTCACCAGCAGAGCGCAAAGGCCGATCAACCGTTTCAGGTGATCGATTGTACGACGGTCCCCGATGGAATGATGGAGTCCGAGCTGTTCGGGCATGTGCGGGGCGCCTTTACGGGGGCTATCGCCGACAAGCCCGGCCTCATTGAGTTGGCGAACGGCGGCACCGTATTTCTGGACGAAATCGGGGAACTGCCGCTTCTCCTTCAAGCAAAACTCTTGCGTGTCTTGGAGGAAAACGAAGTGCGTCCGGTAGGCGGAACCAGAGTTCGCCGAGTCGATATGCGCGTGATTGCTGCGACCAACCGAGATCTCGAGGCACGGGTGCGGGCGGGGACCTTCAGGAAGGATTTGTATTATCGGCTCGCCGTCGTCTCGATTCGAGTGCCCCCGCTTCGCGAGCGCCGTGAAGACGTTCCCCTTATCGCGCGCCATATGCTCAGCCGCCTCGTTCAAGCGATGGGCAAGCCCCCGTGCCATCTTGATGAAGAGGCGGTGCGTGTGCTGATGTCCTATGCTTGGCCCGGGAACGGACGAGAGCTTCGCAATGTCATGGAGCGGCTGGTCATGTTTTTGACTAGCGATACCATTTCAGCTCGAGATGTCCAACGTGTGCTTCAACAAGATGATACGGACAGTCTAGTACCAGCAGACCCTGGGTTGGCCGCTCTTCCGTATATGGAGGCGAAGGAACGAGCGCTCGAAGAGTTTACGAAGTCCTACCTGCGGGTCAAACTCGCGCAGCACGGCGGTGTCATCACGAAAGCTGCCGCAGACAGCGGAATTCCTCGTCAACATTTCTCACTGCTCATGAAACGATTTTTAGGAAGCGACGAAGGTCTTGAAGGTCAGTAAGAGTTGTCGCTTGCAGGTAACAGTCCTTCTCTAGCCGATCCTTCTTCAGGAATTCTCTCCTTTACCCTGCTACAGTCACGTTTAGTTTTCGTAGCAAAATGATCGCCTGATCGAACTGATAATCCATTTCCCCAAGTCATTGTGGAATATTCAGGTCGGCGAATATATAAATATGCCGATATAAAAGATTGATAGATTGGATGAACTATAAGATTTATCACGTCACGCATATCATCATATTCGATCGGCGCCGGACGGACCTTCCTCTTCTCTACAGCTGCTTCCAGTGATTCAATTTTTCACGTTCAATTTCGTGTAGTTAGCACCATCGATTTTCTCTGGGCGTAGTTCCTTTCGTGTTGGCAACGCTTTTGCTCTCAAGCCCTGACGGTATTTGTAGCCTTCATACGCCTACGATTCTACTTGGAACGAAAAGAGCTCGGATGACGATCCAAAAGTACGAGAAAATTGCAGTTCCCAACTTGAGGAGGTAGCTACAATGTTTTTGTCACGTCGCCAATTTCTGAAGGTCTCCGTCGGCACGGTCGCCGCTGCCGCCGTGGCGGACAAGGTCCTGGCGTTGACCGCGCTCCAGCCGGTGATCGAGGTGGGCAATCCCCTGGGGGACTACCCGGACCGCTCCTGGGAGCGCGTCTATCATGACCAGTATCGGTATGATTCCTCCTTCACGTGGGTCTGCTCGCCCAACGATACGCACGCCTGTCGGATTCGGGCCTTTGTGCGCAACGGCGTGGTCATGCGCGTGGAGCAGAACTACGACCACCAAACCTATGAGGACTTGTACGGCAACCGGGGGACGTTCGCCCAGAATCCCCGCATGTGTCTGAAAGGGTTTACCTTCCACCGGCGGGTCTACGGGCCCTATCGGCTGAAGGGCCCCTTGATGCGGAAGGGCTGGAAGCAGTGGATGGATGACGGCTCGCCGGAGCTGACCCCGGAGTCCAAGCGGAAGTATAAGTTTGACAGTCGCTTCTTGGACGACATGCTGCGGGTCTCGTGGGATACCGCGTTTACCTATGCGGCCAAGGCCATGATTGTGATCGCCACCCGCTACAGTGGGGAAGCCGGGGCGCGGCGGCTGCGGGAGCAGGGGTATGCGCCGGAGATGATTGAAATGATGAAGGGCGCCGGCGTGCGCTGCTTCAAACACAGGGCCGGCATGCCCATTCTCGGACTCATCGGCAAGCACGGGAATACCCGTTTCAACAACAGTGTCCTGCCGTTGTTGGACAGTTGGATCCGCAAAGTTGGACCCGACCAAGCCCAAGGAGGCCGATATTGGAACAATTACACCTGGCACGGCGATCAGGATCCATCCCAGCCGTTTTGGAACGGCACGCAAAACTGCGATGTCGATTTGAGCGATATGCGGTTCACCAAAATGAACACGAGCTGGGGCAAGAACTTCGTCGAGAATAAAATGCCGGAAGCGCACTGGAAGCTCGAATCGATCGAGCGCGGCGCTCGTATCTGCGTCATCACTCCGGAATATAATCCGACGGCCCAACGAGCCGACTACTGGATTCCTGTTCGGCCGAATGCGGATGCCGCGCTGTTCCTCGGCGCCTGCAAGATCATTCTCGATGAGAATATGCAGGACATCGACTATATCAAGCAGTTCACGGATTTGCCTCTGTTGGTCCGGACGGACACCTTGCAGTATTTGGACCCCCGGGACGTGATTGCAGACTACAAGTTCCCCGACTTTTCACACAGCTATTCGGGCCGTGTCCAATCGTTGAAACCAAATCAGATCGAACGGTTAGGCGGGTTCATGGTCTGGGACTCGGACAAAAAACAGGCTGTCCCGCTGCATCGCGAACAGGTCGGCTGGCATTTGGACAAAAGCGGGATTGATCCGGCTTTGACCGGCACCTATCGGGTCAAACTCCTCAACGGTCGTGAAATCGATGCGATGTCGATTTACCAGATGTACTTGGTCCACTTCCAAGATTACGATTTGGACACTGTGCACCAGATCACGCGGGCGCCTAAGGATTTGATCGTGCGTTGGGCTCGCGACAACGGCACGATTAAACCCGCTGCGATTCACAACGGCGAAGGGGTCTGCCACTATTTCCATATGACGGAGATGGGGCGGGCTGCGGCGCTCGTCATGACCTTGACCGGGAATATCGGCAAGTTCGGCACCGGGTGCCATACCTGGTCCGGTAACTACAAAGTGGGGATTTGGAATGCCACTCCCTGGTCAGGCGTCGGCTGCGGCGTCCACCTATCGGAAGATCCTTGGAATATCAATCTGGATCCCAACGCCCATGGGAAGGAAATCAAATACAGGAACTACTATTATGGTGAAGAGCCCGGCTACTGGAACCATGGCGATACGGCCTTGATCGTCAATACGCCGAAGTACGGCCGCAAGGTGTTCACCGGCAAGACCCACATGCCGAGTCCCAGCAAGCTGCGTTGGGTGGTGAACGTCAACATCTTGAATAACTCAAAACACCATTACGACATGGTGCGCAACGTCGATCCGAACATCGAATGCCTCATCACGCAGGACATCGAGATGACCTCCGACGTCAATCACAACGACATCGCCTTTGCCGTTAACTCTTGGATGGAATTCACCTATCCGGAAATGACGGCCACCGTATCGAATCCCTGGGTGCAGATTTGGAAAGGCGGCATTCGTCCTTTGTACGATACTCGCAACGATATCGACACCTTCACCGGGGTGGCAGCCAAACTGGCCGACATGACGGGCGACCAGCGCATGCGGGACATCTTTCAGTTCGTCTTTCAGAATCGGGTCGACGTGTATGCACAGCGGATACTCGACGCCTCCAGCACCTTCTATGGCTACAGCGCTGATGTGCTGCTGAAGTCAGAAAAGGGCTGGATGGTCATGGTGCGCACCTATCCGCGGCATCCACTCTGGGAAGAGACCAACGAGTCGAAGCCCATGTGGACCAGATCAGGAAGAATCGAGACCTATCGCATTGAGCCGGAGGCCATTGAGTACGGAGAAAACTTCATCGTGCACCGTGAAGGGCCGGAGGCGACGCCGTATTTGCCGAACGCCATCTTCACGACGAATCCCTACGTTCGGCCCGACGACTACGGTATTCCGATCACGGCGCAACACCATGACGACAAGATGATTCGGAACATCAAACTGTCATGGGCGGAAATCAAGCGCCATAGCAATCCCTTGTGGGAGAAAGGCTACCAGTTCTATTGCGTGACGCCCAAAACGCGCCATCGGGTGCACAGTCAGTGGTCGGTGAACGACTGGGTGCAGATTTACGAATCCAACTTCGGGGATCCGTACCGCATGGATAAACGGACGCCGGGGGTGGGCGAGCACCAGATCCACATCAACCCGCAAGCGGCGAAAGATCGCGGGATCAACGACGGCGACTATGTGTATGTCGACGGGAACCCCGTCGATCGCCCGTACCGTGGCTGGAAACCGAGCGACCCCTACTACAAAGTCGCCCGGTTGATGATTCGCGCAAAATACAACCCGGCTTATCCGTACCATGTCACGATGGCGAAGCATGCGCCCTATGTGTCGACTCCGAAATCGGTGAAGGGCCATGAAACCCGCCCGGACGGCCGGGCCATCGCGATCGATACGGGGTATCAGTCGAATTTCCGGTACGGTGCACAACAGTCCTTTACACGCAACTGGCTGATGCCGATACACCAAACCGACTCGCTCCCGGGCAAACATGCCATTGCCTGGAAGTTCAAATGGGGATATCAGGTCGACCACCATGCTATTAATACGGTTCCGAAGGAGTGCCTGATCCGCATCACCAAAGCGGAAGACGGCGGGATCGGGGCCCGAGGGCCGTGGGAGCCGGTGCGCACCGGCTTTACGCCGGGGCAAGAGAACGAGTTCATGATCAAGTGGCTCAAAGGCGAACACATCAAAATCAAGGTCTAACCGTCCGGCAGAGAGGGGCGAGGGGCCGCGTCCACGCGGCCCCGTCCCTCGGACCGAACGAAAAGGAGAGACGCAATGCCTGAAGTCTATAACTGGCAACTGGGGCGGAAGATGTTGTACCCGTACGAGGAACGACATCCGAAGTGGCAGTTTGCCTTTGTGTTCAACATCAACCGGTGTCTCGCGTGCCAGACCTGCAGCATGGCGGACAAGTCGACGTGGCTGTTCTCCAAGGGGCAGGAATACATGTGGTGGAACAACGTGGAGACCAAGCCCTACGGCGGGTACCCGCAGTTCTACGACGTGAAAATCACGCAGTTGATCGAACAGGTCAATCCGGGGGGCCAGGTGTGGAACGTGCGGGTGGGCCGCAAACACCATGCGCCCTATGGCGTGTTCGAAGGGATGACCATCTTCGATGCGGGGGCCAAAGTGGGCCAGGCCGCGATCGGGTACATACCGACCGACCAGGAATGGCGGTTCGTGAACATCTACGAAGACACCGCCACCTCCATGCGGGCCTTGGTCGAAGGGATCGACAAGACCGGCTTCTCCCGGGACGAACCGTGGAAAATGACGGGGAGCAGCCTGCCGGAGCACGAAACCTTCTTCTTCTACCTGCAGCGGATCTGTAACCACTGTACCTACCCGGGGTGCCTGGCGGCCTGCCCGCGCAAAGCGATCTACAAGCGGCCGGAGGACGGCATCGTGTTGATCGACCAGAACCGCTGCCGGGGGTACAAGAAATGTGTCGAGCAGTGTCCGTACAAGAAGCCGATGTACCGGGGGACGACCCGGGTCAGTGAAAAGTGCATTGCCTGCTATCCGCGGATCGAAGGCAAGGATCCGCTGACGGGCGGCGAGCCGATGGAAACACGCTGCATGGCGGCCTGCGTGGGCAAGATTCGCATGCAGAGCCTGGTGCGGATCGGGGAGGACGGCCTGTGGGCGGAGGATCGGTGGCACCCCCTGTACTACGCCATCCGGGTCGAGCAAGTGGCGCTCCCGCTCTATCCGCAATGGGGCACCGAGCCCAATGGCTTCTACATCCCGCCGCGGCACAGCCCGCGCGGGTATGCCCGGCAGATGTTCGGCCCCGGGGTGGACAATGCCATCGAGAAGTATCTGGTGCCGAGCCGGGAACTGTTGGCCGTGCTGCAGTTGTGGCGGGCGAGTCAGCAGATCGTCTTCCGCTATGACGTGATTCCCGGGCCGAAAGTCTTCGAGACGCAGATCCACGGCAAGCGGTTCGAGATGTACAACGATACGGTGTTGGGCTTCAACAAGTCGGGCAAGGAAGTCGCCCGCATTCAGGTCGAGGAGCCCATCTATATTCGCCCCGCCGAACGCGTCACCTGGCTCTAGACCTGCCGCGCGGCAGCCCCAGACCGTGGCACACCCACCCATGGTCTCGGAAGCAGGAGCGGAGGTCCGACGAGGAGTTCCGCTCCTGCTTTGCTAAAAAGTTGTGGGTTCGAGTACCTGTGGAATCGGATCGATAGATCCTGTCTTTTTCAGCGCTCCTATCTCTTCCTCCATGCGCACAAGCTCCTTGTCCCTCGATGAAAAATTTTGATACCATTCAGAGCAATCGCTTTCGGGCATGCGAAGCGCGTGCCGGCACCAGGTAATAGTGCGGCAATAGATTGGCGGGTCCGTGAAGTTGCGGATGACAGTGAGCGGCCGGTATATTCCCTACCATAAGAAGAACGTGAGGCAGTCAATCGATGGTGCTGTTGTACGAGAGTGATCCGTTGGATGACGAACACGCGCGAGGGCGTTTCTATCACGTCTGCCAGGGGAGAATCGATCGTATCCCGTTAAACGTTCCGGAACCGGATCGACCGTACGAATGCCCACAGTGCGGGATTGACCTCGAAGCCGAAGATTTTTTCGTGGCCCTTCAAAAAGGATCGGTGTAGCACATGGGAAGCGGTGGAAGGAAAACGGTGGCGGTCTCGCGCGGCCTCATCATGCTGTGTGATACCTGCCATGATCAGGTGGTGGCCGAGAAACTGCCGGATGCCAAGAATTTCGTTGCTGATTTTGAAGCCCTGTTCGATACGATGTGTCTTGGCTGCACCGATATCAATCGACCTCTCATCGACGACATGGCCGGCAGCGGAGAATAGGTGCCGGCGGGTCGACTTCATTGAAAACAACGCGTTACTTTCAGACGACGAGAACGAGGCCGGACAGAGAAGGAATCAAGGACGAATGGATTGAGCACGTTATCAAATATCCTGAAAAGGAATATGTGCAGGCGGATGGTCGAATCAGGCGGTGGGCAAGAATCGAAGAAACGGACAACCGATATCTACGTGTTATTTTACTGAATGATGGATCGACCGTTCGTAACGCATTTTTTGACAGAGGGTATGAGCCATGAAGGTGAGTTATTTCCGAGAGACGGACACATTGTACATCGAGTTTCGAGCCGGTGACATCACCGAATCAAAAGACCTTGATGAAAACACAATCTTGGATGTCGATGCCAAAAGAAACGTCTGCGCAATTACCTTTGAGCATGCAAGCGAACGGATGTCGGTCAGCTGACGGTTGAAGGCATTGCAGCTTAAGAGTAGATGCAGGAATTTGCTGAGGCCGTAGGGACATCACCGATGGGGACATTGGTGTCTACAACAAGGAAAGCGAGTTCATTAGCGTCTGACCGATTGTTCGTATGGATTGGTTCTGTTGACATCTGAACCCGGAAGGGGCAGGTGTCATTCCCTGCATTACAATGGAGATACTAAAAGTAGGCGCGTGCTTACCTTCACCCCTCCCATTGAAGTACATGCAGGTCGATTCGCCGGATTTCACTTTCCAGGGCTTGATCAGCGAGAGTTAGTCTTCACCTCTTCATCTCCTCCATGAAATCGACTGGTACGTATGTACAAGATCATGTACAGTATGGGTGGAGGTTTAGCTATGACCAAAATTGCATCGGTATCGTATGTGCGGGCGCACTTACCGGAGATGGTCGCGTCGCTCCGAAAGAAAAAGCGCGGGCGTGTCATTATCACTCGAAATGGTGCCGCGTCGGCTGTTCTCTTGTCTCCAGAAGAGCTCGAGACATTGGAGATTCTTGCGGACAAGAAGCTCATGCTCTCTCTGCTGAAAGCGGAAGAGGATGAACGTGCCCGGCGGCTGGTCGAGCACGAAGACATCTTCAAATGACGTACCGCATCCTTTACACGGAGGAAGCGGCGCGCCGTCTTGCCAGGCTGGATAAAACAGTCAAAGAGCGAATCGGCCGGGCGATCATCCGGCTCTCGGAGCATCCAGAATTGGGGAAGCGTCTGACCGGACTTCTGAGCGACCGATGGTCATACCGCGTCGGTGATTGGCGGATTCTATACAAGGTGAGAAAAAGTGAGCTGCTGATACTCGTCCTGACCGTCGGGCACCGAAGTGACGTCTATAAGGTATGACGGGCTTCCGGTGCTGTCAGCCACCGCTATTTGCATTCTTTCCCGTTGAAATACACGCAGGTTGATTCGCCGGATTTCACTTTCCAGCTCTTGATCAGAGGGAGCTGATCCTCACCGCGCATTTCGACTACAAAATCCACGAGGCCGGAAATAGGCAGCTTTTCGATGTGCGCCTTCGCCGGGTCCGGCACCTCGACGTAGAACACTTTTCCGCTCGTGGAGATGAGGATCTGATTCTGCTCCTTGTCGATGTAAATCACCGGACTGTAAAAACTCCGGTCTTCGGCGTAGACCGTCGTCAGCATCGAAGCGAATAGGTACGCTATAAGAGAAAGGCCAAGGCTTAGCTTTCGTCGCCGCACTCGCACGCGCAACACCTCACAACCGGCTTCAAGGAAACATTATTACATTCCCGCGAAGATGTGAACCGTAAAAATGAGGTTCAGCGGATGAGGACATCGGCGAGGATGACTCGGCCGGATTTGATCCAATAGGTCTTGATGTCCGGTTCGGAATTCATGAGTGAGACAAGGAGATACGCGGGAAGCGGCAGATTGATCTTCGGCCAAATCTCTTCATAGTCGGTGGCGATCTTGATGTCGGTCACCGAGGGCCGGGCCGGATCGTGGGGATGGGAGTGATACACGATTTGAAGGTCTAGACCTTGGTTGCGCATATCCTTCTTCGCGGCCGAAAAGTCCTGCATGTCCATGACGAACGCGATTTCCGCGCGCTCAGCGGGGGATAGCCGTTCGAGGTGGGCGGCTTTTGCCGAATCGAATGAGGACAGATGTTGGGCGCCCTCCATCGCGACGATGTTCTTGATGCGATACAGATGGCTGACGAGGCCATCGGTTCCGGCCAGAAGCCCGCAGCATTCGTAGGGAGTGAGTTCTTTTGCGTGCGCGATGATGTCGTCGAGGATATGCTGTGGAATAACCAAGTCCGCCACGATCATTCACTAGATGGTGCAGCTGACTGCGTAATCCAGACTCAAATCCTTGATTTTAGGATTTGGCCCACAGAGCGGACAGGCCGGATCCTTCGGGCGATTGACCTTTCTGAATTTCATGTCGAGGGCATCGTAGATCACCAGTTTGTCGGCCACTGTTTCTCCGATACCGAGGATCTCCTTGATGGCTTCCGACGCCTGCAGGATTCCCATCGTGCCTGCCAAGACGCCAAGCACACCGGCCTCCTGGCAATTGGGCACTAAGCCGGCCGGAGGGGGCTCGGGATAGAGACAACGATAGCAGGGATAGCCCTGGTGCGGCTTGATGGTCGTCAGTTGGCCTTCAAACCGAAACATGCTGGCTGAGATCAGTGTTTTCTTGGCAAAAAAACAGGCGTCGTTGACCAAGAATCGCGTCGTGAAGTTATCGGAACCGTCGAGCACGATATCGTACTGCGAGACGAGCGGTAAGATGTTCTCCGCATCGACCAGCTGATGATAGGTCCTAATGGCAATGTCAGGGTTGATCGCCGAGAGAGTCTTTCGGCCGGATTCAACCTTGGGTTGCCCAAGCGTCGCAGTCGAGTGCATGATTTGCCGCTGGAGATTCGAGAGGTCGACCACGTCCCCGTCGACCAATCCAATAGTTCCAATGCCGGCTGCGGCGAGATACAGACCGGCCGGAGAGCCGAGACCACCTGCGCCGATCAGAAGGACCTTAGCCTGGTTGAGTTTCAGCTGGCCTTTTCCTCCGACGTCTTGAAGGAGGATGTGCCGGCTGTACCGTTGGATTTGTTTCTCAGTGAGTTCCATCAAATTCGTCTCTCGTCGTTCGTGAATCGTGAAGCGCGATCTTAGCGCGAAATGCGCTTCATGTTCTGTCATTCCACCACGTTCAATTCAATCGGATCGACGACGCAGCCTTTGGCGCGTAGCCCGGCCACGGCCCGTTCGATCTCGGCCGTATCACCTGAAAGTTCCACATCCGCCCAACCTGTCGTGTCGCGAACATCGGCGCGTCGGACATCGGTGACGACGTTATACTCGCGCCCGATCTGATAAATGATCGGTTCTCTGATCTTGTCCTCAGGAAAACGAATATGAAAGCGCAAATGAGCCATGGTTATCCTCCCGCGATCGCCGGGACGATGGAAACCTCGTCGCCATCCTTGAGGGAGGTGTCTTTCCCCTTGAGGAAACGAATGTCTTCTTCGTTGACGTAAATGTTCACGAAGCGACGGAGCTCTCCCGTTTCATCGCACAGGCGATCTTTGATGCCGGGATGCGCGCTGTTCAACATCTCGATCATCTCCACCACACTGCCGGCTTTGGTCTCGACCTCACCCTGGCCTTTGGTCAGGGGACGAAGGGGAGTCGGAATACGAACTTTGATCATGCGTCACCACCACCGTTCTTTCCCATTTTAAACGTCTTTTCGAAGGCGACCAGGCTGGGTTGGATGCGTACCGGGCGACCGACGGAATCGATCACCGCCTCCTGGGTCTTCAGGCCGTTGCCGGTGACGTACGCCACCGTCACCTCATCTTTCTTGATCACTCCTTGCTTGACGAGCTTCTTGAGCACGCCGATTGTCACGCCTCCGGCTGTCTCCGCGAAGATGCCTTCGGTTTGGGCCAGCAGCTGGATCCCTTCTACCACTTCTGCATCCGTCACCATGTCCATGGATCCATGACTCTCGGCGGTCGCCTTGAGCGCATAGTACCCATCGGCGGGGTTGCCGATGGCAAGGGACTTGGCGATCGTCTGCGGTTTCACCGGCTTGAAGAAGTCGCGCCCCGCCTTGAATGCAGTGGAAATCGGCGAGCAGCCTTCCGCTTGGGCGCCGTTGATCTTAGTGTGAACGGCGTCGATCAGGCCTAAGGCTTTCATTTCGTGCAACCCCTTCCAAATCTTGGTCAACAGAGAGCCTGATGCCATGGGAATGACGACTTGATCGGGCGTTCTCCATCCAAGTTGCTCCACCGTCTCAAAGGCGAGCGTCTTCGAGCCTTCCGCATAATAGGGGCGAATGTTGATATTCACGAAGGCCCAGCCATGTTCAGCGGCGATCTCGCTGCAGAGGCGGTTGACATCGTCATAGTTGCCTTCGATCTCGACGACGTGCGGCTTATAGATCAGATTGCCGAGCACCTTTGCGGCTTCGAGGTCGCCGGGGATGAACACGTAGCAGTGAAGATTGGCGGAGGCGGCGTGGGCGGCCACCGAGTTCGCCAAGTTGCCGGTCGATGCGCAAGCCACGGTTTCGAAGCCCAGCTCGCGCGCGCGCGTGAGGGCCACGGCGACGACGCGATCCTTAAACGACAGGGTCGGATGATTTACGGTGTCGTTCTTGATGTACAGCTCGTCGAGTCCGAGATAGGCGCCGAGATTTTTGGCGCGCACGAGCGGAGTGAATCCGGCGTGCGGGCCGACAAAATTCGTTCCCTCGACCGGCAGCAGATCGATGTAACGCCACATGCTGCGCGGACCGTCCTCGATCTTTTTGCGGGAGATGGTTTTCTTGATTTCGTCGTAGTTGTACTTCACTTCGAGGGGGCCGAAGCACATCTCGCAGACATGGATGGCTTTTGTCGGGTATTCCTTGCCGCACTCGCGGCAGACCAGCGCTTTCATTTTGCTCATCGGCGCACCACCTTTTCAACGCTATGCGGATGAACGTTCGGCACATCCGGCATAGGGGTCTCCGTCATCGAACAGCTCAGTGATCGTCGGATGCGCCCCGCAGAGCGCACAGCTCGGGTTCCGGCGGACTTTGATCTCTCGAAACAGTGTCTTACGGGCGTCGAAGTCGAGCAAACGATCCGTCAGCGGTCGTCCGATGCCCAGCACGAGCTTCAGCGCCTCGGTTGCCTGAATCGTTCCGACGATCCCTGCCAGCACGCCGATGACTCCGGCTTCCTGGCAGGAAGCGACCAACCCCGGCGGGGGAGGCGCTTTGAACACGCAACGATAGCAGGCCGATTTCTTTGGGATGATGGTCGTGATACGCCCATCGAATCGAAGAATGCCTCCATGAACCAGCGGTTTCCCCGCGAAGAAACAGGCGTCGTTGATCAGGAACTTCGCCGTAAAGTTATCGACACCATCGATCACGACATCGTAATCGGCGAAGATCTTGAGCGCGTTGCCGGCCGTGAGACGTTCTTCATACATCGACACCGACACGTCGGGGTTCAGCGCTTGGATCTTTTCTTTGCCGGACACGACCTTGGGGCGGCCGACATCGGGCGTATGGTGAAGAATCTGACGTTGGAGGTTTGTCAGGTCCACGACATCGCTGTCGATCAACCCGATCGTGCCGACTCCTGCTGCGGCCAAGTACAAGGCTGCCGGGGAGCCAAGACCACCGGCGCCGACCAGAAGAATCCTGGATTTAGCGATCTTCTTCTGCCCCTTGCCACCGACTTCGGGCAACAGAATATGCCGGCTGTAACGGTTGATCTGTTCTTCAGTAAAATCCATCTTAGTCAGTGGTGCCAAGAACGCTCAAAATGGGTTTCCAACGAGGCCGCAGGCCAAAGAAAACCGGAGGCGTACCCTCTGGGGTACGTTGAGGATTTTCTTGAGCCGAGAACAAAGTTGGAAGCCATTTTCAGCGTTCTTATATGTTGAAATACTTTTCGATGCTGATATACCGTTCGCCGGTATCGCAGAGCACGGTGACGACATTCTTACCGGGGCCCAGTTCATCGGCAACCTTTTGGGCGGCAAAGACATTCGCGCCGGCTGAGATGCCGACCAACAGGCCTTCTTTCCTCGACAGCTGCTTTGCGGTTTGATAGGCCTCATCATCGGTGACCGTGATCACGCGATCGAGTATTTTTCGATTGAGCACCTTGGGAATAAAGCCCGCGCCGATCCCTTGAATCTTGTGCGGGCCGGGATCACCTCCTGACAACACGGGTGAGCCAGCCGGTTCAACGGCGATAATTTTTACGTGCGGGTTTCTTTCCTTGAACACTTCACCGCATCCCGTGATGGTTCCGCCGGTTCCCACGGCGGCCACAAAAGCATCGATCTTTCCTTCGAGCGCATCCCAAATTTCCAACGCCGTCGTCATCCTATGAATTGCGGGGTTGGCCGGGTTCGAGAATTGGTCAGGCATGAAATACGACGGATTCTGGGCCAGGATGCTTTCCGCTTCCTTGATCGATCCTTTCATGCCTTCCCAGGCCGGGGTCAAGACCAACTGGGCCCCATACGACGACAGCAAGCTGGCCCGTTCCATGCTCATGCTTTCCGGCATGACGAGGATCAACTTGTACCCGCGCACGGCAGCGACCAAGGCCAGGCCGATACCCGTGTTTCCGCTGGTTGGTTCGACAATGGTTCCGCCCGGCTTGAGCTTCCCTTGGCGTTCCGCCTCGTCGATCATGTTGAGGCAGATCCGATCCTTGACGCTGCCGGCGGGATTGAAAAACTCCACTTTCCCATAGATCGTGGCCGAGCCCGTGTTTGTCAGGCGGTTGAGCCGGACCAGCGGGGTCTTGCCGATCAGTTCAGTAATGTCTTTATGCAAGGTCGTACTCACCGACCCCCTCCCATATAGAAGAGGAACTCTACCTGATCTCCTTCATTGAGGTGGGTCGTGGCAAAATGGTCACGTTCCAGAACCTTGTCGTTGACTTCTACGGCGACCATATGCGGTTCGATGTTCTTGGTTTGCAACAGATCGAGAACGGTTCCGCTCTGGATCTCTTCCGGCTTCCCATTGATCTTGACCTGCACAAATTCTCCCAAGTTGGCTTATAGATTGAAGAATTTTCAAAGTAACAAAGGCGTGATCCGCTTGTCAAGGCTGCCCCCTTTGTTCATGAGAGACAAGAGCGTTCGATTGGATTCATTAAAACCAGATCCGATTGTGGCGCGAGCGGGAGTGACTTGACTTTGATCCGCCTCGTCGCCACTATGCCGCTGGCAATGTGGAAAAAGAACTTCCTCTTTCGCGCTGCAGAATCTACTCCTTTACCTGAGTCCGAGAATGAACTGTTCCATGACACAGAACCGGCTCTGGATAGCGCCGGCCTCGTCCTGGATAAGTTTCTTTCCGTCTGGGTTCAAGGCGAGGGGACTGAGGATAAGCCGGCTGCTTTCACGAATCTGTATGTCCGGACAGCGATGCTGGATGTCGGGAAGCAGGTGAGTCTCCTTCAGCCTCTTCAAGGACGGTCTCATCAGATCAAGCAGCTGCTCACGCAGGAGCAAAAACAATTTCTCCGACAATGGCTCCAGGTTCAAGCGCCACAGGCCTGGGAATCCTCGGAAGACCACTTCCGCGATCTCTTCGAGCTGGAATGACCCGGCCCGCGCAGTCCCGGTTCGGCAATCGGTTCTGTGTCGGTCTCGTGCTTTCGTGCGCAGCAATGGTCCTGACGGGGTCGCGTTGCGACGTCTCAGCTGCGTCGGTGGACGTCTGGTATTCCCCCGAGGATAAACCGCTCGAACGTGTCGTGAGGATTTATGATCATGCCAAGCGGTACATCTTCGTTGCCGCGTACGGTTTGACATCGCCTCTCTCGGTGAAGGCGCTGGTCGAAGCCAAAAAACGCGGTATTGATGTGCGTATCCTCTCGGATCGCGATCGGCTTCAGGATACGAAGCAGCAGACGGCTCTTTCAACGTTGCGGGAAGCCGGCATTCCGATCAAGATCAATCGGCATGACGGTCTTATGCATTTGAAACAGGTCGTCGTCGATGACGAGGTCAATACCAACGGATCCATGAATCAGACCACCAGTGGCAACCGTTACAATGATGAGCGGGTGGATATTATTCGAGACCATGCGATTACCGTCAAGGCCCGTGAAAAGTTTCTCTCGCTCTGGAAGGACCAGGAGCGATTTACCGAGTGGAAATAGCGAGAGAGTCACAGTCCTGAGACTTTGGAAAGAAGGCGCAACCTTGATCGCCGTTCGGATGCATCGTCGAGTGGGTATAGATATGAGGAACAATGGTTGAGGAAACGGACATTGCGGTAGTTGGAGCAGGCGGGGGTGGGGCAGTGCTTGCGCTCGCACTAGCCCAGAAGGGAATCAAAACGATTGTTTTCGAGCAAGCACCTGGACCTCCACAGGGCTTGCGAGGGGAAATCCTGCAACCGAACGGCCAGCAAGTTCTCGATCGCTTGGGGTTGCTGGGCCGCTTGCCGGTGGAGTCCACGCGTATCGTGCACAAGTTTCATTTCTGCCGTGTCGGCGGCGAGCGGCTGTGCACCGTGGACTATGGGGATCTTCCTCCACCCTATAATCGGGCCGTAGTGACCTTGCCTAACGTGGCGCATCATGCCATTCTGAACGCGATCGAGAGCGAATCCTCCGTCTCGCTACGGTACCGCACGACCTTCATGGGGTTGCTTCGTGAGAATGGCCGGGTGGTCGGGCTGACGGCCAAGCAGGGGGACGACCACGTGACCGTGAAAGCGAAGGTGGTCGTCGGCGCCGATGGGGCGTTCTCAAAAGTTCGCGAAGCCTTGCAGATTCCAGCCGATCTCCATCTCTACCCGCAAGGGTACCTGATTGCCATGTTGGAAGCCGCGGTTCCTCTGAATGAAGCCAAGTATTTCGTCGGCAAGCGGACGATCCTCGGCATGTTTCCCGCTGCGGGGAACAAAGTCTATGCGTTCTATATGATCAAAGCAGGGTCATACGACCGTGTGAAAGAGGCAGGCATTCCAGCCCTCCAAGAGGCCTGGATCGCGATCGATCCGTCCAGCGAGGCAATATTTCGGACATTAGCCGACTGGAAGCAAACCGCCTTCATGCCGACCGGGCGCGTCCGCACTCCGACATGGGTGGCCGACGGGGCGGTGCTGATCGGGGATGCAGCGCATGCCATGAATCCGCATGCCTCGCAAGGGCGCATGCAGGCGATGGTGGATGCGATGACACTGGCAGACCTCTTGCCTGCGTGTCTGGCGAAGAACGAGTATTCCGCCGGGACGTTGAAGGCCTACGAACAGGCACGTCGGCCTCACGTCACGATGCTGCAGAAGTTGGCCGACGAACAAGTGTTATTTTGGAACACGGCGAATCCGGCCATCGCATTTCTCCGCGATCGGGTCTTTCGCACGCTCGATCGCAACGCGCGCCTGCGCTATCGTGTCTTGTCCACCACGGCGGGACTTCGCAAGACCCCTCCATTTAGTCCGCTCGATCGGATCATGGCGGCTGGATTCCTGCCGGATCCATCAGCTCGTCACACGGCGGCGGGAGGCATGCAGTAGGATCATGTCCCCGATAGACTGGACGATAGACGGCTTGCCTGATGAGACTCATAAACTATTAAAGTCATACATAAAGGATGTCACGAAAACGTATGGAAATGAAGTAGAAGGGATCATCTTATATGGTAGCGCGGTACGAGGAGAATTCCTGCCGGGGCGTTCCAACCTCAATGTACTGTTGGTGATGTCGTCTGACGATCTTGCTGTCTTAAAAAAATATAGCGCCATTCACAAACGCTGGAGCAAAGAGCAAGTGGTTGTTCCGTTGTTTCTGACGGCAGACGACCTCCAATCCGGCTCATCTGCCTTCCCCCTCGAATATCAAGACATTCTCGAATGCCATCGGCTGCTCTGGGGGCAAGATCCCTTCGTCGGCCTCAAGATCGACCCTCGGTATTTGGCTGCCGAAGTCATCCAGGCGTTACGGGGAAATCTCCTCCGTCTCCGCCAGCGCCTCGTCGAAGGGCAAAGTTCAGAAGAAGCCATTATCATTCTCTTGCCGCTGTCCGTTACGGCGCTCCTCCCCGCACTGCGGGGTCTACAACGATTGCTGGGGCGTCCGGTTATCGCCCACGGAGAGCCCCTCCTGAAGGACGTCGAGTCCTATCTGGAGATTGATCTTGCTGGGCTTCATGACGCGCTATCGCTCAAGCGTGGGCACATTTCCCCAGGCCAGAAGGAGATCCCAAGACTCATGGACCGATACCTTGAAACTCTGACTCGACTCGTACACTCCGCAGAAGAGCGCATCAAGCGATGATGCTTCGATCCGGCCGGCGACTTACCAGAGTGACGGTGATGAGTTTTATCGTCGTGCTGTGGGTCGCTGCCGCTCACGCGTCATTGTACGATCGGCCCAAAGAGCGTGTGCCTCTTCCCAGTCCCATCGGATATGTCAGCGATCATGCGCAGGTGGTGGAGGCAGAGTGGAAGGAACGCATCAGGTCCGTCTGCATAGATCTTGAAAAGAAAAGCGGCGTCGAAATGGTCATCGTGACGGTGCCCACGATTAAACCGTATCCATCGGCCAAGGAATACGCGGACGCGCTGTATGAAAAATGGCAAATCGGCTCCACGCAGCAGGAACATGGGGTAATGGTGCTGGTCGCCGTACAGGAACGGCAAGCGGCGATGGCCTTAGGGCGAAAAATGTTTCCGGTTATTACACCCGCCGTCAGAAGTGAAGTCAGTCGAATCTATCTTCAACCTGCGATCGAGCGCGGGCATTTCGGTGAGGGTCTGTACCGATCAGCCGTTGCACTGGCCACACCTGCACAAGAGGTGAGGTTCGATGCCCCGACACGGACCCGGTTTCGGGGACTTGGGGTTTGGATTACGCTCGGCACCACCGTTGCGATCATTTCATTTTTCTGGTGGATCAGCCGGCCGGATCTGCGGCACCCCTACAGGCGCATTCAAAATGGTGAATATTGGGGAACGGGTCAAGGTGGATTCGGTGGGAATTGGGGCGGCTTTGGCGGCGGCACGAGCGGGGAGGGGTGGAGATAGCGGAGAGGCGAAACTGACCCACGGATTTGGTGCGACTCATCTATGCAGTATCCATACTGCCGGTTCTCAGTTTTCTAACCATAGTGGAGATTCAGCAATGAACAGTACCTGTATCTGGAGGCGGTTCCAGTCGACGCTGAGCGCCTTTGCAATCCTATCTCTATTCTTTTCCGGCTGTGCAACCACGGCCCATGACAGTAAGACTGCTTCAACTCCCTCTCAAGACCTCACCGATGCGGCGATTGAACGCTACATTCGCACCCACCCGGAAGTGATCGTCCAATCGCTGCAGGCCATGGAAGCCAAACGACAGGCTGAACTGCAAGAGCGTCAAAAAACGGCTGTCGCCGCGAAACAAAAAGAGCTGCTCCACGATCCGACCTCACCGGTCAGCGGCAATCCGAAGGGCGAGATCACCGTGGTGGAGTTTTACGACTACCGCTGCGGCTACTGTAAGAAGGCGGCTTCGGCTGTTACGGAACTTCAGAAGGAAGATCGCCGTGTGCGGGTGGTCTATAAGGACTTCCCTATTTTGGGCGAGCCGTCGGAGCTTGCGGCCAAGGCCGCGCTCGCGTCTCAGGCGCAGGGCAAGCACCAGGCATTCCATGAAGCGTTGCTGGCGTCTCATGCCGATATGACCAGGGAAGCGATCTTGAAGATTGCCGTTCGCGTTGGCCTCGACGCCAAACGTCTGGAGACGGACATGGCCGATCCGAAGTGGCAGGCTGTCATCGAGAAGAACCGGGCGCTCGCTAACGATCTCGGCATCTCGGGCACTCCGGGGTTCATCGTGGGGACTGAACTGGTGCCTGGAGCACTGGATTTGAACGGATTGAAGGAGTTGATCGCCCGGGCAGGACAGGGAAAATGACGAAGCAGAAATCAAGGCCGGCCAAATGAGAGCAATGTGGACGGGCGATCACCTCAGCGGCGCTTGACGGCTGCTGTAAACCGGCCGAGAATGTGCGCCCCATGGGCGTGTGCCGCCTCTTGCCGAGACCAACAAGACCCTGGTTGGATGAACGGCAGAAGCGCAAAAGGGACGACTGACAGTGCCTAACACGCAGGAAAATAGCCCTATCGCCATCGACACGCCGCTGGGGAAGGATATCCTCTTCCTCAGAGGATTCACCGGGCAGGAGTCGATCTCACGGCTCTTTGCCTTTGAGCTCGATCTGCTCTCAACGAATCGCGACATCAAGTTCGAAGACATCGTCGGAAAACGGATCTCGGTCCGGCTCAGCCTGGGGATGGACAAGAAACGATACTTCAACGGCTTCATGAGTCGGTTTATGCAGACCGGCGAGGAGCGCGAGTTAGCCACCTATCGAGCGACCATGGTGCCGTGGTTCTGGTTTCTCACGCGAACGGCCGATTGCCGCACCTTTCAGAATATGACCATTCCCGACATCCTCTTGAAGATCTTCGACAATGCCGGCTTCAAGGATGTCAGGAGCGAGTTACAGGGTATTTGGGAGCCTGTCGACTATTGCGTGCAGTATCGAGAGACCGACTTCAGTTTCGTTTCGCGTCTCATGGAACAACATGGAATGTTTTACTTCTTCGAACACGAAGAAAGGAAGCACACGCTGGTGCTTGCCGACCAGTCTTCCTCGCACAAACCTTGCCCCGAAACGGCGTCGGCGCGATGGAAGCCGGAAGGCAGCGCACCGAACGAAGCAGATGTAATTCACCGCCTCCAAATCGCACGAGAGTTTCGTGCGGGCAAATACACGCTGACGGACTACAATTTTGAAATGCCGAGCACCAGCCTGATGGCGACGGTCGGCGGCGACGACGCATACGAGATGTACGATTACCCTGGCGAATACGAAAAGAAGGTGCAAGGAGATAGACTCGCCAAGACCAGGATTGAGGAGGAAGAAGCGCAGTCTCTCACTTTACGGGGCACCGGCGCCTGCCGGACCTTTGCAGCCGGCTATGCGTTCGATTTCAAGGAATACTTCCGCAAAGACATGAACCAGGCCTATGTGCTCACGCAGGTCCACCATACGGCTTCGATCGGTGAAGCTGGCGGCAGGGGTAGTGGTGGGCAAGAGCACCTAACCTATACGAATACCTTCACGGCGATCCCGCGCAGCGTTCCCTATCGGCCGGAACGGCTGACCCCAAGACCGATTGTGCAGGGGCCTCAGACGGCTGTCGTCGTAGGACCGGTCGGAGAAGAAATCCATGTCGATCAGTACGGTCGCGTCAAGGTGCAGTTCTTCTGGGATCGGGAGGGAAACAAGAACGAGGCCAGTTCCTGCTGGGTGCGTGTTTCTCAGCTCTGGGCCGGCAAACAATGGGGCGCGATGTTCATTCCACGCATTGGGCAAGAAGTGATCGTCGAATTCCTCGAAGGCGATCCTGACCATCCGATCATCACCGGCCGTGTCTATAACGCGGAGCAGATGCCGCCCTATGCCTTGCCGGCGCAACAAACCCAGAGCGGTATCAAGAGTCGGTCGAGTAAAGGCGGCGGTCCGGCCAACTTCAACGAACTGCGCTTCGAGGATAAGATCGGGAACGAAGAAATCTATCTGCATGCGGAAAAGACCTTGACGATCGAAGTCGAACAGGACGAGAGCCGGTCGGTCGGACACGACGCAACGCTCAAGGTCGGCAATCATAAGACGCTGACGGTAGGCGGCAACCACAGCGAAACTGTCAGCGGGAATGAAACGATCACGGTCAGCGCGGATTCGGCTCATACCACCGGGCGTTCACAGGTCTTGACCATCGGCGCGGCCTATCACGTGAGTGTCGGCGGGGCGATGAAGGAAACGGTCGGTGCCGCCAGAACCGAAGAGACCGGAGCAGCGAAGTCGGTCACGGTCGGCCGCGGGAGCAGTGAACATATTGGAACGAGCAAATCCGTCGATGCCGGCGGTGACATTTCCGAGAATGCGGGAAAGAATATTTCCCTCAAGGCGGGCAAGGACGTGGTGATCAATGCCGGAAAAAGTATAGCGGCCAGCGCCGGCGAGAATATCAGCGAAAGCGCAGGAAAGGATGCCGCCGTTAAAGCCGGCAAGAAACTGGTGCTCGATGCCGGCGATGAAATCACCATCCAGACCGGGAGCGCCAAGATACACATGAAAAAGAGCGGGGACATCGTCATCGAGGGGAAGAAGATTTCGCTGAAAGCGTCGGGTGATCTTGTGCTGAAAGGCCGGAAGATTCAGCAGAATTAGGAGAGACCTTTGGAGTGCATGAAGATACGGGAGTACCTTGAGGAATAGATAGATTCGCGGGAGATACTTTTTGATTGACCTCGTGCGGTGTTGGCGTGAGAGGCTGGCTCGCGTAGCATTGTTATTCTGCGTCACACTTTTGTGTGGCCTCCCGGCGGCATGCGCGCAAAAACCGATGCTGACTACCGCGCCAGCAATGCATCACAAGACAAGATCGACGGGAGACGGCGCTGAACGAGGGGTCTTACCCGGCCTTGTCGTGTCCAACGCAACCGTACAAGCGATCGCGCCGACCGCGAGTCTCACCACTGTCCGAAACGCGATCCAGGTGACGTCGAAGAGCGTCTCCGTGAACCTCCGCATCGCCCCGAACCTCCCGGTGACGGTCCCCGTCGAGATCAGCGTCGCATATATCTCTCCTGCCCAAACCCAGCGTCAGACGAAAACCTATAATCCCGCCACCGGTCTGACCCTTCTGTATCACGAGGCCGAAGGGGACGGTAAGCCTCGATCCATGCATCTCGATATCACTGTGCGCGAATTGGTTCCCAATGGGCAATCCTTCTCCTCCGGCAAAGATTTCACGATCATCCCGCTCTACGATGTCTCGCTCAGTCGGTTGAGGTTCGCGATGCTTGCCGGGTGTGATATCCATGGGAAAAATGACATCACCTTGCGCTGGGACTCGCCTGACGGACGGAGAAGAGAGGTCCAGTTTGGCGTCGCCAAACACGGGGAAAGGGTGATCAGGCAGTTCTCGTGGGGCCACAGGGGCATCAGCACAGAATCAACCCTCGTTGAGCCCAGCATGCAATTTTTTGAACGTGATCCTCTCCCTAATTTCGGCTTCAACCCATTACGTCGCTCATCAACACCGTTGGTGCCGGGACCGAAAAAGCAGGTGTTTGACTTTGTTTTGAACGAGAAGGCATCAGGGCCATCGGGCCAGACCACCGTGATTGCCGGTTGTCAGGCGAGGATTAAATACCGCATCGACCGCAAGGTGATGACGTTTGATCGAATCTAAGGCCAGTGAACAAGGGATGTAAGGAAGTAAATCCAAATCCACACCAGCGTCTAACTCCACCTGTGCTGGCCAGGGAGGGACATGGCTAACTCTACATGGCATGGCGTTGTTCAAAGAATCGAGCGCTCGCCACCGAGATCGACATCTCGGGCACACCCGACTTCATCGTTGAAACTAATCTGGTACCTGGAGTGTTAGATTTGAACAGACCAAAAAGTTAGTTGCGAAGAAACAAAGGGAAGCGAAGAACCAAAGGGGTCGGGAGTCTTTGTTCCGTCTTGCATTTTCGCGGTAAGTAGTGCTGCTTCAACAATTCTCGCCGTTCTCATCAAGTCCAGAAGCAGGCCGTTGCTGGTTCAGGGCGCACATGAAATCGATATGAAACGACGGTGACCTCGGGCGCGCTTGACGAAGCCAATGAACTTGCTGAGAATGTGCATAATGTATTCGAAACTTTCGCGGACCCAGCGAAACACTGTTAAGCCGCCGGAGGGGACTATGTCTCATCGGTTTCGCGTGTTCATTGCCTCGCCAGGTGACGTGCCGTTGGAAAGGTCTGCTCTTGTACGGGCTGTTGAAGAAATTAATGTCACCACATGCCCTCTAATTGGGTGCACTCTTGAGGTCGTCAAATGGGAGAGCAACGCGGTTCCTGATGCGGGCCGTCCACAGCAAGTCATCAATGATCAGATCCCTGATTTTGATATCTTCGTGGGTGTAATGTGGCGCCGATTCGGTACGCCAACCGGCATAGCAGAGTCAGGTACAGAGGAGGAGTACCGCATAGCTTGCGCGCGTTGGCAGAAGGAGCCATCCATGCCCTTGATGTTCTACTTCTGCCAAGAACCCTTCTATTCTAACTCTCTGGAGGAGCTAGAGCAGTTCAAGAAAGTCCTGTTGTTCCGGAAAGAGCTTGATGGCAAAGCCCTGACCTGGACATACGGTGAACACGCGGTTTTTGAAGGTACGATCCGAAAGCACCTATGCCAGAGACTTCCCAAGCTGGTCGAAGCTAGGGAGGGTACACGGCGTTCACGCGCCACCCCAAGTGAGGATTCAATCATGGCTCTTCACGATCTATGGCCCAAGCTCGATGCTGGTACTCAACGGGCGATCAACATCGCCTACAATGAAAACCGACTCGCTGGTGACCCTGGCATTCAGACGCGCGATCTGTTCTCGGCGCTGCTACGAGTACAAGACGCGCCGCTTCAGCAGGTTGTTCTTGAAATCCCGGAAACAGCGCTTCCGAAGCCGACTGCAGGTCCGGTTACCGATGAGCCATACATTCTCGCGGAGCGACCCTGGCTCTCAGGTTGTGTGGCTTCGTCCATCCGCAGGTTGAATAAGTTGGTACCCGCAGGCCACAAGATCACCCCAACCGACATATTCGCCGACATTGCCAAGAACGGTACCGGCGCTTCTGTAGCACTCTTACGTGAGCATAATGTCGGCCCTACTGACATAGATGCCATCCTCCGGCGAAAGGGCATCTCAGCGCTTGGAGTCTGAGTCTGTTGTCCAACTCCTGGCTCAACATGCGGCTCTAGGAGACAGGATGCCTTGCCTCGGGGAGACATTAGCTCGCATGTTCAGCAGTCGATAATACTCACCGGCCTGTCTCATCAACTCTTGCTGGAGTTCTACCAGCGCTCACTCGGGTTTGACCTCGCGTGGTCGTGGAGCACTCCACCGGAAATTTCCGCCGTTTGCTGGGCAACGTCAGTCTCCCCAACTCGCCATAGACCTGCCTCTCTCGAAAACGTAGAATGTGCCCAGCTGTCCTTCCTTCGTGGAGATCAAGAGCTAAGGGAATAGGCACATGAAGATCGCCATTGTCGGTGCCTCGGCCGGTATCGGGCTTGAGGTCACGCGTCTCGCCCTTCAGAAGGGTCATGAAGCGAGCACCTTGTCGCGGCGGGTCGTTCCACTCCCGGATCACCCCAATCTAAGAAGAGTGCAGGGCAGTGCGACGAATCTCAATAACGTCAGGGCCGCAGTGGCGGGAGCCGAGGTTATCCACGTGACACTCGGCACAAAGAGTCCTTTCCCCACAACGATGTTCTCCGACTCGGCGCGTCTCTTACTTCAGGTATTGCAGGAGACCGGTTCCTCAGCAACGCTTCTCGTGCTCACCGGGTTCGGTGCGGGCGATAGCTGGGGCTACAACGCTCTCCCGATGAGGATCCTGTTCACGCTGTTGCTCAAGGCAGTCTATGCGGACAAGAGCGAGCAGGAGCGGCTGATTGCCGAGGCCTATCCACGCTGGGAAATTGTGCGGCCGGGCCGGTTGACCAACGGCGCAATGACGGGCCGTTATCGCGTACTGGATGAACTGGTCGAAGGGATGCGGGTCGGGGCCATTGCCCGATCCGATGTCGCGCACTTCATGGTAGCGCAGGCAGAGCACCCGACGTGCCTTGGCAAGTATGTGACACTCACTTACTGATGTCGCTCAGGAGGTTCTGTCATGACGCAAAACACCAAACGGTTATGCATCATGTCGTTCGTGGCGGCTTTGATGATAACGGGAGCCGCTGTCTCTTCGCGAGCAGCAGAGGTTGAACCGATTGCGGAAAGAGCACCGGTTCTGATGGTCCAAGCACCGGCTGTGCCTGAAACCGCGCAGTCGAGCATCCCACTGTCTGAGAACGCGCGCATTCTCGTGGGGCATTGGCGCAAGACGACCATCGTGTTCGAACAGCCAAAGGATGAACATTTGGTCTTACATGCCGACGGGACGTTGGAGAACTGGATCGTGACGGCTTCCAGCCGCTCGCCGATGACGCCTGGTGTGTGGAGAAGCGAAGGGAAAATTCTTGAACTGCTGTTAGAGGGACAAGAACACATCGCTCAGCCGTTTACGATCCACGAGGGGCAGCTTGTGTTTCCGAACATCCCAAATCGGCGCCGTTTCTGGGAAAAGATCGAGTGATCGAGCGGCAAGAATGAGTGCGCGGCGCTCATCTACCGAAACCGATGTGCTGACTCCTGGCTCAGAAGCACCACCTCTTCTGTATCTTTTTCGATTCAAGAGTGAATCGAATCGGATTCAATTGAAACCTCTATAAGGGGCGCACTCAGTCCATCCCCATCGAGTTTATTTGAGGATGCTCGCTGTGAAACATCTGAGGCCGTAGCATCGAACTTGCTAGCAATAATATATGAGGGTTTGCTCGCGCTCCTGCAGGGTTGAGGACAGGTCGATGAGTGTGGCGGTTTGTCTTGAATGCGGACGGATGAAGGCTGGCGCGTGGACGTCCTGCCCTCACTGCAACTTTCAGCCACACGGTGAGGAGGAGTTAGCCAAGTCGTTGATGGTGTCCGACCAGTGGGTCCCATCCGACATACTGGTAGAGTTCGCCGCTCGCCGGCAGTTGGGTGAACAGTTCAACTTCGAGCCGGAGTTGGTCGAGCAGTTCAAACAACGGGTGGTGGCATTGATCCCGCTTACTCAGGATGGGCTACCAGTTCGGAGCCAGGACATGCAGCAGCTCCCCGCCGAGATACCGGCCTTATCCGTTGAGGATGCGCCGTCCCGCAAGCCGTGGTGGCGGTTTTGGAATTAGGGGGATGACGGTTCTCTCGTCAATGTAAGAAAACGCTACCGAGCGGCAGATTGATCTAGCGGCTTCTGTCTAGGAACGACCCGTCCTTCTTCCAAGTCTTGCAAATCCGACCACGCAGTGATGTCGGTCCGTGATGGATCGATGGCGGCAAGGTATTCTTTGAACCGTGCCGCGCTCGCAGGGGAACTCGGCCCGCGGGCCAGCAGCTTCTGATTCCATTCTTCCAACTCGGCAGCCGTCCGCGGCCGTGCCTGCCGTTCAAACCATCCCACGACTCCTTCATCGGCAGGATTGGCCTGGACAGCGTCCGTGAATTGCCCGCTGGTGATTCCCGCGAAACTCATCAGCCGTTCGTCCATCGGGCAGGGATAGATGTATTCGCCTTCCGTGCCGGCCAGCACGGCGCGACATTTGTCGATCATGCGCGCGAGATGGGCATAACCCGCCAGCCTGAATCGCATGCTGCGGGGGAAGTTTTTCCGCAGGTCCATGATCAGAGCAACTTGTGGTTCTTGAACGCAAGGTGTTTGACCACGACCTGCCCCTGGTCGTAAGAGATAATCCGTCTCGCCGCCGGCAGGTCGCACGCGCCGACGCGGACATGGCTGTCGGTGAAGCTTTCGACATTGGTCAATTTGCCGTCGGTTGGTGAATAGTAATACACCGTGTACCTGGTGGTGAGATGCTTCTGATCCTGCGTGACCGCGCTTTCTTCCACATTGATCGTAAACGCAAACGGATTCATGCCCGGATGGGCCATTTTTCGATTGATCTGCGTGATGCGATTGTCTTTGACGCGGTAAAAGGAATTGGAGCCATGGATGTTCAGCTTGGCGCCGAATGGATGGCCGTCTTCCTCCATCGTCAGCGAATACTTCCCGTCGGATTCTTCGAAGCTCCGCGGCCCACGATGGACGGCGATCATGCCCAGCTGCTCCTGCGCCCACTTTTGTGTCTCACCGTCGGTCAACTGAACGGAGACCTCGCGGGGACTTTTGACAAGCACCGAGCCGCTGGTTTCTTTCCCGTTCACATTCACCGTGAGATCCGCCGTGAATCCCTGAAAATCCTTCGGCCACCGGGCGGTCGATTCGAATGCTCGGCGCAGGACCGAACGAGCCTGCGGGTCATCGGGTATGGTCGATGCTTCTTGCGTGTGTTCCATGATGGCTCCTCTTAGAGAATGTACAAGATTGCTATACTTATACCGAGGCCCGCGGTATTGCTCAATAGTGAAATCCACTGACCCGGCGGTATCTCCTTTTCAAAAAAGCGTCAGGACGCATCGCGAGGAGGCCACACATTCGATATTCAAAAAACTTTATAGTTCTGATATACTTCGACAATTTTTAGGTCGGGATGTTGAGATCTTGTTGCCCCGATCAGCCGTGAGTCTTTGAGAAAGGGTGGGCATGGAACGACGAGCTGCTTCGCATACCGAAGAAGAGGAGATGAACCAACGCCGTAAATTGTTGAATGCGGCAAGGCGAGGCGACACAAAAGCTATCAGCAAACTGTTCGAGCTCTATCAAGTGCGTGTGCTCAGCGGAGATCAGCTGGCCAAGGTCAACAAAACGTCCATGTACATGGCTCCCGTGAAGAACTCACATGGGAGCAAGTCCAAGACTGCGGAGAAAAAATCGAAATCGACCGTCTCGGCGCCGGTGAAGAACGCGAAGACGGTTCCAGCGAAACCAGCCCATAGCAAGCCGGTCAAAGCCGCTAAAGGCAAATCCAAGCGTAAGTGAAGGAAGGTCGGACTACTGCACAGCCACCCGTAACCCACCCCCTGCGAGTTTTGCCGCAATATCGTCCGCCTGTTCCGTCGACCCCGCGAAGACGATCGCTTCTCCGTCGTGATCGATACGCCAAGCCAATTCAAAAGCTTTGGTGGAAGTCATACCGGGAATGAACCGGCAAAAGAGCTCGATGACTTGTTGGTAGGTGTGACAATCGCAGTTGTACACGACCACCCGCGACTCGAATCCGACGTCCGAGCCGATTTGCACATCTTCAGTGGTTCCCGGAATCGTCTGTGGTGTGGAGGGTGTCGGCATCGAACAGGAATTCTAGCAGATCCGATGGAAAGGGTTTCTCTTTAACCGCTCGATCGCGAATCAGTAAACCGGATTTCTACACCTTGTCCATATCGATCACTTCGGTCGCGTCCCATAGGTTTTTCAATTCGGCGTCGGCCAATTCTTTCTCTCGATCCTCGGCGGTTTCTGCGCCAAAAGTTTGGGCCGGTAGGTTCGATGCCGTGCTCGTGGACGTATCCGCAGGAACCGGTAAGGTAGCCGGATGAGAGCGGCGACGTTTCTTCGTCGGATCCATGTTTACCGGCATGAGGTGCTCTCCGAAACCTCCGTTAGTGTCCTCCGGTTGCGAGCGTCTTGTCAATCCGGGAAGCGCCCGTTCATGTATGCGGGGACAATTGGAATAACCTTGCCGGACTCATGATGCGTCTGGCTTTCACTCAGTAGAGTTTCTCCGCCACGGTATCGGCATATCGTCGTCCCAAGGGAGTGAGCCAAATTCGATCGCGATCCAAGTCGAGCAGTCCGGACTCCACAAGTTCGTTGATCTGAAGGTTTCGCTCCGCATGTTGGATTGTCCGTCGTGGAACGCCGCGAAGGAGGCGCAACCCGAATACCAGGGCGTCTCTCTGGCGCTCGGAGGTTGAAAGTGGAGTGCGATCCGTAACCGGCGGACACTGGGTGCTCAACATGTCCGCATAGGCGTCGAGATCCGCGACATTCCCAAATCTGGTTCCATCGAGATAGGACTGAGCGCTTGGGCCGAGTCCCAGATAGTCACCACCGGTCCAGTAAAGCACATTGTGCCGGCAGGCGAATCCCGGCTTGGCGTAGTTGGAAATCTCATAGCGCGAAAATCCTGCCTCAGTGAGGACGCCTTCTGCCGCGGACTCCATGTCGGTTTGAAGCGCATCATCGGCGGGCACGATGAGATTTCGCGCCACGTGATGAGCGAGCCGTGTACCGTCTTCAACCGTAAGCGAGTAACAGGAGATATGCGACGGTTCAAGCGTCAGGAGCGATTCCAACGTATTCGTCCAATCCGTCAACGACTGACCCGGTAGCCCGTACATCAGATCGAGGTTGACGTTTGTAAACCCGGCGCGGCGCGCGGCCTGAACGGCAGTTGCCGTGTCCTGAACCCGTCCAAATCGTCCAATGGGCGCAAAATCCTGGTCGTTCATCGATTCCGCCCCGAGACTGATCCGATTGAATCCGGCATCGGTCAAGACCGAAAGATCTTCGACAGTGACGGTAGATGGATGAGCTTCCACTGTGATTTCCGCCATGGGACTGGTCGGCCATGTGTCCCGAATCAGATTCAGAAGCGCGGCCAGGTGATCAGCGGGAAGGGACGTCGGCGTCCCGCCGCCGAAGTAGATACTGTGCAGGGATCGACCGTTCAGAAACTCTTGCCGGCGATAGAGCGCCATCTCTTGGACGAGGGCGGAACGAAATCGGGTCATACGATCGGATCGAGCGATTTCAAGGTAGAAGGCGCAGAAATGACACCGACGGCGACAGAAGGGGACATGAACATACAAACCGATATCCACCGGGGTTGTCATCGTTCGAATGACAATGGAAGAGGCTTGGAAAAATCCCTCGTCAAGACAACCTCGATCTCATCTGCCGGGGACACCCCGCGGTTGCGGATGTGAGAAGCCCACCCTCCCTGCTGACGGAGCGATTCAAAGACGGTCTTGATCAGTTGCGGTTTGATACGAGCTTCCCACTCGCGCACCCAGATGTGCGCATCTTCGTCGCCCCCATAATCGTCAGGAAACGAAGCTTCGAGTGAGAAGCGAAGGACGAAAGATTTTTCTTCTTGATACATAGAGTTCCTGTCGTTGCCATTCAGCCGGTGTGATTTTATAATACGGGCTCACACTAAGGAGTCGTGACCTATGCCTATCTTCGAATATGTGTGCCGTGAATGCAATCATCGTTTTGAGTTGCTGACCCATGGATCGGCGGCGGCGGTCTGCCCCAAGTGCAAGGCCACCGAGCTCGACAAGCAGTTTTCCTCCTTTGGAGTGGGCGCCACGGCCGGCTGGGCTTCATCAGGCGGGTCAGGCGCCTGCGGCAGTTGCGGTGATCCCCGAGGACCCGGCGCCTGTTCGATGAATTGAGCTATGAGCATAGCGGGTGAACAGGCGCTGCAACAGGCGATCTCGACTATTTTGCAATCCGATCCTCTGATCAAGCTGCTGCAACAAGTGCGCTTGGGCCGCATGAAATCGGCGGATGCGGGATTGCGCGCTGTGACGGAATCGTGGCTCGGCATCTATGGTAAGGCGCTGACCACGGATGGCCTGACTCAATCCGGCCTTCGGCGGCTGAATCCCGCCCCTCGACTTGGGGTCCTTGTCGAGACCGGGGTGCTCACCGACGATCACGCGGGCGTCATGGCCCTGAGGGCCTCTTACGATGAACTGCTTGCTCGCGCTCCTGTTGAGTAGGCTTCTCGCCCCGGTGCTTTCGCTCCTGTGCTTGTCCGATCTGCTCCTCGTGCCCGCTGAAGTACGATCGGAAGATGCGGTGGTGCTTCATCCCCTGAAAACGACCGCCTTGACGCAGCTCGATTCTCTCCTGCCCTCGGGTACTCATCTCTTGATCGAACGGAGCGCCATTGAGGCATTTCTGACGGCGTTGGACGGGGCGCCTCCAGATTGGGCTGCGGTGTACGGCTCCGGCCACCATGATCCAGGCCATGACGAGCGGCTCTTCAACCTGAACCGTGAGCGGGATGCAGCTCGCGAAGGGAATCCGGCTCTGAACCGGCAGGTGGCGTTCGTGTGGACCGGAGAATTGTCGCAATTCGATCCTGAGACCAAGGGGTATTCGGTGGCCGTCGGCCCTGAGTTCACTGCAACAAGTTGGGGGATGGTTCGATTCAAGCCTGAGGAGCTACCGAGTAATCTGCGGGTCAAACCGGACAACACACTCGCTGATCTCATCAGCCGGCGTCTTGCCAGGCATGAAAAAGTGCACGTGATCGTCGTAATGGCCGGTGCACTGAGTCCTTCCGAGTCGATCATCTACGACTTCTCGCACGACGAGGAAGGCGTGGGCATGATCATGCCCATGGTGAGGATTGAACACGTGGAGGTTGTTTTGAGGAATTCACACGTGCCCCGATATTTGCGAAGATAACCTCGGGCTGTGCCTAGGCGAGAATAGGCCGGCTAATGCGCGTCGTTTGCACAGCGAAACCCGGTCCCACTGGGACGGCTGTCCATCGTTCCCCAATCGCGGTCACTTGTTCGAAGGCTTGCTGCGGGTTTCAGCCATGACCCGCCGCGCATGGCTTTGATCGCCCCTCGGCTTGGACCCTGAGGATCGCTCAGAGGTGCATTCCGGTAATAGTTCGGATCATACCAGTCCTGCACCCATTCCGCTGCGTTGCCGGCCATGCCGAATACACCGTAAGGGCTGACCGATTGGGGAAAGCCGTCCACCGGCGTCGTCAAGACTTCCCCCAGTATGCCTTTTTCTTTGGCCAGACGAGCTCCGTCGCCCCTGATCCAGAAGGCGTCCCAATCCGCTCCACTGTTGAACTCGATCGTTCGTTGTGCCCAATAGCTGGCGCTGTTGGCTCTTGTAAAGTCCCAGTCGTTTCCCCAGGGATATCGCCGGCCATCGGTTCCGCGTGCGGCTTTTTCCCATTCGGCTTCAGTGGGCAGGCGTTTCCCGGCCCAGCGACAATAGGCGTCGGCATCTTCCCAACTCACGTTGACGACGGGATGGTCCTCGATGCCGGGTAGAGGCCGATCATTCGCCCAGAGCGTCGCGGCTTGGCTCGAATTCGCTGGAGCGCGATGACCGGTCCCTCGAACGAATGCGGCATAGGCTTCATTGGTCACTTCATAGCGGTCGAGGAGGTATCCACCGAGGAGGACACGGCGTTCGGGATGCTCGTCAGGAAAGCCGTCGCTTCCCTCGGGCGTTCCCATTATAAATTCTCCGGGAGGAATCAAGACCATGGCGCTCGAAATGTCTGCGGCGTCAGCGGGCGGTTGATGGCCGACGGCGATCAACAGCGCGCACAAGGGGACAAGAAACCCTCTCATTGGGGCTTTGTGAGACGGCAGGCCTTGGCGACGGCATCGCGATAGGTCAGCCACAACGACAAGCTTCGTTTGACGCACGTCAGGACCGATGGTCGAAGCGCCGCCGGCGTGTAGTTTACGACCATGTCATACGCATCATATCGATGTCCTGCTTCGACCAGTTGGTGGGCTCGAACCAGGTCCATGCGGTTGGACGGAACCCCATGATAGCGGACGAGGGGGTGAATGCCGACGATAGATTCGATGTCTTCGGCGCTTTTTTTCTTCGAAGGGGCACGAAGTTCTTGGCGATCCTTCACACTCCCTTCGACGAACACCGTCAAAGTTGCAGCGGCAAACACCCAATGGCGGTGGTTGGACATTCTCTCCAGCCAGGCTCGATAGATTCGGGCCGCTGGCAGGAGATGATCGCGTTCGAAATCCTTACGGCTGAAACCCAATCCTTCCATCATCGTCAGAAACAGTTCAGGATGGGATTTCCCCAAGGAGAGACCTCCGGTCTCTTCCTCGTAGATGTTTTCGGCCAACATGTGGCGGACCGGAAAGGGCGGGTTCTTTCCCAGGATCCGCGCCAAGTAGACAGGAAAGTCTCGAACATAGACAGCGTACTCGTGCTGGAAGTGAGTCTTGAGCTGGGATTTGGTGAGCCCACCCGAAGAAAAATGTTCCCAGGCCCAGTGATGTTTCGTGTCCATGATATCGAGAAGCGCTTCAAGGAACACAGATTTCTTCATACGAGTGGACACGATACCTTGCCTTCTTGGGTCGTGCGTCGTTACAATTTGGGTCGAAGGGAACAGCCGATGAACCCGATCACGATACAGAATCCCGACGAAATCCTGAATGTGTTGGCCGACGTCGCCCTTCGTGGGACCGGTTTTACGACCGATTCGTTACTCGACTATGTGTTGGAAGAGGGGTTTACCGAACCCATCTTCCTCAATGCCAGCGGTGAAGATCCTACCGCCTTCTTCAAGGGCCAGCCGAACGCATGGGCGATCTACCAAGTCCGTGAATGGAAACGCGTGCTCACCATTTCGGGAGGCCCAGGCCAGGAACGGCGTGCCCGAATCACGGAAACGCCGTGACATCCTTTTGAGTCTAAAGAGATGGGCGGCAAAGTGCAATCAATGGAAGGGTTTCAAGCATACATGAGCGAGCGGTAAGCGGCGTATGCGGCGGATGATCCATCTCATCAACGCGCAGGACATCGGCGAACTCGCGATGATCAAAAGCTTGCTCGACGGCAACCGCATCGCATACGTCGTCCATGGTGAACATGTCAGCAGCTTGTATCCGGGGATGCCGTTCTTTGTGAGCCGCATCTTGGTCGATGCGGTCGATCGGGTTCGTGCCGAAGTGTTGTTGAGCCGGCTCCGACTCTCCATTCGCGAGACGACAGCCTAACGGCGGGCGAAGAAACCACACTCGTCGTTCGTGAAGCGTGGATCGCAAGCAGGAGGTAGATTCTTGATTGCGAGATGCGAACGACGTTTCACGAGATACGTTGTCGGCTGACGCGGTTATGGCTGGATTTTGGGGTGGGGTTTCTCGGTTGGGAAGTCGCGAGAGCGGCGTTCGCCGGATCCTTCGTACCATCCGCCGATCAGGATCCCCTCTTCGAAATAGAGATAGCGGTGACGGACGACCGCCGCGCTTTCCCAATCCTCGAAGATCCATTCCTCTTGCCGTATTCCGTCTTTGGTGAAGGTGGTATTGATCGTCTGTGGCCCACCCCAGGACTGCAGCACCTGCTCCTTGCTCATGCCCACCATGACACGGTGTTGTTCGATGTGTTTCTGAAAGTCAGGGTCGCCAAGCTGAACGATCAGCGGCCATATCACCGCCATGAGGACAAAGAGTGTGAGACCGGCATAGATGATGATCCTCACCGGGCGGCGGCGAATAAACGACGGTTCTTCGGGTTGTGATTCGGGCAAAGCCGGCTGAAGGTCGGTGGTCATGATGTCACGCGGAAGCGGCGCATGCTAACAACGGCGTGTGACGGAGTCAAGGAATGGGCTGTTTTCAGTAATCAATTCCAAATGCCGGGCGAAACGATATACTTGCAGCTATGCCGTATCGAGAATACCGGAGTGTCATTTCGATCTGGTTGGTCGCTGCCTTCGCCGTCTGGCATTGGGGCGTCGTCGGGGTGCACGCTGCCACCGTGTATTCCTACATCGACGATCAAGGGAACCCGGTCTTTACCGACTCACCGGAGACGATTCCTGAAAAGTACCGCGCCAAGGTCAAGACGCACGAGCGTCCCGATCCGGTGAAAAAGTCGCCCTCGGTGGTGGATACGGTACGGGATACGGTCAAAGAACAGGTCAACGGTTTCGGGTTTCAGCTGCCTTCGGTCGATATGAAGCATCCCAGTTGGACTCAGTCGCCCATTCTGACTTATGCCGGTATTGCGGCGATGGTCCTGTTGATTATCATGTATTTGAGCAAAAACAGTCCCATGATCCGGTTGCTGGCCATGGGTCTGCTGATCGTCATTGCGATCGGCACCCCCGTGCTCATGTATACGAGCGACGGAGGTCCGATGGATACCATGAAGAAGAAAGCCGCGGCATCTGGACAAGCTCAACAGGATCGCCTACAACAAGTTCCGCAGTAAGTCCCATCACTTCCCGCAGAATTCTGTCGATCACTCCGAATATTTTGGAACGGGAACAGGCCTGGCTCGCGGTTTATCTGGAGCTAGTCGCTGGTTGAATTGATCAGAATAGGGATTGGTCATGGGCTCATGGGTGTGCCGCTGGCGCCGCGTCACCAAGGCAAGGCTTTGCGCACTGATTTCCACACGATCGATCAGGGCATCGGTTGTGAGCCGGTCGGGGAGACCTTGCAATGAGAATAATTGGAAGCACAGGGTCCAATCGAGCTGATCCTTGCCGTGTTCTCTCACGATGAAACGCGCTTCCGGGGAGGGCTGGCCTTTGAACAACAGCAACCAAATGTTGGATCGAAAGGCAGGGCTGGTTGCATCGGCTGAAGGGCGCAACTCCGAGATGATGGCCGGGAGCCTGCTGATCGGCACAGCCGGGGATAATTCGATGTCCACCAGCCGTACGATCAACGGTCGGTTTTCTTCGTGATCATTCGGATCGACGATGTAGCTGAAGGAATAGCGGATATCGATGCCCTCACGCTTGTAGGTGTACACATCTTCACCGTTTTCGGGGGAGACCAGCTTGCTGAAATAGTTAGACCAATCGGCGATCGGGTAATAGGTGAAGACACGCAGCGCGGATTTTCGGTCCCGCACCGCCTGCGGCATGCCGAGCTTGGTATGCAATTCGGCTTGGGTGAGTCCAAGAAAGCCATCCTCGAAATAGGCCGCCGCATGGGAGAGGCCCGGAAGGAGGATAGGGATTCCAAGGACAATCAGCGCCGCCAGAGTTCTCGCGGCAACCTGAGGAATTGACATGGCTCCCCATGGTATGCGGATCGGCCGAAAGGTGTCAATTTGCAGTCTGGCTCCTTCACCAGTGGCCGACTATTGGAGCTGTTGGCGTGCTGAACACTTTGCCCATCGATCACATATCTCTGGAAAGCGGCGCCTGCTACACCGTAAAACCTCTGTTGATAGACTTGCCAGGAACAATTCGCTCCAGTAGGATCAGGCGCATTATCTGATTGTGAAAGGAAGGGGTTTTAGCAATGGTGCCCGCGTCGGGAAACAGCGAGCTCGAACGGCTTCTTCATGAGCGGATTCTCATCCTCGACGGAGCGATGGGCACGATGATCCAGCAACGGAAGCTGGATGAGGCCGCCTTTCGCGGGGATCGATTCAAGGACTGGAAGAAGGATCTCAAGGGTCACAACGACCTGTTGAATCTCACCCAACCCACTGTCATTGAAGAGATCCATCGGCAGTATCTGGAAGCCGGCGCGGATATTATCGAGACAAATACGTTCAATTCTCAGTCGATCTCGCTGGCGGATTACGGGATGGACACTCTGGGCTATGAATTGGCCAAAGCGGGAGCGGAGTGTGCCCGACGGGCCGCCGTGGCCGTAGAGCAGGCCCAGCCGGGACGGCGATGTTTTGTAGCCGGAGCGATTGGACCTACGACGAAGACCTCGTCGATTTCCACCGATGTCAACAGCCCCGCATCTCGCGGGACGACCTATGAAGAGCTGGTCAAAGCCTATGACCAACAAGTTAGGGGTTTGCTCGATGGTGGCGTCGATCTTTTGCTTGTGGAGACCATCTTTGACACGTTGAATGCCAAGGCCGCATTCTTTGCGATCCAACAGGCGTTCGCGTCCGGCGCCCGCCGGGTCCCGATTATGGCGTCGGTGACATTCATCCAAGCCGGCAGCAATCGGGGTGTGACCGGGCAGACCGTCGAAGCGTTCTGGAATTCCATTTCCCATGTGCCGTTGTTGAGTGTGGGGATGAATTGCGCGCTCGGTCCCAAAGAGATGCGCCCCCTGATCGAAGAATTGTCACAGATCGCGCCGATCTACGTGAGCGCACATCCCAACGCGGGCCTTCCGAATCCGCTGTTACCGACCGGATTTCCCGAGACGCCGGAAACGTTGGCGCCCCAGCTCCGGGAATGGGCGGAAAACGGGTGGCTGAACATCGTCGGCGGCTGTTGCGGCACGACGCCGCCTCATATCAAGCAGATTGCGGAAGCTGTGCGCGGGGTGAAACCGCATGCCCTTTCAAGAGTCGAGCCATACACACGATTGAGCGGTCTTGAAGCCGTCACCATCAGGCCGGACTCAAACTTCGTCAACATCGGCGAGCGAACGAACGTGACCGGCTCGCCGGCCTTCGCAAAGCTGATTCTGGCCGGCGATTATGAGGCGGCGCTGTCGGTGGCGCGGCAGCAAGTCGAGGGTGGGGCGCAAATTGTCGATGTGAACATGGACGAAGGCATGCTCGATTCCAGGGCGGCGATGGAAAAGTTTCTTCGCTTGGTGGCCTCCGAGCCGGATATCTGCAAAGTGCCCATCATGGTGGACAGTTCCAAGTGGGAGGTGCTCGAGACCGGCCTGAGAAATATTCAAGGCAAGGCCGTCGTCAATAGTATCAGTCTGAAGGAAGGCGAGCAGAAATTTATTGATCAAGCGACACTCATCCGTCGCTACGGTGCGGCGGTTGTCGTCATGGCGTTCGACGAACAGGGCCAAGCGGACACACTGGAGCGAAAGAAGGAGATCTGCGCGCGCTCCTACAAGATCCTCACGGAGCAAGTCGGGTTTCCTCCGCAAGATATCATCTTCGATCCGAACATCTTGACCGTGGCCACAGGGATCGAGGAACACAACAACTACGCCGTGAATTTCATCGAGGCGGCGCGCTGGATCAAACAGAACCTGCCGGGTGCGAAAGTCAGCGGAGGCATCAGCAATATTTCGTTCTCGTTCCGAGGAAACAATGTGGTGCGGGAAGCCATGCACGCGGCGTTCCTCTATCACGCCATCAAGGCCGGGCTTGATATGGGCATTGTCAATGCCGGGCAACTGGCAGTCTATCAAGAGGTTCCCAAAGACTTGCTTGAGCTGGTGGAAGACGTGTTGCTCAACCGGCGGTCGGATGCCACCGAACGTCTGGTGACGTTCGCGGAAACCGTGAAAGCGAAAGGGAAAACGGTTGCCAAGGACGATGAATGGCGCAAAGGGACGGTAGAGGAACGGTTATCCCATGCGCTCATCAAGGGCATTACGGACTACATCGATCAGGATACAGAGGAGGCACGCCGGAAATATCCTAAACCGTTGGAGGTCATCGAAGGGCCGTTGATGGCCGGCATGAACGTCGTCGGCGACTTATTCGGTTCAGGCAAGATGTTCCTGCCTCAGGTCGTCAAGAGCGCCCGCGTGATGAAAAAGGCCGTGGCCTATCTCATGCCGTTCATGGAAGAAGAAAAGAGGCGGACCGGAAATTTTCAAGCGCAGGGCAAGATCTTACTCGCCACCGTCAAGGGCGATGTCCACGATATCGGGAAAAACATCGTCGGTGTCGTGCTTGGCTGCAACAACTATGAAGTGATCGATCTTGGCGTGATGGTGCCGTGCGAGAAGATTCTAGCCGCGGCTCGAGAGAATAAACCGGACATCATCGGCTTGAGCGGGCTGATCACTCCATCGCTCGACGAAATGGTCCATGTGGCAAAGGAAATGACGCGCGAAGGTTTCGATCTGCCGCTCTTGATCGGTGGCGCGACGACCAGTAAGGCGCACACGGCGGTCAAGATCGCGCCTTCTTATGAACCGGGCGTAGTCCATGTGTTGGACGCGTCACGAGCGGTGGGCGTGGTGGGAAGTCTGGTCAGCCAAACGCAGAAGCCGGATTTCGTGAAACGAGTGCGGGACGATTATGAGCGGGTGAGACAATCGCATCGCGATCGAGGCGAGAAACCGCTTGCCGCGATCGCCCAAGCCCGCGCCAATCGGTTCATATCGGACTGGGAGAAGACCGATATTCCCGTGCCGTCGGTATTCGGTGTTCGGACGATCACCGATCAATCGTTGGTCGAACTGATTCCCTATATCGATTGGTCGCCGTTCTTTCACACGTGGGAATTAAGAGGGCGCTATCCGACGATCTTTGAAGATCCGACCGTCGGCCCTAAGGCCCAGGAACTGTACGACGATGCGCGGCGCCTCCTTGATGAAATTGTTCACAAGGGACAGCTCAACGCCAAGGGCGTGTATGGGTTCTTTCCGGCCGCAAGCCTCGGGGATGACATTGAGGTCTATCAGGATACATCTCGGGAGACGGTGCTCACGACAATCCATCATTTGCGTCAGCAATCGGAAAAACCGACGGGACAGCCCAATCTGTCATTGGCCGACTATGTTGCGCCGAAGGAATCAGGTCGGCAGGACTACATGGGAGCCTTCGCTGTCACAGCCGGCATTGGGTTGGACGAACTGTGTAGGCGGTTTGATAAGGACCATGACGACTATAATTCGATTATGGCCAAGGCCCTCGCGGACCGGTTGGCCGAAGCCTTTGCAGAATTTCTCCACAAACGGGTGCGAGAAGAGTGGGGGTATGGCAACAAGGAACAATTGACGAATGACGATTTGATCCGTGAACGATACCGTGGGATCCGTCCGGCACCAGGGTATCCGGCCTGTCCGGATCATACCGAGAAGCGGATACTGTTTGATCTCTTGTCCGCGGAAAAACACGCCGGGATCATCCTGACCGAGAGTTATGCCATGTTGCCTGCCGCGGCAGTAAGCGGATTCTATTTCGCCCATCCGGACGCTAAATACTTTGCTGTGGGCAAGATCGGGAAAGATCAAGTCGAAGACTACGCCCGCCGTAAGGGAATGGATCTCCGCACCATCGAGCGGTGGCTCTCGCCTAATCTGAACTACGAACCGGCCTGAATAGCTCGGTTGGAAACCCACAGTCCGACTTGCGGCTAGGCGGTAACTCGAAACTTCGTGTCCTCCAACCAATTTGAGTAGTGCGGGACGTTCTGTTACCGCTGGGACCGGGATCACGGGGCACGGTGTGGGCCAAATGGAAAGGAGTTTAGACCACTGATTTCAGGAGATCATCCTCTAAGTGCACCATAGTGTTTCGTAGAGCATTCACGAGCTGCCGGTACCGCTCTTCAGCCCAAGCGTTGAAGGACTCAGCGTCCGAGAACACGAGGTCCCATGCCTTGGCGGCATCCAGCATCAAAAGCTGTTGGGGTCTGTGGTGTCCTGGGAACAAGACGACGAGGACCGCAGAGTTGCCGGTGAGGCTGATGTCGGTGAAGATATGCACCATCGAGGCGGATGGAAGCAGAACGTCCCGCGAGGCAGCTTCAACGATCGGGTGATACAGGCGATGCAGCAACTGCACGGTGACCTCGTGAGGATTGGCGGGGGTCAGGAGGCGCGGGTTGGGCTTTTCCCCGAACAAGTTCTCGGTCAGATAGGTGGCGGCTTCCCAGGTCGGCATCGCGCCGGAGGTGACCAAGGCTTCACAGAGGTACGCGATCCAATTTCGGCTTCGGGTACGCTTTCGAACCGCGGTCATCCTTTTTGCCATGCTCGATGATGCCTTTCCCTCATTCGCCCGGTCGAGAGCGGGTGAGGTGCTTCAGGTAGGTTGAAACGAGTATATCGACGGCATCAAAGTGGGTCAACGAATTGCGGAGAATCGAGCAAGCTGCGAGCCCGGAGCGCTCTCTACGACTGGCGGAATGTGGTGAGGTCCGTGCGATCAGCGTATTGATCGCGGATGTGCGCCAATTCATCGACCGATGCGACGAAGAGATCCAGCAGTTCGGGGTCGAAATGTTTGCCGCGGTTTTTCAGCATCAGTTCAATCGCGTGACTGATCTCGAAGGCCGGTTTATAAACCCGCTGTGTCGTGAGTGCATCAAAGGCATCGGCGATCGCGACGATGCGGCCCTCGATAGGAATAGCCTCGCCCTTCAGCCCGCGGGGATACCCAGTGCCGTCATAGCGCTCGTGATGGGTGTAGGCGATCAAGGCCGCGACTTTCAGTAGCTCTGCATCGGAACCGCTGAGAATTCGGTAGCCGATCTCCGCATGTTGCGCGATGACCCCGAATTCCTCCTCCGTGAACCGTCCAGGTTTCAGCAACACATGATCCGGAGTGCCGATCTTGCCGATATCGTGCATGGGACTGGCTGTACGGATCAGGTCGCATCGCTCAGGAGACAGCCCCGCCTTGCGGGCGAGCAACTCGGAGTAGTGGGCCATGCGTTGAATATGTTGCGCGGTTGAGCTGTCACGGAACTCCGCGGCGATGGCCAGCCGCTGAATGGTCTCTTCGCGCGAGAGGCGGAGCTCTTTTTCGCTGCGTTCAAGCCAGTCCAATGCCTGCTGTAACGCCAGCGTTCTCGTCCGGACCATATCCTCCAGGTTCTCGCGATGGAGACGGTTTTCCATCTCAAGACGGCGTCGGCGGAACGCGTTGGCGACGTCGATCAACACTTCGTTCGACTCGAACGGCTTGATGATGTATCCAAAGGCGCCGACGTCCAGCGCAGCGTTGGCCAGGACCGAGCTGTCGAGGCCTGTGACCATGATGGCCGCAGTATGATGATGTTCCCCGAGGATGTGGCGCACGAGGTCCATGCCGGATTCTCCTGGCATATTGACGTCGCACAGCATCAACGCAAAGGGTTCCGATCCCAGTTTTTGCCGGGCCTCACGCGCGTCTGCGGCGCAATCAACGGAATAACCGTGAGATTCAAGCATGTAGGCGAGGAGACGTCTGATCGGCTCTTCATCGTCGACAACTAGAATGTTGCGGTTATCGAGAAGCGCTTGATGCGTGGAATCCAGCAGTGTCGCCATGAGTCGGATCTTGTTCGTTTCGTCGGGACCGAGGATTGTGTTGTGTACTCTCTATCGGCTCATTGGCGTCAGACCTGAATATGGGAGAGCGGCGTACTTTTGGTGCACTTTTTGTGCCACTGGATTTTGCCTCGACGGCGTCATGTTGTTACTGTCTCATGCCGATCGACTCGAGTACGGGGGGATACAATCGCCGCGTCAGGAGAGGTTTTGGGATATACCCCGTCGGATGATCCTATCCGGTCTCGATTCCGATGCCGGACTATGCGTCAAAAGATTGTACAGAACTCGTCAAATTCGACCGGCTGCTTTTGTACAAATGAGAAGAGAGCGGCTCATCGACTCATCCGCACTGCTCAACCGAGCGGTTGGTTTGCGCTTTCCCGGAGCCTTCACTATAATTCCTATTTTACTGTTGAGGAAGGAACTTAGGAATGAGTGGAATTTCAGGCTTAGGACGTTTCGATGGGCGCCGGAAGGATCAAGTCCGCCCCGTCAAGGTGACACGGCATTTCATCAAACATGCGGAAGGGGCTGTGCTCATCGAGATGGGAGATACGAAGGTGATCTGTACGGCATCGGTCGAGGAAAAGGTTCCGCCGTTTCTCAAAGGCAAGGGAACCGGATGGGTCACGGCGGAATACGCCATGTTGCCTCGTGCGACGCACGAGCGGTCGCCTCGAGAGGCGGTCAAGGGCAAACAAGGCGGGAGAACTCTGGAAATTCAGCGGCTGGTCGGGCGAGCCTTGCGATCCGTTACCGACTTGTCTCAATTGGGAGAGCGGTCTATCTGGATCGATTGCGACGTGATTCAAGCGGATGGAGGCACCAGGACAGCCTCCATTACAGGTGCCTTCATTGCGCTGGCCGATGCCTGTACCGTGCTGAAAAAGCGAGATCTCTTGAAAAAGATGCCATTAACCGACTACTTGGCGGCCATCAGCGTTGGAAAGGTCGGCGGAGAAGTCATGGTGGACCTGGCGTACACCGAGGATTCGATGGCGGAAGTGGATATGAACTTAGTCATGACCGGTCGCGGCCGCTATGTCGAAGTGCAAGGCACGGCGGAACGCACGCCGTTTGCCAAGCAGGATATGGATGACTTTTTGGCGCTCGGGTGGCAAGCCATCCAACGGCTTACCGCCATTCAGAAAGAGCTGATCGGTGCGCTCGATTGAAACGTCGATGAAAGAGGTCGTTCTCGCCACCCGCAATCCTGATAAAGGGCGGGAACTTAGCGCACTTCTCGGAGGTCTTGGAATTCACATCCGTACCTTGGCGGATTTCCCTACTGCTCCGGAAGTGGAGGAAGACGGGGTGACCTGCGAGGCGAATGCGATCAAAAAGGCCAAGGAGATCGCCCGGGCGACCGGCGTTCCGGCGGTTGCCGATGACACGGGACTGGAAGTCGATGCCCTTGAGGGTCGTCCCGGCGTGTTTACCGCCCGCTATGCCGGGGAATATGCCACGTATGAAGATAACTGCCGTAAGCTCTTGCGGGAGCTGGCAGGTATTCCGGCAACTCAGCGCAGAGCAAGATTCCTAACTGTTGCCGCGATTGCATTTCCTGGTGGCGATGTCCACGTGACACAGGGTAGTCTAGAAGGGCTCATTGCCGAAGCGGCAATCGGAGACCAGGGCTTTGGGTATGATCCAGTGTTCTTGGTTCCTGAATTGGGAAAAACATTGGCCCAGTTGACGGTAGAAGAAAAGAATCGGATCAGTCATCGCGCGAAAGCATTCGTTCAATTACGGGAATGGCTGAAGCAACATCGCTAAGTCTCCAGGAGATATTGAGAGGTGTATGACGAGGCTTCAGCGAATGAGAGATGAGCACGACGACGGAGGCCTTCCTCCCGTATCCTCTGTGTCGGGGCGTAGCGCAGCCCGGTAGCGCGCCTGCTTTGGGAGCAGGATGTCGGAGGTTCAAATCCTCTCGCCCCGACCAAACCACACTTCGTATGTACCGCTATTTATCATCTTATCGTCATCGTCCCGCGGAAAGAGACCTTCACACATGTTGATCAGATCCGATCGCCTCACTTTGATGATCCACTGTCCGGAGCAAGCGGGATTGCGATTCACGAGTGCCGGCCAAGTCTAGCGACCGCTGAGAGTTTTGTCCCGCATTTCGAAGACATTCTGAATGTGTATGCCTTTGACCTGCTGCATTGTGCCGATTTTCAGGAAGGCTCGAAAGATCGGCAAGCGATAATCCCGGAGGACCCGGAGCGATGGTGTTGAACCACCGTCACCAGGTCCTGGGCTATGCAGCCTATGCGAGGGTTTCTGAGCGAATCCGCTCTGAATACATCGCTATGGGCACACCGGCACAGCAGCGCCGATCGGATTCCGCTGTGCGGGCGAGAGCTCATCGCAGAATGCTTTCGGCAGCTTTTGCACCCACCCATTATAGACATTGGGAACAGGCAACAGGCCCTGTCCGCCCATGCCCGCATTGCCAGAGATAGGGTCATCCGTCGGGGCCGCGCCATCGGCCAGTACCACCCAACCCGCAATCACGGCATCCGCGACATTGCCGTCATTGTTCGGATCGTAATCCAAGACGATCAAGCGGTTGGAGAACTTGCTGGTGATATAGGCGTAGTACCCTCCGCCTTTCTTCGCACCGAAGTTCACGCCATGACATCCCGGATCGCATGCCACACTCGCGACGAGTGCGCCTTTACCGCCATCCGCGGCGGTATCGATGATCGTGATCGTTCCGGTCAAGGTGTTTCCCGTGATCACAAATTTGCCATCGGGGCTCACTGGAGTCTGAATGGGCAGACCACCAATCGGAGCTCCTTGTTTTGGTCCGTTCACGACATCGTAGTTTCCGGTGGGAGAAGGATCGAGGAGCGGGATGTCCTTGATCTTGTTCCCACTTGCCATGTCGATGACGGAAATGCTGTGTCCCAAATAGTTTGAGACATAGTATTTCGTCGAGTCCGGGTTGATTCCTGCAGCGATGGGCAGAGTGCCGGTGGCGGGTTTAGATTTGATTTTGTCAGTGAGGAAATCCCAGAACGTGGAGTCATTCGTATTGGAGTTGGGGGTCACCATCGTCTGGCCATCATGGCCCATCCAATGGGCGTGCGGCTGTGCTTGTTTGTCCCCTGGGTTTTGCACCAGAATATTGCGGTTGATGCTCAGGGTCCCATTGGCGGCCTTGTTCAGTTCGACGACTGAATTTCCTCCGTTCAGTCCCACGTGTACCTGCTCGGTATTGACTCTGGTCATCACGTGCGCCGGATCTTGGCCGACCTCGATCTCCTGCAAGAGTGCGCCGTCCGCGCGATTCATGACGTACAAGCTCTTGCCGTGCCATTCTGTGTTATAAATCTGCGTCTGATCGTGACTCGCCCACAGATTGTGGGCGTTATTCATTTTTTGGTCAGGCAACGCAATCTTGCGCGTGACCGTCCACTTGTTCGTTCCTTCCACATCGACCACGGTCACAGTGCTCGGATAGGCGTCGCCCTTGCCGGCGCTTTGCTCGTACTGCGTGTCGACCCACACTTCACCCACACCATCGATTGCGGGTGTCTTCAATGCGGGAATCGCGTCGCCGTCAAAGGATCCTTGGAGTGCCGCATTGAGATCCGGAACGACTGCGCCGCCGGTGACGCGGACAGGCACCGCTGGATAGGCGGGCTTATAGGGGGTTCCAACCTTGGTATAGTCCTTCCAATTCGATGGACTTGTGACGATGAAGAATGCGCGCAACAACCTGAGCCCTAGGTCTGAGTTGCTGGGGAAGGCGTTTGCTGCGGCTGCGGGTTTACGAGCATCCTCCGTGTGGGTGACGCCTAAGAGATGGAGCTTCTCGCCGATGTCCAGCCCCTCGGTCTTCGAATCATCGACGATCACACCAGCCAACATATAGGGATGTAGTTTGCATACGAACACATGGAGACCCGGGGTCCTCAAGACCACGTCATGGTCGTCCTTGTTTGCTTTATCCTGATCAAGACGCTCAGCGGGGGTCGCATCGACGGGCCAAATCAGACTTGTGACGGTGTGGAACGCCTCTACGCGTGACCGGCCATTTGGACCAAATTGTGACCTCGTTTGGAGAAACCGTACCCTGTCGCCTGGTTTCACGATGGCCAGGGAACGGGTTCCGGCAACGGGAGTTCCCGTATCAAACCAGTGGCCCGGCTCGTCCGTCACGTCAAAGGTCGCCGCTGCTACAGGCCTCTGTCCATTATTAGCAGGATTAGCAGCAGGATCGTCTCCCGAACACCCGGCTACTCCAGCTATTAGGCAGAGAGCGGCCGCAAAGGTACCAGACCGGTTCATCGAACCCTCCTTTTGTCAAAACAAATCACTAATGGCAGTCATCTGAATGATGTCGTCGGCCAGGGCTAAGCATTTCTCGGGCCACAGAGGGTTCAAATCTAACTGATTGTATTACATGGTTGTCGAGTCTCTTCGCATACGTCTGATGGCTCGCTTCCGAATCAAAATGGATTCAAGGGTGAATCAATTAGATACAGAGGAGTAGGGGGCGCAAAGCTGAAGGGCTCAGGGGGCTTCTCTGAGAAGCTGAACATGAATGAGGATTTCCAAGAAGAGTCGCTTGCTGCTCAGACGAAGGACGAAGAAGCCGGCGGTCTTCCTGAGATCCGCTTTTGGCGCAGCAGTTTGGTCAAGTAGGTTCGCTGAAGGCCGAGCTCGGCTGCCGCTTTCGTTTGATTCCATCCGTTCCGAATCAACGCATTTTCGATAAGCTTTCGGCTCTGGGCATCCATACTTTCATGATAAGAATGAAAAACGGTTTCACCGTCCGCAGAAATGCCTGGTTCCTGCCTTGGGCGATTGGGAGTATCAGGCAACAAAAGATCCTCCGGTTCAATGGTGTCCCCGGTGCATAACACAAGAGCGCGGGAGATCACATTCTCTAACTCACGGATATTGCCGGGCCAGGAATAGCGTTGCAATGCTTCCAACGCTGGATCGCTGAGCACGAAACGTTTCTGAAGCCCCAGCTTGACGGGTCGAGAACTGATGAAGTGCTGTGCAAGAGCGAGAAGATCGTCCATTCGTTCCCGCAGGGGGGGTGGCGTGACCGTGATGACGGCAAGGCGAAAGTATAAGTCTTCCCGGAACATCCCTTGACGGATTGCCTGTCTCAGGTCTCTATTCGTGGCGGCAAGAACCCTCACGTCGACTTTGACCGACTTGGTACCTCCGACCCTGGGGAACACCTGATCTTGTAATGCGCGCAGGACTTTGGCCTGTGTGCTCATGCTCATGTCACCGATCTCGTCGAGAAACAACGTTCCGCCGTCCGCTTCTTCGAATTGGCCTCGCTTCATTGACGTGGCGCCGGTGAAGGCGCCTTTTTCATGCCCGAAAAGTTCGCTCTCGATCAATGTTTCAGGAATGGCTGCGCAATTGACGGCCACGAATGGTTTGTGGGCTCGAGGGCTCCACCGATGAATGGCGCGGGCTAGAATTTCCTTGCCGGTTCCGGTTTCGCCGAGCAATAAGACGGTTGCGGTCGAAGCGGCCGCTTTCTTCGCACAAGCGAGTTGCACGGCCATCTGCTTGTTGGTAGCGACGATGGGGTCGAGCTGGTCATCGACCTCCTTTCGAAGCCGATTGAATTGATGATGGAGGGCGACGGTGTCCAATGCCTTCTTGATCACAACGGTTAAGTGCTCTGCGGTAAACGGTTTCGGAACAAAATCGAAGGCCCCGAGTTGCATGGCCTGCACTGCAAGCTCGATGGTTCCGAACGCCGTAAGGATGACGATGAGCGGGGTTGTATGCGTACCCGAAGTCGGCAGGGTGCCCTCTCCTTTAGGCTGATTCAAATGTGACGTATCATGAACTTGTTGTAGCACCTCCAGCCCGGATTCCTGGCCAAGCTTCAAATCCAACAAGACGAGATCGGGCTCCTCTTCCCGGATCAGGCGGAGCGCGCTTGCAACATCGTTGGCGATGAGGGGCTCATGCCCCATCCATGTGACGCGATTCTCCAAGCCCATGCGGATATCATTCTCGTCATCCACAATCAGTATCTTGGCGCGCATAAAATTCCCGTCCTTTCGAGATAGGCGTCTCCGTCCCAAGGAACATGGCGGTACGCGACGGATGGCTTATGTTGTCCGGCCTGGCTCATTCGGCGATCCAGCAATCGGGAGTGTGAAGTAAACACGTGATCCGGACCCAGGGTGACTTTCCACCCAGATCCGCCCGTGATGTCTTTCTACGAGCGTTTTAGTGATGGACAATCCCAGTTGAGCACCCTGTGATGCAGGCATGGCCGACGGCACCTCGGAAAACTCATCGAAAATATACGGGAGGTGAGAGGCGTCTATTCCGCAGCCGGTATCGGCGACGCACGTCTGTACGAATCCTGGTGGGCCTGCGCTAAAATCGACGGTGACGCGGCCGCCTGATGGTGTGAATTTGATCGCATTTCCGAGGAGATTCACCAGAACCTGCTCCAATTTGTCGCGGTCACCCTGGATCAATGGAAGGCTATCGATCGGCGCAAGGGTGAGGGAGACTTGGTTATCTGACGCGACCGTTTCCAAACCTTCGGCAACGGTTGTTGCAATGTGACCGATACAGACATGTTGTAACCGAAGATTGTCGGAACGTAACCAATCAAGCAACTCATCCGCCAATCTCGCAAGCCGAGCAACGCTGTGTTTGATGCGTGTGAGATAGATACGCTGCTGTTCGGTGAGCGGTCCTGTGACGCCGTCGAGCATGTTCTCCGCGAAACTCCTGATCGCTGTCATAGGAGTCCGCAGCTCATGTGAAACGACTTTGACATACTTTGATCGGCGCGTGTCGTGAGCCTGCAGCTGTAAGTTGGCGAGTGACAACTCTTCCGTCCGTTGCGCGATGCGCTCCTCGAGATGCTGCGTGAGCTCGGTTAGTTCGGAGTAAGCCTTGGCATTATCGATGGCGGCCGCGACGTGGCCTGCAATCGTCAGCAGGATATGGAGATCCTCTTCGGCGCATTGGTAAGCGCCGCGGTCTCCGCCTAGGTATCCGAGGATTTTTGTATGACTTTGGAGTGGTACGGCGACGAACGACCGCACCCCTGAGTGACGCATCAAGTCAAGCACGGGCGGGTGCATGCGATGCGCGATGGTTTCGACGTCGCTGATCAGCACCGGTTTGCCATGAATGATGAGTTCGGCCGTGATGCTGCCGCTCACGACGGGTATTTCCAACCTGCGACTTGCCTCTTGGATCTCCGGCGCAAATCCAAGGCTCCGAGCGATGGAGGCGCAGCCCCGTTCCGGATGATGAAGGAACACGACCATTCGGGAAAAACCTAGGTTCTCGACGAGCAGGTGGAGCACCGAATCCAGCAGTTGGTCCATATCGAACATGTTGGTACTCGCGATCGCGGTGCTGGCTTGATGGACCGTGGTCAATTGTCTGACCTGCTTCCTGATCGTGTCGAGGTTCATGGTGATCGCATTATTGCGATCATGAAGGGACTGTGTCATCACGTTGAATACCTGTGTCAGCTCACCCACTTCGTCGTGGGTGGAGGCCGTGAGTCGAACCGGTGCATCATTTCCTTTTGCGAGTTGCCGAGCGGAGTTGGCGAGGCTCCGGAGCGGCGTCGTAATGCGTGACGTGAGCAGGTGAGCACCGAGGATGCCTGCCGCAATAATGAGCATCGTTAGAATCGAGACATTGTGCACGATGGCGAGTAGCGCCTGTTTGGATTGCGCGTCGGTGATCCCGATGCGCACGAGGCCGATCACCGGGGAAAGTGTTGTCGGGGTCATTGCACCTTGCTTGTCCTCCAATTCGACCGAAAAGTGGGGTTGGGCGGGCTCGGACGAGGATTTCCGAAGGACCGGCATCGCAAAGTCGAACAAGGTTTCCTTGCGCACGAGATAGGGGAGGAGCCAGTCTGAATACTGTTCTTGGGGGACCAATGTCTGCTCCGCAGACAGAACGAGTTTGGTCATGAGCGGAACGGTCAGCGGGGCATGGAGCAGTGATGCTGAGATGCGGTCGTCCGGGTAGAGGGGCTGTTCCGTAGTCGGAGCGGACTCGTTCACCGTCCTCCGTGTGCGTTTGCTTTGCTGTTCCAGGATACGACCGTCGGCGGAAGTGATGATTACGTAGACGACGTGATCGATCGTCATCAGACTCTGTATGAATTGGCCGAGTGTGATGCGATCTTCGAGAACGACACCGGCGATCCGAAAGTGATCGTTCCGAACGGTATTGGTCAGCAAGATGTTTCCGAGTTCTTCCAGGTTGTCCGTCATGGCTTGGCGCCGAGTTTCGAGGAAATACCAGCTCAAGGACGAACAGGTCATCACGAGAATGAAGCCGAACAAGCTTACGAACTTCAAGCGAAGGCCGAAAAACCGAGCGGTGGACTCCGATTCCCGCCTGTCGCGAAGGTGTGTGCCCATGATCAGACCGGTCAATACGTTTCGTCGATAAGGCTGTCGAACTCTTTTGGGATGGTGATGCCCAAATACCGCGCCATCTTCTGATTGACCGTAATTTTGATTCGGTGAACCGAAATCGGCTTGAGCGGCAACTGTTCGCCGTTCAGAATCCGTTTGGCCAGCAGGCCGGCTTCACGGCCGACTTCCCCGTAATCGATCGAGATGCTGAGTAACGCGCCGAGACGTGTAAATTCTGATGAGAACCCGACGACCGGAACCCGTTTGGCGACCGCCGATTCCAGAATAAAGCGAATCGATTCATCCGTCAGGACGGTCGAGTCCGGAATGAACCATAAGGCTTCTGATTCCGATAGAAGTGACCGCAGTTGCTGTGGAACCTCTTTCTCGTTTTCCACCGGAAACCCCTGTACTTGAAACTCATGGACGGCGGCTTGGGACTCTGCCTCCTTGAGCTTGGCCGCAGTCTTGTCGGCATTGTAGATCACGCCGATCCGATGAAGGGCGGGGAGGAACGTGCGCATGACCTTGAACTGACGATCCATTGGAACTTCCAGCATCACGCCGGCCATATTGGCGGCGGTGAGATGGTGTCTCAATGGGTCGAGAATCATCATGTAGAGAATGGGAACGTCCACAATCTCAAGCTGAGCCGCCAGCGCTGCCTTGAGACCGACGGCCACCACGAGTGAAGATGTCGAATTCCGGATTGTCCTGGCAAGTTGCTTTCCCCGTTCCAGATCACCTCGCAGATCGTACTCAGCGTAGATCGAAGTTCCCGGCGCCGTCACCTTGAACCCTTCGATTGCCTCGTTATAGGCCTTGAGATCGGACGACTTCAAGATGGCAATCTCGACCCCGGCAGCTGTCACGCTCGCAGGGGCAACGGTCCAGAGCGCGACGAACACGAAAGACAGCAGCCATGCGTGTGAAAAGCGCACTCGTATCTGGTTACGGCCGATATCAGAAAGAAAGGGCATCAATACGCCGTTCGAGTAATCAATGATCATGGACTCTGCAGTCAATGCATCAGGATAGTGCAACCGAAACGTTTCGATCGGACGAGAGACGATATGTTTCTGTATGTGAACTTGTTCGGTTGAGAATGTTGCCGTTGTATTATCGTGATGGAGCAAGCGCTGTGCCATTGGAATTGAGGGTTCCCCACGTCCTGAACTGACGCGGACAGGGCTATGGACACTCAGACATCAGCGGTCTCGAATAAACTTTGCAAGGTGAATCCAAATAGATACGAACTGAATCCGATTAGATTCTCCCGCCTGGATCGCACATCCTGTATCGATGGGTGTCTGCAAGCCGCTATTTAGCATTGATCTGGATTGATCGAAGATCCCAGTCCGCCACGCCATGTAGGCCGACTTGCCTGAGCAAGGCGGCACGCATCCTCCGCAGCGTCGCATCTCTGGGATCCTTCGTGATCAACGAGCAGAGGCAGTCCATCGCGTCGTACCAGAGCCCCATCATGGCATTGGTGCGCACACTCTCACCATCGCAGTTCATATTCGGAGAGGCGATCGTCAGACATTCGCTGAATTCGCATCGCTCGATCATTCCGCCCGCGACGATATCTTGGGAGTGGGAATCGGAATTGCGACGGGCGGAGACGAACCATCGATACTGGACATTGGGCTCAAGCACGAGTCCGAAGGCCTTGAGATCGATAGACTGAACCCCTGCGTCAACGGGAGTGGGGAGCGGACCTTCATAGACCGGACGAATTTTCTGAGTGTCGTTGAGCGTGAATCGGAGAGGGTAGGTCGTCGGCTTCGAGAGGTACCAACTGAGTGTCGGCGTCTGTTTGACGGTCAACCCGACATGGTCGGGCACCAAAGCGACGATTTCCGGTTCGTTGCCCTCCGTTCCCCGCAAGGCTCCTCCGACACGCGCGCGGAGAGTCAACTTCTTCGGCGGAGTATAAACAGGACTCGACAAGTCATCCTGCCGGCCTGCCGCTGGGGCGGTCGGTTTGTCTGCCGCAGCAACGAACATAGGTGGTCCAATAATGGTCGGGACGAGGCTCAATCCTGCGATCAGTACAGCACTCCTGGAAAATCGCATGGATCCTCCTTTCATAGCCAATTGTTCAGCAGGAGAAATGGGGACCAGTAGGCCGGATGCTCATACACGCGGTCACCCAAGAGTTTCAACTGTGCGCGCTGGAGCGCGACGGCTTTTGACAGAGATGGATTCCGCAATTGCCGATAAAATTCGGAAATCAACGTCGCCGACGCTTCGTCGTTGATGAACCATAACGTCGCCAATGCGCTCCGGGCTCCGGCCTTCAACGCGACGCCGGCCAGGCCGAGAGCGGCGCGATCGTCACCGACGCCTGTCTGGCATGCGCTCAAGGTCAACAGCTCGAGTGGCTCTTGCCGGAACCGAAAGAGGCCGACCAGTTGATCAAGCGTCTGCATCGTCAATTTCCCGTCGAACGTCAAGAGAAACGAATCGTTCACATCGGTTGAAAATCTGCCGTGCGTCGCAATGTGCAACGCCCCATAGCGTCCATCGCGTAACTCCTGTTCCAGTCTGGGCGCCTGAAAGGCATTATTGATAAGTTGATCGCTTGTGTACAGCTGCTCGATCGAGGCGACCTCCTCCGCGACATAGGGAAGGGGAGGAAAACCTTGGACGGATTTCGTGAGGCCGACAGCGAGGAAACGCAGCTTCTCGCGGTTCAACGGTTTTGGATCGGTCAACGTAATGCCCGGAGTCAAAGCCAGGGCGAATTTTGTGATCAGGAAGGACGAGCCGTCATGGAGGGACGCCAGCGGAATCGTGCGGAGTGAACTGTCCGGCACGAACACCAGCGTGGTAATCACCGAACTCAAAAGATCCGGTTCGATCGGACGCACCAGCCAGTCGTACAACTGTTGTGCATGCGGTAGATACTCCCGGGTAGTCCGTTTTTCCACCACTCGACGGAATGCCCGGATCTCCTGGGTCAGCCGATCGGAGGTCACGGGAACCGAGATGCGCTTGAGTCCGGAAGGCAGGCTGACAAGCAACTCCAGACGGGAAGTGAACATGATAGGGTACACAACGGCAGTGTGAGGCGACAACTGATCGAACGTCGTCACTCTCGACCGGGCTGCATCGACACAGTCGTCCTGAAAATAGTCTCGCAGCTCGGCCGTCTTGTACGCCTCAATCGCATCTCGAGCTGCAAGCAGATACCCTTCTGCTGCTTTACGCTCATCAGTGAGCGATGCCCGCTGGAGCAAGAGATCGGCCAGCTCGAAGAACATCGGCTTTACGGCATCCTGACCGGCTATAGGATCCTCGGAGGATGTTTGCGCCACTTCCACGCGAATCGGTTGGAGCGTGGATGCCGCTTGCCGGTACGAAACGATGGCGTTATCCAATTCTCCGATTGCGGCCAGCTGCCGCCCCAACTGCCATTGCCAGCGGTAGAGGGCTTCTGGCGCGTCCACCGATTGCGCCGCGAACAGCGCCCGCCTGGTCAGCCGGAGCGCTTCGTCCAGACGAGATTCTGTCTCGTAGAGATGACCGAGATACCCAAGAGCATACGACAAGGTTCTCTTGTCGCCCAGCTGCTCAGTGACTGTGGCCGCTTCCTGGAGCATGCCCGCAACCCTCAGCAAGAGGGAATCATGCATCTGGGGCAGCTGTGAAGCAAGACGCTGGTAGACCAGAGCCATACCGATCAATCCGAGAGATCTGTTTCGGGATGGTGACACATCCTTCAACTGATCGAGCGCGGCATCGAGCGCCATGCGGCTATTGACCGGTTGATTGAGGCGCAGCAGGACCCGCGCGGCATTGGCGCGGCCGGTGGCAGAGAGCAGCGGCAAGTTGGCCTTTTGCGCGAAGCTCACGCTTTCATCGAACGCATTCAGAGCGTCCTGGTCTTGCTGCTTCAACACGAACAGGATGCCGAGATCGTTCAGCGTCGCGGCCATGAGCGGCGAAGAGTCTTGTTTCCGTGCTGACGCCGATGCTTGATGGAGATATTCCGATGCTTCGGCCAGTCGCCGAAGCGTCAAATAGGTGCGCCCCAAATGACCGAGGACGGAGGCCTCAGCCAGGGGATCGCCGCCCATGTGGGAAAGCGAAAGGGCCAGTTCCAAAGACTGGAGCGCTGGTGTGGATTGGCCCAAGGCCACCGATGCCTGAGCAGAGAGAATGAGCGCCTCAACCTGCGCTGGAACGTTCCCCATACCTTTATAGAAATCCGCAGCCTGTTTCCAATGGGACAAGGCCTCACCGAAGGCTCCGCGCTCAAAATGCTGCCCGCCTTCCTTCATGAAGGAATCACCGGGAGATGAGGTTTGATGCGATTCTGATCGGGTGACGGCGTACAGCAGAACCATGACGAAGAAGAGAAAGCAGATTCCGCACAGCGCGAAACGGAGGGAACGTCGAGTGCGTACTGGTGTCGCGTGGCTCATTATTATAACGCCTGGACCACGACTTGGAGATGAATGCCGTGGTCTTGAAGGTTGCCGGATGGATGGGGCACATGATTGAGCGGGACGCCCCAATAGAGTTCGAACCGAGCCCTGTCGCGGGGCAAGGCGTTCCAGCGGACGCCGAGACCAACGCTGGCGAGCGTCTCGGGAGACGGCGTGCTGTCACGCGAGATCCAGGCTCGTCCGACGTCAACGAATTGGGCAAACTGAACCATATCTTCGCCGCTGGCAAACTTGAGGAGGGGAATCCGGCTTTCCAGGGAAGCGATGAATCCATTGTCCCGCACCAGCGTGTTTTCCCGATAGCCGCGCACGCTGAAGCGTCCCCCCATCGGGATCTGTTCGAGCGGAAACAACCGGTTGTTGCTGAGCTGGATATCCAGCCGTCCGAGGATCTGCCAGCCTGCCCACTGGTCGAGCCGTTTTACCGCCTGTAGTTGGCCCAACCAGGACACAAACCGTCCGCTGGGCAACGGATCGCCCTCGGGGGTGAGCCTATCGCGCGAATTGATCGTGGCCCCTAGGACATCAAAGCCCAGGCTGACGCGGGAGCGGAACGCAATTACGGAGGATGAAGACCGGTGCTGATATTCCTGAATGAACCGAAGGGCGCTCACGGTGCTCACCCCGGTGTCGGACGCTCCGGGAACAAAAATGAATGGTTGACCAGGTAAGTCGAAGGCCGAGGTAATCTTGTTGGAGAGATGCTCGCCGGTGACTGCCACGGCGAGTTCGTCGGTCAAACTTCGATAGATCGGTTGCCGAAGCGTGAAGCCGATGATTTCAGACTCCGAGTTCAAATTCAAGGCGCGAAACTGGTCGCTGACGACGAGAAACTCGTTTCGGCGATACGACGCGGTGAAAGTTGTGTCGTACCGGTTCAGCGGCAAGCTGTAAGAAACGTCGATGATCGGGTGCACCCCACGTGAACCTCCGTAGGTGAGGGTGAGAGGATCACCATGTCCTGTCACATTGAGGTGGGCCATGGTGATCAGACCTCGTTCTGCACCCACGGTCGGCGTCTGGAAGTTATTGAACTCCAGCCACGCTTTCCACGGACTGGCCTCTTTGACTTTCACATTGAGAACACTTTCGCCGCGCTGGTCGCCTGGGCGCAGTTCGGCATTGATTCGTTCGATACGGGGATCTCGCTGGAGCAATTGCAACCGCTCTTGGATCGGTTCGAGTTTGAGTGGAGGACGCGCGCCTAAGGCCACGCGGTCACTCAAGTAGCCTTGCCGAAACCAGTTCGTCCCTTCGACGTCGATTCGTGACAGGGCTCCCTCGACGATCTGTATCTGAATGACACCGTCCTTCACATCCTGATCGGGAATGATTGCGCCGGAGGTGATGTAGCCCTTGTTGACATACATGAGTGTCAACGCGAGCCGGAGCCGCTCCAAATCTTCGGTCGTCAAGGTTCGGTTCGTATAGGTCTTGGTAATGGCTTCGACTTCTGCGTCCGAGAAGACGGTATTGCCGGTGACCTGGATGGCATTCACATACACGCGCACCCGGCCGAGAGGTTTCTGCCCCTCGCTGTCCGGCAGTGGTGGAGGCACCATCGGGAGGGTAGGGCTTGGTGTCGGTGGAGGTGGTTTGAATTCCTTCTTCAGCGGAGCAGGCGGTTCGCCGGATCGAAGCGTGGGATCAAAGATTGGAGGAACAACTTGTGCTGAGAGCGGGGAAACAGTCGCGAGGATAGTCATGGCCAAACCACAGGAGAGAAAGGCTTGGGCGATGAACCGGCGCCGGGCTCTTGGCGCCGGTTCGCCGGTGCCAACCGTCATGAGTGGCAGCCTGTGGATCCACTCGCAAACGCTCGAACCAAAAACCCGGGCGGCGTCAGCCGTCGAAGGGACACGATCTCGGTCTCAGTTACATGTGCGATCGCACTCGGACCCGCCGCATGCTCCAGATCCTCTCCAGTGAAATGATCCATCGACACGGGGCTACTGAGCCACCCGCCTGGCTGGGAGGGGAGGGCATCACGTCCGGCGACAATAAACGTGCTCTGTTCGCCGCCGGCAAGTGCGGCACAACGGTTCTGCAAGAGCGCCTGGATTTCGCTCGGCTTCGACGGGAGCTGCGTGACCGTCTCGCTCAAATTCGACGTAGGGGACTGAATCTTCACCGTGCCGTTGACACCGAATTGTGAGGATGCATCGACGAGGCTTGCCTGATCCTGCAGAAACACCGGTGTCGTAATCGTGATATTACCGCCATGCCCTTGGACCGCATTTGCGAGGATCTGGGCATTCTGCAGAATAACCACGTTCGGATCGATCGTGATGTTGCCGCCGTTGCCGCTGTCGGCACCGACCGAAGCGCTGATGTGACTACTCACGAACCGGATTTGATCGATGGCTCGAATATCGATGTTGCCGCCGCTGGCTTGATCGGCCTTCGTCGTGATTGAGCCGTTTTGGACGTCAAGTTGCTGGCCTGCGTTGATTGAAATATCACCCGCGTTGCCCGGCCCAGTGCTGCTGGCGGAGACCGACGCGCGGTTCTGAATGGTCACAGATTGCCCGGCTGCGAGAGTGACCTTGCCGCCTGGACCGGCGTCAGGTGCCGTACCAATCGAACGGCTAAAGATACCCACTGGAGAGCCATCAGCCAAAGTTCCGGACAGGTCAATGGCTTTTGTTGAATGTACCGTGATGTCACCCCCATGGCCGTTGTTGCTGGTCCCGCTATTGATCTGTGCACCGTTTGTTAATGTCAATGATCCGGCAGTAACCAAAATTCTTCCAGCATCACCGCAGGCATTGACACACAAGTCGCTTCCCACCGTTTTCGTAAACACACCACTGGGGTGAACGCTGCCGATGCCGAAGATTGGTTCTGGTTCGTCGATGGGAAGCTCACCTGAAATGGAAATCTCTTTAATCACGTTGAGCCTAACATCTCCACCACGCCCGCTACTGATGGTACTGGTGTTGATACGTGCCCCACCCGCTATCTCCAGTCGCGGAGTTGTCACGAAGATATTTCCCGCATCTCCCGAAGGACCGAAGTCTCCAGTGGAGTTGCTAAAAAACCCTGTCGGCCTTTCAGCGGAAAATGGACCTGTGCCCAATAGACTTACATGATCCGTGGTTGTGACATGAATGTCACCGGCTTGACCGTCACCGAATGTTGTACTGATGAGTGAGCTGGCATTTGTCATCTCGACAGCATTGGCGTTGATGGTAATGCCACCGCCTGGCCCGGAAACCGTGTTTGATTCGAAGATTGTGAAATCTGTTATCATGCGATCGGTAGCAACAAATATTGCACCGCCTTTGGCAATGCCAATGGCAGTGACTGCTCCGCCATTCATGCTTATGTCGCGCACATTGAGTGTGACATTGCCGGCCTGTTGAGAATTTGCAAAGGCAGAGAATGCATCCGCAAATAATGCTGCATTGGTAAGACGGAGACTGTCCGACTCAATAGTGAGGTTGCCGGCAGATCCTGAGGCCTCTTGAAAGAGTAATCGAGCGAAGGCATCTCCTGTATTGATGGATGTGTTCTGTAACCGGACACTCTCCGCTGTAATCGCAACATCGCCACCGTGGCCTTCACCCAATGTGCCGGTACCGATGAAACCAAACAGAGGGTTCAGGTTGGACACCGTTAGAATTCCAGTAGTGATGCTAACGGTACCGGCTCTTCCAACACCAGAAGTTGTTGTGTCGACGAGATAGCTAGGCTCGAATGAGTCGGAAGTCGAGATGCCCTCAAAATTTGCAGCCATAATCTGTATGTCACCGGCACTGCCGGTCCCACTCGTTCTTGCTGTGAGCGCCGGACTGTTGCGCGTATCAGAAATCAGAATGTTCCCCGCAACATTGATGTCAATAGATGTCGGAGCGCCATCGACGGTGACTGTATCGGCTGAGATGGTACCGTCGTCAATCACTAATTGACCACCTCGAATGGTCACGGTACCAGCCGCGTCACTTGATACATCAAGAGTCGATCCCTGTGTGATGCTAATGCTTCCCAAGGTCATGCCTGAATCCAGCAGAAGGTTAGTTGCTAGGATTTCTCCGGGTGAGGCTGCGCTTCCCAGGGAGATCTGTCCACCAGGAGCGAAGATCCGGGTTGGTTGAGTTGTGTTGTCATCTAGGGTTCCGGATTCAACCGTAATGTTTCCTCCGACGAGCGAAATGCCTTTTTGCTCTGATACGGTGAACTGACTCCCCCGAATAGTGATAGCTCCTGGACTTTGACCCAAGAATCCAAACGCAACTACCGGCGCTGTAGTCAGGAGATCCGGTACACTTGGACTCAGCGAGGTATTGAATCGTCCCCCATCAGTCAATCGCAGATAATCGGCTGATGTAAAGGTCACTATTCCGCCGACATTCAGAGCGGAGTCCGGCCCGAACAAGAATCCGGCTTGATTCATGAGAAAGAGATTGGCATCCCCGAAGCCGGTTGTTTGGACGGTGCCGAAGATATTGGAAATATTTCCGCCGCTGACACGACCTAAGATATTCGAGGTGGGCGGAAAAACTCCGTTCACCGCAGTGTTCTGGAAGTTGGCAACATCGGTTGCCCCCACGCTAAAGTTTCCAAAACTATGGAAAACATTTGTGCCTACCCTGGTGCCATTGGTAATGTTGTAGATATGGTCGTTTTGCGTGATTGTGGTGTTAAGATTTCCAGTGCCAGTTGTAACTGTAATGGAAGTCGTGACTTCAGCTCGGACTTCTGCTTGGAAGAAACTAGAGATAGAGATGAAAGTGAGGCAGATCGACGCAATAATCCGCACAGAGTTAAGCGAAGTTGCGAGAAACGCCCCTCTGTCTTGCATGATGAATGCTCCCCAGATATCGCTACTAATCGAGAGAGTTTGAATCCTCATCACTGCATAATGAGATCATGTGACCCAAGAACGTGTTGGTTCGCACATCTCTGACTCAACCTCATCGAATAGTGCTCTCCTATCTGCTTCTACATTGGCACATGCACTGATGTGTTTCATTATTCCATGTGTCCTTACAGGTCTTGCCCGGCAAACACGCAAGCCCTTGTTGGGAGCATGCACTGTTGGAAGCGTGTTCACAAACTGCATCATCAGGGAGTACACCGATAGGGTTAATTTGGATAGCGCCGGGAGGTGGGGCGCTGCCTTGGGGTAACGAAATATTAGGCGGACATGCCCCAGGGGGCCGTTTGTCCTTGACCAAAACCATGAAGCCGTTACCATCATCTTCACAGGCCATTACAGAATCTGGTTCTGGTATGGCGGAAGCAGGAGCCATTTCGCACAAGAGAACCCCGATAACGAACACTAATGAGAGGAGGGAACGAAAATTGCTAGCACGTCGCATCTGCACCTCCATGATATGCGAGGAGATTATTCTGGTTCCCGAGGTTTGACAGAGCTGCTGGGCTTGCGAGGCTTTGCAGTCGGCAAAAGCTTAGAGAGTTGTTGAAAAACGTCTGGGGCTCGTCTCCATACATGTTTTTCCAATTCTAATCCTGGTCGACTGTTAATCGATGACAGTAGTAATTTCCCATCCTGTTGGCGCTCGCCCAGAAAATAAAGGTTGAGTTCCGGTATCCAGACTACGACGAATATGTCTTTGTTTTTGGGTTCTGGAATTTCGAGATCTATTAACTCACCGATGAATCCTGGTGCACCCCATCCCGTCACATCCCAGGTCCCATCCCGTAATCGACTGACAGTCATAGAAGACCGTACTCTCTCGCCGACCTTAATGGGATAGATGATGATATCTCGGTCCAGCAGCAGTTTCTCTGCGTCATCACCTCGTTTGAACTTTCTTAACGCGTTTAAATCGACGGTATAGGTTTTCAAGGGGAAAGCTTTGTCAACCGTCGCTGTGGACGCTTCGCTCATTGAGGTGAATCCTAGCCCTTTCGCGGTATCCGATGTGACCAAGTCAGGCAGTTGAGCCAAGCCTTCGTCAGCCGCCATGTCGGCCGTGGGAGCGGCTTGAGAGTGAATAGGCATATGAATCCCATGCCAGAGTACGAGGCTTAAACCAATCGCAAGAATGGCAGAAGTTGTTATCCGCACTTACCATCCATCATGGTTTCGTAGGGGCAGATCTCAATATAGTCATAGGAATGCTTTGCTTGTCCACCCCAGGCTTCAACATAGAAATACTGAAAGGATCGCCAGCGATCTTCTGTGGCCGTCGGGTCGCTCTCGTCAATCCCGAGAGGATCAAGGACATATATCAGTCGCTTGCCGTTTCCCAACACTCTGTATCCCGCCACCACGTATTGGTGTGAACTTTGGCTAAATTCTAAGGTGATAACAAGCGGATGGCCGCGGCAGATTTGGTCCGTTATCTCCTCCCAACTAAGACCCTGCGCGGGTCGTAGGTGTGTTCTAATCGTATTAAAATTTTTTTTTGGAAAGTCCGGCCAACTTGGGCGAGAACAAACTGGATCTAACATATATTCTGGGTCGCAGCAGCTACGGACATTGCGGGAAATCCTCCGCTGGCCGCGTAAAATCTCTGTGACGAGAAGACACTGAGGTATTGAATACTGATTTCCATGGGATTCCATGACCATCTGTTGGGTCGCTGCCCAGCACCACTGGCCAGTTTCTTGAGATCGCGGTGTAACTGTTGCGAATCCGTAATCGGGAGTACACGTCTGTGCCGAGCTAGAATCGTACAGTGATAATGTGAAGAGCACAAATACACTTGCGAGCATGTATCTTTTCATCTTCTCTTGCCTCTTGCCATCCATGCACTTCCACTCGTTACATGCACTTGCACATACAAGCGTTGGTAACTGAATTCCAAGTGTCTTTACACGTCTTCCCAGGGTCACATGCGAAGCCCTGACGCGAGCATCGGTTATGGGCCATGCCGGTAGCGCACGATGCTCCAGGTGGAAGGGGCCCAGTCGGGTTCACCTGAATGGCACCATTTGGCGGAGGGCCAGGCTGCCAAGACAGCGGAGGAGGGCAAGCACCTGGCGGAACTGGTTCTTCGACGCCATCCTTCGTCGTCATCGTGCCCTTCTCACAATCAATGGTAATCGTCACGGTAGCAGCGTGGATCGGTACTGACCATGTGGCAATCATCCCAACAATTAGGCATACCAACAACAAGTGTCCCCCGAGTGGAACGAACAACTTTATTTCTTGTCTCATTGTTTCTCCTCTCATATGAATTCCAGAAACCCTAGCTGTTTGCCGGCAGTCTAGACTTACTTCGTGCGCATGCTGTGACTGGCCTATAAATGGGAGGTGTCATCCACATCCCTCAGCACCTAACTTGCAATTTCGCAAATTTATTGAACTACTTCTTACCACAACCCAACTCCAACCTAGGCGGCAAGTTCTTTGACGGCCTGCTGATTATTCCAATCAATCATTTCCTACAATAACCCTTCCGAGTGTTCGCATTCTCCTTCAACGTCCATGGCCCAGTTTCAGCTCATGTTTCTCCACCGTATCTTGTGGTGCCAGTTTTAATTGATCCAAATATCTCGGCGCCACCCCATTCGTATAAGTCCATTCAGCACTAACCTGCGAATTTACGATTTGACGATGGCTGCCCGTGGATTGAATCGACACGCAATCTCAAAGCTACGGTCATCGGGATAGGCCTTTGTCATCTCATCGCCGATACGATCGCGCTCGCTGTGGCACTCCTGGGATGTAGGATACGTCTGTAGCAAAGTGACCGTGCTTATTCCGGGCACCGTGTTCAACAGAATGATGACTAACATCCACATGGTGCCTTCCTTTCGGTCGACACTCTGGTTTTGGTATCAGCGATTCCTTGGAATTGTGTAGGGATATGCCGGTCCTTGAGATCCAATGCTTGCAATGACGTCGACTCGGCCCGCGTCGGCGTCGAACCTATCGAAGACGCGTACGCCTTGAGCCAAACCCATCAGTGATGAGTCGGGTATCAAGAGACCAGCGAGACGCATACAGCCCTCCTTCCTGTGAAAATGGTTACATACAAGGAACCCTGCCACTTGCCGATCTCTTTCCGGTCTGATCGGCCCTATAGTCTGCTCGCACTAGCAAAGGACGAGCCACTCATGCAACTTCGAATTCACACGCACACAAAGATTCGCGCGAGAGCTTGACTGTCGCGCTGCTGCCACGTTTGTGCGCGGCAAGATTTCTATTTCTTGTTTTAAGGAATGGGAATAATAGTGAACCCAAAGAGATTCAACCTGAATCCAATTTGATTCACCGCACGCTGTGGACTCTGACTGGAATGGTGATGAGGAACTTATGAGATGCTTTACTTGACCACGTCACAGGACGATGAATACATGGATGCCTCTGAGCCGAAAGACCTCAGAGGGTTCTCATTGTCTCATGAGAAATAGGAGGGTGGTTTGAGGCGGCGGCGAGCGGAGCGCCAATCAAAGACAGAGGCGAAGTGTTTCAATCAACTGGGCCAGGCCGGTCCGACCAGGGAGCCTTGAGGATCCCAGATACTCACGGTACCGTTGCGCGCTCTCGTCCCTGAGAGTCGAACTCGTCAACGACTGGCGAGCTGCAACATTCCGTAGAGTGTTCCGAAGATAGCAACCAATATGTACACTTCCATAAAAGACATCATGATGGGCACCCCCTTCTTTCGTTTGACTGTGCTCCTTATACACGTCCAAGATGAAACCTCTATGATGAAATGGTGAAGAGTTCTTCATAAATGTGTGTGTTCCCTTTGTTTCTTCCTCCAATGTCCATTTGATTCCGCTCAGACCCGTGATGGTTGTGAAAAAGTGAAGCGAGTGGCAGAGCGGCGATACCCGTTGCAGACATTCAAGAAGGCTTGAGGCACAAGAGTTTTAGCATGACCTTGCGCGATGCCAGACCGGGCTGCATGCATCTGCGAACGGCGGTGGCGTCGCTCGGCGGCCTGACACCGGATGTTGCATTGCTTGACCGAATGGCACATAAAATGGCACAAAATGCCAAATCCATCAGTGATTGACTCTTCTCATGTGCGCCCGTAGCTCAGTCGGATAGAGCATCAGCCTTCTAAGCTGAGGGTCGCTGGTTCGATTCCAGCCGGGCGCACCATAAAATCAATGACTTCGTGATTGCCTGCCTGTATCGACGCACCACCGGTCACGGTTTGAGTCACGGTTTCACGCAAGCTCTCAGCATTGATGGCTTCGGGTAGGTGGGCAGGGGAGAGATGCGAACAGCGAGCGTCGTCTGAATGCGTCGATGTCCTAAGCTCTCTTTCACGGCCAGCAGCGACAGGCCACAGGCTACAGGACGGCTTGCTGTGGTGTGCCGGAGTATATGAAAATTCGCGTTGAGAATTTCGGCTCGACGTAACGCAGGCTCGTAGGTGCGTCCATAACCCTCCATCTCGACTCGACGCATAAACATTGGCTGGCTCGAACATTGCCATTGTGTGTGCGGCCGTTCGGGATAGTAGTGCCGCGGTGGCCGCCGTGATGTCCTTCAAGGGCGTCGCCAAAACTTCCACCTTCAACACTCACGGGACAGCCAAAGGTGTGACCGCGAACGCGGCGGACGTGGATTCGCTGGCTTCGGCAGTTGGGGAGCTGGGCTTCCTGTGCGGGGCGTGCAGGACTGCCACGACTCCCACTGAGAGGGTTGCCGCTGATGCCACCTCTCCAGTTTCAACAGAGCGATTCGATCACGGTTGCACGGGGAGCACCAATGCCGTCAGAGGGTGGGGCTATTCCGATGACGGGCCGGCATTTCGATCAATATGCGTGTCGATTTCAACGCCGATGCGTCAACCCAACGGGCCACGGTGGCGGTATCAATGTGCCCGATGCCGACAGCGAGACGACTCCAGGTCCCGATCGTCTTTCAATGATGCTTCGGCTCGCTGCGCAAGAGGGCCAGGTAAGTGGCGGCGGGGCAGGGAGGAACCAGCCCCTAGACTCAGGTCATGAAGGAATTGATGATCCGGCGAGCCTGTTTCAGCGCAGCGGCTTCGGCTTGCTGCCGGGTGCCAAATCGACCGTCAGGGAAGCCCTTGTTGTACCGCCAATGCCTTGGTCCAAACTCAATAATGACATACTGACATACCCATCGCCCATCCTCTTGCTGGCGAGCCGCCAGTTCAATCTGGTGCTTCTTATAAATCACGGCATGTTCGTTTCTCGACCGTCCAACCATTGGCCTCCTCATGAAGTCTTTTCTCACGGCATGAATTCCAATATCTGTCGTCGGGCCTAGCAACATTCGTATTCCAAACAGAGTCAACTCCTAGTTGTCGCACGTTACCCACTGTTTGTAGGGTCAATCACGCAACTGACCGCTCGCGTCACGACCCCTCTTCACGAGGCAGGGTTCGATGCGGGGGGACTGGCTGACCACTTAGAGACACCCATGCCCAAATATAAGAAACGACAGATCGATTTGAATCCGTTCTGTCAGACCGATGGAACATGGCAATGCTCCTATACCATTCTTGAATTCGGACAAAGCTGCTGGGGGTGCCAGGAAGGGCATGTTGATGGCACCTTCTCGTCCCGCCGAGAGGCCAAATCAGCAGCATGGAGAGAAGCAAAACAGATCATCGATAAATTCGAAATAGGCGCTGCCCCCTCTGCGTCCAAGACGATTGCACAACGTGATCCGCTGAAGCGTAAGCCATGATTGAGCGGGAAACCAAAAAGCGCAACCGGTCACAACGGCTTCGGCGGACTCATTCGGGACATGCGGCTGATAGAACGGAGGTCACGGAGAGGCTAGACGGGGAGGATGCGATCGGATGAGAATATGCGGTGAACCGTCGGGACTGCTTCGTCTGCGTGTCATCGAGCAGGACAGACGGCTTCTGCTTCGGTGCAGTGAGGGTACCCTTTCCCAGACGCTTCTTGCTGGCGGCGAGAGGTTCGCGAATACTTTGCCGGCACCTGCCGGTCGTTCGTGGAAGCTGGTTGCATTTCCTAATACATTCCATGGCAAGCGGGTATTCCCCAGTAGACATTCATCGGTGTCGTCACCTATAGTTTTGGTCGAAATCTTAACTTTCCGAGGATCCCATCCGGTATGCGTCAGCTCCTTCGCCTCCGTGTCGTGATCGGCGCTCTAGTGGGAGGTGTTGTTCTTTACACGCTCGTCGGGTTCTTCCTGCTTCCCTATCTCATCAAAGCGTATGGTGTTCCAGCCGCCGGCGAGGCGATCAAGCATCCCGTCGTCCTACATGACGCGGCGTTCAATCCATTCACGCTGTCTCTGCAACTCAATGGATTAGAAGTGCGGGATTCTGATCAGACGCCGCTCTTGGGGTTTGAAGAATTGTTCGTCGATCTTGATGTGAGCACGCTGTTCTTGCAGAAGATCGCGTTCGACGAAATTCGACTGTCGATGCCCTTTGTGGCGGCCAGAGTGAACCCTGAGGGAACGCTGAATCTGATGTCGTTGGCTCCGCCGCCGGATGCCGCCGCGGCGAAGCCGACTCAGGCTCCTAGCGAGCCCAAGAAGGCAATGCCGGTGGAGATCGATCTGCTGGAGATCGAGCGGGGGATTCTGGAATACCGGGATGATAGCAAGCCGAGGCCGGTCCTGATCGATGTCGTCCCGATCCAGATCGTGCTGCGGAACTTCAGCACCATTCAGTCTCAGGGGAGCGAAAACGCCCATGCCTTCAAGGCGGAGATCGGGAAAGACGAAGTGGTGACGTGGGAAGGGACGATCTTTCTGGAACCGGTGGAGTCCGACGGCAGGATCAGCTTATCCGGGGTCAAACTGCAAACCTTGTATCAAGCTGTGCGTGACCAGTTTCAGCTCGATATCCCGCAGGGCGTGCTTGGTCTGTCGGCATCCTATCATTTCGATCTCCGAGGTCAGGGGCCTGCGGCGATCGTAAAGAACGGAAAAGTGTCCCTGCGGAATCTGGCAATCGTGGAACGGGGTGGGATCGAACCGGTGGTCAATATCCCGGCCTTTGATGTGGAGGGGATTCACCTGGATTTGCAAAAACAGACCATCGATATCACCAAGGTCCATTCCATGAATGCCAGGTTCGATGCGTGGCTGGAAACCGATGGTGTGCTCAACTATCAATCGCTCTTTACTCCGGTCGACGGTAGAGAAGCGGCGAAGAAGCCTTCATCTGCAAACGCCAAGGAAGAGAAGCCGGCAAAGCCCTGGTCCATCACTGTCGACGAAGTCGCAATCAAGAACTACGGCGCGTCGTTCGAAGACCGGACGCTTGAGCGCCCCGGCCATGTGAATATAGACGCGATGAACGTCACGGTAAAGGATGTCCATATTCCGTTCCGAAAACCGCTTCCGATCGATCTGTCGCTGAAATTGAATGAGACGGGTTCTATCGACGTGAAGGGGAAGGTGGGGGTGGAACCGCTGGGTGCCGATGTGGATCTCAAACTGGAACACATCGATATCCATCCCTTTCAACCGTACCTCGATCGGTTCCTCACGGCCGACGTCGCGGAGGGCGCGATCGATCTCAATGGAACGGCGCACTTTGCCAAGGAGCATGTGAACGAACCCTTGCTGGGGTTTCAGGGAAACCTGGCGGTGAATCGGCTGGCGATCGTGGATCGGAAAGACTTCGAAAACGTGGTGACGTGGAAAGCGTTGAATGTGAATCACATCGCGCTGGATGTGGAGCCGACGGCGGTGAAGATCGCAGAAATCGTCTGGCAAGAACCGTCCATCCAGATGATGATCGATGCCGACGGGCAACTCAACCTCTCACGTCTCGCCGCGTCGCCTCCTCAGGGCGATCAGGCAGCGGATCAAAAGGGACCCAAGGCCGAGAAGTCTCCAGCCAAACCTACTGAGCCTGTGGCTGTGACCATCGACCAGGTCAAGTTGGTGAAGTTGGCTGCGACGTATCAGGACCTATCCATTGAGCCAAAGGTGCGGACCAGTCTCACGGATTTCGGCGGCACCATTAAAGGATTGTCGTCGAAGCAACTGAAGAAAGCCGACATCAACCTGACAGGCAGAGTCGGACGCGCGGCCCCGCTCAAAATCGCCGGAAAGATCAACCCATTGAGTGAAGACGCTTTCACCGATCTCATCATCACGCTCGGCGGAATGGATCTGACACCGAGCAGTCCCTACACCGGCAAGTATGTAGGATATGGCCTGTCCAGAGGCAAGTTGTCGCTCGATTTGAGGTACAAGGTGTCGCAGAAAGTGTTGGAAGCGGAGAACCTTGTGCATCTCGACCAATTGACGTTTGGCGAGAAGACGAACAGCCCGGATGCGACCTCGCTTCCCGTTCCGCTTCTTGTGGCGCTCCTGAAAGATCGCAAGGGGATGATTGATATCGATATGCCCATTCGAGGCAATCTGAAGGATCCGGATTTCAAATACGGCAAGGTGGTCCTTTCGACGTTGCTCAATCTGCTGGGGAAAGTCGTCGCCTCGCCCTTTGCCTTGATGGGGAAGCTCGTACCGGGTGGCGGGGGCGAGGAGGATCTGCAATTTATCGAGTTTCAGCCCGGGAGTGCTTCGCTGGTCAACGGTGAGATGGCAAAACTCGACGCATTGGAGAAAGCGTTGGATGAGCGAACTGGGCTTCGGCTGGATATCACGGGAACGTTTGATGCGACGCTTGACGGTGCGGTGCTTCGCACGATGAAACTGCGGGAGCAACTCTTCGCGCTACGCGGTGGAGCGAAATCCGATCAGGAGGAGCTTTCGCCACAAGAGGAGCAGCGTCTGGTGGAAAAACTCTTCGCCAGACTGCCGGTGCAACCCGCAGACCAGACCGCAGATGGGTCTGCTCAGCCGACGGTGGAAGAGATGAGGCGGAAATTGGCGGCAGCCGTACAGATATCCAACAGCGAGCTGGAAACGCTGGCCCGCCAACGCGCTGAGGCGGTACGCAATCGGCTCCTGGAAGATGGAAAGCTGACGGAGGAGCGAGTCGCTCTCCTCGATGCGGCCGGTGCCGAGTCCGGCCATGAAAGGGTTCGAACTCAATTGTCGCTGTCTGCCGAATCCCAATAGTTGTCTTTCGTCAAACGTCGTTCGTATCTCGTTATGATGAGGGAGAAGAACATTTTCGCGAGATACGCTTCACGAGGAACGCTTCACTGGCGGGACGATACCGCCGACACCTGAGCCAGCTTCATCACTTTACGTTGTACCGCATCCGTGTCCCGTGCAGGAGTGACAGCTCAATCTCCGAAGCGCTGAGCTCCCGAGGAAAGAGTACCCCTGAAATCTTACAGGCGTTGATACTGGCACCGTCCATAATCGCCTTGCTTAAGTCGATACCTCGGAGATCGGATTGCCGAAAGTAGCAGTCGCTGAAATCGAGCCCGTCCGCGTCGAGACCCCGAAGATCGAGACCACGCAGATCACATCCCCGTAGATCACATGTATCCCCCGCAGCCTTCTTGACGTTGAACTCCTTGATGCAGCCTTCACGCAGCATCAAATACATCGGATCCTTTGATATATGCAGATTCGTGCGTGACGCGCCTGTCTTGTCCATGTGCTGCTCCGCCGAAAGCCTCATGAGCCATATCGGTATGAGGACACAAAACTTGAGCTGGCCAGCGCTGTTCGTCCAGTATGAATCATAGCGTCCGGTATTCGACACGTAGTGCGCTCCCTCTTGCGCTCGCGTGTTGCAAAACAGTATGGTAACAGTTCGGCGGATTTTACTTAGACTACATTACGACACAAGGAGGTATGTCATGGCTGTGCGATTGGGAGACGAAGCGCCGAATTTTACGGCGGAGACGACGGAGGGAACCATCAATTTTCATGAATGGCTTGGAAACAGCTGGGGGATCCTATTCTCACACCCCAAGGACTATACACCCGTCTGCACGACAGAGTTGGGGACGATGGCCAAGATCACGCCGGAGTTCAAGAAGCGGGGAGTGAAGGTCATTGCCGTCAGCGTCGATCCGATGGATTCTCATAAGGGTTGGATCAACGACATCAACGAAACCCAAAAAACGACGGTGAATTATCCCATCATTGCCGACCCGGATAAGAAGGTGGCGACGCTGTACGACATGATCCATCCCAATGCCCTCGATAATATGACCGTGCGATCGGTTTTTATGATCGGTCCCGACAAGAAAGTGAAGCTGTCATTGACCTATCCGGCGTCCTGCGGCCGGAACTTCGATGAGCTGTTGAGGGTGATTGACTCCCTGCAACTGACGTCGAAGTTCAAAGTCGCGACCCCGGCGAACTGGAAAGAGGGCGAAGATTGCATCATCACTCCAGCGGTGAGTGACGCCGAGGCGAAAGATCTCTTCCCCAAGGGATTCAAGACCGTGAAGCCTTATTTGCGGTATACGCCGCAACCCAATCGGTAAGTTTTGCCCATCTTTCGGAAGTAAGCGAGCGGGGAGACGCCAAGCGCCTCCCCGCTCGCTTCTTTTTCCCCGTCATACTGGTCGTCCCACGAGAGCCTCTCCGTTAGATCTTTGCGCCATTTTTCCCATCGGCAAAGTGTTCCATTGTACTACCCAAGTAAATGTCATGAATTGATCAATTGACGAAAAGGATTCTACCCCCGGAGAATCCGTGATAGCCTCGCCGATACAATCTCACCATACCCGACGGTTCGTATGCCTAACGGGAGAGTCGTTTGATAAACAGCGGTCGGCAGCATGCTTCGTCATCCGAATTAGGGGAAGGCCCGATCAAGATCTAGGGGAAAGCTCGGTCTGTATTAGGGAAAATCCTGAATGGAAGCCTGATTGGCCGGGTACTATGAGAAAAAAATCTTGCTATATTTTGACGACTTAGGCATACTCGCCGCCGACTTTCTTGTTCAGCTGGAGTGGGCACCTGGTACATATTACTCACAAGGGAGGGCAACAGTATGAAGGGACATTTTAAAAGGCGGTGGTCAAGATTTGCAGTTGCTGGCGCCGTTATGGCCCTGGTGGCTGGAATGGGATCCACGCTCCCCAGTGCCTATGCTGGTGGCACAATCAAGGCCGACGACGACAAGTGGATTTCCGTCGGTATGGGTATCCGCACCAGTTTCAACTCTATAGAGGGGGCTGCAGGGGGCCATTACAGCAACGACTTCAAAGTGGACAATGCTCGTATCTACATCAACGGGCAGATCCACAAGTACGTCAAGTTTACGTTCAACACGGAATGTTTCAACTGTAACGTCGGTGGTGGCGGCAATCATTTTGGCGGCAACTCCAACATTGGATTGCTCGATGCCATCGGGAAATTCGAGTTCAACGAGCTGATCAACCTCTGGGTCGGACGCACCTTGGTACCGAACGAGCGCGGTGAGTTGAACGGTCCGTTCTACCACGCGACCTACGATGGTTTCCGCACACCGTTTAACCCGGCTGATTTCAGCGGAAACTTCCCAGGTGGTCCCAATGGCGGGACCGGTGGGCAGTCTGGTCTCTATGGTCGTGACAACGGCGCCGTCTTCTTCGGAAAGATCCATCCATTCGGCACTCACCTATTGTACGTCGCATCCGTCTTCACGGGTACGCGCGGTGGTCCGAACCCCACCGGCAGCTTGTTGTACGCTGGACGTCTGCAGTGGAACCTGTTGAATGACGAAGACAACCCCGGCTACTACACGAGTGGTACCTATTACGGAACCGCGGGAGACATCCTCGCGCTTTCAGGAAACGTGTTACATCAAAAGGATGGTGCGGGGAATCCGGTCACCGGCAACATCTCGGATTTTACCTCCCTCTCCGTCGATGTGTTGTTTGAGAAGCTGCTGCCGAACAACCTGGGTGTGTTCACGTTCAACGGTGAGTTCAAGCGCTACTTTGCGAATTATGGTGTTGGGGCCTTCGAACCCGGCGCTGGCGCGTTCGGAAACTGTTTTTGTATATTCAACGGCCATTCCTGGACGGTGTATGGCTTGTACTTGATCCCGCATCAGGTCGGCATCGGACGATTCCAACCCTATGTGCGGTTTACCAGTGTTGACCCACTCTACGCCAACCTGCGGCAGGAATGGGAAACCGGGGTTAACTATATCATTTCCGGCCACAATGCCCGTGTCTCGGCCTTCTACCGGTACGGGGATTTCAACGGAAGCGTGGGAGGGTTCTCCTTCATCGCTCCGGAACAAGCAGTGCAGAAGGCTGATTCGTTCCACGTAGCCTTACAGTTGCAATACTAAGCTGCTCGCGTGAACTAGAAAGTCTGTTTCTCAAAGGAGAGCCGGAACCCACAGCGTGGGTTCCGGCTCTTCCTTTATGTCTTCCTGCCGCAGGTGTCTCCTGCCGACATACGGAAGCCACACTTGGCAGTCTGAGTCGATCGAAAAGATGAAGCGGATGAAGCTAGACAAGCACTAGGCCGGCAGCGCGGATCTTTTTCCACGAAGAGGTGGTCAGAAAGCCGTTCAGCTCCGATGACACTCCAGGAAACAGGCGGAATGCTTCTCGTATGTGCGGATAGGCAGGAGACGGAAGTTGCGGCGTGGCCTCTCTAGTCAGTTGCTCCAGCCATCGGGCTTGCGCTTCTGGAAGGATGAGCACCTGATCTGTCTGAGGCCCGGGGAGAATGAGTCGTGATTTGTTTCCGGCCGAGGCACAGGTCACCGGTCCGCCCAGCCACACGAATCGCCGTTCTGCAGATGAACTGTCGTCGGTTCTCCGGGTTTTGAGCAGACGGTACAGCCACGTGGACGGCACATGGGGGCGGGGAACGTCGCAATCGAACCATTGGCGGACATCGAGATCGAGTCCTCGCCGTTCGAGATAGTTCAAAAGTGATCGCCGGAGTCCTTCGCCGAGCCAAGCCGGGGCTTCTCCACGACGATCGTCATGCAGAAGATCATTCTCGGCAAAGCCCTGAAACTCAGGTCCTAGAATACGGAGGCCATGCCCTGAAGGATTCAGGCCGACCGGACTGTGAGCCGTGACGGTGAAGCGGTGCCAAAAGGCGGATTGAAGGAGGTCGGCGGCCACAAGTTGACGGACACGCTCGAGCGAATCGACCGTCTCCTGAATCGTCTCCGACGGGCACCCATACATGAGGTACGCATGGATCAAGATCCCGGCCTCTTTAAATCCGGCGGCAACCAATGCGGTCTGATCGACAGTGATACCCTTCTTCATATTGTCCAATAAACGGTCTGAAGCAGCTTCGAGCCCTGCCGTCACGGCGATACAGCCGGAGGCGGAAAGGAGCCGGCAAAGGTCCGGTGAAAAGGCGGTCTCAAAGCGGATATTGCCCCACCAGGTGATGTTGATCCGCCGCTCCAGGAGTGCGAGCGCCAACGCTTTCAAAGCAGCCGGCGGCGCCGCCTCGTCAACGAAATGAAACCCTCTCCGGCCCGTCTCTGCGAGGAGTTGTTCAATCTGCTGCACGAGGCGATCAGTCGGCGTCATCTCGTACCGGCTGATATAGTTGAGGCCCACATCGCAGAAGGTGCATTGTTTCCAGTAGCACCCGTGTGCCACGGTCAATTTATTCCAGTGGCCCTCCGACCAGAGACGATGCATCGGATTGGTACTGTCGAGTATGGTCAGGTAACGATCGAGCGCCAAGCCGCGATAGGTCGGACAGCCGATGTCATTCATCGTGAAGTCGGTCGACGAGGGGTCGTCGGCATAGATCACACGACCTGCTTCGCGATACATGGTGCGGCACAAGGATCGGCGGGAGCGGAGGCCGGAGAGATGTTCGATCAACGAGAGGATCGGCCGTTCACCGTTGTCGAGCGTGATGAAGTCGACATAATCAAACACTCGAGGGTCAGCCACTCGGCGTAATTCTGTGTTCACATAGCCTCCGCCGATGGCTACCGGCAGATCGGGATGGCGTTGCTTGATCGCTTTGGCGATAAGGAATGCGCCATAGAGATTACCGGGAAACGGGACAGAAAGACCGATCAGCGATGGCCGGACCCGCTCGAAGTGTTGCCAGAACGACATCAACAACCATTCATCGATCACAGTTGGTGGCTCGGCTAAAGCCGTGACGATTTGATCAAAGGATGAGGCGGAGCGTCCAATGTGTTCAGCATATCGGCTTAACGCAAAATGTGGAGTGATGGTGGCCTGAACCAAATCAGCGAGGTCTTCAAGAAAGAATGTGGCCCATTGTTTGGCCCTATCAACGACGGATACAGACCGAGGGAATGTCTTACGACCCAGAAATCTTGGCCCCTGAGGTAGCACGCCCGGCTGAATCAAACGCAAGGCGGCATCTGGAGTGCATCCCTGCAAGAAGGTGATGACGGGTCCGACCATGGTGATGTAGCTGTGCTCCGCCTTCATCATGGCGAGCGCTTCCTTGGGAAGAGAGCCGTCGTAGTGGCGCAGTTGCCTGAAGATACATCGAAGGCCGTCAGGGCTGAACATGCGTAGTACCATTTCAATGCCCAAGTCAGCTTGGTCAACCTGGATTTTGCGAGACTCAAGAAACCCCGTCAGATAGGCGGTGGATGGGTAGGGGGTATTGAGCTGAGTCAACGGAGGAATCAGCAATAACACACGAGGGGAAGTCATGACCCGACATAGCATAGAGAGAGACTCGAATGCTATGTCCGGCGCGGAGAGCCGGTTGTCAGCGATGTGCTCGTTTCAGTGTTGAAATCGACGCGCATATGGCGTGCCGATCAGTCGCACTCCTACTTTCTTAGATCCAGGATACTGCCGAGCAGGGCATCTCCCGTTTTGAGTGTATGCAGGTTGGCTTCGAAACTGCGTTGCGCCAAGATTTGTTGCACCGTTTCTTCGCCAAGATCGACATTCGAAAGCTCGACCATGGTCGGGCTGCTGCCTGTGTCTCGAAGGGCAGTTGGGCCGGCGGAATTGTCCTTCTCAACCACCGGGAGGACACCACCGGTAGGTACTTCGACAAACTCCGTCTTCGATCTTTTGAAGCCGTCAGTGTTGACGTTCGCAACATTGTGTGCCACGACTTCGATCTGTTTACCGAAAGCCGTCAGGCCTGACAGTGCGGTATGGATCGCGGAAATCATGCGGCACCTCCGATCGGTTGCGACTGCAATTCAGGGGAAGGTACCGGGGGAATGGGAGGGAGATCCAGACTGGTCAGGTCCTCGATTGTGTGGCAGCTAGGCTGACCCTGGAACATGTTCCGTCCCTAGTAAGGTCCCTCGGCTTTGCGTCCCACCCTCTCGGGTGGTTTGCCTTTTTCACCCTGTCGAAAACTATATCGGCCCTTTTGCCTGATACTTGAGCGAACGACTAGTTGAAGTGTAGCAGAAGCTGGGGTGTACTAACTGAGAGCGGCCGTCACCAACCAGCAGAATCGAACACTTAGGTTGCAGGTGGGCTGTTCACCCTCAATCGAGAATGGCAACTTACGCGGGACACTTGTGATGCGCAGGCGCAGACTAGGATCAATAAGGCCGCATCGATCCTGTGATGTCGACAGTGCTTCCGACGAGCCTCCAAACACCGTTGTTCAACGCCGAGCGACGATCTTGTTGGGCATCTCTTGTCTGTCGTATGTGAATGTCAGAGTAGACTCCGGCGAGCCACTTCTGTAAAGTGGCGCCATGGTTTCTTCCGACAAATTTGTTCTCTATAGCGATTTCAACTGTCCTTTTTGCTACGCCCAGCATGAGCGGCTGCATCAAATGGATTTGCTGCATCGCTGTGAATGGCGCGGAGTGCAACATGCACCGCATCTGCCGAAATCGATGAAACCTTGGCAAGGTTCGTGGGAGGCTGAACTGCGGCATGAAGTGGCGGTAGTACAACGACTGGCTCCCGGTCTTCCCATCGCATTGCCGAGCGGTAAACCGAATACTCAGGCCGCGATCGAACAAGCGATCTCGTTGTTAGGACAGGATGTTGCGCGCGGAATGGATTTTCTTCAACGGGCATACCGCGCTTTCTGGTGTGAAGGACAAGACATTTCCGATCCAAAGATCCTGGAGCAGTTGGCGGGAGAGCATTTCACTGAAGACGTTGACGGGCACAGTCGCAGTACCACTCAGAAATGGGAAACGGCATGGCACGCAACGGGCCAGACCGGTGTTCCATTGATCGTTGCTCCGGATGGAGATTTCCTGGTCGGCTATGTATCGGCAGATCAGGTACGGTCCTTCTTTTCGGGATAGGCCAAGCCGCAATCAACAAAACCGCTCCCCACACGCCAGCCACGTAAGCGCGTTGTGTCATTGCGCTTGCTTGGTAATGCCTAAACAAGTGCTGCGGCTAGCGCAGCCCTTCACGGTCGAGAAACGTCAATTCGGCCACCGCCGATTTATCCAAGTCACCTTTCCCCAATTCAATCAAGCGACGGTATTGGCTCAGGGTCGCATGGGCGACCGGCAGAGAGAGTCCGGCACGGTGAGCCAGGTCGAGCGCGATGGTCGAATCTTTTGCGGCATGGGCGGCGGAGAAATAACATTCGTGCGCGCGTTGCTGCATATCTTCTCCGTCGGTTTCCAGCACACGGGAGGCCGCGCCCGTTTGGCCGAAGACTTCGCGCAGTAGCGTGAGGTCGATTCCAAGCGCCGCTCCCAGTCCCAACCCTTCCGCCAGCGCGGCCGTATTACTGTTCATCACCATGTTGACGAGTGCTTTCACTTTTGCCGCTTCGCCGGCCTGGCCGATATATCGCAAGGTGGTTCCGAGCGCTTCCAGGATGACCTTCGCCTTGGCAAAGACCTCGGGGTTGCCGCCGCACATCAGGTACAGTGTGCCTTGTCGAGCTTGGGTGATGCTCCCCGCCATGCACGCTTCCAGGCATGTCCCACCCTGTGCCGTGACCAGCCGTTCAATATCTCGGTGAACGCCTGGGGAAAGGGTCGCGCAGTTGATGAAGAGCCGGTCTCGGGCTTTCCCAAGAAGGCTGGCTTCGTTGTGCTCAGAGAAGATTGAACGCATTGCCGCATCGTCGGAGATGACTGTGATAATGACGGTGGAACTGCCGGCTACCTCAGCCGGAGTTTTCGCAGCATGGATCTTGAGCTCAGCGGCTAGTGACAAGGCAACCGCTGGTTGTAGGTCGTAGACCGAGGTCAGACGGAAATCACGTTCGTGAAGTCGGCGCGCCATGTTGGCGCCCATGCGGCCTATTCCGACGAACCCGATGCCGACTGCTCTGTTCGCCATGAGAAAGGTTCCTTTCCGGGGGAGCGTGATCGGCGAGCGCGATTGCTAGAGCTGACGATCCTCTACCGATTCAGGACGAAGTTTGCTCCATCGAAGATTGGTTTTCCCATCAGTCGTCGTAAAGCCATGGTCATGGAGGGCAACGATGCTGACCCGTTGTTGCTGTTTTTGGACGGGGTGGAGTTGTGGGATGCCGTCTTTGGTCTGTACGGTTCCACGGAGCGTATCCACGATCAGCAAGCCCGTGGCCGCAGAGGGTTTGATCGCCCACACGAACGTGGCGGATCCGCCCGCATAGGTGCCGGTTCCTTCCCACGCGCCGACCAAGTCCGGATCGACCGTTTTGAGTTGGAATACCGGCACACTGGTCGCTTCTCGCCGCAGTTTCCACAGTTCAGCCGGAATGTGTGGCGGGTCTTGATCGATCGAAAGCCTCGTCCAGGTCGCCTGGACGCTGCCGGTGCTGGCGAAGGAGTTCGGGGAATTCTTGCGGTAGGTCCCTTTCCATCCAAGACCCTTGAAGGTGTTCGCTCGTTCGAGAGACCACAGCCCTGCTTCGGCGTTCAAGACACCCTCAAATTGCATCATCGAAGAGAGCGACCATTCCAGGTTCGGCTGGATGATGAGCAGCAGGTCATGTTGAGCCGTACCCTGTGTCACACGAGTGCGCCACGTTCCTATCAAGCTTGCGGGATTCAGGGCGGCCGCTTTCTGGGGCCCGACCTGAGTCCCGGAGGGAACAGGATGAGTTTGTGTGAGCGCGACGGGAGCTGTGAGCGGGATGGGTTCGGCCGTTACTCCGTGATCGGTCGGAGGCGCGGTGGCAGTGGGTGGGAGCGTCGCAGTCAACGTCGCTCCATAGCGGGTTGCGACGGTCCGGCTCAACACAGTGGCAGATTCACCGAGATGATTCTGTTTGGTCGAGGCGACGATCACCGTCACCAGTGCATCCTTATGCATAAAAGTCAGGCGGGACAAGGTAGGAGAGGAGTCGATTCTCACCGCTCCGTCACCCAAGCCGGGTATCAGGAGGCTGTCGCGACGTAAGCGCTCTTTATTGAACCAAGTCCGCCGGTCCTTGCCGGAGGCTTCATCAAGCTGAACGGTGACGGCATTGCCTTCGTGGCGTTGAGCTTGGAAGAGACAGGTCATCGGTTCGGTAGAAATTCCATCCCGAACCGGTTCACCGAGGGCTCGTTCCGCATCTGCGACCGTCATCAAGGAACAAGGGTCTGTCTTTGACGCGAACAGACTGCCCGCCTCACCACACGAAAGAAGGAATGGAAAGAGGAGAAGAAGAGATGTAGGCGGTAGTGCTCGGCGGAACATGACAATGTTAACTCGATGATCCGTGGTCGCGGATTGTACCGCGAATCAGCCGGGGAGTGCCAGCGGCGATTGACGGGAGGCCGGTCGCTTGCGCTGGCGTGCAGGAAGACCGTTGGTCGAAAGAAAATAGTGATAGTCCAGCACAATCAGCCGGCCACGAATTTCAGTGCGACCCCATTGATGCAATAGCGAAGGCCGGTCGGCTTCGGCCCGTCCTTAAACACGTGACCCTGGTGACCCTCGCATCGGGCGCAATGCACCTCCGTACGGGGGACAAAAAGTTTGAAATCGGTGCGGCTTTCGATGACGCGGGAATCGATCGGCTGCCAGAAGCTGGGCCAGCCTGTACGGCTGTCGAACTTGTGCTCGGAGGAGAACAGCGGTAAGTCGCAGCCCGCACAATAATAGATTCCGGACTCGTGGTTCTCATGCAACGGATTGACAAACGGGCGTTCTGTATCTTCATGCCGTAATACTCGGTAGGCGGCAGACGACAACTGTTTCCTCCATTCTTCATCGGCTTTTGTCACTTTGACGATTGGAGCGATCTGAATTTTAGGAGGCATAAGAATCTCCTTCTGGCGTCGGATGGGCGACTGCCGATCAGTCGTCCATCGGACACGAATCTTACATCGCCATAAGCTGGGTAACCTCTTGGTCCCGTTACTGAAATGGTAAAGTCCAGGAAATGGGAATGCAACTGCGATGGAGAGGGTGTCATGTAACGCGCTGTCTCAGTCCGGCTTCCACATTGCATCAGTGGTTCAGAGATGTTTCCGAAGCAACTTCCACATCTCTGGAAATGAGAGGTTCGGCTCAGTCAGTTCCGGTCGAGTCAGGTCGATCTGAATGTTGTACAGGTGAGTGTTCGGGTTCTGTGCTTGAATGACGGGGTACCAACATTCGTACCGCAGTTCCCACCGATCACGACACGATAGTCGCAAATAGCACCTGCTGAGGGATTTCGCCCGGATCGGCGCTTCCGGACCAAGAACGATCGGGATGGCGTGTTTCCGGTGCCGTGGCCCATCCGGGTACATGGCCTTGACGGAGAAGTCGCCGTCCCATCCTCTCAGCTGGAGCACGCAATCGAAGGCCGCTCCGCGCCCGGCGTTTTCCAATTCCGGTGTCAACGTAATCACATCTCCGGCATTCATCGTCGAGAGGTTGGTCACACGAAGGGCGGGTTGATGTTCTTGAAACTCTTTCCTGGTTTTCGCGATGAATCTGCGGAGACAGAACATGCCGGCTCCACCGAGGATGAGAAGCACGAATAGGCCGATCAGCACTGACCAATCCACAATGTTCGTGTCCTGTGTGTACAAGCGACGAGGTCTCAGGAAAAACCTACGTGGAGGAGAACGAGGTGTCAACACCTCGTCATGAGATCCATTGAAAGAATCGCCAAGGTTGTTTTAGCCTGCCATCCATCGCACGGCTAACCTTGCGACAGAGCGTGGGAGCCATGGACAAGCGACCGATTCAAGAGTTGCTCCAGGTTCGGGTCCTGACCGCTGTCTTTCCGCGGATCATTATTACAACGCCCCGCCGACGAGGATGTCTGAGCTTTACGTCGTAGGTGCGAATGGCTATGATGGAAGCAAAGAACGCTGGTGGATCAATGGACGCATTGTTGAGATTAGGCCCACCTTGTTGCGACGACCTGGTGAGGAGCAACGGGAGAGGAGCCCCCTTAAACGACACAGTGTGATGACGGTGCAAGAACGCAAGTTCTCATAAAAGAGGAACCTCTGAACGATTACGGGGGCCTCGCGTGGCTGGATTGTTTTACAATAACCGTCAGAATAAACAGTGGCGCTCATGACGATTGTGTGTGACGCATCGGCGGGAAGCGGTGTTGAACGAAAGGAATTGGTGGTGACACAAGACGAGAAAGATGCACCAGGGGTGGACGGCAATCAAGAAGGGCCGAAAAGCGAGTTGAAGGTGGGCTGGCACTGGTACCGCCTCACCCCTGGCACCGACCCGTTTCCTGTCAGGGTATATCTGATCGACACGATTCGATTCGCATGGCTCTGTGATCCGAGATATCCACTGCCGGAAAATCGGCGCGTAGAAAACTGCACGGGAGATTTTCTAGAGTTCATTCCAGCGCCGAAATAGTCCACGAGTACCCTAGCTGTTCTTCGGGTGGTGAGAGACCCGCAGCCAGGGTTCTGAGAGTGTTGACGGATCATTCCTGGTCCTTGAAGCGATAGAGATCATCTTTCAGGACGGCTGGCTATGTCGATGAGATGGGTTGACCCAAGGAGATACGGTCCTGAAATGCACAAACGCTGTAGTGAGGGATTTTTTGTGTTGCAATGAAGAGAATTTGAGACTACCGTAAAAGTATGAGCGAGAAGAACGGGTTGGTCCGTCATTTGGAAACGCGAGCAGCCGATCTGGAGGAGTGGATGGCTGAACATGGCTCCGCTGTCATGCGAGACCAACGGCATCTTGATGCAGACTCAACGGAGCGTAAGTATTGGACCTATGGCTATCTGATCGCCCTGCAAGACGTATTGGATCTAATTGCAGAAATGGACATTCTGATATTGTAACCTCGTCCTACGCAGGTAAGCCTGCATTGTACAGCGACCACCTCAAAGTTTGTCCGAGTGAGTCGATCTTCCAGAACCAGAACCAGATCCAGTAGCGATCAACCTGCTATAGAGTAGCTTAGCCCCACCCATTCTCACGTACCCCGGACTTTCATTTAAGGTGGCTTTGGTGGGCTTTCCCGCCACCAATGATCGTTTGAACCGGCGCACCCAGCCTCCGTCATGGGATAGGTGCCATATTCCATTTGCAGCACCAGGACAAAGGGAGGAGGCTTGCTTTCGCAGGGTGGCGGAAAATTAGAAAGGCACTTGACACGCAAGAGACCCGCCCCGGGGATGGGTACAGGCTGGAAATGCTTACTCGCTTCCCGCGAAGGGTGGCGCCGTCACATCGGTGCGGTGCCAGGTCGCAAGAATCAGCAACGTGTACTGGTTGTAAAATGCTCGTCCAATCAGTTTGGGAGTGGACCCGAGAAACTCACCGGTTCGGTGATCGAAAACATCTACATGGAGCCGGACGTACCCGCTTTGGCTCTGATTCTTGTAGAGTGTGAGTTCGGGGAGCGAGAAGGGAATCAATACGCTCTGAACGGGCGGCATACCCACGAATGTCATTCCCTGCATGGTCCCGAACGATTCGGCCATCACACGCACCGAATATGGCGCAATGTCTCGGGCGGAGACACGATAGCCTTGGCGGCCCAACTCCGCGGCCACGGCATCCCTGATGTATAGAATGTCGCGCGATGGACGATCAATCACGCCTGCCTCCCCATTCGTCATGCGAGGCCTGGACTGAGCGCTGTCGAGCCCAGTTGCATCCACGTCTACATTGACGCCCTCGGGCAGGCGAATCGATAGATTCTTCAGGGCCTGCTCGACTGCCTGAGTCAACAGGACCTGCTCAACCGCCGTTCGAGGAGTGCGTGACACTTCTTGTTCAAGGGCGCACCCCGTCACCATGCCCGTGAGCGCACAGAGGAGAAAAGGAGTAACCTTCATACGGAGCTTCCTTCGGGAAAATAATTCGAGCTGGGTATTGCCAATCTCCAGATGAGTGTTCAGTTCATGCTGGAACCAGTCAGCTCTTATGCGCATGCCAAATGGTATCCACTGGAGAAACCATTCCATCGTCCGGTTCGAAACGCACTAAAGTCGTATAAATTGTCGTCGGGGAGGAAATCACTCCCGCACCACTATCGACACACTCGCAATCATTCTTAGACCTGAATCATGATAACCTGACCATTCCCTTGATTTAGGCTAGGAATAGCCCTCAGGGCCGCCAAAGGGATCAAAGCAGGGCGGTTTCCAACCCGCACGGGAGATGCGGAGGCCCCTCGCTAAATGCTGGTATTACAGAGTGAGCAAGTCGCCCGTGGCTCATCCATGGTTATGTAAGCAATACCTGGAGGTTCCGGTTCAAGCGACGCACGGCTCACGCAACCGACTCATCCCACATACTCCTCCGTCATGGTCAGGGTCTCGGTTAAGGAATGGGCAGCTAGGATAAAAAGCGTAGTTTCCCTACTGCTCCCCAGCCGATGATCCAGGAGAAATCTGCCGTATTATGATAATGTGTGGCGGCCTGCTTGCGCTGAGTGTGTGGAATCGTATTGTTGAGGCCGTAGCTGCGACCTATGCGATGACTGGTGGGGACAGTCCGTATCGTGCATCGATGCAAGCCATCGTGGCGACAGGACGAGCGGCCGGCTGAACTAGCCGTGTCTCATCTTAGGGCCATCCGACACGGCACCGTCGGTATGACTATCAGGAAGGGATAGCACCGCAATCGATTCAATTACCCCGGACCCTTGTACCCTGTATTCATCATCGCCCAGACGATGATAGCCAATGCAAACGCTCCAAGGATAACGTACGTGATGATGTCGGCTTTACCAGGCATTGGCATGACCTCCTTGATAAATGGAAGGAATCGCCTAGAGCTTGAGCTGAGAACACGCCACTGGGAGTAGAACAGTCGCGGAAATCTTATTCCCTCGTTCGGACGCAATCAATGCCATGTCCGTATCGTCGGTAGCGGAGCACCTACGCTCTAGGCAGGCGATCACGGATACAGTTGACGTTCACCCTTAGAGTTCAGATGCCAGCCCATCCCAAGTGCGTGCGAATTAAAGCCTGAGGATGGGCACGGATGATGTCGAACATATCCGTTGCTATGCCTTGGATTGAGGCATAACAGCACAACGCGATTAATGGATATGTGGCAATGAGTGCGGTCGCATGGCGTTCGTAGAGCATAAAGGCCTGACGAGTCTCTTGAGACGTAAATGGCCCCGGCCCACCTACGGCACGAACAGTCGTATAGCCGAGCTGACGAGCCATGTTCGGTAAGGTGGCCAGCCGATCCAGAGAATCCTCCAGATTGAAGCCGCCGTCACAGTACCAGTCTTCCGCAGACGAGATGTGAAGCTGCTTCGTGGCTTGCAGCGCCGGACCGTTGAGGCCGTGATAGGACAATTCACCGAGGGCTACCGGGATGGTCAAGGGTGGCGGAACAATCCAGACACAGAACTCGTGGCCGGCCAGGCCGGCTTTGAGAAAAGAGGCGGTCACCTGAATAAACTCCGTGGGCCGTCGATAAAACAAACAGAGGTGGGAGCCCAACGGGATGTCGTGAGTGCCGCGAATCCCACTAGCAGGCATGAGAATACCCTCCTTCCTCACGTGGAGGCTCTGACTTCTGCGCGTGATTGCAGGAAAGGCTCCGAAGGTACCCCAGGGGGCAGAGTCGCTTGGCCATCGAGTGGCTCCACGGCGCAACTTACTGTGCCGGACCGTCTCGGCAGAGAATATGGAGTTGGTCGCACGCTCGTTGTTCGGTGAGTTCTTTCAGTGCGATGAGAACCGCTGGGGAGCGCATGAGCAACCCCTGACGGGGACCAAAGCTATGTATAAATACACCAGGATGGGAGGGAAATGATACCCTAGTAATTTAACGTACGTTAAGTACGGTAGTTGATCCGCCACTCGTGAGGAGGGGCGAGTTATTCGAGGGGAACATCCCATGACGTGACCTGTGAACTCCCATCGAGGGGGTGAAGGAGGGCATGCAAGCGGGTTGGAGAACAGGGCAGGACGTTCACGATCTTCGGCGCACCGAAATGAGGAAGTGACGAGGAGCAGGAGTGTCTGAGAATGTCGCTATGAGATCAGCGGTCACAAAATACGGTCAGTGTTGATCGTCATGGCGTCACGAGTGGAGATGATCTCCGGGAGGCAGCGAAGCGGCTTGATCGGCACATCCAGGAGAAAAAGGTGACACGTCCAGTGACACGGTAGGTCGTTTCGGTGGGAGGTTTCGAGACTTGGGCTATACAGGGATGGCTATGGCGAGGTTGCAGAACGGCAATTGTCGTTGATGGCCTGCGTTCTCAGAGAGCCACTGAGACCCCTTCACCAGGTTCTCGTCCGATTGTGGTGTCGGGTACATGCGGGAAATTCTTCGAGGCGCGGTTACTTGAATGGGTCCGATTCGCGGATGAGTTCCGGCGGCGGCGTTGGGCCGTAGTTCTCATCCACCGCGTGCTCCCACACGCCATCATGTGCCGGAGTCATTCCCCATCCGCGTGCATATATCAAGTTCACGAGCGGTTGGGCTTCAGGGCCAACGCCGATGACACGACCGACAATGGTCATATCGGCCCAACTGCGGTAGGAACTGGGTAACGTGTGATGTTTCCTCACGACAATCCAATACTTCCCTGCGTCGTGATCGCTTGGGCCGGGAGGAAGTTGTGGACGGTAATTCTCATCGAGTGGCCGATTCTTAACGTGCAACCAGAGGTGTCCATTGCGCATTTCCTCCTTCACAATGACGGCCCCTAGTATGACAAGCCGATCTTGATACAGTTCGGGCGTGGCAGCCAGCCAAGAAAACTTGAGCGTCGGATCAGCCTCTTCCAGATATTTGCGCGGCACGGCGGTGCACCCGACGGTCATGCAGAGGACCGTCATGAAGAGAATCTGAGTCAATCTGCTCGCGCTGATCCGCATACTGTGCTTGAGTTTGACGTTCTGACCGGTCACAGCTTTCGTACTCGTGCTCGAGCCATACCGCATGGACCTGAGGTCTCGGTAGACGATGATCGCTTATATCTATCAAACATTGTCGGCTCTTGGCTTCTAACTTTTGTCGAAAGAGGACGGGCCATGAGTGGGCGAGTTGTAGCAGAGGACTTCCGGGCTATCAACTGGTGGTGGATGACACTGTCTTGATAAATGGAGGAGGGGCAAGATTCGAACACGCGGATGAGTTCTCCCATCTCCGGTTTTCAAGACCAACTAGAACCATGTGCGCTTGATTGTTTCAAAAATACAGAATGATGTGGAAACACGCAACAGGAGCGAGCCGTAAGGTTCTTGGAAGGTTTGGATGCAGTTGCGTCCTCTAGCCCATAGCTATTTACATCCAGCGCACCAAGCATGAGGATAGGGAGGTTCTTGGAATTCATGAATGTTACGAAGGACGTGGATTTTATGAGCGTGATGTCGTCGGATAGAGGACTGGCCGGGAATGATGAAAACAGAGCTGTTCCCACGTTCCACATTTCTGGCAGTTTCCAAACCACTCAGTGATGAGGAGTGTCATGGTTGGTTCCGACGTCACACAGCACGTTCGGCAGAGAAACCTGGTATGAGGTGTGTTCATGATCAACCTCTCTCCAAAGGATCAAGTATAGCTGACAGTGGAGAAATCACATGGCGAGAGGAAGTGCCGCAATTCCGGACATATAGGGGCTGTTCGTGGCCTGGTTCAAACGAGGGGGCAGCGGCGAGGGGACACGTAAGAAGAGGTGTGACGAGCTTGCCCTCGATCAAACACGCCAGTATTCTACGACCTCGTCCAAGGGGGTGAGACATGGGGACCAACGAGTCTGACTCCAAGTTACGTGTGGAGTGGCAAGTGGTGAAGCACGCGCCAGCGTCGTTTGGCATAACTTTATTGACGGTCTGTTCTCTGATCGGAGGAGGGCTTTATTGGCACTTTCACGCAAAGCTGGTACTCCAGACAGACAAGATCGCATTTCTCAGAGAAGAAAATGACCGGTTAAGGAACGAAATCGAAAGGCTGGTGAAGATCAATACTCTTCAAGGCGCAGCATTGAAGGAGATCCCAGATACGAAAAAATAGTTGAAACACGACGGAGCTTTCTTTTTTGGCGTGACCGTCAACAATCGGCCAGAGGGAAGTGCGCCGTTGACGATCCAAGCTTTAGTGCGTAGGCTACAGGTCGAAAAATCCTGACACTCGTCGGTCTTAGGCGTGGTTCTGTTCCACTGCGGGAACGCTACGAAAGATTTTTCTCTTCGACGGTGATGTCCTTATACTTTGAAATCTGAATTCGTTTGCCGGGATTCTGCTGGACCTTCTTGATGACCTTGTCGATTACGAATTGTCGCAACTCCTGGATGGACATGGGGTCAGCTAAAAACTCCTCGTTGATCACGAGGTGCCAGGACTGCTTGCCGACGCCGTTGGTAAAGCTAAATGTCGGTCTTATATCCTGACGGAACTTTACGTCTACGAATTGCTTTTCGAGACATTCCCGGATGGACTGAAGTTTTGTCGGAACCATTCCACCTTTTCCACTCTCAGTGTCCACGGAATCCTCCATAACGTATAGATTGAAGTCTGGTCTGCCTAAAGAGCACGGAATGGATGGCCTGGTAGAAGTCCTCCGGCGAAGCTTCCTTCGTCAGGTAGGCCGACGCGCCCGCAACCTTCATGTCCCGAGCGACTCCGCCACTTGGGTTGACTGAGCCCGATAATGATGATGTGGGGACCCGTCGTCGTAATCCGTCGCGTCGCTTCGATTTCATTCGTTCTGGTCATGTCCCGATCCATGGGGATGACCATCTGGATGTTCCTGCTAGGTAACCTCACAGGCCTGCTTGCCATTTTCGGCTTCGCCGATGACCTCGAAGCCGTCGTAGGAACAGATCAGGCTCCTCGACTCTTGGCGGAGCAAAGATGGTCATCGACCACCGGTACGTGAACGGGATCTGAGGGTGCCATCCTACCATTGTCGAAAGCTGAGGTTCATTCCTTCATGACGCTGAAGTGCTAGGCGGAGCGATCGGCTTAGTCACATATATACTCTGGTGATGGGGGAGTCGGCAGGGCCGCTTCTCTCTCATGGTCAGGAGAAAAGTGGCCCTAGATGAGTTAGGCCTTGGTTAAGGGCTGCTTGCCCCTAGTATACTTGGTCACCACGGTGTCCTTAGCTTCATTAAGGGAGTCTCCCAGTACCGACCGAGACAAGGAGACGATAGCATGACACTAGAACAGAGCAGTGGAAACATGACGAACCGGTAACGGAAACGCTATCGAGGGCTTTATGGAAATATTGCGCTGTTCGTGGGGCTCCGTTCTTGAAAAGGACGGAGCTTTCTTTTTGCCGCCAACGATTGGGGGCCTCACGTCGGTTTAACACGGAGTCCTAAATGCGGATCCTTGTGGCAGTGGACGAATCCGAAAACGCTTTGCATGCCGTGCGATATGTGGGGTCGCTTCTCCAGCAGACACCAAGTGTCATCGTTACGCTCTTTCATGTACTTAAACCCATACCACGTGGCTTATTGGAGCATGGCGGATCTGAAAATCCCCACATGGAAGAGGTGCTGAGCGATCGTTTGAGGGAAGAACGGGAGGCGTGGGTGAGGAAGGAAAAAGAGGCAGAATGCCCAATTCTCGAGCGAGCCTGCGAAACATTGATCCGTGCCGGCTTTGACAAAAGCAGAGTCGCCCTGAAGTTTGGACATGAGGACAACATCGCGAATACCATTCTCGAAGAGGCGAAAAAGGGAGATCACGACACCATTGTCGTGGGACGCACGGGCACGACTGGAATCACGCGGATCTTCGGCGGCGGTATCACTGACCATCTACTGCGTGATGCGCAAGACGTGGCGATCTGGATCATCACAAAGCCTTGAGCATTCATAGAACACCTCGTCGGTAATCCGAGCAGCTACTCTGATATGATCATGGCGTCCGCTGTCGATCCTCTTCCGCCACAACCCATTCCGCCCTCGCCGGTCCCGCCACCAAAGCCTGAACCCATTCCTCCCGGGAATCCGCAGTCACCCCCAAGCTCGCCGTAAGGCTCATCGTCTTGATGAATAGGTGATGTCACTTCCCCTCCGGTAGGTGGTCCTGTGCGATAACCGGCGGGAACTTTACCCATTGAGTTGATGATAGTGAATCTCTGCTTGTAGCAGATTCTTACAACCAGGACATAGAAGAGTGATCCCGGAGTATTTGTTGCCCACCCCTTCGTAGTTGCCAATTGGTTCGATCTTGAGATTGGCGATCCTCTTTCCACAGTAGGGGCACGTTCCGGTGTCCGGCATAGTCCGGGCTATCCATTGGCGGTGGATGACACTGCATTGATAGATGGCGGAGGGGGCGAGATTTGAACTCGCGGATGGGTTACCCCATCTCCGGTTTTCAAGACCGGCACGTTCGGCCGCTCCGTCACCCCTCCAACCCTGCTTGACCCGACCGGGAGCCCTTAAGATGGTTCTTGGCGACCGAAAATGGTTCCCCGAGTGGCTTCTGTCTGGATTCTTTCCAATCCCCCCATACGGCCGTAACACGACGGGAATTTCAACTGAACTGTCCGGCCGCTGGATTTTCCAGGATGGCACGGTCTTCGGCGCGCGCAGCCATTCTTCGCATAACAGACGTGGGCGGTCAAGAGATCGTGACACAATTCAAGCAATGAAGCAGAACACAAAGTGTCTCAAGTCGGTGTCTTGCGGTATTTCAATTTCGTCGGTGGAAGGCATTTCTTAACTGCGTTGCGCTCGCAACTTTCGCCTGGTGCTGTCGACGTACTCACGGCGAGGTCCATCAATCGCCGTCGGACTAAGCCTCACCAAACGGCCATATCCCGAGTCTGGGCCAATGTACAGACATCCAAGCAGCGGTGTTCGGAGAAAAATGAAGTTGGCAACCTCCAATTCGAAATGCTTCGTGAGTAACAGCATCATGAAGCTTACTGTTGCAGCCGAACAAGATCCAGCAACTCTTCCCGCGTGAGTTCTTTCCGTAAATATTGATCGGGTCTAATCGTCAAGTCAAAAAGGTCCTTCTGCTTGAGAAGCTTGGCCTCGATCTTGTCTTCCAATGTTCCACGGGCAAGAATGTGGAACGCAACGACGGTCCGCCTCTGGCCAATCCGATGGACTCGATGAACAGCTTGAGAACGAACTGCTGGGTTCCACCAGTGATCGTATACCGCGACGTAGTTGGCGCTTTGTAAGTCCAAGCCCACTTCGCCTGAGAAAAGGGTGGACACAACTCCGAACTGGGACGGCTGAGAATTGAACCACCTGCAGACGGCAGGCCTTTCCCCGGGATGAACAGTGTCATCAATTCTTTCACAGGAACGACCCTTGGACAGAATAAATTTCTGGAGGAACGTCGTCATTGGGACAAATTGACTGAAGATAACCAACTTATTCGGCTCCAGCTCAGTCGCTCGACTGTCCAAGATCTCCTCGAGTATTTCCATGAAGGCATCGAACTTTCCTGATACCCCTGGCTTGAATTCCTCGAAGTCTCCCGTCACTAAGCCTGGATGGCAGCAAATCTGCTTGAGTTTCAACACCACGCTGAAGATATGGGGGTTGCCAAGGGTCAATTGCTCACGGCCCGTGGCTGTGATCGCCTCCTCGAGATCCCTTGTGACAACAGCCTCGTACAGTGCGCGCTGTTTCGTCGTGAGATCACACCGTACAGTCTTCTCGATCTTATCCGGCAGTTCCTTTGCCACATCTTTTTTCAGCCGCCGTAGGATAAATGGTCGAGTTTTCTTTCGAAGAAGATCCCGTCCATTCTTATCACCACGATGCTCAATGGGATCCGAGACCCATTTTTCATCCTCACCCTTAGAGAACAGGAATCCTGGTGCAAGACAGTCGAAGACTGACCATAAATCTTGTAATTTGTTCTCAATCGATAGGCCGGTAATCGCGAAGCGTGCCTCTGCCGGAATTGTGCGAACCGCTTTGGCTCGTGGTGTGTCAGGATTTGTAATCCTTTGTGCCTCATCGAGAATAAGGAATCGCCATGGGATGCGTCGGAGATCTTCCACGTCGCGGACCATGGTTTCATAGGAGGTCACCACGAGATCCACATGCGGCCCTTGAACCCTGAGTGCTTCATTGCGATTGTCCCCGGAGTGGGTGAGCACCACAAACTCCGAGAGAGCTTTATCGGCCTCGTCGGCCCACTTCTCTACGAGACCTGCCGGGCACACGACCAGGGAGGGGCAGCGGCCATGCTCCTGGCGAACATGTGCAATTGTCAGGAGAGCTTGCAGTGTTCTCCCAAGACCCATTTCATCCGCCAAAATTCCGGGGAGTCCATATCGTTTGAGAAATGCCAACCACTCATATCCATGATGCTGATAATCCCGCACAGATATGCCTGGTCGGAGATCTTCTGGAAGTGCTAAGGAGTCAATCGTCGAAAAATCGAACAGCCGCTGCTTAAATCTTGCGAAGGCCGCGCTTTCGGAAAGTATGCCAAACTTCGAAAAGATCTCGATGATTTCATCGTAGCTATAGCTTGGCCCACGGTATGAACCGTCCGGTTGCTCCTCAAATCTGCTGTCCTTGAGCGCGGTCTTCACCCGATGGACCTGGGTCCAATCAACTCTGTAGTAGGTCTTCTGTTTTTTATAATACTTTCTGGACTCATCGGCCCCTTGTAGTTCGGCATGATCAAGGGATTCATTCCCGTATTTGTACTGAGGCCGTGCGACAACTTTCGATGCGCCTTCGTCAAAATCGATTAACGTGTGTGTTTTTGGAGTGGTCGCAACGACTCGAAGCTCGCCGGCTTCTTTATTGATGAGGACTCGGCTGGACTTCTTGAGCGTAGGCAGTTCCTTTTCAAGGAACTCAGGAACCTCATCCATCACAAGCCGGCGTGTACCCGGTGCCACTTCAGTTCCCTGGGTCGGCAATTGCGCCAATTCCTTCGGCAACTTGAAAAATTGATCGGAGACCCGCACCCAGCACGGATGCTCCTCACGAGCAGGGGCGGGAAGCGGGATAAGCGACTCGTCGGCAGTCGTAAGTGTTTGCCTGACAATTAAGGTTTCGGGGTCGTCCAGGTCGAGGTAGGTACGATGTTCGAGCGGTGCCGTGTGAATCGTGACAGCCCTGGCCACGGGTGTTTGTTCAACTCTGAACCATGTTCGCAATGAGTCCAAGCAGCCGGGGACATTGTCTCCCCTGCAGCACAGCGTCACATCATCTGTCCATTCACAGGAGGCTCCTATGTTCTGGATAACGTCAAGGCCATAAGTATTGACGATGAAACTCCGTCCTCTGAATGTACCACCCCCTTGCGCTAGAGACCGCCGGCTCAGGTAAATGGGTTTTCCATTGAGGTCACTATGGAGGGCGATTCTTAAATTGCCCGATCGAGGATCAAAATCTATGAATGGTTGGAGTACGACCTGGTCCGGCCTGAGAAGCGTTTCGATTCTGTCCCAGATGAACCGCAGCATACCACCCTCGAGTGAATGGCGTCGGCTTGGTTCGCTATACGGGGGGTATTGTAGGCCAGTTGTGTGAGGAAATTCGAGGGACTCTCTGACTTTTTCTCCTCATGTGGTAAATCGAATGTGGGCCTCAAGCATAGGCGGGTGGGGGTCTGCCGGATAGGGGAAGAGGCGGAAGTTCACTGTCTTTTCAGAGCAGTCCGAGTATCCAGCGGTATCCACACATCACGTTCTGGGTGTACTGCCGGGCCCGCTGTTCCTCTCAGATCTCCCCAATCGGTCCCGTTATGCTCCGAACAGCTCGGTCATTTGACGACTTGTCCTGGGATTCCTTCGCAAAGACCACGAGAGAACAAGGCGAGCCCCTCTTCACAATCACAAGAATTAAACCCTACAATATTTCGCGTACCGGGAGACTTCACGCCGTCAACGCATGGTCACCGTAGGATTAAATCGTGACCACATCGCCTACGCGCAAAAACCTCCGCTTAAAGCGACACAACAGCGGGGGGAAATTCAGGGGGCAAACGAGGAAAACGACGCCAGATCACATAAAAATGTTGAGAGAGGACAGTAGGTACTGCTCACGCCCTCTTGCCAGTACTCATACTGGGTTTCAAGGCTTGGTGAAACGAATCTTCAGCTACAGCGTTTCTTTCGTGATCTTCTCCAGTCCACCCATATAGGACCGCAACACGGCGGGAATCTCAACCGAACCGTCCGGCTGCTGGAAGTTCTCCAAGATGGCGACTAATGTCCGTCCTACAGCCAATCCGGAGCCATTCAGCGTGTGGACAAAGTCGCTCTTGGCGTCTTTCTTTCCTCCGGTCGGCCGATACTTGATGTTCGCTCGCCTGGCCTGAAACGCTTCGAAGTTGCTGCAGGACGAGATCTCCCGATACTGTTGCTGAGACGGCAGCCATACCTCGATGTCATAGGTTTTGGCGGCGGAAAATCCCATATCGCCCGTGCACAATGTGATGACACGGTACGGGAGCTTCAGCCCCTGTAAGATCGACTCCGCGTGACCCGTCAACCGCTCAAGTTCCTCATACGAGTGATCGGGTGTCGTCAATGAGACCAACTCCACTTTGTTGAATTGGTGAAGCCGAATCAGGCCTCTCGTATCTTTTCCATACGATCCCGCCTCTCGCCGAAAGCATGGGGTATAGGCGGTATAGCGGACAGGCAAGCTGTCGCCGCTCAGGATTTCTTCTCGATGCAGGTTGGTCACCGGCACTTCCGCGGTCGGTATCAGGAAATAGTCTTCGTCCCGCAGGCGGAAGAGATCCTCTTCAAACTTAGGAAGCTGGCCGGTCCCGGTCATGGCGAGACGATTCACCATGAGCGGCGGCAACACTTCTCGATATCCATGCTGCGTGGTATGCAGATCAAGCATATAGTTGATCAGAGCTCGTTCGAGCCTGGCGCCGGTGCCGGTCACGACAGAAAACCTGGCTCCCGCGATCTTCGCGGCTCGATCGAAATCCAAGATGCCGAGGTTCTCTCCGATTTCCCAATGGGGCTTGGGGGGACTTGTAAAAGACGGGATGGTGCCCCATCGACGAACCTCGACATTCTCTGAGGCGTCGGACCCCACGGGGACCGAGGCGTGTGGAAGGTTGGGGATTCGAAGCGCCACATCGGTCAGCGCCTCCTCGACCTTTCGTTGATTTCCCTCGAGGTCCTTAATGCGGCCCCCTAACTGTTTCATGGCCGCCATCGCTGCTTCAGCCGGTTCTTTGGCGCGACGAAGACGAGCGACCTCTTCGGAGCCTTTGTTGAGTTCGTACCGGAGCTGCTCGACCTGCGTCGTCACGGCGCGGCGCTCTTCGCTCAACTGTTCGAGATCATCCCACGGAACGTCGTTCCCGCGTCGCCCGAGAGAGGTACGGATGTGGTCGAGGTTTTCGCGGAGTTGCTTCAGATCGTACACAGGTCGCTCTTCAAAAAAAAGCGGTTGGAATCTAGCATCTGAGTTCAGGAGAGTCAATGAAACGACGGGCCTGCATGCTATGGGCGGCCGACTTGGGAAGGGAATTGACATCGATTGGGTATAAGAGACAGGATGGGCGCATGCGCTCAATCTCCAATCCCCCGAACCCGTTTGAATCGCAGCATCGGGAACTCCTCGAACCGGCTGGTGCGGCGACACTGACAGTGTATTCAGACGACAGTCGGGAGATTTTGAGCCGCAACGACAGCCCGGACTTGCCGTTTCGATGGAGTGTCAATCCCTATCGAGGGTGCTTTCATGCCTGTGCCTACTGCTACGCTCGTCCGTCCCATGAGTATTGGGGATTCGGGGCAGGAACCGACTTCGAAAGCAAAATCATCGTGAAAGAGGAGGCGCCGCAATTGCTCCGGCGCGCCTTGGACAAACCCTCCTGGCGCGGAGAGCTGATCGTCTTTTCCGGCAACACGGATTGTTATCAGCCGCTCGAGGCTGAGTACGGATTGACTCGCGCCTGCTTGGAGGTCTGCGCGGAGTACCGGAATCCCGTGGGGATCATTACAAAAGGATCGTTGATTCTCCGTGATCTCGACGTGCTGACCAGACTGAGCCGGGAAGCTTGGGTCTGTGTGTATTTCAGCATCCCGTTTTCCTCAGACGAGACAGGCCGGAAAGTGGAGCCCCATGCGCCGTCGATCACCAAGCGTTTCTCCGCCATGAAGACACTCTCCGAGGCCGGTATTCCAACGGGCGTCTCCGTTGCGCCTGTCATCCCTGGTTTGAACGAAGATGATATCCCTGAATTGCTGGAGCGGGCGCGTCAGGCCGGCGCGCATACCGCTACCCACAGCTTGTTGAGATTGTCCGGAAGTTTGGAGGCGGTGTTCCTGGAACGGATGCGGGAGTCATTTCCTGAACGGATCGGAAAGATTACAAATCGAATACGCGAGGTGCGCGGCGGGGCACTCACAGAAAGCCGATTCTTCAGGCGTCAAGCCGGGCAGGGGACTTATTGGGAGTTGATCGAGCAGTTGTTCGCCATGGCCAAGCGCCGGGCGGGATTTGAAGAGGACCATATCGGCAGTATTCCTGAGACGTTTCGTCGGCCAGGCGTCGAACAGCCGTCATTATTCTAAAGGAGAAGACATGCAACATCATCCGGGCTTTTTGGAACTGGTCAACCGCGCCAAACAACGAGTGAAAGAAAGCAGTGCCGGTGATGTGAAGGCGCGTCTCGACCGGGGTGAACGGTTTCATTTCATCGATGTTCGGGAAGACCACGAATTTGCCAAGGATCATGCGCGGGGAGCGCGTCATCTCGGCAAGGGAATTATTGAGCGGGATATTGAGGCGATAGTCCCTGATAAGCAGGACCCTATCGTCCTGTATTGCGGAGGCGGGTTTCGGTCCGCGCTCTCCGCCGATGCGCTGCAACAGATGGGATACACCAATGTGATTTCAATGGATGGCGGGATACGGGCGTGGCGAGAGGCCGGCTACCCATTGGAATAGGTTGGAATGCGGTTCAGCCGGCTACTTATTGGTTCTGTCGAATTCCTTTATCACTTGGTCGGTCAGATCGATCGTATCTTTGCTGTAGATCACGATCTTGACGGTTTGCTCGCTGCCTTTGTCGACGACGAGCGCAATGCCTCCCTTTTCAGCGACGGATTGTGTCGCCGCGGAGATTTTCTTCATGTATTCGTCGACCAATTCTTTCTGTTTCTTCTGGAGTTCCTGATTGAATTCCTGGGCGCGCTTTTGGAAGTCCTGGACCTTCGTCCGGAACTGGCCCTCTTTTTCCTTCCGTTCGGTCTCATTCCACTTGGGAGCCTGCTCTTTCAACTGCTTTTCGTAATTCCGAAGATCTTCTTCATCTCTCTGGAGGAGTTTCTGCCTGGTCGAGACGTATTCCTTCAGCCCATCGAGCGCTCGCTTGCCGGCTTTTGACTTTTCCAAGACGGACTGTGGGTCTACCACAGCCATCTTGAATTCAGCGGCGTGGGCGGCGGGTGCGATGAGCGGAAGAACCGAGAAGAGCAGCACTGCAAGGAACAGGGGTCGCGCAGCAGAAATCAGCATATCGTCCTCTTATGCCTCCTGACCAAATGGGAGAACCGGGGAAGAATAACCGTGCCGTAGAGGCCTGTCAAGCGAACAGATTGTTACCACGAATCAAAACTGATCGACTCCTCCGCGATCCAGACCTCGACGCCATAATGCCATTTGAGCCGTCGCGCGACCGCCCTCATGGCGTATTCGTCCGCGTGGGTTGGGTCGAAGGGGTTCCGGATCTTTTGTAATCTTTCTTTTTTGAACGGAGGCGGGTAGCCAAGGTCTTTCATTGCGAGGGCCACCATGTTCAACTGAAAGATGCGTGGGGTTTGATTGAGCTCCACCAGCAGGATTTCCGCCGGCCCGTCTGAAGCTCTGTGGGCACGGAACAGTTCAATGACCCGGCCCTTCAGCTGTGAACGCTGTGATTCTGTGAGTTCCGGCAGGGCCAACTCAACCAACAGCGCGTTGGTGGCACCGTTGAACGACGGCATATTGAACAGTCTGCTCAGCAATCCCATGGCGTTCCCGACGACTGACGGTTGTAGTTGGATTGAGCCAGCCCTTTCTTAGGAAGGCGGCTTCGGCTCGGAGAGAGTGTACTGAAACGCGCGGGAATTTTCCACCGTTCGGTGAGAGGGATCGTGAAAAAATCGGTTGGAAACGTGTGATCGAACTACCTGAAAAGTCGCTTGATTGTGCCGGTCGCCGTGTCCACACCCTTCTGGATGACCTTGCCTGCGGTCCCGAGGCCAGGCGACGCCATAGACGCGCCGGTCTGTTGAACGAGCGGGCCAAGAATCTGTCTCATGGCCTCTCCGGTGGTTGTGCCGTTCGATATCTTGCCGATGTCCTGAAGATGCAGATCGGGTAACGCCAGTGATGCCGATTGAGCGCCAAGCATGTCGGTGCGGACGCGAACTGTTCCGTTCATAATGTAAAGATGCTCGATGACCAGCTTTTTGCCTGATTCGGAGTCTCCTGAAATGTTCCCCTCGCCGTGTTGACGAGACACATAGCGCTCGATGTTGCGTTGAAGCCTGTCGAGGTTGCTGCCTGCAGAGGTGTATTCATACGTGATTTCAGGTTTGACGAGTGTGATCTCTTTGATTCGGATCACGTCTGTCGTGAGCGAGCCGATGTCGAGTGTCATGCGGATTTCACCAAGCGACAGAGCGTGTGTGGTCCTAAAGCCGTCAGGATTGCCGACTATGAGACCTCGCAATGCGGCTCTTCCCTCCGCCAAGCTGATACTGACGCCTGATAGGCTGATCGGTACACCGGTGATTTCCGGTCCATAGCGACGGATGGCGGAAGCGATCTGAGCATCCAGGGAGTTGTATATCCACCAGAGACTCCCGGTGATTGCGATCAATGCAAGCGCTGCGCTCCCAATCAGGCGTTTCTTCATGACGCGTGTCCCACTGCAGAGCAGTATAGCAAGGCCATTGTAGGAGTCTATTGACAGAAGAATTCATTACGAGAGCTCGAGCCAGAGGACGGCCTAGACGGTATGGGCAGCGCGCTGAGAAAGCGGCACCGGAGTACGCATGCCACCTGTTACACTGTGGACGGAAGGGTCTTGCAATCACCTCAATCTAGGGCGCGGCTCGTTCGACGGTGATGCGATAGGTTCTGGAACTGCCGTTGGGGGCGACCACGACAAGGTCGATGTCGGTGCGCGAGCCCGGAGCTCCAAGGGTAATGTCCCGCGCCTGACCCGAGCCGATACCCTGGCCATTCACCTCCATGCCGGCACTTGGATCCTGAAGAGTCGCCGTCACCGTGACGCTGCTGACGGTGGTCGCCAGGTCCACCGTATACTTGGTGGTGTTCGGATTGAACGCGGGGTCCAAGATGCCGGGTGTCACCGTCAAGGCCGAGAGTCTGTTGTTGCTCGCAGGGGCTGCGCGTTCGAGGGTGATGCGATAGGTCTTGGATCTGCCGTTCGGGGCCACGACGACGAGGTCGATGTCGGTGCGTGAGCCCGGAGCTCCAAGGGTAATGTCCCGCGCCTGACCCGAGCTGATGCCCTGGCCATTCACCTCCATGCCGGCGCTTGGATCCTGAAGAGTCGCCGTCACCGTGACGCTGCTGACGGTGGTCGCCAGGTCCACCGTATACTTGGTGGTGTTCGGGTTGAACGCGGGGTCCAAGATGCCGGGTGTCACCGTCAAGGCCGAGAGTCTGTTGTTTCCGCTCAGTGCAGTGCGAAATACGTCCACGGAATATGTTGTTCTGGTGCCATTTTGCGCGGTCACCACAATATTGATAAAGGTGCTCAAACCTGGTCCGCGCAACGTAATGATACGGGGCTGCCCGGAGTTGATGGCCTGCCCATTCACCGTCAGGCTCGCCGTCGTATCTTGCAACGTCGGCGTCACTGTTACGCTGGTCACACTGCTCGCGACATCCATCGTGTACCCGACTGTGCCGGCACTGAAAGGCGGATCCAATGTTCCCGGGACTATGGTTAAGCTCTGCAAAAAGTTGTTGCCCGATATTCCACGATTCATCGTAACCAGGTAGGTTTTCTGAGTTCCGTTCTGGGCTGTCACGATAACGGTGATGGTCGTGCTTTGGCCGGAGTCATTGAGGGTAATTGCGCGTGCCTGGCCTGAGACGGCGGCTTGCCCGTCGACCGTCATCGTCGCAGCAGGGTCGTCCAGGGTGGGGGTTACCGCAATACCTCCGACGTTATTGGCGACATTGACTGTATAGCTGAGCGTGTTGGCATTGAATGTGGGAACCAGAGTTCCGGGCGAAACGGTCAAGCTCTGCAACGAATTGTTTCCGGCTAAGTTGGCTTTGTTGAGAAGCACGATGTAGATTCTTGAATTGCTCGTTGATTCTGACACCACGATACTCACGGGAGTCACTGATCCCACCGGGCCCAGTTGAATATCTCTTCTCGTCGTGGTCTGCCCATTGATAGTCACCGTGTCGCCGGCCACTCGCGGTTGCGCCGTGATGGTCACGGTTGCAATGTCGCTGGTGAGGTCGACATTGTATTGGGTGGTGTTACTGGCAAAGGACGGTTGAAGTGTTCCGGGGGTAATGGTCAGACTGGCAAGTTCAACCCCTTGGTTAACCGACCCCACATCCTGACAACCATAGGAGCCAAGGCAGATTGCAACGAGAAGCGCGACGGATACCAGATACGACTCAGCGAGGAGAGGGCGTCTTATGCGGTGCCGGCCAAGTGTCTCTTGGTGCATGAGCTGCGGGATCTATCTGCCCTTAAATCCCAAACGGTGGAGTTGCATATTACGAGCGGGGTCGAAACCGATCTATCCTACGTATGTATGGGTAAGCGAGCAGGAAAGGCCTCATGTCGGGAAGCCTTGTTACCGGCGGAGGTGATCCCAACATCCACGTGGATCGACGATGGCGAGGGGAGCCTGATGTGCGACCGTCAAGAGGTCTTGGTCTCCCGTGACAGCAGGTGGGTTGGTCTAACCATAAAATTGCTGTCTCTTACAATAGGTGACCGTTCCCTTCCGGCTTGACCTTCATTTCAGGCGGCACCTATAATCCCACTACTGGTTTCATCACAACATACTGATTCAACGGGTAAAATGGCCGAATTCACCCACTTTAATGAGTCTGGGCGCGCGCGTATGGTCGACGTCGGCGCGAAAGATTCGTCTGAACGGCTTGCCACAGCTCAAGCCAGGGTATTCCTGCTTCCCGAAACCCTTGAAAAGATCCAGCGGGGCAAGATTCAGAAGGGTGATGTCTTGTCGGTCGCTCAGGTCGCCGGCGTGATGGGCGCGAAAAGGACGCCGGATCTCATCCCCATGTGCCATCCGATTCTCCTCACCAGTGTCGATATTGCATTCAATGAAGAACTTCAGCCCGATCCACAAGGCCGCTGTTCCATCACCATTACGGCGACGGCCAAGACGACAGGGCCGACGGGCGTCGAAATGGAAGCGATGACGGCGGCCACGGTTGCGGCGCTGACCATTTACGATATGTGCAAGTCGGTGGACCGTGCCATGAGTTTCAGCGAGGTCTGCCTTCTTTCCAAATCCGGGGGGAAGTCCGGCGCCTATATTCGAAGGGAGTGAGGATCAGAGACCATGGTAACGGTCAAGTTATTCGGGATGACGAAAATGATGGCCGGCAATCGGGGATCGTTGTCATTGGATTTGGCGAATGGTCGGCGGGTCAAGGATCTGGTCGGAGCCATCACTAGCGGCTATCCTGCAATCGGGGAACTGCTTCACAAGAAGAAGGTGCTGGTATCGGTGAATCAGGAAATCGCGCACGAGGAGACAGAAATCAAAGATGGGGATGAGATCGCTCTGCTGCCCCCTTTCGCCGGCGGGACTGGCATGAACGATGAGACGGACGACCGCCAATTCGTCCGCGTCCAGCAGGAAGATTTTTCCGTCGATGCCGAGATCAACCGCGTCCGTGGCCGGTCCAAACGAATCGGCGGCGTCTCGATCTTTTTAGGGACGGCGCGTGACCGGTCGAAAGGGCGGGAGGTGGATAGCCTCACCTTTGAGCACTATGAGGGAATGGCGCAAACAACGTTGCGTGAGATTCGAGAGCGGGCGCTGAAAGATTTCGATATCCTCGAACTGCTCATTATCCACCGGTATGGAGAGATTACAATCGGCGAGAACATTGTGCTGATCATTGCCGGTGCCGAACATCGTGCGGACGCGTTCCGTGCCTGCAAGTGGGCCATTGATGAATTAAAGCAGATCACGCCGATTTGGAAGCTGGAACACACGCCTGAAGGAGAGGTGTGGGTCGAGGAGCACCCATAATCGACTGAGCGCCCTAGGGGTGAGTCCGGAGAAGAGACAATGGATCAGTCCATGCCGCAGCGTTCTATCTCCCCTCTACGCGATGCATTCGGTCGCCCGCTCGGTAGTCTTCGCCTGTCGGTCACGGACCGATGCAATCTCCGCTGCAAATATTGTATGCCGGAACCGGAGTATGTCTGGCTTCCACGCGAGGATCTTCTAAGCTTCGAGGAAATGGCGACGCTTGCGGGATACTTCGCCGATCTCGGAGTGGAGAAGGTCAGACTGACCGGAGGAGAACCGCTCTTGCGACGGGACCTTGCACGGTTTGTGCGGTTGCTGCGGCAGGATCGGCGGATTGAGGAAGTGGCCTTGACGACGAATGGTATTCTGTTGGCCGAGTATGCCCAAGGGCTCTATGAAGCGGGTCTTGACCGGGTGACGGTCAGTTTGGATACGCTCCGACCGGAGCGGTTCCGTCAATTGGCCGGGCGCGATGAATTTTCACGAGTGTTGGAGGGTATCGAATCGGTCGGTAAGACGGGTTTTGCGAGTTTGAAACTCGACACGGTTGCGATCCGGGGATTCAACGAAGATGAACTGAGTGCGTTGATCGAATTCGCCAAACACTATCACGCTGAGGTTCGTTTCATTGAGTACATGGATGTTGGGGGGGCGAACGAGTGGAGCATGGACAAAGTTCTGTCGCAAGACATGATCCTGGCATCCTTGAGTCGACGGTATGGCCGGGTCACGCCGCTTCCGGAACGGGGGAGTGCTCCAGCCCAGCGATTCTTGTTGCCGGACGGCACAATCTTTGGGATTATTCCGTCGACGACGATGCCTTTTTGCGCCCAGTGCGACCGCAGTCGTGTCACGGCCGACGGATTTTGGTATCTGTGCCTGTACGCTACGTCCGGTATTGATTTGCGCAAGCCGCTCCGTATGGGAAGCAGTCCTGTGCAAATGCGGGAGATGATCGGGGCCGGATGGACGACCCGCCGTGATCGTGGAGCGGAAGAGCGTAAGGCCTTGGAGCGGGTTGGGCTTCGAGCCGGAGGGTTGATCGACATTGATCAGCTTCGGCAAGATCCGCATCTGGAGATGCATGCCCGTGGCGGATAAGTGCGTGTAGTCCGGCGTGTCCTCCGATATAAAACGTGGTTCTGTGCATGGAATGCGGTATCGTTCTAGATTTGCCGAGTAGACTCGGTCTAGGTCCGCTGCCCGATTGATCATGCCGGACATGCAGGTTGCGACATTGCTAGGAGTCGGCTTTCTGCTTGGGCTGCGGCACGCCCTGGATACCGATCATCTTGCAGCGGTTTCCACGGTGCTTGCTGAGCGACCGTCGCTCTTGGCGTCCGGCGCCGTTGGGTTATGGTGGGGCATCGGGCATACCCTGACCTTATTGCTTGTAGGGGCGGTCGTTCTTGCTTGGGGAGTTCATATCCCCGCACAATTCGAAGTCATCGCTGAATCGTGTGTGGCCGTCTTGCTGATCCTGCTCGGCGTCACGTTGGCCTTTAGGCTCTACCGGGAGCGATGGCACGTGCATAGCCATCACCACGACGGCCGCCCGCACGTTCATTTTCACAGTCACCAACGACAGGAAGATCATCGTCATCGGCATTGGATGACCGAGTTGATTCGTCCACTCTGTATCGGTATGGCGCATGGGCTGGCTGGATCCGCCGCGCTGATGTTGATGATTCTTGCCACAACGACAGACGTGGTCGCCGGCCTCTTGTCGATTCTCGTCTTCGGGGTAGGGTCTATTATCGGTATGATGGTGATCGGCCTGACGATCAGTGTTCCGATCATCTATTCACGTTCGGTCAGCCGGCAACTTTTTGTCGGGGTACAGGGTTTTGCCAGTCTTGCCAGTGTCTCGGTCGGGGTGTGGATGCTGGTCGAGTTGACGTCGTCCGCGATCGGGTAGTGAGACGAATGGTTCCTCAGATGTCGGCACGGCAGAAAAGTGCATCGGAAATCAGGGTATGGTATTCTTTCCCGGCCGCATCGAGGTGAGGGTTGCCCACTTAGGTCTGGATAGGCGCAGCGATCATGGCGTGGTTCAAGAAAGACAAGCCGGCAGAATCAGTCCCGCCGCCTCGCTCTAAAGGCAGCGAGGGGATGTGGCTCAAGTGCAATCACTGCCGGGAAATCGTCTATCGGAAAGAAGTCGACCGGAACAACAAGGTCTGCCCGAAGTGCGAGTATCATTTCCCTATTTCAGTCACGGAACGGATCGGATTGCTTATCGATCTCGGGACGTTCAAAGAATGGGATGTCGGATTGGAGGCTCAAGATCCCTTGACTTTTCACGACACCAAGTCTTATCGAGAGCGAGTGAAGGCACACCAAGAAAAGACCGGTCGAAAAGATGCTCTCGTGATCGGTGAAGGCACGGTGAATGGCCGCCGCGTGGTGCTGTGTGTGTTCGATTTCAGCTTCATGGGCGGCAGTATGGGCTCGGTGGTTGGTGAAAAACTCTGCCGCGCGATCGATCGGGCTTTGGAGTTAAAATTGCCCGTCATTCTGGTGACCGCCTCCGGGGGAGCACGGATGCAGGAAGGTATCTTCTCGTTGATGCAGATGGCCAAAACGTCGACGGCGGTGGCGAAGTTGGGAGAAGCCAAACTGCCCTTCATTTCAATCCTCTCCGATCCTACGTTCGGGGGTGTCACGGCCAGTGTGGCGATGTTGGGAGATGTGATTATTGCGGAACCGAAAGCCTTGATCGGTTTTGCCGGACCTCGAGTGATCGAACAGACGATCAAACAGCAATTGCCGGATCAATTCCAACGGTCTGAATTCCTTCTCGAGCACGGGATGATCGATATGATCGTCGAGCGCAAGCGTCTTAAGGAGACGGTCGGCACTCTCGTGAATCATTTTTAGCCTTCTGCGTCCTTCCGGCTTGTTGATGAGCTACTCCTCCGTTATCGAATACCTTTACAGCCTTCAAAAGCACGGCATCAAGCTGGGTCTGGAGACCATGCGGCTCCTCTTGGAGAGGGTCGGCAATCCTCACCACGCACTTCATGTGCTTCATATCGGAGGTACCAATGGCAAAGGGTCGACCGCGGCAATGGCCGCGGCGGTGCTTCAACATTCAGGCCGGCGCGTCGGGCTCTATACATCTCCCCATCTGATCGAATTCCGTGAACGGATTCGTGTCAATGGTTGCGTGATCACGGAAGATCGCGTAGGAGAGTTGATCACGCGATTGAGGGCCGCCCTGAAACACGATCTGCAGCCGACTTTTTTTGAGATGACGACGGCCCTCGCGTTCCTGTACTTCGCAGAGTCTGAAGTCGACGTCGCCGTACTGGAAGTCGGGTTGGGCGGACGGTTTGACGCGACCAACGTCATGGAACGACCGCTCGGCAGCGCAATCACGACGATCGGTCTGGATCATCAGGAGTACTTGGGGCACACGGAGGGTGCGATCGCCTTCGAAAAAGGGGGCATCATCAAGCCGTCCGTACCGGTCGTGGTGGGACGTATGGGGTCGGAAGCTGAAACCGTGCTGCGCCGGATCGCTGTCGATCGGACGGCACCGTTGTGGCAGCTGGGCCGCGAGTTTCATGTTGAAGGGAATGACTCCAAGGTGTTTGCGTATCGCGGAGTGACACGTGTGATCGAGGGGCTGGCTTGCGGCCTGGCAGGGCGCCACCAGTGGGACAACGCCGCTTGTGCGTTGGCACTGCTTGAAGCTGCCGGTCAATTGGGGCTGGCAACGAATGACACGGCCGTACGTGAGGGCCTCCGGACTGTGTCATGGGACGGTCGCCTAGAGTCCATCGATGAGTCTCCGAAGGTTTTGCTCGATGGCGCACATAACCCTGCCGCGGCGCATGCGCTCGCACGATATCTGAACGAATATTCCACAAATCATCCAACTTCTCGGATTATTCTGGTGTGGGGCATGATGCGCGATAAAGATCATCGGGGATTCATCGCGCCGTTGCTGCCGATGGTGTCGGAGATCGTGTTGACACAGGCGGCTCTTGCACGATCTGCCACGATTCAAGATCTTCGCGCAGCCCTGCAAGAATGGCATGGCTCGCTGTCGGAGTCCGTTCTTCCTATGGATGCGCTGGCAGTTGCCAGAAGCCGGGCAATGCCTCACGATCTTATCTGTATAGCCGGATCACTCATGCTCCTGGGGGATATCAAAGCGGCAGTAAGCGGCTGTGGTCTGTCACCGATCCGTGGTTAACATGGTAGATCCTTTCTTGTGGATCTGCCGGTGGCTCCTGCTCGTCGTCACCGTGCTCTTCCTCTCTCCATATCCTGGATCAGCTGCGGAAAACCGGGTTGGCGCCGGAGCGTCGCCCGCCTCATCCGCCCCTCTCGATATCACTGCGGAACGCATTGACTATCGGCAAGACACGGAAGTGTATGACGCGGACGGGTCGGTCGTGATCCAACAGGGCATGATGAGGCTGACCGCCGATCATGTCACCATTCAGGTTCTTCCGGGGATTCTGACGGCTATTGGCCATGTGCATCTAACGGATCCGCAGGCGGATGTCACGGCCGAACGGATGGACATCAATATCAACACCGAGGCCGGTGTCGCCGCGCACGGGCAACTCTACGTTCCGTCTACCAACACGCTGGTTTCGGGTCGGCTGTTGCAGCGATTTTCAGAATACCATTACCGGGCGAAAGACGGCAGCTTTACAAACTGTGATGCGCAAGGGGGCGAAGTGCCGGCGTGGCGGTTCCGGTTTAAGGATCTTGATATGGGCATGGGTGATACATTGGCGTTCAAAAGCGGGTGGTTCTGTCTATTCGATGTCCCGACCATTCCCTTGCCTACCTTTTCCTATCCGCTGACCAAACGCCAGACCGGATTTCTTATTCCAACCGTCGGGTATGACAGTCGCTTCGGCACCCACGTACGGGGAAGTTTTTTCTGGGCCATCAATCCGAGTCAGGATCTCACCATTTCACCGTCCTACTACAGTAACTTGGGATATGGGTCGGATGTCGAGTATCGGTATGTCCTGGACCGGCGATCCCGTGGAAAGTGGTATCTGAGCTATTTGCAACAGACACAGCTTTCCGGTGTCTCGGGCGCGACCGACACCGGAGCGAATGCCGAAAAATCACGGGCAACACTGACCGGTAGTCATACGCAATTCATTACCGATACGCTTTTGCTCCGAGCGAACGCGAATTTGGTCACCGACCCGAACTTTCTTCAACAGTTGAGCAATTCGGGGGTGCTGCGAGCCTTACCGAGCGCCGAATCAAACCTTATGGCGACCCAGCGGCTGCCCTACGGCAACCTCTATCTCTTGGGTCTCTACCTACAGCCGTTACAAGCCGGTGGAAAGGACACGTTTCAACGTCTGCCGGAGGCCGGCTACAACCTTCCCTACGTCTCACTGTTCAATTCGCCTCTCTTGTTGGGCATGGAAGGCAATTACGTCAACTTTTACCGAGATCAAGGGTTTACGCTCAACAGGATCAATATGGTTCCTGGGATTGCGACTGAGGTAATTCAGCTTGGGCACATGATTGGGATCCGCCCGCAAGCAAAGTTCCGTGAGGTGTATTACACGCGGGGAGCGCAGTCAGAGGAAGGACAGCATCGGGAGACTTTTTGGTTGGGGGTGGACGCCACCTCCAAGCTGGCGCGCCGGTTTTCGCTCGCTGACGGGGGTAGCCTGTTGCACACAGTCGAACCCTCTGTGACGTACGAGTATGTGCCGTCCACGAGGCAATCCGAACTGACTCAAATCGACCAGGTCGACGACCTGCCGAAAAAGAATCTGCTGACCTATATGATGCGTAGCCGTGTGCTGGAATCAGGTAAACAAACGGCATTCAACTGGTTGGACCTGACCGTGGCTCAGAGTTATCGTGTCGGCGATGTGCAGATGATGGCTCGGGATTTCACGCCGGGCGTCCTTCCCTTCCTGGGGTCCGTTACACAACCGCTCCAGCCGGCTACGGTATCCATTCAAGGGAAGAAATTTTCTGATATCTGGATGCGGGCCGTCATCGGCAACAACCTCCCGCCGTTTGCGGGGATCTCACAACTGGATGCCCCAATATTCGGACGCGCCGCCCAGGCCTGGGCGATGCGGCCTCCCATAAATCGATACCTGACGATTGACGCGTTCTTCGATCCCTATCAGCCAGGCGTGAGCCAGTTCAACACGGATCTTCGGTTTCAAGAAGGAACCAATTGGTATTTCGAAGTAGGCCAACGGTACACGAGAGAAGGCAATCGAGTGCGGCGAGGCGATCTTTGGAATCCTATCTCGTTCAACGAGGTGTATGCCCCGACACAGGAGATCCAGTTTGTCACGATGGGCGGCGCGGTGCGCACTCCGTGGGGATGGGCTTTCGGGGCGAAAGCGTACTATGACGTCAAGAATGGAAGAAGTCCTGAATTGGATGCGGTGGCGCTGTATCAGAACCCATGCAAGTGTTGGTCGGTCGGGTTTTATTATCTGAAATTCCCCGATCGTGAGCAGTACAGCTTCATGTTGAGTCTCACGGGGGTCGGTTGGACCGAGAGCACCGGAACCGTCGTGATGCGGACGCTACTGAGCCCGCTCCTGTGGGGCGAGCGTGGCCTTCCGTGGGCGGCTCCAGGCGGGCCCTATGGGCTCCCTCCTCAAGCCTCCGGGGCAGCTGATGGATCGACGGGAGCTCAAACAGGGCGATGATCCGTTTGACACTAAAATCAATGGTGGGGTACGATGCCGTGGTAGGTGTGTGTGCATGATTTTAACCCTGAAGGAGGGCGAAGACGTGGCTGGTGACGCCTTGAAAGTTGAAGATTCGACTTGGGATGCCGAAGTCATGAAGGCCTCGGAACTTGTCATGGTGGATTTTTGGGCCGTGTGGTGCGGCCCCTGTCAAATGGTGGCTCCCATCGTTGATGAATTGGCCAAAGAGTACGACGGGAAGCTCAAAGTCCGAAAGCTGAACACCGACGAGAATCCGGAAGTGGCCGGTCGTTACCAGGTGATGAGCATTCCCACCATTCTCTTTTTTAAGAATGGTCAGCCGGTTGAAAAGCTGGTAGGAGCCAGGCCAAAACGCCAATTCAAGGAAGTCATCGATTCGCTCCTCGCGCAACATGCGGGGACTGCCTAGAGAGGTGTCGAACACAGCGGCTGGTGTTGTTGTCGCATCGCTCAGGCGCTCAACGTATTCAAGCATACGCTTCACGTTTGTGCTCGGTGTGATCTCGCGAGACCGCCGTTTTGAGTGTGCACATGTGTCTCCCGCATCCGGCTAAAATTCCTTGCCGCCGCAGCCATGCTCACTGAGCTGCGTATCACCAATTTTGCCGTCATTGAACAGCTGAGTCTGAACATAGACTCAGGGTTTACCGTGTTAACCGGCGAAACAGGGACCGGTAAGTCCCTGTTAATCGATGCGGTGGCCCTTCTGGTCGGTGGGCGCGCCTCAAACGACCAGATTCGGTTCGGCGCAGACGAAGCGCACCTTGAGGCATCATTCGAAATTCCTCCCGCGCATCCCATCCTCCAAGTCCTGCGAGCCCAAGAGATTCTTGGCCCACAGGACTCTGAGCTTATCATTCGGCGCATCATTGCCCGATCAGGAAGGAACAGAGTGTACCTGAACGGAGTATTGAGCCCGGTCCATCTGCTTGAAGAGTTTGCCGGTACGTTGATCGATATCCACGGTCAGCATGATCAGCAATCGGTATTGTCCAATCCCGCTCAGCTTGAAGTTCTCGATGCGTTCGGTCGTTTGCAGGAATTGCGGCTCACGTATCGAACGACGCATCAGGATTGGGTACGTTCCCGTCAAGAGCGCGCTGAGCTGGCTGTTGCCATGCAGCAGCGGGCGCAGCGGGAAGATCTTTTGAAGTTTCAACGGCAGGAATTGGATGAGGCCGTCTGCCGTATCGGAGAGGAAGAGGTTTTGCAAGCCGAACGCCAACGCTTGGGTTCGTCACGCCGTCTGGCTGAACTGGTGTCGGAGGCTCAGGAACGGATTCAAGGTGATGGTCATGGCATCTTGACTAACGTGACGTTGACGGAACGCGTGTTGGGTGAACTGACCCACATCGACCCTGAGATGGAAGGGACGAGTCGGCTCGCATCTGAGGCCAAAGTACTGCTGAAGGAAGTCGCAGATAGTCTTCGTAGTTACACCGAACGTTTGGACGCAGACCCGATGCGGTTGACGGCGATCGAGGATCGTTTGGCTCTCATCCAGAACATGAAGAAGAAGTATGGTGGGACTATCGAGGCCGTTCTGGCGACGCATGAGCGGGTGAAGGACGAGCTGGAGCAGCTCTGGCGATCGGACAGTGAGATCGAGCGATATGATCGACTCATTCATGAACAACAGGTGAAGGTTTCGGACTTGGCACGGCGGCTTTCGGACAAACGAAAGGAAGCAGCAAAACGGTTGACGAAACTGGTGGGCAAGGAGCTTGATGCGTTGAGAATGGGATCCGTACGCTTCCTGGTCCAGGTCATGCCGAACGAGGCGTATGGCTCGGATGGAGTCGATCGTGTCGAGTTTCTGTTGTCCGCCAATGTCGGAGAACCGTTGAAGCCCATGTCTCGCGTGACATCCGGGGGGGAACTCTCCCGAGTGATGCTGGCCCTGAAATCCGTCCTTGCCGACGTCGATCATGTGCCGGTTTTGATCTTCGACGAAATAGATACGGGAGTCGGAGGGGCGGTTGCGGCGACGATCGGGAAACGGTTACGGGCGCTGGGGCAGTATCATCAAGTATTATGTATCACTCATCTGCCGCAGGTGGCTTCCCAAGCCCGCCATCATTTCTGTGTAGAAAAATCGGAAGTGAAGGGACGGACGGTGGCTTCAGTGCGTGTGCTGGCCGGAATGAGCCGCGAGGGTGAAATTGCGCGTATGCTCGGCGGGGAACGGGTGACTCAAAAGACTCGGGCGACGGCGGCAGAATTGATCGCCGGAGCGCACGAATAATTATGCGGCAGGGGCGATAGTCGTGGCGGGAATAGAGGCAGTGGATTCCTTTACGACGTCAATGAAGAGCTCCAGGAGGAGCGGGTCGAAATGTGTATGCGATTGAAGCGAGATCTGGTGGATTGCGGCATCGATGGAGAGGGAAGATCGGCCTGGCGTGTCCGCAGTCAGGTGATCAAATGCTTGGGCGATGCAGACAATACGGGCCAGCAGCGGAATCTCCGCGCCTTGAAGTCCGCGAGGATAGCCTTGCCCATCCCATCGTTCGTGGTGGGATGCGATGATTTGCCCTACCTCGATTGGCAAGCCCAGTGGCTTAATCAGCCGCGCACCTCTGTCGCAATGTTCCTTACACACGGCCGGCTCACCTGACGGTAGGATCTGGTCTTCTGCAAATCTATAAGATGGAAGGCCGGCTTTCCCTATATCATGCAGGAAGGCTCCCATGGCCAACGTCTTTTGTTCGGAGAGCGTAAGGCTCAGCCTGGCAGCCATCAACGTGGCATTGAAACTCACACGGCTCGAATGATTAAGCAATTGACGGTCCGTGGCCTCCAGGATATCCGAGAGGAGCGGCAGGAGGTTCATTCCCCCTTCTTGTTCCGAGACAAAATCACCCTCTGATTTCGTGCAAAGAGCAAAGTATCCTGCCTTAAGCCTATCCCAGGCCCCTACGCTTTCTCCCTCCGATCCCCAGAGCTCTGTTGATGTCTTCAGGCAATGACGAAGAAAGTCGAGTCGGCGTTTCTTTTCCATCGTCTGCTGGATGAGGGTAATAAGCTCGTTGATGTTGAACGGCTTAAGCAAGTAACCCGCGGCTCCGTGCCGAGTGCCTTCCATGGCAGCCCTTAGACTCCCATAGCCTGTGATAATTACGACCTCCACATTGGGATGATCGCGCTTAATCTCCTGAAGGAGGTCCAGCCCATGGCGGTCTGGAAGCTTCTGATCCAGTGTAATGAGATCGATAGGCTCGCTTCTTAGAACTTCCAACGCTGTCTTGGCATTTTCCACAGCGTGGATGTCGAAGAAGGGACGAAGGATGACTTTAAGAGAATCTCGAGGGCCCGCCTCATCATCAACAACTAGTACAGTGGGCCTTGTTTCAAGCTGCTCAGAAGTTATGCTCATAACATCGAAAAGTCCGACATTTTAAAAGCAATTCCTATTCCTTTTCAGTCAGTTATAAGGCGCTTCAATATACAGTAGTAGGGGTCGTGATATCAACTATAGGTAGGTTGCAATACTGCTAGGGTACCTATCTATTAAGATGGCGAATGTAGTAGTTTGTGCATAAATGTGACATTCTTGTGGATAATATGTGTCATTCTTGCACTGATTGTTCATGATCTTGACCGACAGGCTGGTCTGGGCGGCCGATGCCGAGCGTATCCATGCGGTATTTGAGCATGCGGCGGCTGATCCCAAGTAGATTGGCGGCGTGGGTTTGTACGTAGTTTGTTCGGTTTAATGCATCGAGAATGATTTCCCGCTCAAACTCCATCACCGCTTTTTCGAGAGACATGCGACCTGCGAGAGTATCGTCTCGAAGAGATGTTGAGCGGGAGTCGCTCTTGATCGATGCCGGTAGATGTTCCGGGGTGATTTCTGAAGCATGTTGAGACCAGATGAAAGCCTGTTCGACGAAGTTTTCCAGCTCGCGAACGTTCCCCGGCCAGGGATAACGAGTCAGGAGTTCTAACGCGTCTTTCCCAAATTCCATATGTGGCCGGCCCTCTTCTTCCAGCCGCTTTGCAAGGAAATGCTTGGCAAGGAGAGGGATATCCTCGCCCCGTTCGCGAAGCGGAGGGAGATAGAGCAAGATCACATTGATGCGATAGTAGAGATCTTCTCGGAATTGTCCTTTTCGAACCAGCTCGTCAAGATTCTTATTTGTCGCTGCCACAATGCGGACGTCGACTTTAATCGACTGCACACCGCCGATTCTTGTAAATTCTCGCTCCTGAATGACACGGAGGAGTTTCGCCTGTGTGACGGGACTCAAATCGCCGATCTCATCGAGGAACAACGTCCCGGTGTTCGCCAACTCGAACTGCCCGACGCGTCGCGCCGTAGCATCGGTAAAGGACCCCTTTTCATGCCCGAAGAGTTCGCTTTCAATCAGCGTTTCGGGGAGAGCCGCGCAGTTCAGTGCGACGAAAGGACGCTCTCTCCGTGAACTGTTATAATGCAATGCTTTCGCGACCAATTCTTTACCCGTCCCGCTCTCTCCGGTGATGAGAACAGTGGTGCGACTGTCGGCCACCTGCTCGATCTTTGAGTAGATCTCCTGCATGCCCTGACTCTTCCCGATCAGATTGTGAAAGGCATATCGCTGGACGACTTGAGCGCGCAGCTGCTTGACCTCACGCTCCAATTCGGAAGAGTTGAGGGCGCGATCGACGACAATGCGAAGTTCATCGACGTCGAACGGTTTCGAGAGATAGTCGGCTGCCCCGAGCTTCATGGCATCGACGGCGGTTTTCACGGATTTCGTGCCCGTGAGCATGATGACCGGGGTTATTTTCTTTTCCATGCGAAGCGTTTGAAGCACCGCCAGACCGTCGGTTCCGGGAAGAATGACGTCGAGCAAGACAAGGTCGGGCTCTTCCTTCCGAAACATATCGAGTCCCTCATGCCCGTCGACTGCCTGGAGAATGTCGTAAATCGGCTCCAATACCATTTTGAGAGAGGCACGGACTCGCGCCTCGTCGTCGATCAACAGCACTCGTTTTTTGGTGACCGCGCTCTCCACATCCACTCCTTGCGTTCTACCCGTGATCGGAAGGAAGATTAATCCGGAACGTCGTACCGATCCCTTCGGTGCTCTGAACCCGAATCTCTCCCCGATGCTCCAGAATGATCTGGTGTGCGATGGTCAGGCCCAATCCTGTCCCTTCGTTCACTGGGCTCGCATGCTTGGTCGTAAAGAATGGGTCGAAGATGTGATCGAGGTTCTCAATCGAGATGCCGTGTCCCGTATCTTCGATTTCGATTTGCGCCCACACTTCACCGTCTGGTTTCTGGAGTCGATGAGTTCGAACCCGGAGCGTGCCGGTGTTTTCGCCAATGGCATCCATCGCGTTCAGGAGCAAGTTCAAAAGGACCTGTTTGATTTGCTGCCGATCTAACATGCCACGGGGAAGCTCGGACGCCAACTCTTTTTCAATCTTGATCCCGCGTCTGTCCGCCTTCACTTGGATGAAGTACAAGCATGACAGGACGATCTCATTCAGGTCCTCATCGGTCAGTTTAGGTTCCATGTAGCGAGCGTAGTCGAGGATCTCCTGAATAAGACGTTCAATTCGATGGACGTCCTCGAGCACCATTCGGCTGAATTCTCCGATGAATTGTCGGTCATCCTTCCGTTCGGGAGCCAGCTGAATGAACGTCTTGATCGAGGTCAGGGGGTTTCGGATCTCATGCGCGAAACCACCGGCGATAATTTCCAATGAACGCAAGCGATCGGTTCGTCGCATCAGGGCCTGGGATTGGCGAAGATCTTCATGGATTAGGAGGGAATCGAGCGCATTGGCCGCACTCTGGGCCATGGCGGTCAGCAGATCCGTAGCCTGGTGCGCGAGCCCAGAGCCTTCAGCTTGAGATCGGAGTAGCACGAACGCGATCAGCCTGCCTTGAGTCAACAGCGGAATCGCCAGATTTGCGGGGAGAGCACTGAGTACGGCGGCCATCCCGTTGTCGGAAGCGGTCGCATGGACCGAAGCGGACAACATGGACGAGTCGAGGATGTGCCGGCGCCGAACGAGGTCTTGGACAAGAGGGTCGCTGAGGGCCACCACCGGAAGCATGGCGGCCGTATCTATCTGCCCATAGGAGAGCGCGTGACGAAAACGCTCGCGCTCACGTTCGAACAGATAAAGGGACCCGTTCGGGTACTGAGAGGCTTCTGATAGACCAATCAAGATTCGCTCGGCAATAACGGAAAGATTCGTCGGGTGCCCCATGTCCCGCATGAATCGTGTGAGTTGTTGCAGCGACTCCGTCCCTGATAGTGGGGTATTCGGTTGGGGAGAGGTGCGAACGGTCATGGGCGTGATGAGCGATACTTCATGCCACCCTATGGTGATGCGTGGTGAAAAGACTATTACGTATCATCACTAGGTGTGAAGTATACACGCCGGGTGCCCTTTCAGCCAGCGGATTTGGGTTTTTGACATGACTGAGTACGATCGGATATCGACTGTCCGTGTAGAGCGAGGAGGAGGGACCAATCGCCGAGATCAGCGACAAAACTCCGGAAGAGCGGGCAGACGAAGGAACCTGTATGGGCGGTCGGCACACCTACCGGCCAATGATCGGCCGGTAGGTGATGACATTGAGTTTAGGGAGTGACGGAGGCACTCCGTGTCGGTGCCGGACAGGTACCCGGCGTCATATACAGCAAGTAATTGCCCATGCCGTGCTGGAGTTCAGTTTTATGCAAAGAATGATGGTAGACCATCACCATCTCATAGTCATCGTCCTTCGAGATAGGGAATCCTTGGCCGTCTTTGTACACTTGATGGGGTAAGAATTCGCGGAGAGTTCCGTCCGACTCAACATCCGGTACTGTCCGGAGGAGGGTCTGTTTCTTGGTTTTATTCTCCAACGCGATCAAGAGCAACTCATCATGTCCGTGCGGATAGGCGTATTTGACGCAACCGTCCATGCTGAACTTCAATGGTGCCGTACGGACTTGGACACCTGGCCCGATTTCAATTCCTTCATCGGTCTGATCCGCGGGCCGATCGCCGAATTTGGTGAAGCAGACGATGTTGACGCCGACCTGATAGATGTCCATCGCTTTGACCGGTTTGGCCTTCGGCGCAAAATACATTGTGAAGGTTGCGATGACGTCCTTGGTGGGGGGGGCGCCATGATAGAACGCGACAACCGTCATGAGTTTGTCGGCTGCCGAAAGCTTCACTCCGTATCCGTCGGGGAATTGCGTCTCGGACATTTCGAGTCCTGCTCCACCGAAGAAGAGCGGCTCACCCGGGCACGACACGCTCGGTCTGGTGTTGTTGATCATCAAAATATGGTGCAGGTAATTTCTCGGCAATTCCTTTCCATCGACTGTGGAAAGGGCCGACTTGAAGCCGATCAAATACTTGTCCTCAGGCAATTGGAAGTTGAACCGAGGCATGGAGTCACCCATATCGCCTTCGCCATGGCCCGTCGGAAGGTCGATGGGACCAAAGGTCAGGGTCGCCGTATTTTCTCCATACGTAATCTTTGAGCCCACCTGTTTTTTCAGGGTGGGGATGGCATGATGTTCATGCCCACCACCGTCGGCGTAGGCTGAAGAGATCATGAAAAAGGTAGAGATAAACAACACGAGGGATCTGCGCATAAGACCTCCCAGAGGAAGTGAAGCAGTGATGTTAAACCGGACTCCGATTTCGTGGTATGACTGAAAACAAACGAGCCAGCTCATTGAACGCTGGCCGGTGACGGTGTCACTTTCTTCCAGTGATAGGTGCCGCCGTGTTCCTTGGGCGGAATGTTTTTTCTCGTATCGACTCGCGTGTACCACCAGATTCCCTTTGCTTGCGTGCCGTCTTCCGAGAGGAGGACCTCAAAGCCGCCTTCGCGGTCGTTGCCGGGCTGGTGCCAGGTCCCTTGCCACAGTCGGTTCTCAATTTTTGTTGTGACAAACCGTCCGCCGTGTTGCGTGTAGGGGCCGTTCCCATTCTTGTCCAATGTCGCCTTGTAGCGTTTTTCGTCCTCGACTTCGAGAATATCCCATTCCCCACTCACATCCGGCATTGCGGCAGCCGCGCCACTGACAAGCTTTTGCGATCCTGCAGCCATCGACGGTGAAGCCAGCGGGCCTCCCAATTGAGCGGACCGAAACGATTCGTGCCACGACAACAGTTGCCAACGGCCGGCACGGCGTTCGAGCACGCCCGTTTCTCTTAAGGGAAGTACCGTCCGTTTCACGGCGGATCCTTCGCCGACATAGCGAGTATAGTCGAGCTCCATCGTAAACCAGGCCAGGTCGCCTTTCGTCCAGACCTTGAGCTCAGTAATCGGGATCTCAATCTTCTGCGTGTTGACAAATTCTTCACGCATTTCTTGTTCAAACTCCGGCCAGCCGACATATTTGCGACCACCGACCGAGTAACTGACGATATCGGCGTCATGCGCCATCAGGCGAGAAAGCGTCGGGAGATCTTTTTCGGCGTTGGCGCGTACCATCTGGCGAATGGCGGTTTCCGGATCGGGAGGTTCCGAGGCTCTCACGGTTGGAGCGAGACCGATGAGAAGGAGCAGGCTTCCACAAACAAACGATCCCGCACGGGGCATAGAGAACTCCATAGGCTTGCCAAGTTTCAAATGACCAAGAAACGTACACGGCCTGATGGGCCATGTCAACAACGAAGTACGACCTGACCTATCGACGGGCCACGACCACGACTGTCACGTTGTCTTCCCCTCCGCGATCCAGCGCCGCTGTAACGAGGCGCTCGCAGACCTGAGCGGGGTCGATGTCGCCATCGGCAAGAACGCGCTGAATGTCCTCATCCTCCAACATCTTGGTCAGACCATCCGAGCAGAGCAGTACAAGATCCTCATCGAGTATGGGGAATGCTGCGATGGTGGGGTTTGCCGCCGCCGACACGCCCAACGCACGGGTCAGGACATGCCGTTCAGGATGGGTTTTCGCCGATTGCGGCGTTAAGATACCGCGCTCCAGATATTTTTCGATCACACTATGATCTTTGGTCAGCGGAGTAAGCGTGCCCGATCGAAATCGGTAGGCGCGGCTGTCGCCGACATGAGCGAGATACGCAACCGGTGTTTGAGTCGGCACAATCGCGAGCAGCACAATGGTCGTGCCCATCCCTTTCAGCTTCGATTTCGATTTGGCTCGATCGAGGATCGCCTCATGCGCCCGGCTGATCAGGTCAGTCAACACATCCGTCGGAGGCACCTGACCATTTCGAAGCAGGTCACTCGCCGACGCTGCTTGGGCTTGGATCGTCGCGATGGCCACCTGGGCCGCGATTTCGCCGCCGGCATGCCCGCCCATCCCATCCGCCACAGCCCAAATTCCCAAATGATCAATGATAGCGTACGCATCCTGATTCATGGTGCGAACCAGGCCGATCTCGCTCCGACCGATGCCGATCCAAGCGCTCATCGGGAATATGCCGGCTGAAGGCCGTTGGATAATGAGGAGAGACCAAACCGGTCAAGCAGGTCTTCCAGCAAGTGGCGTCCTCCGGCAGGCTCCGTGTCCGGAAGAAGGATGAAGTTGGAAGTGAGCATAGGGAGGGATTGTAACCTTGATTTCGCCTAGGAGACAAGCTAGAGTTCGTACCGCCACGAAGGTTGCAGTTGGTAGATTGCTGACATGATTGTGCCGGCGAAGCGAATCCGCATTACGATAGCTGGAGTTCGGCTGGAGGCGGAACTGAGAAAGACTAAGACGGCGGACCAAGTGTACGCGGCACTTCCGGTCAAGGCTGCCGTTAATACATGGGGGGAAGAGTTTTACTTTCCAATTCCCGGAGTTCGCGACCATCGGGAAACGGCGACGACTCAGGTGAAGATCGGAGACATCGCCTTCTGGGGAGCGGGGCAGGTTCTGGCCATCTTTTTTGGGCGAACACCGATGAGTTTGGGTGCTGATCCAGTCCCGGCGGATCGAGTGAATATTATCGGAACGATTATAGGGGATGCGACGCAACTCCGACGAGTAATGGATGCATCGACGATCCTAGTTGAACCGGGGTGAAGACGATGCGGCTCTCGAAAGAACGTGTACGACATATGGCCGAGAGCCTCGCGGGGCATCTCCAAGGGGAGAAACATGTTGAGCTGGTCGGAGAACGCAAGGCATTCATCGATGCCCTCGATCAGGCCATTACGCACGAGTTATCGGCAGAGGATCGTGTGAACGCAGAAGTGCGGCACATGCTGAAGGCGTATGAACAGCAAATCGAGCAGGGACAGGTTGACTATCAAAAGATGTTTCAGATGGTGAAGCAGAAGTTGGTTCGTGAACGGGGCATCATTCTATAAAACGTGAAACGTGAAGCGTATTTCGTGAAGGGCTTGCGAACGACGAGATACGAGCGGCCCACGTCGTGTGTCGCATGTTGAGCGAGGAGAAGGTCAGTCATCTGTCCCATGTGGTTCTCACAGCTATCAAGAAAAATACCGGCACCAAGGTCAAGAGCGGGGACGAGCGGGTCTTGAAAGAGATCAAGCGGGTATTGGCTGCCGAGTTGGCGCAGGAACAGGAGATCGATCGAATAGTGAGAGCGAAGTTGTTATCCTATTCGCGGGGCATTGTCGAAGGGAGTGCTGAGTGGGACGTGCTCTATCGGAAGACGTTCGAAGAGGAAACGCGCAAACACACGAAAACCTGAGGCAGAGGTAGCGCCGTTATGGGAAGGACCATACAACGATTGGCAGTTCTGGGTGTCGTACTGATACTTGTAAGCGCAACCGCGTGCTCACAGAAGCGCAAGCCCCTCGTGCCGCTTGCGCTCGACGGGGAAGTGAAGTCTCAGGCTACGGTCTTGACGGAGCAGGGAACACAGGCCTACCAGGCGAAACAGTTCGAAGAAGCCAAGCGGTACTTTGAGCAAGCGGTCGCCGCGGCCCCGGAGTCCGGCCCTGCCCATTACAACTATGCCTTGGCATTGAATGCGCTGGGCGATTCGGACGTTGCTCGGCAACATTTTTTGGAGGCTGCAGATTTGTCTCCCGGAGACAAAACCATCTGGGATTCGCCGGCGCTCTCGCCGTACGGAAGTCCTGAAACCAAGAATCGCACAAAATCGCGTCCCTATGGGACGACCCGGCCGAACTTTGGCGCCCCTCGCTATTAATGAAGGATGGATCAATGACGAAAGAACTTGCAGTCGGAGACAACGCGCCGGAACTCGCAATCCCGGACCAGCATGGGAAAACCGTGACCTTGAAGAACTTCAAGGGCAAACAGGTCGTGTTGTACTTCTATCCGAAAGACGATACACCGGGGTGTACGAAGGAGTCTTGTGACTTTCGTGATGTGGAGTCGCAGATTCTTCGGGCGGGCGGCAGCATTGTGGGCGTGAGTCTGGACGGCAAAGAGTCCCACCAGAAATTCATCAAGAAATTCGGGCTCCCGTTTCCGTTGCTCAGCGATGAAGATGCCGCAATCTCGAAGGCGTACGGGGTCTACAAAGAGAAGAACATGTACGGGAAAAAGTATTGGGGCATTGAACGCAGCACCTTCGTCATCGATTCCGACGGCAAGCTCAAGGCGATTTTTCGGAAGGTCAAAGTCGATGGACATGCAGACGAAGTCCTCAAAGCACTGAAAGCATAGCGGAAAGTCCGTCGGCTGTGCAGTTTCCGGCCATCATCTCCTGCAGACTCTGGTTCCTTCTCATTTCTTGCTTCGGTATGTCCGTCAATGCCGCCCTCCTCGAGGCTGGGGAAAAAGTCGCTGCAACCATCCTCGTCAAAGATGCGCTGACGTCTCCCAATCAGCCGACCACCATTGAAGCGAAATTGATCACGAAGGGGTTTTTCACGAGTGCGATGCTCGGTGGAGAACCGCTCGAATTGGTGATCGATGGAAAAACGGTCGCCACCGCCATGACCGGCGGGGATGGAAAAGCCTTCTTGGCCTATACCCCCAAGGCGCAAGGCCTGGTACAGGTTCACGTCCGTGTCGGCAACAGCCCACGAGTGGCGTCCACGGAGGGCCAAGCCAATCTGGTGATATGGGAAAAAAGAAATCCCATCATTATGATCGAGCTGTCTTCGCTGATCGAGGAATCGCCACCCAGTCGAGTGCCTGCCGTCGGATTGACGCTGGAATCAGCACAAAAACCGATGCCCGAGGCGGCGGATGAACTCGGGAAGCTCACACAGTTTTACTACCGAGTCATCTATCTTGTCTTCTTGCCGGGAGGGAGGGATGGGTTTCAGGCGACCGCAGAAGCCAGAGACTGGCTCAAGACATACAAGTTTCCCACGGGCTATGTGATGGCGTTACCGCCGGATGCCAATGCCTTGGGAGCAAAAGTTGACGAGTTCCACGCTGCAGGTTGGAAGACGATCAAGACCGGGATCGGGCGCTCACGAATCTTCGCCGAGGCCTTCCTGCAACGTCGCCTCGACGCGATCATCGTTCCTGAACCACTAAAAGGCGAAATTCCGCGCAAAGCGAAAGTGGCGAAGGATTGGAAAGCCGTCAGGAAGAAGCTCTAGTACCCGCCCATTCCCCCATACCCGCCTGGGCCGTAACTGGATGGCGAAGGAGGAGCGGTATGACTTCTATAGGCACTCGAGTGAACGATGGCGGGGTTGGCCGGCGCGAGCTCAGCGGCTCTTTTAAAATGGGCCGTCGCCTCCGCATGAAGGCCCAGTTTGTCGAGCGTCAAGGCCAAATTGAAGTGAGATTCGGCAAGGTTCGGATCAGCTTCGGTGGCTGAGGTGAAGTGAGCTCTGGCATCCGGCCAATGCCCCATCTCATAGTGGGTAATCCCTTCCGCGTTGTGACGGACGGCGATGGCACTGCTTTCGGGAGCGGCGGGCAGCGGTGCGGGTGTGGACGCACAACCATAGTGCAGGAGAACGAGGGTGAGTGCGGCGGTACATCGGACGAGATTCATAGTTCACCCCCTCGGTCCCTCGGACAAGGTCTGCGGTCATTCAGACGTTCTGTGTCGGCTGACTGAGTGCATGCTCAACGGGAGGAGCGCGCACCCAAACCTCTCCGTGTTGTTCCCGCGAGCGGCCTCCTTACTGAAGCTGGTACTTCGCCATGCGATAGCGAAGTGTGTTGCGCGTCATCTTGAGGAGACGGCTGGCTTCCGATACGTTGCCCGAGGTTTTTTTCAACGCCTCTTCCAGTATCTTCTTCTCCATCTCCTGGAACGACAACCCAAAGGCCAGCAGCGACGGTCTGGGTTCTAGACTCAGGGTATCTGTTGAGGGACGGGCTTTCACAGAAGCCGGTAAATGGTGGGGCTCGATCATCTCTTCTTTGCACGTAATCGTCAGCCATTCGACGACGTTGTGCAGTTCCCGGACGTTGCCGGGCCACTCGTGCTTCTGAAGAACGGCAAGAGTCGATGGCGCAACGGTCTTGATGCGGCACCCGCGTTCCTTTCTGGCCCGATCCAAAAAAATCAGGAGAATCGGCTCAATGTCTTCAAGCCGCTCACGCAAGGGGGGAATGCGTAACTGATACACATTCAGCCGATAGTAGAGATCGAGTCGGAACCGGCCGGCTTTGATACGTGCGAGCAGGTCTTCATTCGTAGCGGCGATGATTCGGATGTTCACTTTGTGGCTTCGAGTATCGCCCAACGGATCGATCGTGTGGTTTTCCAGCACCCGCAGGAGTTTGGCTTGGGCCATTGGGCTCATTTCTCCGATTTCGTCGAGAAAGAGCGTGCCCCCCTCAGCCATTTGAAAGCGGCCAGGCTTGGCCCGCTTGGCGTCGGTGAAGGCGCCGGATTCATACCCGAATAGTTCGGCTTCCAAGAGATTTTCAGGAATGCCGGCGCAATTCAGCGCAACCAGCGGACCGGCGGCTCGTGGACTCTCACGGTGAATGGCCTCTGCAAATAGTTCCTTGCCCGTTCCACTTTCTCCGGAAATGAGAACGGTCGCATCGGACGATGCCACTTCTTTGGCCAGTTGCTTCATCAGGTTCATTTGCGGCGAGACGCTGATGATCGAGGCGAACGGATCATGCGGAGAGAAGGATGGAACAGGCCAAGGTTGGTGAAGTGCTCGAGCAACGGCAGTCTGCAAATCTTCCAGAAGAATCGGCTTGGTCAAGCAATCCGCCGCGCCGGCGCGCATGATCTCAACCGCGTCTTTGACGGAATCGCGATCCCCGATCGCAACCACAGCCGGGAATCCAGGACCCTGGCGGGCATATTCAAGCAGGGGGGCCAGCGTATGCGGACTCCCTTCGCCGACAACCAGAGATGGCGAAATTTTCGACCAGAGAATAAGTCCCTCTGATACCGTGCCCGCCGAGTGCACGCTTGAGTGGGGAAATGCGGTTTGAAGGAGCCGCCTGAGACCGGGGTCTTTTGAGATCAAGAGGAACACGGGAAGGTTCATCGGAGTGCTCCTTATTTGGGACTCCTAAAGAACCAGTGCAACTTATTCTAAGCCTACACCCATTTGGGTGAGGAAGAAAAGGGTATAGATGAGAGGGGCAAGAATCCCAGGTGGCATTAAGGTGCTTGGAGCTCTGAGCAGCTTAAGTCCGGCGAGTCAATCTGGTTAGCTTCTTCTGGGTCTGGAGGATGGATGGGGAGGGAAAACGAGCTGTAGGTCGAACGGGTCGACCTACAGCTCGTTTCGAAATGCACGATGCTGGATGTCTTCAGCGGTTATTCAGCGTCATTACAGAAGGTCCGTTCGTAGGCAATAATCGTCCAGGCTTCCTCTTCGGTGAGCACGCCGCCCTTCACAAGGGCCGGCATGCCGGTGCCGGGACTCCCGTTCTTGACGACCCAGAAGAGTTCCCCGTCGTTCCGCTTCTTATGAAACTTGCAGTTCGTGAAGTTTCGGGGACCCGGCGACAACAACATCCCACCGGCGCCTTCTCCGTTTCCGTTCTGGTTGTGACAATTCGCACAGGTGCCCTTGCCTTCATAGAGTTCCTTACCTTTGGCGAGCACCTCTGGTGTGACGGTTATTGGGCTCTTCATTTTTCGTGCATCAGGACGTTCAGCCTCCGGAACACGCGGCTTTAGGGGATCGGCCTCGGGAGCTGCCCATCCGGCCGTACTCCACGAAGCAACGGCGACGATACTGCACACGGTCATGATCAAACGCTTCCCTCTCATGATTCCTCCTTGATGATTAACCCACTCATGTTAACGTCAGATGGTTACCGGCGCCGCGTGTTCAGAGGCGCAGATTTTGAAAGTATGATAACACGGTATTGTCCTAAGTGGCAGCACCCCTGCCGAGTCGAAAGTGATCGGGGACGATGGAGAGTTGGAGGCTGGTTTAGGTGTCTAGGTGAAGACGTTGCGGGCCAGAGTCTCAAGAGATTCTGGCCCGCAAGCGACTCACGTGAGCCCTGCAGTGTTCACCACTGCGAGTCGTCAAGGAACTTCGACGATATCGCTCTTCATCGGTCCGAGGACGGAGAGCAACTCACCCTTTTCTTTCTCCGGCACGTTAAAGGTATCCAGTGCGCTGACCAGATCCTCCACGAGCGCATTGAAGGCTGCGGTGGTGACTTTCATGCCCTTGTGCGTTGTCTTCATATCTCGACCTGAATAGGTGCAGGGACCGCCGCTTGCCGCACACACCTGCTCGACCAAAAGCTTATTGAGCTTCTTGAGATCGGTGGTCGCGAAGTAGCTGTTAATCCGCTTGTCTCCGCCCACGTTGTTGATGAACTTGGTGACGACGGCCTGAATGGCGCCTTGCCCGCCCAGCCGCTCATAGAGCGATCGGTCCGCCGCAAAAGATGTTGCGCTGCTCAATGTCCACGTTGCCGCTACCGCAACGGCGACCGTTGCTATCTGCTTCGAGAATCTCATGTCGTCTGCTCCTTTTTATAAGATGAAATAACCGTATGACCTCCGTACCCTGGCCCGGGGTTACGGGTTCCAGGGTGTGAGTGGCATCAAGCTGTCATACTTCTTGGGGTGCTGATTGGCGATCACCACCGCGATCGCTCCGCGTAAGGCTCCCGTTAAGGAGTGGGTTACGACAGGATACGCGCCCGGTTCATCAACGATCATATCGAATGTGGCGGCGCTGCCTGGACCGACCACATAGGTCTGGACTCCCGTGAATTTGTTGGCAGGATTGCCGCTCTCGTAGACATTGTCCCAGATTTCCGCGATTGGATGGAGAGCAGAGAACTCGTTCGGGCCGGCATTCACGAAATAGATCCGTACCCGCTCGCCCACCTTGACTTCCAACGGCTCCGATCCCGGGAAGAAGGGATGGTACTTGAAGATGCCGCCGTTGAAGATCGTATGGTCAAACTTCCGATCGAACATCGCCTGCACGTTGTCCGGGTTCTTCCACAGCTCGGATTGCACCAAGACGAATTCCCGATCGGCCTTGGGCCAGGCGTTCGCATCCTTCGGATCAACGATGATCGCCCCGAACATGCCGCGGCCCACGTGTTGGATCATCGGCGGTGCACCGCAGTGATAGAAGAACACGCCGGGCTTCTTCGCGACGAAGGTATACTTGATCGTCTCGCCGGGCTTGATTTCTCGGTAGTTCTTCAGGAAGTCGAGCTCTGCCGCGTGAAAGTCCATCGAATGGCCTTGAGCGTTCGTCGAGGGGTTGACGAGGGTGAAATTGACGGTATCACCCTCGGTCACCCGCACAACCGGGCCGGGCATCTGACCATTAAAGGTCCAGGCCTTGTACTTCTCGCCGGTGCCGCCGATAACGATTTCCGACTCAGTCGCCGTGAACGTGACATCATGGACTTTTGCGCCTGCGGATCCGGGCATAGTGATACACCCGCTGGCCCCCAATAGGACGGCAAGTCCTAGGGTAGATGTGAGCACACGAAACCTCTGCATGGTCGCCTCCCTTTTAATATTAGTGGAAATAGAAACGCTGCATTGAGGAGCGCAGCGTATTGGCTCCCCTTACCCCCCCGTCCCCTTAACTCAAATGCGCCGGATATTAGCGTACGAAGGTCTATTAGTCAATTTTGGAGAGGAAGAATTATCTGAACCGGAATCAGCCGGGAAAAGTCTTATTTCGATGAGACGATCCGGGATGTTTGGGACGATGTCAGGTTGTGTTGCGCGATTGCGACATTCCGCCGAAGCCCCTGATGTTTTGCACGACGGATCGGGCTGTGCTGAAACACCGTGGCAAAGGTCGATTCATCCATGCTCGAAAGCTCGCTCAACGTGGGTGCCAGCGTCACGCTCGAAGGTTGAAAGGCACTCTCCTGGGTCGGTTCTGCCCTGAGGTTGAACGGACATACGTCGAGGCAGTCATCGCAACCGAAGATCTTGTTCCCCATGCCTGCCTGAAGGTCATCGGAGATCGCGTCGGCATCGCCGCGCAGTTCGATCGTGAGGTAGGAAATGCAACGAGTGGCGTCGACGACATAGGGCTCGACGATGGCTTTGGTGGGACAAGCCTGAATGCACAGGGTGCAGCTGCCGCAGAGATCGGTTGCCGGTTCGTCTGGCTCCAGTTCCAAGGTGGTGAGAATTTCTCCCAGCAACAACCAGGAGCCATATTCAGCTGAGACAAGATTGGAATGTTTTCCGATCCAGCCAAGGCCCGCCTGTTCCGCCCAGGCTTTTTCCATAACCGGGCCGGTATCGACATAGGACCGGGTTTGAGCGTCCGGTGTCACAGTGTGAATGAATTGCTCAAGTTGCTTGAGTTTGCCGCTCAGGACCTTGTGATAATCCTTCCCCCAAGCATACCGAGCGATACGACCATGACCGGGCTGTTCATTGGCCCGATGTTCAGTGAGATAGTTGATCCCCAACGAAATGATTGATCGGCATCCAGGCAGTACTAAGCGAGGGTCGGCCCGTTTTTCAGGAGCACGTCCCATCCATGCCATGGTGCCGTGATAGTCTCGGCGGAGCCATTCGGTAAGACGACTGAATAGGCGCCGGGGGAGGGATGTCGTATGATCGTTGGAGGACGTGACTGGCTGATCTTTGGTCGACGAGGATGGATCGTCGGGGTTGACGCGCACAATGCCGACCGCATCAAATCCCAGGGAGCGAGCTTCTTGTTTGAAGGCTGTGGAAAGAGACATGGACACACGGGCGATTAGTGGTGAGCGGAACAATCAAAACGTACGCTGAACTGAACTGAACAATAGACCGATTGGCATCTGCCACATGTGCCGGTGATCCGCGTCTTCCAATCGGTTTCCTTCTCGTCGAAGCGGCACTGCAGTTTCCCTCCTTTTGAGATCGTCGTCCAGGGTTGCTGAGTGCCGGGAATATACGCAACAAGGCATCCTTGTGGAAATGGAACGCGGCATGGGCGTCCAATTTGGCCTTTCTCCATTGCAAAGCTGCATGAAAGTTCCGTGGTGGCTCCAGCATCGTCGACCCTCTGTGCCTCGGCATCGACGGAGAACGCGAGAGGGAGTAGAAATATCGACACCAGAAGACTGAGTGAGACCTGTCGCTTGAACATCGGTTCGGATGGTAACACAGCCGATTATCTTGCGGCCATGTGAGTGTGCGCGTAGAATCTTTCCGTCAGGTTCTCTGTCAACCACTGGAGGCCCTATGCTCGCCACGCGGATCAAGCAGAAAGAGGGCACGTTCTATTTTATCGCGTATAAAGCCGATGCGTTGTTGGAAAAGGTTCGCTTTACGAGCCGCTACTATTTCGAAGGTGAAGAAATCGCACAAAGCAAGATCTCCGAGCATGACGAAGTGGCGCAGTTCATCGCAGGAATCGAACGCAGCGAAAAAGGCTTTCAGCGCGTTTTGAATCGGCAGAAGATCAAGCAGATCGTCAATTTTTATGAGACTGTCGTGGCCCAGCCGATGATTCCCGGCACGGTGCTGCTGTTTACCGATGAAACACTTCGATTCCAAAAAATGGACGATTCGGAATCAATCGGCCATTTGAGCGAACCCAAGGGAAAGTATCTGGTGATCGACGGACAACACCGCCTCGCCGGGCTTCACTTTTTCCATGAAAAACATTCGGATCAAAGCGCGCAGGTCGAGGTGCCCTGCCTGTTGTTCGACGGACGGAGCGCGGACTTCGCCACGGAAATGTTCGTCATCATCAATTCCACGCACACGCGGATCAACCGGTCACATTTGGTTGATCTGTATGAAAAGGTGTCGTGGGAAAGTCCGGAAAAGAAATTCGCCGCGAAGGTCGCCGATCTCCTGTACGGCGAGCCGGACTCGCCGTTGCAGTATAAGATCAATCGACTGGGAGGACGGAGCAAACAGGAAAAGTGGATTCTGCAGTCCGAGGTCTTCAATGAGCTGTTGAAGGTCGTGACGGCCCATAAGCGCTGGATGGAGTCGCACCTTGGAATGAAACCCGATCGGTGTTATGCCCTGGTGCGCGATTACCTCAAAGGAGTGAAGGACGTCATGAGCGAGGTCTGGGGGCAGAACGAGCGGTATATGTTCACCCGCGATGTGACACTGAAGGCGTTGATTCGTGTGCTGGACGATCTGATCGTGGATCGCAAGCTCATCAATGACTGGGACGAGCAACGTTCCCACAAGCCGTTTGCCGAGATCGTCAAGCCTTGGGCGCCTCTGACCAAGGACTTTCGTGCCGACGGCTTCTATGAGCGTTTCCCGGCCAAGGGGCAACTTGAACGGGTTCGGAAGATTCACCAGCGGTTGCTGGATGCGATTGTTGGATAAGCGAAGCGGAATATTCCCGGTTCTTCTCTTGCTGCTGGTCTTTACAGATCTTCAGTCCGCTGCGGTGTGGGGGGCTGTCACTTCGGTGGCGGCTGAAACCGACAGGTTAGAGGTCGCGGCAGAGTCCGGCGGCGGAGTGCGTGCGACGGCGCATGTGCTCTTCCCGGCGAGCCCGGCCGTGGTTCAGGCGCTGTTGACTGATTATCGACATTGGCCCGATCTCTTCGAAGTGCGAATGCGGGTGGCCGGGTTGAATATCAGAGATGGAGTGGCCACGGTCGACCTTCGCATCGATCACGCGTTGATGCCCGGCGAGCATCGGCTGGTCACGGAGTCAAAGGCCTTGCCGGATGGCGGCCTCGTGACCGAGCTGAAGGGCGGAGACTTCAAGCGCTATCATCGAGTCTGGAGACTCCAGCCTGCCGGAGAGGGAAATCAGACACGCGCCGATTTTGAACTCGTCGTTGAGATCGAGGCCATGGTACCGGATTGGCTCGTAGCGGTCGCCATGCGTCAAGAGCTGGAAGCGCATTTCCGCCTTGTCAAACAGAAGGCGTTGGATCATTCCAAGCGGCCGGGAACATGATGGAGGCATCCGCCAGGAAGAGTTCTGGTGCCCGGGCACTGTCCGGCCTCTATGTCATTCTCGATCCTTCGATCAGTCCCCATCGCCCTCTGGCGGATGTCTTGAAGGTGTCGGCCGCAGCCGGTGCCAAGCTCTTTCAGTACCGAAACAAGACTGACTCGATGAAGGCGGCCTACGCTGAAGCGTCGGTGCTCAGGAATGTCGCGCGGGAACTCGGTGTGCTGTTCATCGTCAATGACCGCTGCGACCTGGCGCTGTCTGTAGATGCGGACGGAGTCCATCTCGGGCAGGGAGATCTTCCGCTCAGTCTTGCGCGAGCCGTGATGGGACCTGACAAGCTGATCGGCGTCTCAACGCACAATCCGGAGCAGGTGTCGGCGGTGATTGCCGGTGAACCGGACTATTTGGGATTTGGCCCGATCTTTAAGCCTAGTTCCAAGGCCGATCATGATCCCATCGTCGGCGTTGAGGGACTGACGGAGATTCGTCTGCTGACGGCGCTGCCGATCTTCGCCATAGGCGGGATTACGCCGCAGAATGTTGAGAAAGTGATGCGTGCAGGAGCCGACGGGGTGGCGGTGATTTCCGCGATTTTGAAGGCGCTGGACATTCGGGACGCCGTCAACGACTTCGTCTCGCGAATTTCAGCACCAACTTCGCCAGCTTCTTGATTGCAGCGGATCGGGCAAGATGCTTGGCTGAGGGACAGAAACGGCCCGGCATGCCGGGTTCATAGGGGAGCGGGCCGACCAGTGGTACACCAGCCTGTTGGCGGAGAATCTCAAGGGTTGATCGCTCTTGAAATCGGGAGAGGGCCGATCGGACTGAGTCGGTCCGATTCAAGACGAGGGCGATGATGTGGATCTGCTTTCGTCGAAGGGCCTCGATGGTCAGTAATGCATGATTGATCCCGCCCAATCCGGACCGTCCAACGACCACGACTGGAAGCCGCAAGAGCTTGATCAAGCTCATGACGTCGTCACGGCCCGTGATGGGTACATGTACCCCGCCGACTCCCTCCACCACCATGCAGTCATATCGGCTGGAGAAGAGCCGATAGACTTTTCTGATCGTGCCTGGATTGATATCCTGTCCCTCCATTCGAGCCGCGGCGAGTGGAGCGACCGGCAGTTCGAACGAGTAGGGGCGGATCGCTCCGAGCGCCTCCTCGCTTTCAATGACGGCTCGCAGCCGCGCGGCATCCGATCGGGCTTCTCCTCCTGCGGTGACCCCGGTCTCAATGGGTTTCATCACGCCCACCGAAAGCCCGCGTTTTTTGAGATGAAGGGCGAGCGCAGCCGCAACGAGTGTCTTTCCAACTCCGGTATCGGTGCCGGTGATGAAGATTCCGCCTTTCATGATCCCGCTCCAACGGTGTCCGGCATGTGAGGCCTCATCTCAATCAAAGATGTCTGCTGTCGCAGTTCCACACTTGTCCCGATACATCCTTGAGTTGGGCCAAGTGAACGATGGTCCCGACGACTTCTTCGATGGCCGGCGGACGGCGTAACGCATGGTCGGGCCAGCCGTGTTCTCCCGGAAACAGGCCTTCGGTCAAGTCGGTCTTCTGCCATCCCGGTAGCACGAGATTCACTCGAATATTCTGTGCGCCCCATTCCAGCGCGGCCGTTCTGACGAGTCCGATCAAACCGGCCTTCGAGGTTGCATATGCGCTCTGGCCGGTCGCGCCATGGAACCCTGTGTGGGAACCGATGACAATGATGGAGCCTCCACCGCGAACGAGCAACTGCGGCGCAATCGCCCGCAGACAGTGGAACGTTCCCGTGAGATTGGTGGCGATGACGTTATCCCAGATTTCTTCTGAATGGCGCACAAGCAAGTCGCTCTGTCCGATTCCTGCGTTGCAGATGAAGGCCAGGGGACCAGACGAGCGATTGGCGAAAGTGTCGATCATGCGGCGTATGGATTCAGCTTCTCGAATATCCGCACAGTAGATGTCACCGGTTCCACCGGCTTTGACGACGCCATCCAAGGTCGCTTCCGCCGCCGGGTTATTCCGATAGTAATGAACACCGACGTACCATCCGATCCTTCCAAACGCCTGACTGATGGCCCGACCGATGCCTCCGGAGGCTCCAGTGATCAGTGCAGCCGAATGAACAACGGCATTGGTCGGGCGGTCCGCGACAGGAAGTATTGACGATGCCGGAGATTCCATGCGGAGAGAATTATGCGGGGAGTAACCGCCGAAGGCAAGCGGGAGTCGAGCGCCAGACCGGATCCTAGGAACGCCGGTGGCTTGCCGCTATCGGGATTCCTGTGGTACCGTCAAAACTCGGTATTTGGAGCATGATCATGGTGAGACGTAGACTGCCTCTGCGAGTGGTACTGACAGTGGGAATCTGTTTGCTCCTGGGGCTGTACGCCTGGCCCACGTCGATTGGCGCGGAGGAGGCACTGACGATCCTCAAGTCCGAGGAGTATTTCCCTGACACGCTCGGAAGCCGCTGGACCTATCGTGGCCAAATCAGCGAGGGCCCGCTTCAGACCATCGAACTGAAGTTTTTCACGAACGTGTCGACGGTTTCAGGAACCAAGACGATCAATGGAGTCGCCGTGACGGTGTTCCATGACACCAATCCGGGAGATCATGGGCCATCGGACAGTTATTATCGGCGGGACGCGGTCGGCATCGTGTACTATGGGTCGGACCCAGGAACACCGCTGGAGAAACAGATTACACCGTATCAGATTTTCCGATTTCCCCTTAAAGTACCTTCGTCGTTTCAACAGTTTGACCGCATGGGGGTGGATTTCGGCAGCGACATGGATCGTGATGGAACTGATGAAAAAGTCGATGTCCAGGGATGGAGTAAGGTGGTCGCTCGAGAAACCATCACGGTCCCGGCCGGGACGTTTCAGGATGCCGTAAAAGTAGAAGCACGGATGAACATGAAGATTCGTTTATCGGGCAGCCGCCGGACCGTTTCAGGAATCGATGTGATGACGGCTTGGTTCGCGAAGGGCGTCGGGCTGGTGAAATATTCGGAACGGCAGGAATTATCCGCCGTCAAAGAAGACCGCGGTGTCGTGACGGAAATCACGGAAGAACTTGAGGAACACGATGTCAAACCGCTGAAGGCTTCATTGCGCGGATTCAAATCCTCGGCGAAGGGTATTTTCGCTGATCACTCTGGTAATCATGAACTGAGTCAGGGACTCCTCCCCGCCGGCTTTCGCCCCCGTTCCTGAGAAGCGATGCCCTCCGAAGGGCTGACGAAAGACCAAGGCGCCTGTAATCGGCCGATTCAAGTAGAGGTTCCCGACGTCGAATTCCTCCCGCGCCTTGGCAAGACTAGCCGGACTTCTGGCATACACTCCTCCGGTCAATGCATAGTCGGTTCCGTTGGCCAACCGAATCGCATCGGCGAAGCTCTCCGCCTTCATGACCGCCAGCACCGGTCCAAAGATCTCCTCTTGCGCCAAACGGTGGTGCGGTTGGATATCGACAATCACCGTCGGTCCGATGAAATACCCGTTCTGGTCCACGGTTCGTTGCACAAGCAGCCGGCCTTCCTCCTGGCCACGCGAAATATATCGTTGGATGCTTGCTTGGGCTCGTGCATCGATCACCGGTCCCACCTTAGTGCCCGGCTTCCAAGGATCGCCGACTTCCACGCTCAGGACCGCTTCGCGCAGACGGGCCACGAAGGAGTCATAGACGGCGCGATGAACAATCACCCGTGAGCAGGCCGAACACTTTTGTCCCGCGTAGCCCGAGAATGATGTCATGATGCCGGCGATCGCTTCGTCGAGATCCGCCGTTTCATCGACAACGATGGCATTTTTACCCCCCATCTCTGCGATGACCCGCTTGATCATGCGCTGTCCCGGGCGAACATGCGACGCTTCGTTGAGAATGCGAAGCCCCGCAGCTTTTGATCCGGTAAACGCGATCGTGACGACATCGGGATGCGCCACGAGCGCTTCTCCCATATCCGGTCCACCTGGAAGGCATGTCAAGCAACCAGCCGGTACGCCCGCCTCGATCAAAATATCGGTGAGCAGAATCCCCAGGCCGGACGACCGTTCCGATGGTTTGAAGAGGACAGGATTGCCGGTCACGAGCGCGGCCGAGACCATTCCCGTCGGGATGGCGAGGGGAAAGTTCCATGGCGCGATGACTGCGGTTACGCCGCGTGGACCATAGGTGCGCTGGTTGAGTTCTCCCGGATGGGTACCTAACCGCACCGGTTGTGCGAGACGGTCCATTTCGTCGGCGTAGTAGCGGAGAAAATCGATGGCTTCAGCAACATCGGCATCAGCGTCACGCCAAGGTTTGCCGACTTCAAAGATTTCCCATGCCGCAAGTTCGTAGCGGCGACGACCCATTGCGGAGGCAGCCTGGCGCAGAATGTCCGACCGAGCTTCCGGGGCTTTTTGCCGCCAGCCGTCCCATTGTTTCAGTGCATGTTCGATAACTTCATTTAGATCGGATACCGATGCACTCCGCACTTGAACCACGATCTCACTTGGTTGCGCAGGATTGCGGGATTCCAATAACGGACCGGTCTGACCTCTCTCCGTGACCGTGGCTTCCCGTCGGCGGCCGAGCTGAGACCGAACCGACACAATCTCCGCCTGCATGGCTGTCCGAGTCGCGGCCAGAGAAAAGTCACTATGCGGCTCATTGTTGAACACCGGCGGAACGCTCACTGATAAACGGCGAATGTCGGACGAGACGGTCGGGGAGGCGAGCAACCGGGTGAGCGGTTGGGATTCCACATACTCCTTTTGCAGGAACGATTCATTGGATGTATTTTCCAACAGTCGCCGAACCAAATACGCCATGCCGGGGAGCAAACGTCCGGCGGGGGTATACAAGCGGACGCGACGGCCCAATTTCACCATGGCGTGTTGGAACGGCTCGGCCATACCGAAGATCATCTGGTATTCTCGGGCTTCAGGTGCCAGTCCAAGCGATTCCGCGTGGGCTTCCACAGCCGCCAAGGTACGAAGGTTGTGCGTGCCGAAGGCGGGGCGGATCAGATCGGCATGTCGAAACAGCACCGGAATCAAGCGTTCGTAATTCAGGTCGGTTTCCGCTTTGTGTTCAAAAAGGGGAACCGGCCAACCGGCTTGTCGGTATCGGACGGTGTCTGAATCCCAATAGGCTCCCTTGACCAGTCGGATCGTGATCGGCACGCCGCGCGTGCGGACCCAGGCCAGCAAGTCCTCTACGTCTTGTTCGGTTTCTTGATGATAGGCCTGCAGCGCAAGCCCGGCGTAGGGATAGGTCCGATAGGCGGGCTCGGCAAAGAGCCGTTTGAAAATGTCCAAGATCAGATTCTTCGTTTCTGCTTGCTCCATATCGAAAATGAGGCCGGCGGGGAGCGATTGCGCCCGGTCGACCAGCGGACGGAGGCGCGCGGCGACCGACTCGTAACTTCCATCGGGATCGATCGGATCCAGTCGTGAGGAGAGGGCGGAAATCTTGAGTGAAAGCTGTACACGCGGAATCGGCCCCAGATGGTCTCGCTCAAGCAGGGAAGCGGAGGGCCAGGCTTCGGCTGCTTTCCCAAACTCGTTCAACGCGTTCAGGCATTGATCACGGTAGTGATCGGCTTCCAGCTCGCTGATCGTGGCTTCTCCCAACAGATCAACAGAGGAGGCCCGACCTTCCTTCCATAACTGGGACAAGACTGGAACTGCTTCTTCGATCGAAGCGCCTGCGATAAAGGTCCTCGCCATTTGTTCGACCTGTTTTCTGATCGATTTGCCTGCGAGGCGTGCGCCGATGCCGGTAGAGGCCACTGCCTTCAATCCCCATTGAAGTCCAAACAGCTCGCTGCCTGATCGACCGAAATACTCTTCGGCGAGCGAGACGACTCGTTCGTCATCTTGAATGACAGGAAGCACATCGATGAAGTGAAACAAGCGTGTCTTGAACGAGGCGTCCTTCATGGCCAAATTAATTGCCGACTGGGACCACCAGCGACCGTCGAAGAGGGAGGGCGAAAGCCCGGCGGAGAGCTGTGCGAGCTGCTCACCGATACGAACGATGGCCGGCTCAAGTGATGGCGACATGGTCATCGAGGCACCTGCATATCGACTCCGTTTGACTTCAGTATACATGCCTAACGACTGATGTCCATGGCTTCGCCTTCCCCAGTCGGTTATAGAGCCATGGTCCAAGCGACCCATTTCATTTCACGCATCGCATCGCTTAAGATGAGACCGTACACTTTATGTCGGCTCGACGAGGCGTCTCAGCATATGGCGACGGTCGAGCACAATCGGATGGGAGAATACGTATGGCTGACGAACATGCTCATGGGGCCGAGCAGCCCCAGGCAAAAGATACATTGATCCCCGGAGTCAAGCACGTCATTGCGATCAGCAGCGGTAAAGGAGGTGTCGGCAAGTCGACTGTTGCATCGAATCTGGCCTGTGCATTGGCATTGGCCGGGGCAAAGGTTGGATTATTGGATGCCGATCTCTACGGCCCCAATATCCCCATGATGATGGGCAGCACGACCGGACCGGAACAGAAGGACGGTAAAATTGTTCCTGTCGAGAATTATGGGGTGAAGCTGATCTCCATGGCATTTCTGGTGCCTGAAGAAGCCCCGCTCGTGTGGCGCGGGCCGATGGTTCACCAGTATCTGCAAGCGTTTTTTCGGGATGTGCTGTGGGGAGAGTTAGACTATCTGCTCATCGATCTGCCTCCGGGTACCGGTGATGTGCAACTCTCTTTATCGCAAATGGTTCCATTGGCCGGGGCAATTACCGTCACCACGCCGCAAGAGGTGGCTCTCTATGATGTCCGTAAGGGGATGGGCATGTTCCAGAAGGTGAATGTTCCCCTTCTAGGAATCGTGGAAAACATGAGCCACTTCGTATGCGGACACTGCGGTGAGCGGACGGAGATTTTCTCCTACGGTGGAGGTGAGCGGGCGGCGGCGAAGCTCAGTGTCCCGTTTCTTGGACGGATCCCGATTGATCCTGCCATCCGGGATGGTGGAGATACCGGCCATCCGATCGTGGTAGCCAATCCGGCATCTCCCCAAGCCGCGGCTTTCCGCGATATTGCGAAGACGATCATGGACAAGCTAAAATCTGATGGAAAAAGCGGCTCGTCCATCGATAGTTTGCTCAAAAAGATCAAGCAACCCTTTAGCTCTAATTGAAGACGTCATTGCGGAGGGAAGGAATGGCAGAGTTCATACGCATAGCAGCGGTAGCCGATGTGAAGCCGGGACACGGTATTGTGGCAGAAGTAAACGGGATGAGTCTGGCAGTATTTAATGTAGAGGGAGATATCCGTGCCATCGACAATACCTGCTGTCATCGTGAAGGGCCTTTGGGAGAAGGAGAGTTGGAAGGGAACGTCGTGACTTGTCCTTGGCATGGATGGCAATTCAACGTGACGACCGGCGCCTGCCTGAATAATCCATCTGCAAAGGTACTGGCCTATCAGGTGCAAATCGAAGGCGATGATGTGAAAGTATTACTTTAGGTATGAACGAGTCTGAAAGGACGAGCAGGGCAGGGAGCTGAGGCGATGGCTATTTCTCCCGAAGATCAGACCGAGATCGCGGCGACGCTCGTGCGTCTCTACGTCTTTCTCACGCAGTACCTGGATCGTTGCTTCGATGACGCCGCTCGGAAGAACTATCCGGATTCCGAACTGCAGACGCACCTCGATGAGACACGCCGACAGCTCATGGAAATCCTGTCGGTCAATCCAGTCGTGAAGAGGAAGCTCGCCGAAGAGTGTGACCGGATTCTGACGCTGGGTGCCGCGTGTTTAAAAGCCGGTTCGGCCGACACGAAGAGTCGAGAGGCGATGCAAGCTGAACGGGCCGTGCTCAGGAACAAGACCATCGCGCTCAGCGACTTAGTTGCCGTCTTCAGAGCGTTAGCATGACTGATGGGGCAGGTGGGGTTCGACAAACATCAGCTTGCCGGGTTGGATGACCGCGAACGCGGATTCAGCCGGCCGGTCGAGTTCGAGCGAACGGGACAAGGGTATCGGGCGGTCTTGCGGTATGAAACCGTCCGTGTCACGACGGAGATACATCGGACCTCCGAGGAAGCACTCACCGTTTTGATCCAGGCCTTACAGGCTCAGGGGTACAGACAACTCAAGACTCAAATGAGTTTTCGCAACGGTGTCTATCTCGGTTCCCAGGAACTCTGGGTGGAGTATCCGGATCCGCCGCAAGCCGAGCCGGCGCAACGTGGTTTCTTTGAGAAGATCAAGAACTGGATTAGATCTCGCTCGGTGAATGGATAGCCTCATGACCTTTGTTCCGCTGGGCCATCTCCGGTCTTCACCGGTTCGGCGAGACGAGGCATCCTCTGATGGCCGGCCTCGTCTTCCGTCATGGTTCAAGGTGCAGGCCAAAACCGGCCCGGAGTATCTCGATATTAAGCAAACGATGGAGCGGCTGAAGCTCCACACGATTTGCGAAGAGGCGGGCTGTCCAAACAGGTGGGAATGTTGGAATGCCCGCACCGCGACGTTCCTGATCCTCGGCGACATCTGTACCAGGCGCTGCCACTATTGCTCAGTGCAGACCGGGAAGCCGATTCCGGTCGATAACGGAGAGCCATATCGTGTCGCAGAGGCGATTCGCGCGCTCGGTCTTCTCCATGCCGTCATCACGTCCGTGAATCGCGACGAACTACAGGACGGGGGCGCGTCGGTCTTCGCCGAAACAATTCGGCAGACCAGACATCTCAATCCGACCTGCACGATTGAAGTATTGATTCCGGATTTCGAGGGAAATGAGGCAGCTCTGGCGGCAGTCTGTGCGGAGAAGCCGGAGATTTTGAATCACAACATTGAGACCGTGAGACGGCTCTTCTCATCGATCCGCCCACAGGGAAAGTATCAGCGATCGATCGACCTTCTTGCACGCGCAAAGCAGCATGGAATGAGAACGAAGTCCGGTCTGATCGTAGGGATGGGTGAAACACTTGATGAAGCGCGCGAAGTCATGCACGATCTCCGGAAGGTTGATTGCGACATCATCACCATCGGTCAATATCTCCAGCCGACGCGAGACCACCTTCCCGTCGCCCGATTCTACGATCCGTCTGAATTCATCGCATTAAAAGAGGAAGGGTTCGCAATGGGTTTCAGTCACGTTGAATCGGGTCCGCTGGTCAGAAGTTCCTATCATGCCGAGCAACAGAGCGACCGCGCATCGTAAAGAAAGATCGACCTGGGGCATCTCACGGTGATCATGGGGCATTGTATTTCGATCCTTCCTCGTTTCGCATAGACTTTCGTTTCTTGTCTTCAGCAGGCCAGGCGGTACTTTCATACTGCGAGTGAGCTTCTCGATAATCCCCCCGCCAAAACTACAGCGAGCTCTCGATTAAAGAACGCTCATGAAGAAGTCTTCATGATTTATTCATGTGGCGTTCATGTGACGGAATTATAAAAAAAGCATGAGTATACAGAGTTCACTTTATAAGAGGAGGGATGTCATGAGTGTGAAGAGTATGATGTTGACCGTTGGATTCTTGTCGATGGCTGCAACTGCCATGGCGGACACCTCAAACAGTCTTACTGCCGACACACGTCGGGTCGATGTTATTGATACCCACAAGGAGCTGGTGACGCAGTTGGACAGCAACAAAGGCGGAGCTCATGAGGCGCGCGTGGATGTCATCGGAAGTATCGAGTCTACAGGGCCGGTGTATCCTTATATCGCACCGATGAACCGCTAAGACCTGCTGAAACGACTGAGGAGGATATGGCCATGTCCTCCTCAGATTTCTTCCAAATCGTCCATCCTAGTCTCTCCGGTTTCTCACGAAGTGCGTGTGCATCCCGAAAGCACACAGCGTTGAGCAATCAGCGGTGTGAATCGAGCAATGTCTTGCGAGATTTCGATCATAAACCGGTCGGCGAGGGACTGATCCTCAAAACACTCGTAGACGTCGTCAAGAAAACCACCGCGAAGCAGCGGGTGATAGAGAAACTCATGATCGGGGCCGGTCGTGACTTCGAGTGGGTATTCAATTGCCTCGATGTGCTCAAGGTCGAGTTCCTCGAGCCATCGTCGCCCATCTTGCGCTGAAGGTCGTTCGTTCAGGTAACCCTGAAAACGCTCTTGCTCGCCAATCAGGCCGTGCTGGATCATCGCCTGATCTATTCGCTGCCAGAGTGAATCGAACGTCCCATGCGATGGAAAGGTCAGCACCAGCTGACCTCCCGGTTTGAGATGTTGCACCAGTCCCTGAACCGCTCTGAGTCGGTTCGGGCGAAAGAACATGACCGAAAGATTTCCCGTGATGCGATCAAATGTCGGCAGATCGGCAGGCAGGGATCGCATGTCCATACACTCGAATCGAAGCCATGGCAATTGCGAACCTTGAATGGCTCGCGCGCGTGCGACTTGACCGGCACTCGCATCGATGGCCATCACTTCTCCTGTTGGGCCAACCTGTTCAGCCAAATAAAAGGCCGGAATGCCATGACCGCAGGCGACATCGAGAACGCCGATACCTGGACGAAGATCCAAATGGCGGAGCAGCGATTCCGCAAAGGGCGTGGACCAATAATCATGCTTCGGAAGAGGCCATCGAAGAGCAGGCTGGTTCATGGTAGAAGGAGGTGGGAATCAGGCTTGTCCTTGCGGATATCGGATGAGGCACCTTGGTATGGAGCGCTGCTCACCTCGAGGAACTCCATATTCGGAATACCGGGCATCAATGGATTTTCAGGGCTTTCCCGACTAACGCTCGTGCCTCTTCCTGTATCTGTTTCAAATGTTCTCTTCCCTTGAAACTTTCTGCGTAAAGCTTATACACATCCTCCGTGCCTGAGGGCCGGGCGGCGAACCAGCCGTTCTCGGTCACGACTTTCAGACCACCGATCGCTGCGTTGTTGCCCGGAGCTTTGGTCAGCATGCTTACGATTCGGTCTCCGGCCAGTTCGGCTGCGTTCACTTGATCGGGTGAGAGTTTGGAGAGAACGGCTTTTTGCTCAGGCGTCGCAGGTGCATCGACGCGTTCATAGACCGGCTCACCAAGTTCTCCGGTAAGGTCCCGGTATAACTCGGACGGATCGCGGCCGGTTTTGGCCATCATCTCAGCCGCCAACAGGTCCATGATGATGCCGTCCTTGTCGGTAGACCAGACTGTGCCGTTGTGACGGAGGAACGATGCGCCGGCACTTTCTTCGCCACCGAAGCCGAGTGATCCTTCGAGCAGACCGCTCACGAACCACTTGAAGCCCACCGGCACTTCGACAAGTTTTCGTTGAAGTTTGGCGGCAACTCGGTCGATCAAGCTACTACTGACCAAGGTTTTGCCGATACCAGCGTCAGAATGCCAGCCGGGACGATTGGCGAAGAGATAGGCAATCGAAACGGCGAGGAAGTGATTGGGATTCATCAAGCCGGAGCGAGTCACGATGCCGTGCCGGTCGTTGTCCGCATCGTTTCCGAATGCCACGTCGAAGCGATCTTTCAAAGCGATGAGATTGGCCATCGCATAGGGAGATGAACAGTCCATGCGAATCTTGCCGTCCCAGTCCAACGGCATGAATCGAAATGTCGGATCAACTACCGGATTGACGATCTCAATATCGAGTCCGTAGCGCTCTGCCAGTGGCTGCCAATAGGCCACACCGGAGCCACCTAGGGGATCGATGGCAAGCTTCAATCTGGCGGACTTGATGACATCGAAATCGATTACGTTGATAAGGTCCCCAAGATATGCGCCGGTGTACTCGTGTCGATGGGTTGTGGGTGCCTGCCGGGCCAGTCCGATCGACATGCGCTTCGTGCCGTGGAGTTTTTGGCTCAGCAAGGCATTCGCTCGGTCCTCAATCCACTTGGTGACCTGCGTATCGGCGGGTCCTCCATGCGGGGGGTTGTATTTGATCCCGCCGTCTTCCGGCGGATTATGGGATGGAGTGATGACGACACCGTCGGCTAACCCGGAAGTTCGGCCTCGGTTATAAGTGAGGATCGCATGTGAGATAACGGGCGTCGGTGTGAATCCGTCATTCCTGTCGATCATGACCTCAACACCATTTGCCGCGAGGACTTCGAGCGCAGTGACCAAGGCAGGTTCCGACAGTGCGTGCGTATCCTTCCCCAAATAGAGCGGGCCGGTCGTATGCTGTGCAGTCCGATATTCGCAGACTGCTTGAGTGATCGCCGCGACATGATCATCGTTAAAGCTGTGCTTAAAAGAGGAGCCTCGATGCCCTGACGTGCCGAATGAAACGCGTTGTTCACGGGCAGATGGGTCCGGCTTCCCGGTCGAATACGCAGACAAGAGCTTACTCAGATCCACGAGGATTGACGTGGGTGCCGGCTGTCCTGCGAGAGGATGAGTGTCCATAGACAAGGTGTAGTTCCAATACCCGTTCTCTGTCAACTCGGGAAAGTCAGATGAAGATGAGAGGGTGTGACTGCTGGTGCGATATCAAGATGGTAGTGACGCGAACGATTTCTTTACGCCTTATCTACATCGAAGGGACGTCGAGGACGCGTGAAGGCGCGGTGAGAAATCCCTTGTAGAACGCTGAGTTGATAGATTTAAACTGATCGATCCGGTAAGATGCCAAGAACGACGCTTATGTGCTCTGAGGGGGTGGTGTGTCCCGTCTTCGGCTTGCGCTTGTCATTATCCTTTCCCTCGTGATGATGGTCGGAATCTTTCTTGCGTTCTCCAGAGAACTGACCGGGGAAGACTATCTCAAGGACTTTGTCCTCAATCAACTCGAAGAGAGCCTGGGGAGGAAGATCGACGTTCATCGCGTGAAATTTGTCGTCTTCCCGCGCATTCGTGTGGAACTCTCCGACGTCACCATTCATGACCCCCAATCGGATCAGGCGGTATTGACGGCTAAGCGGGTCAATCTTGTTCTGCGTCTCTGGCCGCTTCTCAAGAAGCAAGTCGTTGGGAAACGATTATTGATCGAGGAGCCGACACTCACGCTTCGGCGGAACGAACGTGGTCGCTGGAATGTTCTGGATGGATTGAACGGCCAGGCCGATACCGATGAACGAACGATGGAGCAGATGGCCCAGACATTCATGATCAGGGAAGCCAAGCTCGTGAATGGCACGATTACCGTCATCGATTCGGCCAGACCCGATGGAATTCGGTCCATCAAATTGGAACACGTCGAGTTCGGCCTGCTTGTCCGGGCCGACCGTGGGCTTGCGGAATTGCATGCGTCGGCGGCTCACCAAGGGGCGCAGGGACTATCGGCTGTTTCACTCGATGGAGTCATCAAACAAGCGGAGCAACCAGTGTCCTTATCCGGGGAAGAAACAGGACAACCTGGTTCAGGATTTCAGTTCGAAGGACATATCGATGCCGCTGATCTCAAAGTGCGTGACGCCGCTGACTTTCTTGGCCCTCGGCCGGTTCCTGAGCATCTTCAAGGTGCCTTGAATCTCCGGAGCACCGTTCGCGTGATGCCGGGGGTAGCCGGGTATGACATGGTGTTATCAGAGATGACCGCGCATTTGAACGATATCACGATGACAGGAAATGCCAATCTCGCCGGCCTTCTGACGCCTCAGCCCACGTTTTCGGTGACGTTCACCAGCACGCTTGTCGCTCTTCCTCAGCTGCTGAAAACGATTCCCTCGGCTTGGATCCACCCGCAGCTTCCAGCTGTACTGGCAGATCGCCAGATTGACGGCAAGGTGCAGGTCATCAATGCGACATTGACCGGATCTGCCACGACCGGCCCTCAGCTTTCGACGACCGGGGAGTTCCATATTCGTGAAGGTCAAGGACTGATCGGCCGCGATCGTGTGGCGGTGAAAGATTTGGCTGCGGTCGTCATTGTAGAGGCTGGACGTGTTCGCATCGCGAAGGTGACCGGACTGTACGGAGCGATGCACATCACTGATGGAAAAGCGGAGGTGTCGTTTCTTGACGCAGGCCCGTGGCTCGAACTGGAGATCACAGGAGAGACGGGGGCTGCGCATTTGCTGGAGTTTTTGGCCAAGACCGTATCGGCCGGGCGAGTCACGCAAATGCTTGCCGGCATTCGGGATGCGGAGGGTATGGCACAGTCGACCTTTCGTCTTGTGGGCCCTTTGAATCAGTCCGGTGGGATTACGTTTGCCGGTGGGGAGATTACAGCTCGTCAGATCAGTTTCTCCCATGTCGCGTTGCCTGAGCGTCTGACCGGAGTGCAGGGGCGATTCGTTCTGGCTGATGGGTCTACTCAGTTTGAACAAGTCACCGGACATCTTGGAGGGACCACTGTGCAGGTCCAAGGAATGATTGGCGGCGGCACGGCGAGCGTATTTCAAGACTTTGCCATTCGTACGCGCGGCGATGCTGCGCAGATGGCGCGCTTGTTCCGACCCGCTGTAACTCAACCAGAGGCCTTCGTGGGTACGCTCAGCTCGGCAGTTGTTCTAGCAGGTTCGACGACGAGGCCGCAGATTCGAGGAACAGTCGTGCTCGATGAGGCTAAAGTGACGCTGGGGTCGATAGAAAAACCTGTTGGAGCGCAGGCCACGGTCGAGTTTGAAGGCATGATGCCCCAGGGCACCGGTGTGACGTTGCATCGGGTAGAGCTGGTTTTGCCCGCGGTGAGTATTCCGGCTAAGGGAACCCTGCATTTCGGCGATCGCTTCATGATTGATATGGCCGTGGCGACCAGCACGTTGTCGGTATCCAGTCTGCCGGAGTGGGCATCCAAGAGTTGGCTTGAGGCAGGTAATCTCGAGCTCTCGCTCGACATCAAAGGCAAAGACACGGATTGGAAGGCGTGGCGGATCACCGGATGGATGGGGTTGACGAATGGATTGATGACGGCCAAGGGGATCGAAGGACATATTCAGGACCTCTATGCGCGCGTAAAATTTGTGCGCAACGAGGTCGAACTCAAGCGGCTGTCGTTCAAAGTTCAGGGCAGCGACATTGCCATAGAGGCCGCGATTCGAAACTGGCCGGCAAAGCCGTTGATCACCGGGAGGATCGAATCAAACCAGCTTGACTTGGGTTTGCTGATTCCGAAGGGTGAGCGGACTCCGATTCGTGAGTTTCTCGAAACGTTAGCGGCCACCAGTCATGTCACTATGTCGGCGGCTGTCGCGCGGGGGCACTACAGGCATATGAAGTTCGGCGCGATTTCGGCGCGGATCAATATTCAGGACGGTGTATTGGATATCGACCGGATTTCCGGCGAGTCGACCCACGGACACGTGGCTGGACGGCTGGTGGTGCAACTTCCACCCAAGGCGCCGGCGGACCTTGACCTCTCGTTCCGGGCCACCGGAGTGGAGTTCGATGACCTCATGAGACTGACGAAGACGCAAGCCCACAGTGTGTCAGGAGAAATCCGTTTCAGCGGTGTGCTTCGAGGCCACGGACGCAATCCACACGGGATCTACCCTTCGTTGAACGGAAAAGTCGAGCTGTTGTTGGAAAACGGGCGCATCCTAAAATCAAATGAGCGGGCGGTATGGAAAATCATCAGTTTGCTGAACCTCCCCGCTGTGCTGCAGGGGAAGGTCGATCTTGAAAAGGAGGGACTCCCGTATAACAGGATATCCGCGATCGTGACCATTCAAGACGGCATGTTTCAGACAGAAAATCTCATTATCGATAGCCCGATTCTGAAGATTACCGCCGCCGGAAATTACGACCTGCCGACGGATCAACTGGATCTCGCCGTGGCCGTGAGTCCGTTTGGGTCCTATTCACAATTTCTCAAGACGATTCCACTCTTTGGCCGAATCATTGCCGGGGACCGCAAGGGGTTGGCCACAGCAATGTTCACCGTGAAGGGCGCGTTAGAAGATCCTGAAGTGACCTATCTGCCGGTAAAGTCCTTTGCGACCGGCCTGTCGGGCTTGGCCCAACTGGCGGTCGATGTCTTGACGAATACGCTGACGCTTCCCATGGATCTGGTAACGCCCGATGAAGAAACTGGAGTGAGACCAAAGGATATGACTCTCTCACCAGCTCCTGTCGTGCCTTGACCAACACCAATTCTTGACCGACCTACGCTCCCATGCTAGCATCCCGTTCAAGATGCTGAAAATGCTCGCCGGCTTCGTTCTCGCATCGTTTAGTCCCTCAACGTACCCCAGAGGGTGCGCCGCGGTCCCTCGTTTGCAGCGGCATTGCCGAGCGCTATCATTCCACTGATACATCCATGAAACGCACCACGATGTCTCACCTTGAAGCCGCCACATTGTTCATTGCCGCCAGCGAACAGGACTCGAATTTGTTCTATGCGACGCGATTCATCGCTCCGGATCCGTTTATCTATTTGGAGGTCAAGGGTGAGCGATTGATGGTCATGAGTGACCTGGAAATGGATCGCGCCAGGGCTCAAGCGTCGGTCGATCGAGTGCTGTCCTACTCCGAGATCGAACAGAAGGCGAAGAACCAGGGTATCAAAGACCCGACGACGGTCGATATCGTGCACATCGTGTTAAAAGAGTTCAAGGTGCGCCGTCTGCTGGTGCCGGCCAATTTCCCATTCATCCATGCCACACGGTTGCAAGAGTTGGGATACAGCCTGAAACCGAAGCGCGATCCCTTCTACGAGCAACGTGTGGTGAAAAGTGCGGAAGAGGTTCGCCATATCGAACAGTCTCAGCGAGCGACTGAAGATGCCGTGGCTTCAGCGCATGATATGCTGCGGCGGGCGACGATACGTGACGGAGCGCTCTGGCTTGATGTAGCCGTCTTGACCGCCGAACGGGTGAAACAGCTGATCAACGTGAGACTCATGGAACAGAACTGCGTGGCCCAACATACGATTGTGGCGGGAGGGGAGCAAGCCTGTGATCCGCACAATGAAGGGAGCGGCCCCTTGCCGGCTCATCGCAGCATTATTTTTGACGTGTTTCCTCGATCTGCGACGAGCCGCTATTTTGCGGATATGTCGCGTACGGTCATACGCGGGACGGTGAGTCAGGACTTGAAGCGGTTGTATGGAATCGTGAAGGATGCCCAGGAAGAGGCCATCGACAAGATCAAGGACGGCGCCGACGGAATGAAAATCCATCACGGCATCTGCGCGCGTTTCGAGAAAGCGGGATACAAGACCGGCGTGGTGAACGGCCGTAGGCAGGGGTACTTTCACGGGACCGGGCATGGGGTAGGGCTGGATATTCACGAAGCGCCTCGTATCAGCCGAACCGGGTCTCTCCTGCAAGAGGGCCATGTCGTTACCGTCGAACCAGGACTGTACTATCCGGGATTGGGAGCGGTCCGAATCGAGGACATGGTGCTGGTGACGCGGGACGGTTGTCGCAATCTCACCAACTTCCCCAAGATCTTCGAGCTTGAGTAGCCTACAATCAAGGGGTACGCTCTCCCCGCGGCGCTTCTGATCGGCTCAGCGCTTCGAGTGCACTCGGATGCCTCACTCTTTTCGGTTTCTAGACGACATCGCCACAGCTGATCTGGCATTCGACGCCTCCGGCGATTCACTTCAGGAACTCTTCCAAGGAGCGACCTGCGCGATCATGGAGGCGCTGGCTGATCCTGACACAATTGGCTCCTCTTGGCGACAAGCGATTGAGCGAACAGACGACGATCCCGCCGCGCTGTTGTTTGATTGGCTCTCGGACCTGGTGTATTGGAAGGATGCGGCCGGGGTCGTATTCAGCAAGGCGGAACTCATCCTCACTCGGCACGACGACGGCTGCTGGAACCTAAGGGGGCTGCTTTATGGTGACCCGGTCAATGGCTCCACGCAAACGTTGAGGGCCGATGTAAAAGGAGTCACCAAGCATCTCTATCGACTCGCCCAGGAACAAGGGCAATGGACCGTCAGGATCGTGTTGGATGTATAAGATGCGCGAAGCGTATCTCGTTCTTCGTCGTTCGCGAACAACAGTGGGGCGAAAATGATGAACCGGGTCATCGATCATGAAACTGAATACTGACATGAGGGTCGTGCGGATCTTGGACGAGGTCTGGGAGATCCCTCCGACAGAAAAGGATGGGATGCTGGTTCCCGCGCGGATCTATGCCACGCCGGCCATCCTTCAGGCCATGGATTCTGGGGTGTTCGAGCAAGTGACGAATGTTGCCTGCCTGCCCGGCATCAGACGGTACGCGCTGTGCATGCCGGATGGCCATTGGGGCTATGGCTTTCCCATCGGTGGAGTCGCGGCATTTGATGTCGGATCCGGCATCATCTCACCCGGCGGCGTCGGGTATGACGTCAATTGCGGAATGCGGCTCATCAGAACCGATCTCACCCGTGAGGACGTAGAGCCACACCTCGAAGGATTGATGACGGAATTGTTTCGGAGGGTACCGGCGGGCGTGGGCGCGAGTGGGTTCGTACGGTTGAACCGTTCCTCGTTCGAGGATGTCATAGCCAAGGGGGCCCGGTGGTGTGTCGAGCAGGGGTTTGGCTGGCATCGGGATCTCGATGCGATTGAAGAGAGGGGATGTATCGCCGGCGCGGACCCATCGAAAATCAGCGATCGGGCGGTCAGTCGAGGCATCAATCAGCTGGGGACCTTGGGGTCGGGCAACCACTACCTTGAGGTCCAGGTGGTTTCTAAGGATCGTGTGTTTGACGACGAGACCGCTGCGGCCTGGGGGATTACGGGACAGGATCAGATCGTCGTGATGGTTCATTGCGGCTCACGCGGGTTCGGTCACCAGGTGGCGAGTGACTATCTTAAAGGATTCGAAAAAGCGATGCGGCGATACGGAATTTCCGTCAAGGACCAGCAACTGGCCTGTGCTCCCTTTTCATCAATCGAAGGGCAGGATTATTTCTCGGCCATGAATTGTGCCGCCAACATGGCGTTTGCCAACCGTCAAGTCATCACCCATCAGATCCGCGAAGCCTTCTCTGCGGTCTTCGGTCGAGCGGCTGAGGAGATGGGAATGGAGCTGGTCTATGACGTGGCACACAATATCGCCAAAGTCGAGCGGCACCCGGAAGGCGATGTGGTCGTGCACCGGAAGGGATCGACGAGGGCCTTGGGACCCGGCAGTCCCGATCTTCCTCCACGGTATCGCGCGACAGGACAGCCGGTTATCTGCGGCGGTTCAATGGAAACCGGCTCATACCTGTTGGCGGGGACGGAAGGAGCGATGCGTGACACCTTTGCTTCGACGATGCATGGGTCGGGCCGTACGATGTCGCGCGCGCAAGCGAAGAAAGCCATTCGGGGGGAGCAAGTGCAAAGTCAAATGAAGCAGCGAGGCATCCTCGTGAAGGCCGTCTCCATGTCCGGCCTGGCCGAGGAGGCGGGCTTCGCCTATAAAAACATCTCCGAGGTGGTCCAAGCAGTCGATCGTGCGGGAATCACAAAACCAGTGGCGGAATTGCGTCCAATCGGCAATATAAAAGGCTAGCAACTCACGCGCCTATGGGTGTGCCCGTGGAACAACGAAAGGATGCCCGCTTTCCGGTTACATTTCGAAGTTCGTTCAGCTCAACGAACGTCGTGTCGGGTGAAGGCACTCTGAGCGATCTCTCTATTCGAGGTTGCCGTGTGTACACTCTTATCGAAGTGGAGCCGGGGACGGTTCTGCAGCTGCGGGTTCAGAGTTGTGAGGATGAACCTCCCATCCAGATTTCCAAAGCGGTGGTGCGATGGTTTCGAGCCGGCAGTTTCGGATGCGAGTTTGTGAAGTTGGATCCCGATGAATGGGCCAGGCTCCACCATGTAGTCCAAGACTTGGAAATGGAATTATTCAAGCGAAAACCTCACGAGAGCGACCTCGAGTAGTTCTTCGACCGACGCAGTGTCTCCTCTGATTCCGGCCGATCGGGAGCTGCGCATTCAATCAGGAGAGCGATGGATTGGGACGTTGGACGCCTACGCGGCTTTAGCCGATCGACGTTTTGCCACTTGGCCCAGGATATCAAGCGCGGCGATCCGGTAGGCCTCGGCATAGGTCGGAAAGTTGAAGACGTTATCGATGAAGGATTCGATGGTTGCGGTGCTTTGAAGAGCCAATTGGCCCACGTGCACCAGTTCCGTGGCGGAATCCCCGACGATTTGAATGCCCAGGAGCCGCTCGCCGTCGGGATCAGCCACCATCTTGAGGAGACCATGGCCGGCACCGGATATCTGTGCGCGAGCGATTTCTTCGAACTTGGCCCGTCCGACCAGCGGATCTCTGTACCGTTCCCGTGCACTTTTCTCGTCAAGGCCGATACTGGCCATTTCCGGAATCGTATAGATGCCCAGTGGAATGGTGGAGGCGGCATCGCCGACCGGGAGGTTGAGGGCGTGGCGGACAGCCCTGCGGCCCTCCTCCATGGCTTTTGACGCCAGGGTCGGCGCACCGACCATATCTCCGGCTGCGTAGATGTGAGGGACATCCGTCTGACAGAATTGGTTGACCGGAAGAGTACCCTTAGCCGTGGCCTGGAGCCCTGCGGCGCTCAGATTGAGATCCTCGACATTCGCTTGCCTTCCGAGCGCAACGAGCATCTTTTCGCTTTTCACGGTCATACCGCTGCCAAGTTTTGTGACGACGTGCGCTGCGCCATCCCAATGGACTTCCCGTACTTTCTGCCCTCCCAGGTAGTGCCCGCCCTGTCGCTCGAAAATTGTGATGAATTGCCGGACCAGCTCTTGGTCCATAAACTGAAGGGGCGCGGGGGCTTGATCGACCAACGTCACCTGCGTGCCCAACAGAGAGAAAATCGAGGCATACTCGCATCCGATGACGCCACCACCGATGATCGTCAGCGAGCGCGGCAAATAGATCATTGAAAGGAGTGAGTCGCTGTCGAGGATATGTTCGTGATCGACGGGAATCTCCGGCGGATTTCTCGGGCGCGACCCGGTGGCAATCACAATGGTGTCGGCGGTGAAGCGTTGACTGGCTCCGTCAACAGTCTGCATTTCGATCACACGGTCGTTGACGAAGCACGCGCGGCCGTGGAAAAGGAAGATGCCGTTGCGCCGCAGCTGTTGGCTCATGAACGTATCATGCGCCTTCACTACGTCTTCCAGCCGGCCCAGAAGGGTGGCGATTTGTGTGTCAGGTCTGAGGTTGAATTCGAAGGCCGCGCTGGCTCGCTTGAGCACATCAAGATGAAGGGCGCTTTCTCGTAACGTCTTGCTGGGAATCGTTCCGCGGTAGACACAGCTGCCCCCGATGCCGCGTTCCCGTTCAATGAGCGCCACGCGCTTGTTGGCTTTGGCGCCCTGAATGGCCGCTTTTTGGCCGGCGGGGCCGGCTCCAATGACGATGATGTCAAAAACAGTTGGTGTACTCATAGGTTCATCGCGTTGACGATGGCCAGCACCTTGTCCTTCCCCGCGACGAGCTGGTCAATGTCATTAGGATACAGGTTCAACTCCGTGAATACCGGATGCTCGCGCAATGTTTCATCAGGCATGTCTTCGGGTGCGAGCAGATTGCTGGCCAGTCGATCGGCAACGCAGGTGAGCATGCAGTCCTGTTTGAACGCCGTGGCGTGATCGTAATCACTATAGTGTTGAATGGCTTCCATGACCGGTTTGGGGAGGTTCCATTTTTCTGCGATGAGGTGGCCGACACGCGTATGGTACCCATCGATCAGCATGCGAAGCGCTGAGCCGTCCAAGGTGATTTTCTGGTCACGGGCGAGCGTCGTGACGGTGCGCAAGACGACGGGCTTTCCGATTCCATGTAAGAGGCCGCACAGGTATGCGCTTTCCACATTCACGCGTCGTATCCGCGCGACTTCCTTTGCGAACGCGCCGCTGCCTAACGAATGCCGCCACAATCGCTTCACGTCGTCCTCATATCCCGGCACCTGGAATGCCCCTGTTTTTAGCGAAGCGGTGAAGGCGATTTCGGACAGCAAGTTGATGCCGAGCATGGCGACGGCGTGTTGAAGAGAGACGACGGGGCTTCGCGGCATGTACGCGGGCGAATTGGCGATGCGGAGCACGTGCGCCGCGAGGGCCTGATCCTGATGGATGAGCGAAGACAGTTTGGCCGCGTCTGCCGAAGGGTCCGACGTCAAGGCCATGACCTGGCTGGCGACTTGAGGCAATAACGGAAGCTCAACCTCTCCTTTTTCGACCTTTTGATTCAGAAGCTGTTCGAGCTTCTCAAGAGGAGCAGGTGCTGACTGGAGGTCAGGAGGCATGAAGTGACTCCTTAGTTGCAGACATGGCGCTCACGACCTTCTTTTTCGGCTGGTTACCGGTGAAAGTTTAGCGATCGTGACTTTGCGATGGTTGCAGACTATACTTTGGTGTCTTGCGGAGGGGTTCATGAATTGTGGTCGAATTGCGGCGGGTGTCGTATTTGCAATAGTAGGGGTGATCCCTGTGTCGGGTATGGCGGCTGAATCCCCGGCGAATACCGAAAAGATCGCGAAGGAAGCCCAAGAAACGATCGAGGCCACCAAGCAATATACGGCTCAGCAAAAGGAGGCCTTCCAGCGGAAAGCTCATGAGGAATTGGCGATCATTCAGAGGGAAATCATCGGGTTGCGCGGCAGGATCACAGACGCCTCGGAGTCCACGCGAGCTGAGCTTCAGAAAGCGATCCATGAGTTGGAGAAAAAGAAAGATGGAGTTAAGGAGAGGTTAGACGAATTAAGGAGTGCCACCGATGCAAAATGGCATGAGGTACGGGAAGGGATGAACACCGCCCTGAACGATCTGAAACATTCATACCAAAAACTGCAATCGCACATGCCCTGATCACCGCTTCCAACTGGTCGCACCAAGGGAGTATCCATAATGGAGGTTGTCACACTTGCGGACTTCCAGCAATTCAATAGTCAGAAAATGAAGAAGAACAATGTGTTTCAAACGGACCGGTTCTTCTGCGACATCTACTGCTTTGAGCCGGGCCAAGAGCAAACGGGGCATGTGCATGGTCATCAAGACAAGGTGTACATTGTCTTAGAGGGTCAAGGAACATTTCAGGTCGGCACTGATCAGCAAGTACTCGATGCGGGGCAGGGCACTCTGGCACCGGCTGGGCAAGAGCATGGTGTGAAGAACCATACAACCGGGCGGCTTAAGGTCTTGGTGTTTATGGCCCCCAATCCGGCCTGAATATTCCACCAAGCGTCTGGGAATCCAATAAACAGAGGGAAGAGAACTTCATGTTCTCTTCCCCCTGTAATAGTGCTCTTACCAGATTTGCAGAGACTCCAAACTTTTCGAGATCTCCGGAGTCTCTAGACGGTTCGTTAAACCGAAACAGCGCTCCACCTAGGGTTTGTAACACGAACGGTCGGCCGGCTTACCCCCATGCGAAAACTGGTTTTCATATGCCATCACCTGCCAGATCTGCTCTTCCGATAGGAGGCCCTTATTGGCTTTCATCTTTGTCTTTGGAACTCCTTCGGCGACGCGCCAGAACCAGTACGCGTCTGAGAAGCGGCAGACGATTTTGGGATCACGAAGGTCCCGTGCACCCTTTTTCACCGGTGCGCCGTCCTTTCCGTGGCAACTGCTGCAGTTGACCTCGGTCTTGAATTCACCCCTATAAATCTTTCCTCCCTCCTCGATGGCTTTTGCGTCAGTCCACCCACCGGCCGGCATTTTCTTGTCGGCATAATCGGGTGGAACCGGAGCCAACGGGGGAAGATCCTCGGCGGAGGCTATGCCTCCCGAAAAAATCAGTGCGCACCCGATTACCAGAAGCGATAGCCTCACATTCCTTCTCGTCATTCGCACCTCCTACTCAATATGTAATGGATGATCTGCCCGTTTGGTGTGCTTGAATTGGTCGACGTTTCCACTGCACCATTGGTGCAGTGCACTATACCATATTTCCCCTGAGAAAAAATGAAAACATGACAATCAAGAAGGGAATTGATCGAGTTGGTTGTCGCCCTCCATGCAAGGCCAGCTATTTGATGATCTGTTTGGCTGCCTCGACAATAGACCGCACTCCAATGCCATAATGATCCACGAGTTCTTCGGGTTTCCCACTATGCGGGATTTCCCGGACGGCGAGTTTGTGGACCTTGATCCCCTCGGTTGCGACGGCACTGAGGACGGCATCGCCAAGGCCTCCGTGGGCGTAGTGATCCTCAACCGTGAGAATTCGGGACTGTGTAGCGCGGCCGCTATCCAATAAGGTGTGTCTATCGATGGGGGCGATACTGTAGAGATCGATGACGCGAACCGCAATGCCGTTCGACTTCAGCTGGTCATGCGCTTTCAACGCCTCGAACAACGTGACTCCTGCGGCCACGATGGTGAGTACATCCGAAACGCTCTGCCGGACGACTTTGCTGCCGCCGATATGGAAACGCTCTTCCGGGCCATAAATCACCGGGTTTTTCGGTCTTCCGGCACGCACGTAGACCATTCCTTTATGGTTGGCGGCGGCTTCGACCAAGTGATAGGTCGAGTTACCGTCTGAGGGGTACAGCACCGTGACGTTTGGTTGCGCCGCCATCATCGCGATGTCTTCCAGTCCCATTTGTGACGGACCATCCTCACCGATGCTCACACCGACATGTGTCCCGACGAGTTTGATGTTCGATCCGCTGATGGCGGCCATGCGGATAAAATCGTAGGCGCGGCTCAAAAAACAGGCAAATGTCGCAGCAAAAGGGATTTTCCCGCACGCTGCAAGACCGGCTGCAGCCCCGACCATAGTTTGTTCCGCGATAAAACTTTCGAAGAACCGGCTGGAGAATTTCTTCCCGAATTTGTCGGTATATGTCGAATTCTTCACGTCGGCATCCAGCGCAACCACCGAGGGGTTGACAGACCCCAAGGCCTCGAGTGCTGCGCCGAAGGCTTCGCGCGTCGCGACGGAGTCGCCGAGTTTGTACGGCGGTGCCGGCATCGCACCGACCGGGGCCGGTGTGGCGGCGGGGGCCGATGGTTTTGGGATCTGAATAGAGGCACCATTCGGGTGTAATTGCTTCGTCAGTTCGTCGAGAGCCCGCTGGGTCTCTTCCCCTTTCTTCAGCGGTTTGCCGTGCCAATCTGCTTTGTTCTCGATGAACGAAATGCCCTTGCCTTTGTACGTTCGGGCCAGGACCACGGTCGGCCGCCCTTTGGTGCGGGTCGCCTCGTCGAAAGCCTGGAGGATTGCTGCGATATCATGGCCGTCGACGACGATCGCATGCCAGCCAAATCCTGCCCATCGGGAACGGTAGGCCTCCATGTCGTGTTGCAGCATGGTAGGATCGCTTTGCCCGAGCCGGTTCACATCCACGATCGCGCACAAATTATCCAAACCGTATTGGCGTGCGATCTCGGCTGCCTCCCACACCGAACCTTCGACCGATTCTCCATCCCCCATCACCACGTAGGTTCGGTAATCGAGTTTGTCTATGAACTTCGCATTGAGGGCGATGCCGACGCCCACGGGAAGTCCCTGTCCCAGTGACCCGGTCGCCATATCCACAAACGGCAAACGCGGAGTGGGATGTCCTTCAAGATCGGACTTCAGAGTGCGCAGTTTAAGAAGATCGCTTGTCGGGAAAAGCCCGGCTTCTGCCCACGCCGCATAGAGCAGCGGAGCGGCATGTCCTTTCGACAAGACAAAACGGTCGCTGTTAGGCGCCTTAGGATTGTGCGGATCGTAACGCATGACGGAGAAAAACAATGCGGCAACGATGTCGGCGGCAGACGCGCAGCTTGACGGATGGCCGCTCCCTGCTTCGCTGGTAGCCCGCACACTGTCGATGCGAAGTTGGGTCGCTTTATTGTGTAAGGCGGTCAGCAGTTCGGACGAGGCAAGTGAACCGGCCATGGGAGATCCTTTCGGAATAGTCGTCAATAATGGCTTCCTGACTGTTTATTTTCGGAAGCCGCATGAAAGAACTTGAGGCTAACAAATCGTCGGGGGGGAGGTCAATGAAAGGATCAGCTCCCCTGAAGTGAACCAGGGGAGCTGCAAGAGAGTCATGACGCGGCGAACGTGCTCACTCAGCTTTGGGCAGGAGGTGTGACTACGAGTACTTCATTCGAACAGGGGCTTTCCAATTCGCCCTCCTCACCGCCGTACGCACTGATTGCAAAGAAATAGGGTGTATTGGGCTCAAGTCCGTTAATTGTGGCCGGCGGAGCTGTAACCCCTTGGCTTCCCTCATAGGAACATGAGCCAGGCTCTCCAGATGATTCTTTTCCGTAATAGACATGGTAACCGGCCACATTGGGATCAGTGGACGCGTCCCATGACAACCGCGCAGTGACCCCGGCTGGAGTGGGGGTCATTGAGATCGTCGGGTCTTCCTCTTCCTCAGAAAGTTCAGGGTTTAATTCTGCGAGTTCAGTTAGACGGTTATCATGGTCTGACTCCGCCACGTTGTTCTGAGGAATAGTAGAGTCAGACCCGTCGACTTCACCAGGAGGGGTGTCCGTTCCAGAAGGAGCTTCTGTCGGTGTGGAGAGTGAAGAGATGGGTGGTGCTCCTCCGCCATCGTCACCGCATCCGGCCAGTGGAAGGACGATGACACTTAGCATCATGAGATGGGCCAACGCGATGGCAAACTTCTTATAGACCAGATTGATCGAAATCACATGAGTCTTCATAATAAGAAACACTCCTTACAGGTGAATTGCGATGACTAAACCTTTTCCGTTCAAGTACGCAATGTAGAACGATCAGGGGGTTCAGCAAAACTTATACCCAAGAAATAGGAGAAGAGAATTACAATTATTCAACAGGTTAGGTATCTTGTCGACCTAGAGGCAGTTGCAGGTGTGAAGGATTCAACCTTCAAGTACCGCCAAGGGTAATAGCGAAAAGCTGAAAGAGGAGGGGTTTTTCGTCGGTTCCCACGGTCGTGCAGAGACCGAGGAAGGGTAGCCATCAAGACGGAATTCGATGGGGGTCGGCGCGATCTCTAAAAAACCTGAACAGCAAATAGCCGTTGATCAGAATCACGATCGACAGAATGCTGTAGGTGGTGACGGTTGAGGCAAGGTTTAATTCAGTCAAGACTCGAGAGAGGCCAAACCCAACGATCAATCCATCGAACGCCATGCAAATGCGCCGGAATGTCTCGGGATCCATCAAGCGAATGAGATACGTTCCTAAAGGGATCCCGATCATGACACTCGGAATAATGTAAGGAATAATTTCCATACTGCCGGCGCTGTAGAAGCCGATGAATCCATAGGCGATGGCCGTGAGCGAGGATTCCGCGACGCGTATGACTCCCAATGCGGCCCGGAAGTCTTGCTTGGCATAACCCTGATTATTGAAGAGAAGAGCGAGCGGAGGGCCGGAAATGGTCGTGACGGAATAGAGTGTGCCAATTCCCACCCCAAAGGGGACGGCAATGACACGTTCAGCTTGAATGGGTTTCCGGATGCCGGCAGCCTGAAGCAGAATCAACGGTAACAGAAAGAAATAGGTGACGAACTTGATCCATGCCGGCTGAACCAGAAAGAGAATGTAGCTGCCGATGCCGATTCCGATGACTAAGCCGATGAGAATGGGAGTCACCCGTCGCCAGATGTTCGGGACACTTTTTCGATTCATGAACAGCACATAGCTATTGAGGACGAGTTCAATGAGCACAAGGGCCGGGTTCAAAATGCGATTGGTGTAAAACAATAAAGCGACAGGAACGGTGATGGAAGAAAAGCCGTACCCCAGCGCGCCATTGACCGTGGCGGCGACAAACGTAATCAGGACAAGAACAACTGTATCCATCGAGGGTCAGTCCTTGTAACGGCCGGATGCAAAGTCGGCAAGTGTATAGTGATCCAAAATTCCGGCGATCGCGTCACGGACTGTACCCATCACCTGCTGTACCGGGCAGCGCGCCATATTGGCATAAGGGCAATCACCGCATTTTTGATACGCCGTCTTACTGACACAACCGATTGGAGCAAGAGGACCGTCGAGTATGCGGATCACTTGCCCCAGGGTGACATCCTTCGGCGGCTTGATAAGGGTGTATCCCCCCTTTACTCCTCGCCGACTGGAAACGAGCCCGGCTCGTTTGAGCATTAGGAGAATCTGCTCCAAAAATTCGATGGGGATATGCTGTCGAGCCGCAATGTCATGCCTCTGCAGCGTGGCATGGCCATGTGCCAGCGTCAGTTCAAGTAAGGCTCGAAGACCGTACTCGCTTTTTTTCGAGAGCTTCATCAAATATGACTATGTTAATCAACAAGTAAGAAAATAGGGTACATCTTGGTGGTCCGTCAAGACGAAAATTTCTCAGGCGCGACATCGCTGAAGCTCTCCTGTAGGGGTAGTGTGGCGTTCATCAAAAGAGTGTGTAGGCTTCTACGATGGGAAGAAGATTGGGGTGACACCTGGGTTGTGAAAAGCTGTATAACCCTTCAAAACTTGACCGCGCTCCAGTCGGGGTTTCTGCTTCGGGGGTCGGACATTCCCGGCTTTTCTTCCCTCCGTGCATCCATTAAAATAGCCGCATGAGACTGTTTCTCTGTGAGGGTAATTTTTGAAACCCAAGATCGTTTTTTCGTGCCAGTCCTGTGGACACCAAGCGCCACGGTGGCTTGGCCGATGCCCAGACTGCGGCGGCTGGAACACGATGAAGGAGGAGCGGCAGGCGGCGACCGGTAAGGGGCGTCCCGCTGCGATGAAAACAGTTCAGGCTGCAGCGACGCCCATCTCCGATATCGAGGTAGTAGGGGAGGATCGTCGGCTCACGCACATCGGAGAATTTGACAGGGTTCTGGGGGGTGGCGTGATTCCCGGCTCGGTGATCTTGATCGGAGGAGATCCGGGGATCGGCAAGACGACGCTTTTGTTGCAAGTCCTGCCGAAGTTGGCCGCGAAGGACACACCCGTTCTGTATGTCTCCGGCGAAGAGTCTCCTCGACAAATCAAGATGCGCGGGCAGCGTCTGGGTATCGAGCATCCGCATTTGCTCATTTTGGCCGAAACGTCCCTTGAGCAGATCTTGAAAGCGGTGCAGGATATTGAGCCGGCCGCCGTGGTGGTCGATTCGATTCAAACCGTCTACACGGAACAGCTGACGTCCGCTCCCGGCAGCATTAGTCAGGTGCAGGAGGTAGCCGGGCAGCTTATGTGGTTTGCCAAGCGGGCGGGAGTTCCTGTCTTCATCATTGGGCATGTCACCAAGGAAGGGGCCATCGCCGGGCCTCGGTTGCTGGAACATATCGTCGATACGGTCTTGTATTTTGAAGGCGACAAGGGACATAGCTACCGAATCCTCCGCGCCGTGAAAAATCGTTTTGGCTCGACGAACGAGATCGGTGTCTTTCAAATGAAGGATGCGGGGCTCGAAGAAGTGAACAACCCTTCAGAACTGTTCTTGGCTGAGCGTCCTCATAGGAGTACTGGGTCGGTGGTCGTGTCGAGTCTCGAAGGGACCAGGCCAATCCTGGTGGAACTCCAAGCGTTGGTCTCTTCAACCAGCTATGCGATGCCCAAGCGGATGGCGAACGGGGTGGAGTTGAATCGAGTCTCGCTCTTGCTCGCCGTGATGGAGAAGCGGTTGGGCGTACACCTCTCCGGACAGGATGTCTATGTGAACGTCGTCGGAGGGATGCATATTGATGAGCCGGCAATCGACCTAGGCATTGTGGCGGCCGTCACATCAAGCTTGCGGGAGGTGCCCGTCGAGCCTGGGATGTTGTTATTAGGGGAAGTCGGGTTAGGTGGAGAGGTGCGTGCCGTCAGCCAAGCCGAAGCGCGCATCCGCGAAGCGGCCAAGATGGGATTTAAACGCTGCATTTTGCCTGAGCGGAATCTGACCAAGCTGGAGCCTATCGAGGGGATGGATTTGATCGGCATTCAAGAAGTGCGAGAGGCGCTCGATGCGGTATTGGCGTAGGAACCAGGGCTCTGCTGAACATTCAACAGGCACCATCGCGAAGCGCCGCGCCGTTCTATCGGTTGTTGTGCCGTTCGCGGCTATATTAATAACTGGTTGTGCCCTCATGGCTCCGAAGGAGGAGCTGCCGCTTAAACAGGTGACGGCGGAAGAACTAACGGCTCTGTTGCGTCAGCGAAATGCGGCGGTTCATTCTCTGAAAGGACTGTTCAGTGCCAAGGTGCGAGGGGGCCTCATTCCCATCGTGTCGCGGGTTGAGGGTGCGGTCTATTATCGCCGCCCGAATGCCTTTCGGCTCAGGGGCTTTACGCCGATCGGGAACGAACTGTTTGAGTTTGTTCAAGCCGATGAATGGTATAAGCTCCGTCTGCCCATTGAAGGGAAGGTCTATACCGGTCGTCAATCCGACATGAAAGAGCTCGGGAAGTTGGCTCGATTTTCTCAGTTGAGTGCCTGGGCCGTCGGCGGTGTGTTGGGAACGAGTTCGATCGCCAAGGATGAGACGGTTAAGTTAGCGGAAGATAAAAACCGATATCGCCTGGACGTCTATGCGCCGGTCAGCGAGGGAGCCGGCGCATCGCGTCCACCGATCCGCCGCCTGTGGTTCGACCGCCGATTGTTGGTGGTACAGGAAGATCGGCTGGGCTCCAACGGAGAGGTGGAAGCGACGATTCAGTACGAGGATTTTAGGCCGCTGAATGAGGTGGGGCCTGTTCCAGCAGAAGCAGTCGGCGATCAGGATGTCCGGACGCTCCGTCCGTTCAAAATTTCTCTTGAGGACGGCCGGGGGCAAGGCACCGTACAGGTCATTTTCCATGAGATGCATCAGAATCAAGCGATCAAAGCGGAAGACCTGGGACAGATTTCATAATCGGCGATGAACATTCTCGCGGTTGAAACGGCCACGACCTGGCAGAGTGTGGCGATCGTCAAAGACGATTTCGTCTTGGCCACGCATGAGCAGGAAGCCGGCGGCGCCCACGGATCTCTACTTTTGCCTACGATCCATCGACTCCTCGCTCAATCCGAATTACAACTCCGTGACATCGGCGGCCTCGCGTGTTCGATCGGGCCAGGCTCGTTTACGGGTATCCGTGTAGGACTTGCGACATGCCTAGGACTGCGGGCTGCAAGCGGACGTCCATTGGCACTGGTCCCAACCTTGGAAGCAATGGCGTGGCGTGCAAGAACGGCAACGACTCCGGTGTGTCCGGTGTTGATCAGTCGTCGAGGAGAGGTGTACTGGGCAATTTTTCGCTGGACGCAGGATGGGCGATTGAATCGCGTGTTGGGTGAACAAGTCGGGAGTCCACGGGCTTTGGCACAGAGCCTCTCCGAGCGCACGCTGGTATTCGGAGCAGGATGGTCCTCGATGGAGTGCGAGATTCGAGCGGCATTGCCCGCGTCTGCGACCGTGACGGTAGGATCTATAGAGGTCTTTAAACCTTCGGCCGTGCCCGTGGCGTTGCTCGGAAGAGAACGGCTTCGACGAGGCGAGATCGCGGACGATGTGGTTGCACCGCTCTATGTTCAGCGAGTCGAAGCGGAAATACAGTATGAGCGGTCAGGGGGAGTGTCACCGGTCGCACGACGGCAGAAGCGCATCGAAAAGAAAGTTGCTGAACGATTGGCCAGAGGCCGTCGGCGGTAGAACACATTTGAAGTATGAATAACGGGGCTCTTGGTGAGGTTGAGATCCTCCCGGCGACGCCGGATATGTTGCCGGACATCCTGTCGTTGGAAGAGGCTTGCTTCTCGTCCCCCTGGACGCGCAAAATGCTGGAAGCAGAATTGACCGGAAACCAATTCGCACATTTTTTCGTTGCGGTGCATGGCGGAAGAGCGGAGGCGCTGGCCAGAGCCAGCATCATCGGGTACCATTGTTTCTGGATCGTGTTTGAAGAGCTTCGACTGATGAATTTAGCCGTCAGAGCAACCATGCGGAGGCAAGGGGTCGGACGTGCTCTTGCGGCTGAAGCCATCCGCCTGGGTCTGGAGCAAGGGGCCACTCGGGCGGTTCTCGAAGTCAGAGCTTCGAATGAACCGGCACGCGCGCTTTATGCCCGTATGGGGTTCGCGCCGATCAGCACACGCCCTCAGTACTATACCAATCCCATTGAAGACGCAGTACTCATGGAATTGAGCCCGCTTGTGATGCACGGTGGCCAACGCCGAAACCGTGTGTCGGCCGGTGGAGGTGAATCAGTCTAAATAGACTCAACCTAACCAGGAGGTGTCGCATGTTGACGGAAGACGCGATTGTCGAACAGCTTCGCCACTCCAACACCGAATTCCGGGAATTGGAAGAGTCCCACCATCGCCTGGATCTTGAACTGAATGAGCTGCAGAGACGCCATGTCCTGACGCCGACCGAAGAGGTCGAGAAAAAACGGATGCAAAAAGAAAAACTGGCGAAGAAAGACAAACTCGCCGAACTTATTCGCCACTATCGCGAACAAGGGCTGCAGCCCACCCAATGAGAGGCCGGCCGCCTGCCGGCCCTCCGCGTAGCTGAATCTGTCGTTATGGAACAGGTCGTCAATCCGCTTGTCGTCCATATCGCATCCGTCAAGCGACGATTGGTCATCATCGGCGCAACCCTTTTGGGTTCGTTGATCGTGACGTTCTCTTTTTCAGCCGAGATGATCGCTTGGCTGAATAAACCGTTCCCGAACCAGCTCGCGTTTTATGGACCCACGGAGGCGCTGTTCGCCTCGATCAAGGTCTCGTTGCTCGCGGCCGTCATTCTCAGTCTTCCCGTTATCTTCTACCAGTCCTGGAAGTTCATCGAGCCGGCGTTGTTGGCGAAAGAACAACGATGGGCGATTCCCCTGTTTTGTGCGGCTGGAAGTCTCTTCGCACTGGGACTGGTATTCTGCAATTTAGTCATTCTGCCGCTGGTGATCGATCTGTTTGTGAACTTCGGGCTCGACCGGGATGTGACGCCCCAGTTGAGTGTCGGGACGTACATTGATTTCAATGTGAAATTCCTGCTCATCTTCGGCTGCGCGTTCGAATTGCCGTTGGTGATGACGCTGGCGGCGATGACCGGAATGGCATCCGCGCACACGTTTGTGCGGTATCGGAAACATGCCGTTTTGTCGTGTCTCATCGTCTCCGCCATCGTCACCCCTGACGCGACGCTCTTTACTATGCTTCTGATGGCGGTTCCGTTGATGGTGCTGTATGAGATCGGAATCCTCGGCGCCCGCTTGTTCGGCCGGAGCCAGGACCAAAGTGGAGTCGATTTGCCGCTTGATCCGGATTTGCCGATCAATACTGCCGGAACGAGGGTTCGATGACACCTCAGACCGTGAATGCCAAGCGGATACGAGTCGTCATGTCTGCGATACTGATGTGGGGTAGTGTGCTCGGCTTGGCCTCGGGGGAGAGCGTCGGGTCTTCCGATCTCTCGCCGATATCGTCGTCGATGACCTCGGAACCGTTGGCGACGTCGGGGCCGTTTGAACAATCCGTGGCCAGCGTGCAGGCCCTCGTGATGGCCGGAAGCGGGACGATCTACGCAGGATCTTTCGGACATGGGATTTTTCGTACCATGGACCGAGGTGCCACCTGGATTCCGGTCGGAGGGGGTGTCACTGATCCGTTTATTTTAAGTCTGGCCTCAGCGAAAGACGGTGCAGTCTATGCCGGCACATTTCGTGGCGGGGTGTTTCGTTCGCGTGATGAAGGGAACACGTGGCAGCCGATCAACGGAGGTCTCAAGCGGCTTGAAGTCAAAGCCCTGATGACGGTCGATCATGAACTGTATGCAGGGACAGGCGATGGTGTGTATCGGTTGAATGACTCTGAAAATTACTGGACGCCCGTGACTGCGGGACTGGATGATATTTTGGTTCATGCACTGGCTCGCTCGACCGACGGAACATTGTTTGCCGGGACTTCCGGGAAGGGCGTCTTTCGGTTCAGCCCTCGTTCATCCGGTTGGGTGCGGTTGCGACATGGGTTGAAGGATCATGAAGGGATGATCGAAAACTTCATTCGCGTATTGGTCATCGATCAAGACCAGAGCATTTTTGCAGGCACTTTCGATGGCGGCGTCTTTCGCAGTGCCGACGGTGGGTTAACCTGGCGACCGATCAGCCGGGCGCTGCCCAACGACTCTATCCGGGGTATCGTGTTCAGCGACCAGGGATTGGTCGTGGCGACCGGAAACGGGATTTTTAAAACGGTGGACAAGGGCAAGCAATGGATTCCTGTGAATAAAGGATTGACCAACCTCGCGGTTCAGGTGTTGATCGGGACCGGAGACAAAGGTCTTTATGCGGGGACGAGCGCGGGAGTGTTTCGAAGCGATGACGGTCACAGCTGGGTGGCTGTCAACCAAGGATTGGAAGCAGGGACGGCGCCGCCGCCCTTTCTCTTTCGATGATCACTGAAAGGATGCACGCAATGTCGGATATCAACGAGAAGACACGAGCCACAATAGCCGTGACGAGTAAGGGGCAACCGATGGGAGAAATCATTCTCAGATTTTTCCCGGACGTGGCGCCCGGGCATGTCAGCAACTTTATCAAGCTCTCCAAAGAAGGGTTCTACAATGGGACGACGTTTCACCGCGTCATCCCCGGTTTCATGATCCAAGGAGGAGATCCGAACAGCAAAGAGTCCGACCGGTCGTCACATGGAATGGGTGGACCAGGGTATAAGGTAAAGGCTGAATTCAACAGTAAGCCTCATAAGCGGGGCATTGTCTCAATGGCTCGGGCGAATGATCCGGATAGTGCCGGTTCTCAGTTCTTTATCTGCATCGCGGACGCTAATTTCCTCGACTGGCAATATACGGTGTTCGGGGAAGTTGTCAGCGGCATGGATGTGGCCGACAAGATCGTCACGATGAAACGCGATGGGCGAGACAATCCGTTGGAGCGCGCAGAGATGACCGTGATCGTGAGCGAAGGGTAGTGTGTCATGCAGGTTGAATCGGCATGGCGGTCCACCGCGGTAGTTGTGGCCTCTGTTTTCGTCCTCCTCGGTTGCGCCACTCCTCATGTGCCGTCACGAATTGTGTATGAGGATCCGGTCAATTACGTCCGACTGGAGGAAGACGCGGATGTGCTCGCTGAATGGCCGCCGGGTCACCATGCCCACCCCTTCGTAATGGAGCCGGAAAAAATACGCGCGATTTTGTCGGGCATGAAGGTGCGGGAACATCGGGTTGCGCTGCAACGCTGGATACAAGGTGAATCCCCGTTAGTCCCGGCGTTTACCGATGAGGAACTGGGGCTCCTGTCTACGCGGATATCGGAGGCGCTGGCGGAAGCGAAATACAATGAACGCGTCACCTTCTACTTGAGCCAACCGCAAACCTTCGCGAGGAGGATTATTACGACGGGCGGGCTGTATGTTCACGGAACTGAGATGCATATTCTGCTGGGGAACTGGCGGATCATTTACGGTATTCCGGCCTATGGGATGATCTACGATCGGCGTTATCCCATGCGACCAACCGCGGCAAAAGGCTTCGATCTGATCTTTCAGCCTGCTGAAGCCGTTATTCCTGTGAAGAGCAGCCTGCTCGACGGGGTTTTGGCCAACGCCAAAGACGAACTGATCATCGATTTAACCAAACTTGAGCCCGCTGAGCCGACGGTTTCTTTCAAACAGTCTTGCGTGCATGGTCAGGCCGTCTGTTAACAGCAGCGTGGCTGACGACCGGCTCATCCCATCAGCCGAAGTCGAGCGGTGAGGAGCATGGAGAGTGTGGAAAGGGTGGAGGCACGGCTCTCGCCTGGGTCAGCTCCGAAGATACATTTTCGGGACTGCCGTCAGTCCCTCGATGAGCGAGGCCCAGCCGAGTTTGGACTGGCCTTGGATACGATCACTGAAGCGGATAGGTAATTCATGTACGTTGGCGCCCAGTCGCACGGCTCGCCAGGCCAGCTCGACTTGGAAGATGTACCCTTTGGCCCTCACGGTTTCGAGATCCATCTTCTCCAAAAGCTCGCGACGATAGCAGCGGAATCCTCCTGTCCAGTCATGGATATTCGAGCCGAGGAAGAGACTGACATACGTGTTGCCGCAACGAGAGACCAACCGCCGGCGTGCGTTCCAATTTTCCGTCCCACCGCCCGGTACATAGCGGCTTCCAATTACGAGGTCGGCGGTGCGGCTGCGGTGTACCAAGCGAGGCAGATCCCACGGAGCGTGGCTGAAATCACAATCCATCTCAATGATACGATCATACTTTCGGTGCAACGCCCATTCGAATCCCGCGAGATAGGCCGGTCCAAGCCCTTCCTTCCTGGCCCGATGCAACACGTGTACATGGCCGTGTCGGCAACTGAGTTCATCGGCTAGCTGTCCGGTGCCGTCCGGTGAATTGTCATCAACGATCAACGTATCAGCCACCAAATATCGGCCGATCGCGGTCACAAGTGCTTCAAGATTGGAACGTTCGTTGTAGGTTGGAAGGACAATGAGAATCGATTGGTCGAATTCGAACGGTGAGGCGGGCACAAGCTGTTTACCTCCTGCCGCTTGAGAATACCCCGGGTCCTGCGCTTCACGGCTGATAGCCACGCGCGAGCTGTCGACCCCGCGGGCAATGAGTTCTTCAGCGAGATCGAAGTCAGGGACAATGAAGGCCTCTTCCATGCCCAGGTTTTTCAGAAGAAGCGCGCTGTCACCCTTGCAGACGGGGTAGTAATGTACGGGAGGTGTCTGAGCCTCGGCTAACGATGGAGAGAGTGATTGACTAGTGGGTATCATGACGTTCGTGTGTCGCTTGAGAGTACAGGGGGGTTGATTCGCCAGAGGGTTGCCCCCTTCGTGGAAGCGAGCGGCATTGTAATCGACGGGGGATACCCGCGCAAGTAGCGATCCGATCGGCTATCGTTGCCATCCGATCACAGTTTTTGACAGTGTGGGAACGGCTATGCTACATTCCGCGATCCATTGATATTCCACGCTTTTCTATCACTCACTTCTTAAGGAATGCTGTATGAGCGGATCTCAGGCGCATGTAGTTATTGTGGTGGGAGCGGGACCGGCCGGTATGGCCGTTGCGAGCTCGCTCTCGAAGACGGGCCATGAAGTCGTCATCCTCAATCGCGACATCAAATTCGGCGGCTTGGCGGAGTATGGAATATTCCCCTCCAAGTTAAAACTCCGTGGCGGGCTCAAAAAGCAATACTGGGAGCTGCTTCAGCAGAAGAATGTCCATTATTTGGGGAATGTCTCAATTGGAAATGGGAAGGATCTCACGGTTGAGGATGTGCGTGGGCTTGGAGCAAGCGCGGTCGTCTTTACGATCGGCGCGCAAGGAACCAAGGCCATCGGGGTTGAGGGGGATTCAGCTCAAGGCGTGTTTCATGCGAAAGACGTAGTCTATCACTTCAATCGGCTGCCAGGCTTTGGCGACCGTCCGTTTGAGGTGGGAAAACATGTCGCGGTCATTGGGGCGGGCGACGTGATGGTAGACATTGCCCATTGGTTGATTCGCTACAAGAAGGTGGAACGGGTCACGGCAATCGTGCGGCGGGGTCCGGTTGAGCGTAAATACAATCCAAAAGAAATCCGTACCATCTGCGCCAATATGGACCTTGACGGGATCAAAGGCGAGTTTGAACGCATCAAAGAACGCATGGTCAAGGTCGGGCAGAATCCCGACGAAGTCTTGAAAGGGTTCACCGACGAGTTCACGAAATGTGAGCCAAAAGTCTCCGAGACGAAGATGGGCTTCCGGTTCCTCGCGTCGCCGAAGCGGATTTTGGTCGATGCCCACAATCGAGTTCGTGGGCTTGAGATGGAAGACAACAGGCTTGACCCCAAGGGGGAGGATACCGTCGCCGTAGGCTTGAAGCAGCTGTACGAATTTCCATGCGATTCTGTGGTGTTCGCCGTTGGAGACAAAGTCGATGAAACGGTCGGCCTCCCATACAAGAACGGCATGTTTGTGACAAACCCCAACAAGACAGGGAATGATCCCGACGATGCGCTCTTTCAGGCATATGACGAAAGTGCCGGCAAGGTCATGGATGGTGTGTTTTTGGCCGGTTGGGCCAGGAAAGCCAGTGAGGGGCTTGTCGGCGTCGCGAAACGTGACGGAGATTGGTGCGCGGAGATCGTCGAACGCTATCTAGCGACTAAACACGGCGGTGGCGACATCAAGACGGTGCTTGATCATTTACATGTACTTCTGAGGAAGCGGCAGAGCCGGCCGGTCGATGTGAACGGGTTACGAGCACTCGATGTGGCAGAGCGTTCATCCACTGGGAAAGCTGATTGTATAGGGGAATTCAAGTTTGTGGCCAATCAGGAGATGCTCAAGCACATTGAACAGGGGAGGGTGTCCAGCAGTTGATTCTGCTGCCCCTCATCCGTGACCCCATTTCAGTTTTTCCCTCAGCACTTCGTAGTAGTGGCTTTCAGGAAATCTGATCAATCTGGTCCGATGATCTGAAACCTCAATCACCGCCGTATCGCCCTGTGTAATGGCGACGCCGACTTGCCCGTCGAGTGTGGCCATTGATCCGTCATCCCTACTCGTCAACGTCACTTCGATCATGACATTTCCCGGGACGATTAAAGGGCGATGCGTCAGGGTGTGCGGACAGATCGGCGTCAAGATCAGAGCCTGCACAGCAGGGTTCATGATGGGGCCTCCGGCAGAAAGAGAGTAGGCAGTAGAGCCGGTTGGCGTCCCGATAATCAGACCGTCACCGCGTAGATTCGTGACGAATTGTCCCTGGATAGCGATTTGGAGTTCGATCATGCGGGCCAGTGTCCCTTTGCTGATCACGATGTCGTTCAGCACAACTCCGCGAGCAACTGTTTCCCCGTGCCGATGAACGTGCGTTGCCAGCATGAGTCGCTCGTCAAGGGTAAAGTCGTTGGCGAATACTCGCTCTAGGGAGGGATAGAGATTGTCCAACCGGACTTCGGTGAGGAAGCCCAGACCCCCCATGTTGACGCCGAGGATAGGAATGCTCCGTTCCGAGGCCAGCCGAGCGGCATTCAGGATGGTTCCGTCTCCCCCAAGCACCAACAGAACGTCGGCTTTGTCGGCCAGCTGGGTCTTGGGAATCCCGCCCCGTTCGTTCAGTAATGTTGCCGATGTTGTGTCGAGAAGGACATCGATGTTGCGCGCACGGAGCCACGCCACGACTCCGAGCAGCGTGGATTTGACTTCGGGAAACTTCGGCTTGGTCAAAATCCCGATACTTTTACTTTTCACGAATAATAAACCCATGGATGGCGTAAAGCGGAGCGAGATTGTATCGAGATGCTCCTTTTTATGTCAACGGAGAGCCAAGCGAGGTGCGAGTCGCGTCGGTTCAGAGAAAAAGAAAAAATGAGCGGCGAGGTTGTGGTCGATGTCGTCGTGTCGCACTGTCTTGTTCTCCGCTCAACCTTGACTCTCACGCATACTGTGGTTAGAATTAGGTCAAGATTTTTCAACGGTTTTGCTCGAACGCGCCCATGATTCGCACTCACTAGAAGGAGGCAGGATGTTCGAACGATTCACGGACAAAGGTCGAAAGATCATCATCCTCGCGCGGGAAGAGGCCGAACGGCACCAAAACGACTATCTCGGGACCGAACACCTCGTTTTGGCCATACTTCGTGAGTCCGATGGTATCGCCCTTATGATCTTGAAAAAGATGGGTCTTTCCACCGAACAGATCCGGCTTGAAATCGAGCGAAACCTACCTGGTGGCGGGACCACCATGACGTTTGGTGAAATCCCCTTCAGCCCACGAGTGAAGAAAGTGATCGAATACGGAGTGGAGGAGGCCCGCCTCCTTGGCCATAATCACATCGGGAGTGAGCATCTTCTCCTTGGTCTTCTTCGGGAAGAAGAGGGGATCGGGGGAAAAATTCTTCGGAGCTTGGGCGCGAACCTGTTAACGGCCAGGCAGCTGACGGTCACGTTTTTGCGAAAGTCTGCTCCACGTGAGCGTGACCGGAAGAGCAATACTCCCGCTCTCGACGAATTCGGCCGGGATCTGACTCAGTTGGCCCAAGAAGGTCAACTGGATCCGGTGATCGGCCGGGCCGATGAAATCGAGCGTGTTCTACAGATTCTGAGTCGAAGAAGCAAAAACAATCCCGTGCTGATCGGCGAATCCGGTGTCGGGAAAACTGCAATTGTCGAAGGACTGGCCCAGAGGATCGTGCAGTCTGAAGTCCCCGACAATTTGCTCTCTCGCCGGGTCATTGCGCTCGATCTGGGCTCTCTCGTGGCCGGTACCAAGTATCGTGGGCAATTTGAAGAGCGTCTCAAGGTCGTCATGAAGGAGATCGTCCAAGCCGGCAATATCATCATCTTTATCGACGAACTCCATACACTGGTCGGGGCAGGAGCCGCCGAGGGGTCTATCGACGCCTCGAATATGCTCAAGCCGGCGCTTTCGCGGGGTGAGATTCAGTGCATTGGAGCCACGACCTTGGATGAGTACCGCAAGCACATTGAAAAAGACGGGGCATTGAAACGTCGATTCCAGCCGATTCATGTACAACCGCCGAATCTCGACGAAACTGTGCGTATCATTCAAGGGCTTCGGGATCGATACGAAGAACATCACGGAGTAGAGATCACGGAAGATGCGATCGTCGAGGCCGTGAAGTTGTCCGACCGGTATATCACCGACCGGTTCTTGCCCGACAAGGCGATCGATTTGATCGACGAAACCGGGTCGCGGGCCAAGCTCCAAACGTATGCCCTGCCCTCCGAGTTGAAAGCGATGGAGCAAGAGCTCAAGAAAGTTGCTCGAGAGAAGGAACTCTCCATCTCTATGCAGAATTTCGAGGAGGCGGTGCGGCATCGTGAGGAAGAGGAGCGGTTGCGCAAGCTGCTGGACGAATCGAAGCGCGAGTGGAAAAAGAGCCAGGAAAAGAACAAGCCGGTGATTGGCAAAGAAGACGTCGCCTATGTTGTCTCAAAAATGACCGGTATTCCGCTCTTCAAATTGGAGGAGGAGGAGTCCAACAAGCTGTTGCGGATGGAGGAGTTTCTCCACAAGCGAGTGGTGGGTCAAAATGAGGCAATTTCGGCGGTCGCCCGCGCCATCCGCCGTTCCCGCGCCGGCTTGAAGGAAGCCCGGAAACCGATTGGCTCATTCATCTTCCTGGGCCCGACAGGGGTCGGAAAAACAGAGCTGGCCAGGACGCTGGCAGAGTTTCTGTTCAACAGCGAGGATGCGTTGATCCGTGTAGATATGTCCGAGTACCAGGAGAAATTTACGAGTTCTCGTCTCTTCGGCGCACCCCCTGGCTATGTCGGGTACGAAGAAGGCGGGCAGCTGACCGAAAAAGTTCGCCGACGACCGTATTCCGTCGTCTTGTTCGATGAAATCGAGAAGGCCCATCCTGATGTGTTCAACGTTTTGCTTCAGGTGTTGGACGACGGCGTGTTGACCGATAGTCTTGGGCGAAAAGTCGATTTCAAGAATACAGTGGTCATTATGACGTCCAATATCGGGACCAAGATGATTCAAAAAGGCGTGTCTCTTGGTTTTCAGAGTACGGAAGGCGAAGCCGCCCGTCGGAAAAAGGAAGAAGTACTCGGGGAACTCCGGAAGTCGTTCAGTCCTGAGTTCTTGAACCGAATTGATGAGATCGTCATTTTCCATCAGCTCGAGAAAGAGCAGCTCTACAGCATCCTGGATATTCTCCTCCGCGAGCTGAATCTTCGCTTGTTGGACAAGGGGATTGAGATCGAGGTGGATGACGAAGTCAAGCAATGGCTCATTAAGGAAGGGTATGAGCCGCTGTATGGAGCGAGGCCGATGCGGCGGGCTATCCAACGTGCCATCGGCGACCCGCTCTCTGATGAGCTCATCAGAGGACGTTTCAAGGAGAGTCGCAAGGTGAAAGTGGTTCTTCGGGATGGGGCTCCGACCTTTATTGAGCAGGAGGCTATGGCTGGAGTGTAGTATCCTTCGTGATTGTGACGAGCCCGATGCAATCATTGAGTGGCCTCTGCGGCGGATCGCTGCAGAGGCCGTTTTGTTCCTCGCTCCTCCTCGGTTTCCTCGTACCATGATGCGTCTTCCTTTCAAACAACCGAAGCTTACGTACCAAGCCGAGTGGAATCACGGGCCGATTCTCGGCATTGAGTCCTCATGCGATGAGACGGCTGCAGCCGTACTCGATCGCGAGGGGACCGTGCTTTCCAACGTCGTCTCTTCACAAGTGGCCGTCCATGAAAGATTTGGGGGCGTTGTTCCTGAATTGGCGGCACGCGCGCATCTTGGCAGCATCGACACGGTCGTCAAAGAGGCCTTGGGAACCGCCCAGGTCTTGAAAACTGATCTTGCTGCTGTGGCCGTCACTCAAGGCCCCGGACTCGCCGGCGCACTCCTGGTGGGGGTCAACTACGCCAAAGCCTTAAGCTACGGATTGGGCATTCCTATCATCGGGGTCAATCATCTACAGGGCCATATCGCTTCGGCTTGGCTTGCCGATCCGACGTTTCCTCTGCCCTGCATCGTCCTGGTCGTATCCGGTGGGCATACTCATCTCTATCGCCGTGATCCGGATGGTCGGTGCGCTCTGCTCGGACGCACTCGCGACGATGCGGCCGGTGAAGCGTTCGATAAAGGCGCCCAGATGCTTGGTCTAGGGTATCCAGGTGGACCTGCTGTTGATCGCATCGCACGTTCCGGTGATCCACAGGCCATTCGATTTCCTCGATTCCATCAGGCAAAGAACAGCCTTGAGTTCAGTTTCAGCGGTCTCAAGACGTCTTTGCTCTATCGGCTGCGGGACATGGCTGCGCCTCTGCGGCCTGGGCAGATCGCCGACTTGGCGGCAGGCTATCAAGAAGCGATCGTCCAGGTGTTAGTCACGAAAGCCTTCGCTGCTCTTAAGCAGTCGAACCTGTGTGCGCTTGCCGTGGTGGGAGGCGTCTCGGCGAACTCACGATTGCGGGCCGTCTTACGCGAACGTGCGGCGCGTGAGCAGATCCGTCTGTCGCTGCCGACGGCCGAGTACTGTACCGACAATGCCGCCATGATCGCTTCAGCCGGGCGTCAGTTGCTCATGGGTGGAGCAGGACTATCCTTGAATTTTGACATCAGCCCGATGGAGGCTTCCACGGTTCTCGATGGGGAATGCCGCATGGCTGTCCCCGACAGAAGGGAGACAGCCTATTACTGATATCCGTGGTCATCTCACAGGTCTGCGTGCCGGCCAAGTGGGGTCACTCGAACGACTCTACCGCCGAAGGGTCCCCAGTGACAAACTCATTTCACCGGAACTGGCCAAAGCTATGGCGCAACTCACTCTAGAGATTCGCCGGCCGCTCGGTGTGCTGCTGACGCGACGGGGCCAAGTTCAAGAAGTGATCGTGGGTACGGAGTTGACGCTGTCTTCGACGACCCTGACTCTGTTCCGTGCGGGAACTCGATCTCTTCGTGGTCTGCGGTTCATTCGGACGCAACTACATGACAACCCGTTAAACCAGGAGCTGCTCACCGATCTCGCATTCTTACGGCTTGACCTGGTCGCGGTCCTTTCCATTGAGGAGGACGGTAGGCTAGGCCATCTGTACATGGCGCATTTGCTCCCGCCCAGTTCGACTGGTCAATTGTTCAAGGTGCACAAGGCTGTCCCTTTTCACAACCTGACCATGAGGTTCGACGAGTTTATTGACGAACTCGAAGCTGAGCTTCAGCAGGTCCGGGCGCACCACGCGGTTGAAAAGGGCAAGGAGTCAGCGATCTTGGTCAGCGCCTCTGTGAAGAGTCGAACGGAGCAAGAAGAACATTTGGCTGAACTGGCGGAGCTGGCTACGTCCGCCGATGTCACGGTGATCGACCGCATGACACAACGAACCGGGGATGGGCATCAGCGGTATCTTCTCGGCAGTGGCAAGATGAAGGACGTACTGATTCAGACGCTGCATCGGGGCGCCGATATGGTGATTTTCGATCAAACGCTGTCGCCGGCTCAACTGCGAGCGATTTTGGAAATGACCGATATCAAAGTGATCGACCGCACACAGCTGATTTTGGACATCTTTGCTCGGCGAGCGCACAGTCGCGAGGGCAAGGTACAAGTAGAGCTGGCACAATTGCGGTACCTGCTCCCACGATTATCCGGAAAGGGTACGCAACTGTCTCGTCTGGGCGGTGGCATCGGCACTCGTGGGCCAGGGGAAACAAAATTGGAGACCGATCGCCGCCGGGTACGCGATCGCATTACGCATTTGGAGCGAGAGCTGGAGCAGTTTACGCGGCATCAAGACCGACGGCGGTCCCGCCGTGGCCGGTATGGCCTTCCCGTTGTGTCTCTCGTCGGGTATACGAACGCGGGTAAGTCGACGCTGCTCAATGTGCTGACGAAAAGTCAGGTTTCGGCTCAAAACAGATTGTTTGAAACGCTCGACACGACCAGCCGACGCCTGCGGTTCCCGGAGGATCGCGAAATCATTATTACGGACACCGTAGGGTTCATCCGGGATCTTCCACAGGAATTGGTCGGAGCCTTTCGGACCACACTTGATGAACTACGGGAGGCAGATCTCTTGCTTCATGTTGTCGATATCAGCGCCGCGGACATCGACGTTCAGATCACCGCCGTCGTGGCTATTCTCGAGGAGCTGCAGTTGACGACAATACCGCGATTGCTCGTGTTCAATAAGTGTGATCAAGCACCTTCGCAGCAAGTCGAATTGCTCTGTCGACGTTACGACGCCATTGGGATTTCGGCCATCCAGCCCTCCACGCTTCATCCTCTCCTGGCGAGACTGGAGACACACGTCAGAGCTCTGCCGATCGCGGAAGATCGGATGTCCGGCACGGCATTGCAGGACGATGCACTGGCCCTTGCATCTCGTCGGTAACCGCTGCACAATCAGCCCGCCGTGAAGAAGGCTCAACACACGAATGCACCGCCTGCACCGGACCGTCCGGCTCAGATCGCCATAAACTTGCGCCGTGCTATGCCGACGACAAAAGTCGAATTGGCATACCGATCTCCATGGCAGTTGTTGGTGGCGACAATTCTTTCTGCGCAATGCACCGATCTGAGAGTCAATCAAGTGACGCCTGCACTGTTCAAGCGGTATGCCACGCCTCGTGCAATGGCCAAGGCGATGCCGACGGAGCTTGAGGGGCTGATCAGATCGACCGGTTTTTATAAGAACAAAGCGAAGAACCTAGTCGGCTGTGCGCAGGCCATCAGCACACGTTTTGGCGGCCAGGTGCCGGACACGATGGAGGAACTCACTTCGATTCCCGGGGTCGGGAGAAAAACCGCCAACGTGCTCCTTGGAGCGGCTTTTGGAAAGCCAGCCCTCGTGGTTGATACGCATGTGAAACGAGTGGCCAACCGCTTGGCTATGACACGTTCCAACGATCCGGAACAGATTGAGCGGGACCTCCAATCCCTTTATCCGCAAGCCCAGTGGACGGACGTGTCGCAACGGATATTGCTTCATGGGAGGTATGTCTGCCTCGCGCGGAAGCCTCGCTGCGCGGTCTGCCCGATTTTCGATGTCTGTGGGTGGGAAGGAAAACGGTTGAAATGATTAAAAGCATGACTGGATTTGGCCGGCGACAGGGAGTGTGGTCCGATGGGACGGTCACCGTAGAAGTGAAGTCGGTCAATCATCGTTTCCTTGAAATGTCCATTCGTCTGCCGAAATTGCTGAACCTTTTGGAAGAAGTATTTCGGAAGACCATTCAACAGCATTGTGCGCGTGGAAGAGTGGATGTCACGGTGTTGCTGCAAGGGGGGCGTGGCAATGCTCGCGCCTTGCAGCTTGACGCTGGATTGGCGAAACAGTACCATCACGCTCTTCGCGCACTCCAGCGGACGTTGAAGCTGAAAGGCTCCATCGACATCGGGCTGATAGCGGGGTTCCGAGATATTCTTGCGTTTTCTGATCAGCCGACCGACGATCCCAAACTCGCAAAATTGGTGGAAAAACTTGGGCTGAAGGCCGTGCTCGATATGGCAAGCATGCGTAAAAAGGAGGGTGAGCTCCTCGCGCAGGATATTCTGGCCAGACTCAACCATTTGCGTGAATGCAAGACGGCGGTCTCGGCTCGTGCACCGCATGTCGCGGGGGAAACCTTTGATCGTATGAAGCTGCGAGTCGAGAAGTTATTGGGAGATGCTATCCCGGATCTTCCCCGACTCAATCAGGAACTGGCCACGTATGCCGACCGGTGCGACATTACAGAAGAATTGGTCAGACTAGACGCGCATATGGTACAGTTTGACCGTACGATCAGAGGCACGGAGCCTGTCGGCAAGACGCTGGACTTCCTCCTTCAAGAGATGGGTCGGGAAGTCAATACGATCGGATCGAAAGCCAACGACGCTGCGATCACGGCGGATGTCGTGCGAATGAAGGCAGAGCTTGAGCGGTTGCGTGAGCAGGTACAGAACGTCGAATGAGCACGGCGATAACCACCAGTAATCCCCCTCCAGTCGTGACCGGGAAGCGGCAAGCTCCCGAGCGCCGGGGAATTCTGTACATCATTTCGGCTCCTTCAGGCGCGGGGAAGACGACCTTGTGCAAACAGATCGTGACCTCAGTTTCCGGGGTGTGGCATTCGGTATCGTTTACGACGAGAAAGCCGCGCCCGGGAGAAGAACACGGACGCGACTACTTCTTTATCGAAGAAAAAGTGTTTCACGATATGGTGGCGCGGAATGAATTCTTGGAATACGCGCATGTCTACAGCCATTGGTATGGAACCCCGCGGAAACCCCTGATGGACAGGATGGAGCAGGGTATCGACGTGTTGCTTGAGATCGATGTCCAAGGCGCCCTCCAGATCAAGAAGAAGTTCGAGGATGCCGTCTATATCTTCATTCTTCCTCCGTCCATGGACACGCTGCGTACTCGACTCCAAAGTCGGGGGTCGGATTCTCCGGATGAAATTGCACGCCGATTGCGGAAGGTGAAAGAAGAGGTCTGGTGTTTCCGGGAGTACTATTACATTGTTCGTAACGACGATCTCGCGCAATCTCTTCGCGAGTTGCAAAGCATTTTTCTGGCGGAACGCTTGAAGACGAAACGCATGGACATGCATTGGCTGGAACAGAGCTTTATTCTGGAGAAAGAGACGAAACTCGACGATCGAGAACCATCAACCACTGTCTAGAAGAGGAGCGAGGCGGATTATGATCGACATGCTGAGTTTGTTGCCGCAATACACAACTGATGAATTTGACTCCCGCCACCGATTGGTGATCGTCGCCTCCCAACGCGCGAAGCACTTGACTCAAGGAGCCAAGCCTGCCGTGTCTTCTCGTTTTACGAAAGAAACGACCATCGCGCTTGATGAGGTGTTGAGGGGGCATGCCAGATATTTGACCGGCAAAGAGGCCCGCGATGCCATGAAGGAAGCCAAGCGCGGGAAGGAAGGCGAAACTGAGCGTATCGCGATGATGACCGGTGAGGACGCCCGGGAGATCAAGAAAGAGCTCAGTGTGTATGTGGATGATACGGTCCAACCGACGGCAGCTCCGACCGAGGAGTAGACTGTGGACGTCGCGCCATCGCAGACCAGTCTGAGGGGCAAGCGTCTTGCCTTGGGGATCACGGGAAGCATCGCTGCGTATAAAGCAGTCGGACTCCTTAGAGCCTTCACACGCGAAGGTGCGACGGTGTCGGTCGTCATGACGCAGGCCGCCACGAAATTCGTGACTCCCCTGACGTTTGAGGTTCTCTCCGGCAGCCGGGTCACGACGGATCTCTTTGAGGCTCATGAGGAGATGGCCCACCTCACGGTTCCTGAGCATGCCCATGCGATTATCGTGGCGCCGGCGACGGCGAATTTTCTCGCGAAGGCGGCTCTTGGACTGGCAGATGATGTACTGACCACCATGCTGTTGAGTGCTCGATGCCCGGTCATCATCGTTCCGGCCATGGACGGCGGCATGTGGACACATCCCACGGTCGTTCAACATGTGCACACGCTTCGATCTCGCGGTGTCGTCGTGCTCGATCCTGAGGTAGGACCGCTTGCCTCCGGACAGGTTGCCCAGGGGAGGCTTTCCTCAGAGTCCAGTATCTTGGATGCAGTCCACGCAGCCCTCATCCCTCAGCAGGATTGGCGGGGTCAACGAGTCTTGGTATCCGCCGGCCCAACTCACGAACCGATCGATCCGGTGCGTTTTATTTCCAATCGTTCGTCCGGCAAAATGGGGTACGCAATTGCGGAAGCCGCGCGGGATCGAGGGGCTGAGGTCGTGTTGGTCACCGGCCCTTCGTTTCTAACTCCTCCGTCGGGAGTCACCACGGTTCGTGTGGGCACCGCCGGCGAAATGGCCGACGCGTTGTGTCGGCAGTTCTCTTCCTCCACGGTCCTGATCATGGCGGCGGCGGTCGCGGACTTTCGGCCCAAAATGCTTGCGGCACAAAAACTCAAAAAGCAGGGGAAATCCGAGATCGTGTTGGAGCTTGAATCGACTCCGGACATTCTCACGATGTTATCTGCGCGGCGGACATCGCAAATCGTGGTTGGATTCGCGGCGGAAACGGAGCACGTGGTGTCTCATGCGAAGGACAAGATCAGAGGAAAGGGACTCGACCTCATCGTGGCCAACGATGTGACCCAAGCGGGAGCCGGCTTCGGGAGTGATGACAACGCGGCGGTGATCCTCTCGGCTACGGGCGAAGAACGGGCGTTGCCTCTCATGTCCAAGCGTCGCCTGGCGGACGAAATACTGACTGCCGTGCACGACATGTGCGACATGTCGTCTCGTCGCGCATCCTTAGTGGAGTAAACGATCTATGGCCCCGGGTTCGAAGAAGACAGGTAACGCCGACGAGATCGATCGACTGGCCTTAGCCTTTGCCAAAGAGCCAGGGTCCAAAGTCTTCATCCCTCTGGCGGAGGAGTACGGCAAAGCCGGCATGTGGGAAGAGGCAGTGGCCGTCCTTGAAGACGGGCTGAAAACCTACCCAGGGTTCATTACGGCCATGGTGGCATTAGGTCGGGCCTACGAGCAGATGAATCAGCCGATCAAGGCGAAAGCTATCCTTGAGGAAGCCATAAAAGTCAGTCCCGATAATCTTCGTGCGCATCGCACATTGGCCAAGCTGTATGTAGCCCAAGGGGCCAAGGAGGCAGCCATTCGGTCCTGCAACGTCATTCTCGCCGTTAACCCACAGGACCAAGAGGCGTTATCCCTTCGTGCCGGTCTCGACGCATCAGGGGCTGATGGTACAAGTGAAGTGCAAGGACAGTCGTCCGAGAAATCAGCCGACACGGCAAGCCTTGAAGCGGACCGTAGTCGGGGGGAACCGGTGACATCCGCCTTACGTGATGCCACGTTGCCCCCCAACAGTGAAGCCGACACGTTGTCCGGCCAGGGGACTTTTTCAGAAGATCGACTTGTCTCTGCGACCGCCGTTACGACACCAAGTGCACAAGTGACCGGAAATCCGGCCGTCACACAACTTGAGCAGTGGCTCACCTCCATTCAGGCACGTCGGCGAGACTCTCAAGCGCTTTCTCGCCCAAGCCCCAAAACTTCCTCGTGACTTCAACGGTTTGACCCCCTGAAACGGGACTGCTAGAATGCCGCCCTTGGTGTGCGGGCGGTGTGAATCGGGTGTAGATATAGGAGGTTTCATACGCGATATGCCGCGCATCTTGGTTCTGCATGGTCCCAATCTGAACCTATTGGGTAATCGCGAAGAATCCATTTATGGGACGACAACGCTGGCAGAGATCGATGCGTCTCTCGTGAAATTGGGAGGAGAGCTTGGAGCAGAGCTGGTGATTCGGCAGTCGAATCTCGAAGGTGAATTGGTGACGTGGATTCAAGAAGGGCGACGCGGCTATCAGGGTGTCATCATCAATCCGGCCGCCTATACCCATACCAGCATCGCGATACGCGATGCTCTGGCCGCCGTTGATCTGCCCACCGTCGAAGTTCATTTGTCGAACATATATCGGCGTGAAGACTTCCGGCGACATTCCTATGTCTCCGGAGTTGCCTTGGGGCAGGTGTCCGGGTTCGGTCCTGCAGGCTATCTCTTGGCTCTGCGAGGATTATGCGAGCACCTATCTGTGTCCGGGGCCGAAAGTTCTTCAGAATGAGGTTGCTCTGCCGGCAGACGTACTGCAAGGCGGAGAGTAGGGGTGGACTCGGGCCGTTCGGGCTCATTGTCGAAGGGAGTGACGAGTGATTTCCACGGTTGATTTTCGGAGCGGTGTACGGTTGATGGTTGAAGGCGAACCTTTTTATATCGTTGAATTTCAGCATGTAAAGCCCGGCAAGGGCGGCGCGTTCGTGCGCACCAAATTGAAGAGCTATCTTTCCGGAAATGTGTTGGACCGTACGTTTCGATCAGGCGAACGGTTTGAAGAGCCTGATTTGGAAGAACGCGACATGCAGTTTCTCTACGCCACCGGAGATTCCTATACGCTCATGGATACGGAGACTTATGAGCAACTGACGTTTGAGAGAAGTCAGTTAGGAGAGAATGCCGATCTCTTGAAAGAAAACATGGTCGCCAAGATCCTCATCTATCAGCATCGGCCGATTGCGGTTGAGTTGCCGAACTTTATCGAGCTCAAGGTGGTCGATGCGGATCCCGGTGTGCGGGGAGATACTGCATCGGGGGGGACCAAGCCGGCGGTCGTCGAAACAGGGGCGACGATCAAAGTCCCGCTGTACTTGGAGGTCGGCACCGTCATCCGGATCGATACCCGCACTCGGTCCTATGTGGAGCGTGTTCGGTGAGTCGTCGTCGATCGAAGGCAAAGACTCGTCGGATCGTGTTGCCGGATGCTGTGAACAAGCCGATCTCGGAGGCATCGCTCACAGGCGGCTCCGTGAAGCAGATCCAAGAACTCATCGATCTGCTTCGACGTAATAATTTGACCGAGCTTGAGTTTGAGCGTCAGGGGATCAGGATCCGAGTTCGCCACGAATTCGGCGCCAAGCCTTTTGCGGCCGTCGCGCAGGAGACGGTTCCAGTTCCTTCTCAACAGCCGGCACATCAGGCGACAGCCATGACGCCGGTCGTGGAAGGAGCCACGGGATTTGTGACCGTGACGTCACCCATCGTCGGCACGTTTTACCGGTCTCCCTCGCCTGATGCCGATCCTTATGTGGAAGAGGGAGATTCTGTGAGGAAGGGGCAAGTGCTGTGCATCGTTGAAGCGATGAAGCTCATGAATGAAATTGAATCCGAGGTGGACGGTCGTATCGTCAAGATATTGGTGGAAAGCACCAAGTCAGTGGAATATGGTCAGGCGTTATTTCTCATCGATCCCAAAACTGCTTCATAGGTCGTTCTGACGGCAGTCCTCTCCAACTGTACCGGAGCCGAGACGTGTTTAAGAAAGTTCTGATCGCCAATCGCGGAGAGATCGCGCTGCGAGTGATCCGAGCGTGTAAGGAACTCGGAATCAAGACCGTCGCCATTCATTCCGAAGCCGACGCGCTTGCTCTGCACGTTCGAGTGGCCGACGAAAAGGTGTGTGTCGGGCCTGCCGAATCCGCTTTGAGTTACCGTAACATTCCGAATGTTCTGAGCGCTGCAGAGATCACAGGAGTCGATGCCATCCATCCCGGGTACGGATTCCTGTCCGAAAACGCCCATTTCGCCGAAGTCTGTGAGTCCATCGGCATCAAATTCATCGGGCCGAGCTCTGAAAATATCGCCATGATGGGGGATAAAGCGAAGGCGCGCGAGATCGTCGCGAAGCGCGGCCTTCCGGTCACACCCGGGAGCCCTGGCGAATTGCGAAGCGAGGAGGATGCCTTGCTGGCCGCACAGAAGATCGGTTTCCCCGTCATCATCAAGGCGACGGCCGGAGGGGGAGGGCGAGGCATGCGGGTCGTCAATAAGGCGGAAGACTTGGGCCGGGCCTTTCAAGCCGCTCAAGCTGAAGCCAAATCGACCTTCGGCAACGACGGGGTGTACCTTGAACGCTATTTCCTTGAACCTCGCCATATCGAAGTGCAGATTTTGGCCGACAACCAGGGCCGCGTGATTCACCTCGGGGAGCGGGATTGCTCGATTCAACGGCGGCATCAAAAACTGGTCGAGGAGACCCCGTCCCCCGTCGTGGATGAAAAATTGCGTCGGGAGCTCGGTCGAGTCGCTGTGGAAGCCGTGAAGGCGGCACATTATCGAAACGTCGGAACCGTCGAATTTCTGCTCGACAAGGATCGGAATTTCTATTTCATGGAAGTCAATACCCGCATCCAAGTCGAGCATCCCATTACCGAAATGGTGACGGGCATCGATTTGATCAAAGAGCAGATCCGTCTTGCCGCCGGTCATGCGCTTTCGATCCGGCAACAGGACGTCGTGCTCACCGGCCATAGCATGGAATGCCGTATAAACGCCGAAGATCCAGAGAAGTTCACTCCCTCGCCGGGGGTCATCACCAAGTACAGTCCGCCGGGAGGTTTCGGGGTGCGGGTGGATTCTGCGATGGAGTCAGGTTCGGCCGTCGTTCCCTACTACGACTCGATGATCGCGAAGCTGATCACCCATGGCCGTGATCGGCAGGAGTCCATGGCTCGCATGAGACGAGCACTGAGTGAGTGTGTCATTGAAGGCATCAAAACGACGCTCCCGCTTCACCGCCGGATTCTCGATGATCCCGACTTTCAGAAGGGCCATGTGTCGACGACATTCTTGGAACGATTTTTGGGATAAGCGTCCCCTAGGCTCTCTCCGCTAAATACCGGTCTTTACAGCGTTTCCTCGACCAAGGTTTCTCCTTTCTTGGTATGCGACTGCCCGCGTGTTAAGCTATGCAAGCTGTTCATCGCTGATCCCCGATGGAGATGATTATCAGAGGTCTTCTTGATAGGATAAACGCGCGTTTCAAGGGTGGAGTTCCTCATTCATGCGCCGTATTGGGTTGATTGTCAGCGTGTTAGCCATCGGGTTGGCCATAGGTGGCTATGTGTTTTTCAACGGGGAGCGTAAAGCGCCCGTCCGCTACCGCACGGCTGCGGTCGAGCGTGGTCAGGTCGTTTCCGTGGTCAGCGCAACAGGGACGATCAATCCGGTTGTGTTGGTCCAGGTCGGCACGCAGGTGTCGGGGATGATCAAGAGCCTCCACGCGGATTTCAATTCGAGCGTCAAGGCTGGAGATACCGTAGCGACCATCGATCCCGAACCGTTCAAGGCCCGCCGAGAACAGGCCTTCAGCAATCTGGAGATGGCCCGTTCGAACGGGGCACACTCCAAGGCCGACCTGGCTCAGCGCAAGCGCGAATTAGACCGAGCCCAGTCATTGTTGCCTCAGCAGTTTGTTTCGCAAAATGACGTCGATGTCGCACTCACTAATTTCGAAAGCGCGCAAGCACAGGTGCGGGTTGCCGAGGCGCAGGTCAAGCAGGCCGAGGCAGCCTTAAATGCGACTGAGTTGGAATTGAAATACACTGTCATTCGATCGCCCGTCGACGGTATCGTTGTTGCCAGGAACATCGAAGTCGGGCAGACAGTTGCGGCCAGCTTCTCCACGCCTAATCTGTTTCTGATTGCCCTCGATCTCACCAAAATGCAGGTCGATACCAATGTGAGTGAATCGGATATCGGCGGAATGACAGAGGGCAAGGAAGCCGTTTTTACGGTGGATGCCTATCCTGGCATGTCATTTTTCGGCACCATCAAGCAGGTGCGGCTCGCACCCATCAATGTGCAGAATGTCGTGACCTACAACGTAGTGGTTGGAGTGGATAACAGGGATCTGCGGTTAAAACCCGGCATGACCGCCAACGTATCGATCATCGTGGCCCAGAAGGACCATGTACTCAAGGTTCCCAACGCAGCCCTCCGGTTCATGCCTCCAAAGGGTGAGGGAGCCCGGCAGGGGTCCGACGGGAGACCCGCTAAAGGGGACGGAGGCCGTCCGGTCAAGTTCGACGTTCGAACGATGGCGTCGAGAACCATCTGGAAGCCTGGAGAGAACGGTGATCTGGCTGCTCTCTCGGTAGAGACCGGTATCTCGGACGGTGTGACGACAGAGATCCTTTCCGGTGGCCTGACGGAAGGAGATATGGTCGTGGTTGGGATCGAACAGCCGTTCGGCGAAAAGAAGGGCAGCGAATTGCCGCCGGGGTTTGGTAACCAGCCGCAGCGTCCTCGTCCACGCGGGGGTACCTGACTTGCCTGAGGGGTTCTTCTTTAGCTGTCGTCGTCCGGTGAAGAGCAATAGCTTTGACACCGAGAGGGCGCTTTCCATCCCAGCCGTCCCCAAGTTCCTGCGCCATGGTGTTCGTTCGTGACTCCCTTGATTGTGTGCGAAGATATTTGGAAGGTCTACCGCCTCGGTGATGTCGAGGTGCAGGCGTTGCGCGGGCTAAATCTCACGATTCAGCAGGGTGAGTTTGTCGCGATCATGGGTTCAAGTGGATCGGGGAAGTCCACACTGATGAACATCCTCGGCTGTCTCGATCAACCCACGAGGGGACAATACCGGCTAAACGGCCAGGAAGTTGGACACTTGCGGTCCGATCAGTTGGCAGAGATTCGGAATCGCCAGATCGGTTTTGTCTTTCAAAGTTTCAACCTCATTCCCCGGACCAGTGCGTTGGAAAACGCTCAGTTGCCGTTGTTCTACCGAGGACTTTCTATGAAGGAGCAGCGTGCGTTGGCATCTGCCGCGCTTCAACGTGTCGGATTGAGCGGGCGCGAACATCATGCTCCCACGCAACTTTCGGGAGGCCAGCAACAACGGGTGGCGATTGCTCGGGCGCTGGTGACCGCACCCTCGTTGCTGTTGGCCGACGAGCCGACCGGAAACCTCGATACACAGTCCAGCCAAGAAATCATGGGCATTCTCGGAGGGTTGAACCGGGACGGTATTACGGTGATCTTGGTGACCCATGAGGTCGATATTGCCGCCTATGCTTCGCGCGAAATTGTCATCAAGGACGGGCAGATCTTGAGCGATCGAGTGGCCGAGGGACGATCTCAAATTGTGGGGGCATAAATGTCCGCATTCGTGTGGCTGACCATCGTCACTGCACTGCGCATCCTCGGGCGAAACCGACTGCGCGCCGGCTTGACGATGCTCGGGATCATTATTGGTGTCGGGGCGGTCATCGCCATGGTCAGCATTGGGGAGGGAGCCAAACGGGCCGTACAGCGGCAAATAGCCACAATGGGGACCAATGTCATCTTTATCTGGCCTGGCTCCACGACTGCGGGTGGGGTACGTGGGGCAATGGGCAGCGCGGTGACATTGACCGTCGGAGATGCCCTGGACCTGAAGAAGAAGCTCCCGCTTCTGTCCGATACGGGCTGGTACAAACGTGATCAGGCGCAGATCGTGTACGGCAACCGCAACTGGAATTGCTCGATTCAAGGAGCGTCGCCCAGTCTCCTCAGTATTCGAGACTGGTCCTTCAGCAGCGGGGGCTCCTTTACTCAGGAAGATTTGGATGGCGCAGCTCGGGTGGCGCTGCTTGGGCAGACGGTGGTTGAGAACCTGTTCGATCCCGGCGAGGAGCCAGTCGGGGCGGTGATTCGTATAAGAAACGTGCCGTTTCATGTCATTGGGATTCTGTCGCCTAAAGGGCAGTCCCCTCAGGGATGGGATCAGGACGATGTCGTGATCATCCCGTTCAGTACGGCCGAGCGGAAAGTTTTTGGGACGCTCTTTCTTGGGTCGGTGACAGCCATCGTCACATCCACGGATCGAACCGAGGATCTGCCGGACGCGGCAGAGCAGATTCGAGACCTCATGAGGTCTCGTCATCGTCTGCAAAGTGGTCAGTCGGACGATTTTACGATCCGCACGCTGGTCGATATCGGTCAGGTACAGGAGGGAACCAGTCAAACCTTGACGGTCATGTTGATGGCGATCGCCTCTATCTCGCTGTTCGTCGGCGGAATCGGCATCATGAACATTCTGCTGGTTTCTGTGACCGAGCGTACAAGAGAGATCGGCGTGCGTCTGGCAGTGGGGGCAAAGCGACGGCATATCATGATGCAGTTCCTGATCGAGGCGATGACCCTCAGCGTGGTTGGCGGCTGTATCGGCATCCTCTTTGGAGTTCTAAGTGCCCGCTTGACGACGGTGATTGCCGGCTGGCCGACTATTATTTCGAGCGACACAGTTATAGTGGCATTTGCCTTTTCCGTCGTGGTGGGCCTCTTCTTCGGTTTATATCCGGCCAATAAAGCCTCTCGGCTCAATCCCATCGAAGCGTTGCGCTACGAGTAAGGTGGCGGCGATCCGCAACGAGCGTTCTTTCTTCACGTATCCATTGTGACAATTGTTTCGATGACACGCGGCTGAGATTCGTCCGTTTGACATGAGAGATCGACGACAAACGGCGTCGGGTATTGAAACTCTCTCGACTGATGCGTAATTGTGATGATCGGTAGGTGGAGCTTCTCTGAATTAAGTTCTGTGACCACCGCTAACTCCTGTGTATTCAGTCGTACGCAACTATGAACTGGGTATATGCCGACTCTCGCGATAAATGACGATAGAATTCGATGATCGAGCCGGCCCTGCTGCGCTGCTTGGTACAAGCGTTGAAACGCCTGATGGGGAGTGAGGGGCGAAGTCCCGCCGAATCCGGTGATCAGTTCATCGTATTGATCCGCGATCATCAGGATACGCGTACGGTCCGTTGAAAGCTGTCGCGGCGTCTCGCTCCGGTCGCGGCCGTCGGTGACATCAGCATGGTGGTTGGCGATGAGATCCAAGACGGCGGGTTCAACTCCGCCTTGTCGCTGTAATGTGAGAACTGCGAGACGGGGATGCGTCTCAAACTCCTGTCGGTCGGCTTGGCACAGATTGGAAGCGCTGTGAACACGACGGACAATGGCCGGTCGAACCTGTAGGAGTCCAATGTCATGGAGCAGAGCGGCGATAGCAAGCTCCTGCAATTCCAGAGGGTTGAACTGAAATGTCTGGCCTATGACCAGCGACAAAGTGCAGGTAGCCAGCGCATGTCGACTGAGCGTGGAGTCACCGCTCCGGTTTTGACTCAATGCCATGAAAATGGAGGAATCGGTGAGCGTTCTCATGACGATCGTGATTTCTTGGACCGCTTCGGCCGCTTGCCGAGCATTGACCGTCCCTGTCTTGGCGATGGTCGCAAAAACGGATTGTACAGCTTGATCCAACTGTTGTTTGGCCTTCTTCGCCTGAGCATATTCCTCGTTCAGCTGGGCGAGGGCCTTGGTTCGTTTGAGAATGGTGGAATCGGTGATCTCGGACGCAGATGGGGGTGTATTCGATGATGACGGCGGCGGGGAAGCCACTCCTCGGTCGGGATCGACATCGACCGTCTTTACCCCTGCGCGCATCAGTTTTACGATCTGCGAAGTATCCTCGACCAGAAATGAATGGCGGAGGAAGGGCGAGCGAAACCACGGGAGGTCTAGGCCGGCAACGTACATGCCGATTCGAAGCTCGAAAATGGAAACTTGTATCTTTGCCATCGGGATACGGGCGGTGCCTGAAACGGTTTCGAAAAGAACGCCCTTCAGTATCGGTCGGAATTGGAGACAACTGTAGAGGAGAGAACCTTACGGCAGGCGGTCAGGCTGAGTGTCCGGATCAATGAAAGAAAGAGAAACTTCGATTCGAGGATCGGCTTTGTCGACATGTTTGTAGAGATGGGTTTCGACGATGCGATTGTCGTTTACGCCGAGGCCTTCGCAGACGGCATCTTGGGCGATCTTGAGACCGCTGTCGAGGTCGCGACGTAGTGAGGATGCAAAAAAGAACCGGATTGAAAGCGCCAGCGGTTCGGATTGAAGCCGGGTCTGGAAGGAAAGTCTGGACGGGCATTGCGCAAACGCGATCCACACTTGTTGGCGCACCTGCGTTTTATATGCGCGTCCGGCAGAGGATAACAATCGGCGCCCGTTCACTGTCGCATATTGATGATTAATGCTGGGTGGGACAGGCAGCGTGATCATGAGTCCGTCCGATCTGGCGATACGCGGATGCGATGGTTCCCGGACCGTGTTCAAGTTCGACGGGTTAGATTTCGTCGACACGGCCGCATCTTTGAGAAGCGGAGGTGTTTTCGCTGAGGACGGAAACCTTCCCTCCGTGCGATGGGAAACCGTGCGAAGAGGCAACCTTGATGAATAGGAATTGCGACGATGTCGGTTGGGAGGCATGGAGCTGAACTAGAGCAGGTTCAGGATCTTTGCCACGTTCTGATCATAACGGTCTTCAGTGCGAGCAATATACCGACGCCACTCGCTTGGATTCCAAATTTCCATTTTATGATACAAGCCGACGAGTATAATCTCCTGGTCTTCATCGACCGGTACAAGCTTTCGTAAGCGACCCGGAATCAAGATCCGCCCTGTCTTGTCGATGTCCGATGAGCCCGCTTCGGAAACGACAAAGTGCATAAATAAACGACTTTGGTCTTCATCGAGAGAAGTTCTTGTGCGTTCGAGAACTTTCTCCCATTCTTTCGTTGAATAGATCAACAATGACTGCTCCGGCCCTCTGAGAAACATCACGGCCTGGCCTTCGGCTTCAATTTGTTCACGGATCGGTGAGGGGACGATGAAACGCCCTTTCTCATCAACCTTACACAGGTACTCGCCAGCAAACATGTCGATATCCTAGTTTAGGAGTTCACGGCGGTTCGGGTTCGGTCGCGAATCCACTGCTCCAAATCCGAACGCACAAATCGCCATTCTTTTCCGAGCTTGAAGGCGGGAATCTGCCGACTCCGTAGATAGCGATAGAGCGTACGTTGTGTGATTTTGAGGTAACGGCATGTTTCTGTCGCCGTCATCAGTTCGCTCTTTGGAGTCATGCTCATCACTCCACCTGCCACCAAGGCTGAGAATGTGCATACTGCCTCCAGTATGTGGGTATTCTAGATATCGGGGTGGGAATGTCAAGTGAAAATGTATGACATTGCATGTCAAAGGCCGTCGGTATGGTCAATTGCTCCCAGCCAGGTGCGGCACGAGTACTCGTAAATGGGCATGAGTTGGACCTCCGAATCGCTCAGAAGGGATAGGGATGGCGAGAGAGGATACGGTCAGGGACGAGATTCGAATCCACGGTTCGCCCCAAGGTCAGAACGAATACGTCACCAGATCCTGCTCTGCGTAATGTCTTCGCACATTCGTTCACCGTCGTACCGGTCGTGAAAACGTCGTCGATGAGCAGAACGCGTCGATTGACGATTGCACCGGGGTGTCGTACCGAAAAGGCTCGACGAAGGTTTTTCAGTCGGCTCTTCCGAGACAATGTGGTTTGGGCTGGAGCGTGAGCGCTTCGGATCAGATTCGTGTACGAGACAGGAATGTTCAGATAGCGCCCTATCTGGTCGGCGAGCAGCAGGGACTGATTGAATTCCCGCTGCCGGAGTCGGTCACGATGCAAGGGCACGGGCATGATCACATCCACGAAATCAAGCTGGGGAAGCCGGTCGGTCATGAGTGCGGATAGCGGAGACGCCAGTGAGACCTTGCCCTGGTACTTAAAGAGGCAGAGCGCATCCTGGAGCGGAGGTCTGTAGGGGTATAGAGCCCAGGCCCTTGTATAGGAAGGCGGACGCTCGGCACACGATTGACATACATGGTTCGGACTGTAGGTCGTGGCAATCGCAGAAGGAAAGGGACGGTCGCAACGAGAGCACCGACCGGCAGGCATGAGGGAGATCGTGTTCCAGCAGTTCCCACAAAAGTGAGGGACCGGATCATCTCCCAGCAGGCGACCGCAGCTCGAGCAATGAATCGGTAGGAAAAGCCGTAGTGCACGGCGCATGAGACTTATGACCAATTCTGACATTCGTCTGGCCATCGGCTGACTGTCATCATTGCCTAACATATAGTTAGGGTAAAATACCCACCTGTGTCAAGGTTGTGGCCCTCTGATTCGTTGTGCTATAGGAATAAGAATTTCTCGAGGAGCACGGTCTGTCTTTGGAGAAATCGGCGTCGATATGGTGACATTGCGGCAACTTTCGAAAACCTATTCGCGCGGGGAGGCTGTAGTCACGGCCCTGCAGGGCGTAAATTTGGAGATTCGGTCCGGTGAGTTCTGTGCATTCGTAGGGCCCAGCGGATGCGGGAAAAGCACCCTCTTGAACCTTGTTGCGGGTCTGGACATGCCGACTTCCGGGGAGATCGTGCTCGATGGACGATCCACCACACACCTGACCAGCTACGACTGGACCAAGATCAGACGTGAAACCATCGGGATTATCTTTCAAGCCTTCCATTTGGTTCACGGCTTGACGGCTGAAGAGAATGTAGCGCTGCCCTTGATGCTGCGAGGTGAACAGGGAGGGGACATCGAAAAACGGGTGGACGAAATGTTGAACAAGGTTGGAATGAGTCACCGTCGCCGGCATCGACCCGCCGAGCTATCCGGTGGAGAACAACAACGAATTGCGATCGCGCGAGCGCTGGCGCATCGACCGCGTCTCTTGCTGGCCGATGAGCCGACGGGAAATATCGATTCTCATCAGGGAGCGGACATTATGACACTTATTCGGGAATTGGCGGAATCCGGCGGACAGACGGTTCTGCTGGTGACCCACAGCTCGCAGGCGGCGCAATCCGCCGACTATACGTGGAGCATGCGGGATGGACGGCTGGTCTCGCGTACCGAACGCACCACTGAACTGGTCGCTCCGTGATGAATCTTTCTACGACCATAGCCGGTGTCACCTTCCCGAGCTGTTTCATGAACGCAGCAGGCGCGTTGTGCGTCACGCGAGATGAGCTTGTGGCGTTAGCCAAATCCGGTACAGGAGCCATCGTCACCAAGTCGATGACGATTGAACCGCGCCAAGGGAACCCTGAGCCACGGTATTACGGGTTTCCGGGAGGATCGATCAATTCGATGGGGCTCCCCAATCTCGGCTATCAAGCCTATGCCGAATTGATTCCTCATCTCAAAAGTTTCGGAAAACCCGTCATGGCCAGCGTGGCCGGACTTGGCGAAGACGATTTCCCCACGATCGCAGAGGTCATCGACGCAGCCAAGCCGGATCTCATCGAGGTCAATCTCTCTTGTCCGAATATTCCCGGCAAACCGCAAATAGGCTACGACCCGGAAGCGTCTGAGCGGCTCCTGAAGAAAGTTCGCCGAAAGATTACGGTGCCGATGGGAGTCAAGCTGCCGCCTTACTTTGATCCGGCGCATCATGAGGTCATGGGTGCGGTGCTTGGGCGGTGTGGAGTAGACTTTCTCAACATGATCAATTCGGTCGGCAACGGTGTGGTGGTCGATCCGGAACGTGAAACCGTCGTGATCAAGCCGAAGGGTGGATTCGGAGGGTTAGGAGGGCGACTGATCAAACCGGTTGCGCTGGCCAACGTCCGGGCCTTCTATAAATTGTTTGAAGGGAAGATGCCGATCATAGGCACCGGCGGGATCGTCGAGGGCGTTGATGCCTTCGAACACTTCTTGTGCGGCGCGTCAGCCGTTCAAATCGGCACGGTGCTGGTGGAAGAAGGGCTGGATGTCTTTGCCCGACTCGAAGCGGAACTGACCGCAGTGTTGATGAAGAAGGGATATCAATCGATTCAGGAGTGCCGAGGCCGGCTCAAAGAATTGTAAGCTTACTTGGCGCCGAAATTGCGCGGCAATAGGTTCTGCTGCAGTGCCTGACGCAGGAGCTGGGCGACGTTCCGAACATTGAGTCGGCGCATCAGATTGAAGCGATGAACTTCAACCGTCCGCACACTGATGTCCAGCGAAGTGGCAATTTCCCGGTTGGTATGGCCGAGCGCGACCAAGCGTAGGATCTCGCGCTGGCGGGGAGTGATGTGGAGCGCGGATTTGAAGCGGCGATCGGCCGGTTGGAACTGCAGTGTCGCGGTATCCTGCTTTTTTGCCATCGGTACTCCTTATCGACGTTAGTCGGCAGTCTAGCAAACGAGAGAAATCGTGTAAATAAAACTGCCGATATATGCAAACGCCGTAGTGACCTGCAATTCCTCGCAAGGCATCAAATGAGGCCATTTCTGCGTACCGTGGTTCTCCTCTAAATCAATGTCCACGTTCGCTAAGGTTGTTGCGCTTTTACTGCTTTCACATCTGAAGCAGTGGCCGTTACGTACGCTGCTGACGATCGTCGGGGTGGCGCTTGGGGTGTCAGCTTCCGTGGCGGTACGGACCGCCAATGTCGATGTGCTGCGTTCATTCGAACAGGCGGTGCTGACAGTGGCGGGTCCGACCACTTTGGAAGTGTCAGGAGAAGAGACCGGATTGGATGAACAGGTCATCACTCGTATACGAAGGGTCACAGGTGTGACCTCTGCATCTCCGGTGATTCTACAAACGGCGGTTCGGGTGAGTGGAGACCGGCCGGACAACGCGACACAGGTGTTGGGACTCGATCTACTGGCCGAACTCAATTCACGCGGGTTTCGAATAAGCCAGCCGACGACGGAAAGCCGGTTGATGGACATGATCCATCCGCAGGCCGTGTTGTTGGGAGCGAAACTGGCGACTGAGTGGAATCTGTCGATCGATGACCACGTCGACTTTCTCATCGGGCCTGGGCGTCTCACGTGTCGGGTGGCCGGAATTCTTCGAAGCGAATCAGACCGGAACTCGTCATGGGAACGCATGGCCGTCATGGATATCGCCGCGGCGCAAGTTACGTTCGGCATGGTCGGAAAGGTGGATCGAATCGATCTCGTGACCGACACGAACATGTCCGTCGAGGAAGTAGCCGAAAGGATACGAACCGTTCTCCCTCCGCACCTCACCGTCGAACGGCCCGCAAATCGGACGAAGCAAGTCGAGCAAATGGTGCGTGCGTTCCGCCTCAATTTGACGGTCCTGAGCTGGGTCGGGCTCTTGGTCGGAATGTTTCTGATTTACAACACGATGGCGTTTGCCGTTGCGCAGAGGAGACGCGAGATCGGAATCTATCGGGCCATCGGGATGACTCAGTCACGAGTGGCGGCTCTGTTCTTGATGGAAGCCGGCTTCTTCGGATTCTTAGGAGGAACCGTCGGAAGCGTGGCGGGGATGGTATTGGCTCAAGAGCTCATTGCGCTGCTCAGCCGAACCATCTCGGATCTTTACGTACCCGTGGGCGCCGGCGAGAGCGGCCTGCTCTGGACGGCACAATTTTGGAATATCGTGCTCGAGGGGATCATCATCGGCTGTGTGGTCTCCATGATCGGTGCCATCGGTCCTAGTTTGGATGCCAGCCGCACTGCAACGGTGCGCGCCTTAGCTCCCGGTGATTACGAAGCCAGTCAACAGTTGAGGGTGGGAACCCTTGGCATCTTCGGACTGAGTTTGCTCGCTCTCGCAGGACTGTTGAGTTGGCCGGGACCCATTCGCGGGGTTCCTCTGTTGGGATATGCGGCCACATTGTGTTTGCTGGCAGGGCTGGCCTGTTTGGCGCCGATCTGTGTGACCGGATGGCGCCGCCGCCGATACGTGGGGCGTGAGTTCGGCGCGCGGGGAGTCATGAGGGGGATTGCGGTGGAGCATGCATCGCGCAATCCTGGCCGCAACGGAGTCACGGTTTCCGCCTTAATGGTGGGACTCGCCATCATGATCGGGGTGCTGGTCATGGTGCGAAGTTTTCGACATACGGTGGAGGTATGGGTGACCGATACAGTCCTGGCTGATCTGGTCGTGGCGCCGTCGATGTGGTTGCGCGGCACGGAGATCGGGAGCGTGGGGCGGAGTCTCCCACCCTCGTGGTTGGACGTGTTGTCCGCGACCCCCGGCGTGGCGGCGGTGGATAGCTACCGTGATGTGCGGGTGGAGGTCAACGGCCACCGTGTGGCCATCGTATCACGGGATTTGCGGTTGCATGCCCAATGGAGCCGGTATCTAGTACGGAATGGCGATTCCTCCGAACAACTCAATCGGGCTGCCGATACCGGCGGTCTCCTCGTTTCCGAGGTATTGGCCGACCGATTGGGCGTGCAGGAGGGATCGACACTTGAGATCATGACGCCGAGCGGCGCCAGACGATTTCCTATCGTGGCGGTGTTTTATGATTATTCGACCGACGGCGGCAAGCTCCTCATGGATCGAGCGCTCTATCAGTCCTTATGGCACGATGAATTGATCACGGTATTCCCGGTCTACCTGAGCGCCGGATCGAGCATCGATCCTGTGAGGGAACGAATTACGGAACGATTGAGCGACAAAGCCGCCGGAAGGCTCCCACCGTTGGTGATCAGCAACGCCGAGCTCCGCAAAGAAATTCTCGAAATCTTCGACCGCACGTTCTTGCTGACCTATGTGCTGGAAGCGATCGCCGTCGTGATCGCCATGTTGGGGATCGTCAATACGCTGATCACGTCCATCCTCGAACGGCGCCGGGAGTTTGCGACCCTACGGGCCATCGGCGGCAGCTCAGAGCAAATTCGACAGCTCGTGCTTTGGGAGGCGGCCTATCTCGGTGCAGTAGGAATTACCTTAGGTCTCATTGGAGGCGGGCTCCTTTCCCTGTTACTCATAAAGGTCATCAACAAGCAATCCTTCGGATGGACGATTCAGATGATCGTCCCGATCGGCGCTTTGGTTCAGGCGGTGACTCTCGCAGCGATTGCCACGTTGGTGGCGGGCTACTTCCCGGCTCGGTGGGCGGCGCGGCAACCGGTCATAGAGGGGTTGAGGGAAGAGTAATGTGCGCAATGCGGGCGGACGATGGACAGCGCAGGCTGACTTTCGAGATGTCCGTTGCGCGGTTCCCCAGCGCACGTCATGTCTCAGAGTCTCGGCCATACTGCTTCAATATGGATCGAAACTCTTCAGGAACGGGCATGGGCTGAAACGGAGGTACTCGGGCTCCGCCAGGATTGCCTATCGGTACCCAAATTCGTGAGAAAAGCAGTGCTCCCAGAATTCGTGGGATCTGACCAGTGATCTCAACGAAATCCCGGCGTCTCCATCCGACCTTGAGCATCCACCAGTGGGCCTTTGCGTGTTCAACAGGAAAGGATTGTCCCAAGATATGTGCGCGCTCAAGTTGGAAAAATGCAAGCTGGAGGTCACCAGCATTGTACTGAGCGACCGCTTCCGTCAGTTCTTTCTCATAGGCTTGTCGGAGCACGGGATGCATGCTCATTTCCAAGAGAATGGAGTCTCTCACTGTACGCTACAACCGAATCAGAAGCCAGGGTGTTGGGGAGAGAAAAATAGAAAGGATGGACCTGGGCGATCTTCCTCCGAGGCACTCACGATGCAACTCGTTTAAGCCCCGGTCGCTCGCAATAGGATGATCAAGAAACGGTCCAAGTGAGTGCTTCGACTCCTGCAGAACGAAAACATCGAAAAGGGCTAGCACTGGGAGGGCTGAAACCTGCCGGGAGAGAAAGTCTCCGAACACGCTGGAGGGATTATTAGGCCTTAGCGCGGAAAGAGGTCTCCATCGGTTGGAATCGACTAGACCTCACATTCTGAAAAGTCGCCACGGAGCGCCTTCAAGGTATATTTTTCGCGATCGATTTCCTTTCGGCTGCGCACTCCAAGGCGGCGCAGAAGGGGAAGGGGCGGACACCACCCCTCCACGGCGTGCTGAAAGAGAAACGGCAACACGAGGCCGGGGAGGATGAGCCATTTTCGACTACGGATGATGCCTAAACAGAGGCCGGAAAAGGCGAGGACCGATGCGTTCAACTCGAGCACGCGTTCGATATCCCATTCCCGGTCAAGCTCTGCAATTCGGCGAGTCAGCTCCTTCGCACTGCTGTCGGCATACGTCTCAACGCGTCTTTGTGCCTCATGATCCAACCGTCGGTTAACTTCCGGTGCCGTGTGTGCGCGAACACGATCATGGGTGTGTGTGGTCATCGTCGCCTCGGTCGGTTGAGGTTTTTTAATATTGTCAGAGAAAGAGCATGACATTCAGACACAGCAACCAAAACATGACCCACCTGATTGGCCTATTGCGGGAATCATCGGGGGATGCCCCGGTCCCCATGGAACGGGTATGGGTTTGACGCAGTCGGTACGTTAGTAGATCCTCGATCGGTCCAAGCGCCATGGCCACCTCCTCCCTGAGCGGGGAGAGCAATGCTGTCATTCTAGGTCGATGATCTCCGGTGCGAACCTGGGAATAGCCCCAGCAAGGATAGAGAGAAGAGCCAAGTGCCCTTTTCGACATGACGGGAGGAGTGGAGGTATTCACGAGAATGGGCTAGACAGGCTGCTCACTTTGAGCAAGGAAGGTGCGAGAAACTCAATGACCGTTTCGTACAATGAAGTAACGTTCCGACATCTCCTGTCGCGCAGCGGTTTCGCAGTTGGGAAGTCTTCCTTAGGCCCTACTTCCGCTTTGTCGTACAGTGCTATAAAGTGAACAAAGGAAAGAATGTGTTGGGGAGATGAAAATACGAACATTCCCTGTGAGTTTGTATTCCGTAAGTCGCTTTTCTCCAGCGGCATCCACCCGAGTAGAACCATCCCCCTGCAGAGGGGAGGAGAAATGTCATGACGCGAGATATCCTAAAGCGAATGTCCTGCAGCGCTATTCTAGTTGTCCCGCTATGCGCGACGCTTGGCTGGGCGTCTGAGGATGATCTTTTCCACAAATTACTGCAAACGCATTCATTGAAGTGTAAATTTTCCATTGTGTCCCAAACCTATTGGGAGGACGGCAATGTGACGATCAAGACTGAACCCGAAAAAGATTTTCTCCTTCATTTCGATAGCATTGATATTCAGAACCGCCATGCTCGATTGTTAGGAAATTTAGGGTCATCAGACGTTGGGCTTCTTCTAACCAATGGATCTCTTTCTTTTCTTGAAACCACCTCGAATGGGGGCGTCAATCTCACGACCATCTTTCCAGCCTACCGACGCGAATCACGCGAATTCATAGCCGTTTCATCGCGCCACCTCTCCGTATTCGGACCGTTTCCAAGTCAGCACCATGGCAGTTGTCAGGTTTGGGAAGGACTGTAGCGGTCCACTTCCCTCTTCTTTCCGAATCGCACACGACACATGAGTTTCCACGTTAAACCACGTGAAGGGGTGTACCGATTCGTGCCGCAATCGGCGGGAGATTGCCGGATGTCATGTATGCCAAGACTAGGAAGGTGCCCAGGTCATGCAGACGCGTCCAGACCTGTACACTTACGTATGAAGGTCCAGACAACGAGGAGGCGGTATGATGTCCATTCCAAGAGATATTCGAGCAGGAAGTGTATTGTTCCTGGGACTCGCCACTATCCTACAGATCGGTTGCATGGCATCGGGAGGAGACAAGATTATCAGTGGCCCATGTGACATACCATCTGGGCAAAATGCAATGCGAGCCGAACAAAGTGCCATGCGGGGAAGCCATCTGATTTCCGGCGAGGTGGTACGTGTGGAAGGCCCAACGTATGTACTAAAAGACGAGAGCGGAAAGGAAGTGAGCGTGCAGACCGATGAAGCAACGGAGAAGTCTCCCATTAATCAAGGAGACCGCATTTCAGCCAATGTCGATACTCAGAATCATGCCCTGTGGATTCGAGCGAATAGAGGAACGGATCGCCGAACCGAGCATGCTTCGGCTGACTGCAATCCGAGTTAGAATGGGCCTCTATTTGCCGTAGTACCCGTGAAAATCTCCTCGCTATCAGGGAGCTTATTGAACCCATCATGGACTACATGCGAGAGCATGATTAGGGACGGCGGCCAGGAGTCCACCATCTAGAGGGCGGAAGATGAAGAGGGGCTATGAATGGTGAACGTCTCGACCCTCCAACCACGCATGAGTATAAGGGGCGCATGATCTCGTTGGTTCCTCAGCAGGGCGAGGATGGAACATGGCGCTGCCATTATGTATTCATTCGATTCTCGCCAATACAATCGGCCTATATCACGAACTACCCTGATGGGGCCTTCGCGACTCGCCAAGAATCAGAAGGCGCGGCCCTGCACAAAGCAAAAAAGCTCATCGATTCCGTGATCCAACGGTGACCTGGATCGAACGGGGGACCCGCGGCTTCCGGCTCTTAATCACACGTCAGGGGCAAATGAAGGAAGGCGGTTGTCCCTTTTGCACGCGTTGAATCAATATAGCGATCAACCAAGCCATAGGCATCTAAAGTTTTGGTAGGTTGTCACAGCGCACTCCTATAGTCATAAGTTTTGATCTCCGTCGCGCTAATTCCTGGTACTACTGCTACAGGCCCATCTGGACTTCTGTTGCAAAAGGCCCCCACGAGGATCGGCTTCAACGATTCGTCCGCCATTTCCCTGTGAAACACACTCGAATTGCAGTGGCACTCCTCTTGCTGAAGTTCACTCATGTGAATTGCGAACGTAAGGCATGCTTGCAGCGACTGGGTTTCGTTCACGGGAAGCGACGATTATGGCTAACACAACGACTGTGTTGATCGTTGAGTGCGATCGAGACATGCGCCATCTGCTCCATGATGAATTCTGGAGCGCAGGTTATCGGATTCGCGAAGCCCAGGATGGCGAGGAGGCCCTCCGTGCCGTGCTGGAAGCGCCTCCCGATATTATCTTGACGGACCTCCACCTGCCCGCAGGAGCAACGGATTATATTTCACGATTGCACAGACTCGCTCCGCAGTGTCCCATTCTTGTCATGACGGCTTTCGGCGGAGCTCAAGTGAGAGACCATGTCATGCAGTCCGGGGCAAGCGCCTATTTTGATAAGCCCGTGCGTATCTCCGATATCAGAGCTAAAGTCGAGGGGTTACTCTTCAATTCGAATCGGAGAGTTTGTGATGGCAATCGGTAGTGGTAAGAACGGGATGCCGCTGTATCGCACATCAGGATCGGAAGCGTTCCTTGAGAGTCTGAAACCTGATCACAGCCGAACAAGCAGATAGTTCTGCCACAGATTGGTCAGTGCTCTTATGGGTAGAATACAAATTCACGCTTCCGCTCAGATGCTGGCCCATCCTCCGTGCGTGCGAAGCAAGGCCCGGGGATGGGCGCACATGATATCGAACATATCTGTCGCTAAACACCGGATTGAGGCGTAACAACATAATCCGATGAATGGATGTTCGGCGATGACTGCAGTCGCATGGCGCTCGTAGCGCATAAAGGCCTGGCGACGCTCTTCAGACAGAAACTGCCCCGGTCCGCCCACGGCACGAACCCCCGTATAGCCGAGCTGGCGAGCCATGGCCGGTAAGGCGGTCAGCCGATCCAGGGAATCGTCCACATCGAAGGCCCCGTCACCATACCAGTCTTCCGCAGACGAGATGTGCAGCTGCTTCTCGGCTTGCAGCGCTGGACCGTGAAGGCCGTGATTGGACAGTTCATCAAGGGCCACCAGAATGGTCAACGGGGGCGGAAGCACCCAGACACACAACTCGCGTTCCGCCAAACCGGCCTTCAGAAAGGAAGCAGTAACTCGCAGAAATTCTGTGGGCCGCCGATAGAACAGACAGAGATGTGATCCCAAGGGAATATCATGAATGCCACGAATACCACTGGCAGGCATGGGGGTACCCTCCTACGTGATATGTGGATATCTCTGCATTCTCCGGTGTCTCGCCGAGAAAGAGTTGATGAACCCAGAGTGGGAAGGATCGTTCGGCCATCGAGCGGCTCACAACGGGGCTTAGCGCGTTAGACCTGCTTGGGATATGTTAACCGGCCGGTCTACGCTGGTTTCCTCATGCCTATCGAATAATTCTCGCGCTATGTGGAACAAACAGTATGTCTCGGATGTACTTCTCGGGTGCTCTTCGCTATGGCCTCTTCCCTTAGGATACAAACCACCAAGCATCCTTGGATACGCCGAGGATAATCTCAACGTGTCGTATTCTAGGCTAGGAACACTCCCAAGATCTACCCGCCCTGTGGTAGTCGGCGTTACACCACAATAGGCTAGTCACCTGGATCGTCCTGGTTTTTACCGAACAGGACGGCAAGCCGCTTGGACATGTTCCGAGGGCCTCCGCTTCCTCATCCGTAAGGTCGCCCAGTTTCAGAACCCTTCGGCTGGCCCAGTGTAGTCTCGGACGCGTTGCCGGTGATCCTCGCGGTCACGTGATAGGCGCCTATAATTTGAATGGTCACAATCGTGAGACCAATGGACATGATGAGCGTCCTGAGTGGAATCGGAACTTTCTAAAGAGGATAGAGGCGCTAGGACTCACCCGAGTACGTGGCCCCTCTCTGGACGCACCTTGTGTCCGGCTTCAATTATCCACGACGGCTGCGTCTGCAGGTTGCTGACAGTGCGACGCCGGCTTTTCTCGGCCGCACTGTCTGAATGCATGTGCAACGGTGAGCGTTTAGATAAGAGGACCAACTCCGAAGTTCACAACACAGACTAGACGTTTCCCGAGGCCTGAGTCGCCGCACATTATCTCGTCTTGCCGCTTTCCCATGTCTTTCCCCAGTATTGAAATCCTTGAGGCTAGGCTACGGTATAACCAGCAAGGTCAGAGAGGCGAACGTTGATCAACACCAACCGGATTCGCTCAGGCGGTCCTGGTAAGCGGCGACCAGTACGGCAGGAAAGGCTTGAGCCGCGCTAGCAGAATAGACGCTACGTGAAGTGGGTCTGTATTTGCTCGACCGACACAGGTGTCACAACAGGAAGGAGTGAGGGATGAAGATACATAATCTGCTGCACTATATGACGGCGGTGACTGTGATGGTGATCGTGCCGCATTGGGTCTTTGCGGAAGGGGATTTAAAACCAAAGCCGCCGAAATCGTCCGTGGAAAAGCAAGCCACGGACATGACGGGTGGACAACCAGGCACTGTTGAGGAGTACGACGTGGTGCCCGTCCGACGCGGTGCCTTAGTCGATGAGAAGGGCGGCGCGCTCGATCAGGTCGTCAAAAACACAAAAGGAGAGACGCTGGGAACGATCGAAAAGCTGTTGAAGGATACCAAGACCGGAAAGGTGGAATATGCGGTCCTCGAGGTCGAAGGCACTAAACACCAACTGCCGCTTCAATGGAGCCAATTCAAGCAAAGCGGAGGACAGCTGACCTTGAATGCGACGAAAGAGGAACTGCAACCCTCGACCAACGCGACGCAGGCTACAGACAAGTCTCCGGACACGTCCACTTATATGGAGGAGATTAATAAGGTTCGGGGTCAACCGAAGCCGCAAGGCGTGGCTCCCGATGGGGGCGGCACCGACCGCCCAGCCGCTGTGGGTCCGATGGGTGAGTCCGAAGTTGGAGGTGCCGGTCCAAGCGGGACCAGGACACTTCCGCCCGGCGGCGCACCCGGTTATGAAGGGGATCACCCGAGCAGCAAGCGGTAATTTGACCCAATAACCATCGAGCCAGGAGGGCGATCACGATGTCTGTCATAGAGAAAGCTATTGATCTGAATGTTTCGGTCCGGACTGCCTACAATCAATGGACCCAATTTGAAGAATTCCCTCGATTCATGGAGGGGGTCGAGCAAGTCCGGCAGATCGACGATAAGCATCTGCATTGGAAAGCCAGTATTGGCGGAAAGCAGGAAGTATGGGATGCGGAAATCACCGAACAAGTTCCCGATCAACGGATCGCATGGCGGAGTCAACACGGGGCGAAGAACGAAGGGATCGTCATCTTTTCTCCTGTCACAGAGGGGAAGTCGAAGATCAACCTGCGCATCGAGCATGAGCCCCACGGAGTGGTCGAGAGAACGGATGATGCCGTGGGGGTGGTGTCTCAGCGAGTGGAAAGGGACTTAAAGCGATTCAAGGAGTTCATCGAGTCGCGTGGACAAGCAACCGGTGCCTGGCGAGGGAATGTGAGCTGAGCGAATAAGAACGCGCGCTCAGGTTTCATTACGGCACTCGCCTGAAGAATAACAGACGGAGGTTCTATGAAAACCATACTCCTATCGATGCTTGTGGTTGGACTATTGGGCTTTGGAATCGGCGGTACCTACGCAGCGGATCCTATGGCGGAGAAAGAAGCCAGTCCCACCATCAAAGAGCGACTGACCAAAGATTCGATCACGGGGGTTCTAATGAGTATTGTGGGAGAAAACTACTACATAAGAGATGAGAATGGCATAGACCGCAAGATTCATGTCGACAAGAGTACGAAGCTCGACAAAGTGCTGCCGGGTGATCAAATTAAAGCATACGTGACGGAGCAAGGCCATACAACGACCTTGCAGCGGGCGAACTGAGTGTGTATTCGGACTGATTGGGATCGCGCGCGGTATGACGAAAGGAATCAAGGGGCTCTCCCAGTACCGGCCGAGACAGATAAACGATACCATCATCCTAGAACAGAGCAGTGGACACGTTGTGAACCGATGACGGAAACGTTATCGAAGACATGATGGAAAGATTGCGCTGTTCGACAAGCTCCGTTCTTGAACGAGGACGGAGCTTTCTTTTTGACGTCAACAATCGGACAGAAGACAATGCGCCGCTGACGATGCAGGCACTCATGTAAGCGTTGCGCCGAGGCGAATCGAGGAGCTGCGCACATCGGGACAAGTGCCATCCGAAATACCATTCTTACCTTTGGGAGAACTGCAATTGCTTGAACAGTTGGTTGCGAGCAGGGATATGCGCCATCGTTGAGGCCGTCATATACTTCACAAAAGCCCATGCCCACGCAAAGGCATCCGGGGTTGCGGCTAGGCGTCCATCCAGCCAGCATTGCCCACAATGATCCTGAGACGCTCGTGATGTGGAGGCCGCACAGGCACTTGGAATTTCATGGGAGGTTGCTATGACAGCGGTACGGAAATTGTCAGATCCTGAGATCAAGGATCGGCTAAACAACCTGAACGATTGGGCCTTGGATCACGGAACGCTCTACAGAGAGTATAAATTCAATGATTTTGTCACGGCGTTCGCCTTCATGACCAAGGTCGCTCAAGCAGCCGAGGCGATGGCCCATCATCCGGAGTGGTCGAACGTCTATGACACCGTGAAGTTGCACCTGTCGACGCACGAGGTGGGCGGTATCAGCGAGCGCGACTTTGACCTCGCCCAAAAGATCGATCGTATAGTTGTAAATATGGCCCTTCCAGGACCAGATCGAGGAAGCTGAACGGCTTGCGCAATCTCTTCATAACTCTGTGAGCCGAAAGCTTCTGCCGAACGTCCGGCTTGAAAGGCCTGAGGGTGGTTGTCCTGGCAGGAAGGATAGGGTTCTTCCACATCGAACGTTCATGGCGAGTCTTCACAACGCTGCCCTGCCTCATCCAGGCAGTCGATAATACGTCACGAGAGCGCGCTGTCCACATTTGTGGCACATCCCTTCCTCGTTGGTGGGACCATAATCAGAGGCCGGTCGAGGGGCGAAGAGATGGGCATCGAGGAACTGTTTCTCTTCCTCCGTCTTCACTGTGTCTGGAAATAGCGTGTCGATGCATGGTTGGCAGTATTTGGCGGTTTCTATCATCGGTCCTCCGATTCAATCACCACTATTGAACGGAATCGATGCAACAGCAAGAGGAACGCGGCGCAAATACTTTGATGATTACTCACTGCACATTGTATTGGATTCTTGGGCAATGAACGATTGCAGAGTACGGCACCAGCGCTCGTTACCTCGTGATGTCTTCAACGGCTGCCGCCACATCACGGTATGAAGCTGCTCGCCCCATTATAGCGCTCAGGTGCATACCGGATCGATACGGCCTAGGGGTATCCCTACTTCCTTGCGAATCTAGCCCTATTCATAGATGGACTTGTCCAGGATTGAATAATTATCACCTTCATGATGTCGTCCAGCACATGGTTCGAATGAAGCATCCTCTTAACTCCGCTGCGAGTCGGTATCTAGCCGCCGCTCTTCTTGTTGCTCTCGGGTTGAGCACGTATGGCTGTAGCGATACAGGAACACTGAACCCGGAAGTCGAGCTCTCCAGACTGACAGTCAGTCCCGGCACCCTTCAACCGGGGTTCAGCGGCGGAACAACCTCATACCGTGTCGATCTGACCAGCAACATTGCAAGTGTGATCGTCACCGCCCAAGCGGCAGTGTCAGGCGACACCGTGACCATCGACGGTCAGGCGACGACAAGCCGTACCATTACACTGGATCCGGCAGGTTCGACGACGGTCGTCAATATTGTGGTTTCTGAATCAACGAACAATTCAAGAACGTACACCATTCGGCTGATCAGAGCGGGATTGGTCGGAGACAACTCATTACAGAGTCTGTCGGTCTCCTCCGGAACCCTGGCCCCCGCATTTGATGCGAACGTACAAAGTTATTCCGTCAGTGTGGCCAACAGCGTCGCAAGCATCAATGTCACACCCACGCTGTCGGATCCTGCTGCAACCTTCACGGTAAATGGACAAGCCGCGTTCTCCGGTCAAGCCCGTGCCATAACCCTCAATGGCCCAGGCCAAAGCACGAGCATCACGATTATCGTGACGGCTCAAAATGGCAATGACAAGGCCTACGTGGTGGCCGTAGGTCGCGGAATATCCGCCAACAACAACTTGCAGGGTCTGGCTATTTCACCGGGTGCTTTGTCCCCGGCCTTCAGCGCCGGCACGGTCGGCTATACGGTCAATGTGGCAACCAGCGTGACCAGTGTCACGGTCACCCCGAGCGTACAAGATAACGCAGCAAGCATGACCGTGAATGGCCAAGTCACGAACTCAGGTCAGGCTCAAACCATCACGTTGAACGGACCGGGAGCAAACACCTTTATCAATATCATCGTGAACCCTCAGAACGGCCCCTCCAAAACCTATTCGGTGAACGTGGTGCGCGCCGCCCTTGCAGGGACCAACAACCTATCAGCATTGACGGTGTCGCCCGGTCCCTTATCTCCCACCTTCAATTCCGGTGCGGAAGACTACTCTGTGAGTGTGGCGACCAGTGTAACTACCGTCACGGTGACGCCGACTCTGCAAAATTCTAGTTCCACGATGACGGTGAACGGGACACCCACCACCTCCGGACAGGCTCACCCCATTACGTTGCGTGCAGCGGGGTTGAGCACTCTGATCAATATTGTGGTGACGGCGCAGAACGGGGCTCAGAGGACCTATACGGTGGAAGTCGAACGTGCCGCATTAGGTGGGAACAACAACTTGTCCGCCTTGAACGTGTCTCCAGGCCCCTTGGTCCCTGCGTTTGCACAAAGCACTCTGACCTATACGGTAAACGTGGCAAATACCGTCACCAGCGTGAATGTTTCTGCAACCAAAGCCGATGCCAATGCCGTGATGTCTGAAGACGTGACAGCCGGAGCAGGAACAGCCACCGGCCAAGCATCCATACAGCTCGGCGGAGAGGGGACAGCGACGGTGGTGTTGATCGCGGTCACCGCCTCGAATGGGACCTCCAAGACGTACCGCATCACCGTGAACCGAACAGCTTCTTCGAACAATAACAACCTGTCGGCCCTGGCTGTCTCGCCAGGGTCCTTAACTCCTTCGTTCGCGGCGGGAACAGAGGACTATGCGGTACACGTGGCGACCGATGTCACGAGCATGAACGTTTCGGCGACCAAGGCCGACGCGAATGCCGTGATGTCCGGTTCAGTGAGCGCCGGGACAGGAGTCCCGACAGGACAAACGATCATATCGCTTAACGAAGCAGGAACGAGCACATTCGTGTCGATCACGGTGACAGCTGCGAATGGGAGATCGAAGACCTACTCCATCACGGTAAATCGTGCGGCCAATGAAGACGAGGGCAATAATGGCGGCAATAGGGGGAACGGTAGTAACAGAGGAAATGGAGGAAATAACGGAAACGGAAACAATGGAAATGAGGAAGATGATTAATGTCACCTGCTACGCACGTATCCATCCGGCTCGAACCATCCACTCATGAGACTGTTCTCCCGATAACGCGCTTCTGTTCATTTTTCGGAACAACGCACAGCAGTCATAAGGACTGACATGAGTCAGTCCTCAGCACAGTGAGCCTTCGCGTGACGGAGCGGTAGGCAGGGCCGCTTTTCTCTCATGGCTTGGAGAAAAGCGGCCTAGAGCAGCTAGGTTTTGGCAAAGGGCTTCTTGCCCCTGGTAAACTTGTTCACCACGGTGTCCTTGCGCTTCATCACCTCCATCTCCAGTGCTTCCCAGTCGAGCTCGGTTTCTTGTGCCTTTGGGAACATTTCCCCTTCTTCTTCCTCGACATGATGCTTGACCAACTCTCCCAGGACTTTGAACTTGGCCTGAAAGGCTTCATCCTTCGGTTTGAGCTTCTTCAGCTCCTTGATGAGAACGTGAACGAGATGGTGCTCCTCGATCGCCTCGTTCATCTGTTCGTCATCGTCGATGGCCTCGCGAATTGCCGGGTAGATGAGCTTCTCCTCCAAATCGGCATGGACCTCGAGTTCCATAATCGCGGTGGCGGCGATGTCTGCTTGCTCTTTCCTCTCCGCTGATTCGAACTCTTCGAACAACCTTTTCACCTTCTCATGGTCCTCTTTCAACATCTCAATCACGCCGGGTACGACTGCTGTTCTGCCTGACATAGCGACCTCCTTTTGTAAACAATACTTGTCCAACGTAATGGACTTCGGACCGGTGTCCTACTAGGAAAGAGCATAGGAATGCCGATGGAACAAAGCCTCGACACTCAAATGCACGGCAGGGGCGATTCGTATGTGACCTCGTCCTTTGGTTTCTTTCCAAACAGTTCATGTATGCGCGTCGTTACTTTTTATTCAAATTCTTAAGGAGACCGGCGAGGCGTCCATTCCGGTCTTTGGGACGGCAGGAAACCATGGGATGCGGCTGGTATCGAGGAACGGCTTGTTTCCTGACTTTATGGCAGGACCTCTAGCGGCCCTCCATGTGTGCCTCTTATTGGCGCCGCGCTTGGATGACTTCTTGGCAGGCATGACTGCATCCTCTCAGGAAAGCGGACTGGTCCATGGCGGAGCTTGAGGGTGGCGCCGATCCAGGGATTCACCGTACCTCTTGGGCGTCGGCATGTTGGCAGCCTCTGTCTCAGACGGCTGATCCTCTGGCTCCCCCCACTTCGTTACCCATTAAGTGAGACAGTCGTATCGACATGCTCTTGAAGCACTCTCTATTCCTCGATGTGTTCTTCGGGGACGCCCAGAGAAGAAGCGATCGTTTTCGCCTTGGCAAGGTGATCTTTCATCACTGGTACAGCGTCAGCTGCCCATTGACGAACCGCTTGATTCTTTTCGTCGCGTGCGCGCTGTTCGAGCTCCTTCATTTCCATCGCATGTTCCTGCAATATCAGGGCGATATAGGCGCGATCAAACCCCTTGCCTGATGCTCTGTCGAGCTGAGCTTTCATCGCGGTGTGCGACTCGCTCGATTGGTTTACCAGCTGAAGTCCTCCCTTGGAGGCCAGCTGCTGAACCTCTTGTCGAGCCTTTTGATGGTCGGCCACCATCCGGGCGCCGAACCGTTTGACTTCCTCACTCTCAGCCTTCTGCGTTGCCAAGTGGCCAAGGTCGATTTCCTGCTGCTGACCAGTGGCGGTTTTTTGTAGGAATGCTTCGGTGGTTTGTAGGGGAACGTCGGGAGCGGCCGTAACCCAGGAGGTTGACAGGATGACAACAGCAACCCCACATATGATCGATGCGATGGGATGAGACATAGCGCCCTCCTCATGTTGAGATGTATAACGATGACATGGTGGTGGCTGCTGCTGTATGGCGACCTCCATGACATGGTCGCATTCAATCGTAACGGACTGCGATTGGGGTTCGTACTAGGAAGGCCCTTAGGGGAACGAGATGAGCAGCTGGATGTCACGACCTGGCAAGGCAAGGAACCATGGCTACGGGTTTATGACCTGGGCCAGGAATTGTCTCACATATGTGAGACGCTACGAGAGAGGATGAAGCCCAGCCTACTTAAAGAGCGCGGAATGAATGGCCTGGTAGAAGTCCTCCGGCGAGGCTTCCTTCGTCAGGTAGGCCGACGCGCCTGCGGCTTTCATGTCACGGGCGACTGCGCCACTTGGGTAGACCGAGAGCCCGATAATGATCACCTGGGGCTGCGTCGTTTTGATCCACCGCGTCGCATCGAGGCCATTCATTCTGGGCATGTCCCGATCCATGAGGATGACATCTGGCTGTAGTTGTTGTGCCAGCACGCAGGCCAACTCCCCGTTCTCTGCTTCGCCGACAACCGTGAACTCATCAGAGGAATTGACCATGTCCCGCAACTCCTGGCGGATCAGACGATGGTTCTCGACCACGAGCACGCGAACGGGCTGGGATGGTGTTCTCCCGGTGTTGACGGAAGCTGGTGTGCGTTGCACAGTCATAGACATCTGGACCGAAGGTGACCCATCCGTAGACTCCATGAGCTTAGCGGACTCCGAGTAGGAATTATGCTCGGACATACCCTAGGGAGGGAATATGACCTTGAGTGGTTAAGACGAAGTGAGGCACAAGGCAGTGAAAGCATCTGGAACGGGACATTCACCGTGCCAGCGATTTCACGACCTTACCGGCCTTTGCACGGGAATCGATGATTGTTTGCGCCGCGAGGAGGGCGGCCGTCGTGGCTTCACTGGGAGAATGAAAAATTCCTTTAGGGTAACCTCTTGTGGACGGCGAGGCGTGTGTCCTGTCTCTAAAATGACGTATTCGCAGACCCAGTTTCCGCCCTCCTGTTGGCCAGAAGTCAACACGATCTGGCGCCCTTGATAGTTTTCCAGTATGGGACATGCCGTTGGCATCACACTCCATGGTTGTCTTCCTCATAATGAGCGTGTTCGAACACGTTAAGGTCGATGCGCTTATTTAGTCGAACAGTATCGTTCTGCTCTGTGTTTTCTGCTTCTCCTGCGCTCTCCTCAATCATCAAGTTCAATGAAGGATCATTTCTCACGCTCATACGATAGCGTGGATATGCCATCCATTCAGCCAGAGCTATCCCTCAGTGCCCATCCCTGGGGCAGCCATTCCTTCCTTCCACTTCCCATGCATTGTCCCAGTGTAGATCTACTCGGAGGTTCGCTACGATCCGACAAAGAAGCTTAACAAAAAGTGAGTAGGTCATATCCGAGGAAAAGAGAAGGCGAGACGAAGATCCTTCAAACGTGCGCATTGATGATGGTCGGTGGAATCGTCTTTTTCACCGGCGGAACATTACAAGCCCAGTTGGGTAGTGGAACTTCAGGTGGTTCGGGAGGAGCGATAGGACAAGGAGGCCCCGAGATCACGAGACCGGGAAAGGGCGGGGATGCAACAAGGGGAGGATCAGGAAGTGCGCCCGATTCGAGCAAGACTAATCCCGGTATTGGAACCACTGGGGGGAGCGATACTGGAACAGGGTGTGCATCAGGGAACAGGGGCTCAACTGGTGGTACGAGCACGCCCGGTAGTGCGGGTTCATCCGGTGGCACGGGATCGAGTGGCGGTATGGGTTCGTCTGGTGGTGTGGGTGGCGGCGGAAAGTAGAGTGTGTCTTTGAGTGAACACGAAATGGACTTATATGAGTGAAGTCTCCTTGCTTTCCCGCTATCTCGTGGAACCGGCATGCCCACGTCATGGACATAAGGCTTCATTGGCTTTGCAGCAGCAGGGGAAAGGGAAGGTCAGCCGATTGCGCCGACGATCAAGCAGGCGGAAGAAAACGCTGAAATCACGTCAAAACGAAGAGGTTTGAGGTTCGTCTCCAAGTACAGCTGGAAACTTCGCGGCAAGCATAGCGAGGTAATGTTGAATGGTCTCACGTTCTCTTTTATTAAGCTCGTCGGGGTTCGTGCCGATAACGATCAAGCGTTCAGCAGCGATCGCAAATTGCCGGATCTCGTCACGTATCGATTCCATGAGCGAACGTCCTCCTGCACAATGAAGCGTGAATACGCCACCTAGGCTGGTGGCGATTAAGCCTGAGAAGGGCATATATCAGCAATCAGGAATTTCCTGAGTTTCCTACATTATTATACTGGGACGGTAAGGCACTATCAGTTCAAGATGGTGGACCCTGCCCACGTCGTGGGCTATGGTTCCCTACCCTGTATGCAGCGCCAGGAGAAAAGGAAAGCGGTGGGACGAGAAATACAAACGCAGGAGTGGGGTCGCGGGTGAAGGACCTAGGCACGCAGATGAAAATTGTCGTCGGGCACGGGTCCGAAGTGCTTCCAATTGGAATCGATCCACGCCTTCCCAGCCTCGATGGCTCTCACATGGGCTTCGTCCTCGGATCGCGCAGTGATGGCGAGGGTCGGTAACGTCTTGGGATGGTCAGACCCATCCTCCGGCGCCGGCCACACCCGCGTTTCAACGGTCCAACTGCCGGGTCCCTCGACAGCCGCCGTCGTCATGATTTTTCTCCCTTTGTAGCCCGTCTCCATGGCTCTCTCCATGCCCTAGGACCAAGGGACTCCGTCAAGCCAACAAATTTTAAGCGTACGTAATATTCAGGACAATTAGAGAACAACATTAAGGAGAAGTAGTGATTCCAGGATTGATCTATGAGGCAATTTAGGACAGTTTCTCGGCGATGGTGATCCCTCCATCGGAACCTATTCGAACTCGCATTGCTGGATGTGCTAAAACAGCCGGAATAACCGTGTTCTCCATATAGAGCTGAAGTGTCCTTATGGAGCGCAGATCGTCCAGGAACTCCCGATTGAACTGCAATTGCCAACTGTCCTTGCCGTTGTTAAAGGCGAAGAGCGTGAGGAAGTCTCCTCCGATCTTGACATCATGGAACAGGTTCTCAAGGGAGTCTTGTATGATTCGTCTCTTTTCCAGGTCCAATGCTTTGTGATCGTCGCTCATAGTGATCTCGACGTGCAAGGCACGTCCTATTTGGCTTTCGTCAAGAGGGTTTTCAGTTTCTCGTACCCCGGTGCTTCGGGATGGCAATAATACTCCGTGAGGGACCCATTGCCGTTCCTGATCGAGATGCGAAAGCTCTTTCCATGAGCCTCGATCTTCACCGCCTCGACAATGTTGAGATAGAGATCCTGATTCACCTGGACGATGTTATCCACCTGCGGTCCTCCATTGAGAGAGCACTTCAGCCGACTATGTAGAAACAAGGTCTTTACAGATAGTAATTACCGACTAATCCTTGGACAGTGTCGAGTGCGGTCGTATGGGCTTCATCTTCGGATTGGCCGGATGCTCCAATCGTTTGCAGCACAGTAGGAAATGGGTAATTGATTTGGGATGAAGTCGTACTATGCGGCGTAATGAGTTGGATCTTCCTTGCACAGCTTCAGGACTATCCAAGGCCCGTGTTCTTGTCCGTCGAATGACGCTCGCCCTAGTGGAATAAACTGTAGGTCCCGAATTTCTTACCCGGTTCCTCTCGGCTGGCTATTAGGGATAGGATGTCTTGTAGCGCTTTGAGATACCCGGCACGCCAATATGCACAGTCTGTTGGGTCCGCATGTTGGTGCAGCGACTCGACTTCCTCAGAAGCCCCATGCATCTGGGTCCAGCGTTCGAGCGCGGCTGCGGACTCTTCGATCAGGACACAGACTACACAATCATCCTTAGGCATGCGCGACGATACCCCCCACAGGACCATTCTTATCAGGCCCTGAATACCTCTCTGTGCGCCAGGACATATGAGAAGCAGTGCGGTTCTACCACAGGGCGTTGGAGATTCGGAATATTTCTGAGGAAGAAAAACAGACGTACGGGATGAGGCCATTCGCTGCGAGCCCTAGGCCATAAAGGGACCTAGGGATCAAGGTGGTGGGTGGGGAGAACAGCAGAAAATAGTACCGCTACTTTCTAGGAACAACACCCTGCCACTCTCTTCTCTCAAACATCCGTGCCGGTAAGTAATCTCCTGCATAAAGGGCTGTCCACCGCTCGTACGGGAGCGCTTTGGATCTGTGTATCCCTCCATCGCTCTACATGTCTTCTATAATACCGGCTATTTCCTTCTCATCGGGAGTGGCACCCTCCTAAACTCCCGTTAAGAAACCGCACCTTCGGACTCTTTGGAGCAACCCGATCAGGCGTTTAACGCGCGGCGACGGCCTGAGATCTTTGGAGAGACAAACTCTTGTGGCGATTATTCGAAATGGTGCGGTCGATAATGGCGCCGCAATTGATGCATTTCCATGCATAAAACGCGAAAAAGAAATCTGAGAACCGCTCTAACATCATCATCCCCTTGCATTTTGGACATTCCATTGATTCCTCCTAGGTTGATTGCGTTGACGGCTGATTGCAAACATAAGCAAGAGCTGCACCAAATGGTGCCATTCAATATGGCACGTATTTACACTATACGTAGTATAACTTGGGTATAAAGTGTCATGAGCTTGACGGTGTACAAGCGTTGAAGCCGTCAATGTTTTGTCAGGGTGCGGGAAGGAAACGTGGCGGAGTCTTTGCTGGAAGGTGGTTTCCGGAACGACAGATTGCTGATGTTCGGTCCTTCGTGACTTGTCCAGGATTGGATCGGCACGGCGTAGCTAGCGTTCCGTGGCGACCCTCGATCACCTGATCGGTCGAAACGAGATAAATATAGGTCCGGCGTTTCTTGTCGAAATGGCGGACCACTTGCAGCCACGTCCGGTTGCGTGTCATCGAACGCTGGGACGTCACACACACGAACAGAGAGTTGCCCTGCGAACAAGACGGGCTACATGCCCGGTAGGCATTCGCTTTCTGCGCAAGCTAGGAGTATCATTTATGAACGTCTCACATTCGTCGTGTGATCAAGCCGGTAATGGCGTGAGGCGCTCTACGGGAGAGATCCTGTCGGATTGTCCTGAATGTACTCACAAGTTAAAAACTTATATCGAAGCGGCATCCTGAGTCATAGGGATCAGCGGGGCCTTATTCTTATCAATCGCAATCGACACCTATGGGCTTTGTACCAGTGATGATATGGAAGAGAGGTGACAAGCTATGATGCCATGGATTATCGAACCGTTCTTGGTGGCGGCCATTATAGGACTAATGTATTTGGTGGTATCAAAATGGCGGAGTTGGATGGAGTGACTGATAATGACTCGGAGGGGAGACCTGAGCATGAATGTGAATAGGCACGAGAGTCGTATCGTAAAGTGGTAGCTCTCCCGAGCCTTTCTGACGAAACTGTCATTCCGGCAAATAGAGTGCGTTTCCCGTCCTAGTCCCGCGTTTCAATACGAGCTCTTCACCCCGTACCTGTCTCATCATACCCACTAATGCGAAGATCCATTGCCTTGTCTCCAGCCCGACACGCTCCAGTATATTTCAGCGGGCGCCTTCCATTTTTTACGGTTGTCTCAATCAAGGCATTGCGGCACTCGTGTGTAACTGCCTATACGCCTAGAAACCCAGGGCCCAGCAAGCTCTGTTCCCAACAGAAGAACATATGATTGCAGAGATGACAGCATCAGTAGCATTCATTCCGGTTGTCCGTATAGAAGAAGCCGCTTAGAAGGGCCAAAACGGCTTACGACCCGTGAACATCAATAGTTGTTTCGTCATGGGTATGTTGGCAAACGGTGGATTCATATTCACATGTACCCCCGTTGCTGATTCGGAATAGAAAGTGTTGAAAAGTCCTACCTACACACAAATATTGACGCTGAACATGTAAATAGGTACATTGCCGTTGCCCATCTGCAGTGTTTCGGCTAAAAGATAGGAGAGATGACCATGAGTCACACAGGTAAATGCCCTCACTGCAATCAGATCCTACAAAAGGTCGGATTTGAGCAGCTTCCTATCCACCAAGGCAATCAGAAAAAATGGATCGGCGCAAGCATGGTTTGTCCTTTCTGTCAGAGAATTTTGAATGTTTCCGTTGATCCGATTGCGTTAAGGAACGACATCGTCAATCAAGTTGTCGATCACTTGAAGAGAGAAAAGTAGGACTCCTCAAGACCGCGTTCTGAAACCGTTGCAACAGAGGGCCGCAAGGTGCACCGTGCTGCATTACGCATTCCCTCGCCAGCCACCCAACCGAACCGGCGCATCCTCCGCTCTTAGGAAAAGTGTTCCATAAGGGGTTTGCAACACCAGGATCAAAACGGCGGTAGGAGGAGTTAATGCGCCAGCTCATATCGGATCATGCTGAGTATTTCCTCCATGCCAAAGGGCTTGCGAAGTGTTTGACGGGCACCCAATAGCCTGGCGGTACTGAGTAAACTCCGCTCACCATCCATGCCTGAAACGGCAATGACCTTGACGTTCAGGAATTCACGGGTGAGCTCGATGATGGTGTCCAACCCATTCAGCTCCGGCATCAGCATGTCCACCATGACCAGATCCGCCGGTCGCTGACGGTATACCGCCAGCCCCTCCCGCCCGGAAGACGCTTCCACCACCTCATGGCCTGCCGACTGGAGCGTGTTAGCAAGCAACCTGCGAACGGGCGCGGCATCATCAATCACGAGTATAGTGGCCATAGATCTCCCTCAATATTCGTCTTTCTTAAAAGTGTACGTGAAAGGGATGAGGTTTCAACGAAAAGGTGGATTGGTCATGGGATAATATATTGATTAATATTCCTATCTATTTGGTATAATAATTGTGCCGTGAGTCCTGAGGGGGAAGCCGTCCCCCTCATACAATCGACCATCCAGCATGAGGATTGAAACATTTCATGTTGAGTGGCATCTTACCCCACGCGGATGGGTGCGTGGGAACTGGTCCGCAGACAAACCACTGGCTCTGAAAATCTCTCCCCCCGACGATCGCATTGAGACGTGGGTCAAGATCGAAATCACGCACGACCGCCAATACTCCCGCACACAAATGGAATGGTCGCTGACGTGGACTTCCCCCCAATACAGTGATCTCGTGAAGAAGGCCTTCAGGACAAGCATCCGTGTACCCGCGCCGGAATCTGCCAGTCCACGCATCTCGGTCTGGGAGTTTCCATCAGCCTAAGGTTCTGTCTTCGACTCAGATGCCGGCCCATCCAGTGTGCGTTCGCAGCAACGTTTGTGGATGAGCCCTCATAATCTTGAACGTGTCCGCTTCCAAGCTCTGGATTGAGGCCTGGCAGCACAAGGCGATCATTGGAGATGCAGCAATGATCGTTGTGGCCTGGTGTTCGTAGCGCATAAAGGCCTGGCGAGATTCGATTGACGTAAATGGCTTCGGTCCGCCCGCCGCCCGCACACTCACATAACCGAGCTGACGAGCCCTGGCCGGTAAGGCCGCGAGCCGATCCAGGGAATCATCGACATCAAAGGTGCCATCGCCATACCTGTACTCGGCAGACGAGATGTGCAGCTGCTCTGCGGCTAACAGCGCTGATCCGTCCAGGCCATGGTGCGCCAGTTCATCAAGGGCTGATGATATGGTCAACGGTGGGGGAAGAATCCAGAGACACGATTCTTCTTTAGCCAGGCCCGCGCTCAGAAAGGCTGCAGCGACTGCAACAACTCTGCGGGCTGCCGATAAAACATACACAGATGCGTGGCAATCGAACCAACTATAAACCGAGGATTCTGCGGGTACACAAATGTTTTTCTCATGCTCGCGTTGCTTATTCTATTCGCGAAATCGGACTGGAGGGTCTGGTTTGCCAACAAAACACTCCAACTCATGTACCGGACAAGAATGTCTCATCAGAAATGACTCAGCATCATCGCATGGCCGATGTTGGTCCTTCCTAGACGAACCCACAATCAGGTACCTCATTTCTGGAGAGCACCGCTGATGGGGACGAACTAGCCACTATGTGTTTTCCTAGTAGGATCCTTTCACCACACGGAACTATTCTAAATCCAGCAACCTAATTTTAAGTCGTCGCAGGTTGCTGTCTGCTTGTTCCGGTCCAATCTGGGATGCATTAGATGGCTGTGTGGTGTCTAGACCAGTCTCACTAAATAAGGGGAGGATGTCATGAGAGGAAAAAACCTAGCAACAGTTGGATTATTGTCGATGCTGGCTGCAACCCTGATCTTGAGCCCTTTCGACACCTTCGCAGCAGACCCACAGGGAAACAAGGAGCGCACAAAGGAGAACGCGGTGTCCAAGAGCACGAAGGAAGCGGGAAGTCAGGAGAGAGTGGATGTTATGGAGCAAGTCCCGAAGAAAGGGGCGCAGCCCGACAGCATGACACCCGGAAAAGAGAAAAGAAAGGATGTCATCGAGGATGTCGGCTCCAAAGGTGATGTCTATCCATCCACCGGGGGGTCAACGAGAAAGGATGTCATCGACACGATCAGAAACTAGCACCAGATCTATGGTCTGTATTGCGAGCCCCTAAGGTTTTGCTGCGACGCATAAATGCGTTCAGGTTCTGACAGTACCAGCTGGACAAAGGGCTGCCGGTGTCCTGGTCAAGGCCTATGTGACCGCCTAAGGCCACACGGCGGCGGTGCAGGGTGGGCATTGAGGCGACAATCATGACCGAAAAGCAATGCGCCCATCCTCAGTGTAGATGTCCCGCTAAGGCGGGAAAAGAATTCTGCTCTGAGGAATGCCGCACTGGCCGCACCGAGGGCAATGCGTGTGCCTGCAACCACCCGGGCTGTCGGACCACCGAGTAAAGCTGGCGGTTTGATTCTCAGAACGAGGGCCTAGCAACAGGTCACGTTGTCCCCGAGGCATGGCTGAACGATATTGAATTGATTGGGGAAGCTGGGAATGGTGAGGAGGCCGTCCACTAGTAGCCAGCTACGCAGCGGAGATCCCTTGAATACTGCGAGGAGAAGCAATGTTCGTCCCGTTGAATTCCTGCCTCAAAACACTCCCGGCCCTTCTCCTGTTCTTTACCTTCGGGTGCGTCACATCCATCCCCCTTGTCACTCCTGAACAGATCGCGAGGGCGGACTATGGGAGAGTCCCGGTTTCACACAACTACCAGAGTGCCGTGAAGGACTACATGCAAGGTGTTCTGTTTGATCCGCATACCGCCCACTATCGATTTTTCGGAGAGCCACAGAAGGGTTACGTGCGCATCTCAGGAACGAAAAACCCTTCTCCGGTGTTTGGCTATCTTGTGCAGGTGGGCATCGATGCGAAGAATCTAAAGGGCAGTTACGTCGGCGAGCAACCGTATCGATTCTTTATCAAGAACGAAACCCTCTATCTGCTGAATTCGTCTGACAACGCCGAGGTCGTGCCGTAGAAACTGGCCAAGGCCTTTCTCGTTTCCAGATTTACAATGGATCAATGAGTCTGAAGCTCAAGGACGTTCAATTCGGGGAAACACAGCCTGCGGCTATAAAGACCATGAGATCGTATTGACCACCGAAGAGCAATCTGAGGGGATGTGGATTTATTAATACAACATTCTTGAGTTTGGGACCTCGCTATTCACGAGAGGCTACACTCGGGGAGCTTCGCAACGGCAGAAGAGGATGTCGCGGGGAGACTAGCTAAACACAAAATAACATTGATTCATGCTGATGGAGTGAGACATGGAAAGCTTCTACAAAGGAAGAAAGATTTCCACTGCGGTGCGTCATATGGGAAGCAACTGGCTGCTCGTCACGACGATCTGGCCTGCGGCGTCGAACGAGACTGACGATCCGCAGGCGATACAGACGATTGGCGCACCCAGCCAATCTGAAGAGCAAGCCCATGCCAAAGCGCTCGAAACTGGACAGCGATTGATTGATGCCAATTGTCTCTAACCATCGCTCTTTCCATTTGGTGGGGGACGCTCAGGGCTCGCAGTCAGCATTGAGGGGCCAGACCGGCGCTGGTGAAAACATACGCAGATATGGTGTAATCATTTTCTTTCGTGACTCCCAAATCTCTCCCTCGTTGTGAGGTTGATAGTCGGTCGCTCTGAGAGAACTCCCACCCATGTCTTTCCCCAGTACAGAACTCCTTTAGGCTTAGCTAGGATTGCGCGGGGGCCAATGAACTGAGCCTCGAAATGAGAGGCAGCATGAGCCTGCATACAAGTCCTTCACTTTTAGATGATCAAGGAGAACGAGACTATGCAGAACAGAAACCATCGTAATGACGGGATTGGGGACACGGGATGGTCTTCTTTTATAGCTAGAGCATTGATTGGGGCTGCACTGCCGCAAGTATTGGGAATGGCCTCACCGTGAAGCAGTCTTCTCCATGGTTTCTGAAACTGCTTGCTACCTATTACTTGCTTCAGGGGTTGCTGCTGATCGGAGGGGGAGTCGGCGGGTTGATTCTCGTGGATGAGAACCAACTGCTTGTTGTCAAAGACTGGCTTCGTGTCATTCGCTTGGATCCTGAGAATCACTTCATTTATTGGCTCCTGACCAACCTCCTGCCAGTTACCAATGAAATGCTGGAGGCATTGAGTATTGGCAGCTTCGTATATGGCGGACTCGCATTTGTTCAAGGGGGAGGTCTCTGGTTCTCTAAGCCCTGGGCCTCATATCTCTCGGTCGTCGTGGTTGGTTCATTCATCCCGTGGCAACTGCATAGCCTGCTACAAGAAGTGACCGCTCTGAAGCTTCTGACGCTCTGTATCAATACCGTGATCGTTGGGTATCTGCTCGTGAGTGCATGGCGTGCTAGAGGCGTTGAGAATAACAATTCAGCATCTTGTCACCGATAATGAGTTGGCTATAGGCCATGCATTGGACCGTAGCTTCTTCGAACGTCGTCTGTCGATCAGTCCTCACGAAATGACGGCAATCCTCCGTGTCCTCCGTTGAACAGGAAATGAAGACATTCAATTCCCACATTCCGGTATCCATGAGTAGCCGAGGGGCGGGCTGAGCGGTATGATCATTGGTAAGCGACCGCTCCTCTGCATGAACCGGTGAGGGATTCCAGCATGCACTATCCAGATACCAGGTTCCTGTTTGGTTACAGCGGACGCAGTACGTTTGGAACATGTTTGGAGGCCATACTGTAAGCGAATTAGCTGCCAATCCTGATGTTTGGCGATCGAGATTTTATTGAAGTTCCAGTGAAGACACCAGTATCCCCATACTTGAAGAAGCGTTATGGTAACACGGGCCTACGAACCTCTTAACGAACAGGGTTTACCAGGGAGGGGCACTATGACTACGACGCAAGCGGCTGAACTCCGCGTCAAGTGGAAACAGCAGCCAAATCCTGATAAGTGCGAACATTTGAACTTGGAATTGGAATGGAGTGAGGGCGGTTATCGGACTGGAAATTACAGTTGCATCGTATGCGGAGAGAACGTGGTGAAAGTCTGCGGACAATCATGAGACTGGAGTCCGGCTTTTGACCCGGCTATCAGGTTTGACCTTAAGGATACAGGGCTTTAATTTGTGCCAACACCGAAGCGGCATCCTGCACCGGTTCGTCCGTTGGATCTTGACCGCCTCGTATTCTCGAATCGACCACCCCTCCACGGGTTTGGCAATGGCGCCCCAATAAGGGTTGAGGCACAGGACAAAAGGTCTCTCACCGTGTTGGATCCGGCAGATCCGCAACTTCTGCAAGGTTTGGCCATTGGGGTACCCTGGCCTATATCGAGAGTGCGACCAATGACGCGCTAAACGCGAAAGCACTCTCTAACTGTTCGTCTCCACATCCAATAGGTCGGCCGGCTAAGCCCCTGGCAGAAACAGATATAGGCCGATGACAATGATGGGGGCTGCGATTAGCATGGCTCTTTTCCCGAAGGCATCATTGACGCCGTAAATTAAGATCGCGCCAATGATTGTGAAATATATGAATCCAATTCCCCGATATGATCCATGGGTAGCCTCCTCTGCGACCGCGAGCGTAGGTCCGAGAGTTGTGAATGCAATCAAGAAGTTGACAACGCGCTTCATAGCATGTCCCTCCTTCTGAGTAGGGGAGCGCTGTTTCGCTCGCTCGAACAGCAGACCACGACGACGCGGAATTGGCTGTACGGGGAGCGAAACAATTGGATCAGCGTTTATAGAACATCAACTCTCACAATGGTTCACCACATCCTGCGTTCCGAAGCATGGCTCCATCATAACGTGCTGTAACGGTGGGCCTACCAGGAAAGACCCGAGACTCACCCATCGCAGTGAATATCGAGGAACTGCCCGGTGCTAGTGAAAACCCGCGCAGATATGGTGGAGACTAATCATTTCCCCTTTAAAACATCGGGAAGAGGAGTCATGGCGCTCTAGGTTCAATCCCTCCTTCCTTCAATCAGGAAGCATTTACTTGGAACCTGACTTCCAATTATTTCACTTCAGCTCTTCTTGTCGCTCCTTCTAACACCGTACTAACACCTGTCACCCGCGCATGCTCGGCAGATCCCCAACCGACTTTGGTAAGGGACCCATATTCGGTTTGCATTGACAGGAGAAAAGGTGACGCCCTCTGGCTTTGATTCGCAGAACCTGACATCGTTGCATCGGAACCCCGTTCCCGCGCTGGTGCCTTAGGGCTGGACATACGGTAGAGGCGTTACGGCTCATCAGGAATCGGTCGATATGGCGAGTCGGCACCTCCTCCCAAGTTATCTTTTTTCATAGCTCATGTTCATCCACGGTGTTTCCCCAGCTCCCGATTTGAGAATCCTCTGAGAGAATAGATCAACACTAAATGGAGGAATTATGAAAACGGCATTATTAACTATCCTGGCGGTTGGATTGCTGAGCTCCGGTATCGGCGTGGCCTACGCTGCTGATCCCATGGCGGAGAAGGAAGCGAGTCCCACGATCAAAGAGCGCCTGACGAAAGACACGATCAAGGGAACCTTGCTGAATATGGAGGGAGAGTACTATTCCATTAAAGATGAGGACGGCAAGAGCTATAAGATCCATGTCGATAAGAGCACCAAATTGGATAAAGTGGTGGTGGGTGACCTGGTCAAAGCGTATGTGACGGACCAGGGTCATACCACGACTTTGCAGCGTGTAAACTGAGTCGATCTATGGCTTGCCTGAGGAGTGTTCCCAATGCATCACAGGAAGCCTGATCGGGAGTCCTGCCAAGGTTCTGTCCCAGTGTCGGTTGGAAGAGGAAGTGGAACATCGGATGAGCATAGCGCCGTGGAAACATTATGATCCGGTAGCAGAGACCCTATCAGAAACATGATGTAAAAATTGCGCTGCTCGATGGAGGCTCCGTTCTTGTGAGAGGACGGAGCCTTCTATTTTGGCTGGGCAATGCTCAATCACTACGGAGGTCGTGTCACACGGGGACCACAGATGCGCGCTGAACATGTTCTATTTGCGTATGCGGTGGGGTGGGGACTCGTGTTTGTGACTTTCTGGCTGCTGAAATCATCATGAAACAGAGTAGGAGTCTGTCTACCGAACCGTCTGGAACCGGTAGTACAGGTTCAACCGGAAGTATGGGTTCATCCGGATCGGACCAACGCAAGGCCATAGCGCCAGAACCAACCCCTCTGCTCCTTTCTTCCCTGTGCGTACAATGGAGATGATGAAGCTTGGAGAGAAGAAACGGAACTTTTCGATCGCGTGAGGGGAGGGTGCAGGAGCAGCTGAGGACTAAGTCGCTGGTTTTTGGTGGCGGTGGACCGCAGTAAAAATTACTTTGGCCCGGAAACACGTGTGATTTTGCAACGTGTCGTGAATGCCGCCTGAATGTACTTGTTTGCAGCTTACCATACCGGTGAATTGGGCGGCAAGGAAACCTGTCCAGAGAATGACGCAGTACATCTTCCCCTAAGACCCAGTGGGGGAGTTGACCTGCGACTTTTCAGGATTCTTGCTGAAATTCGTCTTCCATGAAAGTTTCCGCTGATACACAATCAGCGGGCCGAGTATCCTTTTATTGACTTGCCGCGCTTGTCAGTATACACGTCATTAGCTTTAGTGTTGATAAGAGGAACGAAGATGAGCGTTAAGCGGCGGGTTTATATTAGCGCGCCGAGGGACATTCGCCTGGATCCGCTTCGCAGGAAGATCAAACAGGCGATCGTCGATGAGATTAAGGGGACGGGCTATGAACCCCAGATCTTCCTTGCTCCTGAGGGTGGCGTTGGGCTGGCTGCTGGCGCCGGTTGGTCGCTTGAGGAGGTCGAGAAAGTGGCGAGAGGTTGTGCCGGCGCCGCAATCATCGGCCTGCCCTTTTGGAAAACTACGCTGGAGGGGAGAGAGGTTTGGCTTCCGACTGACTACTGTCCATATGAGGCTGCCGTGGCACACACACTTGACCTCCCGATCCTCGCAATATCAATAGAGATCGAGCAGCGAGGGATTTTTGACCAACACGCACGAGTCCACGCCATTACAATTCCTTTGAAAGAAGATCTTTCATGGCTACAGACCGAAAGCTTCCGTGGTCCTTTTGCTACGTGGAAGCGCGCCATCGAGGAGCGCCGAGACATTTTCCTTGGCTATTGCAGTTCGTCAACTGATACCGCAAATACTCTCAAGGGCTTCCTCATATCGGAGGTTGGTCTCAGTGTGCTTGATTGGGCAACTGACTTCGATCCTGCCACCTCAATCCTTCAACAGATTGAGATGGCCTCAAAGCGATGCGGCGCAGGCATCTTCCTATTCACCAAGGACGACGAACTAGCCGATGGTAGCGCAAAGGTTCAAGCAGTGCCACGAGACAACGTGGTATTTGAAGCGGGCTATTTCAGCGCGCTCAAGGGCAAGTCTAGGGTGCTGATCGTACGTGAGTCGGGAGCAAAAATGCCTGCTGACTTGGGTGGTGATATTTATGCTCAGCTTGAAGACCGACAACAGATAGAGCCGATAAAGTCAGTGATTAGCAGGTTCTTGAACAGCCTGTAAAGACCCCTAATCCATTACATCAAGGGTGTTGTGCGGGACTTGAGATTCAATCTCACGACGAATTGGTCGTTAAAGTACCCGGCAAACTCTTGGAGTAGTATCCCGAGGACCAGCAGCACTTGAAACAGTCCATCTGACGGAACGGGAAGACCGTTTTCCGGCTCCTGGCCATCCGTTTAAATGAATGATCATTAAGCTCCCGCTGGCCCACTTTTCGGGTTTTGGGTTACGATCACTGTACCCCAGGCACACATCGTGAACCCAGCAAACAGCCAGAGCCCAGATTCGTAGCTGCCTGAGAGCCCCTTCATCGTCCCGATGAGTATCGGCAGCAGAAATCCGCCGATAGCCCCGGAAGCCCCTACCACACCGGACGCCAACCCGATGTCCTTGGGAAACCATTCGGCGACCAACTGGAACACCACGCCGTTGCCGAATCCCATTGCCGCTGTGGCCACGACCATCATCACGACCGCCATGGTCTGCGAAGGGCTGATCACCGCTACCACCGCTCCTGCGATCACCGGAAGGACATAATAAAGAGTCCGTAGCCCTCCTTGACGATCCGCGACATAGCCGCCGACCGGACGGATCGCGCTCCCCATGAGTCCGCACAACGCCGCCACCGCGCCAGCCTCAATCGCGTCGATCCGATAGACATCGTGCAGCACCAGCGGGAGCACACTGCACAGGCCCACGAAACCGCCGAACGTGACGGCATAGAGGAACGAGAGCCAATAGGCCAACCGGCGGTGAATCAACTGCACCGCATGGTACCACCAGGCCACCGCACCGTCCTCAGAAATCCTCGCTGTTCGAGGTACCATCAGTACAAATCCCGCCAGAGTGACCGCGACAATCCCGGCCATAATGCCGCAGACCTGATGCCAATCCAGTGCGGCAACCCAACGCGGCGCCAAAAATAAGATCAACACCGTGCCGATGTTTCCCGATGCCGCGATACCGAGCACAAATCCTTGTGCCGGCAGAGGATACGCGCGGCTCGCAATCGGGAGCGTGACCGCGAAACTCGCTCCGGCCACGCCCAGACAGATCGAAAAAGCCAGCGCTTCTCCGTATCCCGTGACACCGAGCCACCCCCAGCACAACACTAGACATTCCATCACGAGGATGCCCACGGCCGTGGGCCTGGCGCCCAGCCAATCCGCGCTCCATCCGGCTACCATCCGTAACACCGCCCCGCCGAGTAACGGCAAGGAGACGAGCCAGGCGATTTCGGTCTCGCTCAGCTGCAGGGCCACCATGAGCGGAATGCTCATGGCCCCGACGAGCAGCCAGACCATGAAACTGACCGTCAGGTGCAACCACGCCCCCGCCAGCGACGGCCAATGACCGCTTTTCAGGATGTCCCAGATCCCAGACACGCCAGACCTCCGGATGGATAGCGGTCACTATAGGGGAGCCGCTTTCAGCGGCGCAAGCGAACGCCACCGTTCTATTTTCAGCAAACAGCGACAGAAAAAGGCGATTGGCTACGCCTACGCCGAGAATTCATAGGAAAACGTCCGCCAAGTCGAACGTCTTAAATAGGCAGGATGTGTCGAAATCTTCACGATGCGAATCAAGCTGCTCGATGTGGCCTCGAAAGCGCGATTTCGCAGCTTCAGTCGGGTGACAAGCTGAAGATATGCGGTATTCAACATCTATCAAGTTCGATGAAAGAATGGATCGCTATTATGAACAAAATTGGGGGAAGGGGAGCGGATGTGGAACCGCTTGAAGACTCGCCCGAGGGATTCCTCACCGGGTCAATTTTAGCTTCTGCTAAAGACTGGAAAGATAAAACGACTAGAAATCAGAATTCTGATAGTTAACCGGCTGCAAACGCACGACAGCCTCGCTTCAGTTATTTGTCGTTATATGAGGGTGACTTGCCACGAAATCGGTAAGGCAAGGAGCATTATCCATAGGCTGGTAGGGGGAAAAAAGATTGTGCTGCATCCAACGGAAGACCGGCTAGGCCGTTACTTCACGGCGGAGCTAGCGGGCGACTATGCTGGACTGATCCCGTTAGTTGTTCAGGGAAAAATAAAGTTGGTGGCGGTGGGCCGGATCGAACGGCCGACCCGCGGCTTATGAGTCCGCTGCTCTGCCAACTGAGCTACACCGCCACGCGAGACTTTCCAAAATGAACGGTAACTATAGCATGCTGCCTGGGCACTGTATAGATCGCCGCACCACAGCGGTCCGATAGGGGTCGTGAAGACCCCTTTGTCACGGGGGCTGTGAAGGTCCTCAAGGGGTTCAGCCAGTATGGGTAGGAGGATAAACAATATAGGCTGAGAGCCTCAACGACGCAGCACTGTACCTGTACATAAAATTATCGAGGGTCGTGATGGACTTTCAGCATTTCATCCTACTTGGCGCCGGTTCAGATGTGGCCTGCCGCTATGTCTTTCCTGCCCTGGCTGAGCTGGAAGCGGCAAACCAACTGCCTCAGGAATTTGTGATCTTGGGGATCACGAGAAAGGTCTGGCAGGATGACGGAACCTTCCGTCGTCACATTGAAGCGCGTGTCAAGGAATGCGGGAGTACCGCAAATCTGAGCGCCTTGCCGAAATTGTTGACCCGGGTGAATCAGGCGTCAGTGGATCTCTCCGACATTCGTCGGTTCAAAAACGCGATCGGAACGATACGGGATCCCGTCGTGCTCTATTTGGGGCTCCCCCCGGCGATCTCAGAAGGAATCGTTGGACGGCTCGGTGAACTGGGCTTGTCTGCCGAAAGCCGAATCATGATAGAAAAGCCGTTCGGTCACAATCTGCAGTCGGCGCAGGACCTAAACCGCGGGTTACATAAAATGTTTCCTGAAGACCATATTTTTCGTGTCGACCATTTTTTGGCCAAACAGACGGTGCAGAATATATTGGGCATTCGATTCGCCAACCGGGTCTTGGAGTCGGTATGGGATCATCAGCACGTGGAGAGAGTCGAAATCGTGTGGGAAGAGACGAATGCTCTGGAGGGGAGAATTGGGTACTATGACGCCGCCGGCGCTCTCAAGGATATGATTCAAAACCACCTGTTACAGTTGATGTGTTTGCTGGCGCTGGAGCCTCCTTCGGAGCTTACCGAACCCGAGCTGCATGATCGAAAAATGGAGCTGTTGAAGGCGGTCCGGCCATTCTCCGAGGAGCAAATCGCCGCGCACACGGCTCGAGGTCGGTATACGGCCGGACAGACAGGGGGCCGTGCTGTAAAGGGATATCTGGATGAACCGGGAGTCGATCCTCATCGTGGTACGGAGACATTCGCAGAAGTTCGTTTCTTCATCGACAATCCACGGTGGAGGAAGGTCCCATTCGTCTTACGAACCGGGAAGGCGTTGAAGGAAGATCGGCAGGAAATCTCCATATTTTTCAAGCCTCCCCGGCACTCAACGTTCATCTCGACTCAGGTGGTCAGATCGAATGAGTTACGATTGGGTCTCAAGCCTGATCAGGTCGGATTGGTTGTCAATGTGAATGGCCCAGGCAATCCCTTGGAAGCAGAGCCGGTCGAACTTCATACGGATCTTGCGCCGGAGCCGATGACTCCTTATGCGAGCCTCATCAGGGATGTGCTCATCGGAAACTCGATGTTTTTTATCAGGGACGATGAGGCAGAGGAAGCGTGGAAGGTCATAGACCCGATCACCGCCGCATGGAAGAAAGATGTTGTTCCGCTTCAATCCTACCCGGCGGGTTCCATTGGCCTGCCTTCTCTTGAATAGAGGAGACATCGCGGGAGTCATTATGGGGAGAGCCTAACCGTAACCCATGCTCGTTTTATCGCGGTGTTCTCCATCGATGTTTCTGCAGGGACAGCGAATACCCTTGTAGAGCCCCGGCCTGATTCCGGATCGGTTTGATCACGATGCTCACGTGACAGAGGGACCCATTGGAACGAGAGCACACGGCTTCATAGACAGCCCGCTCTTCGGTACGCGCTTTTCGATAGGTCTGTGCCCAACTGGCAGTCCCAATTTCTCGACGGTGGAAGATGCGAAAGACCGGTCGTCCGATCATCTGCTCAATGGAGTAACCGGTTACGTATTGTGCGGCCTGATTCCATTCGGTCACTCGTCCCCGGCTGTCGCTCAGGACAACAGCCGCCCTCTTTAATCTATTGACAAAAAACCGTAGTCGGTTGAGCCGCGAAGCCGTTGTCGCGAGTGCCTTCCGGTGCTTGTGTCGCCGCCAGTCGATGTACAAGCATGCCAGGGCAAGGGCCGTCACGGTTGCGGCCCCGATCGCTCGATTGGTTGTCTCGGTTTGAAAATCTCCGAGCGGCCTCAACAAGAATGCTACAACCATCAAGATCAAGGCCGCCGCCGTGACGGGCACAATGGTAGCCGCTCCTCTCCATTGCAGCGCAAGGACGATGGCGATGCAGTAGGGCACCCATGTGGCCACTCCGTCCGGTGTTCCGATATCGACCAAGAATGTACATAAGAGAATGATACTCGTGATGGCTCCAAGCACGATTGGTTGTACACGGATCGGTTTCGACTGATCGTATGGGAACACACCATTCATGATTTTGCCTGATACATCCGGAACCGTGCCGATGGTCATGACGCTGTCTTGAGCGACCCAGGACAAGGTCGTGGGTCATTTACAAATTCGCGTCAACTCCTCACTTTGAGGGAGAGGGGGAAACCTTCCCAACCTGTATGCTGCCTGTGCGTATGATTTCACCCCCGGGTACACTCGAGGTCATCCTTACGGTGTAGCTATAAAAACCTGGTTTCTTGAAACAGACGCTGGCGGCCTCTCCTGAAGAGATGTTGGCGGTTTCTCGCATAAGGCCCATAGACCGGAACCCTCGCTGGCAGGACACTTTGTCCAGATCGCCCTCGAGGAATTGGACCTTTATGGCAGCCGTTCGATGATTCACAAAGCGCACTTCATCTCCTACGCCTGCACTGGCCTCGCTCGGAGCGTTTTCCTGTTCGATGTTGATGTCGTGAATGGATCCGGTTCTGCTCGTATCGGGCAAGCTCATGGCGCATCCCGCTCCGAAAATCGCCACGCCTAACGCGAGCGCTGCCTGTGTCAATGCGCCGTGAGTCGTATCAGTGTGTGACATACATCCCCTCCCATGGTTGACCACCGTGATTGCCAGGCCCATAGTGCCAGCTCGCGTCTTGGGAAGATGCTGGCAAAGACCCCAGGGCATGATGTGCCGGAACCAGGGTTCTCACCAGTTCGAGTGGGACGCCGAACCCGTTAGCGTTGAAAATCGGATGGCTTCCGTCATGCAGAGGAGAATGAATCCGATTTTTGTGTCACACCATTCAACGATGGCGAAGCAAGACTCTATGTCCGATGCTCCGGAGAATGCGGCGCCGAAATCCATGTCAGCATCAAAGCCTCAAAGGAACATGCTCGGAGCCTGTGTGGGCGAAGGCGGCGTGCAGTTCAGGGTCTGGGCTCCCAAGGTCGAACGTGTGGAGGTACTGTTCGGGAACGGCCGCACGTTCGCTCTAGAAAAGGATGCGGGTGGTTACTTCAGCGGAACGATGTCATCCGCCAGCTCCGGGATGACGTATCGCTATCGATTGAACACCGGAGGGGATTTCCCCGATCCCTGTTCGCGTTTCCAGCCGGAGGGACCTCACGGTCCTTCGCAGATCGTTGCCTCTTCCGCCTATAGCTGGCGAGAACAGGACTGGCCCGGCGTCAGGATGGCGGGACAGGTCCTGTACGAATTGCATATCGGGGCATTTACCAAGGAAGGCACGTTCGATGCCGCTATTCAGGAGTTGGACGGCCTCAAGCGTCTTGGGATCACCCTGCTCGAACTCATGCCGGTAGCCGAATTTCCCGGACGTTGGAATTGGGGATATGACGGCGTGTGTCTGTTTGCCCCGTCGCACAGGTATGGAGATCATGACGCCTTGAAACGCTTCGTGGATGCGGCCCACATGAGGGGGATCGGTGTCATTCTGGACGTCGTGTATAACCATTTCGGGCCGGATGGAAACTATTTGTCGGTATTCAGCGATGACTATGTGACCGACCGGTATCCGAATGAGTGGGGCCAAGCCCTCAATTTCGATGGGCCCAGGTCCGAGGGTATGCGCAACATGGTCATTCAGAACGCATGCTATTGGATCAAGGAGTTCCGACTGGACGGCCTTCGGCTCGATGCAACCCACGCGATCCATGATGCCAGCGAGACGCATATCCTAGGTGACCTATCGGTGGAAGCGCGGCGCACAGCGGGGCAACGGCCGATTGTGCTGATCGCCGAAAGCGAGCAGCAGGACATGCGGGCTCTTCGGCCGGTCGATGAAGGAGGGTGGGGGCTGGACGCCATATGGAGCGACGACTTTCATCACACCTGTCGCGTTGCCGTGACCGGACGGCGGGAAGCCTATTACACGGACTATCTCGGTGCGCCGCAAGAATTGGTGTCCGCCGTGAAGCGAGGGTTTTTGTATCAAGGACAACGGTATCACTGGCAAGGCAAGGCCCGGGGGACGGTCGTCGGTAAGGAACCGGCGAGCAGCTTTGTGTTTTATCTGCAGAACCATGATCAGATCGGGAATACGTTGATGGGCGATCGGATCCACACAATGACCAACCCGGGTCGATACCGGGCGATTACTGCCTTCTGGCTGCTCGCTCCTCAGACCCCCATGTTGTTCATGGGACAGGAATTCGGCGCGTCGAGCAACTTTCTCTACTTCGTGGATTTTGAGGGGCACGAACTCGGCCCAAAAGTAGCCAAGGGACGACAAGAGTTTTTGAGCCAGTTTCCCAGCTACGCCTCAGAAGATGCGCAGGCCTCCATGATGGATCCGAGTGATCCCTCGGCTTTTGAGCGATCGAAACTGCATTGGGCGGAGCAGCAAGAGCACGAACCACTGTACCGGCTGCATTGTGATCTGTTGCGATTGCGTCGGGAGGATAGGGTGTTCTCGGCGCAAGCGCGAGATCGGCTCGACGGAGCTGTGTTGGGTTCGCATGCGTTTGTGATCAGATACTACGAAGCAATGGGGTGCGATCGCCTCCTTGTCGTCAATCTTGGTGACGATCTCCATCTGGTTCCTGCCCCTGAGCCGCTCCTGGCGCCGCCGCAGACGTGGTCTTGGAGCCTCATGTGGTCGAGTGATCACCCGCAGTACGGCGGCTCCGGTACGGTGAATCCACTCACGGAAAAAGGGTGGCACATTCCGGCCGAGTCCGCGACGTTGTTTCAAATTGATTACGACGGCGCTGCGGTCGTTCGCGAGCAGGACCATGGGTGAAACTCCCGAGCCATCCATGCCCGTCATCGCCCTGCCGTGGACGCGAAGCGGGGATATCAACGCTCTGCTGTCGCGCGAATGGCTCGTGACGAACGGACTTGGGGGGTACTCGTCGACGACGCTCATGCAGGTGGCCACACGCCGCTATCACGGCATATTTGTCCCGGATTTGCCGTCCCCCAGAGGCCGCACGATCGTCATTCCTCGCCTGGACGAGGAACTGCAGATAGGAACCGCTTCCGTATGTTTGAGCGGAGCCGAGTACGCAGACGGACATCTGGATGCCGACATTGTCGAGCATCTCACGAGCTTTCGCCGGGAGTGGCAAACGCCCACCTGGCAGTTTTCATTTCAAGGACGGGACTTGGTCAAGCGGATCGTCATGCCCTATGGGCAGAATACCGTGTATGTGGAATATCGATTGGAAGCCGGAGAACCGGTCACTCTTCGTCTGCGGCCGTTCGTGACCTTTCGCATGCCCGACGCACCTCTCAGCGAGACGCGTAAGGCGCCGTTCCTCCTGACCATGGTCAGAGGACGATATGAGATGCCGCTTTGCGAAGGAGTGTCTCCATTGAAGCTTTGCCTGAGGCCGCAAGCGGGTGTATTTGTGGCCGATGCTTCCGTCAGCCATGGCGTGTCGTATCGAGTGGATCGCGATCGAGGCTCCGCGCATGTCGAGGATCTGGAGAGTCCCGGATACTTCACCGTGCGGTTGAATCGGGATCATCCGATATCCTTCGTGGCAAGCATGGAAGCCTGGGAGAATCTTCAATACGATGCCGATGCCATATTTGCCGCCGAACGAGAGCGGCTGCACAAACTCGTCGTTCAGGCAGACCGGCTTCCTGCCGACCGTCATGAAACGCTTCTGACGTTGGCGGCGGATCAGTTTATCGTGTTTCCCGGAAGCCGGATGGAAGAGCACGCCTTGGCCCAGGCTTCCGGAGATGAAGCGCGGACGGTCATCGCAGGGTATCACTGGTTCACCGATTGGGGGCGGGACACGATGATCAGTCTGGAAGGGCTGACGCTGTGCACCGGCCGGCACCGAGAGGGCCGCGCGATTCTGCGCACCTTTGCGCGGTACATCAAGGCTGGGCTCATCCCCAATCTGTTCCCCGAAGGGGAGCGCACCGGACTGTATCACACGGCGGATGCCACCTTGTGGTTCTTCCACGCCCTCGATCGGTATTACGAGGTGACGGGTGACCGGGATACCTTGATGGTGCTGTATCCGGCATTGAAAGAGGTGGTCGAGCATCATTTGAAGGGAACGCATTTTGGAATCGGTGTCGACGAGCGCGACGGCCTCTTGAAGGCCGGAGCGCAGGGTTACGCGCTGACCTGGATGGATGCCAAGGTAGAGGACTGGGTGGTCACACCACGCCGTGGCAAGCCGGTGGAGATACAGGCGTTGTGGTACAACGCGATTCGACTGATGGGGCGGTGGGCCGACGATCTGAGAGAGCGATCGGACCGCTGGGACGGGTTGGCGAAACACATTGAGGATTCGTTCAATGATCGTTTTTGGTACGCAACCGGTGGGTATTTATACGATGTCGTGGACGGTGAGGCGGGCGATGATGCGAGTCTCCGGCCTAATCAGGTGTTCACCATGTCGCTTCGATATCCAATTCTGGAGAAAGCGAGATGGATGCCGGTCTTGACCGTCGTCCGTGAGAAATTGCTGACGCCGTTCGGACTCCGCAGTCTGGCGCCGGGTCACCGCGACTATAAGCCGATGTATTTCGGAGATCTGCGCGCGCGTGACGCGGCCTACCATCAAGGGACGGTATGGGCGTGGTTGATCGGCCATTTCATCGATGCGTCGTTGAGGGCGGGTGTGGACCGGGCAGAGTGCCGGCGATTCTTGGACGCGTTTGACGTCTACTTGTTCGACGACGGGATGGGAACCGTGAGCGAGATATTCGATGCCGAGGCGCCCTTCGCCCCGCGTGGATGTGTCGCGCAGGCCTGGAGCGTGGCGGAGATTCTGCGGGCCTACCAGGTCACACAATCTGCACATTCGAGCGGCAGAAACCGCGGCGAGATAGGTATGGGTAACAGGCCATGACGGTTACGGTTGCGGATATCTTGGTGGAACGCCTCCTTGAATTGGAACGTGGACACGATCTTCGCGTTGCCGGGAGATGGAATCAACGACCTGTATGCGCTACGGACGCATCAGCAATCCATCCGGTTGATTCAGGTTCGTCATGAGGAAGCATGACCTAAGACCACGACGCCATGCCGATGTCTATCCGAAGCACTCATGCAGAATGTCCATGTTCAGACAGATTGTCCGTGGTTATGGTGAAATATGCGCACTGTTGTCGTAGTGACCGGTCATTGTTCTGAGGAAATGTCATCTGGGCTCAATAGAAGCTGAGCGGCAGGCTTTGTGCACACCTTAGTGTGAACAGCGTCCCTCATATCGAGGGAAGAAGGTGAGGAAATCTTATGCAGTTTGCTAACAACATTCAGGCCATTCGGGACCGGGCACGTAAGCATATCGAAGAAGGGTCCATGACCGAAGGGTATGGGTTGGATCGAGAGCAGGCCATCAAAGTGTTGAACGATGCGCTGGCCACCGAGTACATGTGTGTGCTTCGTTATCGATTCCACTATTTCATGGCCACCGGCATCAATTCTTCCGCAGTCAAGGACGAATTCTTGGAGCATGCCCAGGAGGAGCAGGCCCATGCCGATGAACTCGCGGAGCGAATCAAGCAGTTGGGAGGCAAGCCGGAACTTCATCCTTCCGTGATTGCGGAACGCAGCCACAGCGAATATCGGGAAGGCACCTCATTGGCCGATATGATCCGTGAGGATCTGATCGCCGAGCGCATTGCCATCGAGAGCTATAGGGAGATGGTGCGGTACTTCGGCGACAAGGATCCCACTTCCCGAGTCATGTTGGAAGGCATTCTGGCCAAAGAAGAAGAGCATGCGGATGAAATGGCGGACCTGCTGTTCGCCGTGCAGCCGGATACGAACCGGAATTCGCACCAGCTGTACTTTGGTGATGAGGTTCCGGAAAAAGCCAAGCAAACTAAGGTTAAGTCCTGACGGGGCGCAACAGGTCAATTTGCGCACGGGAGAGAAATTCTTAATAGCGGAAATTGAATGGGAACAACTGGGTCAGAAAGCCTGGCCATCAAGGAACGAGTGAAGCCAAAATCTTCACGTAAGCAACAAAAGACCGCATAGACGACTCTCAAGGCAAGCCTGGGCGCGCGCTATAAGGGCCGCGCCCCGTAAAAGATCAGGCGACCAATCTCGATCTCTCCCAGACTGGAACGCAATAAGATTTGCCAAGCCCGCGAATCATTCCGTCGGATATCCGCTACAGACTCCTCATCGACAAGTTGAGCACCTCACAGATCGGGCGATGCGCGCTTATCAACACATCTGGGGAACATGCTAGTCGTCAGCGGCACGCCATTGAGGGATAGATAAAACACTCACGGTAGTTGTTGATCGGCGCATATAAGCGTTGTCGTTGTGTGGGAATCTTCGAAGAATCCCAATGAGGATCTTGAGTCGACAGGGAAACGGCGTGATTGAACAAACGAGAACTGGAGACCAAGCATGAGGCAATCAATTCTTCATATGGCCCTTTTGTTCGGCCTGCAGGCCCTTATGGGCTGTCAAACGTCACAAACGGAAACCTACGGCGGCGGCTATCGCAAGGTCGAGACGCCTCCGGCCAAGGAAGTGAGGCAGGAGATGGCGGCCACGAAAGCACGAGCCGATAAAGATATGGCCGTGGTACTCACGGAGCTTCAAGGGTTGAACCCCAAACACATCGCTTCGCTGTCGGCGGAGGATGCTCGAGCGCAACCGACGCCGGCGGATGCCGTCGCAGCGTTGCTGCGCGAACGGAATCGGGAGACGGTGCCTAGAGCGGTCGGAAAGACCAACAACCGGACGATTCCTGGCCCCGGCGGTGCGCTGCCGATCCGCATCTACACACCGGAAGGACGAGGTCCCTTTCCCGTCATTGTGTATTTTCATGGGGGAGGGTGGGTGATCGCCACGATTGACACCTACGACTCTTCGGCATGGGCCCTTGCGAAGACTGCGCGTGCCATTGTGGTCTCGGTCGAATATCGTAAAGCTCCGGAGCATAAGTTTCCGGCGGCTCATGAGGATGCCTACGCAGCCTATCAATGGGTGCTGCGCAACGCCGAAAGCTTTGGTGGAGATCCGGCGATGGTGGCTGTGGCCGGTGAAAGCGCCGGCGGCAATCTGGCGGCTGCGGTATGTCTGATGGCGCGCGGGCGTGGAGAGCTCCTGCCGGTGCACCAGGCGCTCATCTACCCTGTAACCGGGTATGACCTGAATACCCCGTCCTATCAAGAAAATGCTCAAGCTAAACCGTTGGACAAGTCGATGATGGTCTGGTTCTTCGAAAAATACTTAAACAACCCGAGCGATGGCAGAAATCCATGGATTGATCTCGTGAATGTCCAGGATCTGAAAGGGCTGCCGCCGGCCACCATCATCACGGCAGAAATCGACCCACTGCGGTCGGAGGGAGAACGGTATGCCGAGCGCCTGCTCCAAGCGGGCGTCCCCGTGACCTATCATAATTACGAAGGAGTCACGCACGAATTTTTCGGGATGGGAGCAGTGGTGAGCGATGCCAAGAAGGCCGTGCGATTGGTTGCGAGGGATATGAACGGGTCGTTCGACGATCCTGTTTTGGGCCGTTATGACGACCGCTCAGGGCGCCCAGTACCAGTAGAACCGCTTCAGGAGTAGAGCGCATCGGCGATATGAGCGGTGCGTACATTAACAAAGGGTAATTCTATGCTGCGATTCGTTTCGATGTATCTCGCCATGCTTGCAGCGGTGGCAAGTTTCGCTTCAAATGATGCGTTCGGAGGAACACCAGAAGCACGAGCAAACGCTCAGTCATTTCTGAACAAAGCGGCGGAAAAACACCAGATCGAAATATCCCTGGGCCAACTTGCGGCTCAACGCGCGACGAACGAGCGTGTCAAGGAATTCGGACAGCAAATGGTCGATGACCACAAGAAGGCCGGTCAGCAAGTCGAACAACTGGCTATGAAGGACGGCGTGCAGCTCTCCGCCGGAGTCAATCAGGAACACAAGCAGCGGGTGAACGAGTTATCTCAACTCGCCGGTCATGCCTTCGATCGCGCCTACATGAACTATATTCTGCAGAACCATGAGACGACTCTGGAGGAGTTCCAGCGCGAGGCAAAGACGGCACAAGACCAAGACATCAAGCAGTGGATCATCTCGATTGTGCCGATTTTGAAGGCCCATCGGGAAAAGGCGCGACAAGTGAAATATTCACTGCAGACGAATCCTTAACCCTTGCAACCGGTGGAGATGAACGTATGAAACGCGGACCCAGTCATACAACGGTGTCATTCGGAGCAGCCTTGGTTCTCACGGCTGCTGTTGCGGCACTGCTCGTTCGTTCCGGCCATGCACAGATCTCGCCCGATGGGCGGCATCAGATGAGCCAAGACACATCTATCGAGCAGACAAAAGCCAAGGGCTTTGACGGAGTGGATTTTTATTACGACGTGTTCGGCGCTCCGCCGGGGCAAGACCCGCAGAAGATGGCCGAACAGGTCATGAAGAAAGACATTGCGGAAAAGCCGGAGGTCACGACCAAACAACGGAAACTGTTGGAAGAGCGATACGATCTGTCGTGTAAGCGCATGTCCGGCCAGACGATGACAAAAGGAAAACCGCAACCAGTCGGACCTGTCGTCAAATTGCCCTCGAGTGTCACGTGGGAATCTTTGGGTCGCTCATCGGCCGAGGACATCAAGCGTCGGCATCTCTTTCCCGCAGGGTTCGATCGCTTACCCCACCCGAAACATGCGGTGGGGGGGCAGGTTTTCCCCCAAGTACAAGTCAAACAATTCCCCAGACTGGAACGGGTCGACGTTGACTTTGATTTGCCCGAATGTTGGCTCCCTGAATTTCCGCCGCCGATTTTTCTGACGACGCACCCTGAGCTTGGCGACGTCTCGCAGGGGGAGGTGTTGAATGCCGATAATTTCGATCGTCTGTTTCGGGGCTTGGTCACACACACGCAACTGGACGGACTGCGCTTGCTCGTGACCCAGTTTCCACAGGAGGAATTCAATCTCACGCACGATCGAAAGACGGCGAACCCGAGCCTTGGAGTCACCTGCTTGGATTGCCACGTCAACTTCCATACCACCGGACAATTCCATTTGAATCCGGACACACGACCGCAGATGCAGCGGTTCCGGCTCGACACTACCAGCCTGCGTGGAATGTACAACCAGCAGATTCACGGCTCGAAACGAGCCATCCGATCTCTAGAGGACTTTACCGAATTTGAGCAGCGCACGGCCTATTTCAACGGTGATCCGATTCGTGCCATGAAAAAGGGGATCAACATGATCGATCGTCTGCAGGTCGCGCACATGGGTCAGATGCAAAGTATCATCGATTTCCCTCCGGCGCCGCATCTGGATCCTATGACCGGACGATTGGATCGAACGCAGGCGACTCAACTGGAAGCGCGCGGCGAAGATCTATTTTTTGGAAAAGCCAAATGTGCGGCCTGTCACATGCCGCCTTCCTATGCGGATCATCAAATGCACGATCTGCATCTTGAACGGTTCGGCGCGTTAGCCGATGGACCCATCAAAACGTTCGTGTTGCGAGGGATTAAGGACTCGCCGCCGTATCTACATGACGGCCGATTGCCGACATTGGAAGATACGGTGGAGTTCTTCAACGTCGTCGGGAGCCTTCAACTCGACCAAGAGGAGAAGAAGGCGCTGGCGGCATTTTTACGGGCGCTATAAAGGTCGGAATTGTCATGAGCATGACTCCTACAACCCTCGCAATAGGATTATCGGCTTGGTTGGTGGTGTTCGCAGTTTCACCTGGAGCAGCCGAGACCTCGCTTCCCACCGCCGGCAAACAGACGGAGAAATCTGGGTTAACCAATACACCGGCCGGAGGTACACTGCCTGGGGGTACACTTCCGGGTGGAACAGTTCCTGGAGGGACCGTTCCAGGGGGGACACTCCCCGGTGGAACGGTTCCGGGTGGGACCGTTCCAGGGGGGACCTTGCCCGGCGGGACGGTGCCCGGCGGCACGCTTCCGGGCGGCCCTGTCCCTGGTGGTACCGTGCCGAGCAAGAAGCTGCCTGGTGAAGGAGGGTAGACCGGCGCGAGACTTACGAGCGATTCGGGCCGGTCACGCGAAGAGGGTTAACGCGTCTTATGCAGCCGTAGCACGGCGATGGAACGAGCATTGAGGTCATACGTTTTGCCGCCTCGCAATTGCCTGTGATCATCCAATGATTCCGGATCACTCGTATCGAGAATTCTTTCCCATCGAACACCACGCTGATGCGCGGGGAGGACGAACGGGAGCTGTTCGTGGTGGGCATTGAACAGCAGCAGTAAGGTATCGCCGTGGATAGGCCGTCCTTTGTAGTCCTTCTCATGGATGGCATCACCCGACAGGCGTACGCCGAGGGAGCGGGCGTGCGCATCTTGCCAATCTTGGTCCGTCATCTCATGGCCGTCCGGTCGGAACCAGGCGATGTCTTTGATTTCCGATCCACGGATACGCCGTCCTTGGAAAAACTGACGTCGGCGCAGCACGGGCTGTTCGCGCCGTAATCGAATCAGTCGCTGGACAAACGCCAACAGCTGACGATCCCGGTCTTTCACGTCCCAGTCGAACCAGCTGGTCTCATTGTCCTGACAGTAGGCATTATTGTTCCCTCCCTGCGTGCGGCCGAGCTCATCGCCGCCGCACAGCATGGGGACACCCTGGGAGAAGAGCAGTGTCGTGAGGAAGTTGCGCTTCTGCTGTTCGCGCAAGGCCATGATAGCCGGATCATTGGTCGGGCCCTCCACGCCGCAGTTCCAGCTTTGGTTATTGTCGGTTCCGTCCCGGTTCTCTTCCCCGTTCGCCTCATTGTGCTTTTCGTTGTATGACACGAGATCGTTGAGCGTGAAGCCGTCATGGGCGGTCACGAAGTTGATGCTCGCGTACGGCCGTTTGCCGCTGCGTTCGTACAGGTCGCTGCTGCCTGAAAGCCGGTAGCCCAATTCGGACACTTGTCCGCCGTCGCCCTTCCAATAACGGCGGATGGTATCACGGTACTTGTCGTTCCATTCGGCCCAGCCCAAAGGGAAGTTTCCGACCTGATACCCACCTGAGGCCAAATCCCATGGCTCGGCGATCAGCTTGACACGGGAGAGGACCGGATCTTGATGAATGATGTCGAAGAACGCACCCAAACGGTTCACGTCATGCAGCTCTCGCGCGAGGGTAGACGCAAGATCGAAGCGAAACCCGTCGACGTGCATCTCTTCGACCCAGTAGCGCAGGCTATCCATGATGAGCTGGAGCACGCGCGGGTGGTTCATGTTGAGTGTATTGCCGCATCCGGTGTAGTCCATGTAGTAGCGTTTGTCGTTGTCCACCAGACGATAGTAGGCGGCGTTGTCGATGCCCCGGAAGCACAGTGTCGGGCCCAGCTGATTGCCTTCCGCGGTATGGTTGTAGACCACGTCAAGAATGACTTCGATGCCCTCGCTGTGCAGGGTCTTCACCATCGTCTTGAATTCGCGCACCTGCTCCCCGCGCTTTTGGGAATGCGCGTACCGGATGTCAGGCGCGAAAAACCCGATCGAATTGTAGCCCCAATAGTTCGTGAGTCCGCGATCGTGCAGATGCTGATCGCGAACAAAGTGATGAACGGGCAGCAACTCGACGGCGGTCACGCCGAGGGTTTTGAGATGATCCAGGACAGCGGGTGAGGTCATGCCCAGATACGTCCCGCGCAGGGCCTCCGGGACCTCCGGATGACGGGCGGTCAGTCCCTTGACGTGCACCTCATAGATCACCGTCTCATCCCAGGGAGTGCAGAGCAGCTTGTCGGCCCCCCACGTGAACGAGGAATCGACCGCGACACTCTTGGGGATAAACTCGGCATCGTCTCGATCGTCCATCGACAAGTCGGCTTGCGGGTCGCCGATTCGATAGCCGAACATACGCCCTTCGGACCACTGCACGTTACCCGCCACCGCTTTGGCGTAAGGGTCGATGAGCAGTTTCGCGGGGTTGAAACGATGCCCTTGCTTGGGATCATAGGGGCCATGAACGCGATACCCGTAATGCTGTCCGGGAAAAATCTCCGGCATGTAAATGTGCCATACCTGGTTGGTCTGCTCTTCGATCGGGATACAAACGGAGGGTTTGGGATCATCCGCACGGTCGAATAGACAGAGCTCGACCTTCGTCGCATTCTCAGAAAACAGGGCAAAGTTGATTCCCTGACCGTCCCAATTGGCGCCTAATGGGAATGGCGTTCCGGACCATGTACGCATGTCGGTAACCTCTCAGCAAAATGAGTGTAATCGGCCTATGTTATGGCAACCAGCGCAATATAACTACCCTGGTTATCCCTAGTACGGGAGTCGGCGTCTTTTGCGAAGAACGGGGACCAGCCGGGCGGACGGGGATTATGGAGATGCGGGAGATTGTCCGATCGGTATGCCATATCGCAGGTTCTCACCACAAGTCGGCTTTGGCTCATATGGAGGCCCGAAACCAATTTGAAGACTTTTGTCTCATGCATGAGCTCCGAAGTCCGGCTATTTAGGGGAAATCCCAGTTCATCCGCAATTGACTTTCCCATAGATAATCAATTCAAGGAGTTGTCAATAGTGACTCAACCTAAGACCTATGGATTGCAATGGCGGAACCGTGGATTCTATGCAAGTGAGTGCGCAGAAAACGCACAGGAGCTTGCACTGTAGCCACACCAAAATCTGCTTCAGTCGCGGATTGGGATTGTGAAGATTCCGTGCGACAAGCGAATCTCATTCGTATCCCTCGTACTGGTTACTCTATTCACTTCTGGTTGTGCCGCGACACTGCCGCCGACCAAGTCCACATACAGCTTCGCTCGTGGCTGTATCTCGGCTGAGACTGCCTCAAAAAACATGCCCGTCTATAGAGCTCAATCCTCTTCTGCAGACGCCACGATGTTGCAAGCTGGGGAAGCCGTTCAGGTCTATAGCTCAACCGCGATCGAGATAGCCGATACGATGGAAATGCTTCCCTTGCTCAATGATCTTGCACGTCTGGAAGTAAAGCGCGGTGACAAGATCGAAACCAATAAGGTCAGACGGAGGTTGCTCACGAGAGTGCAGCTCGCAACTCTGGAAGTTTCGAGCCTGGTTGCGGAATTGGAATGTGAAGTCCGCCGCGCCGATGAAGTTCAGGACCGGCTCAAGGACATTCAGGAGACGCGCAGCAAGTCGCAAACGATCTTATCGGTCGTGATCGGCGGTCTCGTCAACGTGATGACAGGGGGACTCGGTATCGCGACGGGCGCCGGTAATACGGCTCATATCATTTCCATAGCCGGTGGCACGATGGAGGTATTGTTCGGGACATCAGCGAACTTCACAAAAGTGAGGCAAGAGTTCAGGCATCCGCACAACCATCTCGAACAGCTTTGGCACGGACAGGAGAGTCAGGAGTACTACTCTGCACGTATCTGGAAGTTCCTAACGAAACCCAGTCGACGTGACCTCCATGGGCAGAGTTTACGGGACGTATTGATCCAGGACTGGCATGCGGAAGGCCGGCTCGGCGAGCCCGGTTCTCGACTGGAAAAAGAACGAATGGCTCTGCTTCTTGGACCCGGGGGAATCTATGATGCGGACGATCTGCACATCCGAGAAGCGATGTTGCAGCAACTTGAATCCAGCGTTCAACTGATGCATCAGGACCTGGAGACATTGTTGCGCGAAGTGCTGATCCATCAAGCAGCGGAAGAAGAGGAAACATAGTGGAATCATCAGTATGGCCATGCGTGTGCACACCGGTTGCAGCAAGATCATCGCCTCTAGGTTTCTCTCCGGCGAATTGAGCGATTCCGGAAAGCGCTGAATTCTCCTGCCAGCCCTCCCAAGGGACGTTACCAGGTGGATTGCGACAAGCTCCAGGCGATGATGAGATGTATTGTTTGTGCTCGGGACCTGTGCCGCTGATTATATATGGACCCACCCCAGACAACACCGTCTTGGCCCGTGTGGACGGTCATCAGTGTGGCCATTCTCATGGTGGCTCTCCTAGGCGGCGCATACTTCACGAAAGAGCCGCTTCGTCGGTATGTTGAGAAATACGTCAATCAGGCGGTAGATGGATACAGCTTCCATATCGGCAGGCTCGATCTACACCCACTCACCCTGTCTGTAGTACTTCGCAACGTGATTGTCCGGCAAGAGGCTCATCCGGATCCGCCGCTGGCGAGCGTGCCGGAAATCGTGCTCGATGTGCAGTTCACTACCCTCTTAGCCGGAGAGATGGCGGTCGATATTTATCTCAACGATCCCGTCCTTTCTGTGACGCAGCAGCACTTCTCATCCGCCACTATGGACGATGGGGCTGTGCAGCAGAAACGTGTTTCTTGGCAGGACCGGATTTCTGACCTGGCGCCGGTCGAAGCGGCGCTCTTTATTCGAAATGGTGAAGTGCGGTATGCCGGACAGCCGGCCGGGGGACCAATCCGCATGACGGAGCTCAACATCACGGCGCGCAACCTTACCAATCGACCGACGGACGATCAATCCTATCCCGTGGAGGTCCATATCACGACCAGGCTGTTCGCTGATGCGCGCATGGAGATCGACGGACGTGCGAATCTACTGGCCAAACCGTTTCCCTCGGTCGATGCGACGGTCAAGCTCAACGGGCTGCGCATTGCCGATTTGATGTCGCTTGCCGGAAGCCACAATCTGATGATCGGGGACGGAGTGTTCATGGCGGAAGGAAGAGTCAAATATGGAGAGCAGATGGTCATCGCATTGGAATCGTTCGTACTGGAAGGCGCCAAGATCGGCTACCTGTATAGGGAGGAGACGAAACTCACACAGCGGCGTCAACTTCAGCGGGGAGCTGAGGAGGCGGCGAAGGCACACCGCGATCCGTCATTCGTGTTCAAGGTCGGGCATGGAAAGATTCTCGATAGCGAGGTGGGGTTCGTCAATCGGTCGACTAATCCAGAGTATCGCGTGTTCTTATCGGAGTTGAACGGAGATCTGGACAATTTCAGTAACCGGCTCGAGGAAGGCACCGGTGTGGTGAAGATCACGGGTAAGTTCATGGCCAGCGGCCCAATGGTCGTCATCGGAAGGTTTCGACCGGAAAAGCCACGACCGGATTTCGATCTAGCGGTGAGAATCATCAAAACCGATGTCGCCACGCTCAACGACCTCTTGCGAGCCTACGGCAATGTCGATACGCACCACGGTAAGTTTGCGCTGTTCAGCGAACTCACGGTGAAGAATAACCGCATCGATGGGTATGTCAAGCCGCTGCTCCAGGATGTCGAGGTGTACGATCCGAAAAAGGATCGAAACAAGGCCCTATCTGAAAAGATGTACAGGGCCGTGGTGGATGGAGTGATGTCATTATTGGAGAATGTGTCGCATGACGAAGTCGCAACAAAAGGCGACGTGTCGGGGCCGGTCGAAAATCCACAGGCCAACACCTGGCAAATTATCGAGAAACTCGTACAGAACGCCTTCTTCAAAGCCATTCTTCCAGGGTTCGAAGGCCACACATGAGTCGAGCATCAGCCGAATCCTCACTCACCCGCGAATCGCCCATGTACAATCCCTGGAAGCTCGGAGGGTTGTCGCTTCGGGAACTGAGCCGAAGACTTTGGCACGAAACTCTTCAAGACGAACTGTTGGGCCGCGCCGCTCAACTGTCTTACTACATCCTGCTGGCCCTGTTTCCCGCGCTGATCTTCCTCACGGCGCTCATGGGAGTGTTCTCGGTGCAAAATTACATGCCCGAACTGATGAGTTACCTCCGCCAGGTATTGCCCAATGACGCTCTTTCCATGGTTGAACGATTCTTGAAGCAGGTCGCGGAGGGCAGCGGTATCAATATCCTCTCACTCGGCGGGGTGGGGGCGATCTGGGCCTCATCGAGCGGGGTAACGGCAATGATAGATGCGCTGAATGTCGTGTATGGCATCAAAACGGACAGTCGGCCATTTTGGAGGGTGCGCGTCACGGCAATATTGCTCACCATTGGACTCGCAGGCTTCGTCATTCTCTCTTTGACCTTGGTGTTGTATGGACCCCGCCTTAGCATATGGATTGCCGATGTGGTCGGAATGGGATGGGTATTTGTCGCGGCGTGGAACCTCCTGCAATGGCCTGTCGTAGCCGCTATCATGCTGGTCGTCGTGGGGGTAATTTATTACGTATGCCCAGATATCCGCCAGAATTGGCGTTGGGTATCGCCCGGATCGGTATTTGCCGTGGCAATGTGGTTCGTGGTGTCGCTTGGGTTCAAGCTGTATGTCGATAATTTCGGCGATTACAACAAAGTGTATGGGTCCATCGCCGGTGTCATCGTGCTCATGCTGTGGCTCTATTGGAGCGGAATGGTTCTTCTGGTAGGTGGAGAGATCAATTCCGAGATCGACAAGGCCGCCACTTTAGGTAACCCCGGACGGGAAGCGGCCGTATAGACCGCTCACCATCTCCTCAAACCCAGAAATCCGCAACGCGCTAAGGCCTATACGTCACCACGCCGTAAACAGTGTTATTGCATGCTGATTACCTAGGGAACCTGGCAGGTGGCACATTCAGTCGTGCGTGCTATCGTGAGCATCGGCGGGGATAAGTGAAACATGGGATCCAAAAGCATCAGTTTGAATAGTGCAAGAAAGACTCGCAGGCGCCATCGCGCAGAGTCGAAGCGTGTCCGGTATGCAGTCGTGGGGCTCGGCCATATCGCTCAGGTGGCAGTCCTTCCCGCCTTCTCTCACGCCGGCAGGAACTCCCAGCTGACCGCCTTGATATCCGACGATTCCAATAAGCTGAAACAATTGGCGAAGCGATATGATGTGCCTCATCGATATTCCTATCGGCAATATGACCAATGTCTGAAAGAGGGCGCGTTCGATGCCGTGTACATCGCGCTTCCCAACAGTGTTCATTGTGACTTTGCAGTCCGTGCCGCGAAGGCGGGAATTCATGTGCTCTGCGAAAAGCCCATGGCGGTTACGGAACAGGAATGCCGGCGCATGATTCAGGCGTCGGAGAAGGCACGCGTCAAACTCATGGTCGCCTATCGGCTTCATTTCGAGGAAGCCAATATGAGTACGGTGGATCTGGCTCAATCCGGAAAGCTTGGCGATCTGCGGTTCTTCAATTCGGTCTTCGCAATGCAGGTGCGCCCCGGTGACATTCGTGTCAAAGCCGGGCTTGGCGGTGGATCATTGTATGATATCGGGGTCTACTGCATTAACGCCGCCCGATATGTTTTCAAGGACAACCCCGTCGAAGCGAGCGCCTCCATCGTGCGAGGCACCGATCGAAGATTTCGTGAGATCGATGAAATGGCCGCCGTCTGGCTCCGTTTCCCCGGTGATCGGGTGGCCACATTCATCTGCAGTTTTGGCGCGGCCGATGCGTCGTCGTACGAGGTGATAGGGACGAAAGGGCAGGTCAGGTTGTGTCCAGCATTCGAATATGCCGGATCTCTCGATCAACAGCGCGTGTTGAACGGAGCAAGCCGATCGCATCGTTACAAGGCAGGGGATCAATTTGCGCCCGAGCTGCTCTACTTCTCAGATTGCATCCTCCGGAACACCACACCGGAACCATCCGGCCGGGAAGGGCTTATTGATGTGATGATCGTTCAGGCCCTCTATCGCTCGGCGCGAACCGGCCGTCCAGTCCGGTTGTCATTGCCGAAAAAGAAGGAGTGGCCTTCCTCCGATCAGGTCATATGGCGGCCGCCGGTTTCCAAGCCGAAGCTGGTGAATGTCGAATCTCCTTCCCTGTAGTCAGCCACATGAACAGCAAAGTCCGCAACATCAACGCGAAGAAAACACCAGCTCCTGCCCATGTCCCTTCCGCGCCTATCCGCACGTTCGTGGTCGATATAGGAGGGACCGGCATCAAAGCGCTGGTCCTCAATGAAATCGGCGAACCGATGGGCGAGCGCCTTCGGGTTCCCACCCCGGAGACGACTACGCCTGCCGCCGTTGTTAAGGTCATCAAGAGGTTGGCCAAGCAGGCAGGGAAATTCGATCGTGTATCGGTAGGAGTTCCTGGAACCGTACGTTCGGGTGTCACTACCGGTGTGGTGAACTTGGGGCCGGAATGGGACCACTTTCATCTGACAAAGATACTCAGCGCCATTTTCGGCAAGCCGGTGCGAGCGGCGAACGATGCGGATATGGCAGGCTTCGGCGCCATATCCGGGAATGGACTCGAACTTGTTCTCACTTTGGGTACAGGAGTCGGGTCGTCGCTGTTCGTCGATGGACGGCTCGTCCCGAACGTGAGAGTCGGAAAGAACAGACTTCGCAGGGAAGAATTAGAGCGCATCGGCAAAAAACGATGGAACCGGCGCCTGGGAAAAGTCGTCGCCAAACTGGAGCGGATGTTTCAGTATGACCGACTCTATATCGGTGGAGGCAATGCCGCAATGGTCGATATCAGACTACTTCCCGGGAATGTCACGATCGTGTCCAATCTCAACGGAGTCCTTGGCGGCATTGCCCTTTGGCAGGAGTCGCACATTACCAAAGAATCGGCAGCCAGTAAGTGATCAAGGGTGTTGTGCTCATCCGCGTCTCATATGGATCAGTCGCCAAGGTACTGTCATTTTTAGCGCTCGTGTCACATACCCCTGTGATCAGTAGGACGCGAAGATGGTCAGGACTAATCACAGGGGTGGCGATCTCCGCCGCTCCGGCAGCAATGCCGGAATCATCAAGCCTAGTCCTTCATTTTTTCCTTCAATGATTTGGCTTGTCCTTTTCCTTTCTCTACCGCACCTTTGATATTGCCCTTCGCCCGCTCTCCCGCTGCCTTCATGTCGTTGCCTTTGGCTTCTTCCGTGAGAGCCTTCACCTCGCCCTTGGCCTCTTCCATCTCGCCCTTGACCTCTCCTTTGGCCTTTTCCATCTTGGCCTTTGTCTCACCGGCAGTACCGATCGTCACAAGACTCAAAAGTGACATGAATGCAACCGCCAAACCCAGCAACATTTTCGTCTTCATTACCGCCTCCATTCTATTAAGGGACATTGTCGACTCTCCGCACCATACGTGCATAAGACGCGATCACGCACTAGGATCGTCCCCAGGTGCCGCGTCCCTAGGAAGAACCCTAGTTTGTGCAACTTGTGGCAGGAGCGTACAATACCGCCACTTTTCATATGGCGTATGAACTCGTCTGTTGGCTGGCTCTAAAGCTGACGGCCGGTACTGTAGCGCACTCAGCTCCGCACGGGAGCAGCCGTGCGGCAATTCCCAAACCGGCGCGCGAATGCATCGACTTTTCTCAAGACTCAGCACGACGCATTCTATTCTCCTGATGATGACCGCCATCGCGACGGCGACGGTCTTTCGCCTTGCGCTGACACCCATATTCGGATCGGGATACACCTTCATAGCCTTTTATCCCGCGATCATGTTCAGCACGGTCATCGCCGGATGGAAATACGGTTTGGCTGCCACATTGATGTCGATGGTGTTGTCGGGGATTTTGTTCCTCGACCCCATGACGAATGCAGAACATGCCACCGCCCTTCTGGTGTTTTTAGGGTTAAACGGTTTGATGATCTTTCTCGTTGAGATAACCGGACGAGTTCATCGACAGGCGGAACTCCAGACGAAGTTGGCACTGGTGCGCGAACAAGAGCTCCGCGAAACCGAAGCCAAGTATCAATATATCTTCGAGAGCGCTGCGGTGTCGATTTGGGAGGAAGATTGGTCGGCCGTGAAGGTCGCGTTGGACGAACTCCGCGAACAGGAAGCCATGACGGATCTACGTAAGTATCTGGAGAGTCACCCGGCGGTCGTGCGTGGGACCATCCCCCTGGTAAAGATCCGCGATGTGAATCCAGAATCCGTCAGGCTCTTCAAAGCGAATTCCAAGGAGGAATTGCTTACATCCCTGGAAAAGATTTTCGTGCCGGAGACCGCTGATGTGTTCTTGGAAGAGCTGGTGGCTATAGCGGAAGGCCGGGACATGCTCGACCACCAGGCGCCGCTTCAGACGTTGACCGGCGAACCGTTGACCGTTCGCTTCTCTCTGGTGGCGCCGAAACGAGACCCTCAGTGGCGCCGTGTTCTGGTCACACTGACGGACATTACGGCGCAGGTGAAGACTGAAGCAGCTTTGCGCGAGAGCGAACTACGGTTTCGCACGCTGGTAGAGGGAATCGGCGACGTATTTTGGATTGTCGATCCGAATCAAGGCAAGGTGATCTATGCCAGCCAGGCATTTGAAGAAATATGGGGGCGAAACGTACAGCAGCTCTACGACTATTTCCAGACCTGGTTCGAAGCGATTCACGAGGAAGATCGCGAACGGGTCAGAAACGAGTTCTTCGCGCATATCCACGCAGGAGGGTATGACAGTGAGTATCGGGTGGTGCAACCGGACGGAACGATCCGGTGGGTGCGGGATTGTGGCAAACCGTTGGGCATCGGGAACCTTGTGGCCGGAGTCGCGGAGGATATCACCGACTACAAACGGGCGGAAGAGGCCGTACGGAACACCGGAGAGCAATTCCGCTCCATTTTGGATCGCGCCCCGGCGGCGATTTTTCTGAAGGATCGCGCAGGGCGCTATCTCTTTTTCAATGACCAGTTTGCCCGTTTGTTCCAATTCGAGAGAGAATCCGCCTATGGCAAGACTGACGAGGAGCTGCTTCCTGCCGAGTTGGCCCACCAATTTGTCTCGAATGATAGACAGGTGTGGGAATCCGGCACATTGCTGACCATCGAAGAATATGTTCCACAGGTGGACGGGCGGCACACATCATTGGTTCAGAAGTTTCTGCGGCGCGATGCCGACGGCAACCCGTACGCATTATGCGGGATTGCGCTGGACATCACCGATCGTCTGAAGATGGAAGCAGCGATCCGTGCAGGTGAAGAACGGTTGCAATTGGCGCAGACGGCCGGAGGCGTCGGCACCTTCGATTGGGATATCGTGGCGCAGCGCGGGGTGTGGTCCCCCGAGCTGGAACGAATATGGGGGTTGCTGCCCGGAAGCTTCGACGGAAGTTATGCCGCGTGGCGTCGCTTGGTGTACCCGGAAGATCTCGCGGCCGCTGAAGCGGGAGCGGCAAGATCCATGGAAGATCCTAGCAAGCCTCAGGAATACGAGTATCGCATCATGCGCCCTGATGGAGCCCTTCGGTGGGTCTACGCGAAGGCCAAGACGTTGTGCGATGCGGAGGGCCGGCGGATTCGCATGGTAGGCGTCAACATGGATATTACAGATAGAAAAGAAGCCCAATTGCGTCTCGAGCAGTCCACTGAGGAATTGGAACGAGAGGTCGAGGCGCGCACGAAGGAACTCGTGCAGTCGCAGAACCGGCTGCGTGCCATGGCCACCGAGCTGAACCTGACCGAGCAGCGTGAACGCAAGCGACTTGCCACAGAGCTGCATGACCATCTGCAACAGATGCTCGTCTTCGGTAAGTTGACCATTGGACAGGGTAAGCAGGCGGCAATCGGAATACCCGCCTGCGAAAAGGTTTTCAATAAAGTCGACGAGATGTTGTCCGATGCTCTGAGCTATACCCGCACGCTCGTCTCGGAACTCAGTCCTCCGGTGCTGCGTGACCACGGGCTTATTGCCGGACTCAAATGGCTGGGCGAGTCCATGAAGAAACATGAGCTATCGGTGGCGGTTATCGTTCCGGAGGACAACGGGCTCAAGCTGCCGGAAGACCAAGAGATCCTTTTGTTCCAATCCGTGCGGGAACTGTTGATCAACTCGTCCAAGCATGCGGGAGTAGGGCAAGCCACGGTGAGGCTAGTCCAGTATGATGACTGTTTGGAGATTACGGTGCGCGACGAGGGGAACGGGTTCGACCTTGCCGCCGCAGGGACTTCTGGCAGCGGGCTCTCCTCCAAGTTTGGGCTCTTCAGTATTAGAGAACGTATGAGAGCGCTGGGAGGGTCGTTCGCGATTGACTCGGCGCCGCGCCAGGGGACGACGGCGACGATCATGCTGCGTGTGCCGAGAAGACCTGATTCAACAGTATTGAATTCTGAAGGATTCGAAGCGCCGGACTCAGCGCTTGGCCTCCAACATTCATCGCACCTGAAGAACACGGCCACTCGGGTTCTTCTGGTGGACGACCACGCCATGGTGCGGGAGGGCCTTCGTACCGTGCTGGATGCCTACAAGGATCTTCAAGTGGTCGGGGAGGGACGGGATGGGGAAGAAGCCGTGAAACTCGTCCAAGAGCTGCAGCCTAGAGTCGTGGTGATGGACATCAACATGCCGAAGATGAACGGGATTGACGCCACGGCGCGCATTAAAGCCAAGTGGCCCGGGACCATCGTCATCGGCATCTCGGTCAACACCGGCGACGACAACAGCGACGCAATGAAACGAGCCGGAGCAATCACCGTCCTCACAAAAGACAAGGCCGTTGACCAGCTTCACGACGCAATTATTCATGAAGTCGGCGCATCAGCCTTCAATCTCACCTGAGCACTCGGGGTTGAAACCACGGCGGCCCCCCTTCCGATCCCATTCCGACACGTGGCGTGCGTTTGCTTATCCTGAAGCCGGGCAACGAGTCGGCGGTCTCAGGATTTGAACTGTGCCGGGCGCGAGAGCACGTCTCCCTTGAATAAGTTGTACAAGTAAAACAGAAAGGGAAAGAGGACGACGGATCCCAACAGCAGGCTTGCCAGCAAAATGTCCAATGTTCCCTGCGGGGCGGCATCATAGATGGTGACAGACGGCTCAACCAGGTACGGATACTGCGACAGAGCCCAGCCCCACAGGATGGCGATCGCCCCTGTCCCAGCAAGAAATCGAGCCAACAGATCACGTTGAGTGACGAGCGCCCACAGGGCCGCAAAATGCACCAGCGCCGTGGCGCTTATCGTTGCACGACCCACCGCAGTGTCCGCCAAGCCCCGATAGATTTCCGGAGCTCCTTCGCGGACAAGGAACAGGGCGATGGCGGCCAATAAGATGACGAGCGCACCGCTCATAATGGCGCGGTGACGAAAGAGACGGCTTAAGGACGGGTCTCGACTCTCCACGATGAGATATACGGCGGCGAGATAGGCGACCAATGCCGTCGCGAGGAGGCCGACCGCGAAGGGAAATGGCGCCAGCCACGGATCGACGAACGTTTCTCGGATGGTATCGGTCGGTCCGGCAGCGCGTCCCGATGCGATCGCTCCAAGGACGATTCCCAGCATGGTGGGCGTGATCACGCTGGACCAAGCGAAAATCCTGTGCCAAATCGGCGGCGCACCCGTGAATCCGTCCGGACGCGATGTGATGTCGTGAGTCCGGATCGCGAACGCGGTGCCTCGCAATACGATGCCGATCAGCATCAAGGTCAAGGGGATGTGCAGCCGTATCGAGATCACCGCAAAAGCCGGAGGAAAGGCCGTAAAGAGAATCACGACGGCAATGATGAGCCAGACGTGGTTGGCTTCCCAAATGGGACCGATGGCCTGGTCGATCAAAGCACGCTGAGGCTGCCCGCGCGGCCCCATTGCGAAGAGTGTCCAGATCCCTGCTCCGAAATCCGCTCCACCGAACAGCAGATAAAAGGTAAGGGCCCCGACCAGCGCGGCGGCGAGGATGAGTTCATACGGGGGCATCGTTAGGCCGCATTCCTTTCTGCCTTCCGCTCGCGAGGGACGACAGCCGCAGCCGCGATGTGACGCCACATCGCCCAGACGACGACTCCGGCCAGGACGATGTACAAGGCGGAGAAAGTCACCATGGGGATCCAGAGGCCGGGCATAGGTGTCACGGCTTGGGAGGTGCGCATGAGTCCTTGAATGATCCACGGTTGCCGCCCCACTTCGGTCACCACCCAACCGGCCTGAATGGCGATGAATCCAAGCGGAGAAATGACGACCAACGTGCGCAAGAGACTCCGGTCAGTTTCCAGTTGTCCTTTCCATAAGCGGCACGCGGCCCAGACGGCGGTTCCGGCCATCGCCAATCCGCAGCCGACCATGAGTTGAAAGGCGACATGAACGACGGCGATGGGCGGCCAATCTTGACGGGGAATCCGATCGAGTCCCGGTACCACCGTCCGCGGATCTCCATGCAGAAGGAGACTCAATCCGTTGGGAATATGCAACGCAAAGTCGACGGTTTGCGTGGAAACATCGGGAAGGCCGAAGACTACGAAATCCGCTCCCGGTTTCGTGGTGAACAGTGATTCCATCGCGGCCAGCTTAGCGGGCTGGTGATCGGCGACCGCCCGAGCGATCAAATCTCCGCTCAACGGTTGAAGGACGGCCGGAATACCTCCGACCAGAAGCGCAATGACGAGCGCGTTCCTGTGGAATCGATTCAATGGGTGGCGCAGGAGGAGAAATGCATGGACCCCGGCCACGAGAAACCCGCTCGCGGCGAATGCCGCCAACAACATGTGCAAGGTTTCATGAAATGCAACCGGGTGTAACAACGTGGATAGGGGTCTGACATTGGTGAACGTCCCGTCGACGAGGTCGAACCCGGTGGGCGCGTTCATCCACGCATTGACCGTGACGACGAAAATCGCAGATGCAGTTCCGCTCGCCGCAACGATCAGCCCGGCGATGAAGTGTGCGCGAGGCGAGATGCGCGACCACCCATAGAGATAGATCCCGAGAAAAATCGCTTCTGTGAAGAATGCGAACCCCTCAAGTCCGAACAGAGGTCCGATGATGGGACCTGCCCGTTCCATGAACGAAGGCCAGAGCAAGCCCAGCTCAAACGAGAGAACGGTCCCCGACACAGCGCCGACAGCGAACAAAATCGCGGTGCCTTTCGACCATCGTTTCGCCAGCGCGAGGAATTGTTCATCCTTCGTTTTCAGCCAGCGCCACTCGGCAACAGCGGTCAATACCGGCATGGCGATACCCAGCGCGGCAAAGACGATGTGAAAACCCAGCGACATGGCCATCTGAGATCGGGCGGCAAGGAGGTCCGAAATCATACGTGCCTCTCATCAGATAATGTCGAGGAGGTCAGAAGGATAGGATGGTGTTCCAAGAAATAGCACCGCAACCGACCGGACTAATTGTCTCTCTGAGGACAAGATAGTCCTCTAGGGAACGAAGACCGTAAGTCCGGCGAATCGGAATTTACATAAGATTCCAGCGCAGCTTTTCGCGAGAGAACAATGACCTTCGGTGACTGCTGCAACCGGTTGCCGTATAAGGTTTGTGCAGACGCAATATCGATACCCAAATGAGTGAGTAATCGGCCACTGGTCCCATGCCAAACGATCCTTATGCAGACATCCTGTCTCTGGTATGGCCTTTGCGAAATTTGCTCTTCATCACCTGGCAACGGTGATCGAGCATCTCTTATGAACAAGGGGTTGCCCCGTCAGCAGGAAAACAGGGTGCATATTCAATTCTTCATCAATGGGAAGAGAACATGAAACAATTCAGACGCGTGCGGGAAATCACCGAATTGACGCTGTGCGCGATGGATGGCCAAGTCGGAAGCGTGCAAGAACTCTATTTTGACGATCACAGCTGGGCGGTCCGATATCTCATCGTAAAGACAGGCAATTGGCTTTTTGGCAGGAACGTGCTCATTGCTCCGATCGCAGTGGCTGGTATCGACGATACCAACGCATCCATGAAATTCAATCTGCGGAAAGAACAGATCGAGCAGGCTCCACCGATCGATGAAGTGAAACCGATATCACGACAGTATGAGGAGGCATACTATCGGCACTTTCGATGGGCACCGTACTGGCAACCAGGCACGACGGTGTGGGAAAGTCCGGTTCCAGATCCTGAAACGGCTACGGCGGGTGTGGATGAGCCTTTCCTTTCGGAACCTTCGGAACTGAGACATCTTCGCAGCAGTGCCGAAGTGACCGGTTATGCAATCCATGCGCGAGACGGGGAGATCGGCCACATCGAGGACCTGGTCGTAGATGATGAGGACTGGGTTGTGCGGTATGCGGAGATCGACACGAGAAACTGGCTGCCGGGCAAGAAGGTGTTGCTGCAAACCGGACGGATAGAACGAATCGATTGGCCCAGCCGATCGGTTACTATTCCGCTCACCCGGCATGCTATCCAGTCGGCGCCGGACTATGATCCATCGAAACTCATCACCCCGGACTATGAAATAGAACTCTTTAAGCACTACGGGAAGGAGTGAGGGTAGGGCGACGAGGCGGACCATGCGCATGGCATCATACAGGATTTGGAGAAGACGGACATCAACTTCAACTCCGGAGAAAGGGCCATGGAATGATGCGAGTCGCAATTAACGGGCTGGGGCGAATCGGGCGCGCCACGTTCAAAATTCTCGCGACCACACCGGAGCTTGAGCTGGTCGCGATCAACGATCCGGCTTCGCCCGACGAGTTGGCCTACCTGATCAACCATGACACGGTGTACGGCCGCTATCCCAATCGAGTAGGAGCCGATCGGAAGGGCATCACGATGGCCGACCGTGTGTATCCCGTGCTTGCGGAATGCGATCCGGTTCATCTTCCGTGGAAGGAACTGGCAGTCGATGTGGTGTTCGAATGTTCCGGGCAGTTCGATACCAGAGCCGCGCTCTCCAAACATCTCGAAGCCGGAGCGAAGCGGGTCATCCTCTCGGCGCCGGCCAAGGACGAGGAGATTCCCACCGTCATCTACGGTGTGAATGCGTATGACGAAAAGGCCGGGCCGATCCTGTCGTGCGCCGATTGCACGACGAATTGCGTGACACCGGTCGTGGAAATCATTCATCGCCATCTCGGGTTGGTGAAGGCGGTGATGACGACTGCGCATGCCTACACGGCCGGCCAAGCATTGGTCGATGGGCCGCATACGAGGAAACGCCGGGGGCGAGCGGCGGCGACCAACCTTGTGCCGTCATCGACAGGGGACGCTCTGGCGGCAACCCGCGCTTTGCCCGTTCTCAAAGGGCGATTTCAGGCGGCGGCCATACGAGTTCCCATCCCGATTTGTTCGCTCTCCGACATCGTGATGCTGACGGAACGGGAGACGAGCGTCGGGGAGGTGAACGCGATGTTTTTGGAGGAGGCGCGCAGTGACCGCTATGCGGGGGTCCTGGGAGTGACGGAAGATCCGGTTGTGTCGTCCGACATCATCCAGGATCCGCGCGCCTCGATTATCGATGTGGACATGACGCAGGTTGTGGACGGCAATCTGGTCAAGGTCATGAGTTGGTTTGACAATGAGTGGGGTTATGCAAGCCAGATGGTTCGGCAAGCTCTTTCGATGGCCCTCATCGTTCCTGTCGAAGCGTAGGGGAGCAGGAGCCGATTCTGCTTCAACGTATCGGTGGGGGTTCCGCCCATACATCGGCTGCTTGCGCTTGGGTCTGAACATTTTATGGGTTTGACACCATACAGAAAGAAAAGAAACTTCTCCCGGACGCCTGAACCACGAGGCTCACGGTCGAGAGAGAAACCTTCCTCACCGCTGATCTACGTCGTCCAGAAGCACGCTGCAAGCCGCCTGCATTATGATTTCCGGCTTGAATTGGATGGGGCGCTGAAAAGCTGGGCGGTTCCCAAGGGACCCAGTCTGAATCCGGCCGACAAACGGCTTGCAGTGCACGTCGAAGATCATCCCATGGAATATGCCGCTTTCGAGGGCATCATCCCGCCGAAACAGTATGGCGCCGGCACGGTCATGGTATGGGATCAGGGTCAGTGGAAACCGGATGGAGATCCCCGAACGGCCTATCACAAGGGCCGGATGAAATTTTCCCTGTTCGGAAAAAAGTTACAAGGCCGCTGGACGCTGGTGCGGATGAGCGGAACAGAAAACGCAGACGGTAAAAACTGGCTTCTGATCAAGGAACGAGACCAGCATGCGCGGACGGCGACTAGGTCGAATTCAAGTCTCACGTCGTCCCACAGCGTCATAAGCGGAAAGAGCATGGAAGAGATCGCGGAGACCAAACCCGACGTATGGCACTCTCATCGTGCGTCCGGTGACGGAAAGCGTAGCAAGACTTCCCGGAACCTCAAGAAGAAACGGGGATCAAGAACCAGCGTGGATACGGTCAAGTGCCCCGAATGGATATCGCCTCAGCTGGCAACGCTCGTTGATGAGATTCCGGAGGGAGAAGGTTGGATCCATGAACTGAAGTATGACGGGTATCGCATGCTGTGCAGAATCGAGCTGGGCGTAGTGCAACTCTTTTCAAGAAACGGTCGGGAATGGACCAAAAAGTTGCCCGAGCACGTGAAGGCGGCCGGCCGATTGTCCGTTGAAAATGCATGGCTGGACGGCGAACTCGTTGCCATAAAATCGGACGGGTCGATGAGCTTTCAAGCATTGCAGAATGCCTTTGACGGTGGATGGTATGGCCGGCGTGTGTACTATGTCTTCGATCTCTTGTTCTTCAACGGGAGAGACCTTAGATCGTCCCCTTTGCACGAACGCAAGCGCCTTTTAGCGTCGCTTCTACGCGGGCAGCCGGAGAGCGGCCTGGTGGAATACAGCGCCCATACCCTTGGCCAGGGACCCACAGTCTTCGAGACGGCTTGTAGCCGAGGACTCGAAGGGCTGATTGCCAAGCGAGTGGACGGGCGATATACCGAAGGCCGAAATCGAAACTGGGTCAAAGTAAAGTGTCGACGTCGCCAAGAATTCGTCATCGGCGGCTATACCGAACCGTCGGGCTCCCGGCGCGGATTCGGAGCGCTCTTGCTCGGTGTATATGAGAAACCGGGAGGATTGGTCTATGTCGGACGAGTCGGGACGGGATTCTCAGAGGATCGATTGTCTCAACTCCATAGGGTCTTGCAGCGACATGAACAACCACGGCCGGCATTTATCGATCCGCCGACGGGTGGGGATGCAAAAGGAGTCCACTGGGTCAAACCGGAATTGGTCGTTGAAGTACGTTTTGCCGAATGGACACACGAAGGCCTCCTTCGCCAGGCCGCGTTCCTGGGTCTGCGCGATGACAAGCCGGCCAACGCCATTGTCCGTGAGTCGGCGGTGCACCCCCCCGCGAATCAGCCGACGAAAGATCGATCGGCCGGCGAGGCGGCCCGCGAATCGAAGCGCGCAGCTGGCCGCGTGCACCGCACGAGACATCCTCGTCAAGATCGGAAGCCGATGCGTGCGGCGATTGTGGCGGGTATCGAGATCACGAATCCATATCGGGTGTTGTTTCCACATGACGGCATCACGAAACTCGAGCTGGCGCAGTACTATCAGCGGATCGGAGACGCGATCTTGCCTCATGTTCGTGGACGTCCGTTGACGTTGGTCCGTTGCCCGGAAGGATACGACACAGGGTGTTTCTATCAGAAGCACGCGACGGATCAGATCCATGAGGCAATCGATCGAGTCGAGGTCGATGCATCGGATGGACGCGCCTGCAATATGGTGGCGAACACAACCGCTGCCTTGGTTGCGCTCGTGCAACTCGGCGTCCTCGAATTCCACACCTGGGGAGCGAGGCAAGATCGGCTGGATCGTCCCGACCGTATGACGCTGGATTTGGATCCGGCTCCGGATGTGCCGTGGCGTGAAGTCGTCGAAGCCGCATTTCTTGTCAGAACCCTGCTCGAAGAGTTGGGGTTGACGTCATTCGTCAAGACCACGGGTGGAAAAGGGTTGCATGTCGTGGTGCCATTACAGCGACGGCACTCATGGGACGAGGTGAAGAACTTCGCGAAGTCAGTGGCCGGACACATGGCACGAACGATTCCTGCCAGATTTACCGACAACATGTCGAAACGAGTACGCAAAGGCAAGGTGTATATCGACTATCTCAGGAACGGGCGAGGGGCGACTGCCGTGGCAGCGTACTCGACGCGTGCCAAACCGCGGGCTCCGCTTTCTGCTCCGCTGGCCTGGGACGAGTTGACTCCATCGCTGCGCTCAGATCAGTTCACCATGCACAACATCGAGGAACGGCTGTCGGAGCTTGCCGACGATCCGTGGGCTGGGTATGAGACGGTCCGACAGCATGTCACGACGAGTATGATGACCGGTCTCGGTACCTCTCGCCGACTCTCGCTCTGAGTTGTCGTTCCGGCAGAGTGTGCCCATCGTCAATCGGCCCATTAGACATCGGATATGGCGACGGCGTCGTTGCTCGGAAAAGAGCTCTGGGTGACGAGCTGATCCTCTTGTTTGAGCGCTAAGAGCTGATACAGGGCCAGATAATTGTCGGCCATGCGCTCGACGGTAAACCGCTTCTCGAACGCTGCGCGGCATTGGTGCCGATCGAGAGTCGAGACACGCGTAATGGCTTTCCCCATCTCGCTCAGCGTATCGCATAAATGGCCGGTGTATCCGTCATCCACGAGTTCCAACGCGGTTCCCCGCCGATAGGCGAGCACAGGTGTCCCGCAAGCGAGCGCTTCGATCATGACCAAGCCGAAGGGTTCCGGTCCCTCGTACGGGCAGATCAACGCGTAGGCCTCACCAAGAAAATCATTCTTCTCTTCATCCGTGATTTCGCCGACATACTCCACGAGTGGGTGTTCCAACAGAGGCGCGATGTGCTGAAAGTAATCGCGATCCGCCGGATCTAGCTTCGCCGCGATGCGAATCGGCATATCGGCCCGTTTGGCCGATTCAATGGCTCGCTCCAGTCCACTCTCGGGCGAGATGCGGCCCAAGAATGCGAGGTACGTGCCGGGCCGGTCATGCATGGAGTACAGATCCCGCGGCAGTCCGTAATGGATGGTAGCCTGCCAATTGCCCACTGGCATCGCATGCCGTTGGGCATCCGATACTGAAACCAACGGGAGTTCGCAGAACTGTTGAAACGCGGGAACCAGTTCCGGCAGGTCGAGCCGACCGTACAATGTCGTCAGCACCGGCGTTCGGCACCGACGCGTGAGCGGAAAACCTACGAACTCGATATGTGAGTGGATCAGGTCAAAACTTCCAGCGTGGGTTCCGAATACGCGTTCTAGGAGAAGAGAAACCACCGCATCAGGAAACAATAAATGATTGGCCCGCAAAGACGATGGGCAGATGGCATGCAAGGTGGCTGATGTCGATGAATCACCGGCGGCAAACAGTGTCACCTCATGACCGCGTCGAACGAGCTCTTCCGTCAAATACGATACGACACGCTCCGTGCCTCCGTATCGCCGAGGAGGAACACTTTCCCATAATGGCGCCACTTGTGCGATCTTCATATCAGACTTTCCCTTTCTGATGGACGATTACGTTCGGAAGAGCGGTCGGTGTGAATGACTCCGTCGGCCTGTGTGCACGGAAGAGCGCCGGTGTCTAGGGGACGAACATTCTCGAAGCATGCTGACACTTTTATGCGTGAACCCGGTCAAGGATTAAACGGGGGAACCCCCTAGTTCGAAAGTTCGACTGGACATAGGGCGTTCAATATGAGCCTGTCTGCGCACATGCCGCAATTCGCCGGATGGACGGAGATCCGCATCAGGTGTCCTCAGGGTCCTGTCCTGTCTGTCGCAGATTTGTCATTCGCCAATGGATGGAGAAGAGCTGCTTCGATATGAACCTGCCCGGATCGCGAGACCTCTGTGTTTGTCGATGTCGAATATATTCTGACGATGTAGGGAATCGTTGCGCGATCTCCAAAGCACAGGCTGGCGCTTTGATCGGGTTTCAGCGTCGTGTCAACTCCGCCGGTAAAATACCCATCAAAATTATTCCGGCATAACAACTGATCCGATATCCGGTTCAAGAAGGTTATCCGAACCGATGCCGTGCGCTTATTGGTCCACCGGATTTCGTCCCCAACATCACCGTGCACATAGGTAGCGGTCGATTGTGCGTCTTCAATGAAGATGTCCTTGACGTCGCCGCTGCGCGTCATGGTGGGTAGCGTCTGACATGCTGCGATCGCCAGCACGAATGTCGCCGCTGCGCCGAGGTATCGTTTCATGCAGGCCCTTCTTTCTTTTACCCTGCGTTATCATGACCTAAAGAGCGAGGGATGATAACTCGGACTTATCCCAGGCGAGACAACGATCTTGGCTAGGTTGTCTCCTAGTTCTGAACAGTTCGATCATTGCGTTAGGGTGCATGAAGTGGAAGACGAAAAACCAAGCAGCCCAAATGCGCTGAGAGGAGAGCTGGGCGGTCAACCTTACCTTTCATGGGGGCACGTAGAGATCATGGCACGCACTCGATCGACCAAGCAGACGACCCAGAAACCGTCGGCGCCCAAAGAGCCACCGGCAGACAACTCTCCGCGAGCGTCTGAAAGAGCGGACTCCATCACCGGAGGACCTGAGAAACGGGAAGGGCCGTCAATGCGCGCCTCAACGAATGCACGACTGACGATGTCTACCGCTGAGGAAGAATCCAGCTACAGCAAAGATACGTCGATGCACCGCCGCATCGCGGCAAAGGCTTTTATTCTGTACCTGGAAAGCGGATGCAGGCACGGCAACGATTTGGAACATTGGTTTAAGGCGGAACGCGAAGTCAAGATGCAGTGAACGTGAGATAAACAGAAGATTTTATTCATTAGAGGAGGACTCGACCATGAACAGCAGGAATTATTACGATGAACAAATGGGCGAAGCGACCGGGTGGTCGGCCTTCATGGCCGGAGCCTTGATCGGGGCCGGTGTCGCGCTGCTATTTGCCCCGCAGACGGGGACCGAACTCCGCGGCATGCTGCGCGGCTATGCCGACCGCACGAAAGACGATATACTCGAGCGCGGCCAGGAAGCCTGGGATACGGCGGTGGAGCGAGGTAGGGAGTATTACGACAAAGGCCAGGAGGCTGTCCATGAAGCCGGGCGTTCGGCGAAGGAATTCGCCAAACAGGCTCAGGATTCGATGACGGAAACGGCGAAGGAGGCTGCACGATCTCGCGGTTGATCGACTGCTGGAGAGGCGCAGTGTACTCACCTGAGCGAGGATCGACGATGCGAATGGTAGAGAAGGAAATGTTAACGATAGGGGAGCCGGCGGCCTGAACGTCATGATGCCGGAATACCATCGCGCCGTCCGTCCGTTTCAGTTCGTCAGTTGTATGGAATTGCGGGAAGTCTTGGGGAAACGCGCGACGGATGTGGGACGTCTGTTGGAGCTGATGGAAGAAGTTCCATCCGATGCCATTTATTATCATACGCACAGTTTTTACCTGCGCCATGCGTATGTCCAAACGCTGTACCCCAACGACTTCGCCACGTGGGCGGCCCTGTACGCTCATGATCGCGTCCTCGGTGAGCGTCTGGGTGTGCTGGATCCCTTCGCGTATCTTTCTCTTGAAGCCCTACGCCAGGACATTGTCACCGTTCTCGATGACCATCTGAGTTCTCACCCTACGATTTCTCGCGCGATGAGTGCGGAGCCGTTCGACTTCATACGGTCCCACGTGATTGAAGCGCCATTGGACCGCCATGCATGGACGCTTTTGGAGTTTCGTCACGCCGTGCATGAGGTCGAAGCCGGCGCGCTCTATTTCCATCTCTGCGAGGCGCGTATGCGCAAGACACCAGGTTTTGACGATTTTTCTCATTGGCTGTCTGCGGAAGACGGTTTGAACATGCCGGAGTTGGCGGCTCACATCCAACGCGTGGTGCGCTTGGGCCTTAATCTGGAAGGTATGAGAGCTCGGATTGTCGCCTTATGCGACGCCGAGTTGATGAGGACGCATGGCGGAACTGCTTGAACAATATCGGGCGGTCACGCCGCCCGGTACGGTGGAATTTCTTCGTCAGCTGGGTCGTCAGCTGGAAGGGACGCGGATGCTCCATGTCAATTCCACCCGCTACGGCGGGGGTGTGGCGGAGATGCTGCATCGGTTGCTGCCTCTCTTCGAGGAATTGGGAATCAAGACTCGCTGGGAAGTGATGACCGGCTCCGATGCCTTTTATCACGCGACGAAAAGCTTTCATAACGCGTTGCAAGGAACGTCCCAACACATTACCAAAGCCATGCTCGATGCTTACCTTGAGATCAATCGCGAGAATGCCAAGGATCTGAACCTCGACGCAGACTTCACCATGATTCACGACCCGCAGCCGGCGGCCCTCATCGGTTCCCGTCCATCTGGAGCGCGGTGGTTATGGCGGTGCCATATCGATGTCTCCACTCCCCAGCCGACGGTGTGGCAGTTTCTGCGTCCGTTCGTGTCGCAATACGACGCGGCGATTGTGTCGCTTCCGAAGTTTGCCCGTCGTCTGCCGGTGCCGCAGTTCATCGTCTATCCGTCCATCGATCCTTTCAGCGACAAAAACCGTGAGCTCGCGCCTGAAGAAATCTCATCGATATTGGAGAAGCTCGGAGTGCCGACCGATAAGCCGATCTTGCTGCAAGTATCCCGGTTCGATCGGTTTAAAGACCCACTTGGAGTAGTTGCCGCCTACCGTATCGTCAAGCAGAGTCACGATTGCCGGCTGGTGCTGGCAGGCGGCACGGCGACCGACGATCCCGAAGGTGCGGCCGTTCTGGCCGAGGTGCAGGAGGCGGTGGGTATGGACCCCGATGTCCAACTCCTGTTGCTGCCACCCACGGCCAACCTGGAAATCAATGCCCTGCAGCGGGCGGCGACCATCATCATTCAGAAATCAGTGCGCGAAGGGTTTGGTCTGACGGTGACCGAGGCCATGTGGAAAGGCAAGCCCGTCATCGGCGGCGATACCGGAGGCATCACTGTGCAATTGATACACGGCTACACCGGCTACACCGTCAATTCTCCGGCCGGCACCGCATTCTATATCAAACGTCTGCTCAACGAGCCGGAGCGGATGGAAGCGATGGGGCGCCAGGCGAAGGAGTTCGCGCGCAACCGTTTCCTGGTCACACGGCATGTGCAGGATTACTTGGGCATTATGATTCACTTAGCCCGAGGTACCGCATAGAGTGTAGGTCCTACGGCATCGATACAACCCTACCTCTCAAACGCGCTGCGCAGAATATTGGCTTAAGTTCAACTCTAAGCAGGTGCGGTGAGCCCTCTCTTTGGTTGACTCATCGTGAAACGGGCGTCGGCACATAGGCGCGATTCAACCTCTGCTCCACCGTCTTCCAATTGATATTGGAGAAGAATGCCTCGATATATGAGGGGCGCTCAGCCGGTTTGTAGTCTAATAGAAAAGCATGCTCCCAGACGTCCATGACCAAGACCGGAACGAAGCCGGCGATATGGCCTGTCTCGTGGAGGGTAATCCAGTGGTTGGAGAGCCTGCCATGATGTGGATTCAAATAACATATGGCCCAGCCGACCCCGCGCATCTTCCCGACACTCACAAAGTCGAGTTTCCACGCGTCATACGTTCCGAAGCTCTCTTCCGTCGCCTCTCTGAACGGTGAATGCGCACCGGGATCGGGCGATCCCTGGATCGTGAGATTGTCGAAGTAGTATTCGTGCAGCACCATGCCGTTGTATTCAAAGCCGCATTGACGCTTGAGTTCCGAATACGCCGGCATTCCCTCCTGATCCGCCCTGCCGCTCTCAAGAATGTCTCGTATTTGCGCGGTCAGCGTATTGGTTTCTTTGACATAACCTTCGTAGAGATGGACGTGTGCATCGAGCGTGCGATCTGAAATTCCGTGGAGACCATGGAGATCGTAGGGTCGTGGTTCATAGATCCGTTCCGGCAGTGGCGCATACATGGGGAAACTCCATCAATAAGGTTGATAGTGGTATAGACATCCAGGTTGCTGCGACGCGTCTGATATCAAGGAGCGCAAGAAGGCACTCATAATCCCGCGCCGAAGAATGATTCGTCCCATCTGGATTGATGCTCATATAATGGTGTCATCGAAGCCCTCCAATCATGAATTTTACTGGGAACCATGGCCAGATGATGGTGGCGGATGCGATGGGTTCGGAGTTGGAACGGGAGGCTGAGGAACCGGAATCGGTCCTGAGGGTTTCGGAGTCGGGTCGGTCGGCCCCGGGCTTGGATCCGTCGGCGGAGCCGGCATGGGGCCGGACGGCTTCGGATCCGGATTTGCCTGTTCGGCGTTGAGAGCGGTCTGGATCGGAGTCATGGCTGGTGAATCGGTCGGTAAAGCACTCACAGCAATGGCCAGCACTCCCATAACCAAGCAGAAATCCCGTATCCAGTGGAGTGGGAAGGCCGAGGCTTCAATGCGTTTCCGCTCTTCCCGACGATCGGTCATCATGTCGTGTGGACCCCACTTCCTACCATCTCACGGCAGCTTTCCGCGCATCGCCGGCACGCCTCCGCGCAAGGACCGCACAATGGATGATCGGGCGCATGACGTTCGCATACCTCGGCGCATTGATCGCAGATTTCCGCGCAGAGACGACAAAGAGACTCAGCGTGCTGGGAAGATCGGCTCATCCATTGGGCGGCAAGCATGCAGATACTTGCGCAATCGCGGCAAAGCCGGATGCAGCGTGTCATTAAATCATCGTGGCCGTGATGAGTCATGCCGATCATGTCGTCCGCGCATCTCTCGCACATTTGGGCGCAGGAGAAGCAGGCATTGATACAGTCTTGTTGGTCTGCTATGGGCTGTGTTTTTTGCATATCATCGTCTCCTTGCTTGAAGGATCAGTGCATTCGCTTCCGTTTCGTTTCAATCGAATGCAACCACGTCTTATCCATGACTCTACGCCGATTCCTCACCGTCCCTGTACTCGGATAGTCCCTAGAGAGATCAGCTGGCGGTCACTATCATGACCCTAGGCCTCGTGCACCCATCGAAGCCACCGCGGTCTGACAAATTCATCGACCACAATCTTGAGACATGCCGCGACGGGAATCGCAAAGATCAGTCCGAACAGTCCGCCGACGGCGCCCCCCAAGAAGACGACGATCAGAATGGTCGCGGCGCTCATGTCGGTGGAGTGACGTTGCAACCAGGGAGTCAGGACCCAGCCTTCGACAAATTGCACAATCAGGTAGGCCACGCTCGGCCATAACACGATCGTCATCCAATCGGTGGTGGCCCATTGGCCGGTCGTGAGGGCATCGGCATATTTGAGTGCCACCGCCACCGGCCATCCGATGGCGGAAAGATATGGGACGAGGGACGCCAAACCTGTGACAACGCCGAGAAGGAACCAATAGGGGACCCCGGCAAACGACCAGCCTCCCGCATACAGCACCCCGGTGATCACCGCGATAAGAAGCCGCTCAAAAAAGAAGCCTCGCACGACCGTATCCATTCGACGCAAGACGTGCAGTGTGTGCGGTCGATGCGAGACGGGGACGAGGCGAACGATGGTCCGGCTCATGCTTTCGAAATTCCATGCAAAAAAGAAAAAGTAGACTGGAATCAAGATCGCATAAAGCGCGACATTGGCAGTGATCCCTAGCAGCTGCCCCAAGAGGCCAAATGCCTGACCGGTTCCTGAGAGAAGCGGTTGGATCGTCGCTAGGGGATCATCGTGCAGACGGCCGAGAAAGTCTCCTAGACTGATCGACCAGCCGCCGAACAGTGTCTCATAGCGCTGTGAGAAGTTCCTGGCATAGACGGGGATTTTCTGTATCAACGTCTCGGCTTGCTCCACCAAAAGCGGAATGAGCCAAAGACCAATGCCGACCCCGGCAAGAGCCAGGAACAGCATCAGTACTCCCACCGTGACGGGGCGCGGAGTCTTCCACCGCGTGAATGCGTAGTCCACAAACGGATTGACCAAATAGGCCAATAGGAGCGCGACAAACACGGGTAAAAAGACCTGGTGTAGCGCGAAGACAAACCAGAGCAGAGCGACCATCGCGCCGAGGATAAAAAGGTCGCGAATCGGGCGGATTTCCCACAGGTGTCTGTCGATGCCGGACGTGCGTGGAGCGGACTCAGCCGGTGGTGGAGTGGGTGCCAGGGGAGTCCGGGGTGCCGGTGCGTGATGAAGAGAACTCATGGAGTCAATGCGTCTCCGGCTTCTGCGAAGGTAATTTGATTCATCACGTTCGCTCCACTCCCATACTTATGACTCATGGTCTGCAAGCACAGTGCCCGCATATCTGCAGCACATATCCCCGTAATGAAGTTCGTAGCTCTTTTCCTAGGATGAGTTGTCTTGGCGCAGACATCTTGTCCGGCAGTGCCCCATCTCATGTTTCAAGTCGCTCATCCTCACGTGGGATTTCTACAGCAAGCAGGTGATATATACCCTTGCCGCTGAGGTCGTATGGGATGCGCTAGGTAAAAACGGGTCTGCGTTTTGCAGACCTAATAAAGTACCGTGTGGTGAAATGATCGTCGGCACTTCTGCCCGGCGGCGCTCGTTAGAAGGGTGATCAACCGAGCAGTAAACTGGAAAGGTGATCTATGAAAGTCACGCCTGGATTGTGTGTCGCATATGCGGTTCTCTCAGTCTTCCTTGGCGGATGTAACCGGTATCAGGTCATTCCGGAGCGGTTGGCGGCCCAGGTCAATCACAAGTTGACGTATGAGGAAGTAAAAGCTTCTCCCGATGCATATAAAGGGCAGATAGTGGTATGGGGCGGGGAAGTACTCACTGCGGCGCGTGAGACGGATCGTACAAAAGTCGAAGTGCTCCAGTTGCCGCTGAACAAGGATCACATTCCGCTTGATAACCGGGCCTCGTCACGAGGACGATTTCTCGCAGTGGACAGTCGTGGTGAAATCATCGATCCCGCAATCTTTGAGGAAGGCTCACGAATCACCGTGATTGGTGAGATCGTAGGCTCCCGGACAGAAACGCGTGAAAAGGCGATGTATGACTATCCGGTGATCGTCATACGTGACATGACCGTCTGGGATGGACGTACCAAGTCGAACTATCCATTCGCCGGCTATTACAGTTATTACGGATACGGCTACTATGGAAACCGGCCATATACATTTTGGGAGGGAACTCGTGTTTCGGGGAGTTGAGTTCCATAGAGTTATTAGGGTTTGGCTCTGAGGAAGTACGGACCCTCGCGTCGCGGTGATGGGTCGCACGTTTCGACCGGCGCTCTGAGCTGCAATTCGATTCCCGTGCGTGTCTCGCATCAGTACTCCTTCACGACTATTCATATCTATCTCAGAGAAAATCCTGTTTGCATGGTGCAATTCCTATGAAATATGTGGCACTCGCAACTGATTATGACAGCACGCTGGCAAGTGCCGGACGGGTGAAACCTGAGACGATCGCGGCACTCGAACGGCTTATCCAATCCGGGCGGAAACTCGTTCTGGTCACCGGACGTTTGCTGCCGGATATTCTCAATATCTTTCCTGAAGTCGCGCTGTGCGAACGAGTCGTCGCTGACAATGGTGCCGTGCTCTATCGGCCCGCGACACGCGAACAGCTGTCGTTGGCTCCTCAGATTCCTGCGGCGTTCGTCGACGAGCTGCGGCGCCGGAAGGTGCCGGAACTCTCGGTTGCGGAGTCGATCGTGAGCACGGTTCGACCGCATGAGCTGACGCTCCTTGCGGCCATTCGCGATTTGGGACTTGAGCTGCAAGTCATCTTCAATCGAGATGCGGTCATGGTCGTTCCGGCCGGCATCAACAAAGCCAGCGGTCTCGTGGCCGCCTTGAGTGAGATGGCGTTGTCGCCGCGCAACGTCGTTGCGATCGGGGATGCGGAAAACGACCATGCCTTGCTGAATCAGTGTGAATATGCGGTGGCGGTGGCCAATGCTGTGCCGATGCTCAAGGAAAGCGCCGATTGGGTCACCATCGGTGCGGAAGGATGTGGGGTTTCCGAAATCATCGATGAACTCGTCAAGCACGACATGCAGGTGTCACCGTTCAACACAAGCCGCCGCAATGTCCTGATCGGTACACGGCAGAACGGCGCAGAAGTCGCCATTCCCGCCACCGGATTAAACCTCTTGCTGGCGGGCTCTTCCGGAAGCGGAAAATCGACCTTGGCCATCGGGATTCTTGAGCGAGTGATGGAACAGGGCTATCAGTTTTGTATTATCGATCCGGAGGGAGATTATGAGGGCTTTGCCGGAGCGGTCATGTTTGGAACTCCTCAACGAGGTCCCAGCGTCGCTGAAATTCTCACTGCCCTTGAAGGCTCAAGCACGAATGTGGTCGTCAATCTTGTGGGTGTACCGCTGCATGATCGTCCGGCCTTCTTCTTGGCCCTCTTGCCTGCCCTTCAGGAGCGTCGAGCGAAGTTCGGACGTCCTCATTGGATACTCGTCGATGAAGCGCACCATTTGCTGCCCCGCGAATGGCAACCGGTTCAGGCAGTCCTGGCGCAAGACTTGACCGGTATGGTCTATGTCACGGTGCATCCGGACCAGGTTGCGAAAGCGGTGCTGCGTACGGTGGATATAGTCGTGTCTTTGGGAGAGGATCCGGCGGGTACAATCAGGAGGTTTTGTGAGACGCTTGATTTGGCTATACCCGAGGAGGAACTTGCGGCACTGAATCATGGTGAAGCGGTGTTTTGGGATCGACGATCCACCGAGCCACCCCACCGGGTACGCATTGCTCCGTGCGAAGCAGACCGTCAACGTCATCGCCGGAAATATGCCGAAGGCGAGTTGCCCGCCGATCGAAGCTTCTACTTTCGGGGTCCTGAAAATGCGCTGAACCTGCGCGCGCATAACCTGATCCAATTCATGCAGCTGGCGGAGGGTGTGGATGAAAACACGTGGTTGCATCATCTTCGACGGGGGGATTACAGCACATGGATGTCGGAAGGCATTAAGGATCCCCAGTTGGCCGATGCCGCTCGGCGGATTGAACAGCAGCCATCTCTCAGCGCCGAACGCAGCCGCCGATTGATACGGTCGGTGATCGAGGAGAGGTACACTGTTCCCGCAACGGGTCTGTAATGGATGGAGTGGCCACCAGATGCTCACAGATCCGGATCTCAGCGAATCGCAGGATTGAGCGACTGTTGAGTGAATGCCGAGCCGTATCGTTCAGAAGGGTTGCGCTGTTCCGACGATCGGCTGCGGTTCTCCACAGGCTTGGTTGACGAGCGTCAGCAGCTTCGACAACTCAAAGGGCTTGGCCATGCACGTGTACGCGCCGTCAACCTTATCGAAATGCTCCGTCAGATACCTATCACCGGACATCAGAATGATGGGCGTCGCCGGCCACATGGCACGGCAGAGTTGGATGAACTGTAAGCCGTTCAATCGTGGCATGTGGTAATCCACGAGCACCACATCGTAGCGGCGTTTTTTCATTTCCTCGGATCCTTCGATGCCGTCGCATGCCGAGTAGACATTATACCCGGCATCCATCAATGCCATTCCTGTCACGAAGCGAATATCTTGATCGTCATCGATGATCAGCACCCGTTTGCCGTACCCATCCATGTCGCGTGTCCCACGTTGAGCTGACTCACTGAGAAATAGAACATTAGCAAAGAACGGTCCACTCGCTTATGAAGGTGAATAATCGAATTCATGCGGGTTGTGATTTGTCGACAAAGATTCCGTCGATAACGTCTCAGACAACATGTCCGGAGTCAGATAGGTTGTCCGCGGTTGATCTGCAAGGCCAAACTGCCTGAGCTTCCGTAGAAGTGTCTTGCGGTGGATTCCCAAGATTGTGGCAGATCGGCCGAGGTCTTGACGGTGGTGTTTCAACACGCGCACGATATGTTCCCGTTCCAATTCGGCCAAGGTCACCCATCCTCGGGCATGAGCCACGGACTGTACGGGGGCGGCTTGGACGACCTGAGGCAGATCCTGAGGACAGATGATTGGATGTGGAGTCAGGGCCACTGCCCGCTCGATGGCATTCTCCAACTCACGCACGTTTCCCGGCCACCAGTAGCGGGTCAGCACGTTCATGGCTTCGGTGGAGAACCCCGTGACGGGCTTTGATTTGGTCGCCCCGTACATCCGTACAAAGTACTGAGCCAGGAGCGGGATGTCTTCCATGCGTTCTCGCAACGGAGGAATGCCGATCGCTACCACGTTGAGTCGGTAGTACAGGTCCTCGCGAAACGTTCCGGCCTGAACAAGAGAACTTAAGTTCTTTTTTGATGCGGCGATAATGCGAACGTCGACCGTCAGGGTCGCAGTACCGCCGACGCGCCGGAATTCCCGTTCTTGGATTACGCGAAGCAGCTTTCCTTGCAGTGCCGGCGAGAGATCGGCTACTTCATCAAGAAAACATGTGCCAAGATGGGCTTTCTCCAGCAGCCCCTTCTTCACCCCGATTGCGCCGGTGAACGAGCCGCGTTCGTGGCCGAACAGTTCGGACTCGAGCAGGGTTTCGGTCAACGCTCCTCCATCCACCGTGACGAAAGGCCCCGCGCTGCGTGCGCTGTTGGCATGAATGGCGCGGGCAATGAGCTCTTTGCCGGTTCCGCTTTCCCCCTCGAGCAACACGGTGCTATCCGTCTGCGCCACTCGGGCAACGGATTTGTAGACGGACACGACGGCAGGACTGCTACCCACCAGATGATCGGAATGGGAGAGATTGTGAAGCTGCTCTTTCAATTCATGGTCTTGGCGGGATAATTGAGTATGTTCGAGCGCCCGGCGGACCACCAGCCGTACATCCTCCTGGAGAAACGGTTTGCTGATGTAGTCGAACGCGCCCGCTCGAATGCCGTCTACCGCGGTTTTGAGGCTGCCGTAGGCCGTCATCAGGATGACCGGCATCTCAAGTCCACGGGATCGCAACTCTCCAAGCAGAGAGAGGCCATCGAGTTTCGGCATGTTGATATCGGACAGAACAAGATCAGGCGTCTGTCTGCTGACAGCACCTAGGGCGGCCTGTCCGTTGGAGGCAGTATCGACTTCGTACCCTTCTTTTGACAGGATTCCTCGAAGCTGAGTTTGGGCCTCGGCGTCGTCGTCGACGATCAGGATATTCGGATTATGCATGTCTCGACCTCCCTGGATATAGCGACTACATATCGCATGGCTGGACGCCCTCCGGAAATCGGCTCGATGGATGGCCATAAAGTTCTCATTCCACCACTTCTGTGACCTTTCCGGTTCCTCTCTATCTCGCGAAGGACAAGTTGTCCACTTTGCTCAACCGGTGTTGTTGATCCCTCTCATCGTCAGATTGCTGATTTGTCAATGAGTTGCGCCCGACGCTCTGCGTGGCAGTTTTTGTGCTTAGCATGAAGTACGTCGGGGAATGGATCCCGAATCCGGCCTTACCACAATCAAAAGAAGGAGTCCTCTCATGGTATGCGAACGATGCGGTGGATTTAAGGTCCATGATTATTTCTACGGGGCCACAGACTACTTTGCGTGGCAATGTCACGGCCTGCGGTGTATCAATTGTGGGGCGATCACCAAGATTCACCCTATGAACTCCAGCGACCCTAGCGCCAGGCAAGCGACAAAGCGGACACGTCAAGTCAATGCAAGAGTCTAACGGCGCGTGGCGGTGTGCTATCCGCGCCCACGCACGAGTGCGCGCAAACAGGTGTCGTTTACCGTCTTTATGGCCTTGTGATTAACCGGGCGGTAGCGACACCAGGGGACGAGCACACCGGCCATCAACAACCACGAGCTCAATGTCGTGACCTTATCGCTGCGCATAGTATGTCTCACCGCCGGCCCACCGCATTTACGCGATAGTGTGATCGAAGATATCGCGATCGCCTACTGGTGGATTCCCTAGCGAATGTCCACAGTCGCGATGGAGTGCAATCGGTTTACGAGAGAGCACGTCAAGCCGTGCGGCGCTGCTGAATAATGGCTCATCCTTTCCATGATTCACTCTTCGAGGGTAACCCACCATGGCCCTTCTGAGAGCGCTGCAATCATCCGTGTCCTCGGGCAAATGCTCCTACGTCAGCTATCTCCAACGGCGGAATCCTAGAGCCCTTCCTAGTATCACAATGCCGCATTTTGACTAGAGTACGTCAGCATTGGATCGGGTGTACCCCGAGGAGGAAGCAACAATGCATGTGAGCGAGATGAACTCCAATAATCGAGTCAATCCGGTTGACTGGTCGATCTATGACCGGAACTTAGACTCGTTGCGTCGTTTCAGATCGCTTGAGTCGTTCGACAGGCGGTTGCACTCGTCATGGAAAATAATCTGTGTCTGTCTCGCTTTTCTCGCGGGAAACACCGGTTACGCGGGATATGGCCTTGCCGTGGAGACGGTCGAAGCGTCACGAGACACTGATGATCCTCGGGTCGACCATGTGGTGTCGGGCACATTGGACCAGTTGGATTACGAGACGAGGAAGGGGCTGATAAAAACAGATCTTGGCAAACCGGTCTTTTTTGAAATGGTGCGCCCCGAATTGTTCAAGCGTTTTTCAGTCGGTCAGCGAGTGACGATTGGGATCAATGAACAGGGGCAAGCGGTGAAAGTCATCGAAACCCCGCCGGTCGAACTGCCGAACCCTCCATCTTCTTCCGGAGGACAATAACCGCTAGTCAGTCGACGGATGGGCACGTGTCAGGCGAAACAAGGTGATTCGTCGGCCGTCGAGGTTGAAGCAGGCGTCGCCATGGCGGCGAGGTATTAATCAGCATTTCGGAGGGGGAGCGGCCCCCCTCCGGTGTGAACAGCACCGACTATGTGACAGGCGGTCTACGTCCCATGATCAACCCGATCAAGGCAAAAATCAGAAAAACGACGAAGAGGACATAGGCGATGGAGGTGGCCGTTCCTGCGACCCCTGAGAGCCCCAGGACTCCGGCTATGATAGCGATGACGAGAAAAGTTACGGCCCAGCTCAGCATGGTAGACCTCCTTCAGGTCAGTGGTGGAATGTCATTTCAACAGGGCACTATCCCGGTTCGAATCGGCGTCTTCGGGCACGTCAATTGGAGCAGTCGGTTTTTGGCGTATTCTGCTGAGGCGCGACACGAGTTGTTCGGCTTCAGGTTCGCGATGCATGATCGATAGGAGCTTAATCATCATTTCCATGCTCAAGGTAGTTTCCGGATGCCGTTCTCCAAGCGCGCGCTCGAATACGGAGATTGAGTTGGCCGCGAATCGTTTCGCTTCCTGAAAGTCCCCCTCCAGGGCGTACACTGTCGCGAACGTTCGAAGAGTTGAACCGATACGCGGATGAGTACTGCCAAAAACGAGCAGCGAGATTCCGAGACTTTTGCTCAGGACATCATGTGCTTCTGAGAAATTGCCTTGTGCGGCGTAGATGATTCCCAGATTCTGAAGCGTCAATGCCACGGCGGGATGCTGCCATCCGAATGCGTGTTCATTGATAGCCAATGCGCGCTGAAGCAGCGGCTCGGCCTCTACTTCCCGGTTTTGTGTGCCGTATAGGACAGCCAGGTTGTTCAGGCTCTTGGCCAATCGAGGATCCTCGGGGTTCAACACCTCGATATGTCTGACGGCTGCAAGCAATAGCCGTTCGGCATCCGCGGCTCGCTGCTCCTGAATGGCTTGATTCCCGGACGACTGATAGCTTTCCCAGAGCGTCACTTGCGCCCAGCCGGGACTGCAGTTGAAGACCGTGATTATCGCCCCAAGTTGTAGTGAGAGTAAGGTGCGAATCATAATGATCACGCTACCGTGCTTCTGATAGAGCCGGAACTCGGAAGACCCCTTGGGCAAAAGGCTTGGCTTGCTATGGACGACGGGAGACTGGCACAGTCTACCCGTCGTCGTTGCCCGGTCGCCATCAAGGCCGACATGAATGCTAGAAGTGGACGTTGAGGCCGATCGTAACCATGTGACCATTATCGTTGAATTTCTTGTCCTCGAGGTTCGCTCCCTTGGATTCGATCCGTTCCAGCCAAATGTGGCGATAGGTACTGTCGATGGATAAGTGGTTGGTGACAAAAAACTGTAAGCCTCCACCCACATGCCCTCCAAAGCGATGTTGCGTGTCTGAAAAACCTCCGGGGCCGTCAATCGTCGAATAGTACCAACCACCGCCGCCCAATAGGAAAGGAGCGATACGTGTCGTCCCCAATGGATAAATCAGCAACGATCCCTGCACGGGATACGTGTGGGACTTAGTCCCCCCGGCGAACTCCTCCCGTCGATAATCTGCCGAGCCCTCGATCGCGAGGTACCGCAAGGGATGAATGCGAAGTTGCGCGCCGCCGAACCACTTCGCATCGCCTTCTTTGGGATCAAAGTAGGTTGCACGGCCGCCCACAGAAAAGAAACCGATATCGACTTGGGGCATGCCGGCCCAGTTCACCGTGCCGTCTTCGGCTTGCGCCGCACCGATGAATGGAAGGACAGTGAGGCTGACGAATAGCGTGGCGGCCGCGAAGGCTTTACCAAAAAGTGTATACATACGTGGTGCTCCTTGGCTATAAGTAGGGCAGTTGTATTGCTGTCAGGGGCCATGACTTTGCGTGCCGGTTATTTTCGAAGATTGGTTGCGGACGATCCTCCGGTAGGGGTTGATTGACCGCCGTACCATTTATCTGTCCAAGCCTCGAGAGCCTCCTTGCGGTCGCCATAACGTTCCTGGACTTTCCCTTTGAATTTGTCGTAATTCCCTTCGATTTGCATGAGATCGTCGTCGGTAAATTGCCCCCACTGCCGCTTGAGCTCTCCCTTGAATTGATTCCATTTGCCTTTGAATATGTCCGCATTCATGTCAGGACCCTCCTTGTGATTTGATGAACAGTGATGGACTGAACTGAAATCGCTCCCTCCAATTTCGTCGCGCCTTGTCAGTTCATATCGAACGGCACGCTGTGGATCGACTAGCTTGTTCCCTAGTGAGAATCCGATAAAGCGATGAATACACACGCAAAACGGGGTTGAGTATCATTGAATCGAGGGAAATCCATGCGGACAGAAACATGACAATTCATGCTTTCTGCGGGAGGGAATGCTTCGAAAGTTGTATCGCTCCGATATCCTGACTCACGAGCGGGTGAGGGTGGAATCTAAACCAACGACTCGCTGTCAGGCCGGGTAGGCGGATGGGATCAAGCTAGGGACATCGCTAGTCTGATGGTTTCATCAGTGATGCCATAATCGGCACCAGCATTTGCCGCAGAGCTCGAACGAGTCCTCACTGTTGAATATGAGCCCTGGATGTACGATGATGGACAAGGCGAGTTTGCACTGACCGTCCGGATAGATCGAAGGAGTTCCAATGTATAGTGCACATATTTTGCTCGCTGACGATCACCCCCTTGTACTGGAGAGCATGAAGCAATTGCTCGAGCCGGCCTTTTCAGTGGTGGGAACCGCGAGGACAGGACAGGAGGTGCTCGATGCCGCCAAGGAGTTGCGACCGGATATCGTGCTCCTCGACGCGAATATGCCGGGAATGAGCGGATTTGAAGCGGCGCGAAAGCTCAAATCCCTGCTTCCCACCGTGAAGGTCATATTTGTGACGATGCTTACCGAAGCTGTGTATGTGAGCGAAGCATTTCGCGCGGGAGCGGCGGGCTATGTGCTGAAGCAGTCGGCCTCGGATGAACTGCACGAGGCGGTCAAGAGCGCGATGATGAATCGGCGGTACGTGTCTACCAAGCTCAACGTGGAAATTCGCGAAGCCATGGAGTGCGAATGGTCGAGGCCGGAAGGGTATACGACCGACTTAACCCAGCGGCAACGGCAAATTCTTGTCCTGCTTGCCAATGGGTGCAGCACTAAGAATATCGCCAAAGACCTTAATATTTCGATGAAGACCGTCGAGTTTCACAAAGCCAATATTACCCGCAAACTTGGTGTCCGTACCACATCCGATTTGATTCGCTTTGCGCTCGCCTCGGGAATAACGGAGTTGTGATCCGGCATTCCGTCGTCACGTGTGAGATCCTACCGATCTCGAATCGTTCATATCAGTGACATTAGTGAATGGTGATGAGGCCGTTTGCAATGGCATACTTCGTCAGCTGAGCGGCGGACCGCATACCAAGCTGTCTCATGATCCGTGTCTTGTGAAACTCGACAGTCTTGGTCGACAGGTTCAGCACCGCCGCAACTTCCTTGATGGACTTGCCTTCGGCCACGAGCTGCAGCACTTCCCGCTGTCGCAGGCTGAGGGTATGCGAGAAACCTCCCTCTTCTGCCTCGCTTTCCGTGGGGAGTGGATGCATCGCTTGTTCGACTACGCTTTGCGGGACGATGGGAGAGATGTAGGTATTGCCTTTGAGCACCTCCTTGATGGCCTGTACCAGCTCATCTCCGACCGACTGCTTGAGCACATAGCCTGACACCCCGATGCGTAACGCTTCCATCACATAACTCGACTCCGAGTGCATCGTGAGAACGATGACTTTGATGGATGGGTTGTGTTTGCGGATTTGGCGAGACGCATCCAATCCATTGAGCAACGGTAGGGAAATGTCCACGATCGCGATGTCCGGCGGACATTCTTCGATGGCTTTCAGCAGCGCTCGGCCGTCCGCAAGGATGCCTAACAGTGTAAATTCAGGCTCCAACAGTTTCTGAAGGCCTTCCGCGACAAGGACGTGATCATCCGCCAGCAGGATGGTTGGCCGTGTATTCATTGTTGTACCTCGTCAATGATGGTTTGATGCTTCACAGAACCTATGCGGTCGATGTGCAAGGGACTCTCCTAGATGAATGAAAAAGATAAGATTGCTACAGTGCAATCATGATATCGATTGATTGTCGGATCACTGATCTACAACAGCGCAGGCACGATCCAGGACCCGGTCCTGATCCTATTCCCCCGGATCCCAATCCGTTTCCGTCTCCACAGCCTCCATTACCGCCCCCATGTCCTACGCCTGTGCCGCCGGCTCGCCCTCCAATTCCAGAAATCCGGACGGCGACCGGCATCGATGATCAGGGAAAACGGTATCAGAACGCCATACATCATACAGTGTTGGGCCACCGTTGTTGAAGGGAGGACGACATGCGATATTTCATTCTTTGGCTATTAGGGGTGCCGGCCAGCTTGCTGGTCCTCCTGTACGTATTCGGAATTTTGTAAGAAAGCGGTGATCGATGCATGAGACACACTTCCGGTCCTTTCGGGAAACGCCCACCGTCACTCTCGCTTGTATTCTGGGAGGACGGCGAATCAACTCCTGATCACTGAAACGGTTTGTCTAGACCGCTGGATGATCACGTACAAACGACAGCTCATCGAATGCCTAGAGTCATGGTTTGGCTGTCAGGGCTTGATGAATCAGGTCGTACAGTTGATCTACCGCGGCTTCTTTCGTCAAGAGGGCCGACGCGCCTGCCTGAGTCATCGCCGCATAGTTGTCATGACCCGCGTTCACCGACAATCCAAGAACGATCGTCTCGGGATATTGTGATTTGATGGCCGCGGTCGCATCGACCCCGTTCATTTTTGGCATATTCAGGTCCATGACGACGACCGAAGGCCGCAGGTGTTCGACACAAGCAAGCGATTCCTGACCGTCGGCCGCTTCACCCACCACTTCAATATCGGAATAGCCCTCCAAAAGGCTGCGTAAACCTTGCCGCACCATCGAGTGATCGTCCACCAACAAAACACGGATGGGTAATTTCTGATGGTGTACGTCAGTGCTGAATTCAGAATTGCTCGGTGATGTGGCAGGCTGAGTATTTGAGGGCGTCCTGTTTTGTTCGTCGCCGGGCGTTGAGCGCGCATGGCTCTTGCCTTGGGCATGCGCAGGCGCGTACAGATCATGACTTGGCGTGATCGACAGGGATACCGTCGCGCAATCTGTCGGCGGCTGCAGTTCAACGACCAAGGACCGTGTGTAGTTCAGCGCTTCTATGAGAGCCTGATCGAGATCATTCAGAAGTCCTGCGGCTCTCTTGTCAGGTACCAACGGCACCGCCGGGCGGAGCTTCATGCGCATCACGATGAGAGATTGAGTCAGCTGGTCATGCGGAGCAGGAATCCGGACCTGCGATTGATCACGTTCCGTAGTGTTGATGGTCACAATTTGTTCCAACTTCCTGCTGTTTTACCAATAACGTACATTACCGGGTTTGCTCCAGAGATAGCTCCTAGGCAAACCCCTAGTCAGGTGGGAGCAATTGAAAAGCGTAAGGAGGAGAACGTGTGTTCGGCCGGAAGATATTCCATGACGTGCGTCGAGCCATGATCAAAAGCCGGCGTTACCCAAGTCGACTCAGGCGTTCGGCCAGCTTGAGATTCTCCTGATAATCAATGGGACAATCGATGACGGCAGGCACATTCGCCTCAAGGGCTTCGCGAAGAATTGATCGTAATTCCGAGAGATCCTTGACCCGGTACCCGGCTGCGCCGAAACTTTGCGCGAAGCGCACAAAGTCGGGATTAGTGAACTCGACGCCCGACGTTCGGCCATACCGGAGCTGTTGCTTCCAACGGATCACGCCGTATCCGTCGTCTCGCCATACAAGGATGACGATCGGCAATTCGAGACGCACCGCGGTTTCCAGCTCTTGCGAATTCATCAGAAAGCCTCCGTCGCCGGTGACGGCCACGATCCGACGCTGGGGGAACAGTAATTTGGCGGCGATGGCTCCCGGCACACCGATCCCCATGGCGGCAAACCCGTTTGAGATGATGCAGGAGTTCGGCGCGTCGCACGGAAACATGCGAGCCATCCAAAGCTTGTGGGCGCCGACGTCGCATATCACAATATCATCCGGCCCAAGCGCCGCCCGCAGTTCCCGGATAAGATGTTGTGGACGAATGGGCCATGACGTGGCTTCGGAAAGTTCCGCTTCGAAACCCTCGAGGACGATTGCGCGGGCATCGCGGACCCAGGAGGATTGAAACGTTGCCAACTTTGAGCCGAGCAAGTCCAACGACAGGCGCAAATCTCCCAATACGCCGACTTCGGCAATGTAATGTTCATCCACTTCCGCGGGCGACACATCCATATGCACAATCCGCTTGTCCCGCCGAGGATTCCAGAAGCAGGGTGCGTATTCTACGAAGTCATAGCCGAGGGCGAGCACGACGTCGGCCTGCTCCATAACGATCGCGGTGTAGTCCCGCATTTGAAGGCCGAGGGTATAGAGCGAGAGGGGCTCGCTGTCCGGCAGGACGCCCTTGGCCATGAAGGTGTGGAGAACAGGAATCTGGAGCCGCCGCGCGAACCGGCGGACTTCATCGGACGCTCCTCCACGGATGACGCCGTTCCCCGCAAGAATCACCGGGCGCTTGGCTTCGGCGATAGTCCGAACGGCTCGGGCAACCTGACTGGGAGCCGGCTCAGGCATGACCGGCGCTTGTACGAAGAGAGGGGCGACGGCACCGGCGTTCCCAATGTGTTCATCGGCGACATCCTCAGGCAACTCGAGATGGGTCGGGCCCGGCTTTTCAGTTTGGGCGATCTTGAACGCTTTGCGAACTGCTTCGGGAATGACCTCGGGTTTCGAGATGGAGGTGCTCCATTTGGTCACGGGTTTGAACATCGACATCACATCGATGTACTGATGAGATTCCTTGTGGCGCCGGTTCAATGACGCCTGCCCGGTGATGGCCAGCAACGGCGCTCGATCCAGGAACGCATCCCCGATACCTGTCGCGAGATTCGTGGCGCCCGGTCCCAGCGTGGAAAGGCAGACACCGGTTTTCCCACTGAGCCGCCCATACACATCCGCCATGAACGCGGCCCCTTGTTCGTGCCGAGTTGCAATCACCCGGATCGACGAACCGGTGAGTGCATCCATCAGCCCGAGGGTCTCTTCGCCGGGGATGGTGAACAAGAACCGGACCCCTTCATTTTCGAGACACCTCACGAGTAGCTCGGCCACGGTCATGTAGATCCCTGAATTCTTGTTATGCGATGGCGCCAATCCGGACTGCATCGAAGGTGCGCTCTTGTCGAGGAAAAGGGGACTAGGGTCCAACCTAGTTCGCCTCCACTCTGACAGACACCAATGACGATCCCGCTGGATTGGCAAGCTCGGGATTCTCCCAGTATCGAATGGATGAGCGGAAGTCTAGATTGAGCTCGTCATGAGACGAGTCCGGACGCTGGCGATGATTATGGCGGGAGGCAAGGGCGAGCGCCTGATGCCGCTCACCTCGGTACGCACGAAGCCGGCCATTCCTTTTGGAGGTAAGTATCGAATCGTCGACTTTGTCCTCAGCAACATGCTCAATAGCGGCATCACCGCAAACTATGTGCTTGTCCAATATCGTTCGCAATCGCTGATCGAACATCTCCGCGAGTCCTGGCGCATCGCCGGGCGGATCAGAGATCATTTCATTACCGTTGTGCCTCCTCAGATGCGCGCGCGCGGCGGATGGTACGAGGGGACTGCCGATGCGGTGTATCACAATCTCAACTTGATCGCGGACTTTCGGCCCGATGTGGTGGCGGTATTCGGGGCCGACCATATCTATCGGATGGATGTTTCGCACATGATCCAATTTCATCGGGACTGCGGGGCGGAGGTCACGGTGGCGGCCCTGCCGGTACCGATCGGACAAGCCTCTCAGTTCGGCATCATCGAGGTCGATGCGAATAATCGAATGATCGGATTCGATGAGAAACCTCATCGCGCGAAGCCTCTTCCGGGGCAACCGACGATGGCGCTGTCCTCGATGGGCAACTATATTTTCGACATGTCGGTCTTGTTGCGCATTCTCGAGCAAGATGCCGCCCGGTCCGGAGGACACGACTTCGGCCGGAATATCATTCCCGACCTGATCGGACGCCAAAAAGCGTATGTGTATGACTTTCTACGGAATGACGTGCCGGGCCTGCGGTCCTACGAAGAAAAGGGGTATTGGCGTGATGTCGGAACCATCGATGCCTACTGGCAGGCGAATATGGATCTCTTGGGGCAAACGCCGAGGTTTGATTTGCGGAACAAAGAGTGGCCGATTCTCGCTGCGGGATATGACGGCCCCTCGGCGTCGGTGGTCCAAACCCGGGCCGACGAATCAATGATCGGAGAGGGGAGTCAGATCGTGGATGCCCAGATCAAGCGGTCGGTCATCGGACGTGGGGTCCGCATTGAGCCCGGAGCGTGCTTGGACGAATGCGTCATCATGGACGGGGTCCATATCGGAGCGCAGGCACGCCTGTCCCGGGTGATTGCGGATCGTTTCAGCAGCATCCCTGCCGAAAGCGATATCGATCATCGCGAACCCTCTCACGTTCCGGGTTGTCATATTTCCCCGACAGGCCTCGTCGTCATTCCGCGCAACACAACCGTGCCGGCAAGAGCGATGCAGCCGCTCGCATGACACGCCGAGGGTCATGATGACAGACCTTCCCGTGCTCGCCACGTACCGACTTCAACTCAACGGAGAATTCGGATTCCGGCACGCGCAATCCGTAACGTCGTACCTGAACGATCTCGGGATTACCCATTGTTATAGTTCGTCGATATTGGCCGCCGTGCCGGGCAGCATGCACGGCTATGACATCATCGATCCGTCGCGGTTGAATCCCGAACTTGGAACTGAAGAGGATTTTCGTGACTGGAGCGTAGATCTCCGCGCGCTGGGCATGGGCCTGATCCTGGATGTCGTGCCGAATCACATGGGCATTTCCCAAGCGTTGAATCAAAGATGGTACGACGTGCTGGAAAATGGGCCGGCGTCCCGTCATGCGCGCGTGTTCGATATCAATTGGCAGCCGCTCAAAAAAGAACTTAAGAATAAGGTTCTGCTGCCGATCCTGCCGGACCAATACGGAAAGGTGCTTGAGCGTGAACACATTGCGTTGGCCTATGAAGATGAACACCTGGTGGTCCGGTGTGGAGCATGCCGTCTGCCCTTGGCGACCAGAACCTGGGAAAAGGTGCTGGCATACAGGCTCGACCAGTGGGTGCAGGACCACGGCCAATCCGAGCATGGCGAGGCGGCCATGGAGTTGCAGAGCATTTTGACGGCTATTCGCAATCTTCCGGGAGTTGATGACACCAGCGAGCCGAAGCTGGAAGAGCGGGAACGCGAGACAGGGGTTATCCGTAGACGTCTGGCCACCTTGATGCGGGATAGTCCGGCCGTCGCTGCGTTTGTGGGGGAAAACGTCCGCCTCTTCAATGGCACGCGGGGAATACCCCAGAGCTTTGACTTGCTCGACGAACTGTTGAATGAACAGTCCTACCGATTGGCTTCGTGGGAAGTCGCATCCGAGGAAATCAACTATCGGCGGTTCTTCGACATCAACGAGTTGGCCGCCATTCGCATGGAAGAGCCCTCAGTCTTCCATGATTCGCATCAGATGGTGTTTCAGCTCCTACGGGATGGGACCGTGGTCGGCCTGCGCATCGACCATGTCGATGGGCTCTATGATCCACAGGTGTATTTGGAGCAGCTCCAATCCTGGGCCCGTCGCGAATGGGGGCACGACACGACACACCTTCCGCTCTTTATCGTCGTCGAAAAAATCCTGGCGAATGATGAAACACTGTCCGAGGCTTGGCCTGTGGAGGGCACGACCGGGTACGAGTTTCTCAATACCGTCAACGGCCTGTTCGTCAACCAGGCGCATGAGCGGGCGTTCACCGACCTCTATCACCGGATGACCGGGCGGCGGCAAGGTTACGCCGAAGTGGCCTATGAAGCGAAACAGCTGATCATGCGGGCTTCCATGGCCAGCGAGATCAACGTCCTCGGCCATCAACTGAACGTGATCTCGGAACGGGATCGGGGGTCGAGAGACTTCACGCTGAACAGTTTGACGAACGCGATCCGGGAAATCATCGCCAGCTTCCCGGTCTATCGCACCTACGTCAGGGAAGGAGCCGAGCCGGTGAGCGAGCGGGATCGGGTGTGCATCCAGAAGGCCGTGGCTCACGCCAAACGCCGCAATCCCGCCATCGGAAGCGAGGTATTCAGCTTCATTCGCGAGTTGCTGCTGAAGCAGCATGATCTCTGCGTGCGGGACAGCGACGAAGTCACGCGTTTCATCATGAAATTTCAGCAGGCGACCAGCCCGGTGACGGCCAAAGGCATCGAGGACACGGCGTTCTATCGGTACAATCGCTTTCTGCCTCTCAATGAGGTCGGGGGCGAGCCGCAGCAATTCGGCCTTTCTCCGGACCACTTCCACCGCCGGATGAGCGAGCGACAGGCCAGATGGCCCAAGGGACTGTCCGCCACGGCCACGCATGACACCAAGCGCGGCGAAGATGCGCGCGCACGGCTGAACGCCCTGTCCGAGATTCCGGACCAATGGAAAGCAAAAGTGAACCGGTGGGCAAAATGGAATGCCAGGCATCGCATCGAAGTCGACGGCGAGGCGGTCCCGGATGCCAACGACGAATATCTGTTCTATCAAACTTGCATGGGCGTCTGGCCGCCCGGTGAACTCACGGAGCACGAGCACGGCGATGTGTGCCGCCGGATCGAACAATATATGGAGAAGGCCACACGTGAAGCGAAAGTCCATACCAGCTGGGTCAATCCGAACAAGGCCTATGAGGAAGGCGTGCGCCGTTTTGTGCAAGCCGTCCTGTCCCCGAGCCACACCAACAAATTTTTGCCTGATTTTCTCGGGTTCAAGGAGCAGGTGGCGCGCGCGGGGTTCATCAACTCGCTTGCGCAGACGACGATCAAGCTGGCCGCACCCGGCACTCCGGATGTGTACCAAGGAACTGAACTCTGGGATTGGAATCTGGTCGATCCGGACAATCGACGGCCCGTCGACTATGCGCTTCGAGGAAAATTGCTGGAAGAGCTCCATGCTATCCGACTCCGGGACGACCGCGCGGAATTGGTGCGCGGACTCATGGACCATGCCAATGACGGCCGTATCAAGCTGTATCTCATCATGATGGGACTTCATTGCCGGCGGATACATCCTGACGTGTTCGTGCATGGCCGATATGTCCCGCTTGAGTCAGAAGGGCCTGCCGCAAACCATCTCGTGGCATTCATGCGCCATCATGGGACCAAGGTGGTGATGGCGGTGGTGCCGCGGCTCATCTCAATGCGGTTGGCCGAATCAGCCGATTCGGTATGGGATGAGACCTGCGTCGTCATGCCTCCGGAGTGGAGACCCCAGCAGCTCCAGGAACTTCTCAGCGGTCGTTCGATCGATTGCCTGCGCAAGGGAGACCGCTCCGTGGTGCGTGCCGCGGATCTATTCGCTGTCTGTCCTATAGGGTTATTGGAGGGGGATCTACCGGAACCATCCCGACTGGGCTCGCTGTCATGATCGATCCAGAACGCCGTATGCTAGGGCGTTACCGAGTGGTCCTTCTGAACGGACTTGCTAGAATAGCTGCCACATGAGGAGTTGGAGGCACACGTGACGGCTCAAGAAGAGACGCGCTCGTCAAGGAACGGACTGATCGGGCTTTTTATGGGTCTGATCGGAGATGTTCGGACCTTGTTCCGTCAAGAGCTCCAGCTTATGCGGGACGAGTTCCATGCCGAGACGAGAAAGGCTTGTCAAGCGGCGGTTTCAATCGGGGTTGGAATTGGGTTGACCCTCATCGGCGGTGTATTCGCTCTCATCATGATAGCTCAGATGCTGCACCAGTTCGCCGATCTTCCATTGTGGGCCTGCTATGGAGCGATCGGGGTCATCCTCTTAGCCGTCGGCTCGGCGCTCCTGGTCAGGGCAACGCAAGCCTTGCAGGATTTCAATCTCATCCCGCGCCGAACCCTCCATTCAATGAAGGAAGACGCTCAATGGATCAAAGATCATATGCCATCGAACAAGATCTGAAGGACATTGCTGAAACACGGGCGGAGATCAGCCGCAAACTTGATTTGCTCGATGAGGAAGTCCGGGCGCAAGTGAAAGGGATAACAGTGACGTCGTCGGAAATTGCGACGATTGCCGCGACGATCGCCAAAGACGCCGGCCTTGCCGCCACGAGGTTGTTGAATCCTGTGCGACAGTTGGACCAACGGCCCATGGCCGTGCTCGCGGGAGTGGTGCTGTTCGGTTACGCCATCAGCATGTTGGGGAAGAGATTGCGGAGGCCGAAAGTCTACCCCTACTATCCGCCGGAAACGCAAGGCGTGCCGATCATGCCCTCGGGATCGAAAGAGGGCGAACAGATGAAATCCGGTGTCTATCCGTATTTCCCGGAGCGAAGGGACCGGTCTTCATTTCCAGCAGGCGCCTGGAGTGAAATCAAACATAGTTTTCGATCCGAGATCCGGCACTCACAAAAAGCCGTCATGTACAGTCTTCGGGCATTTGCCCGGGATGCGGCCAAACAGATCGTCCCGGCGCTCCTCGGCTCTCTGCAGACGAGGTCTCGAATATCCCGCCGATAGGTCTGGGAGGCACATGATGTCACGAGTTCTGTGGAAAGGCGCCATCAGCTTCGGACTGGTCCATATTCCCGTCGGGCTCTATTCCGCGGAAGAGCGGAACAGCTTCGATCTGACCCTTCTGGATCGCCGCGATATGAAGCCCGTTGGATTCATGCGATACAACAAAGAGACGGAAGAAGAGGTGCCCTGGGACCAAATCGTGAAAGGGTACGAATATGAGAAGGAGCGATATGTCGTGCTGACTGATGAAGATTTCCGGCGCGCCAATATCGAGGCCACGCAGACCGTGGACATTCTGCGATTTGTCGACGAAAGCGAGATCGCTCCGATGTACTTCGACACGCCCTACTATTTGGCGCCTGAACGGCGGGGAGAAAAAGGCTACGCTCTGTTGCGGCAAACGTTGAAGCAGACGCGTAAGGTCGGGATCGCCAATGTCGTGATCCGGACGCGCCAGTACGTGGCGGCGCTGCTTCCGGTGGACGACGTGATTGTGCTGAATACGCTTCGCTATGCCGATGAGGTCAAGCCTGCCGGGAAATTGGACGCGCTGCCGAAAAGTCTCAAAACCGTCGGAGTGACGCCCAAAGAAGCCGACATGGCTATGAAACTCGTCGAAGAAATGACGGGAGATTGGGATCCGAAAGACTATCACGATACCTATCATGAAGACCTGCTCAAGCTGATCGACAAACGGATCAAGGCGGGACAGACCGAAGTCATCGCCGCCTCGGAGGGCGAAGAAACAGAGGAAGAGCCGAAGCGCGGGGATGTCGTGGATTTGATGGCGTTGCTCAAGCGAAGCGTACAGACTAAGTCGATGGGACGCCGATTGCCTTCCAACCATCGACGAGCGAGGGAGCACACGGTTCGATCTCGACGTAAAACGGCATAAAACGCCCATAAACAGCGTCAGAATACCGTTACTGAGGGGTCTTTGAACAATAGCCCCTACGCGCAAACTTCTCCATTCCAAACACACTCACTCTACAACCGCATGTTCTTCCGCATCTGGATGCGAAGATCCCTCGTTGATGCCAAACAGATCTCGATTCCCTCGTAAACACCTCGGCCTAGGGAAACACCCAGTTTCGTAGCGTTGGACTTTACTGGACCTTACGCGAGCAGTAAGCTGTACCCCCTGACTAGAGGGGTCTTGTTCGATCATCAGTCTCTCTTCTTCAGGCTGTCAGCGGAACGTGTCCTTCGGCGGGTAGGTGACGATGCCAAACCGAGCGTCTGATCTGTGGCAGTGTCAGCTGGTGTATGAACGACGGTGAAATGGGAAAGGCGATACGAACGACGAAGTAATACACCGCTGGACACTGGAGCAATCTATGAACGGCAATGAAATCCAAGCCGAAGGCTTTAAAGGGGAGCACAATCCACCCGAATTGAACGGGAGTGAGGAAGAGACCGAGCACGTGCTGGTTGCAGAAGAGCTGAGCAAAAGCGACATGCGTGTGGACATGACCGAGCGAACACTGGCCGAGGATGTGAAAGCCAACCTCGCAGCGATCATCGAATCGTCCGACGATGCCATCGTGAGCAAAAATCTCAATGGCATCATCACCAGTTGGAATCGTGGAGCTGAGCGTATCTTTGGCTACGCAGCACAAGAAGCGATCGGGCAGCCCGTAACTATGCTCATGCCTCCGGACCGGGTGGATGAAGAGCCGGGCATTCTGCAGCGCATCCGCCGTGGTGAAAAGATTGACCATTACGAAACGATCCGTCGCCGCAAGGACGGTACCTTGCTCAACATTTCACTGACCGTTTCCCCTATTATCGATGCGAATGGACGGGTCATCGGCGCGTCTAAAATTGCGCGGGACATCACCGAGCGCAAGCGGGCCGAAGACGCGCTGTGGCACAGCGAAGTAAGGCTTCAACAGGAACTCGACGACACGAAGCTGCTCCAGCGCCTCAGCGCCGATCTGGCGAATCCGCAGAAGACCGTCGAACTGTACCAAATTATCATGGACGCGGCAGTCGAGATCATGCATTCCGACTTCGCGAGCATGCAAATGCTCTACTCGGAACGCGGCAAGGGCGGCGAGCTCCGCCTCCTGGCATTCCGAGGATTCAATCCCAAGGCGGCGGAGTTCTGGGAATGGGTGCGCGCCGATTCGACATGCGCGTGCGGCGTGGCCCTGCACAATGGAGAGCGCACGCTTGTGTCCGACCTCGAAACTTGTGCGTTTATGCAAGAAACACCGGATCGGGCGATATCCTTGCAAACGGGCATTCGCGCCGTGCAATCCACTCCGCTGAAGTCGCGAGCCGGTCGTCTCATCGGCATGATTTCGACACACTGGCGAAAGCCGCATGAGCCGACCGATCGCGATTGGCGCATGATGGACGTGGTCGCGCGCTATGCCGCCGATCTTATTGAACGCAAGCAGGCGGACGAGGCGTTGCAGGAGGCACAGGTGCGCTTGCAACGGTGGAATGTGGAGCTGGAACAGGCGGTGAACATTAAGACGATTGAGTTGCTGCAATCTCAGGAACGGCTCCGCGCGCTGACCGCAGAGGTGAACCTCGCCGAGCAACGAGAGCGCAAACGCTTGGCGACCGAGCTGCATGATCATCTACAACAGATCTTGGTATTGGGGAAGCTCACGATCGGACGGGGAAGTCGCGCAGCAGTCGGGTTGCCTGCCTGTGAACAGGTTTTCAAGAAGATAAACGACATCTTTTCCGAGGCACTCACCTATACGCGCACACTCGTCGCTGACCTCAGTCCCACCGTCCTCCGGGATCAGGGACTGGCGGCGGCGCTCGAGTGGCTCGGCGACTATATGCAAAAGCACAATTTGACCGTCACGGTGACGGGACATGTGAGTGAGGGCCTTCGACTTCCTGAAGACCAAGTCATATTATTGTTCCAATCGGTGCGAGAGTTGCTGATCAACTCGGCCAAACATGCCGGCACCGGCAAAGCCACTGTACGAATGGAACAGCACAATGCTCGCTTGCGGATCGAAGTCTGCGATGAAGGCGTAGGGTTCAATCTTGCCGCCGACGGTGGTGGTGAAATTTCCCCCGCAGGCATTTCGTCCAAGTTCGGCCTGTTCAGCATCCGGGAACGGATGCTGGCGCTGGGGGGGTCCTTCGACCTGCAATCGGCTCCGGGACAGGGGACCAAGGCGACGCTCAGCTTGCCGCTGGCTCCCTGCGACAGGCAAAGCGAACAGCTGGCGGTGAAGAGCGCGCAAATCATGGACGCAGCAGATGCCGGCAATCCGCCGTTCGCAATTCATCATTCGTTACCACGAAAAAACGCCCGCATTCGCGTGCTTCTGGTTGACGACCACGTCATGGTTCGCCAAGGCCTCCGAGCGGTGCTGGATGCGTATGCCGATGTGGAATTGATCGGTGAAGCCGGGAACGGGGAGGAGGCGCTACGGCTGGTGGACCAACTGCAGCCGGCGGTGGTCGTGATGGACATCAACATGCCGAAGATGAACGGCGTCGAGGCGACGAGACTCATCAAGAGCCGCTATCCTGAGGTCGCGGTCATCGGCTTGTCCGTCAATGCCGACAACGGAAATCACGAAGCCATGACACAGGCCGGCGCCTCGCTGCTCATGACCAAGGAGGCGGCGGTCGGACAACTCCATGATGTGATCCAGGAAGCGGTGAAGAAAGGGTAGTGCGACCAGCCACGCTCCGGCCGAACGTTTCGTTTCAAAGCTCAAATCACAGAGGCGATCTTGTGACTGACAGGCCCCAGCCATCGACACAACACTCAAAAGATTTTCTCATCGGCGGCGGTGAGATGGGCGAGCGGATGCGCGCCTTCGACTTCTCTACGACGCCATTGGGACCTGTCTCTGCTTGGCCTCAAAGCTTGCGCTCCGCCGTGAGTATCTGCCTGAACAGCCGTTTTCCCATCGTCCTTTATTGGGGCAAAGAATTCGTCTCGCTCTACAACGATGCCTATATATCCATTTGGGGAGAAAAGCATCCGTGGGCGCTGGGTAAGCCGTTTGAAGTGGCTTGGGCCGACATCTGGGACGCATTGGGGCCCATGCTCAGAAGAGTCATGGAGACCGGGATTCCGTCCTGGTCCGACGATCAACTGCTCGTCATGCAGAGACATGGCTATGTAGAAGAGACCTATTTCACCTTTTCCTTTGGGGCAGGTCGAGACGAACAAGGGGAGGTCGCCGGTATCTTTTGCGCCGTGGCCGAGACGACGCAGCGCGTGCTCCATGAACGCCGTCTCGCCGTTTTGAGAGAGTTGACCGCTGATGCGAAAAGCCCGCAGGAGGCTGCTACGCTGGCTGCGCAGATCCTCGACGGACAGGTCGACATCCCATTTGCATTGGTCTATCTATTGGAGCAAGAGGGCCGAACTGCGCGGCTCGCCGCCCACACCGGAATTCCGTCCAACAGTTGTGCTGCGCCGCCGGTCGTGGATATGGCCATCGACGATGCCGGTACGTGGCCGTTGGCGCTGGCCGTCACGGCCGGCGCGCCGACGATTGTGACGGACTTGGCCCGGCGATTCGGTCCGCTGCCGGGGCGACCATGGCCTGAACCTTCGCATACCGCCATGGTGTGGCCGCTTGAAAAATCAGGACAATCGGAGTGTGCGGGGCTGCTCATCCTCGGCGTCAGCCCGCGACGGCGGCTCGATGAGTCGTATCAGCGGTATTTCGAACTGGTCGCGGGCCACGTCGCAACCATGCTCGCCAACGGCCGCGCCTACGAAGATGAGAAGAAACGCGCCGAAGCATTGGCCGAGATCGACCGCGCCAAGACCGCATTCTTTTCGAACGTGAGCCACGAATTGCGCACGCCGCTCACGCTGATGCTCGGACCACTGGAAGATTTGAAAGCTCAGTTTGGCCGCTCAACGTCCTCGCTCGACGCCTCGCAGTATCAACAGATTGATTTGGTTCATCGCAACGGCCTGCGTCTCCTCAAACTGGTCAACACCCTGCTGGATTTTTCACGCATCGAAGCCGGCCGGGCGCAGGTGGTGTATGAAGAGACGGACCTCGCCGCGTTCACGATCGACCTGGCGAGCGTGTTTCGCTCCACCATCGAGAAGGCCGGTTTATCGCTGATTGTCGATTGTCTTCCCCTACCGGAGCCTGTGTTTGTGGATCGCGACATGTGGGAAAAGATCGTCCTGAACCTCTTGTCGAATGCCTTCAAGTTCACGTTCAGCGGCGAGATCGAGATCGCGCTGCGACCAAGCGGAAAACATGTGGAACTTTCCATTCGCGATACAGGAACAGGCATTCCGGACGACCAACTCGGAAAGATCTTCGAACGGTTCCATCGCGTCGCGGGCTCACAAGGCCGTACCCACGAAGGCACGGGTATCGGTCTGGCGCTCGTGCAGGAGCTGGCGCGACTTCATGGCGGCTCCGTCTCTGTAGACAGCGCCTATGGGAAGGGAAGCACGTTCCGGGTGTTCATTCCCCTGGGCAAGAGCCATCTGCCGTACAAACATATCGTCGCCGCTCGAGGCAAGACATCGACTGCGTTGGGCGCCACGCCTTTCGTGGAAGAAGCCGTGCGCTGGCTGCCATCCGAGGAAGTGCCTGAGTCTGGAGTTCAGAATGCTGAGCTCGCGATCGGGTCTGACTTCTCTCCCTCATCACTCATCGCTCGTTCGCGCGTCCTTCTGGCCGACGACAATGCCGACATGCGGGAGTACGTGAGCCGATTGCTGCAGAGCCGATTCGAAGTACAAACGGTTGCCGATGGACAGGCCGCATTGGAGGCGGCGCGTGCCAATCCGCCGGAGCTGGTCCTTACCGACATTATGATGCCTCGGCTCGATGGCTTCGGTTTGCTCCGTGCGTTGCGCGATGATCCGGCGACCAAGACCATTCCGGTCATTCTTCTGTCGGCGAGAGCCGGCGAGGAATCCCGTGTTGAGGGTTTAGAGCAGGGCGCGGACGACTATCTCATCAAACCTTTCAGCGCCGGAGAGTTAGTAGCGCGCGTCGAGACGCATGTCAAACTGGCCCGCATGCGGCGGCAAGCCATGGCGTTGTTTCACGAAAGCGAAGTGCGTTTTCGAAATTTCGCCGATACCGCGCCGGCCATGCTGTGGGTCACCGAATCCGACGGCTGCTGTTCGTTCCTTTCGCGTGGATGGTACGAATATACGGGACAAACCGAAACGGAAGGACTCGGAGCCGGCTGGTTGAAGGCCGTACATCCCGGCGATCGTGAAGAATCCGAGCGTATCTTTCTGGACGCGATTCGCAGGCACGTGCCGTTCACCCTGGATTATCGGCTCCGCCGGTCCGATGGCGAATATCGCTGGTGCATCGACACCGGCCGGCCGCGCTTCGATGATCAGGGTACGTTTCTCGGCCATGTCGGCTCGGTCATGGACATCACTGAGCGGAAGCTGGTCGAAGAGGAGTTCCATCGATTGAATACCGAGCTGGAGGTCCGCGTACGGGAACGCACGAAGGAGCTGGAAGCCTCGCAAGAACGGCTGCGTGCGCTGGCCACGGAGTTGAACCTTACAGAGCAACGCGAGCGGAAGAGGGTGGCGGAGGAACTTCACGACCATTTGCAGCAGACGTTGGTGCTGGGGAAGTTGAAAGTCGGGCAAGCCAAACGGTTGACACTCGGGATGCCGGCTCTCGCGAAGATCATGGAAGAAACGGACGCCGTGTTTTCCGACTCGCTGCGCTATACCCGGACTCTCGTCACGGAACTGAGTCCGCCGGTGCTGCGCGATAATGGATTCGCGGCCGGTCTGAAGTGGCTGGGAGAATCCATGCGAGAGAAACACGGCCTGACGGTGACGGTCGCTGTGCCCAACAACAATCCCCTCCGGTTGTCGCAAGATCAGATGCTGCTGTTGTTCCAGTCGGTTCGCGAGCTGCTGTTCAATTCCTGGAAATATGCCGGGACGGGAAAGGCGACCGTCTTGCTAGAGGACAGCGACGGAGCGCTGACGATTACGGTCAGCGACGAGGGGGCGGGTTTCGAGCCGGCTGCCGACACATCACATGGCCATGCATCGTCAAAGTTCGGGCTGTTCAGTGTGCGAGAGCGAATGAAAGCGCTTGGTGGAAGTTTTGAGATCCACTCAGCTCGAGGCCGGGGCACCAAGGCGACTCTGGTGCTTCCGCTGGTTCGCTAAAATACTGTGCGGCTCCGAATTCTGAACGCCGAAAGAGGCCGTTGATCGATCCCGGGAGATTGTTTACTCTAGAATCCCCGGCCCAACGCCGTAAGCTGGGGATTACCCTAGTTTTATTCCGTCCCGCAGTCGACTACAACGCCAGTGCCGCGATTTTGGAGGTAGAGCTGTGCACGCTTCAATACGCCATTCATCGCCACCTCGCCATAGAGGAGAAGCAGAATGTCCATGGTGAAACGCTCACTCGTTAAGGAAGATCTGGACCCGAAAGTCCTTTTGCAGGTCTTGAAGTCCGTGAGAAGAGGAGATTTCACGGCGCAGGTGCCCGTTGAGTGGACAGGGATCGGCGGTAAGATAGCCGACGAACTGAACGCCATCATTGAGCATAACGGAAAAATCATCGACGAGATCAAGCGAGTCAGTCATGTCGTCGGTAAAAAGGGCCGACTTTCCGAACGGGTGTCTATTCCTGACGCGACCGGTGCGTGGAAGTCGGAGATCGAAGCCTTCAACGGGCTGATCAACGACCTTGTTCGCCCCATGAATGAAATGGCGCGCGTGATCGGTGGTGTGGCAAAGGGAGATCTGACACAAACTGTCGCGTTAGAAACGGAAGATCATCATCTTAAAGGCGAATTCCTCAAGACCGCCAGAACCGTCAATGAAATGGTCCGTCAGCTCGATGCCTTCGCCGCGGAAGTCACGCGGGTGGCGCGGGAGGTCGGCACGGAAGGGAAATTGGGTGGGCAGGCGGTCGTGCCGGGCGTCGCCGGGACCTGGAAGGACCTGACGGAGAACGTCAATTCGATGGCGAGCAATCTGACGAACCAGGTGCGGAATATCGCAGACGTCACGATCGCGGTAGCCAGCGGCGACCTGTCGAAAAAGATCACGGCCGACGTGCGGGGGGAGATCCTCCAGCTCAAAGAAGCGATCAACACGATGGTGGACCAGTTGCGCAGTTTCGGGGCGGAAGTCACCCGAGTGGCGCGGGAGGTCGGCACGGAAGGGAAATTGGGCGGACAGGCGGTCGTGCCGGGCGTCGCCGGAACGTGGAAGGACTTGACCGACAGTGTCAATGCCATGGCCAGCAACCTCACCGGTCAAGTGCGGAATATTGCGGACGTCACCACGGCGGTGGCGAACGGCGACTTGTCGAAAAAGATCACCGTCGATGTGCGCGGGGAAATTCTTCAGCTCAAGGACACGATCAACACGATGGTGGACCAGTTGCGGAGCTTCGCCGCGGAAGTCACGCGGGTGGCGCGGGAGGTCGGCACGGAAGGGAAATTGGGCGGACAGGCGACTGTGCCGGGTGTCGCCGGGACCTGGAAGGACCTGACGGAAAACGTCAATTCGATGGCGAGCAATCTGACGAACCAGGTGCGGAATATCGCGGACGTCACCACGGCGGTGGCGAACGGCGACTTGTCGAAAAAGATCACGGCCGACGTGCGGGGGGAGATCCTCCAGCTCAAAGAAGCGATCAACACGATGGTGGACCAGTTGCGCAGTTTCGGGGCGGAAGTCACCCGGGTGGCGCGGGAGGTCGGCACGGAAGGGAAATTGGGCGGGCAGGCGCAGGTTCGCGACGTGAGCGGTGTGTGGAAGGACCTGACCGAAAGCGTCAATCTGATGGGAGGAAATCTCACCGCGCAGGTCAGAAATATCGCGGACGTGACGATTGCGGTGGCCAATGGCGATCTGTCCAAAAAGATTACCGTCGACGTGCGCGGAGAAATTCTCCAGCTCAAAGAAGCGATCAACACGATGGTGGACCAGCTGCGCAGCTTCGCCGCGGAAGTCACGCGGGTGGCGCGGGAGGTCGGCACGGAAGGCAAGCTGGGCGGGCAGGCGACCGTGCCGGGTGTGGCCGGCACGTGGAAGGATTTGACCGAAGGCGTGAATTCGATGGCCAGCAATCTGACCGGGCAGGTGCGGAACATCGCCGAGGTGACGATTGCCGTGGCCAACGGCGACCTGTCGAAAAAGATCACCGTCGACGTTCACGGGGAAATTCTCCAGCTCAAAGAAGCGATCAACACGATGGTGGACCAGCTGCGCAGCTTCGCCGCGGAAGTCACGCGGGTGGCGCGGGAGGTCGGCACGGAAGGCAAGTTGGGCGGGCAGGCGACCGTTCCGGGGGTCGCCGGCACATGGAAGGATTTGACCGACAGCGTGAATTCGATGGCCAGCAATCTGACCGGGCAGGTGCGGAACATCGCCGAGGTGACTTTTGCCGTCGCCAGCGGCGACCTGTCGAAAAAGATCACAGCCGACGTGCGCGGGGAAATTCTCCAGCTCAAAGAAGCGATCAACACGATGGTGGACCAGCTGCGGAGCTTCGGGGCGGAAGTGACCCGCGTCGCCAGGGAAGTCGGGACAGAAGGCAAGTTGGGCGGGCAGGCGGTGGTGCCGGGCGTGGCCGGCACCTGGAAGGACTTGACCGATAACGTCAACGCGATGGCCAGCAACTTGACCGTGCAGCTGAGGGACATGTCCAAAGTCGCGACGGCGATCGCCAACGGCGACCTGACCCGCAAGGTCACCGTTGAGGTGCGGGGAGAAATTCTGCAGATCAAGGACGTCATCAATCGCATGGTCGATCAGCTCGGCGGATTCGCCTCGGAAGTCACGCGGGTGGCGCGCGAGGTCGGCACGGAAGGCAAGTTGGGCGGGCAAGCGGCTGTTCCCGGCGTGGCCGGCACGTGGAAGGACTTAACGGAAAGCGTCAACCTTCTGGCCGCCAATCTGACGACGCAGGTCCGAGCCATTGCGGAAGTCGCAACTGCGGTGACGCAAGGAGACCTCAGTCGGTCCATCCAAGTTCAGGCCCGTGGAGAAGTGGCGGAGTTGAAGGACAATATCAACGCGATGATTCGAACGTTGCGCGCCACCACCGATCAAAATACGGAGCAAGATTGGCTGAAAACCAATTTGGCCAAGTTTACCCGCATGATGCAAGGACAACGGGATCTGGTGACGGTCGGGCAGATGTTATTGTCGGAGTTGACTCAATTGGTGAACGCCCAGTACGGCGTCGTGTATCAGATGCAAACAATAGACGGCGCGTCGGTGCTGAAACCGTTGGCGAGTTTCGCGTCCGATCGCCCGCTGAAATCGGTCTGCGACGCCTCCGAGGGGAATGGACTGGTGGGCCAGTGCGCCCTTGAAAAACGACGGTTGCTGCTGACGGATATTCCCCCAAACTATGTGACCATCCGTTCCGGGTTGGGGGAGGCGGTACCACGGACGTTGGTCGTGTTGCCTGTGTTGTTCGAGGGGCAGACCAAGGCGGTGATCGAGTTGGCATCCCTTTCGGAGTTTACGCCGACCCACCTGGCGCTGATCGGACAATTGACGGAGACCATCGGGGTAGTCGTGAATACGATCGAAGCCACGATGAGAACCGAGGGATTGCTGCAACAATCGCAAAAGTTGGCAGGTGAGCTGCAGACGCAGCAGCGCGAGTTGCAGCAGACCAACGAGGAGCTGGCCAATAAGGCACAACAATTGGCTGAGCAGAACGCCGAAGTGGAGCGCAAGAACCGCGAGATTGAACAAGCCAGGCACGCGCTGGAGGAAAAAGCGGGCGAACTTGCCCTCGCCTCGAAGTATAAGTCGGAGTTTCTTGCCAATATGTCGCATGAGTTGAGAACGCCCCTTAACAGCATCCTCATCCTGGCGCAGCAGCTCGGCGACAATCCTCAGCACAATCTCACGATGAAGCAGGTGGAATTTTCAAAGAATATTCATGCGGCCGGCGCCGATTTGCTCAACCTCATCAGTGATATTCTCGACCTCTCGAAGATCGAATCGGGCACCGTCACGGTGGAGCCCGAACAGGTGTCGTTCGTGAAAGTTCGCGAAGCCGTGGAGCGGAGCTTCAGGCACGTGGCGGAGTCCCGGCATTTGGCGTTCAATGTGGACATCGACTCGACGCTACCGCGGGGCATGGTCACCGATTTCAAACGGTTGCAGCAGGTGTTGAAGAATCTGCTGTCCAATGCGTTCAAATTCACTTCGCAGGGAAATGTGACCTTCCGAATCAGGCGGGCGACAACGGGGTGGACCCTCGATCATCATATTCTCACGAGCGTTCCTTCCGTAATCGCGTTCGAGGTGCAAGACACCGGCATCGGCATCCCGCAAGAAAAACAAAAGATCGTCTTTGAGGCCTTTCAGCAAGCCGAAGCCGGCACGAGCCGGCGGTACGGAGGCACCGGTCTCGGTCTTGCGATCAGCCGTGAATTGGCCATGCTCCTTGGGGGTGAAATCAGACTCAACAGTGTGCCCGATGAAGGCAGCACCTTTACGTTGTACCTGCCGGAAATGTACATGGGAGATGCGGTAAGCTCGGTCCGTGTGACTCCCCGAATGAATCAACCGGCCGCCTCGCTGGTACAACAAGTCTTGGTCCAACAGGCCGAGCGATTCGACGACATCCCCGATGACCGCGAAACCCTGGTGCCCGGCGAACCGACCATCCTGATCGTAGAAGACGACGCGCACTACGCGAGAGTCTTGCTCGGTTTGGCCCGAGAGAAAGGCTTCAAGGGTATCGTCACCGCCCACGGACGGTTGGCGCTCTCGTTAGCGCGCCAGTACAATCCGGTCGCCGTCACGCTCGATATCTTTCTTCCCGACATGTTGGGGTGGACGGTGCTGAGCCATCTGAAACAGGATCCGGAGACGCGTCATATCCCGGTTCAGATTCTGAGTGTCGAGGAAGAACGGATACACGGCCTGGGCCATGGCGCCTATGCCTATATTCTGAAACCGCTCACGACGCAAGGCTTGGGGGATGCCTTCGATCGGTTGGTGACGTTTGCGCAGTTGCGCCGCAAGAAGTTGTTGCTGGTGGAGGACAATGAGATCGAGCGGAAGAGTTTGGCGCTGCTCCTCGGGCACGACGATGTGGATATCACGACGGCCGCCAATGGAGCTCAGGCATGGGAGGCGCTCACCCAACAATCGTTCGACTGCGTCGTGCTCGATTTACGGCTGCCGGACATGTCGGGATTCGATATCCTTGAGCGGATCCGCCAGGAAGCCTCATTGCAGAATATGCCGGTCATCGTGTTTACCGGGAAGGAACTGAGCCAGGATGAAGAACTGCGCCTTCGAGACCTCTCCCAAAGCATCGTGCTCAAAGGCGTTCAGTCGCCTGAACGGCTCTTGGACGAAGCCACGCTCTTTCTGCATCTCCTCACGGCACAATTGCCGCCTGAAAAGAGGGAGATGCTCGAACGGGTCCGCCGGAGCGACGACTCCCTCATTGGAAAAAAGATTTTAGTCGTGGATGACGATGTGCGGAACATTTTCGCCCTGACGAGTCTGCTCGAGTTGCACGGCATGGCGGTCACGAGTTGTGAAACGGGTCGTGAGGCCATCCAACGGGTCGAATCGGATTCCGATCTCGACATGGTGCTCATGGATATCATGATGCCTGAGATGGACGGCTATGAAACCATGCGCACGATACGGAGCAATCCCGCCCATCGATTGCTCCCGATCCTGGCCTTGACGGCGAAGGCCATGAAGGGAGATCGGGAGCGCTGTTTGCACGCGGGAGCCTCCGATTACATCGCCAAGCCGGTCAACACGGACGAGTTGTTGTCGCTCATGCGCATTTGGCTCTTTGGAAAGAAAAAAGTGGTGCGCTGACACCCGTGTGTGTGAGACACCGGTAAACTGATCCATGAAAACGATCAAGCCGATTGGGGATGTGCCCGATGTCACGGCGCTGACGGAGATCCCCGCCAATATTCTTCTCGTCGATGACGACCCGAGCATCCTGATCGCCATGGAAGCGCTTCTTGAAGGCCCCGGCCGCACCATCCTCACGGCACAAACGGGCCAAGATGCCTTGCGGCGGCTGTTACGCCATGATTGTGCGGTCATTATTCTCGATGTGCGGATGCCTCAGATGGATGGTCTGGAATTGGCCAAGTTGATCAGGCAGCGGGAGCGGTTGCGCTTCACGCCCATCATCTTTCTTTCGGGCGTCGACACCATGGATGCGGATGTGGTGCGAGGACTTTCAAGCGGAGCCGTGGACTATTTGGTCAAGCCGGTCTTGCCCGAGATTCTTCGGCACAAAGTGGACGCGTTCGTCGAGTTGTTTCAGCTTCGTGAATGGGCCAAACAACAGGTCGAGCGGCAGAGCGAGGAACGATTTCGCCTGTTGGTCGAGGGTATAGAGGATTACGCGATTGTCCTGCTGGACCCAGACGGCAAGGTCGCCACCTGGAATCGGGGAGCCGAGCGCCTGACGGGCTATCAAGGCGAAGAGATTCTTGGTCAGCCGTACTCTTGCTTTTATCCGTCCGAAGATGTCCTCTCGCGTCAACCTGAGCACGACTTGAATAAGGCGATGGATGCGGTGACGGGACAAGCGGCGCGGGTGGAGATCGATCGCCAAATGGTGAAGAAAAGCGGCGCGCGGTTCATCGCGAATGTCATGGTGACCGCCCTCAGGGACGAAAGGGCAGCATTGCAGGCCTACGCCGTCGTCATCCGCGACGTGACGGAACGCAAACGCGCCGAGCAGGCGACGGCCCGCCTCGCTGCGATCGTCACGTCTTCCACCGATGCCATCCTCAGCAAGAGTCTTGACGGCATCATCACCACCTGGAACAGCGGCGCCGAACGGCTGTTCGGGTACCGCTCGGAGGAAGTGATCGGGACTTCGGTGACCCGATTGCTGTTTCCTGATCGTGCTCAGGAGGAGACCCAAATTCTGGACAGCATTCGACGGGGCGAACGTGTCGAACAACGCGAAACCGTGCGCAGGCATAAGAACGGGCACCCGATCGAGGTCTCGCTGACGGTGTCGCCGATCATGGATGCTTCGGGGACGATTTTCGGCGCATCGTCCATCGCGCGCGATATCAAAGATCGAAAGCGATTCGAGCGTGCGCTGCGTGAGGCCAACAAGGAATTGGAAGCATTCAGCTATTCCGTCTCACACGACCTGCGCGCTCCGTTACGGTCAATCGATGGTTTCGCCAAAGTGCTGGTTGAAGATTTCGGTCCGTCATTGCCTCCGGAAGCACAACGATGTCTGGGCATCATTCAAAAAAGCGCCGGTCGCATGGGCGAGCTGATCGACGATCTTCTGGAGTTTTCACGGCTCTCGCGGTCCGAACTCGAGCGACATGCGGTGGATACTGAGCGTCTCATTCGAGAGGTCTGGTTTGACTTGCGCCGCCAGGATCAAGAGCGGACCGTGGAATTGATCTTGGGAAATTTGCCGAAATGTTGGGCCGATCGCCGGCTGATCAAGCAGGTCTGGGTCAATCTTCTCTCCAATGCCTTGAAGTATTCCCGCCCGCGCCAGGAACCCCGCATCGAGATCGGATGGCAGGACGACGAACAGCAGCCGGATGACGTGGTGTATTGGATTCGAGACAACGGCGTCGGATTCGATCAGCAATATGTGGGCAAGCTCTTCGGTGTATTTCAACGGCTGCATCGGGCTGATGAGTTCGAGGGGACGGGTGTGGGGCTGGCGCTCGTAGACCGGATCGTTCAGCGCCACGGAGGACGGGTCTGGGCTGAAGGACGGCTGAACGAGGGAGCGACGTTTTATTTCACGCTTGAAAGGGTACAGGAACATGATAGTACCGGAAGACATCTCGGTCTTGTTGGTCGAGGATAATGAGGATGACGTCGAGCTGACCATCCGGGTATTTCAGCAGTATCATCTCGCCAACCATATCCATGTGGTTCGCGACGGCGCAGAAGCCCTGGACTGTCTGTTCAAGCAGGGTGCCTATGCCGAGCGCAATGTCTGCGCGCAAACACGCTTGATTCTCTTGGACCTCAAACTGCCGAAAGTCGATGGCTTGGAAGTCCTCCGCCGCTGTAAGAGCGAAGAGCGGACGAAATCCATTCCCGTCGTCGTGTTGACTTCCTCGCGTGAAGAGCAGGACGTGATCGAAAGTTACAAGTTGGGCGTCAATAGCTATATCGTGAAGCCGGTGGATTTTCATCAATTCGTCGAGGCGGTGAGACAGTTGAATCTGTATTGGTTGGTCTTGAATCAGGGGCCGGCGTAAATTTAGGGCAGCTTTGAACCGGCCTGGTGCATGAGGAGGTCGTATGGCTCAACCGTTGCGCGTCTTGTTGTTGGAAGATCAGGAAACAGACGCTGAATTGATGATGCGCGAGCTGGCGCGAGCCGGTTTTGATCCCACCTGGAACCGGATCGATACGGAAAAGGAATTGCTCGAATGTGTGAATCGGCCATATGACCTGATTCTCTCCGACAATACGATGCCCTCCTTTGACGCGCTGACCGCTCTTGACTGGCTGCAGAAACTCCAGGTCGATATTCCGTTCATTATCGTGTCCGGCTCCATCGGTGAAGAGCAAGCCGTGGCGTTGCTGCGTCATGGCGCGGCGGACTACATCATGAAGGATCGTCTCGATCGATTGGGATCCGCCGTGGAACGCGTGCTCGAACAAAAGCGGTTGCGTGACGACAATCGAATCGCCCATGCCGCGCTGCAAACGCGGACGAAGGAGCTCATGCTTTCCCAGGAACGGTTGCGCGCGCTCGCCAGCGATTTGACACTCACGGAACAGCGGGAACGGCGCAAGTTGGCGGGCGATCTCCACGACTATTTGGCCCAGCTGCTTGTTGCGGGGCGAATGAAGTTGCGACAAGCCTCGACGTGTGTCGCCAAGGAACCCGGCACGCGGCTTGTCGCGGAGCTCGATCAAATTCTGGACGAATCCCTCCGCTATACGCGTACCCTCATCGCCGATCTCGCTCCTCCGGCGCTGCAGGAATTCGGATTGTCTCACGCGCTTCGATGGCTGTCCGAGCACATGCAGACTCGCGGACTCACCGTGGACGTGCAGGTCGGGTCGGCCCGCCTCAATTTACCGGATGATCAGGCAATCTTGGTTTTTCAATCCGTTCGAGAACTACTGCTCAACATCCTGAAACATGCGGGGACGAATCACGCCAAGATTGAAGTTGCCAATACATCCACAGAATTGCGCATAACGGTCACGGACAATGGACAAGGTTTCGATCATGCGTCGTTGACTGCCGCTCCGGATTCGGCATCCTCCAGGTTCGGGTTATTCAGCATTACTGAACGCATGATGGCAATGGGAGGGCGGTTGGAGATCGATTCGTCGCCGGGTTGTGGGACGCGGATTGCGATGGTTTTGCCGTATTGGCCCGTCTCGGCGACACCCGGACTTCAGGAGGAGTCTTGCGACGAGGGCCTCCGTACCAGCAATGTGGATCATCCTGGCCTCTATTCAGGAGTCACAGAACAGCCCTCTCCGCAATCGACGCCGATCCGGGTCGTGTTGGTCGACGATCATGTCATGGTTCGGCAAGGGATCAAAAGCCTCCTGGATGGGCATGAAAACCTTCGTGTGGTTGGAGAGGCGTCCGATGGTCAGCAGGCCGTTGCCTTGACTGCAGAGCTGCGGCCGGACGTCGTCATCATGGATGTCAATCTGCCGGTGATGGACGGAGTCACGGCGACGAGCCGGATTCATAAGGACCATCCGGATACCATCGTGATTGCATTGTCCGTCCAAGGCGATCGCCAGATCATCCAAGCGATGGCGGAGGCCGGCGCCGCAGCCTTCGTTTCGAAGGAATCTGTGACGGAAGAGTTGTACGCGGCGATCCATCGCGCCGTGATCGCCAAGCAGCCCCTGCCCAGCACTTCTTGACAGGGGCTCCCGTCTCTTTCTGTGGGCTACCGTGCGGTGACTGAGTGCCCTGTGCGCTTTTCCCTCCTTGCTCCTCCGGGGAGACCGTTGATCACCTACACGATGTATCCCTAGTTGCGCTTTACTCGGATCGAGTGAAATCTGATACGTGGACCATTGATGTGACAATATGATTGCACCACGCAGCCAGGGGGGCAATCGACCATGCAGGGCGATGCTGAACGAGAGCACAAGCAACGACGATCTGCATGAACACAGCGTTCAGATCATACGCCATTGCCTTGAAAGGCGGTTCCATGATGGATCTCCTGCTCCTCTAAATTCGCCCTACTGTCGTTTTGGGCATTCTGGTTCGTCATCGTATTCGTGACAAATCTGTGCGAGGGCTTGAAGGTTCTTCACTGTCAACCATGGACATGGAAGTTTGCGTCTCACAATTTTAGGCCGGTCGTCCTCGCAACCAGTGCGCAGGCTGCTCCGTCCTGGATAGCCAAGGTCCTATTCTCAGTCGTTCTGCTCTGGCAACTCATGACAGTGCTGCTGTTTGGATCGGCGACTGTCTCGAGTCTTAAGCAATGGTCACTAAGCTGGGAACTCATTGATACGGCCTTCGCAGCAGGATTGGATCTCTGGGCGGCCTTTATGCTCGCCGATGAACTCTGCAGGCAATACGACCCGGAGCGGGCTCACGTACTGTTCCTTACAGCTCAACTGATCACACTCGTGGCCCTACATCTTCTCCCTTCTTAACATAGACTCCAGTCGAAGTATCTTCCTCAGTGATCGGCTTATACTGAGCTGCCGCCTGCGGACGATTATTGCCACGAGTTGATACAATTCTTCTGTCGACTTCACTGGGGGACAGTCCTAGTGGTGTGGCGTGTTGTCGTGGTCATAGTGGGGTTATGAATATGGAAGGTCGCAACTGGAACACCAGCGGTCCCCCAGGAACGCCACGGCACACGTGGAAGACTGAAGACCGACGACGAGGACCAGAGTGAACACTACGCCAAGCACGAGCGGAGGCGCGATACCGTAGTGAACAAGTTTACCAGGGGCAAGAAGCCCGCTCCCGAATCCTAGCTTCTCTAGGGCCGCTTTTCTCCAAGCCATTGGGGAGAAGCGGCCCTGCCGGCTTCCCCCGCACAAGAGTACATACACCGCTGATGGCGACCGTTCCTCAGCGGCCCGTCCCGAGTTCCTTGAAGATGGAACGCACAACAGTTCCCGCTAATGGCAGGACAGCCTTCAGACCCCCCGTGCACGTGCTCGTGGTCGATGATCATCGTCTGCTCCGCCAAGAATTGCGGAACATGCTCGGCTTCTCTCGCGAGTTCACGGTTGTCGGCGAAGCTGTAGACGGAACGCAGGCCTGCGAGCTGGCGCAGCAGTTACAGCCCGATGTCATCCTGATGGATATCCATATGCCCAAGATGAATGGGATCGACGCGACGCGGTGGATCAAGACGAGGCTCCCTCACATCATGATTATCGGGCTCTCGGTCAATACGAGCGGCGCAGCCGCACATGACATGAAAGCCGCGGGCGCGTCGGCCTACCTGAGCAAAGAAATTGCCCCGGAAGATTTATGCCAGGCCATCTATTCTGCGATGACGAAGTAAAACTGGGCTTCAGCCTCTCTCACGGTCTCTCGAACATGGATCGGACTCCATGGCAAGTCGCAATAAGCCAATAACAGACATTTCCCTCCCATTGATCCTTCCGGAAGGTATAGCCTGTGAGGCCTATCCTAGAGCACATCACCAGCCGACGGCTCCTGTATTCTGCAATCCCCTTGGCCCATGCGCCGTTATCAAGTGATGAGCGGGAAATAGTTGAACGCTACCTGGAAGAGCTGAAGGGGCGGCTCCTGGCCCCAACGGCGCACCAAACAAGAAGCAGAGGCCCTGATGGACATGTCGAAGCGCCTGTCGGTCTTGCTGGGTAACGAACGGGACGAGCGAGGGGGATTAGCCGCCTCAGGTTCAGCGTGGCTGACTGTCGAAGAGTTGTTTAGGAATCGGAACCGCCCCTAAATGGATGACTTCCTCTCCCATCTGACTAGGGGCCAAGCTAGTATCTCACCTCGCTGACTCGCGCCTATCATTGTAATCACGTATGTGAACGGCCGGATCTCAATCGTTCACCTGTCGAAAATTGGCGGGACATCTACATGGCTTTCCCCTCTACGGTGCGGTGCTGTGACGTCATCATTATCGGAGGCGGATTAGCCGGATTATCCGCGGCCATTTATCTCGGCCGAAGTCGCCGCGACACCGTGCTCATCCACACGAATCGGTCGATGGCCAAGTGGGAGTCCGATGTCCAGAACTATTTAGGATTTCCGAAGGGAATCGATGGCGAGAATCTCCTCGCGCGAGGAATGCAGCAGGTCGTTCGTATTGAAGTAGTGATAGTCGAAGAGGATATTCATTCGTTGATTAAAGATGGCGAGACATTCTCGCTTAGCGGGTCAGGCACCCTCTATCGTGCTCGACGCGTGTTGCTGGCTACCGGCCTCACACATCTTCCGCCGGAGATTCCCGGCGTGCGGGAATGTCTGGGACGCAGTCTGTTCTTCTGCAAAGATTGCGATGCGTACCAGTCTCAAGGGAAAAACATCGTCATCATCGGGGGAAATAATGAGGCGGCGGACTATGCGTTAGCGATGCTGGCCTTCACATCGAGTGTGACGATCTGCACGAATGGAGGGCCTCCTCAATGGGATGTCGATCGGGCCGGGTGGCTTGAAGAATATGCGGTCCCAATTCAACACGAGCGCATTCGCTCGTTGTTGCACCACGATGGGCAGCTCACCGGCCTTGCTCTGGAAGGGGGCAATTCCGTGACGGTCGAAGGAGTGTTTACGACACGGGATGATCTCTACCATCACGATCTCGCCACATGCGTGGGTGCGCAACTAGATGAGGAAGGCCAGATCATCGTTGACTACTGTCTCAAAACAACCGTCCCTGGACTGTATGCGGCGGGATGCGTAACGCCGGCCAACTGCCAAATGATTATTGCTGCGGGACAGGGAGCCATTGCCGGTCAAGCAATCAACCGAGATTTGTTCGAGGACAGTTTGAAGCGCCATACGTTGCCGCGTTATGGAGATGCGAACCGAATAAAAGAACAGACTATCTCACCTTCACCAGTTAAGGGGATTTCCTGACATGAAAAAAGAGAAGAAAACCAAGGGCAGCGCCAAAGTACAGAACCTCGCCACAGTTCACGAGAACAGCGAGGACAAACTGTTGACCACGAATCAGGGTCTTCGGATCAACGACGATCAGAATTCTCTCAAGGCAGGGGAACGGGGCCCTTCGTTGCTCGAGGATTTTCACCTGCGCGAGAAGATCACACACTTTGATCATGAGCGAATTCCCGAGCGCATCGTGCATGCCCGGGGGACGGGCGCTCATGGGGTTTTCCAAGTCTACAAATCAATGGCGGCGTACACCAAGGCTCCATTTCTCCAAGATCCTTCACTCCGCACCCCCGTGTTTGTGCGCTTCTCAACCGTGGCCGGATCACGCGGCTCGACCGACTTAGCGAGAGACGCTCGCGGATTCGCCGTGAAGTTTTACACAGAGGAAGGGAATTTCGACCTGGTCGGCAACAATATCCCCGTGTTTTTTATTCAGGACGCGATGAAATTCCCAGACCTGGTTCACGCCGTTAAACCTGAGCCCCACCATGAGATGCCGCAGGCGGCTTCCGCGCATGACACCTTTTGGGATTTCATCTCGCTGATGCCCGAGTCGATGCACATGATCCTGTGGGTGATGTCCGACCGGGCGATTCCTCGAAGCTATCGGATGATGGAAGGATTCGGCGTGCATACGTTCAGGTTCGTCAACGAGAAAGGCACATCCCGATTCGTGAAGTTTCACTGGAAACCCCTCTTGGGTGTGCACTCCGTGGTCTGGGATGAAGCCCAAAAGATTTCCGGTCTGGACCCTGATTTTCACCGTCGCGACTTGTGGGAAGCCATTGAAAACGGGGCTTTCCCGGAATGGGAATTGGGTGTCCAACTCATTGAGGAAAAAGACGAGCATGCGTTTGACTTCGACCTGTTGGACCCGACGAAGATCATTCCAGAAGAACTTGTTCCGGTACAACGGGTGGGCAAGCTGACCCTCAATCGAAACCCAGACAACTTTTTTGCGGAGACAGAACAAGTGGCGTTTCATCCGGGCCATCTGGTCTCCGGAATCGATTTCTCCGATGATCCGCTTCTCCAAGGCCGCCTCTTCTCCTACACGGACACCCAATTGCTCAGACTCGGTGGCCCCAATTTTCACGAGATCCCTATCAACCGTCCAGTGGCTCCTGTCCACAACAATCAACGAGATGGACATATGCGACAAACGATCAACCAAGGCCGGGTCAGTTATCATCCCAATTCATTGGGCGGCGGATGCCCCATGCAAGCCAAAGCCGATATGGGAGGGTTTGTCAGTTATGGCGAGCGCATGGGAGGGGTGAAGGTCCGCGCGAGAAGCAAGAAGTTTTTCGATCACTTCAGCCAGGCAACCCTGTTCTGGAATAGTCAATCACATCCGGAGAAGAACCATATTGTACAAGCCTTGCGCTTTGAACTGGGCAAGGTCGAGGTGCCGGCCATTCGAGAGCGGATGGTCTTCTTGCTCGCTCAAGTGGACAAAACGCTCGCCAGCTTAGTGGCGCAGGGGCTGGGCATAGCCGTTCCCGCCAAAGTAGACGGTCCCATGAATCTGAGCGTGCCGGCCGACGGGCTCGTTGATGAGTTCCAACCGAAGCGACGTATTTCCTCGTTGGACCGATCTCCGGCTTTAAGCATGGCAACCACGGTCAAAGAAGGAATTGCGACCCGCAAGATCGCCATCCTTGCCACGGATGGAGTAGACGAGATGGCGATTACTGGGATGAAGAAAGCGCTGACGGACGCGGGGGCAAAAGCGAAAGTGGTGTCTCCCAGACTCGGTATCGTGAAAGGCGTCAAGGGGGGGCAGGTTGCCGTCGATTTCAGTTTTCTGACGGCTGGGTCGGTTCTCTTTGATGCGCTCTATCTTCCAGGTGGAGAGCAGAGTGTGGAAGCACTGAAAGGGGACGCAAAAGCACTCCTGTTCATCAAAGAAACCTATCTGCACTGCAAGGTCATTGCGGCTACCGATGCAGGCATGGACTTATTGGCGACGGCGCAACTCGGCCCAGACAAGACAACGAAGAGTCATGCAGAGGGCATCCGGCAAGACGGTCAGAGACTGCTGGCCGGAGACGAAGGTATCGTCACCGGCCGGGGCACCCAGATTGGACAGGTATCAGGGAACTTCATCAAGGCCGTGGCTCAACATCGCCATTGGGACCGGGAAGCGAAAGGACAGATGCCGGCATAGGCTGATCTACCAACTCTGAATCACACGATCGAACGTACCCTTGTCCCTAGAGTAAGGGTACGACCATGAAACAGGAGCAGAGACCGAGTTGCTCTATCAAGCTGTGGAAAAAGAGGCTGGCGGAGTGCACGTATACGAAACCGCGGTACACTGTGGCGTCGATATGAAGGAAGAGTGGAACAAATATCTGGCACAGACTCGGAACCATAAATAAATGATGCGGTCCCTGCTCGAAGTCGTGGGACTAGATCCGGCGAGGCCTGCAGGCAGATTGAGGACCACGAAGACGAATACCTCTACTACCCGATAGAATGGAGCCGCGAGCTCTGGATAGAGTCGCTCAGACTCTCGGCCGTGTTTCCACCACCGGAGAAAGAAAAGACGTCAAGATCGCCGGCGAAGCGGCCAAGGCCAAACAGTTGTGGGGGTAAATGGTACGGGCTCAGTAAGGTTGGTCGAGCCCAGCCATGAATGCCAACGCTGTGCATACGTCAGAGCCTCATGGATTTGACGACATCAGTGCTCTGGCCGAATCCACAGGGCGAAAGCGATAACGACGGCTCTTCCAATGCCGCTGTTGCCGCTCAGCTTCCCACTGCCATGCTACTTAGGATTGTCGGCCTTCGGCCGAGGAACCATCTGGGATTTGATACGATACAGTCCGCCTAATATCCACCTCCTCCGCCGGATGAACCTGTCCCACCCGATGATCCTGTCCCTGGTGCGCCCATGCCGCCGGAACCTGTCCCCGGTGCTCCCGTACTGCCCGAACCCGTTCCTGGAGTTCCCATGCTCCCAGAACCCGATCCCGGTACTCCCATGCCGCCGGAACCTGTCCCCGGTGCTCCCGTACTGCCCGAACCCGTTCCTGGAGTTCCCATGCTCCCAGAACCCGATCTCGGTGCGCCCATGCCGCCGGAACCTGTCCCCGGTGCTCCCATACTGCCCGAACCCATTCCTGGAGTTCCCATGCCGCCGGACGATCCCGCTCCAGGTGCGCCTGTTCCGCTGGATGATCCTGTCAGGTTAGGTGAACCCACGCTTCCGGACGGTCCCACCGCGCTGTTGGCTTGGGGGCCGGTCTTCAATTGATCGGCTTGGGCTGTGCCGTTGCCGAACAACAGTAATCCTCCGGCTATCATTAAGTAGGCACTGCTAAATCGAATCCTCATGAAAATCCTCCTGCGATACGTTTGCGGCGTTAACCCCAATCATATACGGCTCTTGCGATGCGGTGTCATTACTGAGCATCGAGCATTAGGATGACTTATCCTTTTTCAGTGTCGCGGGCGAATCATCCTTGCTGTCAGACGGCGGTGGTCCGAAACATCTCGGACTGTCCGATGGGTTTTGCCGTTCTTTGTCGGATTCCATAGTTTCTTGTTTCATCGAACCCTTGGACGGCTCATGTCCCTTTTTCGTGGCTGAGTCGTGCCCTTGCTTCATGGATCCGCTCGATCCACCGGGACTTACCGATTGACTTCCCATCGTACCATCGGATTGGGATCCACTCTTGGATTGTCCGGCTTGAATTGCGCCGTCGGCGAATAACAGTAACCCTCCTGCCATTAATATGTAGGCACAGGTCTGTCGTATTCTCATAAGAATCCTCCTTGGATAAGAATGAACCTTCAACGGACCTCTGCGTAGTTGTGCAAGATGCAGACCCTCCTCACGGCGGCCGGCTGAAACGCCATACGAAGCTATGCGGGTATTTGTGCGCCGATCTTCACGATAGGCGGAGCGTGATGGTCGGCTGATAAGACATGATGTCTCGACATGGACAAGACTTCCCTTCTTGTGCGTGAGAACACTCGACGTGAAATGAGGGAAAGTCCTAGATCAACAAATTTCCCGAGCAGCATATGCTGTAGGTAGGAAGCAGATGCAATTAATTTAACCAAGGAGAGCATATGGTCTCGCCGAAACAAGTGATTGCTGTGATGTGTGGTGTCGCGCTCGGAGTAGGTTCTTTCATCAGCACGTCATGGGCCGATGAACTTCGCCCATCGCCTCTGTTGATCAGCGATGCGATCGGCGACTCAAAGCCCGGCAAAACGATCAAGGGCGAAGTCGTCCGGGTCGAAAATGAGGGCTACTTTCATCTCCGAGAGGAGAATGGGACCGTCACACGCGTGCATGTCGATAAAACAACGGTCAATGTGAAGACCCCATTAAAAGTGAAAGCAGGAGATTTTGTTGAGGCCAAGGTGGATGAGCGAGGGCATGCCATCTCCTTCGTATCCGATCAGCCCATATCACACTAACTCCCGGGTTGCGCCGGCCACGGGCAATCGAAAGAGGCGAACTGACGTGATCAACGTGGTGGGTCGCGCATCGCAGAATATCTCTAACCAATTGAAGAGGTTCCCTATGGTATCACTCTACAAAGTTGCGGCTGTCCTATCGTGTAGTTTTCTGTTGTGTCTGGGGCTTCCCCGCGGGGTACACGCCGAGCATTCACCCGCCCCCGGGGATGTCATGAAAACCGACTCCTTAACCGATGCTAAGAAATTTGGGTTCAAATCGGATGATGATAAGCAACGGAATGTGGATGAGGGGAAAGGAGGCACCGCGGGAGGCAAAAGCAAGACGATCAAAGGCCAACTCTTCCGAGTGGAAGACGGGAACTACTTTGTCAAGATCAAGGACGGGAACGAAGTCCAGTTACATACGGATAAGACAACCAAGATGATGGGAGAAATTAAGAAAGGGGATCAGGTTGAGGCGAAGGTCAACGACCGGGATCATGCGCTGTCAATCCGATCGATTTCCCCAAAACCTTAGCGCATGCAGGGTCCGGCAACTCAAAGTCGGCTTGGAAATCCTTAGGTATGGATCGTCCATAGCGGGACGTTCCCGGGAGCCTATGTGTGAACACGAATTTTGAGTCGGCAATGCTCACTGTCGCTCCTCGTCCTCGTTCCGGCATTGCTGGAGAGTCGACCAATGATGAAGCCTATGGAGTCCTTCCGGGAGAAGACCGCCTTGTGAAGGACATCATGACACGCGAAATAGCCGAGGCCGATGCTTCCATCCTGATCGATCAGGCGATTGATATTATGCGGGATCGGGACGTTGCCGTTCTCGTTGTGAGCCGAGACAACGAGCCGGTCCTCGCACTGACGGAATCCGACATGGCTCACATCACCCTCGCTTGCAAAGATCGCGGTGAGACAACCGCCATGCATGAATTGATCAACAGGCGCATCGCAATTCGATGTCATGAGGAAGCGATCCTGGCCGATGCCATACACGCAATGGTCGACCATCGCATCCGCCATGTTCCGGTGGTGGATGCGAAGCATACTCTGGTTGGGGCGCTTTCGCTGATGAATGCGGTAGGCGCTCTCACGCCGGATGCCGCGGCGATCTGGCTTGCGAAGATGCAACAGTGGTCGGACAATGAATCGAACATGGATGACGGTCGGCAACTCTCCGGAGGGGGAGATTAACGGACCGATCTGGAACTCAAATCAGACGCGCCGCGTAACGGGGTGCATAGTCATGAGAAGGACAGCGCCCTGAAAGATTTCAGACGCTTAGGCTCACGGGAGTAATCTTCGACTCACGTGATGGCGGCTGCATCGTTGATATAGAGACGGACGAAAAATTCAGAATTCGACAGGCGTTCGTCCCCATGTTCTGGGGATAACCTTGTGAACAAGTCGAGTCGCACACGATAATCGCTGCAAAGAACGCTACTGCCTGACACATTGCTCACTTTTTAGGCGTCCGCAGTTTGAGGATCAGACCGCAACTAATTGTGGCAGGCTCATACCTCTCATGTCGCCTTCGCCCGGTTGGACCATAATCCACCTGCGATCAAGGCCAGCGTCAGTGCCTGCAGCACGAGGCTCTGCGCGGTTGGGTGGACGCCCAGTAACGGCAGCGAAATGAAACGCACCGTCGTCGTCTCGAGTACTCCTGCTTCCTGCAGGGCCGCAACGCCGTTACCGACAAAGACCACGGCCATCAGCGCCAGAAGAATCGAGGAAACCGTGAAAAACGGTCCGATCGGCAGACGCACGCTGTAGCGAAGGATTGCGCCCCCGAGCAATACCAGCAGCAGCGCCGCCGCGGCGATGCCCCAGAGCACCGCGCTATGCCCGTCGGCACCGACCTGGGACCAGAGTGTTTCGTAGAACAGAATCACCTCGAAGATCTCGCGGTATACGACGAGGAACGAGACGCCGGCCATCGTCCACAGCGTGCGCTTGCCCAGCGCCACGCTGATCTGCTCGCGGATGAAGCGGTTCCAGGCTTGCGCGTTCGAGCGGCTATGCAACCACCAGCCTACGTACAACAGCATTGCCGCGGCCAGCAATGCCGTAATGCCTTCGGTCAGTTCGCGGCTGGCACCCGAGATGTGAAGCGTATAGCTGGCTATGGCCCATGTAATCCCGCCCAGCACCACGGCTCCGATCCAGCCAGTATGGATGTAGGGCAAGGCATCACGCCGCTGAGTCTTGACGGCGAAGGCCACGATGGCCGACACCACCAGGATCGACTCCAATCCTTCACGTAACAGAATCACAAGGGAACTCGCAAAGGACGCATTCGGGGACAGCGTATTGCCGGAGAGCGCGGCATCGGCCCGGTCGAGCAGGGCAATGACTTTCATCGACTGCGCGGTCACTGCATCGGACGACGTACCTTCGCTAATGGCCGCGCGTAGCGCAATCATCTCACGCTCAGTCTCCAAGCGCAGCGGCGAGTCTACGTTGTCCAGTGTTTTTTCGACCAGCTCGAACCCTTCCAGGTAGGCCGCGATCGCTAGGCGCCGCGCTGCATCTCGATCGCCTTGCGCATAGGACCGTGATGCCTCTTCGATCTTGGAGCGTGAGAAGACCAGGGGTGTCTGGGCAATGGCCTGTAGCGCATCTGGATGCTGTGTTAGGTAAACACGCACGGCGTCCATTGCCGAGCCGGCGACGGCCTGTTCACCGGGAGCTTTTATCACCAGGGTGCGAAGGCTATCGAATGCCCCTTTGCCCTCGCCCTGCTGCCACAATGTCTCGCCTTTTGCCACCGCGTTTGAGTCGGCTCGCAGGTTGCCGACAAAGAAGGCCAATGCCCAGCGGTCAGCCTCGGGAAATTCAGTGAAGGCGCGCATGGGTGTGCCGCCCACGCCGAGCGTGATGGTGTTGTAGAGGCCGTACAGACTACGCTGGCGCATGCGGGCCTCGTCGTGAAAATCGCTCGGCGCAGGTTCCAGCCCCTTGGCCATTGGACCATCGCCGCGGCCCTGCGCACCGTGGCACGCGGCGCAGTGCTGCGCGAACATCTTCCCGCCCTGTTGGAGATCAGGAGCGCGCCGTGGCGCTACACTCAGCTTCCATGCCTGGATCACGTCGAGGCGGAGTCGGCCGGCGAGCGCAGAAATCTCGTTGCCTGATGCCTTGCCCTCAATCTGCTCGAGTAGTCTGCCGGCTTGCTGGAGCAGTGCGGGCTGTTCGGGCACGTTGGGCAGCTTGCCGAGAAGTGTGATGGCTTGAACGGCAAAGTCGCGTTGTTCCGTGTACTCATCGGCGTTGAACACTTTGCCGTCTTGCACGGAGTCCGGGTAGTCCACAGCGACATAATCGAGCATGTGGACGACGGTCTGTGCCCGCTCATCGTCAGCCGATGACGCGATTGCCATGTCGAGTGGTCCCGCGGTCAAAAAAACCATGGCCAGCCACCATAGGAGAGTGTTTGACAAGGAGATAGGTCTAGGCTTCATCGTGTTTCGACTTTCTACGCGCGTGGGCCTCTTGGGGCAATATACAGACTACACGTCGATCGCGGCCCCTCCGAGGTCGGAAAACGGCAGTGAGCTGAAAAGTATTTGTAAATAAGATCTTATGCGGGCCAGAGAAATGTCAGGGTTCCCACAAGCCCAGCGAAGGCTCACTTCATGACTCTATAGGCCGCTGTGCCGTCAGCCGTACTCCATCTTCAGGACGCCACGAACAAGGTGATAAATGATAGCCAAACACCGAGGCCGGTGTCCACCGAACGGATGCGGAAAAACCATGTCACGTATATAGATGGAGACCCTCGAAACCTGTTATGGTTTTGTCATTTGGATTCTCCGGGTTCACGGAGGGAGTATGCCTAGCGGGGACAATCGGGCGGTGCTCATCACCGGAGCGTCCACTGGAATTGGAGCGGCTTGTGCCCATCATCTTGATCGACTAGGGTTCAAGGTGTTCGCAGGAGTGAGGAGGTCCGAAGATTGCGCGGCCCTTCAAAAGGAAAGTTCAGATCGGCTCGTGCCGATTGAGTTGGATGTGACAGACCTTTCGACCATCGAAAAAGCTCAATTATTAGTTTCAAAAGAAGTTATAAAGAGCGGATTGTTTGGCCTAGTTAACAATGCTGGCATCGCGGTCGTTGGGCCGATTGAAGCCGTCCCGATTCCGGACTTGCGACAACAGCTCGAAGTCAACGTCGTTGGGCAGGTTGCCGTCACCCAGATGTTTCTCCCATTAGTCAGGCAGGCGTGTGGACGAATCGTCAACATGGGTTCCATCGCCGGTCTCTCGACCATGCCGCTCATGGGACCGTATTCGGCATCAAAGTTCGCGCTGGAAGCGATTACCGACGCGCTGCGCTTGGAAGTCCAGCAATGGGGTATTCATGTCTCGATCATTGAGCCGGGTGCGATCGCCACGCCTATTTGGAATAAGTCGGCCATCGAAGCGGCCGAACGAGAAGCGGCAATAGAGAGTGAAATTCGCGCTCTCTACAAACCTGTGGTCGCCGCGGTTAGAAAGGTTGTCGGACAAGCATCGAAGCGAGCCATCTCTCCGCAGGCCGTCGCAAAGGCGGTTGAAACGGCGTTGACGGCACCTTCTCCAAGAACACGGTATCTCGTCGGCACGGACGCGAAGTTCCGCGCACTCATGGCGAATGTGCTTCCTGATCGCATTTCGGACCGGCTCTTGACCTGGATCCTCAAATTGCCTCATTGAACAAGCGCTGCCGGTTTGCTCATCCCGATGCCGAGCTGTCGTTTCGAAATGTCGAAGGAGAAACGGAGCTGGACAGCGAGATATTTTTGGACCAACCCTTCTCGGTCCAACGGCTGGTCTTGTTCATGATATACGGCTAATTCCACGTTCTGCCAGCGCGCCGCGAGTCCGATGATCCAATCCAATTCCGTTGGATTGACCGCGTTGGCAGCCTGCCGGTCTGTGAACATATTTACGTCCCCATACAGCACGATCTTGTTCTTATAGAGGTCCAGGTCGGCATGCGCGACATACCGAAAGAGGGCTCGGCCGGTATTGTCAGGCCTCGCGAAGTAATTGTTGTTATGAAAGAGCCATCCTGCCCCGGCATAGACGGATAGGTTTTGATTTGGAAAGTGACGGTGCCATCCCGGAAGGTCCTGGACCGCCTGGAACTTGGCCGTCACGAGTCCATCGCCATATTCCTGCGTGACGCCTTTGCGATCGATCGGCACATCACGTTCGTACTGCAGACGCCAGTTGAAATGGCCAAGTACACCGGTCAGGGCATAGGTGCCGTCCCATTCGCTCAGTTCGATCCATCCGTTGGTGCGGTCGGAGAAGAAGTTCTGATCCGTATAAAAGGTGAGATATTGCTTGTAGAGATCGGTTTCCAGATGGAGCATATGGCGTAAGCCCACAAGGCCCGTGTTATCCGGTCTGGCGGCAAAGGAGGGATTTGAAGCGAACACACCGGTGAGGAGATAGCCGGCAAAGAGCGATTCTTCCGTGTCTCGACCGTTCGCGTCCTCCAAAGAGGGAAGCGGGCGTCCGTATTTCTCCAATGCCGGCGCATCACTTGGCCAGATGATGAAGCTACAACAAAGAGCATGTGAAATACATAATGCCCAGCTTCGCGTGAGACGCATGGTTCCAATCACCGGCCGATTTCCGATTTCGGGCCGCGGAGAAAAGCCACCGAATGTGGACGGTGACGGATGTTACGGTATACAGGGCTCAAAAATTTCTTCGCAATCATTGGAGGCGTCAAAGGTCGGAGGAACAAAACGGTAATGCACATCGACGATCCGGTCGTCGGCCAAAATAACCGTGGCCCAGCAGCCATGGCGAATAGTGGCAAAGCTGCTTTTCCCAACCGGCCGTGATTCTTCGAGAATCGGGGCCTCTCGATAGTATCGAAGGAATGTCCACTTGTCCTCGGTTCGTTCCTGCAGGGGCTTGCCCGCGCAGGAAAGGACCTTCGACTTGGATTGTCCGACCATCTGCTGTTGATTCGGATATTCCCTCACTTGTGCGAGGGGACTACAACCCACCCACGATAACATTCCGACGAGTACCGGCATGAGCACGCACAGATGCAACCTGTTCATGAAAGCCCATTGTATGCTCGGAATCGGAAAATGCAATCGCCTGAGATGGAGGTACGGAGGCAAGGAGCTCGATCAGCCGACGAGATCAGGGTTCAATCGGGTCAGAGGCGTGACGGAGAGGGCCTTGATCTCATTATAGACGATCGTACGGCCCACTTGGCGGAGGCGGCTGAAGACGCCTTCCACGATGACTTGATCACCTTCACGGACCTCCAGCTGACCGAGGCTGACGACTTTCAACGTTCCGGCATGGTCCTGCAGCAGAAATCCATAGGCAGGTTGCCCTTGACGATTGGTAGCCAGCTGCACGTTCATGACTTTCCCGGTGACCACGACATCTTGACGGTCGTAAAGCTCAGGATGTGCCAAGAGTTCCGAGATCTCAATCAAGCTGACGGCCATGGCCGGACTCGCGGTGCCGAGTATCACGGTAGAGAACGAATAGATGGGCAAGAAAAGAGGAAGGACGACCGCCCACGCGAGAAGAGACTGTCGGATGGTAGGCTGCGTCGTCATCATTGATGTGCAATTATACCGAACTGCCGGCGATTGGCAAGGCTGAAAGTTTACCATTTGTCGGAGGCCCTGCCGCTGACGTCCTCTCCAAAAAAATTGTGAAGAATATGCCGTTGTAAGTCAGTCAGTTCGCCTTGAGCCGCCTCACCCGCTCGCGAGGGGAGGGCATCGGATTCCTTGGGTGCCGGCGCCGATCGCTTCAGTAACTCTTGATCCAGCGCCTCGTCGCTCGTGTCCACGTCATTTTGGATAGAGACGAGCCGTTGGAGTCCGAACAACGTTCTGGTCGTTTCAGTGTGTACGGCGTTGGAACTGGCTCCGAATACGAGAGAATTCCACAGTCTTGTCTCGGCCGCTTCCGGAATTCCAATCCCCGCATAGACCCCCAACTTTTCGATCAGGGAGGATTCTGTCCCTTCGAGTCCGTCATAGGTGGCAATCGATCGTTCAATCGGAGCATAGGAAAGCACACGCAGGGTCTCTTTCCACAAATCGGGTGAAGGGATGTGTGGGTCGGCTGTGTGAGATCCGGAACATTTGGCCTGGATGGCGAGGAGATATTGAGACAAAAACTTTACCTTTCTGGCCGCCAGGGTACCGGCTGGAATGCCCCAGATATGGCCGATCTCATGGTCCTGTAACGTCGTCTGATCGGATGTCTGGCGTTCACGTTCCGCAAGAGAGAGGCGTTTTCTGAACCGTTCGGCGAAGCGAAGCTGGGTCTGCATCTCGACGACCAAACGGTGTTTCTGGTATTCCTCCGCGCTAATCTCGTTCTTGTCCCACCCCTCTTCCAATAACCGCAATGTCGTCGATGGGACGGCAGAACGAGCGCGTGCCTTGAAGTCTCCAATTCTATCGGCAGGAACTCCACGAGCTGCAAGAAGTGCGGCGGCCCGAGCGGCCAGCGCGTCCGCCGTACGGATAAAATTCCGGAGGGCGACACATTGGAGCCACGTCCGTTCACGGCGAAGTCGAACCCGCTTGCGATACTCGTTCCGTCGATCGATCATTGCCGTGATCGATTCCTGGGTCATCGTGGTGACAGGTTTTTTCCCGGAGACACACCGAGGATCCGGTCGATCCGCGACCATGAACAGAATTTCGTCGTGTGTGACATCAAGATATTGTAAGAGCAGAAGCCTGAGGATGATGCGGCCTTGTATCGGCAAGCCCGCAATAATCTCTTCAATCATCTCTGTGGTAAGAGGCGGCGAGATCAGTGCTTGTGTCATGGTTTTCCGATCAGGTCGTGAAGGTCCAGTTGTTGGATGAGGCGGGGATGCATGACACTTCCCTGGCACATGGCTTCCAGTCGGCGGTGCTAGGCGGTCCCGGCCCGCTGCTGTTGATGCTGTTCAAGTTGGAGCGCAACGTATTCACGAACATCCTGAACGGTGCCGCTGATGAACATTTCTCTGGGGATTTCTACCCGCACGAGCCGTGAAGGATCAATGCCCCGTTCTTGGGCGTAATGTTCATCGATGTAAAGGCTCAGAGAGCCGTCAGGAAAACGTAAGGCATAGAGGGCGGTTGTATCAGCCATGCGAGGTCCTTCCTGTCATCGTGGTACCTCGTAGAGGTAACACAGGGCTCGTCAGGCTGTCAAAGCGGGACTGCCGGTACACATAAAGCGAAACGGCTTTCAGTCGGGTGACCGAAAGCCGTTCGGCAGCACGGATGATGGTGAAAGCGAAGACTCGAGGAGATTCTCGCTCCGGGCGCGGTTCAGCCTCCCAATGTATCGAGCGTTTCCTTGAGACTCCGGCGGATACACGTGAAGATCGGGGTGTCCCGCAAGGTATACCGGGATCCTTCCGTCTCTCGCAGCGCCATCACCAGATCCAGGAAGTCCTCCGGTTTGTCGCTCTCAAAGGCCACTACCCACTCTTGATCGTCTAACCCGAAGGAATAGGTCGTGTTCAGCTTGACGGACGGGAACCGATGTCCCACTTCGATATGCTCGTCCATCATTCCTTGGCGCGCCGCCTTCGTCAGCAAAAACCACTCGCGCGTTTTGAGAAATGGATACACGAAGATGTACTTGCCTTTTCCCGGCACCACCGTGAGCCGTTTCCCTTCCTGCCCTGCGTGCGCATGGTGGTCGACATAGACGGATCGCTTGGTCATCGCCAGATAGGAATACGGAGTTGAGAGATACTGTCCGAGACCTGAGGCGAGCATCTTGGCACTCATGTCTTGGAACAGGTCCAGGTCATAGCTGATGCGCCACAGCATGAAGTCGCAGTCGCCCCGGATACCGACGGTGGAATAGGGGACCATCAGCACCTTGCCGTTGAAGTCCTCCGCAGCGCGCAGGAACTCCTGCTTGCCCTGGGTGCGCACATCTTCCGGGAGGCGCCGCCATGCGGGGTCCACTTTATAAAACACGAAGTTCACGTACTGCCGCCGAGGTGTCGGTGCGGCGGGGGGTGTGTCCGGAGTCGACATTCAAAGCTCCTTTAGTAGAGTGACAAGAAACACTTCCTCAGTTTTTGTTCGTTTAGCATTTCCCCTTCGGCCTTGTCAACGGGAGACGGGCTTATCCATTGACAGGCTGTGAGGGTTCTGTTAGTCGCAACCGCATGCATCACGCCTGTCAGGGATCTATGGGGCTTGCTGTGACCTGCATGCTTGGCATCGCGTGTCCCTCGGCTGCGATCGAGGTAGACCCGGCGCACGCACAAATCCAGGCCGCACTTGACCGCGGAACAAGAGCGGCGGCACACCATCAGCCGCCCGAAACCTTCTATGCGCGGTTTGGAGGCGCTGATGAGCTGCATGCCGGCGGGTTTCTGATCACAAAGCTCGGTGCACTATCGGTGATGGCGACGCATATGGCGTTACGCGGACTTGAACCGAGCTGGGCCGATGTCGCCCAAGTGACGCAGGCCCGGACGATGCTCGTCAACACCGTCATTTTCGGGGATAGTCCTTCTTTCGCGGTGAACAGTTATGTGGTGCTCGATCAGGGGGGGAAGGTCATCAAGCCCATGACCATGCGAGTCGATGGGCAAGCCAGTCGCAGCGCGGTCTGGCCCAACTCGCCTAAATTTCGGGCCAAAGTCGTGGCCGCATTTGGGTACGCCGATTTCGACCCAAAAGCGCAGACAACTCTTACCGTGTTTCCCGCAACCGGTGGAGAGGTTCGATTTTTGCTCGACTTCGGGCAAATAGAGTAGGGGCGTCATCCCGCTATGCGCAGGTCTCCCGCATCGGACCATCTATATCTCGCTGAAACGATTGCGATAGGGTCGGAACTTCTCGTGGGAGGCCGGTCTGACAGCAATTCGTTGTTCATCACCGACTCGCTGGCAGCGATCGGCATCGAGGTCAGGTTTAAGTCAATCGTCGGGGACGATGAGTCGGACATTGCAGACGTGCTGAAGACAGCCTGTCGCCGGGCCGGTATCGTCATCATTACCGGAGGACTAGGCCCGACGGTCGACGACTGTACCAGAGAAGCTGTCGCAGCGGTCACCGGCTTCCGGCTAGCACGCCGGAAAGAGGCGCTCGACGGCATGAGGGCCAGGCTGGCTCAGTGGGGGCGAATACCGAATCGCGGCCAATTGCGACAGGCGCTCATTCCATCTCGCGCGGGGGTCATCCCGAACCCGGTGGGTTCCGCGCCGGGTTTCGCGTTGGTGTGGCGGGGGACACGTATCATTGCATTGCCAGGTGTTCCGAGTGAGATGCGCGCGATGGTAGAAGAGTCGGTTCTCCCGCTCTTAACCTCTCAAGTTGAGCGATCAAAAGGGCTACATCCACATCCGATCACGAGGGTGGTCTTTCACACGTGGGGACTGCCTGAGGCTGACGTGGACGCCAAGTTACAGGGTCTGATGACAAAACGGACACCGGTCGCGTTGGGTCTGCTTGCTTCGCCGACCGGAGTGCTGGTGTCGTTGACAACGAAGGCACAAAGTCCCATCAAGAAGGAGAGTCTATCTTCGCTGGTGCTGGAAGTTCGAGCGAGATTGCAGGAGTGGATCTATGCGGAAGGTTACGACACCCTGGAAGAGGTGGTCGGTCGAATGTTGCGCGAGCAGAAACTGACCGTCGCGGTTGCCGAGTCGTGTACCGGAGGTCTGATTGGACACCGTCTTACGCAGGTACCGGGATCCTCGGCCTATCTCGATCGGGGAGCCATCTGCTACAGCAATCAGGCGAAAACGGAGATGCTCGGAGTTCCGGCAAGTCTCATAGGGCAATATGGTGCGGTGAGCCGGGAAGTCGCTGCGGCGATGGCCAAGGGCATGCGTGAACGGGCGGGTGCGTCGGTGGCGTTGAGTGTGACGGGTATCGCCGGACCCGGAGGCGCGACGCAGACTAAACCCGTCGGGTTGGTGTACATCGGGCTCGACGATGGCAGCGGCAACACGATCACGAAGGAATTGCGATTCCATGGGGACCGCTCCGTCATTAAACAGCGCGCCGCCCAGGCGGCTCTGGATATGCTTCGCCGGTGGTTGATCGACAGAGTCAGGACATGATTCGGGCATTCCTCGCCGTGGAAATCGACGATGAGGTCCGCGCAGGTCTCTCCCACGTGCAGCAAGATCTCAAACGGCGGCTTGCGCTTCATCCCTCAAAAGATACCCGTATGACCTGGGGACAACCCAATTCGTTTCATCTCACGATCAGGTTTCTTGGAGACACGGACGAGCAGCTCATCGGCCACATGCGTGATGCGATGGCGATTGTCAGGCAGTCGCACCCGACCATTCAGATTCCCCTCGATCAGCTGCAAGCGTTTCCCAACGCTCGACAGCCGCGGGTTCTATGGGTAGGGCCGTCTGAGCAGTGGCTGCAAAGCGCCGCGGCAACCCAGTTGACTGCTTTCCATCAGGCCATCGAGTCTCGCTGTCGCTCGTTCGGTTTCGCACCGGATGACAAACCCTTCATGCCGCACCTGACACTGGCACGGATCAAGATAGGCGAACGACAAGTTGGGCAGTTTCTGACGCAAAGCGGCGTCTGTGCCTGCCCGCTCTCGTTAGGAAAGATCACAGTCGGAGCGCTTGTGCTGATGAAAAGCGAGCTGCGTCCTACCGGGTCTCTGTATACGAAACTGTGGGAGGTGGGAGAAGGTTGCCACGGGTAGCAGCGATCTATTCGGTGCGCCCGAGCGCACTCGCACAGGATGTCATGGTTCGAGCAGTGGAACGAGTGCCGTATGGCCTTGCTGAAGAGCCAGGTCCACCGGACGTTCTCCGGTCGACAGCCTGGCATTCTTATCCCCTCCGTGTTTCAGCAGCAGTTCGATAATCGTCTGATCGCCTCGATACGCCCCAACATGCAATAGCGTCACGCCGCCCATCCGCACCTGGCCGTTCACATCCGCGCCCTTGTGCAGGAGGAGGGTCACCACGTCTCGATGTCCCTGTTGCACTGCGAGGGAAAGCGGCGTCATTCCATCCGTTCTCCGCTGATTCACGGCCGCTCCTTGTTCCAACAAGAGCGCCACCACCTCCCGATGCCCATTCTTCACAGCCAACAGCAGCGGTGTCATCCCGCGCTCATCGGCTGCCTGCACGCCGACCCCCTGCCCAAGGAAGATCTCCACTCGGAGGAGATTGCCATCGGAGGCGGCTGTGCGTAACTTCTCCTCCGGCGCCGTCGCGCAGCCGCTCAGAAGAATGAGCGCGAGCGTACATGGGCCAAGTTTGCAATTTGAAGGAACCTGTTTCATATCGCATCTTCCTTTTTCGGTGAGCTTGATGGAGTCGAGAAGTACCGAATGATGCCGGATATCGCATACGCGAGATTGTATTACACGGCAACTCAACCGCAGATCAAGAGTTATGCCTGAGATGCCCATGAGACGAGTCTGTGTTCTTGTGCCTCGTCATTCTGTAACGAGGCGAGAGAAGCGGGATCGAGCTGCTGTTGGGAGATCAGAACAATCTGACTCTTCAGTCATCATGCTCATCCGGCCTTTCGCGGCTGCAGCAGCGAAAACAACGTGGTGTGGCCTTGCTGGCGAGCCAGATCTATAGGGCGATCTCCTGATTTCGTCTTGGCATTCTTGTCTCCCCCATACTTGAGCAACAAGGTAATGATCTCCCGATTGCCATGATAGGCTCCCACATGCAAAGGCGTCATCCCGTCGTTCGCCTGTGCTTTCACGTCCGCTCCTTGTTTCAGGAGGAGGACGACCATGTCGCGATGGCCCGCCGCCGTCGCGACATGAAGCGGTGTCGCGCCATCAGGCGCTTGCTGGTTGACCAACGCGCCCTTTTCCAACAACAACGCGACGACGTCGCGATGATCGTTTTGCACGGCCATGAAGATCGGCGTGGCGCTGTTCCTCGCTTTCTGATTGATCGATGCTCCCTGCCGCAACAAGAGCTCGGCTACCTCCCGATGGCCGTTCTGCGCTGCAACGAGAAGCGGTGTCACGCCATTCTGTACCGCGTGGTTCACTGCGGCCCTTTTTCCCAGCAACAGCGACACAATCGCCTGATGCCCGTTCTGGGCTGCGACGAGAAGCGGGGTTGTGCCGTCCCGCATCGCCTGATTCACCGCCGCCCCCGCGCTCAGCAACAACGCCACGACTGCCTGATGCCCGTTCTGGGCCGCGACGAGAAGCGGCGTCGCGCCGTCTGCCATGGTCTGGTTGACCGAGGACCCCTGTTGCAGCAAAAGCTCAACGACATCCCGATGCCCTTTCTGCACGGCGATGAAGAGCGGCGTCACGCCGTCTTCGGCAGGCTGGTTCGCTGGGGCCTCGTGCTGAAGCAAGAGCGCCACGACGTCTCGATGGCCGTTCTGGGCTGCGATGAAAAGTGGTGTCACGCCGCCTTTGGTCGTCTGATTCACCGGCGCGCCTTTGTCCAGGAAAAGCGCCGCCACATCCCGATGGCCGTTTTGCGACGCGATATAGAGCGGCGTTGCGCCGTCATTGGTTGCCTGATTCACCAACGCCCCCTTATTCAGCAAGAACGCCACCGTGTCCCGGTGTCCGTTCCACGCCGCGGCATGGAGCGGTGTCGCGCCGGTCTGATTGGCCGCGTGCACGTCGGCGCCTTCCTCGATCAATGTTTTCACTTTGCCGAGATCCCCGTCCATTGCGGCCGTCAGTAGCTTCTCATCCACCGGGCGCATGGCCATCAGCAGCGGCAGCAGGGCGCAGATGACCCCCAACTTCGCCCATCGTGAAATCATGTCAGCCTCCCATCACGTATTCACGGAAAGGAATAATTATGAACTGATTCGAGTGACTGTTTCCTGTCTTAGTGTCGCTAGGCTTGTTGTCGTGCACATCTCTCTTGGAGCGGAATACCACCCTGCGCACCAACACGTCTGCATCTATTCGATCGGGTGACCACGGGAGGTGGTAGCTGTGACACGTTGGAAAAGCAAGTCGAGGTGTGTCAGCGATGCTTAGAGTTTGGGGAGCAGCATGACAGCGATCTTTCGAAGCGAGGCTTTGAGTCGGTCTTCGGGAAGGATGTCCTTATCCGCTGTGAGGGCGTAGTACCGAGCTCCTTTCAGCACGGCCACGCCGAGGCTCTCCTCGTCAATGAGTACGAATGTACGATCGCCGATTCCTTTGTCTTCGATCACCTGGACCTCCGCCTCCTTGAGTTCCTTGAGAAGGTTTTCCAATGTGATGTACTTCTTGGCCGCGCTGGTCGATGCAAACTCTGCCACGCTCACGACCAGGGTCCCATCGGTCAAATCGTAGGTACACGTCCACGTCTGGGAGCCGGTGTCTGTATCCTGATCCGGGCCGTCGAGAATGACAGAGGAAATCGGCTGGCCGATGGTAGCGCCTATTTCTGATCGAGAAATCAGCGAGCAGACATCAAGAGCCTGGACCGGAGAAGTGACGACCAGACTTGCGACGATGAGGGCGAACGCAGCAGCTGCCTTTGCACTCTTCAGGAGTCGCGATGTGTTGCACTCATTGCGTGCGAAGGCCAGGTGTTCAATGTGTGCCATGGCGTACGCCCCATTCTAGGATGTCAAGGCGCAAAGGTCCAGATGAAAAATGTGGCGGTTATGTTGCACTTGACACCGACTCCTGGTTTGGGTATAGTGGCCTCACTAAACAGGAGGCCTCATGAAAAAGCTCACCACACAGCCAACCGTCACTCTCTCTCAGTTGATGCATAAGTTCTCGACTGAGGAAGCCTGCAAAGAGCACCTGAAGAATCTTCGCTGGCCAAATGGTGTGACGTGCCCACGTTGCAATAACGCCAAGGTCTACGAACTGAAGAAGCGCCCGTTTCACTGGGTCTGCAAAGCGAAGAACTGCGGCGGGCCTAATGGCTATCGCTTCTCGGTGATTGCTAAGACCATCTTTGAAAACACGAACTATCCCCTGACGGTCTGGTTCCAGGTGATCTACCTCATGATGCAGAGCAAGAAGGGGATCAGCGCCTTGCAGATCCACCGGCAGATCGGGAGCGGCGACTACCGTACCGCTTGGTATATGTGCCATCGCATCAGAGCCGCTATGAAGGAGGGCAGCTTCGGTAAGCTCATGGGAGAGGTTGAGGTAGACGAGACGTATCTCGGCGGCAAAGACAGGAATAGGCATCGCGGCAACCGCTCTAGTCTTCCGGGCATCACAGGCGGCAAGGTTGGCGTGATTGGGGCCATTGCTCGTAAAGGCAATGTGGTCTGCCAAATCATTGAGAATACCGACCGTCTGACGTTGAGCAACTTCGTGCGGAACACGGTCAGTGAGCAAGTATCTTTGGTGGCCACTGACGAACACCCCAGCTATGCCCGATTGGGCCGTCAATTTCCGCACCAGATTGTAAATCACCGGAAGGGTGAATATGTGCGCGGGAACGTGCATACCGCAAACCTGGACAGCTTCTGGAGCATGCTGAAGCGTGGCGTGATCGGCACCTATCACAAGGTGAGTAAGGATTACTTGCCGCTGTACCTGGCGGAATTCTCGTTCCGACACAATAACCGAGAGAATCCAGACCTGTTCAATGATGTCCTGGCAGAATGCTGAGCACGCGACCGGTGAAGCGTGCCAGCATGAAGTACGAGCCGAAGAATGTGCAGCTACGCTTGGCTTATAGAGAAAAGGACTAATCATGTTTGACCTGGCGACTATTCAGAGCGCTATTAGTGGTCTCCAAACTGCTGGCCAACTTGCTAAGTCCATGAGCGAGCTGTCGGCGTCGATCGATCTGAAGACCAAGGTTATTGAGCTCCAAAGTGCCATCCTGGCCGCCCAGCAAAGCGCATTGGCGGCCCAGTCTGACCAGCTTGCGATGATTGAGCGAATACGCAATCTTGAAAAAGAAATCGCTGATGTAAAAGCATGGGAAGAACAGAAACAGCGCTATAAAATGATCCCACCTTGGGCTGGTGCCAGCTGTCTGGTGTATGGTCTGAAAGAATCGTGCAAAGGAGCCGAACCAGCGCATTGGATATGCACTAAGTGTTACGACGATGGTAGACGCACGGTCTTGAATCCGAAGAAAAGTCAAACTTCTATGGCGTTGCTTCATTGTCCCACCTGTAAAGCTGAAGTAGAAACTGGCTATAGACATGTTGCAGCACCGACGTATGCCCAAGATTAGAATTAATAGGAGGTCTTATGCCAAAAGCGAAACCAGTCTCACTGTTTCCGTTGAGTTTTGATGAGGCGCTAACCATGATTCTTAAGGCACCTCCGAAACCACATAAAAAGAACCCTAGGGCCAAGAAGTAGCTACGGTTCAGGCAAGCGATAGATCATGCGCAAATCCTTGAGGCCTATAGGGTGCATGTTAATGGCTAGTCGTTCATTGATGGCTTTCCATTGCCAACGATCAGTAGAAGGAACAGCATTAAAAACCACATGGATAAAATGAAGCCTAGCCTCGTGAGCCAGAATATCTGCGGCCTGTAGACCAGGAAATCTCTTAGAGTCAGCATGCGTAATTGTCCCCATTCTTGGGGCGATAGGCACAAGTGTTATCGTCTCAGGTTGCCGCTTCAGATCGCTCCACAATTCCTTTGCACGACCTTGATACTCCTTAGTCTCATCAAAAATAGCGGCCAGTTGCTCACGTTTATCCATTGTCAAAAGACAGCTAGCCGCAACGAAGATTACGTGTCCGAAAGCGAGAAAATACGGCTTTTCGTACTTCTTAGGACCCATTCTTCGCTTTTCTTCTGCGCTTAAGGTAGCGAATGCACGAAGATGGACGGCAGAAGCGACACCAACACACTGAATAGAGTTGATTATCGCAATAAATCGCCTCTGGATCGCTTCCCGCTCTGGAATAGTCAGGCCCTTATAGTCGCTTTCACCAGCCACGCAGTCGTACATCTTAAATTCAAGGAATGGCTTTCCGTACCTCTCCCTTAGCTCCTCAAGCGCTATCGTCCAACTCACCTCCAATTTCTCCCATTCACTCTGAGCAGCTACATAGGCAGAAACGCAAAACACCTGCCCGTCCGTTTCGCTTTCATCACCGTATGCACCTAAATTCAGCATTGCAGTTAGCTTATGACTGGTTCCTTGTGGATGGATGTAACACGATAGCCCGCCGAGGCTTTTCATACCGAACCTCGGCCACAGGTGTCAAGCCTAACATAATCGCCAAAAATGTCGACGCGACACGAGGAGAAGGGAGCACGGGTGGGTCGGTCGGCGACTGATGGGTTCGTGTACGCAACTTTCGGTTGTATCGCCTTGCACGCGTCCTTGCTTGAGTTCAGACTAGGTTTTCTCCGTGCCCCTTGGGTATAATCCCCCGACCATCATTCTTTTACGTTGTAGGAGATTCGTATGTCAGAGAAGGACGACAAGAAGCGCGCGCTCGACCTAGCCCTTTCCCAGATTGAGAAACAGTACGGGAAGGGAGCGATTATGAAACTTGGAGCCGAGGACAAGCACGCCGACGTGCCGGCTATTTCGACAGGGTCGTTGGGACTGGACATCGCTCTCGGGGTCGGAGGACTCCCACGTGGACGCGTGATCGAGATCTTCGGACCGGAGGCTTCCGGAAAAACCACAATGACGCTGCATTGTATCGCTGAGGTACAGAAGACGGGCGGAGTTGCCGCATTCATCGATGCGGAGCATGCGCTGGATTTGACCTATGCCAAGAAGCTTGGCGTCCAGGCCGACGATCTTCTGGTCTCCCAGCCGGACACGGGCGAGCAGGCATTGGAAATCGCCGAAACATTGGTGCGGAGCGGCGCGATCGATTTGATCGTGGTTGATTCAGTCGCGGCGTTGACCCCTCGCGCGGAGATCGAAGGCGAGATGGGCGATGCCCATATGGGCCTTCAAGCCCGGCTGATGTCGCAGGCGCTGAGAAAGCTCACCGCCGCCATTGCAAAGTCATTGACCACGGTGATCTTTATCAATCAAATCCGCATGAAGCTGGGTGTGATGTTCGGGAATCCTGAGACGACCACCGGCGGGAACGCCCTCAAGTTTTATTCGTCCGTCAGGCTTGATATTCGCCGCATTGAATCGATCAAAGAAGGTCAAGAGGTCATGGGAAGCCGTGTCCGCGTGAAAGTCGTCAAGAATAAGATGGCGCCGCCGTTCCGCCAGGCGGAGTTCGATATCATGTTTGCGGAAGGTATTTCCAAGACCGGCGAATTGGTGGACATGGGGGTGGATAAGAAGATTATCGAAAAATCAGGCGCCTGGTATTCCTACAAAGGCGAACGCATCGGTCAAGGCCGCGACTCCGCTCGGGAATTCCTGAAGAATAATGCTCCTGCGGCTCGAGAGGTCGAAGCAAAACTTCGTGACCTAGCCGGAGTGCCGGGCCGAAGTGAGAAGAAAGCAGAGGCCAAGGAAGAGAAGCCGGCGGCACGCAGCGATGAAAAGCGGGCGCATCGGTAGCGGCCGGCATGTGGGAGTGCGGACGCGGAGAAACCGATCGCCCCCTCAAGATTGGATACAGCTCGCGGTACGGTTTCTCGCTCGTCGAGACCGTACCGTCGCTCAAGTCGAGCAGTTTCTGGCATCCAAAGGAGCCTCGCCCATTCACATTAGGCAAACGGTCCGCCGGCTGTCCGACCTCAACTATCTCAATGATCAGGTCTATGCCCAACGATGGGTGGACAATCGGTTGGCGTCTCGGCCGATGGGGCAAGAGCGGCTGAAGGCGGAATTGCAAGCCAAAGGAATTGCCGAGACTCTGGCAAATCGAGTGGTGGCCCAGGCGTTCCATGAGCATGATGAAGCGACATTGGCTCATCGAGTGGTGAAGGGGAAGAATCGTCAGGGCCGAAAATTGACGCGGGTCCAGATCGTGCGCCTCTTACGTCAACGGGGCTTCGGCGAGGAGGCGATCGACCATATGATCGGGGGTCTCGTCGATCGAGAGGGATCGGATTCATGACACAGAGTGCACAGGAACTCAGACAGTCGTTCATTCGCTACTTCGAGCAGCAGGGCCACCAGGCGGTGCCCAGCTCGGCTTTGCTTCCCCAGGCCGACCCGACGTTACTGTTCACCAACGCCGGCATGAACCAATTCAAGCGGGTCTTTCTCGGAGAAGACACGCGGCCCTACACGCGGGCCGTGTCCGTACAAAAATGCCTGCGCGCCGGAGGCAAGCACAATGACCTCGAAAACGTCGGCTACACCAGGCGCCACCATACGTTCTTTGAGATGTTGGGCAACTTTTCCTTCGGCGACTATTTCAAGGAAGAGGCGATCCGATTCGGCTGGGAATTTTTGACGCAGACGGTCGGGCTGGCGAAGGACCGGATGTGGGTGACCGTCTTCCGCGAGGACGACGAGGCTGACCGGATCTGGAGGCAGATCGGTGTGTCGCCGTCGCGCATCGTGCGGTGTGACGAAAAAGATAACTTCTGGCAAATGGCGGACACCGGCCCCTGCGGCCCTTGCTCGGAGATCCATTTCGATCAGGGTCCTGCAGTTCCCGGCGATGATGGGCCGAACGGGGCGGGCGATCGCGTGATCGAAATCTGGAACCTCGTCTTCATGCAGTACAACCGGGATGCGTCCGGTACGTTGACTCCTTTGCCGAAGCCGAGCATCGATACCGGAATGGGCCTCGAACGGCTGACGGCGGTCGCGCAGGGCGTCTTCAGCAATTATGACAGTGACCTGTTCACACCGCTGCTGGCGGCAGTCGCCAAGCGGGCCGGCACCGAGTATGGCGTGAAGGAGACGTCGGATCGCTCCATGCGCGTCATCGCAGACCATCTTCGGGCGATCACTTTTCTCATGGCCGACGGCGTATTGCCGTCGAACGAAGGGCGTGGCTATGTGTTGCGGCGCATTCTGCGCCGCGCCGCCCGGCACGGCAGGTTGCTCGGCATCATCGAGCCCTTTCTGCATGAACTCAGCGCAGTCGTCGTCGAGCAAATGACCGGCGCCTATCCGGAAGTGCGCATGGCGGCCGGTACGATCACTGAGGCGACGAGAGGCGAAGAAGAACGGTTTATCGCGACACTCGATCAGGGGTTACCGATCTTGAACGACATGATCGAAAAGACGCGAGCGTCCAGCCGGACGGTCTTGGCGGGTGGGGACGTCTTCAAGCTCTACGACACATATGGATTTCCCATGGACCTGATCACGGAGGCTTGCCGAGAGCAGGGGATGACGGTCGATGAACCAGGCTTCGATGCGGCGATTGAGGAGCAGCGGACCCGTGCGCGCAAGACCGGCGGGTTTGAGCAGGACACGACTCGCCCGGCGGTGGCCGAGTTGACCAAGCGGATCGGGGGTACGCAGTTCGTAGGGTATGACCGGTTGGAGAGCGACAGCGTGCTGCGCGCGATTCTCAAGGGCGAGCAGTTGGTGAAGGAAGCGGCGGAAGGCGACGAAGTCGAAGTCGCGCTGGATGTGACGCCCTTTTATGCCGAAGGCGGGGGACAGGTCGGGGACCGGGGCACGTTGGTGGGGCCGGAAGGGCTGGTGGATATCACAGATACGACGCGAGCGGCGCCGGCACTCATCCTTCATAAGGGGACTGTCCGCAAAGGGCGTATCCGGGAAGGGGAACAATTACGTATGACGGTCAACCCCTCGACGCGCCAGGACGCCGCGCGCAATCACACGGCCACGCATTTGGTCCATGCGGCGCTGCGCGATCTCCTCGGCCCGCATGTGAAGCAATATGGGTCGCTGGTCGGGCCGAACCGGCTCCGGTTCGACTTTGCCCACTTCCGGCCGCTGTCATCCCGCGACATCGACGACATCGAATCGACGGTGAACGGGGAAATCCGCAGGAACGAGGCGGTTCGTACCGAGGTCATGAGCATTCAGGACGCGGTCGAGAAAGGAGCCCTGGCGTTCTTTGGCGATAAGTACGGCGAGCAGGTGCGTGTGGTCAGCGTCGAATCGTTCAGCAAGGAACTTTGCGGTGGTACCCACTGCCGGCAGACGGGCGACATCGGGCTTTTCCGCATCGTGTCGGAGGCAGGCGTGGCTGCCGGCGTGCGCCGGATCGAGGCACAGACCGGCAGCGGCGCGTATGGGCTCATGAAGAAACTCGAGGCCGATGTCAGAGAACTATCGGAATTGTTGAAGGTGGGACAGTCCGAACTGGCCGCCAAGACCCGTAAACTCCTGGTCCAGCTCAAGGACAAGGAACGGGAGCTGGAAGAAGTGAAGCTCAAGATGGCCGGCGGCTCAACGGCGGCATCGAGCGCCAAAATCATCGCCGGGGTGACGGTTCACGCGCAGCGGACGGACGGGCTGGATGTGAACGGCATGCGGGCGTTGGCGGATCAGCTTCGGGACAAGCTGAAAAGCGGCGTCATCGCGCTGGGAGCGGCTTCCGGTGACGGCAAAGTTTCCTTGCTGGTCGTGGTGACGAAGGATTTGACCGGCACACTCAAGGCCGGGGAACTCATCAAAGCGATGGCGGCGGAAGTGGGCGGCACCGGCGGTGGCCGCCCGGAAATGGCTCAAGCTGGCGGGAAGGACCCTGCCAAGCTCGATACGGCGTTGGAAAAAGTTTTTGGTCTAGTCGAAAGCACCCTCCGGCGGTAGAATCATGCCTGGCCGTATTCTCGCACTCGATTACGGGACCAAGCGGATCGGCGTGGCTCTCAGCGACGAGCTGGGATGGACGGCGCAACCGCTCGAAACCTTGGAGCGTCGGACGCTGGACCGTGACATCGCCCACATCCAACACTTGGTGACTCTTCACGATGTCCGGGAAGTGCTGATCGGGCTCCCATTGCGCCTCAACGGCGAAGCAGGACCGGCGGCTCAGGCTGTTCAGGGCTTTGTGATCCGGTTAGGTGAAACGCTTTCAGTCCCGATCGTGACCTGGGACGAGCGCATGACGACGAAAGCAGCGGAAGACTTGCTGATCGCTGCCGATGTCAGTCGAAAAAAGCGTAAGGGGGTCGTGGATCGTGTCGCCGCTGCCATACTCTTACAAGGCTATCTTGAGGCACAGACCCCTTCTTCCGTTCAGAGTGAAACCAACAGCGCTGTTACTGAGACGGGGGAAGAGGGAATAGCGCCGCCTCCCATCGACCAATCATATGAAGTTGCGCCTGATCTTCATCGTAGCCGTCACCATCGTCGCTCTCGCCGGGGCGGCCGCCTATCAGATGATTCGATGGGCTGAAGCTCCGGTCCTTTCCGAATCCGATCATCCTCAAGAGAAAATCGTGGTGATCGCCGAAGGGACTCCGTTCAACCAAGTCGCGACGTTGCTTGAACGGGAGCGGTTGATCAGGAGCCGCTTGGCATTTCTGCTATTGGGAAAGATTCAGGAAGCCGACCGCAAGATTCACCCCGGAGAATACGAGCTCAATGCCGCCATGCGTCCGGCCGAGATCCTTTCCAAGTTCCTTGCCGGTCGAGTGGTGCTGCATGCCGTCACGATCCCCGAAGGGTATACGATCATTCAAATCGCCGATGTCCTGGATGAACAGCGTATTACGAATAGGGCGGAGTTCGTCAAGTTGGCATCCGACAAGTCCTTCATTGAGACCCTGGGAATTTCTGCGAATACCGTGGAGGGGTATCTGTATCCGGACACGTATCGCTTTGCCAGATCGACGGCGGCGAAAGATGTCATCAGAGCGATGATGGATCGACTCGGGCGTGTGATGACTCAGGAGTGGCAGGCACGGGCCAAAGATATCAACATGACGCTGCATGAAGTATTGACGCTGGCCTCAGTCATCGAAAAAGAAACCGGTTCCGGAGATGAGCGGCCTCAGATCTCCTCCGTGTTTCATAATCGACTGAAGAAACGCATTCCCCTGCAGAGCGATCCGACCGTCATCTATGGGTTGGAGAATTTCGACGGAAACCTTCATAAGAGGGATCTCTCCCATCCCAGCCCCTACAATACTTACCGTTGGACCGGTTTGCCGCCTGGTCCCATTGCGAGCCCGGGGGCACAATCGATCCGCGCCGCGTTGTATCCGACGCCCTCCGCCTACCTGTATTTTGTCTCCAAGAACGATGGGACACACCAGTTTTCCGCTACGCTCGTGGAGCATAATAAGGCGGTGGAGCGGTACCAGAAACGGCCTTTTCGGCGAGGAACTCATTCCCAAACGTTTGTGGTTCCATGCGATACGAACGTTATTCCCAAGAAAGGGGTAGCCTAGAAGATGTCAGCCTGGAATCTTCCGGACCTCATCGATCACACCGTGTTGCGGCCGGATGCCTCGAAGTCCGACATTATCCGGCTCTGTCAGGAAGCAAAGGACAACGGCTTCACGGTCATTTTTGTTCCTCCATGCTACATCGATGAGGCGGTTGCGGCCGTGGCCGGCACGAAGATTCGTGTCGGGATTCCGATCGGCTTTCCTTTAGGCGGACACAGCACGCACACCAAAGTCGCCGAGGCGATTGAGGCAGTGTCGCGCGGCGCCAAGGTGTTGGACATGGTCCTGAACGTGAGTCGCCTGAAGTCGGGCGATCATGCCTCTGTGCGGAAGGATATCGCTGAGGTTGTGAAGTCGACGCCCGAGGTTGAGCACAAAGTCATACTCGAGACCTGTTATCTGACACAGCAGGAGAAGCGGACCGCCTGTCATTTGGTCGTGGAAGCCGGGGCGGATTATGTCAAAACCTCGACGGGCTTCGGTGCTGCGGGTGCAACGATCGAAGATGTTCGGTTGCTGAAGGAAACCGTCGCGGGGCGGGCCAAGGTCAAAGCTTCCGGCGGTATTCGGGATTGGAAAACGACCCTCGCGATGCTGGAAGCCGGAGCCGATCGGATCGGCACCAGCGCCAGTCTCTCCATCATCCACGAGTGGCGCGCGGAGTCCTCTAGATAGGCATGCAAGAGAATCATCGCGGATGACCTCCCGGCAACGTCTGTAAGTATCCTTCTTTCCCATCCCACAGCCGTGTTCACCGTGTTCTCTTCGTGATCTGCCCACAGGATGTCCTGGCCATCACGGGTTGCGTAGAAGAACCTATGCCGCATCGATCCTATTTGATATAGTGCGCCAATGATCAATCGGGTCATTCTGCTCGTCATTGATGGGTTCGGCGTCGGAGCATTGCCGGATGCGGGGGCCTATGGCGATGATCAGGCCAATACCATCGGCCATTTGGCCGATGCGGTCGGTGGACTGAGTCTTCCCAATTTGGAGTCGCTTGGCCTTGGGCATCTTGCGCTTATTAAAGGGGTGCGGTCGATGGCGCAACCAGTCGGATGTTTCGGCCGTCTCGGTTTTTCATCGCGGGGCAAAGACTCCGTGGTAGGACACTGGGAGCTCAGCGGGGTCATCGTGAAAGAGGAGACGACCGTCTGTCGATCCGGCATTCCGGCCGCGACGACGGAGGTTATCGAAGGAGTTATCGGTCGAAAGACGATCGGGAGCACGATCACGTCCATGGCTACCGCGCTGAGTGAGTATGGCCAGGAGCACATGAGCACAAAAGCGCCGATCATATGGACCGATGGGAACAATACGTGCTTTCTGGCGGTTCATGAAACGATGATGTCCGCAGCCGACTTGCAGCAGCGCTGCCGCGAGATTCGAAAGGCGCTGAAAGATGCCGGTGTGCGGATTCGTGTCGTTGCGCAACCGCTGACAGGTGAGCCCGGCGCGCTTCAGCCTTCGAAAGGCCGGAGAGATTTTGTGTCGGAACCACCGGGGTTGACGATGTTGGACGTCCTGAATCGATCCGGCCAGATCACGATGGGGATTGGGAAAGCCTACGACCTGTTCAGCGGTCGTGGATTTACGAAATCGTTCGCGGTCGCTTCCGCTATTGCGGCTCTCGACGAAGTAATCGGCATGCTGAACAAGGTGCCGCGCGGTCTTCTCTATGCGGCGCTCGATCTGTTTCCTGAAGAGCCGACGGGGGCTTCAACGGCATTGGAAGCGTTCGATCGCCGGTTGCCCGATCTCTTCGAGAAGTTGCGCGTTGGAGACTTGGTGATCGTGACCGGTGATCATGGGCGTGATCTTTCACTCCCGGGGAAGATGCCGACTCGAGAATATGTGCCCGTGTTCGTGACCAGCCCTAAACTGGCGCAAGGCGTGGACTTAGGGAGTAGACCGACGGCCGCGGATGTGGCGCAGACGGTGGTCGAGGCGCTTCGAGCCGAGCGATTGCCCGTTGGAGAGAGTTTCTTAGATGCCCTCAGGCCGGGCTAGCGAAGAGAGAGAAGGAGACGCGATGTCCTATGAGCAACGATTAAAGCAGTTAGGTCTGGAGCTGCCGCCCCCGCCGAAACCTGTGGCGAACTATGTGCCGGTGGTCAAGAGCGGTAACCTGTTGTTTCTCTCGGGTGTATTGCCCTCGCGCGACGGCCAGCTCATGATGACCGGCAAGCTTGGGGAAGGCCTCACGGTCGAGCAGGGGATGGAGGCGGCGAAAGCGGCGGTGTTGAACGGCTTAAGCATTATTCGAAGCGTGACCGGATCACTGGATCAGGTCACACAGATCGTCAAGATGGTCGGCTATATCGCCTCTGCTCCTGGGTTTGCCGATCAGCCTCAAGTGCTCAACGGCGCGTCGGACCTACTGGTATCGGTGTTCGGGGACGCAGGCCGTCACGCGCGCGTCGCCGTCGGTGCCGCGGAATTGCCGCGACATGCTCCGGTTGAGATCGAATTGGTCGTCCAAGTCGCTTCCTAAGTCAGCCTTGACTCTTCAAAAAATCACTTGTTAAAGTCGAGTATGTTTCACGTAAAGCTGTTCGACCACTCTTTCGCTCGCCCATAGGCTATCCATGACCATCATGCGAAACAGATACCTGACGATGTTTTTTGTCTGGTTCTCCCTCCTAACATGGGGAGGAAGCGCAGTATCGGCTGCCGGCAAGGCCTCGATAGAATTGTCCTCCCAGTCGGCCACGCTCGGCGCAACGGTGACTCTCAGTGGAAAGTTTGGAAATTTCAAATCCACCCAATTCAACAAAGTGACATTTAACGGGGTGCCTTCGCTGGTACAGCGATGGGAACCGGACCTCATCGAGGTGAAAGTCCCATTCAAAGCGACCACAGGTCCTGTCGAAGTGTGGATAGGAAAGAAGAAGCTGCCGGCCGGACTGATGACCATTGTTGCTCCTCGTATTGAAGCCGTCACACCCGGGGAAGTCGAGCGTGGGGCCACACTGCTGATCACCGGCCACCATTTCGGCCTTTCGGCCGGCGCACGAGATCCCAACACGATGTTCGGCGTGAACGACATCGTGGTCGGCGGAGTCGTGGTACGGCCGCGCCGGTGGAAAGACGACAAGATCGAGCTTGAAATTCCGACGAATGCCGTAAGCGGAGATGTGGCCGTTCGGCTGGCCTCGTCTGATCCGCTGCCTGACGGGTCGTGTTGCGCGCCGGTTGAGTATCTCGTGAGCAACGCTGTCCCGCTGACGCTGATCCCGTCCGTCCGAGTGGATCCGGTCGCAGGGCCTGTCGGGACGAAAGTCGTGTTGTTCGGCCACGGATTCGGGAATGCAAAAGCGTCGAACGATGCCGTGCTGATCGGTGGGCAACCGGCGACGATCGCTCAGTGGAAAGACGACGTCATCGTTCTCCATGTGCCGATCGGCGCCGAATCCGGTCCGCTGACTCTCAAGCAAGGCGGACGAGAGCGGGTGCTCGCACAATTTACCGTCCATGTTTCCCGAACCGCCTCTCTCAGTCCGGCGAGCGCTCCTATCGGGACGTTGCTGCGCATCAATGGCGAGCACTTTGGGTTTTACTCCGAGAGCGGGTCGACGCCGTACAACTTCATGGATTTCAATACCGGTGAGAATCGAGTCGAGATCGGCGGTGTACAGGCGGTCATCTATCGCTGGAACGACGACCGTATCGATGTCTGGGTCCCGTTCAGCGCAAAGAGCGGAAAGGTCGTCATTTACCGCAGCGCCAACAAGCCGAATGCGGTGGGTCTCTGTTGCGCCGAACGGGGAACCGTGGCGATCGAGGCCGGGGAGTTCAGCCTCGTCACGCCGGTCATCGAGTCGTATGATCCGAAGGCAGCCGGATTGGATGCCACCGTGACGATAAAGGGAAGCGGGTTCGGGACCTTTCTGAAGACCGCAGAACATGCCGATCTGGGGCTCAACCAGAAAGCCTATAAGCGGCGATCCGACATAGAAATCAACGAGCCTGATGAGAATACTACGGTTGTCTCGAACGTCTCACGGACTGAAGTCCTGTTCAACGGCACAGCGGCGGTGGTGCAGTCCTGGACCGATCAGGAAATCGTGGTCAAGGTTCCGCATCGTAATCTTTACGGAATCGGAAAGAAGGGCGAGTTTTTTGATAACCTGGCGACCGGTCCGCTGGTCGTTCGCCGAGGGTCGTGGGACGTGCTTTCCGACGGGACCTGCTGCTCGCCGAAGAAATGGCTGACGCTCGAGGCCGGCGAATTCACGATCGAAGCGAAGGGCCTTCCAGACACAGGCTATTGGAATAACAACAGACCCGATGCGAGCACCAATCAATAATGCGGCTCCGGTTCCATCTCGGTAGTAGGCATCGGTATCCTTCGCTCTCTTCCGTTTTTCTCCTCGCCGCCACGCTGGCGACTCCTCAAGTAGCCGGGAGCGCGGACTCCAATCTTTCCCTCACGACACAAGTCAGCAACACGAAGTCAACGTTGATGAGTATTCAGTTTCAGACTCCCCAACATGGCTGGGCTGTGGGAAGCGGAGGGACGATACTGAAGACGACCGACGGCGGGAAGAAATGGAAGCGAGCGACGAGCGGAACCACCGCGCTATTGACCTCCGTGTTGTTCATCGACTCATCCAAGGGCTGGGTCACCGGCGCAGGAGGACTGCTGCGATACACGGTGAATGGGGGAGAGTCATGGGCTACACAGTCGCTCGACACTCAACAGCCTTTGTACGGAGTCTATTTCCCATCTCCCAGCATCGGTTGGGCAGTGGGCGGAGGCGGCACGATTTTACACACCGTCGACGGCGGTGAACATTGGGTGGAGCAAGTAAGCGGTACGACAGCGGCCCTCTATGCGGCACACTTTCTTAACGATCGGAAGGGGACGATCGTCGGCGCGTTGGGGACCGTCCTTTCGACAGACGATGGGGGCACTACGTGGAGACCACAAGCAACGCAGGATGCCGTCACGCTTTTTGATGTCTTCTTCACGGATCCCTCGACGGGCTGGGCAGTCGGCAACGCGGGCGCCTTGTTTCAGACAACGAATGGCGGGGCCAAGTGGGTTGATCAAACCTTGCCGTGCGGCAAGACTTGCACAAAGATCATCGATCTGTTGAAAGTTCGGTTCGTAAGTCAGCAAGAAGGCTGGATTGTTGGTGAGCGAGGAATGTTGTATCGGACTACCGACGCCGGTCTCACCTGGAGTGAAGGGAAATCAATTGCCCCTGTCTCGCTCTTCGGTCTCAGTTTTCCCGACGGCACGCGTGGATGGGCCAGCGGAGAAAACGGGATCATCGTTCAGCTACACCTGGGCCGCTAGTCGCTTATCTTATAATTGCGGTTGTACGCTCCCCCGTCAAAGAAACACTGCTCACAGCGGGAAGTCCAGTACCGCGTCTCACTTCGGTCGCTATCTCCAACCGGGTTGTTTAAAATACTATCCAACGTGTCAAGAAGCAGTCCCGGTCGTGCGTAGCAGTCTATCGCTGTGAACGATTCAGGAACGAACGATCTATCGCGCAGTCGTTGCTCTCCGGCGCGGCTAGCGGCAGGAGCAGGCGTTTCGATCAAACAAGGTCTGCTGATTCTGTCCCTGGGTCTTGTTTCGATTTATATCACTGCCGATGCCAGGGCGGCTCATGATGGCTATGATGGGAAGCCTCAGGTAGAACGCCATGATCCCTCCGGATCGGGCTATGAGATTTCGGGTCTCTCCTTCCGAGTATTTGTGGATCGAGGCACGGAAGGGGCGGTCGATGGATCTCTCGATGAGGCTGGCGCCCATTCGGCTCTCCGGACGGTGATCGAGACCTTCGCCTATCTCAATCAGCATCGACACAGCTATCCACGATTCGACGAAGCGGTGAGCAGAGGCTTGCTCGATCGTGTCATCATTCAACCGAGTGTGCGCAATCATGAGGGAAGATCCTTTCCTTTTCTGGTTGTGCGAACAGTGGAGCCCGGTCGGATCAGACTGCTGGTCAGCGCCTCGTCCATGAAAGATGGAGGGTTCCTCGGAGCGGCTGAACAGTTCGCGCCGGTGGTGGCTCGAGAGTTTCAATGGGTGATCAGTAAGGCGGATACTGCTCAGAAGCCGAAGTCCGCCTTCATCGAACGAGATCTCCGGCATGCGCCCATTGGGACAGATCAGGACATTAAGACTCTTTCCGGTCAAGAACGGGTACGTCTGCTGCAGCGGCTCTTCGAGACATATCTGCGGACGGTGGACGATGTGCGGAGTTTGGACGGGCAGTCTTACTACGAGGTCGGCAGCACCGCCATGGTTGCTCCGAGTCAGCCGGATTCCACGACGAAGTTCTACGATATCCGGATTCGCGAAGCCCTGCAGAAGATCGTGCGTGACCCCGTATTTATGGATCGCACGCCGTTGGCCGTGACGAGCTTGCTGAACGGAGCTATCTGGAACGTGGCGTTCGTCAAGATCGATCAGCGCGATTGGGCCACCAGGACCAGAGTGTCGCCTGCTGAGAGGGCCGTGAAGGTTGGGGAATCCGGACGGGTGATTCAACCTGCGGCGGTCCTGGTCAATCTCCATAGAGCGGCGACGCCGGACGACTCCTATCATCCCGACACGAAGCAGCTCCCGATGGGTGCGCTGTCGACCGACCAATTGGCGCTCGTCATTGCCAAGGAGATCCAGCAGAACATCGTGGAGAAATCACAGACCGGTCATGTCGCTCAAGATTCGCTCACCGCACCACAATAGTAGCGCGTCAAGGGGAAACCGGAAGAACGACTTAGAGCATATGGCGGACAATAAGAACTCCTCCAGACCCTCCTATTGTTACATCGGTGTTAACCGGCATCAGTTCTAGACTGACAGCCGTTCTACATCTTCCAATTTCACGCCTTTCGATCAGTCTTATGGTATAAGACAAACGTGTCACCTTGCCTGAGATGAAGCGTGCATCCGGCGATGTAGGACCGGCAATTCTTCCAATCATGAGAGGGGCTTCACGGTGTCTGACGTGACAAGGATGGTTCGGCACTTTCGACAGATCCTGCTTTGGCCGATGCAATTGACACCCATCCGTGAGGATGCGCCGATCCAAAAACACTGGGAGCTGTTGCAGGCCACCGATTCAGGCAATCCCTGGCGAGAGGTGGTTGATGAATTCACCGGCGATCCCCGCCAGTTTCAGGAACGACATTACAGCGAGTTCGTGACATTCCTGCCCTATGTGCAGCGATTCCTATATGGAGAGGGCAAGGGGACCAGCTTTGATGTGCATGAGGAGTCGGCGATCCGGGTCTTTCGTCGAGATGACGTCGCCAAGGTGCGGATGACATTTCCCGGTCCCGATCAGGCGCCAGAGACCTTTACCGTGGCGCACGTGGATCTGTATTTTTTTTACGATATCGATGTGGCGATCCTCGTGGTGGAGATCCACGCCGACGATCTGCCGCTGTCGCGGGTCCAGAACTCGCTCTTTCGCTTCGGCCGTTGTTATCCGACCTATTGGGAGCCGGATGGGCATGGCGGTCATTGCCCGAAGCAGGTGGAATGGCTCTCCTCGGAAGGCACGGTGCTCGCGGTCTCGGACTATGACGACCGAGAAAAATACCTTTCCTTCGTGTGCCGGCATCGCTCGCTCAGTCTGGCCTCTCATTGGGAATTTCTGCTCGAACCGCTGGTGCTCCACCATTCGGAGAAAAAGGGCCTGATTCGGTATCGACAGATCGAATACCATCTGATGCCGGTGATGGCCTATCTCACGATGGACGATCCGGGGGCGCTGACGAGAGCGGAGTTCACACGAGTGGGATTGGCCGCGGCCCCTGGCCGATCCGACGTGTTGCCCTTTTCAGAACGCTATCTCCACGACTTCGAGGAGCGACATTGTTACGATCGGTATTGGAACGGGCAGGGGAAGGATTCGTCGGGTGCCCGCTTCATGTGCACCGGCCGCGTGTTTACGATGGTGGGTGAGTCCAGAGAGCCGGCATTTGAGGACCGCAAGACGAATCTTGAGCAATTTCGCCATGAATATTTTCTGCTGTTCCTGATTCCGCATTTTCACAAGGCCGCGCTGTTGATGCTGACCAATCGTCTGGTGGAGGCGATGAATCAGCTCGACATCACGAAGCTCGATTCGGTTCGGCAGTTCCGCCGCGTGATTCGCCAAACGTTGGGCATCTTCTTGCGGTTTACCCATCGCTACTGGTCCCATCAAGTCTCGGATCACGGGCAGGTGAAGGAACTGTATCGGATGATCAGCGAGCATCTGGGCACCGATCGACTGTATGCCGAGCTGCGGTCGGAGCTTGAGGATATGAGCCAATACCTCGACAGCGATGCGTTGCGCCGGCAAGGCGAGACGATGGTGCGCCTGACTGTCGTGGCCACCGTCGGATTGATCGGCGTGGCGACGACCGGTGTGCTGGGCATGAACCTGTTTGCGCTGGGTGAAGAGCCGCCCATGCTGCGGCTCGGGTATTTCTTGCTGGTTCTGATTCCCGTCATCGGCGTGACGCTGTATACCGTCCTGAAGTCGAGACGGCTGTCGGATTTTCTGGAGACGCTTGCCGCGGAGCATCGGTCGTCCAGAGAGAAACTGACGGCCGTGTTGGCAGTGTGGAAGACCAAACACGGACGGGATTCCTAACCGCGCTTAGCCCGCTTCCGAATCAGCGTAAGCCGCTCCCACCTCGACGAATCACCTCACGTTGGATTCGATCACTCACTTGCCGTCCGGCGGCATGACACGAAGAACTTCTCGATGTCGTCGATGACCGGCACTTGCTGTGGATTCCACCATGTCAGCCCTCCGAGCAGGTCCGTGTGATCGACGCCAGGGTAGATGATTGATCGTACGCAACCGCCTCGCTCTCTGATGCGTTGCTCAAGTTTTTCAAGATTGGCGGGTTTCACCGCCGTATCTTTGTCGCCATATAACAGCAGCATCGGCGGTTGTGTTCCGTCAATGAAGGTCGTGACCTGCATGTTTGGGTAGTTGTTCGGCGGGCCGAACATTTCTTCCAGGTCCGGCTCATCCGGCGTAAAGGCATAGGGGCCGGCCAGACCGATAAAATCATGAATGGTAAGGGAGCGATCTTTTCCTTCGTCGGCCATGTAATAGGGAGCGGCCGTGACCAGTGCCCCGATATGAGCTCCGGCGGAATGCCCCATCAGATGAATCCGTGCAGGGTTGCCTTGCCACTCGGCGATATGGTCGTAGACCCAGGAAAGAGCTTTGGCGCTGTCTTGCACGAACGCCGGAAAACGCACGTGGGGATACTTTCTGTAGTCGGGAATAACGACCAGAAATCCTCTGGCGGCGAATGTGGCTCCGATGAATCGATAATCCTCCTTCATCCCATACGTCCAGCGTCCACCGTAGAGGAACACGATCACATCGAATTGCTTCCCATTGGGATCGGCAGGCAGATACAAATCGAGTTTCTGTGAAGGCTCAGAGCCATAGGTTAGATCATGCTCAACTGTCATCTCCATTAAGTGGGTGGGAAGATTGGCGGCTGTGAAGGCCGCTTGTGTGCAGGCCGATGTCGCCAGGAGTGAGCCAAGAGCCATGATCTGAAAGCACCCGCCGTTCAAGCCTTTCATTGAATCATCCCGTTAGGTCGCTCGCTTCAAGGTTCTTCGTTGGTCCCATGCGCCACCATCGAGGTCGCACCGTCCTCGAGTGCTTGACACTGATAGAGTGGTTCAGTACAATTTGTAAACCTTTAACGCTCATCCAGTGAGGTGAGCAAGGAGTAAATGATGAATCACGGTCCGGCCCTGGCCGGTTTGAACTGGACCTTCTCACACACTGCGGTGAGGAGGTTTTTTTGTGCCCGAAATCCGAATCTGCTCGCGCGGTCACGCTGACCATGACGACACCCCCGAACAAGTCGACAGAACGAAAAGACGAGAAGCTGATCATGGATGCCGGAGACATCTCCCGCGCCATGATACGCATCGCACACGAGATTGTGGAGCGCAACAAAGGGGTGAAGGACCTGGCGCTGGTCGGTATACGGACGGGCGGTGTGCATCTCGCTCATCGGCTCGTCAAGCGTATCCAAAGTATCGAAGGCGTCCAAGTGCCGATCGGTGAGTTGGACATTACCTTGTATCGTGATGACCTGGCGTTGCGGAAGAATCAGCCGATCCTGAGAAAAACTTCCGTGCCCTTCGACATGACGAACAAAGTGGTGGTGCTCGTGGACGATGTCTTGTTTACAGGACGGACGATTCGGGCGGCCATGGATGGTCTCATGGATCTCGGACGGCCCGAAGAAATTCAGCTGGCGGTCCTGGTCGATCGCGGCCATCGTCAGTTGCCGATCAAGGCGAATTACATCGGAAAGAATCTGCCGACCGCTCGGGATGAACAAGTTCAAGTATTACTGGAAGAAGCTCGTGAAGATGACCGGGTGGTCATCTTAAAAGCGTGACGGGGAGGACCCTATGAGCCTCAAGCGCAAAGACCTATTGAGTCTTGCCCCGCTGTCTGTGGATGAGATCACGCTCATCCTGGAAACAGCGGATTCCTTCAAGGAAGTGACCGGCCGAGAAATCAAGAAAGTGCCGGCTCTCCGAGGCAAGACCGTGGTGAATCTTTTCTTTGAGCCGAGTACGAGAACCCGTACATCTTTCGAGCTGGCGGCCAAGCGACTGAGCGCCGACGTGATCAACTTTTCTCCCTCCTCCAGCAGCGTGGTGAAGGGGGAGACCCTGCTCGACACGGCTCGGAATATTGAAGCGATGCAGGCCGACATCATCGTCCTGCGTCATTCCTCGGCCGGTGCCGCTGAAACACTGGCGCATGGCGTCAAGTCGTCGGTCATCAACGCGGGCGATGGGTGGCATGAACACCCGACACAGGCGCTGCTCGATTTGTACACGATCCGTCAGCGAGGCATGAATTTTCGGGGGTTGCGTGTGGCGATCGTTGGAGATGTGTCGCATAGCCGTGTGGCGCGCTCCAACATTTATGCGCTCACCAAGCTTGGCGCCGAAGTTCGGCTGGTGGGCCCGCCGACGATGATGCCCTGCGGCGTCGAAAAACTCGGAGCAAAAGTGTACTACGATATGGATGAAGGTCTTCGCGGGACGAACGTCATTATGATGCTTCGTCTCCAGTTGGAGCGACAGGGACGCGCCCTGTTTCCCACGATCCGGGAGTACTCCCGGCTCTATGGCTTGACCGCTGAACGAGTGCGGATTGCCGACACCGGCGCCATCGTCATGCATCCGGGTCCGATTAACCGGGGAGTGGAAATTGCGCCGGATGTCGCTGATAGCTTGTCTTCGGTGATTCTGGACCAGGTGGCGAACGGCGTTGCGGTGCGCATGGGAATTTTGTACCTCATGTCAGGAGCAAATTGAGGATGCCGCAAAAGCCCTCCACCATGGTCCTTAAATCTATAAAGTCTTACATTAACTTATGCTGATAACCACTTAATAATGAGGAGTATATTGTGTCGATTCTTATTAAGGGTGGTCGTGTCATTGACCCGGGTCGGTTCGTCGGAATAGCCGATGTGCTGATCGACAACGGCAAGATTGCCGCGGTGGGTCCGAATCTTTCGGCGCCGGCCGGCGGCCGGACTCTTCAAGCCGACGGAAAGCTCGTGGTACCGGGGTTCGTTGATTTGCACGTCCACTTTCGGGAGCCGGGATTCGAGTACAAGGAAACGATTCAGAGCGGCAGTGCCGCAGCCGTCGCGGGCGGATTTACGACCGTCTGTTGCATGCCCAACACAAATCCGGTGAACGACAATCAAGCCGTCACCGAATTTATCCTGGAACGGGCTCGGCTGGCTGGTCTGGCAAACGTGTTGCCGGTCGGCGCCATTACGAAAGGGTCGGAAGGCAAGGAACTGGCGGAGATCGGTGACTTGCGCCGGTCCGGCTGCGTCGCGATTTCAGACGACGGCAAGCCTGTGATGAACAGTCTGGTCATGCGGCGAGCGATGGAATATGCCCTGGCATTCGATCTCACGGTCGTGGACCATTGCGAAGATCTGCACCTGGCGGAGGGCGGCTGCATGAACGAGGGGTTGATCTCGACCGAGCTCGGATTGCCGGGTATTCCCGCGGCGGCGGAAGATGTGATGGTTGCACGCAATCTTTCACTGTCGGAGTTGACCGGAGCGCGTCTGCATCTGGCCCATATCAGCACCGCCGGGTCGGTCCGAATGGTGCGGGAGGCGAAAGCGCGTGGGATCCATGTGACGGCGGAAGCCTGTCCCCATCACTTCATGCTCACGGAAGAGCTGGTGCGCGGCTACAACACTCACGCGAAGATGAATCCTCCGCTGCGCACATGGGCTGATGTCCAGGCGATCAAGGAAGGATTGCGGGACGGCACCATCGATGTCATCGCGACCGACCATGCGCCCCATGCCACGCAGGAGAAACAGCAGGATTTTACCGAGGCCCCGTTCGGGATCGTCGGACTCGAGACGGCACTGCCGTTGACGTTGGGATTGGTGGAAGAAGGGGTTCTGTCGCTGGAGCAAGCGGTGCAGAAGCTGACCTCCGCCCCGGCTGCGGCGTTCGGACTCAAGAAAGGCACGCTGGCGATCGGTGCGGATGCCGATGTCGTGATTGTCGATCCGCAGGAGCAATGGGAGGTGGACCCGGCCAAGTTCCGTTCAAAGAGCCGAAACACACCCTTTGCCGGGTGGAAGGTGAAGGGGCGGGTGACGACTACCATCATCGGTGGCCGGCTCGTGTTCGAGGCTGGTGCCGGGGAGCGATAGCACGGTGCGGCGCGTGCCCCGTTGGGGAATGGTCGGCTGTCGCGCGCTGGAGTGGTTGGCGCTCGCTGTTTGGGTCGGAGGAATGGTCGTATTGAGTGGAGCGGTGATCCCGGCCGTGTTCAATACCTTCGGAGGGCAGGATTCCGGAGGGATGTTTTTAACCCGAGCGTTCGAAGGGTACCATCGTTTCGTCATCGGAGCCGGCGTCATTCTCTGTGCCGCCGCATGGCTTCGATGGTGGAGCGGGGATCCAACGGTGGCGGTCAGCCGGAGTGAGATGATTCTGCTGGCCGTCATGGTGGCAATTGCCGGAGGCATTATCGTGGTTCTGCACCCGAACGCCGCCGCGCTGCAAGCGCAGGCATTCGCGACGAAGGATGAGACGGCTAAGAAGGCGGCTTTGGAAGCGTTGTTTCGTGTGCTGATGCCGATCCGGACGCTGTACATGATCAATCTCGTATTAGGCCTGTTGCTCATCGGCATCAGGTCGAAGTACTCGCTCGACCAGGATGGAAGAGGACTGTGAAAAAAGCATTGCTGGCACTGGCAGACGGAACCGTGTTCGAAGGCCGTGCGCTTGGCTATGAAGGCGAAACGCTCGGAGAAGTCGTCTTCAACACGGCCATGACCGGCTATCAAGAAATCCTGACTGATCCGTCGTACAAAGGACAGATCATTACGATGACTTGCCCGCAAATCGGCAACTACGGCGTGACGCCGGAAGACGTGGAATCCCGTCGATCATGGGCGGAAGGGTTTGTGGTCATGGAAGCCAGCCGTCTTGTCAGCAACTGGCGGAGCAAGCATACTCTTCAAGAGTCATTGATGGAGGCGAAGGTCGTCGCGATCGAGGGGATCGATACCAGAGCCTTGACGAGACACCTGCGCGAACATGGATCACAACAGGGAGTCATCACACATCTTGATCTCGATCATGAACGGGCGGCCGGCCGAGCGCGACAGGCTCCAAGCATCATCGGTCGAGATTTGGCCGCCGAAGTGACGTGCGCGCGCGCCTATGAGTGGACGGCGGGAACCGAGGATTGGATACCGGTGCACATGGCGAACGGTCGGGATAAGGAAAGCTCCCGGAGGTGGCACGTCGTTGCCTATGACTTCGGTATCAAACACAATATCCTCAGGCGATTGGTCGATGTCGGTTGCCGCGTGACGGTCGTGCCTGCCGCAACATCGGCGGCGGAAGTCGAGGCGCTCCACCCGGACGGCATTTTCCTCTCAAACGGTCCGGGTGATCCTGAGGGCGTTCCCTATGCAGCCCGGGCGGTGGAGCAGCTGATCGGGCGCTATCCGATCTTCGGCATTTGTTTGGGGCATCAGATTCTCGGTTTGGCGTTCGGCCTCAAAACGTACAAATTGAAATTCGGCCACCATGGTGCCAATCATCCCGTCATGGATCTTCGGACGAGAAAGGTTGAAATTACTTCGCAGAACCATAATTTCGCGGTGCACGGTCCCGCATCTCTGCTGGAAGTCCCAAAGGTACCGCCGGTGATCGACACGCGGTTCGGAAAACTCTCGCTCACCCACGTCAGCTTGAATGATCACTCGGTTGAAGGGATGGTGTGTCTCGATCATCCGGTCTTTTCGGTCCAATATCACCCGGAGGCGGCACCGGGTCCGCATGATGCCGCCTACTTGTTCGATGAATTTGTGCGACTCATGGAGAATCATCATGCGTAATCGCTTTGTCATGGGAATATTTGGACTGTTGCTGTCCGGCTGTACGTTCAACTTTCCGCTGTTCCCCGGTCCCGGGCCTTTGCAAGAAGCCCAGGTGGATGGGACGGGAAAGGCCAAGGTGCTGCTGGTCGAGATCTCCGGAATGATCAGTTCTCAGGAGAAGGAGGGATTCCGGCCCACCCCCAGTATGATTGCGAGTGTGAAAGAACAGCTGACACGCGCGGCAAAGGACGAGAACGTCAAAGCCGTCGTGCTTCGGATCAACACGCCAGGGGGAACGGTGACGGCGTCGGATATTATTTATCACGAACTCAAAACGTTCAAAGCGACTCGGAAGATTCCTATCATCGCCTCCATCATGGATCTCGGAACGTCGGGCGGGTACTATATTGCAGCAGCCGCTGACACGGTGATGGCCCACCCTTCGTCCGTGACCGGCAGCATCGGCGTCATCATGCTTACGATGAACGCGCGGGGGCTGTTGGAAAAAGTGGGAGTCGAGGCGACGGCGGTCACATCGGGACCACGCAAGGACATGGGTTCACCGTTTCGGACCATGACGACGGAAGAACGGGCGATCTTTCAGGGATTGATCGATTCGTTTTATCAGCGATTCTTGAATATCGTGCAGGAGGGCCGTTCCAACTTGCAGATGGAGCAGATCAAGCGCTTGGCGGACGGGCGGATTTATACCGGTGAGCAGGCAAAAGCGGCGGGTTTAGTCGATGAAATCGGCTACCTGGAAGATGCCGTTGAGTTGGCCAAGAAGAAAGCCGGGCTGACGGAAGCCCGAGTCGTGACGTATCAACGTCCCGGTGAGTATTCCAACAATATGTATTCCAAGATACTGGCGCCAGGCGGATTGGCCGGTCTCGCCGATCTCGACATGATGTCATTCGTCAAAGGGGGAACCCCGCAATTCATGTACTTGTGGATGCCGTAGGAAAGAGCGCCGATCTCATGACTGATAATATAATGCTGATCGGCTTCGATGTGGGGAATTGGGATGGCGCAGCACGAACATCAGGAGACCGACATCTTCTTCTCGAGATCCATCGGTCGGCGCGCGCTGATTCTGCACGGCGTTCGAGGGATACTGGGGTTGTCTTGCCTCCCGAGGATGGGGGCGGCAGGCGGCTTGGTCTCGGCCATGGCGGGATGTGTTCGCGCGCCGGGAACGGCGCGTGATCAGTTTATCTACATCTCCGAGGAGAAAGAAATCGCGATGGGCATTGGCGCGTACAGGGAGTTACTGCGCAAAGCTCCGGTCAGCGACAACCTTGAAGTGAATGAGATGGTCAACCGGGTCGGTAATCGCATTGCCGCCGTCGCCAATAAACCGGAATATCAATGGGAGTTCGCCGTCATTCGGGATGATCGCACGATCAACGCATTCGCTCTCCCGGGCGGCAAGGTAGCCGTGTTCACAGGGATTTTGAAGATCACCAAGAATGAAGACGGATTGGCGACCGTCATCGGGCACGAGGTGGCGCATGCGCTCCAGCGCCATGGGGCGGAGCGCTATAGTCGGGGGATTCTCGAAACGGTCGGACAACTCGGCGCCCTTGCCGCCGGGGCTGCCGTCGGCCGCCCGGACGCGGCCATGGCTGCCATGAGCGCCTATGGGGTCGGCGTGTCATTGCCGTTCGGCCGCAAACAGGAATCAGAGGCCGACTACATCGGACTCCGATTGATGGCGCAGGCCGGTTATGATCCGCGTGAGGCGGTGCCTTTTTGGGAACGGATGAGCGGGTGCCCCCGGCAAATGATCGACAAGGTCTGCTTTCGATCGCAGCATACTATCCCGGAATTTCTTTCTACTCATCCTTCCGATCTGGCGCGCATCAACCAGATCGAAAGCTGGCTCCCTGAGGCCTTGAAATACTACCACGCAGCGCACGGGGACGAGGGGCCCGCGCCGACTCCCTTTCAGCCGAAGATCGGGCCTGTGCTTCCATCCAGCTGATCCGACTATCACGAGACACTATGCCAAAACGGACGGACATTCAGTCAATCCTCATGATCGGTTCAGGCCCGATCGTCATCGGTCAAGCCTGTGAGTTCGACTATTCCGGTACGCAGGCCTGCAAGGCGCTCAAAGCGGAAGGCTATCGCGTCATCCTCATCAACAGCAATCCGGCGACGATCATGACGGATCCGGAAATGGCTGATCGAACGTATGTGGAGCCGATTACCTTGGATGTGCTTGAAAGGGTGATCGACCGCGAGCGCCCCGATGCGTTGTTACCGACGATGGGCGGGCAAACGGCTCTCAATGCCACGATGGGGTTGGTCAAGCGAGGGGTGCTTGGGAAATATAACGTCTCGCTCATCGGCGCCTCAGCGGAGGCCATTCATAAAGCAGAGGATCGGGAAGCGTTCAAACAGGCGATGCAACGAATCGGCCTGCGGGTACCGAAGAGCGGGACGGCGCACACTCGACAGGAAGCTGTCGGCATCCTGGAGACGGTCGGTTTTCCGGCGATCATTCGGCCATCGTTTACGATGGGGGGGACCGGTGGAAATATCGCCTACAATCGGGAGGAATTCGAGAAGCTGATCGATTGGGCGCTGGCCATGAGCCCGGTCAGTCAAGTGCTGATCGAGGAATCGGTCATCGGATGGAAAGAGTATGAACTCGAGGTCATGCGTGACTTGAAAGATAATGTCGTGATCGTGTGTCCGATCGAAAATTTCGACCCGATGGGTGTGCATACGGGAGACAGCATCACCGTCGCGCCTGCGATGACGCTGACCGACAAAGAATATCAACGCATGCGGGACGCGGCGCTTCGAATCATCCGAGAGATCGGAGTCGATACGGGAGGATCGAACATTCAGTTCGGCATCAATCCGGCAAACGGCGAGATGGTGGTCATTGAAATGAATCCGCGGGTGTCTCGGAGTTCCGCCTTGGCGTCGAAGGCGACTGGATTTCCGATCGCCAAAATCGCCGCCAAGCTCGCGATCGGGTATACGTTGGATGAGATCACCAACGACATCACCGGAGTGACCAAGGCGTCTTTTGAACCGGCGATCGACTATGTCGTGGTCAAGATTCCGCGCTTTGCGTTTCAGAAGTTTAAAGGAGCCGATCCGACGTTGACCACGCAGATGAAGTCTGTCGGCGAGGTCATGGCGATCGGACGCACATTTAAGGAGTCCTTGCAGAAGGCCATTCGCTCTCTGGAGTTGGACCTCAACGGATTAGTCTCACGGTTCGGACTCGATCGAGGTATCCCGGCTGAGTTTGACCGTCAAGCCGCGGCCGACAAGCTGGGCCGTATGCTGCGCACACCGCTTCCGGAACGACTCTGGCACCTTGCCGACGGCATGCGGATGGGATTGACGAATGAAGAGCTGTTCGTAACGACGAAGGTCGACCCCTGGTTTCTGGAGCAAGTGAGAGAGTTGGTCGATTTCGAGGGGAAGTTGGTCGAGCATGCCGCTAATCCGAGTGCCGTCTTGAGCGGTGAATTGCTCTGGAACGCGAAAGAACTTGGATTCTCCGATGATCGGATCGCGCGCTTGCTCGGATGCGAAGCGGAAGCGGTCAGAAAAGCGCGTACGGAGCAAGCGGGGCGAGGGGTCACCTATAAGCGCGTCGATACCTGCGCCGCGGAATTTGAGGCGCAGACGCCGTATCTCTATTCCACCTACGGGCGTGAGTGTGAAGCCCGGCCGTCTGACCGGCACAAGGTGGTGATTCTCGGCGGAGGTCCCAACCGAATCGGCCAGGGGATTGAATTCGACTATTGTTGCGTCCACGCGGCGATGGCGCTTCGAGAGGAAGCCATCGACACGATCATGGTGAACTGCAACCCGGAAACCGTGAGTACGGACTATGACACGTCGGATCGGCTGTACTTCGAACCGCTTACGCACGAGGACGTGCTCAATATCATCCAGCGTGAACAGCCGATCGGAGTGGTTCTGCAGTTCGGGGGGCAGACGCCGTTGAAACTTGCGCTTCCGCTCTCAAAAGCGGGCGTGAAGATTCTCGGCACCAGCCCTGATGCCATCGATCTGGCGGAAGACCGGGAGCGGTTTCGGGAGCTTCTGAATAAGCTGGGCTTGCGCCAGGCCGAAAGCGGGACGGCTCGATCAGTGGACGAAGCCGTGCAGATCGCCGAAGGGATCGGCTATCCGGTCATGGTACGTCCTTCCTATGTGTTGGGTGGACGGTCGATGCAAATCGTGTACGACCGAGCGGGTCTCCTGGAATACATGCACTCGGCGGTCAAAGCATCACCCAATCATCCCGTATTGATCGACAGGTATCTCGCGGATGCCATCGAAGTCGATGCCGATGCGATTTCGGACGGTCACACCGTGGTCGTGGCAGGCATTATGGAACATATTGAGGAAGCCGGCGTCCACTCCGGCGACTCGGCTTGCTCGCTGCCTCCGTATACCTTGGATAAGGATATTGTGCGCGAGATTGAGCGTCAAATGTGCGTGCTAGCCAGGGAACTCGGCGTGGTTGGGCTGATGAACGCGCAGTTCGCCGTCAAGGGCCGGACCATTTATGTCCTCGAGGTGAATCCTCGAGGGTCCCGCACCGTGCCGTTCGTCAGCAAAGCGATCGGCGTGCCGTTGGCGAAATTGGCCATGAAGGTGATGATGGGAAGGACCCTCAAGGAACTGGGCTTCACCGACGCTCCACCGCCGAAGCACTTCTCGGTCAAAGAGGCCGTATTTCCGTTCAACAAATTTCCCGGTGTCGATGTGCTGCTGGGTCCGGAAATGAAGTCGACCGGCGAGGTGATGGGCATCGATGGTGATTTCGGGTGGGCCTTCGCGAAGTCGCAAGCAGGGGCCGGGGCGGTGCTGCCGACGTCGGGTACGGCGTTCATCAGCGTGAAAGAATCCGATCGTCCAGCCGCGCTCGAAGTGGGGCGACACCTGAGTAAGCTTGGGATGCATATCCAGGGGACCAGCGGGACGGCCGAATACCTGCGTCACCATGGTCTTGATGTGGAGGTCGTCAACAAGGTAAACGAGGGGCGGCCGCATATCGTGGACCATATTAAGAACGGTTCGGTGGCCCTTGTGGTCAATACCGTGCGGACCGCTTCGGCGCATGTCGATTCATTGTCGATCAGGCGGGAAGCGCTTCATCGCGGCATCCCGTATTTTACGACGATGCGAGGAGCCTATGCGGCGGTGATGGGAATCGAAGCGATTATGAAGAAGGATCTGGCGATTCGCACATTGCAAGAATATCATCGGGCGTAAGTTGTCAGGAGCAAGTGGAGCATGCCGACACCGATTACCAAGAAAGGCTATGACGCGTTAAAGGCGGAACTGGACCGCTTGCGCAAGATCGAGCGGCCCAAAGTGATCGAAGCGATCGCGGAAGCCAGAGCGCACGGCGATCTCAGCGAAAACGCCGAGTACGACGCCGCAAAAGAACGCCAAGGATTTATCGAGTCGCGCATTTCCGAACTCGAGACGAAGTTGGCCGAGGCCCGGGTGGTGGAGGTTGCGGGACGTACCAGCGAGACCATCGTGTTCGGCGCGACCGTCCTGGTGATCGAGCAGGAATCCCAGGCAAAGAAACAATATACGCTGGTCGGTCAGGACGAAGCCGATATGAAGTTCAACAAGATCTCAGTCCAGTCCCCTGTCGGTCGTGCGTTGATCGGGAAGCGGGTCGGAGACTTTGTTGAAGTGAAGACTCCCGTCAAGATGGTCGAATACGAGGTAGTGGAGATCAAGTTCGAGGAATGCTGACGTGCCCGAGGCACGCCCTCTCATTGCCCTGCTGACAGACTTTGGCGAGCACGATTGGTTTGTCGCCAGCATGAAGGGTGTGATCCTGAGCATGAACCCCAACGCCAAGGTCGTCGATATCTCCCATCAGATTCCTTCTCATCAAATCGACGAGGCCGCCTATGTGCTGGAGGCCTGCTACCGCTATTTTCCGGAAGGAACGATCTACGTCTGTGTCGTGGACCCCGGCGTAGGAAGCGCCAGGCGGGCGCTCCTTGCGACAACGTCGCGCTATAATTTCTTGGCGCCGGACAACGGATTGTTGAGCCGTGTCTTGCAAAACGAACACCATGTGAAGATCCGGCAGATCGAGCATGAGCGGTATCGTCTTCCTTCGGAGGGGACCACGTTTGACGGCCGGGACCTGTTCGCGCCGGTCGCCGCGTTGCTCGCCAACGGAGAGCCTGCCGCGTTCTTTGGCCCCGTGATCAACGATCCGGTGAAGAGCCTCATTTGGATGCCTCAACAAGACGGTCACGCCTTAATCGGACGGATCGATTATGTCGACCGATTCGGCAATCTCATATCGAATGTCACCGCGAAGCAGGTGCGGGAATTTCAAACGACCATGGGAGTATCGAAGATCCAGATCCATATCGGAACGCACGTCATCGGCGAATTGGTGGGAAGTTACAGTCAAGGGGACTACGAGAGTCCATCCGCCCTGATCAACAGCAGCGGCAACTTGGAAATCTTTCTGCAGGAAGATAACGCCGCCCGCTATCTGCAAGTGGGCGTGGGCGAAGAGATACGACTCTGTTGACGAAGGTCAACTGATCGCCCGGTCGATGTGATCGCAGACATAGCTCGCAAAGGGGAGTGAACAGGTAAAGGCCGGAGAGACGGCATTGAGCACATGCATGGAGCGGTCGTCTCCCTCCAAGACGAAATCCATTTCAAGTTTTTTCTTGGTGATGTCGAGCAGTTGGGCCCTGATTCCCGGACGACCCCATTTGCGATAGTTCCGCTCCTCGACTCCTTCCGCAAGTACCGAGGCAAGCGATACCATTTTACTCATCGAGTATTTGGCGATTTCTTCAATCGCCAATCGACGGTAGTCAAATCCCGCTCCCGTCATCAGACCGAGGCCTCGGCTCGCGACTTCGATCAGCTCACCGAGGTTGAAATTCCCGAACCCTTCGTAGTTTTCGCGCCACAGCGCCGGTATCGCCGTTGGGCCAATTTTGGCTTTTCCGTCGGCTGTGATGGTGAAGTGGACACCCAGGAACGGGTTTCTGAGATCCGGAACAGGATAAATATTGGTGCGAATGGCACCAGGTGGCTCGTCAGAATACAGATACAGTCCCTTGAAAGGCAGAATTCGGTACGTCTGTGAGAAACCATAGTCCATGGCAATTTTATCAGCGTAGAGACCTGCGGCATTCACGACATATCCGGCGTCAATGGTGTCATGGTCCGTACGAACCCGTTTGTCGTCTCGTCCTCGATATGCCCTGCCGCACTGAACCTGAATGCCTTCACGGATCGCATCCTGCTGCATCGCTTCGATGACCTGGAGCGGGTTGACCGTCGAGGTGCGGGGTGAGAACAGCGCTCTTTGGTATGTCTTGACGCGAGGTTCAATAGACTTGGCCTCTGCTTCTGTGATGGCTTGCAGTTCAATCCCATTGGCTTGGCCGCGGCGGAGCAATTCGTCGAGAGAAGGCAAGTCGGCTGCATCCTTCGCAACGACGAGCTTCCCGCATTTATTGAGAGGAATTCGTTTCTCGTCACAGAAGGCGGTCAGCCGCTCGTTTCCAAGACGCGTAAACTTCGCTTTAAGGCTGTCTGGGGAATAATAAAAGCCTGCGTGAAGTACGCCGCTATTGCGCCCGCTGGCGTGGGCACCGCACGCCGGCTCCTTTTCAATCAATAACACACGGGTGTCAGGACGGCGTCTGCGGAGTTCACGGGCGACGCTGAGGCCGATGACTCCGCCACCGATGACGAGAAAATCACAGGTTTGCATGGGGCCGGTTTTGGTTCACACGACTTCCGAGGAGGTCACAGTGATGCTCCATCGCTGAGCAGAGTGTCTATGGATTCTTGCAGAATTTCTACCATTTTCTTCAAATCCTCGGAAGTCGTTGATAGTGGCGGCATGAGTACGAGCACGTTTCCGATGGGTCGGGTGATGAGTCCTTTCGAGCGGGCGATCGATGCGACACGGTGACCGACTTTGGCATCCAACGGATACGGCTGTTTGGTCTTCTTATCTCGGACCAATTCGATTCCCACCATGAACCCTTGTTGACGGATGTCGCCGACATGAGACTTCTCGGCCAGTCGCTTCATCCAGAGCGCCAAGGCTTTGATCTTGGCCGATAATTTGGGGAGCGTCTTTTCCTGGCGAAAGACTTGAAGATTGGCGAGGGCCACGGAACAGCCCAGCGGATTGCCGGTAAAACTGTGTCCATGAAAGAAACTCTTGAACTCAGCGTAGGTTCCGAAAAAGGCTCGGTAGATTGTATCCGTCGTTAATGTCGCGGCGAGCGGCATGTATCCACCGGTAAGCCCCTTGCTGATCGCCATCAGATCCGGGGTGACTCCCTCGTGCTCGCACGCGAACATCTTGCCGGTGCGACCGAACCCCGTCGCGACTTCGTCGGCAATCAACAAGACATCGTATTTGGTGCAGAGATCGCGGACGCGTTTCAGATAGCCGGGCGGCTGAGGGATCATGCCGGCGGCCGCTTGCATCAATGGTTCGATGATGAAGCCGGCCAACTCGCGGTGGCGGGTCTTGAGGATTCTCTCGATCGGGTCAACACAGGCCAAGCGGCACGACGGATAGGTGAGGTTCAAGGGACAACGGTAGCAATAGGGCGGTTCCGCCTCTAAGGTCGGAAAGAGCAACGGTTTGAACCGCGAATGGAAGACCTCGATGTTCCCGACGCTCACGGCGCCGATCGTATCTCCGTGATACGCCAGTTTCAGATGAAGAAAGGTGTTCTTTGGGCCGGCGTCAGGATGTCCCTGCTGCCAGTATTGAACGGCCATTTTGAGCGCGACCTCGACCGCCGTAGAGCCGTTGTCGGAGTAGAAGACGCGGGTAAGTCCTTTCGGCGCGATCCGGATCAACTCGCGGGCCAGCTCGATGGCCGGCGGATTGGAGAGGCCGAGGAACGTCGAGTGGGCGATGTTGTCGAGTTGCCGCTTGAGGGCACGGTCGAGCACCGGATGTCGATGCCCGTGCAGATTTACCCAGATGGACGAGGTACCATCGAGATAGGCCTTGCCTTCCGTATCGATGAGATAGGACCCCTTGCCGCGCTCGATGATGAGGGGTGCTTCCTGCTCCCATTCCTGCATTTGCGTGAACGGATGCCAGACGTATCGATGGTCCCATTCGACGAGTTGCCGGGTTGAGGGTTTTCGTGCCATGGAGATCGAAAGGCGTCAGGCGTCAACGGTCATTCGTGGCTCGTGGAGGATATCGTCCGGTTCATAACACGGTTGATGTGTGACGGATGACGACCGTCGCGCGCGGCGCGTGATTATAAGGGCGGGCGATTACTTTGACAACCTGGGAGGCAGTATTTATAATGAACCGATTTTCACGAATGAGCTAGGATTTGCAAAGCCTTATACGCAATTTTTCAATTATCGCTCATATCGATCACGGCAAATCAACCCTCGCTGACCGGTTCCTAGAAGCTACTGGCGCAGTCACTGCTCGAGAGGCGAAAGACCAGATCCTCGATGCCATGGACCTCGAGCGGGAACGTGGCATTACGATCAAGGCCCATGCAGTGGCGATCCGGTACAAGGCCGAGGATGGGATGACGTACGCCTTGCATTTGATCGATACGCCGGGGCATGTCGACTTTACCTATGAAGTCTCCCGGAGTTTAGCGGCTTGTGAAGGAGCGCTGTTGCTGGTGGATGCCACTCAAGGTGTGCAGGCGCAGACGATCGCCAATGTCAATTTGGCGATGGCCAACAACCTCGCCATTATTCCGGTCATCAACAAGATCGATTTGGCAAGCGCGGACGTCGAGGGAACGAAACATTCCATCTCGGAGGTTTTGCAGCTGGACGCCGCCGACGCCATTCCCATCAGTGCGAAGGAAGGCAAGGGTGTACCGGCCGTTTTGGAGGCGATCATTGCGCGTGTTCCTCCTCCCTCCGGTGATCCGCAGGCCCCCTTCAAAGCGCTCATCTTCGACTCCTGGTTCGACAATTACCAGGGCGTGATCGTCCTGATCAGACTCGTGGATGGATCTGTCCGACCGGGAATGAAGATCAAGGTGATGTCGAACGACCGGATGTTTGAAGTGATGGAAGTAGGCCAGTTTACCCCCAAACGCACGAAAAAGACCGAGCTGTTGACGGGCGAAGCCGGATACCTGTGCGCCAATATGAGGGAAGTCGCCGATGTCAAAATCGGCGATACGTTGACGGATGCCGTCACTCCCACCGCCGCTCCGTTCCCCGGATATAAAGAAGTCAAGCCGTTGGTGTTTTGCGGCCTCTACTCAACGGACACGGCGAAGTACGAGGATTTGCGGGACGCGCTCGTCAAACTGCGGTTGAACGACTCCTCGTTCGTCTACGAGCCTGAAACCTCGCTGGCGCTCGGCTTCGGGTTTCGCTGCGGGTTCCTGGGCTTGCTGCACATGGAAATCATCCAGGAGCGGTTGGAGCGGGAGTACGGCCTGACGCTGATTACCACCGCGCCGACCGTGGTCTATCATGTGACCACGACGAAAGGCGATAAGCTGGAGATTGACAATCCGTCTGAATTGCCCCCTCCAACCAACATCACGACATTTGAAGAGCCGTTCATTCTGGCGACTGTGATCACGCCCGAACGGTATATGGGCGCAATTCTCCAACTGTGCCAAGAGCGACGTGGCATTCAGCGGGACATCCACTTTCTCGATCCGACGCGGGTCGTCATCAGCTACGAGCTGCCGCTCAATGAAGTGATTCTCGACTTCTACGATAAGCTCAAGTCGCGCACGCAGGGGTATGCCTCGCTCGACTATGAACTGATCGGGTATCGCGAATCCGAACTCGTCAAGCTCGATATCTTGTTGAATGGCGAGGCGGTCGATGCTCTGTCCTTCATCACGCACAAGGAGCGCTCGTATCAGCGTGGGCGTCAGCTTGCGGAAAAGATGAAGGAGCTGATCCCACGTCAGATGTTTGAAATCGCCATACAAGCGGCGATCGGCAACAAGATTGTTGCGCGCGAAACGATTGGGGCGATGAAAAAGAACGTGACGGCGAAGTGCTACGGCGGCGACATCACGCGCAAGCGGAAGTTGCTCGAAAAGCAGAAGGAAGGAAAGAAGCGTATGAAAGCGGTCGGGAGTGTCGAGGTTCCGCAGGAAGCCTTCTTGGCCATCTTGAGAGTCGGAGAAGAATGAGCCTCGATCAGAATCAGAGGAATGCGGAAAAGTTGTCCGGAGCCCCGCGCGGAGGAGAGGAGGCTTCGCTTTCCGGAGCCAAACTCGCAGACAACGCGGGCCGAACGGAGCGCAAATCCATCGTCCGTGAGTATGCGGAAGCCATTATCGTGGCCATGCTGCTGGCATTCGCGATCCGCGTGTTCGTCGTACAGGCATTCAAGATTCCATCCGGATCGATGATTCCGACGTTGCTGATCGGCGATCACATCTTGGTGAGCAAGCTTTCGTATGGTCTTCAGTGGCCGACGGACTGCAAGCTGCAATGGAATTTCCCTCCGGTCAATTGTTACACCTCTCAGACGGTGGTCACGTTCGGCAAGCCGCAACGGGGCGATATCGTCGTGTTCCGCTTTCCCGAAGATGAAGAAAAAGATTTCATCAAGCGCATTGTGGGGCTGCCTGGGGATACCGTGCAGCTTCGGAACAAAGTCGTGCTCGTCAACGGGCAACCGCTCGACGACAAGGCTTTTACACAACGAATCGACCCCGGCATCATCGACAGCACCATCAACCCTCGTGATAATTTTGGGCCGGTCACGGTACCCGAAGAATCCTATTTCGTGATGGGGGATAATCGCGACCAAAGTCTGGACAGTCGGTTCTGGGGATATGTGCGCGAAGAAAAGATTCGAGGGAAGGCGTTCCGTATCTATTGGTCCTGGAACGGTCAGGGAAATTGGACGGAGTGGGTCCGGTGGGAACGATTCGCCAAGGCCATTCAGTGAAGAAGAGCAGCGGCACCTCTTTCCCAAGGGAAGAATCCAACGGGAAGGAAGGTTCGTCGCCCAAAGCGCTCCGACAGTATCTTCAACGATTTCCACAAGCATCGGTGCTCGTCGTCGGCGATCTCATCCTCGATCACTATGTGATGGGGCGGGTGAGCCGGATCTCTCCGGAAGCGCCGGTCCCGGTCGTCCACGTCGATTCAGAGTCCCTCCGGCTGGGCGGGGCGGCCAACGTCTACAGCAATATTCTGGCTTTGGGAGGAAGGGCGCATCTCTGCGGCGTAATCGGCACCGATGAAAGCGGAAAATCGTTGCTCAAAGAGCTGCGACACACGCGGGGGGGACTCGGCGGCGTCGTGATCGACCGTGAACGTCCCACCACCAGGAAAAGTCGTGTGATTGCGCATAACCAGCAGATCGTGCGGTATGACATTGAGGGTCGAACCGAGTTGAAAGCGACCCTTCGCCGAAAGATAATCCGGCATGTGGAATCGAAACTTCGAGAGTTGTCCTGCATCGTCGTGTCCGACTATGCCAAAGGAGTCATCTCCTCGGCCTTGATGTCCGATCTCACCCGCCTCGCGTCATTGCGCAGAGTTCCCGTCATCGTTGATCCGAAGGTCGAGCATTTTAACTACTATAAAGGAGTCACCGTCATTACTCCCAACCACCTCGAGGCGACTCAGGCGTCGGGAATGCACGGGGATGACAATCAAACGATCAACGAAGCGGGAGCGATGATCCGGCAGCGTCTCGGCTGTCAGTCGGTCCTGATTACGCGCGGGGAAAAAGGCATGAGTCTGTACGAAGGGGACGGGGCATCGTGGCATTTGCCCACCAAAGCCCGGCAAGTCTACGACGTCACCGGAGCGGGAGACACGGTTATCGGAACCCTCGCGATGGCGCTTTCGGCCGGCGCCAGCATCAAGACCGGAGCGATCATGGCGAACTACGCGGCCGGAATCGTCGTGGGAATGGTCGGGACCGCGACCATCTCACCAAAACAGTTGTCTGAGGCGTTTGGGGATGAATAGAGCGTCACGGTCAGTCACGGTGGTGATTCCTGCTCGGTACGGCTCGTCCCGTTTTCCGGGCAAGCCGCTCGTCGAGTTGAACGGCAAGCCGATGATTCAGCATGTCTATGAACGGGCGGTCACGTGCCGGGCTGTTTCTGATGTGTTGGTCGCAACCGACGACGAGCGTATCAAACAGGCCGTTGAACGGTTTGGAGGGCGTGCGATCCTTGTCACCAGTGAATGTCGGACGGGGACGGACCGAGTTGCGGCCGTCGCGCGCATATTTGCCGGAGACTACTTCTTGAACTTGCAGGGTGACGAAATCCCGTTGAACTCAGAACTGTTGACGGATCTGATCGAGCCGTTTATCGACAGCGGTGCCGGCGTGGGTACGTTGAAGCGAGTGATGGACCCGACAGAGGATCTTCTCAACCCCGGTGTGGTCAAAGTGGTGACGGATGTCCGGGGGAATGCCCTGTATTTTTCACGGGCTCCGATCCCGTTCGCCCGTGATGAGGCGGAGAGGCGGGTCATCGGAGGACTTCATTATATCCATCTGGGTCTGTATATCTATGCGAAGGAAACATTGCTCCGACTGGCCGCCTTGCCGACGAGTCGTTTGGAGGACGCCGAAAAGCTTGAGCAACTTCGCGCGCTGGATTACGGCATTCCGATCCGGGTGTGGGAAACCCAACACGCATCGTTGCGGGTGGATCGACGGGAAGATGTGCCTGACGTTGCGGACCGGCTCCAGCAATTCGATGCGCTCAAGCGTGAGTTGAAGAGCCAAGGCGTGGTATCCCAGCGGCCGGGCTGACACAGAGCGGTTCGAGGGCCAAGAGAGGTCAACCATGAACAAGTTTATTTTCGTGACCGGAGGAGTGGTCTCATCACTTGGGAAGGGCCTGGCTTCCGCGTCCATTGGGAATCTTCTCGAAAGTCGAGGGTTGAAGATCACGTTTCTCAAGTTGGACCCGTACATCAACGTCGATCCGGGTACGATGAACCCTTATCAACACGGGGAAGTCTTTGTCACCGACGATGGAGCCGAGACCGATCTCGATCTCGGACATTACGAACGGTTCACGACCCTGTCGCTGACCAAGGAAAGCAATTACACGACCGGCCGGATCTATCACTCGGTCATCACCAAAGAGCGCCGCGGAGACTATCTCGGCGGGACCGTACAAGTCGTGCCGCATGTGACGGATGAGATCAAGCAGGCGATCATGCGCATTTCCAAGGGCATCGATGTCACGATCGTCGAGATCGGCGGCACGGTGGGCGACATCGAGAGTTTGCCGTTTCTCGAGGCCATCAGGCAGATGCCGTATGATGTCGGGCGCGATAACGTCTTGTACGTCCACCTGACCTTGGTGCCGTACATCGGCACGGCCGGTGAACTGAAGACCAAGCCGACGCAGCATTCCGTCAACAAGCTTCGTGAAATCGGTATTCAGCCCAACATTCTCTTATGCCGGACCGACCGGTACATTCCCCCGGAGCTCAAGGGCAAGATTGCCATGTTTTGTAACGTGGACAAAGATGCCGTCATCACCGCCAAAGACGTCGATACGATCTATGAAGTGCCGATCGTGTTTCGAAAAGAAGGATTGGATGAACTGATCGTCCGTCAACTGCACTTGGAGACCGGCCAACCGAATCTTCGCGAGTGGGATGCGATGGTGCAGAAGATCAAGCGCCCGAAGCACGAGATCTCCATCGCGCTGGTGGGAAAATATGTAGGGCTGAAAGAGTGCTACAAAAGTCTGGGAGAAGCGCTGGTTCACGGCGGCATCGACCATGAAACCAAGGTCAATATCAATTGGATCGAGTCGGAGGATGTCGAACGGCTGGGTACGGAGCGTATCTTGCGGGAGGCGGACGGTATCCTGATTCCCGGGGGGTTCGGAACGAGAGGGATCGAGGGGAAAGTCACAACCATCAAGTATGCGCGGGAACGTCAGGTGCCGTTCCTGGGTCTGTGTCTGGGCATGCAGTGTGCCGTCATCGAATTCGCCCGCAATGTAGCCGGGCTGGCCGGCGCCAACAGCGCCGAGTTTGACGAACAGTCACCACACCCGGTGATTCATTTGATGCCCGATCAGCATGCCGTCAGCAACAAGGGCGGAACGATGCGACTAGGATCGTATGTCTGCAAGCTCGGCGAGGGGACGCTGGCCCAGAAGATGTACGGCGTAAGCGAGGTCCGTGAACGCCACCGCCATCGCTATGAATTCAACAACGCCTATCGTGAGCAGCTGACCGCAAAGGGGCTGGTCTTGAGCGGAGTGTCCCCGGACGGCCGGCTGGTCGAAATCATCGAGCTGAAAGATCATCCCTGGTTCTTGGGCACCCAGTTTCATCCTGAGTACAGTTCGCGTCCGCACCGCCCGCATCCGCTCTTTAGCGGATTCGTCGGAGCGGCATTGCGCAGAAAGCTCGGCCATTAGTTACAGACTATGGCACAACTCGTCGATATCGGTCCGTTCAAAGTCGGTCAAGGGCAGCAGCCGTTTCTCATTGCCGGCCCCTGCGTGATCGAGAATGAGCAGCTGGTCATGGACACGGCGGGCCGTGTTGCAGAGATCACCAAGTCGTTGGGGATTCCATACGTCTTCAAGTCGTCATTCGATAAGGCCAACCGCACATCCATCACGTCGTTTCGCGGGCCTGGCATCGAAAAGGGCCTGGCGATCCTCAAGAAAGTGAAGGACCAATTCACGCTTCCGGTCCTGACCGACGTCCACACGGAAGAGCAGGCGACGGAAGCCGGGAAGGTTGTGGATGTGCTGCAAATTCCGGCCTTTCTCTGTCGGCAGACGGATTTGCTGATCGCCGCCGCCAAGACCGGAACGGTCGTGAACGTGAAAAAGGGCCAATTTCTCTCGCCGATTGAGATGGGCAATGCCGTGAAGAAAATAGAGGAGTGCGGCAACCGGCGGATCGTGCTGACCGAACGCGGCTCGTCGTTCGGCTACAACAATCTCGTCGTGGATATGCGATCTTTCCCTATCCTGAGGAACTTCGGGTATCCTGTGGTCTTCGATGCGACACACAGTGTGCAGCTGCCGGGTGGTAGAGGGACGAAATCCAGCGGCCAGCGTGAATTTGTCGAGCCATTGGCTTGCGCGGCGGCCGGAGCGGGTGTGGACGGATTCTTCATGGAAGTCCATCCAGATCCGGATGCAGCTCTGTCGGATGGACCGAACATGGTCCCGTTGCATCAACTGAAATCTTTGCTGGAGCGGGTTCTGCGTATATGCGACGCGGCAAAGCCAAAAACGTGAAATCACCCACTCGAATATCGAAGACCGAGAAAATGCTCGGCAGTCTCGCCGATGGCCGGCGCGTGCTGGAAATCGAAGCTCGGGCCGTCCAAACGCTGATCGATCGGCTGGATGCCAAGTTCGCCAAAGCGGTGGATGTGCTCGTTCAATGCAAGGGGAAGGTCGTGGTGTCCGGGATGGGGAAGTCGGGCCTCATCGGGCAGAAAATTGCCGCGACACTTGCCAGCACCGGCACCTCGTCCTTCTTTCTGCATCCCGCCGAAGGGGTGCACGGCGATCTCGGTATGTTGGCCAGGCGGGATGCGCTGGTCGCGATTTCCAACAGCGGCGAGACGCAAGAATTGCTCCAATTGCTTCCCTATGTAAAACGTCTGGGCATTCCGGTGATCGCGCTCACCGGCCGGATGAATTCGACGTTGGCGAAAAACGCCGATGTTGCGCTCGATGTTTCGGTGCAGGAGGAGGCGTGCCCCATGGGATTGGCCCCGACCGCCAGCACGACGGCGACCCTGGCCTTGGGCGACGCGCTGGCGATTGCGCTGCTGCAGAAACGCGAATTCAAGGAAGAAGACTTTGCGCGGTTCCATCCCGGCGGCACCTTGGGACGGCGGTTGTTGGTGAAGGTGAAAGATCTCATGCACACCGAATCGGAGGTTCCGATGGTTCAAGCCTCGGTCGGTGGCATGGCGGCCATGCTGGAAATGACGGCGAAAAAGCTCGGCATGACGACAGTGGTTGATCAGGAGGGAGCGCTGGTCGGTGTGATTACCGACGGCGACCTGCGGCGATTCATCCAACGCGGGACAGATTTGGTCAACACGACCGCGAGAGAATTGGCCACGCAGAACCCCAAAGCCATCGGACCCGATGAACTGGCGGCCAAAGCCGTCGAGATGATGGAACGTTTTTCGATCACGACGCTGGTCGTGACGGAGGATGGTCGCGCGATTCGCGGCGTGATACATTTGCACGATTTACTCAAAAACGGGATCGTATAGCAGCATGGTGAAAAAGACCGCCAGCGGCGTTCTCGCATCTCTCAGAGGCTCAACGTACCGAAGCGTACGCCTCACCTCTTCGCTCGCTGCGGCCTTGCTGAACGGCCTTTTTGACCATCCTGCGGGTACCGAGTTTTGACAGCTTGTTAGGAGACGAAGCGCATTATGAACCGTGTTCTGGAAGTGTGGCGAGAGATCGGAGCGGAGTCGCTCAACCTGCCAAATCTGTTAACTCTCGTCCGCATTCTCTTAATCCCGGCCTTCATCATTCTCTTCGTCAATCCCACGCCGGATCAGTCGCTGGCGGCAGCCATCATCTTCACCGTCGCGGCGGTGACCGATTGGCTGGATGGTTTTATCGCCAGACGAACCGGGCAAGTGACGAAGCTCGGCAAGCTGCTCGATCCCATCGCGGACAAGCTCCTGGTGTTGTCGGCCCTGATTCTCCTCATGAACGTGGACCGGGTCAGCGCCTTGGTGGTGTTGCTGATCATCGCGCGGGAAGTCGCGGTCACGGGAATCCGAGCTATTGCGGCCGGAGAAGGGATGATCATCGCCGCGGAGACGACCGGCAAATACAAGATGGCCCTGCAAGTGGTGGCGATCATCATGCTGATTCTGGAAGGGACAGGGCTGGCTGAACTCGGCAATCTGCATTTGGCCGGCACCGTCACCTTGTACCTCTCGCTGGTGCTTGGCTATATCTCCGGCGGCCAGTATGTGTGGAGTTTCTGGAAGCAGGTCGTCGCTAAAGGATTGTAGTCAGGATGTTGAAACTAGACCCCAGCTTCGTTCTCGCATCGTTCAGACCCTCGACATACCCCGGCGGGAGTGAGCAGTTCCGGCTGCTCGGGGCGGGTGGGTGAGAAAGCCTATGCCTCGGCCCTTCACTCGCTGCGGCCTTGCTGGATGTCTCGTTTGAACATCCTGTAATGCGTTAGATTTGACTCCTCCATCAGTTCTCGTCGGATTGACTGTCACCGGGACGGGCCTGACATGGGTTTGAAATGCCGGGCCGTTCGGAGAGCGCCGCTCGCACAACAGATCGGTGTCTGTACCTGTCTCTTCTTCCTCATCACAGCCTGTACAGAGAACGAAACGCCTCCTCAATTAGAGGCCTATGCGTATTCGAGCGCTCCGGCGGCGCTCCGATGTGAAGCGGGCGCCCGAGTTGGTCTCGTTGGTGCAACCGATGGCAAGGCTTCGACTGACGGTATTCGGTATATGGTGCGGACACCCTCCAACTATGACGCGACCTTTGCGCATCCTCTCCTTATGGTTTACGCTCCGGCCGGACAAAGTCGTTGGGCGACGGAGCGGTTTACAGGCCTCACGACAGCAGCCACCCGCGCCGGCTTCATCGTGGTCTATGCCGACCACCGGCAGTTGAATGTTTCGGCGATTGAACAAGCCGGGACGATCCCCGGCTCGGTGGCAAAGGAGTGGTGTGTCGACGAGAAGAAAGTGTTTGTGACCGGACACTCGGATGGCGGCACCGCTTCACTGGCGCTTGCCGTGCTCGATAAGACGAAGAGGATTCCCGCCGCGATTGCGCCGAGCGCCGCAGGATGGACTGGAAAAGATCTCGAATCATTTCAGTGCCGAGATCCCATTCCGGTCATGATCCTGCACGGCAAGAACGACAGTTTGTTTCCCGGGTGGGGAGCTCAAACGTCAGCTTGGTGGGCGGGCTGCAATCGCTGCGATCTGAACCAGGCGAAAGCGGTCGAGGGCGGATGTCGTGCGTATCAACACTGTGCGCAGGGAGGCGCGACACTCTACTGCGAAGGAGCCGGTGGGCATCGCGATTGGCCCAATCTGAATCGAGTCATGCTGGAATTCTTCACGCACCCGGAGAAGTTTCAGTGATAGGCCGACGCTTGCGCTCGTCGCTAGAGACAAGGCGGTAACGCCGAGAGTTTGGATGGACCACACAGGGCTGACCATAGGTCTCGCCATCGTCGGATATCTGTTGGGCGCAGTCCCGTTTGGAGTCGTCATCTCCAAAGCGATGGGCCTGCCGGATCCACGTACGGTCGGCAGCAGGAATGTCGGATTTACGAACGTGCTGCGTGTGTCAGGCAAGAAGCCCGGTATCCTGACCTTGCTCGGTGATATGGGCAAGGGGTGGGTGATGGGTTTCTCGGCGACGCAAGTGCTTCAGGATGAATGGGCCATTTTGGTTGTCGCCCTTGCGCCGTTTCTCGGACACTTGTTTTCCCCGTTTCTAGGATTCAAAGGTGGAAAGGGAGTGGCGACCGCACTTGGTTCCGTTCTCGGTGTCGCGCCGCTGATCGGGTTGTTGCTGCTCCTGGCGTGGATTGGAGCCGTAGTTCTGTGGCGCTACTCCTCCGGCGGCGCACTCACCGCATTTGGACTCTTTCCTATTATCGCCGTGTTTCTCCGACCAACGACCGCTTTCCTATCGTTTGCTGTGCTCGTGACCGGACTCATCGTGATCAAGCACAAGGGCAATATTGAACGGTTGTGGAACGGGACGGAAAGCAAGATGGGGCAACGGAAGAATTAGGGAGCAGCCAGGTTGTCCTTCTTGCTCGCCGAACGCGCGCCCTCAGAAGGACCTCGTTCGATGCGCGCAATTCTGGATTCAACCCGTCCGCCCTTGTGGGGAGGGGAGGCGAGCGAACAGTGAACGACAACCTGACCGCTCCCTTCTTGCTTTTGAGAGAAAGAACAACACAGTGCCTGTGAAGAAAATAGCGCAGTAGTAAGCTGGGAAGGCTGTTGCGCGGGGCTACCCGTGTGGAATGGGCTAAACAGCGATGGGAGTTAGGGAGAACACACGACCGTATTGTGCTGCTGTTGCGGTGTCTCCATTTTTCAACGCATCACGCACATCATCAAGTTTGTATGCGTCTTCTACCGATAGGTAGGGAGACCACTCGTCATCAGTTACCAATAGTTCAACGTCGACTTCGGCAAGATATCGTCCTTCATGAATCAGCTTAGTTCGCGGTTGTTTCTTCATGAGCGTCTCCTCATGAATCCGTCCTGCCGTTGGGGTCAGGATACTGGATGAAGAAGCAAAGGTCAGTGCGTGATGGCCACAAGAATATAGAAGTAAGTGTTAGTGAACAGCGAGGGGTAAGGCTTTGCCAATGAGCCACACCACTTGTCGGCGTCGGTTTCGACCTTGAGGTCAGGCTGCTCCACGTTCAGTGCCGACGTCTGCGCTCTCGTACAGTTCCTCAGGCGCAATGTCCGCACCGTTCGGCCAAGCGACTGTCCAGCCGTCGAGAAAGAATCGACGAAAATACTTAATATTCTTCAACGGCTCAAAAATTGGTCCCTTTAAGTAGCGTCGGAAGTCGATCGTTTTCTCGGAGTTATCATCGAATGTCACACAAATCCTGTAGCCGCCTCGATATTCAGCCTTGGTCACACATGGGATCCTGTTCATGACGTCTCCTCTCTCGCAATTATCGTAACGGCTCAATCATTTCGAGCGGTTTGCCAGCCTTCATGCGCTGCCAGTTAGCGCGGAGCTCTGTTCCATGCGCTATCGCCCACTGCCTGATCAGTCGTCGAGCTGTCTTGGAACCAATGTAGCCGACTATCATCCGACCGGTGAAATCAAACTTGGCTCGTTGTCCCTGATATTCGGCATGAAAGTGCATCGGCTCGTGCTCATTGTAGAACATCCTGATTATGATTCCGAAAAATATTGAGATTGCTGGCATCCCGTTGTCCTATCGGAGTTTCTTGCCTTAGTCTACCTAGAAAGTCGAGTGGCCAATGTATTTCGGCCAATATTTTCTTTGTGGCGGTTTATCCTAATAAGTCTTTCGGGTATTTATCAAGAATTGTCTCGTTCTTCGGAGGTTTGCCAGACACGACAGCTGATATTAAGCCAACCTTGCGGCTTGCGCGTAATCTATCGGAGCGCCGTATGGGACGAACGACTACAACTCGCTTTGATGTCGCCGAGCATCTTCAAACACCGGAGGAAATGGCGGCATACCTAGAGGCATGTCTCGAAGAGGCTGATGGCGATGCGGCATTTATCGCCAAGGCCTTAGGCGATATCGCACGGGCTAAAGGGATGGCTTAGGTTGCACGTGACGCTGGTCTCTCTCGTGAAAACAGTAAAAGTTAACATCTTTGTAGCCGTGTTACCCTTGATAGGTCTGTGCATTCAATTTGATTTTCTGCGCCATGTTCCCGCCGGCCATCATTAGCGAAAGCGAAAGGGCCGAGCCCTGACTGAAATCGGCAGGAACCAGGTTTGAAACGCGGCCCTCCTCAATAAAGCCCCAGGCACGTCCCCATTTGTCTTTTTCGTGGCGGTCAAACACACCTATCGCGATTCCTCCGTTCTTTCGAATCAGTGAGAAGCATGGAACATCCGTGAGGCCGTCACCGACGAAGATCATTTGATCAAAGGGGACGCGGCATTTCTCCAATTAGTCCCATTGAATTGACTCCCTTTGTCCCCCGTTCATATACTGCAACTCGCTTGTGGTTCCTGAAACAAGGTTGGAATACGCATGAAGCAAGCTGTCGTCATCTGGCTTTTCGCGCTTAGCCTGGCAACACTGGCCGGGTGCTCGTCGAAAGAGCTGTATAAGACTGGTCAGGCTTGGCAGGAGAACCAGTGCTTCAGGATTGATGATATACAGGAACGAAACCGGTGCCTGGCCAACGCGTCTGTCTCTTACGAGCAGTACCAACGGGATGTAGACGCTGCGCCTCAGCCGAAGTAGTCCCCACCTCCGATTAAGTCTTTACCTTGCCAGCCGCCAAAGGGTTTCAGGCGAAACTACCGGGCGACAATACTGAGTTGTGCGGAATAACCGAGCTGGGCGAGCGAGTGCTCGGAGTCGTCTCAGGTGAGGCCGAGTGCGCGTACGTCGGCGACGCCGATCCTCGCCACGATGTCACGAATGGTCGCAAGATGAGCTGGATCGAATTCACCGTCCATCAGTGCTGATTCTGCCCAGGCCACCAGGCTGTCCAACGACAAATCGTGTCGCAAATATTCGGCAAACTTCTCAGCAACAGTTTCGCGGGTAATGAGTGTCATAGTGGTGAATTGAGGGATTCTTTACCGAACCCACGTCTGATCCGAGCAGTGTACTCGTGCTATGCCGCACGCCGTCGTTTGGCGCGCGCGCTCGAACGCGTTGTGAGACGCGATGATTTCTCTGTGAATCGACCTGTCACGAACTTATGTAGCACGCTGGCAATGAGTGTTTGGTAAGGCACCCCTTCTTCGGCTGCACGGGTTTGAATATCCATCAAATCGGGTGAGGATAATCTCACATTGACTCTCCGATTCTTGATGAATGTCGCCCGGGCCGTTTCTTTGAAACGCTTGAGTTCAGCTTTTGAGGGAGCAACGGACTTAAACCGGCCTTCCTCATATTCCTTCGCAATCTGTTCTTCATACGATGGCCGACGTTTTCTCATTTAGACACCGCCCTTTAGGTAGTCACGGGTCGCCTTCCTGTTCGGAATGACCGTTTTAAGAAAGTAATGGTCAGCTTCTTCCACGAATGGAACCAAATAGACGTAGCGCTCGACCTCGACAACAAACATTCGTTGACGAGGGTATTTGTCGAGGTTGGAGTGTACCACGATATCGAGCAATCCATCGGCCTCAATGGCAAGGACGATTTCCTCGAAGGAAATATTCCGCTCAGCTTTCAGTTGCTCATTCTTCTCGTGACCCCAACGAAACGGCTTCATGCGCCAGTCTAGCTCAATGTGTGCCTTTTGTCATCACCATGCAGACCCACACTCGTCACATTTTCTTCGAAAACGATGCCATGCTGGCGGCTAGCTCGACTTTTGAACTGATTTCGCAGTTCCACCATTGAATTGACTCTCTTCTACCCCCTTCATATAATGCGATCCGTTCGAGGTTTGCCTTGTCCGGCCTGCACTTATGCGATCGCGCTTCAATGACAATCTGGTGGGAAAGCTGGCTCAAATAGGAGCCGGGCTTCGCCATGCGTTTGCCGTTCCTCCTGAGAATCAGCCCCTCTCTATAGAAGACGTGCAGTTGATGGAACGGATCGCGGAGGTGATCGTCAAGCGGAGAATGGCGGCTCCGGCGACGATGTTCTTGGAGTCCATGGGACCGATGAATTTTCTGGGCAGCCAGGCACTGCATTTCCTGACCCCGATCCTTGATTGTGCCTTCAACACGAAAGAAGTCGAGCAGGTTGCGCGATTGCTCGAGCGCCGTGATACGGTGACTCGCCTCATCTCCATCATTGAAGCCAAGTCTGCTCCAAAGGGAGCAACGGCTCAATGACGTCTTCCGCATCCAGCCCTCCAAAGATCGATCGCCCTCTCAATGTAATCGTGGCGACCGATTGCGGCAGCACCACGACCAAAGCCATTCTCATCGAAAAAGTCGGTGACGAGTATCGGCAGACGTATCGCGGCGAAGCGCCGACGACTGTGGAAGCTCCGTTCGAAGACGTAACGCGCGGCGTGTTGAACGCCATCGCTGAGATCGAGGAGCTCTCCGGCCGGAAAATTCTGGATGGCGATCAGATCATCACGCCCTGCCGGGACGACAAGACAGGTGTCGACATTTATATCTCGACCAGCAGCGCCGGCGGCGGGCTGCAGATGATGGTGACGGGCGTGGTACAGAACATGACCGGCGAAAGCGCGCAGCGTGCGGCGTTGGGGGCCGGCGCGATCGTGATCGATGTGTTGGCCTCAAACGACGGCCGGTTGCCGCACGAAAAGATCGAGCGCATCCGCTCCATGAGACCGGACATGATTCTGATGTCGGGTGGGACCGACGGAGGAGCGGTGACCCACGTGGTGGAGATGGCCGAATATGTCGCGGCAGCCGAACCACGGCCCCGGTTCGGTGTGACGTATAAGTTGCCCTTGATCTATGCGGGCAACAAGGAAGCCCAACCGCAAGTCAAAAAGACGTTGGAAGACAAATCGGCGTTGGTCGTCACAGAGAACATCCGTCCGGTCTTGGAACGAGAGAACCTGGCGCCGGCGCGGAATAAGATTCACGACTTGTTTCTTGAGCACGTCATGCAACAGGCGCCGGGCTATAAGAAGCTCATCGAGATGGCCGGCGCTCCCATCATGCCGACGCCCGCTGCAGTCGGGCTCATCATGGAGACGATCGCCCAGCGGGAACATTTAAATCTGATCGGGGTGGATATCGGCGGAGCAACGACCGACGTCTTTTCCGTGTTCGACGGCGTGTTCAACCGGACGGTCAGTGCCAATCTCGGCATGTCCTATAGTGTGTCCAATGTCCTCGCCGAAGCGGGACTGGCGAACATTATGCGATGGGTGCCGTTCACGATCGATGAACAGACGCTTCGTAACCGCATCAAGAACAAGATGATCCGGCCCACCACGATTCCCCAAACACTCGATGAATTGCAAATCGAGCAGGCGATCGCGCGCGAGGCTCTGCGGTTGGCCTTGATTCATCATAAGTCGCTGGCAACGGGGTTGAAGGGCGTGCAACAGGAGCGGACGATCTCCGATGTCTTCGAACAGCAGGCGTCCGGTAAATCGCTGATCGATATGTTGAAACTGGATCTGATTGTCGGCAGCGGCGGCATCCTGTCCCATGCGCCGCGGCGGATCCAATCGATGCTGATGATGGTCGATGCCTACGAGCCGATGGGCTGCACGAGGTTGTCGGTCGACAGCATTTTCATGATGCCGCATCTCGGCGTGCTGTCCACGATCAATGAGAAGGCCGCAACCGATGTGTTCGTTCGAGATTGCATGATTTATCTGGGCACCTGCGTGGCGCCGATCGGACAGGGGAAAGACGGGGATCTCTGTGCCGACTATCAGATCACGTTGCCTGATGGAAAGACCATCAACGATCGACTCACATTCGGCGATCTGCGGCTCTATCCGTTGGATTCCGGCAAACAGGCAACCATCAAGATTCAACCTGCCAAAGGCGTCAACATGGGTGCGGGAGCGGGGACTGCTTTCACGAGAGAGGTCCATGGCGGTGTGGTCGGACTCTTGCTCGATGGCCGTGGGCGACCGCTCAGATTTCCGGTTGACCATCAAGCCCGGGTCGCGTCACTGACGAAATGGTTCAAGGCAGTCGATCTCTACCCGGTTTAGGACCATAGGGAAATGGCTCACAGTTATACACCCGGCCTCACTGTTACGGATCGTACGGTGATCCATCGGCGGCGCATGTTGCCCTTGCCGGGTAAGGTATTGGTCAACGTCGGCGAGCGGGTGCGGTCAGATCAGGTTGTTGCCAAGGCAGAGTTGCCGGGAAAAGTCTTCCCGGTCAATCTTGCCAATCAACTCAGCATTGCCCCGGGTGAGATCAAGGACTATTTGATCAAGAAGGAAGGCGATGCCGTTGAGAAAGACGAGATTCTTGCCGAGAACAAGCCCCTGATCAAGTGGTTCAAGACGGAGATCCGATCGCCGGTGGCGGGCATAGTCGAGTCTGTGTCGACCATCACAGGCCAAGTGCTCTTGCGGGAACCGCCCAGAGTCCTACAACTGCTGGCCTATGTGGATGGGATCATCTCGGAGACGGTTCCGCAGCAGGGTGTCGTGGTCGAAGCGACATGTGGATTGGTGCAAGGGATCTTCGGCATCGGTGGAGAGACGTTCGGCGACATCGTGCTGGGCGTGAAAGCTCCGGACGAACCACAGTCGCCGGGACATTTCAATTCGAGTATGAAAGGCAAAGTGGTCGTGGGAGGGTCGTTCCTTTCGGCCGAAGCCCTGAAGCAGGCCAAGGCCGTCGGTGTGGCCGGATTGGTCGTGGGGGGGATTCATGATGAGGATCTGCGTGCCCTGTTGGGATATGATCTCGGTGTCGCCATTACAGGAACGGAACAAGTGGGATTTACGCTGATCCTGACGGAGGGGTTCGGGACGATTCCAATGGCGACCAAGACCTTTAAGCTGCTTTCCGCTCATGTCGGCCGGAAGGCATCCATCTCGGGCGCCACACAGATCAGAGCCGGCGTCATCCGTCCGGAAATTATTATTCCACAAGTAGAAGACAAGGTTGGGATGGAGACCGTTACCCGGCGCGACGGGATTCGCCTTGGCGATCCGGTCCGCATCATCCGCGATCCGCTCTTCGGCAGAATCGGGGAAGTATCGGCGCTTCCGTCCGATCTCACCAAGATTCCTACCGAGAGCGAGGTGCGGGTATTGGAAGTGAAGTTCGCCGATGGAACGCGGGTCGTGATTCCGCGGACGAATATCGAGGTGATCGAGGGGGCCTGAAGCGTGAGGCGTGAAGTGGATCTCGTGGAAGGCGGTTGGGGCCGTTTCGCATGGCCTTTGCTGGTCGTGATTTTCTGTGTGTCGAGTTTGCAACCACCGTGCACCTCGGCTGAGACAGCTATCAGTGCTCCCCAAGATGTGCAGGTATTCGACACGCCGAACGACGGAGGAGGAAGCCTGACCGTTCAGTGGGCTCCTACGCCGAAAGATGGTCCGGACATCCGCTATCAGGTCTTGCTTGCAAGAGCACCTGCTGCCGATCCAACGACATTCACGGTCGTCGCAGAATTCCCCGCCAATACGAAATACGTCAAAGACACAAAAACCGCTTGGTGGACAAGGAAGGCCGAGAAGACCTGGCACCAGGCCGTCATCAAGAGTGCAAAGAATATCGACGTGACGGATGGCACGGCCTATGCCGTCGCATTGGCGGCTGTCCAAGGCGATCAGCGGGTTTTCAGCCCGGTGTCGGTGGCGACTCCTTCGCCGGACTGGTTCAACTGGAATCAACTGAATAATCTCATCATCGCCGTCTCATTCTGTGGGCTGGTGTTTTATACGATCAGCTATGCAAAGCGGAACGAGATCTTCTTGCGTCGTATTCCGGGGCTCGACGCAGTGGATGAAGCGATCGGGCGCGCAACCGAGTTGGGCAAGCCGATTCTCTATATGACCGGCGCGCATGACTTGCACGACCCTTCGACGATTGCCGCTGCGGTCATTCTCGGGAAGGTGGCGAAGCGGGCTGCGCTCTATGAAACGGAATTGATGGTGCCCCATCGCGAGCCGATTACGATGGCGGTCTGCCAGGAAATCACCAAACAAGCCTATTTGGAGGCGGGAAAGCCCGATCTCTTCAAGGAAGACGCGAACTTTTTCATCACACCCGATCAGTTCAGCTACACGGCGGCGGTCGACGGGATCATGCTGCGGAAGAAGCCCGCCGCAAACTTCTTCATGGGCCATTACTTTGCCGAGTCGCTGTTGCTCACCGAAACCGGCGCGAGCACCGGCGCCATCCAAATCGCCGGAACGGATGCCGACCACCAACTCCCGTTCTTCGTGACCACCTGCGATTACACGTTGATCGGCGAAGAGCTGTACGCCGCGAGCGCGTATCTGTCCAGGGAGCCGGTCCAAGTCGGCACGCTGCGCGGACAGGACATCGGGAAAGCGGTCGTGCTCAGCGCGATCGCCGTCGGAACCGTATTGGCGACGGTCGGAGTCGTCACCGGCGCGCATTGGCCGCAGATTGTCCTCGATCTCTTTAGGGACCTGAAATGATCTTTCTCCGTCGGCAACTGCCTCTGCTTATCACGATGATCACGGGTCTTCTGTTTGCGGCGCAGTACTATGTGCCGCATCCGGCCTCGGAGCAGATGCTCACCTCCGCGACGAAATGGCTGCAGATTATCGGAGGATTCGCGTTGATCCTGGGTGTGACCAGCCTGTTCCATCAACATGCGGTCAAGATCGGGCGCAAGGAAGCCGGATGGGGCTACAGCCTCGTGCTGTATGCCGCCATGCTCGGGACGATCGCGGCCGGGCTGTGGGCCAATGGCAAAGAAAGCCTCGATGGGGCCATGACGGCATTCGGCTGGGTCTACAACTATATGATGGTGCCGCTGCAAGGGACGATGTTTGCCATATTGGCCTTCTTCATCGCATCGGCCGCCTATCGCTCGTTCAGGGCCAGGAGTCGGGAAGCGGCGGTATTGTTGGTCGCGGCAGTGATCGTGATGATGGGACGTGTGCCGCTGGGTGAGTATCTGATTCCCTTGAGCGGCGACGTTTCCTCATGGATTTTGAATGTGCTCAATGCTTCCGTACGCCGGGCCATTCTGATCGGCGTCAGTCTCGGCGCTATTGCGTTGTCATTCAAGATTATCTTTGGCGTGGAGCGGTCGTATCTTGGCGGAGGGAAGGAGTAGGAAGTGTGGGACCCTTCCGCTGCGCGCGACCGGGCTCCCGCTCGGCGCCACCCGCAGTTGATGGGTGAGGGGGAGCAGGAGAAGGCATGAGTTTTTCAGAGCGTATGCTCAGGATCGATCGGCGGATCATTTTCTTGGTGATCGGCCTCTGCACCTTGTTGCCGTTGCTCTATCCGGTCGGTTTGCCGATCAGGATTTCGTCGGAAGTCCGTGGCGTGTACGAGCATATCGAGTCGTTGCCGGAACATTCCGTCTTTCTGCTGTCGATCGATTTCGATCCCGCCTCCAAACCCGAGCTCTATCCGCAAGCGGTGGCGCTGCTGCGTCACGCTTTCAAGAAGAATCTTCGGGTGGTCACGATGACTCTCTGGGTGACCGGGACAGGCATGGCGGATCAGTTAGTCACGCAGGTTGCCAAAGAGATGGGGAGAGAATACGGGAAGGATTATGCATTTCTGGGATGGAGTCCGGGCGGGCAAGCCGTGATCATCAATATGGGGCAGGACCTCTATTCAGCATTTCCCAGCGACTATAGCGGCAAGCCCACGAAGGATTTGCCGGTTCTTGACGGCGTGCGCAGCTTGAAGGATGTCGGCTACATGGTCAGCTTGGGCGCCGGCCGTCCCGGGGTTGAAGAGTGGTATGTCTTTGGGAAGGACAAATATAAGTTCGAAATGGGTGGTGGCTGCACGGGAGTGATGGCGCCGGGATTATATCCATTGCTGCGAAGCGGACAGATCAACGGCCTGATCGGCGGCCTCCGCGGCGCGGCTGAGTATGAGAGCCTCATCGGTCAGAAAGGCAAAGCGGTGGCGGGTATGGACGCACAGTCCGCGACGCATCTCGCCATCATCGTGCTGGTGATCATCTGCAACGCATTTTACCTCTCGCTCCGGCGCACAGCTCGGGCACAGGGACAGGTTGGCTGAAGGGTAGAGGATCTCGATGGATGCCACGATACTAGGGGCCTGGGTTGCGACGGGGTTGACCCTCCTGATCTTCTCATTCCTGTACAAGGATAACGTGTTGTTCAAACTGGCCGAGCATCTCTATGTGGGGGTTTCGGTCGGCTACACGATCGTGAAGACGTACGATACCGTCATCGTCCACTTGGTCGTCAAGCCGATCGTCGAAAACGGGGAAATCGCCCTGCTGATTCCCGTGGCCATTGGGATGCTCATGCTGACCAGGTACGTGCCGAAAGCCGCCTGGATATCCCGATACGCCTTCGCCTTCATCGTCGGGATGGGGGCGGGATTGGCGATACCGAGAACGATTTCTTCCTTCATCCTGAAACAAATCGAGGATACAGTTCGTCCGTTGTTATCGATCGCGGGAGCGGATGGCGTCAGCTTCTCGATGAACCTGCTCAATCCCGCGAGCAACCTCAATGCGATCATCATCCTGCTGGGAGTCGGCTCGGTCTTGTTCTACTTCTTTTTTTCGATCGAGCACAGTGGGCCTGGAAGGGCAGTGGCTCGAACCGGCGTGCTGTTCTTGATGATTTCCTTCGGCGCCGCGTTTGGTTATACGGTTATGGCCCGCATGTCGCTCTTGATCGGCCGATTGACCGATTTGATCGAATTCTCCGATGCCTCCTACGGGCGGCCTACCATCTGGTTGCTGATTCTCACGGTGGTGGCGCTCATCATATTGGCCCGGCGAGGTGAAGCCCCTCCTCCAAGTAGTCAGTAGCCACGGCTATCGGATCGGTTGCAGCGGCTCCATTCCATCCCCTACAATGACCGTCGTCATGTCCACCGGTGTCGTCAAAGATTCAACTCAGTATCCGGTCCTTCGGAATCTGCAATTTTCGCCCATTAAGCAGGGGGAAGATCAATTGATGGTGCTCTGGGATCCCAGCGGCCTGAGCAAGGAAAAACTGGTCCTGCCGCTCAATTTCTTTTTCATCGTGCAACATTTCGACGGAGAGCATTCTCTCCAAGACATCGGCGCGCTGTACCTGAAACGGTTTGGTGAATTCCTGCTGCCGAGCAAAGTGGAACAGTTGGTGGCGGATCTGGCGCACAAGCTTTTCTTGGAAGGCCCGCAAGCTGAATCGGCACGGGAACAGGCCCGGATCGAGTATCGGCAGCAGCCGGCCAGGCCGGCCGCGTTTGCCGGACGGAGCTACGAGGCCGATGGTGTGAAGCTCAAAAAGCAGATCGACGGATTCTTTACGTCTGGTGAAGGTCCGGATTTCAAGCCCTCCGAGCATCAGGGCAAGACGATCAAGGGGCTCGTGGTGCCCACATACGATCTCAAGCAGGCAGGACCGGTTTATGCGTGGGGATACAAAGAGTTACAGGAAGCCCAACGGCCGGATGTCTATGTGCTGTTCGGTACGGCACATGCCGGACTGGGGAATTTGTTTGCAGTCACCGACAAAGATTTTGAGACCCCGTTGGGAACGGTCCAGGTTGATCGGACGGTCGTAGACCGGTTAAACGAATTGGTTCCGGAATACTTCCAAGAAGACATCGCCCATCAATCCGAACATGCCATTGAATTCCAATTGCCGTTTCTCCAAACCATCATCGGGAAGCCGTTCACGATCGTTCCGATCTTGTCCTCATTTTCCGCATCGAGTCTCCATGATCCTACAGTCCGGAATTCGGTGGATCGGTTTCTGAAGGCTCTGCAAGATGCGATCGCTGTCTCCAGAAAGACATCATGTGTCATTGCCGCAGGGGAGCTGGCTCATCTCGGCCTGCGCTATGGCGATGCCGCTCCACCGACTGATTTTTCCTTTCATCGCGCCATGCAGCGCGATTTGGAAATGTTGAAGCATGTCGAAGAACTCCAACCGGACGCATTCGCCGGGTACATCCAAAAGGAACACGATCAACGTCGCATTTCGGGCTTCTCGCCGATCTATAGCCTGTTGCGAGTGATTCAGGCGGAAAAGGGCCACGTCCTCCGCTACGATCGCGGCATCACGGATCAATATAACTCCACCGTGACCTACGCCAGCCTGGCGTTTTTCTGATCAGCAATTCCTTTCTCACAACGGGTGTTCTAGTCGATCACGCGGAATGTCGCACCACGGGTGTGGTTAGTTGTTTATTGTAGGGTTGAGACTACAGATTGGATAGACCGTGTGAATCAGTTTGTGGCGATTATGCCCCACTTGACACCACATCCATAAAGCTGTAGAATGGCCTCAACATCACGGAGGCCAGACAATGAAAACGACGCTCACCAGCATGATGAATCGATTCAAAGACGAAACCGCCTGCAAGCAGTTCTTGCTTGAGCGCCGCTGGCCGAATGGGGTCCACTGCCCCCGTTGCAACAATGCCAAGGTCTTCGCCGTCAAGAGCCGTCCGTTCCATTGGGTCTGTAAGGGCAAGGAGTGCGGAGGACGGAACGGCTACCGCTTCTCGATCATCACCCATACGATCTTCGAGAACACGAACTATCCGTTGCGGACTTGGTTTCAGGTCATCTACCTCATGATGACCAGCAAGAAGGGGATTAGCGCCTTGCAGGTACAACGCATGATCGGTAGCGGGGCCTATCGGACCGCTTGGTATATGTGCCATCGCATCCGATCTGCCATGCAAGACGGCGGATTCAATGCGCTGATGGGCGAAGTAGAGGTAGACGAAACCTACATCGGCGGCAAGTTTAAGAACAAGCATGTCTCTCAACGCCTGGATGGTCCCCATGGCAGCACCAAGGGCAAGGTTGCCGTTATTGGCGCGATGGCTCGCAAGGGTAAGGTCGTGGCCAAGATCATTGAGAAAGTCAATGCAGAGACTTTGCAGGGCTTTGTACGGCAGGCTGTAGGAGAGAACGTGTCCCTGGTGGCCACTGATGAGCACTCTGGTTATAAGGGCCTGGCCAAGCTGGGCTATCCGCATGAGTCGGTGAGCCATTATCGCGGTGAGTATGTGCGCGGCAATGTGCATACCGCGAACCTGGACAGCTTCTGGAGCTTGTTGAAGCGGGGTGTGATCGGCACCTATCACAAGGTGAGCAAAGACTACTTGCCGCTGTACCTGGCCGAGTTCAGCTACCGGCACAATAACCGCCAGAATCCAGACATCTTTGGCGACGTGATAGCAGAATGCTGAGCACGCCAGCGGTAAAGCGTGCCAGCATGAAGTATGATCCGAAGAACGTGCAGCTAAACCTGCCCATGGAGGTTGTATGCCGAAGGCGAAACCACTCTCGCTCCATCCGTTGAGCTTTGAAGAGGTCATAGACGTTCTCGTTAAAGCGCCACCGAAGCCACAGAGAGATAGTGCGATATCCAAACCAAAGAAACGCAAAAATCCATCAACACCACCACAATAGCGATATCCCATGATAGAGGATGGCGATGGAAAGCCCGCACAGACCGATCCCAGCATAAATTCGCCTTCGCCCATTGAGCCTCCTCAACAGGAGGCTGTCGAACTGCCCATCGTAAAAACGCACCAGGAAAAGACCGCAACACATGCAGATAAGAGCCATCAGGCAGCTTCCATACGCGATAAGGCGCTTGTAGACAGAATTCAAAAAAGCGACGTATGGATGATTGTCCTGACAGCTATCATGGCTATATCTGCTGCTGCCCAAGTCGTTATTTATTGCTTTCAGGCTAAAGATAGCTCTATGCAAACCGATAGAATCATTTCCGAAGCCACGAGAATGGCTAACTCTCTGGAGGCGACTGTAGAACGAAACAAAATCATGCTCGATGAATACCGGCAATCTGCTCAAATTGATCAAAGGGCGTGGATTGGATTCGCGCTCGCTACCACTCCTCAGGTCAAACCAAACGCAAGACTTGTCACTGAGGTCCAAGTAGCAAATACCGGGAGAACTCCAGCTCGGAAAATGCATGGTCATGTAGTTTCTCGGGTACTTTCCAAAAGCGAACCCTTCTCTCCAGTCTATCCAAAGCCTGACGATAAACCAGGATTGGGCGTGGTACAGCCTGGAGGGCTTGTTAGTTGGCACATCCGAGTCTCCGCAGGACTTACCCAAGACGAAATCGATGAGTTTGCCAATGGCGATAAAATCATGTACGTCTTTGGAAAATTCAATTATGAAGATATTTTCAAACAACCCCATCGCACTACATTCTGTGTTTACTTTTCTCCCCATTTCGAGGCCGCCAAGACTTGTCATACATACAACGAGGCTGACTAAAACAACGTAGGTGCGCCAACTCATAGCGCACCAGATTGGTCAAGTTCGGCGCGTTCTAATGGACTATCAGTGTGGTGTCGAGTTGGGCATAATCGCCCAGTTTGTATTCATGTTGAATCAATTTTTATTCAGCCGTTCGGTACGGTGACCGAAGATGACCAGGTCTGGCTACGCGAATTCGCGTAAAACCGCCAGATTTTCTCCATGATCGTGCGATTTGGAAAATCTGGATCCAGGATGTCAGCTAAGCACGGGACTTGCTGGGTACGGACAGCATGTCCCGGGCCGGGGCTAGACTGGATCGCCCAATCCAGCACCCCCATCTCCTTGTGAGGTTCCGGCCCCGGGCGGGCGAGTCCGGCGGTGATGATGAGAAATCCACCGCCGGGTGTCGTCATCGAGGAATCAGCCTGTTGTGCTTGCTTCAGGCAGAAATCGGCAAGTCCTCCTCTACGAGTGCGGCATCACGGATCAGGATAACTTCACCGACATCTACGCCGCCTGGTGTTCTTCCAGCGTTCAGCGCACCATACGATTACGATTGCAAGCCGGTTCGTTCGACGATGAACGTCGTGAGCGAGGACGGACAAACATGAAATTATGACTGAGCGTAGAGCGCGTTCCCGCACGGATCAAACAATTTAGATACACTCATTTGATCGTCTGGATACACTACGCGCTTCGAACTGATGGGTGTATCGTTTTAATACAGTACAGTGAGTTTATCGAACCGGTCTTCATGTGAGGGAAAAAGAATATATTTGAGTGAAACAGCGCGTTGAAACGTGCCCCCAAAATAGTTCTTCCCTGCGAGAACTTTCTGATTCAAGAAGCTCCCGTGTCCCGCCGTAGTGGAATGCTTTTTGTATGACGCCGCATGAGTGAAAGTTATCATGGAGTTGATTGAATGAGAATTGACGAAGGTACCATCTAGGCGTAAGTTAGGGACCCTCTGGAAATGAGGGAAGGCGTTCGGTACCACCTCATGACTGCGACAAACATTCACAACATCGGCGTTGCGATCCTCCACCGTAATCAGCTGTTTCGAGAAAGCCTGAGTTGCTGTTTGGCACAGATCGATTTATTTTCAGTGGAGCATGATGCATCGAATTCAGAAGAGATCGAAGAAGCGCTTCGCGCGCATCACGTTGATGTGCTCCTGCTTGAGTTTGGAATATTGGCTCGCGGAGAAGAAAGAACCACCGCGAGAATTCGTCATCTGTCATCGCGAGTGAAGACCTTGGTGATCGATGTGCCTGAAAATGACAATGATGTGCTGTACTGCATTGAAACCGGCGGGGCCTCGGGCTACCTGCTGCACAATGCTTCCATCAAAGATCTCATAAACAACATCAAGGCGGTGGTGAATGGGGAGACACTGTGCTCTCCACGTGTTGCGAGTCTGGCGTTCGACCGTGTGTCCGCACTCACACGTCAGATTGAAAGTGGCCATGCCGTCGATGGAGCGCGTCTCACTCGGCGTGAAACGCAAATTGTCGGATTGATTGATGAGGGGCTCAGTAACAAAGAAATTGCCGTTTGCCTGCACATTGGAGTGTCGACCGTTAAAAACCATGTCCATAATATCCTCGATAAACTGCAGTTGCACAATCGCCATTCAGCGGTGAAGCACTTCAAAGAACAGGCCATGTACACCGGACGCTAGCCTCCCCAAGTCCCTGTCACACACGAGTTTCATTGATCCCCTCCCGGCTCATCCGAAAAGGATCTAGATGAGGATCTAGATCTTACTTCTGCCGCATCTAGACCCAAATTCATCCCGTAGATCCATGGGATCTCACACAATTACGGCTAGAGTACGTCAACAGTATCGCGAGGCCGTCTATTGGACAAAATCAGAGTACTTTTCGGAAATTATCCGATCATGATTCCTGATGTCGTTCGACATCTTGTTGAAGAACAGGATGACATGGAAGTGGTCGGGGATTGCCGAGGGGCGATGAAAATTCTCCAGGAAACCGGTCGAGCCAAGGCCGATGTCGTCCTTCTTGCGCAGGAACACATGGATGAACCGGCGTTGTGCGGGCAATTACTGGCGGTCTATCCGGACCTGACCATCGTGAGTGTGACACCGGATACAACGCATGTATTTACGCAGCAACTCCGCTCGTATCGGCAGAGCATGATCACTGAGGAGCACGGAGACATCGTGCAGACGGTGAGAACGGTAGCCAGACAGTCGGGCAGCGAGAAATGAACGTGACGACGGCGCATGCTAACAAGGAGGATGAACCATGCCAGTGTCAGTGAGTTACCCAGGTGTCTATATCCAGGAAGTTCCAAGCGGTGTCAGGACGATCACGGGCGTGTCCACCTCTATCGCGGCGTTTTTTGGCCGGGCGCAAAAGGGAGCGATCAACAAGGCGGTCCGTTGTCTGAGCTATTCGGATTTCTTGCGTGAATTCGGAGGTGGACATCCATCGAGCGAACTGGGCGCAAACGTCAAGCAGTTTTTTGGAAACGGAGGGACGGATTGTTACATCGTCAGACTCGCGCACAATGCTAAAAAAGCCGACGTCACACTCAAAAATGTGGCCGGCGTCCCCGCGCTGACCATTATGGCAAAAGATGCCGGCATCTGGGGCAACAATGTCCGATTGGCGATCGACTACAACACCTCGAACCCGGAGGAGACCTTCAATCTCTATCTGACACAAGAGGACGGTGGTGTGGTCGTCAACAGCGAGACCTTTCTTAACCTATCCATGAATCCGGCGGCGCCCCGATATGTCGTGAATTTTGTGACTCAAAGTTCACAATTAGTCGACGTTCAGTTGGCGACGGGCTTTGACATAAATTCCTCGGCACAAGCCGGCTATAGTGAGGGCCGCCGCGTAATGGGCGCCACGTTGACCGCCGTTCGAGATGAGTTAAACGCTCTGATTTATACCCCGCCTGCGGCATCGGCCAGTCGAAAGTTTGATATCAGCGTGAATGAAGGGCCACATTCATCTGTTGATATCCGCGCTAATAATCCTGCCCCGTTGACCGCAACGACAAAAGGTCCGCTCGAGGCTGAGATACTGGCTCGTATCACGCCGAGCCTTCCGGCGGGTGTTTCGGTCACCTGCAGCCTGGACGAAATAGACTCCGGTTCGGGACTGAGAGTCCTCCGCATTACATCCGCAACAGGCAACAATCTCAGCGTCAAGATACGACGCGCAAGCAGCAACGACTTGGCGGCAGCGCTCATGCTCGGTATCGATCAAGGTGGAGTTGAAGCGACGCGGTTCGCCAATCATCGCCCCGTTCCAACCTCGACATATTTCTCAGGAAGCGCGAACACCTTGGCAAAACTGTTTCAGACGGATGTGGCGCACGACATCACGAAGATTACGTTCGCCGGCGCCCCCGCGCCCAATGCGATTGATTTCAACGTTCCACTCCCCAATGTGTTGCAAACGACCGGCGCGGCTGACCGGTGGTTCAAAGACGCCCTCTCGTCGGCGATTACCAACCATTCCGATGGGGTGCGGGAAAAGCTTCAAATCATGGCGAAGACGATAAATGACAAACCCGACGCTCCGGTTACAGCCGAGGTGTGGGGATACCGGATCGCCTTCAAGCCGAAGGTCGGGATGTTGAATACGACCTACACCGTCTCGACCGCAACCGAAAACCTGGCCGGATCATTCACGTCCAACGTCAGGCAGTACGCCCTGGGCAACATCGGAACCGGCTCATTTCAAAATGGTGCGGGACAGATCGGACAGGACGATGACGGGACGCCATTGACCGTTGCCGACTATACGGGAAGCGCGTTGGATCATACGGGCTTCTATGCGCTCGATCGCGTCGACCTGTTTAATCTCATGATCATCCCTCAGGACGGAGATATCGATGAAAGTGAATACCAGCAGCTCATCGGACCTGCCACGACATATTGTGAAAGCCGCCGCGCGTTCTTGCTGATCGATGCACCTGTGAGTTGGACCAACGGGGACAAAATGGTCGCCGATGCGGCAAAGGTCAACGGGCTCCGCGCCGGCATCGTGAAGCAAAACTCGGCGATTTTCTATCCCAGAGTCAAATACAGCGACGCCGGTATCATTAAGCCGCTCGGACCGTCCGGCGGGATAGCCGGTCTGATGGCGAGAACCGATTCACAACGGGGCGTGTGGAAGGCGCCGGCTGGAACCGAGGCCGATCTTCGGGGGGTCCTCGACGTCGAACTGAATATGACGGACGGAGAAAACGGCGTCCTCAATAAGCTCGGAGTCAATTGCATCCGCAAGTTTCCGAACGGAATCGTCAATTGGGGCGCACGCACACTCGATGGCAGCGATGATTTCGGGTCGGAGTGGAAATATATTCCAATCCGCAGATTGGCGCTGTTCCTCGAGGAATCGCTTTTCCGCGGCACGAAATGGGTTGTGTTCGAGCCGAACGATGAGCCGTTGTGGGCCAAGATCCGCATGAACATCACTGCGTTCATGATGGGCCTGTTCAGGCAAGGGGCATTTCAGGGCAGTACGCCCGACAAGGCGTTTTTCGTCAAATGCGACGGCGAAACAACGACGGCCAACGATCGCAATCTGGGCATCGTCAATATCCAGGTCGGTTTTGCACCGCTCAAACCAGCCGAGTTCGTCATCATCAGCATTCAACAGATACCGGATGTGTAACCGCTAAAAGGAGCGAGACATGGCTAAAGGATTCGTTAAGAACGCAAAGAGGTTCGATCCGTACAAGAATTTCAAGTTCCGGCTCGTTTGGGACGGCAAACCGGTCATGGGTATCAGTAAGGTCAGCGCGCTCAAACGGACGACCGAGGTGGTCAAGCATCGTGACGGCGGTGATAACAGTACCGACCATAAATCGCCGGGCCGCACCAGTTACGATGCGGTGAGCGTCGAGCGCGGTTTGACTCACGATCCGGAATTCGAAGCCTGGGCGAATAAGGTGCATCCGTATTCAGGAGATAGCGCGATGGATCTCGCCGCCTATAAAAAGGATCTCACGCTCGAAATGATGAACGAGAAAGGCCACGTGGTATACAGGTATTTCTTGTACGACTGCTGGGTCAGTGAATACACGGCCATTCCCGAATTGAACGCCAACGCCAATGCCGTGGCCATTGAATCGATGAAGATCGAGCTCGAAGGTTGGGATCGAGACAAGGACACAAAAGAACCCAATGAGGCCGACGATGTTCCGCAAGGTTAGCCGGTAGGATGAGCCCATGAATATTGAGGTCGGGACAGAGCATGTGATCCCGTTGCCGTCGTTTACCACGTCATCTTCCGTGGCATGGTTCAAAGGTGGCGCGGGATTCAGGAGATTTGGGAAATGCCAGACTGATCTCGCCGTGGATTTCTCGGTGCCGAACCGGGCGGCGCTTGTTACACGTCTGCTTGAGTTGTGCTCCGTTGATCCCGAACATCTGCTTCCGCCCGGACATTTCATCGAACTTTCAATCGGCAAGCGGATCGAATGCCTTCTTCTACTCGCAGCCGGAGGGTGGGATAAGGCCTTGAGTTTGGTGTTCAACTGTCAGGGATGCGGCGAGGATCTTGAACTGGAGCTCACCTTCGAGGAGCTTTCGGAGGTTCAGCGTGAGGCGGACAAAATTGAAACAGTCGGCGTCGACGTGGAGGGCAGGCGAATCGAATTTCGCAAGCCCACAGGCCGTGACCAAGAAGTCTGGGCAAGGGCGGTGTTCCCTGATGAACAGAATGCGGCAGCGAGCATGATCAGGTCTCTGACTGTCACGGCGGATTTCCCGACGACTCTTGGAACGGCTTCGGTGAGTGAGGTCGAAAGAATGTTTGATGACGCCGACCCGCTCGTGAATTTTAGTTGTCGGGTGAGTTGCGGGGAATGCGACAGGCTCAACGGCTATCGGGTCGATCTGATGGAGACCGCGCTCGCTATGCTGAGCCGAATGCAAACCCAGTTGATCCATGCGATTCATAGAATGGCGTCGCAGTATCACTGGAGCGAGGCAGATGTGCTCGCTGTTCCCGAATGGCGACGACAACAGTACCTGCAGCTGATCTGGGCCGCGAAGAAATGAGCGGATATTTTTCACATATGGCGAGACAGAGCGGCCTCCGATTTGCGGAACCGAGACCGTCATCAGCTGGAACCCTGATCCAAGGAGCTCGCCCTCGCTCATCGAAGATTGCGCCTGTCGACGTGGAAGAGTTTGTAGAGGTCCCATCAACTCCGGAGACGAACAATCCCTTGTCGTCGAAAACCGATAGGGCTCCAAAGGCAATATCCGAAATCGAACGTATGGCGGTGAGGGAGCGAGCAGAGGGCGCGCCCTTGCTCAATCGTCCCCAACCTATGGTCGTTCCTTCGGAGATCCATGATCGTATCCGCGAAGAAGTTCCAATAGTTCGGTTTAGCGGAGACATGTCGTCAAAGGGGGAGATTCAGACGGTTGATTCCGAGCCAAGTCGGCCTGTTGAAGAACGGGCTACTGTCGGTGAGCATTCCGAGAGGGTCCATGAATTAAGGACAAACGAATCTGTCCCCGCCGTCTCATCCGAACAACAGCAGGAGAACAAACATTTCCGAAAGATAGCCGGGATCATCGACGGAAGTGCAATGGAGCATGCCGAAATACAAACCGTTCTTTTGCAAGAAATTCAGGAATGGATTGCGGCGGGACCGGTGGCACCTGAAAAGTCCGGGATCATGAAGGAAGGGCATCAAGGATCGTCGCCGAGAAAACAACGTGAAGTGGTGCAGCCATCGGAGCCCGAACCCAGCGTGGTTCGTATCGGCAGCACAGAGAGGGTGGAATTGAGAACTCACGATCAGCCCATGAAAGCGATACCCGACATCCAGGAACAGGTGCTTGATCTTTCAATTGGAACGATCAGCGTGGTGATAGAAGACGATAAGCGACCGATTCAGCTTGCTCCTGCGCGGCGGAGTGAATCCGGGCAAGGCAACAGAGCATCAAGACCTTCGCCGTCACGGCTGAGCCGGCATTACATCTAGCGGTATGTTGAACAAGTCCGCCAACGGTGTTTTTGCGTCGCGTAGAGGCTCAACGTACGGCCCAGAGTACGCGTCGCCTCTTCGCTCGCTGCGGCCTCGTTGGACGACCTTTTTAAGCACCCTGCGGGGTATTCCAAACCCATTGGCGATCAGGGAGCCCCTGCGCCGTTCGAGACGTTCAAAAGATTTGTCAACAGCCTGCTAGAGAATCATGGCGCTCGCAGACACCACCAATGCCATCGGCGCGGTCACTGAAATGCTTCAGCTGCGGCTTCAGGCCCTGAGTGGCTCGACTCTGGTCACCATCGGCAAACCCGAAGAGTCAGATGACGCAACGCCCCATCTGAACCTATTTCTGTATCAGATCGAGTTTGACCCCTTCTTAAAAAACATTCCGCTCAACGAAGGTGAGAAACCTCCGTTGTGGATGGTGCTGAAGTATTTGCTGACGGCCTATTCAGCCCAGGATGTGAGCGACACGATTGTTGCGCATCAGAGACTCGGTGGAGCGATTAAGGCGCTGAACCGGAACGACTTGATCGATATCGGAGTGAACACCACGATCAGCAAAGCGCTCAGTCCGAATCCTCAAGAATTGCATGTCACGTTCGACGAGAGTCATTCGGATCTGCTGGCAAAGCTCATGCAGGGAACCGATGAAAAATACAGGCTCTCGATTTGTTTTCAGGTGCGCCCGGTGATGATCGCAGCGGCGGAACCCGGCGACTACTCGCTATTGGTCGGTATCGATTACACGCAGTCACCCACGACGCTGGCCGATCCGTATGTCGGCATCGATACCATTCCATCCATGGGAGCGCACATCGATGAAATTGTCCCTGTCGGTTTCGAAGTGGGTGAAGAGGTCACGATACAAGGCACAGACCTGCACTTGGCGAACCTTTCGGTCATGCTCGGAACGGTTGAATTGCCCGTGACGATGCAACGACCAGATCAGCTGAAGTTCATGGTGGATGCCGCGATCATCGGGACGAGTGGGATTTCTGCCGGAAGTCATGCCGTCACTGTCGTCCAAACCCTCCCGGGGACGGGGAAAAAGAGAAAGAGCAATGCCGTAATCGGCAATCTCGTGCCCACCCTGCAATCTGTGGTCACGGTACCCCCCGGTACGGTGACGGTCAACGGCGGGCCACCTCGCACAGCCTTTGCCACGATCGATCTGACGGGCCTGCTCTTGGGTACGGATGGCGATGATGTAATTGCCGCATTCTACCGAAACGGCAGCGTCGCTCGGATGTTCGATGTGTTTACGATTCCACCGGGTCCGCCGCCGCCACAAACCAAGCGTCGTCTCACAATGGCCAACAGCGATGCCATTCCCGCAGGCGATTACAACCTGGTGGTGATCGTCAACGGACAGCAAGCTCCTCGGAGTCCATTGATTCACATGGATGGTCCATGAACGTGGAATCGATCAGAACAGAACCCATTGTGTTCACGCCAAATTTGCGGGCTCGTGATGAGCTGGCGAATTATTGGATGCGCCAAGCCACACTCCGTCTGCGGCGCGAAATAGCCTGGCTGTGGCACGAACGAGGTACCGGCTCACCTCCACAATCGGGTGAATTGCCGCCGATGATCGACCGCGCGTCGGTCTCACTCGATCTGTCGCGTCACTGGGACGAAAAGCGGAGATTTTATGCAAGCCATGTGGCGGCGAAATATTTGACCGACCAACTGAGTATTCCGCCCCCCAGAATAGATCAATCGGTTCGCGGGTCTTTCGGATGGGTTCTTCATGAGCTCTCGCTTGACGATGTCTCGGCATTGACGCTTGCCATGGGGCTCGCCTCGGCCTTTGACGCGAGTTTCGGAGCCGTTATCGCATCGTGCCTGAACGACCCGTCCCGCATTCATCCAAACCTCATGCTGATACAGCGATTGTGGGATGACCCGGAAGAAGCGCAAACGCTTTCCGACCCCATGCACCCGCTGTTTGCGATGGGGTTGCTCCGTCGCGGCTCGTCCGTCCAGCGGCCATATGCGGACACCCTTTGGGAGCAACCTCTCTCGGTGCCATGGTTGGTGGCACGTTCGATGAGCGATGGAGCAGAAATTGGTTCGACGAGTTTAAAGCTGATCGACCCGGCGAAGGAGAGGCATGGTGAGCTCACGAAGGCTGAAACATTGATCGCCTATCGTGTTCGTGCGGAAATGCCGCACGGACTGCGCGTCGTACCATTGCTTGGAAACCGTCGTTCGGCTTACCGCCAGACCGCGATCGATATCGCTCTGCTGACAGAGCAGAAACTTTGGGAATACAAGGGCGATCCAACTTTGCTCGGTCATGAAGACTATTTCGCGATGCTGATGTGTTTCGCATGGCTGACCGGACACAATCTGTTGATCCAGCAGGAGTTGTTTGATGGAACGGAAGCTCGGCGCGCGCGTAACGAAGGACTGCCCCTCGTATCGGTTCCTATCGTACTGTTCCTGGCGATAGCCGATCGGAGGCAGGTCGCGCATCTCGACCCCGCATTGCTGTTACCGTTCGTGAAAGTTTCTGCACTCGGCTATGAAGGCCGACTTGCGGCCTGGATGGAAGGTTTTGGCCCAGATGCCCAACGGTATGAACCTATTCTGAAGGAGATGGCTCGCCGGTTTCGTTATGAGAAGGATACGATCCGCGATATCTGTGCAGAGCTAAGGGCGCAACCCGAACCGCTGAAAGACGATGATTTTATCGAGGCCTGCCGTGCCGAACTGAGCGTGGACATGGGTGAACTGGCGGCCTATGTCGAACCGCGTTTTACCGACGAGAAGCTTATTCTCCCGAATAAACAGGCGATTCAGTTTGAAGAGCAGTTGGCTGCCATGCAGGCCCTGACCAAGGTGCATTACGACTGGGGGACCGCCCGTGCCTGGAACGAAGGCGGTATTACCGTGCTGTTTTCCGGACCCCCGGGAACCGGAAAGACGATGGCAGCCGAGATTTTGGCCTATCGGCTCAAGCTTCCGATGTACCGCATCGATCTGTCACAGGTGGTCAATAAGTACATAGGTGAGACGGAAAAAAACTTGAAACGCATCTTTGACGCCGCGGATGTCTCGGACATGCTGTTGTTCTTCGACGAGGCCGATGCGCTCTTTGGCAAACGCATAGAAGCCAATGATGCCCGCGATCGCTATGCCAATCTGGAAGTCAGTTATCTGTTGGAAAGAATGGAGCGCTTCAAAGGGCTGGCGGTTTTGGCGACGAACCGAAAGAGCGACTTGGATCAAGCGTTCTTGCGGCGTATCCGCCATATCATCGAGTTTCCGGTTCCGGACGAGATCCAACGAGCCGCCATTTGGCAACAGGTGATACCGGCCTCCGTCGCGGCAAATTCACGCATCGATATCGCCTTCCTGGCACGACAGTTTCCACTTTCCGGGGGGCACATCCGTTCCATCGTGTTCAATGCCTGCCTGCAGTCGGCGTACGCCGGTAACGGACATAAAGAACTGTTTATGAAAGATGTCCTCGTTGCCGTCAAACGCGAATACGACAAGATGAACCGCGCCTTGAGCCTCGAACAACTGGGGCCGTATGTACACGATATCGTCAAACTCGAGTAATCCATGACCAAGCGAAGAATTCATATATCCAACTTAACCGTGCGGCTTCCCCGAAGCGCAGGCCACCTGATGAGTGATCCGAGGAAGCTTGCCTCAGACGTCGGGCAGGAGATTGTGAAACATATCGCCGAAGCAACTCAGGGGCATTCGGGAACGCTCAGGATCGATCGTCTGTCTTCTGGAAAGATTAGGATCGGCAGGCATGCGGGCGCGATGCACACACAGATTGGAAAGCAAGTGGCCTCAAAAGTCATGAAGATTCTCGATGGAGGCGAAAGGTAATTCTATGGGTTTCCTGATGCGCGGAGCGCTGATTGAATATGGGTCTGATTTTATGGGCCCGATCCCGAATGTCGTCATATTCCAGTTCAATCCGGAAACCCTGACCAGAACGGTGCAGATTCCTTCGCGTCCCGCATCGGCAACTGCGCGTGAGACCACGCAGGCGGGAGAACCGTCGATCGAAAAGATCACCCTGAAGGCAAGTTTCAGCGCGGCGGATGAGTTCGGCGAGAACAAGGCCTTGGCGCGCCTGTTCGGAGTGGGTACGCGTCTGGCTGCCTTGGAAAAGATGGTCTATCCGTCCAACGATTTACTTGCGGCGATCGGCGCGGCGCTTGGCGGAGCAGCGGGGGTGCTCGGCGGTGGAGCCGCCCTGCGTCAGCCGATTCCACGCGAAAAATATCCACGAATCCTTTTTATCTGGGGCGTGTATCGGGTACTGCCCGTGATCATCGAATCCATGAGCATTACCGAGCAGCAGTACGATTTCCTGCTCAATCCTGTTCAGGCTGAGGTGTCCATCACGTTGGCGGTCAATGCAACTGATCTCTGTTCCGACGACGAAGTCGCGAAGGGCGCCATGCTCTATACCAACATGGCGAAGGATGCGCAGGCGATGGCGAACTTGGCGAATACCGCGCAGCAAGTAGTGGAATTGATCCCGTTTTAGCCGAGGTGCATACATGTTTGATGAGAATTCCAGATACGTCAAATGCTCCACCGTCGAAGTGGAAACGGTAAAAGGGGCTAAAGTTCTCGCCGTAAAATTGCGCCGGCTGCCGTATGTGCCGGGCAAGCTTACCGAGACAAAGGGCACCGACCGGCTCGATATCATGGCTCACCGTCGATACAAAGACGGAACAAAGTTTTGGCACGTCGCGGATGCCAATACCGAGCTCGAGGCTAACCGGTTGGTGGAACGGGAACGCAATGAAAATCCGCTCGTGCAGGAAGAAACGCGGTTCATAGTCGTTCCGGAAAGTTAATCCATGGTCAAGGAATTCAGGGTTTACTATGGAAACGTTCCAGCCAGCCAGGAACAGCTCAACGCGATCGACGAGATCGTCGTTGAACAGGAAATCGGCCGCGCATGGCAGGCCAAGATAACCATACCGATTTGCATCGCTGAGGACGGTTCCTGGGACGGCGAGAGTAATCCGGAATACGCTGAATTTTCACGCGTGCGTGTCGAGGCGCGAGTCGGGGACGGCGATTTTGTGCCGCTCATCGACGGACGCATTGTCGGCCAGGATCCGGGCATGAGTGCCGACCCCGGAGCCAGCATGTTGACGCTGACCGTCCAGGACGATACGACCTTGCTCCATCGCGAAGCCGGTTCAGAGGGTTTTCCACCCGGACAGTCGGACAGCGACATCGCGCGGTCGCTCTTTGCCGAAGCCGCGCTCGGCGGAACGATTGAAGTGGATGAGACCGGCGCGGCGACGGATCCCCATGCCGTCGTTCAGCGACATGGCACACCGATGCAGCTCCTCCGATCACTGATGAGACGACATCCCGATTTTTACGCGTATGTGTTGCCGGGAAGCGCGCCCGGCACGAGCGATTGTTATTTTAAAAAATTACCGGAGACAGTGGATCCGATGTTGCCTGCTCTGGTGCTGACGGGACCTGACCGGAACATGAGCGGCTTCCACGTTCAGCGGGCATCGAACAGCGCCGCGCAATATGAAGGGGCCTCGTTGAGCATGGACGACAAGAATGTCTCAACCGGGAGCTCACGCTCTTCGGAAGCCGCTCCGTCTGAAGGGGAAGCGGCAACGGTTGCCGGGGGTTCCGAGATACGAACCAGGCGACTCCCGCCGGGAATCGGAGATCATGTGGATCCTTCCGAAGCGGCGGAGAGTATGGCACGGCGATCAAGCTATACCGTCCGCGCCGAAGGGGCGGTCATACCGCAGTGCTTCAGCGGGATACTCTCGCCGTACCGGATGATCCGCGCCCGTGTTTCCAACAGCCGCTACAGCTCTCAGTATGTGATTTTCAAGGTTACCCACACGCTTGGGATATCCGAATATACGCAAAGCTTTTCAGTGCGCGGAAACGCAGTGACGCCGGAAGCTTCAGTGAATGCCTTTTCACCGGCTGCAGCCGTGGCCGCCGGTGCGGCCGCCGTAAGTTTCAACATTCAAGTGGATATCTTTTGATGGACCCGCTCGAATTTGAAGATCAGATAGTCGATCTTTCCGAATGGCGCAACGAGCATTTCTTCGGGAAGTACAGAGGAATCGTGGAGTCAGTCGAAGAAGGCGACAACCTCGGGATGATCGCAGTCAAAGTGCCTGATGTGTTCGGCTCGGACCACGTGGTCGAACACGTCAGGCCCTGCAGCCCATTCGCCGGGAGTAAGCATGGATTTGTCGCGGTCCCTGAAGAAGGCGACGGTGTATGGGTGGAATTCGAAGCCGGCCGCACGTCGCTTCCGATCTGGACAGGATTTTGGTGGGCGTCCGGTGAGATGCCTGAGCCGAAAGGGAAGCTGATCCGAAGTTTCATCACGACCAAAGGACATAAGCTGTTGCTCGACGACGATGCGAATGAGGTGAAGCTGCTTCATGCGGATGGGGCGGAACTCACCATGAGCGACAATGACGTCATTCTCAAGATCGGCGATTCCAGCGTCAAACTGACATCCAACGAGATCACACTTCAAGTAGGGACCTCGTCGATGTCGCCGCAGATCAAGATCGAATCGACACAGATCACCATACAGGCGAGTTCCATGGGTTCGGTAAAGCTCACGTCGGGCGGGGTCGATATCGGAAACGGGGCCATGAAGATAGGCGCGTAGCGTATGCCCGGGTACATTCTCACGACCATGAGCCAGGTCATGTGCACGCATGGGGGGACGGCGGTACTCACCACGGCCAATACGATGATTATGGTCGATCATGCACCGGCACTGCTGGAATCGGATATTCATTCGGTCGTCGGTTGTCCGTTCACGGTGCCGCCGGGTAAGCCTCAACCATGTATTCGAATCGAATGGACGATGGGCGCGACCATGTGCAAGGGCAATGGAACCGGAGTGCTGACTCAGTCGAGCATCGGCAAGTGTATCACCGCCGAGGGGGCCGTTCAGGGTCTGGCGATAATTCCTCAGACACAGGTCAAGGCGAAGGCGACGTAAAGAATGAAGCCGGTCAACGGAGAGCATCTATCATTTCCCTTTCGCGTCGGGACCGATGGACGGATGGCGACCGTTCAATCGCTCGAAGAACATGTCCGTGATGAGATCGTCCAACTCGTGTTGACGAATCAAGGAGAAAGGCCGTTTGTAGTCGATTTCGGCGGCGGCGTCAGGCGGTTGGTGTTCGAGGCGGCAGACGATGCGACGGCGGCCATGGCCAAGGCTCAGATCACACAGGCGATCAATCGGTGGCTGGGACATCGCGTGACCCTGGAATACATTCAGGTCGAGGTACAGAATTCGACAATTTCGGTGGACATCCGCTACCGCTTAGCCGGGACGGATGATACGCGCGTGCTGCGTTTCAAGCGCGAGGGAAGCTGAGTCGCGTATGTATGACGAACCAGCCCTGCCTCTAAGAGAATTGGCCAGGAGCGAGCCGCTACGTGAGCGCGCGCGCTTGATGACCGATTCGCCGGGACCAACGGCTCCGAATGGGATCAAGCTGTTGCGTGTCGTCGAAGTGGACAATGTTTTGGATACTGCCGTGCTTGACCTGCACTTCTACAACCTGAACATTCTGCCCGCTATTGTCCTTGAATATACCGGGAACAACCATCTTGCCAAGACGATCTTCACAATCTCGGGCGGTATCAGAGTTCGCGCCGGCCGTGCGCTCGGACAGGTGCAGGTTGATTCAACCGGAACTCCTCCAAACGCAGCGATCACACAGCCTGATCCCACGAAACCTCTGTTGCGCCTCGTCGTCAAACCGGTTGGAGATTATTCCACCTACACACTTGGGGTCAGCACCGCGGGAATTCCCAATGCAGTGATCGATCCGCTCTTCGCCGAGATACGGTTCAAGTTTCGTCCAGGGTGCTTCAATAACAACTGCGCCCCTGAATGGGAATCGGCGCTTGCGCCTCTGGAGGAACCGGTCATCGATTATCTCGCTAAGGACTACGGGTCATTCCGCCGGACGATGATCGCAGCCATGTCTCGTCGGGTGCCCGGATGGGAGCCGACCAGCGAGGCCGATCTCGACATGGTGCTGGCGGAGCTCTTCTCAGTCGCCGCAGATGAACTCAGCGACCATCAGGATCGCGTGATGAATGAAGCGTACCTGGCCTCTGCCCGAAAGCGAGTCTCGGTTGCGCGCCATGCCAGACTGATGGATTACCACATTCATCAAGGCAGCCAAGCTTCGACCTGGCTTGCGCTGGAAATCGGACATGATACGGGACAGAAAGCGTTCCAGCTTGCGCAAGGACTCAAGGCATGGGCCGGTGAAAGTACGATCGATGAAACGACTCATAAAAAAAAGGAAACAGCAGCCTCGGCGGTATTCCTCTCTCGTCACGCGGGCACGCAAACCGTCCATCAATATCTCAATCATGTCGGCCTCTATACCTGGAGCGACACCATCACGACATTGAAGGCGGGCAGCACAAGGGCAGATCTTAAGCTGTACAGCAAATTGTATCTTGGCGATCCCGCTCCACCGGTCGAGATCGCGACTCAAGCGGCTGCCGACGAGATCCGCGACTTGATCCGCAACTCGCGCATCCGCCATCTGCTCATTCAGGAACATCTCAATCCACAAACCGGGAAGGCACCGGGAAGAAACCCGGCCAAACGTCAGATTCTTTCATTGATATCTGGAGCGGCGGAGTCGGTACAAGACCCCATTACGAACGAGTGGATGGTTCGTGTCCATTGGGAAAAGAAGGACGCGCTTCGGTTTGACTATTGTTTTACCGTGAACTGTCCTGCCGACAATCCCGGAACCGCGATCGGTGCGGTAAAAAACGTCTCGCTCTTTCACGGCAATCTGGTCGAGATGTTTCATGGACGAGAGGAGCAGACGATTTTTATAGATGAAGGAGAGTTGCTGGATGTAAGCGACCCGAATAAACCGCTCCAATTTCATTATGAGCGCACTCGCTGGGGCACGCTCTGCCGTCTCCCGGGCGTTCCGCTTGCCTATAAACAGACGATACCCGGCGGTGATGTTCCTCCGGAATCGACTTTGACCGTCGAGGTGACGCCTCCCGGCGACCTATGGGACGAAGTCGCGAACTTAATCCATAGCGATGATTCTGCCGAGAACGGTGACCACTTCGTGGTCGAAACCGATGAGAATCGTCGAAGCGTGATCCGTTTTGGAAACGGCACGAACGGCAGGGAGTTACCCGATGGAGCCGTGGTGACCTGTAGCTATCAGTACGGAATGCCGCTCGACGGCAACGTCGGCGCCGATATGATCGTGAGTGTTTCGGAAGACAGTCTCAAGGTCGTTCCGCCGTTTCCGTTCGTGCTCCGCTTATGCTGGAATCCGTTCGACGTGACAAATGGCCATGATCAAGAGCCCGTTGCCGAAATCATCCGCCGTGTGCCCGAAGCCTATCGCCAACATCAACTCCGTGCCGTCACCCTGGCGGATTACGTCTCGCGGGCGGAAGAAATCGAAGGGGTGTTCCGTGCCGCGGCCCGGTACGCTTGGACGGGGAGCTGGCGTACCGTGCGTGTCACGATCGATCCTGTCGGGACAACCGAGCTTTCGTATGAACTCCGAACAACCGTGGCGGACTATCTGAACGCAGTCAGGCTGATCGGTGAAGATATCGAGATACGTCCACCCGAATTCGTTCCGCTGGAGATCAACGTCATGCTTTGCGCGAAGCCGGATGTTTGGCCGGAAGATCTCAAGTTTGTGCTTGAACAGGAATTCTCTGCCGGATGGACGCCCGATGGACGCAAAGGATTTTTCCATCCGGATGAATGGACATTCGGGCAGCCGCTCTATGCCAGTCAGATCATCGGGCGTGCCATGAGGGTTCAAGGGGTCGAGCATGTTGTCGGGCAAAAAGCGGGCACGCCACCCGCCGATAAAACCATCAGTGTGTCGATCAAGCGATGGAATTCTCCCGTTGCCGCGACGGACGCGCTGACCCAAGTCAACTACAACGAGATCATCCAGGTGATGGGAAACCCCGATCACCTGGAGCAAGGGTTTATCCGGTTCGAGGTCAAGGGAGGAAGGCAGTGAGCGACCGCGATTGCGCGAATGATTGCACGATGCCGCTGCGGTTTCCGCGCCGGCCCGGAACGGAGCTCCCGTTCGGACATGGGGAGGATTGCCCCTGCTGTAGCGCTCCCCTGGAGCACACCAGTCAGGACAATCGTCCGTCGCTTTCCCGGTTCAATTACCGGATCGGGACCTATGGGACGATTCGCGAATTCCTGTTTCACCGGATCGACCAAACTCCGAATCTCCAAACATGGACCCACCGCGCGCCGGACGATCCCGCCGTGGCGCTTCTCGAAGGGGCATCGATCCTCGGCGATATTCTCACCTTTTATCAGGAAACATACGCCAACGAGGCATTTCTCGGGACAGCGCGATGGCGCGAAAGTATCGCCGATCTCGTGCGGCTGCTGGGCTATCGTCTTTCGCCTGCCGTTGGTGGACATGCGGTGCTTGCCATCGAGCTGAAAAAAGATGAGCCTGTTGTCATTCCCGCCGGATTCCCTCTTAAAGCTACCCTGGAAGAGCTTCCGAAACCTGCCGAATTCGAGACGATCGCAGAAGCGACGGCCTATCCGTGGCTCGGAAGATTTCATTTATACAAGCCGCTGGAAGATGGAGACATCACACCGACGACAACCGAATTCTACATCGCGTATCCGGAGCAGCTCTTAGACAAGATCGATCTGAAAGTCGGTGATCGGCTGATCGTAGGGGAAGCGCCGGCGGTCTCTTTCCCAGGGTCGTTCAACCTGGCCAATGCCGAAGTGATTTTCATCGATTCGATTCGAGAAGAGCACGGACGCACATACTACACGATCAAGGGCAAGCTGAGCCGCACGTCAAACGTCGGCAGTCTATCGGCCTATCGTATCGGGCGGACGTTTCACCATTTCGGATACAACAGCCCGTCGCAGATCGTGAATAAGACGGCGGCCGTCACATCCACCGCCACCGTAAGCGGGGGGACCACGTCCACTTCATCAACCATTCCGTATCAAACCGTGCCGCTTGCCAGACCTGTTGATACGCCTTTCAATGCCTTTCTAGGCGCAACGATGAGTACAAGTCTCAGCGACAGAGATTTTCCGATCGATTCGGAGGTGAGCGATCTTCCGAGCAATGTTCCGATCGTCATCCAGGCTGCGTTCACGTATCCGTTCATGGCGTTCATTCTCGGTCAACCGTTACCGATGAGCACTCTCGTCAGGATGATCACCGATGTCCGTACCGTGACCATGACCTGGGGCGGAATCAGCGGGACCGTGAGCCAACTGAGACTGAACGATGAACTCGGCAGTTCGGTTGGGACAAATGCGTCGATGCAGATTGCCGATGCGCTCTTCCATGAAGCAACGAGCCCGCTATTCAGTCTCATGCGGGCTAAGAAAGAAACGACTCTCATGTCCGGCAACACGCTCTATTTCTATGGCACGGCGGGACAGACGGAAACATTAAAGAATCGCCGGATCATGTTCGATCAACCAGGTGAGGAGCCTCGGATAGTCACAGTGACCGATATCGATTCGACGTCAGCGACCGGCACTGAGGCGATTCCGCAGTTGCATGCGGTGACACTCTCGGAAGCCGTTTCTTATGCCGACTTTCCGAATGGCGAGGCGCTTGTCACCGTATTCGGCAACCTGGTTGGTGCGAATGAGGGCAAAACCCTCCCGGAAGCCACCATCGGCAGCGGCGATGAAACGACGGCATTCCAGAACTTCAAACTCCCTAAAGCTCCGCTGACCTATCATATCGTGCCGGACAACACGCCGGCAGAAACGCCGGAACTTGCGATCTATGTGAATGGACGCGAGTGGACGCGAGTGGCCAGCTTTTTTGGACATGACAAAGGCGAGCAGATCTATATTGTCCGTGAAGACGCGGAAGGCAACAGTTGGGTGCAGTTTGGGGACGGCAAATCCGGGGCCAGGCTGACCAGCGGCGTGAATAATGTCACCGCGGTGTTCCGCACCGGCAGCGGCGCATACGGCCCATTGAAGGCGGATACCAAAGTTCAGGCTTCGGCAAAACTCAAGAATCTGGACAAGGTCGGGATGCCGATGGTTGCCACCGGTGGATCGACGCCGGAATCGGGAGAAAATGCTCGTCGCGCGGCACCCGGCAAGGTGCAAAGTCTGGGGCGTATCGTCAGTATCAAGGATTTTGAATCCGAAGCGGCAGCCATTCCAGGAGTCACGTCCGCTTCCGCTGCGTGGCAGGTGGTCGATCACATACCGGCCGTGGCCGTCACCGTTTTGATGGAAACCGGACGCAGTGCCGAGATTGCCGCCGTCCGCGCAACACTGAACGCCTACAACAATCAGCGCGGAGCCGCGCGCCATGCGATCGAGGTCGTATTGGGCAGGCGGATGTATGTGACCGTCTCGGTTCGTTATGCGCTCAAACCGACCTATCGCGCCGATCTGGTCGAACCATGTATCCGCCGTGCGCTGGGTGTCAATCGTGGTCAAGCCACTCCCGAGGAAGATCAGACCGGACTTTTCAGTCTCAGGCGCAGACGTTTCGGCGGGCGCGAATATGCATCTTCAATCGAGGGGACAGTGCAGAATGTCGAGGGTGTGCTCTGGGCTCAAGCAGTCGGCTTCACGGCGCTTGTGGATACAGATGATCCGGCGGCCATCGAACCGCCGTCGCTGACGGTCCTTGATCCGATTGTGGTCTGCGACAGCAGCCATATCCTGAGCCTGTTCGATCAGCATTTGACGGTGACTCCTGTCGCCGAGAGAGGAAGTTGAGGTGGCCACGAAGAAACGCGTCGCGCTCTATCGGCGACTTCCTGAAATCTATCGTATCAAGGATGGCGATCTTTCGAAGCTCTATCTGGCCAACGGCCAACCGATGCCTGCCTATCAGCTCCGTGACTACCTCACACCGGTCGAGGACATGTTTTCTGCGATCCATGAAAACATCGAATCGCTCTATCATGATCTCTTCATTGAAACCTGCGATCCCTGGGTCATTCCCTACATCGGTGACCTGTTGGGAACCACCCATCTGTCCGGCGATCCATGGACGCTCCGTGCCGATGTCGCCGATACGATCGCACTCCGGAGACGCAAGGGAACGTTGGGCGCCATCGAACTGCTCGCCTATATCCTCACGAAATGGGGAGTCCATTCGGTGGAATTGTTCGAAAAGATGGTGTGGAATCAGCACCTCAATCATCAGCGACCTGATGAAGGTGGAATTCCTCCCTATTCGCTCCCGACCGTTCGTCCTTCGACACCCATTCGAGGAGGGACCGTCTCCTTACGAGACCCTTCCTTACTTGCGCAGCTGAATACACCATTCGATCCCTTTGCCCATGTGGGGGAGGTCAAGCCACCGGAGATCGGGCACGTGAGCCACAACCTGCCCAACCTGGCGATTTACCTGTGGCGACTCAAAGATTACCGTCTTGGCGTGACGAAGCCGTTGGCAGAAAAAGTGACCCCGTCGCTGGGCGCCCCTCGGGTCGTCCGTGTGAATGCGTGTGATATTCCGGTCAATACGCTCTCGACGCCCTACGTCAAGCCGATCAATACGCCCGCCGGCAGGCCGGTGACACTTTTCAATACGAACAGGATCGGCCTTTTTGCCGAAGGGAGAACCGGCATGGCTGCACTCAACCTTTCTGCGATCGCCCCGCGTATATCCAGTGCCGATCAGGTACCAGGGCCTATTCCCCCGGCGCGGATTTCCGATTATGACATCGCCGAACAGTATGACGATTCGCTTGCCTCTCCAAATCCGGCCCCGCTCCAATTGTTTGCCGATGCTTCATTCACTGCTCCACAGGAATATGTCTCCGTCGAGTCCTATGATCCGGCCTTCAATGTGGCTGTTCCTGAGGATGATTTGAAATCGTACCAGCTTTCCGATGTCGGCTTGCAACTGCATCTTCCCGACCCGACGTTTCCCGGTGAAGTGTGGCCCCATACGGCACTGCCCAGATTTTGGACCATACGAGGTGAGAATCTCTGCGCCTGGGAGCGTGGGCTGAATCCGCCGCTGGCCGATCGTGAGATTGCCGTTGATCCTTTCCATGGACGACTCTGTATCGGAGTTTCGGATGATACGAGGGCGGACGCGCTCGTGCAGGATTTGCTGCTGACCTATACCTATGGTGCCGTCGGACCGGTGGGCGCGCACCCGGTCTCATACCCCCCGCTGCCGAAGGAGTTCGATCCGGCACAACCATTGATTGATTACAAAGACGTGGTGCTGCGCAATCCGGCAAAGCAGCTCCAAGCGGTCCTAAAAACAGCTCTCGAAGATGCACGCACTGCGGCGGCAGGCGGGACTCCCAAGGCCGCGATCGTCATCGAGATCAAGGACAGCCGTACGCACTCGCTGGACATCGATCTGCTGAACGCGGCGGATCTCAATAGCGAATTGGGGCGGAGTATTCTGCTGACATGCCCGTTGATCATACGGGCGGCCGATGGAGAACGTCCCGTGATCGAACTGGCGCGACCGCTCGCGTTCCGGCCGGCGAAAGTCGTCGGTGCCGATGCCGCGGAACAGGCGACGCTCGATGCACAAATGGAGGCGTTGTTCGTCAGGCTGGAAGGACTCTATCTCGCGCGCGGGCTGAATTTTGCGGCCGGGCAGCCGTTGATTGCGCGTGCCGCCTTGAACAAACTCGAGGTCATGAGTTGCACGCTCGATCCGGGTGGATTTCGCTATTTTAATGGAAATCGCGCGCCGCTGCTTCCGGGAATGAACCTCAAAGAACCCTATGGATTTTCCGCAGCCGCGGAAGAGCTCGCGTTCAAACAGACGCCGGAAATCATTCTGCAGCGGTCGATCTCCGGAGCCATCCTTACCGATGAGGGATACAACCTCTGCCTTGCCGACTCGATCATCGAATCCATCCCTGTGACAATCGGTTTGAAGGTGTTTTCCTTTGCGATCACGAGTGCCACGAATCCGGCTACGGGCTATGCCGGGGCCACAACCGTCCGAAACCTGACGGTCCTTGGCCGAGTCCGAACCCTCAGTGCGGAAGGAGCCGGAGATATTTTTACAGGCGTCGTCGAAGTGTTCGATCAGCAGCGCGGGTGTTTGAAGTATTGCTATTTTGCGGATGATACGGGAAGTCCACCGCCGCCCGACGAGGTCAAAAACCGCTTGCCCCCACACTTTGCCTGTGTCTCCGGCCCGGACGCGCGGCTCATTTTTACGAGTGAATACTTTGGTGATCCTGCCTATTGCCAGCTTTCACTCGAATGTGACCCTCGTATTCTCGAAGAGGGTGTCGACAACGATCAAATGGGAGCATTCAATTTTCTGCTTGAGGCGCACAAGTGGCGCAACTTGAAGATACGATTTCGTGAGTTTATGCCGGTCGGGATCAGACCGATTTTGATCCCCGTCAGTTAAAGGAGGCATGGATGAGAGGCGATTTTTCCGCATGGAATAAGGATACATCTCACAATTTCCGTGGCACGCTCCACCAGCAAGGCCGTGTCTTGCTCGATCGGGACTGGAACGCGCAAACCGAGATCATGGGCGAATGGCAGCAGCTTGCCGCGCGTGATGCGTTCGGGGCCGGAGTTGCGGCGGTTCCGGCGGATGAACCGCTCAGTTTTAAGATCACCAAAGCCGAGATAACGGGCGGTCAGGTCAAAGTTTCTCTGAACAAGGGACGGGTGTGGGCGGATGGACTCCTCGCCGAACTGAAAAGAGACGAAGAGCCTCCCGCGCTCCCGACCGGAGTCGACGCGATCCGGACTGCGGGCTATCTTGGCCCGCCGATTCAACCTGCTCCGCTACCGGGCGCTGCGCCTGCAATCGGTGATCGCGACGCGGTAATTCTGGAAGCGTGGCTCGAGGAACTGAGCGCCTTTCAGAATCCTGGTCTGCTGATCGAACCGGCTCTTGGAGGAGTGGATACGACCGAGCGTGTCCAGACTTCGTTTCGTGTTCGGCTCTACCGTATGGCCGTCGATGATACGTGCGATTCTATTATTGGCGCGCTGAAAGACGATTTCGGAAACAAGGGCAAGCTCATCGTCGAGCTGAAACCTACGACGGCGAGTGACGGCGATTGCCCGGTGGTCGAGGAAGGCGGCTATACGGGGTTTGAGCATCGTCTCTATCGCATTGAAATTGCCGACACGGATAAACCCGCACCCCAGGCCCACTTTAAGTGGTCGCACGTGAATGGAGGGCTTGTCGGGACAGGAGATTTTGACGCGGTTGACAAAACCGTCACGCTCTTCGGGAATAAGAACGCGATCGTGTATTCCGGATCGAACAATTTCTATCTTGAAGCGCTCGATCATGATCCGCTGCTCGGTTGCTGGAAAGTCGTGTATGGCGCCAAGGTCGCGCTTGCCAACGATAATACCCTGACGCTGCCTGACCCTGTCGTGACACCGGGCGATATCTATAAGGGCGTGATTCCGTCCGCTCCGGCGAAGGGCAAGCGATTTTTCCGCCTCTGGAATGGGATCGAGCGTGTCGAGGATTTTAAGACGAAGAAGGATCTCCCGGACAATCTTGGCATTCAAGTCACATTTGAACCTGAAGCCGTTGGCAAATATACCCCATCTGATTTCTGGACGTTCGAGGCACGGGCGGCTGGAATCGGTAACCCGCTGGTTCTGGTTGGGATTCCCGGTCCGATGCCTGCCGATCCGATCACGCCGGTTCCGCCGCAGGGCATCTTCTACCACCGGGTGCCCCTCGCAGAAATACACTGGACCGGCAATATTGTCACCGGCGACGACATAGAAGACTGCCGCCGCCCTTTTCAACCCCTGACCAAACTTCGTGGCTGCTGCATATACCGTGTCGGCGACGGGATTCATTCACATGGCGATTTTGTCAAAGTCCAAGCGGCCATCGATGCGCTACCCGCCAAAGGCGGCACCGTCTGTGTGTTGAACGGTATCTATGACGAAAGTATTCTGATCGATGAACGGGTCGGAATTCGTATCCATGGTTGCGGCCCGGGCGCACGCATTCGTGCCGTCTCCGATAATGCGGCTCCTCAGCCGGCATTCATGATTAAAAACTCGGACACCGTCGCGATTGAAGACCTCGCAATCGAATCCGGCCCGCGCAGTGCCGTGCAAATCGATAACGCCCGTCACGTCGCGGTTCGTCGGTGCTTTGTGCAGATGCGCGACCTGCCCACGATTTGGCAAGCGATCTATTCGCGAGCAGACGATGTCCTGATCGACTCCAATATCATCGAAGTCCTGCCGCGCGGAGGAGCCGTGCCCGCACCAACCATCCCGCCGAAATCGGGCAGCCCGGGATCACCGGCGAGTGTCAACACCCCGCCGGGGCCGATCACCGTGGGAGCTGCCACGCGCGGTGGCATCCAACTCGCCGGCGGTTCGGATCGTGTTCGCATCATTGATAACCTGATTCAAGGCGGCATCTGGAACGGCATTACCTTAGGCAGCTTGGCCAAAGTGGGTGGTGACGGCGGCGACGTCCCTGATGATCCGGAACAACCCGACCCCTGTGATCCCTGCAAACCTGTCGATACGACCGATGACGACAACCCGGACGGTAGTCCGCCGAAATTTGTCTCGGCGGGGGATTTGTATGATGTTGAAATTGCGGGGAATCGCATCACCGATATGGGAACCAATGGTATCGGCGTCGTACGGTTTTTTGACATTGTGAATCGCGGGGATTTGATCGGCGTGCATAACCTGCATATCTACGATAATTTCATCACCCGCTGCATGCGCCGCGACATCGCGCCGGTTCGTAAATCGATGGAATGGCTTGTCGCGTATGGCGGCATCGTGCTCGCCAAAGTCAGTGACCTGCGCATCCTTCGCAATGAAATCATCAACAATGGCCGCCATCATCTGTTCCCCATTTGCGGGGTCTACGCCATATTCGTGCAAGGCCTGCAACTTGATGACAACCGCATCCTCAATAACGGCAGCCGCAGTCTGGAACCGGTCGATAACGCACAGGTCGGCATACGCGGCGGCGTGCATGTTTGGCTGATTCTCCCTTCGCTGGATACCACGACCGAAACGAACTCATTCTCGTCATTCAAGCGCAATTCCTCGTTTATCGACGGTCCGATCACAGCCATGCTGCGCGATAATCTGATTGTGGCTCCGCTTGGGCGCGCGGTCACGTTTTTCGCGCTGGGCTCCGTCATGGTCGGCCGCAATCGCTTGGTCACCGAAGGAACGACCGGGAAAGGTCTTGATCTACTCGCAACGACCGTCCTCATTGGAAATCTGGGCATCAGCAATGAATGGACTCTGGGTCTGCTTTTGGTGCTGATCCTGATACGGACGGGAAAACTACCTGATGCTTTGAAGGGGCGGGAATGCGAGTTGGCGAGGAACTTGGGACTGATCAACGTCTCGACACAACCACCCTCGCTCTGGCCGCCGCTGATGCGCAAATGGAACAGCGGGAAAACACTGTTTACGGAGAATCAGGTCACATTCGATGTGTCGGAAGACCCGTTTGCCTTCGCCCTCAGTTCAGTCGCAATATTTTCTCTTGATGATCTGGGGTTCACCGATAATCAGTGTGAGATCAACTCGACGAATTTCTTCGTCTTGACGGACGTCGTGCTTGGTGCCGGCAGCGTGCGGGTCGCCGACAATCGGCTTTCTGAAACATGGCTCCGCGCATTGTTCTCCGGCTGGTCGATCGGCGGCATGAACACAACGACGGACAATCAGGCTACCCACTGCCTGCGGGCTCAGGCGTTCTTGCCGAATATGCTCGTATTCAAGGACAATCTGTCTCTCGTCGAAGCCTTCTGTCCAGGCGTATGCGGCCGCGATCAAGGCTAGACGCCGGCCGATCGGCTACGTCGGACTCGCAACAGGAGATCTACCATGAACGATCAAGCGCAAAAGAATCAACGTCCTGAATTTCTTGCCGGAGAACCGACGGCCGAAGCGATACGAAAACAATTTCTCGACGCTCCCCTGGCTGCGGCGCGACAGCCCGCCATCAACCTCGGACTCGAGGTGCTGGCTTTTATGGCCGCGCTTCCGGATGCCTTTGTCGCGTCTGAGGAGCGGGAACTCAATCGATTGTCGAGGACCGTTGAGCGGGACAATGATCCTCGCATGGAACGGCTGAAAGTCTCCATTGCACGGGCCACGGAATTACGCACGACCAGTCAACAAGGAAAAGCACGCATCGACCGGACCTTGGTCGCATTATCCGGAGAGGGTACTGTATTCCATGGTTTTGTCTCGGATATTGCGTTTGCGCCTCAAAAAGGACTGACGGTACGACTGACGGCCGCTCGCGACGGCGACAAAGGCGAGACATTTGCATCAACCACCACCAATGCCGATGGTTATTTCAGTATTCCTTTCGACCGGCCGTCCGGCAAGATCCGAAAGGGGCGACCCTCAGAACCGAACGTCAAAAGCTCCGAGCGGATGGCGGAAAAGCTGTCCCGCAAGACTGCCTCAGCCGCAACAGCGGGTGATGGCAACGAAGTTCTTGCGCGGGTTGAAATCCTCGATGCCAAGGGCGTCGTCATTCATGAAGATCCAGTACCCCTCGTCGTCAATGCGGGCACGGTCTATCGAGAGTACGTCATCGAGCCTAAGGAGGGCACGAATGACAGGGCACGGTACGCCGGTAATCCAGCGACACGCGAATTTCACGATACGCAGAATCTCACCAAACGTTGTCGGTTCGACGCGGTCAAGTCCAGTGGGCCGATCTATTTCGGTAGTTCCGCGGAGGCGGAAAAGGCCGGCTACCATCATTGTGCCTACTGTTTCGGCAAGACGAAGTCGAAGCGGTAACGGATCATAGGCGATCTAAGCCGGCGAAGGTGGAGCCGAAGGCATGAGAGCGGCAGCTGCGATACACGCCTCCGATAGCCGTACGATGCATCACGCTGTTCGAAGCCACATTTGGGACGCGACTGACCATAGTCTACCTTCCCGCCCTTTTGGAGAAGTGCCCATCCATCGAAAAACTTCCTGCGCCTGCGGCGGCGGGTGTCCGACATGTCAGGCGAAATCCGCCGATCTAAAGGTCTCCCAGCCTAACGATGCCGCCGAGATCGAAGCCGATCGGATTGCGGATCAGGTGATGTCGGCATCAGGGCATTCTCCAGTGAAGGGCGCATGGCCGCGTATCCAACGTTTCTCAGATCAATCGGATGGGCAGACGGATGTGACTCATGCCAAGGTCGGTCACGTCCTTGCCGGCGGCGGCAGACCGCTCGATCAATCGCTGCAGCGGGACATGGAACAGCGCTTTGGTCATGATTTTTCACGAGTACGAGTACATACCGATGCTGCTGCCGAACAATCTGCGCGGGACTTGAATGCCCATGCCTATACGGCAGGTCACAATATTGTTTTTGGGGCAGGGCAATATAGGCCCAGTATGGATGCCGGTCGGCGATTACTCGCGCACGAGCTGACCCATGTTGTGCAGCAGTCCAACGCTTCGCCGCTTACCCGACGCCGTCTTGATTCCGGAGTTGAACATGGTCGTGAGACTGCCGCACGTAACGCCGAATCGCCGACGACCGGCAACCTACAGATCTCGAGGCTTAAAACAGCGGATACATCGTCTGGTCTTGTTCAGCGGAGCGTTGTGCGTGACCATGTATCGTGTCAGCAGAATGGGTTGACGAATCCAAATCTTACAGGGGATGAAGTTGTTGCTGCTTTGGAGGCGGCGGATGCGGAAGCTATTAGGCTGGCGTTACGGGCGGAACTGTTGCTTGAAGCACATCTGCTGTTTGCTCGTGCGGGCGAACCTGTTGATCCGGATTTTGATGTGATCTTGCAGGAAGAGTTGGGCTTAACACTCACCAATCGGGCACATTTCTCACTTGTCGAACAACAAAGGGATCGCTTCCGGCGGGTGCGCGAAACCCTGGAGAGTGGCTATCTTCGTTACATATGTCGTGGCGGCACTGTGAGTCTCGTGGGATGCGCGACAGGAACATGTGGAGCTGATTTTGCTTTTTCATGCCCCGGTAATCGTTTAGTCGTTCTATGCCAGGCATTTTGGGACGACCCAACAGAGCAAGCTGCGACAATTTTGCATGAACCATTCCATATCTGGTTTCATATGGCACGCCATGCCCCAAATGCGCTGAGACGAGCGGACGCAACATGCTTCGAAGCCTTTGCAAGGCGCCTGGCCGGAGAAGACGTCGCCCATATCTCATGCGCGGGTCATACGGCTGGATGAGGGCGTCGTTTCATCATGGGAGTGGTCAATAGATGACGGTATGCCCCGTTGGGAAGTTTAAGAGTCGCTTGGAGCTGTCATCGCGCCGATCAGGTGCGCGTCAGCCCGAGCTGGTATCGTCCCTGCCGGCGCATGATCAGCTCCAAATTCAGAGAAAGTCTTCCTGTCCCTGTGGTGGCGGGTGTCCGGCCTGCCAAGCGAAATCGAATGATCTGAAACTCTCCCGGCCCGGCGACCCAGCCGAAATCGAAGCGGATCGGATCGCCGATGGGGTGATGTCGGCACCAGGGCATTCTCCAGTGAAGGGCGCATGGCCGCGTATCCAACGTTTCTCAGGTCAATCGGATAGACGGATGGATGGGGCTCATACCGATGCAGGTCACATCCTTACAAGCGGCGGCAGACCGCTCGATCTATCGCTGCAGTACGACATGGGGCAACGGTTCGGCTATGACTTCTCGAGTGTGCGAGTACATACCGGCACTGTCGCTGAACAATCGGCGCGAGACGTCAGCGCGCATGCGTATACGGTCGGCAACAATATCGTCTTTGGGCAAGGACAGTTCGCCCCGGAGACTCAAGCAGGGCGTCGGCTGCTTGCGCACGAACTCGCGCACGTGATTCAGCAGTCGGTCGGCGCGCCGGTCGTTCAACGGCAGATCACAATCCCGATCTTCGACGAATTCGACCCTTGTGTGATCGATCCGGTGTTCGGCAAGAAGGTCTGTGGCTCCTATGCCAAGACGGCGTGTGAAAAAGTCCCTTCCCTGCCTGGATGCAGTTTTGTATGCAGGAAATTAGGATGCAAAAAACCGGAAAAGCCGTCCGTCTCTTGTCCTTCCGGCTTCCGTCCCGGCAGATCGGCAGAGTTCAAAGACCAATGTTGCATTGAAAAAAGGACAACCAATCCAGATCAGACGACGGAAGACAATACTATAGAGAGTGCCAGCAACTGTTGTCCGCCGGCACGCGCTGCTTCCACACCATTGGGCCTGCGTTGTTGCCCGGCGGGCGAGGTCGCATCCAACGGGCAATGTATCAGCGGCTCTGAACCTCAACCTCCCGGGCCAATTCCGGCTCCTAGTCCTTTCGTGCCCTGTTTGCCGGGAGAAAGACCGAACCTCTTCGGCGGGTGTTGCGGGCCGGGAGATCATACCGATAAGCAAGGTCATCCCTGTCTACCCCAGCCGACTCCGACGCCGATACCGGACCAGCCTTCCATTTCAGCGCCAGGGAATGTTGTGCTCCATTTCGACCAGGACCGACCGATGAGTGGATGGGCGAAAACAGAGGCTACCTTGCTGCGAAGCCTCACGACTGAAAGTAAGTCCGTGTGGCCTATTCTGCTCGAACAGTTGCAGGGCAACCCGTCATTAGCACTCCAACTGGTTGGAAAGGCTTCGCCGGAGGGTCCGGAGACTTATAACCTGGACCTGGCTCAGCGTCGCGCGCAACTCGTTATGGAAGTGCTCGTCGATAAAGGGGTTGGACGCGGACGTATCGTCGATGTCGCACCCGAATGTACTCAGGTCGAAACAGGAGTCTATGCCTGCGGCGAAGTGGGTGCTCTCGGCCCGGAAGATCGTCAGGTAAAAGCAGTGTTTGATGCCACGACAGCCCCAAATCCATAGACAAAGAAGCCGGAGAGTCCGGACTGCTCATATGAGTTTTACAATAGGATTGATCAATCGATGACGTTGTGCCCCGTGGGGAAGCTTAAAAATCGATTGGACTCGGCACATCACCGGCTGGCGTATCTGCCGGTGTCGTCTATTCCTGTACATGACCAGTTCCAAATTCAGAGAAAGGCTTTTTGTCCCTGCGGCGGTGGATGTCCGTCGTGCCAGTCGGGTGGGGGCAATTTCAAAGTCTCGCAGCCGAATGATTCGGCCGAGATCGATGCCGATGCGATCGCCGATCGTGTGATGCGCGTGCCGATTGAGAAAATCGGTCCGATCACTCTCAATTCGTCCGTATCAGAACCGCAAATTCAACGCCAGCCGGCCAGTGGAACGCAGGCAGCTGAAGAAGAACCTGAACCGATCGGTGAAGGGCTTGCGACCGTCGCAGAAAACCTCGATGAGAATAATCCTGCTTTTTCCAAACTAACCGAAGAGCTTGGTGACAGGTTCCGTGCACTGCCCGCACCGCTGAGTGTTGGTGTGCCTCTATTCCTGGGCGCGAATTATCTGGGCATCTGGGCACTGGCGATGGCGAATCCAGCAATGCGGAGACACCTTAACGATTTCAATCTCGGTATGGCGCCGGGCGCCCTTCTTCCGCAATTTCCGATAAAGACCTTTACATACAGGATCCTTGACCCTGAGCAAACACGGTTCGAATTCGATCTCGATTTGGACGTGTCAGGAATAATCGAATCGTTGGATGAAAATAGCCCGCTGTCAACCTTGTCGATCGAGACCGCCGGACGTCTGAATACCACAGCGCCGACAGGCGCCTCGCCTGTAGGACTGTCATCATTGAATGTAAATTTGGGACTGTTCGATGATGGCTTGATGTTCTCCGGTGGTTTCCGTCAGGGTGTTGATCCGTATCCGCTTTTAGAAAGGGATCCGTATACGGGTGCGGGTTCCAGGATCATGCAGCAGGTTCCCGGCTTGCCAGATTTGTATCCTGGTGAGCAGGACATTCGGTTCATGCTGCAGGTCGATTTCGTCAGGTTATATAACTATTTCAATCCTCAGAGCACTCCGATTCGAAGCGTCCCGCGACAAGTTGAAGGAGACCGCGGCGAACCTGAAGTGCAAAGGAAAACTGCCGGATGTACGACATGCCATTCCGGTACGGGCGACCTGCGCGTGTCCCAACCGAACGACGCAGCCGAGATCGAGGCGGATGCGATCGCCGATCGTGTGATGAAGATGCCAGCCGGAGCCGAAGCACTGAACACGACGAATCACATCGATCCGACAAAGGGGACCCATCGTAAATGCGATGCGTGCGAGGACGAAGAAGAAACGATCCGGCGAAAACCGTTGTCGGGCCCGGGCGAAATGCCATCGCCAAATCCCGATCACGTACACAGCGTCATCGGCTCCGGCGGCCAGCCGCTCGACCTGGTGACCCGCGGATTCTTTGAACCGCGCTTGGGCCGCGACCTTTCGGGAGTTCGCGTTCACACCTACTTGGCCGCCTCGCAGTCGGCGAGGAAGGTCGATGCGCGCGCCTATACGGTCGGCAACGACATCGTTTTCGGTAACAGCGAGTACGCCCCGCACTCGGAAAGCGGCCGGTATCTGATCGCCCACGAGCTTGCGCATGTCGCCCAGCAGAGCGGCCAGGCGGCCTCTGGTAAGCCGCCCGTGATCGCGCGCGTCGCGCTCACACCCGCCGATGTGGACACACTCGCCGACTCGCTTCACGATGCCATCGCCAGTGTTCCAACGGACGAGGAACTCATCTACGTTGCACTGCAAAAACTCGAACGGGACGCGACGGCCATCACGTCGCTCAAGTCTGCGTATAAGACGAGGCATATGACAGACCTCGTCGCCGATCTTGGCTCGCAACTAAAGGGGCCGGGTCTCGCCCTCGCCAAGACACTGCTTGGGGTGAAAGGCGGTCTCGCAGTTTCTACGAAAGCGCCGGTTACGGCCACGGAGTTCGAGACAGTTGCGAAGACGATCAATACGGCGCTCGCCGGCAAGACGATCGACGCCGAGGCCATCTATGCCGCCTTGCTTCCGCTGGCGTACGACTCGACAAAATCCAGCACACTGAAGACGACGTATGCAACGCTGTTCACCAATACGCTCGAGGCTGACCTCACCGCGAAGCTGACAGGTGCGGACCTCGCATACTCGCTCTATCTGCTCAATGCGCCAGGCCCGGCTGCCGTCCACGCGCCGACCACATTCAAGGCCCAGCCCGGCCCGGGCAAAGCGCCGGCGACGCCCCCGCCACCCGTTGCAGGGGGGACGATCAAGGCAGAGACCGAAGTGCCGTGGAAGACCACGTCCGGAACGACGGGGCAATATGGGTTTGGTGTCGGCTACAGCGGAGCTCTCTCAGCACATAGCCGGTGGGTGCAGTTCATCGAACGTGAGATCAGCTATGATCCGAAGGGCGGCGGAAAGCGCACCTCCCTCGATAAAGAGATCACCGCCGGCGGCGGGAAGAATAAGTACAAGTTAACGACGACGACAGCTTCGCCCAACTGGGCCGTGGACAGCTACAGTGCGTCAACTCCATTTTTCGACGATAAGAGCGACGCATGGCGCGACGCGACCTCAGTGTCGATCTACGACGCGCCGGCCCCACGCGAGGGCGACATAAAGGACCTCTTCGATGCAGGGCACACGAATGTCACGTCCCGCGCGCATTTCGACATCTATTTGATTCGTGACTACTCGGCGATCTACCACGTCGAGATCGAAATCGTCTGGACCTTTTCGGATCCAAAAAACTTGAATAAGCGCAAGACGACGCGAACGATCAAGTCAACGGGCAAGGTGAGCGTTCTGCCCGGAGCGCTGAAAAGTGCGCTCGTCGCGCGCTATCCGGCGTATGCATATATCCGTTAGCCCGGATAGCCCGACGCGATCTTCTGAAGCCGCACGCTGGAACGAGATGCATCCGGGGTCGTGATGGAACGCCGAATTCCGCACCAGGAAAGGTGAAGCGGACTAACCGAAATGAACGTGAGAGCAACAACCTCGATACCTGACGTGTCGACTCACCCTCGGACTGCCGTGACACCGGATGGCGGCGCTTTGCCGACAAGCACACTGCCACCGGGGGCGACTGTACTTCGAAAAGCTTCGTGCTCCTGCGGGGGCAGATGCCCGGCTTGTCAGACGCAATCCAGCGATCTGAAGGTTTCCCAGCCCAACGATCCCGCCGAGATCGAAGCCGATCGCATCGCCGATAACGTAATGCGGATGCCGGATGGTGGAAGTGGGGCGGTGGCTCATGAGGGCAGGGAATCAAAGACGTTTCACCGACGAGCGAAACCGGGCTCAAACAGTGTCCCGCCTTCTTCGGGCATTTTCGGTTCTTCCGGGCACCCGCTTGATGCCGAAACGCGAGAGTTTTTTGAACCTCGGTTTGGGCGCGATCTGGGCGATGTCCGCATCCACACCGGAAACGAAAGCAATAACACGGCTCAAAATATAAGCGCCCACGCATATACGCTTGGCGACAGTATAGGGTTTGCCGCAGGCAGCTATGACCTGGTTTCGCATGAAGGCCGACGACTGATCGCCCACGAGTTGGCCCACGTTGTCCAGCAACAGAATGGTACCGCGCCCGGCATTGTCCACCGCAGTTTTGTGCCGTGGCCGGGACAGATAGGAACCGATGCCAAGGATGCGGCCGGAAAGTCCACTTACAAGGAAGAAGGAAATATTGTGAGCGAATACGTTCAGCGCACCGGTGACGAAAAATTTGCTGCTCCCAAACCTTCACTACTCGAATTCGACAAGAAAAACTGTACCGTAGCTTCTACGGTTGAAGTGAACATTACCAAGTCTGCAGACCCTAAAAATGTCGTCACAGATGACGAACTAAAGAAAGAAAAGGAGCGGTTTTTCAAAGTTGCTAATGACAAATTAAACGGCTGGGTTGAGATCACAGTTGGCAGCGGCGAAAAATGCACGGTTTGCGCCGGAAAGACGGTTTCGGTCAAAATCGTGGCTAAGGAAGGCACCGGGCCTTTTGCGGATTCAGTCGAGATAGTCAAAAGCACCGACCGCGAAGACGCAGGGCACTTCGAAGTTGGAACCTCCGAATCTACGCTCTGGCACGAGGCCGGGCACATTGTGCTTGGAGCCGCTGATGAATATCAGGAAGGCGATCGCGCTAAACGAAAGGACCCTCGTCCCGAAGACAAAGCCAATCCGGGCGATTTTTCGATAATGGAACACAGCCATTGGCCGTCCAGCGCAAATGCGATGATGCATGCTCGTCATTTTTCGCATATTCCTGCATGGCTCGGACGCAAATTTCCCAATTGCAGCTTTGATATAAAAGAGAGAAGCGTTTTCACAGGCATCAATTTCCGGGCTCCGGTTATATTTTTATACCCGACAGGCGGATACGCGAATATCGGCGGGTCACACGGCGCATTCCTGAATTACGGCCTTGATATCGGGATACCGCTGACAAACGCCCGTGATTGGGAGCTCTTTGTCGGCGCGCACGGTACATTTATGGGGCAACTCGAAGGCGACAAACGACTTGCGTTTTTAATAGGTGCCAGGGTCGGCATTGAAAAAATGTGGACTCCGGGAGCAGGCGGATTTAACGTAGGTGGATTTGCCGAAGGAGGCGCGGCATTTGTAGGCGACAAATCTTCAAAGGATGCCTCGACGTCTTATCTGCCGGGCGGTTATGGCTATGGTGGGGTGAATTTGGGGTATAAATTCTCTCCGTCCGCGGTGTTTCCTAACCTGTCGCTTAACGCAGAGGTAGGCGGCGGCGCCATCCGCCCATCGGGGCTGCACAACCTCCAAGCGTTTGTTAAAGACGAAAACTTGCTCCCATTCTTTACCGCCGGGCTCCGCGCCACGATGATGTTTTAGGTTTTTTAGAATGACGGTAAGAGCCATACAAACAGCAGCCAAAAATCATGTAGAGATCAGAGCGCAGCATCTGCCGGAGGCTGGGAAAAATTCGAATCCATATCTTGCCGACAGCTCTTTTAGAGATTCTGCCATTCTGAGAAAATCTTCATGCTCCTGCGGCGGCGGGTGTCCGGCCTGCCAAGCCAAATCCACTGATCTCAAAATCTCCCAACCCAACGATCCGGCCGAGATCGAAGCGGATCGAATTGCGGATCGAGTCATGCGGATGCCGGTTGGGGCTGTGCAGCCTCCTGAAAAAGAGAAGCATTCCGGTCATATCATCCATCGAAAATGCGACGCGTGTGCAACTGAGGAACAGGAAGAGATGTCTGAGCCGGTCATGCGCAAGGAAGCCTTTGCCTCTGCCATGGCCGAACCGCCGCCCGGCGATATTTCACCATCGATCGAGAATGTCCTACGGTCCGGCGGGCAGCCGTTGGATTTCACGACACGCCGATTTTTCGAGCCACGCTTCGGTCTGGATCTCAACCATGTTCGTATTCATACGGATTCCATTGCCGGACAATCGGCTCGGTCGATCAATGCGCGCGCCTATACGCTCGGGCGCAACATCGTTTTTGGACGCGGCGAATACAAACCGGAATCAGAATCAGGTAAACAATTGATAGCGCATGAGCTCGTCCATACCGTGCAGCAAAATCCCAGAGTTTTCCATGCAGACAATCGGACGATCCAAGGACAGACTCAATCTGTGATTGCCCGTCAACCTTCATCTGTTCCGGTTCCGGCGCCAACCCGAAGAGAGTTGGTCGAAGCGGCAGCGGACTGGCTTGTGGGTATGGCTCGTCAGGTCGAAGTCATGCGTCAATCGGCTGCCGTCGCGCTTGCGACGACTCCGGGCAGCGCGGCAGGGCCACGGGCATTTCATCGACTGCTGAACCAGGATGTGTTGGAGCGGCTCCTCAATAACGCCATCTCCGTGTTTGAGGCGCAAAAAAGCGACAATCCGGACGTGAACTTTCCGTCGGAAAGTCCCGAGCAAACTCGTCTGGGTGAAGCCTATGCGCGCGCCATGGAGCAATTGGGGCTGGCGATCGAGGAAGCGCGGGTCAACAGCGCGAATCTCGCGCCCGACGTCCACGATGCGCAGGAAAGGGGCTATGGTCGCAACCGCATGCGGTGGTTCGACGCAAATCCCGCCGCACCACTCGCGGCTGGAATCCGCGACACATTCACGCAGACGGAGCAGGACATTTCAGCCAGACGTCATCAACAGGCAACGACGGAATTCTCGAATCTGGCTGCGAACCTGCATCTGTTCAATCTTGCCGGGGACGGCGCCCGACGGCTCCGACTGGCATTACTCAACGCCAGTTACCGGCTCGTACGTGATCCGGTCTCGGGCGACGTCGGCGCGCAATCCGCCGCCGCCCTCACGACAACCATTCAGCCGATTTTCGATCAACTGGACGGATACGATTGGGCGATCTCGCAAGCCGTCTCGCGTCTCACGCGAGCTGAGGCACGGACGCGTGAATTTGTCGCCGACCCGATCGCACAGGCCGCCGTCGGTACTGCGTTGCAGGCGCACTTCGCCACCCGCGATCCTGGTTATGCCGCTTTGCTGGCCGATCGTCTGGCTCGAATGGCCCGTGAACTTCGCGGGCAAGGCTCGCTGGTGGTTCACGCCCGCAATCCGCAGGATCCGTCATGCACGATCGGAAGCATCGGCGGCGGCCTGTCGATGACCGCGGCCCATGCCGAGCCGAATCACTTCTATTTCTGTCGCAGCGTCACCATCGGCGATGAGGACGACGTCAGCACGGTGATACACGAAAGCGCGCATGCGACGATCCCGAGTCTCGGCGCGCGCGCGCCGCTGACGGCAATGTCCACTACTCCGCGCGACCGTTCCTATCCGGGCGAACGAATTTACGCACACCTGACGACGGAAGAGGCGCTCGACAACGCAGAGTCGTATGCGTTCTATGTCGACGAACTGCTCGGAGTTCAGGTTCAGCGTGCGACTGCGCCGAATGATCAGATCACCGGTTGCGCCGATCCCGCTCCGGTGGAAGCTGCGATCGCTCGTGCAACCTATCGCATAAGGCTCGGCGCGATGTGGGGAGAACAGACGTTAAGTCAGTTTCGAGGACAACTTTTGCCGCAAGGCATTATCGAGGTCGTCCGCCGCGGCTTTCCAGCCGCGGATGAAGCACGGTCGAGAGTGGTGCTTACCCACCTGAGTCATCTTGCGGGCTCGCTGAACTATTATCTCCCGGTGACATGTCGGTCCGCATCGGATGCCGAGGCGCGCGCCGGAGCATTGATCTATAGCCGCTCGAACAGAGTCACGGCCACGGGTCTTTCCTCAACCGTGGCACGGCGCAGCGGAGATACGATTTTCGTGTGCCCCGCATGGCTTGCGTCCGGAGTCGATGTTCAGGAGGATTCGCTCGCTTCCATTCTCGTTCTCCGCTATCGTTCGGCGGTGCCTGTGGCGGACGTGGAAGGCATAGTCAATTTAATACGGTTCATTCAGGAAGAGGCGCATCCGTCGCTGACAGGCCGCACATTGCGGCAGCATCAGGACGCCGATGCGCCGCCGTGATAGTTGTTCTTTGAAATGTGTGACGAAGCGTTTCGCCAACACGTTCGGTAACGATAACGCGGTCCAGCGGTTGGGGAGATCGGTATCGCTGGCAATGATCTGATGTGTCGGCCGGTGTCAATTATGCCTACGATCCGACGCGTGAGGCAGGGATGGAACATTTACTTATTCCGGATGCGTCGATCACCTTTGCGCCGGATTTCACGCAGTTTCCCTCTAGCCGGTGAGGGGCGGGCCATAACGGTAAGGATCAACTATGTTCACTCAAGCGCGAAGAACAACCCAAACCAGTGATCTAGTCAGTCGTCCTCGTCTGATGCAGAGCAACCGGGATGTCTCATTTTGGGAGACCACACTTTCTAAGCCGATCATTCAACGCACAGCCTCCTGTCCTTGCGGCGGTGGGTGTCCGACCTGCCAGGCGAAATCCGATCATCTCACAATCTCCCAGCCCGACGACCCGGCCGAGATCGAAGCCGATCAGGTTGCGGATCGAATCATGCGGATGCCGGATGACAGTTTGGAAGCCCCGACAGGACCAGCTGGAGAATCCACGGCTATGCCGGTACTCCAGCGGACGGAGGCCGACGGCGAGCAGCCCAAAGAGGAAGGGAGCCGTTGTCCGAGTTGGCGTGGCGATCCAGAGAGCATCAGCAAGCGAGCGGGGGAGTTTTATGCGCGCAATCATCTCACGCCTCCGTCACAAGCTGCCGTGGAGCGGATCCAATGCGAGCCGCCGATTGCCAACGGCAACTATGGCTGTTACGTGCATTTCAGCGATGGACTGGTGCTCCGCGTGATCGTGCGAGAAACGGATATCGTCGTTGGTACCGGCCCAGGACCGTTCACGACGGAACATCCCCCACCGGCCACACCGTTGTGTTTCTACGAATACTCCTGTCCGGAGGGGGAGTTGGTGCTGACGGTCAAAAAATGCCAGAGCGCGAAGCCGGGCGGTTCGTCTGGACCGCCTCTTGTTGCACAGCGAGCGGCCTTGTCTGGCCCAATGGCTCCTCGGACCGAACCGTCGATGCTGCACGACGTGTTGAACTCGTCGGGTCAGCAGCTGGACTCCGCCACACGCGCCTTCTTCGAACCGCGTTTTGGCTCCGATCTTTCGCATGTGCGAGTCCATTCCGACCCGCTGGCAGACCAATCGGCTGAGTCGATACAGGCCCGCGCCTATACACTTGGGAACAACATTGTCTTCGGTTTTGGGGAATATAACCCGGATAGTGACGGCGGAAAACGTCTGCTGGCACACGAACTCGCCCACGTTGCACAACAGGGGAAGGGAACCGATACGGCTGAATTACGGTGACAGTTGACTCCAGGTAGCGGTTCGACGAGTGCCCTCCTACCATTCCGACTTTTGGCTCGACTTTTGGAGCCAGCTGTTCAGGTGGGGCGACCGATCCTTGTCAGCAGAGGGGATGCACAAGGCCGATCACAGATATCAATCCTGATCTCGAGAGCAATCGTCCATCTGGATAGTGCGACAGCTGCTTTGGGTACCACGCCACTCGCTGCCGGTACCCGAAGATCTCTGGACTGATATTTCAATCATCGGATACGGGAATTCCATCCCAGTTCTCAGAACAGATACAGCGTGTGATTTGCTCAGGTGGTCGCCCGTTCGACGGTGGACACGGCTACTGGGTGGTGGCCATCTGCCGGTACGCCATCTTAATTTTCTTTAACGCCGCAAAATCTCCAAACGTCACATCTACAATGTGATCGGTCTCGTCCACGAGAAACACGGCGAGAACGTTAGTCGGAACGGATGACATCTTGCTACGAATCAGCGGGCGAAACAGATAGCTTTTTGTTCGGCCGTCCTCCGTTTTGACCACAACATCGTCCTGACCGGCCTGTACCTCTTGCATAATCCTCCCCATGATAATCGAATGATGGTCGGTCCTATGTCCCAAGGGATGAAAATCAACAAGAACATGTTGCTCATTAAAGACCATCCTGACACGATCCCCTGGCTTTAACTCCATTCCCTTCTCTCTTGCGATTGATAGGGGGAGATAGCGTGGCTGAAGCGATTCGTGATCATCAACCTTGATCTGCTCGCTGAGGATGGTCTTGACGGTGCCGATCACTATGCGATCTCCTGGAAGCATCTGAGGCAAGCCTCGCAAGGCGGTTTCTTGCTGCGATTCCGGCTTTGCCAGAGCCCTCTTGTCATCGGCATCTCTGGTAGGACTATTACCGGTGAATGTACATCCCCAGCCTGTCAGGAACATACACAGTGTGAGCGTGAACAGAATGGGTATGGAGTATCGATGGCTGGACGAGCACACGGGGGAATGTCCCGTTACGGACCAGGATATGAAGTTCGGGTTAGTCACTATTAATCCTCCCTTCAAGGGACCAACGAGTTGTCTAGCGCCCTTCTGTAACATGTGATGCGTAAAGCTTAGTCATTCATCGGCATCCAGATAAAAGCATGGTGTCACCCCTCGCCGGCATTCGGTACTAGGAATAGCTCGGGTGCTGGATGACGCAGAGTGAGCTCAGTGAGGTGCCATGGATTCGACCTTGAGACTGTCCGTGCGGGTTTTTTCAGATCGTGGTTCTCGGCACAGATGTACAGTGTCTGGACTTGCACAGGAATCGCTAGTTTCCATGTTCATGGTGTAACGATGCGATGCGGGAGTTGAACGGAAGGGTGCGCATCCTAATGTGCGACTTGCCCAGTCAAGCATAAGAGCCTGATAACAGGACGGCTGGCACGCACCCGGACCGCTGATCATTCGGCGGTTGCCGAACGGGAGACATCTATTTAGTGATGAGGGCCAAGTCCAACTGGAAGCGCATAAACACCTACCGCACTGGAACGATGTTCGGAGCCGATTCGTAATGGCCTGAATCGGCCATTTCACGGGCATTGACCCTTTATCCCCCAGTTTGCCGAGGAATGGTGTCCAAATTCTTGGACGATGCAACCAACTGATTATCTTGCATCGAACAAGAACAGGGGTAGTCCTCGCCTCTTGCTGTAGAAAAATTCCTCACGCCCATGACAGATGATTCGGTGGGTAACCGCAGTAAGTCATTGTCATATTTCGCAACGTTTTAGATGCCAAGTTCCGAACTGCGCGGCATGGCGATTGCCCTAGTAGTGGGTCGCTGGTGAAGGTTTGGGTGATTTTGGATCGGCCTCCGGATGACCCATATCCTTCGCAAGAGGGAACCCTTCACCAGCTCTTAACCTCCAGAGAATCGAGGTCTGGAGTTGTTTGGAGGCTGGTTCTCATCCGAATGCGATTAGAAAAGCTGACTCTTTAGCAATCAGCAACGAACGCGATTCGACTAACGCCTGAAGGGCGGAAGACTTTAGAGGAGGAGGCCGAGACATGAGATCACAATTTAGACTACATCGCCGGCGACGGAGCAGGCTGTGGACGGTGCTACAGGCTATTCTGTTGACGGGGAGCGGGATGGGGGCGCCTCTGGTTGCCGCGGAACCTCATCAATCTGTCCATGCGCTCCACGCGACGCAAGTGGCGATGCCGGGGTGGACCCAGCAGCTAATAGGTCAGACGGTGCTGGAAAACGCCATCGAGGGACGCGCAGACAATCCCCCAAAGATGGAGATGCAGCACCATCGCCTGATGGAAAAGCTTGGGCAGCAGGCTCAAAGGGATGCGCAGGCCCAGCAGACATCCGGCGCGTTCAACAATATGTCGATGATGCACCAATACATGGGGCAGGACGGCAGCAGCTTCCTTCTCATGACGGATCCAGGCAAGGGGGAGCCTGTGATGACATCGGGAGGTAGATGCCCTGCCGGGGTACCGACCAAGCAGTTCGATGTCTCGATGATCAATATCGAGATCACACTCAATCGCTGGCTCGATTTTTACCCGGGCTATATGTACGTATTGACCGACGATGTCGAGAACGCTCGCGCCGAGGAGGCGAAGAACCGAGAAGCCCGCGAAAAGGACGGGTTCGATCCCGGAGCCGTTACCACCGGCCTACAGGGAGACATCATCCAGCCTTTGGTTCTTAGGGCGAATCAGGGCGATTGCGTCAAGATGACGCTGCGCAATCAAATGGAAGGAGAGGACGGCAGCTTGTTCATCCAGGCCTCCAGCATGATCGTCAGTCCAACCGGCAAGCCGGCCACGACGACAAATCCCGAGTCCATTGTGGCGCCGGGCAAGGTGCAGGAATTCGAATGGTATATTCATCCGCAAATGCAGGAAGGTGTGCGGCAGTTCCATTCCTACAGCCATGATCGGGAACTGACAGTCCTGGGCCTGTTCGGCGCATTTATTGTAGAGCCGCGGGGGGCCCGATACCTTGATGCGCTTGGAAGCGGAGGACCTGCTCCGGAGGTAAGGAGCGGATGGCAGGTGAATGTCGATAACGCATCCGGCCCAGACTTTCGGGAATTCGTGTTGTTTTATCATGAAATCGGCGACGAAGCGTTCCGTCCTCTGAACAAGAAGGGAGACTTCCTACCCCAGCGCGATCCGCTGACGGATGCCTACAGACCCGGGGGGCGGGCGATCAATTACCGCAGTGAACCGTTCGGCATCGACCAGATGCACCTCCAACACGAGTATTTCGGGTTTGAAGACGAATCGTTGGCGTACAGTTCGTACACGTTCGGAGATACACCGACCACCATCGCCAGAGGCTATCTAGGCGACCCGGTCAAGTGGCGGCTGGTCCATGGCGGGTCCGAAGTGTTCCATTCTCATCATCCGCACAGCGGATCGATCCGCTGGCAACGAAGCCCAGGCACCGAGCCCAACAACCTGTGGGCGATGGGTCAAGACGGACCGGTGAAATATCCGGTCGTTCGGACCAAGTCCGACCGTGTGGATGTCGAAGTCATCGGTCCGTCCGAAGCGTTGGATCTCGAACCGGAATGCGGCGGCGGCGGCTGTCAACATCTGGCGGGCGAGTTTCTGTATCACTGTCACGTCGCCCACCACTATGTGGCCGGGATGTGGGGCTATGGCCGGTTCTACAACACTCTCCAAGACGGGGCTAGCCATACGGACAGCATGCCGGACTTGCGGGAGTTGCCGGATCGGGCAGGTCGGATGAAACTCGGCGTTTCGTCCGACAAACTGATTGGCACGACAGTCGATTGGTTTGGGAAGACGTTTAAGATCGTTGACAGAAGCCAGCGGACCAACTGGAAGTCCGATCCGGCGATCGTGAACATTCACGATTGGGTGGAAATGTTCGTGCCGGCGCAGGGCAAACCTGGCCACACTGATGACGAAAAGGGGCAAATCCTCGCCTATGACGCGACCGTGTGGGATTGGAAGTGGGATGGCAACATCGCTCGGGGTGAACGGGAAAGCACGGCTCAGAATCCGAAGTATGCCTGGGCGGCCAAATGGGACGACGGCACGAGACCGGCGATCCTTTTCGACCCAACCACAGGAAAAATGGCGTGGCCGCTGTTCAAACCGCATTTCGGAAAACGGGTCCCGTTCTCTGCCAATCACAACGGCGCCCCTTGGCTGGAACCGATTCATCAAGATGCGAAGGGTGAGCGAACGTCAGAGCCGGCCATGCCTGGTGAGCAGGGCCGCTGGAGCCTTTGCCCGGAGAATGCGAACCGCAAGCATTACAACATTCACTTTATTCGTCTGCCGATTACCCTTGCGAAGAAACAAGGAAACGAGCCTCCCATCGTCGACAAGGACGGGCTGATCTATGTGCTGCACGAGGAAGAACAGTTGACCAGGGCGAATGACGATCTCAAATTGCCGGCGGTCATCCGCGCCAACGTGTATGACTGCGTCGACGTAATCCTCACGAGCGAGTGGGATGATGACGATTACACGAATTTCCAGTCGTCCAAGATCAATATTCACCCGCACTTTTTCCAGTTCGATACCGGAAACTCGGATGGTGTGATCTCGGGATTTGAATATGAAATGTCGGTCCGGCCCTTCACCATGTGGGGGAAGAAGACCAAGCACGGGCTGCCGGCTCCGATGGTCGCCAAGTTGGTCAGCAGGGCGAAGGCCGGTGCCACCTCGATCAAAATTCAAATGGCTCCTGGTGCCACGAAGTTTCATGTGAACACCGAAGTCATGGTGGGCATGGATTGTTTGGAGAAAGGCAACGATCCCACGGCGTCGCTCCCTCGGGACAAAAGCTGTCAGGAAGTCGCTCGGATCAAGGAGATCAAGGGCGATCAGATCACGTTCTTCAAACCACTGAGGCATACTCATCAGGTGAATGACCTGGTCTCACCGGAATTCGTCCGGTATCGGTGGTGGGTCGATGTCGATATGGGGACCGTGTTCTGGCATGACCATGCCTTCGGGGCGACGACTTGGCCTCACGGAGGATTCGGCGTCACGATCGTGGAGCCCTATGGGTCTACGTATCACGATCCGAAAAACGGCAAGCTGGTCTACAGCGGCCCTGTTGCCGATATCCACAGCAACGAGCCGATCGGGGCTGGTGTGAGCGGCAGCTTCCGTGAACTGATGGTCTCGATCCACGATACGGTGCCGCATACCGTCAACGTGATCGAGGCGGGGAATCCGCCCGGACAACCGGTTGAGGTCGCACTGGAAGCAGGAAAAACCGTGTCGTTCCAGATGCCTGAAAAAATCCTGAACGCACCGAACAAGTATATCAATGGCGGTACGCATACGACCGGCAGCGGGTTTAACTTCCGTGCGGAACCGTTTGCGCAGCGCTTAGCGAATGATCCGGACACTTCGAAATTGTTCAGCAGCGCGATTCACGGTGATCCGGATACGCCTCTGTTGCGGGCGTACACAGGCGACACGATGGTGTTCCGCCTGTTGCATCAGCTCATGAATGAGTCCCACGTCTGGACGATTTCCGGTCATACGTTCCTTACCGAACGGTATGCGGCGGACGCCAACCGGAAGAACTCGATTCACGTCGGGATTGCTGAGCGGTATGATTTAGTGACAAAGGCCGGCGGGTTCCAGGGTATGCCGGGCGATTATATTCACTTCAACGGCCGTACGTCGCATTTTGCCGAAGGTGGCTGGGGTATCGTGCGAGTGCTCGGAAAGCAAGTGCCTGACCTGATGCCACTGCCGAAGGGAACTAATCCACTCAGCATTCCGGCCACACCGGGTTCCGTTTGCCCGGCGGAAGCACCGGTGAAGAGCTTCAATGTGGTGGCGGTAGATCGGCCCATGAAACTCAACCCGAAAGCACCGGAGGTCATCGAGGTGGACTTCGAGCGCAAAATCGAAATGACCATGCCGGAAGGTAAAATCTTCGCACTCGAGGAGGAAGCCACGACGGTCTCCGGCGGCACGACACCGCATCCGCTGACGTTACGGGTCAATTTGGGCGACTGCATCAAGGTGAACTTGACGAATAGAATGAAGGCGAGCCGAGCCTCATTTTTTGCGCCAGGCCTGGCCTTCGATCCGAAAGACAGTCAAGGCTTGAACGTCGGCAACAATGGTGGGGACCAGACCATCGGCCCAGGTGAGAACCGTCAGTACACCTACTATGCACATCCGTTGAACAAGGAGACGACCTCCTTGGTCTGGGATGGCGGAAACATCGTCGTCAATCCACGGAATGGATTGTATGGAGCGATCGTTGTCGGTCCAAGAGGATCTCAGTACCGGGACCCCGTGACCGGCGCGGATCTTTCGCAGAAGAACTCGTGGCGCGCGGACGTCATTGTGAACACGAGCCTACCTGAGAACGTAGGCAAACGTAACTACCGTGATGTGGCCCTCTTCTTCCAGGACGAGGACAACATCATCGGTACGGCGTTCATGCCCTACGTGCAGAATGTGGCGGGCTTGACAGCGGTCAACTACCGCGCCGAGCCGTACAAGTTCCGCGAGGATCAAGGCTGTTCACTAGGCAAGATCTTCCAGCCCTGCGTCGTGGACAAGCCGGAAGATCCGGTGACCCCACTCATCGAAGCCCATGCCGGTGATCCGATCAGGATCCACTTGATCGGCGCCAACAGCGAGCAGAACGGAATGTTTGGTGTCGAAGGCCACGAGTGGCCGATCGAGCCCTATATGCCGGGAGCCGATATGATCAGCGTGGTCGAGTATGCGGGTTCTGAGGTTCTGGACGTCTTCCTACGTGGCGGGGCGGGAGGTCCCTATCGTCAAGTTGGAGACTTCATCTGGTCGAATCAACGGCTGCCTTACACTCAGTCAGGACAGTGGGGCTATCTCCGAGTGTTGCCTGTCGGCGATACTCGAATACAACCGCTCGGTGCCGTTGGTATGGGAGCCAAGCGGGTGGAGGTGAGACCGCAGTCCCAGCCTCTACCGACCGCCATGAAATAGACGGCTCGGACATGGCGTCAGACCGAGGGGGGAGCCACCTGTGGGAGGTGGCTCCCCCCTTTGTCTCTCTTGATTCAGCGGACCATCGAGTGGTCGAGGTGACATGACGATGAGTGGGTGGAGAACGCGCGCTGCCTGGTCGCTTGTTCAGGTGAGCACGGTGATAATGGCCTGTGTCGCACCGGCTTTGGCGGATCACGAATCGTCGAAACAGCCCCCGCTCTGGACCCCACTCGATGCGCCCGAACGGCTGGCGCTGATGGAGGTCCCCTCCGGGATGGTTCCGGTGCCTGCCGGAGAGTTCCTCATGGGAAGCGATCCGCACAAGGATCGTGCCGCCGGTCCACAAGAGCTGCCGCAACGTCGGATTTACGTCGATGCCTTTCGAATCGACCGTTACGAAGTATCGAATGTTGAGTATCTGCGGTTCGTGCTTGGGATGGGAATGGAGTGGCCGAAATTTTGGCGGGATAATCCGTTTCCCGAAAAAAACGCCCTCCATCCGGTGATCAACGTCAGCTGGCAAGAGGCTGATGCCTACTGCAGATGGGCCGGAAAGCGTTTGCCGACAGAAGCCGAATGGGAAAAGGCGGCGCGCGGGGTGGACGGGCGGATCTTCCCGTGGGGCGACGAGCCGGCTGGTTGGGTCAAGAGCAATATCGCGCACGCTGGATCGAAGCGCGGATTCAAGTATCCCCCGCTGGCCAACATCAATCGCTATGACAAGGGCACCAGTCCTTACGGTGCCTACCAAATGGCGGGAAACGTCAGCGAGTGGGTGTCGGACTGGTTCGATCCCGAGTACTATCGGCATGGCAGCAAGGTGAATCCGGAGGGGCCAAGGACGGGGGAGCTGAAGGTCTTTCGCGGCGGTTCGTGGAATGAGGATCCGGAGGTCGCCCGGTCTGCCGGTCGCAATGCCGGACCACCTTATCGCAAGAGCTACTTGACAGGCTTTCGATGCGCGAAACCGGGAGACGGTACGGACAATCATGCGTCGGCTGCCGACCAGAACGATACCGTGCGCAAAGTTATGCTCCGCTCCGAATGATTGATGGCACACGATGAATTCAGGACTCAAGGAAGGAATTCGAGTCGGCGGGGCTTCTGGTCACTCCTCGGACGGCAGTTTGCTTTTTCTCAGTAGGCTTTTCTAGAATTCAGCTTCATTGGGACAGTTCATCCGGAGAGTCCATACCTATTACCAACATGACTTCATACATCATTCGCATCAGATCAAGCAGCTATTTCCTGGCCGTCTTGCCGCTTGCCTTCCTCGGCGTGAGCTTCTGCCCGCATCTAATCGAAACGGCTTCAGCAGCAACGATGGAGACGTTGCCCATGGAAAAGGCTGCGCCTGCGGCGGTGGCGATCGAGATCACCGGGAGTGAGGCAGAACTGCGGCGTCTGATGAGAGTGAAGAACGGCGTGACCGAGCTCAAGGCAAGCACAGATCGTTTTTCAGAGGCACCGATGGGCAGCTATGGTTTCATCACGCCGAGCCGCCTTGGGCTGGCGCTCGTTACACAAAGCCCGGACCTTGTGCTGGAGCGGGTGGCTTCGGCCACAAATAACTACGAAATTCATAAACTCTCCGATGGCAGTGGGGTGCTTGTGGGATTTGTGGGAAAGGAGCTGCTCTCAGAGATCACTCCCGTCGAACGACCAAAAAACGTGCGGATCTCGCTCTACTCTAATTTCTGGGATAAGGCACCGTTTATCGTGGCAGTCCCGGTGACTAAGTTAATGGTGGATCGGATGCCGGCGTACACTGACCGCAGGAAGCCTGAGAGTCCTGTGGTTTTGGAAATGGATCTACAGAGCACCGCTAACCGGAAGTCACCCGTTGGACGATAGCAACGGGTGACACGCGACGCAGGCAGGCAAAGCCTTGACACTTAATGTGAAGTTAAGTATCTTGCAGTCCTACTCTTTTTGAAAATGAACGCGTCTTTCACTCAAGAACTCTCTAACCAAAGAACTCGCGTAATTATGTAATTCGTACTGTCGGGATCTCTCATTTTTTATTTAGGGTAGAAGATAGGGCGGACTGAGTAGCTGTCTTACCCTCTCTTCTACTTATTAAGCAAGGAGGTCGGTCCATGCGTCGTTTCTATTTCCCATCAACCAGAGCCCTATGCGGACTCGCGGGTATCGCCCTGATGGCGATGCCCGCACTGGTGACTGCGGAGAGCCCCTCTCACGTTGCAATGAATCATCAGCTGCCGGCTTGGGCGGAACAGCTCAAGGGCCAGACAATCGTCGAGGACGCGATGTCTGGAAGAGCCGATCGGTCTGCGATGGTTGAGCAGCAGCACCAGCGCATCATGGAACACATGTCCAAGGATCCTCAGGTACAGGCGGTAAATACCGGCATGTACAACACCTCGTCCATGATGCACCAATATGGGGCCGGAGGGCAGGATTTGTTACTTATGTCCGATCCTCGTGTCGAGCCAGTCGCTATGACCGGAGGGGGCGGCATGTGCCCAGCAACGGCTCCGGTCAAACGGTACAATGTCTCCGCGATCAACGTCGAAATCACTCTTAACCAGTGGCTCGATTTTTATCCGGGATATATGTATGTGCTGGATGAAGACATCGACAAGGTTCGGGCCGAGGAGACCACCAATAGGGAAGCGCGTGAAAAAGAGGGTTTCGATCCTGGGGCAGTAATTCCAGGCGTCCAAGCGCAATGGATTCAGCCGCTGACGATTCGTGCCAACCAAGGGGACTGTCTCAAAATCAAGTTGAACAACAAATTGGAAGGTGGAGAAGACGTCAGCTTGCACATCAGCGGATCGTCAATGGTAGTAAGTGCGACGGGTGCTGCGGCGACGACCACAAATTCGGATGCGATCGCCGCCAAAGACAAGTCTGTGGAATTGGAGTGGTACATCCAGCCGAACACTCAAGAAGGAGTTCGCCAGTTCCATACATACAGTAACGATCGAGAGCTAACGGTGATGGGAATGTTCGGTTCTTTTGTCGTAGAGCCTCGCGGCTCAACGTACTGGGAGCCGCTCGGAACAGGTGATCCCACTCCAGCCACCAGTGGGTGGCAAGTCATGATCAAGAATGGGACTGGTCCGGATTTTCGAGAGTTTGTGCTCTATTACCATGAGGTCGGTGACGAAGCATTCCGTCCCCTCAATAAAAAGGGCGATTTCTTGCCACAACGTGATCCACTGACCGATACGTATCGTCCCGGAGGCCGCGCGATCAACTATCGGAGTGAGCCGTTCGGAATTAACAACATGCATCTACAGCATGAATATTTCGGGTTTGAGGATGAGTCGATGGGCTATAGCTCGTACTCATTTGGTGATGCCTCACCGACGATTCCCCGATCATATATCGGAGACCCAGCGAAGTTCCGTCTCGTGCATGGTGGTTCCGAAGTCTTCCATAGCCATCATCCTCATGGGGGGACGATCAGATGGCCTCGGAGCCCGAGAGCGATCGACGATATGAATCTTTGGGCCACGGCGGTAAACGGACCGGTTAAGTATCCGGTCATTCGTCACAAGACGGATCGGGTGGACGTAGAAGTCATCGGCCCCTCCGAGGCTTTGGACTTGGAGACGGAGTGTGGCTCGGGTCTCTGCCAACAGTTGGCCGGCGACTTCCTCTTCCATTGTCACGTCGCACATCATTATGTCTCCGGTATGTGGGGGTACTGGCGTGTCTACAACACGCTCCAGCAGGGAGTTATGCGGAATGACGTGATGCCCGACCTTCGAGAGTTGCCGGATCGGAAAGGTCGTATTAAGGAGCCGATCTCGTCCGATAAGCTGGTTGGCCAGACAGTCGATTGGTTCGGAACGCAATTCAAGATCATCGACAAGGGCAAGAGCAATTGGAAGGGGCGCCCAGCGACGATCACGATCAAGGATTGGGTGGCCATGCAGTTGCCGACGCCGGGCAAGCCCGGTCATAAGGATGATGAGAAGGGCCAGATTCTTTCGTACGATGCCACTGTGTTGGATTGGGTTTGGGATGGCAATCGAGCCATGAGCGAGAAAGAGAGCACGGTCGACAATCCCAAATACAAGTCAACCCATCCCGATAAGCGGCATCCGATTATGTTCGAGCCTCTAACGGGGAAGGTAGCTTGGCCTCATCTCACCCCACACTTCGGGAAGCGCGTCATGTTTTCTCCGAATCACGTCGGGGCGCCCTGGCTAGAGATGATTCGACGTGACGACAATGGTGAGGAGAGTCTCGATCAAGCCAAGCCTGGAGAGCAGGGGAATTGGAGCCTTTGTCCGACTAATGCCGGGCGGAAGAGCTACAACGTCCATTTCATTAAGGTGCCGATCAAGATTGCCAAGGCACAAGGGAAAGAACCTGCAGTTATCGATCAGAATGGATTGATCTACGTGCTGCACGAAGAGGAGGCTGCAATTCGTGCCAATGATGATCTCAAATATCCATTAGTCGTGCGTGGCAACATTTACGATTGCGTGGATTGGACCTTGACCAGCGAGTGGGACGACGACGACTATACGAATTTTCAGGCGTCGAAGATCAACACGCACTGGCATTTCCTCCAGTTCGACAATCAGGCTTCGGACGGGGTGATAACCGGGTTCTCCTACGAACAGTCAGTTCGTCCTTTCACGATGCTCGAGAAGAAAAATCAAAAGGGACTGCCTGCTCCGATGAATACCGTGTTGACCTCGGCTGTGAAGAAGGGGGCCAATACGATCGCAGTGAAGAATGCCAAACAGTATCACGTGGGCACATTGATCCTGGTCGGTGCCGACAACGTAAAAGGGAACGAGATCGCGCGCATCAAGGCCATCAATGGCAATCAGATCACATTGTCGAAGGGATTAAAGAACGATCACCCAGCCAAGGATATCGTCACGGTTGAGTTTGTCCGTCAACGTTTCTGGGTGGATGCGGATGTGGGGACCGTCTTTTGGCACGACCACGCATTTGGAGCGACGACCTGGCCGCACGGCGGCTTTGGCACATTCATCGCCGAACCTGTGGGATCGACCTATCACGATCCTACGACCGGGAAAGAGGTGCGCAGTGGTCCTATCGCGGATATTCACACGAATGAACCTGTGGGACATGGAGTGAATAACAGCTTCCGTGAACTGATGGTTCAAGTGCATGATACGGTGCCGCACACCGTGAATATTGTCACGGCGGGCAATCCGCCGGGGCAGCCTGTGGAAGTGGCGTTGGAAGCAGGGAAGACCGTGTCCTTCGCCATGCCGGAACATATCTATATGACTCCCATGCCGTTCTTGAACGGGGGGACACATACAACCGGAAGCGGATTGAACTTCCGAGCAGGGCCGATCGCCCAACGTTTAGCAACGAACCCCGATGCATCTCAAATCTTCAACAGTCAAATCCATGGCGATCCGTACACGCCGCTTCTGAGGGCGTACACGGGTGATACGATGGTATTTCGGCTGTTGCATACGCTCATGAACGAGACAATGACTTGGACGTTGTCCGGCCATTCGTTTTGGACCGAGCGGTACGCGCCCGATGCAAACCGGAAAAACTCCATACACATAGGCATCGCCGAGCGGTATGACTTAGTGGTACCGGAGGCTGGTGGTCCTCGGCATCAATCGGGTGATTTCATACATTTTAACGGTCGGTCATCGAAGTTGTCCGAAGGCGGATGGGGAATTGTGCGGGTGTATGACAAGGAACAATCCGATTTGAGAAAATTACCGGCAGGATTTTCGAATAAAGGGGAGATTCCGAAGGCCTTGCCGGTGTGTCCTGCCGATGCTCCGGTGAAGAGCTTCAACGTGGTGGCCATGGATTATCCGTCAATGACCTTTAACCCTAAGGCTCCGGAAGCCATCGAGGTCGATTTCGAGCGAAAAATCCAGATTTCAAATCCAGACGCAAAAATTTATGCGCTGGAGGAGGATGTGATTAAGGTGTCTGGAAACTCCAGACCCATGCCGCTGACGCTTCGAGTCAACATTGGCGATTGCGTAAAGATTAATCTGAAGAACAAAATGAAGGAAGGTAAGGCTTCGTTCTCCGCTATCGGACTTGCGTTTGATCCAAAGGATTCGATGGGAGCGAATGTCGGAAATAATCCTGGCGATCAGACGATCGTGCCAGGTGGAGAGCGCGTCTATACGTACTTTGCAGACCCATTCAATGGAGAGACTACGTCTCTTGTGTGGGATTGGGGCAATGCGATGATGAATCCGAGAAACGGTTTGTTCGGCGCAATTGTTGTTGGGCCGAAGGGCTCCAAGTACCGTGATCCGAAGACCGGTGTGGATTTATCGAACAAGAACGCCTGGGCTGCTGACGTGATCGTAGATCGGTCCGTTTCCGGAAACGAAATGCGGTCGAACTATCGTGATGTGGCCCTGTTCTTTCAGGATGAAGATAACATCATCGGCACGAGTTTCATGCCATACGTGCAGAACGTGGCAGGGTTGACCGGTATCAACTATCGGTCCGAACCTTATCTGTACCGGCAGGATCAGGGCTGTTCATTGGGCAAGATGTTTCAACCGTGCAAAGCCGATAAGCCTGAGGACCCGGCTACGCCGATCATCGAATCACATGCGGGCGATCCGGTGCGCATTCATGTGATCGGTGCGAACAATGAGCAGAACGGCATGTTCGGCGTTGAAAAACATGAATGGCCCATTGAGCCCTATATGAGAGGAGCTGACCTAATTAGTGTGGTCGAATTCTCCGGGTCGGAGGTGCTCGATGTATTCATTCCTTCGGCGGGAGGGCCATACCGCATGTCCGGCGACTATGTGTACAGTAATCAGCGGTTGCCGTATTCCCAGTCCGGACAATGGGGTTACCTGAGGGTACTCCCAAGTGGCGATAGCAGGCTCCAGTCGTTGGGTGCCGCTGGAGTTGGTTCCAAGCAGGCAGAAGTTGAGTATCAGCCCAGGGTTCTTCCAACGGCGATAAAATAGGGCACTCAAGTATTCTTGGCAGGAAGAGAGGGGGAGCCGTGCTGTAAGTGCGGCTCCCCTTGTTCTTTATGCTCTCCATACATTCTGTAATCGCGGGTGGAAGTCGGTATAATCAGGAATCGAATGTCCGACTCCCACAACTTTCGATAGTAGGAGGAGCAGACCAATGAAGGTAACACAGTGTCTCTTAACAGCGGTGGCGACGATAGGTTTGTGTTCGTCGGCTCATGCCTATAAGGAGGTGACGGTCTCGGATGGTGGTACCCTGACAGGTGTGGTGAAGCTGGATGGGCAAGTTCCCAAGCCAAAAGGTTATAACCTCACGACGTTACCGGACGCGTTCTATTGCGGGCGCATTTCCGACGGCGAAGGCTGGCGTATCTTGCAACCTTTTAATGTCGGGCCAGAGGGTAAGTTTCGAGACGTTTTGGTATACCTGGAAGATGTTGAGAAAGGTAAGCGCTTCGGGGATGAGAATGTCCAGTATATTGAGGCAAGAGATTGTCTCTTCGTTCCATTCACGACGGTTGTCCGGGACAACCAATCGGTGACGGTCATCAACATGGATCCGGTCATGCATGATATTCAGGCTTACGAGACGTCACATTTGGGTCCACGCGTGTTATTCAACGTTCCTCTCCCGATGAATCCGGCGCATCCGCGAAATTTTAAGGACCGCAGTGACGCCGGGATGTATCACAAGCATATGGCTGGTGCGCCAATGAAGCAGTTCGTCAACTTGAGCAAGGGGAGGCGCGTATTCGTGATGCAGTGTGGATTTCACGCGTACATGGAAAGTTGGGGAGTGGCCGTCACCAACCCATACTTTGCTAAGACGGACGAAGAGGGGCGGTTCACCCTCACTGACGTACCTCCAGGGACTTACAAACTGGTCGTCTGGCATCCCTATATACGGAGCACGACCGAGCAGACCGTGACGATCGGCCCGAATGAAACGGTAGACACTCAACTTGCGGTCTTGGCCCCGACAGGGCGGCTCTATGCCAATGAGGTGTTGGACCATGCATACAGTCGGTTTAGCGTAACCGAAGACACGAAGAAAGAAATCGAGCCGATGATTCACAAGCAGAGTCACTGAATAAGCCGCGGGACGAGGAGAACAAATTGAGCATAAGGAGTCTATTCTGTGTTCTTGGAATCGGGGGCCTGACCCTGTTACTGGGAGTGGTACCAAGTCATTCATATGACGTTGTGGAGGTTGAGCATGGGGGAACGATAACAGGCACGATCACACTGGCTGGAGCAGTGCCTCAACCGAAAGGGTTCAATCTCATTACCTTTCCGGACCCTGCATATTGTGGTCGCATCTCCAACGGGCGTGGATGGCGGTTGCTGCATGACTTCGTCGTCGGTCAGCAGGGAGGACTGAAAGATGCCATCGTGCTTCTGGAAGGTGTTGAAGCCGGGAAAGCGTTTGAGGTGTCTGTTCCGTTGATCGAGGCTCGCGATTGCAAGTTCCAGCCTTTTATGACGATCGTTCGGAACGGGCATGCTGTCGAGGTCATCAATATGGATCCTGTCATGCACGACATTCAGGGCTATGAGACCTCCTTGGAAGCGGGAACTCGGGTGTTGTTTAATACGCCTCTCATCATGAACCACCAGCACAGGCGGGGAGATCTTCATGCGATTCATAATCATGCCCCGGGGAAATCACTGGTCGGGCCGATTTATTTGAACAAGGGCCGGCGTACTTTTTACATGCAATGCGGATTTCACGCGTATATGGAAAGCTGGGCCATGGCTGTGAACAATCCCTATTATGCCCTGACCGATCCCGAAGGGAAGTTTTCCATCGATGGCATTCCCCCCGGCACGTATCAATTGGTGGTATGGCATCCACAGACAGGACCTGGAATATCGAAGTCGGTTGTGGTGCAGCCGAATGGAACACTCATCGAACAGATTGCCGTGCCCGCTCCTAAAGGAAGTAGAACCCTATACAAGGTCATGGATAATCCCCGCTTTGGCCTGGAGTCTTTAGGGCATTCTATCGATATCCAACCGTTAGTCGAGCATCAGCATTGACCGCCGATGGTTTTAGGTGCTGCAGAAAGGAGCGGTAGGTCGGTACTTCTCGCTTTCGTCACGGTCACCGCGTTGTGTTTGCCAATCTCGATTGTAGAGGGCGGCAATACTCTTCCCCTTGAGCCTCAATTTTCAGGTACGCTCGTCAAACGAGTCAACGGCAAGACCTATCGGGCTCAAGTATTCGCAAAAGGTGACCGGCTGCGAGTGGAGTACAAGTATGCCATTCGAACTGAACTCGGGTTCGCAACGATACAGATTATCCGACCGGACTTAGCAGAGGTATGGTATCTCCTGCCTCAACAGAAACAGTTGTTGGTGGTGCCGTTGACGGGCGATGTTTTCACGACCCATCCTGAATTGATTGGAGAAACAAGCAGGACAGCCATTGGTGACACCATGGTGGCAGGTCGCAACGCGCGGGTGTTCCATGTTCAAGCGGATCGCAATGGGCAAATTGAGAGATTCTACGAATCGGTCGACGAGGAGACCGGCGTTGTCCTCAAGTTGGTCAGTCAAGACCGTGACTGGTCCTTTGAGTACGAGCGATTGCGGGTTTCTCCGCAGCCGAGCGTGTACTTCGATGAACCACCGGGGTACAGAAGGCATCCGAGCACGCCGGCCAAAGGTGAGAGAGCGCGCGGATGAACGAAGTGGCTATTCGGCAAGCGCTGCTCGTCTTGTTCACGTTGACGTGGTTTATTCCTTTCGTTGGAACGACTTATGGGGAGAGGGTATCAGGCATCCAGCAGATCCAGACGCTCTACGAGAACGGAGAGTACCAGAAGGCACTTGAAGAAGTCAGCAAGCTGGACACGGAGCAAGCTTCCGTACCGGATGCTCGTCGGCTCAAAATCCGCACGTTGCTGAAACTCGATCATCCCAAGGATGCCCTTACCGAGTATGACAAACTCAAGCAGAGGCTAAGGCAGGATGATCGGCAGATCCTTCACGAGATCGCACTTGGGTTCGTTGTCGTCCTTACAAAAGATATGCGGGAGCAGATGCGTGGGGCAGCCTATACAGCTTTGAAGGAATGGCAGAATCCCGCCTCAATCCCTTTCTTGGAGGATGGACTCGGTGACGATTCCGGTCTTGTCAGGGCTCTGGCCGCCGAAGGGCTTGCCAAACTGGACGCTGGACGCCGTTCAGTCAAATTCCGAGGGGCCCTGGATGATCCGGCGGTGTTGGTAAAAGAAGCGGTACTCAAGGGATTTTCAAAATCCAGTGATACATCGGTCATCCCGCTTGTCGAACCGGCACTGAAGGATCCCGAGGTGCGGGTGCGAGTCGCTGCGGCTGAGGCTCTCTGCCATCTGAAACCTCCGAAGGGGTGCGACATGCTCCTGCAGTCCGCAAGAGCGCCCAACCCAGATGAACGAACGTCGGCGATTCGCGCATTAGTCGAGCGCGACGGAGCCCAGGTTTTATCGGTACTCCTGGAGGCGAGCGAACACCAACAACCATCGGTGCGTCGTGCTGCCGCGACAGGGCTTGGCCATAGCCCCTCAGCGGAAGCCGTCGCTGTGCTGACTCGACTTCTGAAAGATCCACTCCCTCCTGTGCGAATTGCCGCCGCGGTTAGTCTGGGGCAGATAAATGATGTGGACGCGCGATCGTCATTGACCAAGGCGCTCGACGACCATGACTCTGCGGTCAGAGCCTTCGTCATTGGCGCGCTTCTGGCACGGGGCGTACGGTATGAAATCGTAGCGGCTTCAGTTCAGTCTCTCGTTAACATGAAAGAGCCGGCTGTTCGTGCCGCCACAGCAAGAGCGTTGGGCCATGCTGAGGAATCCAATCGCGCACCGGCTCGATCTGCCTTAACAGTTCTGATTCAAGATACGGTGCCTCGCGTGAGGATTGCGGCGATCAAATCGATGGCAAAATTAGAAGGCGCAGAGGCGATTCCACTCCTCGCACAGAGTCTGCGCGATGAGGATGACGCCGTACGGGCAACGGCCGGAGGTACGCTGTTGTCCGTCATGGCCTCAGATCAATAAGCGCAAAGGCGCGTTCAGCGTCGCTATAGGCCTCAAGAAGCAAGTTTGATACGATGTATTTTGTTTGACTTACTGGAAGGAGAGTATTTCGATGTTTGTGAGACCTGTGATGCTTTCAGTATGGTGGAGCATTGCATTCTGCGGAGCCATTTCATTTGCCGACGAACGAGTAGCTCAGGATCCACGGGAGTGGCCAACCGGTAAAGATGGTGCGCCGATGATTGTGGTTCCCGCCGGCCCATTTCCAATGGGCGTCCCCTCGGGAGATCGGGATGGGGGGAGGGACGAATATCCGCGGCATGAGGTGTTTGTGGACACCTTTGTGATCGACAAATTCGAAGTGACAAACGGTCTCTACCTGGAGTTCGTCAAATCCACAGGGCATCGCGTGCCCCAGAACCCAACGAACCCATCACGAAGTCTTTGGCAAGGTAACAGCATCACCGAATCCATTGCGGAGCGGCCTGTGATCAACGTCGATTGGTTTGACGCGGATGCCTACTGTAAATGGGCCAACAAACGACTCCCGACGGAAGCGGAATGGGAGAAGGCCGCCAAAGGCCCATCCGATAGGCGGTTCCCCTGGGGTAATGTAGAACCGACAGCCAAGCACCTCAATTACAATCAACGATGGATTGGGGAGAAGACCCTCATGCCTGTCGGGAGTTATGAGGCCGGAAAGAGCCCGTACGGAATCTATGATATGGCCGGGAACGTCTGGGAATGGGTCAACGATTGGTATGATGCTCAGTACTATGAGCAGAGCCCAAAGAAGAACCCAACAGGTCCGGATAGGGGATCAAAGAAGGTCATTCGTGGCGCCGGATGGCAAAATGAAACGCCTACTGTCCGCATCTTTACCCGCGTAGAAAGCGATCCGTTGGTTCGTAATGAGTCTACAGGCTTTCGTTGCGCAGCCGATGTTTCATTCAATAGATGATGGATCTCTGTCAGGATCCCCGATTTTCCGGCGCATAGGCAGACTCCTGTTTCAACAGTCGAAAGCCGTGCCGCGCCGTCGTTTCTGAGCCGGGTAGGTTCTTGGCGGACGTTGAAGCCGTTGCTCAGTCCCGGGAATCTGCTGTGGCTTTCGCATCTCGCGCGCAACGGAATCCTAGCCAATTCATTTTAGTGTTCGGGTCTGTCCCGTTGCGTTGCGCCACTCGTACGCTTGGGGTGCTGTCGATCCAGCTACCGCCTCGGAAACTCCGCTGTGTTCCCTTTGGCGGTCCCTTCGGATCCTTGTCGGGTGCCGTCGCATAATACTTCGAGTCATACCAGTCGGCAACCCACTCGGCCACATTGCCGGACATCTGAAACGCGCCGTACGGACTCAATGCATTCTCATACTTATCCACGGAAATGATGGGCGGGTAGAGTAGCAATCGTTCTGGGCGATCCCGTACGGGACCTGACAAGCCGGTCCGTCCGAAGTTCGCCCGAGACAATCCAGCCATTTGATTACCCCAGGGATAGATACGTCCATCCTCTCCGCGCGCGGCCTTTTCCCATTCGGCCTCGGTCGGCAGTCGCTTACCTGCCCACGTGCAGTAGGCGTCGGCATCAGCCCATGAAACGTGCATGACGGGATGGTTCGACATCGTTTCTTGGAAGTTCCCCCCGTCATATTGCCAATCGATGAGAGGCGGCAGATCATGCGCAAGAACAAATTTCAAAAATTGTACGGTCGTGACCTCAAATCTATCGATCTCGTAGGCTTCCAAATACACCTTTCGCTGTGGGGTTTCCGCTTGATAGGCATTCCTATCCGTCTTCTTGTCGCTTCCCATGACGAACTCCCCGGCCGGGATTAGGACCATATCGTCATGAGCCGGCAGCTTTGCCCGTTCTTCAGCAAGCTTTCTCCCTTCCGGAGTCCATTGTCGAATGACATCGGCAACGTCCAAGGCAGACGCCGCACTTACGACAATTCCACCCATCAGTACAGCGCTCACAATGATTCCTGAAACTCGCACGGCCCATCCTCCTTCTGGCTTGAGATACGTATATTACAGGCCGGGCCGGGACCGCTCCAGCGCTGGTGCATCGAACGCTTCCAATGGTTGGAAGTTGACCGGTAGAGTGAAAAGATAGTCTGAGACCGAGCGCATTTTTACGTGCTGATATTCCACGATCCAGCTCCCGTCCTTTTTTGCCAGCTTCATCGGAAAATAAATATCGGTGGCAAGCCATTGGTAATACTGCTCCATATATTCGCCGTGTTTCGTCGTGACTTCATAAAGGATGGTAGGATGCCCTTCTCGCTCTTCCGTGCCGATTTCTTCACGCGAAATCTCTCCTTCCAACCGCTCGCTGACTCTGAGGTCCTGATCGGGGTCATACGGAATAGTCTTGAAGTGCTTCATTCTTGAGAGCAGCAGCCAGACAATTCGCTTGTCCTTTCGCACAATGCTCACGTTGACCGGCCCTGTGGTTCGATGTTCAATGCGCCACATTGCATCGCGATAGTAAATATATGCCATGCGCGATTTGCCATCGATCTTGGTCACTTGATCTGCGGTAAATTCCAGTGCGGATGCCGGCTGCCAGGGCGCGAGCGAGATCCAGATACATAGAATAATCGACCAATGCGGTTTCATCGGCAGAAATACTATCATAGGGACGGTTCATTTTCCTCTGGAGTCATGAGACAGCTTGGGAAGCCCGCTCTGCCCCGTGCTTTTCATGCAATGAGCGAGGGCTAGGGGGAAGCGGTCCCGAGCGATCGCGCGCACCGGAATCCAATTGTCGCAGAACGCTGATCTGGAGCCGCTCCGCCCCTGGTCGCCGTGCGGAGCATGATCCGGTTACTCTTCCAGGAACCTCCGCGCACGCTTTTATAGCGGCCAGAGGATGGGCCTGGGGGATTGCGAGCAGGCATGTAGGCATAGTAATCGAACCCAAACCAATCCTGCACCCATTCGGCGATGTTTCCCGCCATATGGTGAAGGCCATAAGGGCTGTTACCTTCGTTGTGAGAATCTACCGCTGCAAGAATGGGAATTTCATGCATGTGATGCTGTCCGAACATCGCAAGCTTGGAGGTGGGTAAGGCTTCCCCCCATGGGTAAAGGCTCCCCTCTAACCCTCGCGCTGCTTTTTCCCATTCGGCTTCCGTCGGAAGCCTTGCACGCTTCTCCGTGCAAAGGCTGTCTGCCTCAGCCCATGTGACATAGAGCGCAGGCCACCTGGCCATGGTTTCATCCTGGACGAAATGGACGGTAATGAGGTGCCAGATCAGCTTCTGTAGTTCATTGGAAGGAGAAAGCTTGTGCTTCTGCAAATAGGAGAGGTATTCTCCAAGACTTGCCTCTTGGCTGTCTATCTCGTAAGAATCTAACCAGACTCGTTGCTGAGGGAGTTCCGTATCATCGAACTGTGTCCACTTTCCATAGGGATCATTATCGATCCTCTTGCTTCCGATTAAAAACAGCCCCGCCGGGATCTCCACCATCGGCGACGGCCTCGCCAGTCTGGCGATCCGATCCAAACGCGTCCTCAGTTCCGGTGAGAGTTCGGAATCAGATTGTGCCATAGCGGGACATGTCATGATCAGAAAGAGCCAAAGAGCGATCATCGGCCTCGTGCAACGGTCTTTCATCACATCTTTGTCCAGCGGGTTATACTAGGCTTCCATTAACAGAACTTCCAACTTGATGTCGATGGCTCACGAACGTGGTCACCGTCCTGCATAAAACGAATGGGGTAACGAGTGGCACTCGTACTTGCGCATTGTCTATAGATGATTCTGTGGCTGAGATGAAGGGCTACGGCGACATGGTATTGAAGAACCGCATAGGGCAACCCCGTTATAGCGTTAACCAGATTGCATTGGGTGATATGAGCCATGCCGCCACGCTTCCGAGTAAGCACCACGTCGTGAAATTGCCAGCTGTTCGGGTATGAATCGCCTTCGAAAGGAGCATCGAATGAGCAGCCATCATGGTATAGGCACTCGCTTTGTGCGTTTGTCCCTGTTCGGCATCTGGATCGTCACGATGACGCAGGCCTTTACGGTGAGAGCCGAGACGGTACCATTTAGCCAGGACACATTGCTTCGAGCGAGACAGGTGACGGTCGGAATTCTGGCGGACACCCAAGATCCGCGATCGCCGGAGCGGTCTGCCAAAGTTGTCGTCCGAGGAACCGGATTTCACTTCCGAGACGGCTATGTGATTACGGCAAGGCATGCCGTGGAGAAACACGATCTCTCGACGGGTATGAACGTTCAAAAGCACATCTTCATTCTAACGCATGATCTGCATGAGCTGCCTGCCGATCTCGTGGGTGACAGCGCATTCATGGACGTCGTCGTCTATCGGATTCCCGCACCCCATCGTTTCAAACTGCAGGCGGAAGCGTCATTTTCCCCAAGGGAAATTTCACCCGGCATCGAGATTTTCACGGTTGGCTATCCGCTCGGCTGGGGACCGACCCTGGCGTTTGGGCGATTGGGAAATATCAACGCCTTTTTGCACACAGTCGATACGCGACTACTCCAGGCCGATCTTTCGGCTTGCAGTGGGAATTCAGGAGGAGGGCTGTTTAATGTGCAAGGAGAAATAGTGGGGATTCTGCATGCTGTAATCCAAACAGACAAAGAGGAGAATCAGACCCATTGCAGTCGTATGACGTTTGCCATTCCGGGGAATCTGGTGGAACGTATCGTCGATGCCGTTCTTGCAGGAAAACCGCTTGCCTTCTCTAGGCTGGGCATCCATATGAGTACGGTAAAGGATGGAACGAAGTTGCGTCTAGCCGTCAAGGATATCGATGAGCCGGCAAAGTCGGCCGGCATTCAGAGACATGACATCTTACTGGCAATCGAAGGCACAGAGATCCTTGATGGCGCCCAGCTGAAAAATTATCTGATCGAGCGTACGCGCCCAGGCCAAGAGGTAGCGGTCAAGGTACGACGGGTCGATGTTGATCTGACCTTTCACGTCATTTTGGGAGGTGGGACAAAGTAAGCGCCCGCTGACGGGTTGGTTGAACGCCAACGGCCAAGACATCCGGACAAAGACCCGCATCGCGATTGCTATGTGGTCGTACGAAACACAGTCACCCGCTTTCCCACTGCGCATTTGTTTTGAGAGCTACGAGACAGCGCTCTTTAGCTTGAAGGCACCCCGACCGAGTCGGTCGACGCGGCATTGTCTATATCAGTGTCTCCGGTCGTATCAGCGCAGCCAAGGTGGAATGGCCATGGTGACCGTTCATGTGTACTTCGCCGAGGCGATTGCCGGTCTGCTTTCCTCGTCCAGGCCCCTGGAGTTTTCGTGGCCCCGACGCGTAAAATACGGGATTATCTTAAGAGGCGCCGATGGGAATTCGGACTATTCGCGGACGAATCGTGCTGGCCATTGTTCTTGTAGGATGTATCCCGCTGTTGATCGGACTCGTTCTCGCGTATGTGTCGGGAATGCGGTCTCTTCGCGATGTCATCGGAGGAAATCTTCAGGCGGTAGCCATCCAAGCAGCTGATCGTGTCACGATGCTGGTTCAGGGTGAAGTGCAAGCTGTCCGGTTGCTCGGATCCACTCCACTGCGGGTTCGTCAGCCTGTTGAAGCTGCCAATCGCTCCTATCTCAATCTCATGCTCATGCAAAAAAACAGTGTCCAGCGTGTAATCGAAGAACGAACCAGAATGTGGCAGAACGGGGGAGAGAGCGGCGGACAGCTGTTGGATTCGGAACTATCCAGATTTCTGGTGGAAATGAAAGTTCGGGGAGGGGATAAAGTCGTCGGTCTGCTGATTGTCGATCAATATGGCTCTCTAGTAGCGGCAAGTTCTGATCCTGGTCAATTTTATTTCGGTGATGAACCATGGTGGAAAGCTGTCGCGGTTGGGAACGGTGATCAGACATATGTCAGTGGTTTGATTGCAGCGCAAGAGGGGGCGTTTCGGACATCTGAAGAAACGATTGATATTGCCGTGCCCATTCTTGACGAAAGGCAACGGGTCGTCATCGGAGCGGTCAAGGCTTCGTATCGATTTGATACCCTCCTAGCCATGATTAAGGAAATCCATATCGGGCAGACCGGCCATGCCATGCTCTTCGACGCAGCCGGGAACCCCCTTGTGTGCCCTATTCTGCCGAGACAAGCGCATCGGATACCGAGCCAACTGATGGCGATGATTGTTTCTTCGGAGCCTGGTTGGGGAATTGCCGAGGATGATGGACACGGGGCCACCGATACGGTGGTAGGTTATGCTCCGGTTTCCCAACTTCGACTGCCGGACAATCCTTGGCATGTGTTTGTCCGGCAGCAGCCGGCGGAAAGTTATGCGCCGATCCGCGACCAATTGAGGAATCTTGCGATGATCGGGCTTGTCATGCTTGGGCTTCTGTTGGCGCTTGGACGATATGTTGCGGCACGCATTGCCCATCCGATTCAAATTCTCCAAGCCGGTGTCGAGGCCATCAGCCAGGGGACCTATGATCGTCCGCTTCAGATCCCTACGGGCGATGAATTTGAAGAGCTCGCTGCCGCAGTTCACCGCATGGCCGACCGGCTGCAGGCGTCACGCGCAGAGTTGGAAGGGCTTAATATGGAGTTGGCTCGTCGTGTGGATGAAAAAACGCAGGAAATCACCAAACATATGCGCAGCCTCGAGCTGGCCGAACGGCTCGCGACGTTGGGCAAAGTTGCCAGTGGAATTGCACACGAGATCAACAATCCTCTCGGCATTATCTTAAATCGTATTGAATGTATGGAGGCAGATGCCACTCGTGCGCCGATCCCGGCGCAGGTTCAGCGTGATCTGGTGACGGTCAGGGTACAAGCGGAACGGATTTTGAGAGTGACCAAAAGTATCTTGACGTTTTCACGCGGCACGGTTTCCACTCTCAAGCCGGTTGACGTTAACGGCATTGTCTGTTCCTGCCTTGCTATTGCGGATGAACGAATATCAGCACATTCCATTCGACTCGATCGTGTGTTGGCTTCCTCGCTTCCTCCTGTTATGGGCGATCGAGACCGACTGGAGTCGGTCGTACTTAATTTGATCAATAACGCCATTGACGCAGTGAGTGCCTCCGACCTACTCGGTATTGTGACCATTCAGACAAAAGCGATGCAGATGGAAGGTAAATCTTGGGTCGAAGTGACAGTGTCTGATAACGGCCCAGGGATTCCAAGCGAGATTATCGATCGGGTCTTCGACCCGTTCTTTAGTACGAAGCCGGTCGGACAAGGAACAGGTCTTGGACTGTTTCTCGCGTACGGGATCGTTTCCGACCATCATGGAAGAATCGAAGTCAAGAATCGGAAGGCAGGAGCACTGTTTTCAGTTTTGTTGCCTGCTGCGGGGTTCAGTGCCGCGGTTGAGGAGGAAGGGATATGGGAATCCCAGGGAAAATTCTCATAGTCGACGATGAAATAGAAGCGCTTGAAAATTGTCGAAGAATTCTGAGCCGTGTGTCATTCGAGTGCGTGGTCTCTTCAGATCCGACAGAGGCCTTACGCCTCATCGACTGCGAACATCCTGGCCTCATTCTGACGGATCTACGGATGCCCAAGTTCGATGGAATTGAGGTGTTGGCTGCCGCCAAACGGAAGGATCCAGCTGTCCAGGTGGTATTGTTGACGGCCCACGCGACGGTTGAGACGGCGGTAATGGCAATGCGGTACGGAGCATTCGATTACATTACGAAGCCCTTTACCGGCGAGGATATCGTGCGTGTTGCCCAGCGCGCTTTCGAGTCTGAATCGTCGAACGGGGCGGCTGCGGCATTCCCTCGCATCGGTACATTGTCCGAACGTGCGTCTCTCTATGGGGCGGACGGCGCCGGGCAGTTGGTCGGGAACAGCTCGGTCATGCGCAGGGTTCTCGCGTTGATCAAAAAGGTAGCACCGACCGATTCAAACGTATTGGTATATGGAGAAAGTGGAACGGGAAAAGAGATGGTCGCCCGTTCCATTCATGCGGCAAGTCTTCGCGTTGACCGGCCGTTTGTTCCGTTGGATTGTGCTTCTCTGCATGACTCTCTCTTGGAGTCGGAACTCTTTGGCCATGAGAAAGGGGCATTTACCGGAGCACATGTCGCAAAGCCCGGCCTGTTTGAGGCGGCGGACGGAGGAACGATTTTCCTTGATGAAGTCAGCGGGATGACTGCCAGTCTTCAAGCTCGACTCCTGCGGGTGTTACAGGAAAGGCATGTACGGCGTGTAGGTGGTATCCGCCTGACGCCCGTCGATGTTCGCGTGATCGCGGCTTCGAATCAGGATCTCGAAGAATTATGCGGCAGGGGACTATTCCGGCAAGATCTTTACTATCGGTTAAACGTTCTTCCTATCGTACTTCCGCCTCTTCGATCACGAAATGAAGACATTTTGCTTCTCGCCAACGAATTTCTCACGCGGTTTGTCCAACGAATGCGACCCGCTGACGGCGCGGTTCCGACCATCGATCCCTCTGCAGCTGACATCTTGATGCGCTATTCCTGGCCCGGCAATGTGCGAGAGTTGCAAAATGTCATGGAACGGGCCGCGGTATTGGTCGATGGAGCCATCGTCACGAGCGCGCATCTGCCCGAACGGCTTCTGGAATCGACGGGGAAGGAGGTCGTGCAATCAGAAGCTGCGTCATTCAAACAGGCGAAACAGCAAGCTGTCGAATCTTTCGAGCGAGAGTTCCTATTAGAACTTCTCAAACGCAACGATGGGCATATGGGTCGAGCGGCGCGTGAAGCGGGTGTGGATCGCAAGACAGTTGAGCGAATGGTGAAGAAGCACGGTCTGCGCGGTTCGTTCTAGGCAGCGGCGATCAACCGCCCAGCTCTAACAAGATGGGGCAACGGAGCCCCATTCGCAATATTTCATGCCCAGATAAATGGTCTTTATAATTAGCTAGTTCAGTCATTTCAATTGATTTGTGGGGCGTGCTCGCCCCATTCAATGTTCAGTAGAATGAAGTCCTGTTGAAAAACCCCTGTATATTGCATGATTGTCCAGTGCGAAACATGGGAATAGAATTTGCTCAATACTTTATGGATTCAATGGGGCAGTGGTGTGTGATTTCGATATCTGACCTGTCTGGTGGGGAAATGGGAACGAAAGGACCGACCTCCTGAGGACCCTCCGGTGAAAATCGGGCTCCACCAGACTTCTATAAATACCATCAGGCGGTAGCCAATCAAATTAATTGGGTAGGTTTAAGGTTGTAAAGAGGAGGCTGAACGTATGGGTGTCTTAACAAGATGTGTTCGATCAGCGCTGTATGGGCTGGCGCCCAGCCTGGTATTGGCTGGGGTGCTACCGGCCGGTGCGATCATGTCGCACGATGCACACGTGGCTGCAGATCCCCAGGCAGATGTGGCAACGCCGGTCAGTGCGCAAGCCGGTCCAGTGTTGATGGATAAGATGTCGAAAGCCGTCGAGCAAATCGAACGGCAGGTGCAGACGAAGGGGCCATTCCAGGGGGCCGGTTCCCATGCCATGCAGCAGGGCGTGCTGCTGGTTGCCGAGGACCCCGACAAGGTCAAGGTGACGCAGGGCATGCGATGTCCGGCGCACGCGCCTGTTCGGAAGTATGACGTCACGGCGATGAATATCGAGATCACGGTCAACCGGTTCGGCGATTTTTATCCGGGTTACATGTATGCCTTGACCGAAAATGTCGCCGGAGTGCGTGAAGAAGAGACCAAGAACCGCGCGGCGCGTGAGAGCGAAGATGAAACTTTTTCGGAAGGCGCAGTTTCGAACGGTTTGCAGGGCGATTTGATTCAGCCGCTGGTCATCCGAGCCAACCAGGGCGATTGTCTGCGGATCACTCTCCGGAATCAGATCGAGGGTGAGCCGACGAACATGATCATCAACGGGTCGCAAATGCTGGTCGCCAGCACGGGCAGACCGGCGACGGCCAATAACCCGGATGCGTTGGTGGCCACGGGCAAGACCGGCGAGTTTGAATGGTACGTTCCGACCGACCTCCAAGAGGGCGGACGTGCGTTTCACAGCCATGCATCCAGGGAACAGTATTCTCTGGGATTGCTGGGTTCGCTCGTGATCGAGCAACGCGGGGCTCGTTATCTGAGTCCGTTTACGGGCGAGGAAATGAGCAGCGGTTGGGAAGCCATGATCGATCTCGAAAAAGGGTCGGACTTCCGCGAGTTCGTGATTTTCTATCATGAGGCCGGTGATGAGACGTTCCGGTTGTTGAACCGCAAGGGAGACATGTTGCCCCAGCGGGATGCGCATACCGATACCTATCGTCCGGCGGCGCGCTTGCTCAACTATCGGAGCGAACCGCACGGCACACGGCTGGAGCTTCAGGCGCATTTAGTCGGCTTTGCCGATGAGTCGCAGGGCTATGGATCGTATTCCTTCGGGGATCCGGCCACCACCATTCCGCGTTCATACTTGGGTGATCCGGCGAAGTATCGCATGGTCGGGGGATCGGAGATCGTGCATTCCCACCATCTTCACGGTGGGTCGATCCGTTGGGCCAGACAGCCGGGAACCAGCAAGCTGGATCCGACCTTGTCCAAGAATGGTCCGGTCAAGTTCCCAATGATCAATGACACCTCCGATCGCCTGGATGTGCAGTCGATCGGGCCGTCCGAAATTTATGACGAAGTGATCGAGGGCGGATCAGGCGGGTTGCAAGCGTTGGCCGGGGAGTTCGTGTTCCACTGCCATATTCCGCAGCACTATGTCACAGGCATGTGGGGATTCTGGCGGGTGTACAACACCTTGCAGACGCCGGGGTTCCAGACCGACGTGATGAAGCCGCTGGTCGAGCTGCCGGATCGAAAAGGCAAAATCAAGCCCGCCGTCAGTTCCGATAAGCTGGTCGGTACGACCGTAGATTGGTATGGCGGGAAGAAGTACGAGATCACCAAGGACAAGACCGATTGGAAGTCCAATCCGGTGAAGGTCTCCATCAAGGATTGGGTGGAGTACATGTTGCCGCCGCAAGGCCTTCCCGGCAAGTCGGAAGACCAAGTGAAGCAGGCCAAGGCACATGATGCGACGGTCATCAACTGGAAGTGGGAAGGAAATCTGGCGCTCAATGAGCCGGAGACTCCTCACAGGTGGGCGGATTATGCCTCACCGACGCCCCTGAAACGGCCGCCGATCACCTTCGATCCGCAAACAGGAAAGCTGGCCTTCCCATGGCTACGGCCACATCTTGGGAAGCGGCCGCCGTTTGCCCCCAATCATGGCGGCGCTCCTTGGTTGGAGCCGTTCCATGTGAGGGAAGACGGAACGAAGAGCACCGAACCGGCCAGGCCTGGAGAACAGGGCCCATGGAGCCTCTGTCCGGAGAATTCTCCGCGGAAGTTCTATACCACGCACTCCATCATCCTGCCGATTACTCTCAAGCCGGCTACGCCTAAATCACCGGCGATCGTCGATCCGATCGGCATGATTTATGTGTTGCACGAGGAAGAAGCGGAAGTCAGGAAGACCCCGGCGAAGCAGGTTCCGCTGGTGATCCGCGGAAACGTCTACGATTGCGTGGACGTTATCTTCAAAAATGAAATTCCGGATGATGCGCGGACGGGATGGGCCAATAAGATCAACCTCCATCCGCACTTCTTCCAGTTCGATACGAGTGCCTCCGATGGTCCGACCATCGGATTCTCGTACGACATGTCGTTGCGGGCGTTCACGATGCTGAAGGATCCGGAGCCGGAGAAGGGGATGCCGTTGCCGGCAAATACCGTGTTGACGGCGGACAGCAAGGCCGGCGCGCGCAGCATCACGGTCGCCGATCCATCAAAGTTTCATCTCAATACCGAGCTTGGCGTGGGGATGGACGATCCGAAGTACTTCGAAGTGGTCCGGATCAAGGCCATCAACGGCAAGACGATCACCTTTGATGCCCCGTTGAAGTATGGGCATAAGAAGAACGACATCGCCAGCGTGGAGTTCATTCGTGAGCGGTGGTACGTCGATGCTGATATAGGCACCGTGTACTGGCATGACCACGTATTCGGCACTGATACATGGGGACATGGGTTGTTCTCGGCATTCATTACCGAGCCGCCTCGGTCTACCTATCATGACCCGGTGACCGGCAAGGAAATCCGCAGCGGCCCCGTTGCTGATATTCATACGCTTGAACCGGTCTCTGCCCATATCCGTGGCAGTTTCCGTGAAGTCATGATGCACATTATGGACAGTAATGCGAGGTCGGCGGAATTGATCTTGACCGACAATCCGCAGGCAAAAATGAATGTGGTGACGGTCGATGGGCCGCCTTCGCATCAGTTCCCAGAGAGAATCAATAAATCAGCGATGTGGTTCCTGAACGGGGGAGAAGCGACCACGGGCAGCGGCTACAGTATGCGTGTCGAGCCGTTGAGCGTGCGTCTTGCCAACGATCCGGACCCATCAAAGTTGTTCGTGTCCGGAATTCACGGGGACCCGGGCACTCCATTGTTGCGTGCCTACCTTGGCGATCCGATTCTGGTGCGTGCGCTGGTCGGTTCTGCCAATGAGGTGCATACGTGGCACGTGACAGGTCACTGGTTTCCGATGGAACGGTATGGCACGACCGCCATGCCGCGCAGCACCATCCATCTGGCGATCGGTGAGCGCTATGATCCGGCCATTCCAGCCGCCGGCGGACCCCAGAAGCAGGCGGGTGACTATCTCTACTACAGTGGCCGCGCATCACACTTCGCAGAAGGTAGTTGGGGTATTTTCCGTGTCTTCGATGAATTGCAAGGTGACCTGAAGCCGTTGCCGGGCCGTGAGCAGATTCAGAAGTCTGCTCCATCGGTTTGTCCGGCAGATGCGCCGGTGAAGACCTTCAACGTGTCGGCGATCGATCAACAGCTCCGGTACCATGATGGGGCGCCGGGGGTCATGGAAGTCGATCTCGAGCGCAAGATGGTCTTCGGCAATGAACAGGGCAAGATGTATGTGCTCGACGGCGATCGCGGACGGGTCAAGGCCGGAGAATTGAAGCCGAGCCCACTGACCCTGCACGTGAATGTCGGCGATTGCATGAAAATCAATCTGAAGAATGAAATGGCGAAAGAGCGAGCCGGGTTCCACGTCGATATGATGGCGTTCAACCCGAAGGACTCGTTCGGCGCCAATGTGGGCAACAATCCCGGTGATCAAACCGTCGGCCCAGGCGAGAGCAAGACGTACACCTATTATGCCCATCCGGAGTATGGTGAACTCGCTGCCCTCATTCAGGACTGGGGGAACGTGGTTGAGAACCCACGGAACGGGTTGTTCGGCTCCATCATCGTCGGTCCAAAGGGTTCACGATATCGGGATCCGGTGACCGGAGATGACGTGACGATGAAAAGCAGTTGGCGCGTCGATGTCCTGGTGGATCGGACAATTCCGGGAAACGACAATCGGAAGAACTACCGGGATTTCTCGTTGATGTTCCAGGATGAGGATAATATCGTCGGCGTCAGCTTCATGCCCTACATTCAACAGGTAGCCGGGATCACCGCGGTCAACTACCGGTCTGAACCGACTGCCTGGCGGATCGAAAAGGGGTGTGAGGTAGCCGAGGTCTTCAGTTGTGTCAAAGCGGGTGATACACCTTCAACCCCGTTGTTGCAGGCACACGTCGGAGACCCGGTGGCCATTCACGTGTTGGGCGCGTTCAGCGAGCAAGTGCAGTTGTTTACCGTTGATGGCCATGAGTGGCCGCACGAGCCCTACATGCAGGGTGCCGACCAGGTGAGCACCATGGAGTTCGGCGGATCCGAGGTTATCAACGCCTACCTCACGGGTGGAGCCGGTGGTCCGAACAGGATCGTGGGCGACTATCTGTGGAAAAATCAGCGGCCGGCACATGCCAATGCGGGACAGTGGGGTCTGTTTAAGGTCCTGCCAGTCGATGATCAACGGATCAAGCCGTTGATGCCGCAGATTCCGCCGGCCAAGACGGCGGAGCAATTGCTCGGCGAGGGAAAAGCTTCACCGACGTCGCTGAATGGACAGTAAGTGAGATCGGGCGGCGTACGTGCTGAACAGCACGTACGCCACTTTTGTGAGAAACCTATCTGACTTGATACCACTGGGGAGCTATAGCTCCCCAGTGTGTTTTTGACAGGAGCATACCTATGAGATGCTTCACTCGTGGCTTCGTGTCCTGCTTTCTCGGCATAATGCTGCAGGCGCTCGCGGTCGGCATTGGTGCTGCTGAGCAGGCCTCCGCGTATGAATCCATGGCAGTGGTTGATGGAGGGGCGGTCAAAGGGATGATCCACTTCAGCGGTACGTTGCCTGATCCATTTGTCTTCAAACTTGGTCGCTATCCGGACCAAGCGTATTGTGGCGCCCTATCGGATGGATCAGGCGATCGTCTGCTTCGCGAAGTGATCGTGGGCTCACAGGGCGGACTCAAGGATGTGATCGTGACGATCCATGGCATTACCAAGGGGAAGCCGTTTGATCTCGAGGAAACGAAGCTGGAGGCGAATATCTGTCAATTCGTGCCCTTCGTGTCCGTCATGCGGGATCAGCATCCTCTGACGGTACAAAACCTTGATTCCGTTGCCCATGACTTGCAGATCTATGAACGTGACCGTGAGCATGTCTTTATCATGTTTCACCGTCCGGCTCTGACCAAGGCCGGAACTCAGGACGTCATCCGTTTCACCGGGGACCGTCGTGGGGTCATCATGCAATGCGGAATGCATCCGTACATGCAGGGGCATGGGCTCGGGGTCGATAATCCCTACTATGCCGTCACAGGCGGAGAGGGCACGTTTGATATTCGTGATCTCCCGGCCGGAACCTACCGGATCAAAGCCTGGCACCCGACACTTGGGGAACAAGAGCAGGAATTTACCGTGGCCGCCGGAGGGAGCGCTTCGGTAGAATTTACCTTTGCCGCCAAATAATACTCCATGCGTCTGCGCCGATATCTGATCAGTTTGATGCTCACGGTCATGGCAGGCTTTCCTGCCATGATACCGGCCTTCGGTGAAACTCCACCGGCACCGGCGGTGAGCCGGATCGAGGTGGTACTGGCCTATCAGTATCGAACTCGGGAAGCAGAGCTCAAACAGGAGTTTGCGCAAGCAGGGCTTCTGAACGTTCACTTCCAGTTCGCCCGTATGGGTCAGCCACCCCAGAACATCGGGCTTGGTCGAGACGTACCGGCCGATAAGGCGCGAGAGGCGATACGGCTGGCCCTCAAGTACAATGTGGGTGTCGGCATCTTGCTGCCGGAGAGACTGTTTCCTCCCCGGTTCATTACGATCGCCTCGTCGAACTATGATGACACCGTCGAGTATCCCATCACTGAGGGCGCCCTTGCCAAGCTGCGGGATCCCGAATTGAGCACAGAGGGTTTTCATCGCCTCTATCGGGATCTCACCTCCGTCACACTTGAGCCGAAGGGGCGGTATTAGGGCCGGTTATGAGGCTATGTTCAAAATACAGGTCAGGCATACTGCCGGTCATCGTGCTCTGTGGTCTCATCGTGGGCAGTGTTCCGACGAACGATGGGATGACTGTCTTGGCTGCCCAGCCAGATCAAAGCTTACAAGAAGCGGGGGACAGTCTGAAGGTGAATGTGGAAGAGATGATCGCGCATGGCGGAATGGGGGATGCGAAGGCGATTCTCCATCACTGCGGGGAGGCCACCCGTTACGCCGAGTCTCTTATCAAGCAGCTGTCAAGCTCGCACCCGGGCCGGGATGAGGGTGTCGCGTCTCTGAATGACGTGATTCGGCACTGTAAGCGGGTATCGGAAATCGGAACCCATGCCGATCCGGGAGTGCTCCTTAACCCCGGCATCAAAGCACGCACGGCTGCCCGATCAGCGCTCAAGTCACTCGGACTTGCCAAGTAACCAACCTTTAGAGAGGCTCTGGCTACGCCTGTGGAAATGGCTGTTGCCCCTCCAGCTACTAGGTGATTTCCTAGTTGAGGAGGATCTCCGCCTCAGCGTATGTACTACAAACTCCTCGCTATGGTCAGTTCGCTTCGAATCCACTGTCGTCCGATGCTGATATCGGGGATATGAGGATGGTGTGGACTGCCGGGTATGTCACGAAGGAGATAGTGGTGGAGAAGGTATCCTTTGCCATCCATGCTTGCTGTCCGCAAGACCGGCAAGCCGGAATTGCCGAACAAGAACGCATGTCCTGACACAACGCATGGACACCTCGGTCATCCCACAAGAAGTCGCCCAGTTTATCATCGATCGTATCGATTCCATCGGCCAGTTGGAAGCGGTGCTGCTGTTGCGGCAAAGCCCGGATACCTGGTGGGAGTGCAAACCGGTGTCGGGCCGGTTGTATATCTCCGAGGAGGACTGCGCGTCAGTGCTGGACGGGCTGCGCCGGCAAGGTTTGCTGGTGTGCAAGCAGGAGAAGTCGAAACCGGTCTATCGGTACAAGCCGGACACAGGAGAGCTACGTGAAATGGTGGATCGACTCGCTTACTACTACTCCAAGCACCTGGTGCCGGTATCGAATCTCATACATGTCAAGGCGCAGATGCGGATGGAGCAGTTTGCCGACGCGTTCAAATTCCTTTCCAAGGAAGAGTGATGGCCTCGTTCATCTATGCGCTCTGTGCCATGACCGCCGGTCTCTGTGCCTGGCTACTGTTGCGTGCCTATGGAGAAAGCCGGTATCGGTTGTTGTTCTGGAGCGGGTTGTTCTTCGTCGTCATCACAATCAATAACCTTTTCTTGATGACTGATAAGCTGGTCTTTCCCATGACGGACTTGAGTGTCATCCGGCATACCATCTCGTTGGCGGCGCATGGCCTGCTGTTGTTCGGGCTGATTTCCGAATCGAAATGAGGCACCTTGCCCATGCTTGAGTCGATGGCGTTGAATGAATTCTTGCTCGGAGCCCTCGTGATGGGTGATCTTGTCTTGGCGTTATTTTTTCTTCACTATTGGAGGGTGACACGAGACCGGTTCTTCGTCTTTTTTGCCTGGTCCTTCGTCCTCTCGTGCGTGAGTCGTCTGGTGTTGGCCGGGCACCTCACAAATAGCGAATCCGAACCGCTCGTTTACCTGATACGACTTCTCTCCTATGCGGTGATCGTGATTGCGATTTTCGACAAGAACCGTGTCACGATTGCCAAGCTCCTGTTCCAGCGGACGTCAGCATGAGGAAAGAGAAACATAGGGAGCGTTCGTTCCGAGAGGTAGGAAAAGCAATTTTCCGTCAACGCGCGGCGCAGCGGCGCAGACGATCCATAATGGCGAGCCCCAGCCCTTCTTCTTTGCAAGGTTCTGCATAGATCCGATCGAGGCCCAAGGCATCCAGACGCCGGAGCGCGGCGAAGAGATTGCGCGCCGCTTCACGAAGATCACCGGTCGGAGAGAGAACTTCAACAGCGGCGAAGCGGGTGTCGCTCTCACTCGCTTGCGAGAAAATCAACAAACCTGGGCGTTCATCCCGTCCACCGTCGGCTCTGGCTCCGGCGGAAGGTAAGATTGTTACGGGAGTCTGTGTTGCGTAATGCCGTGTCAGTTGCCCGGGCGCAATGGGCGTTGCCTGTTCGGATGACGCTCGCCGCAACAGACCGATGACGGCGGTGAGTTGTTCGAGGGTGATACTGCCGGGCCGCAACAGTTCGGGCTGCGCACCGACCAGGGAGACGATCGTCGATTCCACGCCGAGTGTGCAAGGACCGCCGTCTAAAATCACATCGACCTTCTTCCCGACACCTTCGAGAACGTGCTGAGCTGTCGTGGGACTGACATAGCCGAACGGATTGGCGCTGGGAGCGGCGATGGGGGTGCCTGCCTCTTGAATAAGCGCTTGCGCCACCGGATGATTCGGCATTCTGACTGCAACGGTCGCCAGACCGGCGGTTACGAGATCCGGGACAGCCGACTGTTTCGGCAAGACCAAGGATAACGGGCCTGGCCAGAAGGCATCTATGAGTCGTAGAGCGGCCGCGGGGAGAGACGTGACCACCATGTGTAATTGTTCTCGATCGGCGATATGCACGATGAGTGGATCAAACTGCGGGCGTTGTTTGGCTTCGAAGACTTTCGCTGCTGCGTCGGGGTTCATGGCGTCGCAGCCGAGTCCATAGACCGTTTCGGTCGGAAACGCGACGAGCCCGCCCGTCCTGATCGTCTCCGCTGCCAGATGTATGGCCTTAGGAATCGTGGCTGAAAGGATTGTTCCATTCATCGGATTGGCCTTTGCGCACACAGGGCTTGTACGCGCCGATCAGGGTTTCACTGTGCGATGAGAGGGGCGATGGGATCAATGCGCCCGTGAAGCGCGTATCGCCGGCATAGGTGAGGCGAATATCGAGACAGATAGCCTTCCATCTCGTACGTTATTCTTTCACGGTCATCATGATCCTGATCGGCTCCAATGGATTGTCTTGCTCGTCGCGGGGGACCTCGACAATTTTATCGACTACCTCGATCCCGCGAAAGACCTCTCCGAATACCGTATAGCGCCGATCCAAACCACTGTTGTCTCCCACGCAGATGAAGAATTGCGAGCCATTATCATTGAAGTCGCGCGTGCTGTTACTCTCACGCGGCATTTTCGCCATGGACAGAGCCCCACGTTTGTGCGGGCGATCGTTCGGCTCAGGTGTAAGAAAGTAGCCCGGTCCTCCGGTGCCATGGAGCGTACGGTCGGAATGTTTGCTCAGAGGATCGCCGCCTTGAATGATGAACCCAGGCACAACCCGGTGGAAGGTCGTGCTGTTATAGAATCCCATCTTCACCAGATTGATAAGGTTCTCCACGTGGCGAGGTGCCGCGTCTGAGTAGAGGCGAATCTTGATCTCCCCAAACCTCGTGGCGATCGTCACACGGGGGTCCTTCTTTTGAAACTGCAGTGTCATGGTTACGAATGTAGCAAGGCGACCTTCCTGGTGACAAGGACCGCGTTTAGCGCTGATTGATGGATGGCACGTGTTCAGCGCTCAAGTCTCCGCGCCCAGTGTCTTCTCTTGCGAGTCCATCTCCAGGCTTGATGCGTAACCACATGATTCCGCCGATGAAGGCCATGAAGGCTGCGAAACCGAGTGAGGCGGACCAACCCCACTGTTGAGCGAGCCACGGCGTGAGCGTGGGAGAAATGGCCCCACCGAGATTGGCTCCCATGTTCATGAGGCCTGAAAGACTGCCGGCATGGGTCGGTGAAAGATCGCTCGTCGAAGACCAATAGGCGCCGATGGTGAAGTAGAGCCATCCGGCGCCCAACGATAGGCTGGCGATGGCGAGATAGGGAGATTCCAGCGCCGAACCCAGCGCGATGGAGCCTGCCGCCAGCCCCATCCCCACCATGCCTACGATTTGACGGCCTTTCGTTACGCCTTGCCTGATCGTCAATCGATCGGTGACCCACCCGCCGAGAGGACAGGACACAAGAATTGTGAGGAAGGGGGCGGCCGCAAACAATCCTCCGCGTAAAACCGTGAAGCCGCGCTCATTGACGAGATAGAGGTAGAACCAGGACATATAGACGTACGCGACATAGCCCAGGCATCCGTAACTCAGCATGAGCCACCAGACGCTCGGTGTGTTTCGCAACGTGGTCCAAGGAATCGAGGGTCGTGTTGGGGGAGCAGGCGTTGTGCAAGGGGTCGCCACACGATGCATTGTCCACGGATGAGTTGCTGGACGGTCGGCAGCCAAGAACCACCAAATAGCGGCGAGGCCGATGCCGATCCCGCTTGAAAGATAAAATGCCGTTTGCCAGCCATAGTTGACCATGACCCAGGCGGTGAGAGGCGGCGTGATGGCTGCGCCGATCCCAATGCCACCTATTGCGGTGCCGATGCCCAGACCTCGCTCATGGGCCGGAAGCCAGTCCGTGACGGTTCGATTGAAGGTCGGCAATGCGGCCGCTTCTCCGACGCCGAGAAGAAATCGGACAAGAGCAAGCGCGCCGACGATTCCCAATGATCCGGCCAGAAAAGACGTTGCCGCCATGGCGGTCCAGGCGGTAAAGCAAGACCACCAGATGAGCGCGATCGTCAGGACGATACGAATCCCCCACCGGTCGCTGAGCCATCCGCCGGGAACCTGGAACAGCGCGTATCCGACGACGAATGCAGAGAAGACGTACCCCATCTGTTGATCGGTGAGCCCCAAGGCCGGCATCATGTCGCGGGCGGCGACGGATATATTGACTCGGTCGATGTAGGTGACAACGCTGATGGCGAACAGTAATCCGAGGATCATCCAACGTAGGGGAGAAGGAGGGGAAGGCTCTCTGCGATCAGGATGAATAATCTCGCTCACGATGATTCAAGCATCAGCTGCCTGGAGAGAAATGGATGCTGATAGTGGAAGGGTTCGAATGCATGAACGGATTGCCGCCTCTTTGTCAGAGGCGGCAACGACGTCTTTACTTGCTGGGGATTTCGAGTAATTCCACCTCGAATACCAAGGTCGCGCCGGGTTTGATGTTCGGCGGTGATCCGCTGTCTCCATAGGCCAGATTGGACGGGCAAACCAGCCTGCTTTTCCCTCCGACCTTGATGTGCTGCACACCTTCCGTCCAACACTTGATGACCTTGTCGAGAGGAAATGTCGCAGGTTCCCCTCGCTTGACGGAGCTATCGAATACGGTCCCATCGGTCAGGGTGCCATGATAGTGGACTTTGACGGTATCCGTTGCCTTTGGTGATGCGCCGGTGCCGGGCTTGATGGGGGTAATCACGATGCCCGACTCGGTCTTGGTCGAGCCTTTCTCCGAAGCCGCTTTTGCGGAGAATGCAGCACCGGCCTTCTTTTCACCCTCGGCGACAAGAGCCAGTCGAGACTGTTGAAGAAGTTGAATTTTTGGCCCGAATGTCTGGAGATCGGCCTTCGGAGGACGCTTCAGCACGCCGTCGGTCATGCCATTCTTGACCATATCGAGTTCGGTCTCACTCAAGGAAAAGGTTCCCAGTGATTGACTGATGGCCAACCCAAGGGCATACAACGTTTTCTGGTCATCGTTGACTGGATCTTGCGATGCCGCCAGTAGCGGCGCGGTGAAGACAAGAAGCCCGGCGGCAAGGCACAATGTACGAATTCGCATGGATAGAGGGTCCTTTCTTGTGATGGGCTAATGTAGCACGTAAGAATACGATAGCTTTCCTGATCTCACAATAGAAATTTTCTCCAAAGCGTAATGAACTCATCGTGGAGATTCAACGGGATGACAGGATATGCCTTGCGCCGCTCGCTCCTCGGGTCTGGATGACCATGGAGGGGGGTGTCCGTGGGAGGAAGAGGACGCGCCCACGCTGATCGGTGTTCCATAGTACTCAGAATTATTTGTTAGGGGCGCTCAGAATTTGACTTCCCGGCATGAAACCCGTATTCGTAGAGGCCTTCGTTTTCCTTATCCACCGGGCGTATCGAATGAGGAAGTTCGGTCATGGGGACGAATGAGTCATATCTCGTCACGGCTTTATTGGACGTGAACGATGTACAAGACGTCGACGATCGAGCAGAAGCACGTACCTACCTCATATCCGACCGTAGGTCCGGCATGGCTGCCATTGTTGACTCCGTCCTAGAGAACATCGAACGTGATTGCAAGGTCATTCGAGATCTCGGTCTTACCTTACGCTTCGCTCTCGAAACACATATCCATGCAGATCACATTACGGGCGCTTCGCTGCTCAAAGCTCGGACCGGTGCACAGATTGTCTATGGAAGCGGTGCAAAGGGTGTGGTGATGGGTGCGGACCGTTTTCTCTTCGACGGCGAGACATTGTCGATCGGCGAGACGCGCATCCAAGGGCTCGCCACACCGGGGCACACCGATAGCTGCATCAGTTATGTGTTATCCGGCGCAGTGTTCACAGGAGATTCCTTATTTATCGGGAGCAACGGCCGCACGGACCTGCAAGGCGGCTCGGCGGAGAAGCTGTTCGATTCCGTACGCCGACATCTCTTTGCTCTTCCGGACGACACCATCGTCTATCCCGGGCATGACTATAACGGTCGGGTGTCCTCAACCATCGGTGAAGAAAAGCGATGCAACCAACGACTGAACGTGTCGATCTCGAAAGCCGCATTTATCGACACGATGAATGCCAGGAACGTGCCGCCCCCCGCAAAAATGAGCATCGCAATCCCGGCCAACATGCGGGCCGGTAATATCTGATCGAGCCTCACAGCCTGATGAAGGCCTGATCAGAAGCTCCTAGAGCGTTAGGCCGGTCGCTTCTTCTTCAGGGGTTGCCCCATGAAGCCAGTCTTGTACCTTGATGTGGATGGTGTGCTGTTTGGATTGTACGGCACCCCTGAAGCTTTCCAGCTGCGCCCTGGTGTGACAAGCTTCCTGACCTGGATACACGAGCGATTCCAACTCTCTTGGCTCACCGCATGGTCTCAGAGATCTGTCGAGCACCTCTGTGACTCCATCTATTTTCGTGAGGTCAATCAGACACGGTATGTGAACTGGTCGGGCTACGCTGGGAAAGAGCTATGGCTAGCGGAGCGGAAGGACACGTTGGCCAAAGTAGATTGGTTGTGGATCGATGACAACTTGCCAGTACCGGAACGATTGCGTGAATTGGGCCTAGACCCTGCTCGGTGTCTCCCGGCCGCACCGACCGGGGCCGATGAACTCCAGCGCCTGCAAGGCCTGCTTCAGGACCACCTGAGCCTACCCCAAAGCGATTCCTAAGCCCTCTTAGGTCTAGCCAAGTTGCTGTGTCTTCTGTAGCTCCCTGATATGTTCTCCTTGAATTGGGAATCCATCTCGTGTACAAAGCCGCCTCCGTCGAGACACCGTTACCGGACGAGCACATTACAACAAAGGAGTCGTGATGGGAGATCAGTGGTCCCTGAGTCAAGAAGAAGAAGACATGAATCGCCGGAGTCTGTTTCGCAAGGCGAGAAAGGGCGACGAGAAGGCCAGGCTGGAGTTGCAGGAAGTCTACGGCGTGCGATTATGGTCGGAGCCTGAACGCGCAGAACTGGTCTATGAAAATCCCAGGCACGCTGCTAAACGTGGTACCAAGAAGTCGTGAACTCACAAGGCGGTCTCGCCAAACAAGTGCGTAGCTCTAAGTAGTTGAACCGGATGGCGGAGGGATGTCGTAACGAGCACTAACCGCTACATCAGCCCGGCATCAGAGGAGGGCTGGGTCTACAGACTTGACAACATTCTGTATCAGACGTATATTTCATACATATTGTACAATTTGAACAAAGTGAGGAGGGTTACATTATGCAACCAGCCCTTACTGTGAGTGAAGCAAGAAGAGACTTTGCCGATGCAGTCAACCGAGTAGCCTATAAAAAAGAACGTGTCCTTGTTGAACGTCATGGCAAGGTGGTTATGGGAATGGTCCCTGTTGAAGATCTTGAGCTATTGCGTGACCTGGAGGACCGTATTGACTTGGCGGACGCCCGTGCAGCTCTTGCCGAGGCAAAGAAGAAGGGCACCAAATCCCTTGCTGTTTTTGCCAAGGAACTTGGTTTATAAACACGATCTGTGGCATACGAGGTTGAACTTACCCCCGCCGCTCAGCGTCAATGGAAGTCGTTCGACAAGCCGATTCAACGCCAACTTCTTCAGCGTGTAACAAGCCTCGCAGACAATCCTCGACCGAATGGTGTGGAGAAACTGCAGGACGCGGATGACCTCTATCGGATTCGATCAGGTAACTACCGCATCATCTACACGATCAACGATAAGAAACTGCTCGTCTTGATCGTGAAGATCGGAGACCGGAAAGAGGTCTATAAGCGGTGAACGTCGTTGTCGCTGTCCTACGCGGGGTTATTCAGGATGCCACTGACGGTAGGCGACAGTGGCGGAGAGGGAGCTGCCCTACCGTCGTTAAAGGAAGCGTTTCGCTTTAAACTTCATGCGGTTGCGTTGATCGCCTCAATTGAACCGAACGACCCACTATCCGCGCACTGCTCCGTTGATTGGCTCTGAGAAGAATCGTGTATTGTTTCATCCGCAAAACCGAAGATAGCAGACCTCTCAAGAACCCGAATAGCGAGTGTGCGAGCCTCTGGCTCAATCGTATCAAGCTCCTCCTTGGGACGACAGCTTGCCGATACTGTTGCAGAACAGCTATTCTGAATCACTGGCATGACACGATCCGGCGTCATATTTTATCCTTTCCATCTGTGCCACGAGCGCACCTTGCAGTGGCTGCTGGAGCGGTATCAGCAGGTGCATTTCCGGGACTATATGGCCATACAAGTCAGTCCTTTCTGCGGGACAACGGCCTTTCCCGAACGTATGGGAGATTCCTTCCCCGACCTCCTGGCAAGCCAGCGACTGGTGCAGGGTTACAACGTCAGCGGACCGCTCAAGCCGGACACCTGCATCGCCGTGGATCGTGATCTAGCAGATTCAGTTTGGCGTGGGCTCTTTCATAGCGCGCTGGTGGAGAATCGCCGATTCCAACGCGGTCTGTTCGACGGCACAGACATCACTGGGCGTCACAAAGATGGCCATGCCGAGCAGACCTTGATGGTTCGTCTGAAGGATGTCTCGTTCGAGACGACTCCCTTTACGGTGGCCGGTATCCGTCAACTCAGCCGGCGACGGCTCATCGGCAGAGAAGCTGATCTCTTCGACTATGGCCTTGCCCTACTGAAAACCTCCGCCTCACTGGTGTATACAATACAACTGGCGACGGCTGAACAGCTGGCCGTTGCGACTGACTCGCGCGCCCATTTCACATTACTCACTCGGCTTATAGAACGAATGGGCTTCACGATCGAGAATGGGATGGTCGAACAAGGCATGTCTTAACCATTACACTCAGGTCTGCTAGAACCTCCGCCCATCCCTGCCCCATCAACGCCCCAAACAATTCCGGATGTCGCTGAAGACATTGAGACCGGCAGCGGATTGGGGAGAAGCCGGGATAACGGAATATTCGATCAGATCAGAGCAAATGACGCCGTGTAATTCTGCTTTGGCTCGAAGACCGATGGTCGCCCACGGACTGAAAGAAAAATGAAGAGGGAATATTTTGTTAGGCTGGATGCTAGGCTTCGCTGTTTATCGCATATAAACCATTGATAATATAAATTAAGTGGCGGAGAGGGAGCCGCCCTAGCCCTACACAGCCTCTTGCGCAATCCAATCTTGGACCAGATAACTCGTAACACTGGTCTCCCGCGCACAACTATCGCATGTTCCCTGGCGAGTGACCGACCCATGTCTTCGGAGTTTAGCCCAGTGGTACATTCGTTCGTCTTCAGTCCTTGGGAAGTCGAAGGACAACCTATCGCTACATGTTGGACAGTACTTCACCGTCATAGACATGATTGAGACCTCCTCTCGTACGCCAATAGGGGCACTACGTATGCACAGGAGGCTCAGTGTATCTAGGCAAAATGGGGATGAGGCACTCGGACAAACCCTAGGGCTGGCTCAAATAAACCAGACACGGCTTCTAGAGGATCGTGGGGGAATGAATGAATGATTTCTATGACGTTTAATACCCTTGGAGCTGATAGCTAACACCTGGAACATTTCCGGCACTTGATTTCAATCAAGGAGCTTGTCGGAGGGAGTGAGAAGAGGGAAGTACAAAGAAGGATGACCAACGCGCTTCACCGCTACATTGCCTTTTTTCTGATTACAGGAAATGCACATAGGTTGAAGGTTCTCCATCTCCGTTTCCCCGCCTTCTGAAACAGGAACAATATGATCGACGGTAATCTGATCGGGCCGCATGGTTCTTCTGCAGCCCGAACACTTCCCGTCGTAAGCGCTGAGAACAATCTTCCTCATCCATTCGGGTGGTTTTCTTCCATTTCCTCTATTAAGGCTGTAGAAATCGGAGACGGAACTGGTTCTCGTATAGAAACCTTCACCACCTTTAACATCGAGTTCAATTATACTTCCGCATCGGTCACATGCAGGTCCTTTCCAACCTCCACTGTGTAATCCCCGAGAAGCCTCTTTCACCTTCTTCCTCGATATACCAATCGTATGATAGTCTTGCTTCCAGCTGTCTGAGAACACATTTGGCTTAGGAAGGGTGGTCTCAAAGTATCGGCATTCACTATGCTTGCATCCCACACACAGCGGAACAAGAATATTGATTTCAACGTGGACCATCGGTCCATATCGGATTCTTATTTGTTTGATTAGCGAGGCGGCCTGAAAATCTGATTCCTCTCTATGGCGCTGAGCGTTTTGTAAATCCGCTTTCACGAAGTCTTGAAAAAATCTCTCAAAGTTTGTGAAAGACTCTTCATTCATGTTCGCCTGTCCGCTTGTCTGAGATGTCTCATCAATTTCGACCCCGCTTGAGCGAGCGCCTAAGGTGAGAGCGTCAACTAATCTGTCACTGGTGTCTGACCACCTTTATCTCTGCTTTCTTTTCAGGACCAGGGCCTCCCATCCGAATCGTCCGCTGGCTATCAGCATGTAGTTTCGCGAGCGCTAATACAGGCTCGCTTTCAGCATGGCTATACAAAAACCTCTCTGCTGCCCCCGCTACTAGCTCATTGGTGAACTCAACCCGTTCAACAGTAGCTTCATCGTATCTAGGTACGTTATCACACCAATGTCCCACCCAACAGTGAGTAGGTGAAAGTGTAAATATTGCCTCGGAATGCTGGTTAAAAAACCCACCAGTGCCATTGAAGGAATGGTGATATTCAGGCGGTACGAATTGAAGAAGTGGATTATCACAAGTAATGAAAAACACTCCATCAGGTGCGCTCAGGATAGACCATTTCATCGAGTAAAAGATGGGAACTAGCCTTTCATGACATTCCAGGGCTTTCAAGGTGTATTCATGAGAAACCTGAAGCACAGACTCTGATGGATCTAACATGCGAGCGCGAAGGTTTTGTTTTTGCTCGTCCGAAATCTTTCCCCTAGCTGCTTGGAAACCCTCCATTTGGGCTTCAAAAGCTTCATCATCGGAAGCGATAAGATAATCTCGTAGCATGCGTGCGTTGCCGTGAACCTCGGCGAAGATCCGACGGAAAAAATTAGTCCTTACACACATTAGTGCAAGGAAATTGGCGACATCATATCGTTGCTCATCGGACAATTCCTCTCCCATAACAAGAGGATTAAATAGGGGAGCAGCCGCATCTTCAATGTCAGTGATCGCATCATCAATATCGTGGATTCGGCGACCATCATCAGCAGTGATGCTGTAAAGATAGTTTTCACAAGCAGTATTTTCAGCAGATGCGGACCAAGCCCGACCAGTCTGCTTATCGTAATTCCAGACTTGCCCTGCGGGTGAAGTAAAGTATTCAAGGTAAAACCTTGGAACTTGATGCTGGCTCTTATTGGATTGCTTCCGATCACTCACGGCATCCCCACCAACCCTTGAACCGTCTTCGGCACATTTCCCTCTGCTCGATTGTTCACCTGGCAGTTAATTAGAATCAACCCATGACATTCCGAACCTAATCGACATTTCATGAGCGTGTGATTCAGATTCTACAGGGCACTTTCCGTACAAGGGGACCTCGATAAACGCTCCACGAATTCCCGACCACCAGATAACCCTCGCTTCTGGCATCCACTCACCAGTTCGAAGCGGATATGCTCTGCTGGTAATTTGCATGCCTTGGTAAATGGCTTTCATAGTTCCTCCAATTACTGGTAAATATAACCATACGTAAATATCTGTACCCGGTAATAAAGAAAAGGTCAAGGGATAAGGTCGGCGCGATAGGCGAGTAGATACTGTCAACTCGTTGAAGTAAACTGGCACGCAGGGCGCTGCCCAAACTGTCGTTCAGATAGAGAAATACTTATGCACCATATAGACGTTGCGGGGCTTGAAGCGCTTCATACGAAATGCATTCTAGAGACCCTTGCAGCGGGTGGGTTCCCTGAACATGCGTTTACCATTGAGATCAAGAATGAAATCAAACCCGTTGACCTGTATGCATATCTCCATGCCAGGTTTGGCCCACCAAACGGAGCACAGAACTTATTCCGTCATGATGACTCTGATAACTTGATCCACTGGGATTGGACGCTATCTGAGAAGAGGGGAGTTATTACCTTCCTCGGACTAAACTTCCGAACTGAAATTCTTTTCTTCGGCGACTTCCAACCTGTCGATTTCGATAAAGATAGCTTGATCGAAACTCTTAAAGCCGACTTTCAGAACTATGGAAAGCAAATATCAGAAGTCAGAAAGAACCTAGAAGAATGGGTCGAGTTCGTTAACCCGTTCCAGCGCACAAGATCTGCTATCGAACAACTTACGAACGAGCTTGAAGCGTTAAATTTATCGGCTGAAGAAAACTTTGACTTTGATTTGCTTGATCCTGAGGCCAGTCATGCAAAATGGAAGGAAGTCTCCACAAAATACAGTCGAGGGTTCGGATTGTGCTTCGGGATTAGAGCGATGTTGCCGATCTTGGCAGAAGCGTTCGTTAATCTTCTGTTCTTTCTTCTTTGCCGCGCCGATATAAAGGCAGATAAGCGTTTGTACGACAATGTGCTCAGGCAGCCGATTGACGTAAGAATAAAAACCTTGCATATAAACTGTACTGGTTTCATCAAAGCGGTAGATTATGCCAGCGAGGTTTGCGGCAAATATCATTCGATTGTGAATGAGAGAAACGATCTTCTACATGGGAATGTCACCATTGATAAGCTTTCGTTTGGAGAGGTATTCTTCAACGGAACTGTTCCAGTGTTTTCACAATACAAATCGATGTGGGAGAGATCTTTTGGCGTTGGTCTTAAAGCGGCAGGTCTTTGGAGAATTAAAGAAGAACACCAGGCCGTTATTCAGGTGATCGATTTTATTCTATCCTGCGTTAAACCAGAAATTCGAGACTACATCCAACGGCTTCTAGAGTGCCACGAACTCGGGTTTCGTCCAGAAACAGGAAGACTTGGCTTGCTTTTCTCTAATCGCTTCGCTGATTTTAGGATGAAATTCGAAAAAGGCCTTCAGGCTAAAGACGATGCGCGTACAGAACTTCACGATTGAGTCTCCATCAGTTCAAGCCGCCTCTTCCCTCTGACCGTTTGTCAAGGCCTTAAGCACGTCTGGGTATCTCAGCTTCTCCAATCCTTCTTGCAGCAGTTTCATCGGCACCCGTTCTCTATGGTCATAAACCTTTCCATGAACTCCCTGTGCCGCATGTCCGGCCAGCATCATCTTGACCTTCTCTTGAACCCCTGCGTCGCTGAGTCGAGTGATGAACCTATGCCTGAGACCGTGTAGTACCAGCGACTTATCTTTCAGACCAACCTTCTTGAGCAGCCGTGCGTACCATTTGCCGGTAGCATCGGCGAACGTGCTCTTACCTTTCTTTTGAGTAAAAAATAGGCGAGTCTCACCGGCCTTCCTCATCGTGTTGACGTAGTCCATGAAACCTACTGTGATGAGTGAGGAATGAACCGGAACTTTTCTCCTGCCAAGGCTTTAAAGAGGCTTGATTAGCTGAAATTTTGGCTGGTTAGCGATTCGCAGGAATTGAGGCAAGATTGGCGGAGAGGGAGGGATTTGAACCCTCGGTAGAGATTTTGTCCCTACGACGGTTTAGCAAACCGTTGCCTTCGGCCACTCGGCCACCTCTCCGCGCCGTACTGGATATGATTAGTCAATCACTTGGGAGATTTGTATTCTCTCGCGTTCAATCGAGTCGACATTTGTGCCATTTTATAGGCCGTCCGGTCAACTAGTTTCCGCGAGGAGGGGAGTGCCGCTCTCCTCAACTCCCAGGTTCACTCCTTAGAGCTATGCCAGCGCGTACACGCTCAAGCGGAGCTTTCCAGGTGCTCTCAACTGGTGTGAAGCCATCCCGCCGTCCGTAAAATGCGCGCTAGACGGTTGAACTACGTACACGTGGGTTTATGTCTTTGTGATATTCATTTCTCTGCCGCGTGTTCAAAAAATTAGATACCGAATGTTGTGTCTCCGCATTAAAGACAAGCCCTGTTTGACCCGGTAAATGGAATACGATAATTTCAGCTATTTCCGTTGGTGTGCGGCATGTCAAGGTCTCCTGCTCAATGTCCAATAACAGCAGAGACGAATTCAGTATTCCAACCAAGCGTCAAATCGCTAGACGTGCCGGCTATCATTGTTCTGACCCATCATGTCGCCGCTTAACAGTCTGCACTAATTCTGACGACACCCACGAAGTCAATCTCGGTGTTGCTGCCCACATCTGCGCGGCTGCGCCTGGCGGGCCTCGCTACGATGAGAACCAAACATCCGCGGAGCGTCGATCAGCAGATAATGGCATCTGGATGTGTAGACTCCATGGCACGGCCGTGGACGCACCTGACTCGATGTTTACGGTTGAGCTGTTGCGTGAATGGAAGGCGCAGGCCAAGGAAAATGCGTGGCAAGCCACCCTATACGGCAAAGGCCCGCTCACGCCATCATTGACCCAGACGCCCACCACAAGTGAGCTTAGTACTCGCCTTCGTACAGCCATAGTCGCTGATCTTGATGTTTTTCGGCGTTCAGAAAAATGGCCATCTACCAATATTGCGCTCATCCTCGAAGTAAATGGCTTGAGAGATCCGGTCAATACTTCAGCGCTAGCGTCTGCGCTTGCCACGCTTGACGATCTGATTCTTGTTGCACCACCCGGCCTCGGCAAGACTACGACGTTGTTTCAAATCGCCGAAGCCCTATTGGCCAAAGGCAACGCGTCGCCAATTGTCGTTCCCCTCGGCGATTGGTCTACGGACGGCCTGACGCTCCTCGAATCTATCCTGAAGCGTTATGCATTTCGGGGAATTTCGGAAGGTGACTTGCGTGCCGTAGCAGCAGACCCTGGCGTAATCCTGCTGCTTGATGGTTGGAATGAGTTAGACGTGGCGGCTCGCAGGCGCGCAGGCGTTCAAATTAGAGTTCTCCAAGACGAGTTGCCCGAACTCCGGTTACTAATCACTACGCGGAAACAGACGCTCGATGTTCCGGTCGATGGCACACGCGTTAATCTCCTCCCACTTAGTCAAACGCAGCAGTTTGATATTGCCAAGGCTCTAGGTGGAGACGCTGGCCTCCGTATGCTCGAACAAGCACGGCGCACGGTTGGTGTGCGTGAGCTTGTCACGATTCCGCTTTATTTAACGGCACTGCTAGCTCTTCCCGAAGGAGCGCCTTTCCCGACCACGAAGGAAGAAGTGTTGCGTTGCTTTGTTTCTGTGCATGAAGCGGAGGCTCTACGCGCTGAGCATCTCTTGGAAGTAACCTGCGGGTTGCACCAGCGGTATCTGCAAGGACTCGCAGTGACCGCTAATCGCATCGCGAATACGACAATCCCAGAAGCGCTCGCTCGTAAATCGGTCTCAGAAACAGAAAGTGATCTTGTGGCGGAAGGGCAGATCACCGAAAAGCCTCAGCCTACCGCTGTGCTGGAGACCCTTGTCAGCTATCATCTTTTGCTGCGGGACGGCGAACCGGCAGGCTATTCGTTTCAGCACCAGCAATTTCAGGAATGGTACGCGTCTCACTTTGTCGAAACTCTGATGACAGTGAGCCTCTCTGATCTGGCATCCCAGAACAGGCTGAAGACAGACGTTCTCAATCAGCCGGTATGGGAAGAATCCATTCTTTTCGCGTGCGAGCGATTGGCATGCGGCGACCTGAAACAACAAGAGTGCTGCGGGGCTGCCATTATGGCCGCATTCGAGGTCGACCCCATGCTCGCTGCCGAGATGATCTATCGTTCCACTGACGCCGTCTGGGCGCGCGTCGGCTCGAGCATTAAAGAGTCTATCGACCAATGGCACACGCCAGGAAAAGTCGATCGTGCCGTGCGTTTTATGATCATCTCTGGCCGCCACGAGTTCTTTGATCGAGTTTGGCCGCTCATCACCCACGAAGATGATCAAGTGCAGCTCCAGGCACTCCGCGCCGGCAGTCGCTTCCGGCCATCTCTTCTCGGAAAGGATGCTGCCAAGCTAATTGCAGCGTTGCCGGGAAGCACTCGAAAACACGTTCTATGCGAGATCGCATATAACAGCGGAATGGAAGGCCTCGATCTCGCGACAGCCGTCGCCAAGGATGATCCCGACCCCGAGGTAAGAGTGGATGTGACTAGTGCGCTTGCGTTTCGCCGTGCGAATCGGCACGTGGCTGACGTATTGCGCTGCTCGGATGCGAAGACTTTTGACCTAGTGCTCTCTAGGGATATTGATGTCGTAGCGACTGATGAGCATATCAAACGAGAAATGGAGGGGGCGCGTGAGCGTCAGCGCAAGGATGCTGGTTCGGCTTATGATCGGTTGCGCGCAATCCTGCATAGCCAAAACGATCAAGACTTCAGCCAGGAGTTAACCGCTATCATTGCCGAAATGGAGATCGACACAAAGCAGGATCCTGCGGTCCAAGTCATTTATGCGCTGCGCGACCGCTATTCACATTCCATTGCAGATGGTCTCCTTCAGCGCTTACGCTCAGGTCGCACCATGTTCTACGGGGCAGACGACCTCCTTGCGTCCGCTGGTTTCAGCCTGGAAGATGATGTGCTCATCGGAATCGTACTCGCCGAGACGCCTCGATTTGATAATAATGCGCAGGCGGCTGCATCCGTGCTCGGAGCGCAGGCCGTTGGTCACATAATAGAAATTCTTCTGAAGACAAAAGAGCGTTGTAGGGATGAGAGCGGCAGATACGACCAAGTTGCAAGTGACCGTTACCATAATCTGTTCGACCGTATTGGCCGCGCACCTGGTGCAAGTCTTGTTGTTGCCACCCTAAGTCTCTCTGCCCGAGTAGGGAATGAAGAATTGGCGACTTTGGCGGAGTTAATCTCTGGCCATCCTGGCGACAAAGAAAATCGTGGGAGGCCATTCGACGACGATGCTCGGACTACGATTAGAACGCTCGCGGAAAGCTGGGGGAATCGGATGCTGGCCTCTGGCGATGCAACCCGTTCGCAGTTGGCTTGGGTTGCAATTCTCACCAGACGTGCCCCCTCGGAAACCTTACTGCCCTTGCTGAAATGGCTGCTTGATGAAGAACTCAAACTTTGGCGCTCGTTTAAGGAACAGGCCCGCACTGATCAGTATCGTGGTGGCACAGCTACTAATGAAGCACGCACATCCTGGACCTGGCAGTACCAGCTCGCATTTCAGGCAATTAGTGGTTCTGCGACTACTGCACTAATGCGCGACTATCTGGCGGACATCGAATTCGGCCATTCAGCTGCTTCGGTACTTGCAAATCAATGGACTGCATCGAATGAACCTAGTCTTGGGTATCGCTTTGGAGGTGGTGTGGATTTCTCGCGCTTCGGAGAAAAACGAGCCGCACGCGCCAAGGATGCTACCCCAACCTCATTGGAGGCGGAGTCGATTTTCGCTGTGATTGAGCAGTTAATCGCTGATGGTGCTACGGAGGATCACAAGAGGCGCGCCGTTGCACTGGGCATTGTTGCTACACGATTGCCACACGGCCAACGGCAGGCAATGATCCAAAAGCTTATTGCACTAGCTTCACGGAGGTCGCGGGCAGCCCTTCTTCAAAGCCTCATTTTGTCGGGTGAGACCATCGATATTTCTTTAGTAAAAACCGGTATTGCGGAGGTACTTGAGGCTGCGAAGACAGATTGGTGGATTTTAGAAGACGACCACTCTACTGAGTTGGATGATTGGTTACGTCTATTGCCGTTTACGAGTTCTCCCTCCGAAGCGGTTGCTATTGTGCGAAATTTACCAGAAGACTTACGCAGGCCGGATCGTCTTCGTGAAATGATTTCAAACTTTGGAGCTACGCCTGCTGATGACGCCGAAAGCGTCCTGTTTCAGTTGGCGGAAGCAGATCCGAGACTCTATGACTACTACGCCTGGCGGCAAGCCGCTATTGACCGAGGCACATTTTCATCAGCTCTGCGTTTGGTGGATTTGGCTGCGAAAAGCGCATTCGATGGCCTGGGAGCGGAGCGCTGGCCTCTAGCACGACAAATCGGTACTGCTATGAGCGAATTTTCCGAACTCCGTAAATATGTCTATCAGTTATTAGAAAGGCAACTATCCCTTGACTGTATAAATGCATTATGCTACTCTCCGGTCAACAAGGAGAGACACGATGCCACCTGTCGATAGAAACAACCCAAAGCGAGCCAAATCTTCCGATTCGCAGTACTCCCTCATGGAGTTCATGCGCGAGTTTCCTGATGACGCCACCTGCTTGGAATGGCTCTGGCGTAATCGGTACTCCAAGGATGGGAAGCATGCGCATTGCCCGAAGTGCGATGACAAGACGATCTTTGAACGCTATGAAACGTCGCAACAACGGCAATCGTGGACCTGTACCTCCTGTGGGCATCATCTCCATCCCACTGCGGGGACGATCTTCCACAAGTCCTCTACCTCGCTGTACCTCTGGTTCTATGCGATGTACCTGATGACGAGCACTCGCTGCGGCATCTCTGCGAAGCAGTTGGAGCGGGAACTTGGCGTGACCTACAAAACAGCGTGGCGCATGGCCTTCTTGATCCGTAACGAACTGATGACGCAGGGAGCAGGGCCGTTTACGAGCGGGAATCCGGTTGTAAATGGACGAAACGTACATTGGTGGAAAAGAGCGGGGCATTGGTCCTGGCCGTCCTTCTACGCTTCGCTCCAAGAAACAGCCAGTGTTCGGCATGGTTCAACGTGGCGGCAGAGTGGTTGCCGTCACCGTCCGCAACGTCGCAGCCGCGACCGTCATGCCGTACATCACTGAGCGAGTGTTGCCCAAATCGACGGTCTACACCGATGAATATGCGGTCTACAACGATCTGAATAAAGAAGGCTTTAAGCATCGTCGCATTCGACACTCGGAGAAAATCTATGTGAGCGGGGATGTGCATACCAATACCATCGAAGGGTTTTGGTCGCTCACAAAGCGAGGCATTGGCGGCGTGTATCACGCAGTGTCTAAGAAGCATCTTCAGGGTTACCTAAACGAGTATGCGTGGCGGTACAACCACCGCGACGATGGGAGGGCGCAGTTTGAGCAGTTACTTCTTGGTTCCGTTGGCCGGTAACGGCGTGGCGGCTTTCTTCAGATTCTTGAAGAAGTCGCCCCGCTTCGGGATGGGGATCTCTACACCCTTCTTGGTCTTCTGTTTCTTTTTCATAAGCTGATTTTACCTCATTATGGATGACCGTCGCGAATTCTATCGGAAATTTAGATGGGCACAAAAGCGTTTGGATGATCTGGATCTTGAAGTAGATAGATGGCTCCATAAAAACTTTGAGAGCATCACCTACAAACAAGATCCTAAACACCCGGATGAGCTCCTCGTGTATGCATTTATTGACGATGTTCCAATCGATGTCTCCTTGCTCATTGGAGAAGTTCTTCATAGCTTGAGGGGAACGCTTGACCATTTGGCCTATAGCCTCGCCAAGGTTCACAGTGGCCCCTCTTTCAGCGACGATATCAAGAAGGATTCCGAGTTCCCGATTTTCAGCGCGGCTGATGCCAGCCTGTTCACCAAGAAGACCAGGGGGATGAGTCCTCAGGCACAGGCAGCTATAGAGAGTTTGCAGCCCTACCACGGAACCGACCCGACGAAACATATCTTGTGGATTCTCAATAGGCTGTCCAATACCGATAAGCACAGACTTCTTCTCAGTGGTGCTCTCGGCAATAGGGATGGAGTCGTTAGACGTAGCGAAGGGTTTATTATTTCCCACAAGGAGCCCCATATAGGCCCGCTTAAAGGAAATGCAAAAATAGCCACCTTGCGAGGGCACTTCACCGGCGAGAAAGTGGATGTGAAGTACGTGCCCTACATCGAAGTAGTTTTCGACTGCGGCTGCTTGGTGGACGGTAAAGATATTCAGAGCATTCTCAAGGATATGTTTTCTCATATTGGCATCCATGTGCTTAGTAGGTTAGACGAATTTCTGTAAAACTCGCGAACCTCTACAGTTAAGGGATAGTTGCCATTAGAAAAAGGTGGGGCACTGCCTGGTCTTGGATTACTAGCAGAATCGGTCGCAGAATCTCCTGACGCAACTGGCTTACTGTTGCTCATCAAAATTGAGGATGAACACAGACCATCCTTATCCTCAGCGCTGACCGTTGAGAGAGTTGTGACTGAACATCTACCCTCCAAAAACTGGAAAGGCTCATACAGCATTGTTCCCGTTCCCGCCGTTGAACTCCGGAGAAAACTGCTCGCTATGACGGTAGACGGAGGCCCTATGAACGCTGCGGCACATTGTCTTTCCCAAATTGATGAAATCAGGGATAAATATGGAGTGCCAGATTCTGAACCGCGGCACCCGGATCTGGCATCAGGAAAGCGGTGGCCAGTTATGAGCAGCCAGGAAAATGTAAATTGAGATGTCTTCCGAAGCTAGCGGAAAAGCGGAGTGACAAGCGTAGTGAATGAATCAGGGAAATGGCGGTAAATCGCAGTAATTAGCAGGAAGCGCCGCTACGCATCATCGCAGCAGAAGCGCCAGTATTGAAGAGGTGTTTCGAAGTTTCTCAGCGGGTTACGTCGCGATGCTCAGGGCGAGTTAGCAAACCGTTGCCTTCGACCACTCGGCCACCTCTCCCTGAGCTCCGCACGACCGATTCAGCTTGTCGCCGACTTATGCCTAAGCTGTGGCAGAACGATCCTGTCCGACGTGGTTTCATCTGTTCCTTCCATACCCTTTATCCGTCTGAATGAGCACACTGCCTATCCCACTTGACGACGCGGCCTCTTGCGCCTAACATTGACGCACGACGTTCCAGCCGCGCTGACTGGCGTGACCTGGAGCTTACCTACCCCTCCAGTCTCCGCCGCTCTAACGCCAGAGTTCATCTACGCCTCTCATCAGGAGGCACACTTTGTGTGGCCAATCGTAAATCCGATGGTCTCTTCCCTCTGCTGGAGCGAAGGGATGAAAGGAGGGGCATTATGCGTCCCACTCTTGTCAGCATCGTTGTGGCGGCGGGCCTTGTGTGGTGTGGAAGCCAAGCGTTTGCCCATGAGGGCGACCTCGCTAAGCATTCTGTGCACCAATACCGAACGGCCACGGTTGAGAAGGTCGAATCGGGTTTAGTGTTTTTGGGCCAGCCGACTGGCGTGGGGCAGCGTACGGTCAGCGTCCACAAAGCTGAGCGCATGGGGCTATTGAACCCAAAGAAAGGCGATGAAGTCATCATGATAATCGATGAGCACGACATGCTGATCGATCTGCATGCGAAAGGGGTTCAGCCCGCAGGACATCGCCTGATCACTGGCAGGCTGACTTATGCGGACCCCACGTGGGAGGTAATCGAGATCACCAATGCCGAAGGGAAGCACATGTTGGCGATGGATGAGGATGCGAGCAGCAAGGTGTTCACTATGATGGGCTACGAACTCGTAGTGGCGGAGTTGAACGAAGACAACTTGGTAATCGATATCCACCATCTCCGCTGAATGTATGGATGTTGTGTTCACGGTATTTGTTCATTGGAGGGAGGCATTGTTGCGGATCTGCCTTGGATCGACTCAACGCTAGGGTAGTGTCTGAGGCAGATCCTTCTGCTACGTTGGCGGATTTCTTAGGCGTCGCGAACGCGGGGGCACGTGTCCAGAAAATGACGGTACACATCAGAGGCGACGTTACCGTCAGTGTTCACGCGGGGTTTCGAGGTTTTTCGCGGGGTTCACGATGTGCCATTTCGGGATTTAGTAAACCGTTGCTTTCGGCCACCTCTCCGCGCCGTACTGGATATGATTAATCAATCACGTAGGAGATTTGCATTCTCTCGTGTTCAGTCGAGTCGACATTTGTCCAATTTTATGGGCCATCCGGTCAACTAGTTCCCGCTAGGGGAGGAGTGACGCAGTCCTCACCTCTCAGGTTCACCCTCTAGAGCTACGCCAGCGCATACACGCTCAGGTGGAGATTCCCAGGTGCTCGCGAAAGACGTAAGGCGATCCAATGCGCCATTGACACGTCATCTGCTAGCAGTTAGCATCATTTCACCACATTGCCGACGGCCGTATGGAAGGCCAGTCCGCCGATTCGGTGAGAAAGGCCAACTGGCATGATTCCTCTTCGTAAACAGATCAACGACTACTCCCGCTCGTGCGAGCACCTCATTGCTGCGGCCGCAGAGACCGATGCCATCCCGTTTACTCAAGACGAGATTGATTGGATCGTGTATTACACGACGGAGATGACCAGCCTTGTCGACCAGCTCGTGCATAAATCCAAAACCCAGGTTCAGCACGACCGGAAAACGATGCAAGAGTTCGCCGTCGCCTCCGAGGCGCTGTTCCTCACGAAAGGCCTTTCGGAAGGCGAGAAAGACAGCATCCGCAACTCGGTCTCCGATGTCACCACGCAGATTCTAGATGAACAGGAGCGGTAAAAACCGATGGGGAGAGACAGCGTTAGGTATGAGGTGGGTAACCGAGGGTTTTCAAGCTTTCTGCTTCCCACGCTTAGGATTGTCATAGACTAACTTTGCCCGTTCCTTCTCCGACCAGAGTCGCGCGCCATAGTCTTCTTGTAATTCCAGTTTGGCGTTCTTGTCGCCCTTTCTCGCCTTTCGAAACAGACCCTGGCGATGTTCCTCTTCTTCTTCTTGATTCCCAGACCACGGGTGAGCCATTTCGATTCCTTTCTTGAGGGTTACTCGTTCCGTGAGGGTACCGTGATGGAGAGGGGATTGATAACGAGTGTGATCCCCAGCTCAAAAAGCGGAGTGAAAAGCGTGGTGAATTAATCCAGGAAATGGCGGTAAACCGCGGTAATTAACGGTAAACGCCGGTGAGTATTATGAGGAAGGATCAACCCTTCGTTTCAAGATTCACTGTGAGAATGCATCCCGGCATCAGGGCTTCAACGATGTCTTGCTTCTCAGTTGGGAGCGCGACGGTTTCTACCTCAGGAGGCAACACGATATCCGGAAAGGGCAGGGCACAGCGAGAAAAGTTCAAGAATAATAGTTGTAACACTTCAGGTACGACGGGATTACTCGCCAACTCTTCGATGATCGTCAGCAGCATGCGACTTGGGAACACGATTTGGTCGCTCGCAGTCCGACTGAATTGAATCGGTGATGGTTTTCGTCGAAGCTCATCATCATACGGATCTGCCGGTAACGGTGAAACGAGTAGCAACGAGACCACCGGGCTCTGCGAAGGAAGCACGATGAATCGACCCAAGGCAACATCGCCATAGGCATTCAGATGGCCTTGGGACTGCAGGAGATTCATCACATCAACAGCAAATGCTTCCGCATTTTCCTGAGGTTCCACTAGGCCGTGTTCCACCAATATCTCAGCCATGTGTGCAAACATCGCCCCCATCGCAGCATGACTATAAGGCACCATTTTTCGACCTTTGCTTGCCATCGTCGGCTCCATCGACGCCGATCTATCAAGGACCAAAGAGGCTGTCAAGTGATCAATCCGTGTCGCCACGATTCGCGGTCGGTCAGAATGCGGCCCGTGGAGCGCGATTGGTGAAGATTGCCGTCGTCGATGACCAGGGTGGGCAAGAGGATCAGGTCGGCACGGTGTCTCTCACGCTGAGACCATCGATCTCATAAAACGTTTGCATTCCTGGGTTCTGAACGATCAGTGGAATCGCCTCGGTTTCCATAAACGTTCGGAGTCGATCCACGGGGAGCGCTTCCAGGGCGGGACGGGAGAATCCAAACTGGAACGAGTGCGCGCCATCGTTAAAGGTAAAGCGCTCTTGTTGAATGTTATGGGGAAGCACGTCATGGAACCGCTGGGCAAGGCACTCTCGAATGAGGTGAATCTTCAGCTGAAGATCGTCTCGAGCAGGGTTCATGGTGCCCTCCATTGGGGCATTCAAGATTAGTTGGCCGATGAATGTGGAACGTGTGAATCAATCTCACCTTGCGCGACTTCCAACGCGGCGGCTTCCGCCTCGTCCCGAGTCGAGAAACTGCCTATGGCACGGCCGGTTGCTCTCGATATCTTGGTCAGCCCGAGTTGGAGAATGGTGTACTCACAGATCCATGTTCCATCCTCTTGCTGGCCGGACCTCAGTTTGATGGCGCGACCGTTGTAGCTCGAGTCCGTTACGGTGCTCTCCCGCGGTTGGTACGTCTGTGAAACAGGGGCAGCTTCCGTTCCTGAGCGTGAATCGATGATGGTCTTTGCCGTCAACAGAGCGGCTACTCTGGCCTCGCTCGAGGAAGGAAAACTGCCGTCTGTATAACCCCTCGTGGACCGTGATTCGCTGATGACAAGCTCAATGATGACATATTCACAGACCCATGTCCCATCATCCTGTCGATGAGGAGTCAACACAATCTGCCGGCTTTTATAGGTGTCCCTTGTTGGACGAGAGCTGAGATCCTCCTCCATAGCACCTCCCAATTATGCGGATCTTCAGCGTGATCCGCGTCTAAACGCGACCAAGGCATCTCGGTGCCTTCGGTACATGTGATAATCAATCGTTTACTCCCATTCTTGAGCTGGCGATTTCCCTAGTACATTCAGCGTGGTAGGCCCAAGACATTGGCTCAAATTTTATGGGAGGGGGAAAGCACGCATGCTCATGCAGGTGGGCATGACACAATAGAAGGATAGGCGGGGAGTCGTGTGAAGCTGGGGCTTAGTCGATATCGGTGAGAAGGTGAGTCCGTGCCAGGCGCAGGCCGCGCGGAAGAAGCGTCATGCGCCGGTTCACGGTGACAATAGAATGGCTATTCCTCGCGACTCCCTTGTCACCGTTTTGCATGCCCAGATCAGCCATACGGCAGCCGGCCGCGTTGCGCGCTGGGCCGAAGCGCCTCAAGCTCCGGGTGAGGAGCTTCTTAGCGCGCGGCAACAGTCTGGGCGTCTCGGATCGACAGACTCTTGCGGCGATTATTCGAAATGGTGCGGTCGATAATGGCGCCGCAATTGATGCATTTCCATGCATAGAAGACGAGAAAAAAATCCGAGAATCGCTCCAACATCATCATCCCGTTGCACTTCGGACATTCCATTGAGTCCTCCTAGGTTGGTTGCGTTCACAGCTGATGAATGGTGTAAGCAAGAGCCGCACCAGATTGTGCGATGTCGATAGTGCAAGTATTTACACTATACGTAGTATAGCCTGGGTGAAACATGTTCAGAAACTTGACGGTATAGGAGGGAGAATCCGTCAATGTTTTGTCGGCGCGCGCGGAATGCGCCGGTGCCATTGGTGCAGTTCACCGGTAGATGGATATAGGCAAGCCGAGCCGATGAATTGATCGAGGCGCGGATCGGACTGAAACCTCTTAGGGCGAAGGAAGAATGTCCGTGGGTGCAGCCTTCCGGAACTTGGGAATGCTGAAAGTAGGTAGATGCAGTCTGAATGATCGGTGCTCTTTCATGAGTCGAATCATTAATGCCAGGAGCTTTCGGATGCTCGATGGCTCAACAGAGGTGGCAGGGTTTTTGTGGGAACTGTCGGTTATGTCTTCGACCATAGAGAGAGGGATCGTATAACGCAGTTCAACGTGGCCTGGTCGTACGACGCCGCTGAGCGTCAGCATGTGCAGAGCTTTGCGTTTCTGTCTGGTTCGTTCTATGTGAGTTTGCAGGTGACGAAACGACATATGATGACCCTCGTTAGGATTGTTGGGGTACCCGCGCACCGACTGCCGCAACTCAGATCCACAGGATGTTCTTGAAGTCCGAATCTAAACTTTTCGGATGGCCACATTGACGGCAACGAATGAACAAGGTTGAGTTATTGGATGGACCCGACGCTCGAAGAACAAGTTGATAGGTCTTTCCTCCACAGAAGGGGCACGCCTTTCCCTGAATGTCCTGTCGGATAGGTCTTGTCGTGCCAGGTTGTTTTTCCATTGTCGGCCCTCCTGTTCTGCAGGTGCGTTGCAATCAATTTGGCGTCAGAATATGCCTCGTAAGCTCCCTCGAAAATACCGTGGATGTAGGATGATACGAGCCAAAGAGGGAGAATCGATTCCAGGTACTTGTCATGGTGCAGGTATAGGGGCTCAGGAAAATCGACGGGGAGAATGGATGGAGATTAAGGAAAACGAGATTATGGGTGAAGGTAGGCTTCCTCTGGAGGGAGAGAAAGCCTTTTGCTGCCCATGGGTGGGCACTCCATACGCAACGACCTTCACCCAAGTAATAGTTCATCAAACGTTTGCGTCGACAACAAGGTGGTAATTTCCCTAGGTGACCACGACCTAAGTTAGACATCGACGTTCATGCGCGAATCAGGATTTGCTCGATCATCTTGAATGAAGATGATGAGGAGTGCCCTTCAGATGCTACGAACTGCCTGAGCCTCGCCTTGTCCTTGGGTGAGACTGCAAGAATGTCGACTTTGACCCAGTGATTCTTGATCCACTGAACTTCCGCCAGGTCGATATAGATGTGTGAACTTTCATCGGGGAACCAGAGGCGAAGTTTGACGTAATCACCCGGACGAATGTTTTCAGGGTTCGAGATGGTTGGAGGAGAAGACGACAGTTCGTAGATGCATCCATCCGCTCTCAAATCCTCCGATCCCTTTGAAAGGATACAGTCGATCTCGATTCTGGAGAGTAGTCCTGGAGACATGTTCTTTCCTCTTTAGGGAATGCTGACTGTGATCGCACGGTAATATAGAGTGGCAGTTCGAGCTACCACCCTGGTAGGTAGCAAGACCCAACTAAAGAGGAGGACTCGATTGTTGATGATCGGCATTCAAGAGCAGAGCTCAACAAAATAGCTATTAAACTGGTGCCCCCAGATTGTATAGTTAAACTAAAGAATTATGTATATGGCATAAATAATCTAACCATAAGTTTTTAATAGATATGATAAGCCTGACACAAAAACTGGGAAGGTTCAATCAGCAATAGGCGAATCGGAGATGAATGCCGTGAGCTTTCTCGGGTTATACCTGATGACTGCCACCGAATATCTATATCAAGATGGTTTGTCGGAGACTGGAGGGAGAATCAAACACGAAAGAAGTGGCTGTATGCGGTGGGGCGTCCCCGCGTGATTGTCGTCATGCGGCTTTGGCCCTTGGACGTGCCTCCTCTGTCCGCGTTGATATATCTTGAGGTTCTTCCTGCCGCCCAAAAAGCAGCTTTGCGCCTGGTTTGAAGGTGAGATAGTACCAGGTCCATTCAGACATCACTCGTACTCTGTTCCTGAATCCAATAAGGAAGAAAATGTGGACCACGCACCAGAGTGTCCAGGCTACGAGTCCTGATGCACGGACCGGCCCGATCTGGGCGACGGCTTGGGCTCGGCCGATCGTGGCCAACATACCGCGGTCTACATAAGCAAAAGGCGAACGTTGGTCGGGCTGAACCTCCTCATTGATTAATCCAGAGACATACTGCCCCTCACTCATGGCGACTGGAGCAATTCCCGGTAAAGGTTTCCCGTCGCGGCCAACGCAATGGGCGGCGTCACCGATGACGAAGATCCAGGGATCATCCGGGATCGTCAAATCCGCTCGGACCTTGACTCGACCGCATGAATCTTGAGGGACTCCCAGGGTGTTCAGAAGAGGTGATGCTTTATTTCCCGCTGCCCAGATGACATTGGCGGAGGGGACCCATTCGGTGCCGACCATCACCCCGTCGGAGCAGACTGCGCTCACCGGGTTGTTCAGCATGACTGTCACACCCATCTGTTCGAGCACACCAAGGGCTTTTGCCGACAGCTTGGCATCGAATCCCGGCAGAATGCGCGGGCCGGCTTCTACCAGGATGATCGAGAGATCCTCAAGGCGTAAGTGAGGATAATCCGGACCCATCGCTTTTCTCCCGATCTCAATGAGCGAGCCGGCCAACTCGACTCCTGTCGGCCCTCCTCCAACGATGACGAATGTGAGGCGATTCTGTGCCCCGGTCTCGGCCCGTTGCCGTTCCGCCTCTTCAAATGCGAGTAACATCCGCTCGCGCAAATGGACGGCATCAGCCATGGTCTTGAGTCCAGGAGCCAACGCTTCCCATTCATCGTGCCCGAAATAGGCGTGACGCGATCCAGGAGCGACGATCAACGCGTCAAAGGCAATCGGCGCGCTTTCCCGGAGACGGACCGTTCGAGCCGTTCGATCGATAGCCACCACATTGTCCATGACCACGCGGACGTTGGGCAGTGAACGAAAGAGTGTGCGCAACGGCCAGGCGATGTCGCTTGGAGACAGGGCGGCGGTGGCCACTTGATAGAGCAGCGGTTGAAAGACGTGGTGATTCGTTCGGTCGATCAGGACGACGTCGACGTCGCGTAGGAACCGTGCGGCCGTCATGCCGCCAAACCCGCCCCCGATGATGACGACGCGCTTTCGAGTCATCGGATGAAATAGCACGGCAGGCTCAATCAAGGATCAACCATCCCGGATTAGGATGTAAATCACGCTACGTGCCAAACAGAAATGTATCAAATGCTTCCTCGAAATCCGCTGATTCACCTTCTCTTTAAGAATCGGTCGGTCTTGTTTTTTCTTGAGTCCATGAAGCGCCGCACAGCCGGCGTCCTAGCGGTGAGGATCGGCGCTGCTACACTTACTATATGAGGTCGGGGCTCTCACCGGAGTCGCCTCATGCGAATAAGAGTGAAGGAGCAAGAATTCATGGACGCCAAGGACAGTCGTGCGATCGGGATGATCGTTGCCGGTAGTCTAATAACAGCATATTTCATGATGGTGGCCTGTTCAGGCAGCTACTACACGGCGAGCCTGAAGGGCGGGAAGAAGGTCTATCGCGTTGACGACCATGGGGCCAAGACGCTCGTGTATGAGATCGACCAGAATGGGAAAGCCACTATTCACGACGCGGACGATCCGGTGGCAAAACGGCGGGCAGCAGGGCAAGACATGGAGGAACAACTCAGCCTGAGAAGGACTGAACAGTTGGCGCAACTGAATCGTGCTCCGAGACGGCAACCGAACGATCCCATTTATGTGAATCTCGTTCCGGCGGTGTTGGATGGACACATGCAGAAGGCCGAGCGAACAAAAGGTGTGGTGGAGCAGCAGATACGAAGCGAACTCGCCGCCGATCCTATCATCAAGCTTCTCGAAGATAATCGGAATAGATCAGGTCTGTTGAAACCGCATATGTTGTCCGGCGCAGACGTCGAGGTGACTCCAAAAGTCTCGCTAAAGGAGGCCTACGGGATCGATCGGAAGACGGGAAAGCCGGGCAAGACGCTGGCGGTGGTGTTTGAGGCGACAATCACCTCGGAAGCCTTTCCGGCCACATACAACGTATCCGAGTCCGGTCACGTCCTACGGAACCTGGAAATTTCCAAGCGCTTCGCAAAACAGGTGAAGCAAGTCATCCTAGAAAAGATCGGTCCTAACATCCCGGCCCATTGAACAGACGGGTCTCTTGGGCATCGTGAATCAGGAGTCCAGGCGTCTCAATCGGCTGAGCGATTGGAATGGTCTTTCTGGGGTGGGATATGGGAAGCCTTAGGCCGGTCAAACAGCAACCTCGCCCCTGGTTTGAAGGTCAGGTAATACCAGACCCATTCCAACATCACCCGTATTCGATTCCGAAAGCCAATTAGGAAAAAAATGTGGACGATGCACCACAGTAACCAGGCAAGGAGCCCTGAGGCACGGATAGGACCGATTTGCGCGACGGCTTGTGCGCGCCCGATTGTGGCCAGCATGCCACGGTCTGCATAGATAAAGGGTGGCCGTTGCTCCAGAGCGACGTCCCGATCGATGAGGTCGGCAACATAGCTCCCCTGTTGCATGGCGACGGGTGCCAGACCCGGCAATGGTTTCCCATCAGCACCCACACAATGTGCGGCATCACCGATGACGAAGATCCAGGGATCTTCGGAGATCGTCAGATCCGGCCTGACCTTGACCCGACCGGGAGCGTCCTGAGGGACTGCGAGCGTCTGTAGAAGAGGCGAAGCCCGATTGCCTGCCGCCCAGATAATGTTCGTCGAAGGTACCCATTCGTTGTTGATTGTCACGCCTTCGGCACGAATCGCGCTCACAGGGCTGTTCAGCTTGATCGTCACTCCCATACGTTCGAGCGCCTTTGCGGCTTTTGCCGAGAGTGCGGCGTCGAAGCCGGGAAGAATGCGGGAGCCGCCTTCCACCAGCATGACCGAAAGGTCATCGAGCCGCAAGGTCGGAAAGTCGGGCCCCATGGATTTTCGCCCGATCTCGGCCAGCGCCCCGGCCAACTCCACTCCTGTCGGACCTCCTCCGATGATCACGAAGGTTATTCGATCCTGCTTGTCCGTTGCCGCTCTTCGTCGTTCAGCCTCCTCAAACGCAAGCAACATCTTCTCACGCAGCTGGACGGCATCGGTCATTGTCTTGAGTCCAGGCGCAAAGGCCTCCCACTCATCGTGCCCAAAGTAGGCATGTCGTGACCCAGGAGCGACGACGAGGACGTCAAACGCGATCGGCGGGCTTTCCCGCAGGTAAACCAGCCGAGCCGCTCGATCGATCGACAGCACTTCGTCCATCACCACACGGACGTTCGGCTGGGACCGAAAGACCGTCCGCAACGGCCACGCGATATCGCCGGGAGATAATGCGGCGGTGGCGACTTGGTAGAGCAGCGGTTGGAATAGGTGGTGATTCGTGCGGTCAATAAGTATCACATCGGCATGACGCATGGAGCGGGCCGCCGTCAGACCTCCAAAACCGCCTCCAATGATGACGACTTGCTTGCGAGCCATAAGATGGGATGAGAAAGCAGGCTACGTGTCTAAGAGGACGGTGTCAACGGCCGAGGAACGACCTTCCCCCGACGGAGATGCCATTGCGTGTCTATTGCATCAGCTCCTGGACTCGGGTGGCCCTCATCCTTAAAGCACTCGCTTAGCAGGGACGCATTCGCTCACGTTGCCACATTTTCCCTCCCGGTGATACACTTTGAGCCCGTGATTCTTCTATTCGCCATCCTGCCGCCGGATGAGTACGATGTCACCCTCCGAACCTGAACCTGTTCCACTCACCCCCGCCGATGAGACGGCGGGAACCGGGGCGCTCATCCGTAGAATCCTTGAAGGGGTCGGAGCGAGTGTCGGCGAGCACTTCTTTCCATCGCTCGTGCAGCAACTGGCGATCGCGCTCGAGGCCGACTATGCCTACATTTCTGAACTGGCCGAGGACGGGACCACGTTTCGATCGAAGGCAGGGTGGGGGAATGGTCGAGTATTGCCGCCTTTTGAAGTTCCGGCCAATGGTCCCTGTGAAACCGTGCTCACCAAGAAATGTGTGCATCATCCCGATGCCCTCCGCAGCCTCTATCCTCAGGTGCGGTTGATCCAGGATATCGGTGTCGATAGTTATTGCGGTGTTCCGGTTGTCGATTCATTGAACCGCGTCGTGGGCCATCTGGCCATCATGAACTCGAAGCCGATGCCGGATCACGTGCGCGCCACTTCGATCCTGGCCATCTTCGCTGTTCGCGCCGCGGCGGAATTTGAACGGTTGCGTTATGAACAGACCTTGAGGAAGAGTGATCTCACGCTTCGCAAGATTGACGAAGGAACCGCGGCAGCTACCGGAGCCGACTTTTTCCCGTCGCTGGTGAAAAATCTGGCCGAAGCGCTGCAGATGAAATACGCCTTCGTATCAAAGTTCGTTGAGGGGACCCGCACGCGCGTCAGAACCTTGGCGTTCTGGAAAGGGGACGGGTTTCTCGATAATTTCGAGTACGACCTGCCCCACACGCCTTGTGAACGGGTGCTGGCCGGTGAGGTCTGTTTGTTTCCCGAGAAGGTTCAAGACCTGTTTCCGGAACACCGGGAAGACTTGGCGAAACTGGGCGTGGAGAGCTACCTGGCGATACCTGTCGTAGATCGCGCAGGGGGAGTGATGGGACATCTGGCGGTGATGGACACCAATCCGATGCGTGACGATCCACGGGTCCTCTCGGTCTTCAAGATTTTCGGCGTTCGGGCCGGCGCCGAACTCGAGCGAGAGCGAATGGCGGCCCAACTGAAAGACAATGAGGAACGACTGCGCGATCTCTTCGACGAGGCGCCCATTGCCTATGTCAACGAAGGCTTGGATTCTAAGTTCATTCGCGCGAACAAAACGGCCTTGAGAACGCTGGGGATCACACCGGATCAGGTTGAAGGTACCTACGGCTCGACCTTCATCCCTGACACACCGGATGCGCAGCGCCGTTTGAAAGATGCCTTCGAATCCATTGGAAAGGGCATCGACACGAGCGGTGTCGTGCTCGAACTGCGCCGGAAGGATAACGGTCGGCCTCTGTGGATCAGATGGTGGTCGAGGCCGGACCCTACCGGCACCTATACTCGCACCATGTTCATCGATATCACCGAACAAGTTCTGATGGAACAGGAGAAAGCGCGGCTCGAGGCGGCCAATGTGTACTTGCAAGAAGAGATCAAGGGGAGCCATAACTTCGAAGAGTTGATCGGCTCATCGACTTCACTGAAGAAAGTCCTCAAAGGCGCCGAGCGGGTTGCGCCGACTGATTCCACCGTGCTGATCACCGGCGAAACCGGCACCGGCAAGGAACTGATCGCCCGGGCCATCCATAACTTGAGCCCGCGGAAGGACCGGCCTTTAGTCAAGGTCAATTGTGCGGCTATCCCCGGTGGATTGATTGAAAGCGAGCTGTTCGGTCATGAGAAAGGAGCCTTTACCGGAGCGTTGACCAGGAAGATGGGCCGTTTCGAAGTGGCCGATAGGGGAACGATCTTTCTCGATGAAATCGGTGAACTCCCGCTCGACCTGCAACCCAAGTTGTTGCGTGTCTTGCAGGAGGGTGAGTTCGAGCGAGTCGGGGGAACACAGACCTTTAAAGTAAACGTGCGTGTGATCGCCGCCACGAATCGAAACCTTGAGCAACTCTCGAAATCGGGTCATTACCGGCTCGACCTCTACTATCGCCTGAACGTGTTCCCGATTCATATCCCCTCCTTGCACGAGCGAGAGGGAGATATTCCGTTGCTGGCCCAGTATTTTGTGCGAAAACATGCGAGCCGCCTCGGAAAGAAAATTACCCATATCCCGGAGCGAATGATGACGGCATTGCAACGCTACCGGTGGCCGGGAAACATCCGCGAACTGGAGCATGTCATCGAGCGAGCGGTCATTCTGAGCGAAGGCTCGGAACTGGAACCGATCGACTGGCTTTCACCTGTGGGTGGAAAGGCATCCGGCAACGGGCAAGCACTCACGCTCGAAGAAATCGAACGACAGCATATCGTCGAGATTCTGGAACAAACCGGTTGGCGCGTGAGCGGCCTTAAGGGCGCGGCGGCAATTCTTGGATTGAAACCCACTACGCTCGAAGCCCGCATGAAGAAGTTGGGGATCAACCGTCCTGCATGAACAAGCGGCCACTGCTTATTGCTAAGATGAACGTCCATATGCCGATTCCATTCGTGGCCCATGTCGCACTTTCCCTCGGTGTGCTTGCAGTGCTGCCGCCGTTCAGCATTCCGACGACCGCTGTCGCGCAGGTCCAGTGTTGGACCCCGCGTCAGGACGAAGGACCGGTCACCGACAAACGATGGGCGCGGTACTTCAAAGCCATGAGCGCCGCCGAAGCGATTGTGAAACAATCACGCGAACTCATGGATTCACCGGTCCCGGTTCGCATGCGGACCACGATGGCGGCCAGTGCGCATAACCCATGGAACTCGCGCTTGTTCGTGCGTGCCTACCCGGAGCAGACGTCGGTGGGTATCAAAATCTGGGAGGGGGACTGCAGGGTCAACCCTCAGGCGGACCGAGTGGATGGATCGATCGGGAGAGTCAGTGTCTATTTCAACTATCTGTCCAAGGAGATGTTCATGGGGCGCGATGACATCCCGAAACGGACCGGTACCGTGGCCGGTTATCCCGACTATGGCGGATGGGTGATAATTTCCAAGAATGAGCGGCTCCCATGGATCCCTCAAACACTCGGGGATCGGCTTGATCGCCTTGGCGCCTCGCGCGAAAAGGCCATGGCTGACTGGCATAGGGGTAAGGCTGCACGCAAAGCACCCGATCGAGCGATGGCTGAACGCACTGCGGCACTGCTGAGAAGGAACGATCCAGCCGGCGCCGATAACTACATGGAGAACATAAAGCGGCTTACTGCAGATGTCCAAGCAGCGCAGGCCAGAGATGCGCTGCGGGATGCATACCTCTCAAAATTGCTCGGTGAATACCGAACCTACCGGGCATCGTTCACCGCCGAGCAACTTGCCAAGCCGGCAGTGTGGGCTGATCCGGAGGACTCTGCCCGCAAGGCGGTTGAAACCCAAATTGCCGCGATACAGGAGCTGAACACGGACGACCGGCGAAGAGTGGACGAGGTAATGGCTCAAAGTTTGGCGCTGGAACGAGAGGCGGTGGCAGCAGAGAATGCCGGCAATCGGGCGGAGGCGCAACAGCTGCGTGCTCAAGCCGGCAGCTTGTCGATCGAAGCTGAACGGGATCTCAACGACCACATAGAGCGTGCGGCCCTGCAGGCAGAGGAATTACGAGACGCCTTCGAATTGAAGAGCCTGAAACCTGGCACCACCGATCAGGCACTCGCCTACAAGATGGACCCGGCCTTCCCGGATCGGAGTAAACCAGGGAAGATACAGGTCATCGCCGTCTTCGTCCCCACACTTACCGAAGAAGAGGTGTACAACCGGCCTGAATTGGTCCAGCGCAAAGCTTGGTTGGACCAGGTCAAATTCTCAATCGACTACGCGTCGCTCGCAGCGCTCTTGGACTGATGGACTCCGAGAAAAGCAAAGCGGCGAGTTCGGTATGGCGCGCTACTTCAACCCTGGCTGCAACTCGATAATCTAAGTCACTTTCTTCTCTCTAGACCCACCGTAGGTTTCCCATTATGCCGTGACGGTCCCAAAATTTTGGGAATGCCCATTCCTGTGATATTCGATTCTCCGCAAAGTCAAAACCTGAAATCATAATTTATTCAGTAACTTAGAACGACTTCAGGCTGTATCGGCCGCATGGCATTGCGGTTGCTCAATAGCCGGCATCAGGCCGAAACTGAAGGAGACCGGAAGACGATGCTGAAGATCACAAGAATTCAGGAGAACGGGCGAGACGTGCTTCTCAAGCTGGAAGGAAAAATCACGGAGCAATGGGCGGCGCTGCTTGAGGGTGAATGCCGTTCGTATCTTCGAAAGAAGAAGGCGGTGCGTTTGGATTGTTCGAATGTCGACTACATCGATGCAAATGGAATCGAGGTCATCAACAACCTATCGAGGACAAACGTGACCCTCATGGGCGCCCCGTCGTTCGTCACGGAGTTGCTTCACATTGGAGGCCGATCATGAATACAGCCACGGGAACCCTGAGCGCATCGATCGAACATCACACGATGCCTGACCGCGTGAGGCCGGGCGTTGCTGCACCCGGAGATGAAGATAACCTGATCATACGGCTGCGAAAAGGTGATGAAGGGGCGTTCGATGAACTGGTCGATAGGCATCATAGCGCGCTCATTCGAATGGCCATGGGCTATGTGACGGATCGCGAAGTAGCGGAGGAAGTCGTTCAAGATACCTGGATGGCCGTCATCAAAGGGTTGAATCGATTTGAAGGGCGCTCATCCCTACGGACCTGGATTTTCGGGATCGTCATTCATAAGGCCAAGGATCGGGGAGTGCGCGAGAAGCGGCACGTCACATTTTCTTCCTTTGAGTCGCCCGACGATACAAGCGAGGAAAGTATCGATCCATCTCGCTTCCAGCAATCCGGCGAACGGACCGGCCACTGGGCTTTTCCCCCTCAGCCTTGGGACGAGCAAACGCCTGAAAAGTTGTTGGCCGACCAACAGGCCGTGACTGCGATGAACAAGGCCATTGAAGCATTGCCCTCGACACTCAAAACAGTCTTGATCCTGCGCGACGTTGAGGGAGTAGAGGCCAAGGAAATCTGCAAAGTCCTCAATATCACGGAAACAAATCTCTATGTCCGGCTGCATCGCGCAAGGGAGCGAGTGAGAGCGGCGGTCGAACAAGCATTAGCCGATAACATGTCGGTCTGAGGCTACGCCAAGGGCAAGTAAGAAATTCTATCTCCCTAGCGTTTAGTTTGTGTGTAAGAAAGTTGAGGGACGGGAGACTCACGGATGAGTAGTCCACAACCAGAGGCTTCGCATGGAACACCATCCGTCTCAAGGGATCGACAACGGAATGACATGTCGCGAACTGACGGGTCGTACGTCGGATTACCTGGAAGACCGTCTTTCGGCCTGCATGAAGGTGGACATCGGTCTTCATCTTGCGTCATGCGTCGGTTGTCGGGCCTATGTGAGACAGATCTCCCTCATAAGGGATGCGGTAGCCCTCATGCCAAAAGAGTTCCCATCACCGATCAACCGGCTTCGACTGCGACAACGGTTTGCCGGAGACCGTTCAACCATCACTTACCAACGAGGAGGCGTTCAATGAAGAAGATTCTATTATCAATTGCTGTAGTGGGGTGTCTTATGGGGGTTGGCACCATTTCCTATGCCGATGAAATGGGCAAGATGAAAGATGAGACGAAGAGTGAGATGAAGGCTGACATGAAAAGTGACATGAAAGCGAAGCATGACGAGATGAAAGCCCAAAAAGATGAGATAAAAACCGACATGCAGATGAAAAAGAATGAGATGAGCGGTGAAATGAAGGAGAAAAAAGACGAGATGAAGGGTGGAATGAAAGGCGCGATGGGTTATTAGGAGAAATAAACCCAAGCCGTCCTCTCTCCAACGGCCTGTGCTCGGATCTCTCGACTGCAGGCCGTTTCATTCTTCGAAGATACCTCATCCAGTACCTTGTAAGAAATAGACAGCATCTCCGACGAAGGGCTATGTGAATGCCTTTCAAGGAGAGGTAGAATGAAGCTGGTATTTACTCACCCTGAGTGGAGAGGGGAACACGTGCCGATTTCAGAACCTACGGTATCGGTACCGCCTCTGTTGAACGATCAAACCGCTCCAACCGTGTTTTCCCGTGAACAGGTGTACCGCCATCGATTGCCGGTGCGGATCAGCCATTGGCTGAATGTCCCTATTCTGATCGTTCTGATCATGAGCGGGCTGCAGATCTTCAACGCCCATCCTGCACTGTATTGGGGTGATCGCTCAGATCGTGATCAGCCGTTGCTGTCGATTCGGTCCATTGTGGACGAGCAGGGGAAAATGAAAGGGGTCACAACCATTGTCGGCCATCAGTTCGATACGACCGGTGTGCTGGGCTATTCCGATGGAATGCGCCGAGCGTTCCCGGCCTGGGCAACCGTTCCAAGCGCCAGGTGGCTCGCCATGGGGCGGCAATGGCACCTGTTCTTGGCGTGGCTCTTTGTGATCAACGGCATGATCTTTACGGCCTATGCATTGGCGAGCCGACATGTCACCCGTGATCTGGCGCCAACGCGTCAAGATCTGCGCGGTATCGGGAAGTCCATCAAAGATCACCTGATCTTGCAACATCCTGTAGGCGAAGCAGCCAAGCGGTACAACGTCCTTCAAAAGCTGACCTATGCAGGTATCTTGTTCATTCTGGCCCCATTGATCGTGCTGACCGGCTTGGCCATGTCGCCGATGATCGATGCGGCGTTCCCCTGGCTGTTGACTATTCTAGGAGGTCGCCAGGGGGCGAGGACCCTGCACTTTTTTGCATGTTTTTCATTCGTCGGATTCATCATGATTCACGTCCTGCAGGTGGTCCTCACCGGATTCTTCAACAACCTCCGCTCGATGGTCACCGGATGGTTCATTGTCAAACATGAAGGAGCGGGCCATGAAGTATGAACGCGCGATGGGACGACGAGGCTTCCTTAAAGGGACCTTGGGGGCTGCGAGCCTGCTTGCAGTCTCCGGTTGCGACAATCTCACGCAAAGCAGTTGGTTTTCGTCCATCCTCCGCAAGACCGAAGGGTTGACCGAAGCTGCGCAACGGGCGGTGACTCCCAAGAATGCGCTGGCCAAAGAATATGGTGAGACCGAGATCTCGGCGCTGTTTCCGGCAAACGGCTCCATCGATCCGGGGACGGAACAGTATGCCGAACATGTCGCACGGAACTTTTCAGAGTGGATGTTGGAGGTGAGCGGTCTGGTCAAGACGCCCAGGAGTTGGTCGCTTGCCGCGCTGAAGGAACTCCCGTTTCGGACGCAAATCACTCGCCACGACTGTGTGGAGGGCTGGAGTGCCATAGGAAAATGGACCGGGGTTCCGATCAGTGACCTACTGCGAGTGGTCGAACCATTGCCGAATGCCCGCTATGCGGTGTTTCATTGCGCCGATGTGGATGATGAAGGGATCGCCTACTACGAGAGCATGGCCGTGGCTGATTGCTACCACCCTCAGACGATCCTGGCCTATGAACTCAATGGCGCACCATTGGACATTCCCCACGGTGCCCCGCTCCGCCTTCGCTTCGAACGTCAGCTTGGCTACAAACATGCGAAATATGTCATGAAGATCGAATTGGTCGACTCCTTTGCCGACATCGGTGCTGGGAAGGGAGGCTATTGGGAAGATCAGGGGTATGAATGGTACGCGGGTATCTAGGGATAATGAAACCGTGCAAGCCGCTATCGAGAAGGCTCACCGCCGTCCGTCATACCAGACGGAGAGCTGTTTTTTGTCGTGTAAAGTTCTCCTTGGAAGCAGAAGAACTCGGAAGATTTGTGCGGCGATCTCTCGGCCTGAATAGAGCGAGACCTTCCGCGTCGATGTCTCCAACGGATGTCCGGTTAAAATGGTGAATTGAAGGCCGCGTGTGCGCCCCCATCGCTTGAGCTGCTTGCTGAGAGCGATTTCGTCCAACGCATAGAGGGTCTGGTCGAACCCGCCGACTTCTTGAAAGGCATCGCGGCGGCACACGACCAAGGCCCCTGCCGCCCATCGACACAGAATCGATGCGCCGGTCCAAATGCGCAGTGTCAGGTGTGCCCACCAAGGCAGCCCGTCCATACGCAAGGTACTGCCGCAACCGACGTGTTTTCCCCCTTCGATCAGTCGTAGGATGTCGGCAAGAAGGCCTGGACTGAGCAGACTATCGGCATCCAAAAAAAGCAACCAGTCGCCGGTTGCGTGAGCGGCTCCCGCATTGCGCGCCCTGCCGATCTGATTGATTGGTTCAAAGACAACTTGCGCCCCCGCCTGTCTTGCCAGTGCGGCGGTATCATCGGTGGAATTATTGTCGACAACAATGATGCTCGATGCGAAATGTGCCGCGCGGTTGGCCGTGACCGATTCGCTGACGGATTGGAGACATCGCTCGATCAGACGTGCCTCATTAAAGGCTGGAATAATGATGGAGAGATGCATGGTCAGCTATGATGCCATAGCTGCTATGAAGAGCGAAACGGGAAATCAGTCCGGGGCGTGACGGAGAATGGGGCGTGAGGAATCGACAGCTGGACGTGGAAGATATGATCGATCGCGGAGTTCCCCTGATCGATATGGTGTGTCAGGGTCTTGGAGTGCGCTCGAAACTCGCAAACAATGCGAAAATCACTCTCGTACGGATAACTTTCCGCCATTTCAAAACCGATGCGATTCCGTTCGGGCTGACAGTCCTCATAGGTGGCAAAGGTGTTCAGCACTGTCGCGGGACTCACACCGGCAGTGGGTGTCAATAAGACGATCAAGAGAAGCCACATGATCAGCCCTCGCATTTAGTGACACAGGCACTCACATTCTCGTGTCAAAGTGTCACTCACAACCGTCCAGCTGTCCAGCATTTTCCTTAATGTGCTCACCTGCAATTTTACACAGGGGGATGAATCATGATTCAGTTTAACCAAACGAGAGCCCATCCACCATTGGAGTAAACCCTAGAGCGCATCGGTCATGTATGGATGTTCTCTGCATGGTAAGATGCAAAGATGCCTCTCGCGCAGTTCCATCCGATTATTGCTGAATGGTTTTCTTCGCGTGTCGGCCGGCCGACTGACGTCCAACTCCAAGCCTGGCCGGCGATTCACTCCGGAGCGGATGCATTGATTGCCGCGCCGACCGGTTCAGGCAAAACCCTCGCGGCCTTTCTCGCCTGTATCGATAGCCTGTTCAAGCAGGCGCTTGCCCGCGAACTGGATGACCATACGCAGGTTCTCTACATATCGCCTCTCAAGGCGCTCAGTAACGACGTTCAGAAAAATCTGCAGAAACCGCTGGCTGAGATCGGGCAATTGGCACTGCAAGCCGGACTCTTGATGCCGGAGCTGCGTGTCTTAGTGCGGACCGGGGACACCCCGATGCCGGATCGCCAGCACATGCTCAAGCGGCCCCCTCACATTCTTGTCACGACACCAGAGTCATTGTTCATTCTGTTGACCGCCGAAAAAAGTCGACGGCTTTTGCAGACAGTACGAACGGTCATCGTCGACGAGATTCATGCTCTCGCGCCCAACAAACGCGGCGCGCACCTTGCGCTGTCGTTGGAGCGGCTGGAAGCTTTGACGATGAAGTCTCCACAGCGGATCGGACTCTCTGCAACGCAAAAGCCGATCGAATTGGTGGCGGACTTTCTGGTTGGCGCTCGGTCTTGTCCGACGATCATCAATGTGGGGCATCGACGGGAGTTGGATCTTGCGGTCGAGGTGCCCAAGGACGAGTTGAGCGCGGTGGCGACGAACGCCATCTGGTCCGATGTCTATGACCGCGTTGCAGAACTTGTCAGGCAGCATCGCTCGACGCTGGTGTTCGTGAATACACGGCGGCTGGCGGAGCGAGTGTCTCACTATTTGGAGGATCGCCTGCGAGACCTTGGACCGGACGCGGTCGCAGCCCATCACGGCAGCCTCTCGAGGCAGATCCGGCTGTCGGCCGAGGAGCGACTGAAAAGCGGTCAGACACGCGTGGTGATTGCCACCGCTTCGCTGGAACTGGGCATCGATGTCGGGACCGTTGATCTGGTTTGCCAGATCGGCTCGCCACGGGCTATTGCGACAGGCTTGCAGCGGATCGGCCGCGCGGGACATTGGATCACCGCCATTCCCAAAGGCCGCCTCTTTGCCATGACGCGGGACGAGTTGCTGGAATGTGCGGCCTTGGTACGAGCCATTCGCGCCGGCGCGCTGGACCAAATCGAGATCCCGATGGCGCCGATGGATATTTTGGCCCAGCAGCTGGTGGCTGCAGCGGCGACCCAGACCTGGACGGAAGAGGATCTTTTCGCCCTGTGCCGGCGGGCCTATCCGTACCGAGATCTGTCCCGTGCGGAGTTTTCTCAGGTCCTGCGGATGCTGGCGGATGGTATCGCGACGCAACGGGGACGAGGGCACGCATACCTTTACCATGACGGGATCAACCATCGGCTCAAAGGAAGACGAGGAGCGCGATTGGCGGCGATCACCTCGGGTGGCGCTATTCCCGATACCGCCAACTACGCGGTGGTGGCTGAGCCGGACGGGACCGTGGTGGGTTCCGTCGACGAGGATTTTGCGGTTGAAAGCCTTGCCGGTGACATTATGCTCCTCGGCAACACGTCCTGGCGGATCAAAGGGGTTGAAGCGGGAAAGGTGCGAGTGGAGGATGCGCAAGGGGCTCCGCCCAACATTCCGTTCTGGCGAGGAGAGGCTCCGTCTCGGACCACCGAGCTGTCCGCTGCCGTTGCATCTCTGCGACAAGCGATCGCCGACAGGGTGGCTTCAACAGATCCCGATTCGAGCCGTCAGCGCTCAGCGATCAGCTTTCTGAGGACGGAGTGTGCGTTGGACCAGCGCGGGGCTGAGCAGGCGGCGGCATACGTCGCCTCCGGGATCGCGGTCTTAGGCGCCGTGCCGACCCAGGACTGCATCATCGCCGAACGGTTTTTCGATGAAAGCGGGGGTATGCAGCTGGTGATCCATGCTCCGTTCGGCGGACGGATCAACAAAGCCTGGGGACTTGCGTTGCGCAAGCGTTTTTGTGTGACCTTTGATTTCGAATTGCAAGCGGCCGCGACCGACAACGGAATCGTCATTTCCTTGGGTGAGCGCCATAGTTTTCCGCTCGAGTCGGTGTTCGGCTATCTCCATAGCCGCACGGTTCGGGACGTGTTGATTCAAGCGCTGTTGCAGGCGCCGATGTTTATGACGAGGTGGCGGTGGAACCTGAGCCGCGCGCTGATGCTCCTTCGTTTTGCCGGCGGCAAGAAAATCCCGCCTCAGATTCAGCGGATGAAAGCGGAGGATTTGATGGCGGCTGTGTTCCCTGATGCTCTTGCATGTCAGGATAATATGGTCGGAGAACGCACGAGACAGATTCCTGATCATCCGCTGGTGGCCGAGACCATACGCGATTGCTTGACGGAGGCCATGGACCTTGACGGGCTGGCACGACTGCTCACAAGAATAGAGACGGGGACAATCGATTGCCTTGCCGTGGATACGCCGACACCGTCCCCGCTCTCTCATGAAATTTTGAATGCCAATCCCTATGCGTTTTTGGATGATGCGCCGCTGGAGGAGCGCCGGGCGCGGGCGGTGGAAATGCGGCGAACGCTTCCCGCAGAAATGGCCGGCCAGGTCGGCGCGCTCGATCCAACGGCAATAGAGGAAGTGCAGCGGGAGTCCTGGCCGGTGGTTCGCGATCCGGATGAACTCCACGATGCGCTGCTGACCCTGGTTTGGTTACCCATCGAGGAAGCGAAGGAATGGGCGGCGCACGTGTCGCGATTGGTCGAGGAGGGGCGGGCAGTTCCGTGGTCAATAGAGGCGGATGGGCATGAGGCGAAGGGATGGATAGCAACAGAGGATCGGGACAGTATAGAAAGACTGTTCATGGCCGGTGATGATGCGACCCTGGATGCCATGGTTCTTGGCTGGATGGAGAGCATCGGTCCGACCACCACGAACAAGTTGGCTGAACGTCTGCATCTTCCGGTTGATAGGATCAACAGCTCAATGGTCCGGCTCGAGAGTTCCGGCCAAGTCTTGCGTGGCCGGTTTCGGTCTTACTCAGCGATCGACTCCAAGCCTGCATCGCAATCTGGACCTGAAACGCCAGAATGGTGTCACCGCCGCTTGCTGGCTCGTATTCATCGTCTGACCATAGGCATGTTGCGCAAGGAGGTGGAACCGGTCACGGCATTGGAATTCATGCGGTTTTTGATGCAATGGCAGCATGTTCTACCCGGATCACGTCAGCATGGTGAAGCTGGTCTGCTGCAAGTGATCGGACAACTCGCGGGATTCGAGGCGGCAGCCTCTGCGTGGGAACCACAGCTCTTGCGGTCGCGCATGGCCAAGTACGAGCCGGAACTCTTGGATCGACTCTGTCTGAGCGGAGCGGTCAGCTGGGGACGGCTCTCGCCTCATCCCAGCTTAACGTTTGACCGCGAGCAGGAACGACGCCGGATCATCCCCACGAGCGTCGCTCCCATCAGTCTGTTTCCGCGTGAGGACAGTGAATGGCTGATGCAGGTCTTGCGCGGAGAGCCTGCCGCAGTCGAACCCGATTTTGCCCTGCACTTAAGTGCGGTGGCGCAAAATCTGCGTCATGCGTTGCAGGAACAGGGTGCAAGCTTCTTTGCCGATCTGGTCCGGATCACACACGATCTTCCGACGGAAGTGGAAAACGGACTGTGGGAACTTGCGGCGGCAGGGTTTGTGACGGCAGATGGGTACGACAATCTTCGCGCCCTGATGGATCCCCATCGGCGTCGTGCCGAGGGTCGTGAACGAGCCCGTCGACCCCGGCATTCAACCGGACGATGGTTGCTGCTCCGGTCAACGAAGCCCGCAGTGGTCAGTACACAGTCTCCGGCTGCAGCGACTTCGGCGCCTCACACGGAGCAGGTGGCTCGCCAGCTCCTGCGCCGTTACGGCGTGGTGTTTCGTGATGTGCTGGCGCGGGAGTCGGTGGTTCAGTCATGGCGAGATCTCCTTGTGCAGTATCGGCGCATGGAGATGGCCGGCGAGGTGCGAGGCGGCAGATTTGTGAGCGGATTTACCGGAGAACAGTTTGCGTTGCCGGAAGCGGTGGAGTCGCTGCGAGCGATGCGAAAGAAAGAGCTCTCTCCCGGCTCCGGCCATGAGGTCAAACTCTCAGCGACGGATCCCTTAAATCTTGCCGGTGTGATTCTCCCGGGTCCGCGCATTCCATCGGTGCCGACGAATTTCTTGGTGTTCAGGGATGGCGCACTTGTGCGAACGGTCATCGGGCGGCAAAGCGAAACAACGCTTTCCGTCCTAGGGCAGGCCGTCCAGTGATGTGGTACTGAAGTCGGACTATCGGGCGAATGCCTTGGATATGTCCCTGAGCTGCGCCAGCAGCGAGGTGGAATCCTTGCCTACTGTTTCGGCATAACCTGCCTGGGCCGCGGAGAAAAATGCCGATTGGCGATCCCCGGGAACTCCCAACAGCCTGCCCATCGATGCGAGATATTCTCCCCGCCCTGCCGCCAGATCTTGCTGTAGGTTTTCTTGATTGAAGGATACAAAAGCCGCCGCTTTGAAGTCCGGCTTGATCTGACCATCTTCACTCCACCAGGCAGCTCCGGATGTCGTGCCGGTGATATTGGAGGTCGTGTCGGTGGTCTGATTGAAGGTAGCCTTGAGGGTGCAACCTGTGAGTCCGAGCATCATGCTTGCACCGGCGATCACGACACTGCCTATCAGGGTTCGCATAGGCCCCTCCTTGCTCTAGGTTGGTCGGTATCCATACGGAAGTGGACGACACTATAGCACAGCGTGCCTTAAGCTGGTCTGATTTTTGACCGATAGGGAAGTGGCGGAGGACTCTACCCTATCTCATGAGTAGGAGATATCCATGCCGGTTGAAGCACTAACCAACTTTGACCCCCAACAATTCTTTAACCTGCGTCCCATAGCCGATGCCGGCGTGCACCGACTGGATACTCACGTCAGCCAGATGGCGATTTCCAATGATATATCCGGTCGCCTGAGTATGACGACCATGGACGGGGATACCATTGTGCTGACAGCCGATGTCGAGTCCGACTTTCGAACCGGCACCTATCAGTCTCGTGCCGAGACTGCTCAAGGAGCCATGAATGTTGGAGTGAGTGCTGCACAATATGCCTTTCAGCGGAACTTCGGCGTCGAGGTAAAGGGCGATCTGAACGAGCAGGAGCTGCACGATCTTGGGAATCTCTTCCAGAAGCTCTCCGGCATCTTTCACGGGTTCTTTCAGGGCCAGGATGAGGAGGCGAGATCTTACACCGTCGAACTTGCTAAACAGTTTAGCGAGTCAGCGACCTTGTCCGGTCTCGACTTGAGTGTGGAGGCCGTGCGGTCGGTCACGATGGTTACAGCTTCAGTAGTTACCGCGGGTGGGGCGCCAGCGACGGCGGCGGAGATCCCGCAACCGTCCAACGGTACCACGGCGCCCACCCCGTCATCGAATTCGTCTGCACGGGGCTCTCTCACGATGCCGATGAAGGGTGCGCAGGTAGCGGCTCTCCTCAAACAGGTGTTCGATGCGCTGAAGGAAGCCGAGGCTGAGTTGCACAAATTCCAGGCGTATCTTCCGGAGTTCTTCGACAATCTCCACGAGCGCCTCATGAGAGATGTACCGGGTGAGCCCAAACCCAAGGCCGATGAGCCGGATCGTCCTGTAGTGCAGAATCCGGATCAGGCGCCATCAACAACAATGAATGGCAGCGTACGTCTCGCCTACAGCTCGGTGAATCTGGCCACGGCTTCATTCTCACTCGAGAGCTGAGTTTGCCGCGGCCATTGAGCTGGTTTCCCGATCAAACAGGCTGAACGAGGCCGATTCTGTCGGTCATCACCTCCGTCAGCACCCCCGTATCCATGGTCACGCTCCCTTGAAGGCATGCGTGCCGTGAGTAATCGCTCCGCCGGCACGAAGGGCAGCAGCGACAAGCACGGCTTCGGCAATCTCAGCATCCGAGGCGCCCGCCCCGCGCGCGTTGTTCGTATGGATTTCGATGCAATAAGGACATTGCGTCGTGAAAGCGACGCCGAGTGCGATCAGCTCCTTGTACTTCCTCGACAACGTACCTTCCGCCAAGGCGGCCTTGTCGAACGCCACAAACGCTTTCATGGCCTCCGGCGCGTGCACTTCGAGCAGTTTCATCTTCCCTAGGTTCTTCATGTCATACATGTCGATCTCCTTCTGTTGGCGATGGCGATGATCAAACCTGCGTTGTGCTTCTGAAGCACACTATAAAAGGAACGACGGGCGATTGCCTTACCCGGGAGACTGATTCTCTTATCAGGAGCATGCTACACTGCGTGGAATTTGATCGGGCGACCGGGAGACTTGGCCGAGACGCCGAATTGCCTCGAAGAATGATATGGACGTCTTGTCCGAAGTCCTCAAGACTGTCAAACTCGACGGCGCTGTGTTTTACAATGCGGAATTCTCAGCGCCCTGGTGCTTTTGTTCCCCTCCTTCGTCGGAGCTGGCTCCTTATCTGTCCGCCGGTGCAAACCACGTCATCATCTTTCACCTCTTGACCGAAGGCCGAGGCTATGCGCACATCGAAGGAAATCAACGACCGCTTCAGCTTGCCGCCGGCGATCTGGTCATCCTTCCGCACGGCGACCCGCATGCATTGAGAAATGGGCCGTTCGTCAGACCGACAAACCATACGGAACAGGTGAAACGGGTGTTCGCACAAGGCCTCAAGGTTGCCCGTATGGGTGGCGGAGGGGAGGTCACCAAATTCATCTGCGGCTATATGGCCTGCGATCCACAACTCAGCCAACCGTTTTTAGGCGGGCTGCCGCCCATTCTGAAAGTCAACGTGCGCGCTGACGCATCAAGCCAATGGCTCGAACAAACCATCCGCTATTCAGTGGATCACGCGGATGGGACCCAGCCCGGTAGTCAGGCGGTGCTCGCCAGACTGTCCGAAGTCTTGTTCATTGAAGCGCTGCGGCGGTATATCGCCGTCCTCACCCCGGATCAAAAGGGGTGGCTGGCCGGTGTGCGCGACCCGGACGTCGGAAAAGCCTTGGGCCTGTTGCACCGCAGGCCGGTTCATCCGTGGACGATCGCGTCTCTCGCCGAGGAAGTGGGCATTTCGCGATCCGTACTGACGGAGCGGTTCCGGCGGTGTCTCTCGGAGGGGCCGATGGGGTATCTCGCGCGGTGGAGGCGTTCCCTCGGTGCGCAACTGCTCGTCTCCACCAGCAACAGCGTGGCGCAGATCGCCAGCGAGGCAGGCTATGAGTCGGAGCCGTCATTCAATCGCGCGTTCAAGCGACAGTTCGGGTTCCCCCCGGCGCGATTCCGCAGTCGATCGAGGGCGGCTCATAAACACGAGAGATCGCCGGGTCAGCCAGAGGAGCGCGCGCAATAACCCCATCTAAGGAGAGACCATGCTAGAACTCAGGCCGGTCTGCGAGCAATGCTGCAAGGCCTTGCCGCCGAACTCGACCGAAGCGCGCATCTGCAGCTATGAATGTACGTACTGCTCCGACTGTGTTGAACACGTGCTGACCAATGTCTGCCCCAATTGCGGCGGAGGGTTCGTGCCGCGCCCCATCAGACCGTCGAGGAACTGGAAAGACGACAACTTCCTTGGCAAGGATCCAGCCAGCACGAAGGTCAGGCACCGGTCCGTGGATGTGGGCGCGCATCAACTGTTTGCGCAGAAGCTTCGTGCCATTCCGCCGGAAGAGAGATAACGCATGATACGACGAATGAGCAGGAGAGAGATCTCCCATCCTCGTCGTACACACCGATGAAGACCGCCTTTATCATCTTTGACCGTATGACGATGCTGGATTTCAATCGATACCAAATATGCGCGTGTCCTCTTCTTACCGAGCTTTCTGCGGAAATTCTGGAGCAGGTGGGTGTGCAGGAGTGGGAGGTGCAGGAGCAGGCTGAAATGTCTGGTTGTTCAATTGAAGGGGAGGGCCGAGGTTCATCGATGGACTTGGCGGTGGCTGTATGATGGTACGACGGCTGCCGCCAGGCGGATCAATCGTCGTCTCTACATTCCCATGGGAATCCTTGTATACTTGGACGCCGCCTTCGGATCCGAGCACTTGGTTCAAGCGTTCCCTTGCGCTGGGTTGTTCAGACCCTCGATCGTCAGATGCGCGCAGCAGGCTCGGCCATATAGTTCCCATGATGAGGACGACAAAGACAATGATCCAGGACATGGATCATTATACTGACGACTGTGAAATCTGCGAAATTATCGAAGCGGAGCCACCGCGTGAGGCTCCAGCCGATCGGCTGGTATGGTGGAATGGAGGGTAGAGGATGATTCCAGAGAAGCGTTTGCAAGTGGCGATACTACTGTACGATGGCATGACGGCGCTCGATGCGATCGGCCCATATGAAGTCCTGCAATCGCCGACGCTCGGCACCGATGTGCGCTTCGTCGCGCGCGAGAAGGGCGTGAAGCGAACCGACTTCGGCAGACTCCGTTTGACGGCCGACTATACGCTGGCTGAAACCCCCAGCCCCGACATCCTCGTGGTGCCCGGAACTGCGTTTCCGCAGGCGGTAATGGGGGATCAGCTTGTTCTGGAATGGATTGCTCAAGCGCACCGGACTACCAAGTGGACCACGTCGGTGTGTACCGGCGCATTGGGCCTGGCAGCCGCCGGCGTGCTGAACGGGCTGAAGGCCACCACCCATTGGCTCGCGCTCGATGTGCTGAAACAATTCGGTGCGATCCCGACGAAGGAACGGGTTGTCCGTGAAGGGAAGATTCTCACTGCCGCCGGCGTGTCATCCGGCATTGATATGGCTCTCACATTGGTCGCGGAAGAGTTCGGAGCCGACGCCGCGCAACTCACCCAGCTGCTCATCGAATACGATCCCCATCCGCCGTTCGATGCCGGCAGCCCCGACAAAGCACCGCCTTCGATCGTGAATACGGCGCGCGAGGAGTTCAGCAAGCTGGTCGTCATGCCGTAAGCGCATCGAACACGACGCCGACGGGCTGATTCGCGCAACGTCTCTGGTTCTGCTGCAATATCCATTCGTGACCGGTGAACGCGATTGCTGTACCCGCGTTGTCTGCTTCCGCGTTCGAATCTCCAAAACTTTGAAATCAGTTGCCAGAAATCCCCTCTCACGATAGCTGTAGACGGCGCGCTGGTTTCCAGTGCGGGATAGTCTTTCACGTCACATTTGAGGGAGGGTACCCATGCATTTCGTCCTCGTGTCAGCAGTTGCAGCCGGGCTGGTGTTCTTGCTATGGCAGACGAGGTCCTAGTCTCGTCTCCGACCCAAAGCACTGAATGCGCCCCACGGCTGTGAAGTCTTGGCGTGAAGGCTAGGAAAGTGAGAAGAATTCTTCGGTAGATGTCGTACGGAGCTGAACTCCAAGCGGCACGCCTCAGTGCGTAGCATCTTCTTGCACGGCCTCCGGCGGGCCATCCGCTGGAGGCCGTGTCGTTACGCAGACCCTCATCTTATGACACAGGCTTTCTTCGAATGGATTACAACGATCTACAATGATTTGGATCGGCATGGTGAAGCCGAAGAAGCCGGTTCGCACCTCTCTCAGCTCACAGTCAAAACCATGAAATTGGTTGCCAGGAATTCCATCTCGGAGTACCCCTAGACTGGGCGCCGGTTCCTGGCGCCATTGTTGATACAACCTATTTCATGGGAGGGTGTCCATGCGTTTTGTCATCCTATCAGCAGTTGCCGCCTCAGTCATGCTTGGCACCGGCGCACCGGTTCTGGCGGACGAAGCGACAAGCCTCAGCTCTGAGATGAAGAGCGAAATGGGCTCCATGGCCGGCGAGGCTAAGGGCGACATGAGGGCCGAGCATCAGCAGATGCGGGAGAGTTTCAAGGCCAAGAAGGACCAGATGAAGTCCGACGTGAAGGTCAAGAAAGACCAGATGAAGTCGGAGATGAAGGCGAGGCGGGACGCGCTCAAGGCCGAGAAGCAGGAGATGAAAAAATCGGTCAAGGCCAGAAAGGCCAAATCTCAGAAGGATGCAAAAGAGGCGGCAGAGTCCGCGATGCCGAGCCCGCACTAGCGCGCAGGTCTTCTTGGTATTGAGCAGTCATGCAAACGGCCTCCAGCGGGGAAACCCGTTGGAGGCCATTGTTTTTAGGTCACGTTCCGCCAAGGTCTTCAGACGGTGTTTGCCGAGGAAGCATGTCGCCGGTGATGGGCGTCCGTAGATTCGGTTAGACCACTTGCTCGCATGGCAGGATAAAGACGTGGAGGGGGAATGCGTTATCGCCCTGGGCTGCCTCCTGCGCCAAACGGAACCGCGTGAATCCGTCGACTAGACGATAGGCCGCCTGTTCCGATACTGCTGCCAGGATCATCCGGTTGGTCGTGGGGGCGAGAAAGAACTGGCTGGTCGATCCGGTCGCCCCTTTTCCGCCGACGTTGTGCAACTCGCTGAATCCGCTCACCTCGTATTCGTTCAGCAAGGCATGAACATGTTCCACGAGCGATTCACGAAAGACGATCACCAACATTTTCATACGCGCCACTCCTGAGCGTGAGAGATTGCCACGGAACTTGAAAGTCTTATCCGCAGTTTCATCTATTGTCGGGGGAGATACCGACAAATACAAGATCAACGGGCTATTTCCATAGGATGAGGGATAGCTCGATAAATTGGTGCGAACGTGGGCGCCGTCTCGACAAGGACGGACGCGATAGGCTATAAATTAGCTGCTCACCGCCTACTGGAGAGCTGAAGGAGAGCGGCTCCATGCAAGAATATGCCTTATACTTCGGAATCTGCTCTATCATTCTCTCCGTCTACACGCTCATCAAAGGTTTTGTCGCGGCATCCAGGCAACGGAGCGAAGATCACTCGACCACGCTGGTTCCAGCCTATATCTATGGGATCGTCGCGTCCATTCTGCTGACATTCGGGCTCGGGTTTTTGAAATTAAAGTTGCCTTGGTGGGGATTTCGAATCGTGTTCCCCGGCACGACGCTGCTCTTTCCCGCACTCATCTATCTCGTGGGTCGGCGCCCTCCCAAGCCTCGTCTCGATCGTGTCGACGCGTGATACCGTCAAACTCGGTGTGAACAGTCAGAAATCCCGCTCTATTTTGCGATGGTAATGCTCGGCACGCCGGCGCGGGGCACTTCGGTGACTGTCATCTGGAACAGCTGCGACAGCAGCTTGAACGCTTCCCGGTTCCAGCGAGCTTGTGGACCGGTCGTATTCACAGCGTAATAGTGCCCATGGGATCGCATGACGAGGTCCATTCCGGATGGAGATGATGGTGACATAATCAGATCCATGGTCTTGACCGGATTCTCAGCCACCTCGGGAGTCCGGCTGTCTTTGTCAACGTGGTATTCCGGTTCTTCGTTGATGGAGAGCCCGAGAAAATTCAACATGGCGTTGAAACTTCGCAGTCGAAAGTCGCCTTTGAGCGGCCAGTCGCCGCCATAGTGCCCCGGGCGGATATCAAAGGTCACGTCGTTCGTCAGCCCGAGTTCATTCTCATTTTGGAGCCGGGCGCGCTCTTCTCGCGACAGTGAATCCGGGTCGTAATTGGTAATGAGGGTGCCGCCTTCCACCAGTTTTCGTAACGTATACGTTTTATCCGGGCTGTTGTACTCCACTTGATAGTCCTGTTCGAGTGCTTTGAATCCTTCCGCTGTGACCGAGTCGGCAGGGATTGTCCAACTTCGTTCGATGCTCAACGGTTCTACATACAGACTGTTGTGGTCTTGGATGGCTGAGAGGTGGAGGACCACACGCCGGAACATTTCATAGCCGACCTTATCGGACGGATTATTGCGATAGGCGACGGCTCCATCGTTGTGTTTGAGCCGGAGTTCTTTAGCCATCAGCCTGAGCAGCAGATCGATATCGATTCCTTGACGCAAAAGCAGGGTCAGCTTGGCTTCGTGGAAGGGGGTGAGCAAGCGCTGGGTAAATTCCTCACCTTCGATCGGTGCGATACTGATGGTCGGATTCTCGGCCACGCTACCGCCGATGACAGGCAAGATGGTCCGGCTGGCATCCCCGGTGAGAGCCGGTGTCGCTCCGGCCGTAAACCGAAAGTCAAAGGTCGCCGCGACGTTCGAGACTCCGGTAAAGTGAATCGGCTGATGGTGTTGCGCTCTGGCGATATTGATCAATAGTTGCTTGGACTGCGCCTCGATGATGGCGTCGTCATACGCGATCACGGCTCGATTCAAGCTGATCGGCGAAAGGCACCCTGACAGAACGAGCAGGCAAGAGACGATCGGGACGTCGAGCCATGCAAAGGAAGAAACAGTGCTCCTCATCGATTCATCACCTTGTTTCGAACGTGGAGGGGAATCGAATGCGATTTGTACCATATCAACACCACGATGCCTAGAAGGGAGAAGGCGAGAAGGATGTCTTACGCGATGACGGGGTGCGGTTCCGCGATTTCGACTCGTTGAACCGTCATCTGCACCGGGATATTCGGGCGCAAGGTCATGAAAGGTTCCGGTTGGATCGGTTGTCCATCGACTAGACGTAATAGGATTTTCGACGCCATCGTCGCCAAGATCAACAGCCCTTCCAATTCGGCGAAGGACTCGCCGAGGCACCGATGGCCCCCGCCGCCGAATGGAAAGTAGGTGAAGGCCGGACGGGTCCGTTTATTCTCTTCAGAGAACCGTTCAGGGTCGAATCGGTTAGGATCGGGGAACCAGCGCGGATTCCGATGCAGATTCCATGGACTGATAAAAACCCGAGCGCGCGCTGGAAGCACCGCGCCCGATGGAAGCCGGTCCTCTGCCTGCCCGATGCGGGTATGGAGGATCCAAGCAGGAGGAAAGAGACGCAATGCCTCGTCCCAGACCATCTTGGTATACCGCAAGCGAGGAACATCCGCCGCGGTCGGGAGGCTGTTGCCGACAACAGTCATGAGCTCCTGGGCCAGACGGTCGCGAACCGACGGAAATTGCGACAGGAGAAACCATGTCCAGGTCAGGGCATTGGCGGTGGTTTCGTGACCGGCGAGCAAGAAGGTCATGAGTTCATCGCGGATTTCCTCATCGCGCAAAGGGCGGCCTTCTGAGTCCTTCGCGGCCAGTAGCAACGACAACACGTCGTCATGCTGATGAGAAGCCGTACGCCGCTCGTGAATGAATCGGTGAATGATCGCCTCCATCGAACGGTGACCCAGCAGGAATCGGCGATGGAGTGACGTTGGAACCCAGAGAGGAGTCAATCGCTCCAGCGGCGAATTGTACTGAAACTTGACGAGCTGTTGGCCGACGGTGATGGCGCTCTTGACGCCGTGAGCCTCAGATTCGATGTCCTGTCCGAAGAGCAGGCGCCAGATAATCGAAAGAGTGAGGCCCGTCATTTCCCGGCCGATATCGACGGTCATCCCGTCATGCCAGTCTGCAACGAGGTCGCGAGCCTTCGTGGAAATCAGGTCGGCGTAGGAGCTGACGTGGTCTCCGTGAAAAAATGGGAGGAAGAGCCGCCGTTGATGGTGGTGGATTTCGCCTTCCGTATGAAGCACGCCCTGGCCAAAAATTCGAGATTCCACCGGCGGGACCGGGGCCTTTCGATAATTGTCTTGATTGGTCACGAGCACGTGTTTGACGTCGGCGGGGTGGTTGAGCACATAGAAGACCAGCCTCCGCTCCCGTAAAAGGAATTCGGCGACCAATCCCATCGGGACCTTGGCCACGTCACCATAAGCCTGACATCGCAGGAGAAAACCGAGGCTGTCCCGACGAATATCCGGGAAGAATCCCCACCACCGAGAGACCGGCGGGCCGGAAAGAGTTGGAGGTGAACTCGTCTGATCGGTCATACCGTGAGTGCGTTGCTCGCAAAAGATACCGTATGCATGGCCGGTCCTGTCAATGAGTGCGCGCTTGAGTCTCCTCGCGAATGGTGGACAGCACGATCAAAGACAGGATGGCGCACAGGCTGACGTACCAGCCGGGAGCCAGGATATTGCCGCTTCGTTCTATGAGAATGGTGGCCAGTAACGGCGCTGTCCCGCCGAATAAAGCTGCAGCCATATTATACGAGAGGGAAAGTCCGGTGTATCGGCGCGAGACGGGAAAAAGAGTCGCGACGATGGCGAAGAAGGGACCCATGTAGGCGGCTACAAACACCGTAATCAGGGTTTGAGCCGCGACAATCAGCGCGATCTGACCGCTGCTCAGCCACAAGAAAAACGGGACTGTTCCAAGGGCGAGTCCTGCGGCGCCGCCGGCCAGTATCCATCGATGCCCGACTCGATCAGACAACTTTCCCATCACCGGAATCAGGATCGCCAACAGAGCCATGCATAGGGTGTTGATGGTGAGCGTGGTGCCCATCGGCAGATCAGTCACTCTGGTCAGATAGGTGGGGAGAAAGACATAGAACATGTAAAACGCGACGCCGTGCAGCAACACGAGGCCAATCACTTGCAGGAGGGGCGCACGGTGCGAGAGGAGAAGCTCCCGTACCGGTGAAGATGAAACCGATCCTGTTTGTTGAAGTCGTTCGAAAGCCGGTGACTCAGGGATGCGCCGCCGCAGATACCATCCGACCAATGCGATGAGACTTCCGGAGAGAAACGGGATGCGCCATCCCCATTCTTGAAGCGCCTCGGCTGTGAGGCTCGCGGCCGCCACGGTGCCGATGCCGGATCCCAGCAATGCACCGATTTGCGCGCTGAAGCCTGCCCAACTGCCGATGTACCCTCGTTCCGCCGGCGCCGCATGTTCAACGAGAAAGGTGACCGAGCCGGTGAATTCACCGCCGACGGACAGGCCCTGAAGAAAGCGCAGAGCGGTGAGCGCGAGCGGCGCGGCGAGACCGATTTGGGCATAAGTGGGTAACATGCCGACAAGACAAGTAGGCAGTGCCATGAGGAGAATGGACCAAGCAAGCGCCTCGCGCCGGCCTCGTGTATCACCCCAATATCCGAACAGCAACGCGCCGAGAGGCCTGGCGAGAAATCCGACGGCGAAGACGCTAAACGTGGCGATCAACGACAATGACGGATCTGAAGAAGGAAAGAAGAGAAGAGACAAGACAGGCGCGAAGTATCCGAACAGGGCGAAGTCATACCATTCCAGCACGTTTCCGACCGCGCCGGCCAGCACCGTTTTGCGCAACGGTCTCGATCCGTCTGAAATCATGAACGCGTACGCTCGCGGGTCAATGTCGGATTGCCGTGGCCACCATACCATGAACGACGGCGGGGACTATACGATACCAGGTAGGATCTTAACGGACGCAGGCCTCAATATGCTTTGAGTGAAGTGAACTGCTGTGTGAGCGTCTGGATCTTTCTCAAATATGTCCGCACGTCATGATCGCCGCATCGTTGATGGGAGCTCAGCTGATACTTCCGCTTCACGTAATCATGGCCCGCGCCGGCGCCGCATAGATGGATCACCGCGGCGAGATTCCGCCTCTGCTCAAGGGTCGCCTGCCGGTTCCCAATCGCTTGTGCCACCTGGCGGTCGAGGAGCACAGCCGTCAACTCGATCGCGTGGCTCGGGAGCACCCTGGTATAGAGGCTGTTGAACCAGCAGGAATCAAAGTCATACCATGGTCCATCGGTAACAACCTGGTGGTTGTGGATGCAGTAGTGTTTTCCTTCTTGAAATGTTCCGTCGGTGATTTGAAACATGCCGACCGCAGTCGAAGCCGGCTGGTACCATTCCAAGGGATTCCATGCAGACACTCGCCAGCGCCAGTAGGTTCGAGCGACAGGGTTGCCGGCTCCCTCAGCCTGAGCCAAGGCCGCGAGCAATTCGGGTGCGACGGTCGGCGTTGAATGTTCATTGAACAGGCTTCCGTATTCTTGCCACGTTGCGCGCGGACTCTTATCCAGTGCATTCTCCACGGGAAAAAATAATTCCGTCGGCTTGTCGATCGTATGGTACACCCAATTGACGGCGAGCAATCCCAACCAGAAGAGAACCAACCCGAGTCCTATCCTCGGCAGCGGCGGCGTTCTTGTGACGGCGCGCAGAAAGGCTTTCAGCTCAACCCAACGCCGACCAGCAAAGCGTACCATCAGTTTGAACGGATGGTGGTGACGAGCGCGAATGGAGCGGGTGTTGTGGCGCGAAGGCATGAAGAAAGACTAACAGAAAACTGAGACAGGTGTCGGCGCTGATTGAATAGTCGATCTTGCTTTACGGTTTCCGACAAGTTAAATATGGCCGACAAGTCAGGAGTTCACCTTATTCAGAACATGCTTCGGTCCACCGGAGGTTTGTATGCAGCGGTATATGGTAGTTAGCGTCGTCCTGACGGGGCTGCTCGCGGCGCCATGCGCGTTTTCACAATCGTTCACCGACAAAGCCAAAAAGGATCATGCGGTTGAGATGAACGACGAAGAGCCCGCGATGCAGAAAGCCATGGAGCGCGCTCGCGCGGGTTTGGACGATTTTCTCAAGAAAGCGACGACGCCACCGCCCGATACCGACCAGTATTCGGTCAAGGTGAGAGTGAGTGAAGGAGAGAGCCAAGAGTATCTGTGGATCTCGAACCTCAAATCACAAGGGGACATGTGGTCGGGGAGGATCGACAACCTTCCGATGCTACGTTCCGTCAAGAAGGGGCAATCCTACACGTTTGCGAAGAGTGAGATCGTCGATTGGACCTACATCGACAAAAGCAAGAAGAAGGTCCTTGGAAATTTCACCACCTGTGCGCTTCTCACCAAAGAACCACCGAGTGTGGCAGAAGGCATTCGCAAACAATATGGCCTCGAATGTGAGCGCTGATGTCGGAATTTGAAGCGTTTCCAACTGCCTCTGATTAACGGCTCTCCCGCTTTACACGAACCTGCTTGGCTGACCCTGCTTAAGCCGTCAACAATTGCACTTGCCGGCCACGCTATCCCTATATCGTGGATGTACTGTGCATAACGGGGCTCCTGTTAGTAATCGTTCATGAGGAGGGTGGACGCGGCAATCAATAATCCAACACAGACAACAAATACGACGATAACCACCATACTAGCCTCCTTTGTAACCTTGCCAAGTATGGGTAGGGAGTGAATGACCCCTACCGTTATCCTGTGTCGATCTAGTGTATCCGACCCGTGGAATCCATGCCTAAGTATTTGAAATCACGTGCTACTTTCTCAGGCTGGTGGTACTGTGAATCGCGGGATTTCCTGCACGGAGGTCAATGGAACCGGCTCGACTTCATAGACTGTTCGACTCGGCGGAGCTGATCTTTGAAGAGGCTCCCAATCCATTTCAGGCGAGGGGCAAGTCTCAGGCGGATGCTAGGAAACAGGCCATCCGCGATCATTTTGACGCCTGCGCCGGGCTCCGTGCGTTCTGGGAAAAGAAAGCCAGAGCGTACTATGACGATCAGACCCGCTATTTCAGGTTCCTCGTCCCTGAAGGGCTGAGCATCTTGGAAATTGGGTCAGGCTTGGGGAATCTGCTGGCCGCGCTGAAGCCTCGTCGTGGAGTCGGCATCGACTTGAGTGCCGAGATGGTCAAGGAGGCGGCTCATCGGCATCCCACCTTGGAGTTCCGTGTCGGAGACGTGGAAACGCTGGACATTGAAGAAACCTTCGACGTCATCATTCTGGCCGACGTGGTCGGCCACTTGCTCGATGTTGAGGCGGCCTTGAGACGTCTCCGCCGAGCCTGTGCGGCTCATACGAGAATCGTCGTGTCTTACTATAGCCATTTATGGGAGCCGATTCTTCGATTCTGTGAAAAGGTCGGGCTGAAAATGCCGCAACGCGAGCAAAACTGGCTTTCTCCGGAAGACATCGCCAACCTCCTGTTTCTGGCTGACTTCGATGTGGTGAAGGTGGAGCGGCGACTCCTGTTGCCGAAGCGTGTCCCGCTTCTCTCTTCATTGTGCAACAAACTTCTGGCCTATCTGCCGGGTCTCCGGGCCTTGTGTCTTTGCCACTATGTGGTGGCGCGGCCTCGACTACGGAGGCCGGAGCGCCCGTATTCGACGACGATCGTCATTCCGTGTCGGAATGAACGGGGAAATATCGACGCCGCACTCAGGCGAATCCCGCGGTTCGGCGGCCGCCAGGAGATTATTTTTGTCGACGGGCATTCGACCGACGGAACGCCGGACGAGATTCGGCGTGTCATGGCCTTTTACCCTGGCAAGGACATCAAGATGATCGTGCAGAATGGGAAGGGCAAGGGCGACGCCGTGCGCGAAGGTTTTGCCCACGCCAGGGGCGATGTGCTCATGATTTTGGACGCGGATCTGACGATGCCGCCCGAAGCGCTGCCGAAGTTTTATGAGGCGATCGCGAGTGGAAAGGGCGAGTTCATCAACGGCTGCCGCCTCGTCTATCCCATGGAGGCACAAGCCATGCGTTCGCTCAATTTGATCGGCAATAAGCTTTTCGGGCTCGCATTTTCTTGGCTCCTGAACCAGAAAATCAAAGATACGCTCTGTGGAACCAAAGTGTTGTTTCGGCGCGATTACGAACGGTTGGCCGCCGATCGGCAGTATTTCGGCGAGTTTGACCCCTTTGGGGATTTCGATTTGTTGTTCGGCGCGTCGAAATTAAACCTGCATATTTTAGAGATTCCCATCCGCTATGAAGCGCGGACCTATGGGAGTACCAACATCCAACGGTTTAGGCACGGCTGGCTATTGTTGAAGATGACGGTGTACGGTTTCTTTCGCCTGAAGGCGGTGTAATGTCCGGTGAGGTGTTGCATCGGCACCGAGACCTATGGCGGCACAAGCCTGTGCTTCGGCGGCTCTATGGGGATTGGTATCGGGAGATTGTCGCCTGGCTCGTGCCCGGACGTACGGTCGAACTCGGTGGAGGAACCGGCAATCTGAAAGAGCATGTGCCCGGAGTCTGTTGTACCGACGTGGTCCTGGTGCCCTGGTTGAACGTGGTGGCGGATGCGCAGCGACTGCCCTTTCAGTCGGATTCGCTGGCGAATCTGGTTCTCTTCGACTCCTTGCATCACATTGAAAACGTGTCGCTCTTTTTTGATGAGGCACAGCGGACACTCCGAGTCGGCGGCCGGATCATCGTGATGGATCCATATATCTCGTGGATATCGTGGCCGATCTATCGGTGGTTTCATCCGGAACCGGTGGATTACACGCAAGACCCCCTCGTTCTCAAACCTTCCCAGCCGGAACGCCGGCCGTTTGACGCCAATCAAGCCGTCGCAACGCTCCTGTTCGAGCGGAATCGGTCTCACTTCCATGCGCGGTATCCAAGGTTGTCTCTTCGACACGTCCGACGAATGGCCTGCGTTGCATATCCGTTGAGTGGTGGTTTTGACCATCCCTCTCTCTTGCCGGAGTGGTTGGTGACGCCGATCCTACGGCTGGAGCGGATGCTGGAGCGGCTGGGCCGGCTTCTGGCGTTTCGCATGCTCGTGGTCATCGAACGGCAATTGTAGAGCTTAGCGGAATCAGCGAAATGTCCTGCTGCTCAGCTATCGGATGCTTGCAAGGGAGATGGAGGCCCCCCTATAATGTGCTGCGCCGTTCAATCAATACTTTAGCTATCTGGAGGAACCGTAGAGATCATGAGTGAAAGAACGTTGGCAATCATCAAGCCGGACGCTGTCAAAAAGAACGCCGTCGGAGACATTCTTCATCGCTATGAGCAGGCGGGCTTGAAGCCGGTCGCTATGAAAATGATGTGGATGTCCCAGTCAGTGGCGGAAGGCTTTTATGCGGTGCATAAAGCCCGACCATTCTTCGGGAGTCTCTGTGCTTTCATGTCGTCCGGGCCTGCGGTGGTCCTGGTGTTGCAGGGTGAGAATGCCATCAAGAAGAACCGCGAACTGATGGGAGCGACGGATCCGGCCAAAGCCGATGCCGGGACCATCCGTAAAGCGCACGGAACGAACATCGAGTTCAACGCCGTCCATGGTTCCGATTCACCCGAAACCGCGCAATTCGAGATCGGATATTTCTTCTCCGGCATGGAGATCTTCAGCTGAACCTTTCTCGTTAGATCTCGTCATCTCCGTTCCGTACTCGTCCAATCTGGGTAGGAGGAGCAGCATCGGCGCTGTTCCTCCATTATCTGTCCACCTCTCTGCAGGATCGTTCCTTGACAATGCCGGTCAGCCCAAACTACCATCCTCAAAAGTTTACGACTGAGGCTGTAATTCATTAGGCACCGAGGAACTTTGCCATCCTGACCGTATCCTAGACTTTCTTCATAGGGAGCCGACATGATTCCATCCGATTTGCGATTTCACAAAGAACATGAATGGGTTCGACTCGACGGGAAACGGGCCACCGTGGGTATCAGCGACTTTGCGCAGGATGCCTTAGGGGATATTGTTTTTTTGGATCTGCCCAAAGTCGGCGCGACGGTCAAGGTCGGTCAGCAGATCGGGGAAGTCGAGTCGACAAAAACGACCTCGACCATCTATACGCCGGTGAGTGGAACGGTGATACAGATCAATACCGAGCTGAAAGATCATCCCGAAGTAGTGAATTCCGACCCATACGGCAAAGGCTGGATCGCAATCATCGACCTTGCCGATCAGGGAGAAGTCGATCAGCTGATGACGGCCACACAGTACGAAGCGTTTCTTGCCGGCCAAAAGAAGAGTTGATGCCAAGGTTGAGCCGCGGCGTTTCGTGTTTGCGCGTCTGACCGCAACCTTCACTTCAACCTTGTTATGGCTCTCCAAACCCACATCGCTGTTCTTGGGGCCGGGCCCGGCGGATATGTCGCGGCGATCCGCGCGGCTCAACTCGGTAGCCGTGTCACGGTCGTCGAGCGGGAGAAATTGGGCGGCGTCTGCCTGAACTGGGGCTGCATCCCGAGCAAAGCGCTTCTGTCCGTCGTTGAACTCGGCGATAAGGTCAAGAAAGCCGGTGACCTTGGGCTGGTTCTCCAAGGGCCGGCTACTTATGACCTCGCGCGGATGGTCTCTCGAAAAGATAAGGTTGTGGCCACGTTGGTGAAAGGGATTGCGACGCTCTTCAAGGAATGGGGAATCGAACATGTCACCGGACAAGGGGTCGTCAGGAATGAGCGCACCATTGGGGTGACAAAGCCGGACGGCGGTATTCTGGAGATCCAAGCCGACGCACTCGTGATCGCGACGGGGTCCTCTTGGCCCAACCTCCCACAATTCCCAATCGATGGCCGCCAGATCCTGACCAGTCAGCAGATGCTCGACCTTACACAAATTCCGGCCAGTCTCCTCATTATCGGCGCCGGGGTCGAAGGGTGCGAATTCGCATCCTTGTACAGCGGTCTTGGCACACGCGTGACGGTGGTCGAACTGCAATCACGTGTCTTGCCGCTTGAGGACGAAGAAATTTCCTCGACGATGGAACGTGAACTGAAGAAGCGCGGCGTCACGGTCCTGACGGGGACGACGGTCGAGAGTCTTGAACGGTTGCCGGAGACCGTCGTGGTCCATTTCAAAGACGGCAGCACAGAAACGGTGGAGAAGTTGTTGGTCTCGGTCGGGCGGGGACTGAATTCACGAGGGATTGGGCTGGAACAGGTCGGCGTTGAGGTCGGGCGGCGTGGAGAAATTCTTGTCGATGACAAGATGGAAACCAATAGGTCCGGCATCTATGCAATCGGCGATGTCACGGGCAAGGCCATGCTGGCTCATGTCGCATCGATGCAGGGGCAAGTGGCCGTGGAGAATATTCTGGGGCATCACCGGGCCATCAATTACGACGTCATCCCTGCCGGGATCTTTACCTTGCCGGAGATCGGACGGGTGGGACTGACTGAGCAAGAGGCCAGAGAACGGGCTCAGAAGAGCGGCCAAGATCCCAGCCGGAGCGTGAAAGTCGGTCGTTTCCGCTACTCAGGATTAGGCAAGGCCCAAGCGACGGGCGACACCACGGGATTTTATAAGGTGATTGCGGATACGGCGACCGACAGAATTCTTGGAGTCCATATTCTCGGGGTTCATGCCGCCGACCTGATTCATGAGGCAGCGCTGGCCATGCAAGTCGGAGCGACCGTGAAACAAATTGCGGGGATGATCCATGCGCATCCGACGCTCGCTGAAGGTATGATGGAAGCGGCCGAGGATGTCGAGGGGGCTGCGATTCACCTGGTCCGAAAGAAGCCAAGCCGATGATCAGATCGCTGCTTTTCAAGCTGGGCATGCTCTTCGTTTCGATGGGAGTCAGTTTCTGGATGATCTGGCATGCGCAGTCTCCGAGTCCTAGGGCCGGCGCAATCGATGAGAAGCCGGCCGAGGTCGTTCCGATTTCCCCCGTTCTTCATGACCGGACCCCGACGGTGGAGACCATCGGAGAGAAAGCTCCGACGATACAACCGGATCGCCGCTTGCTTGACCTCAATCGCGCAAGTGCCGGCGAACTTGAGTCGTTGCCCGGGATCGGTGCAGTCATGGCGCAACGTGTGATTGCCTTTCGGGAATCGACCGGGGGCTTTCGTACGCTGGAGGAACTCCGTGCAGTCAAAGGGATCGGCCCCAAGAAATTCGATCGTCTCAAGTCTTTCGTGACGGTCTCGACGGCAAAATCCAAGCAGGTAATGGAACAACGCGGATGATGAACGACATACATCGACAATTGGATCTGATTCAGCGTGGCGCCGTAGAGGTCATTCAACGGGTCGAGCTGGAGGCGAAGCTCAAGAGAGCTCTTGCTGAACATCGACCTTTACGCGTCAAAGCGGGATTCGACCCGACTGCGCCGGACCTTCATCTTGGACATACCGTGTTGATCCATAAACTGAAGCATTTTCAAGATCTCGGTCATCAAGTCATCTTCCTCATCGGCGATTTCACCGGGATGATCGGCGATCCCACCGGGGTCTCCGAGACACGCAAAGCATTGACGAAGGAACAGGTGCAGGAGAACGCCAAAACCTACCAGCGGCAGATCTTCAAAATTCTCGATCCCGCCAAGACTGTGATCGAGTTCAACAGTCGATGGATGAGTGAACTGTCCGCGGACGGGTTGATTCAGCTGGCCGCCCACTATCGGGTGGCGCGCATGATGGAACGCGACGACTTCCATAAACGCTACCAGGAACAGAAGCCGATCAGCGTCCATGAGTTCCTGTACCCATTGGTGCAAGGTTACGATTCCGTCGTGCTGAAGGCGGATGTGGAGTTGGGGGGGACGGATCAGAAATTCAATCTGTTAGTGGGGCGTGAGTTGCAGCGGGATTACGGTCAAGAGTCGCAAGTCGTCATCACGATGCCGTTGCTCGAAGGAACGGACGGTGTGAAGAAAATGAGCAAGAGCGTCGGAAACTATATCGCGTTGGAGGACAAGCCGGGGGAGATGTTCGGAAAGATCATGTCGATCAGCGATGCCTTGATGCATCGGTATTATGAACTGTTGACGACCGAGAACCTGGAACATGTAAAAACCCTTCATCCCATGGAAGCCAAACAGTCGCTCGCCGAATTGATCGTGGCGCGCTACCACGGGACCGAGGTCGGGAGAGAGGCGAGAATCGAGTTTCAACAGAAATTTCAGGCCAAGGAATTTCCCGACAAACCCGATGCGCATGTGGCATTGCAGCTGGACGATATGGCGGAGAAAGACGCTCAGGAGGGCAGTAGTATCAGGCTTGCGAAATTGATCTCAAAAACAGGCTTGATTTCCAGCGGCAGCGAAGCAAGGCGCTTGATCATTCAAGGCGGAATCGAAGTCGATGGAATCAAAGAGACGAATCCGGACAAGTTAATCTCGTTTGAACCCCATCAACAACGCCGTCTTAAAATCGGGAAGAAAAAGTTCGCCGTTGCGGAATTCAAGCCGTGAGGTGCAACGAGCGGCTATCATGAGTTGTAGTAGGTGTCATGATGGCGCAAAAGCAAAAGCTCACTGAGATACCATCTCTCGTATTTGCATGGCCAGGGTGTTCTCATCGCCGAATGAATCCTTTGGGAAAACCTGGCTAAGCGTGGCTTGGACATAACCGGCCAAACCCTTACTCCAAATGCGCATACCGCTCACACTGTATGGATAGCTGACTCCACCAGCGTGAGAGGTCATGAGCATAGCCCGGAAGTCTTCCGGCGCACGAGGATCGACAACGAATAATTGTAGGTTGCTATTATCAATGCTTTTCAGTATGACCTCGTTGATATGTCGATCGCGGAACCCGTATCCGATCACCAGCAGACGTTGTGAATTCTTGCTCAGTGCGGCTTCAAAGGTGTCATAGTACCACTTGAATAATGGTTCGTCCTTCAACACAGCGCTCTTCATGTGACCAATCGCCATCGCGCTATTGCGATCGTCTCTGCGCCAATTCCATGAGCCGTGAAGTTTTATATATTGCAGCTGACCTTGTGCAGACGGCTTGGTATCTCTCTCCCTCGAATACGTTTGTATCGTCTCTTCCTTAGGCAACGTGAGGAAGCCTTTGTCGGTAAGCCCTTCCCCCTGCATATCTAAAGGATGATCATCCATTCCCGGTAGGTATAGAGACAATCCATCGGTCGGACTCGTTTGGCGAGCCGAAAGCCACCGTTCGACAAAAAGATCCTGATTTAACGTGAAGAGGAACCCTCGGACGGTTTCCGTTCTAAACAACGTACACAGGAAATCCTCCAGCTTTTTTAAATCTACTCCTCCTCTCGAAATGCCGCATGCGCGAATTCGATCGTCCATGATCTCATATACATCGGACAGTGCTTTTAAGAACGCATCTTGATCCCCTTTGATTTGATCTGCATCGAGCATGGTTTCGCTATGGCGGCCCTGCATGACCAAGTCATAAATTGTTTCAAAATCCAATGTATTGGAAATATCCTTGGAATCATAATTTTTCATGAAACTGCAGAGGCGTTTCTTTGAACGCCCAGACAGCGTATTGAAGATCCGTGCCCACATCTCTTGGGCCGAGTATCCCCCCACGTCTTTAGAAAAACCGGCTCCTGTTAAGATCACAGCTCAATTCTCCATCGCCATCTGCTTAGGATGACGGCGTGTGACATTCCCCGCTGCCCATCACACCAACCCGTTGACGCCGAGACTCATTTCCCAGGCGTTTGTCTGATTTTTGTTAGGCACACATCATCGAGCATCAACGGCATGGCTATGGATTTCCAACCGTCAGGGAAAGATTCATGACGGCTCCAGGATCGCCGCGGAGGCGCTCTTCACATCTCACAAGATTCAAACTTCGGAGAGGGCGGTGGTTCTGTAGGACATAAGCCATAGCTGACGACCTTAAAGGTCAAACGGGGAAGCCTATTGTAAGAGAGCATGTGCTAGCGGAGCAAGGAGTGGAAGTCAAGTCTCTTAGAGGTGTTCCCTTGAACAATTCTCCTAGCTTTACCGTGAGTACAAACTATGTAACCATCGGTAACATGCTCATTCGAGAAGACATCGTGGAAGGAATCTATCTCAAGCAGACTACGGAACGTTACGGTATGCCGGAGGGTCTTATCGCTGTCGTTCACGCGGTCGGCATAGACTGGACTGGAGAATGGTCCTTTCAACTGCGATATCTGAAGCCACCTACGGGCACACGAACCAGACTGATCTCACAATGGAACCTAAACCTTCGAGAAAGGGACCTGGCTCACTTCGAGCTGATAGGACCATGGCTCTCCGCACAAGCTTTGTTGGCAGCCAGCCCACCCTCCGCCAAGACGAAGACAGAGCCCAAGGTTTGGGTATGGATGCGGGGAAAAGTACACCCGCATCAACTTCGATTGTTCGACGACTTCTAATTGAACACTCACTTGATGGTCCCGCATCACATCAGTCGGGACCAAGCCTTACTTCGTCAGCTTTCCCGTTTTTCCCTCAGCAAGGCAGAAAGACCTCTGATCTTTCTCCTCAAGGCTTCCGCTGCACCCTCGGAGAGGGCACCCTTTTCGAGACGCTTTCTGCTGGCGGCGAGATGTTCTCGAATTCCTTGACGATAGTCAGCCATGCGCAACCTCCTTCAATCGCTCAGCATGTCAAGAGCCGTCAACTCATGGGGGTTACTGTATAGATACGGAGAGGTATGGCGTAGCTGGGCAGTCGCCTAGTTTTGGCAGAGAAAAGTTTTGCATCGCACATACTCGCGAACGACATTCCACTTCGAATCGGCGCACCCCGAGACCGTTACGGTCATGAGACTCCGTTTGGTTGTGCGGCACAAAAAGAAAATAAGTTGGAATTGTAGAGACTCGGGAGAAGCCGTCACTGGATCCAGTTGCGCTCATGACAGAACCGAGGCATGAGGACACTTTCTTAATCCAGGGGGTTGCCTAGTATTTTTAGAACCTAGGGTATTATCCACTCGTAGAAGCATGAGTCGCGTATTGTCCGCCGCCCTCGCATTGACACTCTTGGCGCCCACTATGAGTTCGGCTGAAGCCCCTATCTCGCCACCAAAGGAGAAACAAACGGATGAACTCATGGGCCCGACCCTTCCCGAACACGAGACGCAAGGCCATCACACAACTCTCAACAATCAGAGCGTGGTCCTCAATTGGGAAACCGGTGCCGGCCGCAGTTACCTCATTCCCGCGGGTGAGATCCTCGCCTATATCTTCCTCCTCAATCAATATGACCGACATTTTATCGATCCCAGGGCCGTCTATCGCACCGACGGACATACGATCTGGCAACAGCTCACCCATTCAAAATGGGCTCTGGACAACGATCAATTTTCCGTCAACCAATTTCTGCATCCCTACGGCGGCAGTGTGTACTATGGGCTCGCCCGATCAGCCGGCCTCAGCTTCTGGGAATCATGGCTGTATAGTTCCGCCGGAAGTTTCGTTTGGGAAATGGCAGGGGAAACAACATCACCATCGATCAACGACATGATCGCCACTCCTATCGGCGGAACATTGCTGGGAGAACCGCTTTTTCGTATGGCGAATCTGTTACTCGAAACCGACGATGGAAGGCCCGGTTTCTGGCGGGAACTGGGCGCAGCGGTGCTTTCACCTCCGACAGGGTTCAACCGTCTGCTGTTCGGCGAGCGTTTCGACGCAGTCTTCCCGAGCCGCCAGCCGGCCACGTTCTTGCGTCTGCGACTCGGCGGCATCGTCTCAACGAGCAGTCATAACGTTCCGTCGGGCGTTCGAGAGCACGGCGTTATTGGAGATTTCACGTTTACGTATGGACTGCCCGGTAAGCCGGGCTATCACTACACACGTCCGTTCGACTATTTTGACTTTCAGGTCACCGCCGTCACGACCAATACGCTGGAAAGCATCAATACGCGCGGCCTACTGCTCGGGACGACCTACGGGCTTGGCGAAGCGACCCGTGGGGCATGGGGTCTGTTTGGCAGTTATGACTATATTTCCCCTCAAGTGTTCAGGGTATCCAGCGTCGCCCTTTCGTTCGGCAGCATCTGGCAATCCCGGCTGTATCGTTCGATCGCTCTTCAAGGCGTGGCGCTTGCCGGCCCCGGCTATGGCGCAGCCGGCAGCATTCAGCGTACTGAAGAACGTGACTACCACTATGGAACCATAGGGCAAGGGCTTCTCGCTCTGCGGCTGATCTTCGGAGATCGTGCGATGCTCGACTTCACCGGGCGTGAATATTATGTCAGCGGTCTTCTGTCTGCAGAGCCGCGTGGGCAAGAAAACATCGCACGAGGTGAGACATCCTTGACGTTCAGGATATTTGGCCCACACGGCGTCGCTCTCCGATATATTATTTCCCGCCGCGATGCCAGCTATCCCAACATCGAATTCCACAATCAGACCGTCGAGACAATCAGCCTCATGTACGTGTTTCTCGGCAAAACCGGGTTTGGCGCTGTCGAGACCCAGGAGTGAAAATGAGATTCCCTTTTACTGGGAGACAATCATGGGCCGGTGAGTCTCATCTACGGCTACGAACCATTTGCTCGTCCACGCTGGCGTCACCTGGATTCAAGCCCAGATCGCCTTGCTGTGCGTGTCCCCCCAAGGGAACAAGATCATAAATTTTGGGGTATGAGGGGCGGAGGATAATCGTCGTGGACAGTGATGGGAGTTGGTTTCTTGACTTGGAGCTGATGCCCACGTAGGATGCCTTTCGAGCGAGCGGGCGTAGCTCAGTGGTAGAGTCCTAGCTTCCCAAGCTAGTTGTCGTGGGTTCAAATCCCATCGCCCGCTCCAAACCTGCCACTGTTATTTAGTGGAATTTGAACCCAGGACAAGGGGATTTCGAAAGGGGTGAGCCCCTTTCGTGGGGAGTGTGCGAGGGGGCTGGCCCCCTCTGCAGGAGCCGGGAAGCAGGATTCAGGGCTGAACCGGCGACGGAGTGCGGTTCAAATCCCATCGCCCGCTCCAACCCAAACTTGCTCGTGCCGACGGCTCTTCTGATTGTTATCCCAATCGTCGTCGGATAAAACCCTCAAGTGTTTCCAGGCTGCATGAGCTTGTCTCGCGGCGAGCCTAGTGACTTTCTGACTACCGTTCATTCCGCCACGATTTTAGTCACGATTTCGTTGGGAACCGGCGACCCCGTCCAATTTTGAACCAACTAGTTAGAGTTCAATGCTCCTAACCCCATCTTGAGAGGGATTGGAGTCTTCCTACACAGGCTGTTAGTAACTCTTCGCTACTTTTAAGACTCGGGCCAAGTGTCATGCAGGGAGAACACACATGCATTTGAGATGGGTTCAGAGTCACGTTCTTAGCTTATTGCTTCTCGTCAGTCTTTCCGCCTGTAGTGGCGATGGTGATACGCCGCCGCCATCTCCCGCACCTCTCCCGGCAGCCTCCGCCGAGGGGTTTTGGACTGGGACTACCGACACGAATCGGACCATTGCCGGGCTTGTACTCGACGACGGTGTGTACTGGGTCCTCTATTCCGCAGTGGGCGACCCGTCGATTGTCGCTGGACTCATACAAGGCGACAGCAGTTCGCAAAATGGTGTCTTCACATCTTCGAACGCCAGAGATTTCAATTTAGAGGGACAGCCAATACGTAACGCGGCAATCAATGGGAACTACGCAATAAAGCAAAGTCTGAATGGCACGATCGTCTATCAGATCGGTGGGCAGAGTACTTTTACGACGGTATACGGCAGCGATTACGAATCGGCGCCGGATATGAATGCCGTTGCGGGAACCTATACCGGTCCGGTCACCGCGAATGAAACGGTGACGGTTGTCTTGACTTCCACCGGAGGAATCTCAGGCAGTTCCAGTACCGGATGCACCTTCACCGGTTCGTTTTCACCTCGGACTCATGGGAACGTATTTAACATTACGGTGACATTCGGTGGACAACCCGCGTGCAGCAATGGGACAGATACGCTGAACGGGGTTGGAACGTACGACGCCGGGACCAAGACGCTCACCAGCGCGGCGTTGAATAGTGCGAGAACGAACGGATTTATCTTTCTCGGCACTAAACCGTAGGTGGGTACACAGCTTGATCCACGTTCCACGGTAATACCTTTGGATCAGCTCAACGCGAATCTGAGTGGAACTCCCTCGTGAGATTCTGAGCGTTCCCCTACTAGCTACTCAAAGCGCGCAGCGCTATAAGTAAAAGATCAGGGAGACTGCTCCTTTCCTGGCGAACCTTCTTTGTCCGGATCTTACGAAAGGATCCTTGTGATGCGCAAACAAATGCTTGTGCTGTGCGCGGCGGCATTTCTTGGTGGAACCGCCGGTGGCGTGCTGAGCACTCAGTTCCTGTTCCCCAAGCCGGTGGAAGCGCAGAAGCCCAATGGGATGAATGCCGAGGAGTTTTTGCTGCTGGATGCACAGGGGAAAGCCCGGGCCGGTCTCGGGTTGGATGCAAACGGCGAAGTCGGACTCGTACTCAGGAGCAAGGACGGTAATCGTACCCTGACCCTTTCTCCTGACGAGCCTTCCGCCATTAAGTTGGTGGACCGGGGAGGCCGGACTATCTGGGGGGCGCCGTAACTGCTGGGTAGAGAGGAGAACGCTCTCAGACTGCTTTACGAACCAACCCTGAACGCAGGCAGCGGGTGCAGACCCGAATACGCCGATGGCTTTTGCCGACCACGGCGCGAACCGTCTGAATATTGGGGTTAAATACGCGCCTGGTCTTATTGTTGGCGTGACTGACGTTGTTGCCCGATACGGGCTTCTTTTGGCAAAGTTCACATTGTAATGCCACGGTGGTACTCCCTTTCCGATGAATGAAATCGGCGCTAGCGTGCGGATACTACCATAGCCTGCCGAACACTCACAAGCGTCCGACTGCTTCATGATGCATGAAGGCCGGGCAGGATCGAACTTGACAAGATTTGGCGGTCTCTCCTATTGTGCTGGACGCGAGAACTCCTGAGTAAGGGAAGAGGGTGAAAGGCCCTCGCGGTCCCGCCGCTGTAAATGGGGACGAAACCCGTCGACGCCACTGACGTGGCCGTGAATCGTCGTTCGTGAATCGTGACGCGTCTCGGTCTTGATGCGAGATACGATCCACGAGATGCGCTTCACGTGCATGTTGGGAAGGCGCGGGGAGTAGGATGAACCATGAGCCAGAAGACCTGCTCAGAGAGGGTGACCATTGTTCCCTCGAGGCTGGGGAACAGGTGAGGATGAAGGAGCGGGTGCAATCCTCAGGGTCTGTCCAGGCCTTGGGGATTTTTTCTTTTGAATCGATGGCGAAGATATCGTTCTGTCATTGTCGCGTGTCTCCTGACTGTGATGTCCCTGCCTCTTGTGCAGGCGGCCGAATGCGAGCGAGGAGATTGCACTGAGATGAAACGGCGGCAACAGGGGATCCTCACGGGGATGCCCTTTATGACGCATGTGTCGTCGCGGGCTTTTGTGGACGATGCCGGGCGTAGGATCTACCTTGCCAAGCCGCCGGCCCGCGTTGTGTCGCTCGCTCCGAGCATTACCGAAATGCTGTTTGCGATCGGGCTGGATGAACAGATCGTCGGCGTGACCGAGTTTTGTGACTTTCCGGCGGCGGCGAAATCGAAAGCCAAGGTGGGATATTCCAACCCGAGCGCGGAAGCCTTGATCGCCCTCCGGCCGGAATTGGTCCTGGCCCCCCGGGATTTTCTCCGTCCGGACTTACAGGCCAAACTCGAACAGTTGAAGATTCCCCTGTTCTTTCTCGAAGCTCAAACAGTGGAAGATATCCTGCTGCAAATTCACACGTTGGGAAAAATCTTCGAGAAGATTTCGGCCGCCAATGAGGTCACTCAGAGCATGCGTCAACGGATTGCCGAGATCCGACGCAAAGTCGAAACACCGCCGGCGCGACGGGTGCTGTATGTTCTGAACAGCCAGCCGTTGATTACCGTGGGACCGGGAAGTTTCATCCACCAGATGATCGGCCTTGCGGGAGGGGTCAACATCGCCGCGCAGGCCGGCATGGCCTATCCGAAACTGAGTATGGAAGCGGTGCTGAAGGACGATCCGGAAGTGCTGATCTTTCCCAGCGGCGCGGTGGAGACGGTGCCGCGCAGCGAACAGCAGCAATGGCGGCGCTGGGACTCACTCTCGGCCGTCAAACAGCAGCGCTTTCACGAAGTCTCCTCGAACCTGTTGAATCGCCCCGGTCCTCGAGTCGTCGAGGCCTTGGAACAACTCGCCCGTGCAATCCATCCGGAAGTATTCAGTCCCGGTGAACGTGCCGGTCATCCATGAGGAACTCTTGAAGCAGACGCCTGCCACGGTTCAGTCCGGTACGTGTGCCGGAGTCTTGCCCGACGAATCTCGTCGCGTGGATCCAGCCGGAGGCATTGTGGCACAAGGTGCCATCCTCACGCATTCACGATGGATGACGACCTTGGGAATTCTTGCTCTCACGGCCATCGCGGTCAGTTTCGTCTGTCTTCACTTCGGCGCGCAGCCGATAGCATATGGCGAGATTATCCGTGTGTTTGTTGACGCCGTGAGCCGCAAGGAAATCGGCGGTGGGACATCGGATGTCGTGGCAACCATTTTGCTGCACGTCCGACTGCCCAGAATGCTGCTGGGCTTCTTGGTCGGATGTTCTCTGGCAACCGTGGGAGTGGCCTTGCAGGCGTTGTTACGGAACCCGTTGGCGGATCCCTACGTGCTCGGCGTCTCCAGCGGAGCCGCGCTTGGAGCCGCAGTAGGGGTCTTGCTTGGAGCGGGCACCACGTTTTTGGCGGAAGCCGCGTTGCCGGCGTATGGATTTGCCGGAGGCCTCTTGGCGTTGGTGGTCGTCTATCGAATGGCTGCCAGCTATGAGCAGTTGCCGATCCACAGCCTGCTGCTGACCGGGGTGATTCTGAACGCCATCTTTTCGGCCTTGATCATGTTCATCACCTCGATCCTGGAGCCGAATCGTTCGTACGGGATGATGGCTTGGTTGATGGGCACGCTGACCGCCCCCACCTACGGTGGTCTGGCCGGGCTCGCCGTGTATCTTTCGATCGGCCTATTCCTTCTGTTCAGCCAAATGCGGGTCCTCAACATCTTGGCGTTGGGAGAAGATTCGGCTCGCACTCTCGGAATCGATACGGAAATGGCGAAGCGGTTCATCTTTGTGTTAACGGCGCTGGTGACCGGCGCGGTCGTGTCCGTCAGCGGCATGATCGGATTTATCGGGATGGTCGTCCCCCACGCCGTGCGCTTGGTGACCGGCGCGGACCATCGGTTGCTTCTTCCCGCATCGGCTCTGGTGGGCGGTACCTTTCTTATGGGAGCCGATACGATCGCGCGGACGCTGATATCGCCCGCGGAAATTCCGGTAGGCATCATTACGGCTTTGGCCGGCGGACCATTTTTTGTGTATCTCTTGCTCTGGCGTAAGGATCGTTTGGCGTGAGCGAGTTGTCTGACAGCCGATCGAAGCAAGAGGGGGTTGCCGGCTCGGTCGGCGTCATCGAGCCACATCCGGCGTATGACGTGCAAGCTGTTCGGTTCCGCTACCAGTCAAGAGGATCGGATACGACCAGGTGGATTCTTGATGACGTTTCCTTTTCCGTTCAAGCAGGTGAAGTGTTGGGTGTCGTCGGTCCCAATGGATCGGGGAAAACCTCCTTGCTGAAAGTGTTGGCGCGGCTGCTGCGTCCGGTGCAAGGCCGCATCGATTTGTTCGGGCATGAATTAGCTGCTATGGCTCAACAAGAGGTGGCTTGTGCCGTTGGCGTCGTGCCTCAGGATACCCAACAGCTCTTTCCGTTTACCGTGGCGGAAACCGTCCTCATGGGGCGCTTTCCGCATCGGCCTCGTGGCCGATGGACCAGCGGATTCGGATGGGAAAGTCGAGAAGACGTGGCCATTGCCGACGAGGCGATGATGACGGTGGACATCGGCCATCTGGCTCATCGTGCCGTCACGGATCTTTCCGGTGGCGAGCGGCAGCGCGCCATGATTGCACGGGTGCTTGCGCAGACGCCGAAAGTTTTATTGCTCGATGAGCCGACCGCATTCCTCGATCTGCAGCATCAGGTTGAAATCTGTTCAGTGCTGGTCCGGCTCAAAGAGGAAACCCGCTTGACCGTCGTGCTCGTGTCGCACGACTTGAATCTCGTCAGCCAATATTGCGACCGGATTGTGTTATTGGATCGCGGTCAGGTCGTACGGCTTGGACACCCAGAAGCAGTGATTGAACCGGAGGTGTTGGAGTCCGTGTATCGGTGCCGGGTGCTGGTGGATCGGCATCCGGGAACCGGGTTGCCTCGGGTGACGCTTCCTGGACGTTCTCTGTCCGGAGGGAACGTGATATGAGAGCGGGCAAAATCGCGCTGCTTCATCTTGAGACGGTGCCCGGGGCCATCGAGCGAAACCGATACGTGATTGTCGAGGCCATCAAGCACGCGGCCGCTACCGGCGCCGAGTGGATCGTGACGCCGGAGCTTGCGGTGTGCGGGCTTCAGTTTGCCCACGTCGTCGGGTCGGATTGGATACAGCCGCAACCCGATCCTTGGATGCAACAGGTCTGCAAACTGGTCAGGACTTTGAAACGAACCGTATTTCTCGGCTGCCCGGAGCGGGAGGGCGGCCGGTGCTACAACTCAGTGTTTGTCATCGGCCCGACCGGCGAGATTTTGGGCACACATCGCAAGATCAATGTGGTGAGCGATTCACTGGGATGGTCGAGCCCCGGCGACAGCGTCGCTCCGATCGAGTGCGATGGGATCAAGGTCGGTGTACTCATCTGTAGTGACGTCTATACGTCGAACATCGCCAGGGCGCTGAGATTCGAAGGCGCGCAGATGTTGGTGTCCCCGGCGTCATGGGGACCCGGCATTCATGGTCCGAACGGGGAGTGGGAGCAGCGGACTCATGAAACAGGACTTCCGTTGATCGTCTGTAACCGAACCGGAGCGGAGAAGACGCTGGATTTTTGGAAGGCTCCAAGTCTCGTCGTGCAGGACGGCACGCGCCTGCTCGCGCACACGTCCAAGAAATCCGCGGTACTGACGTTCAACTGGGATTTTGACGCCATGAGCCTGCGTTCTTCAAAGTATTCCATCGACTACATTCGGCAGTGATCCGACGGTGATTGCGGAGATGACAGTTTAGTGGGTTGGGTGCGTTCAATCGGCCGATGCAGACTGATGTCAGCAGGAAGAGAGGCACCCCTCTCCTGCGCAAGAATGTGGGTGCGCAACAATTATTCTGGGGGGATTCTTTAAGACCATACCGTCAGCGACGGGGAAGATGGTGCAAATCCATCACGGTGCCGCCACTGTAAGCGGGGAGTGACTCTGCACGATGCCACTGTGTGCTTCGGTGCATGGGAAGGCGCAGAGCGAACGACGAGCCGCAAGTCAGGAGACCCAACTGCCGGGATTATCGATGCCCTTCGAGTCAAAGGGAGGTTTCCATGAGTCGCGTTCGTCCGTGTGTGTTGTGCAGTCTTCTCGTGTTCCTATTCAGTCTATTTTCTCCTCTACTCTCAGCATTTGCGCAGGATATCGCGATGGCCGATCAGCAAGAGGTCATCGAAGTCCCCAACGTTGTGGTGAGTGCGACCAAGACCCCCATTCCGGCAAAGCAAGTCACCAGCGCTGTGGAGGTGATTACCGGTGAAGAGATGCAACAGCGAAAAGTCAGAACCGTTGCTGAAGCGTTGCGCTGGGCTCAAGGACTTTCGGTCAACCAGAGCGGAGGATTCGGTACGAGTGTCGATGTACGGATGCGCGGAGGAACACCGGAACAAACGCTTGTGTTGATCGACGGAGCGATCGTCAACAGTGCCACGATCGGCAATTACGACTTTGCCAACCTCACATCGGACAACATCGAACGGATCGAGATTCTGCGTGGAAGCCAGAGTATGCTCTGGGGCTCAGATGCCATGGGCGGCGTGATCAACATCACCACGAAGCGCGGACGGGACAAACCCAATGTGTCTGCGTTCGCGGAGTACGGTTCGTTCAATACCATTCGGGAAGGAGCCAGTCTATCGGGCAAGAAAGGACCCATAGACTTCTCCGGTTCGATCACTCGCTTGGATACGGCCGGTTTTTCGGCGATCAACTATCGGCGTGGTGCAACGGAGCGCGATGGATACCACAACTGGCAAGGATCGGTTCGGCTTGGGGCTGATCTTCCAAAAGACGGACGCCTGGAGTTCAGCTTTCGATGGTTGCGGGGCGGTGTGAATTTCGACGGATTTGCATTCAACTCAGTGACCTTCGCCTCCGACCCGGCCGATGTATTTGGGGCACGATCACGAAACTCGCAATATGTCTTCGCGGGGAACTATTCACAACCGATCACGACGTGGTGGTCGCAGCAGCTCACCTTATCGAGGGCGACTGAATCTCTGGTCAGTTTTGGGGGAACCATCGCACAAAATGTGGTGACCGGAGCGACAGGACCACTCGGTTTCCCATTCAATTCGCAGATCGAGACGACCAGTAATCGCGTGGAATGGCAGCACAACATTCAGGTTGCTAAACCCTTGCTGCTGACGGGTGGATATCAATTTCGTGAACAGAAAGGGGATAACACCGACCTGCTGCTTCAGACGCCTACGTTTTTGAACAAGACCCTCAGCAGTCATTCGGGATTCGGCGAAGCGCAACTAAATCTTTGGGACCGTCTGTTTGCAACCGCCGGGATTCGGCAGGACGAATACAACGTGTTCGGGAGCGCGACGACCTATCGAGTGACCGGCGGGTATTTGGTCAAGGAAACGGGTACGAAGTTTCGCGGGAGCTATTCAACCGGCTTTCGCGCTCCGACGATCAACCAGCTGTTCTTTCCGAATTTTGGCAACCCTAACTTGAGGCCGGAGAGAAGCCAGGGATTAGACGCGGCTATCGAACAAACGCTGCCGAATGATCTAGGGACTGTCAGCGTGGGATATTTCTGGACACGATATCGGGACCTCATTCTTTCTGCGCAAGATCCTATCGCTTGCGGAACCGGACCGTTTGGAGCCAACTTCTGTGCCCTGAACGTCGGTCTGGCCACTGCACGAGGCTTCGAAGCAAGCGTCAAATTGCATTTGTATCGCGACCAGCCGTGGGCCAAAAGCCTCGATTTGCTGGTTCACTATACGTACACAGATACGGAAAATTTTCAGAATGGCCAGGCCACCCGTGTTCCCAAATGGCCGTTTAACCAATGGTCAGCCATCCTCAGCTATCAACCGATTGAAGCATTGCGAGCCAATCTGGAAGGGCGATATGTCGGAGAACGGTTTAACAATGTCGGGAATAGTAATCCGATCCCGTCTTTTCTCGTGTGGAATTTGTCGGCCAGCTATGACGTGACGAAATATATGCAGGCCTATATTCGGTTCGACAACATCTTCAATGAGAAGTATGAAGAAGTCCTGTTCTTCGGCACGCCGATCCGGTCGATTTTCGGCGGCGTGCGCATCAATTATGATCTTCCGATTTAAATGAGCATGGGAGAGTATCCGCGATTGGTCATTGCCGGGACGTCAAGCGGCGTCGGGAAGACGACGGCCACGTTGGGGATTCTGGCGGCCTTGCGTGAACGAGGCCGCCGGGTCCAGCCGTTCAAGGTCGGCCCCGACTTTATCGATCCGAGCCATCACCGGGCGGCTACCGGCCGTCTGTCTCGAAATCTCGACGGGTGGATGCTCGGAGAGGACCTGAATCGTTCGATCTTTGCTCGTGCCGCAGCCGATGCGGAGATCTCGATTATCGAGGGCATGATGGGGTTGTTCGACGGCAGTTCGCCGGTGAACGAGGCCGGCAGCACGGCTGAATTGGCGAAGCAAGTGAATGCGCCGGTGCTGCTCGTAATCGACGGGAGCGCAATGGCTCGGTCGGCGGCGGCGATGGTAGACGGGTACGCGCGCTTCGATCCTGAGCTGCGTGTTGCGGGAGTCTTGTTCAATCGTGTTGGGAGTGAAGGCCACTATCGACTCCTGAAGGCGGCTGTTGAGCAATCTACCGACGTGGTGTCCGTCGGATATGTGCGTTCGGATCCCGCTATGACCATTGCGGATCGGCATCTCGGACTGGTCATGGCCATGGAGCAAAGTGGCGATCAGCTTTATCATCGCTTGGCAATGGCAGCGCTGGAGACGATTGATCTTGATCGGATCGAAGCCCTCGCCCATTCGTGTGGCACGCTGCCGGGATCAGTCCCTCAGCCGGCGATACAGAGTCATGGCCGTACCGTTCGAATCGGTGTGGCACAGGATCGGGCGTTTTGCTTTTACTACCCGGACAATCTTGAATGGCTGGAAGCGGCCGGTGCCGAACTCGTGCGATTTTCTCCGTTGAACGACGACGTATTGCCGGATGTCGAGATGCTGTACCTTGGCGGTGGATATCCGGAATTGTACGGCGAGGAACTGGCCAAGAACGTCTCTATGCGCACGGCCATTCAGCGGTTTGCCGAGCGCGGCGGCGTGATCTATGGGGAATGTGGCGGGTTGATGTACCTGACGGAATCGATCCGCGATTTCGATGGCCGTTCCCATGCAATGGTCGGAGTCTTTCCGGCCGAAACGGCCATGCAGAAACACGGCCTTACTTTGGGATATAGAACGGTGGAGTGTGCACAACGCAGCATCCTTGGAGAGGTCGGTGTCACGGCGCGAGGTCATGAGTTCCACTATTCAACGTTGGTTGCAAGAGGGCCGCTGCAGTATTCCTGTACGCTGAGCGATGCAGAAGGCAGTTCGAAGGGGCAGGACGGACTGACAAGTCGCAATGTCCTCGCGCTCTATACTCATCTGTACTTTGGGAGTCACCCGCAGATCGGGACGGCGCTGGTGGATGCTGCCCGTCATTCCGCCGGTCGCGCGCCGGTGAGCGTGAGCCTGGCATCATGACGAATCACGACGAGCATAAGGCAAACATGGAGCGCCTGAAGGCTTCCGTTGATCGACGCATCGAGGAGGCACAACAGGAGAAGGGCCTGCTAATCGTCTATACCGGCGCGGGCAAAGGGAAGACGACCGCCGCATTGGGGATGGTACTGCGCTGCATCGGGCACGGGCAGAAGGTTGCGGTGGTGCAGTTCATCAAGGGTGCGATCGACACTGCGGAAGAGCGCGCGCTGAAGTCTCTGGGCGATCGCGTCATCTTCCTGCGGATGGGAGAGGGCTATACCTGGGAAACTCAAGATCGGGCGCGCGACACGCAGTGTGCCCAACAGGCCTGGAAGACGGCTTGTGCATTCCTGCGCGATGCGTCTTGTGCCATGGTTGTCCTTGACGAGTTCAATATCGCGCTGCAGCACGGCTATGTCGGCCTTGAAGAGGTCCTGCCGGTGCTTCGCGATCGTCCGCGGATGCAGCATGTGGTGATGACCGGCAGAGGGGCGCCGGCGAAACTCATTGACGAGGCCGATTTGGTCACGGAGATGAAACAAGTGAAACATCCTTTCCGCCGGGGAATCAAAGCACAGCCGGGAGTCGAGTTTTGAAAGGGCCGGTACAGAAGATCTGTGGGGCGTGCGGGAACCCGTTTGAGTGCGGCGGGTATCAATGTTGGTGCGGCACGGTCGGGATTACCGAACAGCAAATGGATTGGATTGCCGCCCGATTCGAGGACTGCCTCTGTCCAGTCTGTTTGAGAAAAGTCGCCACCGGAGAGCTGGGAACACAGGCGTCACAGACTATCGGGCCTGGTGCTTCATAGCGGACATGCTGCGGACAGTCAGCGATAGTGTTTTGGACAGGTTGCCAATTACATGAATACTGGGATAAGGAATGGTATGCCCGGTAAAGCCCGTACCATCAAAGGAATACAGTCCCATAGCAATGGGGCGGATTCCAAGCCTGATGCCTCCCGACACCATAACGGCGCGGGTCGCGCGTTCACGGTAAACGAGCGCAAGGCCGTCTATCGCGCCATTTTTGAGCGCCGCGATGTTCGTCGAAATTTTCTGCCGACGCCGATTCCCGACAAAGTGCTGACGCGATTGTTGACGGCGGCTCATCACGCCGGTTCGGTCGGGTTCATGCAGCCATGGGATTTTGTGGTCATCCGCGAGCGATCGACAAAGCGGGCGGTGAAGAGCTTGTTCAATGAAGTGAATGCCAAAGCTGCGGCTCGGTATACCGGCAGCAGGGCGACCCTCTATCGAAGCTTGAAGCTGGAGGGCATCGAGGAAGCGCCGGTCAATCTTTGTGTGACGTGCAGCCGGAGGCGTGGCGGTCGGCATGTGCTGGGTCGTGCCACGGTGCGCGAGACTGATTTGTACAGTACATGCTGTGCCGTTCAGAATCTCTGGCTGGCCGCTCGTGCCGAAGGCATCGGCGTCGGCTGGGTCAGTATTCTAGACCACGAGGCACTGAAGCGGGTGGTCGGCGTCCCCAAGTCGGTGACGGTGCTGGCTTATCTTTGTGTTGGATATGTGGCCGGCTTTGAGGCGCGGCCCGATCTTGAAACCGCAGGGTGGCGGAGGCGGATTCCGGTTGGCCGGTTGATCCATTATGAGTCATGGGGCAACCGAGTTCATGACAAGAGGGGAGAAAGGTGATGCGCATCACCAAGGTCTACACGAGAACAGGGGACGCGGGAAAAACCAGGCTGGCGGGCGGGCAGCAAGTCTGGAAAGATAGTTTGCGCGTCGAAGCCTACGGGACGGTGGATGAGCTCAACGCGTCGGTCGGCGTGGTTCGTGTAATGAACGCCGATATGAAAAGCGAACACCTGGCGGCCCAGCGGCTCGAGGAAGAACTGCGTTGGGTACAAAACAAGCTATTCGATGTCGGGAGCATTCTTGCGACGGCGCCCGGGCAGACGTTCAAGAACATGCCCCAAGTGGCGGCGCAGGATGTCACGCGCCTGGAAAAACTGATCGATCGCTGCCAAAAAGATCTGGAACCCCTTAGAGAATTCATCCTGCCCGGCGGAGGAAAAGTGTCAGGCTTTCTGCATCAAGCGAGGACGATCTGCCGCCGGGCAGAGCGGTTGTGCGTCGCACTGTCGAAAGCGGAACCGGTAGATCCTACGATCATTAAGTTCGTCAATCGGCTCAGCGATGCCCTATTTGTATTGGCTCGTTGGGTGGCCAAGACCCAGGGTGAGTCGGAGTTCCTATGGGAGCGGGATGTCCAGCCCAAGAAGAACCCAGAAGCGTGATCGAGCGCAGCCCGCCGGAAAACTGATATTTGTTCTCGGTGGGGCGGCGTCAGGCAAAAGCGAGGTGGCGCTTCGCCTGGGACAAGGCGGCCGGCCGAAGGCCTTTGTCGCAACCGGCCAGGCGCTGGATGATGAAATGATGGCTCGGATTGCCCGGCATCAGTCGACCCGCCCTTCCGACTGGGCGACGTCGGAGGTTCCAGCAAATCTCGTGAATTGGATTAATAGAAAAGGAGGGCAATATCAATCTATTGTCATAGATTGCCTCACGTTATGGTTGAATAATTTAGGCGGGGAAATTACTGAAAACCTGCTTGTTGAAGAGACCGCGAGATTGCTCCAAGCCATTCGAAAGGTACCGGCGAAGGTGGTGCTCGTCAGCAATGAACTCGGGATGAGTCTGGTCCCGGTTGGACCGGACGTCCGGCGCTTTCGCGATCTGGCTGGAAAGATGAACCAGTTGGTGGCGGATGAAGCGGATGAAGTCCACTTTGTCGTGAGCGGCCAGACCTTAAGATTGAAATAAAGGATGTCATGAAACTAGAGGATGTGTTGGACCAGATTCAAGTGCCGGACGAGCAGATGGCACGACAGGCTCAGGCTCGGCTCGATCGTTTGACCAAGCCGGTAGGAAGCCTCGGCCGTCTGGAGGAACTGGCTGTGCGATATGCCATGATTGTCGGCGAAGTAAAGCCAAGCGTGCCGAAAGGTGTCGTCTTCACGTTTGCTGCGGATCATGGGATCGCCCGTGAAGGTGTCAGCGCCTATCCCCAAGAGGTCACGCCGCAGATGGTGCTGAATTTCCTGCGCGGCGGCGCAGGGGTCAATGTGCTGGCGCGGCATGCCGGGATCGAAGTCCGTGTCGTCGATATCGGTGTCGCCTACGAATTCGGCTCGATACCCGGGTTGATCCACAAGAAGATCATGCCGGGCACCAATAGCTTTCTTGCCGGGCCGGCGATGAGTCGAGAGCAGGCGGAACAGGCCATTACGACCGGCATTCAACTCGCAATGGACGCAGCCAATCAGGGAATCGGGATGATCGGAACCGGTGAAATGGGCATCGGCAACACCACGGCCAGCACTGCGATCACGGCTATCATGACCGGGCGGCCGGTGGAGGAGGTGGCTGGGCGTGGAACGGGAATCGACGATACGGGCTATCGGCACAAGGTGTCGGTCATCCAGGAGGCGCTGTCCTTTCACCATCTTGATTCACGTGACGCATTGGAAGTTCTCTCGAAAGTAGGCGGACTCGAAATCGCCGGACTCGTCGGCCTTATTCTTGGATCGGCTTCGGTGAGAGTGCCGGTGGTGCTGGATGGATTCATTGCCGGAGCCGCCGCGCTGATCGCGGCTCGTCTGCAGCCCAAGTGCCTTGGTTATATGATTGCATCTCATCGGTCTGCGGAGCGCGGGCATCAGGTCTTGCTCGACCATCTCGGATTGAAGCCGCTGCTGGATCTGGATCTACGGTTGGGTGAGGGAACCGGCGCTTGTTTGGCCATGAATCTGATGTGTGCCGCCATCAAGATCATGACGGAGATGGCAACGTTCGGCGAGGCCGGTGTGTCGGAGCGTGGGGCATGACCACTTTTGTTCGGCCTTTTCTATTCGCATGGCATTTTTTGACCGCGGTTCCGCTGAGTCGTCGCCATCACGAGCCGACCGCAACGGAGCTGGCTGCGTCGATGGCGTGGTATTCCACCGTGGGTCTCATGATCGGCGGCGCGCTGGCGCTGGCGGACGCGGTACTGGCCAAACTGTTTGCCATGGAGGTCGTGAACGTATTGGTGATCGTGCTGCTCGTTGCGGTCACTCGTGGATTACATCAAGACGGATTGGCGGACACGCTTGACGGCCTTGCCGGCGGCCGAACACCGGCCGATCGTTTATCCATCATGCGTGATCCGAGGATCGGTGCGATCGGCGCGACTGGTCTTTTCTTGTCGTTGATCCTCCGTTATGCGGCCTTGGCGGCGCTTCCGTCGTCGCTCCGTATTCCGGCTCTCGTCTGCATGCCGGCGTTAGGCCGTTGGGCGATGGTCACCCTAGCATGGCTCTCTCCCTACGCAAGGACTGAGGGTGGATTGGCTGCTCCATTCCTCGTGCATTTGTCCTGGTTTCACGTGTTGGGATCGACCGTCGTATTGGCCATCGCGCTTGTTCTAGGCCTAGGGGCCTCTGCAACAATCATGACGTTGATCGGATGCTGCGTGGTCATCGTTGCCATTCAGACCGGCTGTCGGGCTTTGTTCGGTGGCATCACGGGCGATACCCTGGGCGCCACGAATGAAGTCGTCGAGATCCTCTTCTTGCTCTTTCTCCCGCTGTTGCTTGTCCTATCATGACCGGAAGTGAATTGCTGCTCGCAGCAAGCATCGATGCCGTGGCGGGAGATCCTCGGTGGTTCCCACATCCCGTTCGTGGCATGGGAGCCGTAATTGCGTGGTACGACAGGTCTGTCAGAAAGATCTGCCGGAATCCATATGCCCTCCGCACAGGGGGTCTGCTGCTCGCGCTCGGGTTGCCGACATCTGTGTTTTTCTTTACCCGTGAACTCATTGCGCTAACCGACCAGGTGACCTGGTGGCTGGGAAGCCTGGTGTCGGTAGGTCTCGCATGGACGACGCTGGCGGGGCGCGATCTGTGGAACCATGTGTCGGCGGTAAGGGGACAACTGGAACAGGGCAATCTCACCGAGGCTCGTCGAGCCGTCGGTCAAATCGTTGGTCGGGATACCGACCGACTCTCAGAGGAGGAGATTGTTCGCGCGTCGATTGAAACAGTGGCGGAAAGCACGAGCGATGGAATTATCGCGCCGTTGTTCTATCTGATGGTGGGAGGACCTCCGCTGGCGCTTGCGTACAAGGCCGTGAATACGTTGGATTCGATGATCGGCCACAAAGACGAACGGTACGTCGATTTTGGCTGGGCCTCCGCCCGGCTCGACGACGTTGCCAATTGGATTCCAGCCCGCCTGTCCGCCGTCCTTATACTTCTTGCGGCTGGGTTGATCATGGGTCAGGGTGATCGCGTGAGGGCCGGGTGGCGCGTGCTTTGCCGTGACGGCGGCAAGCATCCAAGTCCGAACAGCGGGCAGCCCGAAGCGGCGATGGCCGGCTCTCTGGGCGTTCAACTGGGTGGAGTCAATTACTATAGAGGAGTGCCAGATGAACGACTTATCATCGGGATAGCTGGACGTCGGCCCCTCGTGAAGGACCTCGTGATCGCATCTCGAATTATGATCGTCGCGTGTCTTCTGGGCGTATTCCTGATGGTAGGAACGGTATGGCTCGTCTGAAAAGTGCGATCCATGGCGGCAATATTTACGCAGCGTCGCGTGAACTTGGCCATGACATCGCGAAGCTCATCGACTTCAGCGCCAGCATCAACCCATTAGGCCCTTCGCCAAATGTCTGGCCGGCGATCGTCAACGCTCGCCATCTATTGCGTCACTATCCCGACCCGGATTGTTGGGATCTCCGCCAGGCACTGGCCAGATACTGGCAAACAGCTCCGGAACGGATCGTGATAGGAAACGGATCGACGGAATTGATCGATGCGCTTCCTCGCGCACTCGGCATTCGCCATCTCCTGATTGCGCAGCCCACTTTCTCGGAATATGCCGCATCGATGGTACGGGCCGGAGGGTGCGTGGAGGCTGTCTATGCGAAGCGCAGGGAGCACTACGCGCAACCGATCGACGGCTTGTGCCGTGTGATAGGGACACGGCGAAGCACATCCAAGGCCGTCGACGGAGTCATGCTCTGCAATCCCAATAGTCCAAGCGGGCAAGCCTGTTCCCTCGATGATGTCCGGCGGTTGGCACACATCGCTCAGCGCCGAAGGATGTGGTTGGTGATCGACGAAGCGTTTGCCGATTATTGCCCCGAGCGGTCGTTTCTTCCGGAAGCCGTATCGTGGCCTCGTGTCGTCGTCTTGCGCAGCATCACCAAGTTTTACGCATTGCCAGGACTGCGGATTGGATATGCGGTGGCCGCGCCTTCGGTGATTCAATGCTTCCGTAAGCAGATTTCGACGTGGTCCGTGAATGCTATGGGACAAGTGGCTGCGCTCGCCGCAATAAATGACCTGGCTCACGCGCGAAAGAGCGTTCGGTTCATGACGAGAGAACGGGAACGGTTCGGAAACCTGCTTGCCGCCCTGCCCGGCTGTTCAGTGATGCCGACGTATGCCAACTATTTCCTTGTGGAATTACCACGTGGACGGCGTTCGTGTGAAATGGCCGACCAGTTGCGGGTCGAAGGGCTGTTGGTTCGCGACTGTTCTGTTATCCCAGGAATGAACTCCCGTTCCATGCGCGTTGCCGTACGTTCTCGACAGGAGAATGACCGGCTCATCCAAGCCATGTCGAAGCTGCTTCAGCAAGAAAAGTTGCGATGAAAGGAACTTCGACACGCGTCCGTACCCGATATCGAGTGATTGGCCCCACACTCGTGATCAGTCTCGGAGGCCGAAAGCGGGTGCTGTCGTCTGCCCCGCAAGGCGGAGGGTTCAGCCCGGCCTCCCACATTCTTAACCATCAAGTTGAAGCGAATCCCGGTTCGAACGGGCGTGTTCCCGATCCGGCGCGTTACCTGCGAAAATTGGCTGTTCAACTGGGGGTCGCTACGAGAACCGTCGGACTCATGACCGCCGTCCCAATGACGCAATTAGTCACGGCTCGAGCTGCGGCGGGGCAGCTCTGGGTGGAGTGTTTTGCCACCGTCGGAGTGACGAATGCGGTCCGGGCCGGGGACCGGCCGCTGCGCCGCATTCATCGAAGGGGAACGTTCAGACCCGGAACGATCAATCTGATCATCGTCACGAACGGGAGTCTTTCAGGCGCCGCCATGGTCGGGGCGGTGCAGGTTGCCACCGAGGCCAAGACGGGTGTCCTGCGCGATCATGGAGTGCCGACGTGGGAGGGCCGGTCCGGTGCGACCGGGACCGGCACAGATGCGGTCGTGATTGCGTGTCAGGTGCGCGGGCTAGGACCTCCGCATGTATATAGCGGTACTCACACGACCATGGGAGCGCTGGTCGGGCAGGCGGTCGCCGATTGCGTCTCTCGTGGTTTAGCCAAGGCAAAGCAGTGGCAAAGGAAACATCGATGATGGCACGCGCTCTCGCAGTGCTCGGCACAGGTTCGGATGTGGGCAAAAGCTTGATCACGGCCGGCCTGTGCCGATTGCTGTATCGGACCGGTGCGCGTGTCGCGCCGTTCAAAGCCCAAAATATGTCGTTGAATTCGTTCGTCACTCCCGCTGGTTCTGAAATTGGAAGAGCGCAAGCATTGCAAGCAGAGGCCTGCGGGATACCACCACACGTTGACATGAACCCGATCCTTCTCAAACCGGAGTCCGACGACTGCTCGCAGGTCGTCGTGCTGGGAAAAGTGTTCGCGAAGCAAAAGGCATCGTCGTATTTTGAAGGTCGGCGCACGCTCTGGACTGTCGTTGAAGAGAGTTACGTTCGGTTGGCGGGCCGATATGAAGTGATCGTGATTGAAGGAGCGGGCAGCGCGGCGGAAGTCAATCTTCGGGAGCGCGATTTGGTCAATTGGCCCGTCGTGAAGCTGGCTGACGCCAAAGTTCTCTTGGTGGCCGATATCGATCGGGGCGGGGTCTTTGCTCAAGTGCTTGGAACATTGGATCTGTTGGAGCCGGAGGAACGCGCTCGGGTCTGCGGGGTCATCATCAACAAATTCCGTGGCGACGCCACATTGTTCGTCGATGGGGTGAAATTCCTGGAGTCCCGAGGTGGGATCCCGGTGTTGGGCGTGGTCCCGTTCCTTCGTGATCTGGTGCTCGATCAGGAAGATAGCCTTGATCTCGTCCGTCATGGGTCAACTGATTTTTCAACTGATCGGGTCAACATCGCCGTGATTTTGCTGCCGCACATGAGCAACTTTACGGATTTCAATGCGTTGGCGGCCGAGGGGGATGTTGCGTTGAAGTATGCCGCTTCGCCGTCGAATCTCACCGATGCGGACGTGGTGATCATTCCGGGGAGCAAGAATACGCTGGCGGACTTGTCCTATCTACAAAGGAACGGATATGGGCCGGCGCTCGATGATCATGTGCATGGGCGCCGAGAACTGATCGGTATCTGCGGTGGTTATCAGATGCTTGGCCGGAAAATATCGGATCCACATGAGGTCGAGCAGGGCGGTACGAGTGATGGACTGGGTTACTTGAATACGGAGACGGAGCTCAAGCAGGTCAAGCAAACCGCACAAGTGGAAGCTCGTCCGACTGACGCCTTTGTAGGTAATCATGGTGTAGTCCGCGGATATCACGTTCACATGGGCGTCACGCTTCGCGGAAATGAAAGTCCGTGTTTCAGCGTTCGCCGGTATTTGGAACCGGGTGAGGAGGCGCGATCATCGCCCGCTCCGAATGAGGAAGAGTTCGATGGAGCGATCCGGAACGATGGCCTTGTGTGGGGCACCTACATACACGGTGTATTTGATGAATCTGAGTTTCGTCGGGCCTGGCTCAACCGTGCTCGTACGAGAAAAAGGCTTCCGCCACTTGAAGCACTCGCGTCTGCGGTTGTGACGGATCGATTAGTCGGAGAACTTGATCGGTGGGCGGATCATTTGTCCCATCACCTCGATGTGTCTCGCCTCATCGGATATTTTCACCCATAAATGCTCCTGCTTGATCAGGCATCGTGCCTTGTATCTATGTAGTTGATTATCACTACGTTTTTAGTGATTTACGCACTTATATCGGCTCCAATTTATGCACGGAGCGATGCCGATATTCACCGTTTTCTTGCCATCCATCAACAAGTCGTTACACTGCATGGGACAGCATGTTTCGACGATGTGGGGATGAGAAAGAGTGCCTTGAGCACGATTCATGAGGCGGGTGCAGGCAATGGATTGATCTGCGCGATCAGTGCAGTGATGCCGGTGCGCTGAAAACAGCCTGAGAGTCCATTGAAAGGAGAGGAAAGGCGTTATGAGCAAAATCGTGATCGTCGATGATTCATATGCGGAACTGCAGCTTATCGAGTCGTACCTCAAAGCTGCCCACCATACCGTCCTGTCGTTCTCAACGGCAGACGGTTTGGAGGATAAGATCGCCTCAGAGAAGCCGGACCTCATCGTCTTGGACGTGGTGATGCCGGGTCGGAACGGATTTCAGGCCTGCCGGGATTTGAAAAATGATGCTCGATTCAAGAACATCCCGATCGTGCTGTGCACCTCGAAGGGACAGGAAAGCGATAAGTTCTGGGGACAGCAACAGGGAGCGAACGGCCACGTCGTAAAACCCTTCAAATCGGAAGACCTTCTGCACGCCGTGAAGGTCGCACTTGGTTGAGTGAACCGATGATGCATGGGCCGGGAGACGATGGATCCATTCTGTAATTTACCTCAGCTTAGCCCAGACGCAACACTGGACCAGGCACGATCGACAGGTACGGTGAGAGTCTGCTTGATCACACTGGGAGGAAGAAGCTTTGCTGTAAATTTGAGCCATGTTCGTGAAGTCTTCAAACTCGAGTCGATCACGCCGGTGCCCGGCATGCCCGCCACGCTGGTCGGTGTCGCCAATCTACGTGGGATCATTATTCCCCTGGCCGATTTACGGTCGACGTTGGGCACATCTATTTCGGCCGTACAAAAATATGCGGTGATCGTACGGCATGGCGCTCAACAGGTGGGTATTCTTATCGACGAGGTGCCCGAAATTCGCACCATCGATATTGACGACCTGTCGGCCCCATCTGTCCAGGATGCGGCTGTCGATCATCCGTTTCTTTCGGGGTTCTTCAAGACCGAAACCAACGTGAGGGGCATGCTGGAAGTGTCGCGATTGCTCGCCTCCGTGGAGGAGGCGAGGGGCGACACTCGTGCGCTCGTACAGGCTAAGAATGTTGGGAACGAGGGTGTGACCGGCACCGGATCGTATCCCGGACGGTGAGGAGGAGGGAAGTCATGGCGAAGCAAGGCAGGGCACGGAAGTGGTCGATCATGGCAAGGTTCAAAAACCTGAGAACCCTGTCCAAGCTCCTGATCGGGTTTTCCGTGATTATTATGGGGATGATGGGGATCGGTTTGATCGGCTTGTTGGGACTCGATCGGCTCAAAGGCGAGTTGCGGTCCATCTACGACGAATCAACCGTGGGTGTGTCCAATGCCGCCGTCAGCAGCACGAACCTCAGCCTCTATCACAATGCGTTGTTGAGCGTTGCGCACCAAACGCAGAAGGTCGATTTTGATGAGGCGATCATTCCTCTCACCGAATTGAAGAGAAGAACCCTGACGCCTCTTGAGACCTACCGGCCATCCGCCACGCACGAGACCGTGGACGGCCGTCGTGATGGGCAGGAGTTGGACGTTCTCCTGTTCACCTTAAGAGAGTATTTTGCCGCCGCTGAAAGTGCGGTCGGGGCCTTCAACGACAGTTTTGATCCTTCCCTCACGAACGAACAAAAACAGTCGATGCGAGAGTTGGGCAACACCGTGCTGTCCAGCGAGGTCGCCTTTTGGCATGGCCGCGCGATATGGCGTTTTCAATGGCTGACAGGGCTCATTCAAGACCTTGCGAGGGAATTGAACAACCGTGGCCAGGCGGCGGCTGCCTATCTGAGCAACGTGATGTTAGGGGGAGCCATTGTAGCTCTGGTCTTGGCAATCACCATCGGGTATTTCCTCGCCCGTAGTATCGTCAAAGATATTATTCATGTGGCCGATGTCGCCACACAGGCGGCCGCGGGAAATCTTCAGGCTCGAGCGAGGCTGGAGAGCGACGATGAGGTGGGCCATATGGCCAAGGCGTTCAACATCATGTTGGACCGGATCACGGCCTTGGTGTCGACGGAAGAAGAGCGGGACATGATGCAAAAGCGCCTGGTGCAATTCCTGGTGCTCGTGTCCGATGTCGGAAAGGGCGACTTGACCAAGCGAGGTGAGGTGACGGCAGACATGTTCGGTAACTTGGCCGACGGCTTCAACTTGATGATCCAGCGGTTCGCGCAATTGATGAAGCAAGTCAGAGAATCGGCCGAGCGGGTGAACCGATCCGCCGGAGCGTTGCGCGACAACGCCGGGCAGATGGCCGGAACCGCCAAACATCAAGCCGATGAGTCGATGAAGACGCTCGGCGCGGTGGAACAGCTGACTGTTTCGATGCGCCAAGTGGCGGAAACGGCGGAAGCCTCATCCGAATCGGCCCGTCAGGTCTTGAAGGCCACTGAAAGCGGAGGCATTGCGGTGCAGGAAACCGTGCAGGATATGCAGCGCATTCGATCGGCGGTTCAACGCATGTCAAAGCAGGTCAAAGCCCTGGGAGATCGGTCGCTGGAAATCTCGCAAATCGTGTCGACCATCCGGGAAATCGCCAATCAGACCAACCTCCTGGCGTTGAATGCCGCCATTGAGGCCGCCGGGGCAGGGGAAGCGGGCGCCCGCTTCGCGGTCGTCGCCGATCAGGTCCGGAAACTCGCCGAGAGTTCGACCCAAGCGACACGCGAAGTCGCCGATCTGGTCAAAGTGATTCAGAGCGAGACGCAACATGCCGTCGTCTCGATGGAACACGAAACCCAGGCGGTCGAAGCCGGATCAGCTTCCGCCCTGCGAACCGGAGATGTGTTTAAGGAGATTTCGGCGATCGCCCAGCGATCGGCGGAACTTGCCCAAAGCATCGCATCGGCCGCAGCCAATCAAACGGCTTCGACCGACCAGGTCGGCCGTTCGATCAAAGACTTCACCGGCGGCGCCGTGGCCACACAAAAGGCCACCGACTCAGCGCGAGCGACCGTGGAAGACATGGTGAAATTGGCCGAAAGTCTGACGGCATCGGTATCTCAGTTCAAGCTGGCCTGAGGGTTTACGACACCGGCTGAATCAGAGAACGCCATGAGCTGAAGAGGCACCGATGAGCTCGGAGTTCGACCGGCAAAATCTCGTCAGTATCTTTGTTCTGGAAGCCTCAGATGGACTGACGGCATTAATCAAGGCATTACATTCGCCCACCGGCGCCCTTCCCTTCCCGCAACAACTCACAGAGCAGTTTATCGTGGCCCACCGTATCCACGGGGCGGCTGCCTTGTATGGTTACAGCGGAGTCGCACAGTTGGCCAAGCGCCTGGAGATGTTGCTGGAACAAGCGACCGGCATCCCCCCTGACCAATGGTCACGCGCGGTGGATGTGATGCGGAACCTTACGCAAAGTATTCAAACCATTGTACGGTCCATCGATCAAGGCGTCGGCGAAGATCTGGAGACGGTGAAACGGTGCCTGGAATCGAGTCAAGGGCTGGTGGAGGAAGCAGACGGAACGGGATCATCCGTGAGTCAGGAATATATGCTGCCCACGCTGGACTCCGAGATGATGTCGTACTTTCTTCCTGAAGCGGAAGGGTATCTCGAGACGATCGACGAGCTGATCCGGGTGCTGAGAACCGAACCGGAGAACGAAGACGCGATGTACCGACTCTTTCGCGCCGTCCATACCCTCAAGGGGTCGGCGTATACCATAGGGTTTCAGGTCATCGGAGATGTGGCCAATCCGATGGAGAACGGCATGATCGCGATCCGGGAGAAGCGGCTTCAGTTACAAGGCCAGCTGCTCGAAACCATGACGCAGGCCGCCGGGACGATCCGCCGGATTCTTCAACGCGACCCCGCGAATGTGCTGCAACTTCAACACGAAGTACCCCGCCTGATCCATGCGCTTATCCAAATGTGCGAACGTCCGGAGACAGCAGCTCCTTCGGAAACGACCACACGCGACACGAGTTCCGGTATCCCTGTTTCTGATGAAGGCAAGCTTTCGATCGAATTGCACACTGCCACGGAGGACTTACCCGACACGTATTTGATCCCCGATTTGGACCCGGAAATCATCTCGTATTTTGTGCCGGAGGCGCAAGAGTATCTGGAAATGCTGGAAGCCAATCTCTTGCGATTGGACAAAGACCCACAGAACGGGGAACTGATCAATCAAGTGTTTAGGACCGCTCATACGTTGAAAGGCTCCGCCTATACCGTCGGCTTTCAGTCGATCGGAGACCTCACTCATCACGTCGAAGACTTCATGGGCTCTGTTCGGGATGAGCGCCTCAAAGTGTTGCCGGGACATACGGATTTGATGCTGCGTTCGATCGACGTTGTCCGGGTGCTGATGCGGAGAGATCACAACACCGTATCTCGGACGCGACAACGATTCGATGAGGCACGGTCGGAATTGAAACGTCTGGGGCACGATACCGTCGATGAAACGGCATCCGCACGTCCGCCGGAAGATGCCCCCGACTTAGCCGGAAGACATCAGGAAGGAGCGGGAGAACATCACGGGCAGGGCAAACCATTCGAGACCAGATCCGCGGAAGACCGCGAGGTCATCCGGGTCAGCTACGCCCGGTTGGAACGGCTGATGAACCTCGTCGGCGAGCTGGTCATTGGACGAGGCCGATTGGAGCAACGGTTGCGCGTGTTGGAGCAACTGTCCCAGCAAGTACTGATATTCAAGACTCGGTTGGCGGACTCGGTCCAATCGTTTTCCGACAAACACATGTTTACCTACCAGGAAGCGCCGAGCCAGTCGCCTGAAGCTTCCGGCCAAGGGTTTCAAGGACTCGGGGATTTCGGGAGTCTTGAACTGGACAAGTACGACGATTTCAATATCTTGGCCCGCCGGATTGGAGAGGTCACCGCCGATATCAGCGAGTCGATGTCGCAGCTGAACGGATCCATCCGAACCGCGCATGACGACATGAGCCAACTCCAGCAACTGACGCTGCTGATGAGGGACGAAATCGCGCATGCCCGTATGGTTCCGATCGGCACTCCTTTCACCAGGTTTCGTCGGGCGATTCGAGAGATCGCCCGCGCCTCGAACAAGGAAGTCTCACTGGTCACATCGGGGGAGCATACGGAGGTCGATACGGGAATCGTGGAACGACTCGTGGACCCCCTCGTGCATTTGGTCCGCAACGCCGTCTATCACGGTATCGAGTCTGCCGCCGATCGAGTCATGAAGGGTAAGCCGGCGGCGGGAACGGTCTACTTGCACGCCGCGCATCGCGGCAACTCCGTGATTATCGAGGTCGAGGACGATGGAGCGGGATTGGACTTGTCCAAGATTCGAGCAAAAGCCTTGAAGATGGGGCTGATCAAGGCGGGTCAATTGCAGGCGATGTCAGACGCAGAAGCTCTTCAGCTGATTTTCCGTCCGGGGTTTTCAACGGCCGACAAAGTAGGCGATCAGGCAGGGCGAGGCGTCGGGCTGGATGTCGTCAAGCGGGTCATCGAAGGCATGAAGGGTCATATCGACGTCGAATCAGAGCCCGGCGTCGGTACCAAGTTTACCCTCAGCCTTCCGCTCACGCTCTTGATCGCGACAGCGTTGCTGGTTCGCGCAGGCACCGAGCGGTACGCGATTCCCTTGCCGAATATTCTGGAAGTGACGTTGCCGACTGCCGATTCCTTGCAGCAGCATGACGATCGTGTGCTGCTGAAGCTCGGAGATCAATCGATCGAAGTGCATCCATTGCACCATCTCTTGCGCCGGGAACGGGGCCATGCGGATTGGTCCAAGCCGGTGGTGATCGTTCGAACTCCGATAGGACCTGTAGGACTGGCAGTCGATGAACTATTGGGCCGCCAAGAAATCGTCATTAAGTCTCTCGGATCGCTGAAACCGCTGGAGCATTCGTTTTTTGGCGGCGCGACCATCGATCCGGAAGGCCGAGTCATTCTTGTGATCGACCCCGCCCGTTTGTTTTCACGCGAAGCGATTGAATCCATCGCGGTGGAGACGCTTTCCACGACCGGGCTCCCGGCTGATCAAGCCCGGCCGCAGGAAACGGAGGGGAACGATCGGCCGGAGTCGCATCTGTTGTTGATCGATGACTCATTGAGCATTCGCAAATTCGTCGGGAGGATGTTGGAGTCGGCCGGATATCGAATCGACACTGCGGTCGACGGCGAAGATGGGCTCCGAAAAGCGCTGACGAACAGCTACCGGTTGATCATCACCGATCTCGAAATGCCGAAACTCAACGGGTTCGAAGTCGTTCAGGCTCTGAGAAGCCGTCCCGAAACGCGGCAGACACCGGTCGTGGTCATGACGACCAGGGCAGGCGACAAACATCACCAGATGGCGATCAACATTGGAGCCAATTCCTACATCGCCAAACCGGTGGAGGAGCGGATGTTGCTGCAGGAAGTTGAGCGGTGGGTCGGCCGCGCTCCGGCCCTCCGCAAGTAACCCTGCGCAAATATTCGTATTGATTGACGAAATGAGGCTTGTTGCAGAAAATGGGCAAGAAGGCGCCGGCATGAGTCTCCGCGAACAGGCCGCCGAAACTCCATCGCTCGCGCCTCCGTTCCGCGTGCTCATCGTGACCATGGGAGGACGATTCTTTGCGTTGGACGCGGAATCTGTGCGAACGCTGTTGACCACGGATGAGACGGGAAACGATGGAGTCCCGCAGGTCGAGGGAGTAACGTATAGGCCGATTGATCTCGCGGATCAACTGACATTGTCGCGTAATGGCGCGGGTGCGAGCACCTGTGTCGTGCTTCTTTCCGAAAACGGATCGCGGGGAAGCATTCGGGTCACCTGCGTGCATGGAGTTATGAACGTGCACCCATCCCAGGTCTTGCCGCTTCCCTTACAATTCTGTGGATCGGAGCGACGCTGGTATCGAGGCATGATCTTGTTCGAACACAGCGTCGCACTCATTCTCGATACGAGCTGGATTCTTGAAAACAAAGGGCTGGAGGCGTAGACGGATTTATCCGATAAGAATACGACTATTCGATCGCCGGCGGTGCCGGACATTTCGGTGGGTGATAACGGGTCATGCTGAGAACCAGCGGGAAACATCAACGACAAGAGGCCTCTCGTTCGTTGAATCTATTGGTGTTCCTGATAGGTGGCCGAAGGTTGGCGATGAAGACCCAAGAAGTAGCCGCGATCTCACCATGGGAGACGAGCATTCCGGTTGCCGGAAGAACTCCGTTCGTTACGGCGGTGGTTCGTCGGCATCAGATAGTATTGCCGGTCTTCGATCTCGCCGAGTTGCTTCGGGTCTCAGTGCAGGGAAGCAGCCCTTTGTGCTTGACGGCAAAACACCCTCAAGGAGACATGGCCATCTGCATCGATGAGGAAATACCGGTTCTTCAAACCTTGGACGCGACGGCGATTCAGGCCTATCGAGGCAAGGACGTGCCGGCCGAATGGAGTTATGCCAGCGGCCTCGACGAGATCCCGATCCTCTCCGTGCACCGACTTGGGTCGGTTGCATGATGATCGGAACGGACACAGGGAAGGACGAAAGGTGCGGTCATGCCGAAGATCTTGATAGCGGACGATAGCATCGCGGTTCGGAAAGTCGCCGAACGACTGTTGACCGAGGCAGGCCTCACCGTGACCTTGGCGGCCAATGGTGAAGAAGCGCTGGCCTATTTGGCCAAGGAACGGCCGGATGCCATCGTATCCGACGTCATCATGCCCGACAAAAGCGGATATGAGGTGTGCACGTTCGTTCGCGGAAACTCCAACCTGGCGGGGATCCCCGTGCTCCTGATTTCCGGTATCGTCAATGACGAAGTGACAAAACAAGCCGACGCCTGCCGGGCCGACGGTGTTCTCAAGAAGCCGTTTCAAGGAACTTCGCTGAAGGACCGCGTGCTGGAGTTGCTTTCAAAACGACTGGAGTCGCCGCCGGCTGCCGTCTCTCGACCTGTTCCTACTCAAACGACAGCCGCAGTGGAGAAGGTTCCACCCTCAACCGAGCAACAGCAGGAGTACGCGCGCCATGATTCGATCCAAGTCAAAGAGATGGAAGGCCAATTGCTGGCGGAACGGGCTCGATCGGAAGACCTCGCCAAACGCTTGGCCGACGCCGTTGAGCACCTGACCCGTGCGAAGGCCGCTGAAGCGCAGTTGGCCGTGGAACAACAGCGTGTCAGCGAACTCGAAGCGAATCTGGTGAAACTTGAACAACGCGTGTCGAGAGTCTCCGAACTTGAAGCGGCACTGACGGCGGAGCAAGATGCGGTCGGCGCACTCAAACAGGAAGTTGCGAACTGGCAGAAGACTTCCGGTCGGATCGCGGAGCTGGAATCTGCGCTGCACGCGGAACGGGAAGCTGCAGAGCAGCTCGTACAGCAATTGGGAGAGTTGGAGAAGGCGTCGAGTAGGGTGAAAGAGGTGGAGGCGAGCCTCGCTCATGAAGAGCGGCAGGCATCTGAGCTGCAACAGAAAATCAAGGATCTCGAGACTGAGCTCTCAGTGGAACGGGAAAAGGTCGCTCAGACAGCGGAACGGCTGCAGGAGGTTGAGCCCATGGCGACAAAAGTCCGGGAGATGGAAGAGCTTCTGACGGGGGAACGGGAGAAGGCGGCCCGGGCAGCGGAACGGCTGCAGGAGGTCGAGTCCATCGCGACAAAAGTCCGGGAGATGGAAGAGCTTCTCACCGTGGAACGGGATCGCAATGGCGTGCTTGTACGCCGCGTCACGGAGACGGAACAAGCCGCCGAGAATGCTACGAAGAGATTTGAAGACATGGCACGCAAACTGGGTGAAATCGCGGGACTGGCCTCGCAACTCGGGAGTGGGAGGGGACAATCCTGAGCCGGCCGGCCGGATCCACGAGATGGCCGTGTTCTTGGTGAAGGGCGGATGTCGATGCCTGTGGAAACCGAAGATGCGTTTCAGAAAGAATTGATCGAGCTCTTCGTTCACGAGGCGCAGGAGTGGCTTCAGCAAATTCACGTTGCGTTGGATGAGCTCCAACAAGCGCCCCCCTCCGAGCGCCATCGGGCCTTGGCTCAGACGATCAAGGTCGGCATCACGAATCTCGGCGGATCCGCAGCCACGATCAACCTGAGTGACGTCGAACGGGCCAGTTTTTCAGCGCTTCCCTTCGTGGAAGCCGTCCAAGAGCCTTCCGAGCGAGTGTCGGCTGACGACTTTCTCGCGCTCTGCAAGCAACTGGGGCACATTCATGGAGCGTTGACTCGAGCGACCGGTGTCACGTTTGATGCGGAAGCGGCACCACCGGAGGCCGAGGGCTCTGCGTCATCGATCTCGACGAAAGAGTTATTGGTTTTGCTCCATGGCCTTCATGAGCGATGCAGGATGTCCGGGACATTCCATCGTAACCTGATTCAGACCATGATGGCTCAGGCAGAAGGGCTCATGCATCGAGGGATGGAACAGTGCAACGTGGCTTCCATACAAGAGTTCCTTGACCGTTTGGCCGAAGGGGAGCAAGGGTTCCTGCATATCGTCCGCCAAGAATCTCCCCATCTGAACACCCTCCTTGAGTTACTCAAGGAGGGCGGCTCCGCCTCCGGCCCCTCTCCCGCCGAACTGCCCCACGCGGTCGAGCGTGTGGCCCAGTTATGGTCCGCGGCGCAACAAGTGAACGCCTCGCATGCGATGGCATTTTTCATGGGACTGCACAGCTTTCTCACGATCGTGCTGCAGCAACGTGTGATGGTTCCCGTAAAAAATTACGGGGCCGTCCAACTGCGACTGAATCAGAACGTGCAGAGCATTGAAGAATGGGCGGAAAGCGGACGAACCGAGCGCATGGCCATACAAGGCGTCTTGCCTCATTGAAACAGACTCGCGGTCGCGGGTCCAGCGTGTTTCCCCGGTCGACCTGGAAAGGACGTGGATGTGCCGCTTGTTGACGTTCCTCAGGATCAGACTCTGACCCAAGGATCGATGTACGAGCGTTATTGGCGGTTGAACCTTCGCCCGTTTGAGAATGTGCCGGACCCGATGTTCTATGTTCCATCCGTCAAGCATGAAACGGCTCTGGAACGCATTCTGTACGGGATTCACGCCCGCAAGGGAATTGTGATGCTGACCGGTGAGATCGGCAGTGGAAAAACGCTCGTGAGTCGCGCCGCCATTCTCCGGCTTCCACGGGCCCAGTATGAGATCGGACTTGTGTCGAACCCCACGATCGCGGGCAACGAATTTCTCGGCGAGATCTTATTCCAACTGGGGTTGGACCCGAACGGGACGCGGGCGGAACAGTTGCGCCGGTTGAACGATCAGTTGCTGGCCAATTACCAGCGGGGGGCCGACACGGTGGTGGTGGTGGATGAAGCACAGGCCATCGAGCATGACCAGACGTTCGAAGAGCTTCGTCTGCTCAGCAATTTCCAGCTGAACGACCGCTTCCTGATCACGCTCGTCCTCTTGGGGCAGCCGGAACTCCGAAGCCGGATCGCCCGCATTCCTCAGTTCGCTCAGCGGGTGACCATTCAGCACCATCTCGAATGTTTCGATCGTGCTGAGACGAAAACCTACATCGCGGCTCGCCTGGCCGCCGCCGGATGCGTGCTGCCGATATTCTCCTCAGGCGCGGTGTCGGCGATCTTTCATCGCACCGGCGGAGTCTGCCGATTGATCAACTCTCTGTGCGATCTGTGTTTGTACTGTGGAAGCGTGGCGAAAGTCGGCCGGATCAGACGGGCGCTGGTGGAACGCGTCGCGGGTGAAGTGTTCTGTGGGCAAGATCACGGTGATGCATGGGGGCTCTCTTGAGGAGTTGGTACCAGATGACGGACCGGGCCCTGAATGAGGCGGCAAGTGCCGTGCAGGGTCAACATGCCCTTTCGCTGCAGCGGCTGGAAGACCTCGCATCGGATGCCGTCTCCTCGCTGCAACGAAATGATGAGTTGGTGGTCGAGGCGCTTTCCGGACCCTCGGGGTCGCCGCTGATTACGAATCTCATCAATGTGGCCGTTCTGGGGACCAAAATAGGAATAGGACTGGGGTACTACGGGGAAGAGCTGCACCAGTTGGCGCTGGCCGGCCTCGTCCATGATATCGGATTGTTCGCCGTGCCCAAATCGTTGGTCGCCAAGAGCGGCCGATTGACGCATGAAGAACGGACGCTCATTGAGCAACATCCCGAGCTCGGTTATCAGGTCATCGTCAAATGCGGCCCGGCCTACCACTGGCTGGCACAGTTGACGCGCCAGGCTCACGAACGATGGAACGGACAGGGGTATCCCAATCGACTCAAGGGGAGGCAGATCAACGAGATGGCTCAGATTTGCGGGGTAGCCGACGTCTTCGATGCGTTGGTCAGCGAACGCCCGTATCGTCGCCGGTTGCTCCCGCATGAGGCCGTCAAGGAGATTCTCGTCGCCGAGCGGGAGACCTTTCCGCGTGAGATTCTGAAAGCGCTCGTCGAACAGTTATCCGTGTATCCGCTTGGGACGACCGTCCGATTGACGACCGGAGACGTGGGGATCGTCGCTAAAGTGAATAGCCGGTATCCGCTTCGTCCCGTCGTGAAAGTTGATGAGCCGCGGGAGCACGACGAAGTCGTCACCCATGAGATTGATCTGTGCCTCGCTCCGTTGATCTCGGTCGCCGAGACACTCAATCCTCCCGCCGTCGGGCGTGTCAGATTCGGGGAGACCTCACCCAAAAGCCAGACGCCTGCGTCGGCGACGGTCGTGTCCGATCAGTTCACGTCGCTCCTTGAAAGTCTCGATGCGGTCGCATCGACGATCCAAGGGGTCGTTGAAACCCGCAAGGTCGTACCTTCCCCGGATTCTCCTCGATAGCTGCCCGGCCTTTCGCATCGGTCGAGATCCCCGTAAACGCGACGATCGGGTCCGCCCGCTGTTATCCACAACACAGATGTCGATTAGCAGGGCCCTCGTTCTTCACTTTGCTGGAGCGCGCGGGATCGTTATAATGCGTGGCCGGCTACCGGCGCATTGACAGAACTGGAAGGGAATACCGTGCCGAAACTCGTGACCGTTGAGCATCCTCAGCAAACCATGCAACAGGCTCAGGAATACGTGAAGATGTACATTCTGATGCCGTCCGGCCTTCTGGGGCTCATCTGTTTGATCGGGAGCGTCGGGGGGTTGGGGTACCAACTGCTCGCCACCGACAGCTATACCTGGGATACCTTTTATCAAAGCTCGGGACTGTTTCTGTCGGGTACCGGACTGGGCGCCGCGCAAACCCTGTATCAGCGGTACCTCTTGAAGGAATTTCCCAACGTGTTGGCCGCGCGCATGAGACAGGGGTTGAACAGACAGAAAGGGAAAGTCAAAAAGGGTTCCGAGCCTCCGGACATCGATCATCCGGGGCGGCAGTTGGTTCCGTTTGCGTATGTGCTGGGCACCGTTCTTCTGGTAGGAAGCGCCGTCGCCGCATTTTCCTATGGGCGTGTGCAGATGATTCCCGCGCTCTTGATGCCCTGGGCGGGGTTTTATTGGGCGAGACTGTTCTTGTGGCGGCGAGTGATTAAAATGGAGAAGTGAGCGGTCAGCGCTTCTTTGAACGGGCGGTCTTTGGTCCGGAAGCCCGCGGTGAAGATCGTTTGACCCGGGTTTCAAGTTCTGCCACGCGCTGCTCCAAATCCCGCACGAGTTGTTTCAATTCGGGCAGCTGGAAGATGACTCCCTGAATCTTGAAGGCTTTTTCACGCGGCATCGCCGGGATTCCTCCGACGATCTGGTTCGACTCGATGCTGCGATTGACTCCGGCTTTGGCTGCGATCATCACTTGATCCCCTATGGTCAGATGATCGGAAAGCCCGGCCTGTCCACCGATCATGACATGGCGGCCGATCGTCGTGCTGCCGGCGATACCGACTTGGGCGACGAGAATGCAGTGCTCTCCCACTGTGACATTGTGGGCAATCTGGACGAGGTTGTCGACTTTCGTGCCCTGCTTCACGAGAGTTCGTCCGAACGTGGCACGGTCGATCGTCACGTTGGCTCCGAGTTCGACATCGTCCTCGATGACGACGCCGCCGAGTTGAGGAATCTTATGATGGCGACCCTGATGCTGGACATATCCGAATCCGTCGGCTCCGATGACGGTTCCGCTGTGCACGATCACGCGCGCGCCAAGCGAACAGCTTTCGCGGACGACGACATTGGGATACAGGATGCAATCATCGCCGATCGTCGAGTCTGATCCGACGAACACACCGGGATAGAGAGTCACCCGTTGGCCGATCGTGACGCGGTCGCCGAGGGTGACATACGGCCAGATAGACGGGTCGGCGCCGATCTTCACATCGGAGCCTCGGGTCACCTGTTCGCTGATGCCGCGGGGTGCCGGAGAGCGGACAAAGAATTTCTGCGCCACGCGGGCAAAGGCCAGCATCGGGTTGTCGACGACGACCTGAGGGACCGCAAGATCGGCCTGATGCCGATGAACCAGCAGAGCCGCCACTTGCAGGTTGGTCGTGTCCTTCGCCATTTTGTCGTTGGTCATGAACGACAAGGCATGTGGGTTGGGCTGACTCAGGCTCGTCAAGCCGGAAATCTGCGTTTGGCCGTCCCCATGAATCGCGCCTCCGACGACCTCGTGGATCTGAGCCAGTGTAATCGAAGACGGTGATTGAGGTGCGCTCATCGGGCCGCAACCTTTTTCTTCGTTCTCCCTGCGACGGCGGAGACCTTCTTCGACTTCTTGGCGGCGGGTTTGGCGGCGGGTTTGGGGGCGACGGATTTTCCCCTCACCGTCTTCGCGGAAGTTGATTTGGCCGAGGTCGGCCTGCGCGAGGGGGATTTCGACTTGGACGCGGCCGGCGCCGATTTTGCCGACTCAGGCGCGGCGTCGGATTTCGGTTCAGCCAGCCGCCGTTGGACGTAGGCCGCCACCGAGCCGACCGTACTCAACCCCGGGAGGTCCTGATCCGGGATTTGAAGTTTGAATCGCTCCTCGATCTCAAAGAGCAGTTCGATGATGGCGACCGAGTCGAGTCCGAGGTCGTCTCGGAGATGATGTGATTCGGTAATCGTCGCAGGGTCTCGCTTGAGATAGCTGGCCAAAGCTTGAACGATTTTGTCGGTCACTGCGCGGTCGGTCGGTTCAGTCATTATGGGTACTCCTTCAGTGGAATGAGGCTCATCGTATCTGAGTTCGGCGAGGGGTCCTCACGATCATGCAACCGTCTTCTTACGCGACGAATTTTTTGAAGACAACCGTGGCATTGTTGCTGCCGAAGCCGAATGCGTTCAAGAGCGCGTAGCGAATCTTTCGCTCTTGGACCGCGCGTCGAATGCCGTCCAAGCGGCAGGCGGGGTCCGGCTCTTCGTAGTTGGCCGTGGGATGGATCTGCCCGGTATGGATCGATAACGTCGTCGCCACCGCTCCAAGCGCGCCCGCCGCGCCCAGCGTGTGGCCGATGAGCGACTTGGTGGCATTCACCGAGAGCTTGTCTGCGCGACTCTTGAACAGACTTCTGATGGCCTTGGTTTCGACGGCATCACCGATCGTCGTGGACGTGGCATGGGCGTTAATGTAGTCGACCTGATCCGGAGCGATGCCAGCCGATTCCAGACCGATCTTCATCGTGGTGCAGATTTCCTGGCCGTCTTCCTGGGGAATGACCATGTGATAGGCTTCGCTGGTGGCGGCGTATCCGGCGAGCTCCGCGTAGACTCTCGCTTTCCGTTTTTTGGCGTGCGCCCATGATTCGACGATCAACGTCGCGGCGCCTTCGCCCATGACGAATCCGTCGCGGCGCCGGTCGAAGGGGCGCGATGCCCGCTCCGGAGCATCATTGAACTCGCTGGAGAGGGCGCGCAAGGAGCAAAATCCGGCAAAGACCAATGGGGTGATGCTCGCATCCGCGCCGACGGCGATGACCACATCGGCCTGTCCGGTTCGAATACAGTGAAGAGCCTGACCCAGCGCGTGGGCACTGGACGAACAAGCCGTTGAGATGGTGAGATTCGGCCCTTTGGCGCCATGCGCCATGGCGACGATGCCCGAGGCGGAATTCAGCGTAATAGTCGGTATGAAATTCGGATGCACGCGGTGCGGTCGTTGGGTCTTAAAGAGCTGCGTGATTTCACGCTCTCCCATCACCATCCCGCCCATTCCGGCTCCGACGATCACCCCGACGCGATGAGGAGCCTCCTTCGCCATGCTGAGGTCGGCATCGGCCAGGGCTTCCTTGGCGGAGACCAAGGCGAATTGGGCGTAACGATCCACACGGCTGGCTTGTGTGGGTGTCAAATACTGCTCCGGTGAAAAGTTATGGACTTGGCCGGCCACCCGGGAACGATAGCCGGACATGGGAAACCACCCAAGTGAAGGGATCGCCGTGATTCCTGAACGGCCCGCAAGGGCCGACTTCCAGAATTCACTGACTCCGATTCCGAGGGGAGACACGACCCCGAGGCCGGTAATCACTACGCGCGAGGGCATGGTTTTCTCTCTCCTTTAAGCACTTGAAACGCCTTTCATACCGGAAGACAGGTGTACAGTCAACTAGGAAACCGTCCCTCAATGGCGAACTTTCAACAACAGATAGAGGCCGAAGCTGAGGAACAGCGCATTGGCCATCCATCCGGCGAGTATGGGCGCCAAGACTCCTCCACGTCCGAGCGCGATCGCCACGGAGTGGGTGGTCCAATAGCAGAATCCGACAATGAACGCCTGGCCGATCCCGACGGCCATGCTGCCTCCCCGGACGCCGCTTCGCCGTAGGCTCAACGCAATGCCGACGAGCACCATGACGACCGTGACAAGCGGGAAAGCCACACGGCCATAGTAGTCCGTCAGCAGACGTGTGAACGAGAATCCTTCGTTCCGAAATCGGCCCAGATAGTTTTGGATCTCTCGAAAGGTCATGGTTTCCGAGTTTCCGAGGAGCGAGCTGGAGAAATCATCGGGAATCAGCGGAATGCTGATCGCCTGTTCGGTGAACTGCGTCACGTCCGCGGTGTCGTCAGGGTGAAACCGGCGATGGTTGCCGTTCAGCAGAATCCAGCCTTCAGGAGTATAACGGGCTTCATCCGCTTCGGTGATTCGATCGAGTTGGAACGGAGGACGGAAATAGAAAATACGAACCCCTCGAAGGGTTTTGCCCGCGGTATCAATTTCACTGACCTTCATCAAGCCGTTGGCACTGACGCGGGCCCACGGCTGGGTGGCCGTGACGGTCACGGGGGCCGGCTTCTGCTCGATCCGGATCACGCGGACTTCTTCGGCCTTTTCCGAGGCCAGCGGAATCACGGTCGAGCTGAACACAAGCAGCACCAGCGACACACCGCTGGCGAAGAGCAGAAAGGGCGAGCACATCCACAGCAGGCTGACCCCGCAGCTGCGCATGGCTGTAATTTCATTGCTGCGGGCGAGTAAGCCGAGCGTCAACAGGGTCGCGACGAGGATGGCGAACGGCGCGACTTGAAACGAAATCGAGGGAATCTTGAGCGCGAAATAGATCAGGATCGGGACGATTCCGGAGTCGTAGCGAAGAAACCGGCGGACTTTCTCGAAAAAGTCGATGACCAGGTAGATGGTGACCAAGCCGGAAAAGCACATCCCGAAGATTTTCGAGTATTCGCGGAGGATATAGCGGAACAGAATCGTCATGATGCTATTGCCTGCTCATCCGGAAAAACATGATGCCGGTGATGACGACAAAAATGATATTCGGCAGCCAGGCGCCCGCAAACGGAGGGAGGATCAATGCCGTGACCAGGAAATCGCAGCCGACGTTCAGAATGTAGAACGCGATGATGATGCCGACGCCGACGGCAAACCCCCCGATGCGGCCGGACCGTTTCGAGACGATGCCGACCGGCACTCCGAGCAGGCAGAACACGAGCGACGCGGTCGGAAACGCCAGGTCTTTGTAGTATTCCATCAGGCGCCGAAGGGCGCCGGCATCCTTGCCGCCGGTTTCCGCCAGTCGTGCCATGATTTGATCGTAGGAGGGACGCTCCTCCGTGGCCGAATAGCTGCTGAGGTTCAAGTTGATCTTGATGTCGTAGCTGGCGAAGGCGATCTGCCGGTATTGATCGATCTGGCGCGGTTGGCTGTGAATCACTCCGTTCACCAGCCGAAGCGCGACCTGCTCATGCTCCGAATCCATGAATACTTGGTATTGCTCCGCCACGATGACTCTCGGCTCGCGGGGAAGTCGTTCGTCCGAGATAAAGATGCCGGCCGCAGGACTGCCCTGTTCACCTTCCGGGACATAAATCATCATGTGCGGGATCGGTTCGTTGAACGTCCCTCGTTCCAACGCCAGCACGAGTTGGTCTTTCAGCAGATTGAGGGCCACCTTCTTCAAATTCAGGGAACTCCACGGCTGTCCCCATTGAGACAAGACCAACGTCAGCGTAAACACACACAGGGAGAAGAGCAGGACCGGCTGTGAGAGACGGAACAGGCTCAACCCGGCCGCGCGCATGGCCACCAATTCTTTGTCGTAGGACAACCGGCCGAAGGCCGTGACCGACGCGATGAGTCCGGCGATGGGGAGCGTCAGCACCAGACCTGACGGGAGCAGCATGGCAATCACTTTGAGGACCGCCCAGAAGCCGACTCCCTTGGAGACCAGGAGTTCGACGAGACGCAACAGCTCCCTGGTCAACATGACAAAACAGAGCGCGCCGAGGCTGAGGCCAAACGGGGAAAGGAGTTCCGTGAAGATGTAGCGATCGAGGAGCGTTCGTAAAATCACAGAGTTTCTGGGGAGGAGAAGATTGGGCACACTATAGGGAAGTCCTTCTCCCTTGTAAACACAGGAGAAAGTCTGTTCCCTAAAGATTCGCTTGACAGCGCACCAGCCCTATGTTACATGCTCCGCGACTTTCTTCACAAATGATGGGTTCCGTGAGCGATGTATCACTCCTTCAGGTGCCCGTCCGTTTCTCCCCGCCGAATTTTTGTCCAATCTATTCTCCGTTTTCGAACTGCAGAACGATTGTGTGGGTGACGCTACGCAACTACGCGTAGTTGTTGAAAAAAGGAGGGGTTCTGTGAAGACAAAAGGAACGGTCAAGTGGTTCAACGATCGGAAAGGGTTTGGATTCATCCGGCTGGATAGCGGAGAAGATGTCTTCGTCCACTACTCTGCGTTGCAAGGAGATGGGTTCAAGACCCTCAAGGAAGGTGAAAACGTCGAATTTGATATCGTGCAGGGGGCCAAGGGCCCTCAAGCCGCCAACGTGCTCAAAGCGGCTATCGCTGCATCGTAATCGTCTCGCCTGATCCGGCGAGAGAGCCTCCTCATCCGGGCGGAAGAAACGTCGTCTTCCGCCCGGATCGCTTCCGGCCTGATTCCGCCATTTTCTCGACAAATCGCACTGACACTGTTAGCGTTTGGCTGTTCCGTCCTTGGAGGTCTGTCGTGCCCCCGGATCGAAGTCGCGTTCTCCAGCAAGCCCAGCTCCTGGCGTCCCGCGGACAGTATGACGCGGCGATTGCCGAATGGAAAAAGCTGGCCGTCGAAACCCCGGCCGACGGCACCATTCACAATTCCATCGGTGACTTGCAATTGAAGCGAAACGCTTCCTCTGAGGCCTCCGCCTCGTTTCTTCAGGCCGCCGCGGCATTTAGGACGGAGGGCGCCACCCTCAAAGCGATCGCCGCATTCAAGAAAGTCCTCAAGTGCGATCCCACGCGGTATGAAGTGTATCGCCATCTCGGCGACCTGAACATCGAACGCGGGTTGGTGAGCAGTGCGGTGCAGGATTACCTCACGTTGGGGAAATATTATCTGAAGGAACGGCGCGGGAAAGACGCGCTCGAGATCTACAAAAAGATCGTCGTCCACGATCCTTCGAATCTGAGCGCGCAGCAGCGTGTCGCCGAACTCTGTGTTCAAGAAAATCTACAGGATGAGGCGACCACGGTCTATCTCCAATTGGGTCGCGAGCGCTCGGCGCAAGGGCGATACGACGAGGCCAAAGACGCATACCTCGCCGTGCTGAGAATCGATCCGGCGAACAGCGAAGCCACCCAGTTCGTGGAAAGCCTGAAGAAAGGTGGAACCGGGCAGATCAAGGCCGTCAAACCGGCGTCCTCCGCGCCGGCGCAGAAATCCTCAGAGCCGCTTGACCTCCTGGCGGAAGCGACCAGGAGAATCGATGAGGGACAGTTCGCCGGCGCCGAGGCCATCTTGAATCAAATGCTCACGAGAGAGCCGGGGAACCCCCAGGTCTGCCAACTGCTCGCGCGGTTGCACTTGCAGCGCGGGGACGTGCAGGTGGCGCTTGGAGAATACCGCTTCCTGGCCGGCGCGGCGCTCAGGGCGCAAGACCTGATGCTGGCCGAATCGCTGATTCAGGAGTTTTTGTCTGCGGAGCCGAACTCGGTGCCCTTACTGGAGTTGAAGGGCGAGCTGCACGAAGAAAAAGGAGATCGCGCGGAGGCCGCGCGCCACTATGCCAGGGCCATCGAACTGTTGTTGGAACATCCGGAGCCTGGCATGGAAAGCCTCCACGAAGAACTTTTTGACAAGGTGCGCTCGCTGTCGAACGATGAGAACTTGGTCCATCAGCTGGCGGAGAGGATGAGGGGAGGATCCACGAAAGATCAGAGCCGGTCCGCTGATGCCGAATCCCTTCCGGCTGAATCGGACGCCGTCCACGCGGACCGTGCAGGCGATCGGATTCAGGAAGACCAGGAATGTTCAGCGGCGGGTACGGCGCCGAACGACAGCGGGTCGTTTGTCGGGGACCATAGTCCACAGACACACGTGGAACCATTGGAAGCTGTTCACGAGCCGGAGCTTCAGCACATGTCGGAGGCCGTCCAGCCCGAGCGGGACGTGATGGCGAGTGAGCAGCCGGTTTCCATGAGACAAGGCGAGGGACAATCGGACGAAGTCTCGGCGCCGCATCCGGCCGAACCCTGCAGCGTTCAGACTGCGGTCGAACCGGCCGCGCCGCCGCCTGACTATGAAGCGCACTATGCCATCGGTGTGGCGTACAAGAACATGGGATTGTACGGAGAAGCCAAAGCAGAATTTCAGGTATCGATGAACACCGATTCGTTCTATCTCGATTCGGCGCTGATGACGGCGGTGTGTCTCAAAGAGGAGCGATCCATCGCCCAAGCGATCCAGGGCTTGGAAACCGTCTTGGCCGATCCACGGTGCCAAGGGGCCAAGGGGCAAGCGATTCGCTATGAGTTGGGCTTATTGTATGAGGCTGAAGAACAGTGGGAAAAGGCTGTCCACGCGTTTCAGTCCATTCCCTCGTTTCATGACGTCCCGCAACGGTTGGCCGCTCTGAAGGCGCGGCCAGGGATACAAGAAGTCGGTTTTCGCTTCGCCTCGTAGGATTCAGCTGCTTTTCGCCCTCACACGTTACGTCACACGATTCGGCGCCGGCCTCCCTCCCAACACCGCCGCAATATTGTCCAGGCAGATGAGTCCCATACGGACTCGAGTCCCGAGCGTGGCTGATCCCAGATGGGGGAGCAGCACGATGTTCGGCAGCGAGATCAATCCGGCGGGGACAACCGGTTCCTGTTCATACACGTCCAGCCCGGCACCGGCGATGGTTCCTGCCTCAAGCGCCGACACCAAGGCGGACTCGTCGACGACCGGGCCGCGCGACGTGTTGATGAGAAATGCAGTCGGCTTCATCAGCGCGAGCTTGCGCCGGTCGATGAGATGGCGAGTGGACTCGTTGAGCGGCACATGGAGCGAAAGAACATCCGACTCCGCGACGACTTCATCGAGGGAGCGCCGGGTCCATGAGACGCCGGGCGGGCTTGAAACATTCTGACGGCCGGCATAGATCACCGGCATCCGAAACCCGGCCGCCCGTTGCGCGACCGCCTGTCCGATCCGCCCCATGCCGATGATGCCCAGCGTTTTCCCCGACACGTCGGCACCCAGCATCTGTGTCGGTGTCCATCCCGGCCACTTCCCGGTTCGCACCCAGGCATCTCCTTCAACGAGCCGCCTCGTCAGCGCGAGCAGGAGCGCCCAGGTCAGATCAGCGGTGGCATCGGTGAGGACGTCTGGTGTATTGGTGACGACGATGCCGCGCTCGGCAGCGGCAGGGAGATCGATGTTGTTGTAGCCCACGGCAAAGTTGGCGATGATTTTCACGTTCGCGGCCTGGGACAGTATCGAGGCATCGATCCGATCCGTCAGAGTGCAGATCACTGCCTGGGCTTGGGCAAAGCCTCGGTGCAGCTCCTGCTCCGTCGGCGGCCGATCCGTTGGTTCGGCCAGCAGCCGATACTGTCCAGGGATGGCGTCGAGCACCGGTCGAGGCAACAAGCGTGTGATATAGAGAGTCGGACGCTCCATAGGCACGCCCATTGTAGGAGAATTTGATGGCGACCGACAATGCTGGTGCTTCGAAGAGTCCGCAGGCTAAGATGCACGAACGTTTATGACGGCTTCACCCACTTTGATTGTGCCGACGAAAAGTCGCGCCGTCGCCCATGATCTTCGCGCGCTGTTGGGCGCCGAGAAAGTCAAAGACGACGTCCCCACGATCACGGCGTATGCCGTGGATGCCAGCATCTATCGGATTCCTCCCCAGGCGGTCGTGCTGGTCGAGTCCGAGGATGATATCGCCGCGACCGTTGCCTATGCCGTCTCTCGAGGGATTCCACTCACGCCTAGGGCGGCCGGGACGAATCTGACCGGGTCCGCCATCGGCTCCGGTATCATCCTCGATGTGTCGCGTCTCAATCGAATCCTTGAAGTGAATCGGGAAGAGCGGTGGGCCCGGGTGCAGCCCGGGATCGTCTTAGCCGAGTTGAACAAGCAGCTCGGCTTGCAGGGCCTGCTGTTCGGGCCGGACCCGTCGAGCGGGGACATGTGCAAGCTGGGCGGCATGGTCGCCAATAATTCGTCCGGACCTCATACCTTGCGGTACGGGTCGGTGAAGGACAATGTCCAAAGTCTCCGGCTCTGTCTGACTTCGTCGACGTGGATCGAGGCGCGAGCCTATGCCCTCGACGATCCCTCGCTCGAGCGCCTCCTGACAACGGAACCGGCTCTGCGTGATGTCCTGGTCATGACGCAGGCCCATGCGGATCTCATCGCCGCGAAGCGGCCCACGGTCAGCAAAAATAGTTGCGGGTACAATCTGTTTGGGTTGGCCGAGGCACTTGCCCGGGGCTCCTTCGATCTTCCTAAACTCTTTGTCGGGAGCGAAGGGACACTGGGCGTGATGAGCGAAGCCAGGCTCACGTTGGTCGACAAGCCCAAGTCCACGTTGACCGCGCTCATTCATTTTCAGAGTCTCGAAGAAGTCGGCGAGGCCGTGCCGCGGCTTTTGACGCTCCGGCCCAGCGCCTTGGAAGTCATGGATGCCAACACGCTCAACTTGATCGGCCGAGGAAAACACGGCATTCCGGCTGACGCGGCGGCGACGTTATTGATCGAATTGGATGCGGATTCCCTCGACGTCGATCTGCGCGAGCGGGCCGACGCCATGGCTTCCGTCTGCCGGCCCTACAAGCTGGCGTCGGAGCCGACGCTGGCGTTCGATGCCGAACGCCGGGAGCAGCTCTGGAAAGCGCGGAAGGCGCTGTACCCGACCCTCTATCGATTCGATCCCAAAAAGAAGCCGATCAATTTCGTCGATGACGTCGTCGTGCCGGCTGAACGCATCAGCGAGCTGATCCGGTACCTGGAGGAGTTCTTCGATGGGCAACGGGTGCCGGTCGCGATCTTCGGCCATATCGGAAACGGCAATGCGCATATCGTTCCCCTGTTGGACGTGAACGACTCCGGCGATTTCCAGAAGATGGTGCACGCGTATCAGGAAGTCCATGCCACCGTGCTGAATCGGTTCGGCGGCTCGATCTGCGGAGAACATGGTGACGGCCGTGTCCGCGCCGAGTTCGTCAAAACCATGTTCGGCGAGGAACTCTACGACCTCTTTGTGCAGGTCAAAAAGTCGTTCGATCCCGGGAATGTGCTCAATCCCGGCATCAAACTGAGCGAGGTCCCTTTCACCGAACATATCGACTACACCAGATTGTCGAAGTCCTGCGCGACCTGCGCCAAGTGCAATTCGGTCTGCCCCGTGTACGATGTCTTTCAATCCGAGGACATGAGCTCACGGGGCTGGTTCGAGATCGTCACCGCCAAGGATTACAGCTACCTCAACTCGAAGCGGGTGGTGGAAGCCTGTCTGAACTGCAAATCCTGCCGCACCATCTGTCCGGCGGGGGTGGACGTCTCCGATCTGATTCTTCAGAAGCGGGCGGAGCATCCGAACCGGTTGGCCGGCTGGATCTTCAGGCGGCAGGCGCAGGGTGCGGCCTTTGAATCATTGTTGCGGTTCCTGGGAAGCACGCAGCACATCTGGGATCGTCCCTTCTTGAGGAAACTGATTGAACGGATCACGGGGCCGATCATGAAGGCCTTGGCCCCGACGGCACGTTTGCCGCACGACCTCGTATTGCCGAAACTGGCCCCACGGCACTTGCGTGAGCGGTATGCGCATTTGATCCCCGGTGGGACAGACGCTTCGCCGGCCCGGCCGGTGGCCTATTTCCATGGCTGCGCCGCCAACTATTTCGACGATGGAGTGGGGGATGCAGTGATCGAAGTGTTGAAGAAACATGGAGTCGAGCCGGCTCTGCCGCCTCAACGCTGCTCGGGAACTCCGATTCAAACCTACGGTCACGCCGATCTTGCGCGCGAGGGAGCGCGATTCAACCTTCGCTCGTTCGCTCCGTATGAAACGATCGTGACCGGCTGCGCCTCATGCACGTTGATGCTGAAGGACTATCCCACGCTCTTCCCGGACGGACCGGAACGCCGCCAAGCTGAAGCATTGGCCAAGAAGGTGGTGCATATTTCTGAATTCGTCGCCCGTTCTTCTCAACATCCCGCCACGGCCAAAGCGGACGGAGGCACGAAGCGCGTGACGTATCATTCGTCCTGCCATCTTCGGGCTGCCGGGGTGACGAAAGAGCCGCGCCAGATTCTATCGTCCTTGCCCGGCGTCGATTTCGTGGAGATGCAGGACGCCGACCGGTGCGCCGGCGGCGCGGGAACCTATGTGGTGAAGGACTACGACACGTCGCAGAAGATCTTCGAACGCAAGGCCCGTGCGATTTCACAAACAGACGCCGACGTGGTGGCGACGAGTTGCCCGGCGTGCATGATCCAGTTGAAGAACGGATTGGGGGAGGCTGTCGAAGTCAAACACGTCGCTCAGTTGCTGCAGGATGCCTATCGAGCCGCCGAAGGCGAGAAGAGCTGAGAGGATTCGATGGTTTCTGTACAGATATTCGGTCAGACGTTACGCGCGGCTGTCGATGAGTATGAGCTCGAAGTTGCCGTGGCAGGTCCCACCACGGTGAAGCAGCTGATCGAGGCGAACCCTGAGCAACTGGGACCGGTGCTTCAATACATCAAGAGCCGCGAAGCGCTCATTACCGTCAACAAGAAGATCGGAACGGAAGATTCGCCCGTCCAGGACGGCGACATCGTCAAGCTCTCGTTCCAAGCCCGCACCTCCTACGACGGGACCCGCGACATTCCGACGTGAGGACTCACTTTCGCCGAAGCCCGGCTCGGAACTTCCTTCAATCGGGAGCTGCTTTCTCAGGCGGAAAAGGGCAAGCTCCGCATTCACCGACGCCGGCCGAATCTCCGCTGCATCGCGGGCGATCGACACGGAGGAGTCAATCTCACATTTCAAATGAGCAGATCTCAGATGCTGGAGAAGAAAAGTGTCATGCTGAAATCTGCCATGTGAGATCTGAGATCTTCGATTTGTCATAGGCATCGATGAAGTACAAGTCCTTCGAAGACCTTCCGGTGTCGCAAGCCGCCATCGACCTCGCTCGCCGCACATACATCCTCACTGAACATCAAGCCTTTCGAGGCCACACAGGATTACGCGACCAACTGGAGCGCGCCGCGCTGTCGCTCGACGTTGTGTCTTCTTGAACGCATTCCGAGCTTCTCCTCTCGGAAATCTGTAATCGGTGATCTGAAATCCAACTGCCTGAGTATCTCTCGGCAATTGTACGGCTGGATCGAACAGCTCAAGAACTCGGACATGACCGGCCAGCGCGATTTAAATGACAAGATCCGAACCCGTACTGCTGAGAAGAAGGATCAAGAAGAGTTTCTCAAAGAATTCGCTCGCATCAGCCAATCGGCAAAACCTTCTGAAATATGAAATTCTCCCGGCGCAAGAAGTCGGATCGACTTAGGTCGTTAAGGGGCGCCATTTATCCACAGCCACAGTCGACCAACCGGCATTGAAGACTCCCTCCGGTTTAGGAACTCATCCTCGAACTCCTCAATACACCGTAGTGCTTCACAGTTATCGCAGGTCGGAACTAACGGGTCTGTAAGAACGCTGCGTGTCATTCGACTATAGTACGTCCCTGCGTCGCGTCGTGTGAAGCCTAACAGGAGGTGTATCGTGAGTCGTCGATCCCTGTTTGTCTGTTTGCTCGTGCTGGGTTGGTGTACCCTTGCCTGGTCTGAGGTGAGTCGAGCCGAGTGGTACATCGCCGGTCAAGGCGGGTACCAATTCCCCCAGGATCTGGCCAACGTGCGGGGAACGGGCAATTTCAGCGGGATAACATCCAATGATCTGGACCTCAATAACCAAGCAGCCTTCGGCCTTAAAGGCGGGCGGTTCTTCAACGGCAATCTCAACTGGCTGGGGCTGGAATTCGACTTTTCGCACAGCGACGCGAACATCGCGGAGCAGCGCATCACGGCGAGCGCGCCAATCTTGGGCGTCACTCAGCAGAACGGCAGAACGCCGGGCGTGGGCCTCTCGGTCAACCACATGACCGTGAACGTCATCGCGCGCTATCCGGGTTCACGCATTCAGCCGTACATCGGAGTCGGTGGTGGCATCGGCGTCTCCCTGTTACGTACGGCGCCTCAAGGCGAAACCGACGTGTACCCGGTGTTCAACGTGCTCGTCGGCACGAAGGTGTTTCTGACGAAACATGTCGCGTTCTTCACCGAGTACAAACATGCCCGGGCGACGGTCGACTTCTCCGATCATCACTTCGAGGGCGACCTCCGAACCAATTGGTTCATGGGCGGCCTGGCCTATCATTTCTAACGGTCCGGCCACGATCGTCTTGCGAGGGATAGGTTTCCCACCAGTGATCGATTTAACGACTTCGCCGATTCGGAGAGGCGTGATTTATCATGGAGAAAGGGGTATGCTTTCCAACGATGCCATCGAATGCTCCAGAGAGACCTGATCGGCGACAGAATCACCCGCTTGATCCCCAGCGCATTGAAGTACTTGATCCTGTGATGGTCGAAGTGTTGCGACGCAAAACGCCGGCGGAACGGTTGGCCATCGGATTTGGTTTATGGCGTTCCGCACGAAAGCTCTTACGGGGACAGCTGGCCTCATTGCATCCCGAATGGGACGCCGTACGAATCGAACGCGAAGTGGCACGGAGACTCTCGCATGGAGCTGTATGAGTTGCTCGAACAGGTCGTCTTGACCTTCGAGCGGCTCAGGATTCCCTACCTTGTTACAGGGTCCGTCGCCTCCATGGCCTACGGCGAGCCACGCCTCACGAACGACATCGATCTTGTGGCCGGCATTGAGCCGCAACATGTGGCTCCACTGATTGCCGCCTTTCCTCCATCAACATTCTATCTGAGCGGGGACGCCGTTCAGGACGCCATTGCTCGCCAGGGACAGTTCAACATCATTCATCCGGCGTCAGGCTTGAAAGTCGACGTCATTGTTGGCCGAGATACGCCGTTCGATCACAGTCGATTCGCGAGAGCAAGAAGACTACGGCCCGTGGAGACGTATCCAGCGACGTTTGCCTCCGCCGAAGACGTGATCATCAAGAAAATGGAGTATTACCAAGCCGGTGAGTCCGAGAAGCACCTACGGGACATCACCGGGATGTTGAAGATTACCGGACCAGACATTGACCAGAAATATATCGGCGAGTGGGCCGACCGATTAGGGCTTCGCCCGATCTGGGAGGTCATTCTCGAACGGGTCAAGAGCACCGAGAGTCGAGAGCCGCCGGCATAGCGTCCTGCTCATCTGTTCCCATCTCAATAATCTTCGGCGCTCACCACGTCAGACCCAGTACAAGGGTTTCGCCTAGCACCTCCATTCCATGTTGCTTGAGAACATATCCGTACCCATGATGAGTGATTGGACGATAGGGGAGAGGAGTGGGCGAAGACGGCTGCACCGCTGGTCATGGTGCTTCGTCGTGCTGGTGGTGGCCCTCGCCGGCTGCTCGTTCACCACCACCGCCTATCGGTTTGCCGACCGCATTATTCTCTGGAAGGCCGACCATTATTTTGATCTGAATAGTACCCAGCGGCATGAACTGGCCGAACGCCTCACTCCCTTGCTAGACAAGCATCGCCACGAGGCCTTGCCGCAGTATGAAGCGTTCCTTCAGGAGGTCCGTCAACGGGTCGAGCGAGGACTCACGGGGCCGGATATCGATTGGGCCTATGCTGCCTACGATCGGCTGCGGGCCGACCTCTTCGAGCGCGTTGTGGCCGACAGCGGAGCCCTGCTCGCCTCGGTCGATGCCCGGCAGGTGCGTACCTTCGAATCGGCTTTGCAGAAGGACAACGCCAAAACCGCGCGCCTCGTGCAGGTTTCCGAATCCGAGCGCCTGAAGAAGCGGGCGCAGACCACCCTCGAGTTGGTGAAAGACTGGCTGGGAACGCTGACCAAAGAACAGCAGGCACAGATCCGTGAGTGGAGCCTCACGCTCCCCGATGTTCAACCTGCGTGGGTCGCGTACCAGCAGCAGCGCCAGCAGGAGCTTCTCATTCTCCTCCATCAGGAGAGGACCCCCGAGCGCATCGCCCGAGAACTCCGCACCATGTTTGTCTACCCTGACCAGACCGCTCCCCGGTCCTATCTACATGCCGTCCGCCAAATGCGCGCAAATGCCAAAGCCATCACCCTGGCCATTGACGAGCGCATGACCCCCGACCAGCGTCACCACGCCGTCGCCAAGCTTCAAAAGCTCATCGACCAAGTGCACGACCTCCAAGCCGGATAGCTTAAGATCAGCCATGGGCCTCAGCTATTGCTACGGGGGACGTGATTTCTTAAAGGGAAACGGATAAGCTCCCGCCCACGTAACTTATGGTGTATTGAGTGCCCCCATTTCGTATAAGGCAGTCCTTTGAAGACTATTCTTGATTGTTTTGGGCGATTGATAAGACTAACGGATGAGCGAATAGCGCATATTCTGCAACATCCTGAAATGGTCGATATGGAATCGGAGATCATTCGTGTTCTGCAGACCCCCGCAGAGGTGCGTCTGTCCCGTTCAGACAGTACTGTTCAGCTATTCTACGAGTACTACACCAAGACACGTGTTGGTGGGAAATGGCTCTGTGCCGTGGTAAAGTATGCAGCGAATGACGGCTTTGTGGTGACCGCCTATCTTACAGACCAGCTGAAACCAGGAGAGACCATATGGCCGAAAAAGTAAAAGTTTGGTTTGATCCGGAAGCCGATTACCTGGAAGTCCAGTTTCGAGAGGCTCCTGGCTTTATGCGGCCGACTGCGCACGATGCCGTTATGGAGCGCGTGGATGGGCAGGGCCATGTCCTAGGCTTCAGCGTTATCGGTGTCAGCCGTTTTCGTAAAGACCATCCATTAGAAGCTGAGTTGGTCGCCGGGGAATAACGCACCCTCCCTTAAAGCTCCCTTCGGTTCAAAATCATTCTTAGACGGCGCAAGACGCCGTAGAACTTCACCTTCCAGGGGTAGACTTCCCGCCGGTAGCGATCTTTTTAAGCTCTTTTTCGTCCGAGCGCTTAATAGTGAGATTATAGGAGCCCGTCACGCTTCAAATCCTCAAGCACCTTTTCGAACGGACGGGATGGTTCCGTCGCGCGGCGATCGAACGCCTCCAGATCGAGGGCGTCTTCACGAAGAGATGCCAGCACCGCGGCATTCACTAAGTCTGAAACCGATCGATCGGTCGTGGCGGCTTTGACCTTCAGCGCGCGATAGACTTTGGGCTTCAAATAAATGGTCGTTCGGGTATCTGTCGGCATGGATGATTCCTCCAGCTAGTACCTCATGGCATTATTGCATGATGACACCAAAACGCTACAGGAAATCGCGGGATGTGTTGCCACAGTGAACGTCTGACTCGTCAGCCTGTTGAGACCTACCATAAGCCGCACGCCATTTGATCTCAGTTCGATATAAGTGTAAAGTCCTAAACTATAACGTGTAAGTTATGACGCCATTATCAGGCGAAGGTCATGAGGGATAAACCGTGAGAAGGGCCAAACGAGCCAAACTTGAAGCCGCCGGGTGGGCTATCGGGTCGGTAAAAGAGTTCCTCGATCTGTCAGAGGCCGACGCCACATTCGTCGAACTGAAATTGGCTTTCAGCCGTAGTCTACGGCCTGGATGAGATTGGTAAAGAGCAACGTGGGAAGAAGTTCGCGATCATTATTGATGAAGCGCATTCCAGTCAGGGCGGTCGCACATCAGCAGCGGTCAGTATGGCCCTCTCGACTGCCGGGGAAGGGGAAGACGACGAGACACTTGAAGACAAGATCAACCGGATCATGGAGGCTAAGAAGCTATTGCCCAACGCCAGCTACTTCGCCTTCACCGCCACCCCCAAGAACAAAACACTGGAAATCTTCGGTGAGGCACTCCCGCCTGATGCCGAAGGGAAGGTGCGTCATCGACCGTTCCACAGCTATACGATGAAGCAAGCGATTGAGGAAGGCTTCATTCTAGACGTACTGAAGCACTACACGCCGGTTGAGAGTTATTACAAGCTTGTTAAAAATGTGGAAGGCGATCCGGAATTCGATACCAAGCGAGCAAAGAAAAAGCTTCGTCGATATGTGGAAAGTCACGATCACGCGATTCGTCTCAAAGCCGAGATCATGGTGGACCATTTTCATGAGCAGGTGCTGGCGCTGAACAAGATCGGTGGACAGGCCAGGTCGATGGTTGTGACGAATGGAATCGAGCGGGCCATCCAGTACTACCACGCCTTCCGTGACTATCTGAAGGAGCGCAAAAGTCCCTATCAGGCTATCATTGCCTTTTCGGGGGAGCATGAATTCGGTGACGCGAAGGTGACCGAAACTTCTTTGAACGGGTTTCCATCGAGCCAGATTGCGGACAAGATTCAGGAGGATCCATACCGCTTTCTGATATGCGCCGACAAGTTCCAAACGGGTTATGACGAACCGCTGCTCCACACGATGTATGTGGATAAGATTCTCTCCGATATCAAAGCAGTGCAAACGCTGTCCCGCCTCAACCGCGCGCATCCCCAAAAACATGACGTCTTCGTGCTCGATTTTATGAATGCCAGCGAAACGATTCAGGAGGCGTTCGCGGACTATTATCGTACGACGATCCTTTCTGAAGAGACCGATCCCAACAAGCTGCATGACCTGAAGACCGCTCTCGATAGTCACCAAGTATACAATCCGATTCAGGTCCATCAGCTTGTGGCGCTGTATCTGGGCGGGGCCGACCGTGACAAGCTCGATCCGATTTTGGATGCCTCCGTCGCCGTGTACAAGCAGCAGCTTGATGAGGACGGGCAGGTGGATTTCAAGGGTAAGGCGAAGGCTTTTTTGCGAGCCTATGGGTTCCTCTCTTCGATACTGCCCTATACCAATGCGGAATGGGAAAAGCTGTCGATCTTCCTTAACTTCCTTGTGTCCAAATTGCCGGCACCAAAGGAAGAGGATCTCTCCAAAGGGATTTTGGAAGCCATCGATATGGACAGTTATCGCGTCGAGAAAAAGGCAGCCAGGAAGATTCAACTACCGGATGAAGATGCTGAGATTGAGCCGGTGCCAACAACTGGCGGCGGATATAGGTCCGAGCCCGAGCTGGATCGACTCTCAAATATCCTCAAGGGCTTCAATGATCAATTCGGCAATATTCCATGGACCGATGCTGATCGTGTGCACAAGCTCATTACAGAAGACATCCCTAGCCGTGTGGCTGCTGACACGGCATATCAAAATGCGAAACAGAACTCAGACAAACAGAATGCAAAGATTGAACATGATAAGGCTTTGGCCAGAGTTATGACCGCGGTCCTGAAGGATGATACGGAGTTGTTCAAACAATTCATGGACAACGAGTCATTCAAGCGCTGGCTAACAGATACGGTTTTTAAAATCACTTATGACAATCGACCCGAACCCTCTTCGAAGGACATTCAAACGTGAAAAGGGTCTACAGCAAGCAACGAGTAACGCATCAACCCATATTGAGGTTATTCTCAGCGCTCGCCAAGCGGATAGAGGATTATGACAATCCCCCTAACGATACAGGCTATTGGTATGGCGAAAGAGCCATGACTGGATTTCTGTCTGCTGCTGCTTGGTCACTGAAAAGTGGTTGGACGGTGGAAGAATTCACTGGCTTAAGAATGAGTGCAGGAAGAAGGGGTAATGGCAAGGGAGATATTTGGTTAGGATTTGGTAGAAAGGCATATACCATCGAAGCGAAGGCAGTATGGCCGGGAAGCAGTATCGAAAATGCAATTAGAGGAGCAGAAAGAAAATTAAGCGAGGCAAAAACCCAGTTGCGACAACCGCATAAAACATACCAGGTGGGAGTTCCGGTAGCTATTTGTTACATCATTCCTGATCTAAATATGAAAGGAAGATTTTCAGGAAAACATTCGATCAAAGAGTTTTTCACGGAAATGCCGGAACGGCTTAGTGATCATCAAACTGCGGTCGCTTCACTTTGGTATGACAAGAGAGCGCCGCGCTATCAAGGAAGAATATATCCTGGTGTAGTGATTGTGGGCCGACTTTTGTCGATATGGTCTGGACGTATTCAGGCTCCCAGATAGATTGCCCTACTTCGCTAGAAGGCTAAAAAGAGGTTCGGGAGTCTTCACCGCTCCTCACGTCAGCGCCATCACGGTCGAGCCGCTACGGGGTGGCCGGGCGCAATTCCATCGGCGCTTCGCGCGCGTCGTTTGCCAAGTCTGGATGGCTTTCGGTGAGCTTGGTCAAATCCGCTTGTTGGGCATTCTGCAGCGTGAACCGGTAGGGACGGTCGTGCGAGAGATACCGGGGGACTAGGATATGGAGCCGCCCGATGTAGCGGACCGCGCCTGGTTCTACGGTGAACACGGCTTTGATGTCGCCGCCGAGTCCCATGAAGCCGGACGCCTGGAAGGAGCGAATGAGGTAGCGGCCGGGACGCAACCGCGAGACGAACAGTTTGGCTTCATCGGCCTTGGTCGTCAGTTCATAGGTGTCGGCATAGGGGCTGAGCCCTTCGGGATCGCCGGGCTGAATCTGGACGACATTGAGGATGAAGGTTTCGTTGGCGAGGGGCTGGATGGTCGACGGCCTCTCGGGCTTTTCTGGTTCGATCTCGACTGATCCAACGACCACGCCCCATTCGTTGCCCGGCACGGCGATGCGGTCGCCGGACATGTCGAGAGACTTCGCACACGAGGTCGAGGTCAGCAGGCCGGCGACTAAAACGATTCTGCCCCACTGCAAAGCCGCGCGACCGGCTGTCACAGATGACGGAAAGTAGTCGGCCTTCATGGCGGTGGCATTGTCTCTCGGTGGATCCTCCGGAATCAATCGTTTTGTCAATCGTATGGGGTCATGGTCTTCGTAAAGACCGTGGAGAACAAAGCGGTCGTGCGTCTTTTAGGTCGTCGTTCACTCTTGCCACAACCCTTTCAGCTTTCTAGAATGAAGCTTCTCCATCATTGAGGACCTGCTCACATGGCCGAAGTGCTCCGCATCAAAACATCTGCTCCGAAAGAGGTCGTCGATCTGACCGATCGGTTTGAGACGCTGATCTTAAAGTGAAGACGGAGGAGTTCTGCCCTCTCTTTATGGGCTTTAGGTTTTAGGAGGCGACGATATGAGAGTTAAACTATGACTTTTGTCTTCTCAAAGCATGTCCTTGAGGAATTGATTGAACGGAATATTCCTCGGGATCTTGTCGAACAGGTACTTCAGGCACCGCAACAAAGGTCCCGGAGGTCGAAAACGTGATCTGTTATCAGTCACGGTTTGATATGAGAGGAAAAGAATACTTGCTAAGAGTGATGGTTAACGAGACAATTACTCCTGCCAAAGTCGTTACCGTGTATCGCACAAGCAAGATCAGAAAATATCGGAGGTCCTCATGAAAGTGAAATATGACCAGGAAGTGGATGTCCTAACCATACGGTTCAACGACACTGACATAGAGGAAAGTGATGAGAGCAAGCCCGGCGTGATTCTGGACTATGACAAAGTGGGAAAGATCGTCGGTATCGAGATCTTGAACGCATCAAGGCAAATAGAGAACCCAAAATCATTGGAGGATGCCGTCGCTTGACAGATCGAAAAGGAGACCGCGACTTCCCAAGAATGACGGAGGATCACGGCCTTCCATCTGTTATTAAGAGGCACATAGGATGAGCCGCATGCATAATCCGCCCCATCCGGGAGAAACATTGCGAGAAGATATTCTGCCCGCCTTGGGTTTAACGGTCACGCAAGCTGCAACGCAACTGGGAGTGACTCGCGCGGCCTTGTCACGTGTCTTAAATGGGCGTGCGGCAATCTCACCGGAAATGGCGCTGCGATTAGAGGGATGGCTCGGGGTGAAACATGGGGGGCGAGCTGATGCATGGTTGGCACAGCAGGCCGCCTATGATCTATGGCAAGCTCGTAAGGCCGGCGCGCCGCGAGTGCGGAGAGCCGTCTTGGTTGAAGCCTGAGAGAGCACGAAAAGATCCATATGGCCGAAGTGCTCCGTATCAAAACGTCAGCTCCAAAAGAAGTCGTAGATTTGACCGATCGGCTTGAGGCGATATTCCGGAAAGCCAAGCTGCAGGAGGGAGTCTGCGTTCTGTTTGTCACGCACACGACGGCGGCGTTGACCACCGGGGAGATCGGGGAGGGGACGGAGCAGGATCTGTTACAAGTCGTCGAGAAGATGGTCCCCCGCATTCAGTTTCAACACGCGCATAATCCCGCGCATGCCTGGTCGCACATGGCGTCGTCGATTCTCGGGCCGTCGCTCACGGTATTGGTCTCGGGCGGCAAGCTGGTGCTCGGCACGTGGCAATCGGTGATGCTGGTCGAACTCGACGGCCCGCGCGAACGCACGGTGCACGTGACGCTGCTGCCGGCGTGAGGTAAACCCAAGGCACAAACGCAATTAATGTCTTCAACTCAAGGATTGAAGGCTGGTGACGTCCAATCAGGTCATCCAGATGGGAGGCTGTGTGGTGGTTGAAGATGATGGCGACTGACTGTCTGCGACTGCTTAAGTGTGGTATGCTACGCATGTTTGAGGTTTCCGGAGCCTCTCATGACCACAAATAGAATAGAGATGAACTCCAAAGTGATGATGGGCAAGCCTGTCATCCGGGGCACGCGCATTCCCGTCGAGCTGATCCTTCGAAAACTCAGTGAAGGGGCGACAGAAGCCGATCTGCTTGATGCCTACCCTCGGCTGACCAAAGCCGATATCCAAGCCGCCAAGACAGTCTGAGTCATTTTGATTGTTTCGGGTCTATCCTATCGCCCCTATTCATTTGTGAACTCTGGAGCGGACGCGACGGCAAGCGCGAAGCCTGTGCGGTTCACGGTTGATTCGGTGCGAGAGCGAGAAGTGGCCCGTTTATCGTCTCAAGAAGGCGATCCAGCGCCACAGGTTCAGCAGGCTGGCGAGGGAGGCCGCCACGTAGGTCAGCGCGGCTGCGGTGAGAATGCTGCGCGCCCCCTGCTCATCTTCAGGCGTCAGGTAGTTGCCCTGGCGGAGTACGGGAAGGGCGCGCCTGAAACTGGCGTCCCACTCGACGGGGAGCGTGACGAGATGGACCAACGTGGCGATCCCCATCGTCGCGATTCCGGCCATCATGACGACGACACTCGCGACCGGAGTTCGGGCTATTGCTCCCGCAATCGGAATCCCCATCATGATGACCGCTCCGACCTTCTCCGCACTCTGCGCGACCTTCACGAGCTTGGTGCGTTCCGCGAGCGGCTGGTACCCCAGATGATCTTGAATGGCGTGCCCGACCTCGTGGGCGGCGACCGTAATCGCCGTGAGGGATTTCCCATCGAAGATCGCGGGTGTCAGGCGGACGGCTTTGGTGAGAGGATCGTAGTGGTCGCCTTTCTCGGTCGGTTCGACTTTGATGTGCTGCAGGTCGAATCGATTGAGCAGATGCCGGGCCAATTCGCCTCCGGTTCCCGGATAGTCGTCACGGGGCGCGCTATGCTTGGCAAACACCCGCCTGGTCCAGAGCTGCGGCCCGACAAGGACCAAAGCAGCCACGATCAAGAATAGGACGAGACGCACCATGGATCAATCTTCCCCTCTGATACAGGCTAACACAATTGAAGACTGGAACTGAAAATTTGGGTAGTTCCAAGTGAGGTAGAACGGAGATTGCGGACAAGCAAGGTACCGGCTCTTTTCAACAGCCTGAGTGTACAGCGGGGTCGTAACCGATTCGTAGCGCTCCTGTAATAAGCCGTTGCAGGCTGGACATTGGATGTGGGCGGGACTACCATGTGTGAACGTACCCCCTTGATGAGATGAAAGATGGCTATAAGTGAATTGATCTTTGTCGTGGAAGAGGCTCCTGAGGGCGGGTACATTGCTCGGGCACTGGGCCACTCTATCTTTACAGAAGCGGATACGCTGGCAGAATTGCCAGGGAAAGTCCGCGATGCAGTTCGATGTCATTTTGAAGATGGACAAGCGCCGAAAGTCGTCCGTCTTCACCATGTTCGCGAGGAAGTTATCGCCGTATGAGGCTTCCCCGCGATCTGTCTGGAAGCGATCTCGCTCAGGCCCTTCGCAAGTTCGGCTACTCGATCACCCGCCAAGCCGGTAGTCACCTTCGACTCACCACATATGAGCACGGCGAGCATCATCTCACGATCCCCCAACATACGCCGCTTCGCATCGGTACTCTCTCAGCCATTCTTGCCGATGTGGCCGCACATTTTGAACTCACCCGTGAGCAGCTGCTTCAGAGGTTGTTTGGCTAAGAGCGAGCCCATACGGGAAGTCTTTCTCAATTGTCTCGGAGACCCACATGATCATCACGGACAGCGAATCGGCCGATATTCCCACCCCGACTGGGCCGATACGAACCTATGTCCTTCGCCCTGTGGCGGGGGGCCGCTATCCGGGACTGATCCTGTACTCCGAGATTTTCCAGGTCACGGGTCCCATCCGGCGCATGGCGGCGATGCTGGCGGGCCATGGCTTCGTGGTGGCGGTGCCGGAGATTTTCCACGAGCTCGAGCCGGCGGGCACGGTCCTCGTCTATGACGAGGCTGGCGCGGCACGCGGGAATCGACATAAGATCACCAAAACCTTGGCGAGCTATGGCGGCGATGCGCGCGCGGCGCTGGATTATCTGGCGTCGTCACCGCACTGCACGGGCAAGCTGGGCGTGGTGGGCATTTGCATCGGGGGGCATCTGGCGTTTCGCGCGGCGATGCAGCCCGATGTGCTGGCCGCCGCCTGTTTCTACGCGACGGACATCCACAAGCGCAGCCTGGGGCAGGGCATGCATGACGACAGTTTGGACCGGATCGGCGAGATCGCGGGCGAGTTGCTGATGATCTGGGGCCGGCAGGACCCCCACATTCCCGGCGAAGGCCGGGCGCTCATCTACAACGCGCTGAGCGATGCCGGCGCGGATTTCCAGTGGCATGAGTTCAATGCCGTGCACGCCTTCATGCGCGACGAAGGTCCCCGCTACGATCCCGCTGCGGCCCGGATCGGCTACGACATGGCGTTGGAGTTATTCCACCGCCGGTTGGGCGAAGGCGGAACATAATCTCCATGTCTGGTGGATCCGACTTCAGCTTTTTCGAATCGCTCACCGGCGACCACCGCCGGCGGTTCTACGAACGCCATCGGAGGATCGCGCTGTTCATGATCGTCATCTTGTTGCTCGCTCCGTTTGCCGGGCTCTATGTGACGGGCCTGCTCGGATCGGTGGTCGGCGTGCTGCTGTCCGTCGCGGCTTACTATCTGACGCCCCCGCTCTGGATCATGCTCGATCTCCAATAGTCGCACCGGCTCGGATAGATTCTGAAGGCAGAAATGGTACCGAGACGTTTCTGAAGTGATCGTGGGCATGACGTATGAGCTCCACGTATGACGTGATTGTCGTCGGCAGCGGACCGGCCGGTGCTCTCGCCGCGTGGAGGCTGGCGAAGGCGGGCGTGGCGGTCGCCGTGCTCGAGAAAGCCGCGCTGCCGCGGTACAAGACCTGCGGCGGCGGGATCGTGGGACGGGCCCTGAAGGCGCTTCCTGTGGACGTGCGCCATGTGATCGAACAGGAATGTCATACCGCTCAGCTGAATGTTCTCCCGCCGGGATTGTCGTTCACCACACGTCGACCGTCGCCCATCGTCTCCATGACGATGCGGTCTCGGTTTGACCGTACTCTTCTCTCAGCCGCACAAGCAGCCGGCGCTGTCCTTCATCAACGCTGCGCGCTCGAGGACGTCTCGCTCAACGACGGTGTCGTCACGGTTGCCACCAACGCGGGCTCGATGCGCGCCGGCTTCGTGGTGGCCGCCGATGGAGCGCTCAGCCCGGTCGCGCGAACAATGGGACTCGCCGATGGTCGCACGCTCATTCCGGCGCTCGAGTACGAAGTGACGGTGCCCCATACCCGGCTGGATGCGTTTCACGGTGTCGCGAGATTTGATTTCGGCTGGCTCCCCCATGGGTACGCGTGGGTCTTTCCCAAGAAACATCACTTGTCGATCGGGGTCCTCTCGATGGCCCAACAAGGAAGCGACCTCAAATCCTCGATGGCAACCTATCTCGACGCGCTCGGTTGTGGTTCCGTCAAGTCGATCGAGCCACACGGCTTCGTCATTCCCATCCGAGCACGCAGAGGACCGTTTGTCGACAAGCGCGTTCTGTTGGTCGGTGACGCCGCAGGGTTTGCCGACCCTGTCACCGGAGAAGGCATTTCGTTCGCCCTTCGGAGCGGGGTCATGGCGGCACAATCCTTGATTGATGGGAATCTTGAAGAGGAGTCGGTCGGAAGCGCATATACCAGCGCGCTGGCTGATACGATGCTTCCTGAACTGCGGACCGGACACATGCTGGCCCGGCTGCTGTACCACTTTCCCCGCACACGCTCATGGGCGTTTTCACGACAAGGTCAACGGCTCTGTGAAGCGGTCACGGACGTGATGACCGGGAAGCGGACCTATCGAGACGTGGCGTTCAATCCGCGAGCTCTGCTCCGGATGCTGGCGCCTCAATCCGCCGAACACCCGAAGCCCCGTCCTGCACGGCCGCGCGATGACCAGGGATGACCGTGTGCTGCACAGGTCCCGGCGGGCTTCTCGGGCCATCGGAATCAGAAGCGCAAGGACAACCCCGCGATGGCGTGGTGAGAGTCGTAGGTCGTTTTGAATGTTTCTGTGGCCGGGGCCGGCGTGGTGTTCTGATAATCCAATTCGCTGGTGAAGTGAGTAAAGCGATATTGTGCGAATGCCCCGAGCCGTTTCGTGAACATGAAGGTCGCTCCGGCGTCGACCTTCACGCCGAGGGACACGTTGGTGGAGCTTTGTCCGCCCGGCTGAACGAACGTGTTTTGGCCTGCGTAGGTGACGAATAGGGTCGGCCCCGCGGCGAGAAACGGCTGGACGCGCCCATGGACGAATTGTTCGTCTCGAAGGAGCGGAAGCCGTAGACGCAGGACATCGAAGCCGATTCCCCAAGCCGGCAAGCTCCAGTGGGCGGTTTGTACGGTACCGCCTCCGGTACCGCTCACACCCACCTGTTGTCCCGTGGGCGTCTTGAGGTGGAAGAAGAAGACGTCCAACCCGAATCCGACCCAATCCATCTTTTGCTTGTCCAGCCAGTACCCTCCACGTGCGCCGGCCGTCCAATTATTGTTGACGCCGAGGTCTTGGTAGGTCGTCGTGGTCCCCAATGAGCTCGTGACGGTGAGGTCCGGGCTTGAGGTCACGACTGCCCCGGTGTAGACATCCGCATACCATTCGGCAGATCCATCGCTTGGATATATCAGAAGCCCCATGCACAGCGCGAGACTCAGCATGCCGACAATCGTTCGACAGGTCATGATCGTGCTTCTCCCTGGTGAATAAATCTTCTTACCCCCAATTACATACCGGCTGCCGCTTCTTGGCCAGCACTATTCGATTTTGTGAACGTCGGATGTCACGCTTGGAATACGGATTCGACCCTCTGTGATCGAGATGACTTTCCCCTCGAGTCCTGCTGCGGTATCCTATCGTCATCCACGAACGAGTAGAGGTGCCGACTGAACCGCAAGATTCTCACGCATGCGCCCCGCATCTTCGGGACATCTTCGAGCCGCACGGTCGTCTCCTTGCTGGCCGTCTGCATCGGTCTCTGGAGCGGATGCGGCACGGCCACGGTCCCTGTGGCTCCCCGCGATCAGGAGCCCGGCACTGCATTTCAGCGGCTCGCTCAGCTGGAAGTGTCTTCCGGCCGTCTGTTCCAGGCGGTCGCTGATCAAGCCGATGTGGCGGGGTTCAGCCATCAGCTTCAACTCCAGTCCGATCTCGCCGACCCGCTCACTCCCTTCGACATGGAACGAATCGCGCAGTCGTTTGTGGGCGCGCTAAAAATTATGCTGTTCGATCTGGCTCCGGCGCACTTCTGGGAGCACCATCTCGCGCAATACTATGTCTCGACGCTGCAGGCCGATGAAGCTCAGGTGCTGGTTGATGGGTATGAGAAGGAGTTTCTTAAGGAATCCTTCAGACTGCGGGAGCTCCGCCGGGATTTTGTCAACGAGCGCCTGCGGGATCTGTTGCCGGCGGCACGAGCCCAGTCACATCTGTTCGAGGTCTCGAGCGCGGCGATGGCGCCCGCTGTTTTGCCCGGCGACCATGTCATTGTGAACAAAGCCGCCTATCATGCGGCCCCGCCCCGTCGGGGGGAGGTCGTCGTCTTCCGTTATCCGGACGATGCGGGACAGCTGTTTCTCCACCGTGTGATCGGTGTCCCCGGTGATCGAATCGAGATCCGTGATCAGGTGGTCTCCGTGAACGGTCAGGCATTGGCGGAACCCTACGTCCGACATACGGATACCTCCATCATGGCGGGGAATGTGCGCGATCGCCTTGGGCCGGTGACGGTGCCGCCCGAGTCGTACTTTGTCATGGGGGACAACCGGGAGAGCAGTTTGGATAGCCGCTTCTTGGGATCGGTCGGTGAGAAGTACCTGCTCGGAAGGGTCGTGTTCATCTACTGGTCGGTGGATGCCGCCACGAAGACGCCGCGCTGGGATCGCCTGAATCAGCGGGTGCCGTAACCGCGGTCCGCTATACGACGAATCTTCCCATCTCCCGGCGGCCGTCAGCTTGCGAGGTAGAGGCCAACGTGATAGGACTTTGCGATTGTCCGATTTCTGACCGTGCCGGGTCCGATTATCCAAGGCCCGTGGCTGTTTGAGATGATGTCCGATCCGCGTATGTCGAGAACGTCCTGACAGGAGTTTTAGCTTGCTCGGAGTTTGCGATTCAGTCCTTGCCTTCTCGTCGATGCTGCTCGGCGGCCCCGCCGCCTATGTGATCGTCAGCATCGCCGAACGGATGCGCGCGACGGACCAAAGCCGTGTCAAGATGCAGTGGCTGGCGATCGGCGCGGTCGCTGCTGGCCTGGAAATGTGGGCCATCCACTTCATCGGCAATTTGGCGTTCTGCCCGCCGATTCCCGCGGCACAGGACGTCGTGTTCGCCATTATTTCCATCCTGTCCGCCGGCACGGCCGGAGCCGTGGCCATCTATCTGATCAGTACCCATGACGGGAGCGAACTCCGGCTCATTTGCGGCGGCATGATCATGGGCGCGTGCATCATCATGACTCATTTCACCAGCCTGATGGCGATCCATCAGCTGGTGGATCTCAATCAGGACTGGTCCAGCTTTATCCTGTCGAATGTGGTGATCGTCGGGCTGGGAGTCATGGTCCTTGTGATCGGAGGCTGGAACGCTGCGTCCGGGGGCTGGCGGATCATGGAAAAAGCGACCGCGATGGGAGTCGCGATTTCCGCCGCCCACTTCACCGGGATGGTCCCCGCGTACAGTATGTCCATCGTGCTGACCGGTAGTCCGCCTCCTGGGATCGAAGTCGAGCTGCTCGCGGTGGTCGCGGTGTCGCTTTCGACGCTCCTGGCCATCATCGATCGCCATGTGACGATCGCATCACGCCTGGCGCGAGATAGTCAGGCTCGGATGATCGAGGCCATCGAAAGCGTCCCGCAAGGGTTTTCGCTCTTCGACGCGGACGACCGTCTGGTGATCTGTAACCGCAAGTACCGCGAGGTGGTGTCACAGCCCGGCGCCGAAGTTCAACCCGGCGACTCGTTCGAATCGATCATCCGCCGCATCGCGAAACGGGGCGACATACCGGCAGCGATCGGGGATGTCGATGCCTGGGTGAAGATGCGCCTCGACATGCACCGCAATCCCCAAGGGCCGTACATTCAACACCGGTCCAGCGGAGAGTGGGTCATGATCAACGAGAGGAAGACACAAGACGGCGGCACAGTCGCGGTGACAACCGACATTACGGCCCTGAAAAACGCGGAGCAGGCCGCGGAGGACGCCAAGGCCCGGTTGGCCGGCTCGTTGGCCTTGGTGAAAGCCGCGAAGGCCCGCATGCAGGAAGAACTCAATGTCGGCCGCGATATTCAGAGGAGCATGCTGCCCCGCGTGTTTCCGGCCTTTCCGGACCGGAAGGAACTGGAGCTCTATGCCGTCCTCGAGCCGGCCATGGAGGTTGGGGGCGATCTCTACGATTTCTTCATGGTCGATGACCGCAGGCTCTGTTTCGTGGTCGGTGACGTGTCCGGCAACGGGGTTCCCGCCGCGCTGTTCATGGCGATGACCAAGATCATGGTGAAGACACGGGCGGCGTCTGATCCGTCTCCGGCCAGCATCGTCACCCATGTGAACGACGCGCTCAGCCAGGACAACGATTCTTGTATGTTTGTAACCTTGTATCTGGGAATCTTGAATCTCCGCGACGGCACGCTCGTCACGACGAACGCGGGCCACAATCAGCCCTTGCTGAAGCGACAAGGCGGGCGGTTCGAGTGGCTGACGGCCCAAGACGGCCCCCTGGTCGGTCCCATGCCGGGCATCGCGTACAAGGAAAGCACGATCCGATTGGCTCCCGGGGATGAGCTCTTCCTGTATACCGACGGGGTCACCGAAGCCGATAACAGGAAACGCGAACTGTTCGGCAACGACCGGTTGAAAACGGTCCTCGACCAATCCGGGAATGTCTCGGTCGTCGATCGCCTCGGTGCGGTCATGAACGCGGTAAAGACCTTTTCCGGCAACGCGCCGCAGGCGGACGATATTACGATGTTGGGGTTGCGGTATCATGGCGTCGTTCCGTCCGAGTTGCCGGCCGAGGCCTTCCGTCAAACGATGACCAACCAATTGACGGCCATTCCCGACCTGCAGATGGCCTTTGAGCAGTACATCACACAGTGGGAAAGGGCCAGGCCGCTGATGCCCACCATCAACATGGCGCTCGATGACTTGCTCAACAATGTCGTGCAATATGCCTTCCCCAACGATCCGGGAGAGCATCGCATCCAGGTGGAAGGCGAAGTGCGCGATGGGTACGTCGTGCTGACCATTACCGATGACGGCATTCCGTTCAACCCCTTGACGGTCGCGCCTCCGGATCTGTCGCTGCTGCTGCATGAACGTGAGATCGGGGGATTGGGAATTCACTTGGTGCGCTCCATGTTTGATGTGGTGACGTACCATCGTGCCATAGGGCACAACGTCCTGACGGTGAAAAAAAAGCTGGCATGAGGCGCCGCTCTCATCAGACGCTCCGGCAATATCAGATCAGGACCACCCATCCCGGGAGGTTCCTGCGAGGATCAAGGAAGACAGAAGGAGGAGAGACATGACTGTCGTATCACGTCAGAGCGGTACCGTAATGATCGTCACCCCCCAAGGCCGGTTCGACACCAACGGCGCGCCCGAAGTTGAGCGTGTCCTGATGGAGCACATTGAACGCGGAGTGAAACAGATTGTGCTCGATCTCTCCAATGTAGAATACGTGTCATCGATCGGACTGCGGGTGATTCTCAAAGCCGTGATGGCGATGACCCGAATAGGCGGGAGAGTGGTGCTCTGCGATGGGAACGACCACGTCCGCACGGTGCTCCAGTTGAGTGGGGCGATGATCATGGCCCTCCATGCCTCCACGCTGGACGAAGCCATCGTGAAGGTACAAGCGGCCGGCTAGTGCCTTCACCGGGAGGGACCATCCCGGGCGTCCCGGGACCCTGTCGTCGGGACGTGGGTATCCTTCAGTGTCGTTGATATTATCGGACGATCTGTGGCATAAGCGTTTCCAGCCGCCATGGGCCTGACGGCCTCGGGAGGGATCATGAAGAGCGAGATCCACAGTCTACTCGTTGAATCGTTTTACGGCTGCGACTGAAGAGAGTTTTCTTACAGTAAAGGAGCGACACAATGGACCAAGGGACTCGACATACGTTGTTGGTGTCTTCTCATGAGAACGCCGGGATCACATTCGTCAATATGCACGGCAGCCTCGCGGCCACGACCGCCGAACACGGGACTGAGGAAATGAAAAAGGTCGTCGATGGTGGCGCGAAGAAGGTCATCGTGAACCTGGCGGATGTCGATTACATCAGCAGCGGGGGCATACGGGTACTGATGCTGGCGCATAAACAGCTCAACAATGTTCAGGGTGAGATGAAAATCGCCGCCGCGAAGGGCATGGTCAAGCAAGCCCTGGAGGCAAGCGGCTTTAATCTCCTGAACCGTGTGTACGGAGGCAACATTCAGCTCTGCAATACGGAAGAGGAGGCGGTGGCCGCCTTTAAAGCCTAGCAGGATGTCGGTAGCCCCCTTCTTCATCTCTTCGCATCACAGCCGGCCTTCCACCCGCCTTGGCCGCCAGTCTTCTCTACGGTCCGGAGCCGCCCTCCTGGCGGTTGTCTTCTCGGGGACCGGCTGCGCCACGATGGCGAAGGTGACCAATCTCTCGGATGAGCTCTGCAAGGATTCGTTCAGCCGGCAGCTCTCATCGATCCTGACGGCCCAGGGCGAAAAGCCCGAGGCGGCGGACGCGCTTGCCGCGAAAACCGTTTCGACTCTCACCACGTATGACCTGGGACCGAGGCCCTTCGCGATCGCGGCGCCCTCCGGCACCGATTACCGTTTCTTCGTGGATCGCAAGGGAACAGAGTGTGTGTTGACGCTGTATGGCCGCCGGAAAGGGTTCGTCTCCTACACCAACAACTTGACCTACATCGCCACTGAACCGCTTCCTGACTGTACCTGCGCCGATTAATTGCGCCGGTACTCATCCTTCCGCGTCACGTGCCGGATTGTCCGGCGACGGTCAATTTCTTGTTACATGAATGATTTTTCATGTTCTCCTAATCGTGTTTTCATGTTGCTGGAATATAAACAGAGGCCAGAGAGTTGAGGCTGTCGGCGCTGGAGGCGCGGCGGTCGCAAGGCTTGGGCCATCATTCCGGCGGAGAGCACAAGGAGGGGGCACCATGAAGGAAGCGACGAAAGGATTGACCGTATCCACGTCCCTGATTCCCACACCTGTGAGACGGGGACCGAAGCGGTTGTCACCCCAACATCTGTTGGAGCTGGCGACCAGGCTGTTCATCTTCAAGGCGGACCGCTGGAAACGGCGAGCGTTGTTCTACGAGCGGCATCGTGATTATTTTCCTCGGTTGTCCGCCGGCCGATTCGTCGATCGGTGTCGCGAGTTGGAGGCGACATACCGGGCACTCGCGCAGATCATGCTGCTCATGCCGGCACAGGATGAGTTGGTGCCGGCCCGCCAATTAGCCTGACCGAGGCCGTGCGAGTATGAGGTCCCCAGGTCTGATTCACCGGCCTTTTCTGGGCGGACGGGTAACGGATCTCCTGTCCGCCCGCTGACTTGGGAAGCGAGTCCCCACGAAGTCTCCCATTCGAAGAACTGCGAATGCATTTCAGCGCAGCGCTCGGCTCATACCATCACCGCCCGCATACCTGATCGGCGGCTTACGGATTCGGCGCGATCTTGCGCTGCCGCTCCAATTCCACGTAACATCACGGTTTCAGCGACCCATCGTGTCACGCTCTGCACGGTGCCTCGCGTATCTTTATTAGAAAGGCAGCCGTCTATTTTATGAAACATGGCCATTCTCCTGTATCCGCCGCTCCAACCGCGACCGGTTTTTCCCCGGGCTTCGCGTCATTAGGTCTCGAAGCGTCCCTCCTCGCGACGCTGGAAGCCCTGGGTTATGAGGAACCTACCCCGATCCAGCGAGAAGCCGTTCCTCCGCTTCTCACAGGCCGGGATGTGCTCGGGCAGGCGGCCACCGGGACGGGCAAGACCGCGGCCTTTGCCTTGCCGATGCTGCAGCGCATCGGCCATGGAACGAGGGCGCGTCCATCGGCGGTGGTGCTCGTCCCGACCCGTGAGTTGGCGATCCAAGTCGGAGAAGCGGTGCAGCGGTATGGAAAGGAATTGCGGGTCAGCGTGTTGGCTGTCTACGGAGGACAGGCCATCGGCCCGCAGTTCCATGCGTTGAAGCGGGGAGTCGACGTCGTCGTGGCGACACCCGGTCGGGCGCTGGACCACATCCGTCGCGGCACTCTGAAGCTCCAAGATGTGAAGATCGTTGTCTTGGACGAAGCGGATGAGATGCTCGACATGGGGTTTGCGGACGATTTGGACGCGATTCTGGAACAGACCCCGAAGACCAAACAAACGGCCTTATTCTCGGCCACGATGCCTCCGAGGATCCGCTCGATCGCGCACCGGCACCTGCATAATCCGGTCGAGATTACGATCGCGAAAGAGCCGGTCAAGGTCGGCACGGCTCCGCGGGTCCAGCAAACGGCCTATGTGGTGACGAGGCCGCACCGGGCGGCGGCGTTGGCCCGGGTGATCGACGTGGTCGGCGCGAAGTCGGCGCTGGTCTTCTGCCGAACCAGGCTGGAGGTCGATGAGGTGACTGCGATGCTGGCGGGCCGCGGACATCGGGCGGAGGCCATCCACGGCGGCATGAGCCAAGGGCAGCGCGATCGTGTGATGCAGGCATTCAAAACCGGGCAAACCGAATTACTCGTGGCAACCGACGTGGCGGCGCGCGGCCTGGATATTCCGCAAGTGTCCCATGTGATCAACTACGATCTTCCGTCGTCGGCCGAGGTCTATGTGCATCGAATCGGCAGGACCGGTCGAGCCGGCCGGGAAGGTGCGGCGATTACGATCCTCGACCCTCGCGGACAGCGTCTGTTGCGGAGTATCGAACAGCACACGAAGGCCCATGTTGCTGTCCAGCCGCTTCCCAGTGTGGCTGATCTCCGGGCCAGACGATTGGATCGTGTTCAAGCCGCCGTGGAGGACGTCTTGCAGGCCGGACAGCTGGATGCCTTCCGGTCCCTCATCGAACGGCTCTCCGCCACACACCCTCCGGCCGATGTCGCGGCGGCGGCGATCAAGCTCCTGATTCGCGCACAAGGCGGCGACCGCCCTGAGCAAGACATTCCTCTGGTCCCCGTCAGACAGCCTGAATTCGAACGGCCGATTCGGAATACCAACCGCTCTGGCGGCCCGCCACGCAGCGGGTTCACCGAGCGTCAGCCGGTGGGACGGATGGGGCGTGGCAGGACCGGCATGGCTCGGGTCTATGTCGGAGCGGGGCGTGAGGCGGGCATCCGACCGGGCGATCTCGTGGGAGCCATCGCCAACGAAGCGAAGGTCTCCTCCAATGTCATCGGGGCCATCGAAATCGAGGAGCGGTTTTCCCTCGTGGATGTTCCGGAAACCATGGCTTCCGGGATCATCGAGAGCCTCGGACGCGCGCGCATCAAAGGCCGCAAAGTGCCGGTGCGATTGTTTCGCGATTAGCCTTGTGAGAGGCGCACATGGTTTTCTTTTCCATCACGCCCCACTACAATAGCCGAGCATGACAGCGACTCCTCACGTGCTCGTCATCGGTGCGGGACTGGCGGGGCTGGTCTGTGCGCGTCGTCTGACGGAGGCCGGTGTGGCCTGTACGGTTCTTGAGGGCTCGGATGGCGTCGGCGGGCGCGCTCGGACGGATCGTTTCGAAGGATTTCAGCTTGACCGCGGCTTCCAGGTGTTTCTGACCGGTTATCCGGAGGCTCGCAAAACGCTGGATTATTCCTCGCTTGATCTCAAACCCTTTCATTCCGGAGCGCTCATTCGCTATGGCGGCCGGTTCCATCTCGTCAGCGATCCCCTCCGGCGACCACAGGATCTGCTGCAGATCTTGTTCACTCCGATTGGATCGCTGACCGACAAGTTCTTGGCGTTGCAACTCCGCCGAAACGCGTTACAGCAACGTCTCTGCTCCGTGGCCGGTGGGTCTGCGCGGTCGACCCATGATATGCTACCGGCCTATGGCTTTTCCGACTCCATCCTGACGCGCTTCTTCCATCCTTTTCTCAGCGGGGTGTTTTTGGAAACCGCATTGACCACCCCCTGTTGGATCTTCGAGCATGTGTGGGCCGCGTTTTCACGGGGGGAGACCGCTCTGCCACGGGACGGCATGGGAGCGATTGCGCAACAACTCGCGGCGGGGTTGCCTGCGGAGGCGGTACGTCTGAATCAGCCTGTGCGACAGATTGACGGTGCGAAAGTCGTACTGGAATCCGGCGAAGCGCTTACGGCAGATGCGGTGGTCGTGGCCACGGACGACCAAACCGCCGCCCGTTTACGTGGCGAACGTGTCTCTCATGCCGACGGACGCCGATCCACCACCGTGTATTTTGACGCACCGGCGGCTCCGCGAAGGGAGCCTTGGTTGATGGTCAACGGAGACGGAGACGAACTGGTCCACACGGTGTGTGTGTTGAGCGAAGCGGCGCCCTCCTACGCACCGGCGGGACGTGCCTTGATCTCAGTGGCTCTTGCGGATCGTCCAGGTGCGGCCGGCGGTGATCTGCCGGAGGCGGTGCGTACGGTTCTTCGATCCTGGTTCGGCCGGCAAGTCAACGACTGGCGCCATCTCAAAACCTATCAGATCCCGCGTGCATTGCCACCGGTCGAGCTGCTGCCGTCTTCACATCACGGGACCTCTGCGCGTGTGGCTCCCGGTGTCTACCTGTGCGGAGATTACCGCGAAAGCGGAACCCTCGATGGAGCACTCGTCTCAGGTCGTAAGGCTGCTGAGGCGGTCCTGACCGATTATCCGCTCTCGTAACGCACGATGGTCCTTGTGGTCTCAGCGTTTCCGTTGGTTGGAATCCCCGCGGCACCCGTCCGGCAACCGACACCACGATGAAGGATTCGGATCCCGTCGTCCCCGCTACGGTCAGACTCCCTGAAATTACCGTCAAAGCTGTGGTCTTGTCGGTGATCCTGGCGGCCGTCCTGGCGGCGGCCAACGCCTATTTGGGTTTATTTGCCGGAATGACCGTGTCCGCGTCCATTCCAGCCGCCGTCGCCTCCATGGCGATTCTGCGACTGTTCCGCCGATCGAACATCCTCGAAAACAACATCGTTCAAACCGCGGCGTCATCCGGCGAGGCGCTGGCCGCCGGCGTCATCTTTACCATCCCCGCGCTTTTGCTGGTCGGATATTGGTCTGAGTTCGACTATTGGCAGACCGTTCTGATTGCCGCGGTGGGCGGAATTCTGGGCGTGCTGTTCACCATCCCCTTGCGGCGAGCGCTCATTGTCACCGCGCGCTTGCGGTTTCCCGAAGGAATGGCGACGGCTGAAGTTTTGAAGGTCGGCGCCGCGGAACGAAGCGGGGCCGCGGCGCGCGAATCGACGCGGGATGTTCAGTCGCTTCTCTCCGCGGCGTTTGTCGGTGGTCTGGTGAAATTCGGTGAAAGCGGCCTGCGCTTGTGGTCAGAATCGCTGGAAGGAGCGGTGCAGGTCGGGCGCACCGTCCTCTATGCCGGCCTCAATCTCTCGCCGGCGCTGCTTGCAGTGGGGTTCATCATCGGCTTGCGGACGGCAGTCGTGGTCTTTTTAGGCGGAGCCCTTGGATGGCTGATCCTGATGCCGGCCTACGGGCTCATCAACGGACTACCGGCCGATCGTACCGGATTGGCGGCGGCCATGGCGATTTGGAGCGGTCAGATCCGCTACGTCGGGATCGGCGCAATGCTGACCGGAGGGTTGTGGACGCTGACCAAGCTGCGCGAACCGGTCTGGAAAAGCCTGCAGACGCTCCGGGCGAGTTATCATGCGTCAGGATCACGCGGGGAGAAGGCGGGCTCTGTGCGCACGGAGCAGGATGCGACGTTCTTGTGGATCGTCGTCCCATTCGGCCTCTCGCTCCTGCCGATGGCTGTGATGTATTCGCGAGTCGTCGACAGTCCGCTGATCGGCATCATCATGACCATGGTCATGGGGATTGCGGCGTTTCTGTTCTCATCCGTGGCGGCCTATATGGCCGGTTTGGTCGGGAGTTCCAGCAACCCCGTGTCGGGCGTGACGATCGCCACCATCATGGTTGCGGCTCTGCTGCTCGTACTGTTCCTGGGAACCGGTCATCCGGCCGGGCCGGCGGCAACTCTGGTGATCGGAGCGGTTGTGTGTTGCGCCGCCGCCATGGGGGGCGACAATCTCCAAGATCTCAAGACGGGTCATCTGGTCGGGGCAACGCCATGGAAGCAGCAAGTGATGCAAGTGGTCGGCGTGCTGACCGGCGCGCTGGTCCTTGTGCCGGTACTATCGCTCCTGCAGGCCAAGTATGGGATCGGGGAACCGACGGCGGCGCATCCGCATCCACTCAGTGCGCCGCAGGCCACCTTGATGGCCAACTTGACGCGCAGTGTATTCGGCTCCGGGTTGCCCTGGCCTCTCGTCGGACTGGGGGCGGTCATCGGCATTCTTGTCATCTTAGTGGATCGGCGGCAAGAGCTCCGTGGGAGCGACTTTCGTGTGCCTGTACTCGCTGTGGCGCTGGGGATGTATTTGCCTTTGAAACTCTCGGCCGCTATTGTTTTGGGCGGGGTGATTGCAGCATCGGCGAACCGGCAAGCGGGAAGGGGAGAGCAGATGTCTCAACGGGGGTTACTCGTTGCCGCCGGGCTGATCACCGGTGAAGCGTTGATGGGTATTATCCTGGCCATGCCGATCGCGCTGGCAGCCCTGTGGCCTGGTCTGGCCGGCGATCCATTTGCCGTCTTCACGGCGCCTCCCTTCGGAGGATGGCCCGGGCTGATCGTGGTCGCGGGAGTGGGGTTGTTTCTGTACCGAACGGCGGCGGGGGCAGGCCGGACGAGCCATCATTCAGCTTGAACCCTTGTGGCGATCGCAGGAAGGTGAGGCCGCATCATGACTGTCGCATTTTCCGATTCACCGGAATTTCTTACCGCTGTGTATGCGATTGATGGACCGGAGTCGCCGGCCCGCGCGAAGGCGGAGCGTATTTGTTTCGACCAAACCATCGAGGCTGAGGACCATCTGTTGCCTCCGGCTCTCCGATCGATCATCGTCGGTCATCTCGAGGCTCTACGGCACGTGCCTGGCGGAAAGTTCGAGGCCACCATCCGTTTTAGAGCCGACCTCCTCAGCGGGGACTGTACCGACGTGCTCAATGTGTTGTTTGGGACGAGCAGTCTTCGCGGAAACGTCACGTTGCTTTCATTTTCGATGACGGGAGGACTGCTTTCTTCATGGCGAGGACCGAGGTACGGCATTCAAGGTCTCAGACGGGCGGTTGGTGTCCGGCATCGGCCGCTGCTCTGCGCGGTGCTGAAACCGCTTGGACGGAGTCCGCACGAGCTGGCGGTGTTGGCGGCTCAATTTGTGGAAGGCGGTGTCGACATGATCAAGGACGACCAGAGTCTCGTCGATCAGCCCTGTTGCCCGTTCGAAGAGCGGGTCGCTCGCTGCGCTGACGCCATTGGAGAAACGAGCGCGCGGCGAGGGAGAGCATGCCTGTATTTCGCGCATGTCAGCGGGGCGTTGGATACGATGCGCCGGCGGGCTGCCCAGGCCAAGGCTCTCGGCGCGACCGGTCTTCTCGTGGCTCCGGGTTTGACCGGCTTCGATTCCATGCGGACGCTCGGCTTGGATGATGGACTCGCGCTGCCTATCGCCAGTCACCCGGCGTTACTCGGTGCGGCGGTGAGCCATGATAAGAGCGGGGTTGCGCCGGCCGTTCTGTATGGACTCTTGCCTCGATTGGTCGGCGCAGATGTGACCGTCTATCCTGCGTTCGGCTCGGATTATCCGATGACGCGAGAAGACTGTCTGTCGGTAGCTGAGCACTGCCGACAGTCTTGGGGCGCTCTCGAACCGATGATGCCCGGGGTCGGTGGACGCATCGGACCGGAACGGCTCGCCGAGTTGGCTTCGTCGTTGGGTCGGGATACTATTTTTGTCTTGGGTAGCCGCGTCCAGAAGGATTCGGAAGGTGTCGTTGCGGCGATGAAGGCCTTTCGCCGCGCGTTCGCAGAGTCAAACTGAGCCAGAGGGCCATCCGGCTTCTAAAAAGTCAGGGTCTTTGGTATCCTTAACGGCATCGTCCATGGCGTGTCTTCGAGAGAAACATATTCTGGAGGCAACAATGAAGGTATCCACGAGGTTCTTTGAATTGCTCCGCATGATCGGCCGGCTCTGGTCTGACTTTCCCTTATTGGTTCGTCTGCTCAAGGCATGGAAGAATGGAAGCTACCGTGGACTCTCCCTGCGCACCCTTGCCTCGCTGGCGGCAGCCATCCTCTATGTGCTGAGTCCGGTCGACTTGATCCCGGACTTTATTCCCGGGATCGGATTGATCGATGACGCAGCGGTGCTGACGTTTCTGCTCCACAGCATGGCGCAGGATCTGGCGGCGTTTCGAACATGGGAACAGAGCCGCGTCAATCTGTGAGCGCTTGATAAAGGCTCGATCGACGATCGGGGCTATGCCGCGCTCTTCCTGGGAACCTTGGCGCCTTTGCGTCTTGCTTCTGAAAGTCCGATGGCGATGGCTTGTTTGCGGCTGCGCACACGTTTTCCACTGTTGCCGCTTTTCAGCGTTCCCTGCTTTCGCTTGTGCATCGCTTGTTCGACCGATTTCTGAGCACGCTTACCATATCGCGCCATAGTCACTCTCCTCGATTCGGTTCGCCTGCCTCCACTCCTCCGTTTTGTACTCTCAACTATGCACATTGTTGCGTGAGACCGGTGAATTGAGGACTAGGAAAGCGCCTTGGACATTCGGCGGCGGAGCGGAAATGGTGTGGAAGCAGAATCGGCGAAACAATGCACGCACGACAGGGGCAAGACGAGGGAGGTTTATCCAATTAGGTCGGAATGAAACCGATTGAGTGGTCGTATGGAACGGGCCGTCACTTCGTGATACACGATGAATCGACCGTCTTTCCGAGGGCGGGTGAACATGCCCTCGACGATAATGCGGTCTCCATCGTGAACTCGTGTCCGGCTGATGACTTTAAGCGCACCCACTCCATCGGCGAGACGAAACTTGAAACTCGGTCGACCTTGCTGATCGGTGACTAATTGAACACCTTTCACTAATCCCGTGAGGACTACAGCGTGGCGATCACGTACTTCGTGGCGAGGGATGGAGTTAGCCATCTGGATTTATCGATGTGATGAATCAGTGACGCGCTTGTGATCGGTTTCATTGTCCCGATGCGGCAAGACACCGGCCTTCCCGAGGTTGGACATCTGTTCGGTAGCCATATGGGCCGATGGAGATGGGGGGCCTACTCCCGCACTGTTCTCGCCCCCGCCTCCTGCAAATAAACTGATACCGATGAGGATCGCGAGAGCCACGGCAACCCCTGTGGTATCCACCGTGTGGGAAATCCGTTCTTGCAACCGACGATGCAACTGCATGGTTCCACTTCTCCTGGTGAATGCGGTAGTGTCCTCTATACCCTGCTGATGCAGAGCGAGCTACAGGGGAGAACCCTAGTTATTCCTCGATCAATTCTCAAGAAAAACTTAAAAATCGTACGAGGGATGTCATGTGATGAGGGATCGGCCACGTCGTTTCTTGATCACAAAGCTCGTCGTTCGCCCGGGTGGCCGATCATTCCGTATCAGATTTTACGTTTCGCCCTGGCCGTCGGGGATGCCTGCAATGGGTCTTCAGGCCAATGGTGTTTCGGATATCGCCCTCGCAACTCCTTCCGGACATCATGGTAGCTTCCTGCCCAGAATCCACCGAGATCTTTGGTGACCTGTACCGGCCGATGGGCGGGCGAGAGGAGATGCAAGGTCAGCGGAATTTTTCCGTCGGCTACCCGCGGAGTCTCCTTACAACCGAACATCTCTTGCAGCCGCACCGCGAGAACGGGCGGTTCAGACGGTGTGTACTCGATTCGGAGACGGGAACCGCTCGGTACGGTGATATGACTCGGAGCGAATCGGTCAAGACGTCGGTGCTGTTCGTGGGTCAGGAGGGCATGAAGCGGTGTCGTCAGATCCAATCGTCTAACCCGATCAAGCGTGGTGATCCCGGCTACGTAAGGGCCGAGCCATGTCTCCAACGCCGCCAGCAGTGCCTCCTCAGAAAGATCAGGCCAGTCCGAGTTGCTGCCTTCGAGGCCCCGGATCCACATCACTCGAGTCCGCCATTGCTGTAATTCCGGAGAGAATCTGAATACTTCAAGTCCTGCTTTATGAATACCCTGCAGTAACACTTTAACTATGGATTCATTACCCTTTATATCGAGCGCTTCCTCGGCAAGGACTAAGGCCCCTAACTTCTGACGGGATGATGCCCGAACAGCGCCACTCGTGTCGTCCCACGCAACCGACTCCTCAACCAGCAGCTCGTCACGATATAAGGACTCGATCTCCTCTCGCGCAATCGGAGCCGCCAGGTTAATGCCGGCCCACATGTCGCCACCATCCAAGTCGGCAACGACCAGAAAGGGTTCACCCGCGATGGGGTCCGGCCTCATGAACCGCGCGCCACGACCATTGACCAATCGGTAGCGTCCGTCATCCCCGGGTTGCCGCTGCGCAATCCGATCAGGATACGCGAGCGCAAGCAGTAGCCCGACTGCCTGCGATCGATCCTGTCCGCTGTTCTCCCTCCTCATGGATGGAGTGCGGAGCTGTCGCCGCCACAGATCAGACGTTCGTTGCACCCGTTCAATCGCGGCGCGGTTCACCGTCAGGCCGGTGGAATTGCGCTGTCCCCGAAGCGTATCCATCCTGATGCGCAGATCGGCATTTTGCCGTTCACGTGGTCCCTGAAGAATATCGCGCTCACTCAGCAAGGCCGCCACATCACAAGCCGGATGTGCAAGACCCAGCGGGATTGCTCGGATCAGCATATGTGCCAGACGAGGATGGAGGGGAAGCTCGGCCATGCTCCGGCCATGATCCGTGAGATGTCCCTCACTCGAGAGGGCTCCGAGCCGCGTGAGCAATTCCTTGGATTGTGCGATTGCTCCGGGCGGCGGCGGAGTGAGCCAGGACAACTCCGACGGATCCCGGGCGCCCCACTGGGCGAGGTCGAGCATCAGAGGCGCGAGATCGGCTTCCAATATCTCAGGCGGACGATGGGCTGTCAGTGCACTCTGCTCCTTCTCGGTCCATACGCGATAACAGATACCCGGCTCGAGGCGCCCCGCTCTTCCACGACGTTGTTCGGCGGAATCCCTGGCGACACGGATGGTCTGTAATCGGGTCAAGCCTGAGCGGGGGTCGAAACGCGGGGTGCGCAACCAGCCCGCGTCGATCACGACGCGGATTCCGTCGATCGTCAGACTGGTTTCGGCGATCGATGTGGCGAGCACGATTTTTCGCAGTCCGGGAGCGGCCGGTCGAATCGCCGCATCTTGCATGTCTTGCGGAAGCTCGCCATGCAAGGGTGCAATTACGATTGATGGACCGAGTCGGGCATCCAACAGCATCCGTTCGACTCGACGAATATCGGCCATGCCCGGAAGGAAGACCAGCAGACTTCCGTGATCCTGGATCAAGGATCGCTTGATCAGGTGTGTCACGGCAAGATCGACACGGCCGGCGAGCGGATGATCAAGATAGCGCGTTTCGACCGGAAACATCCGGCCCTCGCATGAGATGAGGGGCGCGCGGCCCAAGAGTTCGCCGACGGGGCCGCAATCCAATGTGGCGGACATCACCAGGAGACGAAGGTCCGGACGAAAGACGCGTTGCGCTTCGAGACAGAGGGCCAATCCCACATCGGCCTGCAAACTTCGTTCATGGAATTCGTCAAACACCACCATGCCATAGCTGTCGAGTGACGGATCCTGATGGAGCAGGCGCGTGAGGACTCCTTCGGTGACCACTTCGATTCTGGTCCTCGGTCCGATCGCCGTTTCGAGCCGTATCCGATAGCCGACGGTTTCTCCGATCTGTTCATGCCGCTCCTCCGCCATTCGACGAGCTGCGGCCCGTGCGGCCAACCGCCTCGGTTCCAATACCAGAATTTTCTTTCCGTTCAACCAGGGCTCATCCAGCAGAGCCGGTGGAACGCGGGTGGTTTTTCCGGCGCCGGGAGGGGCCGTGAGCAGCGCATTGGACCCGTCGCCCAACGCGAGACGGATCGACGGCAGAACATCGTCTATTGGAAGTGTCGGCATGACGTGATAGGGTCACGATGTGAGTTGAGCAGACTGTACCAAAAAATAAAGCCGGGAAGGAATGAGGAAACTCTGCGGAGTCCAGGAGACGCGATGTCGATCTATAAATGGAGCACGGAGGCGCCGACTCGGCCTGGCTGGTACTGGTTCCGCGGCGAAGCGCATGAAAGCGAACCGTTTATCGTGCTGGTCGATGAGGCGGGACAGTTTCAGTGGCCGGATGGAGGTTTTCAGGAAGTCACCCTGGCTCACGGCGAATGGGCTGGTCCGATCGAGGAGCCTGAAGAGTAACGTGTGCTTCAAGGACGAACGAGTGGTTGTACGTGTTGACAGGTGAGGGGATCGATCCTAGCTTGAGCATGGCGCCTGACGGCTCCTGGGCAGTCATCGTATCGGTACCGCTATGAAAGAACGAACCGTGGAGCCGCATCTGTTCGTCATTCTGGGAGCGACGGGTGATCTGACGCGGCGGAAACTCCTGCCTGCGCTCTTTCACTTACGCACCTACGGCGAGCTCGAAAAGCACAATACGCTCATTGTCGGCGCCGCGTTGCCGGAGCTCAGTGAAGAGGCCTTCCGTCTCTGGGCCTATGAAGGGCTGTGCAGCTCCGGCGCCCGTAACGCCCCGGATTTACGCCAGTGGTGCGAAGATCATGTGCTCTACCACACCCTCCGCGAAGGCACCGTGGCGGACTACGAAGCCCTGGCCAAATGTATCGCCCGTCTCGAAGTCGAGCGGAATCTTCCTCAAAATCGGATTTTCTATCTGGCGCTTCCTCCGACGATCGTCCCTTCGACCCTGGAGCTGCTCGATCAAACCGGGTTGCTCAAAAGTCATGGATGGGTGCGTGTGGTCTTTGAAAAGCCGTTCGGTCACGATTTTCGTTCGGCGCGCGCGCTCAATACCCTCCTGCATCGCCACCTCGACGAAGCGCAGATTTATCGCATCGACCATTACTTGGGCAAGGAGACCGTACAAAACTTGCTGGCCTTCCGTTTTGCCAATCCCATTTTCGAATCGCTGTGGAATCGGGATACGGTCGAAAGTGTGGAAATCACCGTTGCCGAAGATCTCGGGGTCGAGCATCGAGGAGCCTATTATCAGGAAGCCGGCGCGCTTCGCGACATGGTGCAGAATCATTTAACGCAACTATTGACCGTCGTTGGGATGGAGGTGCCGACTTCCTTCGAAGCGTCCGAGATCCAAGCCGAAAAACTCAAAGTCTTGCGCTCCATTCAGCCGATCAATCCTCAAGACGTGATCTTCGGGCAATACACCGAGTGGAACGTCGCCGGCCAGCGGATTTCGGGATACCGGGAAGAACCGGGTGTGTCTCCGGATTCCACAACCGATACCTATGTGGCGTTGAAGTTGGAGATCCACAATTGGCGCTGGAGAGGCGTGCCGTTTTTTCTGAGAACCGGCAAACGGCTTCCGCGCAAAATCACGCAAGTGGCCGTCACCTTTCGTCCGGCTCCCATTCAAGTCTTCCGATCATTGGAGCCGGGCAGTCTGAACCCCAACAAGCTGCTGATCACCCTCCAGCCGAGTGAAGGATTCTCTCTCTGTTTCTCCGTGAAAACTCCGGGACGGCCGTTCAAGTTCACCGATCGCGCGTTGCGGTTTGACTATGGCCAGGCATTCGGCGGCGAACTCCCGGAAGCCTATGAGACGCTGTTGCGAGATGTGATGATCGGCGACCAAACGTTGTTCGTCACGGCGGACTTCACGGAAACGGCCTGGCGACTCTACGACCCGGTCTTGGCGGGCCCCCGGCCCGTGCATTTTTACACGGCCGGATCTTGGGGGCCCAAAGAAGCGGATGCTCTCGTGGAACGGGACGGCCAGAGCTGGCAATTGGGCTGGTAGGGAGCTCCCGTCGGATATTCCCGCCGATTGTCCTGCGACGAGGATGAATGCCTGTCCATCCCGATCCCCCGATCACGACGAATATCCCTCAACGAATGGATCGATTGCCCTGGTCGCGCTGGCACTGGCTGGTTGTCGGAGCGCTGGGAGTCACCTGGTTGCTCGATGGGCTTGAAGTGTCCATCGTCGCTGCTCTCGGTCCGATGCTGACTCATCCCGACGCGTTACATCTCACGCAATCGGAAGTAGGACTCACGGCTTCCGCCTATTTGGCCGGGTCAGTCGTCGGCGCGTTGATTTTTTCGTATCTCACCGATCGGCAAGGCAGAAAAAAATGGTTCATGATCACGCTGGCGCTCTATCTGGCGGCGACGGTGCTGACGGCCTTCTCGTGGGACCTCATGAGCTTTATGTTCTTCCGGTTTTTGACCGGGGCCGGCATCGGCGGCGAGTACGCCGCCATCAATTCGGCGATCGACGAATTGATTCCCGCCCGAAATCGAGGCCATACCGATTTGGCGATCAACGGGACCTGGTGGCTGGGCGCGGCGGCGGGCGCGTTGCTGACGCTGCTGTTGCTGAATCCGGCGATCTTTCCTGAATCCATCGGCTGGCGGCTGTGCTTTGTCTTCGGCGCCGTGCTGGGGGTGGCCATCATCATGGTGCGGCGCCTCATTCCGGAAAGCCCGCGCTGGCTGATGACCCACGGCCGGATTCAGGAGGCGGAGGCCACTGTGTCCCAGATCGAACGGCACGTGACACAGAATCGACGAACAGCGCTGTCAGAGCCGCAGGGCTCGATTACGCTCCGGACTCGTCCTCATGCGACGATCGGGACGGTGGCCCGGGAACTCTTCCGGTCATATCCGCGGCGGACGGCCTTGGGCATAGGGCTGATGGTCACTCAATCGTTCATGTACAACGCGGTATCGTTTACCTATCCGCTTGTGCTGACCAAATACTACGGCGTGCTCAGCAGCGACATCGGCTTCTACATTCTTCCCTTCGCGCTCGGCAATTTCATGGGGCCGTTGCTGTTGGGGCGGTTGTTCGATACGGTCGGCCGCAAGACGATGATCAGCCTCACCTACGGCATTGCCGGCATCCTTCTGGGCCTGACGGGCTATTTATTTTGGATGGAGTCTCTGACGCTTGCCACGCACATGATGATTTGGTCGTCGATTTTCTTTTTTGCGTCGGCCGGGGCCAGCGCCGCCTATCTGACGGTGAGCGAGGTGTTTCCGATGGAGATCCGCGCGATGGCGATCGCCTTCTTCTTCATCGTCGCGCAAGGGGCCGGCGTGGCCGCGCCGTGGCTTTATGGGATGCTCGTCGAGTCATCGGCCACGAGCGTGTTTTTCGGCTATCTCTTGGGCGGCGGCATGATGCTGGTCGGCGCCGCGATTGAGCTGTGGCTGGGGGTGAATGCGGAGGGCCGGTCGCTCGAGCAGCTGGCGACACCGTTGTCGGCCCGAAGTTCCCCTTGACGCTCGGTCCGTTCGACCGGCGGCATGAGTTCCGTATCAGTGGTCTTGAACGGAGGAGGCCGTGTTGCCGCGCGAGTATCTGTTATGCAGTTTGCGGGGTGATGCAGGGCGCGCGCGGATTCGCAGGTTGATCATCTCAACGGCGACTGAAAAGGCCATCGCGAAGTAAATGTACCCTTTCGGCACGTGCACGTCGAATCCTTCCACCATCAGTGTCACTCCGACCAAAATGAGGAACGAGAGGGCGAGGATCTTGATCGTGGGATGAGCATCGACGAATTCGCCGATCGGCCGCGCGGCAAACATCATGACGACCACGGCTCCGATGATCGCGATGGCCATCACGGAAACTTCATTCACCAGGCCGACGGCCGTGATGACGGAATCCAACGAGAAGACGATATCCAGCAGCGTAATCTGAAACAACATCATTCCCAACCCGGTCGGAGCCGAGGAAGTCTCGTGTTCATCGGTGCCTTCCAAGCTCTCATGAATCTCATGCGTCGCCTTGGCGAGCAGGAACAGTCCGCCGAGGATGAGGATGAGATCTCGTCCAGAAATCGCTTGATTCAGCGCGGTGAACAGGGGAGCCGTCAGTCCCATCATCAAAGAAATCGAGAATAACAAGCCCAATCGAGCGATCATCGCAAGTCCCAGTCCGACACGGCGCGCCAAGTCTCGTTGCTCCTGGGGAAGCCGGGCGACGAGAACGGAGATAAAGATGATGTTGTCGATCCCAAGGACAATTTCGAGGGCGGTCAGCGTGCCAAGGGCGATCCACATCTCGGAATTGGTCATCCAATCGAACATGCGATTCTCCAAGCAAAAAAGTGAATCGGCAGGATAGCGGGTCTGCCGCGCGGTTGGAAAGCGGTTTCTCCAGTGGAGATGCCGATTTCAATAGTCCCCGCATCATCGGCTACAGGGAACACGTGAATCAATGTCTCCCACCGTCCTCTAAGTCGGTAATGAGCTGGTGGCGAGACGAGTATCCTGATATGCGTATAGAGCTGAAAGAATCTATACTATAAAAACTGCTAGGCCCGTTAGGCACTACCTATCAGATGCATATAGTGCTATTTGTGTAAGAGTCCTATCGCAACCATCCTGTTGAATCATGTGATTTTGTGAAGATTCTAAACAATCTCAAAATGTGTGGTATTCGGGATAGAGCCGTAATACCCATGTATGCTAGAAGATAGAGCCGTATGAGTAGGGCAATGTAGTGCACTATTTCGAGCAAGGTCTTCCATCCAACGCAGTGGCAGGAGTGTGTGCGTAAGGATGAGGAATTTCGTGTATTGAACTCCGGGTTATCTTGGATCTTGAAACCATAAGTATTGTGCCGAGCATCTCATTTATGCGCTTCGGTTTCTAGAACGTGGTTGGAGGGACGCGGGTGGAAGAGCGCGAAGAAATGATAGGCACGAGTCCGGCGATCTGCGCCGTCTTTGATCTGATCCGTAAAGTATCGGCCACCGAGATGCCCGTGCTGTTGACCGGTGAGACCGGGACAGGCAAGGAACTGAGCGCCCAAGCTATTCACACCCGCAGCCAACGAAAACACGGGCCGTTCGTGCCGATCAATTGCGGAGCCATCCCGGAAACGTTACTAGAATCCGAACTCTTCGGCCATGAACGCGGGGCCTTTACGGGGGCCGTGCAGCAAAAGAGAGGCAAACTGGAAACGGCGGCCGGCGGCACCTTGTTTCTGGATGAGGTCGGTGATTTGTTACCCGCCTTGCAGGTCAAGCTGCTTCGGTTTCTGCAGGGAGGCACGTTTGAGCGGGTCGGGGGCCAGGAGACGCTCCGCGTCGATGCCCGAATCATTGCCGCGACCAATGTCGATCTAAAGGCCGCCATCGATCAGAATCGCTTTCGGGAGGACCTCTATTATCGGCTCGGCGTGCTGCATATTCATCTCCCGCCGCTTCGGGACCGAGGAGAGGACTTGCTCCTCATGGCCATGGTCTTTCTCAAGCGGGCCGCGGCGATCTATCGTAAGTCGATCCGTGGTTATTCAGCCCAGGCCATCGACGCAATGCGCGCCCATGCCTGGCCCGGCAACGTGCGTGAGCTCAGCAATCGAGTCCGGCGGGCCGTGGTCATGGGAGAGGGAGACGAGATTACGCCGCGGGATTTGGATCTGACCCCGGAGGTTCTTCAACGGGAAGGAAAAGATGCGCTCGATTCATTGCGTACGGCTCACCGCCGAATCGAGGTGGAGTTGCTTGTGCGGGCGATCAGCGTCCATCGCGGCAATTTGACCCGGATCGCGCGCGACCTGGAGGTGAGTCGCTCGACTCTGTACCGGAAACTGCGCACCTATGGGCTCGAAAAACTGGTTCCTGCCGCCACACGATCATCGTCCGTGAGCAATACCGGACGTACGAGAGTCGCGAGACCTACCACGCAAGAGAGTGACGCTGGGCTGCCTCAATATGCACCCGCGGGCGCTCCCCTTGAATCGGGGCATTAATCGACCAATTCGTCACAGGAAGTCACGCGGTCTTGCAGGACTGTTTCATTTTGAAACATGTTGTGCGAGAAGCCCTGCCGCAAGATGTGCGCATGTTCCAACATGCGTTCGTATTCCATGTGGTGTTGAACAAGAAACCATATGAAAATTGGTGTTCCGTCGGTACGGCAGATCGCTTGCCGACTGTCCAATTTTAGAACAGATCGAAACGAAACCAGAATTCCCATCTCCTTCAAAATCCGCTTCATCAGGAGAGGGACCCTAAAAAACATTGGCAATTGGATGAATTGTCTTGCCGAGTTTTGGTTGAGCCGATATCAGCGAACTTTTATCGGGCCAAGATCGGTGTTCTATAATGGTACAATAGTAGAGATCTTCCACACTTCACGTCGCCTGCCCCGTGCATGCATTTCACAAACTACTTGGAAATAAATGTATTTACATCATGGCACCCGAATTGCTGCTCACTGAATACGATGTGACGGGCTGTGTTGCTGGCTGGGGAATCAGTGGATAACTCAGAATCGGCTGAGTGATTGTTTCTTTTTTGAGGTCTGCCGAATTGCTGCGCCTTGTATCAGATAATCGCGTCTCGAAGCACGAGAGTCATATGCCTCAAGACGAGTACCGGCTGGGTTGCGCGCCTCCAGGCTGGTGGTTTGACTATTTCGAGCCACTCTGGGGACCGTTTGTTCAAAGACTGCATCGTCATAAGAACGTGAGCGTGAGTGAGTTCGAGTGGGCTGCTTCGAAAGTTCCTGGTCTTACCGGCATCGAGAAAACGATCGCGGTCTCCGCGTTCCGTCATCAACGAGAACATGCTGTCACTCCTTCCCGTTAGACCTTCGCATCTCGTAAGATGCAGGCCCCATCCGCCGTGTAAGCGACCATCCTGAACAGGGAAAACTTCCTGCGGTGACCGGATCAAATGCGCTATACGAATCCAAGCGCCTGTGGCGCATGATTTCCTCTGTCCGGTTAACCATGCGGGACGCGTTGATCCGGCAAAATCAAAAGCAGCAAAGGTGAGGCTTCCGATCCAGGTCACGCGAGCTGTGTAGTGCAGCGCGATCGGAACGCAGCAGTTATTGGACCTTGTTCTCGGCAATGGCGTAGTAGTCGATCGCGCGCTCTTGCACGATTGGAACGGTGGAAGCGGCAGCGGTGTGTGATGCGGGGGAGTGTTCTGCGGTCGTTTCTTTGATCCAGTTTCCCATATCGTCGTATTCATACGTCGTGATCCATGTTCGTCTCTGGCCCTCGCTGAATATCTCGGTAGTGGCTTGCGCGCGCCGTCCATCGGTGTCGTAGGCGTTCGTCACACGACCGGTGACGACACCTTGCGGGCCGTAGCTGACGAGTTCTTGTAATCGTCCCCGCTCGTCGTACTGGTGTTTTAGTTCGCTGAATAATGCTCCCTTGCTGTAGCGGGCGGAATAAATGCGGCGCCCGAATACGTCGAACAGGCTCTTGTAAGCCGTGGTACTGTTGACCCACAACTGCTCCCAGAGATGACCTCGGTGATCGTACAGAAAAAACTCGGCATGCTGAAAATGACCATCATCTGAGACCGCCACAGACGCGGTGTCTCGCCCCTCCGTGTCTTGTACATACACGACCCGCTTTCGTTGCATGAGTCTTCCGCTGGGGTCGAGCGCGAGTTCTTCCTGAAGATGGCCTTCCTTATCGTACTGGAACAAGGAATAGGTGGAAGTATTCGCGTGGGTCAGATCGATGAAGGTCTCGACAAGACGGCCGGCCCGATCGTAGGTTTCCGTCGCGGAATAGCCGACCTTTTTGATCGTGACGCTACGCACAGGCCCGACGAGCTCGTTCTTGACCCTGGTTGTCTGGGCGAAACCCACAGTACCCCATGCGCTCGCCGCCACGGTGACCAGTACGCCCGCAATCAATCGACGCATACGCATGATATCCGAGCATTCTATGACCGGTCATTGAAAACACAAAGCAAGAGATGAAAATCGATCAGGCGCGTGAGGAAGGGGAATCTGCGGTTTTATTTCGATGGTCCGTCTAAGGGTGATAGGCTGTTCTCCAGCCTATGCCTCTCTCATCTTTACAGCCTGCGATCACGGATGTATCGGCGGATCCTCCCTCGTGCCGCGCCCTCCCGCATGCTGCGGTGACCGCCCTGTGGCGGGGTCGGATCGTCGATGCCGTCAAGCTGGTTCGGGTGGAACAGAACCTCGGATTGAAAGAGGCCGAGGATCAAGTCCATGCCTATCTGCGGGCTCAACCCACACTAAGAAGCCACATACTCAAAGCTCAAGTTGATGCGAGAGAGGGGTTGCTTCGCTGGCTGATTTTCCTGTTCGTCGGGGCTGCGGGACTCGCTTATCTGCTTACGTAAACAGGGGAGTATGTCGGCCCGATGGATTCCGACCAAATTCTACTGGCGTTAATTGGGGCAGGGGCGTCGTTCACGACATTCTGCCTTATGCGGTTCCCTCAAACCCGACGATCACGATTTCAGCCGTACGGTCCTTTTTCATTCACAGCCTCATGCTTCGGCGCCTTCACCATCCTCTTCGCCGCCGCCGTGATGGTTTATCTACAAGCCCGCTGGAACTGAAACACGTTTCCATACAAACAGGGTACAATGCCAGGTAGCAGCGGTCCTCCTGCAAGGCCTACAGGGGTAACCATGTTCGATCATTGGTCCAGCATCGGAGTTGTCGCAGTCATCGGGCTGATCGTTGTGGGATTTTCCGCGTTCCTCGGTCGATTGATCACCAAGCTCTTCAGCGGAGAGTCGGATGTTTCACAGACCTCGCAGAGAGCACATTAGCGGCGAGCGTGTATCGAGGTGCGCTTATCCACCAGAACTCAAACCGGGAATCGATGGCTGCCCTGTATCCGCGTGACCTGATCGCGTTCTGTAGGCCCTTCGACATCTTGTGTTTTTTGTCGGAATCGTTCATGGATATTTCCCATACGTGACGACCCGAGGCTTCCCCTATTTTCCGCGGTGGTTGGTCGGCGGAGACAAGAGATGCCATTCAATGAAGCGACCTCGGCCGGACCTGTGACCCGTTTTCTGATGGACGATCACCGACGATTGGAGGCGCTGCTTCAATCGGCCGTTTTGTCCACGGGGCGCGTGAAGCAAGGAGCGTATGATCAGTTTAGAGCCGGGCTGCTGCGTCACATCGGCATGGAAGAAAAGATCCTCCTGCCGGCGGCTCAGCGGCTCGGTGGCGGGGAACCGCTTTCGATTGCTGGACAACTCCGTCTGGACCACGGAGCGATCGTGGCTCTGCTCATGCCGACTCCCACGGCCGGTATCATCGCCACGCTGCAGACGATCTTGATGAAACACAATGTCATTGAGGAAGGGCCGGGAGGATTGTACGAGGTGTGCGACAAGTTGGTAGGTGGTGAGAGCGAACACGTGATCGCCAAGCTTCGCGCCGCTCCTGAGCCGGCGGTGCTCCCGCATTCCGATACGCCGGCGGTCCTTGGGGCCGTCCGCCGCGCCTTGGAGCGAGCCGGTCATGAATATCCCATAGAGTCTTCGGCCTCGTAAAACGCTCTCCTTCCAAACTTGATGTGGTATGCTGCTCGACCATGACGACTGAGGCCACGCTACAGGGCGAACTGACCGCCGCCACCGGGCGAAGGCGAACCTTCGCCATCATCAGCCACCCGGATGCGGGCAAGACGACCTTGACGGAAAAATTTCTTCTCTATTCCGGCCTGATCCGAACCGCCGGGATGGTGCGCGGGCGAAAGGGCGGGAAGGCCACCGCATCGGATTGGATGGGAATGGAGCAGGAGCGTGGCATTTCGATCACGGCGTCTGCCATGCAGTTTCCCTACAAAGGAGCCGTGATCAACCTGCTCGACACGCCCGGCCACCAGGATTTTTCTGAAGATACCTACCGCACGCTGACGGCGGCGGACAGCGCCATCATGGTGATCGATGCGGCCAAAGGGGTTGAAACTCAGACGCGCAAACTCTTTGCCGTGTGTCGCTTGCGGAAAATTCCGGTCTTGACCTTGATCAACAAGATGGATTTGCCGGGGCGCCCTCCGCTGGACCTGATGACGGAGGTGGAGCAGGCGCTGGACATTCACGCCAGCGCCGTCAATTGGCCGATCGGGTCGGGCAGCGATTTCGTCGGTATTGTGACCCGCGAGGACAGCCGGGTGCAGTTGTTCAGCAAGACGATGCACGGTGGAGCGACCAAAGTGGACACGAACATCCTGCCGCTGGCCGAGCTGCACTCAAACGGCCGGGTATCCCAAGAGACGATGGCGCAAGTTCAACATGATCTTGAGCTTTTGGATATCGCCGGCAACCCCTTCACGCGGGAGCAGTTTCTCCGCGGGGAAGTCACGCCGGTCTTTTTCGCGTCGGCGCTCACGAATTTTGGGATCGAAACCTTTCTCGACGCATTCGTGGACTTGGCACCCAGTCCCGGCGCGCGGTCTGCGGACCGCGACGATGGAACCGAGCTCTCGGTTGATCCTATCGAGATGCCGTTCAGCGCCTATGTCTTCAAGCTGCAAGCCAATATGAACCCCAAGCATCGTGACAGCACGGCATTTCTTCGGGTCTGTTCCGGACGTTTTGAACGGGATATGGTGGTGAAACATCATCGGCTCGGCCGCGACATTCGTCTGGCGAGACCGCACAGCCTGGTGGCTCAGGAACGCAGCACGGTGGAAGAAGCCTATCCGGGCGATATCATCGGGATCATCAACCCCGGCGTCTTTGCCATCGGTGATACGGTTTCCGCGACCGGCGGCTTCAATTTCAAACCGCTGCCGCAGTTCCAGCCGGAGATCTTTGCGCGTCTTAGACCGACGGATGTCGGCAAGCGCAAGGCGTTCGACAAGGGCTTGTCGCAGATGGCGCAAGAGGGCACCGTCCAGATCATGCGCAGTCTCCATGATGAAGCGTTGATTGCGGCGGTCGGCCGGTTACAGTTCGATGTGCTTCAGTATCGACTGCGCTATGAGTATCGGGTTGAAACCGTGTTGGACGCTCTGCCGTTTACGTGCAGCGCCTGGCTGGATGGGGACCTTGCGACCTTCAAGCCGCCGTCAGCGTCGATGGTGGTGAAGGACCAGCGTGACCGTGTCGTCGTCCTGTTCGGCGATCAGCTCATGAAAACCATCGCGCGCGACCGAAACCCCGATCATACTCTCCGCGATATGGGTTAACTTCCGATCGGTCAGTGCGATGCGCCGTGAAGCCCAGGCAATCGACCAGGTGTCGTTGTGCCCCCGTTTGTGTCCAGCGAAACGCCCTTCGCCTTTTCCTCTGTTGAGATGATTCGAATCGAGACACTTCGCATGGCACACAACCATGAATGGAGGGCGCGGGCACTGGATTGACACGTAACACTGGCAGCAGTAGCCTAACGGCCCATTCCGTCTTGGGAGGTCCCATGACCACGCACAGGAGATCGCGTGTCTCAATCCGGCGCATATCCTGCCTGTGGCCCCGGGTGGTGAGAGTCTCAGGGGAGCTGCTGCTCGCAACCGTGCTCATCGGAGTGTTTGCCGAACGATCTCTTGCTGCCGAGAGCTTTCTCGATACAGAATGCCTCCATAAGGCACCCGCCGGTATCGCGCTCACAGGGCATGTCGCCAAAGCCAAGTCGGGCCATGTACAGTCCATGTTCTGTGCGGGCGCGATCAAGTTGTATGTGTCGAGGGAATATCACAATGCGATTCCCTGGTTAGAACAGGCTGCCAATGCGGGTCACACACGAGCGCCGCTTGTGCTGGGAATTCTCTATGAGCAAGGGACCGGCGTGAAGGAGGATGCGGCGTCTGCGGCCAAGTGGTATCAGAAGGGAGTTGATAACGGCAATGCTGCCGCGGCGAGGCGTCTGGCCAATCTGTACCATCTCGGTACGGGCGTTCCACACGATGAAGCGAAAGCGAACGAGCTCTTGAAGAAGGCGGTCGAGATGGGTGACAAGGCGGCTCCTGTCTTTATTCAGAAACGCGAGCAGGATCGCAATGACACGCGACCTGGTATGACGCTCAAGGCGGAGGCCTATCGTTTGTACAAACAGAAGCAGTTCGAAAAGGCGGCCAAGTTCTATCGCCAATGCGCGGACATGGGGAACGACGATTGTCAATTGGCCATAGGACAACTGTACGAGTTCGGAGACGGCGTTCCAAGAGACGAGCGCCAAGCCGCAGCGTGGTATCGCAAATCTGCCGATCAAGGTAACCCCATCGGCCAAAAAACACTGGGACTTCTCTATGAACTTGGAAAGGGTGTTCCAGAAGATTGGGCCGAGGCGTTCCGCCTGTACTTCAAGGGGGCTGAGAAATTCAAGGACTCCGCCTTCGCGGTGGGCCGCATGTACGAGTTCGGGATGTCCGTACCACAAAACCGCGCGATCGCGATCGAATGGTTCAAGAAAGCCGATAAGCTCGGCCATCCCAAAGGCGCTTATTGGGCCAAGTGGCTCCGCGACTATAGCAACTGCATCGGCTTTCGAGATCAGCATGAACGGAATGCTATCGGCGGCCTCCGCTGCCCCGCCGATCCAGTCGGGGCAGTGTTTCACAATAGTGGCGAACGGACCGCTTACATCAGACGGATAGCGAAGGAGTTCGATCGCATCGAAGCCGAACAGGCGATGGCCCAAGCTGCACTCTCAAGCCAAACGACAGACACCGGGTGTACGATGGCCGGCGGCAGATGGACGCCGGATCGGCAGGCTACCTTCGGTGGTTCCTGCAATTAGACGTCAAGATCGGAGGGCAGGAAAGGCCATCGACGTCATCATCAACAACGGACCAATCGGTTCGTTCGCCTGGATTGACCACGCGTTGACAGAGGGAGAGTAGGGAGAGCCGTCCCGCGATGCCGCTTAGCGGCCGGCGGAAGATTTCATGAGACTGTCGGCCTGAGGCGGCAGGAATCCTTGGTACCCCCGGTGCCGTTCGGCGAGTTCTAAGACGGAAAAAGGCTTTCCACCGACGGTTTCCGGCGCTGAAAAAATTTGCCTGAGCACCCCACCCGAACCGCCGACGATATTGCCGGCAAATACGACACCTTTTAGCCGCAGCCGAGCAACGGCCTGGTCGATGTCTTCGACACGGACGGCGACATGATGAAAGACCTTGTCTCCGAATGCGTTGACCCACCCGGGAATGATACTGGTCTTGCCTCGTTCATCCGGATAAGCCTGGTCGACGAAGAGGGCAGGGTACCCGGGCTTTCGGTAGACCTTCGCGTACCAATCGTCGTAGTGCAGGGTCTCATCATATGCATATCCCAGCTTGACGAACGCTTCGGCTGCGCGGTCGATATCCAGTGTTCGAATCGTGACGTGGTCGATGACCGGCGAGAACCCCACGCCGGAATCATCCAACATGGCTTTGAGGACGCCGGCCGCCCGGTTATGTTGAATATAGTCCGCCACCATCGTTTCCATCAAATGATCAAGCTCGTGACCCTGATCCATGATCGCACCTCGTTCAAGAGCCAAACTTAATGCCTTGCGCCAGCGGCAGTTCCGTTCCCCAATTCACGGTGTTGGTCTGACGGCGCATATAGGCTTTCCAGGAGTCCGATCCCGCTTCACGCCCCCCGCCTGTTTCCTTTTCTCCGCCGAACGCTCCTCCAATTTCGGCTCCGGAGGTTCCAATGTTGATATTGGCGATTCCGCAATCGCTGCCGGACGCCGAGAGAAAGCGCTCGCCGCGACGCACGTCGTTCGAAAACATGGCGGACGAGAGCCCCTGCGGAACGTCATTGTGCATCTTGATGGCTTCATCGATGGTTTGAAACGTCATGACGTAGAGAATCGGCGCGAAAGTCTCGCGCTGGACGATAGGCCATTGGGTTTTCGCTTTGACGATCGCCGGTTCGACAAAGTAGCCGGGCCGGTTCAAGACATGTCCGCCACAGAGAATCTCGCCGCCTTCTTTTTTGATCTCGTCGAGCGCGGCCCGATACCCTTCAACCGCCACGTGATCGATAAGCGGACCCATGAGCACATCCGGTTCCAGAGGATTTCCGATATGCACTTGGGCGTACGCCTTCACGAGCCTGCCGACCAATTCCTCATAGCGCGACTCATGGATAAGAAGACGTCTGGTCGTTGTGCAACGCTGACCGGCGGTTCCCACGGCGCCGAACAGGATCGCGCGCACAGCCATCTCCAAGTCGGCGGTCTCATCGACGATCACGGCATTGTTGCCGCTGAGCTCGAGGAGGGTGCGGCCCAATCGCTGACCGACCATGGCCGCCACTCGTCGGCCGACCGGCACCGATCCCGTAAACGAAATGAGGGGTAATCGCTCGTCCTGCACCATCTGCTCCGCAAGGGCCGGCTGATCGGTGATGAAGAGCGAAAAAATTCCTGAATACCCCTGTTGTTGCATGACGCGGTTACAAATCTGTTGCACGGCGACGGCGCAGAGCGGCGCTTTCGGCGACGGTTTCCAAATGACGGTGTCGCCGGCGATGGCGGCCACAAAGGCGTTCCAGGCCCACACCGCCACGGGAAAGTTGAACGCCGTGATGACACCGATCGGCCCCAACGGGTGCCATTGCTCGCTCATCCGATGGGCCGGCCGTTCGGACTGCATGGTCACACCGTAGAGCATCCGTGACTGACCGACGGCAAAATCAGCCATGTCGATCATTTCTTGGACTTCCCCATCTCCCTCCGCCTTGATCTTGCCGACTTCCAACGACACGAGCGTGCCCAATTGATCTTTCTTCTCGCGTAAGGCTTGGCCGATCAGTCGGACCATTTCACCGCGTTTCGGCGCGGGAACCATCCGCCACGCGCGGAACGCCTCGGTGGATTCCTTCACAATCCGCTGGTAGTCTTCATGCGAACACGGATAGACCCCGGCGATCTGCTCGCCGGTGGACGGATTGATCGACGGCAGGAGCGACCCGTCGTTGCGGCCGGACCACCAGCCGCCGCCGGTACTTCCTCCGGAATTCACCGCTTGGATGCCCAGGTCCCGCAGTGCAGAGTGATGAATCGTGCTCATCGGAAGCAGGCCCCCAATTCATTGTTCAAGAAATCTTTCAAGAGAATGGATTCCTGGGTGATGAATCCATGGTACTGCGAGGGATTCCTCAAGACAAGGTCCATGACACAACAGACGCTGGAGGCCGTCGTCACTTGGATGGCCGACCAGAGTTTGCCCTTGATGCATTGCGGATAGATTTTCTTCGCGTAATTCTCCTCGAACAATCCGCCGTCTTTGGTTCCGGTGACCGAGGCATAGATCAGCACGACGTCCTGCAGGGTTTGAGGGATCGCATGTTCGAGCACGCGTTTGAGCGTGTCGCGGTCTTCGTTCAGCTTGAGGTCTTTCATCAGCAAGTGGATTTTTTCACAATGGCCGGGATAGCGGAGCGTTTTGTAATTCATCGTGCGCACTTTTCCGGCATAGCTGTCGGCCAAGGTCCCCAATCCTCCGGACGTATTGAAGGCCTCGTACAGCAGCCCGTCCAGCTCGATTGTTTCATAGCCTTCGAGCGGTTGCAGCGGGACTTTTTCGCCTTCTTCGATCCCATAGCAGACATTGCCGTATTCGTTGATCAGTCCATCGGTCGACCACGTGAGTGAATATTTGAGGGCGTTGCTGGGATGAACCGGCAGGGCGCCCACCCGCATTTTCACCGTATCCAACGTTTCAAAATGGGTCATCAAGTCATGCGCCACGATACTGATAAAGCCGGGCGCGAGACCGCATTGCGGCATGAAGGCATGGTCCGCTCCTGTGCTCAAGACCTTGATCTGATTTGTCACTTCGACGTCCTCCGTGAGGTCGAAGTAATGCAGATGATGGGTCAAGGCCAGGCCCGCGACCGTCGGATTGCAGAAATAGGGCAAGCTCGAAAGAATGGCGTCAAATCGATGCGCTGAAAGATAGGTGCCGACGGCGTCGGGATGCCTCACATCGAGCAGGCACGGAATCACCCGCTCCAAACCGAGGTCTTCGACTAAGTGTTTCGGCGCATCCAGGGTGATGTCCCCCAGATGGACCTCGTAGGAGCCGCGTTGATTGAGAAGGCAGGCGATGAGAGAGCCGATCTTTCCGGCGCCGAGAACCAGCACACGATTCATGATTGAGTATTATACTCCACCGGTGACGTCGGAGCACTTGGTTTGGAGAATGTTGCATCTGCACAAGCCTGACACCTCAGTTCTTCTCCGGAGAATCGATGACATACTGGATGCGGTCGGTCGGGGGTATCGTGGTCTGGCTGCATCGGCAACGTGGAATATCCGCCTGCAGCCTTCGTAACAGGGTCGTCATCTTCATGGTAGAGGGCACTTCGCAGATCCAGACGTGCATGCCGGACTCCAGCTCGTCAAAATGCCGCCGCACGCGAAAACCGGGCTGTTCCATGAAGTAGGCCGACAGAAAGCCGTTCACGGCCGTGACGACCCAGGGATGCTCCTTGATATAGCGGTAGCTGAGCCGAAGCTCGGTGACCGTGGTATGTTCTTCGGCCTCCATCGCCGCACTTTATCAATTCCGGCCATGAGGCCGCCACTGCCTTGACAGAATGTTTCGTAACAGATGAACCGAAAGCGTGGTGACCGACTCGACTTCGATTCACCGGTCTCCGCGCGAAATGCGCGGCGTCATCGGACGCTCGTCGCCGGGGTGAGCCGTTTCCATTGATACGTCCCTCCATGCTCACGCGGGGGAATGTTGTTCTGGGTACCGACCCGCGTGTACCACCACATCCCGATGGCGCGGGCACCGTCCGCTGAGAGCCGGACTTCAAAACCGCCTTCACGGTCATTCCCAGGCTGCCGCCACGTACCCTGCCAGAGACGATCGGCGATCTTCGTGGTGGTGAAACGACCGCCCTGTTGCGTGTACGGTCCGTTTCCATTTTTGTCCAATGTCGCCTTGTAGCGTTTGTCATCCTCGACCTCCAGAATTTCCCATTCGCCGCTGAGGTCAGGTGCCGGAGAACTTTGTGAACCGCCGGCTGGATGCTGCGAAGACGCCGCGGACGGTGAACCGGGCGGCCCGCCGAGTTGGGCGGATCGAAACGATTCATGCCACGACAACAATTGCCAGTTGCCGTTGCGGCGTTCGAGTACTCCTGTCTCCCGCATCGGAAGCACGGTCCGTTTGAGTTCGGATCCATCGGCAACATAGCGGATATAGTCGAGTTCCATCGCATACCAAGCCACATCTCCCTTCGTCCACACTGTGAGCTCACGGATAGGAATCTCGAGTTTCTGGGCGTTGAGGAATTCCTCTCGCATGCCTTCCTCAAGTTCCGTCCAACCGATATATTTACGGCCGGCGACTCCGTAACTGATGATATCGCCATCGTGCGCCATCAGCCGTGAGAGCGTCGGCAGATCTTTTTCGGCGTTGGCGCGAACCATACGGCGGATCGCCGACTCAGGGTCTGCAGGTTCCGATGCGGTGGCGATGGCCGAGGCACTGATAAACAGGGTCAGGACACACGATGCAAAGAGTCTGAGATGGATCATCGATGGCTCCCTTCGCCAACAAACTTGAGGATCACAAACTCCGTCAACTTCGCTCATCGATAGGTGTGATCGGTTATACATCGAATCGGCGTTCCGGCGCGGCGGGCGCAGTCTAGCAATTCTACTCGGCCATAGGAAGACGAGTGGGGGAAGGAGCTGATCACTGATCGCGAAACATGACGGAAGCTACATAGGCTCAACGGGAGCGAGGTTTGTATTGGCCGGCCCATTGAGGACGGTTCCATAGCAGTCGAATCGTGATCCATGACAGGGGCAGTCCCATGTCGTTTCATTTTCATTCCATCGGACGAGACATCCGAGATGTGGACATACCGCTGATCGCTGATGGACCTGTCCCTCCTTATCGCGATAGACAGCCAGTTTGCTCAATCCACTGCGGACAATCGCGCCTTGTCCTGGTCGAATCTCACTAATTGAGCCCACTCCACCCGGCGTCACCCAATCCGCAAATTGTGCGCCGACGTTGGCATTCTCGCGGGCAAATTCCATCCCCGCAGAAATCCGCACCCGTGCCGGATCGTACAAGTCGGCCCACGGGTTCTTACGGCCACGAATCAAGTCGGTCAACAGGATGCCCGCGATCGTGCCATGCGTCATGCCCATACCGGAGTCGCCCGTGACGATATAGACATTGGGATGATCGCCTGGATTTCGGCCGATGAATGCGAGGCCATCAATCGACTCCATGATCTGTCCCGACCAGGTATAAGTGAACGACCCGGCTTGTGGAAACCAGGTGTGGGTCCATGCGACCAGGCGTGCATATCGATTGACCGCGTCATCGGCCTGGCCGGTCTTATGGTCTTCTCCCCCGACGAGAAGGAGATCATCGTTTTCGTCGGAAGGTTGGAGCCGTACATAGTGATAGGGATCCTCCGTATCCCAATACAGCCCGTCGGGGATGCTGTGACGAGGAATACGAAATCCGACGACATAGGACCGGTAGGCCGCCTGTTTCGTGTGCATCGTGACCCAATCGTTCACCGGTGTATTCGTCGCCACAATGAGAGAAGTTGCCGTGACGATTCCTCCCGAGGTGGTCCGCACGCGCGCGATCGCTCCTCCTTCTATCGTGGCGGCATGAGTCTGCGTATAGATGTGGCCTCCGCGCTTCGTGACGGCGTCGGCGAGCCCGAGAAGGTATTTCAATGGGTGAAGCTGCCCTTGCTCCGGAAACAGGAGACACGGCCGGCTCACTGAGGCCACCGGTGTTCTGTCCAGCAAGGTGACGTCGGTGAGGCCAGCCCGGCGAGCGGCCTCCATTTCCTCACGAAGAACCTGGAGTTCTTGACCCGGCGAGAGCACGAGATACCCGGGCACCCGCAACCAGTCGCAGTCGATCTTCTCGTCCTGAATCGTTTGCTCGATTCGCCGGATAGCGGCGGTGTGGCTCGCGGCTGTCAACTGGGCTCCCTGTTCGCCATGGAGACGCTCGATATGTGTGTAGCGATCGTCTATGGCATTGGCCAGATGGGCGGTCGTCCGTCCGGTTTCTCCGCTTCCCAGTTCGCCATCTTCCAGCACGACGACCGACACGCCTTCCCGAGCGAGCATGTAGGCCACGCTTATTCCGGCCATGCCGCCACCGACAATGCAAACATCGGTATGGACGGACCCGGTCAATGAAGGATAGGTCTGCGGTCGGTCACTCAGTGGCCAGGCTGATTGATTCTGTCCCGGTGCGGAATTCTGTGTTTTCATAGTCAATGGTGCCCCACTCCTAAAGATGTTGAACAGTGTGTCGTCTGTTCGCATTCTAGCGAGAACCAGCGAAGCCTATTCACTCGGCGAAACCCTGGTTGGTTCCTAGTCACGCAAAGATCGTTCAGATGGCATGCGGGGTGTCATCATCGCGCCGACGAAGTGGACATGGACGCGGCAATGGGCTATGAAAGGAGAGAAGGGAAGACTCTTATGATGAACATGACGACCTACAATCAAGTTTCCGTTCCTTCCTTCATGTACGGAACGGCGTGGAAAAAGGAGGCGACGACCGAGCTGGTGTTGCAAGCGGTGAATGCCGGATTCACCGCCATCGATACGGCCAATCAGCTGGTCCATTACGATGAAGCGCGGGTCGGGGAGGCACTGCTGAAATTGGCTCAGCACGGGATGACCCGCGAACGGCTGTTCCTCCAGACCAAGTTCACCCCGATCAACGGCCAGGATCATCGTCTTCCATACGATGCGCGAGCGACCATCACCGCGCAGGTGCAGCAGTCCTTCGCCAGTTCCTTGGCGCATCTCCACACCGACTATCTCGACTCGTACGTGCTGCACGGGCCTTATTCCCGGCGCGGCTTAGGAACTGAGGATTGGGAAGTTTGGGCGGCGATCGAATCCCTCTATGAGTCGGGAAAGACAAAAATGATCGGAATCAGCAACGTCACGGCCGACCAGCTGACCTTGCTCTGCATGAAGGCCAAGCACAAACCGATGGTGGTCCAGAACCGGTGTTACGCCGCGTTCGGTTGGGACAAAGAGGTGCGGGAAATTTGCCGGACACACCGCATCATTTATGAAGGCTTCTCGCTTCAGACCGCGAATCGCGAAGTATTTGCCGATCAAGAAATTCGAGCCATGGCGGCACGGTACGAGGTGACACTGGCTCAACTCATTTTCCGATTTGCAATGCAGGTCGGTATGTTGCCTTTGACCGGCACGACGAACCCTCAGCATATGAAGGAAGATCTGCTATCGGATCGCTTCACCCTGCTGTCGGAAGAGGTTGGACAAATCGAAACCATCGGTCTCTAACAGGACACCTGCCTGCGACCGCCATGAGATTCCTGATCAAGCGTATTTATGAGCCGGCGGCAGAAACCGATGGGTTTCGTGTTCTGGTCGATAGACTGTGGCCGCGAGGGGTTTCAAAAGCTAAAGCAAAGCTTGATATCTGGATGCCTGATGTCGGTCCTTCCACAGCTCTACGCCAGTGGTTCGACCATGATCCCGTTAGATGGACGGAATTCCGCGGCCGCTATCACGCCGAACTGAAAAAGAAAGCGGCACTTCTCGCCACGATTAAAAGACAGACGCAGAAAGGCCCCGTCACATTGCTCTATTCCGCCAAGGATGAGCGGCACAACCAGGCCGTCGCGCTCCGGAGCCTTTTAACGAATCAGGCGGTATTACTCCGACGTAAACGCCGATATGTTCCGGAGGGAGCGCGGCGCAAGGCGAAATCGAATGCCACATTGGGCGGAAAGGAAAGAGTCGCCGCGGTTCATCCTGATAGTCGTCACGGCAAGCGATGACCGCCGTGCCTGATGCTTCGCGAGAGGTACCTCCCGAAGGAAGGTACCCCTCGAAGCGAGGCAAGGGAGGAGCTAGTTGAGCGGATGAACCACGCCGGCAAACTTCAAAAGATCCGTGATCTCGAAGTCTCCGCGTGCGGCGGACGGCAGGGTCGGTTTCCAATTCCGGTTTACGGACAGATAGGAATCTTTATCAGCTTGTAATAAGCCGATGAACACTTCGCCGACAATGCGGCTTCCGACGGGTCCCAGCCGCTTCCCACTCTCGAGAACTTCCGCTTCCTTCAAAATGTAGTACCAGAGCGGCGTGCTCTTGTCCATCCCGTAGGGAGCCAGTTCTGAGAGTTGCGCCTGACTCAGGACTCGGACGTTCATCACACGTGCAATGGCTTGCCCCGAGGGAATGCCGAAGTTGACATGCCTCATGAGGTTGCGGGAGGCCAGCGACTGGATACCGTCATTCGGCATGCCAGGCGCCGGTCCGCGCGATCCGAGCAGGTGCATCAAAGGAGATGAGAGCTTGCTGTCGATCTCCTTGTTGGGGCGCACGTTCCCGTCACCGAAATTGAAGAACGTCTGCCAGTCGACGAACCGGCGCGCCGCCCGCTTGCCGCCCCGCATGTCGTTGGGATCGGTCGCATGTGGCTCTGCCGAGTCATCGAAGATGAAGGTGAAAAACTCGCTGCCGGGAGCCGGACCGAAGTTCACCCGGTAGCTGGGCCTCACTTGGGAATGGCCGAACCGGTATGCCGCCACGGCGAATTCCACCGGAATCAACGGCTCACGAACCGCATTTCGGAACAAGCCGTCTTGACTGCGATCGTTTACATCGTAAAAACGTGGACCGTTCCGCAGGATCTCATTGACGCGGTCTTGCCCGATCGTCGTCGGCAAGAACTCGTTGAGGATGATCCACTGGTAGTGCCACCGCACTTGACGCTGTGCCTCGTTGAAGACGTCCTTGGCGGAACGGTTGGCGAATGCCGGATCCTTCCGGACGTGATCCGTCACGGCATTATGAAATTTCAACATGGCCAGATGAAATTGGCTGAGGATGATATTCTCATCATTCCGGAAGTCCGCAATGATGGCGTTGTTGGAAGGATCGCGTGGAAGATCGTATCGCACCGCGCCCTTTCGAGACACTGCCTCCGACCCGGGCATGATTTCAACTTTGAATTTGATGTCTCCGGAGCGTGTATCATACAGCTCGGGAGACCTGTCCGGTCCGTTCCCGTATACACTATCGAGATCGAACTCAGCGGTACGAAAATTCGTCGTTCGCCTCGGGTGGGTTTGTTCATCTATCGGTGCTTTTAAAGCCAGGGTAAGATCATGGTCCAAGAACTGGCCAAAAAACGTGACGCCGGCCGTCATGCCTGTATTACTTGTATTATCAGGATTGTTCGGACTGAAGACGGCGGGATTCAGAATCGATTGGACCGGATCGCTCAAATTGTCCTTCGCATCGAGAATGCCTCCCTTCTCGCCAAGCCTTTGGGCCTGCTTTCGGGCTTCATCGGACGGCGGTGCATAGGGTAGTAGCCCGGAAAACATGCGGCTGAATGAATCATCCGGATGACGGGGGACGTTAGGTCTCGTCACATGCAAGTTATTTCTTCTTGATATGTCCTCGGCTGCCATGGCTTGTTCCGCATTGCTGGACAATAAGCCGGCGAGGCCGAGTGCAATACAACAGGTCGCTCGAACGCGCATTGGGTTCCTCCAGATTTCTGTTCTGAGCCAATCAAAATGGCCAGACGGAAGGATGAAGAATGTGTAAGAGCGATGGCCATCGCTTTGTCAGGCGTGGTGTATTGGCAAGAAACGGACCGGAAGAACGGAATGCGATTTGTCTGAGATTGTTACGAGTTCACAGCGTCGTCTCTCGGGATAGACTGTACTAACGTAGTGAGTTTCATACGTCGATGGATCGCGTCGAGATATCTCTCTGGGTTGTAGTATGTGTACACAAGTGAGTACATCTCGTCATGAATCGTGAGGATGTTGATGGGAACAGTGGTCATAGTCGGCGGTGGTCCCGCCGGGCTGATGGCGGCAGAAGCGGCGGTTGCAGCAGGCGCACACGTTCAGCTCTTTGATGCCATGCCGTCGCTTGGGAGAAAATTCCTGCTGGCAGGAAAGGGCGGTCTGAATCTGACGCATTCTGAATCGATCGAGCCGTTTCTCTCGCGCTATGGCTCTCATCGTCCTGACATTGAACGCGCCGTTCTCCTGTTCCCTCCCGTTGCGGTACGAGCGTGGGCTCGTCACTTAGGGGTCGAAACATTCGTCGGCACTTCCGGACGTATTTTTCCGACTGATTTGAAAGCGGCTCCGCTCTTGCGCGCTTGGCTGCGCCGGTTGAAGCAGGCAGGCGTTCGGTTTTTTGTTCGACATCGATGGTGTGGATGGAGTCAAGAAGGAGCGCTGCTTTTCATCTCCCCACAAGGACCTGTTTACGTCGACGCCGATGCGGTGGTGCTTGCGTTAGGCGGAGGAAGTTGGCCGACATTCGGCTCCGATGGGTCATGGGTGCGCATCCTATCCGAACGAGCGGTTCCGATCGCGCCGCTGAAGCCGGCAAATTGCGGCTTTGATGTCCGATGGACCGACCATTTTCGCGCGCGATTTGCCGGACATCCGGTGAAGACGGTCGGCATCGTTGTGAAGGCCACCGATAGTTCCGTGATTCGCCGGATGGGCGACTTTCTGATTACAGAGAATGGAATCGAGGGGGGCTTGATTTATTTGATTTCAGCTGCCGTCCGCGAGGTGATCGCAACAGCAGGCACCGCGACTGTATGGCTTGACCTGGCACCGGATCGCTCGCTGGAGCGACTCACTGAGGAGCTTTCAAGGTCGCGGGGCAAACGCACGATTGCAACGCATCTCGCCCGTCATGCCGGAATCGCCGGTGTCAAGGCTGGGCTGTTGCGCGAGGTCGTGCCGAAGGAAGTGTTGGCAAATCCCATTCGCTTGGCTGCGGCGATCAAATCGTTGCCGGTAAGATGTCTTGCGCCTCGACCGCTGGAAGAGGCCATCAGCACGGCCGGTGGTGTCTCTTTTGGCGCCCTTGATGTGAGATTGATGCTTCGTTCATTCCCTGGAGTGTTTTGCGCGGGAGAAATGCTGGACTGGGAAGCACCGACGGGTGGATATCTGCTCACGGGATGTCTGGCTACCGGGCGTCTCGTCGGCTCTGCCGCGGCCGAATGGAGCACAGCAAGAACTTCGCAGCGCGGCTGAGGAGAGGCGCGGTCTTTCAAGAACGCGTAAGTTAACCAAACAGCCAATTCCAGATCATGGAAAACCAGTTGGCGATTACGCCGATCCACGAGGTATCCGTAGACGGTTCAATATTGACCGGAGGTGAAGAGACCGCCGGCTTGACAGGAGTAAGACTGGAAGCAGCCGGAGCGGCTTGTGCGATCTGCGTGAGTTCACTTTCACCGAGCGGAACGGAAGATACGGAAGCATCCGTGACGGTGGCTTGAGCCATTGCCGGTTGGTTCAGGTCGGCGGCAGCCAGCAAAGGAGATGGAGTTGCCTCCATTTCTTCCTTGTATTGAGCGACCAAGGTTTGCAACGAGGCACGTTCTTGCCTCATGTCCGCTATTTTTCGGGCGAGATGCCAACTCTGATTCATCAAGGTCGCGACCTGTACCTTGAGAGATGACAGCCTCTCTTCGGACCGCTGCCTCATGATGGGCAGCTGATCTGCTTCCTGCTGAATAGCCATCCGCAAGTCGCTTACGGCTGCATCCTCGCGGTGGTTGGCGGCTTGCAGTTCGGCAATCTGCTGATCCAGTGCCCTGACGTCCTCTCGCACCGATTCCAAGGTTTGGGTCTGTTCCACGGTTTCGGCCTTCGTCCGTTCGTACGTGCGCCGGCTGACACAGCCGGTTTCCATCAGGAGCACTGCGGCGAGCAAACAAAGACCAACCCGTTGGATGACCACAGATAGGGTTACGGTGGGATGTGTCATGGGTATCGCCTCATGGTTAGCCAAGCTGAAACCCTCATGCGTGAGTTTCCACTTGGTCCGCTGAGTGGTTCTGCGTAGTCTCTCAAAAATCATCGAGCCTGGCAATACGGTTAGGATGTACACAGATGAGAGAGGTCCGTCAACCCTCCCGGCCGTTTCCCTGTGGGGAGCTTGGACAATGAGATCGCTTTTGCGTACCATAATCGGTCATGGCGTCTGACGTGACTACGTCCATTCGGCTCCCACCGGAATGTGAAATGGCGTTGTTGGAACGGTTTCTCAAAGCCGAGGCCATGGCGCTTTGGACCGTGCGGTCGGCTCAACTGCAAGACGTTCCGCCGAACGTCTACACGTTTCTGCGAAAACATGAAGAGGATGAGCAGCACCATCTGGCGCAATTCGAAACGATGGTCGGGCGCCAGCCTCGTGAAAGAGAACGTCTTCCGTCGGTTCCCCGGCAATGGCCGGCCCTGGCTGTTCAGATCTATGGGTATGAGTCGCTCGGGCTTGAATTTGCGCGACTGCTTCTGCCGCTGCGACCGGATCTTGCCTCGATTCTCGAAGATGAGATCGTTCACGTGGGATTTTTTGAGCAAGAAATTCGACGGATCCTCAGCGTGGAATCATCCGCCGCCGAGCAGGCTCGAATCTCGGCTCTTGCCTGGTGGAGGAAATTACCGCGGACTGTGAGTCGATATCTGGAAGCGGGAGAACTCGATCCGTTTCGGCCAATGCTAGCGGGACACATCCTTACCGCGATCGAACGACGATTTGCCGAGACCGGACTGCTTACGAGCGAAACAACGGAATGAGTCGGATTATGTTTGAACCGGGAGAAGGCCGGTAACCGCCCCCATCTTGCGGTATTTGTGTTCGCGCTGCGTCAGGAGTTGTGGGGGGGCGAGTTCGAGCAGCTCGAACAGTTGGTTGGTCAACGCTTTTCCGACGAGATCATAGACGGCTCTCGGCTCGCGATGGGCGCCACCCAGGGGTTCGGGGACAATAGTGTCGATCACACCGAGTTCAAAAAGATCGTTCGCGGTCATTTTCAGCGCGGCAGCGGCGTCGGGGACTTTTTCCGGGCTGTCCCAGAGGATCGCCGCGCATCCTTCCGGTGAAATGACCGAATAGATCGAATGCTCAAGCATGAGCACGCGGTCCGCTACGCCGAGGGCTAACGCTCCTCCGCTCCCGCCTTCACCGATGATGATGGAGATAATCGGGACAGTCAGTCGAGACATGACGAACAGATTACGGGCGATGGCTTCAGCTTGCCCTCGCTCCTCGGCGCCGATGCCAGGATAGGCGCCAGGCGTATCGATAAAGGTGATGATCGGGCGGTTGAATTTCTCGGCCATCCTCATGAGACGGAGGGCCTTCCGATACCCCTCCGGATTGGGCATGCCGAAGTTCCGCTGCATCCGTTCCTTGAGCGTTTTCCCTTTTTGATGACCGATGATCATCACGGGACGGTCGTTGAATCGGGCAAACCCTCCGACAATGGCCCGATCATCTCCGAACACGCGATCCCCATGCAGTTCGAGGAAGTCTCTTGTCAGCTCATTGATATAGTCCAGGGTGCTCGGGCGTTGGGGATGGCGGGCCAGCTGAGTTCGTTGCCAGGGAGTCAGGTTCTTGTAGAGTTCGTGCTCGACTTGGGCGAGTTTCGTGCGAAGCTTGCGAGTATCATTCTGGGAAGCGGATTTACCGCTGGTCGCAGCGGCGGAGAGTTTTTCGATCTTCTCTTCGATCTCTCGGATCGGCTTTTCAAATTCGAGGTAATCTCGCATAGACCGCTGCTTCACCTGTCGGGTAATCAACCGCGACGAATCAGCCGAGCTGACCCTCTAAGATAGCAAAGATAGGGCCCCTTTGCCTAGCACTTCTTCAACATCAGACACAAAGTGGTCGCTCGCGGAGACGGTGAGGTTGGGAAGGGGAGCCGTTTCCGCTTCCAACGTCCCATCGGTTTGAAACAACATCGAAATAGTGGTGCTGCCGGGATGCCGTCGAAGGACGTCGAGCAAGCGAGGCAACTGCGCACGCACCTCGGGTTGATCGGTGAGGCGAATACGGACCCGTTTGATGACCTGTGTCTGCACCTCGGTCAACGGCTCAATCTTGCTGCCGCGAATCTTTGTGCCCTTGTCGCCGCGATCGATCGTACCGGTGACACGGACGATCCGTTCTGCCACGATCAGCTCACCGGCAGTCCTGAGCAAATCCGGAAAGACGATCACTTCGGCAGTCCCCTGGAGGTCTTCTACGGTGAGATAGGCCATCCGGTCGCCCTTTTTGGTGAGCATCGATTTGACCGACGCGATGATGCCGCAGAGCTTCACCTCGGCGCCGTCGGCGCAGTCCTTTAAACCAACCGTCGTTGCGGTGGAGAGTGCACCCAACGTCGCTTCGTAGCGCGTGAGAGGATGGGCGGAAATATAAAACCCGGTCAGTTCCCGCTCATACTTCAATCGCTGAGCCTGATCCCATTCCGGCACCGATGGCAGCGGCGGTGTCAGCGAGGTTGCCGATGCGCTCTGCCCGCTGAGTTCTTCGCCGAAGATGCTGATTTGCCCGAGGTCGCGTTCCCGTTGAGCGGCTGAGCCCTCCTCAATGGCCTGATCGAGCACCGCCATGAGTTGCGACCGCTTGGCACCGGTAGAATCGAAGGCGCCGGCTTTAATCAATCCTTCCAGCATTCGCTTGTTCACTTTGTGAAGATCGACCCGCCGGCAGAAGTCAAAGAACGATCCGAAAGGGCCGGCCTGAGAGCGTACGTCCAATACCGATTCGACCGCTCCCTCACCGACGTTCTTGATGGCTGCCAATCCGAACCGGATCGCCCCTTCAGCAACGGCGAAATGTTTTTGGCTGGCGTTCACATCCGGGCCAAGCACTTTGATGCCGAGGTCCCGGCACTCCGTGAAATAGCCGACGACCTTGTCTTGGTTGCCCATGTCGGTCGTCATGAGGGCCGCCATAAATTCGGTCGGGTAGTGGGATTTAAGATAGGCGGTGTGGTAGCAGACGACCGCATAAGCCGCCGCGTGCGATTTATTGAAGCCGTATCCGGCGAACTTTTGGATCAACTCATAGAGTTTTTCCGCCTTCTTCTCAGGAATCTTCTTCTGCTTCGCCCCTTCGATAAACTTGACACGCAACTTCTCCATTTCCTCGGGTTTCTTCTTTCCCATCGCGCGACGGAGAATATCGGCTTGGCCCAGCGAGAAGCCGGCCACCTTGTTGGCGATCGCCATGACCTGTTCCTGGTAGACGATGACCCCATAGGTATCCTTGAGGATCGATTCCAATTCCGGAACCTCGTAGGCAATCGTCACCTTGCCCTGTTTTCGCTTGATGAAGTCGGGGATCAGATCCATCGGTCCAGGGCGATACAGCGCGATAATGGCAATGATGTCCTCGAACCGGTCCGGCTTCAGTCCCGTGAGCAGATCCCGCATACCGGAGCTTTCCAACTGGAAGAGTCCCGTTGTCTTTCCAGAGCTCAGCAGCGCGAACGTGGCCGCGTCATCAAACGGTACTTGATCGATCACCAGCGGTGGCGCGGTGGGATGCGTTTCGTTGATCAGGGTTTCGGCGCGCCGAATCATTGTGAGAGTCTTGAGTCCGAGAAAGTCGAATTTGACCAATCCGATTTTCTCGACGTCTCCCATCGAGTATTGAGTCACGACTTCGTCATTGGCGCCCCTATAGAGAGGCACATGATCGGTCAGCGGTCCTTCGGAGATGACGACGCCTGCAGCGTGGGTCGAGGCGTGACGGGCGAGCCCCTCGAGCGCCTGCGCGTTGGCCATCAGCTCTTTGACCTTGGGATCCGTCTCCACCAGCTCGCGTAGGCGAGGCTCGGTCTCCAGGGCTTGCTGGAGGGTGATGTTCAATTGAGTGGGGACGAGCTTGGCGACTTTATCCGCGTCGGCGTAGGACATTTCCAGCACGCGCCCCACGTCGCGGATCGCGGCCTTGGCCCCGAGGGTTCCAAAGGTAATGATCTGAGCCACATGGTCGGTGCCATATTTCTCCACCACATAATTGATCACTTCCCCACGGCGATCCATGCAAAAATCCATATCGATATCGGGGAGCGAGACACGCTCAGGATTCAAGAAACGCTCGAACAATAGAGTATAAACGAGTGGATCGAGATCGGTTATGCGCAACGCGTATGCGACGAGACTGCCGGCGGCGGAACCGCGGCCTGGTCCCACTGGAATGCCCTGTGATCGGGCAAAGCGAATGATGTCCCAAACAATGAGGAAATAGCCGGCAAACCCCATCGAGCAGATGACCATCAGCTCTTCGCGCAGCCGCTGTTCATAGAGCGCGGACGGTTTATTGCTGGGCCGTTCCTTGAGCCGCTCTTTCAATCCCGACACCGCGAGATATTCCAGATACGACTCACGATCCTTGAATCCTTCCGGGATGCGATATTGTGGGAGATAGGTTTTGTTCAGTGGAAGGTCGAGATCGCAATACTCAGCGATGCGGCAGGTGTTGTTCACGGCGTCGGGGAATTCCGCGAATGCCGGGGCGATTTCTTCTGTCGACTTGACGTACAACTCATCGGTGTCGAATTTCATCCGGTTCGGGTCGCTGACTGTCTTCCCGGTCTGCAGACACAACATGAGCTCGTGGGGACGCGAGTCTTCCTTCTTCAGATAGTGACAATCGTTCGTGCCGGCCAGAGGGATTCCAAGCTTTTTATGGATCTCAATGAGGCCGGCATTTGCCACTCGCTGGTGGTCAAGCCCGTTGGCCTGTACCTCAAGGTAGAAGTGATCGTTCCCGAAAATCTCTTGAAATTCGCCGGCCACTGCCATCGCGCCATCCATATCTTTCTGACCGATCAAATAGGGAATTTCTCCACTCAGACAGCCTGAAAGGGCGATGATCCCGTCGTGATGAAGCTTTAATAGTTCCTTATCTATTCGTGGCTTATAATAGAATCCTTCAAGATATCCTTTACTGACAAGCTTGATGAGGTTTTGATAGCCGGTGAGGTTTCTTGCCAAGAGAATCAAGTGGTAATAGTCATTATGGGCGAGCCCGCTGTCCTTCTTGGCATGCCGGCTGCCCAACGCCATGTAGGCCTCACACCCGATGATCGGCTTGACCCCTACCTCTTTCGCCTTACGATAAAACTCGACCGCGCCGAACATGTTGCCATGGTCGGTCATCGCGACCGCCGGTTGGTTGAACGACTTGATTTGCCGAACCAGGGGTTCGATCTGATTGGCACCGTCGAGGAGGCTGAACTGGGTGTGGAGGTGAAGATGCACGAAGGATGAAGCCATGGCGGGATTCTAGGGAGACGGGGAGGGGAAGTCAAACGGCGGTTGATACAGTTGGGTTACATTTTTGATCACGGCGTTACGAAACGGCGACACCCTTACACGCGATCATTATTAGGCACGCAGGCGTGCGGATCCCTCGGGATAACCCTAGTTGATTTGAATAATATCTCCGACTCAGAATGCCCAAGCATTTTCTACTGCTATGGAGATCAAGTCGCTGAAAGCTGACACGGATCTCCATGTCGGCTGCCTACAACTATTAACTCAGGGAGAATTATTATGAAACGAGCAGGATCTGCAGTATGGCAAGGCGATTTGAAGACCGGTAAGGGCACCGTTTCCACGGAGAGCGGGGTCTTGTCACAAACCCAGTACTCGTTTTCCACACGGTTCGAGAACGGGAAAGGCACGAATCCCGAAGAACTCGTGGCCGCCGCTCATGCCGGGTGTTTTTCCATGGCGCTCTCGGCTCAGCTAGGCGAGGCCGGCCTGGCTCCGGAAAAAGTGGAAACGACGGCTACCGTCACGTTCGACAAGACAGAGGCAGGATGGACCGTGACCGGCGTGCATCTGAACGTGAAAGGCAAGGTACCCAAGGCCGATGAAGCGGCCTGGAACAAAGCCACGCAAGCGGCCAAGGCCGGCTGCCCGATTTCTCGGCTGCTCAATACAACCATCACGATGGATGCCAAGTTGGAACATTGAGCATCGTGACCGCCCGCTCTGATTCCGATGTGTTGGCGTTCCTGTTCGACCTCGATGGAACGCTGGTGGACAGTGTGTATCAGCACGTGTTGGCCTGGAGAGAAGCCACACAGGCAGTCGGGATCGAATTACCCGTGTGGCGCATCCATCGCCAGATCGGGATGAGCGGCGGGCTGATGCTCCATGCTTTGCTGCGTGAAACCGGCCGGCCTGTCTCACCAGAGGACGCGCAGCAGATCCAGCTGGTTCACCGGGAGGCCTTTGCCCGGCAAGCGGCGTCCCTTCGTGTCTTGCCTGGAACGCATGACCTCCTGGCAACGCTGGCCCGCCATCAAGTTCCGCATGCCATAGCCACGAGCGGCCGTATCGAAAACGCTCGCCACGCCCTTCGCCTCTTGAATCTTTCTGATGATGTGCCGGTGATTACGAGAGACGATGTCCGGTTCGCGAAACCCGATCCGGATCTTTTTCTTGCGGCAGGGGAGCGGCTGCATGTGCCGATGAGTCGGTGTATCATTGTGGGTGACAGCGTCTGGGATTTATTGGCCGCGCGACGCGCGTCTGCGTTGTCGGTGGGCCTTCTCTCTGGAGGATATGGCGAAGATGAGCTGGAGCGGGCTGGTGCGTACCGCGTGTATCAGGACCCAGCCGATCTCCTCAAGCACCTTGATGAGGTCGGTCTCCGGTTGGCATCTGAGAGGCTATGAGCGTATAACGATCCGGCAGAGGCGTTGGAACCTGGACGGGAGCGGAGCCATCCTTGATGAGCAAGGAAGCGCGGGGTGACAACCAGACATCGCATCACACACCGGCTTCTTCATCGTTAACACGGCGTCAGCTGCTGGTCGGTGGCGCGTCGTTCCTGGCGATCAATGCGTCGTCGTCGCTGGCCGGCGCGCAAGCTGAAGAGCGAAGTGAAGCAGTCGATCCCATGCGCGTGCCGGGAGCCGTACCGCGCTCCTATGGCCAGCGTTCGCCGTTCGAAAGACAGACACGATCGGTCACCGCAACCTCATCGACCACTCCGCTCCAAGACTTGCAAGGAATCATCACCCCTTCCGCCCTCCATTTTGAACGGCACCATAACGGTGTGCCCGCGATCGACCCGGCCCGCCATCGCTTGCTGGTACATGGTCTGGTGGATCGTCCCATGATCTTCACCATGGAAGAGCTCATGCGGTTCCCATCCGCGTCGCGTATCGCCTTCGTGGAATGCTCGGGGAACAGCCGGGATGGGTGGGACGAGGCTCGGGACGCAACCGCTCAGGCCCTGCATGGTCTCACCAGCACCAGCGAATGGACCGGTGTCAAACTCGTCACATTGCTGGAAGCGGCGCGCGCGCAGCCGGAAGCAACCTGGATGTTGGCTGAGGGGGGCGATGCGGCTGCATTGGCTCGCAGTGTGCCGCTCACAGACGACGTCTTGAACGAAGCGATGGTGTGCTACGGCCAGAACGGCGAAGCCTTGAGGCCGGAACAGGGATATCCCCTGCGGCTGCTCTTGCCCGGCTTCGAGGGCAACATTAACGTGAAATGGCTAAGACGATTGAAGCTGGCAACGGCCCCATTCATGACGAGATGGGAGACGGCGAAATACACGGATCTGATGCCGGATGGGAAAGCCTATCAATTCACCCTCTTTATGGACGCGAAGTCCGTGATCACGAAACCTTCCGGACAGCAACAACTTCACCCGGGCTTCCACGAAATCCAGGGACTGGCCTGGAGCGGGCGAGGACGCATCACGACAGTCGAGGTCAGTGTTGACGCAGGTAGGACCTGGCGAGCGGCACGACTACAAGAACCTGTGTTACCCAAGTGTCATACCCGCTTTCGTCTGCCATGGAGATGGGACGGTCAAGAGACCATTATTCAGAGTCGCTGTACCGACGACACGGGATATCATCAACCCACCCGCGAATCGCTCATCAAGGTCCGTGGAATCCAGTCGAGCTACCATTACAACGGAATTCAGAGCTGGAAGGTCGAACGAAGCGGGGCAGTGAAGAACGTCTATGCATAAATCTCTGCCGGTCTTTTCTGCCGTCTTCATGGGTTTCGCGTCCTTAATCACACCGGCGGTCTGGTCGGCTGACCAAGAAGAGGCGCCGTATGGACTGGGTCGCCCCGCGACGGCCCAAGACATCCAGCCATGGAATATCGATGTTTCGCCGAACGGACAGGACTTGCCTCCGGGACAGGGCTCAGTCAAACAGGGAGGGCAGATCTATGCGATGAAATGCGCCGGTTGCCATGGTCCGACGGGAAAAGAGGGGCCACATGATACGTTGGTCGGTGGCCACGGAAGTTTGCAGACCGCTCAGCCCCGCAAGACCATTGGCAGCTATTGGCCCTATGCGACAACGGTCTACGACTATCTCCGTCGTGCGATGCCGTTCACCGCGCCGCAATCACTGACTCCTGATGAAATCTATGCGCTCGTCGCCTGGCTCCTGCACCAAAACGGGATTGTCGGTGAGGATGCCATCCTCGACGCCCGTAATCTTCCAAGAATCGACATGCCGAACCGAAACGGGTTCATTCCCGATCCTAGGCCGGATGTGCCCTAAATCAGGCCAGAATCGTTGACGCACATGTATCTGCACATGCAATGTGTCAACAGACTCAGACGGCGATGGTTCGTCAGTATGGCGAGGCTCCCCATGATGTATCCGTGTGTTTCCGTGACAGCGGCGGTCACGGCCGATTCTACTGGATCTTAACAGTGTCATCCATGCCACGACTCAAGAACAAAGTCGCGATCGTTACGGGGAGTAGCAGCGGAATTGGAAAGGCGATTGCCCTGCGGTTCGGTCAGGAGGGAGCAAAGGTGGTCGTCGCCGCAAGACGGTTCTCATTGTGTGAGCAGACCGTTTTGCAAATCGGGAAGCAGGGTGGGGAAGCATGGCCGATCCAGACTGATGTGGCCGACGAGCAACAGGTCGAGCGATTGATGGCCGACACGGTGACCCGTTACGGCCGGATCGATATTCTCGTCAACAATGCCGGTATCGGAGGGGGGAGTCGCTTAGCTGAGACGAGTACCCAGGCATTCGATACGGTCATGAACGTCAACCTGCGAGGCACATTTTTTTGCTGTCGAGCGGGCTTCCGCCACATGAAGCAGCAGGGCGGCGGTGTCATTATCAACATGTCGAGTGTGGCCGGAGTGCAAGCGTGGGAAGGCACGGGGACCTACAGCGCGTCAAAACATGGGATCATGGCGCTCACCAAATCATTGGCCGACGAAGGGCGTGCCCACCACATCAAAGTCAGCGCCATCTGTCCCGGGGCCGTGGCGGACGAGTTGGTGAACGCGTCTCCTCAGGACATCGAGTCCAGCGAAAAGATCGATCCATTCGACGTCGCGGAAGCGGCGGTCTACCTCTCAACGCTCGGCAAATATGCAGTGATTCACCAAATTATCATCGATCGGTTGGGAGCTGAATGGTGATGTGCCCGGTTCAGCGGCGGTAGCTGTGGGCCCACGCTTGCGCGATGAGCCCGTCAAGGAAGCGGCAGGTACGAATCGTGTTCGTCAGGCCGTTACAAATATACTTTCTTGGCGTCATCCTTTCGTCGGCGGAGATTCGTTCCGATTCGAGTACGCTCACCCTCGTAGCCGACAGCGGTGAAGTAGAGGGCGCGATCGAAGAATTGATTGAGGAGATGCATCAGCTCCAGCTCTCCATGTAGCTCCATGGCGCTTTCGGACAACCCTTCCCGCTGGACAAAGGCGCACATGTGCTCCTTGGTGGCGGTGATGGCCCAGAGAAAGTGGCTGTAGGCCACTCCCTGTCCCGCACGCCGCGCGCCCAGCTCCGTATAGCGCCGTTCGATTTCGGCCTCGGTCATGTCCATCAACCAGTTATTCAGGTTCTGATAGATTTCACGAGTGCGGGCTCGGAGTTCGTCCGGCGGGACTTTGTGGAGATCGCTGCAGCGAGGAGAGTTCCAGACCTTTTCACTGAGCTCACGGGAAAGCTGTTCGGAGTTCTTCTCGATGAGCCGCACCAACCGGCCAGCCATCATAGCGCACCTCCATACATAAAAAGGTTATGTAACGGAATGCATGCTCCCCATAGTGGGCAAACGTTACCCGATTGGTGACCTCAACGTCAATGACACGTTTGTCGGGGCGGCCGGTGCCGGAAGCGCACCTGTCACCTTGAACTTGCTCCATCCATTTGCTATTCTTCGCCGAACCTTCGTCGTCAACGTATCCATTTCATATCACGCACCATTCTAAGGAGCATACACATGGCCGGCATCAAGCGGGCGCTGATCAGCGTTTCGGATAAGACCGGAGTCATCGAAATGGCCAAGGCACTGGAAGCGCTTGGCGCGGAGATTTTGTCCACCGGCGGGACGGCAAAAGCGCTCCGCGAGGCCGGAGTCAAGGTGACGGATGTCGCCGCTTATACCGGATCTCCAGAAATTCTTGATGGCCGGGTCAAGACCTTGCATCCGAAGATTCATGGAGGCTTGCTGGGCCGGCGCTCGCTCCCGGCGCATATCGAGCAGATGACCCAACATGGAATCGGCCCGATCGATGTCGTCGTCGTGAATCTCTATCCCTTTGAAGCAACGATTGCCAAACCCGATTGCCGATTCGAGGATGCCATCGAGAACATCGACATCGGGGGACCTTCGATGTTGCGATCCGCAGCCAAGAACCATGAGGATGTGCTGGTGGTCGTCGATCCGGCCGACTATTCGCGGGTGCTGGATGCCGTGAAAGGGAATATGGTCACGCAGGCGCTTCGCCGCGAGCTGGCGATGAAGGTTTTTCAACATACGGCGCGCTATGACGGACTGATCGCCGGATATTTGGAGAAACAGGTCCGGAGCGGAGAGGTCAAGTTCCCGAAAGTGTTGTCGCTGCAGTTCGAATTGGCGGAGACGCTCCGTTACGGAGAGAACCCTCACCAACAAGGCGCCTTCTACCGTGAGTTGACGGGCAAAGAACCGTCGGTCTCACGCGGGGAGATTCTGCATGGGAAAGCGATGTCCTACAATAACTTTCTCGACGCCAACTCCGCGCTCGAGTTGGTCAAGGAGTATGACGAGACGGCCGTCGCCATCATCAAGCACAACAATCCGTGCGGGGCGGCGCTCGGGACGACGCCGGTGGAAGCCTACGTCAAGGCGAGGGAAACCGATCCGGTATCGGCCTTCGGTGGCGTGATTGCGTTCAACCGCCAGGTCGATCTGGCGGCGGCGAAGGAAATTACCTCCACGTTTGTTGAAGTCGTCATTGCCCCTGGATTCGCAGAAGATGCGTTGGCCGAACTGAAGCGGAAGAAGGATCTTCGCTTGTTGGACGTGGGATCCTTGACCAAGGTGAAACAGGAAGGGTTCGACCTGAAGAAGCTCGTCGGCGGACTGATCGTGCAAGATCGCGACCTCGGTGTATTGCCCGATCTTCGCGCGCTCGCCGTACCGACGATCCGGAAACCGACGGATGAAGAATACGCCGCCTGCGCGTTTGCCTGGAAAGTTTGTAAGCACGTCAAGTCCAACGCCATCATTTATGCCAAGCCCGGCCAGACCGTTGGAATCGGAGCGGGACAGATGAGCCGGGTGGATTCCGTGAAGCTGGCGGCGATGAAAGCGCAAATGCCGGTGAAGGGGTGTGTCATGGCCTCGGATGCATTCTTTCCGTTCCGTGACGGCCTTGACGCCGCCGCAGAAGTCGGCATTACGGCTGTGATTCAACCAGGCGGGTCAATCAGAGACGCCGAAGTGGTGAAGGCTGCCGATGAGCATGGAATGGCGATGATTCTCACGGGCATGCGCCATTTCCGCCATTGATCGGCAGCTGAAAAGGGCCTCTCGCTGCGTTCTCGGTCGCCCGTCCACCTCAACGTACCGAAGCGTACGCCTCGGTGTCCGAGCTTCCTGCGGCCTTGCGACAGGCCCTTTTGAGCAGCCTCTTTGTTTTCTCACCTAAAAGAGAATCTATGAAAATTCTCGTGATTGGCGGCGGGGGGCGCGAGCACGCGATCGTATGGAAGCTTGCGCAGAGTCCGCGAAAGCCTATCCTCTATTGCGCCCCCGGCAACGCGGGTATCGCCACATTGGCGACCTGCGTTCCCATTAAGTCGGATGACATTGCCGGACTGAAAGACTTCGCACTTCACGAGCATATCGATCTGACGGTGGTCGGACCTGAAGCGCCGCTTGCGCTGGGCATGACCGACGCCTTCCGCAAAGCCAAACTCAGGATTTTTGGGCCAACCAGGAACGCGGCTCGCTTGGAGGCCAGCAAGATCTTTTCCAAAGATGTCATGGCGCAGGCCAAGATCCGGACGGCGCAGGCCAAGAGTTTTGACAAGGTTGCAGACGCGCTGGCGTATGTCGAACAGCACGAATTGCCGGTCGTGATCAAGGCGGACGGGTTGGCGCAAGGGAAAGGGGTCATCATCGCGACGACCCACGAGCAGGCCCGGCATGCCGTCGTGGATTCGATGGAAAAGGCCGTCTTCGGCCAAGCCGGGAAGAACGTGCTGATCGAACAGTTTCTCGACGGAGAAGAATTGACGATCATGGCGTTTACGGACGGCAAGACGGTGGTGCCGATGCCTCCCGCGCAAGATCATAAGCGGGTCGGTGATGGTGACACAGGGTTGAACACCGGTGGTATGGGGGCCTATTGCCCTGCGCCGCTTGGCACCGACGAGCTTCAAGCTCGTGTCGCTCGTGAAGTCTTACAGCCGATGGTGGATGCCATGGCGCGTCTGGGCTCTCCATTTCAGGGAGTACTCTATGCGGGGCTTATGGTAGTCAAGGGAACACCGTATGTCCTGGAATTCAATGTTCGTATGGGCGATCCGGAAACGCAGGTGGTGTTGCCTCTGCTTAAAACAGATCTGATCGAGGTCATCGAGGCTGTGGTCGAACATCGTCTTGACCAGCTCACGGTTGAATGGCAGCCGGATGCGGCTGTCTGTGTCGTGATGGCGGCTGGAGGATATCCCGGCTCTTACCGGCAAGGCACCCCGATCAGCGGCCTATCGTCGGCGGCTTCTTCAGAAAACTCTATGGTTTTTCACGCGGGAACAGCGCGACAAGAGAACGACATCGTGGTGACTGGAGGCCGTGTGCTCGGTGTTCTCGGTCGGGGATTGACCTTATCTGAAGCGCAACGCAATGCCTATCGCCTCGTCGGAACGATTTCCTTCGAAGGATGCCACTTTCGCACGGACATCGCATACCGTGCGCTCAAGGCCTAGACCGGGTACGTCCGCCGTCTCAGCGAACCAGGCTGCTGACTATGTCGATCGCACCCGAAGGTGTGTTCGTGTTACCGGCGCTGTGCAATCTCAAGAGCGAATTGTAGATCCAAACAGCCTGAGCCGATCTTGTTCGATGAGGAGGCAGCCTGATCTGCTAGAATGCCTTCACTCGACAGCCATCGGCGAACATGTTAGAGACAAGACAGGAATTTCGTGAACCCGTCATGCGTGTCGACGACTTCCAAATGAACAATGAAGAGGGGAACTGAGAATATGGCGATAAGCAGTCATCCGTTGAAGGTCCTCGGAACGATCTGTGGTCTCGGTCTGATGCTGAGCTTGGTGGGATGCGATTATTGGCCTCCGGCGTTGCAAGCCCAGATCGAACAGTTGCGCTCTGAAATACAAACCCTCACGATGGAAAAAACGCAGCTTCAGGCTCAGGTCTCCGACTTTTCGAAAACCAGGCAGGAACTCCAGGGGCAGGTGGACGAACTGAGCCGGATGAATCGAGAGAAAATGTCTATGATCACCGGTCTGCAAAACCAGTTGGACGCCACGCGTGCGAGAGCATTGAAGGCGATGTCTCCCAAATCACCGAGTCATAAAGCAACGGCAAAATCGACTGCGAAGCCGGCCGCCAAATCGGCAGCCAAAATCACCCCAAAAACCACGGTCGCCAAGAAACCAGCCTCGAAAACTGCCGGTGTCCGATAACCCGCTCGACGAACTTACGAAGAAGAAGAGGGTGTCGTGCCGGACGTGCTTGTCGATGAACCGGTAGATGCCGGTGCAGGCGTCGCTGCAGGGGCGGGAGATGCTGCGGTCGAGGGAGTCGCCGCTGCAGATTCTTTCTTCTCTCCCGTGCTTGTTCCACCGGTTTCCCCACCGGCGCTCGAGGGAGGCTTGAGTTTATCCGAATAGTCGGTGACGTACCACCCGCTCCCCTTGAACATGATCCCGGGCGAAGAAATGAGTCGTCGGATCGCTTTTCCACACCGTTCACATGTCGAGAGCGGATCGTCCTTGATGCTCTGTTTCACTTCAAAGCGATACGAGCAGCTGTCACACTGATATTCGTAGATCGGCACTTGTTCCCCCTCACTCTTTCCCGTTCTTGGGACGAGCCGGCGCGGCTCACACGAGCTTGGCAAACGCCTGTCCGAGGCGTTCCAGCCCTCTGGTAATATTCATCATACTGGTGGCATAGGAAAGCCGGAGATGCTCTTGGCTTCCAAACGGTTCGCCCGGCACAACCGCGATCCGCGCTTCGCTCAAGAGGAAATGGGCCACGTCGTTCGGCGTCTTCAGCATACCCGAGGGGCCCCGCTTTCCCAACAAGCCTTTGATATTGGGAAACGCGTAGAAAGCTCCGCGTGGCATCAGGCAGGCCACGCCGGGGATCTTGTTGAGTCCGTCGACGATTGTGTTCCGGCGATGGGAAAATTCTTCCACCATCTTCACCGTGAACGGCTCCCCAAGGCGCAATGCGGCGACTGCGGCTTTCTGTGAAATGGAGCAAGGATTGGACGTGCTCTGGCTTTGAATATTGGCCATCGCAGTAATCAGGTCTTTCGGGCCGGCCGCGTACCCGATCCTCCACCCCGTCATGGCGTAAGCTTTAGAGACGCCGTTGATGATGACTGTTCGTGCCGCAATCTCCGGTCCGAGCGAAGCGATGCTGATGTGCGTGGTCCCATCGTAGAGAATCTTTTCATAAATCTCGTCGGAAATCACGATCAGATCATGCCGGACCGCCACCGAGGCGATCAGCTCGAGCGTCGCTCGATCATAGGTCGCTCCGGTCGGGTTGCACGGGCTGTTGACGATAATGGCTTTGGTTCGTGGAGTAATGAGTCGTTCCAGCTCGGCAGCATGGACCGCGTAACCGTCCTCCTCCTTCGTCGGCAATAAGATTGGGGTTGCGTCGTTCAGGAGCGCTTGATCCAAATAGGACACCCAATAGGGAATCGGAATGATGATTTCGTCACCGGCCTCGAGTAAGGCTTCGGCCAGATTGTACAGCGAGTGCTTCGCACCACAGGAGACCAGGATTTGAGATTTCTCATACCGGATCCCGAGTTCAACCTGAAGCTTGTCGATAATCGCTCCACGCAGCTCATCGATTCCTGACGCAGGCGTGTATTTGGTAAATCCGGCTCGAATCGCCGCTTCCGCCGCAGCCTTGACCGGTTCCGGTGTGTCGAAATCCGGCTCTCCTGCGGAAAAGTCGATGACATCCAGCCCCTGCGCGGCCATCGCCTTGGCGGTTGCAGCCATGGCGAGCGTCGGGGAGGGTGCGATGCGGCTGACACGAGCGGCGAGCTTCATGACTTCAGACTCCGGATACGATCTTGTAATCGGCGAGCCACTTCTGGGTGGAGAAACTCGGTCAAATGTCCACCGTGGTGCGCCACATCTTTGATGATCGTCGAAGACAGATACGAATATTCCTCGCTGGGCATCAAGAACACCGTCTCCACGTTCTTGGCAAGTTTTCGATTGACCAGAGCCATCTGAAACTCGTGTTCAAAGTCTGAAATAGCGCGCAACCCACGGATAATGGCGTGCGCACCTGACCGCTCGACATAATCGACCAACAATCCCTCGAACGCGGTGACATCGACTTGATGAAAATCTTTCATGACCAGTGTCACCATATCAAGACGCTCCGCCAAATTGAAGAGCGGATGTTTGGAGGGATTCGGCGCCACGGCCACGACCACTTTGTCGAACACACGAAGGCTGCGGGTAATGATGTCGGTATGACCATGGGTGATGGGATCAAATGTGCCGGGGTAGATGCCGATTTTCATGGCTGTTGTGCACGAGGACAGGAATAGAGCGATAGGGCGGTGTCACCGTAACGGTATTGGCGCAAGAACTGAGTGTGCCCTAATGACATGGGGAATGCGGTCTTTGCGGCATGCTCGATGACCAGCCAAGAGTCAGCGGCGAATAGGTGAGCGGTCCTTGGCTCCTGGAATAACGAGAGAAGTTCGTGTGACTGGACGTAGGGTGGGTCGGCAAAGACGATATCATAAGGACCATTCCACTGATCGGGACGGCTCAGAAACTGTTCGACCTGTTGGTCCTTGACCTCTAATTGCTGACCGATATGACACAGCTTTACATTCTGCCGCAGAAGTTTCAAGACCTCCCTGTGCGATTCGACGGAGGTCACGTGTTCGGCTCCGCGGCTGATGGCTTCGATCCCGACGGCCCCGGTCCCGGCATACAGGTCTAAAAACCGACAATTCGCCAGCCGGTTACCGAGAATCGAAAACAGAGCTTCTCGAACCCGGTCGGAGGTTGGACGAAGAGCGAGTTCTCGCGGCCCAAAGAGTCGCCGACCTCGGTGGGTACCTGCGATGACACGCATACGAGACAGCATCGTCGTGCAGGCCAGACTCTAACATAGCGTTTTTGCAGGGGTCAAGAAATCCAACTGCGAGGGGAAGCTCGTAGGTACGCGAGAATGGGAGAGGGGATCAACCGCGAGCGACCTAGTAAAAGATCTTCAGTTCTTTTTTGACCGTCTTCCAGGAGAAGACTATAATGTGATCGCCGGTGTCGCATTCGAATGGAGCGCATGATCACCAGAACGTCCCGACGTAACCCTGACGGGCTCGGTTTCCGAGCCCGATCCATTGAAACTCACCGAGTGGCAACTGTCTGTGATTCTTTGGCAGCAAGGCTCTTTCGGCGGTTGTTGGAGATGGTGCGGTCGATAATCGCGCCACAATTGATACATTTCCATGCATAGAAGACGAGAAAGAAATCCGAGAAGCGCTCCAACATCATCATTCCCTTACACTTCGGACATTCCATTGCTCCCTCCCAGGGTGGCTACGTTCACAGCTGTTGGCGAAGGAAAGCAAGAGCTGCACCAATTTGTCATATGTCAGTATTTCAATAAGTTATGAATTACGTATTTGCCTTGGGCGGGTAATTCTTTCGTATTTGCTAGTACAAAAGAGTCCGGCCCGTCAATTTTTTGTCACCTGATGGGAATCATGGCGCCTAAAGGTCCGGGGAAGGGCATCGCGTTCTGGCCCAAGACCGAGCGTCCTCGTGAGCGTCTCCTTGCGAAGGGCTCTGAGGCTCTTTCTGATGCCCATCTTCTCGCGATTCTGCTCAGAACCGGACGACGCGACTCTTCCGCGGTGCAAGTCGCGATCGAACTCCTTGACCGAATGGGAGGGCTGGGAGGATTGGCGGTGTGCGGTGTCGAAGAACTCTGTGCCGTTCCAGGCGTCGGTCCTGCAAAGGCCGCTCAACTGAGAGCTGCTCTGGAGTTGGGGAGACGTTCCCTGGCGGTTCCACTCTCGACCGGCACGCGTATTTCCTCGAGCGCCGATCTCTTCAAACATTTCCATCCGGCGCTCCGTGATCTGAAACATGAGATCTTCAAAGTGGTCTTGCTCGACGCCAAGAATACCGTGGTCAAAGAGACGACCGTTTCTGAGGGAAGTCTGACGCTCAGCATCGTGCATCCACGCGAAGTCTTCGCCCTTGCCGTACGTGAATCGGCCGCGGCTGTCATCTTCCTTCACAACCATCCGAGCGGAGATCCTACTCCAAGCCAAGAGGATCGCCGATTGACCGAACGATTGGCGGCGGCCGGCCACCTATTGGGGATTCGTGTGTTGGACCATGTGATCGTCGGAGATGGCCGGTATGTGAGTTTTGCCGATGAGGGATGGCTGACGGGACAGCGCGATACCGACGACGATCGGTAAGTGATATGCGCAATAATCCGGCATCCGGAATGTGAGGACAGGATGGTCTAAATCGCCATATTCAACCAAGGAGGGCATACCATGGAAGCAGCCCGTGTGGAGCCCGTTAGAAATGTCGCGATCGTATCCAGCGCCGGTGCGGGCAAGACCTCTCTCAGCGAGGCCTTACTGTACGTCGGTGGAGCGATTCCCACGCTCGGTTCTGTCACGCAGGGGACCACCGTTTCGGACTTCGAGCCGGAAGAAATTCGTCATCGCAATTCGACCAGCACCAGCCTTCTCCAGTTCACGTGGAATCAAACTCATATCAATCTGATCGACCCACCAGGCGCGCTCGCGCTGCTTGGTGAACCCCTTGCCGCCTTACGAGCCATCGATGGGGTCATCCTTGTGGTGAGTGGAAGTATTGGGGTGAGGACGGAACTGGCGCGGCTTTGGACGAGAATCAAAGAGCTGGATCTCCCATGTCTTCTATTTGTCAATGGCCTGGACAAAGAGGGTTCATCGTTCGAGAGCGCTCTCGAGACCTGCCGCAAACAATTCGATTGCGCTCTGATCCCCATGACGATGCCGGTCAGGCAGGGAATGAATATGGATGGCGTGATTGATGTGCGATACGAGAAAGTTATCCGTTCCGGACCCGCCTCGCCCAAGATTGATCAGCTACCGATTCCAAGTGATTTGGATGGGATGTTCAGGGAAGCACACAAGCAGCTCGTGGAGGCGGTAGCAGAGACCGGAGACGCCCTACTGGAGACCTATCTCACCCAGGGTGATTTGAACCAGGAAGATCTTCTCCAGGGACTCAGACGCGATATTCAGACGAGACAATTCCTGCCGGTGTATTGCGGATCGGCCGCTCAAAACGTGGGAGTGTGGTCGCTGCTCGACGCCATCGTTGCCGTATTGCCTTCACCCAGCGAGCGCGGTGCGGACCATCCATGGCACGGCACCCAAGCGGAGACCGGCGAAGCTTGCGAGCGGAAGGGGAGTGGAGAAGAGCCGTTTTCTGCCTATGTGTTCAAGACCCTCATCGATCCTTTCGTGGGCCGGCTGTCCTATTGCCGTGTGCTATCGGGAACCGTCCACGCGGACACGACGGTGCTGAATGCGTCAAAACATGTGCGGGAAAAACTCGGCCATTTCTACAGAGTGCTGGGCAAGCGTCATGTGGCCGTCGATTCTGCCGGGGCTGGAGACATCATTGCCATCGGAAAGCTCAAAGACACGCACACCGGCGATACGCTCTGTCACGAACATGACCCCATCTGCTATCCAGGGCTGAGTTTGCCGAAACCGATCTTGTCCTTCGCCATCGAAGCCAAATCAAAGGCGGAGATCGACAAGGTCAGTCTCGGCTTGCATAAACTCATCGAGGAAGATCCCACGCTGGAGTTCGCGCGCAATGCCGAGACCAAGGAGATGGTGCTGAGTGGGATGGGGCAGTTCCACATCGATTTGGCCCTCGAGAAACTCCACCGCAAATTCGGCGCCGACGTGACCTTGCACACACCGAAGATCCCGTATCGGGAGACGCTTAAGACAAAATCACAAGCACAGGGTAAATACAAGAAACAAACCGGTGGGCATGGACAATACGGAGATTGTTGGCTTGAAGTGACTCCGCTGCCGCGCGGCAATGGATTTGTATTCGAGAATCGTGTGATCGGGGGGGCGATTCCTCGAAATTTCATTCCCGCAGTGGAAAAGGGTGTGATCGACGCCATGCACGGAGGGCCGCTCAGCGGGTTTCCGGTCGTCGATGTGCAGGTCACGGTCTACGACGGATCCTACCACGTCGTTGATTCGTCTGAAATGTCGTTCAAGATCGCGGGATCGATGGCGTTTAAAAAGGCGATGGAGACGGCCCATCCGGTGCTGCTGGAGCCCGTCATGACGGTTGAAATCGATACACCCACCGACGCGGTTGGGGCGGTCATGGGAGATTTAAACGCCCGCCGTGGGCGAATCGTGTCCGTCAATGCGCAAGACCACGTGGAACAGATTAAGGCGACGGTGCCGCTGGCGGAGTTGCTTAGGTATGCCACCGCCCTCAATGCCATGACGGGTGGACGGGGAAGCTATGTCATGGAGTTTGCGCAGTACGACGAGGTCCCTCGAGAGCTGACGGCAAAGATCATCGAACGGCATAAGGCGGAGGCACAGGCCGTTGCGACCCACTGAGAGGTTCAATCGGAGGATTTGAGCACGACGAAAAATGCGCGGTTTTCCCGAAGCACGCGCAGCAACACGGTATCGCCGTGTCGGGATCGAGAGATCGCCGCTTTATATTCTGCGACGGAAGAGACCTCCGTACGGTTGACTTCCTTGATCAAATCCCCTTCTCGGAGGCCTTCGGCTTGAGCCAGACTGTTGGGCTCGACCTTGGCGATCAAGACTCCTTTTGACTCGCGCAGTTTGAATTTCTCCGTCAGACCGGCCGTCAGCTCTTGGACGTCGAGGCCGAGTTTGACTTCCAACTTTTCCTCTTGAGGAAGAGCCGCGGCGACGGCCGTCTCGCGTCGCTCCGTGAGGGGGACCTCCACCATCAGGTACTTCAGATCTCGGACGACCTCGACCTTTGCGGCCGCGCCGGGGGGCAGTGATCCGATCAGGCGAGAGAGTTTGTTGGGTGAATCGACCACCGCTCCGTCGATTCGGACGATCACATCGCCCGGCTGTATCCCGGCGGCGGCGGCCGGATCCTTTTCGAAGACTTCGTTCACCAGGACCCCTTCTCCCTCAGATACGCCGAATTTTTTGGCCAACTCGGCCGTGAGAGGTTGAATGCCCACGCCGAGCCACCCGCGAACGACTTTACCCTTGGCCAGCAGTTGTTCGATGACTTGTCTGGCCATGTTGGACGGGATTGCGAATCCGATGCCTTGGGCAAAATTGATGATCGCGGTGTTGATGCCGATCACCTCACCGCGGAGATTGAAGAGTGGACCGCCGGAATTGCCTGGATTGATTGATGCATCGGTTTGAATGAAGTTTTCATACCGTGAGAGGTTGATGTTTTCACGGCCGATTCCACTCACGACGCCAAGGGTCACCGTGCGGTCCAGTCCAAACGGATTCCCGACCGCCAGCACCCATTGGCCGACTTTGACGCCGGTGGAATCCCCAAATCGGGCGCTCGGCAATGGCCGATCCGCCGTCACTTTAAGCAGAGCCAAATCCGTGTCCGGATCCTTTCCGATAACCTGGGCGATGAGCTTTGTTTTGTCTGAAAACCGGACTTCAATTTCAGCGGCGTCCCCGATGACATGATTGTTCGTCACGATATGACCGTCGCTGTCGACGATCAGCCCAGACCCCGAACCCGAAGCATTCGGCGTCCGCTCGCCGGAGCCTTCGCGAGACCGACTTGTGCCGGTGATGGGGAAAAGATTGACGACCGAAGGCTTGGCTTGCTCGGCCAGCTCGGTAATGACGGCTTGTATCTCTTCCAACATGCGGATGCCGGGAGAGTCGGCAGATAGCGCTTCGGCACGGCTCAATCCTATCAGTGAAAACAGGATGACCAAGGGAAAAACCAGAACACGTGAAGAAAGAACCGCCATCGTTGCCATCGATTGCTATTCTATCCGATCTACATCGATGTGCCTACTATCCTACGCCGATCTCGTGAGCGTAGTTGTGAGAGGACGTTGGCCGGTGAACCACGAAGTGAGTCGGTCCAGTTCCCCTTGAGGACCGATCACAATCACAATGTCACCTGGGCGCAGGAGGAGATCGGCGGCCGGAGCCATCAGAAATGGCCCTCGCAGAACCGTCACGATATGTGCAGAAGGGGCGTGAGGAAGCGCACTCAGTGGTTGTCCAGCCGCGGCCGCCTCTCGCATAACGGTGAGCCGTTCAAGACCGGCTGAGCGAAGAGTCAAATCACGTTGGAGCGTCAGCAAGTCTTGATGAATCGCTTCGAGTTTAAGTTCACGGATCTGTGCATCGACACGGGTCAATGACTGCTTGAACTCCTGAATATGAGCGAGAGCATCGGCGAGTGCCTCATCAATCGACTCGACAACCGAATCAGGAGGAGAGTTCTTGTGTAGCCGGTCGGAAACCTGGGTGACGAGTTGCTGTCCGACCTTGGCCGTTACATCATCGATTCGCTGGAGCAAGGTGGACGCCTGCCAGTGCAGCCGAATGATCTGGACCTTCCGGTTGACCAGTTCCGACACGGCGAGAACGGTCTCATAGAAAGCATGTCCGGTGATCGATAGTTCCTTGTGGACGCGGCCAAGAAGTTCAAAGGTCATGTTCTGATAAGTTGGATTATGTTAACTTATGATCCTATCGCCTTGTGGGGAACGATTGAATCCATTCTGAATCTAATCCCACGCGGTCTCCCCTCCTTTCATAGCGGATCGCGGCTCTGAGGTCAATTACGTCCGGAGTTTCATGACGACCGCGTGCGGGATGTCAATTTGCAATTATCCCGACGTCGCTCGTATGATCGCAGCGATGAACTGCACGAAATGTAAGACCAAAGCCGTCATGCGGTTACCCCGCCACAATGCGGCGTTCTGCAAAAGCTGCTTCAATGGGTTTGTGCAAGATCAGACCGTGAAAGCCATTCGATCTCAGGAGATGTTCGTCAAGGACGAGCGCATCCTCGTCGCCGTTTCGGGCGGCAAGGACAGTTTGGCCCTGTGGGACATTCTGCTCAAACTCGGCTATCGGGCCGATGCGCTGTATGTAAACCTGGGGATTGGCGGATATTCCGAGTCATCTCACGAAAAGGTTGTACATTTTTCCGACACCGTGGCCGCTGCACATGGCTCGGTGCTGCATGTCCACACCGTCGAGCGTGAAGAAGGAGCCGGAATTCGTGAGCTTGCGATGCTGGTCCACCGTCCGACGTGTTCGACCTGCGGCACGATCAAACGCTATCAATTCAACCACGTCGCAATCCAGCGTGACTATGATGTGATGGCCACAGGACATAACTTGGATGATGAGGCTGCTCGCCTGCTCGGCAACGTACTGCACTGGCAGGATGAATATCTGGAGAAGCAAGGTCCCAGTCTTCCTGCCTCCGTAGAGGGATTTGCCAAGAAGGTGAAGCCGCTCTATCGATTAACCGAACGTGAGTTGGCGGCCTATTGCGTCCTGAATAAGATCGACTATGTCGTCGAGGAATGCCCTATGGCGCAGGGAGCGCGCACCCTCCTCTATAAGGAAGTCTTGAATCGTTTGGAAACAGAATCGCCCGGGACCAAGCAGATGTTCTATTGGGGCTTTCTCGAAAAACACCGGACGAGTGTGGCGCCCGTCGACATGGCGGAGAAAGACCGTACGGCCTTGCACCCCTGTTCCCTCTGCGGTCAACCGACCACCGCCGGAACCTGTTCGTACTGTAAGCTGATGGCCCGAGCGAAAACTTCGAGCCCTCATTGAACCATTCGGCCCTTGCAAACCGCTTCCACACTCCGTAAGCTGACCCCATTCACTTTTCCATTGCTTATCAATCGGACCTCGTATGGCGGCTGTCCCGCGCGACTACTATCAAATTCTCGGCATCCCTCGAACTGCCTCTCCAGATGACATCAAAAAGGCCTACCGCCGCCTGGCCCGACAGTACCACCCGGATCTCCACGCGGGCGCTAAGAAGGCCGAAATGGAGAAAAAATTCAAGGAACTCAACGAAGCACAGGAAGTGCTCACCGACCCGGACAAACGCAAAAAATACGATCAGTTTGGAACAGAGTGGGAACAGGCGCAGGCCTTCCAGAGAGCCCGCCAGCCGTCAGGAGGCCGAGGCGGGTTTGGAGGACCATGGGGGTTCGACGGGGAATCCGGCAGCCAAGGAAGCGGCGGTTCCGGGAGTGAGCAATTTTCCGACTTTTTTGAGAGTATTTTTGGAAGCCGCGGCCGTAGCGGAACCGGACGTAGTGGGTTCGCGATGCCGGGCGAAGACCTTGAATCCGAAGTCCAGTTGACCCTGCGGGAAGTGCTGACCGGCGTGATCAAGCGCGTCAACCTGCGTGAACCTCAAACATGCTCCACCTGCCAGGGCAGCGGTTCCGTACGAGGGCGATCGTGCGGCACCTGCCAGGGAACCGGTATGACCAGCGAGTATAAGACCATTGAAGTTCGGATTCCGGCCGGGGTGCAAGATGGGACGCGGGTCAGGGTTGCCGGAAAGGGCCAGCCCGGAGCGAACGGCGGCAAGCGTGGCGATCTGTATCTTCACGTGGTGATCCCTCCAGATCCGATCTTTCGTCGACAAGGCTCGGACGTGCATGTCACGTTGCCGATCTATCCCTGGGAAGCCGCATTGGGAGCTGACGTGACGGCTCCTACCTTGGCAGAGCCGGTGAAAGTCAAAGTGCCTCCGGGCAGCAAAGCCGATGGTAAACTACGACTGAAGGGTAAAGGGCTTCCCTCGGCGACAGGCGGGCATGGTGATCTGTTCCTCACGCTCCAAATCGTGATGCCGACCACCGCGACCGAAGAAGAGCGGGTGTTGTACGAACGTTTGAGCAAGCAGCGACATCCAGATCCACGAATGGAGCTGCTCTATACCGCCCAGAGACGTTGATGTGAAGTGTGCTCAACTCCTGGGTGATTCGTCTTTGAGTCGTCGTGCTTGCTTGCGTTGCGATGACTGCTGTGGCAAGCTTTGAACCCAAGGTGTCTCAACCAAGGAGGAATTCATGAAGTCTGTAATGAGGGCCACCACTGCCTCTGCGGTCGCCTCGATTTGTCTGTTGGTGTTGGGCGTACCCGGCCTCTGGGCGAATGATCCGAGCTATGGCCATTCCGGAGGAGGACATGGCTATGGAAAAGGGATGATGCACAGCGGCACCGGGCACCTGATCCGGCATTTGCTCAAACACGAAAAGGATATCGGGCTCACCGCCGACCAGGTCACCAAACTGAAAGACATTCAGCTGAATCTTGACAAAGCACGGATCAAGGCCGAAGCCGATATTCAAATCGCTGAACGTGAACTGAGAGCGCTGACGGAGAGTGAGAAGTCTGATCTCACCGCGATCGAAGCAAAGCTGAAGCAAAGCGAAGACCTGCAGGTCGGGCTGCGGATGACTTCCATAAAGACCCGCCGTGATGTGATGGGCTTGCTGACTCCGGAACAGCGTGCAAAGGAAGCGTCCGAGCACGACAAGGTGATGGATCAGCACAAAGGCTCTGGCGCGCCGCATGGAGGCGCAATGCCGTATGGCGGGAATCCTCATGGCGCTAATCCGCACGGTGCCTACCCGCACGGTAAGAACCCTCATGAAGCCGTACCCCCTACACCACCGAGCAATATGTCCGTACAGTAATGCGGTCAGGAAGGCCTATGCATAAGGAACTGAAGCTACAGAGTCATGATCTTCTCGTCGGCGCCGGCCGGGCTCCGGCTCGAGCCATGTTGAAAGCCGTCGGGTTTACCGACGATGACCTGTCGAAACCTCTCATCGGTGTTGCCAACACATGGATCGAGGTCATGCCCTGCAATTTCCATTTGCGGCGGCTTTCAGAGCGAGTGAAGGCCGGGATTCGAGCGGCTGGTGGAACTCCGATCGAATACAACACCATCGCAGTGTCCGACGGGATCTCGATGGGCACGGAAGGAATGAAAGCGTCGCTGATCAGCCGCGAGGTGATCGCCGATTCAATCGAGTTGGTGGCACGCGGACATTTGTTTGATGCGGTGGTGGCTTTGTCTGGTTGTGACAAGACAATCCCCGGCACCGTCATGGCGCTCGCCCGGTTGAATCTTCCATCGATAATGCTCTATGGAGGATCGATCATGCCTGGCCGTTTCCAGGGCCATGACGTGACCATCCAGGACGTGTTTGAAGCAGTCGGTAAACATGCGTCCGGTAAGATGAGCGACGCTGAACTGAAAGACTTGGAAGATCATGCCTGTCCGGGACCGGGTGCCTGTGGAGGTCAGTTCACCGCAAATACCATGGCCATTGCGTTCGAGTTTCTCGGTATTTCACCGATGGGCCGCAATGGCGTTCCGGCCATGGACGACCGAAAGGATGACGTCGCGTTTGAATGCGGCAAGATGGTGATGGATCTGATCAAGCAGGATCTGCGCCCTCGTCAGATCATTACCCGAAAGTCGTTGGAGAATGCCATCGCCGCCGTCGCCACGACCGGTGGATCGACCAATGCCGTTCTGCATCTGCTCGCCATTGCCCGTGAATCCGGGATCAAGTTGAGCATCGATGATTTTGACAAGATCAACCGCAAGGTTCCCCTCCTTGCCGATCTTAAACCAGGGGGCCGCTTTGCCGCGGCGGACCTCTACGCCGCTGGTGGGACGATCCTGGTTGCCAAACGATTACTCGATGCCGGACTCCTCCATAAGAGTCAGCCCACCGTCACGGGGCGAACCATCGGCGAGGAGGCATCGCACGCCCGTGAAACTCCTGGCCAGCAGGTCCTGCGTCCCCTCTCCGATCCTATTAAACCGACAGGAGGTCTTGTGATTCTCAAGGGCAATCTGGCGCCGGAAGGCTGTGTGGTCAAGGTGGCCGGACATTCCATGACGAAATTCCAGGGACCGGCAAAGGTCTATGACCGGGAAGAAGATGCATTCGTGGCGGTCAACGCGGGCCAGATCAAGCCTGGTGATGTCGTCGTCATTCGGTACGAGGGTCCGGCCGGTGGACCAGGGATGCGTGAAATGTTGGGCGTGACGGCCGCAATCGTGGGGGCCGGGCTTGGCGACTCCGTCGCCCTGCTGACCGACGGGCGTTTCTCCGGTGCGACACACGGATTGATGGCGGGTCATGTCGCCCCTGAAGCCGTCAAAGGCGGGCCCATCGCGTCCGTTAAGAACGGCGATATCATCACCTTCGATATTCCCAAACGCCGTCTGGACGTGGCGTTATCTCAGAAAGACATAGTGTCCCGGCTGAAAAAGGTCAAACTACCCGTACCACGCTATACATCGGGTGTGATGGGGAAATACGCCAGGCATGTCTCATCCGCCTCGGAAGGCGCCATCACGAGTTAGATCATCCCGACTCTATCGTGTCTGCTTACACTCACAGGAGCCTCAGAATCTCTGAGCGATGTGAGAACGAAGCTTGAGGCGTTTTTCAACAGCGTCCTAGCGGAAATCGCGCCGTTGGAAGATGACGGACGCGAGCATCAGAAGAAAGGTGGTATAGGCCAGTCCATAGGCCGCGATCAGCAGCAGATCACCGGCCGGCACATCAAGTTGATGAGTCACGTGTCCTTTGAGATTGAATCGATCCAGGTTCGGCAGAATATAATACATCCCCTCCAGTACGGTACGGCCTCCCCCTTCCATCTTTTGGCCGAAGGCCTTTAGATCAGGCGTCAGGTGGCCGATCACATAAATCGCCAGGGTAAAGATTGCGCTGAGTGTCGCGCTCGAAAAGGTCGAGAAAAGCAGCGCGACTGCCGTGATGACCATGAATTCCAAGACAATCATCCCAAGCGCCTTGAACAGCACGGCATGAACAGGAACGTCCTGAAGGGAAAGCACCGCCAGTAACCCGGCTGCCATGATGGTCGTATTGATGACCAATGTGAGACTGAGTCCCAGATATTTCCCCAACAGAAACTGAAACCGGGCGACCGGTTTGGAAACGATAGTGTAGATGGTTTTCTTCTCGATTTCCTTGCTGACCAGGCCGATGCCGACGAAAATGGCGATCAGCACCCCGAAGAAATTGATGCTCCCGAGGCCGATATCCAAGATGAGACGATGAAACTCCCCAAGCGTCAAACGCATCAATATCAGCGAACTGCCGATCATCAGCAGAGCGAAGATCAATAGGTTGTAGAGCAGTTTGTCACGGAGATTCTCACGAAAGGTATTCAGCGCAATCGAGAGTACCTTCATCAGACTCGCGCCTCCACTGTCTGCTGCGTTCCTTTGGCCTCACGGATAAAAAGATCTTCCAGTGAGGCCTTGTGCGGCGTGAGCGAGACCAATTTGGCTTTGGCCGACCGAACGACATCGAGCGCTTGATCGACATCTTGCTGACTGTTCAAGACAACCATGACTCGCTCCCCTTGCAGGACGACTTTCGCAGCCAGAGACCTGATTTGCTCACGGGCTTCCGGGAGCAGGCGATCGATCACCACCTCCACTTCATGAGTCGTGTTCCCCGCGATCAATTCCGACACATGTCCGCACGCAACCAGCCGTCCCTTCATAATCATGGCCACTCGGTCACACAGCAATTCCGCATCATGGAGGATATGTGAACTGAACATCACGGTCTGGCCGGACTCCTTGAGTCGCAGAATGAGATCCCGCACCTCCTTACGCCCGATGGGATCTAAACCAGACATGGGCTCATCCAAGATGACCAGCTCTGGATCATTGATCAAGGCTTGAGCGATCCCCACCCGCTGGAGCATGCCTTTTGAAAACTTTCGTAGTTGCAGATCACGGGCATGCCTCATACCGACGAGTTCCAATAGCTCATCAATACGTTTCCCAAGCGCAGAGCCCTGGAGTCCAAACAGATGACCGTAGAATCGCAGAAACTCTCGACCCGTCAGATAATCATAAAAATACGGTGATTCAGGGAGGAACCCGACTTTGGTCTTGGCCGCTGGATCGCCAATCGGCTTTCCAAACAATCTTGCACTTCCCTCACTGGGATAGATGAGCCCCATCAGCATCTTGATTGTCGTCGTCTTCCCAGCACCGTTCGGTCCGAGAAATCCAAAGACTTCTCCTCGCTGCACCTCAAACGACAACCCATTCACGGCCGTTACTCGGCGACCCCAAAAGCCGACTTTGAAAATCTTGCACAAGCTTTGAACCTGAACCACAGGGTGGGCTACTGTATCCATGACTTCCGCTCTCAGTTATTCACTATTTTGCTTGTCCAGTCTGAATACCCTAAGTCGGTCAGGATGGGTTGAGCTACTGATCTTTCCGGTTTTGGAATCCAGTGCATAGGAACCGCCGAACGGCTCGACCGGTAACTGACTCAGATACCCGCCGTTTATCAGGTTCTGCAATGTCTTCGGGTACGATCCTTGTTTGCTTCGATACTGTTGAATGACCGACTCCAATCTTTGAATATCTCGCTCGATCATAACCTCCTTCGCCCGTTTTTCTAGGACTTCACGCATTCCGGCATCTTGAGTCTGTCGCCACAGAGCTTCCAGAAATTGCAGTGCGGTTTCAGGGTTGTTCGCCTCTGCATACATTCGGGACGCAAGGCCGGGAAGATAGGCAGGTCCACCGGGTAATCGCGCCGCTGCAGCGATGTATTCGGATGCCTTAGCCGCATTGCTAAGAATGAAGTAGTGGTTGTATCCCAGCAAGAAAGGAATGTTCCAAACAGTCGGGTTTTCCTTAAACCCTTTTTCAAGCAGACGATTGCTGAGATCGACACGATTGGCCACGTTGGTCAACACGACACCGCCGACATAATACGCGTAGTCATACTGTGGATCGAGGGTGGTGATGACCTCGAGGCCGTGATAAATCCATTCATAGTCGTCTAAGGTGTTCTCTCTCTTACCTACCACCTGCAATAACCGAAGCCACAGAATATCTGCTCCAAGGTTGTGGTAACCGAGTAGCGCTGGTTTCAGATATTCCCCACGTGGGAGCTGGGCTAGCTCTTCGATTTGTGCAACAGCGCGATCGGATCCAGAATCAAGAGATCGTTGGAGCTGAACGATAGAGGCTAGAGCCAGAATACATCCAGCCGCAAAGAGTCCTGTTCGGATGCGTTGACTTATCGGATGGTGTGAAGCCTGTTCAGTTGTCGGGGTCATGGAAGGTTCTTCGTTAGAAACAATCTAGCCCGCCGGTTGTTAGGCCGGCGGGCTAGAACAGAACAGTTCACCCGGATTAGAACACACCGGTCGTGCAATCGTTTGCACCAAAGTCAACCGTAGATATCCAGGTTGAGATCGCCGCATCACCATCCAGGTTCGTCTTCGCAACCGCTACGAAGTTGTTGTCGCCAAGTACTCCCAAGGCAGCAGTCCCTCCCGCGCCGGGAGAATACAACGGACAAGCAACGGCTGGCGTATAGAGCCCAGGAGCCGCAACCGTTCGTGCGTCAACTCCATAGACATAGTTCACGTTACCTGTGGCTCTGAATCCAATGTCAGTGAATACGCCAGCGAAAGTACCACCCGCGACACACCAACCAGCCGCAGCAGGCACCGTGGCTAGCTGTCCTACACCCCAGGGCCATGGCGCAGTCTTGGTACCACCCACAGCCGCAGGCTGACCAGCTTCGACCGCTATACCGAGATAGCAGCCGCGCTCACCCTGGAAGGATACTTCGGAAGTCTTGATGGCCTGCAAATTGGTCTTCGCCTCAGACTGCCGCGATTTCATCTGATACTGTAGGAAGTTGGGGATGGCGATGGCCGCCAGGATCCCGATGATCGCCACGACGATCATCAACTCAATGAGGGTAAAACCCTCTTGTTTACGGAGCGACTTAAACATCGTACTGCCTCCTTGTTGATGGTTCACTGACGGCCCGGTTCATAACCTGCGGCGCTCATGTTGCCGCCTACCTGTGCCTATAGCAGGTTTGGTGCCGATCAATGACAAGGCCTAGCGTACCATTGATCCCTGATGACGCAACAACTTACGAGAAATCAGCGCGCCGCCGGTCGGTAAGAAGCCTCCGGTCCTTCCGCAATCTGCTTCGGAGTGCCGAGAATTGGCACTTTATGGGGCTTGGGCCGGTACGGCATGTTTCGGCGCCAATTATGGTGCAGCAACCTCCAGGAGGCCGTAAGGAGCCGAAGATATGGGGAAACAATCGTTGGGAGAGTTTAGGGTGTGGCTTGCTGGGTCTGAGTCTTCTCTGAGACGCGGCGTTTGGCCTGTTGAATTCTGTCTTCATACGCAGGATTGGCCATGCCCTGCTCGCGGAAGCGCTGGAGCAGCTTTTCGTTGGAAGGGTCGATCTCGAGTGAGTGGAGCCACGCTTCACGAGCATCAGCAGTTTTCTGCTGCTTCATATAGATTTCCCCAAGATGCTCGTAGATGACGGGATCATCGCCGACGAGACTCACAGCCCGCTTGATCTCCGTGAGGGCTTCGGCCAGCATCCCCGATTTGTAGAACGCCCATCCAAGACTATCCACGTAGTACCCGTTTTCCGGCTTGAGCGCCACGGCGCGTTTCGTGAGGGATAACGCCTGATCGATCTTGATGCCCCGTTCCGCATAACTGTACCCAAGATAGTTCAAGGCATCGGCGTGATGTGGATCGAGAGAAAGCGCGGTCTCCATGGCACGTTCCACGTCATCAAACCGGTTGAGTTTGTCGTACGCTGTCCCGAGGTTGAAATGCAGATCCGCGTTCTTTGGATTGTGCCGAATCCCCTCCTCGAAAGCTTGTGAAGCCTTGTCGAACTGCTCGCTTTGGAGATGGGCTAACCCCAGCACGATGTGCGGTTCAGGTTGTTTCGGCATCAACCGGACCGCTTCGTTGAGATGCGTGACGGCTTCCGGAAACTGTTTGAGCCGGTAGAGGAGCACTCCCAGATGAATATGACTGTCGGCAAATCGTGGATCCAAGTGAATATTGTACCGATAGGTCTCGATGGCCTTGGGAACGTCTTTCGTTTCCTCATACAAGTATCCAAGGTAATCTCTCACTTTGAGTTCGGCCGGCTTAGCCTTCAAAATCTCTGTTAATTGACTGATCGCCTTTGCGAACTCTTTTTTCTCTCCATAGATAAGCGCCATGCGCAGTTGTGCGTCGAGATCGCCGGGATTGTCCTCCAGCATCTTTTCCAATTCCGCGAGACCTGCGTGGTAGTCTTTCGTCGCGATGTACAACTGGATCAAATGCTGGCGAATGTCCTTATTCCGAGGATTCACCTGAGAAAGATATCTTTTGAGGACCGCGACGGCTTTGCCCTTTTCTTGGCGTGATTCATGGACCGAGGCTTGAGCCAAATACGCCGGCTCAAAAGACGGGTTGACCGTGATGGCGCGCTCAAAGCTTGCCAAGGCTTGGTCGATATTGCCGGCTTCAACGGAAATACGGCCCAAATAGTAGTACCCGACCGGTGAATCGGCCGTATAGTATAAGCCTTTCTTCACGACCTGCTCGGCCTCAGCCAGTCGTTTTTGGTTCAATAAGATGAGCCCTTTGGGAAAGTAAGATTCTCCCCGTTCCGGAGCGCTCTCGATCGCCTTGTCCAATAACGCCAGCGCACGCTCATGCTTGCCGGCGCTGGCAAGGATCCCGGCCATGTGGGTCAGCAATTGAGGATCTTGTCCGGTTCCTTGCCCGACTTCTTCCGCGTATTGCACCGCCTGAGTCAAATCGCCAAGGGCGAAATACAGCGCCGCCAATCGGGATTTGACCTCACGTGACTCGGGATCGGCCTTCAAAGCTGCCTGATACTCCTTCAATGCAGTTTCAAAATCCTGGGCAAGTTCGGCTTGATGCCCCATCATGAAATGGAGCGTGGCATCAGACTCGGGGGTGGCCGGCGAAGGCTCTTGTACGGTGGTGATGGGTGACGCAGGTGTCTTGTGTGGCTGCGGTGCTGTGGTGCTGCAGGCCACGAGAGTACAGGGCAGGAGCAGGAAGAACCATCTCGCGGCCGCCATAGGAGAACAACCCGCGCTTGACACTCGAGTGTCTACCATCATCAGGATTTTCACCCAGCCCTTCTTCGGAATGAACACACAAGAGGCAGGAAGATTATACCGAGTGCCGGAACGATGCGCAAACCACTAGGCTTCGCGGAGGTCAAGGCTCTCGAATTTGGCAAACCGGTCCTGAAAAAACAATTCTTTCTTGCCGATGGGTCCGTTCCGATGCTTACTGACGATGATGTCGGCAATCCCTTTGCGTTCAGAATTCTGATCGTAGACATCCTCTCGGTAAATAAACATGACCACATCGGCATCCTGCTCGATGGCTCCGCTTTCCCGCAGATCGGCCAACATGGGAATGGGCGGCTTGCGCGCCTCTACGGCACGGCTCAACTGGGAGAGCGCCACCACGGGCACATTCAGTTCCTTGGCCAGAGCTTTCAATGAGCGGGAAATATCGGAGATCTCTTGCTGGCGGGACTCGGAGTCACTTCGCCCTTGCATGAGCTGAAGATAGTCCACGATGAGAAGGTCGAGTCCCTTCTCCGCCTTGAGCCGTCGGGCTTTACCGCGCATCTGTTGGACCGTGATACCGCCGGTGTCGTCGATGTAGATGGGCGCTTGTTCCAAGCGGCCGGCCGCCTCCGCCAATCGCCACCAATCTTCTTTTTGAAGCTTCCCCGTTCGTAACGCATGCGAATCAACCCGCGCTTCAGAACTCAGCATGCGAAGAACGATTTGCGGTTTGGACATTTCCAAGCTGAAGATGCCGACCACGGCATTGGCATGAATCGCGGCATGGGTGGCAAATCCCAGTGCCAGGCTCGTTTTGCCCATACTCGGCCGCCCCGCCACGACCACGAGGTCCGAGGCTTGAAGCCCGGCCGTGATGTCGTCGAGATCATAGTAGCCGGTCGGCACTCCCGTGATGTGTTCCTTTCGTTTGGAGAGCTTATCGATGACATCCAAACTCTCTTTGATGACCTGACTGATCGGACTGAACGACCGTTCTAATTTGCCTTGAGCAATGCTGAACACCGATCGCTCGGCAAAATCGAGCAGATCGTCGATGGCGGATGTTCCCTCATAGCCTCTGGTCAGGACTTCGGTCGATGTGCTGATCAGCAGACGGGCCACGGCCTTGTCGCGGACGATCTTGCAGTGGTATCGAATATTGGCTGAACTCGGAACGATCTGGACAAGTTCCGCCAGATAGGCGGCACCCCCGATTGCTTCAAGTTCTCCTCGAGATTTTAGCCGTTCGGTCAGTGTGATTTGATCGATCACTTCGCCCGTGTCAGACAACTCCAGCATGGCTTGATAGACTTTTTTGTGGGCCGTTCGATAAAAATCTTCGTCCACCAGCAGTTCCATGGCCTTCGGCATGGCGGTGTTATCCAGGAGGATCGCCCCCAGCACCGACTGCTCAGCTTCCAGATTCTGCGGAGGAAGCTTGGGTTGAGAGAGATCGACGGCGCCGACCGATTTCATGACATCCCCTTGTGGCTCGCGCGAAGGCTTGCGACGAGGTCCCTCATAGACATCGCTTGCTTATCGAGATCGGATGAGTCAGTCGGTTCACCGGTCTGCTGTTGGGTATTCCGTCGCAGGACAATGACACGTTCAGCGCTGTCTGTGACGACCACAATAGCAGTGTGGATGTCCGCTTCAAGGCCGGCCCTGGCGGCAATACGGATCACACCTCGTCCCGATGCCGGTACGGCTCGTTGGACGACTCGCACGCCTACCTGACGCAACTGTCTCGCCACAGAAACGAGTTCCTTCGACAACGCAAGCGGTGCGACGACGAGCACCTCGGACCTCACCGGCGTTGTCGTATCGGAGAGATTGAGTCCGCGGAAGAGTCGGTCGACATTGAGCGCAAATCCGGTCGACGGGATGTCCCGACCGAACCGTCCGATCAAGTGGTCATACCGCCCGCCGCCGCCTAACTCGACTCCTATGCCGGGAGTAAAGACGTCGAAGATGACACCGTCATAATAGTCGAATCCTCTAAACTCTCCTAAGTCCAGCAGGACCACATCCTGAAACCCGGTCGCGCAGAGCAACTGATAGACTGCCTCCAATCGGTCCAACGCTTGTAGCAGCGGCTTCTCACCCCTGGCCAATATTCGTCCTTTCGAAAGCACCTCCGCTTGGCCGCACAGTTCGGGAGTTTCCAGGATGGCGCGAGCTGCATTCTTGCCGACCCGCTCGTGCCGGAGAATCTCTGCAAGCCGAGGCAAATCTTTTCTGGCTGCCGCCTGCTCGGCCCGCTTCTGACCGTCCGGCGACAGGCCGGCGCGAACAAGAAGCCCCTTGAAAAAGCCGACATGCCCCAGTGAAACCTTGAACGAGTGCAATCCAACCTTCCGTAGTGATTCGATCATCAGCATGATGATCTCGCAATCGGCGGAGGGATCATTGGCCCCGATTAGTTCGGCACCCACCTGAAAGATCTCTCGATCGCGACCGACGTGCTCAGGTTCATAGCGAAAGACGGTCGCGCGATACGACAAGCGCAACGGCAAGTGAGCGCCCACCATGCCCATGGCTACAGTGCGGGCGATCTGCGCGGTCACATCGGGCCGCAACAGCAGAATACGGCCGGTTGTCCTGTCGACGATCTTGTAGGAGTTCTCCAACAGCGTGGGCTCAAGACCCGGCGCAAGGACGTCGAGATATTCGAACGTCGGCAGAATAATCTCATCATACCCATAACGATTGAAGTACGTGAGCAACTCGGATTCCAAATGTCTGACATGGCGCGCAGCATCCGGAAGGATCGTGGCCATCCCGACCGGAACCAGAGCATGCTCGCGCAAAGAAGGAAACTGCCCCGAGGTAGGATTGAACATCGGAGGAGCAGAGGACATAACAACCTGATGGCGAGGATGATTACGAAAGGTTAGCGACCTTCACCGAGAGAATGTTCGAACTGGACTTAATTTGGTCCAATACCGCAGTTGGGAATTCGGTATCGGATCCGATGATCAACAGCGCATCCCCTCCCCGCTTCTCCAGCGCGCATTGCATTCGCACAATGTTGATCCCCTGATCACCCAAGACGTTACCGACCATGCCGATGACTCCGGGACGATCGACGTTGTGGATAAACAACATATGCCCTTCAGGCACGACTTCGACCTTGAATTGGGCGATCTCCGTGATCCGGGCTTCTTTTTTGTGGTACAGCGTTCCTGCGACTTGGTGTGAGAGCTTCCCGGCCTCGACCCGAACCCGGATCAAACTCGTGAAGTCTCCGGCATCCGTACTCTTGACTTCTTTGACTTCGATGCCCCGCTCCTTTGCCACGATCGGCGCGTTCACGTAGTTCACCGGATGTTCCATAATCGGACTGAGCAGGCCTTTCAACACGGCGATCGTCAACGGTGCAATCGACAGTGTGGCGACTTCTCCGCTGTATTCCACCGTGACTCGTTCGATCCCCCCTTGAACGAGTTGCGTCTGGAGCGAGCCGAGCTTCTCAGCCAGTGTGAGAAAAGGTTGTAGACGCGGCAGTAATTCCGGAGCGACTGAAGGGATATTGACGGCCCCTTTCGCCACGCCCTTGGTGAAGTAGTCGACAATCTGTTCCGCAATTCCAATAGCGACGTTTTCTTGTGCCTCCGTCGTCTGGGCTCCGATATGCGGCGTGCAGATGAAATTGTCCAATGCCAGTAAGGGATTGTCTTGCTTGACCGGTTCTTCCTCAAACACATCGAAAGCGGCGGCGGCGACCCGTTTTGTTTTCAAGGCTTCGCACAAATCGCTCTCATTGATGATCCCGCCGCGGGCGCAGTTGACGATCAGCACGCCGGGCTTCATCGTGGCGATTGCCTGCGCATTGATGATTCCTCGTGTTTCCGGTGTGAGCGGCGTATGGACGGAAATGATGTCTGCTCTCCGGAACAGCTCATCGAGATCCAGCATCGTCACGCCCATTCGTTCGGCCCGCTCAGGCGTCAAGTACGGGTCGAACGCGACGACGCTCATGCCGATCCCCTGCGCCATCTTTGTCAGATGACTGCCGATCTGTCCGGCGCCGATGATGCCGAGCACCTTGTTATAGAGCTCGACGCCCATGAACTTGTCTTTCTCCCATTTGCCCGCTTTCACCGAGGCGGTGGCTTGCGGAATACGACGGCTCATCGCGCAGATCATCGACATCGTATGTTCGGCGGTGGTGACCGTATTGCCGCCAGGCGTATTCATGACGACGATGCCTCGACGGGTCGCAGCGGGGGTATCGACGTTATCCAGGCCGGATCCGGCTCTTCCCACCACTTTCAGTTTCTCGGCTGCAGCAATGAGTTCCGCCGTCACCTTGGTGCCGGATCGCACGATCAGTCCATCGGCATCCTTAATCTCCCTGAACAGCTCATCTTTCGGCATCTTGGATTTCACCACGACGGTAAATCCGGCTTTCTCGAGCGCCTCGACACCCTGTTTCGATAAGCTGTCGCTGATCAAGATTTTCATTCCCGCTGCTGCCATGTGCATCCTCGCGATGGTTACTTCGCCAATAAGATTTCTTGCGCCTTCCCGACACCACTTCCGAGTTTCACCGAATGGCCGAGCCCCTTCAGGACCATTTCAGTCGCGGCCAGCGCGGCGATCACATCAAACGTATCCGCATACCCCATATGAGACAATCGGAATACTTTCCCCTTGAGGTGATCCTGTCCACCGGCAGCTGTCATACCGTATTGCACACGAAGATTCTTATAAATCGCCTGCCCGTCAATTCCATCCGGCGCACAGACCGCCGTCAAGGCATCGCTGGGCGATTCCTTTGGAAACAGCGCCAGCCCGGCAGCCTTCACCCCTTCGCGCATGGCATGGGCCAAGCGGCCCTGTCGTGCAAACATCTTCTCCAGTCCCTCTGCCCTCATCATTCTGAACGCCTCTTGAAGGCCGATCACAAGCGAGACGGCGGGTGTGAAGGCGGTCTGATTCTTGACCTGATTTTCGCGTTCCTTTTTGAAGTTGAAATAAAAGGCGGCATTTTTGGCTTTGTCGGCCAATGCCCACGCTTTATCGCTGACACTGACAAATGCCATGCCGGGAGGCAGCATCAGGGCCTTTTGGGAACCGGTGATCACGACATCGAGCCCCCATGCATCAGTCTTGATGTCAAATACACCCAAGGCTGTAATGGCATCGACCACCAAAATAGTATTGTCGTAGCTCTTCATGATCTCACCCAGCGCCTTGACATCATGAGCGACGGCCGTCGAGGTCTCGCTGGCTTGCACATACACCGCTTTGATCGAAGGATCTTTTTTGAGAGCATCGGCAACTTGCTGAGGATTGACCGCATGTCCCCATTCAACTTTGATCTCGGTGGCTTGTACTCCGAAGGTCTTGCAGAGTTTGCCCCAGCGCTCTCCAAATTTACCCCCGTTGACATAGAGGGCCTTATCGCCTGGAGACAAAAAGTTCGAGACCGCCCCTTCCATGCCGCCTGTCCCGGAAGCGGCCAGCATCAGAACGTCATTTCGTGTTTGATACAACCATTTCAGTCCTTCGCGTACCTCTGCGAATATCGGATCAAACTCAGGTGCGCGATGATGAATCATCGGGCGCGCCATCGCCAGTAACACCTCCGGGGGTACGGGCGTCGGGCCAGGTGCCAAGAGATACCGCTTCAACATTGATCGATCCTCCTTCACGATGCCAATATTGTGGGATGGGCGCTCGAAGAGGTGGTACGCTACCATCTGTGTCAGGAGGCTGTCAAGGAATTGAACGACGCAACTGAAGACGGCATCAGGATTTTCTCTTCTATGAGGCGCTCGACACGGCGGCACAATCCGCTGGCCTCATTGTCCTCATTTCGTGCCCTCGTTGCATGAACGGAGCAGCGCCGTACCTGTTCAATTTCTTGACAAGTATGCGATGGATCGATAGGCTGGCTTCACGAATGCTACCGACGATGCCGAAGCTGGCCAAACCATGGAGTGTTGAGGCGGCGATTGTCGCGATCTTGGTGATCAGCGCCGGCGCGATAATGCTCCCGCACGGGAGCTGGGCACAGGATGTTCTCCCTGCTGAATCAGAATCCCTGCAGGAAGAAGATGATGTGGACCCCAATCTGGTCCCGCTGGAGCCCGAGTTGACGGTCTCTCCTCCGGACCTCCCATCAGCCGAAGGCAAGATTGAACAGCCTGAAGATGCAGTCGTTCAAGCGCCTCCGAACACGGCGAGCACCGATCCTCAGAGTACCACGTACAATATTCCCATCGTCATTGATCCGACAGTAGAAAGCCATATCCATTTCTTTAATACGTCGATTCGAAGCCGGTTTGAACAGTGGCTCCTGCGTCTCAACCGCTATCGTCCGCTGGTCGAACACATCTTTGCCGAATTCGACCTTCCCAGCGATCTCGTGAATCTCTCTCTCGTTGAAAGCGGCTTCAACCCCTACGCCTATTCGCGGGCCAAAGCCACCGGGCCATGGCAGTTTATGAAAGGGACCGGGAAGCTGTATGGGTTGCGTATCGACCACTATGTTGATGAGCGACGTGATCCCATTAAATCTACGGTCGCGGCGGCTCGCTATCTGCGGGACTTATACGACTTATTCGGGGCGTGGCCCTTGGCAATGGCCGCCTACAATGCCGGGGAAGGGAAAGTGTTACGGGCCCTGCATAAGGCCCAGGCGGAATCCTTCTCAGAGATCTCAAGAACAAAACTGATCCGGCGGGAGACGAAACAATACGTTCCCCGGATCATGGCCGCCACGATCATCGTGCGGAACCCGGATCAATATGGGTTTAACCAGGAGCCTGTCCCACTCCACCAGTTTGAGGAAGTCGTCGTGACTCGCCCGTTGCATTTCCGGGCGATCGCCAACGTGACGGGTATCCCATACAGCGAGCTTCGGCTGTTGAATCCGGAATTACGGCGGGATGCCACACCTCCAGACGACTTGGCGTATCATCTGAAGGTTCCCCTAGGCACGAGCGCCAAAGTCGTCGAGCTCATCGACAGAGTTCCCACATACAAGTTTCCTCCCCTGCGAGCCCAACCTCAGTATGTCAAAACGGATGCGGCACGGAAGTACCGGGTCCGCATGGGTGATACGCTGGAAAAAGTCTCTCGGCGGTTTCGTGTGCCCCTCAAGACCCTCAAAACGCTCAACAATCTTTCCACTCCCACTATCAAGGCCGGCGAACTTCTGATTATTGCCCGGTAGCAAACGACTGTCGGGAGCGTACGCGTTCCGCCACTCCGTCGGCGACGGAGTGGTCTGTCTATGGTTTGGATGGCTTTGAAGGGGCGACTGGAGCGGAAGCTGCGGCGGCCGGTGCAGGCTCCGGAGTTTTCTTGGCCTCGATGACTTTGACACGCATCGCAGCCTCGCCTGTCAGAGGGGAATTGGGGTACGTCTTGGTCAGATCCTGATAATGCTTGAGAGCTTCGTCCGGCTTGGATCGATTCTCTTCCAGTCTGGCGATTTCAAAGAGAGCAGAATCCCGGTTCATCGCTCCAGGGATTTCAAGGATCGTCGCATAGGTCTTGGCGGCTTGCTCAAGATCTCCCTTCAGAAGATACGCATAGCCCAGTTTTTGATGAACCAGTCCGAGAAGCGAGATATTAGATCCATACGTGGCAATGAACCGCTTGTAAGTTTCGATGGCTGAGTCTAGATCGTTCGACTGAAGGAATGCATTTCCAAGACTGAACTGGGCCAGAGGAGCCGTCGGGGTCCGGGGATATTCCTCCAGTATCTTTTTGTACAGGGCAATCGCCTCCTTCAGATTGGCTGCTGCCTTCTGAGGATCGTTGGGCGGACGATTAAAGAGATGAAGGGTGGCTTCTCGTTCTAGCTCTTGAGCCTTACTGGCATTTTGCGCGTCATACCAGAAGACTCCCCAGAGACCGCCCGCCATGACGAGCAGAAGAACGAATCCAACCAGGAGTGACCATCGATAATTCTTCAGCCCGAGCACCCAGTGCTCCAACCCACTCACAAGGTGCGCTTCATCGACCGGCAATGTTCGAGGCGGTACTTTAATTCGGTATGTCATCAGGGACCTTTACATGATTTCTCAACTAAGAACCGGCTTTCTGCTTCAGAACCGTTGCTTTATACTAAGGATGATTTCCCTTGTCAATGCGATCGATGGGACCGCATCGCAAGGGAGAATCACTGCGACGGCTTAAGGACTTTGCGACGCGGTATGTTTCGAATGAGACTCCAGCAGCTCGCGGACCAATCGTTATTGCGCAGCTTATCGCCATTGGAATCGGCCACGGGGCCGACCGTCCGATATGCCGGACGCGAGATCCTCCTGCTTTCCTCGAATGACTATCTCGGACTTTCAACACATCCGGAAGTGATACGCGCCGCAATCGAGGCCACCGAACAATATGGCACCGGGTCAGGCGCGTCGCGCCTGATCAGCGGAACTCTTCCACCCCATGTGCACCTCGAAGCCGCCCTGGCGACTTTCAAAGGAACCGAAGCCGCCCTCCTCTTTGGGGCCGGTTATTTGGCGAACCTCGGCGTCATCCCCAATCTCATCGCGCGTGGAGGCCTCATTCTGGCGGATCGATTGTGTCATGCCAGCCTGATCGACGGCTGCCGGTTGAGCCATGCTGATTTTCGCGTATTCCGCCATCTCGACTGCGCTCATGTCGAGTCATTGCTTCGGCGACGAACAACGAATCGCCCCACGCTTATCATCACGGAGGGGCTGTTCAGCATGGACGGCGACCTTGCGCCGTTACCCGACTTGGTGTCACTGGCCGAGCGATACGGCGCAATGTTGTATGTCGACGATGCCCATGGGACCGGCATCATGGGGCCGACCGGTCGAGGCACGATCGAACATTTCGGCTTGGAGCATCGGATCCCCTTTCACATGGGGACGCTCAGTAAGGCGCTCGGCAACCACGGCGCCTACGTGGTCGGCCCCAACGACCTCGTTCAGTATTTGATCAACACAACCCGTCCGTTCATTTTCACAACGGCTCTTCCGCCTGCTGTCGCGGCGGCCGCTTCAGCCGCGTTGGATGTCATTCAACATGAGCCGGAACGTCGGGCGCGGCTCTGGTCGAATCGACAGCGGTTGTTCAACGGACTGCTGCGCCTCGGTTTTCGGATGACTCAGACGGTCGGTCCCATCCTGCCTGTTCTGGTCGGTGGTGCGGCCGGTGCGGCCGCGCTAGCCGAACAGCTGCTCTCTCACGGAATTTACGCCCCCGCCATTCGGCCGCCGACGGTGCCGGACGGAACCAGCCGGATACGATTTACGGTGACGTCGGAACATACCGCCGATCAGATCGACGAAGCGCTTCGCGTGCTGGACATCACGGGCCGCGCGACAGGGCTCCTGTAGGCCTCATCTCAACCGGCTCGCACCTTCCGCCTATTTTCTTGCTTTCCGGGTTTGCTATGGCATGATGCACAAGAGATTTTTGTCCCGCGTTCGATTCATATTACTGAGGATTTCGGGCAATGGATATTTCCAAGCTCCTTACGTTTTCCGTCAAGGAGGGCGCCTCCGACTGCCATATCAGTGCCGGAGAACCCCCCATGATTCGTATTCACGGCGATCTGAAAAAGCTTGACCACCCTGCTCTCACTCCCGATGAAACGCACGCCTTGATCTACGACATGATGAACGATTCCCAGCGGAAGAACTTCGAAGAAAAGCGTGAATGTGACTTTTCCTTCGAACTCGGTGATATCGCCCGTTTCCGTGTCAACGTCTTCGTGCAACAGCGAGGATTGGGTGCCGTGTTTCGGAACATTCCGACCACCATTCTCCCGCTGGAGAAGCTGGGGATGCCGCCTATCCTTCGGCAACTCTGCGATAAGGAAAAGGGGTTGATATTAGTCACTGGACCAACCGGTTCCGGTAAGTCCACCACGCTTGCGGCGATGGTGGATTACTTGAACAATACGTTCGAAGGCCACATCATCACCATCGAAGATCCGATCGAATTCGTCCACAGATCCAAGAAGTGCCTGGTCAACCAACGAGAACTCGGTGTCCATACCTTGTCCTTCGCCAACGCCCTGAAGTCGGCGCTTCGCGAAGATCCCGACATCGTGTTGGTGGGAGAAATGCGGGATTTGGATACCATTCAGCTGGCGTTGACGGCCGCGGAAACCGGACACTTGGTCTTCGGAACCCTCCACACATCGAGCGCTCCTAAGACGATCGACCGTATCATCGACGCCTTTCCCCCGGCGCAGCAGGCACAAATCAGAACCCAGCTTTCGGAGGCGCTGGAAGCCGTCATCACACAAACGCTGTTGAAGAAAAAAGCAGGTGGTCGTGTTGCCGCGCTGGAGGTCATGGTGGCGACGACCGCCGTCCGGAATCTGATCCGTGAGGCCAAGCTGCACCAAATTCCTGGGATCATGCAGGCGAGCCAAAAAGACGGCATGCAAACGATGGATATGGCCTTGGTCGATCTCGCGACACGCGGTGTCGTGCACAAGGCCGAAGCGCAATCTCGCAGCATGAACCCCAATCTTTTCGGTCCGTCGGTTGCCGGCGCAGCGTAGAATCCGGAACAAAGGCGACCTCTCACCATGGAAGTTCGAAGCCTGTTAAAAGTGATGGTGGACCGCGAAGCGTCGGACTTGTATTTGACCGTCGACGCCCCGCCGATTTACCGGATTCATGGCGCGACTCAGCAAACCGATGCGCCGCCTTTCAACAACGAGCAGCTCGAAGCCTTGGCATTGGCGCTGATGCGCGGTCAGCAACGGAGCGAATTCGAAGAAAAGATGGAGATGAATCTGGCGCTGTATTACAAGGATTTAGGCCGTTTTCGCGTCAACATCTTCAGGCAAAAAGGCAATGTCGGGCTCGTCTTCCGCCTCATCAAAGCCGAAATCCAGACGGTGGAGCAGTTGCAGCTTCCTCCGATCATCAAAGATATCGCCATGACGAAGCGCGGCCTCGTGCTCGTCGTCGGCGCCACCGGCTCAGGGAAATCGACCTCGCTGGCCGCCATGATCGACCACCGGAACTCGATTCATCCCGGCCATATCATCACGGTTGAGGATCCCATCGAGTTCGTGCACCAGCACAAAAAGTCGATCATCACTCAACGCGAAGTCGGATTCGATACCTTGACTTTTCAGAACGCGTTGAAGAATACCTTGCGCCAAGCCCCGGACGTGATCCTCATCGGCGAGGTTCGGGATACGGAAACCATGGAAGCCGCGATTACGTTCGCGGAAACCGGGCATCTGTGTATCGGAACCCTGCATTCGAACAATGCCAACCAGGCGATCGAACGCATCATGAATTTCTTCCCGGTCGAACGTCACGCCCAGATCTATCTGCAACTGTCCCTGAATTTGCGCGCGATCATCTCCCAACGATTGATTCCATCGGTCGACGGCAAACGAGCCCCGGCACTGGAAATCATGCTCGACACGCCGCGCATCAAAGACTTGATCAAGAAAGCCGAGGTCGATACGTTAAAAGAAGCCATGGAGCAAGGCATCGACGAAGGCTGCCAGACGTTCGATCACGTACTGTTTCAGCTGTACAAGGCCAATAAAATCAGCCTCGAACAGGCCTTGATCAACGCCGACAGCGCGAACAACCTACGCTTAAAAATCAAGCTCGAGGGGCTGAAAGGCGACGACGCGGTGAATGCCTTGCTGGATAAACAGATGGATAGCCACGCGACGGATGCCTTTAAGATACAAGGGGGCGCTTCCGGAAACGTGACTCCGATTCGCAAGCGGTAGCCCCACCGCTCACCTTCACCGGTTCGAACTCCCTTCAGTCTGACCTTCAAGATACGACGCCATCTTCTCCAGAGCCAGGGCACTGAGCCTGGATCCGTACCAGGTCGGCATCGTATGGCCGGGATAGCCGCGCACCACAAATCGCTCCGGTTCGAGCACGGACTCAACGATATACTCGCGCACCGACGTGGCGTCCCCATGATAGTCGGCGTCGCTGATCCGCTGTTTCCCCGTTGTGCCCATGATCAACGGCGGTCCGACTTGGCCATTGGCTCCGGGAATCCCAGGAATGATGTGGCACACCGGGCAACCAGGCCGTGTGAATATATCGATAAGAGGCTCGTCTCCCGTGACCAGCGGAACGGCTTCTGGTTTGAGTGCAGCATCCATGGATGGGCTCGGCTGTCGGTGAGAGACAGGTGGATCACGAAGCGCCCAAAGCACCGATAATAGGACCATCACGATGGCCGCTAGAACCACGACCTGTTCGCGGGAGCGCGGCGTAGGGTTTCCGACTGATACTGAAGACTGAGCGGGATCTCGTTCAGTGCTCAAAGATCACCCTGCCGATTGATGAGCAAGGAGTGCGGGCATGACGGGAGAAGAGATTAGTTCCCAACATCCGCTGCGCATCGGAACCCGATCGTGCGATCCTCAAAATCCGGCTCAGCCGAAAACCGAGCGGTCACACGGAGCGCGATCGGCAAGTCGGCCCAGGATCCACCTCGCAGCACGCGCTTTTCTCCGGTTGAGGGACCGGTCGGATTCTTTTCTGGACTCAGAAGATAGTATTCACGATCATACCAATCACCCACCCATTCAGCCGCGTTCCCAGCCATATGGGAGAGCCCATACGGGCTCCTGCCGCCGCTCTTCAGCCCAAATCGTACGCTCATCCCCTCAAGCCCGCTTCCGACCGGAACCAGGGTCACAGCGTCACTCACCCATACACCTCGATTATAATTCGCGATGTCGACGAATGGCTGCATGTGCCCCCAAGGGTAGCGTCGGCCGTCAGTCCCCCGACCAGCCTTTTCCCATTCTGCTTCCGTGGGTAGACGTCTCCCCGCCCACTTACAGTACCTCGCTGCGTCAGTCCACGACATCCCAACGGCGGGAAGGTCCTTGAGGCTCTGAGTGGCCCCATCATCCCACATTGGAGGCAAGTTGCGATTAGCCGACTCAACGAATGTCTGATAGCGGCCGGCTGTGACTTCAAACTGATCGATGTAATATTCGTCGAGTGTCACGTGATGTTCCGGTTTTTCATTCGGCAGTCCATCGTTGCTTCCCATTAGAAATGGTCCGGCAGGAATACGGATCATCGGCGCCCCGTCTTTTCCCCTGATGGTCTCAGCAGGAGTACCTGTTTGATGTCCCTCGTCCGATATCGCGGCGACTGTGAGACCTGCCCCATTGACTAAAAGGATCAGCAACAGGGCAGTGAGCCACGTGTAAGTTCGGGGCAGCATAGGAATTTTGGAAAGGGCGACGGAGAGTGCTCCTTCAGACGGACATCTTCCCTTGAACGAATTTGAGGAGCTGATCGAGGCCGCCGGCTTCGATCTTGCCATTGGGTGTCAGCTTGTCGACTAAATCCGGCAGGAGGCCGGCTAGCTGCGAACTGGCCGCACCAGACGAGAGCCCTGCTTGGGCCGCCACTTGTTTGAGGAGGTCGTTTCCAAGTCCTTGCTCAACCTGATTGGGCGTCACCGGAAGATTGTGCCCTGTGCTCACCCACGAATTCACGATCTCACCGAGACCATTCTTTTGGAATGCTTGGACGAGGCCGGTTAGCCCACCGATGCTGCTATTTTGACCCAGGAGACTGGTCAAAGCCTGAAGCAGAGGATTCTGGCCTCCTTGCCCGCCCATCATTCCGCTTGCTGCTTGCCCCAATTGATCCATTAATCCCATGACGAGCTCCTTCTGTGTGTGGGCAGTCGAATGTCAACAGATATGTCACTCCGGTCATCTCTGGAATGAGGATGTAACACAGACACAAGCGACAATCCAATGGGCACTTTGGATACGTTCTGGCCCAAAGTCGAAAAACTAGAATGCTCGTCGTACCTACAAAAACCGAGGATCGGACCAATTGTGAGGGGCTATAAAACCATCAAACTTTTGGTATGATAATTTACTGGTTAAAGGAGTCATGCGCATGCCAAAACTTAATCGGTTGCTTGCCGGCTTGTTCCTTACAGGGATTTCGCTTGTTCCGCTCAATAGCCCGCCTCAAGCATCTGCAGAAATGTATGTCGCTGGATATGGGGGCGTAAACTTTGCGGACCGTATTAACAGTATTGCAGGGACGGGATCTCAAGCTGGTGTCCCTGGTTCTTTCATCGACTTTGACCTCCAAAATTCGATAACCTACGGAGGCAAGGTTGGATACTTCCCCGGACACAGCTGGTACGGAATCGAGGGAGAAGTCTTCACTACCACTCCGCATATTAAGAGCTTGCCGGCCACCGCGACTCTGCCTGCTGATCCGGGCATCCATTTTCGAGTCACCACTGTGGGTGTAAACTTTATCGCGCGTTATCCGGGGCGCACCTTTCAACCCTATATTGGTGCCGGCGTAGGAGCAGGGATTGCCCACATCGGGGATACTGCTACCGTACGAGGCGACAGTGATGTGGCTGCGGCGTGGAATGTGTTGGCTGGTTTGCGCGCATTCGTCACACCCAAGATCGCCGTCTTTGGAGAATATAAGTACACCGGTGCGACGTTCGCGTTCGATCAGGCATTCGGTGACCTAGGAGGCTTCAGTGGCAATTATAGGGCACAGCATATCCTTGGTGGGCTGTCGTATCACTTCTAGCGGAGGAGAACTCATGTCTCGCATGCCCAGGTTCGCTCCCCTGATTGGTGCGGCACTCATGTTATCGGCCTGCGCAGAATCGATCCATCAGGTACAACGCGATACGGAGTTGCTCGGGGTTCCTCTTGGGCTGGAAAAGGAGATCGATGCCAGCGTCAGTTTTGCCGAGCTGAAGACAAGTCCACGTGACTATGTCGGTCGAACGGTCATGATCGGCGGGAAAGTCATTCGAGCCAAACGGACACAGGCGGGAACCGAACTCGAAGTCTTACAATTGCCGACAGCGAAGGAAGGGCCCCAGACAGAAGATGGGCTTCGATCCGAAGGAAGATTCTTGGCGATTCAAGAAGCGTTTCTCGATCCCGCCAGTCTTCCGGAAAATACACCTATCACAGTGATCGGCACCGTCAAAGGTGAAACCACAAGACCGTTGGATGAGAGCGACTACACCTATCCCCTTCTTGAGGTGAAACACATTATCGATTGGAATAGTATCGCCGCGCGGAGCCCGAGGGGCAGACCCTATTATGCCCCCTACTATCCGCCCTATGGTTGGGATGGGTTTGCTCCCTATAGTGGGTTCGGTCCCTATGGTGGTTATTGGGGTCCATTTGGTGGCTTTGGTAGCTATTGGGGAGGGCGTGGATTCTATGGTGGTCCTGGCTTTTATGCCCCACGCGGGCCATCTCATTCCTCGCCACCGCCCCCTCCGCGAAGCGTTCACCCGCGACTCAGAGGCAGGTAGGAATCGACGGCGTACGATGCTGTGACATGGCGACCAAGGCCTGACCGAATGAACGAGAGAGATAAGCATATTGAGTACGTTCTTTCTCGCCGTGAAGCACTCGTGTTGATGGGAGCGGCCGGCGCCGGCTTCCTGGTGGGTAGTCGACCAACCAAGGCGCAGGCTGATACCGGTGCACCTCGATCCCTTTGCATTGTCCGACCTGAACAAACCGAGGGTCCGTATTTTGTGGACGAACGATTGCACCGATCCGACATCCGCACTGATCCGGCCAGCGGACAGATGAAGCTTGGAACACCGTTGGCTTTGATCTTTCGGGTTATGCGCTTCAATGCAGGAGCCTGTCAGCCGTTGCCCGACGCACAGGTAGATATCTGGCACTGTGATGCCCAGGGAATCTACTCCGATGTACGCGATCCAAGCTTCAACACGCTCGGCCAGAAGTTCTTGCGCGGACACCAAATGACCGACGCGCAGGGAGATGCGCGCTTCCTAACCATCTATCCAGGGTGGTATCCGATTCGAACCGTGCACATTCATTTCAAGATTCGTACGGCTCCGGTGACCCACAAGGCCTTTGAGTTTACCTCGCAAGTGTATTTCCCTGATGAGTTCACCGATCGTGCCTATGCGAGCCTCCCCTACTCGTCGAATGGCCCACGCAGAATAAGAAACCGCCAGGATTTCATCTTTAGACAGGGCGGCGACCAATTGATGCTGGAGCCGTCGGCGACGAACGACGGCTATGCAGCGATATTTTCAATCGGCCTACAACTCTAGCCGATCATTGGCGCTACCCTGACCAATTCCCATTTCTTAGTTGCGGTTTGAATCGGAGGACGGTATCTTCGAATCCGATCCATCAAGAGAGGCGACGCCTGACTTTGATCGCAAGCCAGACGAATCACTTGAGGACGAGTCGAACTCCGCGATCATTGTTTCCCATCCTGCTTCCACCGGCATTGGTGATTCTCACGGCTTTCGCCGGCTGCGACAATCCAAACAGCAGCGACACGATCGCGAAGAAGCCGGAACCGCCCGCGTCGAGCCCTGCTCCAGCTTCGAATCAGTTGCCACCATCTCCCGCAACGACGGCCGCTCAGCCAACCAGCGTCTCCACGATCGATCCGAATGTGCCCATCCCGGCGCTCAGCACCGACATGATCGAGGCATTCAGCAAAGAATTGCCCGAACTGGCGGGTCCCCCTGCCAATCGGGAGAAAAGAACCCGACGCAGGATTGGTGATCCTTCCCCTTCGAGCTCCAGTGTAGCGAGGAGCATATAGAACTGGTTTCCACATACAAAGGAGAGCATCCATGCACATACGTCTCTATTCATGGTTAATCATCGTGGCAGCAAGTCTAATCTTGGCTGTCCCCACGTTTGCCGGTCCCGGCATCAACGCCGAGTACTCGGCCGAAGAAGTCGTCGAGACGGCCGATAGCATGTCGAAGACCAAGGTCTATTCGACGCCCACAATGGAGCGGCGGGAAATGAGCGAGGGCGGGCAACAGATGATCGCCATCACCCGGCACGACAAGAAAGTCGTCTGGAACCTGATGCCGGAAGAAAAAATGTATATGGAGATGTCGATCGGACAGAGCGCAGCGAAAAAAGAAGAGAAGACGGATCTTTCCGCCTACAAGATCGAGCAGACGCCGATGGGCCAGGAGACGCTGAACGGTATCGTCATGAACAAGGGAAAGATGATCATGACCGGCAAGGACGGTTCAAAGATGGGCGGTTTCATGTGGACCACGAAGGAAGGCATCATCGCCAAGATGGACGCCCTCTCCGTCGAGAAAGGCAAGAAAGACCGCTTCAAGCTGGAGATGTCGAATCTGAAAATCGGCAAACAGCCGGCCGATCTGTTTGAGATTCCCAAAGGCTATGAAAAGATGGATATGGGGGCTATGGGAGCCATGGAAGGTATGGGCGACATGGGCAATATGATGAAGGGTATGTTCGGCAAATAAGGAGGCGGTGATGCACAAGAGACAGTTAATCGCTGTAACCATCGTCACTGCCTTCGCCATCGGAGCCATTCCCGCCTGGGCGGATGAGTTGTGCCCGGAGCCGGCCAGGAAAGCCGAGGCCAAGGCCGCGCTCGCGAAAGCCCAAGCCCTCCAAACGGGCGGAAAGCTCCATGAAGCCTGGGACACGGCCGTGAAGGCGGACGCCGACTGCGCCGATGGCGCCGATGCCTTGAAGAAGCAAATCGGCCGAGCCATCGGTGCGGAGGAAGAAAAGAAGAGCCGGATCGATGAGGCCATCGACTGGTACCAGCGGGTGAACGCCGATGCCGATGCCACCCGCGTCATCAACAAAGCGGCGGGAGACCGCTCGGACGACGTGAAGTTCATCGGACGAGCTATCGAGTATTTCCGCTCCAAAAGCGACAAGGGAGGCGAGCAGAAAATGCGGGACATCGCGAAGGGCAACGTCGAGAAACAGTTGGCCCAAGAGGCGAAGCAGTTTGCGACGCAACTCAAGGAGTCGCACAGCTCTTTGCAGAAGGCGCAGGAATGGACCTATTATGCCCAGTCAGGGCAAGACAAGGTGAAAACCCGCGCCCAGCAGCGGGGAGATTTCTACGCCAAGGAGGACTCGCGCACAGCCTTGAAGAAGGCGATCTCCTACTACTTTGTCGGCAGCCTGGAGGAGAAAATCAAAAGCGTCAAAGCCAAAGCCGCAGGCTTGGGCAAGCAGGCGGAAGCCAAAGGTGAACCGGAAGTGGCGGCGGACTACTATATGATCGCCGATCAAGGCGACAAGGCCGAAGCCGTCGGCAAGCAGGCTGAAGCCGCCAAGCAGAAGGCGGAAGAGGGACGGAAAAAGACGTTCAAGAAAGACCAGGCTGATTTGGAGAAAGAACTGGGGCTCTGAATCTGATGCCGGGCACGCCTTGAAACGGAGGTGTGCGATGAAGCGATTGTCGACCATGATGTTCATCGCGTTGGCGTTCGTGACGCCAGCCTTTGCCGAAATGGGCATGGAGGCTGAAAAATGCCTGGATACACGCAGCGCGAAGCAGGCCGAGGCGCAACGGCAGAAGAATGAGGCGATGGCGAAAGCCAACGCCGCGATGAGCAAACACCTGACGGAAGCCCAGCGCAAAGCCCTCGGCCTCCCGCCGGCGGGCAGTCCCTCACCGAAGTAGTCGTCCACTCTGATTCCTATTGGTGCTGTGACCAGCATCCATCCGCTGTGGGGTGATGTGTCCGCTTGTTGAGCCGTTTTCGCCATCTTGACTCTTGGCAGAGCGGGGGCCATGCTGATGCTATCCCGGAGGTTTCCATGAAACCGGGGTAGCCGCCTTCATTCTTCATCTATGCAGGGCCTGCCCGTCTACTGACACCCTCAATGGTCGTGTGCCGATGAGGGCGTCAGTAACTCTTCTGCCTCTTAGCCAGGGGGGCGCCATGAAAATCTCAACCATAACATTGCCCGTAACCGCTGTTGTCCTGTTGACGGTATCGCTCGTGTTCGCTAATCCGGCCATGCTGCCGAAACACCCCGGCTACCCGATGAACAAGGCCGTCGATCCCGTGTTGGGTCAATCACTCGCCAACGATCCAGGCCAAGCCAATGTGAGAATCAATGAGGCTCTGACCAACGCAGCGGTTTTCGACGATGCACGTTCGAAACAGCATCTTCCATTCAACCAAAACGACGAACGTCTGTTAGAGAAACCTGGAGCAGGACTGCTTCCAAAGGTGCAAGGTCCAAATATCACCATTGACCCACCCGTGAAGGAAGGCACGAAAGTGATGGCCGCACCGGAATAGCGATTCCGCAGCATAGGCGTAGCGGCCGCGTGCGAATTGTCGTTCAGGCAGCGCATGGGATGCATCTCAAACACCGCTTTTGCGTGCATTGCCACCATACCGTGTTACAGTTGGCAGTGGCTGCCCACGTCTGTCGCAGCTTAGGCTCTTGATCATCATATGGAAAACCCGATCCTTCGACAGTTTCAGGACATCAGTGCGCTGCTCAATTCAAGCCTCGATCCCGCCGCCATCCGCAAGCGTGCCATCGAAGCCGCGACACTGCTGATGGATGCCGAAGCCGGTTCGCTCCTGCTCCTGGATGAAACGACGAACGAACTCTACTTTGACGTAGCCCACGGCGAAAAGGGTGCGGTCATTCAACGGGCTCGGCTACGCCACGGACAAGGTATCGCATGGCACGTCGCGCGAACCGGAGAACCGATTATCATCAACGATGTCCAGCGTGACACCCGGTTTTTCCGCCAGGTGGACCAGGTCAGTGGATTTGTGACGCGCAACATGGTCTGTGTCCCCGTGACGGCTCATGGGCATTTGCTTGGCGTGCTGCAGGCCATCAATCGCAAGCACCACAAGCTCTTCAGCGAAGACGACCTCCAGAACTTCATCGCCCTGGGACACCAAGTCGGCATCGCGATCGAAAATGCGAATCTGTACGAGGAAATCCACCGGTTGTTCGAAGGCTTTATCTCGGCCAGCGTGCAGGCCATTGAAAGCCGTGATCCCACCACAAGCGGACACAGTCAACGCGTGGCGGCCCTGACATGCGGGCTGGCAGAGGCCCTCGGTCAGTCCGACTCCGGACGCTATGCAGGCGTTCGATTCACGGCGGATCACATCCAGGAACTTCGCTACGCGGCGGTGCTGCACGACTTCGGAAAGGTCGGCGTGCGGGAGCATGTTCTGCTGAAGGCGAAAAAACTCTATCCACTGCAGCAGGAGCTCATCAAATCGCGATTCGATTTCATCAAGCGGACCCTGGAAGCCGACACGTTGCGCCGAAAGCTTGCGGTGCATGAGGCGAACCGAAGCCGAAAAACGCACACGCTGCTGGCAGAATTGGACCGACGGTTGGCGGAACGGATGAAGGAAGTCGATGAATTGTATGCGTGTATTCTGACATGCAATCAACCCACGTCCATGGCTCCGGCACAAGCCGACAAACTCAAGGCGTTAGCCTATCGCCGGTATCGTTCGTATGAAGGGCCTCGCCCGTTTCTGCTGGAAGATGAAATCGCCGCATTGACGGTCACGCACGGAACGTTGACTCAATCCGAGCGGCAGGAAATCGAGCGGCATGTCACGCACACCTTCGAATTTCTCTCGAAAATCCCCTGGACAAGAGCCCTCCGCAATGTGCCGTCCATCGCGTGGAGCCATCACGAAAAACTCGACGGCAGCGGGTATCCGCGCGGACTATCCCACGATCAGATTCCGCTTCAAGCCCGCATGATGACGATTTGTGATATCTATGATGCACTCGCGGCCTCAGATCGGCCTTACAAGGCTGCCGTCGAACCTGACATTGCCGTCGGCTACTTGGTCAAGCAGGCACACGAGGGGAAACTTGATGCAGACCTCGTCCGGGTGTTTACGAGTCAGAAAATCTATCTGATGACTCAACCCCGCGCGCCTTTGCGTAAAGCTGCATAAGCGATCATCCCTCCGGCTCCTCCGTATCCCATTTGTTGCGGTTCTTACCGATCCCCGCTCAACTAGCGCGGGCTTCACTCTGCAGATATTCCGACCCACCGTCTGATGACTGGGCTGCATAGACGGTGACAGCCTCCTGACGTCCTTTCACCATCACGGCTTTCAACGGGGTAAGCAGAATGTCATATTGGTCTGGGTGAGTTGTCAGTCCCTCTGGATTCGGCCCTGATGTGAGACGTGATGCCGTCGATTCGCTCAGCAGAATCGGATGACCCAATGTCCTCGTCAAGCCTTGAATGCGGGAGGCTAGGTTGACCTGGTCTCCGATCATGGTGTAGTCGATTTTCTTCCCTTCCGCTCCAATATTTCCGACGACAACCATTCCTGTATTGATGCCGATGCCATTGTCGAGGACGGGTTTCCCCGATCTCTTCCACATGCCTTGCAATTCCACCAATCGAGCGCGCATCTCCAAGGCGCATCGCACCGCCGAGTCGGCATGGTCCGGTTGATCAATCGGGGCTCCCCAGAAGACGACGATCTCGTCTCCCACAAACTTGTCGAGTGTGCCGTCCCATCGAAAAATGACCTCGGTCATCGCAGAGAGATATTCGTTGAGTTGTGCGACGACATCTTCTGCGGAATGCTGTTCGCTATAGGTCGTGAAGCCGACGAGATCGACGAACATCATGGTTAATTCTTTTCGCTGTCCTCCCAGGGTGGCTTTGGACGGACAGGCCACGAGTTCCTGGACGATCCGGGGGCTCACGTACCTGGCAAACATGGAGTGGATTTCACGCGCCTGACGTTCCTTGAGGACATAGTTGAGGACGGTTGTCGCCATGAATACCGATCCAATGGTCAGAGTGGGCATCACAACCGGGAGACACACTCCATGGGTAACCAACACTCCTTGTGCGGTTCCCGCATATCCGATCCCGATCGCCGCGGTCAAACACGTTCCATGAAAGGCACGTACTCGCGGCAACGTGCCGGCCAGCACCAATCCGAACAGAAGGATCAGACCGAATTCGATGGGACCGGTCCACAGTCCGGCGGTCAGAAACCGTTGGTGGAGGATGTTTTCGACGACTGTCGCGTTCTTTTCAACTCCCGGGAAATTGGCGGAAAATGGCGTGCTGAGCTGGTCGTAGGTACCCAGGGCAGCCGTTCCCACAAGCACAGCTTTCCCTCGAAGCAAATTGGAGGGCACTCGCTGATGGATCACATCCGTCGCGGATATCCATGGAAATCGAAGGTCACGCCCGAGGTAGTTGATGAGCATGCGGAGCTTCTGATCCGTCGGGACGATGATGTTCCCAACCGTCACTCCCTCCCCGAGGAGCAGCGCCATGCGGTCCCGTGGCTGATTGAGATACAGCCGCGCGACCTCCAACGCGAAGGACGGCAAATAGGCATCTCCATGTCGCAGGGCGAGCACCTCCCGCCGTGTGACACCATCGTGATCCGGCAATCGATAGACATGCCCAAGTCCTGTGGCCTGTCGGGCAAATCTGTCGAGTGGTGGAAGGATGGCCGCAGCCTCATACAGGATGGATTCTTCGGCCGATTTCGTGTGCCTGACGATCATAAACTCGCTTTGTTTGAGGGTTTCAGACACAACCCTGGTTGCAGAGGTTAATGAGCCGGCAGCTTCGCCTTCCGGCACAAAAAGGGGCAACGTCAGGACGATCTTGCCCGCCTGAGCCATGCTATTCTCGAAACGTTGATCTGTGTCCAGCGCGTTGAGGTGTGTGCGTAACGAGTCGAACACGCGGTCGCCGAGCCGTCCTTCTCGTCGTTCGGCACGCGACCAGCTCTCCAGATCGCGAATCGCGGTAGATTGTTCCGGCTCGGCGTAGATGATATCGATGCCGATGACCGCCGGCTGTTGTGCGCCGATCCGCTCGATCAGAAGTGCCTGCGTGTCACGAGCCCATGGCCATCGGCCGATTTCCTTGAGACTCTTCTCATCGATCAACACCAGCGCAATTTCTTGTCCTGGGCTGCGTTCCCCCCGGAGTCTCAACTGAAGATCCAACGCGTCATTATTGAGTCGCACGAGCGCATTGGGAGCCAACCATGACAAGCAGGCTAATCCAGCCGTTATGGTCATTCCCAATACAATACCCAGTCGAGATCCAGTCTTTCTGCCGTTCCCACCTGAAGAATTCACGAGATCATTCACCGTTCATGGCCAAGGAGAGCAATTGAGGGCACACCGCGAATCCCATTGTGCCTGGCTATGCCGGAAGAACAAGACAATTGATGCAGTTTGCACTGTGGAGTGGCGGCGGTCTTGATCCCACTGGATCAAGACCGCAACCCGGCCATTCATCGCAGCTTATTGGTGCAGCAAACTGAGAGTGCCGCTGATGACGGCAGGAGGGGTCGTCAACACTGTAGTCACAAGAGGTGTCACAGGAGCGACGAGCGGGGAAATGACGGGAGCAACGGGCGCAACAATAGTTGTGATAACCGGAGCAATCGGCGCCACAACTGTCGAGATCACCGGGACTACCGGGGCCACAACCGTTGAGACCACCGACGTCAAAGGAGCCACGGACACGGTCGTGGACCCCACAGAAAGTGATCCTACAGAAATCGTTCCACCGGAAGCGCTCCACGTCGCCACAGAAACGGATCCGACGGTCAAAGACCCGTTCAAAAGTGTACCGGAGGTTCCGGTCGTTGTCGTTCCGCTGTTATCCCCGGAAGACCCAGGAGTCAACGTGGCCAAGGTGGTCAGCGATCTCAACAAATTGGCATCGACACTCAGCGCTTTAAGTGCGTGTGCCGGCAATTCAACGAGTTGTGCATCCCGCAAGGTCGTCAGATCAACTGCCCTCAATGCCTCGGCCAGCCCAACGGGAGAAGACACGTGCATCTGCTCGACGACTCCGCGAACACCTATCTGAGCAGAACTTGCTTCCTGGCCTCCATCGATCACTCGTGTTGAGACTGATGTCGTGACATTGTTTCCAGTCGACCGCGAAGCAGAGCCGGTGGTTTCGCCAAGATGATGCGGCACCGGAACGGACGGCGCCCTGCCCTCTTCTGCGATCGAAAAGAAGCCGGGATCGACGGCCACCGTGGATCCGCCCGAAGTAAATTCGACACGCCCCTTTTCGCCGATGTTGATGATCCCCGACTGGCCGTTTGCCACCCACACCGTGAAGTAGGTCCCTCGTGCCGCCGCGACCGCCGAAGGGGTGTGGACCTCGAATTTCGATCCATTGGCCTTGAACACTTTACTCACCAATGCTCTGACCTGTCCCTGCATGAGCTTCACGATCGCCCGCCGCACGTTCTGGTCGGGATCATAGACGTATTCATTGATCTCGACGCGGCTGTTTTCTCCCACCGTCAGCATACTGTCGTCCTGGAAAAATGCTCTTGTGCGGGACTCGTTGTGCGTCTGGATCACATCCTTGAACAGAACCGTGTCATGCAGTGTGACCGGAAGAGCGCGTGGCTCGCTTGGATGGGTCACACTGACCTGGCCAATGACTGCCGTATAGAACCCGATGCCTTTCTCTGTGCTTTCTGAGGCGAAGGCAAGGGAGGAAACGGACATCAGGCTTATTCCGACTAACCCCTGAAACAATCGATGTATACTCATGACGCGATTCCCTCCGTGCTGAGAAACCATGCCGTTTGCGGAATCGGAGTTCCGAACTTTCGTCATGGGTGAGAATGGCAGGAACCGTACCGAATCCTCGTTTTTCCAGAGGATGTCGGTGCTTCTCCAACTAGTTGACAAAGCTAACGTTTACGCCTTACCGATTTCTGAATCCCCCCTCAAAAGAAGTACACTTTTAGTAATAGTTTCAATTAGTTATGGGTCTATATTCGTCACCAAGGGCGACAAATTGCGTAATTAAGAGGAACGGCGGTTAGGGCTAGAATCGGCTACTGAGGGTAAGGGAAAACACGTTGCGGTTATAGTCGAAGACTTGCAGATTGGATTGATCCCTCGTGTAGTTGTAGTCGGCTGAAATCGAGAGCCAATCGGTGAGACGTCTGCCGATTGACGCAGTGACAAACATGATGTTGTCGCGCCGTTTGATCATCCCATTGGAGGAGAATGAATTCGGGTTGTCGTAGTCCAAATGGTAGTAATCGAATGCGAACGTCGATCGAATGGTCCAGAATTCCGGCAGGCTCAATCCGACCGACAGACGATGCGCCATATACGCCCAATCGGCGTGGGACTGCACGCCGGGTGTCGCGACCGACGGACTCCCGCCGCCTGTACGGTCCGTATCGAATGTGTATCCCATCCGAACATGTCCGGTCCCGTCAGAAAAATAGACGTATTGCGTGATACCTGCCAGCCAGTTGGTCCCGTCTCTGAAAGAGTTTCCGATGAAGCGATCGTCCTGGAAGTTCTTATTCTGATACCGGATCTGAATTTGGGTAAACAGGCTGTTGCTCTCCGCGAAAGTGATGATGGGTTGTATCGCATGGGTGAAGAGAAACGGATCCTGGCCGACCCGCACGTAGTCGAAAGCATACTGCAGCCGGGCCGTGACCATCCCAAGCTGCCGCTGAACGAAAACGGACGGTGCGTGATCCTGGATGTCGAACGCGGTCAATTGTTGGTGGAAGCTCTGATAAAAGCCGTACGCAACGCCGGCTGTCCAAAGGGATGTCTGAATCGGCCGATACTCACCGCGCGCATAGATGGTCGTGCGGAAGTCGTCTCTCTGGGAAATTCCGGTCGTGCCGCCGGGCGGCTGAACGCCGAGAGGAAGCAACACCACGTTGGTATCATACTGGCCGCTGGCGCTGAGGCTCAGATCCCACTGTTTGACTCCCTTGGGAACGGCGGACCGTTGCTGCAGGATCGCGCGGGCGGTGCGGGCTAGTTCGGACTCAGGCCCCCCCGCCGAAATGGCTGCTTCCAGTTCTTTCTGAGCCTGATCAAGCAGACCTCGTTCATAGTACGACATTCCTGTGTAATAGCGGACTGTCGGCGTCAGATCCGGGCTGAGCGCCATGGCCCTCGAGAAGAGGGCGGACGACTGGTTGAATGATTTCAGTTCGTGGGAAACGACGCCTTGATAAAAGTAGACGAGCGGATTTTGAGGATCAAGCTGTTGAGCGTGTTCCAGTGATTCCAGTGCCTCGCGATATTTCCCAAGTTGGCTCTGCGCGATGGCGAGTCCCAGCCAAGATTGAGCGCGTACGGTCTCGCCGATCGTCAAGTTCTGGAACAACGCCTCGGCTTCACGGTACTTCTTCAGGCGTAACCATGTCTGTCCAAGGTACTCAGCCGCCTCTGCATCGTTCGGCATGGCCCGACGGGCTTGCTCGAAGAAATCTGCAGCTTGCTCATAGTGTCCACGTCCGAACTCGACCACCCCTTTGGTAATACTGAAATCATAGGTTTCATTCGGAATCTGGGCCCAGGTAACGGGTTTGATCGCGAACCATATCACGCACACGCAGAGGGCCCCAATACCGTTCGCGAATCCACTTCGTCGTTGCATGGTAGATGTCTAACGCAAAGACCGAGCTCGGATGTGTTCTTCAACTGCTTTGTCTCAGGCAGATTAGCAAAGCACTTGTTGCAGTCAATGAAATGCATGAATTCAGGTGGCAGATACATTGACAACCGGACATCCGGCGCGAGTATGGCGTGGCGGCCTCGCCAAGAGCCGATGGTGACGATATGGCCTTAGGCGACTAACCCGCTGGGGTTCTCGACAGGATCTGCACAGTCAGGCGGCCTCAATTCATACGCAGATGATGGGGTCTCGGGCGTCGATGGGTTGGAAGAGTGGAAAGACAGAGTCACTTCCGTCGTGAGCGAATTCGTCCCGTCTTCACTTGCTTGTGTCTTCTGCGTGTCGCCACTTCCGGCACATGCTACGACCAGTCGCTCGACTGCTGCAGAGACAGCCATCAGACCTTTCGCGGCCGAGGACTCAGGAGCGGCTTCGAGGACGGGCAGAAACTTTCGAACGGCCTGGCTCACGGCCGGGTCATCGGGGATTTCACCGAGCAGCATGAGGTCACCGCCCACATATTCATGCAGAATCTTGCGAAGGTAGAGGACGTTGACTTGAGAACGGCCGGTGACGCGATTGATGATAAGGCAGGGACGGAACGATTGTAATGCCGAGGTGGCCGCGTCGCGCCCCTCGCTGTCGGCGGCGTCCGCAACCTCCATAACCTCTTCCACGCTGGTGAAGTCCCGGTTTGAGAGCGCCTCAGCCATAGAGCTGCGCGCGAGAAAGCAGGCCAAGACACGGCGGATTGCAGCTAATTTGATGAATCGGTAAAGGTCCAGTACCGAGGTCGGCTCTGGAGTGGCCACAGCTAAATGGATGTCGGCCATGAGAAAGAAATCCAGGGAATGGTAGTTCGTGCCGGCCCCAATGTCGATGACGACCACATCAGCCTCGAGATCCTGGAAGTGCTTCATCAATCGCTTTTTACGGGCATACACCATATTGGCTGTTGCCAAGGTATCGCCGGTACCGGCAATCAAGCGGAGGTTCGGGTGGAACGTCACGGGGATCGCAACCTCCTCCAACCGGGCAACCCGCTTGTTCAGAAAATCCGTCAGCGTCACCGGTGGATTCAACTCCCCGAACATGATGTGGGCATCGGCCCCACCTACGTCGAGGTCCGCCAGGAGAACGTTGCGTCCGGTCTTTGCCAACGCCAAGGCAAGGTTGGTTGAAACGATGCTCTTGCCCACGCCGCCTTTGCCGGATGCCACTGAGATGAGGGTCGCCATGGTGTCTGCCGTTTCGTTAGTGGGAAGAGGGGCCCTTGGAGTCTTTCGGAATGCAGACTCTTGTGATGACGTCATTGTACGGCCTGAGGGCCAAAAGAAAAGAAAATGCAGGATTGTCGCAACGAACGACGTCCCGTTCACCTTACCCTGCGGTGCCCTGCGCTTGTTGGGGAAATTCCAACTGTGAACCGCGATAGCGGTCAATCTCCGCTAACCGCTCATCCAATGAGTGAATCTATGGTATCCTCTCTCGTTCTTGGTGGAATCCAACGGAGGTGATGATCGGGGTGACTATGCGGAGAGCCAAGATCGTCTGCACCATCGGCCCGGCCAGCGAGTCACCTGAAATCCTCGATCGGCTGATCGAGAGCGGGATGAATGCCGCCCGATTGAACTTCTCGCACGGAAGCCATGCCTCGCACGCTGTTGCCATCGCGGCTATTCGTCAGACAGCGGCACGCCGTGGTTCGGCGGTGGCGATCATCCAGGATCTGCAAGGTCCCAGAATCCGAGTGGGGCTTCTCCAGAAGGATGGGATCGAGGTCACGTCCGGCCAGAAGGTACGCCTTGGTACACCGGTTCGGTCCGGTGAACAAGGGCATGCTCAGAACGTGGTCTCCCCTTCTATTGCCGAAATTCCAGTGACGTATCCGATGCTCGCGCGCGATCTTCGCGTAGGCGCTCGAGTCTTGATCAATGATGGGCTGATCGAACTGCTCACTGATCGCATTATGGATGATGCTGTGGAGTGCACCGTCATGACCGGCGGCAAGATTACTTCATCCAAAGGCATCAATCTGCCGGATACCGCCGTCAGCGCGCCTACGCTGACCAAGAAAGATCGGGAAGACATTCTATTTGGCATAGCACAGCGTGTGGACTATCTGGCGCTTTCCTTTGTGCGTGGCCCACAGGACATCGATGAGGCTCGGACGCTATTGGCGGAGTACGGAAGCGGCATCCGGATCATCGCCAAAATCGAGCGACCCGAGGCCGTTGCTTCATTGGACGAGATCTTGGAACGAGCAGACGGTGTCATGATCGCGCGTGGAGATTTAGGTGTGGAGATGGGTCCTGAAGCCGTGCCGGTCCTCCAGAAGCGAATCATTGCAGAAGCCAATCGCCGACGTCGCGTGGTCATTACCGCCACCCAGATGCTGGAGTCAATGACGAATGCCATGCGTCCGACCCGCGCGGAAGCCTCAGACGTTGCCAATGCCGTCTTCGACAGCAGCGACGCGCTTATGCTCTCGGCTGAAACAGCCATCGGTGCTCATCCGATCGAAACGGTCCAAGTCATGGATCGCATTATCCGAGCAGCAGAGCAGGAAGCCGAACCCAACCTGATCCTTAAGCGCCAAACCGACTTGGAAAACCTGTCTTTTCCGGAAGCCATCTGTATCGCTGCTTCTTCCGCGTCCAAAGCGGTGGCCGCACGCGCGATCGTGGCCTTCAGCGAAGGAGGAGCCACCGCCCGATTGATTTCGAAACAACGTCCGTCATCCCTCATCATCGCATTCACGCCGTTTGAGCCGGTCAGACAACAGATGGCGCTCTATTGGGGCGTACGCCCCTATACGATGCCACAAATTGAGCAGACCGATGCGCGAGTGGAAGAAGCGGAACGACGAGCGAAATCGGAAGGGCTGGTCAAGACCGGGGAAAAGATCGTCATCTTGTCAGGAACCCGCGTAGGGCAAGTAGGGGGGACTAATCTGATCAAGCTGCATGAGGTGAGGTAGTGTTGTCCTGACGATCTCAACCGTCAATCATCCGAGTCTCCTGTCCATGCATGCGCGAAAAGATTTCCCAATCGAAGGGTTTGGAAGTCAGCGCGTGTAATGGAATGGTTTCAATCGAGCCCGACTCGCGATAAGCGACCATGCAGCCGACGATGTCGTCCGGCTGTTCCACTAGACGTCTCACGGTTTCGTACGCCAACTGTTGTGCGATGGCTTTGTCCTCCGGTGTCGGAGGGGCCCCACGAAGCGTATGTCCCAGAATTGTTGCTTTAGTGGCGGGAGTGAGCGGATAGTGGCCCGGCTGCGGACAGACCTGCGGCCATTTCGAAATTTCACGGGCCACATAGTCGGGCAATCCGTGGATGCCTCCATCAGGGTGGTGTTGATGGGGAGTCCGCTCGGCGACAATGAACAAATGGCTCTTGTTGGGTACACCCAACGATCGTTTCAGGGTTCCAAGAATCACGTCATTGATGTAGGTATCAGGGTCCGGATGTTCGTTGACCAATACCCCTTCCGCTCTCGCCTGGTAGGCACATGCCAACGCAAGGTGACCGGACCCGGCACCCATCAATTCGACAAAGAAGATGCTGCCCATCGCGGAGCTCGTGGCCTTGAGCGATTCGATGGACTGATCCGCCAGCCGAAGGGCCGAGTGGAACCCCAACGAGACGGTCCCGCGAATGTTGTTGTCGATCGTACCGGGGATCCCTGCCACTTGGACACCGAACATTTCATACATCGCACGCGCGCCGCGTAAACTTCCATCGCCTCCCAGCACCACCAAGGCGCCATCGCGCAGATACGGCTCCAAATTGCGGACGGCTGCCTGCTGTACCTGTTGGTCCTTGAAATCCTCGAACCGGCTGCTGCCGATCGGGCTGCTGGGACGGCTGCCCATCATGCGCGTGTCCTGTTCCGAGACCTTTTCAATCCAGTTGTTGGCCAACCCTAGAAACCCGTGCCGTACGAAATAGACCTCCAGGCCGAACCGGTTGCCGGTCACCCGCAACTCTTTCAACGCCGCCCCGCCGCCCGCAAAGTCGCCGCCCGAAACAAGCGCCACCAACCTCTTGATCTGTTTCGGCTTGAGTGTCACCCGATCCCGTCGTTCTTTCTCCACTGTCAACCAGGCATCCCGTTCCGTCCGCTCGCGTTGCGACAACCCAACCGCCGTCGAGTAGCCGGACAACTGTCCGTGCTCATAGGTCAACAGCACGACATTGTCTTGCCCTTCTTTGTATTCGCCGAACTCGGCGAATGCCTCACTGAACGGCCGGGGATCGAGAAAAATCACCAGCGCCCGCAACGTCGAACTGTGCGTATAGAGACAGGCGACGGAACCGTGATGCGCAGACGCGAGCCGATGCACCCCGTCTACGACGTGCACATAGGTGTCGAAGAAGGAATTGCCGCCCGGATAACTGTAGAGCGGATGTTTGATGAGCTTCTTGGCCGTCGCCTCATCGACGCCGAACGCCCGTGCCGCGGCTTCAACTTCGGCCGTCTTCTCGATGCCGGTCGCCCATCCGAAGTCTTGCGATTCGAGAGCATCGGCTTGCTGCGGCGCAGACACCTCCGAATTGCCGGGCGCGAGTGCGGCCACCACTCGATGATACAGTTGGGTTGTGTTTGGGCTTCGGCTGACCAGGTGGATGAAGGTACGCGGGTCCAGATAATTGTGGACTTGCAGATAGTCGAGCTGTTTGCCCACTACTCCGATAATCCTCGCCAAGGCCATTCCGACGGCGTCCGCCTTGACAATCCCCCGCTCCGGATCCAGACGATTGGCAAGCCGAGATCCGACACGATGCGTCTTACTCTCTACCTGGGAGACACCGTGCCGCATGGTGAAGAGCAGCGTCCGCTGCCCCAGATCTCTCGGCAGCAGCCAAAACCGATCATCGCCGAGATCGAGGAGGATCCGTCCCTCCGCCAGCTGCGGTGTCAGTTGTGTACGGGGAACGATGGCCACCGGTCGGCGGACCGTTGGTTTTTGACTGTGTCCGATCGGGGCACGGAGGAGCGGTGCAAGCTCTCCCCCCGCCAACAGTTTGTTCCACGTGGCAAAAAAGACCAACGCGTCGCCGCCACAACTCTGATCGATCACCGTTTGTCGAGCCGCCTGATATTCAGTTGCATCGGCAAATCCCTTATGGGCGCGCTGGACCAACGACAGGATGGCCGACATAGCCGCTTCGGCCCGCTCGATTCGATCCGAACTCGCCGGGGCCGGAGGTGGAAGCGTGGGATCGCCGATGCGTGGCAACCGCATCAAGGCTTCTCCATACGCAACCAGCTTTTCAAGCGTGACAAAATTCAACGTGGCGGCCGAAGACGGCATGATCACCCAGGCGGCAGTGAGGATACAAAACGAACGTCTACCTTTCTTGAACCTTCTATAAGACGATGTCAAGCCGGAGCGGTCAGTCGAATGCGATCGAATACGAGCGTGTGAAATGCGGAAGCCCATGCATGCGTGATTGAAGTGCCGCGGGGATCAATGTGTCTGGATGGTCCACCAAGAAAAACACAAGAGCGGGACGGCAAGACTAAGTAAGGTACAGGAAGTTCGACGATTCAATCAAGCACCTTTCCATGGTGGTGTTCAACACTGTTGATCTCCCGTTTTCGACAGGCTAATCTTTGGCAAACACAGAGTATCTGTTTCTTATGCGATTGACCGCCTCAGCCGTGAACAATTTTATCAATGTTGTCGGAAGCTAGGAATTTCCCGAGTCCTCTTTTATGAATTGGCTTGGTACAAGGACGCATGCAGGAGGCAAACCTTAACAAACCTTAGTCACAACTTCTGGAGGATGATGCTATGGGGCACTACAAGATCGGTCTCATTATTCCGCATCCCGAAGATCAGAAATGGGACTCGGTCTGGAAGTTGTTCCGTACACCCAATCTCAATCTCCCTACCCTCGCCGCGTTGATCCCAGAAGACGAATGGGACATTGAGATCCAAGACGAGATTGTCGGTCCCCTCGACTTCACTCGCGATTATGATTTGGTCTTTATCACCGTCACCACCGTCGTGGCCATCCGGGCTTATGAGGTCGCCCGACTCTTCCGCGAGCGCGGCGCCAAGGTGGTGCTCGGCGGTATTCATCCATCGACGATGCCTGATGAAGCGGTTCAGCACGCCGACGCAGTCGTGATCGGGGAAGGAGAGCTGACTGTGCCGAGGCTGATCGAAGACTTTAAGAAAGGCAAGATGCAACCGCAGTACCGCATGCCGTACATGGTAGAAAAATGGGATGACAAGCCGCCCCGCTGGGATCTTTTGCCGCCGGGCTATATGTTCCGCGATGCGCTGACGGCGACCAGAGGGTGTAATTACCGCTGCACATTCTGCTCTATCCATTTGGCTTTAGGCGGTGGTCAGTATGGGTTCCGGAAAAAACCACCGGCCGATGTTGTGAAGCTCGTCGAGAAGATGAACGGGCCGATGGTGATGTTTTGGGACGACGACTTGCTCTCCGATCCGGCCTATACACGAGAGCTCTGCCAGGCCATGAAGCCTCTCGGAAAGAAATGGATGAGCCAAATGAGCGCAACCTATGTCGCGCATCATCCCGAGTTGCTCAAGACATTGAAAGAGTCCGGTTGCTCGGCGATGTTCATGGGAATCGAATCCATCAATCAAGATTCACTGAAATCCGTCGATAAACAAAATCAGGCGAAGCTGTATGAGGAGATGATCAAGCGCATTCATGACCAGGGAATCGATATCCACGCAGGCTTTATCTGCGGCTTGGACCATGAAGATGTCTATGACTTCGAGCGCACCGCAGAATGGGCGACCAAGATGGGATTGGCAGGGGCACTCTGGCGCATCATGACTCCCTACCCCGGCACCAAGCAGTTCGCCGAACTCAAGGCGGCCGGCCGTATTCTCACCGAGAACTGGACCGCCTACACCGGCGAGCATGTCGTGTACAAACCGGCCAAGATGACCGTCGAGCAACTGTACTGGGGCCACAAGTGGGCCAAAGGACAATTCTATTCGTTTCGTTCCATAGGGCAGAGAGCCGTCCAGAGGGCATCCCAAAACGGCTTTGGTGAACTACTCAACATCACCGGCTGTGGGTTGGGTTATCGCTCCATGTTTCACCTGGCGGCGGACTCTGCGCCCGTCAACGTGTATCGGGATATGGATCACTTACCGCCTCAGGAGGAGCCGATCGCGTACCGGTTCCCCTATCCGCCGAAGAAACGGTTCAGCTTTATCACCGATCGCCTAGATCAGGTCCGCTCAAAGATCCAACCACGACCGCGGATTAATAAGTGTTGAGCAAGAATCAGCCGGGTCCTCTGTTCGTGAGGACGTGATCGTGTATATGTCCCGGTCAGGTTCCTGGTTTGCCATAATGATGCTCACCCTGGTGCATCAACCCGTAGAAGCGGGGTGGCTGGCAATCGATCAGCAATACCAATCACCAGGCCTCCAAACCGTGTACGTCGATCGCGACAGCGTCCGTAGAGAAGGCAACCTGGTAACCCTTTTGGCGTTGATTGACTGGAACTGGATGCAGGGGAATAGATCGCCGACCCGATTTTATTCCACCAGGCTCACCAAACAGTTTGACTGCGCCGAGAAGCAAGTTCGGACCCTGGCCGCCACAGACTTCTACGGCCACATGGGAACCGCTCACCCGGTTGGAGGTACCGGTCTATCCAGTGAAGGACACTGGTCCACCATCCAGCCGGAAAGCGTCAATCAAGGTTTGTGGGAAGTCGCCTGTAGAAAGGGGTAAGCGTACGAATCCGATCTCTTATCTGGTGAAATGTTCACCAATCTCACGAGGTTTGAAGACACCTCGCTCGGTGATGATCGCGGTAATGAGGTCGGCTGGGGTCACATCGAAGGCCGGATTGTAAACAGCGACATCTCTTGGTGCGACCGGATGGCTGCCGTGAATCATCGTCACTTCTGACGGATTCCGCTGCTCGATCGGTATCTGCTCGCCGGATTTCGTCTTCAGATCGATGGTCGAATACGGAGCCGCGACATAGAAGGGAATGTTGTGCGCTTTGGCCAACACCGCGACTGAATAGGTCCCGATCTTATTGGCCACATCGCCATTCGCCGCAATTCTATCGGCTCCGACCACACAGAGATGGATTCTCCCCTGCTTCATAAGTGTCCCGGCCATATTGTCGGTAATCAGCGTGACCGGTATCTGATCTTGCATCAGCTCCCAAGCCGTCAGTCTCGAACCCTGAAGTACGGGACGAGTTTCATCGGCAATCACTTTGATTTTCTTGCCTTGTTCCCATGCAGCACGGATCACCCCTAAGGCTGTTCCATAGCCGGCCGTCGCAAGCGAACCAGCGTTGCAGTGAGTGAGAATCGTCTGCCCATCTAGAATAAGTTTGGCTCCATGCCGGCCCATGGCCTTGCAGAGCTCGATATCTTCTTCAAGTATAGCTTGAGCTTCACCAATCAGTGCGTGCTTTATGGATGCGATGGGATGAGCCTGTAGCGACTCAAGTTTCCGTCTCATCCGTTCAATGGCCCAAAAGAGATTTACCGCAGTCGGCCTCGTCGAAGCCAGATCATCGCAAATCCTGTGGACCTCCTGCGCGAAGGTAGGATAGTCCGCTGCTTCGATTGTTTGAGCACCGAGGGCAACACCCAAAGCGGCCGTCACGCCGATGGCCGGTGCCCCACGCACCTTCAACGTGCGGATGGCATCCGCCACTGTCCGGTAGTCACGGCAGTCGAGAAACTCCACCTGCTCCGGAAGCCGTGTCTGATCGAGCAGACGGACACTCCCGTTTTTCCATTCAACGGTTGGAACCATAGAGGAATCTTCTAGCGGGAATGGAGAAGGAGTGCAAGTCCTTATAAGCGGTGACGGCTGACTTCCAACACAGTGATCATCGCAGCAATCAAGCCGGCTTGCTTACATGAACCTTCTCAAGATACGCTGCCTTATGATCACACTATTTCCCTGATTATGGTCCCTTAATCAGCTTCCTTTTTACTGCCAGCTGGCGGCCAGGACGGCCTGCACGTCCTGCGGCCGCTGGTCGATGGCTTGATCCCAGGTGAGCCCCGATTGTTGCGTGAACGCCGCCATGGCCTGAATGAGTTGATCGACTTGCGTACTGAGCAACGTCTGCCCAGTGCCGGCCTGCATCATCTCCGTCTGATTCGTCGGGCCGCTGTACCAGTTCTGAATCGTCACCTGGTCGGTGCTCCCATGAATCGCCAGGCGCAAATTATTCGCCTGGCGGCTGATGACTAGATCGAGCGGGGTGATCATCGCGCCAAATCCCAGCGTATCCGAAGTCCCCGCGCTATCGACGACCGTGTCTTGGCCACCCCCGCGACTGTACCGGTAGGTGTCATTGCCGCCCAGCCCCGTCAAGACATTGTTGGCGGCATTCCCTGTTAGGATGTTGTTGAGGGTGTTCCCCGTCCCATTGATCGCACTGTGGCCGGTCAAGGTCACCTGCTCGAGATTCGAGCCCAAGGTCCAGGTGACACTGCTCTGCACGGTATCGGTCCCCTCATTCGCATTCTCCGTCACGACGTCTCCAGTGGTATTGACCACATAGATGTCGTTCCCCGTGCCGCCACGTAGCGTGTCGCTCCCCAGGCCACCATCCAGCGTGTCGTGGCCGGCTCCACCCGTAAGAATATTGTTGGCACTGTTGCCGGTGAGCACATTGTTGAGCGTGTTCCCCGTCCCATTGATGGCACTGGTCCCAGTGAGCGTCAGGTTTTCCACATTCGAGTTTACGGTCCACGTGACCGCGCTCTTGACCGTGTCGGTGCCCTCATTGGCTTGCTCCGTCACGATGTCGCCCGTGGTATTCACGACATAGGTGTCGTGGCCCGTGCCGCCGCGCAGGGTGTCGCTCCCCAGCCCGCCATCCAGCGTGTCGTGGCCGGCCCCACCGGTAAGCGTGTTGTTGGCGCTGTTGCCCGTAAGTATGTTGTCGAGCGTGTTGCCCGTGCCATGGATGGCACTCGTCCCGGTCAGGGTCAGGTTTTCCACGTTGACGCCGAGGGTATAGGTGACGACGCTCTGAACCGTATCGATGCCGTCATTGGCCAGTTCGGTGATGACCTCACTCGCGGTCTCGACCACATAGGTGTCATCGCCGGCGCCGCCGGCCATGCTGTCGCTGCCCGTCCCGCCGTTCAGCACATTGGCCGCACTGTTCCCCGTGAGCACGTTGTTCAGGGTATTGCCCGTCCCATTGATCGCCGCCGTCCCGACCAAAGTGAGATGTTCAATATTCGCCCCCAGGGTGTAGGTGATCGAACTGTGGATGGTGTCGGTGCCTTCATTGGAGTTCTCCGTCACCTCATCGCCGATCTGATCGACGAGGTAGAGATCGTTCCCCACCCCGCCTGCCATGCTATCGAGGCCTGTGCCGCCATCTAATCGGTCATTGCCGCCATTCCCCGCCAGCTGATCGTCCCCGCCGAGCCCGAACAGCTCATTCTCGGTGTCGAACCCCGTGAGGGTATCGTTGCCGCTGGTGCCGGTGACCACGCGGAGACGACTGATGATCTCCGTCTCCCCCCAGATGGTCCCATCGGCGAACTGAATCGCGCCGATCGTGGGAGTCCGAAGGCCGGGCTCGATCAAATAGTTCTCCACCGTGAGCTGATCGGCTGTGCCGACAATGTTCATCACCAAATGGGTGCCCTGTCCCTCAAACGTCACCTCAGCAGGCGCCACGCCGGCCTGCATGTGGATGGAATCGATAAAGGTCGGCGACGCATAGGTCTGCGTGCCGGTCTGAATCACATCCTGCCCGTAGTCTCGTCCGAACACATAGAGATTGTCCCCGAGCCCGATCAGCGTATCGTTGCCTTGCCGCCCATCCAACACGTTGGACCCGGTCATCCGGTTGTCCTGTTGGTTGCCGACCAGATCGACCGCCCCGGAGAAGAAGGTATCCTCGCGCAATTCGATATGCTCCACGGCCTCAGGCACCACAAAGGATCCGGGGACCGCGATGCGGACCGTATCATTGCCTTCTCCAGCAACCTCGACGATCACATGGCCCGTCCCAAAGAGTTCATACAGGTCATTCCCGGCCCCGCCCACTAAACGATCGGTCCCGAGGTCGGCGCTCAAGCGGTCATCGCCGGCACCGCCGTCGAGCACATCATTTCCCTCCGACCCGAACAGCCGATCATGGCCGGCGCCGCCCTCTAAAATGTCGTCACCAGGACCGCCGTCCAACACATCGTTCCCCTCTTCCCCCAGGAGCGTATCCGCGCCGGCCAGGCCGGAGACCACATCGTTTCCCGCACCGGCGGCCAGGTGATCGATGAATGCCGTCCCCGTAAGGGTCTCGCTAGTGGCCGTTCCGCTTTGGTGGAATCCTCGCCCGATCAGCTGGCTATAGGTAAGCACGGTCCCATCGGCCCATTCGAACGTGTCGATGGGATGCGCGCCGGTTGGGACCGTCACGCCGAAGTTGGTGATCCGCACCGTATCCCCGGCCGTGCCCATGTGAAGGACCAATGTATCGCCCACCTCCATCCCCAGCGTCACCGACCCGGAGTCGCCCCCAAAGACCAGGCGATTACCTTCCCCCGCCGCCTCCACGATCGTATCGGTGCCGTCGCCCTGATTGAACATGTAGGTATCCTGCCCCCCACCGCCGACGAGCGTATCGTTGCCGACCCCGCCCGTTAACGTATCGTTCCCAAGCCCGCCTTGCAGTTCGTCATCGCCCTCTTCGCCGTCCAGCCAGTCGTTCCCGCCAGCAATACTCAGATCGAGCGGATCATCGCCAAACAGTGAATCATTTCCTGTTCCTCCAAACAGCGTATCGGCTCCACCGCCGCCTTGAAGGTGATCTGTTCCCTCTCCCCCATCGAGCGTATCGTCACCTGCTTGCCCCTGAAATGAAGTGGCTTCGCCAAAGAGTAGATCGTTGCCTCCCCCGCCATACAACACATCGCTCCCACTGCCTCCTTGTAACTCGTCGTCTCCCTCATCTCCGAACAGGACATCGGCCCCTACAATTTGCGGATGCTGATCGTTGTCGCCCACGAGGAGGTCATTGCCGAGGCCACCGACTAAGATATCGTCCCCGCACTCCCCAAGCAGCTGGTCGTCCCCGGCTCCTCCGTCGAGAAAATCGTTCGTGCCTGTGAACACCTCAGACCCATCGGTATCGCCATAGAGCAGGTCGTCTCCCTCGTTGCCAAACAATGTATCAGCCCCCACATCACCAAACAGGATGTCGTTGTCGGCACCACCGGCGAGAACGTCATCGCCGCGCTGCCCATAGAGCACGTCGTCACCATCGCCCCCCTCCAGCACATCGTGACCAAACTCTTCCAGGACCGCCTCGTCGGTCCACGGGTCCCCCATTTGATAGATGCCATCGTCTGTCCACCCGCTTCCCACATAAAATTCTCGTTTGTAATCGCCGACGAGGACGTCGTTTCTAGCACCCCCCATGAGCGTGTCATCACCCCCATCGCCATACAGCTCATCGTCCCCGGCACCGCCATCCAGGAAGTCGTTCTGCGCCCTGGTGACATCGAAGGGGACCGGGACCTTCAAGTACTGGGGCACTCCTGGACCAGGAACTTGATAATGAATGATATAGTCGCCTCGAAGGACATCGTTGTCGTCACCCCCAATGAGCACATCCGCGCCATAATCGCCATAAAGGAAGTCCCTCCCGATTCCTCCATCAAGGAAGTCGTCTCCCCCTGAAGGCACCACATAAAAAGGAACCGACGTATCGCTGTCACCCATGAGCGTGTCGTTTCCCGCACTACCAAATAGGCGGTCATTGCCCGCGAGGCCGGAGAGGCTATCATTCCCATTTTCTCCATCCAAATAATCATCGCCATCCAACGTATCGACGTTTTCGACCCAATAGTCGCGGATGCCACCGACAATCCAATCAGGGCCGTCTCCTCCATAGACCCGATCGTGCCCGAAACCCGCTACAATGTGGTCACCCCCGCCATACCCATAGACTCGATCGTTCCCGTCCATGTCACTGACGGCGAGAATATTGTCCACATATTCCGAACCATATAGGAGAATGTTGACGAGATTTTCGGTGGGATAATCGGAGACCGGACCATCTGGTTCCAACCCGGTTTCCCAATAGTATCGTCTGGTATCCCACCCATTGTCATACGACGGCGTCTCCGGCCCCTCAAATAACTGAATCCCGAACTGCCCGCTTTCAAAGTTCTCGTTAACGGTCAGGATCTGCGTGCCGTTCAGCTTCACGACGAGATCGCCCCCTGACAGCTCGTATTTGATCGTGCCATCTGCGCTTTCCCAATCCGTGTGTCCCGCCTTCTTCACGCCCCCCACGAGCATCCGGCCGTTGACGAAAATCGCTCCCGTGGCATCGGCGTCCTCAATCCGATCGTTCCCATCGCCCGTCGAATAGTAATAGGTGTCGAAGCCTGTTCCGCCGAGTAAGGTGTCATTGCCCCCACCGCCATCCAGTGTGTCAGCACCAGCATTGCCTACCAGCAGATCGGTCTGGGTGCCTCCGGTCAGCGTATCGACCCCCCGGCCACCCACCATGAATGCCCCGCGGTTCTGGGTGTCGGTTGCATCCATCCCACCCCTAACCGCCTGTACATACCAGTCCCGCAGCGTGGGCAGTAGCGACTGAATCAGCTGGCGATCGGTATTGGTAAAAGCGGATGAGTTGAGATAGTTCTCAAAGTACAGGGTGTAGCCCTTGGCGTCGCCGAGCGTGGTGGCCACATCGGCCCGATCAAAGTGGACGCCGCCACTACCAATGTCTGCCGTGGCAAGATCGGTGAACAGTTCCTTACTCGCGTTCGTGGCATTAACGGTGTCCTGGTAGTACAGCTGCATGGCAAAAGCGATCAACGTCTTGCTGACCAAATTCGTAGCAGGCGTCGGACCATCCGCCATCGTCAGTCCCCCATCGTGGGCCAGTTTCCACAGATCCTTGGTGAACCGCGTCACCATCGCGTTGCCCTGTTCATTCTGGACCAGACGCTCGAGGAAGTTTCGATTCTGAGGGTCAGTGGTCGGATGCGCAAACAAGCCGCTTGAAAAGATCATCCCCATCAGATCGGTGAGTTTGGCAGTGACGCCGTTTAACGTCTGTCCTGACACGGAGGTCTGCATACTCTGGAGAAATGCGGTCAGCAACGCATGCGAATGCAGATCGCCCCCGGACACGCCCGGAGCATCAGTCGGGAGATAGGTTGGCAGACCAATGCGGTTCGCCAGGACATTCCAGGGCACCCCAGCGAGAAATTCCCCTTGCACGTTGATGCTGCTCACCAGGTCAGCGTTTGGAATTCCGCCACTGACCGCACGGCGTTGCAGAAAGTCGGTCAGTCCGGCCAAGGCCGTTACGCTGTAACCACGGGTAAGCAGATCGGAGAGGAGTGTCTCGGCGACATTTGGGAACAGGCTTGGCGTCGCCGAGTTGGCGAATGGTGCTTGATCGAAGGTCACCGCCTGTTTGCCGAAGAACACACCCATGAGGGCCGCCAACCCGCCACCGAGGCTATGACCTGTGAACGTAATGGTGGCGCCAGGATTAGCCGCCTGAACTCGCAGATAGTATTCGGCCGCCTGTAACAACTGCACAGAGCCTATACCGGAGGCAAGCAAGATATTGGCCGTGTTGTCTGGACCCGGCGGTAGGATGCCGTCGTTAGGGTTGGTGCCTGCGAAGGAGATCACGATCTCATTGCCGCGCTGAAAATACCCAGCTTCAAAGCCAGTGACTTGATCTCTTTCCCTTTCTTCTGGAGGCTCTAACCAGCCATAACCACTTAGGACCGGGAACCAATTCTTTTCGGCACGAGTGGACTGATACGCCCGACCAGCCATCAATGCATATTCAAGTTCCGTCACCATGGTTACTCTCCCTTTTCCTTAAACAACGTGGCACAGGGACATCGCTCCTTCGGCACGTTCCTCTTTTCACAATACTTCTCACAAGCACTGAGTGAAGCCTGTCTCTTAAACCACCCCAACCCAATCCACCTACCTTTTCCGGTATCAACCATTTCGCCACACTGGCTTTGCCCATGCTCCTTCACCGGTTCTCGCAGGATCGTTTGGTATTCAGGCTCGGGAATCTCATGATTGCGTTGCCGAACGTGCTCCGCTGACACGACATGCAGGTGGACCATCTCTTTGACATATCGTGAATCCAAGCTAATCGCCACGTTCATGGTAATGAATTCGACAGGAACATCTGCAAGTGGAATACGCTGCCAAGCTTTGCCGTTGTACTTGAAGAACACATAGGGCGGATTGGGTCGGCCCCACTTGTTGTACGAGAGACACAAGTTTGGTTCCGCAACGATGTAGGGCGTTCCATTCAAAACATGTACGGCCAATAAGTGAAAATTGGTGCGCCCGAGGTCTTCCCCATATTCGCTGGTCCAGGTGATACGCTTGGCCGACCCCGGCGGCGTGAAGGTAATGGTATGTTCCTTGATCGGCGATGGCTGGCCGATTTCGCGGCTCCCACCATAGGTTTGTGAACGTGTGATGACCATCTTGCTGCCGTCATGGAGCAGCACCTCCTCTCGCCAACTGTCTCCGCCAAAGCCGAAAAGACCAGCCTCGACACTTCCGCTCACACCCGCAAACACCACCAGGCCAATCGTTTGAACAATTCGTCTCACACGCTGTCGGCTACTCAAGCTGCTTTCCTTTCCCTCCGAAATCCCGAAGCTGCAACATTGCCACCGCAGAAACGTTTGCTTCTTTTCCAATCGATGCGATTCAGGAAGTTCCAAGGCATCCCGGATAAGAGTTCCCCGGCCATATTGATGCTGTCCACCAAAGTGACGTTCGAAATCTCACCCACAGGCACAGCAGCGCGGAGCACCGCAATTGGCTGGTCTTTCATTTCACTCATGCGTGGATTCCTGGAATGATAAATGAGGGGAGATGGCCTAGCTGCAGCTTCGTGAATTATCCATTCTTACGAGAGCACTGTGTTGTACTTACACCTACGTTATAATAATTACTTTCTACTGTTGTACATATCTCTTTCGAGGGGGTCGCCCCTTCGGTCCGACTTCCGCTATTCATCAGCGGATCATTGCTCTCATCACTTTCAAAGTTCTCGTTGACGGTCAGGATCTGCGTACCATTCAGCTTCACGACGAGATCGCCCCCTGCCAGCTGGTACGTGATCGTGCCATCTGCGCTTTCCCAATCAGTATGCCCGGACTTCTTCACGCCCCCCACCAGCATCCGGCCGTTGACAAAAATCGCTCCCGTGGCATCGGCGTCCTCAATCCGGTCGTGTCCATCCCCGGTGCTCCAGTAATAGCGGTCGAAGCCCGCCCCGCCCAGCAATGTATCGGTTCCAACCCCACCCGTGAGACGATAGAACCCCGTATTCCCCACCAGCAGATCGGCACCTGTACCACCAGTCAGTGAATCAGCGCCACGCCCACCCAGCATGAACGCGCCGTGATTCTGCGTATCGGTCGCATTCATGCCGCCCGCTCCTGCCTGTACGTACCAATCGCGCAATGCTGGCAGTAAGGATTCGATCCGGTCCCGATCGCTGGCGGTAAAGCTGTTGGCGAGATAGGTCTGGAAGTAGAGGTCGTAGCCCTTGGTCGTCGTCAGCGTGCTGGAGACATCCTCACGGTCGAATTGGATCCCACCCGTTATGCCCGTGAACAATTCCTTCGTCGCCGTCGTGGCATGGGCCGTATTCTCGTAATACATCTGCATGGCAAAGGCGATGAGGGTCTGGCTGACCAGTTTCACCGATGCAAAGGAATCATCCGCCATCGTCAACCCACCATCCTGCGCCAGCTTCCAGAGATCGTTGGTGAAGCGAGTGAGCATGGCATCGGCTGTGGTTACACCGGGAGCATTTCCGTTTTCGTGGCGAACTAGGCGCTCAAGAAAATTTTCTTGGCCTGAATTTGAGGCTGTTGAAAACTTGTATAAATTGCCATCAAAAACCATCGCCAACAAATCCGTCAACTTGGACGTGACTTGGCGGAACTGGTCGTTTTGGATGAAAGTCGTGAGCAAGGACTGTGCGTGCAAATCAAAACTTGAACCGAACCAATCAGCGGGGCCGTGCATTAAGGGAATTGCTGTGCCGATCGCACTAAAGGTATTAAATGGTGCAGTGGATGAGACGAACTCCCCGGTCACAGAAAACGCCTTTATGAGGTCAGTATTCGGAATTCCACCAATAACTTGTCGCTCTTGCATAAAATTAGTGAGTCTTGACAGATCACCCTCGCTGTAACCTTGACCAAGCAGGTAGTTCTTCAGGTTTGCGGCAACGTCTGGACGCACGGCACTTAGTTCCGCAGATTTGGCAAACGGGGCCTGGTCAAAGGTCACGGCCCGTTCACCAAAAAACACACCCATCAATGCTGCTAAACCGCCACCGAGGCTGTGTCCCGTAAAGGTAATGGTGGCATCGGGATGCTCTTGACGAACTTGTAGATAGTACCTGGCAGCATCATTGAGTTGAGCAGCGCCAAATCCTGTAGCCAAACCCAAATTGGCAAAATTGTCGACAGTAAATAGCCCATCGGTCCCGGCATAGGAGATGACGATTTCCTCGTCTGCTCCAGTTCCCCTACTAAACGAGACCGCTTCAAAACCACTGGATGAGGGTGTGAAGACAGGGCTATTTGGCACATGAAAGGATTCCGTCCAACCTGTTGGGACGGGAAAGAAGTTAATACCACTGGGGTTGAGAGTTGATTGATAGGCCCGTCCCGCCATCAACGCATATTGGAGATCTGTGATCATCTTCATTACCCTCTTTTGTTAATATTTCGATTGGACGCTATCTTGTGCCTTCGCTCTACTTGACGGAGCCATAAGGCACGGCACCGGATCGCTTTTTGACAGGTAACCCATCTGCCCCTGTAGGTTCAGGACAGGTACCTCGGTCTTCAATTGGCTCGCGAAGGAGAACGTAAAATTCCTTGCTCGCTCCAGGCTCTCTGTTCAGTTCTGCGACGGTTTGCGCGCGCACAAATCCGTGAATATGGCTCTCCGCCATCACTTTTTTCTTATATGGCTTATGCTGTAGCGAAAAGACTATCAGGTTAATCTTGAACTTCTCCGGAAATTCACTCAGAGAAATAGGCTTTCATCCATCCAGATACTTAAAAAACACATACGGCGGATTTGGCCGATTCCATTTTTCGACACTAAGGCATCTTGATGGCAATGTCGCCACATATGGCACGCCATCAAGAAAGTCGAGCGCCAGCAAGTGGAGATTATCAGCATCTGGCGAGGGACGATTATTACTCTTCCAGATCACCGTCCGATTGACACCAGGAATACTGAACGCCGTGGTATGTTCGGCCAGAGGGGCACCTTGATTAATTTGATGCGGCAGACTGGAGTCATAGGTGTCGGATCGTTCCACAATAATCGTGCTGCCATCATGCAACAACACTTCTTCCTTCCACGTAAATACCGTCGCACATGCGCTCATAGTTATCCCCCAGACCGACATTAAACAGACGGCGGCAACAATCCGGACCAGGAAGAAACAGGCACTCATGTCGCACTCCTTCCCAAGCTGAATACTAGCGCGAGGTCAGCTTTCGTATAGCCACTGGCAAGCAAGCTTGCTTTCAGATTCGCCGCCACATCCGGTGGTATTAGGCTCAGTTCTGCGAAGTTGGCGAATGGTGCTTGATCGAAGGTCACCGCCTGTTCGCCGAAGAACACACCCATCAGGGCCGCCAACCCTCCGCCCAAACTGTGGCCCGTAAACGTAATGGTGGCGTTGGGATTCGCCGCCTGAACTTGCAGATAGTATTCGGCCGCCTGCAAAAGCTGCACGGAGCCCACCCCAGCGGCCAACCCGATATTCGCTGCGATATCGCCTAACAGATCGGTCGGATCGGTGCCGGCAAAGGAGAGCACGATGTCGTTGCCACTTTGGAAGGAGATGGCTTCAAAGCCACTATCGTTCAAATTTCGATGTGAATTCTGAATTTCACTCCACCCTGTTGGTGCTGAAAAGCGATTTACTTGGGTTCGCGTTGAACGATATGAAACGCCCGCCAATAATGCGTACTCAAGAGTCGTTGCCATGATTTAGTTCCTCTCGTACAATTGGTTTACTTGCAAGTACGTTCAAAGTATTTCTTATTGAATTCGCCCGGCGCGCCCCATCCACATTTATAGTGAATCATCTCTTCGCAATTGACCGATGATCCAGCTGTCCCTGGCTTTACCGTCTCCCGCAGAATGCTTTTGTATTCCGGTCTGATTACATGACGGTTCAATTCTTTGATCTGCTCTGACGAGACAATACCAAGTCTCACCAAGTTCTCTACTTCACGTCCAAGAATGTCGAGAGCCACATTGATGGATTGAAACTCGGCAGGAAGGGCTTCAAGTGAAATACGCTGCCAGGATTTTCCGTCATACCTGAAGAACACATAGGGCGGATTGGGCCGACCCCATTTGTTGTACGAGAGACACAGGTTCGGTTCCGCAACAATGTAGGATGTTCCGCTCAGTACGTGCACAGCCAGCAAATAAAAGTTAGTCCGCCCAAGTTCGTCTCCATATTCGCTGGTCCAGGTGATGCGCTTATCCAACCCTGGCGGTGTGAAGGCAATCGTGTGCTCTTTGATCGGTGGCGGCTGGCCAACTTCGCGCCGCCCCCCATACGTTTGCGAGCGGGTGACAACCATCTTGGTTCCGTCATGCAACAGCACTTCTTCCTGCCAGCTATCTCCGCCAAAACCGAAGAGACCGGCTTCGACACCGCCGCTCAGACACGCCAGTAACACTCCGAGAACGGCGAGTGTGAGAAGCATTGCCTTTTGGTTACTCATGCCGCTTTCCTTTCCATCCCAAATCCCGAAGCTGCAACCTTGCCACCGCAGAAACGTTTGCTTCTTTTTCGATCGATGCAATTCAGGAGGTTCCAAGGCATCCCGGATACAAGTTCCCTGGCCACATTGATGCTGTCCACCAAGCTGAGGTTCGAAATCTCACCCACAGGCACAGCAGTGCGGAGCACCGCAATTGGCTGGTCTTTCATTTCACTCATGCGCGTGGATTCCTGGAATGATAAATGAGGGGAGATGGTCTAGCTGCAGCTTCGTAGCTTTCGCTTCGCTCATCGACGCACACTCCTTGGCAGTGTGTGAGAGACCTGAAGAATAGATATAGTAAGCTTAAACACTCACGTGTCTATTCTTAATTATAAAGTGAAGTGAGTGTAGAGGCGCCACTGGCTATCTGCCAAGGATCATTTTTGTTCTATGGGGCTACCAGAGCCAGTTTGTCGGAATCCTGTATCGAGCAGCCTCGTGTGTAGGCTCCAGAGTATTTCCACCATTCTTCTAGTTTATTTCGGCCAAGTTTATTCTAAGCAGAGTTGACTCGATCCGAGTGTGCCGCTCTGTACCTAATACTCAGGCCCACTTATAGATGTGCTAGAAATCCGGAGGCAAACTAGACAAGGACACGTGCAATCGCTCACATCCAGCAACCATCAGCGGCTGAAGCACAAGCGAGTTGTGTACTGATGTTGGGTTAGTATGCGGGTATACGGTTGGTGAGTATCTGATTAAACAAGACTGATACAGAGTGGAGTAGATTGGGAGAACAATCTGTCCCCGCCCACCATCTTGCCAGAATCCAACCAGAAGGAGTGCAAGCCCTTAGAGGCGGCGACCGCTGACTTCCAGGACGGTGATCATCGCGGCAATCAAGCCGGCTTGAATGAGCAGGACCACCGCCTCCATCGTGCCGGCCTGCCGAAGGGCCAGCGCCGCCAGCCCAAGACAGATCGTGAAGAGGAAAATCATGGCGACACTGGCCTGACGCGAGCCAAGAGCGCGCTCCAGACGATGATGTAGATGGTCTTTTCCCACATAGTCCAGCCAATCTTTCACGGATTTGACCTTTCCGGTTACGATACGCTCCACCGTGATGTGAATCATGTCGTAGATGAGCACTCCGAAGATCAGCAGCGGATTGCTGAAGGAGACAATCGGGCTGGAATCGGCCCAGTTTCCCTTCACGGCCAAACAGGCCAATGTGAATCCAATGAAGGTCGATCCGCCGTCACCTAAGAAAATGACGGCCGGTTTTGCCCCTCGAAAATTATACGGCAGAAACCCAAGGCCTGCTCCGATCATCGCAATCGCGAGCCAACCCAGCCCCGCTTGGTTCGTCTCAAACGCGACGACGCCCATGAACCCCGCCATCAGAACGGCAAGACCGGTGGCCAATCCATCCATGCCGTCGAAGAAGTTGAATGCATTCGTAATTCCAACGATCCAGAGCAGCGTCAGAAAGATATTGGCCATGTCACCAGGCAGTCCCGCGGGAAAGAGCGTCAATGCCTTCCCTGAAGCGATGACGATTCCGGCCGCCAGCAATTGGCCAAGCAGCTTGACTGAAGCCGGCAACTCGCGAATATCGTCAAGCACGCCGATGACCAGCAGGAGAGATCCAGCCGCCAGAATCGCCACCATCCAATCAAGTACGATGGAGTTGAGGAGTATCGATCCGACGAAGCCGGCATACAGGGCAATGCCGCCAAGTCGCGGAGTCGGAGTCACATGAATCTTTCGATCGGTCGGTTGATCGACGAGATTCCAGTGATGGCCGATCCATACCATCAACGGCGTCAGGGCTCCGGTTCCAAGAAACGCAAACAGAAAAATATAGAGCCACCGGAGGCCCTCAAGCTGGAAGAGGTCTCGAACAGCGGGAATCGCCAGCGCGACGGTGCCTAGCGCCGCGCCGGAAATCAGCGGAGTAATCCAGCGCCAGGTGGTGGCTGTAAACGGAATTGCCAGGTCCGATTGGGTTGCCTTCATGACCACTCCGACCGTAAAGCCACATGCACCTGGGCCACTTCCTCGTCGGTCATCGCCGGAAACAGTGGGATGGAGAGTGCGGTCCGTTCTGCCTCTTCTGCGGAGGGAAACCCATCCAATCCAAGATAGCGATGAAGCGAACGGAACACCGGCTTCCGACATTGGATGCCATGAGCCTCAAATCGAGCGATCACCTTATTCAGTCCGTCTATGTGCTCTGCCATCCCAGGCAGGCGCACGACAAAACGATAGTAGGCATGGGTGTACCCGGTCGGTACGATCGGCTGAACCAATTCTGCGTTCGTCAGCGACGTTCGGTAATCATGAGCCAGCCATTTACGTCGCTCAAGGAAAGACCCTAACCGTCCCAGCTGCGCCAAACCGATCGCTGCCTGGAGATTCGTCATCTTTAAATTTGTCGACCCAGGGCGGAGGGATGGTGTTTCGTCATACTCTCTGAGTCTCCGGGCCCGTTCCAACAAGCCTTCATCCCGCGATAACACCATGCCACCCTCACCTGTGCAGAGCAGCTTCGTGGCATAGAACGAACAGATGGTCAACAGCCCAACCGACCCTACGGACCTCCCCTGCTCTGCTGCCCCCAGTGTTTGCGCACAGTCCTCGATGATGGGAATTCCCACCTCCTGAAGCGCCGTCAGATTGGCAGGCAGACCGAACAGATGCGGGACAATCAACGCTTTGGTCTTCGTGGTCACGGCGGCGCGCGCAGCCGACGGATCGATATTGAATGTCTCCAGTTCGATGTCCACTAACCGGGGCCTGGCTCCGACACGTTCGGTTGCCAGCATCGGCGCAGCACAGACGTAACTTGGGATGAGCACCTCATCGCCCGGCCCGATTCCCAATACTCGAAGGGCGACCTCCAATGCGGCCGTTCCAGACGTCATCGCAACCCCACCGGCCAGGCCGAAATACGCCGCCATTCCTTGCTCAAACTGCTCGACGATACCTCCTTGAGCAAGCTGCCGAGACTGAAGCACCTCAACCGCCGCACGAATGTCGTCCGCTTCGATGGAAGGTCGTGAATGAGGAATCATCGTTCGAACGTCGATCAGACCCCAATGTTGATAAACAATCGCAGAGGGAGAAATCCCTCCGCCGTCCGCACGCGGCCTTGGATACCGCGAAAATGTGCCGACGACCTGACCAGATCCGCAATGCTCAGCCCTTCGATATTCGTCTTCTTCACTTGCGAGGCATGCGCTTCCAACGACTGAATTTTTCGATCCAACGCCTGCTGAATATCCACAAAGACCGTCGGTGTAAAATTTTGCGTGGTCGGCCCTTCATAGAACAGAACGTTCTTCGTGTATCGTGTGGCGGTAATTGTACTCATTGCCAAATGCCGATGGTCTTGATGTGTATCATCGTGGTAATGAACAAAAATAAAATGCGGTTCGATCTTTCGCACAATCTCTTCGACGGTTTGGATCAGCTCGCGCCCGAGGGGAACTTCTGTATCCTTATAGCCTCCCCAGAACACTTCTTCGGCTTGAAGTAATTTGGCCGACCGCTCTTGCTCCTGCTTGCGCACCGCTGTCTGACCACCGGCTCCGCCTTGTGTCATTACCATGAGAAAAATGCGATGGCCGTTCTCAGCATACTTGATCAATGTCCCGCCGCATCCTACTTCGATATCGTCCGGATGCGCCCCCAGTGCGAGAATGCGCATTGGTTCTTTGAGATCGGTGCTCCTCATGCCTGTCCCTCCTATGCGGTCATCAGATAGCGAGCCCCCGATTGCACACCGCGTACCGTCGCGAGTGCCCCAGCCCCTTGTAGCAACAACAGGTCGAGTGCAGACAGATTCGGTTCAAACGGCTCGTACATCTGGCGATAGATCGGGTGTTTGAACGCTTGCATTTCAAGTCGAATGCCGGAAGCCTCAAATCGTGGTGTGTCCATGTAGTGCTCGGCCCCTGGCCCGGCGAGGTACTGCGTCGCACCCACCGCCCGGCACAGATCGATCAGCCGATCCGTCGGCTCTTCACGGGACAGATGATCGGATGCGTTCTGCACCGGTGTGGTAATCCCGTAGGCCTTGAGTAGCCATTGCACGACAGCCTTGTTGAGATCGCTCAGCTTGGTCCACGGCTCCGAGTAGAGCTCCCGCAACTGGGCTAGATAGTGATGCCGGTAGGGAGCCTTGGCGTAATGCATCTCCAACGCCCGGAGGTGTTGAGCCTTCCATTCGGAAGTCGGATTAATCCGCACCTCGTCGATGCGCTGACCAAAATGATGCAGGACCGGCACGGTCAGCCATTGCCATCCCTGAGCGGTCCGAATGCGATTGCGATTTTGCCACTCATTTTTCTTGAACTGCACAGTATCCAGCACGATAAAGAGGTCGGCTTGATCGATCTTGTCCAGGTACCCAAGCCAGGGCAAGAACTGTGGTTGATGAATGGTGACGCGCATCTTCTCTCCAGATGATCAGCCGACCGCTGTTAGGTTTTGATCGGCAGGCTCCGAGCCATCGGCTATTCGTTGACGGCTGCTCTGGATTGCACCGCCTGTCGGCGTGACATAGATCGGGTTGGTCAATAATTCCCCGCTTTTGCCGACGACCTCTACGCGATAGTTCAGCCATGTCCCATACCGAGCTTCGCGATCCACAAGTTCCAGCTGTAAGGGAGTCCGGCCCTCGATTTGTTTGATGACCTTTCCGGATCGAATGACGCGGAGGTGAGCCGCGCACGGTTTTTCATCGATGGTCGAAACCCCAACACGAATAAGGATGCCATCACTGGTGCTTCCGTCAAGTATCTCGCCGATCTCCGCCGACTTGCCACCGCTCGACACCCGAAACTCGTCAAGCCGAAGCAGGACGTCCTGGTCACCTCTTGCTACAGCATAGGCTCGACCGTCTCGGAGCGCGGCCACAATACCGGCCATAGTTCGCTCAGCGGTCTTGATGACGGTGTACACCCGGTCGAGGTCCTTTCCGGCATCGCTGGTTCCATGAAATGCGACTTCCCCGATCATGATGGGAAACTCTGCCTGGCCAGTTGCCATGTGCAATCCCAGCAACTGGTCCCACACCCCACCCGGGGTCACCACCCGCCTGGTGTCTTGGTAGAGTCCCCCAAATCCCGTATAGCCCTGCGTTAAGACCAATGCCTCGGGATGAGGCTCTGTCTGAATCGTGACCGTTCCCAAAGGGCCAAACGAGTGCTGGCTGAAATCTCGAGCCTCCGTCATTGACCAAAAGACCAGCGCACCGCGTTCGACTGCCGTATCAATCAGGGCTTGATACGGCCTATATCCGGCTCCGCCATCATAAGAACTATATGCAGGCACCCTGACCGGCCATGCATTGGCCATCAGCACAAGAAAGATGGCCAGAAAGGTCCCGGCAAGAACGTGACGACGGCTGCACTTGGACACAATCTCTTCAGCACATCTCCGTCTCTGAGGTTTCCACAACCAGACAATTGGAGCCAAGAGGAGAAGCGGGAGCCCATTGAACACGCTCCGCCAGCTCCACACAAACGAGAGCGAATTTCCTCGTGAAGGAAGATCCTCATAGTCTTCGACCTTTTCCAGGCCAATCACCAAGAGATTCCGCTGGGCGTTGTGCATGGTGAGATCACCATGGAACAGCGAGCCAGTCCAATAATAATACGGAGCCACCTCGACTCCTGGAATAATGATCAGATTCGGATGGCGCCCTTGAACTGCGCGAACCTCATCGAGGAATCGTTGTAGTCCGTATTCCATAACGGATGGGAATGTCACGTGGTAGCGAAGAAGCCCTTCCAACGGATGGAGGCCATAGTCGTATCGAAGAGTAAAGTTCTCGGAGAGAATCAAGACATCCAACTGTTGCTGCTCAGCTCGTCTCGCCAACGATTCCAGATTTAGCAATCCCGTGCTCATCGTACTATGCACGTGAATGGCCGCCCGTAGTGAAAGTGGCGCCTGTGCCGGCCCGGCGGCAATACCTGGGACGGCAGCTGTCAGATGGACCGTCCAGGTGAAAAGCATGGTTATGATCCAAACGCTGGCGTTACACATGACCGACCGCAGCCTCTCTGTAGACCGACTCGATGGCTCGGACCATAGCCGGGATACCGTGGCTCGCTCCGACGCGTTGCATCGCCCTTGTTCCAAGCTCACCTGCCCACACGGGATCATTCAGTACACGCCGTATCGCACCGGCCAACGCTGCACCATTTCCCGGGGGAACAAGGAGGCCGTTCTTCCCATCCTCAATGAGAGCGGGAATCCCGCCTACTCGGCTGGCTATCACGGGAAGCCCCGCTGCCATCGCTTCGATCAACGCCCGCCCCATCCCTTCATTGAGCGACGGCAATACGAAACAATCCATGCCTACCAGACAAACCTCGATATCCTCTCGATAACCGACACAATGCACGCAGTGGCTGATTCCACGCTCCTGCGCCCGATTCAGCAGCGCGTCTCGCTGATCGCCGCTGCCGACAATGACGAGATGCAGCTGGGGATACTCGTGTTGCAAAAGGGCCACCGCATCGACTAAGAATCGATGCCCCTTGATATCGGTCAGCCAACCCACGGAACCGATGACTGTTGCGTCCGGTGGACAACCGAACCAATCAGGCACCAGTCGTCCTTCCATACGAGCATTCTTGAAACGGTGGATGTCGATCCCGCTTGGAATCACGGCAAAGCGATCGGCCCGTCCTACACCCCGCTCAAGATGTTCACGTGTTTCTGCGGTGGTGAGCCCAATCAAGTAATCGGTGATCCTAGCCAACGCTCGTTCGATCTGAAGAAACACCCACGAAGCCACCGATCCAAAATGGCCGTAGAAGACATGCCCGTGCGGAGTATGAACGATCGCCGGAACCCCCATGATCCAAGCAGCCAACCGTCCCAACACTCCTGCCTTAGATGTGTGTGTGTGCACGACGCGGGGCCGTTCCTGTCGCAACAGGGAGACTAGCTTCCAGAGTGCAATGACATCGGACCCTGGGCTGATGTGACGAACCAGCGACGGGACGACGTAGTAACGAATCGACTCCTTCTCTAAGAGCCGAAGATTCTCCATGGTCGCCGCCACTCCCCCCTGAGCGTCCCAGGTGCGCGCTTCACCTGCGATCACAACCGGTTCGAACTGGGTGCGATCTTGCCCTAATACTGTCAGCATGGTGTTCCGAGCAGAACCCCCTTGATCAAGCCGAGTAATGATGTGCACGACCTTGTGAGCTGCCATCTGTCCTGTTCTACGCAGCCATCCGAAACGCCATTGGGTTGTCCAACATTCTGACTAACTCGGTACAATGTTGTGTCCAATTGTAGCGATGCTCGATCAGAGCTCGCCCCTTTTTCGCCAGGCGAACCGCCTCACCCGGTTCCTGCAAACGTCTCAAGACCCGTTCAAGGGCCTCAGCAATCGAACGACCATCCGCCCCTTGAGCAACCAAGATGGGGTCGACCTGGTTCAAGACTTCAGGAATGGCGCCAACCGGCGTCCCCAGGACCGGTGTTCCACAGGCCAGAGCCTCAACCATCACCAACCCAAACCCCTCCAACTGAAGACTCGGCATCAACACAAGATCGGCTGCCTGATAGTATTGACGGAGTTGGGATTCTGGAATGAATCCGGCGAGGCGTACAACGTCCTGCAACCTTTTTCGCCGAATGTCCGCTTGAAGGTGTTCACGGAGCGGGCCTTCTCCCCCGATCACCAGCACGAATCGGTGCTCGGCGGTATTCAACATCTGTATCGCACTGAGCAAATTTTCCAACCCCATCCTCGGCACGAGATTGCGAACCGTGAAGAGGACCGTGTGGTTGTCCGGCAGGTTGAGCGCGGCTCTTGCGAAGTTCCGCTCTCCTGAAGGCATAAAGGCTTGCGGATCGACCGCTCCAGGAATCAGTCCTATGCGATCGGCCGAGATCCCGTGCGTGCCTATCACCCGCTGGCGCATGAACTGACTGAGGACCACCACACGGTGGCATCGGGACATGACTGCGTGTTCCACCGAGCGCCTGCCTCGAAGATTGGCATGTCGACGCAAGCTCGTGATGGTCGATCGAGCCGGAGCCTGTCTCGTCCCATATTCCTCGTGAGCGAGAGAGTGGCAAATATAGATCCATCGTGACGCCGCATGGCGGCGCGACAGAATCGGTCCGAGTCCGGCCATGGACTGATGCACGATGACGGCATCCAGCGGTTCGGTTGCGCGGAGACGGTCGAAGTACTCGACCGATCGGCGCACCGAGGACCAGAGAAACGCCGCTTCATGCCTCCGGCTGACGGGATACCGCCATTCCCGGAGACCATCCACCTCGATCACGCCTTCCGGCTCATTCTCCGGAGCTCGCGCGAGCAACTCCACCCGATGTCCGAGCGCTGCCAACCCCAAAGCTTGATTGCGCAGCACGCGCTCCGCCCCGCCGATCACGCGTTGTGCCGAGACTTCGGCCAGTAATAGTATGTTCATGCGCTCGCCACGACCTCCGTTCTGTCATGGGAACCGGCACGCACCCGTCGATGCCAGAGTTCCAGCACGATCAGTGCGTAGAGTTGATCCGAACAGTTTCGACGGCCGGCGTCATGCTCTTCCCATAGCCATTGTACGTAGCGCGGTTTCACATAGCCTCGTTTCCTGATCACATCATCCGATAATAGGTCGTGTGCCATCTCACGAAGGTCCTCTCGAAGCCATCGAGCCATCGGCACCATGAACCCTTGCTTGGGTGCATGAAGAATCCGATCCGGCAGGATCCCTCGCAGCATTCGACGCATGAATCCTTTCAAGCGCCAACCGGCAAACCGCATCGAAGACGGGACCCGCAGCGCTGCGGTCACCAGTTGCTGGTCGCAAAATGGAACGCGCAGCTCGAGCGAATGCACCATGCTCATTCGATCCCCCATGCGCAGGAGATCATCCGGCAGATAGCTCTGTAGGTCCACGCCCATGGCACAATTCATGGGATCGGTTGAGGGCCACTGGTCGAACAACTCGTCGGCAAGTCCTCGCGGCCTCTCACCGGCAAACATGGCCTCCAATTGGTCCCCCCAGAGAGTGCCGTCCCATTCAGCAGGAATAAACGTGGTCCACCGGCGGTACTGCTCTGGAAGCGGGAGATGGCCACCCTGGAGAAATCGTTTCAGGCGGGCAGCGTGATCGCGGCTGGTTCCTCGCTCGCCAATGGATGCACTCCATTGAGCTATCCGTTCACGGAGCTTCAGTGGGAGGCGTTGATACTGTGCGGCGGTGCGCATGCCAAGATATCGAGGATACCCACCGAAGAGTTCGTCTCCACCGATCCCCGAGAGCGCAACCGTGACGGTTTGCCGAGCGATTTCAGACACCAAATAGGTCGGAATGGCCGATGAGTCGGCGAATGGCTCGCCCATCCCCTCGACCACCTTCTCGATAAGGGCAACCGCATCCGGTTTCAGAATCGTTTCGGTATGGGTTGTCTTGAAATGAGCAGCCAGAAAGCGCGCCGATTCCAGTTCACTGAACGATTGATCGGCAGGATGCTCATATCCGATCGTGAAGGTCTTGATGGGGTCTGTCTGGTATTTGGCCATGACAGCCAAGAGGGACGCGGAGTCGAGGCCGCCTGAGAGGAATAATCCCAAGGGCACATCGCTCACGAGATGAGCATGCACTGTCTCCTCAAACGCGCGTAAGACTTCCGGTACGGCATCCTGGCTCGTCCACTGGCCGTCATGGTGAAGCTCATCCTCCAGACGATAGTAGCGCAGCAATTCTGTACGTCCATCCGATACCTTCAACGCTTGACCGGGACGCAGCTGTTGCACGCCGGCGACAGCCGTGGCAGATCCCGGTATGTATAAATGCGTCAAATATTCGGCGATGCTTTCGGGACAGAGCTGCCAATCGGGCAAGGCCTCGAGTAATGAGGGAATCTCCGATGAAAATACCACGCACCTTTCCCCACCGGCTTCGGGGCAGCGGATCGCATAGTACAGCGGTTTGATGCCAAGACGATCACGGATCAACCATGCGCAGCGACGCTCCTGATCCCACAAGGCAATGGCAAACATGCCTCGCAATCGGCGAAACGCCTCGAACCCTTCATCTTCATACAAATGGACCAGGACTTCCGTATCACACTGATTCGTCAGGTGGTGCCCTCTGTTCAACAGCTCTTTCCGCAATTCTCGGTAGTTGTAGATCTCGCCGTTCATGATGGCCCACACGGTACCCGTCTCATTGCTGACCGGTTGCCGGCCACCTTCCGGATCGATCACTCGAAGTCTCCGCACGCCAAGCGCGATTCCAGATTGCCGATAGACTCCTTCCTCGTCCGGACCACGATGGACCAGTCTTCCAAGCATTGCGTGGACCGCCGTGCCGTCATTCTGTCCTATGACTCCGCAAATTCCGCACATGGAACTATTTCCCCTTGTCGAGTACGGCACGATCGCGACGCTCCAACTCTTGCCGCTCGCGTTCGTGTTGTGGCGATACCGATTGCGGCGGAACGTCCACCGGTTCATATCGCGTATGCTTCGCGCTTCCGACTGACTCCAGGAGTGTGCGCACACCGAGTGCCGCCATGGCGCCGAGAAGGCACAACAACAAGATCGCACCCCATCCGCGCAGTGTCCGTTTCCAAGACCGCTTGTGCGCCAAATAGGCACTCATGGTTCCTATCCTGGTCGCTGAGCGACGATTTCAAACGAGGGAGCGCACAGGAGACGACCGCTCGTTACGTAGTACACAGTCTGAGATAGCGGCCACAGTACTGTTCGGCTGACTGTCCATTTCAATCGGCTCACCCATGGGTGCACGGGAGACAAGGGACCTCGGCTGGGCCTGGAATTGCGCAGGCTGATGATGCTGAGCCCGGCTCGTTCCATCAAGGTCGTCAGCGCTCTGGCAGTGTAAAGATACCAATGGAAGGCTTGGTCATATTGGGAGCCGATCCAGCGAGCGGGGTTCCGCATCGATAGATGGAACACTCCGTTTGTCGCGCGCACCAGCATCAGTCCCTTCGGTGTGAGGAGGTTGCTCGCTTGCTGAAGCATGACTGACGGGTCGGCCACGGTTTCCAGCACGTTGATCAAGGTCACGACATCGAATCGCGGCACCTGTTCACCATCCCCAAGCGTGTGGGGCGGTAACATAGGGAACCCCTTCTGCGCGGCTCGAAGCGCGGCCTGTTTGGATAGTTCGATTCCCGAGCAGTTCCATCCGCCCTCTCGACAGAGCAACAGGAACCCTCCATCTCCACACCCGATATCAAGCAGGGTACCTGAGGGCGATCGATACGAAGACAGGTGCTTCAACACACTTCGAAACACCGGCTGACGATCATCTAAGGCTTCGACGGCTCCATAATCACCATCGTAGCTTTCACGAAAATAGTCTTCGACTGACTCGCGTGCCGGGCGAGGAGAGAGAAACACGAGCTCACACGTGGGACACTGAACATACCGCCTGGTTGGAGTGTGAAATACCTCGGACGGCGGTTCCAGAGTTCCGCAGGGACATATGCTGGAAGCTTCTTGGAGAGCGCTTGCCGCGTTCATGCCGCTTCCTTCTGCACCTCTGGAGGTGCAACCGCCGATGAGCTGCGCAAGGCCGGCATCGCCTCTTCAAATACCTTGACCGTGTCTTGAACCATTTTCCCTGCCGTAAACCGCGCTGCCACTTCTTGTTGCCCTGTCTTGCCCATTCGCGCGGCCCAAGCCGGATCCCGAAGCATACTCCGAATCGCCGCTTCCAAGGCATGGGAGTTCCTCGGGGGAACCAGTAGGCCGTTGCTGCCGTCGCGGACGATCTCCGGCACACCATTGACGCTCGTTGCAACAACGGGCCGGCACATGGCCAACGCCTCTAGGACTACAAAGGGAAACCCTTCTGACAGGGAAGGCAACACGACCACATCTGCTGCGGCATACCAGTCTCCCACGTCGTCCCGAGCGCCCACAAACCGACAGGACTGCTCAACTCCCTTCTCTCTCGCCAAGGTCCTGAGGACTTCCCGACATTCACCTTCCCCAACAAACAAGCAAACCAGTGACGGCCATTCTTCCAGAAGACCGGGGAGAGCACCGATCAAAAACCGATGGCCCTTTTCCTCCGTGAGTCTCGCGACTGTGAGGAGCGCGGGCCCATTTCCTACACACCATTCTCTCCTGATCTTGTTGCGATTTCCCCAACCGGAGAACGAAAGGAGGTCAATCCCGTTCCAAACCGTCGTCGTTCTCGCAGCAGCAGCGGGGCAGTCGGCCAGGACATCTCGCTTGATGGCATCGGAGACACAAATCAGTCGATCGGCCTGTGGAAGCAGAGCCCGCAGGATCGCGATATAGAAAGACCGTTTGGCCGGGTTGATTTCGTAATCTCTGATGGAGTTGTGTATCGTCGCCACCACGCAAGGCACTCCGGCCAACCATGCTGCCAGGCGCCCATACACGTTCGCGCGCGCCCCATGCGTTTGGAGAACCGTCACCTTGTTCTGCTTGAGTACGTATGCCAGCCGCAGGAGCGCCAACGGATTGAAGAGCGGGGTCAGGGGGACGACGCTGGTCGGAACCTTCTTTGATATCATTCTCCCGACAAACGGACCCGGTTCCGGACAGATCAGGAGCGGACGAAAACGGGTGTGGTCCAATCGATCAAACAGCAGTTCCAGATACCGCTCACCTCCACCATACCCGGCTGAGCCGGCCAGTTGCGCCAGAACGACCGGCTTCATGGTTTCCTCCCGACGATCAACAGGCTGCCGCGCAAGTGAGGCACGACATAGAACGGCCATTTGGCCCAATCAATGCCATGTTGCTTGACGGACTGACGGCAGTCTTGTGTGTCTTCGCCGAGAAAATACCGGGATTCCGCGATGCAAAATCCGGTTTGGCTCAGCATGTCGGTCAATTCGTGCATGGCATACTCTCGGGCATGCGGCCGCCATTCATCATCGGGATTCTTGTATCCCGGTGGAGCAAGGCGATCGTTCAGGGTACGACCGATCAAGAGCTTGAAGATGTTCCCGATCCGAGTGACGTTCGGCGTCGTCAGCACCACATGACCGCCGGAACGAAGAATTCGAAACGCTTCCTCGAGCAAATGGAACGGCGAAGTCAGATGTTCGATGATTTCCAGCGCGAAGACCAGTTGGACCGAATGGTCCGGAAGAGGGACCTTCTCGGAGTATCCCTTAGCTTGAAAGTGACCGCCCAACGGATCGAGGTCGACCGTCATGATGTCCGCATGGATGTCCTGCCGCATGAACTCTACGAAGTCCCGGGAAACCATCAGCCCGGCTCCGTACAACTGAGCCGCTTTCGTATACCTGATGCGACGGAGCAGTCTCAACAAGCTTCCGGGGAAAGGCCCTAAATCGACGATCGACTGTGTCTCCGGCGGCAGCATGCGCAAACCGCTCCGCAATGCCACATGCAAACGGTCCCGGCATTTCATCGCATGGTGCATGGGAATCTTGAACCGTTCATCTTGCTGCCCGAAAGACTCATAGGCAGACGGCTGGTAGGTTTTCAGGACGTCGGAAAAGTGATCTCTCGTCAATTCGTAGGCCATCACGCGCTCGTCATATGTAATGAAACCGGCCGCCTCTGGAGAATTGCTCGACGCATCCTAAAATGAGGAACTGCTGCGACTGATAGCATCATGAGACACGGTAGTACGGGTAGCGCATAGCGACCGGCTTCCACAGTGAAGGGCACATACCCCGCCGTCAGGCCGATAGGGAACAGATAGAGAGGAAGCAGGGTCTTCCAGTGCTCTCGATGAACCCACGCACTGAAGCAAGCCAAGACAATCAGACCAGGAACAAGCAACAGCCGCTTGACCAGACTATACGTGGCCACCGCCAAATTCCTCTCCTTGAGATCCTTCTGCAGCCCATGCATGAACCCTTGTCCTTCATCCGACAAGTAGTATGCGTTGCCGACCCAGAAATCCCAGATCCTTCCACATGTCAGGGCCGCGTAATTCAATGGGTCGGCCACGATTCGATCTACTCCCTTTCTACGAAGCAGTTGATCCGTCGACACGTCATACATCGCATATGCATAGGGCAGCGGGGTGATCCCGGCACTCTCCCATATGGCTTGTTCTTGTTCCTGCGACATCGGCCAACTGCCCCGAGACGAGGGATCACTTCCCATCCACAGCCCTGCGCCCACACCGGCCGAAACCGGGATAATGTGATGAAACGACATGTAGTTCCGCACGGACCACGGCAGCACGAGCACGAGACACGTCGCTCCGTACACCACTCCATACTTGACCCGTTGTGAGAGCTGATCGGTGTCTATCCATATGAACGCCATCAAGACCACGGCCAACACCAAGACCACCGGTTTACACAGGATCGTCAGACCGGCAGCGAGCCCCATCAGGGTGAATTGACGGCTGGACGGGACCTGTGCAGATCTGACCACCGTCCAGAGCCAGACACTGATTAACAGTGTCAAAAGGGCTTCGCTCCGGATCCTTGGGTCATAGGTCCAATAGGCCGGATAAAGGAATACGATGGACGCAGTCCACGCCCCTACTCGGGAATCCCACAATGCAGTTCCAACTCGGTAGAGACTCCACGCGGCTCCGAGATCGAAGAGTATATGAAGCATCGGCACCCAGTCCGGTCGATGGCCGACCAGGAAATAGAAACTTGCGAGCACGGCCGGATAGAGAGGGGCGACATGCGCGGCAGGATCGACCCCATCCAGCGTGAACCGCCCCAGAATCACCAGATTCCATGCCAGCGTATCAAACAGCTGATCGACGGCAAACGAATGCCCTGGCGCCGTCCAGATGACCCAGGCTCGCGCAAGCAGACCCATACAGATTGCCGACAGGACAATCATTCCTGTGTTGAACCTCTGACTATTCGGGCGGCCGATCATTTAATACAGACCCCGATCAAGTTGGTGTCTTCGGCAATTCCTTCGCCGTATTCAATATCCGCCGGAACGATCTCGTCCAACGGTGGTCCCCCATGCCATCGACTGATCAGGCCACCGATCCAATGACGGATGGGTCGTGGCACACAATTTCGGAGTCCTGACGGATCCCACTGACGGACGCGATCCATCGATTGTTCTACAGCCATCAACCGCCGGCCTTGGCGGCGTCCATACCAGCGAATGATCGAAAAGTATGGCGCCAGGAGCGCTTCGAACTCATCCGCCGTGTATTCACGAACGTGGTAAGGATCACCTGGAATGACTCCCCTCCCCTTTCCATGAGGTGTAAAAATGATGAGCATGCCTTGAGGTTTCAACACGCGAGTGAGCTCGGCGACGAAACGCTGGTCATCTTGGATGTGTTCAATCGTATCCTGTGAAACGATGCAGTCGAACGATTCATCCCGAAAACCGAGGGCGCATCCATCCATCGCAAGAAAATCGACATTGCATCGAGGATAATCGGTTCGGCTCTTGGCGACGACGCTTGGCACGCAATCGATCCCGACAATCCGATCCGCCCTAGCGCCGAGGTAGTCGGCACCGTAACCGGTTCCACAAGAGAGATCCAAAATGCGCCGGTTCCCCAGTGAGCCGACTTGACGAGCGGCCCACACATATCCTGACAAGTTCACCATGTGCTGCGTATCAGTGGGATAAGGGGATCGTCGTTCCACGAGCGTGTCCTTTATCCTTTATTCAGACCGGACCAGGCCAAGCCAGTCTGTGTCGGCCGTCTTCCGATCAATAAACGACGTACGATCGACAGATAGGTGTCGAAAGATATGTCTGTCGCAACCGATTGGGATCTGCCGAGCGCCCCGATCAGACGAACCAGTGCTCCAACGGCTATCCAGCCTTTCATGATCCAGCATTTGAGCCATGAAAAGTGTTTTTCCACGTACCTGATTCGGCTGAACTCCCATACGATGTTCAAACAAGCTCGATCATTCGTTCCACTGCGGCCGAGCAAATGTACGATGTCTGCATCGGCCAGATGCCGAATCCGATACCCCCGCCGCCGGATTTCCCGGCATAGATCCACATCCTCGAAATACATGAAATACCCTTCGTCTAACCCACCGCACGCCTTCATCAGCTCGCGGCGCACCAGGAGACACGCCCCATTGATCCAGTCCACATCCTGTGACTGCGAACAGTCGATGACCTGCCTGGCCGCCAGGGAACCCTGTAACGTAGGAGCCCATCGTCGGAAGACCTCGGCATAGATCAGATGATCCCGAATCGATGGAAAGGGATAACAAGATTGGTACAGGAGGCCATCCCCGGTCCACTGTTTGCACCCCACGGCGCCGATCGTTGGCTCTTGATCAAGACAGGCCAGCATCCGATCCAATGTCTGCGGCCATATACGTGTGTCGCTGTTCAACATGAGAAAATATCGCCCGCGGCTCAGTGCGAACGCTTGGTTGACCGCTTTGGCAAATCCCAGGTTGTCTGGATTCACAATAAGGTCAATCTTGGGATACGTCATTTGCACGGCGGGTACCGTCGCATCCTGCGAGTTGTTGTCTACGACGATGACTTCAAATCGAATCGCATCCGTAGATTCGAACACCGACTTGAGGCAATCGAGCAACAACGTTCGGGTGTTGTAGCTGATGATGGCGATCGACATGTCCACTAAATCTCCTGAATCTCCCGATGTCATGCTCTTGCACCCTGTGCTTGATAGTTCCAGAGCGCATTGAGGCGTGGACGCTCAATCCACCACAGATACCCACCGAGCATTCCAGCGGCAAGCAGAGCAAGGATCTCGGGCGTCCAGGGAATCGCGACTTGATGCTCTCCCTGTAGTGAGGAGAGGAGTACGCCCGCTATGAGACCAATGATCCCTGTTCGGCCGAGTGCCACGAAGGTGGCATGGCCGGATGAGCCCAGAAGTCGGTGTGTTTCCAACGCTTGCAGTACAACGCCGAGTATGAAGCTGATTGTCAGCGAGAGAGCGGCGCCGAGTACCCCCAACGAGCTCGTCATTGGAACAATGATGGCCAGATACAATACACACTGCCCGACCCAACTCCTCATTTGAAGGTCGGGACGTCCCATTCCAAAGTGCAACGAGGCCATCACAGCGGCATATCCGCTACAAACGGTATATACACAAAGCACTTTCAGCGGATCGACAATACCGATCCATTGCGGGCCAAACACGAAGGGCACAAGAATAGGCGCCAAGGTACCGATCATCACCGCCAGCGGAATGTAGGCGATACCCACAAGTCCCGCTTGGAGGTCGAAGACACGGGCAACCCCGAGCCGGTCTTGCTGCAATGAAGCATACGTCGGCACGCTGATTTGCTGCATGAGCGATGTGGCTCGAGCGCCCAACAGCAGCGGGATGGCGAGCGCCACCTGATAGAATCCGAGCGCTTCCGCTCCGAGTTCCCGACCGACGACCAGTTCTCCACCGGTCATGACCCCGAAGGCACACAGCGTCGTGATGTTGAGACGGCTGCCGTACCGGAAAAAGTAGGATACTGATGAGCTTTTCAGGGACCACCGCGGAGTAAAGGGCGACACCAGAAAAGACAGCACACATCCGACCACCAGGCCGGCCAGCTGCCCGATGACGAGTGCCCAGACGGTCCGGTAGACAACCGCAACGGTGACGGTCACGGTCGCTTCCACACTTCGACGGACAACATCCAGTGTCACGCGACGCTTCAGGTCGAGTTGTTTCATCATCATGGCCAGTGCCGGGCTTTGGACTCCCTGTACGATCAATGCCAGGGCGTGGACACGCAACAGGGACTCAAGCACCGGCATACGCATCAGATCGCTGATTATCCCCGCCAAGACCCAGATTCCTGCCGCCATCACCAGCCCCCGGAGAGCCGACAGTGTCCATGCCGTGGCCAGGTCTTCCTCAGTCACGCGCTCTTTCGCAATGAGAGCCGAATCAACCCCCAACTCACTGAGGGTCAACATCGCCAGTAACACGGCGGCCGACGCGGCCATGATTCCGAAATCCACCGGTGTCAGGATTCTCGCCAGGACGGCAAGTTGTCCCGCCGCAATCACCTTGTCGAGCAAGAATCCTCCACCAGCCCACCAGCCGGCGCGAAGGATCCGATGACGTAGACGCGTCGCGCCCGATTCATCATTCTGAATAGACATGGTCAGTCGACTGTCCGTGTGCCTGTTGCCCTGCCGTGCCGTTCATGCCGCGAGCGCTGTTCCGGCGATAGCCCGGTGACAGACCTGCTCGAGTTGCGCGGCTCGTGCCGACCAGGTATGAGATCTCATCACGGCAGCCCGCCCGCGCTCTCCCATGCTTCGTCGGAGCTGATGATCGCCCAAGAGCGTAACGAGTTGCCGAGCAAGATCGTCTGGATCGTCGGCTGCTGTCGGCAAACCGCAGCGCAGCTCAGATACGGTGTCTCCGTAGCCGGGCCCTTCCGTTGCGACGACCGGTCGCCCACAAGCCAAATATTCCCACAGCTTCATTGAATCCCCTGGATAGGAACGAGTCTGTCGATGGAGGACCACACAGACGTCGCAGGCCGCAATCCATTGAGGCACAACATCGAAGCCGGCGCGCCCGGTAAAACGGATGTAAGGAGAAAGTTGGAGGCGATCAACCCGTTGTTCTAATGCGGCCTTTGTTTGCCCGTCTCCGACCAAAAGGCATTGCACCGTTGGAAAGGATTTTGCGACGATGACCATTGCATCGACCAATGTATCCAGACCATGCCACGGGAAAAATCCTCCGACAAATCCGATGTAGGGTCCCGAACCGCCGAGATGTAATTCCTTCCTGGCTCGTTCATGCGATTGCGGACAGAACCGATCTGGGTCCACCCCATTCCTGATCACGAAGCATTTCTTGGGATCGACCGGCTCAAGGCTTTGGAGACTTATCAACATTTCTGGGCATACACTCACGACCGCCTTTGCCTTCCTTGATGCACAGCGAAGACCATACGTTAATAGGTCAGGAAGCGGTGCAAGACGCCACAGACCTCGTACTTCCTCAGCGGGGAGTCCGTTGACGAAGTACACGACAGGACAGGAGACGTTTCGCAGAGCCCAAAGGGGAGCCATCTGACCGGGTGAATCGAACCACAGCAACAGATCCGGTCGACTTGTACATAGGAGTCTTTTGAGTGTACGGATCGAGTTCACGAGAAATGAAACGGGACGCATGCTTCCCCATCTGACCACGGGAACCCGCTGCATGCGGATTGCGGCCGGCGCTGAGAAGCCGGATTCGTATCGATGAGACTCCGGAGCCACCACGGTGACCTCATGCCCTCGTAATGCCAACGCCTTGGCAAGTTCCAATACCTGCCGCGCACCACCCGCCGCCACCCCGAGATCTTCGTCACAGTACGTGAGAATGTGCATGATGAGTGGCTGTCATGTCTTCATCGAGCCATCGTCTGAGTTGTCCCGCGATGGCCGTCCAGGAAAACCTGCTTTCCACGAAGCGGCGACCCTGCGCACCCATGACTCCGCACCGCGCTGAGTCCTTCAAGAGTGCGATGATTGCATCGGCAAGCGGGCGGGCCTCGTCCGGCGGCACCAATTGCACACCGCTATCGGTAGTGAAGATCGAGACGACGGAGGGAATGGCGCTGGCCACTACCGGCCGGCCACACGCGAGATAGTCGAAAATCTTCACGGGCGAGGTCTCACCTCGATCGCCGCGAAACGGAGCCACGCAGACACTCATGGCACTGATCCAAACCGGAACCTCCCAGTATGGAATGCGACCCGTCCATGCGATGCTGTCCTCCAGATTAAGTCGCGCCGCCTGTTGCTTGAGTTCTTCAGCCGCCTCTCCGTCGCCCACCAAGATGAGCTGTGCCGTCGGATACACCGTCTTGATCACAAGCATCGCACTCAGCAGGGCATCCAAACCCTGATAACGGTAGAAACTCCCGACGAATCCAACATACGGGCGGGAAGGCGAGAGCCCCAGCTCCAATCGAGCGGCCACCGCGTCACGCGGAACAAACAATTGCACATCCGTTCCACTGGGAAGTAGTGCGATCCGCTCGAGCGGCACGTCATAGCGTTCATGAAGCAACGACCGCAATCCCTCCGTCAGCACGACAATGCGGTCACAATGCCGCAATGCCAGGCGGGCCGATAGCCGCTTGAGACTGTGCACGACTCCTGTCCGATCATCGAGCCATTCGGGAACCGGCTCGCCGTTCACCTCGCAGACGCACGGCACGCCAAGGAGTTTGGCCAGAACCAATGCGTGTGGGCTGTCCATCCATCGGTAATACACGACATCCGGCCGTGCGAGCAGGGCACGCATCAGCCCATGTATGAATGAGAACAGTGCGTACGAAAGCGGCCGGAGAAACCGCAGGTGGATGAGCCGGATCGGAATGACCGTGCAGACACGCCGTCTCAGCGCGGATCGATACCGCGGGGGAAAGAGCGTGACTCTATCTCCAACCTTGGTGAGGGCGTCCGCCAAGGCCCACATTCGGATCAACCCGACCGGATCACGAGGAGCATCCGGCTCATACCAATAGCAAAAGAGAAACCACGTCACACAGCCTCCTGGGGCCTGGCCGGCGACTCAATCTGAGCCGATAGAGTCGGCAATAGCATGACGAGCCCTGCGCAAAGCCAAAATGGTTCCATAATGCGGATGATGATGAAGGTATTGGCCCCGATCCCGTGGGCAAGGAGAGCGAGCAAGCCCAACAGAAGTCCGTGGGCCAATCCTTTGGCGAACGGATCGGTTTGAGACAGAAACGACTCTCGAGCGCAGCGCCAGAGTCGATAGATGATGAATCCGAAGGCGACAAGCCCTGCAAGGCCTGTCTCGCCGATGATCTTGACGTATTGGGCGTCCGCCCAAGCATATCCCGTGATGCCACGCCCTAAGATCGGATCGTGAACCCAGTCTTTCAAGACGTACGCCCATGACTTCAAGCGCTCTGTCGTCGAAAGATCCAGTCCCACCTTGCCGACCTTTATCTCTCCGCCATACTGGCGCCCGAAAAACGTTTCATTCACACGTTGTTTCACATTCGCAGGCGCCAACAGTGGAATCAGCATGATGATGGCGAGCAGGAGCGTGACCACACGCGGCCGCCGCCACTGGGTCAACCCTACCGCCATGAGCAGGACGGCTCCGGCGAGGTAGGACGAACGCGACAAGGTAGCCATGAGCGCCAAGATGGCAAAACCGCTGAGCACCAGCAATGCAATGCGGATTGGGCCGATCTGAATATGCAACAACAGACCCGTCATGATGGCCAGTAAAAACACCAGGTAGCCGCCGAGCGTATTTGGTTCACCGCTTTCCCCCTCGAAGGGCGCTGATGCGCGTTGCCCGCTTGGGATTTGATAAATCGCATACACGCTCACGATGAGACCCACAACGAGCAGAGCCGACACGAGGCCTACGACCTGCTCCTGTGACCGCACATGGTTGACGACCATGAAAAACACGAAGAAGTATTCGAAGTATTTCAGGACGAAGAAAAACCCTGTCATGGGTCTGACATGTCCGTTCAAGATGCCGACGAGAGTCGAAACCACGCAGATCACCATGTACACGGCGATCGGTCGGTTGAGTGGAGTCTCCCGAAACAGGGCCAGCTCACGATAGATGATATTCTTGACCAACCAGCTCGCTCCGATGATGACCAAGAGGATGTCGTCCATTCGAAACGACAGTTCCCGCCCGCCAACACCGCGGCCTTCGACCCGTCCGACCGCAATTTCAGGCGACAACAGCATCGACGCGATCAGGAGATAGAGCGCAGCGGATACGGACGTGAAGGCCGTCAGAACGATCAAGAAGCCGACGACGGCTTGCATGCCGATGGCGGGTGTTGTCAGGGTCAGGCCGAGCGCGATGGCGACCGCAAGAGCCGAAATAACGAGGCTGTCTTGTGCATTAACGGCCGTGTGCTGCATGGCGCGGAAGCTCCTGGAATCACGTCAACGATACTCGTAGCGATAGAGCCCGTACTCCGGCGTGACTTCCGATTTCACGTTAGTGAGGACCACTCCAAGCACATTCGCCTGCGCATGGTCGAGCAGGAATTTGGCGCGTTTAAGAGCATTCCGCCCGATCCGACCGACCTGGTACACGAGAATGGCCCCGTCGACGCGCGAGCTAAAGGCGACTGCATCCGTGACCGGGAGAATCGGCGGAGTATCGATCAACACGATGTCGTAGTCTTCCTGCATTTCTGATGTCAGCGTTTTGATCTTGTTGATGTTCAAGAACTCGTTCGGATTTCTCGATTCCGACCCGCTGGTGAGCACGTGAAGATTGTCCAACCCTGGGGTATTCATCAACCGATCGACACCGACCGTCCCAAGCATAAGATCCGTCGCCGAGCGCACATAGGATCGCCACGAGGTCGTCCCGAGCAAGGCATCGACCAGTCCGGGCTCGCGCTCTAAGCCCAACCGCTGATGCACGATCGGCTTGCGGAGGTCCGCATCGACCAACAGCACCTTCATCCCCTCTTGCGCCATGGTGATCGCCAGATTGATGACACAGGTACTTTTGCCTTCGCCCAAAGCGGCACTGGTAAAAATGATCGATTTGACTCTCCGATCCATACTGGCGAATTGAATATTCGTTCGAAGTGACCGAAGACTCTCCGACAGGACAGATTTGGGATCGAGCAGGCACACCAGCTTCGACAAACTGTCCGCTACGGAAGGAGGCGTATCCGGAGGCAACGCCTCCACGGCCATGTCTTTGAGGACGTTCTGATCGAACTGTGGAATGATTCCCAAGACGGGCACTTTGAGAAACTCTTCGACTCCTTCGATCGTTCCTATCGAGGTGTCGAAGGATTCCCGGCCGAACGCAAGGACAATGCCCAGGAAGCATCCCATCAACGCTCCGATCATCAGATTCAATGTGACGTTCGATGCATTGATGGGACTCATGGGAGTCATGGCCGGAGCGATCATTGCCACTTCCTCGATCCGTTCTGCTCCTTTGATCAATAATTCCTGATGCTTCGCCTTCAGAGTGGCGAGGAGATCGGTGTTCACCTTGACCTCGCGCTCCAATCGACTCATCTGAATCGCGGCGCGAGGGTATCCGAGGTAGCGCTTCCGATAATGATCCCGCTGTTCTTGCAGCGCGTCTTCCCGATTCATCAGTGTGGCCACTTTGGACTTCAACTCTCGGATCATTTCAGATTTGACATTGTCGATCTTCAACTGCTGCTCCGTCACTTGCGGGTGATCGGGTGTGTAGTTGATGAGCAGGGTGTCTCTTTCCTGAATCAAATCCAACAGCCGCTGATTCAGGATCGTGAGGAGGGCATTTTGTTCCTCGGTAAAGATCCGGCCCGTCTGATTCCCGATGACCGCATCCGATCTCTTGAGCACGGCAATCTGGCGTTCGCCCTCAGCGCGCTTTCGCAACACTTCGTTGTACTGCTCTTCAAGTTTGGTAAAGGTATCCAGCGCGGCTCTCGCCTCGTCCGAGAGGAACACCCGGCCTTCGTTTTCTTTGAATCCCCGCAAGGCCTCTTCCGAGTCGTTGAGGCTTTTTTCAAGATACTCCAGCTGTTCTTCGACGAACCGCCGCGATTCGTTGACGAGACGATTCCGCGCGGCGATATTTTCAACCCGATAAGCGGACGCCGTAGAATTCGCCATCCGTTCCGCTTGTTCAGGTTGACCGGATACGGCTGAAATACGAATGATGTTGGTATCTCCCTCTCGCTGCGCCGTAATCTCTTGACCCAGGTTGTAGACAATGTTGAGGTAAGCGGCTGACCTCTTCTCCTCTTCGGACGCCTCACGAGAGACGCGCCCAAGATCCACGGCCACTCGCTCCATGACCGGGAAGCTCCGAACAAACTCGATCTGTGTCCCAAGATCGTTCACATTGGAGTATGAGAGGGATTCCAGGAGTTGCTGCGCCATCGTCGTACTACGCTCGAACTTCACTCGCGCGGAGGCTTCGTAAATCGGGTTGGGTTTAAGGAACTCGGAAAACAGGAATGTAAAGACGACCACCATGACGGTGGAAAGTAGGATCAGATACTTTCTCTTTTTGAGGATGAGCCAATAATCGATGACGTTCAGTTCGTACTGTGCCATGAGCAATCCTGGGTTCAAACCATCGGTCTAGGGCCTGGACGTAAATGCCGGAATCAGATACGCCGGATAAATCGGCATGATTGCGACCTGAATAATCGGCATAATCTTCTTTGCCGCCTCGGTCGCATCCCCGAGGTGTTCCCGCGGGACAAAGACGACGTCGTTCTCTTCAAGCGCGATATTTCGTGAGAGGTCTCCATATGTAAACAAGCGCGCCACATCGGCGGTCAGAATGCGCGGTTTTGCGAAGTCCCCTCCCCGCACCACTCGAATCTCTTCCAAAAGCGCGGTCTCCTGAAAGTTGTCGGCGGCAGCCAAGGCCTGCAATACCGTCATGTTGCGCGCCATAGGGATGACCCCGGGCTTTCTGACATCTCCGAACACGAACACCCGCTTGACCTTGAGCAGCTTTTTCTTGAGCGCGATCTGAACGCGCGGGTCCCGCATGAACGGCTTGGCCGCTTCTTGAACACGCTGCTCGGCCTCAGCCACGGTGAGGCCGCCGACGGCCACTTCCATGAACCCTACGGATACGGACCCGTTTTCCCGTATCAAACTGCTGAACTTTTCTTCTCCCGCGCCTCTCCGGATGACGACCTCCAACGTATCTCCTGTTTCGATCGGCGTCTCGGCGGTTGGAACCGTTTCATCGGCATACACATCGCCTTTCGGCAACGACGGAAGCGAATGCGGCACAGCACTCACCGCCGATGGGGACAACGTCGATTGCCCGGGGTTTCGACAGCCTGTCAGAAGCAGCACGACCCCCATTGCTACGACACCGATCGCGACCGGTTCTCTTCTGAGCCACCGCATACAGTCTCTCCTACGATGCCGCCATGGGTTGCAGGACCTCCGCGACGTGCGACGACAGCCCTTGGGACAAATCCAATTCGGTTACTTCATCGAACTTGGAGACCGCGACCACCGGACGCAGCGGATACCGTGAATTGATCCTCCTCACAGTTCCGATCTCTCCTGTACTGAGGCGTATCCTTGTTCCAACCGGATAGAGAGTGATCTGATCCCCCACGGCCTTTAAAACACGGAGCGAAAATGTCGTCTTGGCGTGAAGCAGCAGGTCCCGGATTGCCTGGTGAGGGGTGAGGCTTTTTCGATAGGGCCTCGCGGTCGCCATAGCATCCAGTGCATCGACAATGCCGATGATCTGCGCCGGCTCCGTGATCTGGTTGCCCTTTAATCGGCATGGATATCCACTGCCGTCCCACCGTTCGTGCTCCTGCGCGCTTATCACCGAAACCCATTCGAACACGCTGCCGTGCCCGGCGAGAATCCGCCGACCCCGCTCAGGGTGAGTACGAAGAAGATCTCGCTCGTCATCCGAGAAAGATCCACTCCTCTCGACGAGTGATGCAGGCAGGGTCCACATACCGATGTCGTGCAGCAGCCCCGCCAACGCCAATCGTTCCAAGTCGTCCTCAGAGTACTGCAACCCCATTCCCACCTTGGCGCCCAACACGGCGACGTGCAGTGCATTCTCTATGAGATAATCCTCGGCCTGACCGTCCAAGACCCATCCGATGAGCTCGTCGCTGCGCCGGAGTAGTTGCACCAAACGACCGGCCAGATCAGTGCATCCTTTGAGCTGCGGCGCTTTGTTCGAACGAACCGCCTCTCTGACCCGGTGTAGCTCCTGCCTCGTCGAAACACACCAGCAGCGATCGGCATCGAGGGATAACGCCGCGGCCTGAGGCCGAGGCGGCTCGCCCCTTTTTGGATCAGAGGCCTCCTCCCGGATCAGATCAGATAGCCGTGCCACCCTTGTGCTTCCTCCTGTGGGTTGCGACTCTCAACAACCTCATTTGTGCACAACCTTTCTCGTAGTGGAGTCCGGCCGCGGATCGAGCTTGTTAAGCTCCCGTTCCAATGTGGCACGAATAAACCCACTCGTCGTGTATCCCTGCTGCTTCAGGGCGTCGAGCTTCTCCTTGAGCTCGACCGGAAGTTGAATAACGATGCGAACGAGCCTAGGCATGATTGTGACTCCCTTTAGACAGAGCGCTGGTCTGGCAAGAGACTTCTGCACGTGCTATGCCTTGCTAGCATTTCGTTAAAAGTGAGAAAATACTGATACTTCTGCTGTGGTCTCTCAGCATTTCTGCAAAAAAGCGCCAAAAACTGTCACTCCTTACCGATCTTGTACAGTCAGGTGACAGCGCCGGCGGATTCCGTGAGAAAGAGGTCGACCCGATACGTGTCGGCCGATCAGGCCAATTGGAGGAAGAGCCGGCGCCAATTCTGGTATTCACAGCGCCAAAGGCAGTTGGGAAGATCGACCGGTTGCACGAGAAGATCTCTCATGCGGGTCACGGTAAATTCGGGACTCGTCAAACGTCCTGTCACCCAGATCGCTCCATCACGATCCGTACGATAGACAGTCACATGCTCATCTTCATAGGCTTGGAGCACTGATTCAACCGGATGTCCATAAGGGTTGGTTGCGCCAACCGAGACGACTGCATACTGCGGGTGGAGTTGCCGGAGCCAGTCCCGATCCAGTGAGCTGCGCGCTCCGTGATGCGGCACTTTCAGTATGGTGACCGGCCTTCGCCCCTCTTCTGTCAATCGACTCAACGCGCCAATCTCAATGTCGGCGGCAAAGAGAATGGAATGAACTCCGCACTGTAATCGCGAGACAATGGATCGATTGTTCAAGGATGACCCGCTGTGGGGTCGGAATAGTTCAGGCATACCGGTTGATTCCGGCGGATTGAGAATGCTCAACTGACAGGGGCCGGACGGTAACAAGTCTTTCCCGCGCACGGCAGTTTGTTCGTCGATGTGCCGATGGCGCAGGGCTGCGTTGAGGTCTTCGACGAATCGCTCAGACCGCTCCGTTCCCACTCCCCAATACTGACCGACTGACATGTGTTGGAGCACCCAAATCAACCCGCCGACATGATCCAGTTGCAGATGTGTGCCGACAACATGATCGATATGATGGATTCCCCTATTCCACAGAAATGGTGCCACCACCCCACGCCCCATATCAAACCGCTCATGTCGAGATCCACCGTCGATAAGCACCGTCCGACCATCCGGCAATTCGACCACGGCACTATCCCCTTGTCCAACATCGAGGAACGTGACGCGCCAGTGATCACCATCCCTCGGCAATCCTGGAACGACAAGCCACCAACTGATCAACACGATCGCCATACCGGCGCTCGCAACCCGGACGCGCAGCGGCAGAGCATGAATGCATGCCACGATCAGCCCTGAATAAAATAGCGCCATCATCGGTATCGACGGCGCAGCCACATGCCATTCCCCTCCTGGAAGGCCTGCACACCACCGAAGCGCAATAATCATCCACTCGAACAAGTGCTCCAAAGCTGAGCCGAAGATCAAGGAATCAGCGCCGGACATGATCGTCCACAGAGCGGCGAGTAAGCCCAGTGGAACTAAGACGATACCCGTAAACGGAATAGCCACGAGATTGCTAACGATTCCCATCCATGGAACCTGATTGAAATAAAAGGCGACGATGGGGAAAGTGGCCAACGTCACAACCCCGCTCATCGACAAAGCCTTGAGCCCATGGTTCACGAGGCGGGATCTCAGTCCTCTGTCAGCATGTTCCTGTTGTTGGTTCCATGATTGTGCAAACGAGATCATGTTGATCATCACGAGTACGGACAGAAACGAGAGCTGAAAGGAAATATCGAAGATCGCCCGAGGATCGTGTAAGACGATCACCAAGAGAGCCGTCGCCATCATGTGACCGAGATGGCGTTCGTGCCCAAGCCAGACGGCAACCATGGCCAGCGTAATCATGACAAGCGAGCGCATGGTCGCTAATTCAGCTCCGGCCAGCAAAGCATACAGCGCGACAGCCGGCCACGTGAGAAGAATTGCGACCTTTGAAGGCGTGAGTCGTCGAGAAAGGGCCAACAAGAGGTTAGTGGGAAGCCGCAAGACGACTTGTCTTATTACCCAAAACACGACCATGGCGACAAGCCCGAGGTGTGAGCCGGAGATCGAGAGTAGATGAACGGTTCCGGTGACCATGAACCACTCTTGGAGATCTTGCTCGAGGTATCCACGCTCCCCAATGATCATGCCGAGAAATACTCCCAGAGCAGGCTGGCTCAACGTGCGGATCGCGGCATCCCGTATACCGGCTCTCCACCGATCGATGTGATTCCACCAACTCCATAGTCCACTATGGGGCTTCTCCAACAGCGTCACCGCCTGAGGACCGGCGATAGTGGCGACAAGTTCGATCCCTTGTTGGTCTAAATAGGCGGCATAATTGAATCCTCCCGGATTCAACGACCCGTTCGGACGGTGAACGCGTCCGTGAAATCGGATACGGTCGCCATGGTGAAGCGTGACACCCGGATCACGCCACACAAGGCGTATGTGCCTTGATTTCGAGGCCGAGTCTTCAGTTTGCACGAGAAGTGTCTGACGCCTTAGACTATGCTGAACAGGCGCCACAACCCGAACCGTGAACGTGGCTTGAGCAGTGTCATGCAGCGCCGGTAAAGAAGCTCGATCCTGTGGCGGTGGAGCTGTGACGGTCCAATAGACGACCCCGGAAAGAACACTCACATACAAGAGCAGGGCGGACTGTGTGTCTAGATAGCCGGCTCGTTCGAGAGCACTGAATCCAACGGCCACACCGACCAGTAAACCAATGAGAGAGAGCGGGAAAAAAGGGAGTTCCGATCCACACAGAAGACCGAAGAGAAACGCTGCCGTAAGGGAGGGAAGCATGAGCGTCCCTTATGCGCGAGAAGGAACACTCAGCCGATATGTTCCCGCACGACTCTGGCCAGATCTTCAGCCACTTCTTTCACAACCGTAGACTGCTCGCCTTCCACCATGATTCGCAACAACGGTTCAGTCCCGGAGTATCGAATCACGACTCGACCGCTTCCGTTGAGGCGACGCTCATTTTCTTGTATCGCCCGATCGATATCGGGAATCGACTCCAAGACCGGCTTTCGCTTGACGTGAATATTGACCAATACCTGAGGCACAGCGGTCATCGCTTTTGCCAACTCGGACAACGGCTTTTGGGTTCGTTTGATTAATGACAACATTTGCAGAGCCGAGATGAGGCCGTCTCCGGTCGTGTTATGGTCCAGAAAGATGAAATGTCCCGATTGTTCGCCGCCGAAATTAAAGCCCTCCGCCAACATACGTTCGAGCAGGTATCGATCACCGACCGGTGTTCGAATCAGTTTAATGCCTGCTTTGGCCATCGACAACTCAAGTCCAAAATTGCTCATGACGGTTCCGACCAGGGTTTGCTTGGCAAGTAGGCCATGTTGATGGAGATCGAGACCCAGCGCGGCCATGACATGGTCTCCGTCGATGATCATCCCTTGTTCGCAGACGAAGACGGCCCGATCGGCATCGCCATCCAAGGCGATCCCGATGTCCGCTTTATGGCGGCGCACGGCCTCCTGAAGGACTTCGGGATGAACGGCACCGCACCCTGAATTGATGTTCATACCGTCAGGTTTGTTGGCGATGACCTCAACCGTCGCTCCCAATTCCTTAAGAACGGTCGGCGCGACTTTGTATGCTGCACCATTGGCACAGTCGACAACGAGCTTGACTCCTTGAAAATCCAGATCCTTGGGCAGCGAACGCTTTGCAAATTCGATATAGCGCCCCTCCGCATCGTCGATACGGTAGGCTTTGCCGATAAGATCCGCCGTCGGTCTGAGATGCCGAATTTCATCCGACACGATCAGTTCCTCGATACGCGCCTCCACCTCGTCCGGCAGCTTGAAGCCGTCGCTTGAAAAGAATTTGATTCCGTTGTCTTGGTAAGGATTGTGCGACGCCGAGATGACGACCCCCGCATCTGCGCGAAGACTCCGAGTCAAGAAGGCAATGGCCGGCGTCGGCATCGGTCCGACCAACAGCACATCGACCCCCATTGAACAGATTCCCGCCAGTAAGGCAGACTCCAGCATATAGCCTGAAATCCGGGTATCTTTACCGATCACGATCTGATGGCGCCCTGCCCGTCGCATGAAGATATGCGCGGCTGCTCGTCCTAACTGCATCGCCATCTCGCTGGTCATGGGGTCGAGATTCGCGACGCCTCGGACACCGTCCGTGCCGAATAACTTACGCATCATACTCCTGTCCGCAAGACGACCAACGAGGGCTCAACGCCGCGGCCATCTTGACTACATCGATCATCATGGCGACATCATGAACACGCACGATGTGCGCGCCTCGGTCAACAGCCAATGCAACGGCCGCTGCCGTTCCCCATTCACGTTGGTCAACGGGCCTGTCGACGATGTCCCCAATGAAACCTTTCCGTGACAGACCGACGAGCAAGGGACAGTCCAGCATGGCCAAAGATGTCAGTCCTCTCAGAAGCTCAAGGTTATGCAGCAACAGCTTACCAAAACCGAATCCAGGATCAAGAATGATGTTCGTTCGAGGTATCCCGGCGAGAAGAGCGGTTTCTACACGTTCCTCAAAAAACTGCGACACTTCGGCGCCGACATCAGAGTAATGCGGCGCGCGTTGCATCGTTTGGGGAGTTCCTTGCATGTGCATCAGGACGACGGCCGCGCCTGATTTGATAATTACGGAAGCCATCGCTGGATCGTGCCGCAGAGCACTCACATCATTGATAATCGATGCTCCAATATCCAGCGCAAGCCGAGCCACTCGTGACTTCGTGGTATCGATCGAAATAGGGACGTTCACACGGTGCGCTAATCCTTCAACCACCGGGATAATTCGAGCCAGTTCATCATCTTCACTGACTGGACTGGAACCAGGCCTCGTCGATTCTCCTCCTATATCGATGATGTCCGCTCCTTGTTTGACGAGTTCCAACGCATGTGCGATCGCGCGTTCGGGTACCACATATCGTCCCCCGTCATAGAAGGAATCAGCCGTGACATTGACGACACCCATGATGAGCGGGCGTGTCTGCCAGTAAATCCTGCGTCCTTTGGCTGAAAACCAATTTCGTATGGGAATCTCCTGTGAGATGACGTGTCTCAACTCTTGCACCAAGGCATGTGATATCTCATACGCAGTTCACCACTCTAGAGTTGCACGCCACTGAGCTGCCAGTAGCATCCAGGGGAATTTTGAATTATGAGATGCACCAGCTCCCATTCCATGGGAGCTGGTGCACGATATCTTTCTAGGCAGGAACTGTTTGAGAGGAGGATTGCAATAAAATCTGATCGATTTCCGGTGCGTCGAGCACCTCTTTTTCAAGCAGCGCTTCCGCCAACGCCTTGAGACTCGTCATCTGTTCGGTCAGGACGCGTTTGGCGCGTTCATAGTTTTCCGTCACAAAGCGTTTGATCTCGAGATCTATTTCAAGCGCAACTTGGTCGCTGACATCCCGTTTGGTGGTGAAGTCTCGACCGAGAAATACGGAATCCTCCTTTTGTCCGAACGTCAGCGGACCCAACTTCTCACTCATCCCCCATTCACAGACCATTTTTCTGGCAAGGTCCGTAGCACGTTCCAGATCGTTGCCGGCCCCGGTCGTGACATGTTTAAACACAAGCTCTTCCGCGACACGTCCGCCCATAAGAATGGCCAAGGTGTTGTAAAGGAATTCCTTGGAGTAATTATGCCGATCATCGGTCGGTAACTGCATCGTCACACCGAGAGCCCGACCTCTGGGAATAATCGTCACCTTGTGCACCGGATCGGTTCCAGGAAGGAGCTTGGCCATCAAGGCGTGTCCGGCTTCGTGATAGGCCGTGACCCGCTTTTCCTCCTCGGTGAGAATCATGCTCTTGCGTTCGGCACCCATCATGACCTTGTCTTTGGCCATTTCAAAGTCGATGCTTTCAACTTCTTTCTTGTTTTGGCGAGCCGCCCACAGCGCGGCTTCGTTCACGAGGTTTTCCAGATCAGCTCCCGAAAATCCAGGTGTCCCTCTGGCGATCTTTTCCAGCTCTACATTGGCGGCTACAGGAACCTTTTTTGTGTGAACTTTCAAGATCTCAGAGCGCCCTCGGAGATCCGGGCGATTGACGACCACCTGGCGATCAAACCGACCGGGCCTTAGTAAGGCCGGATCGAGCACGTCAGGGCGGTTTGTCGCTGCAACTAAAATGACCCCTTCGGTTGTGTCGAACCCGTCCATTTCTACCAGCAACTGATTGAGCGTTTGTTCTCGCTCGTCATGGCCACCGCCGAGGCCTGCGCCTCGCAGTCGGCCGACTGCATCGATCTCATCGATGAAAATGATGCAGGGGGCATGTTTCTTCCCTTGCTCAAACAAATCACGAACCCGCGAGGCTCCCACGCCGACAAACATCTCGACGAAATCAGACCCGCTGATGCTGAAGAACGGTACCCCGGCTTCTCCGGCAATGGCTTTTGCCAGCAAAGTCTTGCCGGTTCCAGGAGGGCCGACGACAAGTACGCCTTTAGGGATGCGCCCGCCGAGCTTTTGAAATTTCCGAGGGTCTTTCAAGAACTCAATAATCTCAAGGACTTCCTCTTTCGCCTCATCGACGCCGGCCACATCAGAAAATGTGACCTTTTTTCTTTCCTCCGTCAGCATACGGGCACGGCTTTTTCCAAAGGACAGAGCCTTATTCCCACCAATTTGCATCTGGCGCATCAGGAAGAACCAGAGACCGAGGAAGAGGATAAACGGCCCCCATGTGACGAGGAACGTGATATACCAAGGACTTTCGTCCGGTGGCTTGACCTCGATCTGAACGTCCTTTTCGCGAAGAACTTTGACCAGATCAGGGTAATCGGCCGAATAGGTACGGATGCGAGTCTTATCCTTCAAGACCCCGCTGATGTGATTGCCTTTTATGATGACTTTCTCAAAGTCACCCTTGTCGAGCTTCGCCATAAAGTCGCTGAATATCACTTCTTCTTCAGGCGCATGAGTCGGCACACTGAACAAATTAAATAGGAGAATCATGAACAAGCCGACGACCACCCAGAAGAGCAAGTTCTTGACCCGGGAATTCATCCAGTTCTCCTTCGCGACAACGTTGAACGGAACGGACTCATAAATCGAGGTGATGTTAACACAGCCTGGCGCACATTGACAACAGCTCCTTACAAAACTCTACTCATCTTGCTGCGCACTCAACTGATCCAGAACCGCCAGGTAAGGAAGATTACGATACTTCTGTTGATAGTCAAGTCCATACCCGACAACATACTGGTTCGGTATTTTGAAACCGATATACTGTACCTGTACATTGATGACCCGGCGCTCCGGCTTACTCAGCAACGTGCAGACCTTGATGCTTCTCGGCTTCTGTTTCGCCAACGCCTTCGTCAGATAGTGAACCGTCAATCCCGAGTCGACGATGTCCTCGACAAGCAGGACATCCTTGCCCTTGATCTTTTCGGTCAGTTCGGTCACGAGTTTCACCGTCCCGGAGGTCCTGGCCCGTGTTCCATAACTCGTCACGACGATAAAATCTACCCGCACTGGAATTCGGATGGCTCGTGCCAGATCGGCAAAAAACGCAAACGCCCCCTTTAACACTCCGACAAGCACAAGATCCTTGCCGGCATAGTCGGCGCTGATCTGTCTTCCCAACTCGCGGATACGGCTCCGCATTTGTTCCTGGGTAACGATCGGTCGTCCAAACATGCGTTCCATCTCATCCAATTCCTTCCCTTAAGAGAGCTCATCCACGGTCAAGACCAAACAGCGTTCTGTTGCAGCCGTCGGCATCCAGCGTTGATCCTGCCGATAGCCGACGATCCACACGATCCCCTCGGGAGCCGCCACCACTGGAATACGGGAGCGCGCGGCGACCGGTACTTTGAGATCCGTGAAAAAGTCTTGCAGTTTTTTCGAATGACCTTTCATACCATATGGGTGAAATCGATCGCCCGGCGACCAGGACCGTACCAGCAGCGGCTGGGAAACTCGATCGGCATCCACGACAATCCGATGTTTTCCCAGAGACGCCGGAACCTGGTCGCGCGCCACACGTTGTACCTGAAGTTGTTGGCCGGTGCTAGGCCACACGAAAGTACCTGGGACGGTCAGTTGCTCCGGAGGTCTGACGTGCCCTTGTCGGTCAGGCGAGAGCACCTGTGCTTGCCGTGAAATAAATCGCACCTCGTCGCGGCCGACAATGACGCGTCCTTTTGCCACATCAAGGCTTGAAACGCGTCCCCGCTTCGAAACCAGACGAATGACTCGATCAATGGTCCGCAGACCAGAGGAGCGATGTTGGGCATGATTCCGGCGGAGCAGGCCGCGGATGATACGCCGTTGCAGAGCAGATGGGAGGTCCAGGAGAACACCACGATCGATCACCCAGCCCCCGGCAGACTCCCATTTCACAGTGGAAGAGGACAAGGCCGTAGCCTGCTGGTCCAGATAGCGATCATCCTCCCTGCAGATATCGGCTAGCCTGCAGAGCGCATCCGTGCTGGAAGGCACCAGCCGATTCAGAATCGGAACGAGTTCCTGCCTGATTCGGTTCCGCAAGTAAAGCGGCTTGGCATTGCTCGAGTCCTCGCGAAAGGATATTCCTGCCTGGCGAAGATACGTCGAGATCTCCCGCCTGCTGGCCTCATACAGCGGCCGAATAACCTTGTCGTCTCGGAACGCCGGCATGCCGGAAAGACCGGTGAGTCCCGACCCACGAAGCAGCCATAACAAGACCGTCTCCGCCTGATCATCGGCTGAATGGCCTACGGCGATCCGGTCCGCTCCGCATTCCTCAGCAATCTCGTTGAAAGCCCGATAGCGAAGATCGCGGGCCATCGCTTGCAGAGATGAATGCTGCAGACCACCGTGAAGCTGGAACCGTCGAACATGGAAGGGGATATTCCGTTCTTTGCACCGAGCCCTTACGAACTCTTGATCATTGTCCGACTCCGTTCCGCGCAATCCATAATTGCAGTGAACGGCCGTCAGTTTCAGCGACCAGCTCGGACGAAGGCAATCCAGGAGCGACAGCAAGGCTATGGAATCAGCACCGCCGGAAACGGCGACCAATAGGTGCTGTCCACGTTGGAAGAGATTCCTCGATCGAATCGTATGGAGAACGCCGTGCAGTAGAGGAGGCCACGCCGTTTTGCCGAGAGATTTTTTCATGGCAGGGTGCAATGAGTCATCGACCTCCGATGGTTTGATGATGTTGACGCAGCATGCTCCTTGCTGACTCCGTGTCGGACGCAATCTGCCGGCTCAGAGCGTCTTCTCCGTCGAATCGAACGTCACCTCGAATACGCCCGATGAACTCAACAGTGAGCGATCGTCCATACAACTCATGCGTTCCGTCTAGGATCGATACTTCCAATAGACGCTCTCCTCCATCAAAGGTCGGTCTTGTCCCAATATACGCGACCGAATCGTGCCGCTCCTGATCGATGATCGTGATGGAGGCATAGATTCCGTCGGCAGGAGCCACGCGCTCCGGAGGCAGTCGAAGGTTCGCCGTTGGCCATCCCAGCGTCCGCCCCCTCCCTTCGCCGGGTAATACGACACCGCTGAGCGCATATTGGCGGCCAAGCAAAACAGCGGCTTGATCGACCTGTCCTTTAATAACGAGCTGTCTGATTCTTGTCGAGCTGACGACTCCTCCATCGATGGTCACAGGAGGCATGGGGTGGACGAGGAAATCAAGCCGTTCGCCGAGCGCGATCAAATCGCTGATGTTTCCCGCTCGCTTGTGTCCGAAGGCAAAGTGTTGTCCGACGAAGATCTCCTTCAATCCAAGCCCCTTGGATAGAATCCGTTCAGCAAACTCTTCCGGAGAAAGTGCGGCAAATGTTTGGGTGAACTCCAGGAAGACCACTTCATCGATTCCTGCTCGTTCAAAACGAGCGAGCTTCTCCTCCTTATCAGTCAAAAACCGTAGGTCAACATGAGGAGCCAGGATTTTCGCCGGGTGAGGATCGAAGGTCAGCACAACCGCCGTGCCCTGGGCTCGGCGCGCCGAATCGACCACTTGTTTCAAGAGAGTATGATGGCCGATGTGATGTCCGTCGAAGTTCCCGATGGTTCCCACGGGATACGGCCGCACCGTCTCGCCCGAATATCCACGGGTGACTTTCATCTTCGATCAATGAAGCAGCCTGACGGCGTCCTTCGCGAAATAAGACAGGATCAGGTCAGCTCCCGCCCGCTTGATCGCCAGCAACGACTCCATCATCGCGCGTGATTCGTCGAGCCAACCCGCCCTCGCGGCCGCTTTGATCATGCTGTACTCGCCGCTCACTTGATAAGCGGCGATCGGACGGAGCGTACGCGCGCGCGCGGCCGCGATGATGTCCAGATACGGCAACGCCGGCTTGACCATGACGATATCGGCACCCTCTTCGACGTCGAGATCGATCTCGATCATCGCCTCGCGCCCGTTTGCCGGGTCCATTTGATACGATTGCCGGTCTCCGAATTGAGGGCTGGAGAAGGCCGCGTCACGAAACGGGGCATAAAAACATGAGGAGAATTTGGCGGCATAGGCCATGATCGGCGTTTCGGAGAATCCCGACTGATCCAATTCGCGCCTGATGGCGGCAACACGACCATCCATCATATCCGATGGCGCCACCATGTCGGCTCCGGCTTCGGCATGCGTGCGGGCCATGGCGGTGAGACATTCGAGAGTCTCGTCGTTGAGAATTTTCCCTTCCCTGACGATCCCGCAGTGTCCATGGTTCGTATATTCGTCAATGCACACATCGGTAATGACCATCACCCCCGGCACCGCATGCTTGACCGCTCTGATCGCCCGCTGCACGATCCCGTCGGGGTCCCACCCCGAGCTGCCGCGCTCGTCTTTGTGCGCCGGAATACCGAATAAAATAATCGCCGGAATCCCCAAGGCGTGAATGTCGCCGGCTTCTTTGACCAGCAAATCGATCGACAGCCGGAATTGACCCGGCATCGACGCGATTTCCTCGCGGCGATCCTGGCCTTCGACCACAAACAGCGGATAGATGAAGTTTGCGGGAGAAAGTGTCGTCTCACACACCATTCGCCGCAGCGATGCATGTTGTCTCAGCCGCCGAAGTCGCTGAATAGGAAACGCCATAGCTCGCCTTACTTTCGCGGGAGGTTCGTCAAAAAGACGACGAGATCGCGAACAGAAATGATCCCGACCAGCTTCCCGTCGCGCGAGACGCCGAGATGGCGGAGATGGGATTGTGCCATCAAATCGTTGGCGTCGAGCAGCGTCTTGCTCTCTTCAATGGTCATGATCGGCGCCGACATGATTTGCTCGACCGTCGTCTTGGTGGCATCCGCTCCGGCCGCAACCACCCGGCGCATCATGTCCGTATCCGTTATGATTCCGATAATCTCGCGATCGTTGGTCACGAACAAACTGCCGATCCCGCGGTCGCGCATGATGCGGGCGGCCGTCTGTGTGTCCGTATCACGGGGCACCGTCACAAACTTTTCTCGCGGAATCATAAAGGATTTTACAGGAACCATTTCACCGTCCTCCTTTCACATGACAACCATACACGCCGCATCCTCGTTACTGCTGCAGCGCTCCCATGGGGGCTTCCTCGCGGCTACCGTAATGGTGGGCGATCGCGTCCACCAGAGCCGGAATCGTATTCTCTCTCGGCATGATCGAGACCGTCAAACCATATTCTTCCACTGTCTTGGCCGTGATGGGTCCGATACATGCGATCGCGACGGATCGCAAGAGCGGTTGGACGGGTTCGATACCGCCCAGCATGGCGACAAAATTGCGCACCGTGGAAGAGCTCGTGAACGTGACAATATGGATCCGCCGATCCATGAGCTCTTGGCGCCATCCTTCTGCATCCTGAGCGGGGACCAGCGTTCGATACACGGAAACGACATCGACGCGAGCGCCACAGTGACGAAGCTCGTCCGGCAAGAGTTCTCGGGCCACCTCCGCACGAGGAATCAGAACACGGACCCGCGACAGGTCTTCCTGCTTCAGGACTTCCAGTACGCCTTCTGCCTGATAGTCCGCCGGAACCACATCAGCTCTGAGACCGAACCGCTCCAGTTCTTGAGCCGTGCGGGGTCCGATACAGCAGAGCCGGCGGCCGGCCAGACAGCGTGAGTCCAGCCCTTGGGCCAACAGCCGAGTCATGAACCGGTCCACTCCGTTCACACTGGTGAAAATCACCCAATCGTACGTGCCGATCTCGGAAATGGCGCGATCGACCGCAGTCCATTCCGCCGGGTGGGCAATCGTGATGGTCGGGGCTTCGACCGGTTCTGCGCCATATCTGGCCAATCGGACGGCTAAGTCAACGGCCTGTTCCTTTGCCCGCGTCATCAAGACTCGTTTTCCGAACAGCGGCCGCTGCTCAAACCAGTTCAGCTGCGTCCTCAGCCGGACCACTTCACCTACCACGATGACGGTCGGTGGTTCCATGTGTGCCGACTCGGCTTTTTCGGTGATGTCGGCCAACGTGCCGACGAGCGTGTGCTGTACAGCCCTCGTTCCCCAGCGAATGATCGCGACGGGGGTGGATGCCGGCCGCCCTTCCGCCATCAAATTGGTCACAATCCCAGGAAGATTTTTCATGCCCATCAGAAAGACGAGTGTGCCCTGGCTCGTCGCAAGCCGCGGCCATTCCAAAGCCGTCGACGGTTTCTCGGGATCTTCGTGCCCGGTGACGATCGTCAGCGTGGAGGCCAAGGTTCGGTGCGTGACGGGAATACCGGCATAGGCAGGCACCGCGACTGCGGCGGTGACTCCTGGGACGACTTCAAATTCAACTCCCGCTGACGCCAGAGCTTCCGCTTCTTCCCCTCCCCGTCCGAAGACAAACGGATCTCCTCCTTTCAATCGCACGACCACGTTCCCGGCCCGTGCGCGTTCAACGAGAAGGCGATTGATGGATTCTTGTTCCGGATATTTCCCTCTGCCGCGCCGGCCGACATACACTCGTTCGGCGTGATCCTGGACGTGCGCCAGCAGCGCGGGGTTCGCAAGATAATCGTACAGAACCACGTCGGCCAGTTCGAGACACTCTTTTCCACGAAGCGTCAGAAGTCCCGGATCTCCGGGACCGGCGCCGACCAAATACACCTTGCCTTTGGTTCGCTGCATCGTGATCACGCCGACCCGTAAATTTCACGGAGGATCTTGTCTCCCCCCCGCGTCAACAGTCGTTCGGCCAAGCGCACGCCCAGAGCATGCGCCTGCTGGCGCACGCCTTCGATTTGTTCGCGAATGATGGTCTTGCCGTCGACACTGGCGACCAGTCCATCCAATACCAGTCGTTCACCGGACAATATGGCATGCGCGGCGATCGGCACCTGACAGCCCCCCTCCAGACGATGCAGAAAGGCGCGCTCGGCCGTCACGGTCGTATGGGTGGGCTCATCATTGAGTCGCAACAAAATGGAACGAACGAATTGATCATTGGTCCGACCTTCGATCCCCAGCGCTCCTTGTCCGATCGCCGGCAAACTGAGGATGGGTGGAAGATATTCCGTGATACTCTGAGACCACGCCAACCGATGCAGACCCGCGGCCGCCAACACGATGGCGTCGAACTGTCCCTCTTTGAGTTTTCTCAGCCGTGTATCCAGGTTGCCGCGCAGCATCGTAATCTTCAGATCCGGCCTGGCGTGTAACAACTGGGCCTGGCGTCGGAGACTGGCCGTTCCGACCGTCGCCCCCAAGGGAAGAGTACTGAATGAGTGCCCTTCCCGGCTGATCAAGGCATCGCGCGCATCTTCGCGTGGAGGGACGCAGAGAATCTCGAGCCCGTCGGGCAGCTGCGCGGGAACGTCTTTCATGCTGTGAACGGCAAAATCGATTTCACCGGTGAGCAACGCATCTTCGATTTCTTTGACGAACAGGCCCTTCCCCCCGATTTTCGCCAATGGCACGTCGACGATCTTGTCACCGGACGTCTGAATCTTTCGCAGCATGACACGGATTTCCGGCGCGACCTCCTGAATTTTGGATTGAAACCATTCGCTTTGACATAGCGCCAACTTGCTCCCGCGCGTTCCAAGCACCAGGGTTGAGCGTTGACCGTTCTCCGTCGACACGAGAGGCTCCTTTTCCTTTCACCCGCGGATCAGCGGGCTCGCTTGTGAATGGTCGTTTCCCGAGCCGGATCCTCAGCTTCCAATTCCGCTGGACTTTCGGTGAGGCAACGCGGCGGCTCCGTATAGTTTTCGGTTTGCGGGATGGAAGAGGTAGGCCTGTCGAGGTGAAAAAATCGGCGCGCGGCCTCCACGAATGCGGGCCCGTTCGAAGAATTGACTTCGGTCTTGAGCGTCACCATCGTGCGATGGATCAATTTATTCACGATCGACGAGGCCAGACCTTCGACCAGTTCGCGGTCTTGCGGTGAGAGATGCCCCAATCGGCCCAGCGCCTTTTCTAGTTCCACCCGCTTGATGTCCTCAACCCGGCTCCGGAGGGCGACGATCGTCGGCGTGACCTCCAAGGATTTCATCCAGTCAAGCATGGTGGTCACTTCTTCGAGCACCATGCTCTCGGCCTTTTCGGCCTCCTTGACCCGCTCGGATCGGTTCTGTTCGACTCGATGTTTCAGGTCGTCAATGTCGAAGAGAAACGCGTTGTCGACGTGGCGGACGGACGGATCGATGTTCCGAGGGACGGAAATATCGATCAGAAACATGGGGCGGTTCATTCGTTCGTTGACCGCCCGTTGCACGTCCTCGGCGCCGACAATATAGTGCGCCGCGCCGGTTGAGACCAAGACGATGTCGGCCGAAGCCATGTCGGCCTTGAACTGATCGAACGGAACCGGCGTCCCGCCGAATTTGGCGGCGAGATCGACGGCATGTTGCGCGGTCCTCGTCGTGATGCGTACGTGGCCCACTCCATTCGCGATCAAATGCCGAGCCGCCAACTTGGCCATTTCACCCGCGCCGACCAGCAACACCGTCTTCTCGTGAAGATCGGAGAAAATTTTCTTCGCCAACTCGACCGCCGCATAGCTGACTGAAACCGCCATTTCAGAAATCTTGGTCTCGGTCCGCACACGCTTGGCGACCGAGATGGCCTTCTTGACGACCTTATTCATGATCACGCCGGTCGTCTTGTGCGCCAGCGCGACTTCAAATGCATCCTTGAGTTGTCCCAGGATTTGCGACTCTCCGATAATCATCGAGTCGAGACTGGCGGCCACCCTGAACATATGGGCGATCGCCCGGTCTCCGGTATGCCAGTACAGATGGGGCGTCAGTTGTTCGGAAGAAAGCGAGAGATGCGTGTCGGCAAGAAACTCTTGGATGCGCCCATATCCGGCTTCGATGTCGTCGACAACCGAATAGACCTCCACCCGATTGCAGGTCGAAAGCAGGACGCCCTCTTTTACCCCGGGATACGAACAGAGTCTGGTGAGGGCTTCGCCGAGACGACTTTCTGGAACAGCCAGTCGCTCCCGGATCTCGACCGGGGCCGTCTTGTGGCTCAACCCAACGACGATCAGATGCATAGGACCATCAACCGCATGTTACGACAACGCACCATGCCCCTTCAGCACCACACCCACCAAGGTAAGAATCACACAGGCAAATCCGATGACCGTGAGATAGGCCGCGCGTTTGGCTCTCCACCCTATCGTCAACCGCCCCAGCAACACGACAAAATAAAAGAGCCATGTGACGAGCGCCCAGGTTTGTTCAGGATTCCAACTGACATAGGACCCTCGCGCAAAGTCGGCTGAGATCGCTCCCGTCACGATGCCCAATGTGAGCAACGGAAACCCCAATACAATGGACTGTTGATTGAGGTGATCGAGAAAATCGAGCGCAGGGAGCTTGCTGTAAAGAACATTGAACCGTTTCGACTTGAGGAGTCGATCCTGAATCAGGTACATCACACCCGCAACAAACGCGACGGTAAAGCCCACCGTGCCCAACATGCTGAGCGTGACATGAAACCATAAGGTTTTGAGTACAGGCTGAAGTGTGGGCACTGTTTCAGGAAGAGCCGCGGCGGAGATCAAGGAGACGAGGGCCAAGGGCACCATGAACGACCCAAGCACATGAATTTGATGTCGAAACTCGACGACCAGCAAGACAAGAATGATCATCCACGAGAAAAACGAAAGGGCATCGGAAAAACTGGGGGGCGAGGATGATGAGACGCCGGCCATTCGAATGATGAGGGCGATCGTATGGAAACCGAACCCGGCGGCCGTCACACCCAACGATACCTTTGACAAGGCTTCTGAGCGCCGCAGCGAATACGAAAGAAACGACACCGTGCCCACGATATACAGGACGATGGTGATCATGAAGCAAACGGCTGCCATCGGGATTTTCCCTATGGGACGCGGAATGTTACTGCCAACGGGATAAGTTAGAAATTATATCGATGCGGACCAAACGGAGTCAACAAAACGTAGGAGCTGCAATGACTTCGGATGCTCAGCCGCAACAGAGCGGCACCCTCTATGTCGTGGCCGTCCCCATCGGACATCCCGATGATGTGACCGTGCGTGCCCTGCAGGTACTTGAGAAAGTAGACGTGATCGCCTCTGAAGATCCGAAAGCAACACAACGATTCCTCACGCATCATGCTATTCAGACCACGGTGACCAGCTACGGACCCAGCAATCTCAAAGAAAAAGTTGGGGTGCTTCTGCAACGATTACAAGGCGGTATGGATATTGCGCTTGTCTCGGATTGTGGATCTCCCATCATTGCTGACCCTGGGCATCTCCTTGTGGCGGCGGCTCATGCACATCGAATCCCTGTGGTCCCCGTCCCCGGTCCTTCCGTCATTGTTGCGGCACTCACGATCGCAGGCTTCCCCTGCGACGCGTTTCATTTTCTCGGGCATCTTCCAAGGACCCCCTCACGTATTCGCCCATGGCTGACCGATTCCTTGAAGAGAAAGGTTCCAACGGTCGCGTTCGGTACCGTGGCATCGGTCGCACATGCCCTGGCGACACTGAGCGCCATCGCTCCTCGACACCTGGTGATTGTCGCATGCGACTTGACGACACCGGATGAGCTCATCATTCGCGGCACGGCGCGTCAGGTTCATCGGGAGTTGCGCCGGATCAGCGGGAGAGATATCACGCTTGTGCTTGCCGGAATCGGCGGGAGAAAACCGAATGACCGAGGCCTGTCGTGAATTCAGTCGTTTTCTGCTCGACGGATCAAAACCCGATATGCCTGGTCGACCCGTTCCTTCGATAACACGGTATGGCCTTCATTCTCGACGCTCCGAGGCACGTTGCGGATAGGGTCTCCATCATCGAGAAGGACCGACAGCACCTGCCCTTCCTTCAAGGTCTCGAGTTTCAGCTTTGTCTTCACAAAATTATAGGGACAAACGACCCCGCGAAGATCCAATTCAATGTCGGAGCTCTCGGACGGAGGCTGATGCTCAGTCATATGTATATCAACTCCGTGCGATCGGGTTCAGGTACATTCGCATGACCGTCAAGAGTGAAATTTTAGCATACGGCGAAGTCCCAAAAAAAAGGGGCAGCCAAGGCTGCCCCTTTCATAACATCGAGTCTTAAAGCCTCAGTTGAATCCCTTCACCAAATTCGGCTTGGCCGCATCAGTCCCGTAATCAGACTTGTTGGGAACCTTTGTTTCCGGCGCCACGGTCTGATATCCCCATCCCGGTTGAGGTTCGCAATTCCAACATGGAGCCGAACCGGTGAACTCGCCGATGGTGGTGTCTATGGTTCCGGTGATCTTGCCGGGCAGCACGGATCCCGCCACTCCGCCGGTCGTACTGCCGCTGCTGGTCTCGATCGCGCGTTCAGTCGAAGGATTTGGACGCTGACCCAACCCGCCGAATCCTGCAAGCTTTTCATTACCACGCAGCAAGTAGACCTCGCGAACAATCTTCCGGCCGATGCCATACTGCTGATTGGGTGTAACCGCTTCTATCACCTGGAGAGAGATATCATCCCCGCTGTTCAAGACCTTGAGCTGGTCCATGCTGGTCCTCTCATCAAAGTAGACCGTCATGGAACTCATGGTACCTGACCCAGCACGACCTTCGTCATGGGAGCTTCCACCGGATTCCAGGAGCAGTTTTCCCGCAGGAAAATCAATGGCCAGGACGCGTCCATAGATCGTCTCTGGGAGAGACAGGCGATCGAGGAATGCATTACGATCATACGCCTGGACGCGATTGGCGTTCCCGGACACATCACCGACCCCGGTACCCACGCCCATCGCAGACCCACCCGATTGCTGTAGCCGCTCTTGAGCCACTGCAACATTCATAGAGCCGACACAAAGTATCGCGGCCCCTAGTGCCAACACTTTACGCATGTGCTGCCTCCTTAATGAGTTGAACAGGTGACGCTGTTGGAAGATTTCGAACGATCATGCTTTAGAATTTGGATGTATCTTGGCTGATTGTGATCTCTACGATGGCATCAGTTATACACCATTGAGAAATATAGGAGAAATTAGGCTAATGGCACGGCGCTGTCAAGGGGTGTTTGCATCGTAAAGTTTGCAGCTCCACCAGAGCCTCACCGATCACGACTCGATGGCATCGTTCAAGCCATGAGCCAGGTCGACTTGACGTGGAATTGGTGCCCAGAGGGAGGGTCGAACTCCCACTCTCTTGCGAGAACCGGATTTTGAGTCCGGCGCGTCTGCCAGTTCCGCCATCCGGGCAAAGCCATCCACGGGTCGGCTTGTGGAGCGCCTTTTCTAGCATGTCGTCAGAACGGGGTCAATTGCGCGATCCTGTCTTTCTTTGGTTCCAACAGTTCTGCTAGAATAAAAATTCGGTTAGTGATGGTTGAATCGTAACTTGACAAAGGAGCACGGTGGTTATGGCGGAGTTATCGTGTGTGACATGCGGGCAAACCGGCGAGGCGATTACGGCTCCCCTATTTCTCGGCAAGCTTGAATCAGAGGTCAAGAGCAAGGTCTGTATAAACTGCTGGAAAAAGTGGGAAGGCATGCGCGTGATGGTCATCAATGAATATCAAGTCAACCTCGGTGATGAGAGCGGTCGTGAACTCGTTCGCAAACAGATGAAGGCCTTCCTGAAACTAGGGGAACAGGTTGACTCATCAAAGGTCGCAGAGAATTATCGCCCGCCAAGCAACTGAAATAGACGTTCCATTCAAGAAGCGCGCTGGGAGACCAACCTGTAAGTTTTCTCTGCATTGTCGCTGAGTTCGTTGACATCATGAATTCGAAAGTGTTACGGTGGGCTGCTATCCGTTACGTAGAACTGTGTGGTGAACAGGTGGGCGGATGATTACGCAGATGCAGGTCAAGGGGCTCATGTTCGACCCCTACAACAATGCGTATATCGTCATTCTTCGGGACGATGAGCAAGCGGAAATGCTTCCTATCTGGGTTGGAAAATCCGAAGCCAGTTCGATCAGCCTGGCGCTCGAAAATGTCGCCCCGCCTCGCCCGATGACCCATGACTTCATGAAGTCGTATCTGGACGCATTTAACGCCAAGATCATCAGTGTGGTCATTACAGATCTGAGCGAGAACACGTACTTTGCCAAAGTGCATTTGACCTATGCAGATTCCGAATATACCGTCGATTCCCGTCCGAGTGACGCCATCGCCCTTGCGCTCAGGACCCAAGCTCCCATTTTTGCGAGCGAGTCCGTGATTCGAAAACAGAGCTCGGAAGAACTCGATCAGTGGTTGGAGAATCTCAAACCCGAGGACTTTGGAAAGCTGGATTCTTGACGGATCGCCTGGTTTTATGGAAGAACACTCGCCTCAATCGCCGGAGCCGTTGATTCAGCTCACCGTCAATCGCGTCGTTGAAGACTCGAATACGGACACGCGGATCGTCGTGTTGGCCCGAGCGGACGGCGGATCGGAACAGTTCATGGTATGGGTCGGAGCTTCCGAGGGTGAAGCGATCAGGCGCGCGTTGGATACATCGATGACCCCACGACCCATGAGCCACGATTTAATCAAAAGTTTCGGAGAACATCTGGGCATCAAGACGGAGCGAGTGGTTCTGACGGATGTGAAGAGCAGCACCTACTATGCGACCGTCTTCCTCGCAAACAAAGGAGTCGCACGAACGATCGACTCTCGGCCGAGTGATGCCATCGCCTTGGCCCTGCGATGCCAAGCACCTATTTATGTCACTCAGGATGTATGGAAAAGGCGAAGCGGCCAAAATCTCGATGCCTGGTTGTCGAGGCTGGAAACGAAGAATATCGGTGCTGGGGAAGTCTAACTCCTTCTTAATGTTGCAACGTTAACGCAGTGGAGAAGAAAAAGATGATGACGTACTTGGAAAAACCGACAGAGGTGAAAGAAACATGGCATCTTGTGGATGCCGAAGGGAAAACCCTGGGCCGGCTGGCCGCAAGGGTGGCGAGTGTCTTACGGGGGAAGCATCGGCCGACATTCACCCCGAATGTCGATCTGGGTGATCATGTGGTCATCGTGAATGCGGAGAAGATCCAGTTGACCGGCGGAAAGATGGAAACCAAACTGTACCGCCGTCACACGGGATATCCAGGGGGTCTTAAGACCGCTTCCGCCGAGCACCTGTTTCGAAAAGACCCTACACAACTCCTGACCAAAGCGATCAAGGGTATGCTTCCCAAAACGCCGCTTGGCAATGGTATGGCGCGAAAACTCCGTGTCTATGTCGGACCTGACCATCCGCATCAGGCGCAGCGTCCTGAGCCTATTGCTCTCTAGAGATTCATTTCATAACAGAAGGAGACGAGTCGCATGGCAGTGGTGACACAATACGCAACAGGACGGAGAAAGTGTGCAATCGCCAGAGCCTGGGTAACGGGAACCGCGGGCGACATCATTGTGAACGATAAGCCGTTGGAAAAGGCGTTTCCTCGTCTTACCCTTCGGCAAATCATCCAGCTGCCGCTTGAAATGGCCGGTCTCATGGGCAAATACTCGATCAGCGCCACAGTCTATGGAGGCGGACCGACCGGACAAGCCGGTGCGCTCCGTCATGCCATCGCGCGAGCCCTCGTTGCGATGACCCCCTCGACACGCAGCCCATTGAAAAAGGAAGGGCTGCTCACTCGTGACTCACGGGTGAAGGAACGCAAGAAGTACGGGCAGAAAGGCGCCCGAAAGCGATTCCAGTACTCCAAGCGCTAGGCACAGGAGCCAACGTTCCAAAAGGGGAAGGCTCCATGCCTTCCCCTTTTTTGTGTCTTCGTCAGATGGGTGGGCGTCGGTTCTCGCTGGATTCTAACTGATGACCAAGAAATTCCGAATCGCCATTGCGGGTGCCAGTGGATATGCCGGCGCAGAGCTTGTTCGGCTCGCTGCAGGCCATCCCTATTTTACGATCACCGCAGTAACCTCTGAAAAGTCGGCGGGACAGTTGATCTCCTCGGTCTTCCCCAGCCTGAAGGGAATCGTGGAGCATCGATTCGAAGCCATGGAGCCGGCAGCGTTGGCGGAGCGAGCGGACGCCATTTTTCTCGCGCTTCCCCACACCAAATCTCAGGACGCCGTGGCAATCTGTCTCAAGGCCGGCAAACTGGTCGTTGACCTCAGCGCGGACTATCGGCTGAAGGACGTCGGCACCTATGAAAAGTGGTATCAGACTTCGCATGCGCACCCGCAGCTGTTGCTGGAAGCGGTTTATGGCTTGCCGGAACTCCATCGCGCCGCAATCACCACGGCGAAGTTGGTCGCCTCGCCGGGATGTTATCCCACGGCGGCGGTCTTACAATTGGCGCCTCTCTTTGCCAAAGGACTCGTGCAGCCCGGGACGGTGGTGATCGATGCCAAATCCGGCGTGTCGGGCGCCGGTCGGAGTCCAGCCCTTGCCTATCATTTCCCCGAAGCGCATGAATCATTGGAGCCGTATAAGATCGGGCAGCATCGTCATATTCCTGAAATCGAACAAGAACTTTCCGGATTTAAGGATATGGCCGAATCCGTAACCGTGACATTCACGCCTCATCTCGTGCCGATGAATCGCGGCATCCTGAGTACGGCCTATTGCACGTTGGCGGAGCCGATGGACCTTTCAGATCTTCGGAATCTCTACCGAGAGTTTTATAAAGGCGAACGGTTCGTCCGGTTCTACGAAGACGGTGTTCCCAATCCGCGCTATATCAAGGGGACGAACTACTGCGACATCGGTGTCTACACAGACGGGCGGGCCGGACGGGTCATAACCGTCGCTGCCGTCGACAATCTGGTCAAAGGAGCCGCCGGTCAAGCCATTCAAGCCATGAATCTAATGCTGGGCATTCCTGAAGACACCGGCCTTACGGCGCCGGGCAGTTATCCCTAGTCGCAAGGCCCCGACGATCGCCGCCCTGAGCCCGCAACTCTAACTAAGAAATTATGATGAGACAAAAGCGCGTGGGTGTTACAGCACCGCTGGGATTCCGAGCAACCGGTATGCATTGCGGGATCAAAAAGCCGGAGCTGCTCGATCTAGCCCTGTGCGTGTCCGATGTCAGCGGACCGATCGCCGGAGTCTTTACGAAGAATCGAGTCGCTGCCGCCCCGGTTCTCGTGGACCGACGCCATCTTCGGTCTCATCATGGACGGGCTATCATCGTCAACAGCGGCAATGCCAATGCGTGCACAGGAGAACAAGGATTGGTCGCGGCACAAGCCATGGCCGCAGCGGTGGCGCAGCAGCTTCGCACTCCGATTCAGCAGGTGTTTGTGGGGTCAACCGGCGTCATCGGTCGAGCGCTGCCGATCGATCGCATCACGGCGGCCATTCCGACCCTGATTTCACGCCTCAGTGTCCAGGGAGGCGGCCAAGCCGCTCAAGCGATTCTGACCACGGACTTGCGACCGAAAACGGTCGCTCTCCAATCCAAAATAGGCGGTCGCGTAATCACCATCGGGGGCATGGCCAAAGGTTCGGGAATGATCCATCCGAATATGGCGACCATGCTCGCCTATTTGACGACCGATGCGGCCATTGCTCCGCTCGCACTCCAGCGGGTGCTGAAATCCGCCGTCGATCAATCGTTCAACTGCATTACCGTGGACGGTGATACCAGCACGAACGACACCGTCCTCTGTCTAGCGAACGGTCTCGCCGGAAATCGGGCTCTCCAACCAGGTACCCGACCCTATCGCGACTTCGAACGCCTCTTAACCGAAGCCGCACAGACGTTGGCTCTCATGATTTGCCGTGATGGAGAAGGGGGCACCAAAGTCGTGAAGATTCTGGTTGAAGGAGCCTCAACGGCGGCGTCGGCGAAACGGGTGGCCGAAACCATTGCGACATCCAATCTGGTCAAAACGGCCATGTTCGGCGAGGACGCGAATTGGGGAAGAGTCATGGCGGCCCTCGGCCGATCCGGTATTGCAATCGACCCGGGCAAAGTCACGGTACGCTTTGACGATGTCGTGATGGTGAAACGAGGGGTCGGACTGGGGCTTGAAGCCGAGAGCAAGATCGCTCAAGTCTTCAAGCGGAAAGAGTTTACCGTCGCCGTCCATCTCGGGCAGGGCCCAGCCTGCGCGCACATGTGGACCACGGATCTTTCGTATGATTATGTCCGCATTAATGCAAGTTATCGATCGTAGGTCGAAAGATGCTTTGCAGCTTGAAACCTCTGCGGGACTATGGTAGCGTCCCCGGTCTGGGTCTGACAGGGGCCGATTCGCGGTAAATGGAACCGGTCCATTTCAATAAAATCACTATCAGCGTTAGGCACGCTGCACAGCTTGAGAATAAGGGAAGCGATTCCCTCGCCCTGATATTGGGCGCTCTGCAAGCTTGAAGGGAGGTGAAGGCATGGGAGTGGTGGCAATCAAAGAATTGTTGGAAGCCGGCGTTCATTTCGGGCACCAGACGAACCGCTGGAATCCCAAGATGAAAAAGTTTCTGTTCGGCGAGCGGAACGGGATCTATATCATCGATCTGCAACAAACCCTCGCACGGATGGAGCAAACCTATGCCTTCGTCCGAGATCTTGTCACAGCCGGAGAATCGATCCTGTTCGTCGGGACGAAGCGGCAGGCGGCGGAAATACTCGAAGAAGAAGCCAAGCGAGCCAATATGTTTTTCGTCAACCAGCGATGGCTGGGTGGGATGTTGACCAACTTCCAAACCATTCGACGCAGTATCGATAAGATGAAGAAGATGGAGACCACCCTCCTCAACCCCAGCGAGCACGGCCTCAAAAAGAAAGAAATCCTTCTTATGCAGAAGGATATCGCCAAGCTCCAAAAGTACTTGTCCGGGATCAAGAACATGCGCGGCCTTCCTGGCGCGGTGTTCATTCTCGATACAAGAATCGAGAAGATTGCCGTTCAGGAAGCGAAACGGCTCGATATCCCGGTCATCGCCATCTTGGACAGCAATTGCGACCCTGATGACATCACCTACCCGATTCCCGGAAATGACGACGCTATTCGCTCGATCAAGCTGATTACGTCCAAGATCGCGGATGCGTGCATTGAAGGCGCGCATGTGAGAGTCCAGCGCGAAGAAGCCGAGTTTCAATCGGCTCCCGCCGGCGGGGAAAAGAAACCAGGGATGCGCGTCGAAAGCGTTCCGGTTTCGTAAGGTCGTACGATCGATTCCATCAATGGCCCATCCTCATCGAACGTGTGAAGGAATAACGAATCATGGCAGGATCCAGTCAGCTCGTGAAAGAACTTCGGGAAAAGACAGGGGCAGGCATTCTGGATTGTCAGAAGGCCCTCACCGAAAACGGTGACGACGTCGAAAAGGCCGTCGACTATCTGCGGCAGAAAGGACTCGCGGCGGCGGCCAAGAAAGCCGGGCGCGAAACCAATCAAGGGCTGATTCATTCCTACATTCACATGGGTGGAAAGATCGGCGTCTTGGTCGAGGTCAATTGTGAGACCGATTTCGTCGCGCGCAACGAAGAATTCAAAGCGTTCGTCAACGATCTCGCTCTTCAGATCGCCGCCGCAAAGCCTTCATTCGTCAAGCGCGAAGATGTTTCGCCTGCGGTCGTCGAGAAGGAGAAATCGATCTACGAGGGACAGGCCAAGGAAATGGGCAAGCCTCCCGCCGCATGGCCAAAAATCATCGAAGGGAAACTCGAAAAGTTCTACCAGGAAAACTGCCTGCTGGAGCAGTCCTTCATCAAGGATCCGGCCATCACCATCAAGGATCTGCTCGCCCAAAAGATCGCCAAGATCGGCGAGAATATGATTATCCGCCGGTTCACCCGTTATCAGTTAGGCGAAGCATGAGCTCAGCGAAATACCGCCGCCTCCTTCTGAAGGTCAGTGGGGAGATGCTGGCCGGTGAGCAGGGCTACGGCATCCAACCGTCTATTCTTGAAAACCTTGCCGAGGAGATCGCCTCCGTAGTCGCCCTTGAAATTCAAGTCGCCATCGTCATCGGCGGCGGCAATATTTTTCGCGGGATCGCGGCAAGCGCCGCCGGAATGGAACGGGCGTCCGCCGACTATATGGGGATGCTGGCGACGGTGCTCAACGCCCTGGCCCTCCAAAACGCGCTGGAACGGGCAGGGATCATCACCCGTGTTCAATCCGCCATCGAGATGCGCCAACTGGCCGAGGGCTACATCCGCCGAAGGGCCATCCGTCATCTCGAGAAGAACCGCGTGGTCATCTTCGCCGGCGGAACGGGAAACCCCTATTTTTCAACCGACACCGCCGCCGTGCTGCGCGCGATGGAGATCAGCGCCCAAGTGATCATGAAAGGCACGAAGGTGGACGGAATCTATGACGCCGATCCTGTCAACAACCCCACGGCGAAGAAGTATGAGAAGATTTCATTCTTGTCCATCCTGAATCAGAATCTCAAGGTCATGGATTCTACGGCCATCAGTCTATGTATGGATAATAAATTGCCTCTCACCGTGTTCAATTTGAAAGTGAAAGGCAACTTTAAACGTGTGGCTATGGGTGAGCCGATCGGTACGTTGGTGACGCTCGGCGATCACTGACCCTATCACGAGGTGCTCTCATGTCCAATGCAGCCCCGGTTCGACAATCATTCATCGCCCGCATGGATCAAGCTCTCGAGCATCTGCGCAAAGATTTGTCCGGCCTTCGCACCGGAAGAGCTTCCGTAGCCCTCTTCGACGGAGTCCGCGTCGATTATTACGGCACCATGACCCCGCTGAAGCAGGTTGCCAACATCGCCACCCCGGAAGCACGGCTGGTCACCATTCAACCCTGGGAACCGAAGCTGATCAAGGAAATCGAGAAGGCCATATCCTCTTCCGGATTGGGTGTCACGCCGTCGAACGACGGGAAGTTGATTCGCGTCCCACTCCCACCGCTGACGGAAGAGCGCCGCAAAGAGTTGACCAAGGTGTGCAAGAAGCACGGCGAAGAAACGAAGGTACAGATCAGGAGCTTCCGGCGGGAAGCGAACGAAGAGTTGAAGAAACTCCAAAAGGATGCGAAGCTTACCGAGGACGAACTGCGCAAAGCCGAGCAGGACACTCAAAAGCTGATCGAGCAATACGGGCAAAAGATCGACGACGTGATCAAGAAAAAGGAACAGGAAATCATGGAAGTCTGAGTCCGGCTTCCTGATTCTCTCTTCATCGCGTGCCGATTCCATCGACTTTCCAACCGACCGTTGCCACCATTGATCTGACGGCACTGGCCCATAACCTTTCTCAATTTCGACGGATTCTTTCTCCCGGATGCAATGTCCTGGCGGTCGTCAAGGCGAATGCCTATGGCCATGGGGCGATTGAAGCGGCACACACGTTGATCCGGCATGGCGTCACTCGCCTTGCGGTCTTCTCAACCGACGAGGGAATCGAGCTTCGGCAGGCCGGCATCAATGTGTCGATCGTCGTTCTAGGCCCGGTTTTTAAAGAGCAATTTGGGGACCTCTTTGCCCATCAACTCACTCCGGTGGTGAGCGATCTTTCCATGCTCATGGCATTCGGCCACGCTGCGGCTGCCCGTGCCGTCCCCTACCCGATCCATCTCAAGATCGAGACCGGCATGGGTCGGTTGGGGCTGACGCAGGACGAACTGGACACCCTGATCAGCGCCCGTCAGGTCCCCGCTTCTCTACAACTGGAAGGATTGATGTCTCATCTGGCCGATAGCGACGGTCTCGTTCCGGATGCGACCGAGGAACAGATCAGCCGCTTTAGCCGAGCTCTGAAGGTCGTGGTCGGGGCAGGGTTCCGCGTTCCCCTCATCCATGTATCCAATAGCTGTGGAGCCGTCCGTTTTCCATCAGCCCACTTTACCCTCGTTCGTCCCGGTATCATGCTCTATGGATATCATACTCTTCCCCGTTCCGTTCAGGCTCCCGACCTCAAACCCGTTCTCTCACTCAGAACCTGTATCGCACAGATCCGAACCATCCCGCCGGGAGGAACGGTCAGTTACAATCGGACCTTCACTGCAAAGAAAGTCACCCGAGTGGCCGTCCTTCCCATTGGCTACGCCGACGGGATCAGCCGCCATCTCTCGAATCGAGGCCATGTGCTTATCCGAGGACAGCGGGCTTCCATCGTGGGATTGGTCTGCATGGATATGGTGATGGTGGATGTCACGACCATCCTGAGCGCCGCCGTCGGGGATGAAGTAGTACTGATTGGGCGACAGGAGAACGAGCGGATCACAGCCGGTGATATTGCGGAATGGACCGGAACGATCCCCTACGAAGTGCTGTGTGCGATGAGTCCGAAGATTCCACGAATCTACCTCTCCTCTTAGATCCTTTTCTCACAGCGCTTACGTTGGAAGCGTCACGGCTAGAAACCGACGCGGACGGAAAACCCGCCGGCGTGCAGCGTCGTATTGTACAGTCCGTTCACGGCAGCGCGAAGCCCCGTATTCCCTGAAATTGTCCGCGGCTCATAGAGGAACGCCTGGTACGACAGATCCACACCGATAAATTTTGCTTTGACGGATCCTATTCCCAAACCACCACAGGAGAACAATCCCAAGAACGACCCATTGCCTTTGCACTGCAGCCCGATACCTGTTGAAATAACATGGAGATCGGCCGATGGTACTCCCGGATTGAAATTGAGATCCGGCACCTGCGCTTGCTGATTCGTATAGCCGCCCCGCACGGCTATCTCCCAGCCGGGCAACCGATCGACTTTGAGCCATCGATACTCGGTCCCGGCCAAAATGGCATAGGTGCTCTTCCAGTTTTGCGGTTGTTCAAGAATGGCCGTTCCATCTGGTCGCCGAAGATCTAAGTTTCTGACCGATTTCCAACCGACGTAATCCACATTCAACTCGAGCTTCCATTCGCGTTCGGCATTCCGAATCGGCCACAAGGCGATTCCGCCGGTGATCACCTGGGGCAACACCAGCGTCGTGGTGGCATCTTGAACCTTGATGCCATTAGCCATCAACGCTCCATCCAAATGAAGGGTCGCCTGGCTTCTGTACACCACGGCCAGATTCGCAACCGGCTGTCCATTTTCATTTCGCAATGCCGTATACAAGGCGCCGACGTTGAACCCGGGAGCCGTGTCTTTGCCGTGAAATTCCAGCTTGCTTCCGGCGGGTGCCAATCCACCGGGTGAGACGGACTGCAATTCGGCATGCCCCTCGCCAAAGAAACTCGCAAAGGTGTAGATGTCCGCCCCCGCTCCAATGGAAAAATCCGGGTGGGGCTGATAGGCAAGCGTCGGCTTGATGTCGAACAACGGCAGTGCGCTGAATGTGGAGATGGCCCGAAATGGGCTGTCGTCAGGCCACCGCATGACCGACCCGAATGGTGTCGTGATTCCTATCCCTACCGCCAGTTTGCCAAACAGGGAGACACCAAGGTCCTGGAGATTCGCCGTGATATACCCATGACCCGGACCGGGCCATGCGAACGCGCCATCATGATCTCCAACTGTCGTGACTCCACCCGGACTTCTGAAATCGGTGGTCCCTCCGACAAGTATTCCCCCCGCCATCATTTCCACGCCGCGAAGCTGCGTCATACCGGCTGGGTTGTAATGAATGGCGGACGCATTGTCGGCCTGGGCCGCGAAGGCATTGCCCATGCCCGACGCAGCCGCCCCTTGTCCATAGACACGAGGGACCTGGGCCGATACAGGGGAAACGCCGCAGACGATGATGGCATAGGTGAGAAGGGCGAGCGCCCACCTCGAGAGAATCCTGACATCGCTGAGGGTGAAGCGGCTTCGACGCCCTCCAGGTCGTGTCCGATGACCGAGAGCGCGTGTCGTCTGCGGGTCACACACGTTGGAACCAACGATCCATGGCCTGCTGAAGTTCGCCGGCATCGAACGGCTTGAGCAAGTAGGCTTGAGCCCCCATTCCAATCGCCTTGACCGCCAGTTCAAGGGATCCGGATGCCGTGATGATGATGATGGGGAGTTCCTGATTTGTCATGCGGACTCGTCGCAACACTTCCAGACCGTCGATCTGGCCGATCCCGATGTCAAGAATCATCCCATCGAATTCCCGTGTTTGCAGGGTATCCAACGCCTGACGACCGTCGTACGCGGAGTAGGTCAGGTACCCCCCTGCCCTCAATCGGTCATGAAGCAGTTGCTGAATGTCGGTGTCATCATCCACGACCAGGATTTGCCGGCCCGCGAGATGCGATTCGAGCACAAGCGGCGTCTGGACCGTGTAGATCGGAATGGTGAAGGCAAGCTCTGCACCGCCGGTTGGGCGGTTGCGGGCCGTCACGTCCCCTCCTTGCAATTCCACCAACGTTTTCACGATGGAAAGCCCCAGCCCCAATCCCTTGGGTCCGGTGCGTTGGCCCTCCTGAATGCGGAAGAACGGGTCAAAAATCTTGTCGAGATGCACGGAAGGGATGCCGGGGCCTGTATCGCGAACCAGCACGGTCGCTCTTCGGTGATCGGTCAGTTCGCAAGTCACCATGACGCTTCCACCGGGTGGAGTGAACTTGATGGCGTTTTGCACCAGATTCACCACGGTCTGAATCAAACGGTCCCGATCCGCCCAGACAACGATGTCGGAATCGGTGCAACAGAATTCCAACGTTTGCTGTTTCACATGAGCTAACGGTTTCAGCTGTTCGATCACGTCGGCGAGGCAAGGCTCCAGGTCGACGTTGGCGGGATGGATTTCCAAACGACCGGTTTCGATCCGGGTGCGGTCGAGGAGATCTTCTATCATACGCACCAGCCGATCCGAGTTCTCCGACATCCGGACGAGATAGCGCTGCTGCTTCTCGTTCAACGGCCCGGTCAGTCCGTCCAGCAAATTCTGGATGAATCCTTTGATGGACGTGAGCGGTGTCCTCAGTTCGTGTGACACGTGCGAAAGGAACTGCGCGCGCAGACGATCGGCTCGTTCCAGCGCTTCCGTGCGCTCCCGCACTTTGAGCTCCAAGCCCGCATTCCACTCTTCGATCTGCTGGTAGGCCGAGGCGTTGTCGAGCGCGATGGAGACCTGACTCGCGACCGTCGTCATCAGTTCCAAATCGTCCTCAGTCACGCTTTGATTGTGTGAGCGATCGACCGTCAACATGCCCCACAGTCGGTCCTTGGTCTTGATGGGCACCACGACCAGGGCCTTGGTTCTGCTCAGTTCGGCCAATCGCTGATTGAGCGGATGCAGATTGTGCCGTATCGATTCGATATCCTTGACCAAGAGCGGCCGTCCTTGCAGGACCACCATCCCTTCGGGACTCTCAGGATCCTTGATCGGGATGCGGCAGGATTGAGCGAATTCTTCAACCTCCGGCGGCGCGCCGATAACGCGGATGTGCTGAACGATATTTTCAACGGGATCAAACATGGAAACCATGGCGCTGTTGTAGCTGAGTTCGTGCGTGAGCGCTTCCAAGACTTGATGCAGCAACGCGTCTCGTTCAAAAGTCGAGTTGAACGAGAGTCCCGCTCGATGAAGGGCCGTGAGCTGGGCCACCTTTCGGCGCAACTCCACCCGCATCTGTTCTTGTTCCAAATAGGCCGCGCGCAATTCTTCATGGCGGGATTCGACGAACGAGATCTGTTCCTGAATCAGGGCCTCGCGACGCTCGCTCTCGCGGAGGAGCCGTCGGTTGACGATGATACCGACCGCGAGGATAGGGCATACTCCCACCAGCAATACCTCGCCGAGGCTAACGGCCGGGTTGAAGATGCCGACCCCCGCCATGAGGGCGATACCCGACAGACCTCCCCACAGGAACCATGCGAAATGCCTCGGCGCATGAGTGGGGGGAATGACACGCCCGGTGGTCACCGGATGGGTGCTGTGCTCACTGGCTACTTCGGCCGGTGCCGGCCCGCTCGGGAGAGTCGGCCGCGCCTGTTCCAGCGGCGACGCGGCCCGCCAGAATCGTTTTCGATACCCCTTATCTTCCTGCCACCGAATGGTCCACTGGCACCATTCATCATCATTGCCGATGCACGAAGTCTCCATCGCTTCCGCCTGGGAAAGACCGTGGATGCGATCCGCCATCGCGACCATGATGCCTTGCGCCGACTGACACACCAGACAGGCACACCGCCTCCGATAGAGTCCGAATTGGCGAAGCGTACGCTCGGTGAACTGCATCGCCACCACAGCGGTGCTGCTCGTGACTTCCACCACCCGGAATTCAACGGAGCCGGAGGTAAACTTATTCCCGAAGTAGGGAAACATCGTGTAGATCTGGGACAGGGAAAATGGCCGGGTCAGCGCCAACATGATCGGAGACACCTTTTCCGCGCCCGCTTTGAACGCGAACCGCTGCTCTCCGGAAATCCTCTCGCAGAACTCATATAGATAGGAGGCGAATTCGTACGAGTAGCTGTTCCAGGGATTCTTCAAAAATTCCGGCGTGACATGGTAGACGGGGTCCTTGATGCGATCATTCAAGAGACGGCACAACTCCTCCACGGCCTCTTTCCCCGCCGGCGCTCCCCGCTCGGACGCCACCAGCTTCTCCAGAAAGACGGTGACCGCTCGAATGCTGACCCCACTGAGGTCTCGGATCGTCTGACCCTGTTCGTCCAGACCGAACGGGCGAAACACCATCGCGCCCTGCTCAAGAATCGTGTGATCCTTGGGCAAAAGCTCCATCGTCGGTAGGGATTTGGCCTCGACGCTCTCCGTCGCGCTGCTTGTCATGCCGTCATTCTCTGAAACAACGTGATCATTGGAAGGAACACGGCTGGTTCGGAATGCGATCTATCACTGACCGCCGAGAGACTGCGCAGTTTCACCATAGGAATACCTCGTACGGATTGAAGTATATAGACGAAGGAGAATGTTTTCAACACAACGGCTCGCCTCCTTGTGACAGAGGAGGCGAGCACGTCTATAGATGGGACAGAAATCTCAACATCCAGACCCTGTCCGAACGAGTCGGCCTTCTCGGTTTGCCTGCAAGACGAGAAGGCCTCACATCGCCCTATTGTTTGACCGGTCGTTTCAACGTCTTTTCGATGCTGGCGACCTTACTCTGGAGACGACCGGAATGGCCCTTTCGATAGTCGACTTTGATCGTGCAGGAAATACGGTTACAATCCTTCTTCATCCGCTCGTAACATTGCTGCACGACCCCGAAGACCTCTTCCCATTCTCCCTCCAGGACCGTCCCCATCGGGTTCAAGCGATAGGGCACTCCGCTCTTATCGATGATGTCGAGGGAACGGGCCACATATTTTCCAACACTTTCAGTCTTTCCCAACGGGGACATGCTGAATTCCAGTAGAACCATCGTTGCTCCTATTGTTTTTCCAGTTCCGGTTGCGCGCTCGTGACCGTTTGAGATCGTCGTTCCAGCCAGACTTTGGGGTACTGCACGCGGCCAAGCAAACGGAAACCGTCCAACGCGTCATGGAGAAGCGCGCGCCGCTTCTCGGCATCCGGCTCGTTCGCTTTGGCCTGCTCCCGCAATTGCCTGACCCACTCGACGAACTCGATGAACTGGGTATCGAGGACGTGTTCCAGATCTTCCTTGATGAATCCGGAGAGGGCCGGAGCCACCCCGCTTGTACTGATCGCCACACGGACGTGTCCCGCCGCCACCACCGCCGGCATCGTGACACTGCTCGCTTCCGGATAGTCGACCGACCAGAGCAGCACGCGCTTCTCCCTGGCTTTGGCCGACAGCATCTGCGCGAAATCGCGCTCACCTCGGAGCGTGTTGAGAATGAGAATGGCGTGTTCAAGGTCCGCGTCTCGAAAATGGCGGCCGCGATGGATGATCTTGCCCGAAGCCGCCAACTGCCGCAGCGGTTCATTCAACGTAGGACTGATCACCGTCACACGCGCGCCGGAATCGAGCAGGCGTTGGGATTTTTCCGCCGCCTCCTCATCGCCGCCGATCACCAGGACCAGCCAGCCTTTTACGTCCAGGACAAGAGGAAAGCCAGGATTCGCAGCCATGATGGTACTCCCGTTTCGACTGAGGGGGCCAGTATCCGAGAATGTGCCTCGGCATGCAAGAGGCTTTTGGACGGAATGTCCCGACTCCACTTTTGATCGAGGCCTGGTTATAATGCGGCGCTCTCGATCGGGCGGGAGAGGTGAGGGCGAGGCTTCAAACTAGCAGGACGTGTGTGAAGACACGGGATGTGAAGCACAGATGATTCAGCCGGGAACGACCCTCACGTGTCGGCGGGATCCGCATCCAACTCCATGTTCCAGTACAGATAGTCACGCCAGCTTTCCGGCGTGTTGCGAATGCCGATGGTGATGGTAATGACGGGGCTCCACCGGGGTTTCACCGGCCGCTTTTTCAACCGCATGCCGGCTTCTTCCGGAGTCCGCCCGCTCTTACGATTGTTGCAGCGCCAGCAGGCGGTCACGATATTTTCCCATGTCTTTTTTCCGCCTTTGGCGATGGGCACGACATGGTCGAACGTCAGTTCTTCGGTTCGGAATCTGTGATTGCAGTATTGGCAACAGTAGCCGTCTCGCGTAAAAATATTGATACGGGAAAACTTGACCGCGCGATGACTGTCCTTCAACTTCACCAGCTTCAAGAGCCGCATCACGGCCGGAAGTTTGATCGACAGAGAGATTCCGTGGATCTCGCGGTCGTAGACCTCCAACACTTCGACTTTTCCTTGCCAGAGAAGCGCGATCGCTTTTTGCCAATGCACGACCCGCAGGGGTTCATAGGTCGCGTTCAGCAGGAGGGTCATTTCCATGCAGAAACCTCATCCCCATTGGGGCCTCCAAGAGGGTCGTGGAGCGTGTCCGCGGGGCAGGACTACTTGGTGATAGTTCTATGCCATAAGGTGGCTGTTAAATCAAGCAAGCGCCCATCTGATGCCGCATGCGGCGGACCCCCGGAAAGATGACCATGATGAACGATTTCGTCAAAGCAGCCTTCACGCACGAGATTCCACCCGGCACGGGACGAACCGTCGAAATCGACGGGATTTGGATTGCGCTCTTCAACGTGGACGGAATGTTTTATGCGGTCGACAACACCTGTCCCCACGCGGGCGGTCCGCTTGGGGAAGGAACGCTCTGCGGACCCGTCGTCGAATGTCCCTGGCACGGCTGGAAATTCAGCGTCATGTCAGGCGAACGAGTCGGGAACTCCAACTTCCAAATCACCCGTTGTGAGGTGCGCATTCAAGGGGATGAAGTTCAGATCGCCATACCACCGGCGCTCAGAGAGCCGGCTTGAGACAGCTGCCGCACCGTCGATCGGAGAACATCGCTTTCCAGCACCGACAATCTAACTCTGTGACGGACCCGGTGGCGATGGAGCAGGTCGCTCATCGGCATCGGCCGCTTTCGGGGTCACGCCGTCCGCCGGCAACGAGGCGGCGTTGACCTTCTTGAGTTGAAGATGGGCATGCCAGATGAACTCCCGCTCGAACCATTGACCATGTACACCTTGATCGCGAAGTTGCACGCGGATTTCGAAGATATCTCCATCGACGTGCTTGACGCGCCATTCTCCGAGCCGAACCCCCTGCCCGCGTTCCTTCATCATACGGACATGTTCAGTCATGGCTTGCAAGATCGTGGGATGTCCGATCGCAGGATGGTTCTGGACCAAGGTCAAGGCTTCAGCCTCTTGTTGCCCTCTCGGTGGAGCCGCCGACGGCAACGTGGTCCACGCATAGTACAGTCCGGCCAGCAGCAGAAGAACGACGACCGCATAGTTGACGACACGCGCGCCGAGCGATCGGGAGATGGTGGCACTCTCAGTCATGACGGGCATTGTCTCCGTCGAAATGATTCATGTTCGGAAGCGCTCAGGTTGAAGCATCTTAGGAAGGCTCGGACATCATGTCAATGCGCGCCCGACGCACGGGGCGAAGGCCGCTTGTTTGGTGAAAAGCCGGTGTGTTACAAGTACCAACACACGTTGTCACAGCCGGCGGCAGATGAGTCGAATGCATGAAGTTTTTCTTGTACGGCGATCTCCTCAATCCCTCACAACTTAAACGGCGGGCCCCGGAACACAGATTTCTGGGCCTCGCGACTCTGCCGGACCATACCGTCAAATTTTGCCGCTGGTCGGCGCAATGGCGATGTGGGCTCGCCAGTATCGTGCCGTCCCAAGGTGAAAGGACCTGGGGGGGGCTGTTTGAACTGACGGATGAAGACGTGAAGATCATGGATCAATTTGAGCAAGACGTTCCTCAGGGCGCCTACCGGCATCTGCAGGTCACCATTGCGACCGAGACCGGAGAAAAAGAACTGGTCACCACCTATGCAGCGAATCCGATCGGCAAGTTCAAACCGAAGGATCACTATCTGGACTGGGTGATCAAGGGCCTCAAGCAGTGGAAGTTTCCGGAGGAAGTGATCCAGCAATGGGAGTGCTATCGGCCACGGTGATGCGCGATCGCACGGAGGATCGCGTTCAGCGATGACTCGCGAACCAATTTCACGTTTGAGCCGACGGCTGATGCCGACAGCCGGTCGCTCGATTAGCTGAAGGAGAACTCATGCCAAAGCCCCAATATCATATTCTCGTCTGCACCAATTCCAGGCCACCGGGCCATCCCAAGCCATCATGCGGGTCGGCGGGTGCCGCGCAGCTGCTCATGGCCTTCAATATGGGGCTGATGCAGCGGTCGGTTCCACCGGGCCAAGTGTTGGTGAGCGCGACAGGCTGCCTCGGCCCCTGCGAACAAGGCCCGACGGTCGTCGTATACCCGGACAACACCTGGTATTCCAAGGTGACCGAAGCCGACGTCGCCGCGATCCTCGATGAACATGTGGCGAAGGGAACCCCGGTTGCTCGACTGAATCCCGACGCGGCGTGGAAGTAATCACTGCAGGAGGGACCAGTCACGCCTTAAATCGGACAGTGTGCGCAGAGGAGACTATTTGTTCGTGGAACTGACGGTTGATTTATCACCCGGCATTCCTGCATGTTCATCAGAGAGCACACGATATGAGTGAACCCACCCATCACGAACACAAAGCCCAAGCACCTGGATCCATCGGGGCCATGGTGATCACGAGCAGCGATACCCGCACGCCGGACACCGACACCAGCGGCCGGCTGATTCACAAACTGCTCGAAGGACACGGCCATACCGTCGTCGCCTATCACATCGTCAAGGACGAGCCGGGACAGATTCAGTTTCGGATCGCCCAAGGGACGGTGAATGATGCAGTCCAGGCGATCATCATCAACGGCGGTACGGGAATCTCACGGCGTGATTCGACCTACGAAGCGGCCGCCGAAATGTTGGAGAAGCGGTTGGATGGATTCGGTGAAATCTTTCGCTATCTGACGTATCAGGAGATCGGTTCGCCGGCGATCATGACCCGAGCCGTCGCCGGCATCGTCAAGGGCCGCGTGCTCTTCTCCGTCCCCGGCTCGGAAAATGCCGTCCGCCTGGCGATGGAAAAGCTCATCCTACCGGAACTGGGCCACCTGCTCCAGCAACTCGCGAAATAACCGTGAGACGTAAGGGATAAGACGTGAGGCGCGGCTTCACCGGAATTTTGCTCCGTACGCCTAACGCTTCACGCCTTACGTTTACCTAGTCCTGCGTAATCTTCGGTTCGTCATACGTTACATCCGTCGAAATCTTCGATTGCGCGTAGCGCTTGTAGTGCAGCAGCAGATCCCGCACGGAGACCACGCCGGCGATCTCGCCGTTCTTGGTGACGCCGAGATGGCGCACACCCAAGTCCGCCATCATATCCTGCGCATCATCGACCGACTGGCTTCCCTCGATCGTGCAAATCGGAGCCGTCATGATCTTCTCGACGGTGAATTTTCCGAGCGGCTTTCCTGACGCGACGGCCCTCCGCACGATATCGGTATCCGTCACGATCCCCACCAATTTCTTGCCCTTCTTGACCAGGAGCGATCCCACGCGCGCCTGGCGCATCGTCTTGGCCGCGCTGGCAATCGAGGTCTTCGGCCCGATGGACTTTGGACGCTTGTTCGTAATCTGACTCACGGTAGCCATTCATTCCTCCCTCATTAGATTCATCGTATCAGTATCGCGATAGATTGCCGACGTGCGAACACCGGCATCGTTCGGCCGGACGTAGATTATCACGAATGGTCAGACACCTGCGAGGCTGTTTACACGCATAGCAGAATGTTCGTCACACTCTGGCACGGTCGCCGGACGGACAGGCACAGCAAGCCACATCCCAACTTAGCAGACCAGTACGATCTTGCCGAAAAACTTCCGGCTGATCATGAGCTCTTGCGCGGCCCGGGCTTCCCGGAGCGGAAACGTTCGATCGATCACGGAAATCAACCGCCCTTGCCCCATGAGTTCCGTGGCTTTCACCAGCTCCGCCCGCGTGCCCATATAGGAGCCCTTGATCGTCAACTGGCGGGAATAGACATAGCGCAGATTCAACGAGACCTCGCCACCGGTCGTTGCGCCGCACGTAACCAATCGCCCGCCTTTGGCGAGGGATTCGACGCAGGTGTTCCAGACCTCCGGTCCGATGTGTTCGACGACGACATCAACGCCACGGCCTTCCGTCAACAACCGGACTCGCTCCGCTACATTCTCCTTGCCGTGATGGATGACGGCATCGGCTCCCAAAATGACGGCCTTGGGAATCTTGTCGTCGCTCCCGACCGTCGTCAGTACGCGCGCCCCCGCCAGCTTCGCCAGCTGCACGGCCATCATGCCGACGCCGCTCCCCGCTCCCATCACGAGAATGGTTTCCCCATGCTGAAGTCCCGCCAATGCGAACAGCATATGCGAGGCCGTGACCGAGACCAGCGGGAACGCGGCGGCCTGCTGGAACGACAGATTCTCAGGTATCGGCAGGACATTCTGGAACGGAACCGCGACATACTCGGCATACCCGCCATGCCGCACGGCTCCAAGAAGCCCATATGTCCGGCACATATTGTCACGGCCTGCCAGGCAATACTCGCATCTCCAGCAACTGACGCCGGGTGACACAAAAACCCGCGCCCCGCGAGTGACGCCTTCGACTTGAGCCCCTATTTCTTCGACCGTTCCGGAGACATCGGAACCAAGGACATGTGGGAAGGGAACGGTATAGGCAGGGCTTCCCTGTCTCACCCAGATGTCGAGATGATTCAGCGCGCAGGCCTGTACCCGAACCAAAACTTCTTGCGGCCCGACCTGCGGCATCGGCAGCTCGTCATACGCAAGCTTGTCCGCTCCACCATGCTCGCGAAACACCACAGCCTTCATCTCTCCACACCCTCCTCGTACATGAAGTTTTGAAACCACGGGACGGTCGAACGCACCGAGGACGGTATGGTTGATCCTCGATTGCGCGCGTTGAACGAGCACCGCCCTTGACTTACATATATAAATGGAACTTGTGTGCCCCGTGCGGCGAGCAGGAGGACAACCATACCGGCCTCTCTAAATAGGCACGGCCTGCGGTTTCAAAACTTCAAGGTCCCCTCCACCACCATCACACACTGGCCGCCGACCCTCACGCCCTGGATGACCTCGTCATCCGACTCCACCTGGACAAGTATCCTGGATGGCCGATCGATCTCGTACCCTTGCTCGATGAGCAGGTCCGTGGTGGGTCCGACCTCCACCACGCCGTTCTGAACCAGATAGGCGCCGAGCGCCCCGCCGGCGCTCCCGGTGGCGGGGTCCTCCAGGATTCCGATCTTCGGGGCAAACATTCTCGCGTGGACGGAGGCGAACGATTCGACCGTCACCGTCGTGAAGACCATGATGCCGTTGGCGCCGAAGCGCTCGCAGACGTTGATGATGGCCGACGCGTCAGGATTGATCGACCGTACGGCCGTCAACGTCCGCACCGGCACGATCAAGACCGGCAAACCAGTCGATACGACTTGGAGCGGCCATTTGGTATCGACAATCACGTGCTTCGGTAAGCCAAGGGCTCTTCCGACCAGATACACGTCGTCGATCGCATCGATGGGGTCGAGAAATTCCGGCTTGGGTTGCGACATGACGACTCGCACCACACGGCCTTGCTCCGAGTGCAATTCGAGGGGAAACAGCCCGATGTTACACTCCTGCATCACGCGCGTGATGCCGTCTTGCGTTGGGATTCGTTTTAATTGGGCCAATACGTAAAACGTGCCCAACACCGGATGACCGGCAAACGGAATCTCCTGCGTCGGGGTGAAAATGCGCAACCGCGCAACCGCGGCAGGGTCGGTCGGCGGGAAGACGAACACCGTTTCCGACAAGTTCATCTCCCGTGCGATCTGTTGCAGCTCATCGTCGGTGAGACCGTCCGCATCGGGAAACACGGCGACAGGATTGCCCCCAAACGGCTGAGCGGTAAAGACGTCTGCTTGATAGAATTTGAGAGACCGCTCTTCAGCCATGATTATTTCGGGAGCCGTTCACTGTTTCCCCTCCTTGGTGTTCATTTCGGATATCCTGACGACACAAAAAAACCATCGGCCTGATTTGACAGGTCGAATCCAATTTTGTCAGACTCGGCGCCGTGGACCACATGACCGAACAAGACATCGCCCACGCCATGGAGGTTCTGGACCTCGCCTTCCCCATCACCTCCGAAGACCTGGAGCGGGCGAGACGTGTGCAGCTGTATACCTGGAATCCTTCGCGCTATGCCGGCCTCACCAACAATCCTAAGACCTACATGCAGATGTTTCAGAAAGCCGAAGCCATGACTCGGACCATTGAAGCCGCCTACGCGTTGCTCTCGGCTGTCCTCGTCCCGGATGACGAACCCACCGCCCAGTAGCCTTCAGCCGCCGACCTCGTGACTTGTGACGCGCGACATCCCTTCGTCCCCTTGCGAATGGGCCACCGGCCAAGTAATCAACCCTGACACCCCTTCGGGCGAACCGACCGGTTGTGCCTGCCGCGCATAGATTTGCGGCAACCGGTTCGTCCCGAACTTCGAGATATAGAGAAACACGTGCTCGCGGGAGTTCACGCGCACGGCCCAGGGATGAAAATCGTGCTTATAGAATTCCTCACAGAGCTGCATCGCGTCGAGGCACGACAGCGTGCTCGGGTCATTCAACGTATAGTAGTAGTCCAACGGGAGATCGTACTCTTCCTGCTTGTGAATCGTCATGCCGAATTGTTCCGGGCGCCGCACCATCGGCGTGTGGCGATAGGCGACGAAGTAAAACAGTTCCAGGGAGTGGATCACCGGCTGGTTCTCTAGGACGAACCCGCGGGTTTCCATCGCCTCCTCGAGCGTTTCACCAGGGAATCCATAGAAGGCCATCACATGGTTCCAAATTCCGGCCTGCGCCGCCATCACGAGATTACGCTGGATGACACTCTTCTTGGCATGCTTGTCCATGAGGTTCAAGACCCGCTCGTTCGCCGATTCCATCCCATAATACAGCGTGCAGCAACCGGCCTTGGCCGCGAGGTCCCAGGTCGCTTGATCTTGAAGTGTTTCTTCAAAGCGAATGAGCGTCGTCCACTTGATTCCGACGTCTTGGTCGACTAACAGCTGTGAGACCTTCTTGAACAAGGCCGGCGGATAGGACTCATCGCTGAACAAAAAGTGCCGGCAACGGTACTTATCGCGCAGCGCCTTGATCTGATCGATCACCAGTTGGGCCGGCATGCCCCGGTACTGATCGAAATACCCCTGGCCATGGTCGCAGAACGTACAGCGGCCCCAATAGCAGCCGCGCGTCGCCAAGTAGGGAATGATGAGTTCAGGAACGAAGTAGCGATCCAATGGCATCCCCTCAAAATCCGGCAAGGGAAGCGCAGCCGTCTTCTCAGTGTAGATTTCCGGATTGCGGTGGAGACCCGATGCATCGCGATAGATCAAGTTGGGGACGGAAGCGAGCAGCCGCTGACCGTTCAACGCTTCGATGAGCCACAACAATGCATGCTCACCTTCATAAAGAATAGCTGAGTCAAAGACTTCAGTGAAAAATCTCTCGTGATTGACGAGGTCTTCATGCAGCCGGGTGATGATGTTGCCGCCGACCACCACGTGGACGTGCGGAAAGGTTTCTTTGATCATCTTGCCGAAGGTCAGACCGGCCAACAGCTGCATCTGCGTTCCGATGGAAATCCCGATCACATCAGGCTGCTCTCTCGCTACGTCCGGCATGACCAGCTGATTGCAGAGATCCCGATAGACGTTCACCTGCTCGTCTTCCAAACAGGCAAACACTTCCTTCGAAACTCCGGGGCGATAGCCGAGATTGCTTTCCATCGGATAAAACACGAGCGAGGCGGGATAGTAGGCCGCGGAGATATAGGCCATCGTCTCGCGGAACGTATTCAGCGCCCCTTCCAGCGTCTCGGCCTCATAGAAACGCTCGCCGCGTACGATTCGCTTGGCATCCTCGGCTCGATCCGCCAGATCAAAAACGTCGATAGTATTGGCCTGCTCGACGACCGCCATCTGACTGATGTCCCGTTCGGCCAGGACGCCCGCCTTCTCTTTCTCTTGCAGAGCCTTCAGTTGCATGCCCAATCGAGCCTTCACCCAGATCAGAAACTCCATGCTGAAGAAGTGATCCCACATCCCGATATTGATATCGCGTTGGATGACCGTATGCCCGGCCTCGCGCAAAACAGCGGTGAGCGAAGGCAGGGCGAGATACGGCGCCGTCGGCACCCATTCGGGCGGAAAAATGAGCATGACCTTGGATTTCTTCTGGTCAGCCTTAGCCAACGGGACGAGGCTATCTATTTGAAGCAGGTCAGTCATTGTGTAGCCCACGCCCCTACATCTTCCCCGCTAACGTATGTATTACCCCAATCGTCTTGACCGCTCGATACTGAAGATCATTGAGCTTTCCTAAACCAAACCTTGAGATATAGAGAAAGATGTACTCCCGAATATAGAGGCGCAAATCCCAGCCAGGATTGTGGTTGCGCTCGAACTGCTCGAACACCCGCTCCGCCTCTTCGATGCTCATCCCGTTCTTCACCGTGTAGTAGTAATCCAGCGCGAGATCCCAATCCGGATTCTTGTACGCCGTCACGCCCCACTTCTCCGGATGCTTGGCCACCGGATTATGCCGGCCGAGATCGAACGTCCCGAACCCCAGCGAATGAACATGGTCTTTGTTCTGTTCGAGGAATTGCACCGACTGCCACGCTTCCTCCTTCGTCTCGCCGGGAAAACCAAAGAAGCCCATGCAGTGGTTCCAGATCCCCGCCTCCGCCGTGAGCTTGAGGTGCTTCGTCATGACCTCTGCCGTCGTCGCCTTGTCCATTAGCTGCAAGACCCGCTCGACTCCCGACTCATAGCCGAAGTGCAGATAGCGGCAGCCCGACTCTTTCGCATCCTGCCAGACAGCGTCTTCCAACAGACTCTTCTCGAACCGCATGTGCGTCGTCCAGAAGATGTCCATTTTGCTCTCGACCAATCCTCGCGAGAGCTTGCGAAACAGCGCGGGCGGATAGGACTCATCGGTAAAATGAAAATGTTTGACGCCGTACTTGTCGCGCAGATAGGTGATGTCGGCGAGAATGTCCTGGATCTTCTTCGATCGGTAGCCGGCGGTGTAGCCCTCGCCATGGTCGCAGAACTCGCAACGGCCCCAGTAACACCCCCGCGTCGCCAGATAGGGCAACACACGGGTGGGAACGAAATACTTCTCGAGCGGCAATCCGTCGAAGTCCGGCGGCGGCAGCGCGGCCATATCCTCCGCATAGCTCATCGGGGACACATGAACACCCGTCTCGTCTTTATAGATCGCGTTCGGCACATCGGCCAACCTCTGCTTGGCGCCGACCGCTTCGACCAGTTGCGTGAACGCCGTCTCCCCTTCATAGACCACGGCGCTGTCGAAATAGTGAAAGAGAGGTGACTGCGGCAGCACATCGCGCAGGCGCGTCACCGTATTGCCGCCGATCGTGATGTGGATGTGAGGGAAGTGCTGTTTGATGAGGGCGCAGAAGGTCATCGACGAAAACATTTGCTGCTGCAACACGATCGAGATGCCGACCACGTCCGGCTGCTCGGCCTGGATCACCGGCTTGACCAAATGGTCGAACACGTCCCGGTACACGTTGACCTGTTCATCCTGCACCGCATCCATCACCTCGGCCGAGACGTACGGTTTGTACGAGAGATCCGTTTCCATCGGCGGCATGCAGATTCGCGCAGGAGCATAGACCAAAGATGCGATCGATGTAACTTCTCGAAAGACTTGAAGTGACCATTCCAACTTGTCAATATCATAGAACTTATCATTCCTTACGATGTGCTTCGCTTCCGCCGCATCACGGATCAACTTTTCCATCCGCGGACGCGTCACATCGCAGAGCGCGAGCTGCACATCCATCTCCCACTCGGCGAGATCGCGCTTTTTCGCCAGCTTGCGGAGCCGATCCAACTGCTGCGGCACTTTGCGCAGGACCTTCTTCAGAAAATCCTCGCTGAAGTACCAGTCCCACATCTCGCAATTGATGTCTTTTTGGATGACCGTATGGCCGGCTTGGCGGAGGACGGAGGTGAGCGAGGGAAGGCTGAGATAGGGTTCCGAGGGATACCAGTCCGGTGGGAAGATCAGCATGACCTTCATCTTCCGTCCGCTGGCCTCGAAAGAGCTCCGGCGGTGGAGCTGTATCAGCTCCTTCGACGCCCGGTTCCCCTTGGAATACTCGACTTTCATCCCGGCCTATCTGCCCTCGTCAAATTGCTCAAAAGACTGGAAAGCCAATGAGTTAGGCCCGAAAAATACATTGTACGGGGGCTCGAGATTGATATGCAAGAGTGGGAACGGAGCGGCCAGATAGTCCTTGTGCTCGCTGAGGCCTCACGGTGAAACTGTGGTCCCTCAATGCGCGCAAGAAGGAAAGCACCTGACTACCCCACTAGAAAGGCGGAGAAGAAGATCTGCGGAATCAAATTGGCTTTGTCGGACCAGCAGTATGGTCCTCAGCATTCCGTCAGTCGAGTTTGCGATTGACAGAAGCCTGCGTAATCCGCAATCTTGCGGGCCGTACCCACATACATTCATGCTGCGAGCATTATGGAAATTATCGTCATCCGCACAAGTGTGACCAAGGCCGACCTGAGCACGATGGCGCAACAACAGTTCGGTGACATGGTGAAGGCCGTGGTGGATGTAGAACAAGGCATTATGGCCATCGGTGGGGAACTGCATTCCGACGAGGAAGCCATGCTCCTAGAGCAAGGCTCGCTGCAAAGAAACCTGTGGGGCATCAATCTCTATCCTGAACGGCCGCCTTCAGAGTGGATTGAATTCGATTCGATGATCAATGTACGTCCATCCGGAGGAAACCGTTCTCGATACGTCGAGCGTGCTGAGATCCGTGACGCGGTCACGGCCATCGTCAATCGATTAGTACAAGGCTAGCTGGCCACTATGTCACCACTTCATGAGCAATTAGCCGCGGGACGATGGCACACGCTTTCACTCATGGAGCAACTGGCCAATGTCGGGAGCGACGTGGCACGCGCTGCCCGTTGGTATGAAAAGGATCGGCAACACTGCGAACAGGCTTTCGACCGTGCCGTAGAACTGCTGGACTTGACGATTGCGGATGAGCGGTGGAAAGGTCGGCGGAAAGAGTTAACCCGCGCGCGCGAACTGCTCTGCGATGCGATGTTTGGAGGGCATACGTACGGCAGTGACTTAGCCTCCCTCGACCGCTATTTTTTCCACTTCGCGATGGCAGCCAGAGCCGGCCGATGAGCGGGTCGGAAAAGTCACGGCCCTCATGCATCCGCTATACCAGTGCAGAGGCCGCCTGCTTCGCTGGGATCGAGTCAGTCTTTGACTACTGCACCGCCCACATGGGCGATGAAGAAGACTGAATCCTCGAGCGCTTCGGCATCGTGTACATCGCCCGGCCCGGCCTTCAGGTAGTCCCCTGCCGAAACCACCTTGTCCCCAAAACGAATCTTGCCCGATAGTATGACGATCTCTTCCGGACCCTCATGGTCGTGAAGTGGAAAGCGAGCACCAGCCTTGAATGCGATAAAGTCTGAGCCGTTCCCGTTTTCGCTCCAGATAGTGGAACACGTCACGCCGGGAAAGCCGGTTTCCGCGAACGGACGACGCGCGGCCTGAGTGAGATGAGTGATCATGAGCTCCTCTCTTATAGAAGGTTAGACGGGTCTGCATGAAATGGACGGCAAATAATAAATTTCTAGAAAAGACGAGTCAACCCGGCTCCCTCGGCTGGCTGCGAATCCTGTCTTCACCATTGAAATACACGATAGCCGCGGCCTGGCAGTTCGTCCGAAGTGCCTGAATACTCACCATTGCGGACGCGGAGGGCACGCGGTAGAATGATGTCCCTGTCCACTCAGGTTTGATGGAAGACAGTCGATATCCACACAAGAATCATCTATGGTTACTCCCCTCACCGAAACGCAAAATAATTCCTTCATCTTGGCGGCCTGCGAAGAGGTGCAGCAGATGTTGGATGCCGGCACCCCGAGCCAGGAGATACTGACCCGTCTCGCGAAGGCCGGAGAAGTCTTGGCTGGTCCCGGATCGTCGGTGTCGATTTTGGTGATTGATAAGGACGGCTTGCTCCGGAACGGCGCGTCACCCAGCCTTCCGGCAGACTATCTCACCGCAATCGATCGGTTGAAACCTGACATCGGAGTCGGCACGTGCGCGGCCGCAGCGGCGACGGGAAGCGTCATCGAAACCCCGGACTTCCGGGCCGATGACAAGTGGGCCGAACTGCGTCACCTGCCGATGGCGCTGGGCTTCATGGGTGCCTGGAGCATGCCGATCAAATCCGTGGCTGGAACCATTCTCGGTACCTTTGGCACCTATTTCCGCGACCACCGCACCCCTACCGCGGAAGAAAAAACTGGCGTTGAGCATCTAGCCGCCGCAGCGGCACTCGTCCTGGCCAAAGCCTGGCCGAGTCTCCTTTAGATACATCCCTCAGATAGCCTCGTCTTTATTATGTCGCGATTGAGAGCGCATCGTGCGTCCTCAACCATCATTCGGTCAAATTTGGGATTGACAGAAGCCCGCCCAAACCGCAATCTTGCGAGCCGTACCCGCTTACTTTGACACGGTCAATTGGTACAAGGTTGCGAAACAGGATAACACCTCTTCACAAGCAATTAGCTGTGGAACGATGGCACACGCTTTCACTCGTGGACCAACTGGCCAATGTCGGCACCGACGTGCCAGACGTCACCTGTTGGTATGAAAAAGATCGGCAACGCGGCGAACAGGCTTTAGACCGTACCGCGGAACTCCTGGACTGGACGATTGCGGATGAGCGGTGGAAAGGTCATCGAGAAGAACTGGCCCGCGGGTGCGAACTGCTGCGATGCCATGCTTGGAGGCAACACGAAAGCCTAAAAAGCCTAAAAGGAAAGCCTAAAAGGTGTCAGGAAAAGCCTAAAAGGTGTCAGGAACCTTTTGTGAGCTTTGGCCGCCCGCGCGGTCTGAGGGTTCCCTCCAAGTCCAGCCGGTTCGCGGTACGTCGCACCCAATCCTCCGCGCCGAAGGGTTGCCCCCGACAGACAGACCGACGCAGCGCTTCGAGTTCCGTATCCGTCTGCGCCTCATTCACCCACTTCACCCAGCTTCGAGGTCGAGCCACCGGCCATTCGGACAAGAAGGCTGTTGCATTGGCCCTGTGCTGTCCTCTCTGCCACAAACTGGACCAGCGCCACTCTTCCACGCGAGTCACAAGGTTGCCTCGTAAGGCGTTCCGCTCGACATACCGACACACCGATAGGAAGTGCTCATCCGCCTGCACAGGAAAGGATTTGAACCGCCCTTGATAGACATGGCCTGCGCCAGCAGAATGCCGGTGGGCATGCCAGCGCTGGGTGTGCGTCAGCGTCACCCACGCCATAAAGCGTGAAAGCTCTTCGTCTCGCCGCGGCCACAGCACCAGATGCCAGTGGTTGGGCATCAGACAGTAGGCCAACATCCGCATGGGGAAACGATCCTGCGCTTCCCCAAGCACCTTCTCGAAGGCCACATAGTCGGCGGGCTTTTCGAACAGCGGCAGCCGGCCATTCGCTCGATTCAGAACATGATAGATCATGCCCCCGACGGCAGCTCGTAACGGACGGCCCATGATGGAGCACTGTACGCCGACTGATCGCCTCGTGTCAATAAAAGGTTCCTGACACCTTTTATATATACACATGAACGAGAATTTACCCTGCCGCAACTCCCCCGTAACCAAGCGTCCATATAGTATCTAAGCTGCCGCGCATTGCTCGGATCAAACCCTTTTGCAAAGGAGAATCCCGATGAGCATACCCTGGTGGACGAAGGCCTCGCCCAGACGCAGAAAGGTTCATGGTAAAAAGACCCTCCGCTGGGATGTTCTGGGACTGCGCGATCCGGCAATGACCTCGGCCACACTCTCGATTGAGCAGGTTCGCCGTCTCATCATCGAAGCCTCAAACTGCGGCTTTAGCTCCGCGACTCTCGCTCGCTCCCAGGAGAAAAACGGACAGCGCAAATGGAGAACGAAGTCGCCGGGCGGTACGCGCAAGCGTCGTGTCGCTTTGCGGTAACTCTTACAGAGGAATGTCGTAGGTGGATAACATCGTCCAGGTGAATCAGGATCTGTACCTGAACATCTCAGAAGCGGTCAGAATCGAGGCCCACGGCAAGAGCTTCCGCATTTCGATCCGGAACGGGAACGGATCTCTGACCGAATATTATTGCCATCCGGAAGCCCCTGGGTATAGCAAACTGAAAGAACTTTTAACGAAGGCAAAGTGACGTGCCCGCCTCCCGCGCAGTCACGAAATCCTTAGATGGCCGTCTCTCCATTCGCCGATCGTGCGGTGATTCATCCATTCGAGAATGGGAAAATTGACGTAACCGCGTCTTCCCTTCACCACATAACAGTTGACTGTCTCCACTAGTTCTTTCTTTGCCTCGAACGGAATCCTAAAGAATTCCCTACCAACGACGACCTTCGGAGTTCTGGGGGGCTTCCACTCAAAATCGGCGAGGAGCCCGAGGTGTCGTGCCTGGGCCAATTTGTCACGGCACTGTTCGAAGAGACTGCCGGCCGAGGCCTCACTCAGGTTGACAAGAAGTATTGACGCGGTGAGCAGAAAAAGGATGGCAGTGTGGGTCGCTATCGGACGCCTGCTACGGAGGGGACGGAGAACGAAGATGCGCCTTCCCATCGAGCCTCCTGAGCGACTCACACACCTTCTGTTGGTCTTCAAACCACCACAGACGCAGCTGTTGTTACCAGTCGATAATGATTACTGCCCTTTGATGATCACCTTCAGCTTTTTATCGTGTTGTCCAACCGTATCTGTAATTGATTCCTTACCGTGACCGCGTACGTCGATGATAACCCTATCTGCCGCAGTAAGGGCACCTGGCATTTGCGACAAAGCTACAGCAGGGAGTATCCGTAATCAAGCGGTCATCCTCAGACTCATACAATCGTCTGCTGTGTGGTCCACTGGGACCCAGAACAGACCAAAATGGAAATTGATGAGATTTTATAGACTTATGAGAAGGGGTCGGGAGTCTTTTCTTAACAGCGATGCATCGACTTCGTGAGAAGCTCCGGCATGCCTCGTCCTTATTTCGTTCGAAGGGCTGTTGCCGGTTAACCTACCGACGCGGGATAATGTGTCCCTGAACGAACAACGCGCACGGGATCAATCAGGATACAAGAACAAGTTCCCTCTCCCCTATTTCTTTCTGAGGGGTGAGTGATGGGTCTCATTGGTGAGAAAGCGGAGGATCGATCAGTTATGAATCTGAAGGCAGAGGATCAGCGGACTGCGCCCCGGGTTGGTGTGCATTTTCTCGCCATGGTGTCGGGCTCCGTACAGTCCGAAGGGACAGGCACCATTCTCGATCTCTCAACGAGCGGGTGCCGGCTGGAGAGCCCGCTCCTGATGTTGCCTGGCCTCTCGCTAGAACTGCGCATCGCGGTACCCGGCTTGGAGTGGGCGCTGATGATTGATGGGGCTGATGTGCAGTGGGCGAACGAGGACACCGCCGGACTGGCTTTTGTGCGAATGAGAGAGACTGAACGGCAGCGACTCGACGACGTGATGACCGCTCGGCTCGCAAGGAAGTCGGAGGACGGCGACGGCGAACAGGCCGAGCCGGCGCCGTTTGAGTTCCAAGGGCTGGAAGCCGTGCTGTCAAAAGACCCGGCGCTCGCCGTCAACAAGGGACTGGCGTGGTTTGCTCAAGACCGGGCGGAATTCCGCTTTCGAGGCGGGAGCCTGCTCAACAGAGCGTTCCCCACCTGCACGCCCGAGTTCGCGGCCGCGCTCGGCGAGGTGGTCAAAGCCGGCGGCGACACGGAGGCAGAGTTCGCTCTGGCGCTTCTCCAGAATTATCTTGGTTCGACATCCACCGACGGCGTCCTGAAAGAGATTGTGTCGCGCTTTTCAGATGACGATCGCACAATGAGCGGAGTCCGAGCCAGCATCAATAGCACCGGCGTGGTCTCCGGTGAATTCGGACTGGCGGAAGCCTGGCGGGTTAGGAAGGAGTCGCTGACGCGCTGGCTCACAGACGAACGACAGACTGTCCAAGCGTTCGCCGAGCAGCACATTGCCGAGCTCGACCGAATGATTGTGGCAGAGCGGCGCCGTGTGGAGGCCGAACGGGAACTGCGCGAGCGGAGCCGCCATGCGGACGAGTCAGGCCACGATCACGGGTACAGGCCGAAACCCTTCTGATCGCAGAAAAGGATGTGGGCTCGGCGCCGTTCGCGCGTAAGCCCCTACGTTATCCGCGCCGGGCGGCCTCGATCTGAGCGATGTCGATCTTGACCATCTCCATCATCGCCTCCATCACGCGCTTGGCTGCGGCCTTGTCCGCGCCGGTCATGGCCTCTATGAGTACGCGCGGTACGATTTGCCAGCTGAGCCCAAATTTGTCTTTGCACCAGCTGCAGGCGATGGCTTGTCCATCGTTGTTGACGATCGCGTCCCAGTAGCGGTCCGTCTCCTCCTGGGTGTCAGTAAATACCTGAAACGACACAGCCTGATTAAAGGCACAGTCGGGACCACCGTTCAAGCCGACGAACGGCTGACCCAATACGGTGAACTCCACCGTCAGCACATCGCCCGCCTTGCCGTTGTGGTAGTCGGCTGGGGACTTGTTGACTGCGGTGACGTGGCTGTTGGGGAACGTCGTGGCGTAGAACTTCGCCGCCTCTTCGGCATTCTTGTCGAACCAGAGACACGTGGCCATTGGAATCTTCGGGATCGGCATATCGGGGTCGGTCTCCTTTCAGTGGGGTTTGCTGTACAACAAGTATGCGTGGGACTACTGCAACACTTACCGGCTTTGTTGAGCGATTGCAAATTACCCGCTGTGCTGTTTCTTGGTTTTCGTGTCAGGGCGTAGGAACCCACAGGACGTTGCCGGCGCGCAGCAACGTGCGGGCTCAACTATTCATTTTACCGGAACTTTTACTGACATTTTCGGTTTGTCCTGTTGATTTTCCGTTGCGCTCGGCGTAGGAATTGGCACCGACGTGCAGCTCTAAAGGAGAGGAGATACGTATGGCGATTTTGCGCGATCGTCCCTATGGCCAGTTCAACTTTCTGATCGACCTTGGCAACGGAAACACCCAGGGGCCGCAGGCAGGCTTCCAGGAGGTGAGCACCATCGGCATGGAAGCCGTGGTGGTCGAATACCGCACCGGCAACTCCAAGGAAAACAATGTGATGAAGCTGACGGGCATGAACAAGACCAGCGATGTCACACTGAAACGCGGGATCATCGGCTCGCTGGATCTCTATGCATGGCTCGACCAGATCCGCAACGGCGACCAGAACGCCGTGAGAACCGTGACCATCCAGCTGCAGAATGAAAATCGCACCGACGTGGTACAGACCTGGAAGCTCTTACGCGCACGCATCATCAAGCACACGAGCGGTCCACTCAACGCAAAGGGGACCGACGTCGCGATGGAAGAACTGGTGTTAGCCTACGAACGCCTCGAAATGGAGTAGCGTCCAGGTGTTTCTCCTGGAGTGAGGACAGTATGGCTGTCATCAGTGAACGACCCTACAGGAATTCGAATTTTCTCGTGGATGTTGGACGAGGAGACAGCAGGTCTCTGATTGCCGGTTTTGCCGAGGTGATCTTCCCGGATTTCATCGTTGATCAGCGCGAGGGTCCTCAGCGTCCTCACACGGTGCCTCAGCCTGTCGAACGAGCTGAAGCTGCGGCTGCCAATCGTCTTGTCCTCAAGCGAGGGGTGATGGGATCGATGGATCTCTATGCCTGGTGGGATGAAGCTCGAAAGGGAAGAGCGCCTCGACCACGTACCGTGAAGGTTGACCTGCTGGGGGAGGACCAGTCAACCGTGGTGCTGACCTGGCGCTTCGACAATGTTCGTCCGGTGAGTCTCTCGTACTCGCCCTTGCGAGCCATGGATAGCGGCATCCTCATGGAGACGATTGTTTTGGAATTTGACAGGATGGAGATGATGTGAGGAATCAGAGATCCTCTTCCATGAAATCCAATGCCTGCGGTCCTCCGATCTGGCTAAATACGGGGCTCCGGCAATTCGAGCTCATGGGCAAGCGATAGTGCAGAACGCCGATATACTTCGTCACCATCCTGCGTAGCCGCATTTTCCGTCGTTCATCGTCGCCCGGCGTGTCGCTCATGCGGGCGGAAGAGATGACGGCTCGCCCACCCGATCGATAGCCGAGTGCATATTGCCAGTTGTACTCGCGGATGTAGAGATCATCCTCCATCAAGGCGATGAGCGTCGAATCGGGCTCGAACGCCACGGCTGCCTGCCCGAGAATTTTGGCGATCTCCTCGGCGGCATACTGTCCCCTCTTCTCATTAAAGGCTTGGGCGACAATCTGTTCTAGCGGTGCGGGAAGAACCGAAATGCGGAGTCCATATTTCTTCTCATAATACGCCACGAGTTCCTGTACGATCCCGGGAGGAAACGACCCGATCGGAACGAAATAGACCTGCCCCCGACCGTGCAGCCCGGCAGAACCCCGCGGAACCTCTGGAGGCTGCCTGCAGGAAACGCTGCTGCAGGCCGAGCTAAGAATAAGTATCAGGATTACGACCGCAGTCCGCAATTGTACGAACCTTACGCCTTCATGACTCCCTCCCCCAAGTGTTCATGGGTAGAGTAGCAACGAGGCTCAGGTTGTCAATCAAACCTGGGATAAGAACAACGTTCACCCAGACCTCTTTGTACCATCCGACCCCTTTTTAGATCTCCGTAAGTGATATTGATGCTCCTCCCTTCAATCCCCTGAGACCTCGGTGCCGGCAGTCCGATGCCCTTGCGTTGAGCCTATCCCGACCTATACCTTACCTATACAGCTCACCTATGACAGGAGAAGGCATAGATGAAGGCGAAGATTTTTGTGACCATGTTGCTCTGTTGCACGACGATCGTTGCGGCAAGTTATGCCGAGGAAATTGGGAGTGTCGACACGGAATTCAAAATGTTGGGGCCGGATCACAAAATCGTGGTTGAAGCGTTTGACGACCCAAAGATTGAAGGCATCACCTGTTATCTGAGTCGATCCAAAAAAGGCGGCTTGAAAGGGATGGTCGGATTGGCGGAGGAAACCTCGGATGCCTCATTGGCCTGTCGTCAAGTCGGTCCTATTCGCGTGGTGGGCGAGCCGAAAGAAGGGGAAAGGGTCTTCAGTGAGAGCCGGTCCCTGATTTTCAAGAAGCTCCAAGTTGTCCGATTCTTCGACAAGAAACGCCGGACCTATGTGTATCTCGCCTATAGCGATCGTGTGATCGAGGGCTCGCCACAGAATGCCATCTCCACCGTGCCGATCCAATCCTGGCCAACTCAATAAGGGCAGAAGACCATGCATCTCAACGGAGGTCGGATGGAGGGCACTCATGAGTATTGACTCGTCTCGGCCTGTTTCATTGAGCTCAGCACTCACATTCTTGAACCATCCCGGCTTGACAGGCCACTGCCTCTTGCTACGCTTGGGGCATGCTGCCATGGTTGAAGCGCGCCGTGCTCGCGGCATCCGCCCTATTCCTTCTGTATCTCTGTCTACTGGAGCTACTGATCGGTACAGCCAGACTCGTGATGTGGTGGGAAACCCGGCAACCAGACCAATTCTATGTCGCCTATTCTTATCTCTCCGATGGTCTTCCGTGGGTGTTCTTGGGAATCGTGGGAATATGGGGCAGCGCAGCCATTCTGTCGAATCGCTCAAGGACCCTGCATTGGCTATGGTTGCCCGCTCTCACCTTGCTGTATTTCGTGATGGCCCCACTGCTGACTGACGGATGGTTCTTCCATCGTGCCATACATCCTATGGCCGGGCGACCGATTCAGATTGCCCTTGAACGAAGTCAACGGGATCTTCGCATGATCTCGTATGAATTGACTCAACAGGCTCAGGTAGATGGATTCTATCGCTGCAGTTCAGCCCAACTCGGTGAGCTGAGTGCCTTTGCCGTAAATGGGCGGCAGTTGCCCTACGAGTTGCGATGCGTGTCCACGGATTCGGACATGAAATCCATTGCGCCGGCGCGCCCTGCCACCGTTACCATGGCAGTAAGCACGGACGGCAAGGAGGCGTGGTTTCGCATGACCACGTTAGTCAGTGAAGCAGGGACTTCTGCCGACTGGCTGCGCCGGTATGGTGATGTGCTCGTTCAGCATCGTAAGTTAGAGCCGGCGCCTCCCAACTTACATGAATAAGGCCACGCATTGTCTTTCGAGATGAAGCCATAGACCTGCCGGATTCCACAAAGTACAATGATCTGTTTCTCTTCCAGGCCCTGAGGCGATACTTTTCTGTTTCGATTGGTCTTGGTGAAAGGATGATGTCGATGCGGCGTTGTGTGTTTGCCATGCTTGTGATGTTGGCCTGCGCGTCAGGGCCGAACCCCGAACGCGTTGTTGCAGCACAGTCCATTGAAGAAGCGGAATTTTCGTATGAGCGCGGCGATTATACACAAGCAGGCCGTCTCTTCAGTCCTCTGGCCGAGCAAGGAGTGGCCTCGGCCCAGTTCTATCTGGGTCTGATGTATGAAAAGGGACGCGGCGTCCGGCAGGACCACTCCACGGCACTGGCGTGGTTTCGCAAGGCAGCGGCGCAGGGCTACGCCGGCCCCCAAAACAATTTGGGTCTGATGTATGAGCGGGGACGAGGCGTCCGGAAAGACGTCCTTCGCGCATTTATGTGGTACACCGTCGCCGCCGCCATGTTGACCGGCGAGGAGAAGGAGACAGCTCTGAAGCGTCGAGACCATTTGACCTCACAAATGACCGCTGCGCAGATCGAGGAGGCGCACGAAATGGCGCGGCATTGTCAGCAGTCACAGTTCAAAGAGTGCGATTAGGCGCCCGGTATGAATCAACCGCCCTCCATGGCACATCCCCGCGATCCCTTGCACGGCATCACCTTGGAAACCATTGTCACAACCTTGGTCGCACGGCACGGATGGGTGAAACTTGGCGCACGAGTGCCCATCCGCTGTTTTCGTCATCACCCCACGATCAACTCGAGTCTGACGTTTCTGCGCAAGACGCCGTGGGCGCGCAAGCGGGTTGAACAGATGTTTATTGCCGAACTCCCCTAACACGTTCCTGGCACAATGGCATCCAACGCGACCATCTACAAAGCCGCGCTGCAGATTGCAGATCTGGATCGCCGGTACTTCCAGGATCATGCGCTGACGCTGGCGCGCCATCCGTCCGAGACGGAGGAGCGCATGATGGTACGCGTGCTTGCCTTCGCGCTCCACGCAGGCGAGGCCTTGTCATTCGGCCGCGGGGTGAGCGCCGAAGATGAACCGGCCCTGTGGCAACGGGATGTCACCGGCTCGATCGATCTCTGGATCGAGATCGGTCAGCCGGATGAAAAGACTCTTCGGCAGGCGAGCGGCCGCTCCAAACAAGTCATCGTCTATGTCTATGGAGCCCGCAGCGCGGAGATATGGTGGGCGAACCAGAGTTCGTCGCTCGACCGGCTGAAGAATCTCTCCGTGACCCTGCTCCCGATGGAGGGCATCCATGCCCTGGCGTCGATGGCGAAACCCAGCATGCAGTTACAATGCACCATCCAAGACGGGCATCTCTGGATCGCAGATGGTACCCGGACCCTCCATCTCGAATTACAGCGAGTGAAGGGCTGACCACGAAGGCTCCGCCCTTCTCTTTCACACACACCGACAAAACATTGACGGGTTCATCCTCCTTGCACCGTCAATGTTTTGGACATTCACTACCCACGTGTAACTACGTACCCACCAAATCATTGCAATTCTGCAATTGCACATGTTGGTGCAACTCTTGCTTCCCTTTGCCATCAGCTGTGAACGTGACCACCTGGGAGGGATCGATGGATTGTCCAAAGTGCAGGGGGATGATGCTGCTGGAGCGGTTTTCGGATTTCTTTCTGGTCTTCTACGCATGGAAATGCCTCAATTGCGGCGCCATCATCGACCGCACCATTTCGAATAATCGCCGGAAGAGCCTGGCTGCCCGGGAAGCCCAGACGGTTGCTGCGGGGTAAGACGATCCTAACAGGGCAACACATTGTGTTGGGTTCGCAGACCCCTTGTTCAATCTGGCGTTCCGGTGTAGCCTGTTCCCGGAACAGCCGCCCCATGAAAAAGAAGAACCGCCTTCCCACGGATGGTGGACCGATCAAGTGGACCAGCCCGTTCGCCTCACTGACGCCGGCGGACCTCCCCTCGCCTTCATACACACCACCTGTTTCTGATCAAACGAACCCGGTGCCCGTTGCAGCCAAGAAGCATCGTGGCCGGGTGGATATCATTCGCCAGACAGCGCATCGTGGCGGCAAGACGGTCACGGTGGTCACAGGGTTTGTGGGGATCGGCCAGTCGGAAAAAGAGCAGCTCGCTAAGCAGATGCAGAAGGTCTGTGGAGCGGGAGGCACGGTTAAAGAGGGACGAATCGAGATTCAAGGAGATCAACGCGACATTGTCGCCCGCATTCTCACCGAGGCAGGATTTCGTCCAGTCTTCGCCGGAGGCTAGCACCTGACCGATGCATGCGCCTCACCCCTTGGAGTACACTCCCGCCCACGTGTCAGTCGGCGTTCCGTCGCACCATGACATGTGTGGGCAGACATGAACCAGCTCAGCGCAGGCGGTCTACCCTTACCATAGCGCTGGAGAACAACTGATGCAGCGGGACAAAAAGGGTATTGCCATTGTAGGAGCGGGGCTCGCTGGTCTGACCGCTGCCTACTTTATCCGGAAATGGAGAAGGACGCTGCCCATCACTCTGTTTGAAGCAACGGAACGCGAGGGTGGCCGCCTCTATACCGCTCGAAGACCTTCAGGAGAACACGGAGCGAGATATGTGTTGGGCAGTGAGTTGCATCTCAATCCAGGCGGTGATTACAGTCGAGATTACTCACTCCCTGACGGAACAACGATCGGTGAACTCTTCGACGATTGTCGGGTAGCACTCTCTACATGGGAGAAATGGCCGCATTGCTGCATTCTAAGCACACGTACATTTAGGAAGTTGACGCCTACCGGGCTTGATTTGCGGAAGAATTGTCCTGGAGCTGCAAGGGTCATTCGACAACTTCAGAATTCATCACAGGCCGCGAGGGGCACCTTTCCAGATTGGGTGAAGCAGAACCTTTCGACCGGCATGAATCAGCGTGAAGTTCGAGATTCTCTCAAGATGATTAAGATGGTTCTTGCCGGCGAGACCTGCGCTCCGTGGACACATCTTTCAGCCCAATATGCCCTTGAGTGCCTGGCGTCCGCGGTGAATGGCAAAGAGAAGTGGTTCATCATACGGGATGGCTCAGAATGTCTCATCGCGGCGCTATCAAAGCCTGTCGCCAAGAGTATTCAGCGGGAGCATGATTGCCTGAAGATTCGGAAGAGCCCGAGAAAGGGAGTGGCCGTCCGCTATAGAACGGCAACAGGTGTTCACACGTCATATTTCCAAGGTGTGATCGTTGCCTCACCGAACGGCGACGCCTTGGTCGGGCGTCCTTCGGCCAAGCGTCATTTTCATTCCTACCTTAACACTCTCATCGGCTTTCATACGAAGCCGACGCTGACGGACAACCCCCACGTTGATCTCAGTGACGGGCTGTATACAGATGACCCCTTGTTGAACTATCTTGAAGTTGAGCGCAAGAAGCACACCTGGGTGCTCCGGATACTGACTCCAGACGCACAACGTTTTGCACAGTGGCGCGACAGCCAAATTATCGAGCGCTGCAGAAAAGTGTTGACCAACCTTGGCGTTGCGAACAAGTGGGTTGGATCGCCCAGTATCAGACGTTGGGAGTATGGCCTTCCTTGCGGCGGCATCAGCAAGAAGTTTGATAAGGTTTCAGATGGCATGTACCTCTGCGGGGACCGGTACGGACGCTGGCCCTCAATGGCCGGAGCCATGGTCAGCGGTGCACGCGCGGCCGATGCGCTGCTGAATGACTTAGACCTCTGAGAAACATGCAGCGGACCGCTCTTGCACCTTCCTTCTGCCTCTTTGCCGGAATGCAACCTCTAGCGAGGCGTCTATGCCAAACGTTATCGGCATCAGCCTTTCTTACTGTGCCCTCCTGCTCCTCCTTGCATCGTGTGCGGACCCCACTCATCAGGCGCGTCAATCCGGTGGATATGGCGTGATGCCCCCCGGCGAAACTTGGGTAGCCGTCGATCAGGCATACCAGTCTTCATCTCGAGAAATGGTCTACTACGATCCCAAGACGATTCGCCGAGACGGGGATCGCGTGACGCTGTGGCAGTTGACGGACTATAAATGGATGCAAGGAAATGCGCCGTTTGGGTCGTTCATGATGGGCCCGCATCGGTTTTTGTCGACGAAGACGTATAAGGAATTTGATTGCGCGCGCAACCGTGTTCGGATATTGGCGTCCTCGGAATTCTCCCGGCATATGGGCACTGGAATTCAAAATGCGGTGGCGGTCGAGCAAGGCTATGGGCAGCCCGTGGAACCAGGCAGTATCAACCAGGCACTATGGGAAGTGGCCTGCGGGGCGACCGCAACCCCCGGTTGAGCCCCATCCTGCTCGTTCCCGATTCACATGTTGAATGCCTTAGAACTAAAAGTGCCCCCGCTTGCGCTCGTTTTCGTGTTCGGCGCGTTGATGTGGCTCGTTTCCGCCGGTCCTACGTTCACCATCGCACCGCCATGGCGTTCAGCGTTTGCATGTTTTTGTTTTGCAGTCGGATCGGCGATCGTAGCGGCCGGCGTCTTGACGTTTCGCCGGATGAAAACCACCGTCAATCCACTTACGCCGGAGGCGACTACGACGATGGTCATCTCGGGCATCTACCGCTACACCCGCAATCCGATGTATCTGGGCTTCTTTTTGGTTCTGATGGGGTGGGCGATTTATCTCTCTAACTGGCTGGCCTTCGCAGGTCTACCGCTTTTCGTATGGTACCTGAATCGTTTTCAAATCCTACCCGAGGAACGAGCCCTGGGTGCCAAATTTCCAGAGGCCTTTACAGCGTACACGCGCTCGGTTCGCCGATGGGTATGATGGATCAATTCCATGCCATCCGCGATTGGTGCTCGTATTCGAGATGAGCAGGTTGAAGGAACGCTCGAGGCTCATCTTCTTTTCAGCAGCCAGACATTCTCCTTGGCCGGTCCTTTCCCCTTCAACCCACCCGCCACCTCTGTGCTCGCAAGCAGGCTGAGATCATAGGTCGTGGCGTAGTGCCGGTGGACTTCCTCGTTGCTCACGGCAAACGGGGGGCCCGCCATGAGACTCTGATCGTAGTCGTAGGAAATCAGTAAGTGTGGCGCCTTACCGGTGAGTTCCGTGAGGTGGGGGGCATAACGCTTTCGCATGTCTTCAGGGAACGCCACCAACGCCGCCCGGTCATACACGGCATCGACTGGGCCGAGCATATTGTTAGACACCGCAAAGATATCGCCGACAAAGATATCGAGGTTGTTCGCGCTCCACTGCTCGACGTTGCCCACGGTCGCGATCTCCGGTTGCATCCCAAGATCGATGAACAGTTGCTCGATCGCGAGTTGACTCAACTCGACGCCGGCCACGCGGCAGCCACGGGACAACAGCCATGAAATATCCAGCGTCTTCCCGCACAAGGGCACGAAGACCCGGCGGCCTTTGGCCGACGTCAGCTCATGGAAATGTCTGATCAGAAGCGGGTTCGCTTTGCTTTCGTGGAAGCCGATTTCATTCTTTTCCCACCGTTGGTGCCAAAAACTTGGATCCATATTCATCCCCTTTACGCATGACAATGGAATAACCGATCGACCTTATACGCACACCGGGGTGAGATATTCGGGGTTGGTTCATCAATAGTCAAGCATCATGGGGTTCCGCTTCGTCGCTCGCTCACCCTCTACCCTACTTTCCTTTGTTATACTGTCCCTCTGTGGGACGGCGATACGATCATATGGATGTGCGGGCGCGCAGCCTGACCGAGGTGCGGGAATTTTATACGACTCTCTTGCCGGCGTTGGGATTCACTCGCCGGATCGATATCAAAGGCTGGTTGCAGTTTGTAGCTCCTGATACCGGGGAATTCTTTGGCGTCACCGAATCCGCACAGCATGTGCCGAATGAGTGCCGGATTGCGTTCTGGACGGAGAACAAGGGCGACGTGGACCGGCTCGCCAAGATCGCGGTCCAGGCGGGCGCTCAAAATGTCGAAGGGCCGGGCCATGATGAAGGTCCGGGATACTATGCGGTCTTCTTCGAGGATCCCAGCGGCAATCGATTCGAAATCTGCCACCGAGTCGAAGGGGTCACGTAAAAGTCTGGCACAAATCTAAGATGAGGCTCGCGCCGGGCAGAGGGGACAAGTGGGCCGACCTCTAAATTTTCCGTCCTATTATTGCTCCCAACTCCTCTTTGCTGAGAGAACGGTCGTACTTGTGGGGGAGATCTTCCAGCAATTCGCTTCGTATTTCGTTCAGTTGTCTTCGAGCGTTGCCGACAAGCCGGGTACCAGTGCTGATCTCACCTCCATCCCTGTTGCTGGAAGGCTGAGAAGGCCTGGGACGTACACTGAGAATCCATTCCGGGTATGGGAGCGACTGAGCCCCGTTCAACGAACGCTTCAGGGGTGAATCTCGTTCTGAGAAACAATAGGCAGAAACGGTCCTCAATGTTTCTTCAACCTGGTTGGCATGCCCGAACGACTCGAATCCGAGGCTCCAAAACTTTCTGGCGCCCAATTCCACATTTGTGAGTTCAATATGACAGGCCGTCTGCGGGCTGGAGTCATTTCCACGCACTTCACTCAGCGTTCCCTGGTCGAGAGAAAACTTCCTGAGACGGCGTTGCGTGCGAACCTTCACCCACCGATCGTTTTCGAATAGAGCACGGACATCCTCATCCAGCTTCGAGGCCTCATGCGACCACTTCAGCCAAAGGTGTATGCGTGCGTGGGTGCGCTCGGTAAAACGATGAAGATCCGATGATTTCTGAAGCGACTCCACATCGAGCGATCCTTCCCGGAGCGCAAAGCCGACAGGGGTTGCGTGATTGAATGCCAAATAGAGGTGGTCGTGTTTGGAATCCTCGAACATCAATTTGCTTCGCTTGAACCAGATCATCAGGTTCTCAGGAATCGGCCCTTCGCAAAACCAATGGACTTCGGCGCTGGTTGTTACAGGGATAAGCATCGGTTCACCCAATAGTTCAGATCAAACGGTCTCATACACTGCTCTCCAAGGAGGCAGCACGCACACGTACTCATGTGCGATTTCAGTGTGAAATGGTGTAACGCTGCAGTGAGGTCTTGACGATGATGACGTCTGTCCCGGCTGGTCGTATCCCAACAGGCGGCCTTCACCCCGCGGCTTTCATTATTGAAGAAACTCTCATGGTTCCAGAAAGGATCTTAATGCGGATATGGTGCTGACGTTCACAGAGGCAAGTAATGCGCCTGAAAGACAATGCAGTATTGTCGCGGAGTTCCATCGGCATCGGCAGAATCAACTTTGATTCAGTGAATACAAAATGATCCTAGGATGTATCGATCGGATTCATACCGTCCGGTTGTCCGGAAATGCAGTGAGAGCACAATACGCATCACCGTCGAGAGACTGTTTCTCTCGAAACGGTTGCTTGTATCAGAAGAATAAATCCGATAGCATTTCTCTGTAGGATTGAGGAACGACAAGGTCGGCGCTCAGATGTGCGATGGTCGTGAACGATGACATATGGAGGTAGCCTCCATGCCTGCCAGTGGTATTCGTGGCACTCATGAAATTCCCCTAGGATCCCATCTCTGTTTATTCTATCGGCGGCCCGACGAGTTTTTACAAGTGACCGCTTCCTTTCTGAAAGCAGGCTTGACCGAGAACGAGTTCTGCATTTGGGTTCTCCCGCCTCCGTTGACCATTCCGTTAGCCCTCGATGAACTGCGGCATCATGGTTTGAACGGCCGGGTGCTGCAAGCCGCTGCGCAGTTACAGATCCTGTCCGCGAAAGACTGTTGGTTTTCCCATGGCGCATTCGATGTGGCCGATTCCTTATGGCGGCTCATCGCCCTATCCCCTATGGCGCGGAAGCTTGGGTTTTCGAGTGTGCGTGCTGTCGGCGGGCCGGGGCCATTTCTCACTGAAGCATCACGCCGGACTTTTATGGTCTATGAGCACCAAGCCACGGACCTCATCGCTGAATACCCCTTCATTGCGCTGTGTTGCTATGATTCGACCGCATGTTTGCAGACCGACATGTTCGACGTCATGAATGCGCATCCCAATGCGTTATTGCGGACATACTCAGGCTGGTTCAATATTTAAACGTCCAGGAAGCATTTGGCCTCGGCACATCGCCAGACTTGTGCGTCATGGAGCATCACCAACTTGGACCCCCCTGTCGAATCATGAAGCAACTGACTAGTGGACGCTTTGGCTGCCTCCTCGCGTTGTTGATCGTGAGTCATGCGGGAGCGGCGTGGGCGCAGCAGAATGCGGAGATCATCGTCTCCCTCGAAGGCCCGTCTCAGGTCATAAGGTCCGTGGAGCAATGTGTTGAGGGAATGAGCGCGCAACGGCTCTCCCACGACGGCGTGATGGTCGCAGAGGACATGCGATGCCGGCAGTGCCGGGGCACATGTGCAGCCGATAATCTGAGATGCCGGAGTCGGTGTCTGGGTGACGACGCCTGCCTGACTCAGTGCGACGAGCACAAGAGCACGTGCGAAGCGAGCTGCAAGCAGCTATTCTCCTGCGAGTGATTCCGCCATTCCTTTCCGCTCACCTGATTCTACGTTGTTGAACGTTCAATAGTTCCCTCGTTCCGGTTTTATGCTGCTGTAGAAACTCAGCCGGGGTCATTCAGGCGTTTCGAGAAACACGTTCCTACACTAAAGCAAGGGAAACAAGCTGGCACACCTGTTAAGAGAACCAGACTCCCGGATAAGACAGCAACACTAACACGCTTTATAGTGGAAACTGTCGTGGTGAACTGAACGAAGCGATCAAACCTACAAAGGAGAACGAAGATGACGACCACTCAGCCATTAACCGATGTGCACCATTCGAAGACGCGTATGAAGCGAATGTCGGGCTTCACCTGCGGGTCTGTCCGCGATAGGATAGCTCATCTCACAAGTGCCATCCGACGGTCCGACCCATTGCGTTCCGCGCCCGGGAGCGGAAGGTGGCATGTCATGAAGTCCGCCTGCATCAGTGGATTCGCCGCGGCAACTTTGCTTGCCGGCGCCGCCCTCAGCTTGGCCACAGAGCCGACGGAGGCATCCGCGCCCCCGAACCCTTCCGGCACGGTCCCCCTTTATACGGACCTCGGCTCTCATCACAAACGTATCTCCACTCGAGTGCCGGCCACGCAGAAGTATTTCGACCAGGGCCTGCGATTCGTGTACGGGTTCAATCATGCTGAAGCCATCCGCTCCTTCACTCGCGCCGCAGAGCTCGATCCCACCTGTGCCATGTGCTACTGGGGGATTGCGCTCGCCTATGGGCCGCACGTCAACGCACCCATGGATTCGGCGAGCGGAATCGCCGCCTATGCGGCGGTGCAGAAAGCGCTGGCGCTCAAATCCCACGCAACAGCGCCTGAGCGCGCATACATCGAGGCGCTCGCGCAACGCTACGAGGCGGACCCACCGGCCGATCGCGCCCGGTTGGATACCTCGTATTCGCATGCGATGGGGCAGATCACCAAGACCTACCCCAAAGACCTCGACGCCGCGACCCTGTATGCGGAATCGCTGATGGACCTTCGCCCATGGAACTACTGGCAACCCGACGGGACTCCCCACCCCGGCACGAAGGAAATCGTCCGCCAGCTCGAGAGAGTGATCTCAGGCAACCCCAATCACCCCGGCGCCTGTCATTACTACATCCACGCAGTCGAAGCCGTGAATCCGAAGGCCGCGGTGCCGTGCGCCGAACGGCTCGCTCGGCTCATGCCGGGTGAAGGACACATGGTCCACATGCCCGCGCATATTTATATCCGCGTCGGACGATGGAACGACGCCGTGCAGGCCAATCACCATGCCATTCACAGCGACGAGGTGTTCATCGACGGACAGCATCCGATGGGCGTCTATCCGCTCGCCTACTACCCGCATAACATTCACTTCCTCGCTTTTGCCTCCACGATGGCGGGGCGCAGTGCGCAGGCGCTTGAGGCGTCCAATACGCTCACTTCCAAGGTGAACCTCGACGCTGCGCGCCAGGTCGGGATGCTGCAAGAGATGCTGCCGTACCATGCGCTCACGCTCACGACGTTCGGGAGATGGGACGAGGTGCTCGCCGCGCCCCTACCGCCAGAAGACATCCGCTTTTCATATGCCATGGCCTCTTATGCCCGCGGCGTGGCGCACGCCGCCAAAGGAGAGTGGCCCGAGGCGCAAGCCGCGCTCGATACGGTGACGGCGGCCGATGCCGCGACGGCCGAAGGCGCCGAAGGCAAGACTGCGCTTTCGATCGCCGTGCATGCGCTGTCCGGCGAGATTGCGACACGCCGAGGCGACCTCGATACCGGCATCAGCCACTTCCGTGAAGCGGCCAGGATCGAGGACGGAGGACTGTACTTCGAGCCGCCCAAGTGGTACTACCCGATTCGGCACTCGCTCGGGGTCGCGCTGATCAAGGCGGGCCAACATGCCGAGGCCGAAAAGGTGTATCGCGAGGACCTTCGCCGCTTCCCCGAGAACGGCTGGTCTCTGTTCGGCCTCGCGCAGGCGCTCCGTAAGCAAGGGAAGGACGCCGAAGCGGCCACAGCGGAAGCGCGCTTCCGCCGGGCATGGCCGGACACCGACGTGACGCTGACGGCATCGAGGTTCTAGCAGACTCCTCTTCACTTCTTGCTGGAATACGTTCTCCGGCCAGGCTGCGAGCGAACCAAAGGCGGGAGAAAAAAGAGGACAGCCCAGGCTGTCCTCTTTTTTTCTCGTTAAGACAATGTTACATCAATCCAGACATCCTTGGATTTTCTGAGTGCCCTCAATTATCTCGTAGCGAGGCCCATACTATGAACGCAGGTCATGCCGACTCCAAGCCGACCTTACACGAACAACACGGCCGCTGGCCGAGGGCTGAATCCGTGGAAGACTTCCGTCGCAATCTCGCGGCCGTCCATGCACGCATCGCAGCGGCATGCCAGCGAGCCGGGCGCGATCCTGCGAGTGTGCGGTTGCTGCCCGTGAGCAAGACCGTGGATGAGGAGCGCATTCGCATGTCCTATGCTGCAGGCTGCCGCCTGCTCGGCGAAAACAAGGTTCAAGAGGCGCATCGCAAATGGAACGCCATGGCCGACCTCGCTGACCTGCGCTGGTCGGTGATCGGTCATTTACAGACCAATAAGGCCAAGTTGGTGGCACGTTTCGCTGCCGAATTTCAGGCACTCGACAGCCTACGTGTGGCCGAGGCACTAGATCGGCGATTGCAGGCCGAAGGCCGCGCGCTGGATGTGTTCGTGCAGGTCAATACCTCAGACGAGTCCAGCAAGTATGGCCTACCTCCTGACGAGGTGGCTGCCTTCCTGCAGGCTCTGCCGGCATTCTCGTCGCTGCGTGTACGCGGTTTCATGACGCTGGCACTCCTGTCCGCCGATGCCGTGCGGGTGCGCCGATGCTTCGTGCTGTTGCGCGAACTGCGCGACCGGCTACGCCAGGAAGCGCCGGATGGGATCGTGCTGGACGAACTCTCGATGGGCATGTCCGGTGACTACGAGATCGCCCTCGAAGAAGGCGCCACGATCGTGCGAGTGGGTCAGGCGATCTATGGCGCACGGTCTACACCCGACACCTATTACTGGCCGGCCGCTGACGCTGACGAACCGCATTCATAACTGCTTAATGCCAAGATAAAGGTGCCGGAATTTCCAATTCCTGCGGCAATTCGCGCCGCAGGCCTCCCAGCCTCACATGACGTCTTAGTCTACGTTGTCCTCGTCATCCTCGTCGTTGTCGTCGTCACCGCCATCCTTTTGAATCTCGAAAATGGTGATGGTGTTGCTGACCTCGTACGAGACCACCAAGAGAGGTTTGTGGGTCGGGCTAACCCTTTTCTTGACCAAGATCATGCCTTCTGAATGGCTATACCTCGGGCTTTTCAGTAGACTGATCGATCATGGTTGACTGAGGCCGATTCTTCTCGGAGGTTTCATGCCTTCATCACATATGCAAGATTGGCATCCCGCTCAATACGCCGCGAACGCCCGGTTTGTCTCGGATCTCGGCATGCCCGTGCTGGAGCTACTGTCCCCGAAACCGGGAGAGCGCGTCCTTGATCTCGGCTGTGGTGATGGTGTGCTGACCCGTAGATTCGTGGAATGTGGGTGCGCGGTGGTCGGGATCGATGCAAGCCCGGATATGGTCGCTGCGGCCCGATCGCTGGGACTAGATGCTCAGGTGATGGACGCGCGCATGATGTCCTTCAGGAATGAATTTGACGCCGTGTTTTCGAACGCCGCACTCCACTGGGTGCAACAACCCGATCTGGCTATCAGCGGCGCCTGGGAGGCGCTCAAAGGCGGTGGGCGTTTTGTCGGTGAGTTCGGTGGATACGGCAACGTCAATGCCATTGTGAATGCACTCGAGTCTGCGCTCCATTCGCGAAACATCGAGGCGCTCAATCCTTGGTATTTCCCTCGCCCGGAAGAATACGGAGCACTGCTTACAGCGAAGGGTTTTGTCGTCATGAGCCTTGCCCTCATTCCCCGCCGCACTCACCTTCCCAAGGGGATTCGCGCCTGGCTTGAGACATTTGCGCAGCCCTACGTATCGGCATTGCCCATCGACGAAAGACCGGAGTTCATTTCCGAAGTCACCGCCGTATTAATGCCCATGCTCCGCGATGCCGACGGCGATTGGCATGCAGATTACATTCGCCTACGGTTTTCTGCCATGAAACCATAACCTCGGCCACGTGCTGATCCGAAAGCACTCTTTCCAATGTTTTCACGCCAAGAAACCGGCATGGTGAAACACTTCGAGCCGCACAGGATTCATCGCGCCGGCTGGCTGCGCGCAGCGGTGCTTGGCGCGAATGACGGCATTGTGTCCACAGCCAGTCTCGTATTGGGCGTAGCGGCGGCAGGAGCAAGTTCACAGAGCATCGTCATTGCCGGTGTGGCCGGACTTGTTGCCGGCGCCATGTCCATGGCGGCCGGGGAGTATATTTCGGTCAGTTCGCAAGCCGATACCGAACGGGCCGATCTGAATCGGGAACAGACGGAATTGGCCGCTGATCCAGAGCGGGAACACGCGGAAATGGCCGCTATGTATGTCGCGCGCGGACTTGATCCCAGCCTCGCTTCCGCTGTCACAACCCAATTGATGGCCCATGATGCACTGGGCGCACATAGCCGTGAAGAGCTGGGTCTTACTGACACAGCGGCTGCTCGACCGGTTCAAGCGGCGCTCGCGTCGGCCGGCACGTTTTCAGTTGGCGCACTCCTTCCTCTCCTGATTGTCGCGGCGGCGCCGAGATCGATGATGCTGTGGGCCGTGTCAGGCAGCTCACTCCTCTTTCTCGCATTACTCGGCTCGCTGGCCGCAAAGGCAGGCGGCGCGCCGGTCATGAGGGGTGCCGCGCGAGTTACTCTCTGGGGTGCCTTGGCCATGGCCGTCACGGCCGGCGCTGGAGCGTTGTTTGGAATAGGGTTCTAAGAATGGAAGCGGTCGAGATTGTCGGCACAACAGAGCGTCATGCCCATCGGCAAACCGAGAGCGGCACCCTTATTGGCTTCGTATCGACTTGCTGTCGAACGGTTCGCGTTGGATCACACGCCGACGCAACCTTCTCGGCGGCCGGAGACCTTCAATAAAGCGGAGGTTGAGGACCCCATCGCAAACCGGCGAGATCCGGGTCTTCCCCCTCTTGATCGGGTCGGTCGCGTTTATTGGCTTTGCGCAGCGCGCGGCGCTCTTCTTTTTCACGCTGCTTCTGAACACGGGCTTTTTCACGGTCTCGTTTTGCAAGCGTAACTTTACCTGGTCCTCCGATGATGCCCTCCTTCAGCTATGGCGTAGCTGCGCGCGAGTGACCTACGAAAGGGCCCCGCCTTTTCGAGTTGATCCGGATGCCTTGACAACCTTTTTACGGGATGGACCGTTCACATGAGAACGAGAGAGCGTATCGGGACTTAAACCGTGGCTTGACGCTGAGATAATCTGACGGCGAATGTCTTCGATCGAGGGTGCGGACGATATGCGCGCCGGGTCTTGAAGTCCCAGCAGATCCCAGTGAACCCTTGTTCTACGAATGGCCCGTTTTCGTCTAGGTGAGGCTTTGGTCCCCCAGGACATATTCTTGACTCCTCTCCGATTCCAACAATCTCAATCGCAGAAAATGCGCGATCAGGTTTTGGGATCGCGTTACTCGCTGGGTAATACGGAACCCTTTCTGCCGATTCTTACAAACCGATCTTCCGCGAAGACCGCCCGCAGCCGGTCGGTGACGGACCGACGATACACTTCGGATTCGCGGCCGACCAGAATCAAATTATCCTGATCGAGCAGGATATTGAGATGGTTCTCCGATACGAGCAATCGCGTGCTGTCACCCACATTCACGCGATACTGCGTCTTCCCGTCAGGGTTGCGCTCCGAATTGGACACGATTTCAGTCAACCCGTCAATGATGCCTTCATAGGCTTCGGATCGATGACGCACTTTCGTGCCGTCCGGGATTCGGACCCAACGGTTCTCAGATGTAGATGGGTTCTGCTTCATCACGGTTTTTCTCCTTAGCCTCGAGCGCACACGACGCACCGGTCCGGGGCGTGATGGCTGACAACAAAGGCCTTTGCCCGACGACCTTACTGCACACCGATCACTTCAATCGCGCAGGGACGGAACCAGGAGGGAAGAGCGCGAGGATTAGAATTTATCTGGGGTGAGTGTACCATACTCACGTGCACATTGTGAATGGTGACGGCTCCGACACGACGGGACCATGGTGCTCCATCGTTATCGCCCCGCGCCCTCCCAATGTAGGATACCGCGACGAGTCGTGACGGGATACAATCGGCGTCATCATAGGGAGATGATGATGGCGCGCTTTTCTCATAAGAGAACCTACCAACGGTATCCCTTCCATGCTTCACTGATTATCGGCGGCGAGTCGTTCGTCGATGAGGGCACGGTCCGGAACCTCTCGATGCACGGTTGTGCGATGGAATGCGATCGGAAATTGCCCCTCGGCAGCAACGTGAGAGTGAGCCTGCTCTTGCCCGATGAGACCTCCGCATTACCTATTGAACTCGGCCGGGTAACCTGGGTGCAGGGAAATGAATGCGGGATTGAATTCGTGCAGCTGCCGCTGCAATCGCGCCAGCGCCTCAATCGCACATTGCGTATCCCCCTCATCCAGTTCCTGAGCGCTCGCAAGAATCGGGAATTAGAGACGCGTAGCGCTTAGCGACAGCCGTGACCGATCCGTTTAACGGCTCGTCTTCACTTACTCTCTCACTTCGTGCGGACCTTCACGATGACCGCGGCAATTTCCTCCAGCTTGACCGTGGCGTCGAAGAATTCCATCCCCGCCAGCTCCGTCAGTTGAACCGCGTGGGAGCCGACCTTCGCGACTTTACCGTCCAGGTCATGGCCTGATTCCAACTTGACCTTCACCCGCTTTCCGACCTGTTGCTCAAGCGCCGACTTGATGGCATCGGGGCTGTTCAAGTCCACGGTCGGTTCATCCGCCGACACCATCGTCGGCATTCCGGCAAGCCCGAAACTAACAATCAGTGCCATAACACAGACCACCATCTTCACCCATCGATTCATGAAGTCCTCCTTTATGAGCATACACAACCCGATAGCGGGAGAAACGAGCATGCAGTCAGCACGGCGGAGTGTCCTTTTTGTTACCCAGAATCACAAACAGTCGGAGCTTGTTCTCATGTCCCCGCATAACAGATGAGACTAGGAGACTTCCCAGGTTTCCAACTCTCTCATAGCGCGTACAATCCATTCTTGTTGTCATGCCCTGGATCGGCTGTAAGTTCGTATCATCATCGACTATCTCTAAACCAATTGTAGGCGTTTGAAAAGCTGTCTGGTTGCAACCTTGTTGCCAGTGTTGGAGTGGAAGATGAAGGTGTATGGAATGCACTACGGACGACTACATCCTACTACCTAAAAACCACTCAATTTTTTTATTCTGATGACAATATATCAACCACTTAGTGAAGCGAACATCCCCGCGCTGTCATGTTGCGCTGGTATGGGTTGTGCTCCCACCACCATCCAGGATGGAAGCAGCGCTTATGGGCTTAATTGAGGATATGGCGAAATGCACAGAATAGCGAATGGATGATGGCAGGAAGAGAAAGAATACTCCGCATCGGTGTGATCGGAACCGGGGCATTTGCTGAGCAGTGCCATGTCCCAGGGCTTCAATCCCACCCTCAGGCCAGAGTAGTGGCAATTTGCGGGCGTCGAAAGGAACGACTACGATTCCTCGCAAACCAGTTCAATATTCCCGCAGTGTACACCGATTATCATGAATTGTGCGCCCGACCAGATCTTGACGCGATAACGATCGTTACGCCCAACAGCGAACATGCCGAACAAGCGAGAGCTGCATTTGCTTCAGGGAAACATGTCTTCTGTGAAAAACCGATAGCTATGAATGTCGCCCAGGCACAGCAGATGGTTCGCACCGCAGAGAAGAGTGGAAAGGTTCATCAGGTAGGATTCACCTATCGATATCTCTATGGAGTGCAAGAGTTGCGGCGTCGGATACACCGGGGAGACATCGGCGTGCCGTACCACCTACGGGCTCACCATAACAGCTGGGACGGTCTCCACTCCGCTTCTTCTCTCGGATTTCGAGGTGTGCGCGCTCTGGGTGGTGGCGGAGTACTCTATGATATGGGACCGCATCTTTTTGACCTTGCACGGTACCTGTTTGGTCCCATCAAGTCAGCTATGGGGTTTTTCGAGCATGTCCCGCGCAGGAAGGTGGGCAGTCGTAGCGAATCTCCGGTTATAGAAACAGACGATCTTGCGGCGGCATGGTTTACCCACGAGCACGGCATCAATGGCCAATGGTTCGCCAGCCGTGTCATGCCATGGTGTGGAGAGAAGTCTCATATCGAGGTCATTGGGCATGAAGGAGCGCTACGGGCCTCGCTCAGCAGGGGCAGCATTGACATTTTGCGCGTGGCACGTCCTTCGAGCCCGCACTGGGAAGTTTTGCCTTTGCCGAGCGAGGCTTGTAATGACGCTCCCAGTTCTCTGAACATCATGATGCGAAGTTTTGTGGATGCTTGCCTGCGAGGACGACTCAACGGCGATGTCGATGCATCTTTTCACGATGGCCTTGCCTCTCAGCTCGCCATCGATGCCGTTGAGACAGCAACCATGAGTCTACCATGGGTGCCTCTTGGCAGAACACAACCTCGGATGAGGACAAGAGTTTCAGACCCGTCGCGTCGCAACGAGATCATGCTGATCCGTCAAGGATAACCAGGCATTGATTTGCAAAGAAGAAACCGGTTTCACAGCGGCACCGTTGCAATCGCGCAACGATATGCACCTTCGCTTGGCAAGCTTGGTGCGCCGCGAGCGGTTGTCACATTGACAGGTATCGACGTTTTCCGCCAGCCGGAGCAAGATTCTTCCGGAGTGACCGAGACTTTCACATTCAGTGCGGGCTAGTCCACATGCAGCGGGACGCTCCACACGGCTGCGTCATTGAAATCCTCCCACACTACAACTTCTTCGGCCACAAGGAACTCAGTTCAGGATACTTCGCCCTGTAGTCGGCGTGGCTGGCACGGATGACCTTCAACGCTTCTTCACGTCCGTACACGCTGGTGATTTCCACCTTGTGATGTGTCGTTCCGGGAGCGCTTTTATACGTCAGAAAATAGTGTTGCAAGCGATCCATGAGCGCCGCCGGACATTGTGAAATGTCCGTAAAGTTGCCGTACACGGCATCGTCCCGCATCACGGCGATGATCTTGTCGTCTGCGTCGCCGCCGTCGGCCAGGCTCAATCCGCCGATCGGGAGCGCCGTCAGCAGGATGTCGCTGTGCGGAATGCTCTTCTCCGACAACACGCAGATATCGAGCGGATCGCCGTCTCCCACCATGTCCTTGCGGCGGGCTCGCCTGGCGAAGATGGCGGCCACCTGCTCTCCGGAATAGGTCTGCGGAATCAGTCCATAATAGACCGGGCAGAAGTTGGAAAACCGCTGCGGCCGATCCACCTTGAGGAAGCCGCTGCTCTTGTCCACTTCATATTTGACCGTGTCGGTCGGGACGATTTCGATGTAGGCGGTGACTACATCCGGGGCTTCTTGCCCGATGGATACGCCGTGCCACGGATGCGCCTTGAACATCAGTCTGAGCAGGCGTTGAAAGGGATCGCTTCCCCCATGTACTTCAGCCGTCATATCTACGTCTTCTTCTCCCTTTCCCTTCCCTCTCTTCTCTCTCATAGCTCCTCCGCATTGCTTCCGACCATTCCCGAGAAATCCGTCTCTCCTCGATTGGGCGCTAGTATCTCTCAGGAACTCGATCAGGGCAATGGTTTCCAACCTTCTTTTATGGTCTCTCCCAAGGTCAAGATCGAAACAGGTTGGACGGCCTTGCATATGACGGATAAGAGGCTCTGGAATATCTATGGATATCTTTCCTGCGGAAACCAGTCTCGAGCAACAGTTCCTGGCGGCTTGACGGCGTTACCTACTGGCGCGTAGCATACACGTAAGGCGTTTCTGCTACGCCGTCGGTTCATCTTCGCGCATCTCTGCCTCGTTTAGGCGAACGATCGTTCAAGCCCCGCTGCTCCAACGTCAGAATCGTCCCGTGCATCTTCGGCAAGATAGTCTTAGATCGGTCAACTCAAACAGGAAGGAGTCGCGATGGGAGAGCAGAAGCCTATTACCGGCCGGATTCTCGAATCGCTCCAAGGTTCCTCTGAATGCGAGTTCGAGACCTTGGTGACTCGCCTGCCGCAATTTACCTGGAACGAACTGTTTTCCGAAATCTCCCGCTTGAGCCGAATGGGCCAAATCACTATTACGAGAGGTGTGGGGATCTTCACCATCAGGCAGGTTGCCGCACTGAAATGAGTGAAATGGTTCCCGGCCCATGGGGAGCCTTGAACCTTGACGTGAGACGAAGAAACCGTGCCAGGAATCGATTCCGCAGGGCATGGCGAGGTTTCGCAGCCTTGGTGTACAATACCTCTGTGACGAGTCGCCCTTCTTACGGAGGCTCTCATGGGACGGAAGCACTCACCGCATCACGAAGACACGTATCGGGCCCGAGCGCTCAAACTCTTTCCATGGATTTGCGCGCACTGCGGACGAGAATTTGACGGCAAAAAGCTGAGCCAGCTCACCGTCCATCACAAGGATCACAATCACGACAACAATCCGCTCGACGGCAGCAACTGGGAGCTGCTGTGTCTCTACTGTCATGACAACGAGCACCAGCGATATTTGGTCGCTGACACACCTGGTGAGACACCGCCGAGCCGTGAGCAGGAACGGCCTTCGACCTTCACACCCTTCGCCCATCTCGCAAACTTGCTGAAGCGCAAGGACGTCGCCTGATAGGACGTCGCTCGGGCACCCGGTCTAGAGTTCGCTCACCTGCAAGGAATGATCAATGCGCCTCACTCAATGAAAGCACCGGCGTCTCTTCGGCTTGGCACTCCCACAGACTCCATGAGTAGTCCATTGAGATCACTTGGTACTCGGTTCGTTTTACGAAGCCGGCGTATTCCTGGAGCATCAGTTCTTCGACCGGACAGGAGTAAGCGATCAGAACACGGTGCCCCGTCACGGCTTGGAACCGGCGCATGTTCTCGGCGACCTCTTTGAACACGGGTCCGAGGAAGGGCCGGTACATGTAAATGAGCAGATCGGTGTCGGGAAACTTAAAGTCCGCCGCATTGATGCAGTCCACCCTGACATTCCTGCACTGCACAGGATGTCGCCCGTTCGACAGATAGCCCTCGACATTGGCCGTCGCCACTTCGCAGTGCAATGGAGACAGCTCGACGCCGATCACCTCCTTAAACGGCAATTGAGCGGCGACGATCAACGCGCGGCCTTTCCCGCATCCCAGATCCACGAAGGAATACTGCTGGAGATCGAGTCCCTTCGTCGTGTTTTCCAGAATATGCCGGATCACGACCTCTCTCGTCGGCACATACCCGACCGCCAAGCTCCTCGCCGTTTCATCGGTGATACCGGCCTCGGAGGACTCAGTAACCCCCGAGGTCGCAACTCCATACTTCCGGTCAAAATCATCGGCTGGCTTTTGGCTCAGAAGGTATAGAATGACTTCCTTGACTGTTTCATAGAATCCAAATACCCGGTAGGTGTTCATCACAATCTTGAATTTCTCGTTGGTATCGGGCTCGTACTCCATGTGGCTCCTTTCGTGCGCCCGCGGCGCCATCGTATCTTCGCGGGCGGCTCCTCGTTACGCAACGGACCTGCCGTCAGCGACGCTGCGGGACTCCATCGAATCGCGATAGAATTTCACCGATCTGCTGATGGACCTGAACGCTCCGGACCGCATCCGTGTGTTCGCCGAGAACCGTTCCTATTTCTACAAGACCGTTGGTACACCGTGACCAGTCGACCGGCGCTGCTCCGAATTTGCTCAGGGTTGCGCTGGTCCACCAGGCATGGATCGGCGCCCGTAAGGGATCCTGCACAACAGCGTTCAGAATTCTGACTGTCTCCCGGTCCAAGGCGTAGCCGACCTTCAGCGCGTCGATGGACGCGTCGGACTCTTCCCGGGACAGCAGCTTGCGGTCTTGAGCCCATCGAATCGCATGTTCCACCCGCTCTTCCTCGCTCAACCGCGCCAGCTCGTCCTTCAACGCCTGCCGTTCGGCCTCTGGCAGCACCAGGAAGGCCTCCCTGCGGTCGCCCTGGATATAATGGTCCAGCTCCTCACTAACCGAGGCCGTAGACTCGGATGCCGCCTGTGGTTGTGTATCCAGAATGCCCAGAAATGCGAGGGACTGCCCCTGCTGCTCGAGTAAACGCCCCACAGCCAAGGCGACGGCCCCTCCATTGGACCATCCGAGAAGATGATACGGCCCGTCCGGTTGTCGCTCGCGGATGATGGCGGTGTAGCGCGCCGCGATCAGGTCCATCGACAGGGCATTCCACGGTTCCGAGAAGATCCAGCTCAAGGCCAATCCGTAGACGGGCCGGTCTTCACCCAACGCATAGGCGAGTGGTTGATAAGCGGAGACGTGCGTCCCCGTCGGATCGAAACAGAACAGCGGCGCGCCACCACGTCCGGCTTGAAACACCACGAACGGAGAAGACGCCGCTTCGGCTTGACCGGAGATCCGTTGCGCCAAGCCCGCGACTGTTGGAGCTTGGAACAGATCCAGCAGGGCGATCGGGTTCCCGATCATCCGTTGGATACGGGACACCAGCTGTACCGCAGTCAATGAGTGGCCACCGAGATCGAAAAAGTTGTCATGAATGCCCACGTGCGGCAGACCGAGCACCTCCGCCCACTCGCGTGCAAACCTTGCTTCCATATCCGTGCGGGGTGCCACGAACGCCTGTTGCGGATCCCGGCCAGCCGGGACCGGCAATGCGCGGCGATCCAGCTTGCCATTGGCGTTGCGGGGCAGCGACTCCAACACGACGATAACGGACGGCACCATATACTCCGGCAATCGCCCGCGTAAAAACTCGCGCAGGGCTTCGCTGGACGCGCGTCCCGCCGCATACGCGACGAGCCGTTTGTCTCCCCTGGCATCTTCACTCGTCACGACTGCAGCCTCATGCACGTCCGGGTGCGCAAGGAGTTGCGACTCGATTTCACCCAGCTCGATTCTAAACCCACGCACTTTGACCTGATGATCCATCCGGCCGATGAACTGAATGACACCGTTCGGCAGATGATGGGCCATGTCGCCGGTGCGATACAGGCGGGCGCCTGGCTCTTTCGCGAAGGGGTGAGGCACAAATACTTCGGCCGTCTTGGCCGGATTCAACAGGTAGCCCCTGCCGACACCTGCTCCCGCCACACATAATTCTCCCGCGACACCAACCGGCAGCGGCTTGAGAGACGATGACAGCACATAGAGCTCGAGGTTGGGCACGGGTCTGCCGACCGGCATAAAGGCGGCCTCCCCGTTTGGACTTTCGAAGATCTGATGCAGAGCCACATCGTCCGCACATTCCGCCGGGCCATAGGCATTGACCAGCGGAATCGACGGATAGCGCGCGAGCCAGCGGCAACACAGTTGCCCAGACAGCGCCTCTCCCGTCGGCAGCACCATCCGCAGTCGTTTGAGTTCAGGCTCGCGATTGTCCGCATCGGCTTCCATGTCGAGCATGCCGTGCAGCAGCGCAGGCACAGTTTCGAGGATCGTGACGCCCGCCGCTTCCGCGTGGCGCAGGAGCCGCGCCGGGTCATGAGCGATCTCGTCGGGAACGATGCACACGCGTCCCCCGCACAAGAGCGGCGCGAGAAATTGCCATACGGAAATGTCGAAACACTGGGAGGCCGTCTGAGCGATCACGTCGGCGGCCGTCAACCGAAGCGTCGTCACCTTACCCCACAAATGATTGAGCATTCCGCGATGCTCGACCATCGCGCCCTTGGGCATTCCCGTGGAGCCGGAGGTATAGATCACATAGACGGTTTGCGCGGCATGCCACGGGATACCGGGATTGCAATCCTGCTTCACCGACGACTGAATCTCCTCCATCGTCAGCAGAATCGGCCTTGAGTTCTTTGCAAGCTCTTCCACCAGCGGGTTCACACGCTGCCGATAGGTCTCCGTGGCCAACAGCACACGGGCGCGGCTTTCGCCGAGCATATGCACCAGCCGAAGATCCGGGTGCCCTGCGTCGAGCGGTACATAAATGCCCCCCGCCTTGAGAACTCCCAACAACATCGTGAGAAAATCCAAATCTCGGTCGCCCAAGAGCGCCACGGCCGTTTCGGGCCCCACTCCTTCGAGCAGCAACGCGTGGGCGACTCGGTTGGCCCGGCGATTCAATTCATCATACGTCACACGGCGATCCAACCAGACGGCCGCCACGCTGTCCGGTGTCGCCGACACTTGTGCTTCGAATAACTGAACAAACGACCGATCCGGTACCGAAAGGCAGGGTCCCACGTTCCAGTCCGTCAACAAGCGGTGCTCTTCCTCACCGGTCAATAGGCGCAACTCCTCGATTGTCGCGTCGGGTTTCGCGGCCATGTCTCGCAGGATCAGTTCATAGTGTTGGAGCATGCGCATGACGCTGTCGGCGGAAAACAGGTCGGTGTTGTACTCCATCGATGCGGTCAGCCCACTGTCGGTTTCGCACAGTGTCAGGGTCAGATCGAACTTGGCCGTCAGCGATTCCACATCCACGGTATCGATGTGAAGTCCTGGTATGTCCAGTTCCGATACGGGGGCGTTTTGCAGCTCGAACATGACCTGGAAGATCGGCGAGTAACTGACGTCGCGCACCGGCTGCAGCACCTCGACCAGTTTTTCGAACGGCACGTCCTGATGTGTATAGGCACCGAGACATACCTGCCGAACCAGCGCGAGGAGCTCGCGGACCGTCTGCGTTCCCGACAGGTCAGCCCGCAACGCCAGCGTGTTCACGAAGAAACCGATGAGCCCTTCGATCTCGCTACGGGTGCGGTTGGCGATCGGAGACCCGACAATGAGGTCCCGCCGACCCGTATACCTGAACAACAACGCATAGAATCCTGTCAGCAGGGTCATGAACAGCGTGACACCTTCATGCCGGCTGAGCTCGGTCATGGCTGCGGACAATTCAGGAGACAACGAGAGAGTCAGCGATGCGCCGCGGGAAGTCTGAACCGGTGGTCGCGCACGATCCATCGGCAGATTCAGCGGCTCGAGCGCACTTGCCAGCCGTTCTTTCCAGTACTCGACTTGGCGATCCAATCGCGCGCCGGACAACCATTGTCGCTGCCAGATCGCAAAATCCGCGTATTGAGCCGGCAGTTCGGGCAGAGACGCCGGTCTGCCTTGAACCTGAGCGATATACAGCTCGGTCATTTCCCGCACCAGAATGTGCGAGGACCACGCGTCGGACACGATGTGGTGCATCGTCAAGAGCAGCACGTGTTCCTCCGCGTCGAGTTTCAGTAGCGTGACACGAAGCATGGGGCCATAGGCCAGCTCGAATGGACGCTGGGCTTCGGCCGTTGCGAGTCGCAATACGGCCGCCTCCTGCTCGGATCCAGACAAATGATCGAGCGCGAGAAGAGGCACTGACATCGACGATGCGAGCGTCACGGTTTGTACCGGTTGGCCGTCCGACAGCGAGACCGTGGTCCGCAGCACTTCGTGCCGACCGACCAGTTCATTGACACTCCGTTCCAGAGCCGCCGCATCCAACGTCCCTGACAGCCGCAGCGCGATCGGCAAGTTGTAGGAGGCCCCATCCGGCTCCAGTTGTGTCAACACCCAGAGACGCTGTTGGGCGAAGGACAACGGAACCGGTCCGTCACGCTCCACTCTGGAAACGGGCGGCACTTCCGTGCCTCCTGCCTGAAGGCGGGCCGACTCCACGGCTTCAGCCAATTGGGACACCGACGTCGCCTCGAAGAGTGTCCGTAGCGGCAGTTCCACATGAAAGATCGTGCGCACCCGCGCCATCACTTGCGTCGCCAGCAACGAATGTCCGCCGAGATCGAAGAAGTTGTCATGAATCCCGATCCGGTCCCGCTTCAGAATGGTCTCCCAGATGCCCGCCAACATTTCTTCCGTCGGATTGCGCGGCGCTACGTAGCGGCGGTTCGACGCCAGATACGCCTCAGGATCCGGTAGGAGCGCCCGATCGACTTTTCCGTTCTGATTCAACGGCAGCGCCGGCAGACAGACCAGCGCGGTGGGAATCATATAGTCCGGCAGCCGCTCCTTCAAAAACTCACGCCATCCTGCCGGCTCGCCGGAGGAATCACGGGGCACAATATAGGCGGCCAAGTACTTCTCGCCGGTTTGGTTCCCGCGGGCCGTCACGACCGCTTGTTGAATCCCGGAGTGTTCGGTGAGACGCGCCTCGATCTCGCCCAATTCGATGCGGTACCCGCGGAGCTTGATTTGAAAATCGGTTCGCCCGAGAAACTCAACCGTACCGTCCGGTAGAACTCGTGCCAGATCACCGGACTTGTAGAGACGGCTTCCCGGTTCCGACGCCAGAGGGTGAGGGACGAATCGTTGAGCCGTGAGATCAGGTCGTCCAAGGTACCCGCGCGCCAGCCCCGCCCCGCCGAGGTAGAGTTCTCCCGGTACACCGATCGGCATCGGATCGAGCCGCTCGTCCAGAATATAGGCTTCCGCGTTGTCGATCGGACGGCCGATCGGGACGGTTGCGGAGAGGTTTGCCGTTTCATGACGTGGTTCGAACGGAAAGGTCAGGCAGCCGATCGTCGCTTCCGTCGGTCCGTAATGGTTCAGCACGCGGCAGCGGCCGGCAGTCGTCACTTGGTGGGCAAGCGCGTGCGACAAGACATCCCCGCCCAGCACAAGCAGCCGCCGAGGCAAGACCTTGGCGCCTTCCGACGTGGCGAGCAGCGTCTGGAAATGAGCCGGCACAATTTTCAACACGTCGATCGGATGCTTCGCGCAATAGTCCCCGAACTTCCGCCCGTCCGTGGCCGTGTCGTATCCGATCACATGCAGGCAACCGCCGGACGCGAGCGACGCAAAGATCACGGTGTTGCCGAGATCGGCGCCAAGTGTCGAGACCGTCGCAAAGTGCAGATCCGCCTCTGCCCGTACCGCGCGGCAAATGAAATCCGTGTAGTTCAAGACTCCAAGATGGGTGACGGCCACCCCTTTCGGGACGCCGGTCGATCCCGAGGTATAGATCACATAGGCCAATTCCATCGGGTAAACCGGCCGATCCGGATTGGTTGACGGCTCCTCCGTGAAGGTCCAGTCATGGAAATCCAGACAGCGCAGCAGCGCCACGGAATCAGGCAACCGCGACCGCCATTGTTCCTGCGTCAGGACCACTGCGATTCCCGCTTGCGAGACCTCGAACGTCAGGCGCGCCGGGGAATTCTCCGGATCGAGCGGCACATAGGCGGCGCCCGCTTTGAGCACGCCCAACAACCCCGCCACCATTTCGATCGAGCGCTCGACACACAATCCCACCAGCGCGCCTCGTCCGACTCCCATCCGGTTCAGACCGTGCGCAATCTGGTTGGCCCTGGCGTTCAATTCGGCGTAAGTCATGCGGCAGTCGCCGTACACGACGGCAACCGCATCGGGCCGCGCTTCTGCTTGACGTTCGAAGAGGTTCTGAAGGGGTCGATCGGCCGAGACAGGATGCTTGGCACCACGGCCTGCTTGCAGCACTCTGTGTCGTTGGGAATCGCTCAGCAAAGGCAACAGCCCGACATTGGTTTCCGGCTGCGCCGCAGCGCGGGTGAGCAACGCGGTCAAGGCCTCGCTTAGGATCGGAAGTATCGCCGCATGAATCAGTCCCGCATCTGCCTGCAGACGTAACTGGATCGACCGGCTCCGCTTCATACAGGTCAAGCTCAACTTGAGCGGCTCGAGGCGGACGGACTCCGGCTCAAATGAGAAGACAGTATCCGCGACATCCGCGGGCGGCTTCGTCGTTTCGAACTCAAATCCCACCAACTCCGTCGTTGAAGGGTCGGCCGTTTCCGTCCCACTGCCCCACACGAAGTACTCCTGCCACTCCCGCGCGTGGTGCTGGTCGGACGCGACTGCAGCCGCCAGGTCCTGAAACGATTTGTCCGGATCGATCCGGCACCGCAGCGGCACCCATTTGGCGAAGAGTCCCATCCCGGACTCCAGCTCATCGTATTTTCTGCCGTCGCCGAGCATGGCCATGAGGTATTCCCGTCGGCCGCCGACCCGGCTGAGCACCGTCTGCCACGCCGCCAATATCAGCGCGGCGAGCGGCGTCTCGCGCCGTTCAGACAAAACCAGCAACGATGAAACGACTTCTTGATCCAGCTCCCAAACAAGAGTCTCAGTCAGCCATCCGGCGGTTCCTTCTCCCGCATGCTCGAACGGCAGAATGATCGGAGCCGAGTCGGCGAACATGTCTCGCCAGAACTGCCGGCCTTTGACCGCATCTTCGTCTTCGAGCAACTCATTCTGCCATTCTGCAAACTGCGCGTACTGGACCAATTCCTGATCCGCTTCCTGTCGTGGAAATTCACGGTACCCGGCGGTGATCCCGTCGGCCAGATTGTGTAGCGTACGGACATCGGCACATATGGCCGGCAGACTCATGAGGAACCAATGCTCGCGGTCCGACAGCCGGCACAAGGTGCAGCGGAGCAACGGTCCTCGCTCCCAATCGATCGTCTGACGGCGATGGTCCTCCAGCAACTCCTTCCGCTTCGCCGCCTGCGTCGCCGCGTCCTCAGCCTGCAGCTCGATGGTTTCCCAGACGGGTTTGCTGTCCTCAACGATCACTTGCAGCGGTACTTTTACGCCTGGTTCTTTACAAAACATGGTCCGAAACGCTTCGTGCCTGGCCACCGTAGCGTTCACAGCCCATTCGAGGTGGGCGACGTCCAGCAGGCCCCGAATCACCAGGATCCCCTGCGCACAGGAGGTTCCGAATTTCTGTTGAAGCGCCCACAGGCGTTTTTGTTGGGGAGAAAGACGGAATCCTTGCACATCTATACTTGATTGCATGATGCCTCTAGGCGCTCACCGTCTGCACGTCTCGTTGATTGATCATCTCTCCCATGGCCACGACGATCTTCCGCGGCCCGGCAAACGGTGAACGGGCGTGGGCCACCAACATGTTATCGAGCATGAGCAGGTCTCCGTTCCTCCAAGGAAATCGCACCGATGTCCGCTCGTAGAGCTCGCCGATTTCCGCCGCCGTCTCGTCATCGATCGGAGAGCCGTCGCCGAAGTAGACGTTGCGCGGCACCCGATCTATGCCCAGCACATCGACCAGCGAATTCCGGACCGCCGGCTCCAAGTATGAGATGTGATGCAGCTGAATCTGATTGAAGAATACGAAGTCGCCGGTCTTCGGGTGCTTAAGGATCGCCGGACAGATCTGTCTGGTCCGCAACCCTCCGTCCGACGTCCAATCCCATTCGACACCGTGCTGCCGGCATGTCTCTTCCACCACGGCCTTGTCTTCGGTGTGAAAAAATTCCTGCCAACTCACGTCAAACCCTGGAGTGAAATTCCTCACGTACATCAATGCCCGTTTCGTAAATTTCTCACGGAGCTCGGGCCGCAGACGTTCGCACATTTTCCGACAGTCCACGATCGGCGTCTCGCCGCCCTCCTGCGCCGCCTGCACGCAGAAAAAAGATTGTTTCAACGGCCATCGATGCAGATGTGAGCTTTCGTTGTGAAAAAGAATGGTCTTGTCGGCAGGATAAGGTGTGGACCCATAAAGGTGGCGTCCCGCTTTCTCGCGCGGCAAATCGCCGTATTCGCCAAACAGCGCGGGGCATAACGCCTGAGCGACCTGTTCAAAATCCTCGGGACTCTTGAGCGCAAACCCGCGGAACAGGATGGCTCCGTGCGCGAACAAATCCTGTTCGACCTTCGGTCTGTTGTCTTGCGCCCACCCGGCCAGATCCACATCGTCAACCGCAGGCTGCAAGACAAACGGCAAAGACTGATCCGATTCGAGATACCCTCTTTCGACCAGCGTTCTCTGAGCAATATTGACAGCTTTTGGCTGAATACTCTTGAATCGCTTGAACTTGCTCTCCTCGCGCTGCTTGGATTCGATCATGGCAGACTCCTTTTCTGTATGCGACAGGATCTCGAGCGCGGACAGTTTTGCCTCCGGATGGGCGGCTACGCTTCCGAGCAGCGTCACGAACCGTTCCGACATGGCGGCGATCGTGGCGACGTCGAAGAGATCCGTGCTGTATTTCCACAGGCCGGTCATGCCCTCCTCGGCATCTTCCATGAACAGCCCGAGGTCGAACCTGGCGACCTCGCTTTCGAACTCAAGGACGCCCACTTCCAGTCCCGGCAATTCCATGGACGGCGGCGGCACGTTTTGCAGCACCAGGAGCGTCTGCACCAGCGGGTTGCTCCCGAGGTCGCGCTTGAGCTTCAATGCCTCCACGATTTTTTCGAACGGCAAGTCTTGATGCGCATAGGCCTCCAACGCCGTCCGCCGCACCTGCGCCAGCAACTCCAGAAACGTGGGATTACCACCGAGATCGCTGCGGAGCGGCAGCAGATTGACGAAGAATCCCACCAGGCCTTCAGTTTCTTCACGATTGCGGTTGGCCACGTCGGTGCCGATCAGGATGTCTTCCTGTCCCGTCGTGCGGAAGAGCAGCGCGTTGAAGGCCGCCAGAAGCGTCATGAACAACGTCACGCCCTGTTTACGGCTCAACGCGCGCAGGCGGTCGGCATGTTCTGTAGGAACCGTGAATATGTGGCGGGCGCCCCGGAAGCTCTGCACGGTGGGACGCGGCCGGTCCGCCGGCAATTTCAACACCGGTGGATTGACGCCCAACCGCTGTTTCCAGTACGTCAGATGCGCGTCCAACACCGGTCCCTGCAGCCACTGCCGCTGCCAATGGGCAAAATCCGCATACTGCACCGGCAATGGCGGCAATGCGTCGGCGGTGTCGGCAGACTGCCCAATCCGGGCCTGATAGAAGACACCGACTTCGTTGGCCAACAGCGTCATCGACCAGGCGTCCGCGGCGATATGATGGAGCGTGACGAGCAGGACATGTTCCCGCTCCGCTAGACGGAGTAACCTTGCGCGAATGGGCCGGTCCTCGTCCAACCGGAACGGTCGCCGGACTTCCACTGAAGCCGCTTCACGTACGGCTTCGTCGTGCCGGTCTTCCGGCAACCCGCTCAGGTCATCAAGCGGTAAAGCGAACTCTCCCACCGAGCCGATAACTTGTACCGGTTCGCCGTCGCTCTCGTGGAAGGTCGTCCTCAGCGTTTCGTGTCTGGCGATCACCAGTTCGAAACTCTGCGACAAGGCATCGAGATCCAGCGCGCCGGACAGCCGTAGCGCAAACGGCAGATTGTACGACCAGCCTTCCGGTTCCATCTGCGACAGGAACCACAACCGTTGCTGCGCGAACGACAGTGGGAGCGGTTCGCGCCGTTCGGCCGGTGCAAGCGGCACCAACGGTGTCTCTTCCCGACTGGAACGGGCCTGCTCGATGGCAGTACTCAGAGCCTCGACTGTCGGCGCTTCGAAGAGGCTTCGAAGCGGCAGCTCGATCTGGAACAAAGTCCGTATCCTGGACACAACCTGCGTCGCGAGGAGCGAATGGCCGCCCAGCTCAAAAAAGTTCTCGTGGATGCCGACGTGCTTGAGGCCGAGGATCTCGGCCCAGATCCCGGCCAGAATCTCTTGGGTTGCGCTACCGGGAATCCCGTCGCGCAACGACAGGTGATCGTCTTCAGGCGCCGGCAAGGCCTTCCGATCGATCTTCCCATTGGGCGTCAACGGCAGCGCCTCCAGAAACATCACAGCTGTAGGAACCATGTAGTCCGGCAGCGTGTCGGCCGCGAACGATCGGATGGCTGCGGCATCACGCGCGGGACTCTCGCCCACGACGTAGGCAATCAAACGCTTGTTTCCCGGCCGGTCCTCCCTGACCGCCACGACAGCTTCCCGTACCTGTGGATGCTGTACCATCCGCGCTTCGATCTCTCCCAACTCAATGCGATATCCACGGATTTTGACCTGATGGTCACGCCGTCCCAAAAACTCCAGCGTGTCGTCGGAGCGGAACCGCACGAGATCGCCGCTGCGGTACAGACGAAGGCCCGGTTCGTTCGCGAACGGATCCGGCACGAAGGCGGCGGCGGTCTTCGCGGGATCGTTGAGATAACCCCGCCCGACGCCCACTCCGCCGATATAGAGTTCACCCGCCACGTCGTGAGGAACCGGTTCTCCGTTCCCGTCCAACCCGTAGAGCCGGAGATGAGGAATCGGTCGGCCGATCGGTACGTGAGTCGCTCGCTCGGGAAGCGAACCGGTCACCGCATGCACCGCGACATCGTCCGAACACTCCGCCGGTCCGTAGGCGTTCATCAGCGGAATCGACGGATACCGGCTGAACCAGAGCTGGCATAACTCCGGCGTCACCGCTTCTCCCGTCGCCAGGAGCCATCGTAAGGGGGACAGCGGTACGACCGGCCCATCGAGTCCGGCCACCAGGAGCGACGGCACCGCCTCCCACACTGTAATCTTGGAACGTTCGATTTCGCGGAGAAGCCGCTGTGGATCGCGCACGAGGTCGTCAGGCAGGATTCGAATGCAGGCGCCGCAGAGCAGCCCCGTCAGAAACTGCCACACCGAGATATCGAAACACTGCGACGCGGTCTGCGCGATGACGTCCGATTCGGACAGGCCCAGCGCGGGAATCTTGCTGAGCAGATGATTGACCATCCCTCGTTCTTCCACCATCGCACCCTTCGGAGCGCCGGTCGAACCGGAGGTAAAGATCACATAGGATAGATTGGTGGAGGGACCCAGGCGCGGCGGATCGTCGTCGGCGCCTGTCTCCTTCATCAAGAGATCCAGCAGAACAAGTTGCGTCGTGGACTCAGGAGCCCCGGCGATGGCGGCCTCAGCCAATGCTGCGTGCTCGCGTCCCGTCAGCAACAGTGCCGCGCGGCCGGTTCCCAGGATCTGCGCCATCCTGGCCGGCGGATGATGAGGATCCAACGGCAAGTACGCGCCGCCGGCCTTCAGGACGCCGAGAATCATGATCAATAAGTCGATGCCTCGGGTATGCAGCAGGCCGACAATCCGGTCCGTCCCGATCCCACGCCGGCGCAATGCGTGAGCAGCGCGATTGACGGCGCGATTCAAGTCCAGATAGGTCATTCTCCGCTCATCGTCGATCGCTGCGATTGCATCCGGAGTCCGCCTCACCTGAGCCTCGAACAATTCGGCGAATCCTCTTTCCTCCGGTCGCGTTCCGGTCGGCTGATTCCATTCCACGAGCAAGCGACGGCGCTCCTCGGCACTCAAAAGCGACAGGTCACAAAGACGCGTATCCGGCTGTGTCGCCATGGCCTCGAGCAGATGGCCGAGGTGTCGTACCATCCGACGCACCGCATCCGGCTCAAACAACCGCCGGTCGTAGGACAGGCGCATGCCCAATCGCGGACCGGGATATGCCACGACCGTCACCGGGTAATTCGTGTGGACACGGTCATGGTCGAATTCCAGGCTCACGTCCCCGACTTGCTCCCCAAGCCGCGGATCCACCGGCGCGTTCTCGAAGACCACCAGACTCTTGAACAGCGCTTGTCCTTTGGGAATCTCGCTCCACTGCTGGATCTGGACGAGCGGCGGATATTCGTATTGCCGGATGCGGTAATTGTCGGCCAACAGGCCCTTGAGCCATCCAAGCACCGAGGCATCCGGTGTGAGTCGAACCCGCAGCGGCAAGCTATTGATGAACAGACCGACGATGGATTCCACCCCTTCGAGCTCCGTCGGACGTCCGGCAACAGTCACGCCCATCACGATATCGTCGGAGCCACTGTACCGGCTGAGCAATAGCGCCCACGCGCCCTGCAGAAACGTGTTCAGCGTCAGCCCCTGCTGCTGGGCGAGCGTGGTCAGCCGCTCGGTCACCTGTTCCGACAGTTCACCGAATTCGTCGCCGACTTCGGAGACCGTCTCCTGACGCAACGGCGACGGACGCTCGACGCCAAGGGAGGTCGGAGCACCGAAGCCTTCCAGCTCCTTGCGCCAGAATGCTTCTGCCGAGCCGAGATCTTGACGCTGGAGCCAGGCGATGTAATCACGATAGGGACGCGGCGACGGCAAGTCGATCGAACGGCCTTCCAACAATGCCTCGTAGTACGACAACACTTCCATCATCAGAATCGAGAAGCACCAGTCGTCGGTCAGGATATGGTGGAAGCTTCTGACGACGTGGTAAGACTCCTCCCCGGTCCTGATCAATCGAATCCGCATGAGCGGCGCGCGGCTCATGTCGAATCCCTCGGACAACTCCGTCTCGAGCGTGCGGATGAGGCGGTCCTTCTGATCGGCAGCGGAAGTATCCCGCCAGTCCAGCACGTGAACGGCTTCGGCGAGATCGATTCGGCGCTGCACGACCTGGAGCGGCCGCTTCAGATCCTTCCACACGTAGGCCGTGCGCAAAATGGGATGCCGGTCGATGACCCGCCCCCAGGCCTCGACAAGCCGTTCGAGGTTCAAAGGTCCGTTCCACGTATAGTGCTGTTGCATGAGATAGATGCCGGAGCCGGGATTCAGCAGCGTGTGGAACAGCATACCTTCCTGCATCGGCGTCAACGGATAGAAGTCTTCGATCGCGCTCCGCTCCGGGAAGAGGAGATCGATTTCGCCCGAATCAAGCCCGCTCAATGAAAAGTCCTGCGTTGCGGGGCCGCCGGCCGACTCCGAGAGCGCAGTGGCTGCCACGGCCGCGACCGCCGCCACCGTCGGATGTTCGAACAAATGCTTGGGCGTCAGCTTGATGCCCGATTTGTGTGCGCGTGCGACGACCTGGAGGCTGCGGATCGAATCGCCCCCGATCGTAAAGAAGTTGTCATGAATACCCACGCGATCCAGATGAAGAACGTCGGCCCAGATCTGTGCAAGTGCCGTCTCGACGTCGTTCCGCGGCGCGACGTAGGCGTCACGCGTCGGTGGCTGGGCCTGTTCCGGATCAGGAAGCACCGCTCGGTCGATCTTGCCGTTAGCGGTCAGGGGAAGCGCGTCCAGCACAGTCACCGTCGAGGGAATCATATAGTCCGGCAAATGGTTCGCCAGACGGGATCGCACCGAATCCAGATCGAGATCGGCCGGGGCGGTGACGTAGGCAGCAAGCTGCTTCGTGCCGTCGGCCGCTTCTCGCACGATCACGACGGCATCCTTCACTCGGCTGTCGGCCCGCAACTGCGCTTCGATTTCACCCAACTCGATCCGAAACCCTCGTACCTTCACTTGATTGTCCACGCGGCCGTGGAATTCAACGGTGCCGTCCGAGCGATACCGTGCACGATCACCGGTGCGGTACAGCCGTCCGCCGGCACGCCCGCCGAAAGGGTTCGGCACGAACCGTTCGGCAGTCAGGTCCGGTCGATCGAGATACCCTCTCGCCAGCCCGTCCCCGCCGATATACAATTCGCCGGAGACTCCCACCGGTGTCGGCTGACCGCCCGAATTCAAAATGAAAACTTGACTGTTCGCCAAGGGTCGCCCAATTGGAATGGCCGCATGCCGGTCCAGCGCCACATCGATTCGATGGGTGAGGACACCGATCGTCGTTTCCGTGGGCCCGTAATGATTGATGATCTCGCAGTCAGGCGCGAGCGTTCGGATCCGCTCGACCAGGCTGCTATGAACGGCTTCACCGCCGAGAATCAGACACCGCCGCGGGAGCACCTGCTCCGGCCGTCCCGCTTCCAGCAACCCGGTCAGGTGGCTCGGCACGATCTTCAACACGTCGATCCGGTTGGCGGCCATGTACTCCGCGACGGCGTCGGGATCGAATCCTCGATCGACCGACAGCACGTGAAGCGCGCGACCGGAACAGAGGGACCCAAAGATCGAGGTGTTGCCCAAATCGGCCGCGACCGTGGACACCGTCGCGAAACTGGCCTCGCCGTCGAGTGCGAGGCGATCCAGCAGCCCAGTCACGTAATTGATGACTTGGCGATGCTCGACGGCGACACCCTTCGGCCGTCCGGTGGACCCGGAGGTGTAGATGACGTAGGCCAAATTCTCCGGCCGCACATTCCGCCGCAACGGCTGATCGGCCCCTGCCAAGATTTCCGGCCAATCGCGGTCGAGGTAGACTTGGTGCAGCGCTGTGTCGTGGGATAGCTCGCCGGACGCGGCCTGCATGAGGACCATCCGTGCACCGCTGTCCGACAGCATAAAAGCCAGACGTTCTTTCGGCAGCTTCGGATCGAGCGCCACATACGTACCGCCTGCCTTGAGCACCCCGAGCAAGCCGACGATCAAGTCAAGCGATCGCTCCATACACAGGCCGACCCGCACGTCCGGACCGACACCGTGTTTCTGCAAGTACCGCGCAAGCAGTTCCGCACGAGCGTCCAGTTCCCCATAGGTCAAGGACTGCCCCTCATACACGACGGCCACGGCATCCGGTCGTTCGCGCGTAACTCGCTCAATCCGTTCGTGGATGCATGCTCCGTCCACGGGAACTGCGGTGGTGTTCCAGTCCATGAGAAGACGGCCCTGTTCCGCGTCGCTGAGCAACGACAGTTCCGCCAAGCGAATCTCCGGCCGCTCCGCCATCGCCATCAGCAGCGTGCGGTACCAACCGAGCAGACGCGTGACGTCATCATGCGCAAACCGCTCGCGCGCATAGGAGAGAATCACCCGCACCTCCGCAGCCGGCTCGACCATCAGTGACAACGGATAGTTGTTGCGACCGGCCGTCAGGACGTATTCGGCGTTCTGCCGGTGAGACGCCATGGGCCTGATCCGCAACCCGAGCTGCTCCGTGTCACTCTCATCTTCCGGGTAACTTTCGAAGACGACGATGCTCTCAAACAACGGCCGGCCGCCCGGGACGTCGCTCCAGCGCTGGACCTTGGATAGGGGCGTCCACTCATATTGCCGTAAGAGGCTGTTCTGTTCCTGGAGCGAGGCAAGCCAGTCTCCCAACTTCGCACCGGGCGGGATGGAGACACGAACCGGCAGCGTGTTGATGAATAGCCCGACCATGGCATCCGATTCGGGGAGTTCCGCAGGTCGGCCCGAGACCGTCGCGCCGAACAGCACCTCGCGATCTCCGGTACACTGGTGCAACAGGATCGACCACGCTCCTTGCGCCAAGGTGTTCAACGTGAGCCGGCGGCGCTTGGCTGAGGCGGTCAATGTTTCAACGTCCGCCTTCGATAAGCGCACTTCCTGCTCTGCATAAGGCAAGGAGTTCAGGTCCTCCGCTGCCACGCGTTGTGGCGTCTCCAACGGCAATGCGGTCTGCGTCTCGAATCCTGCAAGGCTCGACCGCCAGAAGCTTTCGGCCGCATCATTGTTTTGGCTCCTCAGCCACGTCAAATAGTCAGCATAGGGCCTGACAGGCGGGAGCACCGGTTGTCGTCCGTTTGCCAGCGCGTCGTAACAGGTCAGGACCTCGCGCAACAACAGCGCCACGCTCCAACCGTCCAAAAGAATATGGTGGTGGCTATTGATGAAATACCAGCGATTGTCGTCGATCCGGATCAGCGTGAGCCGCATCATGGGCGGCGTCAGCAGATCGAACGGTTTGAGACGATCTTCGCGCAGAAACATCGCCAGGGCTTCTTCCCGCTGTCGGCTGTGATGGGCCCGCCAGTCGAGAAGTTGCAGCGGAACCCGCACGTCGCGCCGGGCAACCTGCATGGGATTCTTGAAGCCTTCCCAGACGAAGCCGGTCCGGAGAATCGGATGACGTACCACGATCTTTTGCCACGCCTGGTCGAAGGGGTTGAGGTCCAGCTCTCCCTCGATGATGAAGCCGGTCTGCGTGAAATATGGATCCGCGGCCCCGTCGGACACGGCATGGAAGAGCAGTCCCTCCTGAAGCGGAGAGAGATAGTGGATTGACTCGATATCTTTTCTCTTGCTCATGGCAGTCCTATGTCCGGTTAGTTCATTTGTTCCAGGATCGCGTCCAGCGCGTCTTGCTCCAGCTCTACGCTTGGAAAATCGGATGGCGTATAGCCGCCTGCGTCAGCGGATAAACAATGCGCGATCAATGCCTGCAAATCTTTTAGATAGGCTTCGGCCAGGGACGTGATGGTCTCAAGGCGATAGCGCTCGCGGCTGTACGTCCAGATGACTTCCAAGCGTCCATTCATGACCGATGCATTGATATCCAGCTCGTATTCCATCTGATTGTGCGGATCATGTTCCTTGCCGACGGATTCCGAGGATAGGATGAAGGCCGACTCCTCCGTGGCGACCGCGTCGAACTGTCCGAGATAGTTGAATCCCACCGGAACCCGTGCCACAGGAAGCGCCTTAGCTGCGTCGAGACCATCTTTCGTCACATACCGAACGATGCCGTAGCCGATACCGCGGTCCGGGATCCGTCGCACTTGCTCCTTTACGGCCTTGAGGGCTTCTCCGGGCGACGCCGAGCGTGTCAGGTTCAAGGTCACGGGAAAGACGCTGGTGAACCACCCAACCGTGCGAGAGACATCCAGTTCGGGGAATAGATCCTCGCGCCCGTGCCCTTCAAGATCGATCGTCACACGATTGAAGCCCGTCCACCGGCCGAGGGTCTGCGCCAAGGCCGTCAACAGCGCGTCGTTGATCTGCGTTCCGTATGCGGCAGACACATCACGTAGCAACGCCTGTGTGTCCCGTTCGTCCATTGACACGGTCAGAGTCTCGGCCGCGGCCTCCCGATCACTGCCGGTTGGATCGTCCACAGGCAGCACAAGCGATCTCTCCCCCTGCACCGTCAGCCAGACGGCAGAAGACGGATTTTTCATGACTTCTGTCTCGCCATATCGCCGTACTCGCTCGGCCCATTGGCGAAACGAAGTCGTTTTGAGCGGCAATTGGATCGGACGGCTCTCCACCGCCTGCCGATAGGCGGTCTGCAGGTCCTCTAAGAGGATTCTCCAAGAAACGCCGTCCACCGCGAGATGGTGTACCGCGATCAGCAGCCGATCAGACGAACCTTCCCCCATCTCGAACCAGACCACGTGCAGGAGCGGTCCTTCCGAAATATTCAAACTTCCTTGCCACTGCGTAGCCTGTGCTTCGAACGACGCGCGGCGTTCCGAATCGGAAAGCGCGGCAAGATTCACGCGTCGCACGAAGGGTCCCCGCGGAATCGGCGCGTGCGATTGGCGCCAACCGCCGTCCGTCTGCTCGAATCGAAGCCGCAGTGCATCGTGGTGAGCAATGAGCGCCGCCACCGCCGTCTCCAGAGCGGACTCCACGAGCGGTTCTTTTGCTTCCAGCAGGACCGATTGATTCCAGTGATGCGGATTGACAAGCGGCAATTCGAAGAACGCGCATTGAATGGGGGTCAATGCAGCCTCCCCCATGACCGCTCCCTGCTCCGCCTCCAGCGCGACCACCGTTTCTCGTCCGGCAACCGCCGCAAGCTCGGCCACGGTTTGGTGTTGAAAGATCTGACGGGGGCTGAGCAGCAGCCCGACCTGTTTAGCCCGGGCAATCACTTGTAAGCTGACGATGGAATCGCCGCCCAGCTCGAAAAAATTCTCCTGCGTGCCGACTTGCGGTAACCCCAACACTTCTTCCCAAATTTTTGCCAGCGCGGTCTCCGCAGGAGTACTGGGGGGCGTGTAGGAACGTTCCACCTGTCCGGCAAGGTCCGGCACCGGCAGCGCTCTTCGGTCGATTTTTCCGTTCGAGCTCCGCGGCAAGGTATCCAGGACGACAAAGGAACTCGGAATCATGTAGTCCGGCAAGGTGTCCTGAAGTCGGCGCCGAACGTCTTGGATATCCAACGCCTCCGGACCATCCGGTGTTACGTATGCCACCAGCCGCCGCTGTCCAGGCTGGTCTTCGCGTGGGATCACCACGGCTTCTAGAACGCCCCGCTGCTCCAGCAGTCTGGCCTCGATTTCACCCGGCTCGATGCGGTAGCCGCGGATCTTGACTTGGTGATCCACGCGCCCGATAAACTCGATCGTCCCGTCCGGCCGATAGCGGGCAAGGTCCCCTGTGCGATACAGCCTCGCTCCCGCCTCCGGTCCAAATGGATCCGGCACGAAAGCCGCTGCCGTCCGCTTGGGATCGCGGAGATAGCCGCGCCCCACTCCCACACCTCCGACACAGAGTTCTCCGGCTGTGCCCACCGGTACAGGGGACAGATGGCGATTCAGAATGTAGAGACGCAGGCCGGGAACGGGCCGGCCGATCGGCAACGGACGGTCCGCGTCGTCCGGCGGCGAATACATCACATGTGTCGCGACGTCGTCCGAACATTCGGCCGGTCCGTACACGTTCATCAATGGAATGGTCGGATAACGCGCGAACCATCGACGACAGAGGGCCGAGGGCAGGGCCTCTCCCGTCGGCAGCACCCATCGTATCCCGGTCAGGGCAGGCACGCTTCCATCGACGGTAAGGAGTCCCTGCAGCACCGCAGGAACCGGCTCGACGATGGTGATATCGGCGTCGTCCAAGTAATACAACAACGCCGTTGGATCATGTGCCACGTCGTCAGGAACGATCTGTACCCTCGCCCCGCACAACAGGGCCGCCAGCAATTGCCAGACGGAGATGTCAAAACATTGCGACGCGGTCTGCGCGACGATGTCGTCGGCCGTCATCTCCAGACTGTCCAACTTGTATAGGATATTGTTGAGCATGCCGTCCTGCGCGACCATTACGCCTTTGGGCGTGCCGGTCGAGCCGGACGTATAGATGAGATAGGCCAGGCGTCCAGCCGCGCGGATCGGTCTGAGAGTGGCCGGATCGATGTCCTGCTCCATCACCTGTTCGATGATCAGTACCCTCGGCCGCCTGTCCGCCGGGATATCGTTCAAGACGTCGGCGGCTCGACCTTCCCACTCCCGCGTCACCAACAGAACAAGCGGACGGCTGAGTTCTACAATTTGAGTCATGCGCTGTTGAGGATGCCGAGGATCCAACGGCAGATAGGCGCCTCCCGCCTCTAAGACGCCGAGGATCATCGCCAGCAACTCAGGGCTCCGTTCGCCAAGCACAGCCACGACCGAATCCGGGCCGACTCCGCCCGCCGCCAAGGAAGCCGCAGTCCTAGCCGCCCGGCGGTGGAGTTCCCGATAGGTCCAACTCCGTGTTCGATGCACGACCGCCGGGGAGTCAGGCGTACGCTCGACCTGCGCAGCGAACCTCGTGACATAGTCAGCCGTCAAATCGGGGCCCGGAACATTGTTCCAGTCGATGAGTTGCAGACGACGCTCACATTCCGTGAGAGGCGGTACATCGTGTACTCGTCCTTCCGGCTTGGTGATCATCGAGGTCACTATCTCCAGAAAACCGTCAGCAAAGCGTCGGACGGTGCACTCATCAAAAAGGTCAGTGTTGTACTCGAAAGAACCGGACAACCGATCAGGCTCGACCACGACGTCCAGCGACAGGTCGAACAGGGCGGTGCCCGGATCGATCTCCATGCTGTCCACTCGAATTCCCGGTGTCTCCATGGATTGTTCCGCCGGCGTTTGCAGTGTGAACATGACTTGAAAAAGCGGAGAATGGCTCAAGTTCCGCTCCGGCTGCAGCGCGTCCACCAAATGTTCGAAGGGGAGATCCTGATGAGTCTGAGCCCCGAGAACCTCGCTTCTCACCCGATCCAACAGATCGATCCAGCGCGGGTTGTCCGGAATATCCGTTCGCAATACCAGCGTGTTGACGAAGAGTCCGATCAGCTCTTCCACCTCGATCCGGAGCCGATTCGCAACGGGACTGCCGACCAGAATGCTGGTTCGACCACTATAATGGTGCAGCAAGGCCGTGAAGGCTGTGAGCAGAGTCATATACAAGGTGAGACTGTGCCGTCGGCTGAATCCCGTGATCTGCTGTAACAACTCGGCAGGAACCGTAAACTCGCAGCAGGCACCGCGATAGGTCTGCACGGCTGGACGGGGGCGATCGGTCGGCAACTCCAACGCAGCCGGCGCGTCCTCCAAACGATCTTTCCAATAGGCGAGCTGAGCCTCCAATACAGTGCCTTGCATCCAGTCACGCTGCCAAACCGCATAGTCCGCATACTGGATGGGCAACGGCGCCAACGCGGCAGGCTGTCCTGAGAAACCCGCTTGATAATACGTCACCAATTCCCTGATCAACACGTCCATCGCCCAGCCGTCGGAGACGATGTGATGCAAGGTCATCAACAGCACATACTCTTCTTCGCCGACATGCCAAACCCGGGCGCGCACCAGCGGCCCGCGGGTTAGATCAAAGATCCGCTGCGCCTCCGCTTCGCTCTGCTTGGTCAATTCCACTGTCCGCTTCTCCTCAGGGATCTCGCGAAGATCGACGATAGGAATCTCGACCGTTACTGAAGAGAGCACGACCTGCGCCGGTTGCCCGTCGGTTTCCTGAAATACCGTCCGTAATGCCTCGTGCCGCGCGATCACTTGATTGAGAGCGGCTGTCAGCAGATCCACATCCAATCGGCCTCGCAGACGAAACCCGGCCGGCAAGTTGTAGAAGGGGCTGTCCGGCTCCAGTTGCGCAAGGAACCAGAGACGCTGTTGCGCGAAAGATGCGGGGAACGGACCGGTGCGTGCGATCGGTACCAGCGGGGGCGCCTGGCCGGCCGTTCCGTCTTTCCGAGCGCGATCCACAGCTGCGGCCAAAGCCGCGACACTCGTGGATTCGAACACAGTCCTCAGTGACAACTCGACGTGGAACGTGCTGCGGAGCCGTGACATGATCTGCGTCGCCAGCAGCGAGTGACCGCCCAACTCAAAGAAATCGTCGTGAACACCGACCCGCTCGACACCCAACACCTCGGACCAGATGCCTGCCAGAATTTCTTCCGTCGCCGTGCGCGGCGCCGTATAGGAACGGGCGAACTGGTCACCCAGATCCAGCGTCGCCAGCGCGAGGCGATCGATCTTGCCGTTCGGCGTGCGCGGCAGCGCCGGTAACGGCACGAACGCCGTCGGCACCATGTACTCGGGCAGCTGCGACAATAAGAGTTCGCGCAATGCCGGCACACTCAGGCTTTCTTCCTCATGACCCACGAGATAGGCTGCCAATCGTTTCTCTCCCCGCGCGTCGATATGCAGCAGCACGGCCGCTTCGCGCACGAGAGGGCTCGACAATAGATGCGTTTCGATCTCGCCCAATTCGATCCGAAATCCGCGTAGCTTGATCTGCTGATCGACACGCCCGACGAATTCGATGGCTCCGTCCCGGCGATAGCGGGCCAGATCGCCGGTCCGGTACATCCGTGCGCCCGCCTCGGATCCAAACCGGTCCGGCAGAAAGACTTCGGCCGTTCGAGTGGGGTCTTGCAAATACCCGCGGCCGACCCCGACACCCGCCACATACAACTCCCCGTGGACACCAGGCGGCACAGGCTCCAGCCAGGCATTGAGAATATGCAGGCGGGTTCTTTCGATCGGGTGGCCGATCGGCATGTGCGTCGTGTCGGCGGACGGTGGTTCGAGAATGGAATGGACAGCCACATCGTCGGCGCATTCAGCCGGTCCATAGGCGTTCAATAATGGTATTGCCGGATAGCGGGCCAGCCATTGGCGGCAGACCGGAGGCGGTAAGGCTTCGCCGGTCGGCAGAACCCATCGGAGATTTTGAAGTCGAGGCGCAGCATCAGAGCCCGCTTCCGATGCTGCTTCCAACAGGCCTTGGAGAAGGGCCGGCACGGTTTCGAGGATTGTGATGCCCTTCCGCTCGAGGTGGGTCAGCAAGTGAAAGGGATCGCGCGATGTTTCGTCCAGAACGATGCTGGTTCTGGCGCCACAAGTCAGTGCCGTCAGGAACTGCCAGACGGAGATGTCGAAACATTGCGAGGCGGTTTGCGCGATGATATCGGACGGCCCCAGCGCCAAACCCGAGACCTTGCTCTGAAAATTGTTGAGCATCCCTCGCCTGGTGACCATCGCTCCCTTCGGCACTCCGGTGGAGCCGGAGGTATAAATGACGTAGGCCAGATGTTCGGATTGCCCACGGTCTCCTGGATTCTCTTCACGACCGGCTCCATCGAGAATGTCTTCAATCGCCATAAGCCGGGGACGAGACGGTTCATCGATTGGCACGACCGCTTCTTGTAGGCGTGCGAGATAATCCTGTGATGTGAGCACGACCGGGGAACGGCTCAGCTTCAGAATCTGCGTGAGGCGCGACACAGGGTGATGCGGATCAAGTGGCAAATATGCCCCGCCTGCCTTGAAGACACCGACCATCATCATCAAGAGGTCGATACCGCGATCGTCGAGCAGCGCCACGATCGTATCGGGTCCCACACCCGCTTCGGCCAATGCGTGCGCGACACGATTGGCCCGCCGATTCAGCTCACCATAGGTGGCGCTTTCGTCGAGGCACTGAACAGCCACGGCGTCCGGATGACGTTCGACCTGCTTCTCGAACAGCCGCGGCAGGCTATCGGGCTCCTTCTCGCCGGAGACGTTTAGAACAGGATTCCATTCGGTCAGCAGTTGTTGCCGCTCGTCCTGTTTAAGCGGCAACAGATCGGCGAGCCGCGCAGTCGGCCGTTCAGCCATCGCTTCGAGCAGCGTCTTGAGATGCCGGATCATGCGGCCCGTCGTATCGGCGTCGAACAGCCGCTTGTCGTACGAAATCTTGAGTCCCAATTCGCGTCCCGGCCATCCCATGACGGTCAGCGGATAGTTCGTGTGAACCCGGTATTGCTCCTCCTCCGCTTTGAAAATGATCCGTCCCTCGCAGAGCTCCGGATCGACCGGCGCGTTCTCGAACACGAACAAGCTGTGGAACAACGCCTCTCCCCGCGGGACCTCACTCCATCGCTGCATCTGAACCAGCGGCGCATAGTCGTACTGGCGCACGCGCACGTTTTCCGCCAGCAGGTCCTTCAACCAATCCATCAGGAGGCGGTCCGGCCGCATGGAGATTCGAAGCGGCAGCGTATTGATGAACAGGCCGAGGATCGACTCGACACCCGTCAATTCAGTAGGACGGCCGGCCACCGTCACGCCGAACAGAACCTCACGTTCGCTGCTGTAGTAGTTGAGCAATAGAGCCCAAGCCCCCTGGAAGAATGTGTTTACCGTCAGGCGATGGCGCTGGGCCAAGTCCGCCAATATCGCGGACGTTTCGGTGCTCAGATGCAGGCAGTGATCCGCCGCGTCCTCGTTCTGGTCGGCGAGGCCTTCGGGCAACCGGTCATAAGGTAGCGGCGTCGGCGTGGGGAAATTTTGAAGGTATCCGCGCCAGAAGGACTCCGCGGCATTGATGTCCTGTTTTTGCAACCACGCAATGTAGTCGCGATAGGGACGCGGTTTCTCGCGAGTGAGCCGCTCACCGCGCACCAGCGATCCGTAGTGGCCGAGGAAATCCATCAGGAGGAGCGAAATGCACCACTCATCGAGCAGAATATGATGAAAACTGTGGACGAACTGGTAGCAATCGTCGGCCAACCGGATCAGCCACAGCCGCATGAGCGGTGCCTTGGCGAAATCGAATCCCTCACGGAGTTCGGCTTCCAATTCGGCGTCCAGCCGCGCGATCTGCTCGGAGCGAGTTTGGCCCCTCCAATCCAGCGACACGATCGGTGCATCCACCCGCTTGTGCACCGCTTGCAGCGGACGCTTTTGGCTCTTCCACACGAACGAGGTTCGAAGCACCGGATGCCGGTCGAGCACCATGTCCCACGCGCGCACGAAGGCCTCATGATTCAGGTCGCCCTCGAGCAGATAACGGTTCTGCATCAAATAAATCCCGGTGCCGGGATTCATGAGCGTGTGAAACAACATCCCCTCTTGCATCGGGGAAAGGGGATAGATCGAGTCGATATGATCCGGTAATGCGGACTTCGCCACTACTTCACCTATTTCAATTCTTCCAGCAGATTGCTCATGTCCTCGTCGGACAACTCGATGCCCACGAGCCCGTTGACGCCCGTCCCTTCCGCCTGCATCTCTTCTTCAACGGTCACCTCAGTCGGCACCGCTACCGCAGCAGCGGATGCCACTGTCGGATACTCGAACAGTTGTTTGGGGGTCAGTTTCATGCCGCGCTGATGAGCGCGTGCCAATACTTGCAACGTATTGATCGAATCGCCGCCGAGTTCGAAGAAGTTGTCGCGCCGGCCCACGCGCGGCTGGCCGAGCACCTCGGCCCAGATCGCAGCCAGGACGCGCTCCGACTCCGTGACCGGCTCTTCATAGGCCTGCGTCCGCGCCTGCAGATCCGGGACCGGCAACGCCTTGCGATCGACCTTGCCGTTGGGGGTCAGCGGCAGGGCGTCGAGCGCCACCACGACGCTTGGGACGAACGCATCCGGAAGCCGCTCCCCGACCCAGTGCCGGATCGCCTCCCCCACCACCTCGTGGCCCATTCGGGGCACCACATAGCCGACCAACCGCTTGGTCCCCGCCGCGGTGTCCTGCGCCACGACGACCGCCTCGTGCACCGCCGGATGTTGGAGCAGGCAGCTTTCGACCTCACCCAGTTCGATTCGTACTCCTCGAATCTTCACCTGATGGTCCAGCCGGCCCAGATACTCGATCGCGCCATCCGGCCCGTACCGCGCGAGATCTCCCGTCCGGTATACTCGCCGCCCCGGCTCGGTGCTGAACGCATCCGGCACGAACCGCTCCGCCGTCAGCGCCGGTCGCCGGTGATAGCCGCGGGCCACGTTCACACCGCCGATGTGTACTTCCCCCGGCACACCGATGGGGACCGGCTCGCCTCGATCATCCAAGATATAAATTTGTGTGTTGGCGATCGGCCGCCCGATCGGGACCGGATCGGCTGGAGCGGTCGGATCACACGACCACACCGTCACATCGATCGCCGCTTCCGTCGGCCCATAGAGATTGTGGAGCTCGACGCCCGGCAATCGCGCCCAACACTGCCGCTGAACCGCCTCACCTAGCGCTTCCCCGCTGCAGACGATGCGCCGCAACGTGCCGGCACAGGCCTCCACACCCGGCGTCTCCAGAAACGCCTGCAGCATCGGCGGGACGAAGTGGATCGTCGTGATCTTCTGCGTGACAATCCTATCTTTGAGCCGCAATCCGTCCTTGTGTTCCTCCGGCAGAGCCAGCACTAACTCCGCGCCGGTCATCAAGGGCCAGAATAACTCCCACACCGACACGTCGAAGCTGAACGGCGTCTTCTGCAGCACACGGTCGGCAGGCGTCAGGCCGAAATAGTCCTGCATCCACTGCAGCCGATTGAGGAGGCCGCCATGCGTGTTGCCCGCCCCTTTGGGACGCCCGGTGGAACCGGAGGTATAGATCGTGTAGACCAGCTGGTCCAGCCGCACCGGCGTTGGCGGACAATCCGTCGGTTCAGAGGCCTCCGTCGCAGCAGCGGACAGTTCGAGACACACCCCGGCGAACGGCGGCAATTTCCCCCGCAAAGCCGGTTGGATCAGCAGCACCGAGGGCGCTGCGTCGGCCAGCATGTACGCGATTCGATCTGCCGGATAACTTGGGTCGATCGGCACGTAGGCCCCACCAGCCTGCATAATGCCCAGCAGGCCGATGATCATTTCCAGCGACCGTTCGGCGCAAAGGCCCACCAGCACATCGGGTCCGACTCCCTGCCGCCGTAGTTCGGTTGCCACCGCCGCGCTCCGGCGCCATAACTCCTCATAGCTCAACACCTGGTCGTCCAGCCGCACCGCCACAGCCTGCGGGGCACGCTGTACGCAACGGTAGATCAAGTCCGGCACGGTCGCGCCGGTCGGATACGCGCGTCGGGTTGCGTTCCACTCCGCCACCACCTGCCGCCGCTCCTCCGCCCCCATTACCCCAATCGCCGACAGAGGTACGTCCGGCTGCGCAACCAGCTGGCCTAGTACCACGTCCAGATGCTCTGCGATACGTTGCACGCGTTCAGGAGAAAACCGCTTCTGCTGATAGGAGAGGAGAAAGGAGAGCGATTCGCCCGGCACGACGTTGATGGTCAATGGATAATTGGTCTGGCCTTCCAGATAGACATCGTGAGCCGTCAAACCTGCGCCGCCGTCATCCAGGGTTTGATCGGTCGGATGGTTGTCAAAGACCAGGAGACTATCGAATAGCTGAGTGCCGCGTGGGATCTGACTCCAGTTCTGGATCTGCGCCAGGGAAGTATGCTCGTATTGGCGCAACTCGGCGTTCTGTTGCAGCAATCCTCGCGACCAATCCCGCAGCACGGCGTCCGGGGACACAGTGATCCGGAGCGGCAACGTGTTGATGAAGAGCCCGAGCATCGTCTCGACGCCCGGGACATCCGCAGAACGCCCCGACACCGTCGTGCCGAACAACACGTTTTCCTCGCCACAGTAGCGGCTCAGTAACAGTGCCCACGCTCCCTGTACCAACGTATTGACCGTGATGCGTTCTCTGGAGGCAACCTCATGAAGAGCGGATGTCCTGGCGGCAGAGATCGTCACCCGATGCATGCCGTATCCCGTATGCGACTGTGCGCTGTCCGGCGACCGATCAGTCGGAAGTGGCGTGGTTGAAGTGATGCCCGCAAGGGTCTTGCGCCAGTACTGTTCCGCCGCCGTCTGGTTCTGAGAGACAATCCACTCGACATAGTTTCGATACGGTTGCGACTGCGGCTCGCCGGGACCCGGGCCGCCTTTGAAGAACGCATAGCAGGCAAACAGATCACCCAGAATGATGGGAAGGCACCAGCCGTCCAGCACGATGTGATGATGCGTCCAGATCAGGTAGCGCGCGTCATCTGCCACCCGGATCAAGGCAAGACGCATTAGCGGCGGTCTTGTCAGGTCGAAGTCCGTCAGCCGATCGTTCCGGAGAAATTCCCGTAACCGTTCTGTCCGGTTGAATTCAGACGCGTCGCGCCAATCGAGCTCGATGATGGGCGGCGCCTCACCCGGCAACACCACCTGCACGGGCCTGTCGAGCGCCTGCCACACGAATGCGGTGCGGAACGGTGTCGAGCGCGCGATCACCATCCGCCATGCTTCGAGGAATGCGGCATGGTCTAGGTGGCCGCGAAGCAGGCAACTCAGCTGCTCGATGTAAACTCCTGACTGCGGTTCGTACAGGCTATGAAACAGCAGTCCTTGCTGCAACGGTGTGAGCGGGTAGACATCTTCGGTTGTGGGATACAATTTCCGCGCTGCTTCCATCAGTGCCGGATCTGTCGGTCTCTGAACCCGTACCCTGTGTTTCGGCTTCAAATCGAGTCCTTCGATCCTTCCGCCTGCGGCCTCCGCCAGTTCGGCGACCGTCTGATGTTGGAAGAGATGTCGCGGTGTGAGCGGCAGACCTTGTGCCTTGGCACGCGAGATAACTTGTAGACTAAGAATGGAATCCCCGCCCAATTCGAAGAAATTGTCGTGCACACCGACCCGCTCTAGCCCCAGCACCTCGGCCCAGACCGCCGCCAACTGCGCTTCAGTCGGCGTGCGGGCCGCAGTCCATTCCTTTGCCGCCGCATGGTCCGGCTCGGGCAGGGCCTGCCGGTCGATCTTGCCGTTGTCGTTGCGAGGCAGCGCCTGGAGCGTGACGATCGCAGAAGGGACCATCGGCTCCGGCAATTGCTCACGCAGCAGCCGGATCAACATCTCGGAATCGCATGCCGCACCGTCGTGCGGCACCACATAGGCCGTTAATCGCTTTTGTCCCGGACGGTCCTGACGCACGACAGCCACCGCTTCGCGCACGTCCGGATGAGCCTGCAAGCGCAATTCGACTTCGCCCAATTCGATGCGCACGCCTCGGACTTTGACTTGCTGATCCCGTCGTCCGAGAAACTCCATCATCCCGTCCGGACGGTGCCGGACGCGATCGCCGGTTCGATAGAGCCGCGCGCCCGGATCAGTGGAAAAGGGATCCGGCACGAACGCTTCGGCCGTCCTGGCCGGATCGTGGAGATAGCCGCGGCCGACACCGGCTCCTGCTACGCACAGTTCGCCCGAGGCGCCGATCGGCATCGGTTCCAGCCAGCTGTCCACGACATAGCCACGTAGGTTAGCGATGGGCCTGCCGATCGGAGCATGAGCGTAGGTTTCGTCCGGTGGAGTTGTGATCGTCGCCATGGCGACATCGTCGGCGCATTCGGCCGGTCCATAGGCGTTCATCAGGGGCACATGCCGGTATCGCTCGAACCATCGGCGGATTAACGCAGGCGGTAGCGCTTCTCCGGTAGGCAAGAGCCATCGGAGTCGAGTCAATGCCGGTGCGTCGGCTCCTGCCGTGACGGCACTGTCGAGCATGCCTTGCAGCAAAGCCGGGACTGTTTCGAGGACGGTCACTCCCTGTTCGGCGGCGTAGCGGAGCAGTGGCTCTGGATCGCGGGCGACTTCATCGGGCACGATGAGTGTACGGGCGCCGCAGAGGAGCGCCGCCGTGAGCTGCCACACTGAAATGTCGAACCCTTGAGAGGCGGTTTGTGCAACGATGTCGGTCGGGTCAAGCTGGAGCATGGAGATCTTGCTGCGAAGATGATTGACCAGACCCCGTTCTGTCACCATCGCTCCCTTCGGGACACCGGTCGATCCACTCGTGTAGATCACATAGGCCAACTTCGCGGACGGCCACGCTCCTCGCTCACTCAACAGAACCGGCTTTTCTGAAAGACAAGCCTCAACCGTGAGCATCACCGGACGCGCGGACTGTGGCAACTGAACGATCATGTCCTGGACCTTGGACTTCCAGGCCTCCGTCGTCAGCACCATCGAAGCCCGGCTCGCCTCAAGAATAGACATCCATCGTGACGGCGGATGCCCGGGATCGAGCGGCAAGTAGACTCCCCCGCACTTCCACAGGCCCACCATCATGGCCACATAGTCGATCCCACGTTCGCCGAGCACGGCGACGACGGTCTCGCAGCCGACACCGGCAATCGAAAGCGCGCGTGCAATCCGATCAGCGCGATTATTCAAATCTCTGTAGCTGAGTGTTTCCGCACCGCAAGAAACAGCCACGGCCTCCGGCGATCGTGCCGCCTGCGCCTCAAATAGACGGGCCACCTGATCGTCAGCAGAACCTGGAATCGAGGTGTCGTTCCAATCGACCAGAATCTTTCGACGTTCGGCCGCCGTCAGCATCGCGAGTTCGCCGAGCCGAGCCTGCGGATTGTCAACGATACTTTCCAGGAGCTGCTGCAGATGAGCAGCCATTCCGCCCACGGTTTCTCGATCGAAGAGATCCTCGTTGTACTCGAACGCGCAATCCAGCCCGGTCTTGTCTTCCGTCATATCGAGCGACAGATCGAATTTGGCGCCTCCCGCATCCAACTCCATCGCGCTGACCTCCAGCGAGGTCAGCGCCAGTGTCTTGGCCAGCGAAGTTTGCAGGGCAAACATCACCTGGAATAGCGGTGTATGGCTGAGCGCGCGGGCCGGCTGCAGCGCATCCACCAGTTGCTCGAACGGCAAATCTTGATGCGCCTGCGCGCCAAGAACCGTTTCCTGCACGCGCGTCAACAGGTCGGCGAACGGCGGATTGCCCGAGAGGTCGGCCCGCAGGACGAGCGTATTGGCGAAGAAGCCGATCAACGACTCCGTCTCCCGCTTCGGCCGGTTCGCGACCGGCGTGCCAAGGCAAAAATCATCGAGGCCGCTATGCCGCATCAGAAATACCTGGAAGGCCGCGGCAAGGGTCATGAATAGCGTCGCGCCTTGCCGGCAGCTCAACGCATGCAGCCGATCGGTCAGGGTACGCGAGAGCGAAAAAGGAAAGCGTGCGCCACGATCGCTCTGCACGGCCGGACGCGGACGATCCGTCGGCAGATCGAGTACCGGCAGTCGTCCCTTCAATTTCTCTTTCCAATAGGCCAGCCGCTCCTCGATCACCGGTCCTTGCAGCCATCCGCGCTGCCAGGCCGCATAATCCGCATATTGAATCGGCAATGGAGGCAGTGGTGACGGCAGGCCCGCATCGAATGCCTCGTAGAGCGCCACGAATTCTCGCGCGAGAATCTGCGACGACCATCCGTCGCAGACGATATGGTGAAGCGTGAGGACCAACACGTGCTCCCGCGGCGCCAGTTTGAGCAGGCGCACCCGCATCAACGGACCGGTGCGGAGATCGAACGGCCGATTCGCGTCCGCTCGCGCGGCCTCGGCTGCCGAAGCCTCACGCCCTGACGGTGACTCCATACTGAAATCCACTACCGGCAGATCCATCGGGCAGTCCTCGGCGATCACTTGAACCAACTCGCCGTCAACTTCATCAAAGGTCGTGCGGAGAACTTCATGCCGCCGGACGATTTCGTTGAGGCTCTCTGCCGTCGCCTCGCGGTTGAGCGGGCCTCGTAGCCGCACCGCCAGCGCCGTATTGTATGAGGCACTGTCAGGTTCCAGCTGGGAGAGAAACCACAATCGCTGCTGCGCGAAGCTCGCGGGAAACACGTCCACATTCGATTGAGGCCCGGCCGGCGCCGCCCCGCCCGTAATGAATGTGTCGGATTGCATCGGTCTCACCGTCAACCCTTGCTCGATTCAGCCATTGCCACCAGAATTTTTCTCGGTCCCTTGAACGGCGTGCGTCCATGCGCCGCCAGCATATTGTCCAGCATCAGCACGTCGCCTTTTTGCCACGGAAACTGGACGGCCTGGCATTGATAGGCGTCCCGAATTTCGTCCAATACAGCCGTCTCGATCGCAGTTCCGTCTCCATAACAGGCCTGCCGAGGCAGATCCGCCTCACTGACCACGGACAGCAACGCCTCGCGGACGGCCGGCTCTAAATTCGAGACATGAAACAGATGCGCTTGGTTGAACCACACTGTTTCATTGGTGCGGGGATGGACGGCGACGGCCTGACAGACCTGGCGCGTGCGGAGTTCTCCGTCCGGCTTCCATTCATAGACGATGCCTGCCACACGGCAGAACCGTTCCACGGCTTGACGGTCCGCGGTGTTGAACACTTTAGTCCAAGGCACGTCGAGTCCGTTCCCATAGTTGCGCACATACATCACACCCTTCTCGATGAACCGCTCTCGGATGCGGACCGGGATGTGCCGATACACCTCGCGGCTGTCCGCGATCGGCGTATAGCCGCCTTCCGGCGACGCCTGTGCGCAATAAAACCAGATTTTCATCGGCCATTCGGTGGTGTAGGCTTGTTCGTTGTGCAGGGGAATATGCTGATGTGGAGGATATTCCGTCGACGTATAAATCTGATTGTGGACCTGAGACCGGGGTGTCGATCCGAACTCGTAGGAAGCCAGGTCAGGTGAAATCATTCGGACGAAGGCTTCGAAGTCAGCCGCCGATTCGATCGGGAATCCTCTGAATAGCAGACCCCCCACGGTCGAAAGATGTGTGCCCACCATCCGCTCTATGGCCTCGCCGTAGTCTGTCAATGATTGCATCTCCGTGGGATTGACCACGACGGGAAGGAGGGTATCCGAGGTCAAGTAGCTCACGCGGCATGGCAGCTGACCGGTAGCTTCCTCACAAGCCTCGTCAACGGGCATCGGCGCAATATTGTTATGATCGGCGTGCATGATGTTCCTCCATCGCTCCGAGGTTTGGCGATCCGGTCAGCCGGGCTTCCTCCGAATCCCATCCCCATTGAAAGCACCGCACGCGGGAAGGAATGCCTTCAGTCACCAATGCTCCGGAATAATCAGATCCAGGGGAATCGTGAACATGGCCCAACGATGATCTCTGAGATCGCCGCGAGCCGGTACGGGGGATCGTGTCTCAAACCCATCGGCAACATCGATTCGATCCAGCGGCAATTCCAACCCTGCGCCAAGAGCCTTGACGTAGGCTTCCTTCAGCGTCCACCACGAAAAAAATGTTTCGGCCTGTGCCGGTTCAACAAGTGAAGACAGGACAGTCTGCTCGCGTTCCGAACAGGCATACGACGCAACGTCGTGCCATGAAAATTCCCGATCCCGCCATTCAACATCGACGCCGACTTCGCGATCGCGCGCCAAGGCGCAGAGAACGAGCGCGCGCGCATGCGAAAGATTGAACCGCAATGCCCTAGGATCGGACGGCAAGCACGGTTTCCCATTGTGTCCCGTCGTCAACCGAACTGAACCGGGCGATTGGCCGAGATAGCATCCAAGCAAAACCCTCAGGAAGCCATGGGCGTGAACATACCGCCGACGGTCTTCTTCAAACGCAAAGCTCCGTGCGCGAACCTGTTCGGCTTCGTTGAGCAGGTCGTACAAGACGGATTCCGGCCAATGGTCGCGTACATCGGCACACCACACATGTACATCACCCTCTGATAGAGTCGATGCCGACGGCCGCATCGATGGAACAAACCTTTCCGTGGGCATGAAGGTCATCGGGCTATCCTCTGCTACTGAGACAACACTGAAGAAAGCGTTTCCAGCATCGGTCCTTGAGCGCTCCTCAGGAAAAAATGGTCTCCTTGGAACAGCCATAACTGATATCGTTCCCGTGTGTGCTGCCGCCAGCCTCGCAACATCAGCGCATCCACATGCACATCGCTCATTCCGCCGAACGAGGTGATGGGACAGCTCAGCGAAGGCTCCTCTCGGTAAAGATACCGGTCACGCAGCGCGAAGTCCGCTCGAAGCGCGGGAAGCATCATGTGCATCAGTTCCGGATGGTTGAGGACTTCGACCGGAGTACCGTTGAATCGGTACAACCGTTCAAGAAATCCCTCCTCCGACAGGTCATAGATCTGCTCTGAACACGGAAGATGCGGAGCAGGACAGCCGGATACGAACAGATGAGTTGGTTCGATTCCTCCGCTCCGGCGTAATTCACGCGCCAATTCAAAGCTCACCAACGCGCCGATACTGTGACCAAAAAAAGCGAACGGTCGATCCAGGTAGGGTTCCATGGCTTGGCGCAACATCTGCACCAGCTGGGGCAAATCGCCGACAGGCGGCTCGGTGATCCTGGCCTCTCGCCCCGGAAGTTGGACGGCACAGACTTCGATATCCGGCAAGAACTCGCTATCCGCCCAGTTTCGGAACGCGGAAGCTCCCGCACCTGCATACGGGAAACAGAACAACCGCATCCCGGACTCGACAGGACGATGAGTCACGATCCATCGGGACGAACGCGAGACCGTCAGCATGAAGATGTCGCCTTTTGTGCATTTGTCTGTTCGTCCATCCATTTCCTCAAACTCAACGGACGCATGTCTGTCCATACTTCTGCGATATGGGCCAAGCATTCGGCCTTGAGCCCGGTTTTCCCCTCGTCCCTCCAGCCCAGCGGATTCTCGCGATAAGATGGCCAGATCGAGTATTGCTCTTCATGATTCACAACAACCTTGTATACAGTCGTGTCTTCGCGTTCTTCGCTGTTCATCGAATCTCCTCCTGGTGTAGTTGATGTTCCACAGATATCCGTTTCTGTCCGGCTATCACTTGTGTGGTTCGTGAATGGGGAACCAGCATCAGAGTATGAACCGGAGTTCCGGCTAAGAATGGGAGCGGCATCCCATTACTCCAGTAAGGTTGCTGATCCCGATAGTGAGGTGAGAGAGGATGCCCGGACTGCCCGCCGGGCATATGGTGAATGCCTTCGTCTTGATGGCCAGGCGACACCACGAGCCTCTGGCTCGCCCCGAGGCCGTCCTGCATCACACGAATACATTGTCCGCAACCGGATGCAGGTTCGTCCGGCATGTTGAGAATATACCCCAGTCCCGGCAGCACCCCGCCGAGAGGATGCTCCATCTTCACGCGATTCACCTCTCCCCATGTCAGCTCGCTCGGTGAAACAGAAGGATGCTCCGCTTCCAATTCGCGGACACTTTGTTCCACCGCGTTCAGAAGAAATTCCGACCAACTGGAAAAGTGACCGGGATCCGGATTCAGTTCGGGGATTTGGGTCGTCAGAAGATGACGCAATGGAGTGTCCAGATCGCCGTCGTAGCTGAATTGCGCATCACGTTCCCGACAAGAGGACAAATACGGAGCGAACACGGAGCGTGAGAGCACTTGACGAAAGCGGAGGATGAGCGCGAACCCCCGGCTGTCGGCATCGGCCTTCCCGTTCCAAGCTTCGAAGGCATGCCGAGCTTTCACCAGCGGTGGCTTGCCTTGAATCGCAGCGTCGGTCAACACTTCTTGGGCCAATTCCCTGTAGAACTCATAAAACCGGCTCGTCGAATCCAATTGCAGGTCAAACAGGTCTCGCTCCCGGATGTTCGTCATCGTCTCCAGTCGCTCCGCGATCCTGAACGCGCGATACCCACCGGCAAAGGAATGACCGATCACATGAGGATAGGAGGCATCCAGCATGCGTTGATTGGCACTGACGACAAACCCCGATGGAGGGTCAACAATTTTTGGGAGTACGTCCGGAGACACATATCCCGTCCACCCGGCGCGGCCGTCTGCCCAAGACACACTGACTGATCCGTTGAATCCTCGGCGCACAGGTATCTTGCCCGTGTAGGTCCAGGCGATATGACCGCCGCTGTCGGCGAGAATGACATTACTTGCAGGACCGCCCGCACGGTTCATCACCGCAATGGCTTCGTCTACTGACCGAACCCTATCCATGTCGACCTGACCGAGATCAACGGCTTCAGGATCGAGTGCCGTCCAACGAACGGCCATAGGGTTGTCCAGCAATGGATTCTGCGAAACCGGTCCCCAAATGGTATCTTTGATTTCCACCACGGAATCAGAAGCATCCTTTATCTTGATGATTTCGCGCCGAGTCGTGAAACGTTTCCATCCTCCCGGAGTCTTGTACTCGTTTGAATCGGCAGGATTGAGCTCCAGTCGTACGAGGTCCAGAAAATCTCCCTCGACGTTCGTCACGCCCCAAGCCACGAGACCGTTGGTGCCTGCGGCGACCACCGGAATGCCGGGCACCGCGACACCGGCGATCTCGAGCTGGTCGTATCGAAGCTGGACACGGTACCAAATGTTGGGAACGGCCATATCCAAGTGCATGTCATTTGCGAGGAGAGATCGGCCATCCGTCGTCTTGACCCCATGGGCTGCCCACCCGTTCGAACCCAATCCACTCCTGCCGAAACGCACCATAGTCGTCCTGCGCGCTTGAATCTGATCGACCGGCTTCCGCAAGGCAGCAAGCGCTTGCACAGGAATAGATGAACGGACAGAAATATCGGATTTCATCTGCAACAACGCGTCCGTATAAGGATCAGTCTCGGGCACCAGAAACGTGACGACTTCGGAAGGCAACGCCTGCTCCATCACGGTCCGCATCCGCTCCTCTTCTTCTACGCCGCTCAGCATCTGGAAAATTCCCAGCAAGATCAGAAGACTGTCCTCTGCTTTCCAAGGTTCCGGTTCATAGCCGAGGAGCAAGAACTCGAACGGTGGAGTCTTCATCCGAGTCAGATAGTCGTTCACTCCCTCCGTGAAAGCCTCGAGGACATCTCGTTGATCTTGAGGCAACCGCGCGGCAATAGCCTTTGCCGTCACGTTGAATCCAAACGTACGTTGTTTCAAATCTGCTTCGCGCATCGTCTCGCCTAAAACCTCTGCCAGCCGTCCTGCACCGGAACGGCGAAGAAGATCCATTTGGAAAAGCCGGTCGCGCGCGGTGACATAGCCAAGCGTGCGGATTGCGTCTCCTCGCGAACCGGCTGTGATGGTTGGAACGCCATAGGCATCCGACGTGACCGTGACCGGTGCGTGCAGACCGTTCACGCTCATTTCGCCGTCCAGCATCGGCAACGAGGCCCGAATCGTCATCGCGGCATAGCCTAGACCGAATGCCAGAACGAGACAGACGACGACCAATGAACGAACGACACGCTTCATACGCGTGAATCTTGCTCCGCGGCTCGAGCTGCTTCGCAGAAGATCGACGCAATCGTGTCCACTTCCTCGGCTGTGACGATGAGCGGCGACAAAAACCGCACCACGCTGCCGTTGCGTCCGCCCAACTCGAGAATCAGACCGCGATTGAGGGCCTGAGACTGAATCTTTCGCGCAAGTTCCGGGGCCGCGGGACAGGATCCTCCGGCGTCGGGAGGCCCGTCGGCATTGATAATTTCGACACCGATCATCAAACCGCGTCCGCGTACGTCGCCGAAGCTGCGCAGCGATGTCTGAGCATTGCGCAGATGCGATAGAAGCCGTTCCCCCATGACCTGCGCGTGCTGATCGAGACGATGAGTTCGAACGAATTCGATGGTCGCTGCCCCCGCCGCCATCGCCATCTGGTTTCCGCGGAAGGTACCGGCATGCGCTCCCGGGAGCCACTGATCCAATTCGGCCCGATACACCACCACGCTCAACGGCAACCCGCCTCCGATCGCCTTGGACAACACCACCGCATCGGGAATGATCCCGGCACGTTCAAACGCAAACAACGATCCGGTGCGCCCCAATCCCGTTTGAATCTCATCGACGATCAGCGGAATGTCGCGCTCTTTGGTAATCCGGCGAATGTCCCGGAGCCAGGCGTCAGGCGAAGGAATCACACCTCCCTCACCCTGAACCACTTCCAAGATCACGCCTGCTGGTGATACGACACCGCTGTTCGGATCGTCGAGTAACCGTTCAATATACGTGCTGGACAACCGATGTCCCTCTTCACCACCGACGCCGAATGGACAACGGTAATCGTAGGGGTACGGAAGAAATTGGACATCGGGCATCAGACCCGTGATGGCGGCTTTCGGTGCCAGATGGCCCGTAAGCGCCAACCCGCCGTGCGTCATGCCGTGATACGCCCCGTGGAACGACAGAATCGTTCGCCGCCCGGTTGCCGTCTTTACTAATTTGACAGCAGCCTCGACCGCATCCGCTCCGGACGGTCCGCAAAACTGGATACGCGCATCTTCCGCAAACTCTTTCGGCAATGCACCGAACAGCGCATCGACAAAACGGTCTTTCACCGGCGTCGTCAGATCCAGCGTCTGGAAGGGTACGCCGTCCCGCAATAATTGCTGGATGGCGTCCAAGACGACCGGATGATTGTGTCCCAACGTCAACGCACCCGCGCCGGCGAGACAATCAATGTAGGTCCGGTCATCGGTATCCTGGACATAGATGCCTTTGGCTTTGCTGAGCGCCAACGGCAACCGTCTGGGATAACTGCGGGCATTCGATTCCCGCCCAGCCTGGCGCTTCAGATATGGGTTGGTTTCTCTTTCCCCCGCCACAGCGTGTGGTGTTGTCGGGAACCTTTTCTTCAGATCATCCACATGAACAGTCATGACGCGCTCCTTCCTTCACAAGTGCGGCAAGGTCACGGCTATCGAGCCGAGCGCCGCGTGCCGGCAGCAATACCGATTATCGAAATGCGCCCACTCCTTCCGTCACCGTTGTGATCTTCCCCAAATCCATCCGAAGGCATCGGTCGGCGATCGAGAAGTACTGATCATCATGGGTAATGACCAATGCCGTTTTGCCGCGAGCCTTCAAATCGGGCAACAGCTCTTCATAGAACACCCGGCGAAACACCGGATCCTGATCGGCCGCCCATTCATCGAACACATAGAATGGCCGGTCTTCGAGATAGGCCGTCAGCAAGGCCAGGCGCTTGCGTTGCCCCTGTGAAAGCGACTGCGTGGAGAACTCTCCGTCTCTGATCTGAACCTTGTCGCGCAGCTGCAACCGGTCCAGGTATTCCTGCGCTTGCCCATCGAGGCCCGCCCTGTTCAAACCGAACAGCGTGTCGAAGAGGTGGTAATCGGAAAAGACGGCGGAGAACAGTTGACGGTAGTTTTCGCGATTGATCTCGTCGATCGGAATCCCGTCGAGACGAATCGTTCCCGATTCCGGCGCGTAGAGACCCAGCAGGAGCAGGGCGAGGGTCGTCTTTCCGCTGCCGTTGCCGCCGACCAGAAAGACCAGTTCGCCCGGGGTGAAGTTGAGTTCGATCGGACCGAGATGAAAACTCCCCCCTTCCTGTTCCCGATAGTATCGGTGCGTGACACCGACCATCTCGAGACGCTTCCACGTGGTGTCGAGAACGGGGCCTCCCGAGTCTTTCTTCGTGATCTGTCCGCTTTCCTCGACGCGGTCCTGAGCCGAAGCCGTTTCGAGGGACAACCCCAACGCTTCCACTTTCTCCAGCGCGACATCCGCGCGTCCGACACTCGGCAGAGTTTCGACGATTTGGGCGAACGGCCCCATCATATAAAGGAGCACGAGCGTCGCTCCCGCGATGGCCTGTGGGGTCAGCGCCAGCCACTCAGGCAGGATAAACAGAGCGAGTCCGATCACCGCATAGAACAAGAACATGCCCCAGTTCGTGGCAATAGCGTACACCGTCATACCCTTGACGAAGTCCCGCTTGTAGGCCGTTACGGTCGGGCGGAGAGCGGTGGCGAGAAATGCCTGGCGGCGTTCGCGGTGAAGCTTGAGCTCTTTGATGCCCTCGAGGATCGATTGAAAATGGCGAAACAGGGTGTCGTTGGTTTCTCGAGCCTGTTTGAACGAGTGGAGGGCCTGCTTTTCCTGCGCTTGGAACGACAGCGCGCCGAAGAGCATGAAGCCGAGGACGATGGCCAGCACCGGCCAAGAAAGCCACCCGAGATACGCCAGGCATCCGACGACCGTCGCGCCGTTCACACAAATCAACGGAATTTGCACATAGGCCTGAGCGATGACATCCGTATCTTCATTAAGCGCAGCCAGCAATCGATGGCGACCAAGTTCCTGCACGTGTCGGAGAGGCGCACGAAGAATCTGTTCACTGAGGTGTACCCGCAACTGTGCGATGATGTCTTGGCCTAATCGTGTCAGCACCACCTCCGAAAAGGCCTTCGTGACCACCACGAGCACGACTCCTCCCAGAAAACTCATGCCGAGCGCCACCGTGCGCTGACTCTCTTCCAGCGCAGAATTGATAAAGGCGATGATGCCCGCGCTTGCCAGGCCGCTGATCAGTCCGGCGACCATGGAGAGCATGACCAGTCGCCAGGAATTCCGGTACAAGAAGCGGAGCAAGCTCATGGTCGCGTGTTCCTCATAACTCCGGTCTGCCTGAGACGCCAGAATTGATGGTACCCATCCGTTGAGGACGGATTTTTCTGGGAAGCGGAACAATGTCCGGTACCATCGTGATGCCGCTCTCTTGTTCGAGCCGGATTTGTGCGGAGAGTCCGGCGACCGTTGGATGCTCAAAAAACTTTTTGAGCGACACCTCCATGCCGAACATGTCCTGCACGCGGTTCAAGATCTGCAGAGCGGCCAACGATTCGCCGCCCAACGTGAAGAAGTCGTCATGCAGACCGACATGATCGACCCCGAGAATCTCTTGCCACACTAGCGTCACCGTTTCCTCGATCGTTGCGCCGACCGTCTGGTTCGCCTTGCCACCGGACACGTCACGGCTCGAGTCTCCTCTCTTGGCCGTGAAGCCAACGACCTTCGACAGCGCAGCTTCCGCGCTCTGCCTCACTAAGGAGGAACAGTCACGAACAGAAACGATCACCTGTGGTGAAGTCCATCCGTGCAGTATCCGCCCGAATACGTCTTGTGCTTCCGACGCCGCCATGCCGTCAAACTCCGAAGCTTCGATCTGCAAGGCCTTCAGCCGTGCTTCGGCCTGTACAGCCATTCCAATCTGATTCCAGCGATCGAAATTCACCGAGATGACGCGCGACCCGCGCTTTGAGAATGCGTGAGCCATCGCATCCAAGGTGGAATTGGCGGCACAATAGGCGACTTGGCCCACTCCTCCCGTCAAGGCATTCAACGAGGAACACAAGCAGATGAAATCCAGGGGTCTGTCACGCAACACATGGTCGAGGACGAGCGCTCCGGCAATCTTGGGGCTAAACTCTGCCTCCGCAGCCTCCTCGGTTTTGAGATCGATCAACCCTCCGCCCGGTACACCGGCGGCATGAATGACTCCGTGCATCTGGCCGAACCGATCCACAGCCTGTGCCAATGCCGCACGCATCTGCTCCGGATCCGCCACATCCGCCTGAATGGTGAGAATTGCGCCGCCAGCCTGTTCAAGCGTCTTCAATCGCTGCACCTGCTCCGTCGTCGGCTCCGAGCGGCCTACTAACACGAGACGTGCCATGACCGTCCGAGCTAAATAGTCCGCGAGTTGAAGACCGACTCCTCCAAGTCCGCCCGTGATGAGATACACGCCATGCGTCCGCAGCAGGGCCGGCCGTTCATTCGGATGGTCGAGCTTCATCGGCTCGAAAGACTGAATCCATCGGTGTGTTCCCCGATACGCCACGACAGGTTCATTCCGTCGATCGGTGTGTTCGGCCAGAAGTCGGGCGACCACGCTCTCTGTCAGCAGTTGCTCTCCATCCTTCGATGTTTCAAGATCGACCACACGACAGGTGAGATTGACGTATTCCTGAGGAATCACCCTGCAAGCCCCCAGAATAGGAGCGAGCTCCGGATGCAATGCTTCTTCACCGGTGACATCATGCAACCCGGATGTCAGAACGCAGATGTCGGTCGGCTCCGCTGACGTTCTGCTTCCCAAGGCCTGTGAGAGGAACAGAAGGCTGTAGAATCCTCGGTCTTGCGCGTGGCGGAAGGTTTCGACGGTTAACGAACTGTCGACGGAATGCAGATTCCAACAATGCACCACTCGTGTCGGCCACAGCCCTTGCTCACGCAAATCCTGAATCAATGTGTGGTAATCTTCACGAACCCCCGGTCGGATCGAATACATGCGTTTCGTGAGCCGTCCATATCGCTCACCGGCCGATACCGTCACAACCGGCTGACCGGCTGACTCCAATCGCTGGACAATTCGAGTCTCAGTACCCCCCTCATCGACAAAGACCAACCACGAACCGTCGTGCGCAGGCTCTGCCGGTTGACGCGCGGTCGATCGTTTCCACGACGATTCATAAAACCAGTCGCTGATATTCGGCTTCCTGGCAGGCACGGTTGTCTGGCCCGCTCCAGACAAGCGCTTGATCGGTTCTACCCAGAACCGGCGGCGTTCAAATGGATAGGTGGGCAAGGGAAGCCGCCGCGGGTGTTCGCCTTGATACAACCCTGACCAATCGATCGGCATGCCGGTTGCCCAGAGACTTCCGACCGCTTCGAGAAAACTCGAAGGTTCGGAGGCTTCCGATGATTCGTTGGGCGACGTTCTCAATGAAGCCAGTGCCATGACCGGGCGTCCGTCGATCTGACGTTGAACCAATGAACACAACGTTTGCCCCGGTCCTACCTCGAGCAGAATGCGCTCCGGTTTCCGGCACAGCGTCTCGATACCGTCGGCGAAACGGACAGTCCTTCGCAAATGATTGGTCCAGTACGACGGATCCATGGCTTGAGCGGGCATGATCCAATCGCCGGTCACGTTTGAAACCCACGGAATCGTCGGACTGTGACGCGCCACACCCGCAACTTGTGCGTTGAAGGATTCCAGCATGGGGTCCATCTGGCGCGAATGGAACGCATGGGAGGTTTGGAGTCGTACGCTCTGTATGCCTTTTCTGCTCAATGTGTCCTGCAGATTTTTGATAGCGGCCTCTGGTCCGGACAGGACACACTGCTTGGGCGCATTGACCGCCGCCAGGTCCAACTCTTCGTGCAGGAGAGCTGTTGCATCAACTTCCGTCATGGAGACCGCCAGCATCGAACCCGGTGGCATGGTTTGCATGAGACGCCCGCGAAGGGCGACCAACCGCAGCGCATCTTCGAGCGAGAAGACACCGGACAGACAGGCGGCCACATACTCCCCGACACTGTGTCCAATCATGCCTTGAGGATGCACACCGAGGCTCATCCAGAGTTTGGCAAGCGCATACTCCAGCACGAATAAGGCCGGTTGCGTAAAGGCAGTACGGTTGAGTCTGTCCGGATCCTCCGAATACTCGTCAAACAGAATCGACTTGATATCCATCCCGATGTGGGAACTGAGAATGGCTCCGCATCGGTCTACCTGTTCGCGGAAGGTCGGTTGCTGGGCATAGAGGCCGCGGCCCATCTTGCGATACTGGGCACCCTGCCCTGAAAACAAAAACACCACCGGCCTTGGTTCGCCGGCCTGACAACTCGCGTTCTTGGAATCCGGCCGGCTCAATATGCGCACCGCCGCTTCGACGTTGTCGGCTACGGCCCATCGGCGATACGGAAATGCCCTCCGGCCGGTCTGCAATGTATAGGCGACATTCTCCAACTCGGTTTCAGGGTGTTGCCGGAGATGGGCGGCCATGCGGACCGCCATCTCGTTCAGTGCCGAGTCGGATTTGGCGGACAGGGTGATGAGTCGCTGGCGTCTCTCGACACGATGAGAATCGCGTTCGACAGACGGTGCTTCCTCCATGACCACATGCGCATTGGTGCCGCCGAGGCCAAATGAACTGACACCGGCACGCCGAGGGCCGTCGTGCGCATTCCAGTCAGTCAATTTCGTATTGACATAAAATGGAGTCTTGGCAAAATCGATTTCCGGGTTCTGGGAAGAAAAGTGCAGGCTGGGAGGAATCTGTTTGTGCGACAGGGCGAGGGCTGCCTTGATCAGCCCTGCGATCCCTGCCGCTGCATCGAGGTGCCCGATGTTGGTCTTCACTGATCCGATGGCACAGAAGCCGTTTCGGTCCGTGCCGGTGCGAAATGCCCGGGTGAGCGCCGCCACTTCAATCGGATCGCCCATGGGGGTCCCGGTACCGTGTGCCTCGACATATCGTATCGATTCCGGCTCAACCCTGGCGGCTACATGCGCCGCTCGGATCACCTTGGCCTGCCCTTCAACTCGCGGGGCGGTGTACCCGACCTTATGCGCTCCATCGTTATTGATCGCGGTCCCCTTGATCACCGCCAAAATATGGTCGCCGTCGATTCGCGCCTCTTCCAATCGCTTCAAGAGTACGATTCCCACTCCGCTTCCTCCGACCGTTCCGCGCGCATCCGCATCGAAGGCCCGACAGTGTCCATCGGGAGAGGCAATTCCGCTCTTCTGATAGAGATAGCCGACCTTTTGCGGCACATTGACGGAGATACCTCCCGCCAGAGCCATGTCGCATTCACCTGCGAGCAACCCCTGACAGGCCAGGTGGACGGCGACCAGGGAAGTGGAACAGGCGGTCTGGACCGCGATGCTTGGCCCTTCCAGATTCAATTTGTAGGACACGCGGGTGGGCAGCGAATCCTTCTCCACGCCAAGCAGTCCCGCCATATCGGAGGCCGACTGCAATAGGACGCCCTCAGGAAAAAGATTGAACAGGTAGCCACTGGTGCTGGAGCCCGCATACACGCCGATCGCTCCGTGGAACCGTTCCGGGTCATATCCCGCATGCTCGAACGTCTCCCACGCGCATTCGAGAAACAGCCGATGCTGCGGATCCATCAGCTCGGCCTCTTTGGGTGTCACGCCGAAGAACTCGGCATCGAAGAGATCGATCCCTTCGATGATGCCTCGCATGCGGACATAGTTCGGATCATGACGCAGGCGTTCCTGAACGCCTGCGGATCGCAAATCCTCCTCGCTGAGAGCAGCAATCGATTCGACTCCGTCGCGCAGATTGGTCCAAAATGCCGTGCTGTTTTGGCTGCCGGGGAAGCGACAGGCCAACCCGATCACGGCAATGTCCAATCCATCGTGCTCGCTGGTCTGCTCGCCGTCGTTTCGATCCATCTCAGATGCCACGTGTCATCGTCCGTCGTTGTTCGCGCTGCCGCTTCAACCGTTGCGCACCCGCAACATGCCGTTCCTTCACCTGTTGTGTCTGTTCGACTTGACCCAACGAATCACGATTTTCTCTGAGAGCACCCTCACCGGCGACATGGGCGGCAAGCGTCTGCACGGTGGGATACTGAAACAAATCCATCATCACCAAGGGTCGTGTGCCCAGTGAACGAACTCGGGTCAACACTTTGCCCAGGAGAAGGGAATGTCCTCCCAGATCAAAAAAATTGTCGTGTCGGCCGACTGACTGGAGACCGAGAACTTCTTTCCAAATTTCCGCAATGGCCCGTTCGGTATCGGTCTGCAGCGGCATCGATGCCGCTGCCGTTTTCTGAATCCGTCCGGTCAGTCCCTTCAGAGCCTGACGATCCACCTTTCCACGTGACGTGAGCGGAAAGGCATCCACGAATACCCACGCAGTGGGAATCATGTACCCGGGCAGACGTTCGGCAAGGAAACTCCGAAGTTCATGCGCGGTCGTGTCGGTGTCGATCCGAGGAACGACGCAGCCCACCAATCGTGACTCCCCAAATCGCACACCCGCCGGCTTCCCCAAACGGTGGAGAAGGAGTTGCCGCTGCGGGTCGGTCAGCTGATGGATTCGTTGGATACACTCCGCCATTTCATTTCACCGCCTTCACAACGGCCATCGAATCCGCCCACCAATAGTGGCAGTCCTCAGGCGGTCGCAGCGATCGCACGACGCTGAGCGTGAACGAACTAAAATGCTTGAACAGGAATCGCTGGTGCCGCCGGCTGAAGGAATCGATCTCATTCGTGTAGTAGGTCAAGACGCCGCCGGGTCGAAGAAGTTTGGCCGCCGCGGGAATGAATGACTCGGCAAAGGTGATGCTGTTGACGACCGACTCCTCGAACTCCGCTTCACTGGCGGGATACGCATCGAAGAAGACGCTGTCGAACTCCGAAAGCCCTTCCACAACGTCCTGCCAGCGCCCCCGCACCAATCGGATGTCACGATCGGGAAAGCGACTTCGCCACTGTTCAAAGGCGGTCATAACTTCCTGATTGAACTCGATGATCGTATGCGACTTGGGGCGCCTTTCTTGGATAAAAGAAGCCGAGATTCCCATTCCGAATCCGACTTCGAGCACCTCCCCGCCCGATTCCGTCGCGATGTCGGCCATCGCCTTCATCAGCGGCGTTTCCCAGTCCTGCATGACCTGCTGTCCCTCGATGATCAACTCCGTTGCCTTGTATTCCGCCTGGCTTTCCGACCAGGTTCGTTCGATATCGATTCGATCCGAACCGGACACGAAGCGCTTGGCAATGTCGTCGAGTTGGATCAGATCATCCGAGAATTCATCGAGCGCGCGGCGCACAAGCCAATTGCGCTGATTCTTGCGTGGAGGGTTCAGGAACTCTTCCTTGTTGATCTTGAGATAGCAATCGAACTCGGATCTTCTTTGGATCACAGTTTTCCTCCGCGCCTCAGTATCTGTCTCCAGGTCGTACACCCATTGCGCCTCGACCGCCGTCAATGACTCCACCTCTTTCAAGACTCTGTTCTGTTCTTCGTCCGTCAGTGCATCCATGACCGCCGTCCAGTCCGGCTGATCGCTCGATTCCCACAGCACCCGCGCATCCTTCACAGCCGGATGTCGCTTCATCCAAAACTCAATTTCGGCCGGTTCCACCCGGAACCCCCGAATCTTTATCTGGTCATCGTATCGCCCAAGAAATTCCACATTGCCGTCCGCCATCCGCCGCACCCTGTCTCCCGTCCGATACAAGCGAGCGCCAGGTTCTCGACTGAAACAGTGCGGGACAAACTGTTCGGCAGTCCGGGCCGGTTGGCGATGGTACCCTCTGGCTAAGCCCGTCCCGCCGATATAGAGCTCTCCGGCTACTCCGATCGGAACCGGCTGCAACGCCGGGTCGAGGACATAAAGTTGGACGTTCGCGATGGGTCGGCCGATCGGCACGGTGGATGCCGAGATCCAATCCTTCTGTCGTTCCGGCACGAAATAGCTCGCCGTGATCGTCGTTTCGGTCGGTCCATACGAGTTGCACCACGCCATGCGCTCACCGGCAAGCCGCTGCCATCGAACCAGACTATCCGGCAAGGCCTTCTCACTTCCGACGATCACCAAGCGGAGCGCGCTCGGAAGAGCGGATTTGCTTTGCTCAATCGCTTCAATCCATTCGGCCCAGTATGGCGTCGGCAAATTCACCACGGTGAGACTATGGTCCTTGATGAACTGCTGGAAATCCGAAAATTCCGGAACCGGCTCGTTGGGTCGTAACACCACCGTCGCCCCAGCCGCCCAAGTGGGGAAGCACTCTTCAGCCGCGACATCGAAGCTGATCGAGGCGAATTGCAGCACACGATCGGCCGGCTGAAGACCATAATGCTTCGCCATGGCTGTGCTGTGATTGACCAATGCGCGGTGTGAGACTTCGATGCCCTTCGGTTCGCCTGTCGTACCGGAGGTGTACAGAATATATGCCAGGTTCTCCGGGGTGGTACGCCACCGGGAATCGATCTCGGGCAAGGCGGCAATGGACGGCCACGTCTCATCCAGGGCGATGATCGGAACTGTCCGGTTTTGAAAGGTTTCGACAAATTGCTTTTGCGTGAGGACCAACTGCGCTCCGCTGTCTTCGATCATGAAACCGAGTCGTTCCTGGGGATACAGCGGATCTATCGGCACATAAGCCGCTCCCGTTTTCAGAACCCCCAGCAACGCCGTCACCATCTCCAGCGAACGTTCCATACAAATGGCCACGCGGCTTTCCATCGTGATGCCCTGCAGACTGAGATAGTGGGCGAGTTTGTTGGCTCGCTCGTTGAGAAGCCGGTAGCTGTACGACGTGCCGTTCCACACCATCGCCACAGCATCCGGGGAGAGCAGTGCTTGCTCTTCGAAGAGGTGATGGAGGCAGCTCTCACGCGGATAGGACGCGGCCGTCTCGTTCCAATCCAACAGCAGTTGCTTGCTCTCATCTTTGGAAAGCATCGTGAATTCGCTTACGCGGGCTTCGGGGTTCAGCACGATCTGCTTCAGGAGTTCCTGAAAATGCCCGGCCATGCGCGCAATGGTTTCCCCGGCAAACAGATCGGTGCTGTACTCAAACACCGCCTCCAACGTTCCGTCTCCCATCGCAACTAACTCAAGGGTGAGGTCGAAGACGGATGTATGTGTGCTTGCCTTGATCCGACGGACATCCAGATCGTCCAGCCGGCAGAGATCGGGCTGCTCATCTTCCAAAATCAACATGACCTGATACAGCGGGGTATGGCTGAGACTGCGCGGCACGTGCAGCGCATCGACCAACCGCTCGAACGGAAAGTCTTGGTTGGCCTGCGCGCCGAGCACGGTCTTCCGAACCTGCGCCAGCAACTCGAGAAAGGAAGGATTCCCGGACAGGTCGACGCGCAACGCGACGGTGTTGACGAAGCAGCCGATGATCGATTCGCATCCAGGCTGTGATCGGTTGGCCACGGGCGTGCCGACACAAAAGTCGGACTGTCCGCTATGGCGAGCCAACAGCACGTTGAACGCAGCCAGAACGGTCATGAATAGCGTCGCCTGCCGGCTGCGGCCAAGCGCTTGGAGCCGCCGTCCCATCTCTGCGCCTAGAGTCCACGCATATCGCGCCCCCTTTTGCCCTTGGACTGAGGGACGCGGGAAATCATAGGGCAGTGTCAGTACATGCGGTACGGATTCCAGCTGTTGGCGCCAATACGTCTCTTGCCGTTTCCACTCTTGGCTGTCCACACATTCACGTTGATCGAGAACCGTATCCAAGTACTGTTTCGGCACTGCGGGCAACGGAGATTCAAGCCCGTGTTTGAATGCTCGATACAACCGCCTCAATTCCAGACCAAGAATGCGCATCGACCAGCCGTCGGCGACGATGTGATGGATCGTGAGCGACAGGACATGCTCTGTTTGACTCAGCCGAATAAGCCGCACACGCATCAAAGGGCCCGCCGCCAGATCAAACGGCTGACGGGACTCCTTCGACGTCAACAGCCGGATTTCTTCTTCCTGAATCGGCTCGGACATCCCCATGAGATCCTCAACCGGCAGCAAAAGATCCAGATGCGGAGTGATACTCTGGAACGGTTGGCCGTGAAGGATGGTGAATCTTGCGCGAAGGATCTCGTGACGCTGCATAATTTCAGCGAGCGCTCGCTGCAGCAGGACAAGGTCGAGCGCTCCTTTGATCCTCAGGGCGACAGGAATGTTGTTGAACGAGCTACCCGGCGAAAGCTGATCGAGAAACCAGAATCGTTCCTGCGAAAACGACAACGGAACGACGTCCTGCCGACTCACAGGCTTCTGGAGTCTTTCCACTACGGAGGGAGCTGGTCGATATTCCGGCTTGATGAGTCCAGCCAGCCCCGCTACCGTCGGGGCATCGAAGAGAGATTCGAGAGGAAGGTCAATCCCATAAATATCTTTCAACCTGGCCAGTACTTGCGCGCCACGCAGAGAATCTCCGCCTAGTTCGAAGAAATTGTCGTGAGGACCGATGTGAGTACGGTCGAGCACCTGCGCCCAGATTTCGGCCACCGTCTCGGTGATACCGTCGCCGATGTCAGTCTCGACAGGATCGCCCCATGCATCCCTCCCTTTCTCCTGAAATGTGGTTCGAATGGACTCCAGTTCTTGCGCAACGAATTTGGCCTTGCACAGATGCCGCTGAACTTTTCCACTCGAAGTCTTGGGGAGAGTTCCTGGCTTGATCAGCACGACCGCGTGCACTCGCACTTCATGATACTCCGCGATGGCTCGGCTGATTCCCGCAGTCACATGGTCGAGGTCGAGGGTGGGACCACTGGCAATTTCCTGCACGACGACCAACTGTTCTTCATCGTCGACCGGGATGGAGAATGCCGCACCGCAGTTTGGCCTGAGAGACGGATGGCTTTCTTGCGCCGTCGTCTCGATGTCGTGCGGGTAATAATTTCTGCCGCGGATAATGATCAGATCCTTCAATCTTCCAACCACGAACAGTTCATCGTTCTGCATCACTCCGAGATCGCCCGTTCGAAGAAAAGGACCTTCCCCTGTATCCGCCGTCATAGCCGAGAATGTGATCGCTGTGACGTCGGGACGCTTCCAGTACCCCTGCGCCACACTCGCACCTTTCACCCAGATTTCCCCGACCTGACCGCGTGCCCGACGCGACCGCGTGTCCGGATCGACGATGACAAGTTGCTGATCTGCGCCGGTTCGCCCACATCCGACCAACCGGTGAGCGGAGCCGACGGCCTGGAGCGCTTCGATCATTTCTCCTCTGTCCATCGCGGGTTTCTCAACGGCCTTGAGCACAGGGGAAGCGCCGGGTTCGCCTCCGGCCACGAATAATGTCGCTTCGGCCAACCCATAGCAGGGATAAAAGGCCTCCCGTTTGAAGCCGCATGGACCGAACGTGTCCGAGAATCGATCCAGCGTCCTTGCGTGAATCGGTTCAGCTCCATTGAACGCCACCGACCACGAGCTCAGATCAAGTGATTCTCGTTCTTTCGAAGAAATCTGGCGGACGCAAAGGTCATAGGCGAAATTCGGAGCGCCGCTCGTCGTCGCACGATATCGGGAAATGGCGGACAACCAACGAAACGGCTTCTGCATGAAATGAACGGGCGACATCAGTACACAGGGCCGGCCGAGATAGAGCGGCTGCAGCACGTTCCCGATCAGTCCCATATCGTGATAAAGCGGAAGCCACCCAAGAACCGTCGTCTCTTCATTGTGGCCGAATGCCTCGCGAATCATGCGCTGGTTGTGCAACAGATTCTCATGACTCACCATGACCCCTTTCGGCGATCCGGTCGAACCCGAGGTGTACTGGAGAAAGGCGAGTGTCTGCGGAGTCAACGCGGGAGACTCCCACGTATTCTCGACGCCCTCGGGCGGAGCATCGGTCTCGATCCATTGCACCTTCGAGAATTCGTCCAGCGTGGAATCTTGGCGGGACAGTCGATCGATGCCGGCGCGGGTCTTCGTGGTCGTCAAAGCGACCGTGGCGCCTGAGTCTGTGAGTACGGCTTGCAGTCTCCTCAGCGTGCGCTTCCGCAGCGGAGGATACGCCGGTACGGCAACCACTCCTGCATACAAGCAACCGAAGAATGCCGCGATATAGTCCAGACCCGGCGGATACAAGAGGATCGCCCGCTCACCCTGGGCTCCCAACGATTGAAGCCAGGCGGCAATTGCGCGCGCCCGGCGATCCAATTCTCCATAGGTCATCTCGCAGACTTCCGACTCTCCATCCGCCAAGAATCTATAGGCTAATCGATCAGTGAACTGGCCCGCTCGTTCACGAGCGAGATCGACGAGTGTCGCGATGTGCTTATGCTCATCTGAGGTCAATGGAGTCATCCTCAAGCGTTAGAGACACCAGGAGCGTGAGATGACGGCTACGATTCATCCCGAACGCAGGAACCTTTGTAGTGTTTTCCTTGCCTCAGCCGGTGAGCTCGAAGGCCATCTGCATCGAAGGGATCAAGACTCGCGCGGTAGCAGAACCGCGTCCCTTCTCTGGGGACTGAAGCACTCTTTTCTACTTAGACGGAACACGAAGTATTTCCCTCACCCTAGCTTCATGACTTTTTACCGGCAGGACCGTCCCCAATAGCCAAACATCGTACGATGTTCGGCACAGTGCGCCCATCGGTATCTTTTCTGTTGAAAGATAAACGAAGACAGCTTGCTTTGGAGAGGGCACTGCGCCACGGTCGTTGGGGACGTGGTGAGCTTTCACGAGTCGGGCACCATTTGAACTATGATGGAGTTTCTAATAACACTCCATCATAGTTCAAACGATTGACTGGATTACTGGAACTCCAACTTCAGAGAGCCGATCATGGTGAAGGCTGCTCCGGGATCGACGACCTCTCTGATGTTAAGCGTGCCCGCAAAGTACCGCTGATCGAGGACATTGGTGAAGTTCACGGCAGCAAGCAAATTCGTTCGAGTAAATACTTCCGGCCTTCGGTAGTACACGGCGGCATCCATACGGACATATCCTGCAAGCTCGAACTGCTGACAGTCGCCCGGAGTTTGGCATTGGAATATCCCATTGCGCTTGCCCTGCGCGTACATGCCAAGTCCACCTCCGAGCCCTCTCAATGGCCCATCCTGGATAAAATAGGTCGTCCAGAGGCTACCTTGATTCAACGCAGTATTGGGGACTCGGCTTCCTGTAAGGAAGGAATTATCCGCAGTGACCCGTGTGTCGATATAGGCGTAATTGGCAATAACATCCCAGCCGGGTAAAATTCGTCCCGCTACATCGAACTCGATGCCTTCACTGCGCTGTTCACCTGTCGCCACGGAAAACGCGAAACCGTTTATTGGATCGGTTGTCAAGACATTCTTCTTCTTGATGTGAAAGGCGGCTATTTTTGCGCGCAAGCGGTTCTCAAAGAATTGGAATTTGACACCGCCCTCATACGCTTTGCCGCGCTCCGGTTCAAACAGCGTTCCGTCAAAGCTCCTGGTTCCCCCTGTTTGAGGCGCAAACGACTCCGTATAGTTGGCAAAAAGGGCGACGGGCTTCCACGGCTGATAGGTCACACCGACAGACGGACTGAATGCCGTTTTCGTTTGGCTGTCCTCCGTCTGAATCGGATCAAAATCATTGGGACGATTAGTCAGATGCTGCTTAAAGTAATCAAATCGCCCGCCACCATGTACATGGAGATTCTCGAGAAGACTTACATGATTCCCAAAATAGACGCCCAGAATATTGTTCACAGTTTTCGTGTCGCTTGATTTGAGCAGCGGGGTATTCAAAAACAACTTGTCGGCTGGATTGAAAATATTTATGAAGCTGAAAGGGACGACACCTGGATTGGAGGTGTCTCCGCCAAAATCGCTCGATACTGAAGCGACATCAACTTCGCGCCCCAGTTCCACCCCGATGATGGTCTTATGCTTGATCGGACCAGTGGAAAACTTGCCGTGCAATTCATTCTGCAAGTAGTGACTTTGCGTGATCGTCGGGATAACAAACTGCGCCACATTCAGGATTCCCGCGTTTTCGTCTCCGACAAAGAACCACGATTCACGGCTGGAGTATCGTGTGCGGCTTACAGCCGATCGAAATGCGGTTCGCCAGGTGAACAGATCATTGAACTCGTGTAACAGGGTGATGGTCGCTTTTCCATGGTTGGTTTCATTTTTCCGTGTCGGGTCGCCGAGGAAGCGGCTGATCGGGATGGACGCGACTCCGCCGCCGATTGCTACTAATCCACGGTCGATTGGGGCACGAGTGTAGAGATATTCGCCTTCGACACGCAACGTGGTCCTAGGCCCGATTTCCCAGCCGATCGTCGGCGCCAAGAATGTCCGTGTCGATTCGACGCCATCTCGGTAGCTGCCGGCAGATTCGAACATGCCGTTAAACCGAAACGTCAGAGTCTTACTGGCATTCAGTGGTCCGCCGATATCAAACTGTGGACGATAAAGACCGTAACTCCCGATGAGCATTTCCGCCGAATAGTAGTGATTACGCAGCGGTGCCTTTGTGATTTGGTTGATAATGCCGCCTGGATCAGACCGGCCGTATAAATACGACGGTGGGCCCTTTACAACTTCAATGCGTTCCAGATTGATCACATCTCGCTGTGTTCGTGTTCCAAATACGTCGTCGTCACGAAAGCCGTTCTTAAAGATGTTCAGGCCCGATGCAAATCCACGGATCATGACCTGGCCGCTTTGGCCACCCTGATTGTTGGATTGCGACACCCCGCTCACATTTCGCAGGGCCTCACTGAACCGAATCACTTTTTGATCCTCCAGCACCTGCTGCGTCACCACATCAATGGAACGAGGGGTGTCGTGGATAGGTACCGGTATTCTCATCGCGCTCCCCGACTCATCAACGGTATAGGAGTCTTTCCTTTCGCGTGCCTCTTTCACCACAATTTCAGGCACCTTGACCGGCTTCGGAGCTTCGGTTTCTATTTGCTCACGCGCCGGCTCAGCCGACGTCGCCTCAATCTCCCTGTTCGACGGTTGAGTAGTACTTGGCATCCCGGCACCCGAGCCGGGAGCGGCTTTTGTGCCTGAGGGCACGTCTTCTTGCGCGAAGATGTTGTCGGTTACTGCAGCAACGAGCGTAACAATCAAAAAACCTAGTCGTAGACTCGGCAACCACGCATGAAGCCATCGCGTGTTGTCTTCTTGGGATCGTGAAGCATGCTCGTTGTCGCCCAATTCTCTTCGTTCCATTCCAGATCGGCGCCTCCTGTTTAATTCCCGCTCACATCCTCCTGTAGACGGAAGACGACACGCTTTTCCTCACCTGCCTTCGAAGCGAAACCACGGTTGGAAAAGGATGAGAAGGGATGCAGGAAGCGATCAGCCATACCGGCCGGATCAAATAGCCTCAGTCAGAACAAACACGACGTTTGCGCTCATCACGGCCGGGCGTCGACCATCATCGACGCGACCCTGTCTTCATATTGCATGAGATCGGTTCCGGTTCAGCCGCAGTGGCGGCAGCCGCGCGCAGCTCGGAACTGTTCCATATGGCCAAGATCTTTCCGAACATGAGGGCATGCGCAGGACTCTGCGCGTGCCAAACGTCGAACGTTCGACGGTCCTCCTGCGAAATCTGCTCATTATGCAACCGGATGACCCAGGCGACGGCTTCATTTCGGAGCCGGACTTGTCTCTCAGATAGGAACATATCGCCGGATTCGCCTGTGCACTGCATGGGTCGCCTTCGTCGGCCGGATGGCTCGACGAAGCCTTAGACCGCCTACAGTGTGACGAATCGGCGGACCAACTTCCTCACTCGGCGTTGTCTACCGCCTTGAGCGCTTCACTGCTCCGGTCCAGCGCACGCATCAGCAACTTCTCCACACCGCTTTCAGAGATGTTCATACGCGTGGCGATCTCCTTGTAGGAGTACCCATGCACTCGACAGAGCAGAAATGCTTCACGCGTCCGGGAAGGGAGATGTTCGATGGCTTGAAGGAATATTCGAAACCGTTGCTTGCTGAATAGTTCTCGCTCAGGCGAAGGAGCCTGACAGGGCACCGCCATCGCGGTATCCAGACAATCGAGTGCTTGAACACTGTGCTTTTCTTTTCGTATGTGGTCGATCGCCAAATTGGCGGCAATCCGATGGAGCAGCGCGCGCGGTTGTTCCACGACATGCCGGTCTCCTAATCGGAGCAGCCGCACATAGGTATCTTGCACAAGATCGGCGGCCGTCTCACGGGACTTCACCATGCCGATAAGCCGGCGTGTGAGCTCTTCACGGTACTGATGAAACAAGGTCGCAATCTGCCCATACGTCAAAGCAATTGGAGTACCCACAAAACCACCGGCATCGTGCGATACCGCCGGCTCTGCTCCAACAAGATTCAAGAATTGGGTCGTCATCGCATATCTCCTCAAAATGGAATCGGCACAACAAAAAAGCCCAAGGCGTCCTATGACACCTTGGGCTCCGGTCTTAACGACCTCTGGCCTCGTTTTAGCGGCGACTACCGATCACGCTGATTTGTGTAACGGCCCCTGCAACACAAGCACAACAGTGTTGCGCTCAAGCTCAGTATTGATAGGAGTTCTCAATATCAGTATAGAGGACCGCTTGTCAACCCCTTATTTGAGTATCAGGTGAAACTGTACGGAAGAAGCGTATTACTGGTAACGAGGGCTCTCACGTGCTGGGGACATCACCGTTCATGTCGGCGCTTTGACATCGAGCAAGTGACACATGCGGAACGCTCGCCGTTATACCTATTTTGCTTTAGAATGCCTGCTTCCGGTGGGCCTGCCGCTTGAGCCACCACATGCGCATCGCGGTGACGTAGAGGAGGAGTGGGATAAATCCAGCGAAGAAGACGATCCATCGTCCGGTAAGGCCGAAAGCTTCACCATTGTGCAGAGGGAACAGCCAGGCAAGGAAGGTTTCTCCGCCGGTGAACCGGTTCCAATCGTGAACGCGAAGCACTTGACCGCTATATTGGTCCAACCATACTTGGCTTTGGCCGCTCGACTCTCGGACTTCGCCCGGCTGGTGTAACACGACGGAATAGACCCCTTGTTCCTGTTGAGGCAAGCCGAGGTACCGTACCTCTCCAACAGGGAACACCTGCCTTGCGAGCGCGATCGCCTGCTCGGGTGACAGAATCTGTGCTCCCGGTTCACGAAGAGAACGCACCTCGTTCTCTTCGGGGAAATCTTGGACGGGAGAAAACAACTGGACGATGGGAACAACATAGTTGCCGAATTCAAGATAGATTCCGGTGAAGGCAAGCATTCCCAGGATGAGCGCTCCATAGAAGCCGGTGAGTCGATGCCACTCGTACTGACGACGGATGACACTTCCGCTTGGCGTGAAGGTCACTGCCTGGCGGAGCCTGCCCGGGCGCGGCCACCAGAGGTACAACCCGGTACCGATCGAGACAAGCAGGAAGATGGCGGCAAACCCCAAGATCGTTTCGCCGATTGTGTCGATCAGCAACGACTGGTGCAGCTCATAGATGAAAGACACGGCGTACGCGCCCCACTCGCGGTTCTTGGTCAGCATAGATCCCGTGTAGGGATCGATGGTGACCTGAATCCACCGCATCTTGTCGGCACTGCCGGTCTGTATCTTATGCCAGGCGATGAAGACGCCCTTCCGGTGCGACGGCCATTCGACCCCGTCCAGCACAGCACCCGGTGGACCGGCTGCCTGAGCCGTCAATACGATTTCATTCACCGGCCGAAAGGGACCCGCCCCGTTCGTCGTGACCTGCGCCGGATTCAACCACTCATCGATCGTCTTATAGAAAACCAGGAAGCTGCCGGTGAGGCTCATCAAGACAAAGAGCCCACCGCCGAACAACCCAATGTAGAGATGAAGCTTGAGCCAGAACTTTCTGAGTCTGAAGCGATGCGGAGTTATCGGTGGTAGAGAGGACGTTTCATGGAGGTCCGAATCATTCGTCGACGCCGACTGGGGCAGATGAGGATCGAGCGCATCGGTGGTCATGGCAGTCGTTTGGTAGACGTGACAATAGGTTGGGCCTGCGATTGAACAGACCCATACATTTATTATGACGTACCAGCGACGCTTGACCTCACCTCGAATTGGTTGGGTGCGCCTCACACATTCCGTGTTGCCGGCAGGCAACGCAGGATCGTCTCGACACAGCGCCCAGACGGAAGACTTCTTCACCCAGCGTCAGCTGTCCGGGATCGGCACGACATCTCACGACATCTATTGAGCAAGCAGCCGCTCGTTGTCGCTACGGTATGCCCAGACCTCTGTCAACGGTTGCGACTGGGGCGTTCTCCTTCGTGTTCGACCATACCCACATCACCGCCGTAGTTCCGACCAGAATGGCTATCGCAGTCACCAAACTGACAAACACGGGGAGATCGTCCTGGGATCGATGATATCGTCTCGTCATGCGCAGCCCTTCAGCGGGATTTCATCAACGTACCGGCCAATTCTATTCGCCTGAACGCCATAGCGTATCGTTCAGTGATTCAATGGCACACTTCATTAACACTGGATTGTGTTGCCAGCGAAGCTTGGCTGAGGGAAGGCTCTGCAACGATCGATGCAAGACGTCGTATCGATTCGGCAAACACCTGAAATTCCTCCCGCCCAAAGTGAATGGTGACGGCCCCGCTTGCCAGACGAAGTCCACCGCAATTGCACAGTATCAATCTCGTTGCCCCATCAAGCCCGAACATTTTTTCCATACTGCGTTCCTCCTTTTCGTTGCTCCTCATCTTTACCTGTGGAGACCGTGTTTCACCAAGCCAAGAGTCCTCCCTGGACGCACAAGGAGTTCCTCCCGATACCAGCCGCAGTTGACGCACCTCCAATGCCGACCTTCGTAATAGTCAAGCGCCAGTTCCCCTATCAGCAAACCTCTGCATTTTTTACAGATCGTCGGCATATTTTCTCCTCATTGCATGACTACAATTGTCCCTGGCCGTTCTCCATTCGATTCGCAGGTGCTCCACACACTGTCTTCAGATCGACCTCGATCGACATCAACTAACACCCCGTTTCATCAGGCTCATACATATGCGTGACACAAAAAACCCAAGATGTCTTTCGACGTCTTGGGCTCCGGGCTTATCAACCTCTGGCCTCACTACTGAACCGTACCTATGCAATTACTCGGCTGCTCACCTTTTGTTGATCTTTGGTATAGATGATATGTATTCTCAATATCATTTAATGACCATCTTGTCAACCATTGGTGGTGCCGACCATATCTCCATGGATAAAAAGACTGCGGTCTTACAGATCAGCGGCGACGCGGGAGTTGAGCACAAGTAGAACAGAATACAGGGCTGAGAACAGCTTATGGGCTCGGATTCGGATTGAGGTCCGCGGGCGGCATTCCACGGATGGCCGAATGATGAATGGCAACGAAGCGTCGGCAACGAGTGCATTTGATGACGAGCTCATCTCCCTGCCAGCGAGCGACGAGCTTACCACAGCGGCATCGCACATCTGCGCCAGCCGCCGTCGGAATGTATCCCCTCATGACACCATCCCCGCTTTGTTACCCGCTCGATCGGAGTGACCCGCCACGACCGGTTCGGCTACGTGCCTCTCCTGCCGCCCTAAGGATGCCCCTCGGATTTCACCTGCCGTTGCCGTGCTTTGGCTACTTGAACGTCAGTTTCTTGAGTTCTGAAGCGGCCAGCTCGACTTCGCCGAAATCCGATTGTCCTTTGAAGCTGCCCGCGATGGCCAACACGAAGTCTCCCGTCTTGCCATCCGCGAGCGTGATCGAAACATTCGGCAGCGCACCGTTTCCTGACGGTTTGAGATCGATGAACTTGATGCTGTCGAACTTAATCTTGACCGTCGCCGTTCCTCGCTTGACCGGAACCTCTCTGACTTCATGAGGCACGAACGCGGTCTCGCTGATTTTCTCCTCCCAATAGAAAATCACGTTTTTCAGGTCCGTCTCGACGCCTTTGGCGTCGGTTGCGGACGCATGGAAGGCTCTCTCAGATTTGCTGTCGGCTTTACTTTCCGCCCAAACAGGACCGGTCGATATCCACAGTACACCTATTGCCAAGACAGATTGAGCCACATACCGTGTCGCACGTATGATCGTCCAGCGATTCATGTCGGTCTCCTTTTTGATCTGATTACCCATCCAATCGATAATTGATAGGAATGAGAAGAGTAATATGTCGTTTGCCCAACGGATGCTTCAGCGTCAACGGGGAGGCTTTTTTCATCACCGCCATCGCCTCCTCGTCCAAAACGGCTCTGCCTGAGGTTTCCGCGATCTTCACCCTGACCACTTCGCCATCGTCGCGAATGACAGCCTCCACCACGACTTTACCTTCCCAATGATTCATGCGAGCTTGCGCCGGATACCGCTTCAGTTCTTCAATGCGGCTCCACAATGTGTCCCTGAGCCAGCCATAATCCGCCCGAGTTTCGCGATAACGTACCTGCCGATATTGAACCGTTCGTTGCTCGAATGTGGGGGTTGCCGATTCAACCGGCGCTGCCTGTTCGACGATCTGTGCAGCGGAAAATGCGACCGGCTCCGCAACAACGGCTTGCGACGTGACTATTTGCGATTCCGTGGACTCCACCGCAGCGGCATATTCCATGACCGGTTCGGCATTTGCGGCCACGTCCTTGACGACCCGTGTCGTTTCCACCGGCGCCACGGCCTCACGAGTCGGTGGCTTTGGGCGTTGAGCGATCGGCTGGCTTGGCTGTTGGATAGGAGGATTCGGCTTCACGGGTGAGGGAGGCGGCTGTACAACCGGCTCGGCCGGCGCCGATTCTGATCGCGTGGGCGCTTCCACCATCGCGACGTTCCATCGAAAGGTCTCTTGCAGAATCGGCTTATTAATTTCCGCCATGAGGAGCAACGCCCCGGCCATGGCCATGGTATGGATCAGCACCGAAGCCGTCCATCCCCTGGCCTGTTCGGCAGCAACGCTTGTGCTGATTCGACCGATTTTGATTCCATCTCGGTTGACCATCGGTCTTACTGCTTCCATCAGTGCGCTTCCCATTTCTGCACCAGGGAACAACCAGCCATGAACGTGCCTTCTGATATCAAAAAAAAGCCCATGGCCGCCGATCGGCAACCATGGGCTCTGGATTTAACGTACTCTGGCCTCTGACCGAGGATCCTCTATTCGGAGCGAACCTCGGTTATTAATTCTGATAGTTCCTATCACTACATGGGACCTTTTGACTCTGTCAACCCCTACTTTCCTCGATGTGACGTTCTTTAAGCGAAGACGGTTGGTTGTCTGCAGCGTGCCGCAGTGAAATTCTGCCGTTGAGCGTATCATCGTGTACAAATAAGTATCTGGTCTGCCAGACTGTTGGAGACCCGGCATAGCTGTTCACTTATGAGACGGATGACCTTCATAATCCCTCACCTGCGTGTCGAAGAAAGTTTCTGATCCACTCTCGAATAGCTTGGAATGGGGGCGCTGCTTGGGTCGTAGCCATAAGAACTTGGCTGGCGCTGTTGAGAAACTCATTGAGCGAGCCGATTTGGTCAAGGCGTCACGAGAGGGCCCTCAAAGTTCGAGATGATAGCGGTCCAACGTGGTTGCCTTATGGCGAGCCAGATTGGACAGAGACTTGTTGTAATCGATGACAGCCCGTAACTCATTGCCCTGCGCCGTTGCCAGGTCACGCTGGAAGTCCAGCACGAACCGAGTGGTGCTGAGCCCCACCTTCAATCGTTCCTGTTCGGTTTTCAACTGTTTTTCAGCCAATATGCGCGCCGATTGGGTGGTTTCTATGCGTTTGAAGTCAGTCTGAACTCGGCGCACCGCTTCGCGGACGCTGACAATAACTTGCTGGCGAACACTGGAGAGGAACGCCTCGGCGTTTTTGGCCTCGAGCTTACGTTTATTATAGGTACTGATGGCGGCACGGTTACCGAGCGGATAGCTGAGCATCAGCCCCGCCCCATAGTTGTAGAAGTCGCCGCTGAAGTTTCTCGTGAAGGACTCACCGTAGTCGCCACCGAGTCCGGAGAGTCCCATCGTGCCTTGAAACGAGAGTGTCGGGAGGAGTTGATTGCGGGCGAATCGTTGGTTGAGTTCACCTGATTCCACATTTTTTTTTGCTTGCACGATCTCCGGCCGCTGTTCGATCGCAGTATCGATGGCTGCCTGGAGGCTGAGCGGCTCAAGAACTGTGACGGGAGGATCAGCCGGGGTGAGGCGGACATCTTCCCGCAGATCTTCTTCACCCGGGTTCAAGAGACGACGTAGTTGATCTTCCTCATCTCGAATGTCCTTTTCGGCCACCAAGACCTGCTCCACCCTTGAAGCGACCGCAGCCTCGGCCTGAAGAACGTCGACAACAGACATCACGCCGCCTTTTGCCTTGGCACGGTTGTTCGCCAAGAGTTCCTCGGCGGCCTTCAACGCGGCTTGAGCCACTTTCACATTTTCCTTTGCAAACACCAGTTCCCAATAGTTTTGTTCGACGGTGGCAATGACGGTCAACACCCGGTCCCTAAAAACATGCTGTTCGACCACGGCGTTATTCTGGGCGATCTTGATGAAGGTCTGATTGATCGCGACCCCGAAATTCTTGAGTAACGGCTGGGTGAATGTGAAAGCGAGACCGCCTGTCCATGCAGGGTTGAACAAGAATCCGTCGGCAAGATTCGCTCTGTTTCTTGCCGGGCTATAGTTCACGTCGAAATGGCCGCCCGTCAGGAGGTTGGTCGAGGCATCCACGCTCACAGAATGGTTGCGCTGGTCGAACCTCGTGATTTCGTTGAGTGCGGAACCAGTGGCTCCTAACACGGGACGCTCAAGGGGATCGACTGTCCGGATATATCTCCCATTCAGACTCAGGGTAGGATCGAATTTGGCTTGTTCGAGGACGATATCGGTCAGCCGACCTTCCTTGGTCTGGCGGCTGATCGTGATGTCCAGATTACTCTGGAGGGCACGCACTGCCACATCCGCCAGCGAGATGACTTCATGCCGTTCGCCAGAAATCGTTTGCGGCGCATCAAAACTCCAGACGTGAGACGGTGACGACATCCACCAGAACGCGAGGATAAGAACAGTGACGCGATAGCCAGGTGCTGAATATCTGTGATCCATACAACCCCTCCCCTGAACGACGTCTCTACCAATAGCCGACACAACCGGCCCTAGCATTGGATAGCTAGACCATGATCTTTTTATGAGATCGGCCTCGTATCCTGACTATTAGGACGAAACAAAGGGACTTGGCCTCACCTGTACAAGTGCTTTTGCCGTCTCCTCGAATCGGTGGACAGACCAGTCCTCACCACATCACACATTGTGGCGATGGGATTGCGGACTAACGAATGGTGTATGCGCGGAAAACCGAAGGGCTACTTCGCTCCCTGGGGACCAGAGGTTTTCGTGCCCCCGGAGAGGATTGCATAACCGGCGGGAACCAAAATGAGCGTGACTAATGTTGAAACCACCAGCCCACCGATGAGCACGACGCCGATCTGGCGGCGGCCCGCTGCCCCCGCACCGGTAGCCAGTGCCAGCGGGAGTGCTCCGAGGATCGTCGCACACGTCGTCATCAGGATTGGACGAAGACGCAACGCAGCCGCTTCGATGACCGCCTGGGATGCGTCAAGTCCGCGCTCACGAAGTTGATTGGCGAATTCCACGATGAGAATGGCATTTTTCGTGACGAGCCCGATCAGAATTACGAGACCGATTTGGCTATAGATCGTCAGGCTTCCGTCGATGATGACCAGGGACAGTAATGATCCCGACACGGCCGGCGGTACCGCGAGAAGAATCGTCCATGGATGCCGAAAACTCTCGAACTGCGCCGCGAGCACCAAGAAGATGACCGCCAAAGCCAGCACGAACGTCATGTAGAGATTCCTATTGCTTTCCGCGAACGTTTTGGACTCGCCGGCATAGGCCGTCCGCATACCCGGTCCGGAAATGTCGTTCACCGTTTCGTCCAGAAAATTCAAGGCCTGCCCCAGCGTGAAGCCTTCGGCCAACCCCGCGCTCACGGTGACGGCGCGCATACGATCGAAATGATTCAAGGCTTCAGGCGCAGGCGTTTCCTTAATCGTCACAAGATTATTGAGCTGCACCAATTCGCCTTCATTCCCCCGTACATAGAGCTTGCTGATGTCCGATGGTGTTTCACGACGGCGATCGTCGACTTTCACGATCACCTTGTATTGACGACCGTTCTGCATAAACGTATTGACCGGACGGCCGCTGAGCAATGTCTCCAGCGTCCGCCCAATGGTGGCGACGGACACGCCGAGGTCGGCACCTTTGTCACGATGTGTTTCGACGGCCAGGTGCGGAGTGTTCAACGTCAAATCCATTTCGGGCGTTACAAATCCGGGGTGTTTTGCCAACCGCGCGACGAGCTTTTCGGCGGCCTGCTGCAACTCTTGATAGTCCAACCCTCCGATAACAAACTGCACGGGCGTCTTATCCGACCATTCTCCAATAGAAGGGGGATTCAATAGATACGCCTTCACGCCGGCCAGCTTTCCGAGTTCTTGGTTTAAGCTCGAGACAACCTCTTGCTGACTTCTCGTGCGTTCGGCCCAATCCTTCAATGTGACCCAACTCTCGGCTCGATTGACCCTCGTGGGACGGTCTCCGCGTGCCACCACTGTATAGATATGGGTAATTTCAGGAACCGTCTTGAGCAACGATTCCAATTCTTTGGCGTAGGTATCGGTATAACGGAGCGTGGCCCCCTGCGGCGCAGTGAGGAAACCCGAGAACCACCCCGCGTCCTCGAGGGGAGCTAATTCAGACGGTAACCGGGTGACGATAGACAGGCTCGCCAGGCTGATTCCAACCGCCACGATTACGACCGCTGCTCTTGCGTTCAAGGCCCAGGTCAACCCTCGTCGATAGCGCTCCCCCACCCCTTCCGCGAGGTGTACAGCGAACCGAAACCGGGTGACCGCGATTTCTTGGCGAAGCAATCGCCCACACATAATCGGCGTCAACGTCAGCGCCACAAAGCCGGACAATAGCACTGCCGAAGCAACGGCGATGGCCAATTCTGTGAACAGTTGGCCCACGATACCGGTCAGAAAGGCGATCGGGACGAACACGGTCACGAGCGAAATCGTCGTCGCAATGACGGCAAATGCGATTTCGTTCGTACCCTCGATCGCCGCCTGTAGTGGCGGCATGCCGGCGACGATCCGGCGATAGATATTCTCCAGGACGATGATCGCGTCATCCACGACAAGTCCCACGGCAAGAACAAGGCCAAGCAGGGTCAGTAGGTTCAACGAGCACCCGGTCACCGCCATGACGGTGCATGTCCCGATGATCGATGCCGGAATCGCGACGGCTGGCACGAGCGTCGCGCGCACACTTCCCAAGAAGCAGAAAATCACCAGCACGACAAGGGCCAACGAGAGCCCCAAGGCGATATACACTTCATGGAGCGACTGTTCGATCGGTGTCGAACTGTCCCACGCGAGGGTCATAGTCATTCCGGCGGGCAACCCTGCTGAAATAGCCGGTAATTGCTCCTTGACCGCACGCGCCACGGCCAACGTATTGACCTTCGACTGCCGCGACACGGAAATGCCCAATGATGACTTGCCGTCAAATCGTACAAGCTTCCGAGTATCTTCGGCCCCGAGCTCCACACGGGCGACATCCTCCAAGCGAACCGGATACCCTTCGCGATAGGCCACGATCAGTGATTGGAATTGTTTCGGCGTTTGCATCGTGCCTTTCAGCGAGACGCCGAATTCCACCTGATCGCTCTCAATCCGCCCGGCTGGGATCGAGGCATTCTGACTTCGGATCGCGTCTTCAACGTCCTGGACGGTAAGTCGGCGAGCGGCAAGCCGATCTGGATCCAACCAGATCCGCATGGCATAGCGCCGTTCACCGTCAAGGTACGTCGACGACACGCCGGGGATCATGACCAGTCGTGCCCTGATAAACCGATCGGCGACGTCGGACAGCTCCAGCTCGGAATGGCGGTCGCTCGATACGGAAATCCACAGGATTTCAGTATTCTCCGCCGCGGCCTTCTCCACATGAGGTTCATGAATTCCCAGTGGCAGCAGTGGACGGATTTGGGAGACGCGATCACGTACATCGTTGGTCGCACCGTCCAGATCACGTCCCAACTCGAATTCAAGGGTGACCATCGACACTTCCTCTCGACTGGCCGATGTGAGGGTCCTGAGCCCCTGAATACCGCTGAGCGCATCCTCGAGCGGTGTCGTCACATCCGATTCGAGGACTGATGCGCTCGCGCCCGGATACACCGTGGTCACCGAAACGATAGGCGGCTTGATATCGGGATACTCACGAACCGGCAACCGGAGAAAACTCAAGACCCCGAACAAGACCAGCAGCAGTGTCATGACGACAGCGAACACCGGTCGATGGATACATGTTTCGAAAAAGTTCACGCCCGCACTCGATGGGACTGGCAGGTGACGCTCATAGCGGAAGAGACTGCTTATTGCTACTCGGATGGTTTGATCGAGACACGTTCGCCGTCATGCAACTTGTGGGTTCCGGTTCGGACCACATGATCGCCCTCTTTCAATCCCGAGCGTACGTGGACCATTCCCCGTTCACGCTGACCCAAGGTGACTTCCGTCAGCCGAGCCGTTCGTTCGTCTAATCGAAATACCATGGCCTTGTCCTGTCGCAAGATCTGGGCTTCTTCGGGGATCAGCAGCGCATGGGCCTCCTCGCCCACGTTCAGCCGAACGTTCACAAAGAGTCCAGGGCGCAGTGTGCCCGCCGGATTCGGGATCGAAGCGCGAACGGCAACGGTCCGGTTGGTCGCATCAACTCTCGGATCAATCGCCGTCACATGTCCGTCAAACATCGTGTTCGGAAAAGCATCGGTCACCACGGTCAGCTGCTGGCCGATGTGAAGGCGGCTCAGCCATATTTCAGCCACCTTGAAATCCACGTGGAGCGTGCTCAAATCTTCCAGGTTGACGATGACTTGTCCGGGCTGTACGTAGTCCCCGACCGAGACTCGACGCAGCCCCACGGTTCCGCTGAACGGCGCACGGATGATGGTTTTCTTCAGGCGAGCGGCATACAGGAGGGTATTCGAGGCCGCAGCTTGCCAGGCCATTCGAGCTTCATCAATCTGTTGAGCCGGCACAATGACCTCCTGCTGATCGTTCAGCCGCTTCAACCGCTCGTAGGTCACCGACATCATCTTCTCCTCTGCCTCCGCCTGATTGACTTGCGACTGAAGCTCTTCCGGGTTTAATTCGATTAAGGGAACCGCGCGCTCGACGGACTGGCCATCTCGAAAGTGGATGCGGCGGATCACGCCGGCGATCTCCGGCTTCACGGTGATCGATGCAATCGCCTCCAGCGTACCCACTGCCTGAATCGATTCTGTGATTGAACCGACGACGACCGGAACGATTTCCACCAAAACAGCCTGATCAAGCCCTGGTGTGGCAGTCGATGACTCACTGGTCGACCGATCTCCCAGCTTGAATGTAATGAAAGCAGCCAGGACCATGATCCCGACGGCAACGGCGAGACTTTTCATCTTCATACTCAAGGTCTATTCTCACCCGCATGGCATCGTCCCATAGTCGTCAGGTCGATACAACGGTCCCTGACTTATATGAGACGGATTCACCGCGAAGAACCTCACCTCAGAATCCTAACGAAATTTCGCTTACTCTCGATTTATCGGTTCCCAAGGCATTGGCACGATGAGCGTTCTTCAGCCTGACCCCTTGAATCAACTGGACTTTCCCGCGTGAGGCCGGCCCATAAGTCCGCGGCGGAACTCCCGTTTAGTTGTGCAAGCCGCCCTCATGGCGGTCGGCCCTGCGAGCGTCTCCTCGGTCGATTGCAGCCGCTGGCATGATGTATTACGATGCCGGCGCACTCTATACCGAGAGGGCTCCATGACGACGATTACCGAGGTGGCGCCGGACCTCTTCCGGATCACAACGTTCGTGAAACCATTCGACATCCAATTCAGTCAGTTCCTCGTGCGCGATGAACAGCCTCTCTTATTCCACACAGGACCGCGCGCGTTGTTCTCGGCGACAAGAGACGCCGTGATGTCTCTGCTCGATGTTCGGACCTTACGATGGATCGGATTCAGCCATTTTGAAGCCGACGAGTCCGGAACCCTGCCTGAGTGGCAGACCCTCGCTCCGCAATCTGATGCGGTCTGCAGTGTGGTCGGTAAACTTGTGAGCGTCGATGATTGTCTCTCACTTCGGCCTGCCAAAGGCATGACCGATGGGGAGGTGTTGCAGACAGGACGGTATCGCTTTCAATTCCTCTCGACGCCGCATGTGCCGCACTGTTGGGAAGCGGGATTGCTGTTCGAGGAAACACAGCGGACTCTCTTGTGCTCGGATCTCTTCCATCAAAACGGCGACGTGGAACCCATCACAGAGTCGGATGTCATTGAGCGATGCAGGACCACCCTTGTTGAGTATCAAAAAGGTCCGCTGGCGAATTATGTGCCGTATTGCACATTGACCGACACGACGCTGAAACGGTTGGCCGCACTGCAGCCTAGGACACTGGCGACGATGCACGGCTCCGTCTATGTCGGGAATGGGAGCCAAGCGCTCCTCGATCTCGCCGTGGTATGGCGAGAGGTATTAGGCCCACGGTAGACGCTGTGGCACATAGCGTTGCCATCCCACCGCTTTATGAGTCACCTCGGCCGGGAGATGCCGTGGTCATGCGGATTGCCGAATTTGCCTTCATTGTCTATCCTGCTACGGACAAGACACGGTCCCGGGCGTTCTACGATGGTGTGCTCGGACTCACTCCTACCATGTCCCTCGATATACCGGATGGTTTTTGGATCGAGTACGAGATCGGACCCCACACACTCGCAGTTGGACAGGAACCATTCCTCAAGCCCTCAAGTGATGGTCCCCACCTCGCACTGGAAGTGGAAGACTTTGACCAGACGATCGAACATCTGCGACATCACCATGTGCAGTTCGCCCATGAGCCTTTCGACTTGCCCGCCTGCAGAGCAGCGATCGTCGTCGACCCCGACGGCAACAAGCTCGGCATCCACCAACGAAAAAGAAAAGGCTGAAAGGCCGGAGCGCGCTCGCTGAGCCGTTCCGTGCTTCTGTTCACGCTCGAATGCCGATGACCTCAAGATATTCTCCGTACACCACGGTACAGTTCGGCCCGGATTGATTGTGCCGCGTCCACAAATCTTCCAATTCCTTCCGAAGGCGTCCCTGGCCGACCTCGTCAAGCGAGGCGAACGCCCGATTGGTCGGCCCATAGTAGAGACGAAAGAATTCGACGACCTCCGACGGTGGAAATGGGTATTCGAAGCGATACTGCCGTCTGGTCAAATTGAGTTCTGAGAGGCCGTGGCCCATCCGTTCGCGGACGGTGGCTTCGTCGCCCCACAAGACCGGCGACGGCATTCCAGATGGCGCAATGAATCCCGACACGGTCTTGAACATCTGTCCGACAAAACCCTGTGGTGTCCAATTGGCCATGGCGATCGTGCCGCCCGGCACACAGACACGGAGTAATTCGTGCGCAACGCGATCGGGCCGAGGCGCGAACATGGCGCCGATGAGGCTTGTCACGACGTCGAATCGAGCATTCGCAAAGGGCAACGCCTGAGCATCCCCTTCTTCGAAGCGAGCGGACAGTCCTTCCGCCTGTGCGCGCGACCGGGCACGCTCCACCAGATTGCCCGCGATATCCACACCGATGACCTCTGCGCCATCACGCGCTGCAAGCAACGCCAGTTGACCTGAACCACAGGCGACGTCCAAAAACTGACAATGAGGAGCCACGTTGAGTCGTTCGTAAAACTCGCGGGCCCCGCCTTCCATGTACCGTGAAAAGCGATCGTAGTCGCCGGCTGTCCAGATCCCCTTGAGGCGTACCATGACATCCGCTCCCTCAAGCACCATTGCACGTGTCTCCATTGCGCACCTCCTTGTCTCTATGGTTGACCGTTCATCCTGATAGGCTGCTGTGTCTCAATGGGGCAACTATAGGCGAAAAAAACGTTGGCGTCTTAGCCTAGCGTCTGGCTCTCTTAGCAGCGGAATGATAAGCTACCAACCCGATTAGCCGGGCGTCCGAAATCATTGCCCGACTGTCGCCCATCTAAAGGAATCGCTGCATGGACGTGCTCTCTGAAGTGCTGAAAGCCGTGAAGCTCGACGGCGCTGTATTCTTTAACGGTGAATTCTCTGCGCCCTGGTGCGCGCTTGAGCCGGACTCGTGCACCATGGCCGGGTACCTGTCCGCCCATTCCGCGCATGTGATCATTTTTCACTTGGTGACCGAAGGACAGTGCTATGCGCGCGTGGAGGATGGCGGCACTCCATTGGCTCTGGAGGCCGGCGACATTGTGATCCTTCCCCATGGTCATGCGCACCGCATGGGAAACGGCCCAGCCGTCGCGCCAATGAATAGTGCACAGACTCTGCGTCGCGTACTCGCGGAAGGCCTCAAACTCTCCCGATTCGGCGGGGGCGGAGCACTCACCAAACTCATCTGCGGCTACATGACGTGCGATCTTCAGCTCAGTCACATGCTGCTGGCCGGTCTCCCGGACATCGTGAAGATCAATATCCGGGACAATGCGGCCGGGCGTTGGTTGGAGGACACCCTTCGCTATTCAGTGGACCATGCCGAAGCCTCTGGTCCCGGCGGGGCGGCCGTGGTGGCAAAACTGTCCGAAGCGCTCTTCGTGGAAACGTTGAGGCGATACATTGCGGGGCTGCCTGCAACAGAGACAGGCTGGCTCGCCGGGGTCCGAGATCACGAGGTCGGGAAAACATTAGCCCTGCTGCATCGCGAGCCGGCTCGACCCTGGACGATCGCCACCTTGGCGAACGAAGTCGGCATCTCTCGTTCCGTACTCGCCCAGCGGTTCCGCAATTACCTCTCCGACACTCCGATCGGGTATTTGACACGCTGGAGAATGCACCTCGCCGCACAACTGTTACAATCGACATCGAAGAGTGTGGCTGAAGTAGCCGGCGACGTGGGATACGAGTCCGAGCCATCCTTCAACCGGGCCTTCAAGCGAGAATTCAAACTTCCACCTGCGCGATTTCGCGCCGACACACGATCCCGCGTTCGAAGAGCGGCTCTATCGCCGGTTTTGGTTGAATCCTAAGCGCTCATTCACTGAATCGCCGTTTGCCGCTGTGCTAACCAAGACCCAACTACTCACCGTGCATTCTCAGCCGTTGTCTAGTTATCTATGACACTTCCTTCCAGCCTGCACCCCCCCTGGTTCGTTTCTCCCTTCGATCTTGTATTGACCGTCAACAAGACGACGGCGTCGTTGCCTCCGGTCACTGTATGCTGAAGCATGGATGTGTCTGTGATTTTCGGCTAGACTGATTTATCAGAGGTGGCCACGACTGTCTCCGTGCACGAGGCCCCGTACCCTCCGACCAAGTTACAGATGCAACGGCAACTCCCGTGACCTCATCGCCCGATAAGACACACGACGGTAAGCGACCGCATGGTCTGATGCAGGTCGTGAAGGCCGGCGTTATCTATTTTCTCGTCGCGATTGGAACGGGATTTGTTCTCGAGGTGATTCGAATGCAAGTCGTTGCGCTGCATGTCAGCGAACGGCTGGCTGAGATCTTGGAGATTCCGAACGTTCTGCTGGCCACGATCGTCGGAGCGCGCTGGGTCATCGACCGATTTACGTTGCCTCCCCTGCCAGGCATCCGACTTGGCGTGGGTCTCGTGGCCCTCTGCCTGATGCTTCTCCTGGAATGGACGGTCGTGCTCCCCATCCACGGCCTCTCATTCAGGGAATACGCTGCTGGACAAGAGACCGTCGTAGGAATAGTTCCCGTCGGAGCGCTCGGCGTCTTGACGGTCATGCCCTTTCTCGTCGGGTACCGATGGGAACACTGATACGATCTCAATCCGTGTAACGAATGTGGGCTACCAATCTACTCCCGCTACGTCTCCATCATCTCCAGCCTGGTATCGAACTCATGCCCGCAGGCCGTGCAGCGGATACAATCGGATTCCACCACGAATTCGTCGGTTCGGACCCCCATCCCGCCGCAATCCGGACACCTGGCCAGGTGGACCCGCTCGTCGTTCACCGTTTCGTACTGAGTCCCACGAAGACAATAGACCGGCTTTCCATCGAGCAACCACGGCTGCCCTCGCTTGTCGACGACCGGCAACACGAGATAATGATGGTTCACATAGGCTTCAATGTCTTGCCGGCTCGCGAAGCCGTCTTTGATCAGCTTTCCTCCTAACGCCTCGTAGAGGGCATGCTCTTTCACGATGGCCTTCGTCGGACCCATATCTCCCTCCTATTTTTAAAGTTCAGATCAATGCACTCGACCGGTGTCAAAATTTCACTCGCTTCTGACAATCATCCATCCTGAGGCGAACAAGCGCCCGCGCTCTCGCGGTTGTGTGTAGAAAGAACAAGCCGACATCGAGCCATTATGCCGCCCGACGGTCTGTAACTGATGGTGGTATCGGCATATTGACTGGTCCACCGGCACGTTGCTTCGATCCCTGTCGATCTCTATTTCCATTAGAGTAGAGCAGGGTCATACAGACAACCAACATCACGACCAAGGCTGCGAGGCCGATCACGATTCCCCAATATGCCCATGACATAGGTCACACCCTCGCGCCCCCCACGCGAGTCCTTTGAGTGCCCACAACTAATCTTCGCCTTCGAATGCCATTAGGCTCGTACTTGCAATCTGGTACCCTGCATAAGACATAGGGCACCAGGGACACGATGCATTGATTTCGCAGTATCGGAGGAGAGGACCCGTCTGATGAGGAACACACACCCGGCAGGTCCGAACCGTTGAAACCATGCTCCACGGAGGACCATCGTCACCACCTTCAGAGTGAGGCGGCTGCGAAATGACATCCTCAGCCTACGCCTCAAACGATAGACAGGTCAAGAGGGAGAGTATCGAGACGAAATCATCTCTTATTCCCTCCATGTTCCGGAGTGTATTGCTGGTCACGTTGGTCTATCCGTTTGTTCAAAACGCTCTTCGCTCGCCATAGACCAGTCGGAGTGGAACAAGTACAATACCTCGCTGCAGTCCATCAGGAGGGGGGCGTATGCTCAAGACGACCGTGGCACTCAGGGCCCTTGGAGTTGTCGTAGCAGGGGGACTTGTTCTCGAGTTCGTCATTCCCTGCGTGATGCCGGATGCACAAGCGGAGTCCCTGAATGTCAAACCAGGCGCGTGGGAGATGACGGTTACGACGGTTGCATCGGGAATGAAACTCTCGCCAGAGATGTCGGCTAGGATGACGCCACAACAACGCACCCAAATGGAGCAGATGATGAAAGCCCGCGAGGGCAAGCCCCACACAACGACCGCGCAGTCGTGTATTACGAAAGTGGATGTGGCTCACGATCGCATCATCAAGGAAATGGAAGAAGAAGATGATGATGAGGTGCCATGCAAGATCAAGGTGATCTCGAAATCATCGTCGAAGCTGGCACTTGACCAGATATGCCCAGGCCCGCCACCTTCAACAACCCATTTCACGATCGAGGCCAAAACGACTGAAAGCCTTGCAGCAACCGGTGATAGGGAACAATCGGGATCAGGCAAGGTACATATGGACATCATAGGACGCTGGCTCGGCGCCGGCTGCAGCGGAATCGACGATTAGGTCAGCAGTTTGCCTTCACCAACAATCGGGCAGTCGTGATGTCAGACACTTCTCTTCGAGTCATTGCGCGCGTCAAAGCCAAGGAGGACCAGATCGCTCAGGTTCGAAAGATCCTCTCGGCAGTTGTTGAGCCAACTCGTCGGGAGGCAGGATGTCTGAGTTATGAGCTTTTGGAAAATATCTCTAGCTCCCCTGAATTCGTATGTGTCGAAGAATGGGCAAGTCCTGCAGCAGAACAGGCACATTTTTCGACTCCACACGTGTTAGGCGCCTTGCATCAGCTGTCGGGACTTCTCGTGACGGAGCCGGAGATTTGCCGGTATGTCATCGTAAAATAAGTCACCGGACCTGACTTGCAACACCACCGCAGAATCCACAATCGTCATATAGGCACAGCAGCAGTACTTGGAATCATAGGCAGCTTACTTTGCCATCAGTTGTTGCAATGGTATATTGACCGACTGTGACGCTTGTGACACCGGATACTGAACTCTCCTTGTCCTTCCAGCAGCAGCGCGCTGTTGTATCTCCGTGGGGCGGGGCATTGCGACGGTATTGGTTGCTCGACGACAGCGGACAGGAAACCGACATCGTGTGGGGCTATTCAGGCGGAAATCACAAGCGAGGCGGACAGGGTGACGTGCTCATTCCATTTCCTGGACGAATCGGCCATGGATGTTACTCGTTCGACGGGCAACAGTTCCAGTTGGAATGCAACGACAAAGAAGGTCCTAATGCCATTCACGGGTTCGTGCGCAATGTGCCGTGGCATGTGCGTGAAGCTCAGGCGAACAGAGTGACGTTTGACGTCCGTCTTGACGCCGATGCGTATACCGGTCGTGGCTATCCATTTTCACTTGAAGTGCGGGTGACGTATGAACTCGACGCGCAAGGGCTATCCTGCTCGTTTACGGTCAACAACGTAGGACCACGTGCAGCCCCCGTTGGAGTCGGATTTCATCCCTACTTCACGGTCGGGACGTCTTTGATCGATGAAGCGGAGGTAGAGATTCCATGTGCCGGCTATCTGGAATTCAACGAGCGACTCGTCCCTACGGGGGTCATTCTGAATGCGGCCGGCACACCGTGGGACTATCGCCGCCATCGTGAGATCGGCCGGCAACGCTTCAATCATTGCTATGTGCAACTCGAGCGCGATGCGCAGGGAATGGCCACGGTATCTCTGCGCCATACCCCAAGCGGACGCGCGATCGACGTGGTGATGGATTCCGCCTTTTCCGCAGTGGTCGTCTACACCGGCGATGCGATTGCGGATGCGCCACGCGCTGCGCTCGCCATTGAGCCGATGACCTGCGCAAGTGATGCGTTCAATCATCCGGACTGGGGACTGAAGCGGCTCGCTTCCGGTGGGACATTCTCAGGATGCTATCGGGTGAGGCCTCGCCTGATATTGACAGATGCTCTGGGATAATTGGTACCAAAATGGGTGGTTCCACACGCAGAGAGTATGCGAGGAGCCGATAAGCCCTGAGCGGGTTGGATCTCAGGCGACTTTCCGTAGATGGGAAGGTTTGCCGGCCGTCAAATCGCGGCAGAGCTGGCGAAGCTTGAACTGGACCTCATCAAAGGACTCCCCTTGCGCCGAATGGTCGGGGTAGCCCTGCAGATAGCCACGCCACTTGCCCTGCTCCTGCGTAAGCACATACCGTGGCGCTTCTACGGGGCCAATTCCTGCCTTGGGTGGTTCAATGCGGGGAATCTCTCGGGAGCTTTTGGCGGAATCGCGGCTCGCCTGTTGGACCTTGAACTGCAGCTCGTCGAATGACGCCGCTTGGATTTCGCGATCAGGACAGCCCTCCGGGTGCGCGCGCCACCTGCCCTGCTCCGGCCAATATACCCAATTTGGTCGTTCCATTCTGGCGATCATAGCGAGGCGTTGAAGATCTGACCAGCAATTTCGAAATTTTTGCACGTACGCATATGGATCCGAAATTCTCCGGCTTATCGGCCTTATCGTTTGGCCATATACACGCCAATAAGCTATCGTTTTCCGTCGCTATGGCAGGGTCCGGGAATCGATTGGTGCTGTGCCTCCATGGATTTCCGGAATCCGCCGTCTCGTGGCGGCATCAGATCCCATCATTGGCCCAAGCCGGGTATCGGGTCTGGGCTCCCGATCTCCGGGGATACGGCGGCACGACACGACCGACCGGCGTCGAGGCCTATGGAATTGAGCCCTTGATGGACGATGTGACTGCGCTGCTCGAGGCTGCCCAAGTTCAGCGTGTCATTCTCGTTGGACACGACTGGGGTGGCATCATCGCCTGGTACTATGCGATGCGGCACAGCGATCGTGTAGAAGCCCTTGTGATTGTGAACGCTCCCCATCCCGCCTGCTTTGAGCGAGAAGTACGGCACTGGCGGCAATTGCGCCGCTCTTGGTACATGGGCTTCTTTCAAATTCCTCGGCTCCCTGAAGCCGCAATGTCCGCCGGCCATGGTTATGTCATCGGCGCAATTTTGAGACATATGGCGATTGATCGCCAATGCATGCCTGACGACCTTGTGCGGATATACCGCCAACAGGCATGCGAGCCCGGAGCCCTCACCGCCATGGTGAATTATTATCGAGCAGCCTTACGCGGCGGCGCGTCTCGACAGCGGCAATTGGGATACCCTGCCGTCGCGATTCCTACACTGGTGATTTGGGGGCTGCAGGATCATGCGCTGGCCGCTGAGAATCTGGAAGGTTTGAGCAATTGTGCGACTGACTTGACGGTGGTGAAGATCGCCGACGCTGGGCATTTCGTCCATGAAGACAAGCCGGAACAAGTGACGCGTGAGATGCTGACTTGGTTACGCAATAGATTACCGCACGACTGATGGTCATCCGGGTGTCGCGATTGCAGAAGGTGTCGTCCCCGCTGGGAAGGGATTTCCAAACAAAGGGTTTAACGGTGCAAGTCCCCCGGTTCCTTGCGCGATGGCATAAGCCGACACACGGCCTCCACGATTCACCACATAAAGAAATTGGCCATCCGACGAGAAGGTCATTGCCACAGGCGTGGTGCCCGCAGGTGCGGGGTTCAGGTTACCCGCTGAGCTCGGCACGAGCGTCAACAGTCCGCCGCTTCCAATAGTAAATGCCGTCACCGTACCTCCGCCATTGGCCGTGTAAACAAATTGGCCATCCTGGGAGATGACAATGGCATTAGGAGTCGTGCTCCCGACCGGGATGGGGTTCGCGCTGGACCCCGCCGCCGGCGCCAAGCTGAGGAGGCCGTTCGCCGCAATTTGAAATACCGTGACATCATTGGAGCCACTGTTGGCCACGTAGAGAAACGAACCATTCGGCGAGATGGCAATCCCTTTTGGAGCCGTTCCACCGGTCGAGATAGGATTCCTGCTCGTCCCGGACGTGGGTATGCGCGTTAAGAGCCCGGTTCCTCCGATTGAGAATGCCGTGACATCGTTGGATCCACTGTTGGCCACATAGAGGAATTTTCCAATTGGGGAAAGCACTACGGATGCAGGATCAGATCCGCCAACCGAAACGGGGTTCGAGTTGCCGGCCGCCTGCGGTATAGACGTCAAAACCCCTGCAGTCCCTATATTGAACGCGGTCACGTTATCAGAGCCACCATTGACCACATACAGATACTTTGTATCAGAGGAGATGGCCATTGCGCCTGGAGTTGTGCCGACTGAAGCCGGGTTGGGATTGAGCGCAGTCGATGGCACCAAGATAAGGCCACCGTCCGTTGCAACTCTGAATGCCGTCACGTTATTCGCTCGACTGTTGGCCACAAACGTGAAAAATCCATCGGACGATATCGCAATCGCTGACGGACCTGAGAGATTCGCAAACGGAGAGCCGGCAATCGGCACCAATGCACCAGTCCCTGCATTGATGCTGTATCCGGATACATTATTGGAGCCGCTATTGGTGACATAGACGATCGATGTCGTTCCAACACCACCTCCTATGGTTCCTACACCTCCAAACGTGCCTCCATCTCCACCTCCATCGCCACAACCGGATAGAAGCCATGCGAATGCGAACAGCCATACCATCAGCCATTTGTTCATGATCATAGCCCTGTGAATTGTGTGGACAACCCCACCTCGGGTTATACCACTCCCACATGGCTCTGACAACGAAGCAGCTGTGGACGGGACAGTGGAATAAAGAAGGACTGTGCTCGGGTCGGTATTGACCGAATCAATGGCGAGCGGCTTGGAGGGGTACTGACCGCGGCACGGTGGCTGTGCCGCGGGCTATCAAAGTCCCGGACAAGGCTTATGGTCGACCTGGTGTGCCAATGCCAACTGGGGTCGCTCCAGCCGGAAACGCCGCACCTAAAGAAACCAGCTCACCGCTCCCTGCTGTAATTCGATAGCCGGATACATCGCCAGCTCCGCCACTGTTTGATGCATACAAGAATTGCCCATCCGGGTTTATGGTGATGCCACTTGGAGCTGTTCCGGCAGACTCCGTTTCCACGATGTTCAAATCACCGGTGGTCCCGTTAACACTGAACACCGATACATTGTTCGATCCTTGATTGCTCACATACAGAAACGCTCCATTGGGGGATACGACCACACCACTTGGCGCCGTTCCCGCTCCAAATGGAGAGTTGATAACCGGAGTCAGCGCGCCGGTGGTTCCATTGATACTGAACACCGACACATTGTTGGACCCCTGGTTACTTGCATACAGAAGTGCGCTATTCGGTGATACGGCCACGCCGCTCGGCGATGTCCCCGCATTTTCGTTTTCTTCGAACGTCAAGGCGCCGGTGGTTCCGTTAATTCTGAATGCCGACACATTGTTGGAGCCCTGGTTACTCACATAGAGGAAGGATCCGTTCGGCGATACCGCGACCGCGCTCGGTGTTGTTCCTGCAGCAATCGGAGCGCCGACTACGCTCAATGCCCCGGTTGTTCCACCAATACTGTAAACGGATACGGTACCGTTATTGTTCGCGGCATAGAGAAACCGATCGTTGGGCGAAACAGTCACCGCGTTAAAACTGCTTCCGGAAACAAACGGCGATCCGGTCACCGAGGTGAGGCCACCCGTCACCGCACTGATGGCGAATGCATAGATACCATCGTTTGTTGCGACAAAGGCAAAGGATCCATTCGAAGACACTGCAACGGATGATGGGACGTCGGTTGTGAGTGAAATGGTGCCTGCATCGACAAGACTCCCTCCCCCACTGATCGTGTAAGCCGACACTTCGTTGGGTCCACTGCTCACGACATACGCGACTGGTACTGCCCCCCCTTCAAACCCACCTTCTCCGCCTCCTCCACTTGGACAGCCGGTCACCAGCGCCAGGAACGGTAACATGAGCCATGACAGGAATCGCGTATTCATATCGTGTCCTTTTGCTGATGTCCTTAATGGGATGCCTGTTTCCCGTATAGCACGGGTGAATACGTACACCAACTAAAATGATTTTTTTCGTTGGACTCTGGCCGATTCCCGCTGGCACACTGCACCTCTTAAAACGGAGCACGATCAGGCCTTGCATCAATCACTCACCATTCTCGGATCCGGCTACACCGCCAAGTTTTTCTTGCCGCTCGCCGAGCAACGCTATACCCGAGTCTGTGCCACCAGCCGAAATCCCGAGCGGCACCTCACTCATCTGCGACCTGACCAACGAGTACGATTCGATCTGGCACAACCTGATACATGGCCGTCGATTCCAACGGCGACCGACATGCTGTGGTGCTTTCCTGCAGCGCCGATTGAAATGGTCCGTCGATTCGCTGAAGCGGCCTCTCTGCGGACCCGTCGCCTCGTCGTGCTGGGCAGCACCTCCGCATATGCCGACAGCGTCTGTACCGGATATCCTCCATCCTGGGTGGATGAAGCAGCACCCATCGATCTAACAAAAGATCGCGTACAGGGAGAAGAGCTATTGCGGACGACTTATGGCGCCATCGTACTGCGGGTCGCAGGGATCTACGGGCCGGGCCGCAACCCCATCGATTGGATCAGAACAGGCCGCGTGAACCGCTCACGCAAATATGTCAATCTCATTCATGTCGAGGATTTGGCTTCGACCTGCCTTGCGGCCATGACCCATGCCGAACCAAGCGGGGTCTACAATGTGAGTGACGGCAATCCCATGACCTGGAATGAGATCTGTGAGTCGATCGCGCAGCGGTGGGAGATTCGATCCTCCACCTCCCGGGAACCGGGGCCACCCGGCAAGCGGGTATTGAACAAGCGAATGAGTGAGTTGCTGAAACTGGATCGTGTCGGTTTGCGCTACAGTAATCTATTCGAAGCGCTTGAGCTGATGCAGCGGAGTTCGCTCAACGAAGCAAGGCCATCACCGTAAGGCACACCAGCACGTTGTTCATCGCATGGGCGGCCATGCTGGGAACCAGACTCCCTGTCCGCTCGTAGATCCAAGCCCAGAGGAACCCGCTCCACAAGACACTGATGAAGCCGATCAGGCTATAGCCGTGGGCCAACGCAAAAATTCCGGCACTGATGAGTGCGGCAGGAAAGAATGAAAACCGGCGACGAAGCATCGCATAGAGCAGACCGCGAAATACAAGCTCCTCGAAGATCGGCGCGAAGATCACATACTGGAGCAAGCTACTCGCCAACACAGAGGGTGACGCCCAAACCAGATCCGCATCAAACCATTCCGTCCAGTGGTTATTCAGATTCAGGAACTCGGCAGTCCGCCCCATCATCCATTCACCCCAAATCCCGGCAGCGACAACGGCGAGGATGATGCAGACCAGGCGTCCGAAGTCCGCCCGTCTGATATGGAGGCCGAACCCGGTCAAGAACGTCAGGCCGGAGGGCTTGAGCAGTTGAACATACGCGATGGCAAGCAGGGGAAGGTTGGCCAAGGGGATGGCCAACGCCGACACCGGCGCATGCTCGAAGGACGGAGCGAATAGCAAGGCTGACGTTGCAATCACTCCTAATGCGCCGCCACGGAGAATAACCGCAGCAGCAGATCTTCCGGACCAAGGCGGAGGAACGCCAGGTGAATGGAGTCGCAAGATGTCCACCCGCTGCCCCTTGAGCCTGACAATACCCAACAGCATGACTGACCCGATCACCAGACAGATCAATTCGAACAAGAGCAATGGGCGAATCCTTTGCTGAACCAGATCCTCCTTGATCACACTCTGGTTTTTGACCGTCACAAGAAGTCCCTGATTACCAGCTCGTTGCGCGAGCCTGGCGGCAAGATGATCGTAGAACCATCCGTTCGGCAGTGTTTCCGCCAGCAGAGCTTGTAATTCGACTTCCTGTTCCCCATTGAGTGGTTGCGCACCATACGCAGCTTCGATCAATTGTCCAAGTAGCACCGCGGACGTCCCACGACCTTGCCACCCCTTGGCTTCGGCCAGTGCCGCCCCTTCACGCCCGGATTCTCCAAGCAGAATCGCCAGCCGAAGCTTGGACAGTGGATCATCCGTCGTCTCAACCAGCTCGCGATACCACTGGATGGCTTGCCCAGGAGTTTCGTCCTCGCTCCCCATCGTCCATTCCGCGAGCCATTGCTGCCATACCGGGGCTCGTCGAAGCGCGTCTTGGGCTTCCATCATACGGCCGACCATCAGATCGAGCGCACGGTCCGGTTCCTCGAATCGCTGAAGTTTTGGAAAGGTCATCGACACCCACAGAATGTCCCCGAGCGCCGCAACCAGGATGGCTGCGCAGACGACATTCACAAAGAGTGACCATCGAGAGCTGTAGGGTTGAAGTGGTGACTGTGCGACCGTAGCGGTTTCGGCGGCTGGGAGACCTTGCAATTGTCCAATCGAATAGATCTGTTCGCTCATGGGTGCTTGACTATAACATGTGCCTCCGACTCTCCAAATCCCCTCAAAATAGCTACTGAGTTGGTCTGCATAGAATTTGCTGCATAGCCTTGCCTTCCGAAGTTGGCTATACTAACTCCGCGACATTCAAGGAGCCTTTTTTGCCATGAACGACTTTAGCGCACCGCGCAGATTGCTCTTAGGCCCCGGTCCAAGCATGGTTCATCCCCGAGTGCTGCGTGCCATGGCGACTCCGCTCGTGGGACATTTGGACCCGGCTTTCTTGAGCGTGATGAATGACATTCAGTCCCTCTTGCGCCATGTATTTGCGACCACCAATCGTTTCACCATCGCCGTCTCTGGCACGGGATCAGCCGGAATGGAGGTCGCGATGGTCAACATGGTGGAGCCGGGTGATGCCGTGATCGTAGGCATCAACGGGGTGTTCGGCACTCGGCTCGCGACGATAGTTGACCGTTGCGGAGGCAAGGCTATTCGTGTGGAGGTTCCTTGGGGCCAGATGATCGAACCGGACGCGATTTCGACGCTGCTCCAACGGTCGGGGCCGGTGAAGGCGGTTGCACTCGTCCACGCTGAAACCTCCACCGGTGCATGGCAACCTATCGAACCGATCAGCGCGATCTGCCGCAAATACGACACCCTGCTCATCGTCGATGCGGTCACATCGCTTGGCGGGGTCCCAGTAGAAGTCGATCAGTGGGGTATCGATGTGTGCTACAGTGCCACGCAAAAATGTCTCAGCTGCCCGCCTGGCTTGGCTCCCTTGACCTTAAGCGAGCGCGCACTTTCCGCAATCAAGAATCGGCGAGCTCCCTGCCAAAGCTGGTATTTTGACCTGGCCCTTATCGCAGATTACTGGGCAGAACATAACCGGACCTATCATCATACCGCACCGATTTCGATGCTGTATGCCCTGCGGGAGGCCTTGCGTTTGATCAAAGAAGAAGGACTTTCTGCCCGGTTCGCCCGGCATGAATTGAACAGCCGCGCGTTGATGGCGGGACTGATCGCGCTCGGCTTGGAGCCGTTGCCACCTCCTGATCACCGACTTCCGACGCTGATCTGTGTCACAGTTCCCACACATATCAATGAAGCGAGCGTCCGATCTCAATTGCTCGAAACGTCCGGGATAGAGATCGGCGGAGGCCTAGGGCATCTGAAGGGAAAAGTCTGGCGAATCGGGTTGATGGGAGAATCGTCCACCGAAGCCAACGTGCTGACCTTCCTGAATGCCTTGGAAGAGATCGGCATTCGAAACAAGTGGATTTCGACTCCAGGCATTGCACTGCAGGCAGCAGCGCATACCTATAGTGGAGGACGCTAAGTTGTGACGATTGCCATTCATCACGCACGCCTTATCGATGGGACGGGAGCCGTTCACGACAGCGCAACGCTGCTCGTGCGTGGCACCAGAATCACGGCGGTCGGACCCAGCAACATCGTCACGATCCCGAAGGGGGCTGTCCGTATCAACGGCCGCGGTCTCACGGTTCTTCCAGGACTTATCGATTGTCATGTCCACCTCTGTTTGGGAGGCGAAGCGGATGTCGTCAGTACACTGGAATCAGAACACCCGTCGTATACGTTGCTGAAGTCTGCCAAACATGCCAAGGCGACAATCGATGCGGGATTCACGACGGTGCGCGACGTAGGATCTCGAGATCACTCAATTTTCACCCTGAAAGAGGCGATCACTTCTGGTCTTCTACCTGGACCGAGAATCGTTGGTGCAGGTCTTGCCATCTGCATGATCGGTGGTCATGCGCGGTTCATCGGAAAAGAAGTCGAAGGAACCGAGCAAGTCAGGGAAGCCGTGGCCGACCAAGTCGCCGCCGGGGCGGGGGTCATCAAAATCATCGCTTCGGGAGGAGTGCTGACGCCCGGCACCTCGCCGGATCAGGCTCAAATGACCACGCAGGAACTAGCGGCCGCCGTCGATGCCGCGCGCCAAGCCGGAAAAAAAGTGGCAGCGCATGCCCACGGAGCATCCGGCATGAAGAACGCGATTCATGCAGGTGTGCACTCAATCGAGCATGCCACGTTGTTAGATGACGAGTCGGGCTCGCTCATGAAGCGGTATGGGGTCTATATGGTCCCTACCCTTTCTGCGCTGGCTACCACAGCCGCTTGCCGGCCGGGCTGCGGCATCCCAGAAAGCGCGTTAGACAAGGCCAAGGCCATGACCACGCGCCATCGGGCCAGCTTCAAACATGCGCACCAAAGCGGCATCTCCATCGCCATGGGAACCGATGCCGGGACACCGTTCAACTTCCATGGAGACAATGCGCAGGAACTCGAGCGTATGGTGGCATTCGGCATGACACCGATGGAATCCATTGTTGCCTCGACGGCGACGGCGGCTCAATTAATCGGGATTCAGGACTCAGTCGGAACACTGACCAAGGGAATGGAGGCCGATCTTGTCATCCTGAAGGGAAATCCCCTTCGACGGATCGAGATGCTGCGAGACGGCGACAAGATTATGGGGGTGATGAAGGGTGGCCGATTCGTCTCCGGCCCTTTTTCGCGAGGCTAGATCAAAGAAGACCTGCCACCTTCCATGACATAACTCCGGCGCCAACCGATGCCATGTTTCTTCCGTATCCCTCATTTTTCCCATTTGGAGCATGTGGGGCATTGGATCTTCAATACTGCTCAGAATTCACGCCTCCACGCACACACCAGGCAGGGAGGGTAAAGGAGTTATTGCCGCCGATGGGATCCTTCGCAGGAATTGACGTTGACCAAAAGCTGGTCGGCTGAAGACCAGAAAGAAGGCTCGCTGAGACGGACGGCGACGCCATCGGCTGATCCTGCACACTCTTAAGCTCCACCATCGAAGGTAACCGCCATCCAATTGTGCCACCCACCGTCTTGCTCGCACAGTAGCGAGTCGCATCGGTCCAGGTCCTGAGGGTGGCATCAGGCGTCTCTTCCCATACCAATCCTGTGTGCTTATCTAGCACGGCACCAGGGAAGGCTGCGACAAAGCGCGGGGCAGACGAGTTGGTGACATCCTCCGCAGGGTAAGAGCGCTTGATTGATGCCCCCCCAACGGGCGCGATGATGTGACTCACTTTGTTGACCATTACGGTCAATTGATTGGCTAATACAGCCTGCGTATTCACCGAGGCTACCTCAGTCCCATAATTCATCAAGAGGCCGCCTCCAACGAGGACAACGCCTACGACCGCACCTGGCCACGTATATCGCATGGTATTCATAGAATTCCCCTCCTCTGTTGAGGGTGGATCACCTCTGTTCTTGTGTACGTGATACCGAAATAATATTGGCTTGACGCTTACTACGTAGAAATAGCAAATCCCGTGCTTTCCGCTCGCAACGGGCTTCAATTGTTCTGAATGGCACAAGCAGGATGGAAAATCAGGTGTTTTTCACGCACGCGCGTGGCCGGGGCTGGTTGTTTTCAACCGCCTGTATCGAATCGGCTGAATGGGAACCGATCCAGGTGCATTGGAATGGATTCACTGGCTATGTTCATCGCCTTGTGCACGACCTGGACGTTGAGAAAGCATTACACTCATTTCCTGCAACGAGACAGCTTCACTTCGATCCGGCATTGAAGGGCACTATCGCCGTTCGTAAAACAGTTCCAGCGCCGACGCAACACCCTGAATACGGCCTTTGCGGAAACCTTCGTCCAGGCGAGCCCTGAGTGATCGGATCGCTCGTTCATCCCCCCGCTTGACGATCCCCTGAGAGACCATCATCTCCATGGCTACCTCGACGAGGCGTCGCTTCCGCTTATTCATGTCCTCCGTGACGAGGTCTTCCATGATTTCGGACGCCCGGGTCGTGACTATCGGTTCCAGGAATGAATCATAACCCTGCGCTTGGATCGTTCGTTCTCGAATCACCTTTAATTCCTCGCGCACCCGTGCGACATTCGGCATCAAGATCGCGAACACTTCTTTCCGGCCTTCATCGAACAACTTCTGCTCGATTTCATCGAGAATGAGGCCGGGATCAACTGCCGCCGAGCGCGGCTCATCTCCCCAACTTAACCGATCGTAGCTCTTGCGCTTTTCCGGGTCACCGACGATCTCATAGGCGACGTTGATCTCGCGGATCCGTTCTTCCGCATCCGTCTTGTGAGGATTGCGGTCGGGATGGTGCTCAAATACCAGCTTGCGATAGGCCTTCTTGATCTCGTCGTCGGACGCCTCCCGTGAAACGCCCAGCACCTGATAGTAGTTCGTTCGCGCCATGCAACGAACTATAGCATGGGGTCTCATCAGCTTCACCTTGACAGTAGCAGAGATCCTCCTTAGCCTTGCGCGCACTGTAGCGCCGACCACTGCGCTGACTGAAGACATCTCGCAGGCAGAGATCGACAGCATGACTACGCTCTCTTGGCGATCCGGGGTGACCAGCTATCAGTGGTTGGTCTTATTCGTCGCCTGGTTGGGATGGGTCTTTGATGCGATGGACGCGACAATTTACGCGATTGTCCTCCATCCGGCCCTCCACGATCTGTTGCATTCCGCAAGCGGTGGTCCTCCGACGACAGAGCAAATCGGATGGTACGGCGGGATCATCTTTTCCATCTTCCTCATCGGTTGGGCGATCGGCGGCATCACGTTCGGCGTGCTCGCCGATCGCTTCGGACGCACGAAAGTGCTGATCGTTACAATCCTTATTTACGCCGTGTTCACCGGGGCCGCTGCATTGGCTGAGACCTGGTGGCATCTGGCGCTATCCCGCTTTCTCACAGCACTCGGCATCGGCGGTGAATGGGCGGCAGGTGCCGCGATTGTGGCTGAGACGTGGCCGGAAGATAAGCGCGCCAAAGCGGCGGGTGTGCTCCAGTCAGCGTGGGCGGTGGGATTTTTTCTGGCTGCGACGATGAATCTCACATTGAAGGAAACCTATGGATGGCGCGGCTTGTTTGTGATCGGTATCGCTCCTGCGTTCGTTGCCCTCTTCGTCCGGTGGTGGGTCAAGGAACCGGAACGCTGGACCCATGCACATGAGGAGCACGCTATCCCATTGACGGCCATCTTTCATGGTGATTTACGGCGATCCACGTTGGTGGGTTCCGCGCTTGCTTTTGTCGCGGTATTCGGTCTCTGGGGTTCCACAAATTGGGCGCCGACCCTCATTCGTGAGTTGCCGGACCTCAAGGGAGAGGATCCGACGACGCTCACCAAATACGTCAGCTACGCCATTATGGCGTTGAACGCCGGGGCGATCTTTGGCTACCTGGGCTTCGGCCCACTTGCCGATCGCTTCGGGCGTCGGCCGGTGTTCGCTCTGATGTGTGTGGGGAGTTTCATCATGTTACCGGTCACCTATCTTATACCATCAAGTTATAGTGGGATCTTGATGCTCTTGCCGATATTAGGGTTCTTTAACAATGGGATTTTCAGCGGGTTTCCAATTTATCTCCCGGAATTGTATCCGACGAAGTTACGGGCAACCGGGGCCGGCTTTTGCTTCAACGCAGGTCGCGTGCTGGCCTCGGCCTCGCCATTTCTCACGGGATGGCTGGTCACGACGCTCGGCTCCTTCAGCCGAGCGGCCAGCACCATCGCCCTTATCTATTTGATTGGACTGGTAGTTTTGCTCTTTGCCCAGGAAACCAAAGGTCGTCGTCTGCCCGACTAGAGTCTTTCCACCCTTGACTTTAGATTTTTCGAGTTTATTCTGAAACTTACGATGAACACACCCAATCAAACCCCAAGAGTCTTGACCCATGACGAGCGAAAAGCTGCAGAAGCGGCGTTTTCAGGTCGTCCATTCAATCCTGGTTGGTCGGAATCTGCGAGGAGAATCTATGACGGGCTGATCCAAGCGCTTCCGATTCTGCCAGATGATTCGACCTTGGCGCCTAGCGAAGCGATTCGAGAGGAGAAGGAAACGGTTCAAGCAGTTCCCTCGCTGCCGACAGCGGAAGAACCAAAGCTCGAAAGTCCCGCAAGCTTAGGAAAAGCACCCGAGGTCAAGGCAGAGGGATCGGTGAATCAGTTGATCACGAATCGGCAAGAAGCTATTCAGTCTGGTTTCCTGATTGATGTGACAACGGATGCCCAAAAGCTGGGTATCAGTTTCCCGATCACCATTACAAAGCCTCTGTGGGAAATGGGCATCGCCCCTTCTCAGACGTTGTCGGAGGAAGACAAGTCCGGACGATTGCGTGACGTATTGATGGCCTTCCGTATCCGTCTCGCCAGTCAAACCACACTCTCGCCGCTGATCGATTTTCCGGCGATGTTGGCGTTGCCGCCTGAAGGCGTGCCGCAGCCTGTGCCGCTATTCGCATTCATTCAAGCGGACGAACAGCACCGTCCGATGGCCACCCTGCTCCTGCCCAACGAAGTCTCGGCCTCGATTACTCCGATGAACTAGCGGATTTTCCCAGGCCGTCGAGTTCAGACGCTAAGTTCCTCTCTTCCGATTCCGTTTTGATCTCCCTGTTCAGGTGTGCATCGAGCAACCGGTCGAGGATCTTCCTAAATTGCGGGCCTATTTTAATCCCATTGCCTTCAGATCGGTGCCCGACAGAATCGGCTTCACATGCTGATAGGTCGTGAGGAAAGCTTAGACCTGTCGCTTAACAGTTAGGGGTATGGAGTACACGGCTCGAACTGATTCATGGTCTCTGCACGGCCACCATGAGCAGGTTACTGACAGAATCCCGGATCACTTCCATCAGTGGTCCTGGATAGAGTCCTAATATGAGAATGATCGAGGCAACGAATCCCAGAGAGAAAGCAGCCGTCCAGCCTGCCGTCTGGCGAGATTGAATAGGCAGTCCTTGAGGAGCGGTTGCCTGTGCCGGCTCTTCGTCGAACAACGTCACGATCAGTCGCAGATAGTAGTACAGGCTGACGACGCTGTTCCCGATCAGCGCCAGTACCAGCCACCACAGACCGGCGTCGACGCCGGCCGCAATTGCATAAAACTTCCCGATAAATCCCGCTGTCACCGGGATACCGGCCAAGGACAACAGGCTCAGCGCCAGCATGGCGGCGAGCCAGGGCCGAGTCCAAAACAACCCTTGATAGTCCTCGAAACGATTCTTGTCCCCTCCCTCGCTCGAATACACCGTCACCACGCCAAAGGCACCCAACGACATGGCACAGTAGACGATGACATAAAAGGTGACTGCTTCGGCAGCGGGGAGACCACCAGCCAGCAGCGCGACCAGCACATAACCAAAGTGGGCGATTGAGGAATAGGCCAGGAGCCGTTTCACATTCTGTTGTAAGAGCGCAAGGACATTCCCTGTGACCATTGACACAACCGCCAGGAGGCTGAACAGATGGACAACCGGAGGCAATTCCAACACCCCAACTTCGGTGGCGAATCGGAGTAGCAATGCCACCACTGCTGCCTTGGAGACGGTTGCGATATAGGTCGTGATGGGAGTAGGCGCTCCCTGGTAGACATCGGGAATCCACATATGAAACGGTGCGAGCCCGAGCTTCAAGGCGATCCCAACGAGAACCAGGATTAATCCTCCTAACCACAGTGCAGGAACGGACTGCGCCTGTTTCATGATTGCTCCCACACCGTGAAAGGTCATGGCACCGCTTTCGAAATACAGAAGCGCTAGACCGAACAGAAGGAGCGCGGACGCGGTGATGGACAACAGCAGGTATTTCACCGCGGCTTCGAGCGGATGGCGTCTCGTGCGTAAGTACCCGATCAGACTACAGAGGGACAGGCCGAGGAGTTCGAACCCAAGAAAAAACGACACGAAATGCGCAGCGGTGGTTAGGACCAATCCCCCGAAGGTGGCCAGCAGGAGAAGCACATAATATTCCTCCACACCCTCCTTCTCACGAAACTGGAAATTCAAGTATCGGTACGATAATGCGATGATGACCATCGTGGCAGTCAGGACGAGTCCCATGTACAACAAGGCATGTCTATCCACGACCAGTAAGGTCGTCACGGCTCGTGGGGCCGCCGTGGCCGCCCAGGGTAATGTTGCCAGCGTGAGGAGACATGACACAAACGCGAGGATGGCGATGCGCGCATGGTGTCGCCGACAGGCAATCGAGAGCATGGTCACAAGGGAGAAGACCCCAAGATCTAGGAGTGGTGAAAGGGCAATGAAGTCTTGGAGTGTCATGGGGCACTCCCTTGCGAGGTCCCAATGTGGGACGACAGCAGAGGTCCTGATGGCGAGGGAGTCGGATGGGGTGACGCCACCGCCGACTGTACAAGCTGTTCCATGACCGGCCTCGCGGTGGTCAATACTATCTTCGGGTAGAGACCAAGCCAGATCTGCAGGACTGCCATGAAGAGTAATGTCCCAAACGCGACATTCGACAGGTCCGGAGCCATACGGGCATCTCGTTGCTGGCCAAAGAATGTACGTTGCATCATGCCTAACGAATAAATGGCTGCCATAACCATGCCGATGGATGCCAGGATGATCATGAATGGTTGAACCGCATAGGATCCGAACAGGATGAGAAATTCACCGATGAAATTGGCCATGCCAGGCAACCCCAGTGATGCGCAGGCAAAGAAGAGCGCCATCGAGGCAAGGCGTGGCGTCACACTCCACAGTCCTCCCATCTGCCCCATCTCCCTCGTCTGGTAACGCTCCTGAAGCGCGCCAGCCAACAGGAAGAGGCCGCCGGTGCTCAACCCATGCGCCACCATCTGCATCACCGTTCCTTGAAGCGCCAACTCCGTCCCAGCAAAGGCACCGAGCAGGATGAATCCCATGTGGCTCATGCTGCTGTAGGCCACCAGTCGTTTGATATCCGTTTGTGCACAGGCCAATATCGCTCCATAGAGAATACTGAGCGTCCCAAGTCCCATGACGAAGGGAGCAATATCACTGATCGCTTCCGGAAACATCGGCACCGTGAACCGCAGCAAACCATAGGCGCCGGTTTTACCCAAGATCCCGGCGAGGATGATCGTTGCTCCGGTGGGCGCCTCTGTGTAGGTATCCGGCAGCCACGTATGGAAGGGAAGCGCCGGCAGCTTTACAAGAAACCCAATGAGAAATGCGAGCATCAACCACCTGGCCATCTCGCTGGATAGGGTCAGTCCCATCAGGTCGGCATAGTCGAAACTCGGCCGCCCTGTCGCCTGTTGATGCAGGAGTGCGAGGGCGACAATCGCAACGAGCAGCACTAAGCTCCCCGCCTGCGTAAACAAGAAGAACTTGAATGAAGCGTGCCGGCGCTGTGCATGGCCCCAGATGATGATCAGGAGATACATGGGAACGAGCATGAGCTCCCAAAAGAAGAAAAACAGAAACAGATCGATGGCGAGAAACACCCCGATGACGCCACCAAGGGCCAGCAGGACGTTACAATGAAACAATCCGACCCGGGTCTGGATTTCTGTCCAGGAGGCAATGATGGCAACGACCCCAACGAAGGCCGTCAACAGAATGAGGATCACACTCAGCCCATCGAGGCCAAGATGCAGGCTGATGCCCCAGCGGGGAATCCAACTGACGTGACTTTCTACAAGCCATACCCCATGGCCTGACGCCCGAAGCGAGTGACCTTGGCTCCCGAGGAAGGACGCCAGCAGAAAATCAACGGACATGGCACTGAGTGCGATCCAACGGGGAGCATAGCGAGACCATTGCTGTCCCATACAGGCGAAGGGTGCCGCGAGAATTGGAATGAGTATGAGCAGCCAGAGGACCATTGCATTCACATTGCAAAGAGACCGATTAACATCAGTGTCCCAACGGCAATGGTGGCGGCATACCACCGGACATGCCCCGTCTGAGTGTGACTCATCCAGCCATGACAGGATGCAGCGCCGACGGCCAGCCACTCATACCCGCGATCGAGAATATCACCTGGATGTCTGGTCAAGGAGCACCATGGTCGCACAAACATGCGATCATACAGACGATCGAACCCCCACCCTCCTTGCAGCAAGGTCACCGAAGGTCGATCCTTGGATTGATCTGACCATCGCGCAGGAAAGAGGGCGCCAGGCAGGAACAGGAGAGCGGCCAACCCAATCCCGAGCAGTGCCGCGACGGTCACGGCAATCTGTTCACGAGCTTCATGTGATTCATCCATGCCAGGAAGCAGCTCCATCGCTGGAAGCGCGTGCGACAAGTAGTCGCTGAACAGGGTCACATTCCCCAGCGTGTGAGGCATCTCGAGAAAACCAACGGTGAGCGCAAGGAAGGCCAGTACCACCAGAGGCACACGCATGGCCAAACCTGGTTCGCCGGTCGGCTGCGTGCGGACCTCACCAAAAAACACCCGAAAGATCAGCCGGAAGCTGTAGAGGCCGGTCAGCAGCGCCCCGAATAAGGCCCCAAACCAGATCCACCGATGGCTTAAGGGTGAGGACCAGGCAGACCACAAGATCCAGTCTTTGCTGTAAAACCCTGACGTAATGAGAGGAACGCCTGACATAGCCGCGGCTCCGATCAAGAATGTCCAAAAGGTCCAGGGCAGATGCCGCCGAAGTCCGCCCATCCGGAAAATGTCCTGTTCATGATGAAGACTGTGGATGACTGATCCAGCTGCAAGGAAGAGCAGGGCTTTGAAGCACGAATGGGTCAGAAAATGAAAGAGCGCGGCTGACCAGGCGCCGACACCGAGCGCCAGAAACATATAGCCGATCTGGCTCATCGTCGAATACGCGAGCACCCGCTTGATGTCGTGTTGAACCAGCGCGCTCGTCGCAGCAAGCAGCAACGTGGCCAGGCCGAGCACCGCGATGATCTCTTGCACCAACGGGGCGAGCGTAAACAGATGATGCATGCGGGCAATGAGGTAGACTCCTGCCGTCACCATCGTGGCCGCATGAATCAGCGCGCTCACCGGCGTGGGGCCGGCCATTGCGTCCGGCAACCACACTTGGAGCGGCAATTGCGCCGACTTCCCGACCGCCCCGATCAAGAAGAGCACCGCCACGATCATGGCAAGGTTTGACCCAACCGGCCACGCCTCTGTCGCAAGGCTCTGGACCTGTTGGATCGACAAGGTTTTGAATTGCGTGAAGAGGATAAATAGCCCGATGGCAAACGCAGTGTCTCCGATGCGAGTGACGATAAAGGCCTTCTGCGCGGCAGTGCCGTATTCTGGTTCGCGATACCAAAACCCGATCAAGAGGTAGCTGCAGAGTCCCACCCCTTCCCAGCCCAGATAGAGCAGAAGGAGATTGTCCGCCAGTACCAGCGTCAGCATGGCGGCCACGAACAGATTCATATAAGCAAAAAACCTGGCGTATCCCTCATCGTCAGCCATGTACTCGGCGGAGTACAGATGGATCAAAAATCCGATGCCGGTGATCACCGCCACCATCAAGAGTGACAGCGCATCCAGGTACCAGGAAATGCCGACCGTCATCCCGGACGTATCGATCCAATTCCACAACGTTTGATGGTAAGACTCACGACCTGGAAAGATCGGGAGAAAATCCGCGGCGACAAGCGCAGTGGTCACGGCTGCTGTCCCCACTGAACCACAACCGACCCACGCAACCTGCGACCGAGATAAACGCCCTCCGGACAGCGCCAGCACCAGAAAACCGGCGAGCGGAAGTGCTGGAATCAGCCAAATCAAGTTGATCATCTCGTCTCTCGTCGTATGTGAATCCCGCTAGAAAATGTTTCGTGCCCCGAGTTTCCTGTTTCGAGCCGGATAAAGCACACCATGAGACCAGAAACTCGAAACAGAAACCCTTTGTCCCTCGATCGATCGTTCACATGCTCACCCTCTCATCTCGCAGAATGCATCGGCGTCCAATGTTCGAAACCGATGTGACAACTGCAGCACAATCCCCAGTGCCACAGAGACCTCAGCCGCCGCCAGGGTAAGGATGAACAGGAACATGATCTCGCCATCGACTTGTCCCCAACGGGCCCCCCCGGCAATGAACGCGAGAGCGGCGGCGTTCAACATGATTTCGAGCGACAGGAGCATGTACAGGATGTTCCGACGACTCAATAAACCGATCAATCCAAGACCGAACAGCATGATGGACAACACGAGGGCAGGCGTGCTCAACATCAACGAGCCTCTTTCGAGTGACGGCGCCCCAGGTGATAGGCGCCGATCAACCCAGGCAGCAACAGCATGGAAGCCAATTCCACCCCAATGATATAGGGTCCATAGAGGGCGATAGAGATACCTTTCTGTCTGGTCTCTGTGGCAACAATCGGGGTATGGTCCCCGGCCGCAATGAGGTATCCCACCTCCCCCAGGAGGATCAAGGCCAGGATGCTGGGTCCCACCCATGCGCCGGGCGTGAGCCAGGTCCGTTCCTGTTCAACCGCGAGCGGCCCCAAAAGCATCACGACAAAAATGAAGAGCACCATGATGGCACCGCCGTAAATGATGATTTCGAGCGCCGCGGCAAACTGCGCGCCGAGCAAATAGAAAATCAGTGCCAACGCGATCAGCGCCACGACCAGGTAGAGGAGCGCGTGGACCGCATGCACATGCGTGATGACACGCACCGTCGCAAGGAGAGTGACGGCGGCGGCGATGTAGAAAAGAATTTCCATAGTCTAAGAGTGAAGGCCGAGGAAAACGAGGCTTCGTGCTCAGCACTTCTTCAGGGCATCAAACTTTTTACATCCACCGGTGGAAGCTCGTGTTCGCCTTGCCCCTTGTCTTTGTCGCGTGTCTTCACGCCGGCCACTCGATAAAAGTTATAGTCGGGATACTTGCCGGTCCCGCTGATGAGGAGGTCTTCCTTCTCGTAGATCAGGTTCCGGCGTGCATACTCACTCTGTTCGAAATCGGGGATAAGTTGGATCGCATTGGTCGGACAGGCTTCCTCGCACATGCCACAATAGATGCACCGCGAAAAGTTGATCCGGAAGAAAGCAGGATAGCGACGTTCCTGAGCTTCTGGATTGTCCGCGGCCTGAAGCGCAATACAATCGACAGGACATGCCGCAGAGCAGAGATAGCAGGCGACACAGCGCTCTTCTCCGTCCGGATCTCTGGTGAGGACGATCCGCCCACGCCAGCGTGGGGGCAAATAGGGTCGCTCTTCTGGATACTGAACGGTGACCGGCTTCGCAAAGGTCCGTTTAAAGACGATCCATAACCCCACGACCAGATTACGGGCATATATCCATGTGCTCTTCATACGTACGGCTGCTCTACAAGTTTGGTTTCTCTTCGCACCAGACCCGATCGATCATGACTGCGGCATGGTGAGTTCCTGTTATCCGGCCCTCCACAACACCACTCCTCCGGTCACCAAGAGATTGATCAACGCGAGCGGCATCACAACCTTCCAGCCGAATGTCAGTAGCTGATCAAAGCGGAATCGTGGCCAGGTTGCCCGAATGAGGATGATCAGGACGATGAAGAAGGCCATCTTCAAGGCAAACCACACCACCGGCGGCAACCAGGGTCCGTGCCAACCGCCAAAGAAGAGGATCACGGTCATGGCCGAGAGGAGGATGACACTGAGGTATTCGCCGACAAAAAACATCCCGAATTTCATCCCGCTGTACTCCGAGTGGTACCCGGCGACCAGCTCGGCTTCAGCCTCAGGCATATCGAACGGGGTGCGATGCGCTTCAGCCAATCCCGCCATAAAGAACCCGAGAAACCCGAGAAATTGAGGAATCACGAACCATTGATGCCGTTGTGCGTCGACGATGTCACTCAGATTGAATGATCCAGCCAAGAGCACCGCGCCCATCAGCGACAACCCCATGAACACTTCGTAGCTCAATAACTGCGCGATAGCCCGAAGACTGCCGAGAAACGCGAATTTGTTGTTGGAAGCCCAGCCTCCAATAATGACACTGTAGGCGGCGAGGCTCGACATGGCCAAAAAGAACATGACGCCCATATTGAGATCGGCGACGACAAAGCTGGGAGCAATCGGCACTATGGCAAACGACATGAGTGCGGTGATCACCACGATGGCCGGCGTGATCACGAAGACCGCCTTATCGGCGAAAGGCGGAACCCAGTCTTCTTTCGTGAAGATCTTGATCATATCCGCCAGGGATTGCAGGCACCCGCCTGGCCCCAACCGGTTCGGGCCGTATCGTTCTTGCCAGACCCCTAGCAATCGACGTTCGACCCAGATCAACATCCCAGCCAAGGTCAGTCCACCACCAAGCATGACGGTGATGGTGAGTGCGGTGTGGCTCCAATCGATCATGCCACCCTCCGCCTTTGGTCGGTCTGGATCGCCTCAAACAGATCGACCTGAGTCGGCACGCTGACGCTGGGTATCTCAGACCCACTGAAGAGGCCTGCCGTACCCACCGGGGTCGAAGGATCAAGGCGCACAGCAAGCCGGTATGACGTCTCCTGCACCACCAGATCGATCGTACTGTTCTCCTCTAGGCTCAGCCGCACTCCATCTGATGGATGCAAGGACAGGAACGGGTGGGACATCCGTTCGACGATCGCCGGAGAGCGATTACTGAGTTCGTCGCTCCCGAACACGGCGAACCGCGGAAGGAGCAACCATTGACGGGAGGCCGGCTGAAACGCACGTGGAATGGCAGTAAACCAACCGGGTGCCTTCGTCACGACTGGCTCAAGGAGCCGAACCCCCGGCATTTCGTCACGCAACGGTCCGCCGACTTCATCCTGATAGGTATTCACGGCCTGGATAGAATTCCAGCCGGGAGCCCAGAATTGGGAAATAAGCGGTGAGGGAAGCGGTCCTCTGTACCCCTCCATCGTAAATCCGAGCGGTGAATCTGGGTCGACAGGGGGGGACGGTTCATGGATGGTCAGATGAGAGATCAGGGATGTGCGCCCACTACATCGCTCAGACTGCCTGGGAACTTTTTGACCCACCAGACGAAAACTTGCAGGGGGTGCGACCTCTCCGATTCGTTCCAGCTCAGGGGCAACCGCCGCCGTTGCGGAAACCGCATCGTCGAGGTTGCGCCAGGTCGCTACTCCGGATCCGGTGCCAGTCTCCTGTGAGGTCGCACGAGCAAGGTCGCTCAGCCACCGCCAACTCTCTTTGACATCATCGTCCGGGACAAACACCCGGTAGCACCGCTGGGCTCGCCCTTCTTGATTCACGAGTGTCCCATCGGATTCCGGGCCTGTAGCGGCCGGAAGGAGCACGTCGGCTCGCGCCGTTGTGCGATGCTCAAGGGAATCGATCACAATGACTGTTTGGGCGGTATCCAAGAAGGCGTCGATCTTCGCCTGCTCCGCGCGTCGGTACAGGTCGTTCTCCAGCACAATCACGGTATCGGCCTTTCCCTGACTGATCGTGTCGAACGCGTCATTCAGGCTTCTGCCACCGAGCAATGCGAGACCCGCACTATTACACTCCGGAAGAACGAAACTGAGCCGAGGCTGTTTTCCTTGTCGGTGCAAGGCCCACGCGATATTGGCCGCCGCTTCTATCGTCGCCTGAGAGCCGCTTCCCGTACCGGTAATGATCAGCGGCCGCTGAGCATGAGTGAGTGCCTCGGCAATGCGCTGAGCGAGGTTGCGGACGTCGTCGGTGAGATCCGAGACGATCGGCGCATCGGGTCCGATTGTTTCAGCCACCGCGAACCCCAGTCGTGCGACGTCCGCTGGTGCGGCGAAATAGCTGTCTGTTGCGTGCTCATGCAACCACGTCCGCCGATGCCCGGCCATGAAGAGGGGTCCTCGCTGATTCTGCACCGCATTGCGCACTGCGGCCTCATCCCACCGGGGAATCTTCAACTCCTCGACTCGTTCCATCGGCTGTTGTCGGACTGATTGCAGAAGGGCCAGCGCTAATCGGGGCGCATGATTCAAGAGATCTTCGCCCAGGACGAGGACGGCGTCTGATTGTTCTGCATCGTGAATGGACGCGGAAGGCACCGGTCCGGTCCGAAGAATGGAGAGAATGCCGGACAGAAGCCGGTGTTCCTGTTCGTGGACGCCGAGAAAAAACTGTTGTGATCCGACCAAGGAGCGAAGCGCCGCATTTGCTTCGATTGAGGCACGAGGCGAACCAATGCCGACGATCCCACGGGCACGCCGTAAACGCTCTCCAATAGTTTCGAGAACCTGCGACACTCCCTCCGGCTGCGCCGGCTTGGCCCGATCGAGTGCTGGCCGTAAAAGGACTCGCTTGATGCGCTTGTCGCTATTGACATACTCATATCCAAACCGCCCGCGATCGCACAAAAAGTACCCATTCACCTGGCTGTTAAACCGATTGGTGATCCGACGCAGCAGGCCAGATCGCTCGCCTGCGGTCGTATTGCAGCCAAGGCTGCAGTGTGGACAAATCGATTGGGCTGATTGCAAATCCCACTTCCGCGTATAGTGATGGAAGAAGGTTTTGTCGGTGAAAACTCCGGTCGGACAAACCTCCACAAGATTACCGCTGAATTCATTCTCTAAGGTGCCATCCTGTTCCCGACCAAAGTAGAGGGCGTCATGCGCCCCGAATACATTGAGATCTCGTCCACCGGCATAGTCTCGGTAATATCGTACGCAGCGGAAGCATTGGATACACCGATTCATTTCATGGCGAATGAATGGGCCGAGGGCCTGATTGCGATGCGTCCGTTTTGGGAAGCTGTATCGACGGTAGACATGTCCGGTCAAGACCGTCATATCTTGCAAATGACACTCCCCTCCTTCGTCACACACAGGACAATCGTGCGGATGGTTCACCATCAGCCACTCAATGACCGACGCACGAAAGGCTTTGGCCTCTGGATCATCAATTGAGATGCGAGTGCCGTTGGCTGCCGGCGTCATGCAAGACATCACCAGCCGACCAGACTGATCACGATCGTCTTTGAACTGTTTGACCGCGCACTGGCGGCATGCTCCAACTGACCCCATCGCCGGATGCCAGCAGAAATAGGGCACGTTCAACCCATGCCCGAGGCATGCGGCGAGCACATTCTGCCGCTCATCGACCGTATACGACTTGTTATCGACGATAATGGTCGCCATACAATTAAACTAAGACTCTCAGTTGCGCTGACTTGTTACTCCAGGGGCATCGCCCTAAGCTGATGTGCTGTTCAAAGTCGTCGCGAAAGTATTTCAACGCCGATTGCAGGGGGGCCATCGCACCAGGTGCGAGACCGCAGAACGTATGACCGGGAGCAAGCCACTTCGTATGCATGTCTAGGAGTGCCAAATCGTCCTTGGTGGCGCCTCCTTCCTCGAACGACCGGAGGAGTCGAGCGACCCACGGCAACCCTTCCCGACAAGGCGTACACCAGCCACAGGACTCACGGGCAAAGAACTTCTCTAGATTCAGCACAAACCCAACCGGACAGGTGTGGTCATCCAGGACGATCATGGTCGCAGTGCCAAGACGACCGACCTCAGGCGGGATCGACGAAAAATCCAACGGGAGATCGAGGTGCTCCTCGGTCATGAACGAAGTGGATATGCCGCCAGGCAATAGGCCTCGAAAGTGAACACCATCAGCCATTCCCCCGGCATATCGTTCCAGAACCTCACGCGCAGTGGTGCCGAGTGGCAATTCCCACCATCCAGGATTGGTGACGCGCCCACTGATGCCATAGATCTTCGTGCCACCGTCCCGAGTACGACTCAAGCTGTGATACCAGTCGGAGCCGTGGCTCACGATATGCGGAAGGTTGTAGAGGGTCTCGACGTTCTGCACGATGGTCGGTTTCCCCCATAAGCCGACCGTTTGCGGAAAGGGAGGTTTTGCGCGGGGAACGGCTCGCTTCCCTTCCAGTGCATTGATCAACGCGGTTTCTTCGCCACAGATATACCGGCCGGCGCTGGAATGGAGATGGAGGTCAAAACGAAACCCCGTCCCAGGGAGGGGCTTGCCGAGATACCCTGCCGCATAGGCTTCGGCAATCGCTTGGGTCAGACGCTGGGCAGATAAATGGTATTCCCCACGCAGAAAAATGTAGCCGATCTCCGCGTCGATGGCATAGCCGGCGAGGATCATCCCTTCGATCAGGCCATGAGGGTCTCCCTCCATCAGCACACGATCCTTAAACGTGCCCGGTTCCATTTCATCGCCATTGGCCACGATATACTTTGGTTTCGGCGCATCGGGGCCCATCGGGACGAAGCTCCACTTTGTGCCGGTGAGAAACCCGCCACCGCCCCTGCCGCGCAATCCCGCTTCGGTCACCAGTCGCTGCACGTCCTTGGGCGCCAACCCGGCAGCGAGCCGTTGAACGCAGCGATATCCACCATCCTTCACGTATTCGTGTAGCGACCGCGTGGTGCCATCCGCATGAATGTATTGAGTGAGTGGTCGTTCCATCTTCACAATACTAGGTTGAGGTTAAGACCAAGAATTTAACGAACCTACTCAACCTCAACTATAAACTCAGCTTTTGCCTGTCTTATTTGTATTTCTCCACGATCTGTCCGATCTTTTCGGGGGTCACGTCGCCATACACATCCTGATCGATCATCAGGGCCGGTGCCCGTTCACACTGTCCTAAACACGCAATGGGCAACACGGTCAGACGCCCGTCCGGCGATGTCTGTCCCAGATCCACTTCATAGAGTGTTTTGATCTGCTCCTGCACTTGCTCGCACCCCTTGATCCAACAACTGATGCTGTCGCATACGAAGGCCACATGCCGACCGACGGGTTTCCGAAACACGAGATTGTAGAATGTCGCGATGCTATCCAGATCCTCAGCCGTGATCTCGAGAAATTGCGCAATCTCTAGGAGCGTGTCATCCGAGATCCAGCCACGCCGTCGCTGGATGGTCAGCAGGGCATCGATGGCAGCTCCCCGTTTGTCAGGGTAATGCGTGACAGCGTCTTCAAGTTCTCGTCGTTCAGCGTCTGACAGCATATGGCTGAATCCTGCGTGCTGAGTTATGAGGTTTGGCGCCCGTCGGCTTCATGCTCAGCACTGAGCACTGTGCTTCAGCGATCCACATCGGATAACACATAGTCCACGCTTCCAAGGACGGCCAAGAGATCTGATAACAATTCTCCACGCGCCATCAGTGGCACCATCTGAATGTGGGCGAACGAGGGGGTCCGAATTCTCGTCCTGTACGAGAGCTGCGACCCATCACTCGTCAAGTAATAACTGGTCTGGCCTTTTGACGATTCTGTGGGAACTTCTGCTTCACCCGGGGGAAGCACCGGCCCCCAACTCACCCCGACAAAATGATTGATCAGCGTTTCGATGTCCCGCATCGTGTGTGTCTTCAACGGTGGCGTCGCGAGTGGATCGAGTGATGTATAGGGACCGGACGGCATGGCGTTGAGACACTGACGAATGATCGCCAGCGACTGGCGCAACTCCAAGACATGCACCACTGCTCGGTCATAACAATCACCATTTGAAGCGGTTGGAACTTCAAAGTCGAACTGGTCATAGCCGGAGTACGGGCGGGCTTTGCGCAAATCCCACGGCAAGCCGCAGGCTCGCAACATGGGGCCGGTGGCACCCCACGCAATGGCGTCATCGAGGGACACGGCCCCGATCCCGACGGTCCGTTGCTTGAGAATCGGATTGTCCATCACGAGGCGCTCATAGTCATCGAGTCGGCTTGGAAACCACTCGACGAACTGTTTGACCAGTGTGTCCCATCCCATGGGAAGATCCCGTGCGACCCCACCGATCCGGAGCCAATTTGGATGCATACGGCCGCCACAAATGGCTTCGGCGATCGCAAGAATTCGCTCTCGATCGTTGAACATGTAAAAGACCGGTGACAAGGCGCCAATGTCCGCCGCAAAGGTCCCATACCAGACGAGATGACTGGCGATTCGATAGAGTTCGGACATCATGACTCGGATGACTTGCGCCCGTGGTGGCACGGTAACCCCCGCCAATCGTTCGACCGAGAGACAATATGGCATTTCATTCAGCACACCTTGGAGGTAGTCCACGCGGTCGGTGTAGGGGATGAAGGAATGCCAGGTTTGCCGTTCAGCGATCTTTTCCTGGGAACGATGGTGAAAACCGATATCCGGGACGATATTGATGATTTCCTCACCCGCGAGTTGCGCCACAAGTCGGAGCACGCCGTGCGTGCCGGTATGTGCCGGGCCGAGGTTGATGAACATATAGTCGAAGTCGGAGTCGTGATCGTGGTGGGTTCTGGCTAACCCCCAGTCCTCGGGCTTGAATTGCAACGCCTCCTGGGTCATGACCAGCTTGTCCGGCGGCAGTTGGAACTGCCCGATTTCCGTCGCACGCGAGGGATGATCCTTGCGAAGTGGATACCCTTCCCACCACGAAGGCATGAGGAGCCGGCGCAGAAATGGGTGTCCGTCGAAACGTATCCCAAACATGTCGAAGATTTCTCGTTCATACCAATCGGCGTTTGGCCACAGATCTCTGCTCGACGGCAGAGAGAGTGGCTCACCATCGAGCGCCACCTTGATGCGGAGTGATTGGTTCCGATCAAAGGAAAAGAGGTGGTAGAACACGGTAAAGGTTCCGATTGGCAATCCATCATAATGGCGGCGGAGCCGTTCGTCTGTCGCACTCAGATCGAACAGCATGGGAAACGGACGAGGCAGTTCAGCTTTGACATAGCGGAGAACTTCACAAAGCCGGTGTTTCTCGACCCAGATCGTCGGTATCTCATCCTTGGTGGCTTGCACGGCAGTCAGATATCCTTCCGAACCGAAGTGCGTCATGAGCTCCGCAACCAGTCCAGTTTGTTCACCGATCATGGTGTGCAGGGCCGAGGATCGTGGAGTCATGACTTGCCTTTCGAACGGCCGTCCGGCTCCCCTGCAAAGTGAGGGGAGAGAAGATCGGTCCGAGGGAGCACATCGATCCCCGGATATTCGCGCTGACTCATCCGCTCGGCTCGTTTTGCGTCCCGCATCGAGGGCATAATGGGTCTCTGAACTTCCTGTGGACCGAAGTGCCAGCTCAAGGGTCGGCGCTCTGATCCCACCATGTTCTGGAGGAGCAGCAGACATTCCATAAAAGCATGTGGCGGCGGCGGACATCCCGGCATATACACGTCCACAGGAATGAATTTATCGACGCCTTGCACGACAGAGTAGGCGTCAAACATGCCTCCGGAGTTCGAGCAGGACCCCATCGAAATCACCCAACGCGGCTCCAGCATCTGTTCATAGAGCTGCTTGATGACGGGAGCTACCTTCATAAACACCGTGCCCGACACGACCAGCACATCGGCCTGCCGCGGTGAACCGCGTACGACTTCTGCGCCAAACCGAGACACGTCGTAGACACTGGTCAAACTCGTCGCCATTTCGACGAAACAGCACGACAAACCGAAGTTCAACGGCCAGAGTGAATTCTTCCGTCCCCAGGCCAGAAGATCCTGAAGCTTCGCAAAGAGGACCGAGTCACCAACGACAGAGGTCAACGAGCCATCGCCGCCATCGGTAATCCGCACACCCTCCAGTCGTCCGTTACGCCACTCGGTCATCGTAGAGCTCCGTTGACTCATTCATGCGTGGCGGCTGCTCATGACGAACCCGCGGACCTTGAGACTGTGCATGCCAGTCGAGCGCTCCGGTGAGCCACAAATAGGCAAGGGATGCCAAAAGAATGCTGACGAAGATCGTCACTTCAATAAAGCCAAGCCAACCGGTCTCCGGTACCGCGACGGCCCAGGCATAGAGGTACGCCGCCTCCACATCGAAAATGACGAAGAACATGGCGATCAAGTAATATTGCACCGGTGGACGGACTTGGGCGTTGCCAGTCGGCCGAATCCCACATTCATAGGGGATGTCCGTTGCGCTGTCGGAGCGGCGCTCAGTCTTTTTCCAGTGGCGCTCGCCAAGCAAGGGCGGGAGTCCCAGCATGACGGCGATCACCAGGCCGACACATATCCCGTAGACACAAATCTGCCAAATAGCGTCATCGACCATGGCAACAGTAAATGATGTAATTATGATAACTATAGTCTTCCTAACTTGTGGATATCATGTTGAGTTCGGTTTGGCTCCCAAAAATGAAAATTCGGCAATCGTTGACGGGAACATTACTGCGAACAGTGGGGAGAGAATTAGTGGAGAAACTATTCCTGCGGGTACTCGTCGGTTCTAGGTGCGCAGGCTCGCAGGCTGTTGAGCAAGTTCTCCTGCGTGCACCATTCCATACTTCGCATGCTTGGTCCGATTTTTCCGATACTTCAAACGGTTCGCTTTTGGTCTCAACCTACCTGTTGAACCAGCTGTCGTTCCTCTGCCTCTGTCTTCACCTCCCCGTTCAGACGCGCGTCAAGCAACCGGTCGAGAATCTTCTTGAACTGCGGACCCGGCTTAAGTCCCATGGCCTTCAACTCAGTACCGGTCAGCACCGGCTTCACGTGTTGATAGGTGGTGAGGTACGCTGACACCTGCCGCTTGACCGTTTCTCCTTTGCTCTTGGCCATGAGGCTCAAGAGCGTTTCATCACACAGTCCTGACAGAAGATGATAGACGTCCGCCGGCTTTGGCGGCGGTTTTCTTCCAAGCCGGCGAAGTACCGCATGGCTACCCGTCCGGGATGTCTTGAGGCACCTGGCTTCCAATTCGGAAAATGGGAAACGCTTGAGAGTGTCCAGAACGGGGCGTTCCGGCAAGACTTCCAGTAGCGCCATGAAATACACCAACCACACGTCCATCTTTCGATCGAGAAACAGCAGCCGATACCAGTCAACCGCCTGATCTACGGCATCGAGCAGCGACTCCAAGCGGCTGGACCACACTAACTTAGGATGGATGAACTTGAGCAAGTCGAGGTCGGCCAGTCGCTTCAGAGCCTGTTTTGGTTCACGCTCTCCTAACAGCAATTTCAGTTCTTCCAGCAGACGGTGACCGGATAATCGTTGAAACAGATTCATCTTGACGGCGCCGGCGATCAACGCCGCGGTATCCTTGCCTAAATGAAATCCGAACCGGGATTCAAATCGCACAGCCCGAAACACTCGGGTCGGATCTTCGACAAAACTCAGCCCGTGCAAGACTCGGATGACCTTGTCATTCAGATCTCGTTGACCCCCGTAGAAATCCAAGACATCGCCAAAACCTTTTGTGTTCAAGCGGATGGCCAACGCGTTCATGGTGAAATCCCGGCGGTACAGATCTTTCTTGATTGAACTTTGCTCAACCGTCGGCAAGGCGGTGGGATACTCATAATATTCTGTCCTGGCGGTGGCCAGATCGAGCTTGAATTCATCCGGCAGGAGAAGGATCGCCGTGCCGAATCGCTCATGCACCTTCACACGGGCATGCATCATTTCACCGAGTTTTCTGGCAAATGAGATTCCATCCCCCTCCACGACGAGATCCAGATCGAGGTTCTCGATCCCCAGTAACAGATCTCTGACGCAGCCGCCGACGGCGTACAGCGACACATTGCAACGGTCAGCGAGGCGCCCTGCTTCGTTGAGAAGCGCTACGACGTGCTTCGGCATGCGGTTTTGAAGCAATCCCGTCACGTTACGATGGGCTCTTCCGGTGAGATGCTCTGATGGATTAGGCACAGCATGCCTACCGGCAAACTTGAGAACATCCTCGTGCATTACTCTCAGCAAGTCCGTCCTGGTAATGACCCCCACGATCTTCGTCCCTCCGAGAACAGGGACGAACCGTTGATTCCGTTCGATCATGGCAACTTCAACGTCATGAAACGGCGTGTCCGGCTCTGCCGTATAGGCATCAGTCTGCATGATGTCTTGAACGGGAGCTTTCCCGAGCCGGTGAAACTCGGCTTTTTGAATCAGCTCACGGCTCACTATCCCTATGAAGTGATCATTCTCATCGAGAACCGGGAAGACATTGATTCCATATTTCGTCATCCGCTGCCCGGCGGCTGCAATCGTCGTTCTCATTCCAATGCATTTCACCGGCATCGTCATCACGTCGCGCGCCAACAGCGTAGGCCGATAGCGGGTCGTCAACAATTCGACAAGACGTTCTTTGACTTCTGAGAGCGGTCGTCCTTTGACTGTCGCGGCGGCTGCGACGGCATGGCCGCCGCCTCCAAATTCCCGGGCGATCCATCCCACGTCGATTTCTGGACGGCGGCTTCGTCCGATCACCTGCACCCGGTCTTCCATCATCACGGCGACAATGACGGCATCGACGCCCTGCATTTCGGCAAGCAGGTGTACGACTCCGGCCGCTTCACCGCGGCGGCGATCGATGGCGCTCGTCGCGATCAGAACTTTTCGCCCCTCGAGGTAATGGACGTCGCTGTGCTCCAACAAATCGTTCATGAGTGCGACGGTATCGGGATCCAGCGGACGGCGAAGGGTGTCCAGCACGACGTTCAAGTCTGCACCCGTTTCGAGCAGGAACGCCCCGGCTTCAAGATCTCGGGGAGTCGTGGAGCCGAAGCCGAACGAGCCGGTTTCTTCGTAGAGACCCAGCGCGATCACGGTCGCTTCGAATGGTGACACCGCGACGCGGCGCTGACGTAACTGCTCAACCAGTAACGTCGTCGTGGCGCCGACCGGTTGGACGACGGACAAAAGAGAGCGGCCGTTACATATGGATTGGGCTTCAACATGATGATCGAACACCACCACCTCTACCGATGGATTGTCGATGCAAGATTTCAGCGCACCGATTCGATCAGGATCCTGAGTGTCGACCAATATGAGTCTGGAAATCTGAGAGAAGTCGATCGATTGCAGTTTACTGAGTCCCAGATCGTGAGCGGCAAGAAACGTGCGGACTGTCTCCTGAGCTCCGGCCGGCAATATCAGCTTGGCGTCCGGAAAGAGTTTGCGGGCGGCAACCATCGAGGCCAGGCCGTCGAAATCCGCATTGCTGTGCGTGGCGATCACATCCATGCCGGCATTCTAGCAGGGTCTTTCTCTACACGAAATGCCGCCTTGAATCACGGCTGGAAGGAGAGAAGGCAGAAAAGCACCGTGGCGCCCCACGATAACCGCTGCTCAGATCTGCACAGCGACGTGCCGTTTTTTTTCCACCTCTGAGAGACTATCCGCTGGTTCATCCGGGTGGATTTGTAACCCACGGAACTAGCCGGTCTTTTTTGCGCATCACGTCCGGCACATGCTTTGCTGCATAAAACCCTCCAGTCTGAATGATTCTTTATCCTGGAGGTGCCCGATGACAGAACATCGTAGGAATACCATGATGGTCACCTTGGGAGGGCTGGCCGCTATTGCATTGGTCACACCATCTCCCTCCACAGCGGGTTCAAAGAATGAGAAGAAATCCCCTCCTCATTCCATCTCGTCGTCAGCAGAAACCTCTATATCTTCCGGCGCAAACCATTCCGACCTCAAGCCAGGTCCGGCATGGAAGACAATCGGAGGCACTGTCAAGAATATTGCCGGGGACGTCTATACAGTCGAGGACTACGATGGGAACCGGGTTCAGCTCTATGTGAGCCGTGAAACCAAGCAGTTGCGAGGTCATAAGAAAGTTGGTGATCCGGTTCGCGCCGAAATCACCCAGAGCGGATTCGCTAACTCCATTCAATAGTCACTGCCCATAAAGCCCCTTCGCCATCACGAGGTCAGCTTAGATCAAGCTGATCTCGTGATCTAGGATGATTGTCGTACGCTCACGCATTTTCTGACAGCCTACGCCACGAGTACCGGAGCTGCTTCGTCATAGACCTCTTCGCCCAAGATCGATTACTGAGCCACAAGGCCGTTCACCCCTGCGGGCAGACCAGAAACGCTGGTCAGGAACGTAAGTTCCCCACTACCGCGATCGACACGAAACGCCTCGATAGAACGTGCGGTCGCATTGAGAACATAGAGGAGTTTACTGTTTCTGTTCAATGCCATATCGATTGGGGCGGCTCCTGTAGAAGCAGCTACAGCCATGAGTAAGGTAAGAGTCCCGTCTCGCCCGATGCGATAACTCGAAATGTTGTTGCTGCCGGTGTTACTTGTGTAGGCGATCTTGCCGTTCTTGGTAATCACAATCCAGCAGGCCGCCGATTGAAAATCGGGAACTGAATCGCTACGAAGCGTCAACGCACTATTTTTCAACGTATATGAAGAGACTGCGCTGGCATTAGCTGTTCCACCGAATGCCTCGCTCACGATGAGGACTCCTCGTTTATTGAAAGAGAATCCAAATGGGGTGACGCCAGACGAAGGTTGTGAGACTGGCCCAGCCGCGACACCATCTTCACCCACTGTGTACGTATCGATGATCTGGGTGGCTTTTTCTGTCACCACCAAGGTGTCTCCATCGGGATTAAACTCGATTTGTGCCGGCGCCGTGGCCGGGCCGCTGAGCGAACGAGTCGATCCAGGGATCAGCTTCAACGTATGACGGCTCGTCAACATAAATCCAGTAATATTGCCCGTTCCGCCCGCATTCAACACATAGACCCATTCCTCATGAACTGCAACGCTGATGGGACGCACACCACCAGAGCTCACTTTATCCGTGAGTGTTAGGCCATGATCATGAACATGGAATACCGACACCTCGTCGCTTCCCGCATTGACGACAAAGAGCGTCTCCCCATCATCACTGAGCACGATGGCGCCTTGATTCCCCAGACCGCCTCCTGATCCGGCGCCCTGAGTGGGGAAGCTCCCAATCGGAATCAGTGTGTCGCTATGCTGTTCAAACGCCAAGACGGCATTGCCGGATGGGGCATTCGACATGGTATACACCATCTGCCCTTTCTGACCGGCCCAGGCACTGCCAATCACCCCTCCGGTCAACGCTAGTGCGAGTGTCATCACACCTATGAAACGTGTTCTCACGCTCTACCTCCTTTGGTTGTTGAGTAGGTCAGAAGATCGCAGCCCACATCATAGGCATGAGATCTCACAAAACGTTCACGCGCTGCTCACATCTTGGGCACATTCGAAAAGTAAGTCGGCGTCATTCACATGTGGTTTGAATGGCCAATCTGACTCGCTCGCGAGCCCGGTGTAACCGCACATAGAGGTTGGCTTCAGAGACATGCAGCCGCGTGCAGACTTCTTTCGTGTCTATTCCATCCACATCACGAAGAATCAAAACTTGCTTAAGAGTCACCGGCAAGGCATCAATGGCCTGTTGCATACAATCCATTATCCGTTTTGACAGCAGAAGCTGTTCGGGAGTCCGCTCATCCCATGGATGAGGATAATATGCACAGGATCCGGCCCACGTTCTGCTCGGGCAGAAACGCGAAGGATCGATCGGCTCATCACCATAGCGGTCATATGATTCACAGTGCGAGAAGGCTCTCTGGCGTTTCTCGCGCACCCCTCGATCCTTGGCCTTGTGGATCAGAATCCCGCAGATCCAGCCGAAGAGAGAGGATCGGCCCTCAAACCCATTCAGGCGTGTAATCACTGTTACCCACGTATCCTGCACGACTTCCTCTGCCATGTCTTGATCGACGACATATCGCATCGCGATGCGGATAAGCCTTGCATGCTGATGCGTCACGAACTGACCGAAGGCCTCCTCTTCGCCAAGCCGAAGTCTCGGAAGCAGCTTTTCTTCGATGTCCATAAAGGTGAGAGGCTTGCCTACTTGCGCATTCTGACGAGTCGATACGGCACGATCCCTGATTTTGGCATTCATGACCAACCTCCGAATGCATCTACAACGACCCGGAACAACTATCGCCGGAACTGGTCACGGAATCTTCACAAAATCATGACATCTTGATCACGCACGCCGGAGAAAAGCCGGGAGCAAGGTGCGGCCAAGAGACGATGTGGGGCGATCAGGCAGAGTGAGAAGAATCCACTAATTCGATGGAAGGTTGCGCAACGGACAGACAAAAGGTGAAGGTCGTCCCTCTATTTACGACACTCTGAGCCTCGATGGAGCTTCCGTGAAGCTCCAGTATCCGTTTGGTAATCGCGAGACCAAGCCCTGCCCCCGTCGTTCTGCCCCGTTGCCCGTTGCCAACCCGATAGTATCGATCAAAAATATGCGGGAGATCTTCTGGAGGTATTCCGCAGCCGGTATCCATCACGTTGGTCATGATCTTTTCGTTCACACCCTTTAGGCCAACCGTGACGGTGCCATGTGCCGGAGTGTATCGAATGGCGTTCTCGATGAGGTTTTCAAGGACTCGCTCAATGAGTCCGATATCAGCGACGACACATGGAAGATCGGCCTGCATCTCTGTGTGGAGCGTCACCTCCTTCTTCTCTGCAACAAACGTCAGCTTTTGGACAACATCTTGTACGAGTTCGCTGAGAGAAAATGCTTCAATGCGAGGGCGCATCTCTTGAGAGCTCAATTTTGCCAGTTCAAACAGCTCACCAATCAATTTTCCTAATTGTTCACTGTGCGCAGCGGCAATTCCAAGATATTTCCGTTGTTCCTGTGGAGACAGCGTTCCTTCCTTCAAAAGCAGAGTCTCGAGATACCCCTGAAGAGATGTCAACGGCGTGCGAAGATCGTGCGAGACATTGGCGACCAATTCGCGTCGCAACTGATCGGTCTGTTTGAGCTGCCCCACCTGCTGCTGGATGCGATCTGACATATGTGCAAAGGTCGCCCCTAACACGTCTATTTCATCTCTTCGCTCGGCAGTCGTTCGCTGTAGGTGAAGCCGGTACGGCAAATCTGACGGTTCGGAAAAGTCGCCACGCTTAAAGGTCTCCATCGCCAAGGTGAGCAGTCTGAGTCGTCGAGTCAACAGCTTGAACATGAGGAGGGTGGTCAACAGTGCAAACAGGAGAATTGCGGCGACAGCCCATGCGCTCACGCGGAGAATGTAACTGCCCTCCAGCATCTGTGCGACTGACTCAAACTCCTCCCCACCTAGAATAACGTACAGATAGCCTTCGATGTCGCCGCTTAACGTTTGTACGGGGAACGCGGAAAAGATCTTCTTGCGGCTGAGATCTCGCGGGTCGTCACCCAGGATTGGGAAGTCTTCAATCCTTGACAAAAACCGTTCAATTGGTTCGAGAGAGACACGTTGTCGCTTCACTTTTCCAGCAGGAGCTGAAAAAGTCAGGATCGACCCCTGACCATCAAGCAGATAGACTTCGATACTGGGATTGATCACCATGAGACTATGAAAGATCTCCTTGAGCGCTGCCTCATTTACCTGTCCTTCCTGCATGAGGATCTTTTCAGACACAATGCGTTCAGCCAAGGCCTGATTGAGCTTCTGATTCACTTCTTGGAAATACAGCCGGGTCGCATAAAGAGTCAGCAGTATGGACCCAGCACCTATGAGGCAAAACAGCCCGATGAGGACGGTGGCCAGCTTCCCGTACAGCGTTGTGAACATTCGGCTACTCGTGTCGGTGTTCCTCGGTAAAACTATAGCCGATGCCCCAGACCGTCAAAATGTACCGAGGACGGTTCGTATCACGCTCGATTTTGGCTCTCAACCGATTGATATGGGAATTCACGGTGTGTTCGTAGCCCGCGTGTGCATACCCCCATACCAAATCGAGCAGTTGAGAACGGGTATACACACGGCCTGGGTGTCGGGCGAACTGCAATAAGAGATCGAACTCTTTCGCCGTCAGGTCTATCGCTTTGCCGCACAGCGTGACTTTGCGCTTCTCGGCATCAATCACGAGACCTCCGGCACAAATCGGCTTTTGCTGATCCTGAACCACCGGCGCCCGAAGCACCTCTACGCGGCGGAACAAGGCTTTCACCCGAGCGAGAAGTTCACGAATGCTGAAAGGCTTGGTCAGATAATCGTCTGCACCGACCTCCAGACCCAGTACGCGATCTAACTCCGTCGACTTGGCGGTCAACATTAGGATAGGCGTGTAATTTAGTCTGGTTCGCAGAGTTTGACATACGTCCAACCCGTCCATCCCCGGGAGCATCAGATCGAGGACAATCAAGTCATAGGCTTTGGAGAGCGCGTGTTTGCAGCCGGTCGCGCCGTCCGGCGCCACATGCACATCATATCCTACGTCATACAGATGGAGCTCCAAGAGACGCGCAATGTCTCGGTCATCTTCAATCACGAGAATGGTTCGAGGCTTTGCACTTTGCCGATGTGGTGCTTCGTCTACCATGATCGCCAGAATAACAGGCGATTGTCACAAAAGCATCACGGATGAGTGGTGCTGATGAGCGGAGACAACTACGAGCCTAGGCAAGCACCGGCTGAAGGATCAGACACGGACAGCTTATTGGGCTACTTTTTCAAAAAGGATGTCATCGCGATGCCAACGGCGATGGAAATCTTGCCTAGAATTGAACTGTTCGTCTCACTCTGATTCGAAAGCGAGGTCGTCATAATGACGTTGTCGTGTATCATGGTGGCGCCCTCTTTGTCCTATCAATGAGATATGCTGTCATATTATGAGTCAGGCGAGGGTGTATAGTCTTACGTGGTTCGGTCAGAAATGAGTTGTCAGACCTGCGTCAATTCCCGTAGTCTGCCTCTCAGGAGGCCACCATGGATGAACCGAGCAGGCTAACGAAGACCAAAGAGCAATGGGCCAGGGCTCGGCGAGGCGGAGAAGAACGTGAAGTGTTCTATGAAGGAGACGAACGTCTCCCCCCCGGCCAACACCTCGTCGAGAACTTCCCCGTGTTGGATCTTGGGTTCAAACCCGAGATCCTGTTGAATGAATGGAAGCTCAGCATTGGTGGATTTGTCACCACACCTGTCGCATGGACATGGGAGCAGTTTTCAGCCCAGCCTCCATTCAAGGACCGATCGGACTTTCACTGCGTCACGTCATGGAGCCGATATGACAACGATTGGGAAGGGGTCAGTTTCAAACACCTCATATCTGTCGTGAAACCGCTGTCGCTGGCGCGGTTTGTTCTCTTCAGGTCATACGATGACTACACGACGAATTTACCGCTCGATGTCTGTGACGACGCCGATGTGCTGTTGGCCCACAGCTGGAACGGTAAACCACTCTCCCGAGACCATGGCGGGCCCGTACGCGTGATCGTCCCCAAACGCTATGCCTGGAAGGGCGCGAAGTGGGTGAAGGAGATTACGTTTTCAGATCGGGATGAAAAAGGGTTTTGGGAAGTGCGTGGGTATTCCAACACCGCATTGCCGTGGCAAAACGATCGCTATGGGTAGCGATCATCTCTTGATCCAGCCGCCTGGTCCTTCGACAAAGTTTCCCGGTCTGGTGTTCTGGATGGCTTTCTCTCCTGCCAGCGATTCAACTGATTGGACGTTGGTCCGGTTTCGTTTTGCGATATCCTCATAGGCTCGCCGACGTTTCTGATTCACGTCTTCGAGCAACGCCCGGGCCTCCGCATCGGGAGGGATGACCGCCCCCAAGTAACCGTTGGCCTTCTCCCCCACCAAACCTTTCATTTTGGCTTCCTCCAAGGATAGCGCCAAGCCGGAGGATTCAGCCATGAACCAGGTAGCCAACGCACATAACACGAGCACCAGACGACGTCTGAACATTTGTTCCCCCACAGCTAAAATAATCCGCTCTCATTCGACAAGACCTGATCCAATTCTTTGTCCACTTTCACACGGATCTCATGATCAATTTTCACATTGAGATTGATCGTAATCGGCTTCTCCGGCGCCGTCACTTCGACCCGTGGGGTACAGGCGCCCATCATGACCAGCAGAGTCACCCACGTCACGAGCGCGACGCTTATCCGTACCACCTCACTCAGCATGGTCAGCCTCATGATGATCATAATCGTTTGTATTTTTTCTCGATTGTGCCTTGAATATCGTCCACCAAGCGAAGGCTTTTCAGAAGAGTGGGAATATGTTCCTGCACGGTCAAATTGAAATGAATCGGCGGTGTCGTCTTCAGATCCGGATTTCTGCCTTCCACCCGCGCGATCAGATCCAACATTCCGTTCTCGCCGTATCTCATCCCCACGCGCAACACGCTGTAATGAAAGTTATTGAGGGCATGAGCTACCAGCCGGAGTTGGCTGTCAGACTCTGAAAGCATCTTCGATGACTCCGGTGGTGACACATATTTTATGACCCCACCGGGAGGTTGTGCCTCGACCACTCCGTCCTTCATGATGACCCCGCCACCGGAGGTGATCGTCACAGGAAGCGTCCCGTTCAACGTTCCCGTTCCGTGGAGCCCTTTTTGTTGCTCCACACTGAGAATTTTGGCCAGATCGAGACTCCTTAGAGAAAAGGTCGCCCCAAAGGGAGGTCTGGCCACGTCTCCGACTGGCCCAAGACTTGCGACAGTGCCTCCGAAGACCTCGCACTGAAAGTCGTTCACGTCAACGACCGGCCGCTCTTCCGCCAACTTCCATCTCATCTGAAACGAGGCTGCGAGGTTGGTGACTTCAACCCCGCTCTGTATCGAGGTCACGAAAATGGGAGCCGGTTGGGTCGTGGCAATCGACTCCAGTCCCGACGCGTGTAATTCCATCGCGGTGCTAAAGCCCCTTACAATATGATCATAATAGAAGCCCGACAGCTTTTCGGCCACAACCCTCGCCGTCGCCGACGTTAATTTCATTCCATTGATCGGGTCGCCGAAGCTGCCGGACCAGGCCGCATCGAAGCGAACGGTGAACGCCCCATCGATGAGATCGGTCGCGGGAGGTAGGCCCATCATGATCTTACTGAGTCGCCGCTCGGCCCCATTGAACGTCAGAGGACCAATGGCGCCATGCAGAACCCCTTGAGCCGCCTGCAACGGTTGCTCGATTCTGGCTGTCATAAGCCCTTCTTGCACGGGAGTATTGACGCGAAGGTCGGCCTTGATGCCGGTCTGGCCAGCCGTGAAACTGACGACCCAATCACTCGTGGAGGGACCCCCAAAACCTGTATCCGGACTCACTCCATTCACCGACAATGTCCCATGGGTGGTCCAAGCAGTTCCTGCGGTCTCGAGTTCCTGAACTCTGAGAAGACCTTGTCCGACATGAACGTTCCACCCGTTGATTCTCATCGTCGGGGCGCGCACCGTTGCGATCATCGGTCCCCCGTTGCAACGAATCGCTGTCAGATCGCATTCCACTGTCAGCGGCTCCGATAGATGCAATGTCAGGGTTGAAATATGCGTCGTGCCGCGTCCGATCTGTTTGGCCGTCACCGAGGATGACGGCGACAGAACTCCCTGCACATGTGTCCGGGCCAGTTTCACCGTCCCTCGGACTCCTCCCATCGCTTCTTTGGCCGAAAGGAATTCGGTGACTGCTTTCGGGAGGATGCCCTCCAGATCGTAGGCCCCCTCGGCCAACACCAGCTCATTGCCGAGACCTTCGGCGCGGGTCGTTTCAAACTGTGCAACGAGCGGTCCCGGTGTCCGCCCGTAGGTCACATGTAGTGGCCCTTGCGCCACCATGCGTACCGGCGCTTCCGTCCAATATAAGGTCCCCTGCACGGGTTTCCTATTTTCGATCCGCACCGGTTGATCACCGCCGGGGAGAATCAATCGAACCACTTCTGGAATGATACGCGGTTGGGTATTAATCGTGGCCGTGAGCAGAACACCGGGGCTCAATGCCCACTCGACCTGTTTCGCATTACCTCCGAACGTCCCCTCATAGGCCACGGCGATGTCCTTGGCCACACCCTTCAAAGCCGGAAGCGTGGCAATGACTCGCATATTGCCGTCCAAATGCGTGTGTTCGTCTTCCCATAACGAACTCAACGTCGCTTCCGCCGCGGCGTTCCCGGCCCAATCTATCGCCACCTGTCCCGTGACCTTCTCCAATTCGGGACCGATAGGAACAAGAAGCGCAATAAAGGGGGCCAGTTCTTGCACATTAATCTGAAGATTTCCATTGACTTGAATCTGCGAGCCGTTTGGATGCGCCTGGGACTGCCATGACACAATGGGTGCTGCTTGAGGCCGTTGGGATGCCAAGGTGGCCGACCAAGTACTTGCGGAATTCCCGACCACGGCGAGGCCGTAGGAGGCCGTATCGCGTCCCCTGAACGACAAGTGACCTCCCAACTCTCCGCCTCGATAGGTGAGACTCCCTTCTATCGTCACTTTGCGGAGCGGTCCTGTCGCCTGTTCACGAAAAATGGTGAGATGATCGAGTTGTAACTCATCGAACGGAAGAATCGGCAGGCTCCGCAAGAGATCGCCCGCGGTCAACAAGCTCCACGGTGATTCTTCGTCATCGACGCGATCGTCGGCCCTGCTGTCCTTCTGAGTTGGACCTGTCGACGGAACGTTCAGCACATGGACCGCAGCGTCTCGAAGCACAATATGACTCACACGACCTTGGAGCAACTGAGTCAGATCATATTGGATCTCCGCATCCGTCAGGGAGACCATCAATCGTTCTTCACCCAAATCCTGTTGAAACGAAATGACCGGGATGCGCATCCGGTTCCAGCCCGGATAGCCGAGTTGAAGGATGACGTTGCTGTATCCATGCTGGCGAAGGCCTCGCGTCAATAGATAGGAGACACTCAGCGGCAGCAGTAAATAGCTGCTAAAGAGCGCCACCAGTCCGAGCAGCACAACTACTTGATACCGTTGAGTCAGCATGGTTTTCCTGACCCTGATTAGAGAATGCGATGCTGGTTCTCAAACAAACTCTCAGGCTCTGTCAAGATGTCCGAACGGCTCTGCACAAGATTTAGTCCGATAGTCCCACTCGCGTCGTGCTGATATCCGGACCATTTCGTCGCCATTTTAAACCTGTCCGCGTCTTTTAGCACAATTGAGAGTCCATCTACGCATGCTTCCCGCTATCACGACGGCAAGAACAATAGCCGATCAGCTCCGAGCGTAAAACAGACGACCCAGAGCTAGGAAACGCTTGTTCATAAGTTCGGAAGGATTACTTGAAGCAGAAGTTCATATCGAGCAACCCATCTGCCGCGACGGTCGCCTCGCCCCCTTGTCTGCAATTGGCTTTTGCTGGGTTACCTCCTGCCCCAGCACCCGCTCCGCCCGTTCCCTGATCTGCGGAAAGGGCTCCGCCGGACTCAGTTGCGCCTCCACTCGGTCCAGCAAGCTTCACCGGATCGGTCCTCTGCAGAAATGTCCCATCCTTGCTATGCGTCAAGACCAAAGCCGGCTGTGTCTTTTCGCTGGAAAGAGGAACCGCACTTGCTTGGAATGATGCTCCTCCTTTCTCTAAGCGAACCGTCACCTTGTAGTACTTGAGAGTCGAGCTCAACGAAAACCCGATCGCATTCAGATCACCCGAATACGTTCCATGGTTGGCGTAGTAGAGCGTTTGAAGACGGTCGATTTCCGCCAGCGCCACCTCGGCCTCCACCGATCGCGCTTTCTCCACGAAATGTCTATGCGAGATCATGGCCAATGCGGCGAGAATGCTGAGAATGGCTAGGACCATCATCACTTCAATCAACGTGAAACCCGTGCTTTCTCTGATTCGTCGAATCATCGGAGTTTCGTGGGTAACTCACGACGCGATCCGAAGTCGAATCGCTGTACGGTTGCAGCAATGTCATCGAGGGCGTTACGCGCCTCCTCAACATCCGACGATCCAACCTGTTCGATTTTCAGCAACGCCGCTCTCAGCGTATGCGCCTGGTGCTGAATATGAGCAAAGGACTGCTCAATATTTTCCAAGGCCTGATTGGCGGTCGCAGCCAGTTCGTCCAATCGGTCACTCGAGCGAAATTGCATTCTCCAACGAAGATTTCCCTTCGCCCATTGCTGAATGCTTTCATCGAGCCGATAGAGCGGGCCTGCAACACGCCGTGTCACAATGAGACTGAAAATGACCGAACCAAAAAACAACACCGGAACGGCGACCCAGACCGTCTTGCTCAGCATCAGCATTTCTTCCGCGGCAACTTGGCGTTCTTCCATCGAATCGCTGGTATACAGCGCCACCATGGGTTTGATATGGGCGCCATAAAAGGCCATCGTGAAGAACAGCGCCGAGTAGAGGAACAGTAACAGTCCGATCCAGGCGACATAACCCTTTTGAATTCGATGGACAAAAAACCCGTTTCGACGGTCGACAGTGGGGGAAGCAGGTTTTGCGGCGGTGGCTGTCTTCATCTTTCCTCCCGTTAGCCCTGGCATGACAACCGACAGTATCTCTGCGGTTCAAGGTATCACTGAGTGTGTCACTGACCAAGGAAATGGGGGCTTTTGTGAGGAAAGAGAATGCTATGGCAGGGCTTGTTCGGAATCCCGGGGGACCTCAGCCGCAGATTCCTCGCACTTCTTGCAGTTCAGGATAGAGCCTAGGTGCTGGGTGCGCCCGGCCAGGGTCAGGACCCAAGGGCGATTGATGAACGGTGGCTGATGCCGTACGTGCTGCCCATGTCCACACGCCAGATCAGCCACCCAGTCGCCATATTCATCCTGATGATATCCGATGATCGGCTGTTGCATATCACATCGCTTCCGTCATTGACGTGTCTTTCGGCTTGCGCAAAGGTCAGCGCTTCTCAAACGGCAATTCACGTCGGTGAGCAGCAGAAAAATACTTCCAGTGCTTTTGCTCATCTTGATCGAAGCTTCCGATGAATACCACATGTCCATCAAGATGGCGAAACTCTGAGAGGGTTGTTCGGCAATTCTTGGAATCGATGACACGGGCATCGAACTGCCCCACCACATACACCATGCCCTTTGCCGCCTGGTAGACGTTCCGGCGCCCTGCATACCCTGTATCAGGAAACAACTCAGTGGACGAAGAACAGCCTCCGGCTCCCTTGATATTCATGGTGAGATTGAACCGCTGAAGGAATGGATCCGTTGCCATTCTGACGATCGACAGCTGAAGTCCTGCTGAAGCTATGTCAACCGAAGCCGGCTCGGGAATATTGCTGTTGCACCCTACACAGAGCAGGATCGCACTTCCAAGGACGGTCGACCAGGCTCGTTCGCTCACTTGGCTGCGGGAACCTTAGGAGCTGCACCGATCGCGTCAAGACCCTGCTGGGCGCAGGCATCATCCAGATGGGCTCCCGGTGCTCCGCCGACACCGATTCCCCCAACCACGTCTCCGCCGATTTCGATAGGAAGTCCTCCACCCAGAATCAGAATCTCACCGTTCATGTCGCGAAGCGCCTGCAACGTGGGAACTTTCGCAATGAGATCGGCCAACTCGCTGGTCGGGCGTCGCACACTCGCTGCCGTATACGCCTTCTTTCGGCTGCTATCGACCGTATGCGGCCCGGCGCCATCGGCACGCCCCATCGCACGAAGGACACCGGCACGATCAACGACGGAAACGCTGACTCGATACCCATCTTTCTTGCAGGCTTCCAATGCAGCTTGAATCGCTTTGCTGGCTGACCCAAGCGACAACACGGACTCTTTCGGCAACTCCTCGGCAGCAGCCAAGAGGGGGGCGGTCAAGCTTCCCAGTGACAACAGAGCTATGGCGAAGACGATTAACGGACTTTTTCGTGTTTGCATCAAGAACGGCATCACTATCCTCCTATCTGGATGTGCTGAGCGTACGGATGCGTGTGGGCGCTGTCAAGAGATCGGCCGGCTTCGGTGGGATGGAAGACGTTGCACTACCTAGTCACCGTACTCTTGCGTCGCGGTGAACGAACCCGTTCGGGGGTGGTCGGTGTTCCAAGGTCCTCGGCCATCGCGCGTAGCGGCTCCGCGATCGACCAAGCTTGCGCCGGACATCCGCGTGGCCGATGGGGAGGATCTCCGTCAAAAACCTCAGAAATATGTCCCACGCAGGCCTCTCGTAAATGAGCCGCCAGACCTTCGAGAAACGATCTGGCCTGGCTTCTTGCTTTGATACCGGTACCGAATGCTTTCACCCACGCCGTCACAAAGGGTCCGAGTAGGTAGGGCCACACCGTTCCCTGGTGGTACGCACTATCGCGTTCCGAAACTCCGCCTTCAATTCGTCCTCGATAGCGGCTATCCTTCGGCGAGAGCGTTCTCAGCCCCACGGGAGTCAGGAGATGGTCTTTGACGATGTGAAGAATTTGTCTCGCTTGTTCCATCGTCACAAGATCATCGCACAGAGCAATCGCATAGATCTGATTAGGGCGTATCGACGCATCCTTACCCGCGGGACCATCGATCGTATCGTACAGATAGTTTCCGCCTTCGTGCCAGAATTTCGTACGGAACGCCTCGACCGCTCGTGCCCGGTCCGTCCGACAACCCGTGGCATAATCCGGCTCTCCAAATTGTGCGGCAAGACGTGCGCCGATGTCCAACGCCCTGATCCACAACGCCTGAATTTCGACCGGCTTTCCATACCGCGGCGTGACTACCTGATCGCCGATTTTCGCGTCCATCCACGTGAGCTGGACACCCGCGGTTCCTCCGCTGATGAGCCCGTCGCGGTCCATATGGATGTTGTACCGCGTACCGCGGCGATACCCATTGAGAATCTGTTTGATCGCCGGCCAAGCGATTGATCGGACATGCGGCGTATCCTGACTGTAGGCGAGATACCGATCGACGGCATACACGAACCACAGCGATGCATCGATCGTGTTGTACTCCGGCTCTTCCCCATTGTCAGGAAATCGATTGGGAACCATCCCTTCCGATACATGAGGGGAAAACGATTCAATAATTTGCCGAGCCATTTCATGCCGTCCTGTGACCAGGCACAGCCCCGGAAGGGAAATGAACGTATCTCGTCCCCAATCCGTGAACCAAGGATACCCTGCGATCACGGTCTGCTTGTCGCCTCGCACCGACACAAACGCTTCCGCTGCACGCTGAAACGCCACAGCCAGCGGGTCAGCTTCCGGCATGGCCTTTCGTAACCGCGCACGACGAGCGCGCTCACGGCGAATGAGGGCGGCGACGTCGAACCTGCCGACGTCTTCGCTGCTGAACGTCAGCGTGTGTTCCTTTCCCGGTTGCAATTCGAAGAGAAACTCTCCCGGGGACCACCAATCCTCCTCGCAATCAAGCCCTCGCTCCCGTTCCACCGGAAACTCCAGGCGACGGTACCAATCGGGGACATGTCGATAGGCACCTGAATGAACCGCTTGTATGCCAGGCAAGTCACGGTAAGGCCGCCAGTACACCTGTCCTTCCTCGAGTTTGGATTCTATCGAAAGCGTTCCGTTCTCGCGATGCAGTCCATGATAGTCACGGCCCGTCACCATAGGCCGGACGCGAAGAATCCCGCCAGCCTTTGTTGCGCCTGCCAACTTCCATCGCACGATGACAAGGTCGCGTCCCCGAAGGCACAAGATCTCGCGTTGAATCTTTTTGCCATGATACACAAAGGTCCATGTCGGCCAGGGCGTTGATGTGAATGAGGTGCAGTGGACATATCCCTGAGGATGGACTGCGCCTGGGTAGAGATTCGTCGATAGAGAAAACTCTTCGCCGTCGATGTGAACCCATTCCTCGACATGATTGACCAGCACATACCGATCGCTGGGCGGTTTCCGCGCGGTCAACAAGAGCGCATGGTAGCGGCGTGTATTGGCTCCGGCCACGGTCCCCGAAGCGAACCCGCCTCGACCGTTCGTCTCCAGCCATTCAAGGCTGAGTGCATGATCGAGACTTTGGCACTCGTCTTTGCGGATCACTATGGTCCGTATCTCGTCATCCGCGGGATTCGCTTCATGAACGACGTATGACGGTTTCATTCCCCTGATTGTTGAATCAACTTTGCGACAAGTCCCGTCCATCCGGTCTGATGGCTGGCGCCGATACCGGCTCCGTTGTCGCCATGGAAGAACTCGTAAAAAGGGATGGCGTCTCGCCAGTAAGGATCCTCCTGGAACTTCTTGGTGCCTCCGAACACGGGACGCCGGCCGGTTTTGTCTCGAAGAAAGATATGCGTGAGTCGGCGCGAAAGTTCTGCGGCGACCTCATTCAAGGAAACTGATCGACCGGATCGTGTCGGATATTCGACTTTGTATTCGTCACCGAGAAAATAGTGGAACTTCTGGAGCGACTCGATCAAGAGATAGTTGACCGGAAACCAGATAGGCCCCCGCCAATTCGAATTGCCTCCGAAGAGTCCGGTGCTCGATTCGGCAGGCTCATAGTCCACCCGATAGTCTGTGCCCATGATGGAAAGCACATAGGGGTGATCCTTGTGGTAGCGAGAGAGCGCGCGGATGCCATAGGGCGAGAGAAATTCCTCCTCATCGAGCATGTACCGTAAGACCGACTTCAGCCGCACGGGATTGACGAGGGACAAAAACCTCCGGACTTCTCCATCCCGTGAGTGGGTCTCGACATGGGCGCTGAAATCCGGACGGTTTTCGATGAACCACTGCATGCGGTGCTTAAACCGAGGGAGCCTGTCGATCAACTCAGAGTCGAGCGTTTCCACCGCGAAGAGCGGGATCAACCCGACGAGCGAGCGGATCTTGAGCGGAAGGGTTTGTCCGTCCGGCAGATGCAAGACGTCGTAAAAAAATCCGTCTTCTCTGTTCCAGAGCTCGATTTTCTCACCGCCGATGTTGTTCATAGCCCTGCAGATGTACACGAAGTGCTCGAAGAACTTGCTCGCGACATCCTCGTACGCCCGATCATCGCGAGCCAGTTCCAGTGCGATCGAGAGCATGTTCAAGCAATACATCCCCATCCAGCTGGTGGCATCCGACTGTTCGATATGCCCGTCGGTCGGCAGCGGGGCGCTGCGATCGAACACACCGATATTGTCCAGCCCCAAAAACCCGCCTTGAAAGATGTTTTTTCCATCGGCATCTTTTCGATTGACCCACCACGTGAAGTTCAGGAGCAGCTTATGGAACACGCGTTCAAGAAAAACACGGTCACCGACTCCTCTCCTCTTTTTTTCGATCTTGTAGACACGCCAGGCAGCCCAGGCATGAACCGGAGGGTTGACGTCTCCGAACGCCCATTCGTACGCCGGAATCTGCCCGTTCGGATGCATGTACCATTCCCTCAACATAAGGATGAGCTGTTCCTTGGCAAACGTTGAATCAACAAGGGCAAGTGGGATGCAATGGAACGCCAAATCCCAGGCGGCATACCACGGATACTCCCACTTGTCCGGCATCGAAATCACGTCGGCGTTGTAGAGATGCGTCCAGTCGGAATTCCTTCCGCGGAGTCGCTCGTGAGGAGGATCCGGCATTCCTGGATCGCCGACAAGCCAACGCTTCAGGTCATAGTGGTAGAACTGTTTGCTCCACAATAATCCGGCGAATGCCTGTCGCTGCACCCGCCTCGCGTCCTCGGAGAGATCAGGTGGGGCCAGTTCGTCATAGAACTCGTCGGCCTCCTGAATCCGCTTCTTAAAGAGGCCTTCACACTTGGTCACGTCGAAGCCGTTTGCGTCCATTTCATTGGTCAAACGCAAGCGAACGATGTCCGTGGCGCCGGGAGACAAAGTGACCGTATAGTGCGCAGCAGCTTTTGAGCCCACCTTCTCGGGACTCACAGCATCCTTCCGCCCCCGTATCACGTAATCGTGAAAACTGTCTTTGACATATTGGGCACCCTCTTGATCGCCGTACAGTCGCCGGGTATTTGTTTCATTCTCAGTAAACAGCAACGTGGGTTGCCTCTCGCACCAAAGGCGACGCCGGCCGTAATATTCGTGATCCAGTTCGATCACGCTCATCTCGTTTACCGCTTTCCCTTCACGTAGCCTCGGTCGGCGCGCATCCAGTCCCCACGACCAGGTATTCCGAAACCAGAGAGTGGGCAACAGTGTCACCTCCGCCTGATCCGGACCACGATTGGTGATGTGAATACGAACATAGAGATCTTCTGCGGTCGCCTTGGCATACTCCACGACGACATCGAAATAACGATTCTCGTCAAAAATTCCTGTGTCGATCAGCTCATATTCAAGGGCCTCACGTGGGCGGCTGCGATTCTCCTCGACTAGTTTCGCGTATGGAAATTCAGACTGTTGATACTTATACAAATACTTCATATATGAGTGAGTAGGTGTTGAATCTAAATAGAAATAGTACTCTTTTACATCCTCGCCATGATTTCCCTCGTTACCCGTCAAACCGAATATCCGTTCCTTCAGAATCGGATCGCGCCCATTCCAGAGAGCGATGGCGAAGCAGATATATTGATGACGATCAGAAATACCGGCAAGGCCGTCTTCGTTCCAGCGATAGGCACGCGAGCGGGCGTGGTCATGCGGAAAGGCCTCCCAGGCAGTTCCGTGAGGACTATAGTCTTCACGCACCGTTCCCCAGGCGCGCTCACTCAGATAGGGTCCCCATCGCTTCCAATGCCGTTTGCGGGCCGCATCTTCGTCGAGCCGTTTCCGCTCAGCGCCTTGAGGAAGTTGAGATTGAGAAGACGTCCGGCTGACTTGTCTCACAAGGTCTCTTTTCGCATGAGCACATTGCGTGTTCGATGGGAGTACGATGCACCCACCGCCGACGGGAATCAAGCCGATCTCAATCCATCCATGGGTCTCGGCTTGTCTTCCTCTTCGGTCTGTTGAAGCTTTCACTGAACAATACTACGGTCGTGAGTCGAGGAAAAGTCAGGGCAGTACAAAAAGGATGAGGCTGGAGAGAAAACCAACTATCGTTATCGGAAAGTCACTGATGAATCCGGTAGGTGTTGAGTAGATCGAGCTTTTAACTCCAGATCACTCGCTCTTGATTCAGCAGATACTCAATCACTTCGATGCTGTTCCGCATTTGGATCTGAGCCTGCTCAGACATGGGGAGCACTGCGCCGACGAGCTTGCCGGACTCCATCTCTGACAATGAGGGGATGCCCTCACCGGACAGCTTTTCGAGCTCACTACGGAAACTCGCCAAGGGAAACCTCCTGCTGAATCCTTCTCGGCATCCGGATGTCGTTACTTGAGAGGATCAACCGGAAGAACAGGTGCTAGTGAGTAAGCATACCATACGCATTCTCCACAATGGAGTCTTCCCTATCCTATTGTTTTAAAAGCGTTATTGATGCTTCGATACGGGCAGCAAAAGAGGCGGGAGCGCTCCAAGATATCGGAACCCTCCGTGATCAAGAAGAGTCGTATCCGGCCTTAAGCGAAAGTCATCGTGCGCCGCATCTACAAAGTGTGGGTCAGCAGTAATATCCGACTCGGCTTTCAGCTCCGGCGCGTGAAGATTCGGAGATCCGGCCCGCATGTAGTTCGCCTCATTGTTGAACAGAGCGTTATATGAGGTCTTGGTTTGACTTGACGGCGCGACGAGAAAGCCGATCTTGTTGAGGCTCACAATATTCCCCGATGCCTCGTTCACAGACGTGCCGAGGAATGCCGCTCCCCCACCGTTTTTGACGAGGGTGTTATTGAGCAAGACCGCCGTTGCCTGATCGCCCACCACCACAGCTTCGAACAGATTTTTCGTGATGACGTTTCGTTCAAGCCGGAGGGTGGACTTTCCGGTCACATTCACACCATGATCGTTGTCATGGATCACAGTGCCGGTCAGCAAGGCCTGAGAATCAGAGAAGTGTACCCCCGTCGTTTCACTCCCGCCGATCACACAGTCCTCGATACGAACGCCTTGCACCTGCTGGCCGAACACCATCCCCTTCACATGAAGATGACGGAGCGTGATGCGGTTTCCATTAAAAATACCGAGGGCATGCCCTCCATGTTCATTGATCGTGAGATCACTGATCTCGATATCCGTCGCCCCGTACGGCCACTTGCCCACATGCAGCACGCCGACCATTTCGCCTCGTCCAGACAACACGACCTTGTCCGTTCCGGCACCGGCGATCTTAAGCTTTTCTTTACTGTGGACGGTCAGGTCCTGCGCATAGACACCGGCCTTGATCAGCACCGTATCGCCTTTCCCGGCGCTGTCGACTGCCTCTTGGATGGACGAGAAATCTCCGGAGCCGTCGAGCGCCACAGTGATCGTCCGTGGGACCGGTATGGCATTCTCAGCGCCCGCGACACCGATCCCGGCGATCACGAGAAAGACGCACATCGAACAGAGTAGAACCTGTCGCATACGGAGTTTCATACAAGCGGGAAACCAGCGATGTCAATCGCGGTTTCTTGTAGGATGCGACGCATGATAAGCTGCGCGGCCATGATTCTGGTTGGACTCACGGGAGGCCTCGCCACCGGGAAAAGCACCGTCGCGAGCATGTTTCAGGCGTGCGGCGCCGTCGTGATCGATGCCGACGAATTGGCTCGAAAAGTCGTCCAGCCCGGCCGGCCGGCCTGGCGAGACATCGTTCGCCGATTTGGAAAATCCATCCTGAACTCTGACGGAACGATCAATCGGCAGAGATTAGGCCAGACCGTGTTTCATGACAAGACCAAACTCAGGCAACTCGAGCGAATTATCCATCCTCGCGTCGCGCGCGCGCAGGCCAGACTGACGAAACAGGCAGCTCAGCGAGACCCGGGTGCTGTCGTGGTGTACGATGTCCCCTTGCTCTTCGAAGCCGGCATCGACACACGCGTCGATACGATTATCGTCGTCTCCGCCGATCAGAAAACCCAATTGGCGCGCCTCAAGAAACGGAACGGCCTCACCGGCGCCGAAGCTCTCCGCCGAATCCGTAGCCAGATGCCGCTCACGATGAAAAGGCGCCGTGCAGACTATGTGCTCGACGGAACAAAGACGCGTTCAAATCTCGCTCAAGATGTCGCCCGACTTTTGATGCACTTTAAATCTCCGTCGCACTCCATAGCCTCTCCAGAATAGCCTCCTCGATTTGGATCCTCTCAATGGTTGAGAAATGGTTGAGAGTTGTCCTCCGCACCCCCGGACCACGTTCTATCCTCTACTTCCCAAGCTGTGTTACAGTCTACGGCGACCATGCATAACCTCGTGATCATTGGATCTGGTCCCGCCGGGCTGACGGCAGCCGTTTATGCCGCCCGCGCGAATCTTGCTCCCCTGCTCATCGAAGGATGGCAGGCGGGTGGCCAACTCACGACCACCACCGAAGTTGAAAACTATCCCGGGTTTGCAAAAGGCATCATGGGTCCGGAATTGATGAAGGAGATGCGGGCCCAGGCAGAGCGGTTCGGCACGGTCTTTCGAACAGGCGACGTCACCGCAGTAGACGTCAACACTCGACCGTTTACAGTGACGGTGGACGGTGAAGATACCGTGGAAACGAAAACCTTGATCATTGCAACCGGTGCGTCTCCAATCACGCTTGGGCTCCCCAACGAAAAGCGTTTGTGGGGTCATGGGGTTTCGAGCTGCGCAACGTGCGATGGATTTTTCTTTAAAGGTAAGGAGCTCGTCGTCGTGGGTGGCGGAGACAGCGCGATGGAAGAAGCAATGTTTCTCACCAAGTTCGCGACCAAGGTATCGGTCGTTCATCGTCGGGACAAGCTGCGCGCGTCCAAGATCATGCAAGACCGAGCTATGAAGAATGAGAAGATTGCATTTGTCTGGAACAGCGTTGTCGAAGAGGTGCTCGGGCAAAACAGCGTCACCGGCGTCCGGGTCAGGAATATTGTCACTGGAAAGGTTTGGGATCTGCCCTCCGCAGGCCTCTTCTTGGCGATCGGCCATCGACCGAATACCGCACTTTTTGGCGGTCAGCTGAAGTTGACTGATACCGGCTATCTCATAACGAGTCACGGCACGGCGACAAGCATTCCCGGCGTGTTTGCTGCCGGAGATGTACAGGACGCCAATTATCGCCAAGCCGTTACGGCGGCGGGTACCGGCTGCATGGCTGCTATTGACGCCGAACGATTTCTTGAAGGCATGGAGAAGAGCTAACCCTACGGTCCCGTCAAATCAAGAATCGCCGGTTGTCCACGATTCGCGCTGGGCATAGACGAACCTGCAATCCATCATGCGCTGTGTCATTGTCCACTATCATGAGCTAGCTCTTAAAGGTCACAACCGTGACTACTTCGAGCAATGCCTCATTCGCAATATTCGCACTTGCCTCAGAGACACAAGAATCCAGCGGGTGGAGAACCTCCACAGTCGTATCCGGATTTGGCTCCCGCCTGAAGCGAACCTCGAGGTGGTACGTGACCGGTTAAAGCGGGTGTGTGGGATCGCAAATTTTTTGCTCGGCCGTGTCATTCTTCTTCAGTTATCTGATCCGGACTTAGAGGCTCTCGCCACGGCCGCCGTCGAAGAGATTGACGCACGATCCTTTTCCACCTTCAGGATCACAGCCAGACGGGCCGACAAACGCTTGACCCTGACGTCAATGGATATCGAAAAAGCGCTTGGTGCCGCGGTCTGCGACAGAACCGGCAAGAAAGTCAGCTTGAAGAACCCTGACTTGACGATTCATGTCGAGCTCCTCTCACGGGATGCATTTTGTTCTGCCGAAAAAATCGAAGGACCTGGCGGCATGCCGGTGGGTGTCAGCGGGAACGTCGCGTGCCTTACTTCGGGGGGTATCGACTCGCCGGTGGCCGCCTATCGCATGGTGAAACGCGGCTGTGTCGCCGTCTTTGTGCACTTTTCCGGCCGCCCCTTGGTCAGTCGAGCCTCTGAGGATAAGGTTCGTGACCTCGTACAAACCCTGACGGCGTATCAATATGATTCCCGCCTCTATGTGATCCCCTTTGGAGAGATCCAGCGCGAGATTGTCGTCAACACACCCGCCCCGTTCCGTGTGGTGCTGTACCGGCGGATGATGGTTCGAATCGCCGAGGAACTGGCAAGGAGGGAGCAGTGTTGGGCGCTGGTGACGGGTGATAGCCTGGGCCAGGTCGCCTCGCAAACACCTCAGAACCTCTGTGCTGTTGAAGATGCAGCGGAATTGCCGATTCTCCGCCCGCTCATCGGAATGGATAAGCGCGAAATCGTCGATGAGGCAAAACGTATCGGCACCTACGAAACCTCAATCGAACAAGACGAGGACTGCTGCAAACTATTCGTGCCGCCCCACCCGAGCACCAAAACTCGTCTCGACGATGTGCGGAAAGTTGAGCGTATGCTGGATGTCGTGGCTTTGGTCAAACAAGGACTGGAAAAGGCTGAGCTGATCGAGTGTTCATTCCCTTCTGCAGCTGAGGCCATTGCAAAACCTCATCGGCCAAGGTAAGCTCGGCACACTCATCGGGCATGTTATCCTCACCTGCTCGATAATCAAACACGCCGACGATCTATCATACCGGAGAGGTGCGAGAGCGGCCGAATCGGGCAGTCTCGAAAACTGCTGTCGAGGTAACTCGACCGTGGGTTCGAATCCCACCCTCTCCGCCATACCACACTTCGTGTGTACCGCCGGCTCACCAGGCGCAGCCTCTCTTCATTGTCGCCGGCGGATAAGCACCTCTAGTGTTGGGCTTCCGCGTGGGGAGCATACGAGGGGGCTGGTCCCCACTGTAAGAGCATGAGCAACCCAGCGAACAAGACTTCGAATGCCCACATTCTCCGACATAGGGTCTCAAGACGAACGACTCGTCTTGAGACCTTGTGGCGAGATCACACCATTGGCCTTCCGGTCCAGTACTCTCCGCAATTCCACCATCGCCAAGGTATCTCTCGCGCAGTACCGTAACAGAGCGTCCTGGATCGCAGCCCGTTCCACCCAGTCAGTTTTGAGAAACACCATCTGATAGTATTGAGCAGCTGCCTGCCCTCCTTCTCGAATCGTGAGGTCGTCATACCCCAGGGATGGCACGACCGCCGGCAACACAGATTTAATCGAGTACGATCCGTTGAAGGCGGGATGATAATAGTGGCTCTTGATGACGGGAAGCAGGTCCCAGAGCCGCTTCACAATCGCGTTGAACGCCGACTTGAACTCAGGAAAGGTCTCCACAAGTTGGCGTATGACGGCTTCCTCATAGGCTGAGTACACGACGATACTGCCTTTTTCGCCCAGCGATTCGATCAACGCCTCAGCCCAACGCCTGCGAGGCTCCGACGCCTCGATGTGAAGAAACTCCTGGTGCGACACTTCGCCGGATTCCAACTCGATGTGATTGGACCATTGAACAGGAATAGGCTGATACGGCCGGGTCGAGGGAAACCGTGGTGCCGCCAACATGACGGTCTCAATATCCACGTGATGCACAGGATATCTCACCGAACGAAGGATCTGTCGCAAGTTCAATGAGATCCATTCGACATTGTCTTTGACCCTTCGTTGGGCATCCGACAGTTTTATTCCATCCGGAATTTCGTCGATTGTCGTGATGCCCCGTTGCACAAGCTGGCTCACTATCTCCTTTTTCCCCGGCAAGTAATGGATCCAGCGCGGCGGTTTCTCTCGCGTGCAATGAGACCAGAAGGGACAGTCATAGGGAGTGTGACAATGCTGAGCAGGCTCGATCACCGGTGCCTGCGGCGCCGACAAGACGGCTTTCATTGCAGCCAACTTCTCCGGAACCTGTCCTCGCCGATGTGTCACGGCTTCTGATACATCTTCAATCGCAAACAGCGCCCGCAGATCAATCTCTCCGCCTTTGTAGAGGTATCGTGTATCGATATGCATGAGGCCTACGGCCTCAAGTTTCACTCCGGCGCCTTGTACAACATAGCTTTGAACGGATAGGTCGTCGAGGTGGACCTCTTTCACTCTTGTCGATGACTTCACTTCAATCAAACGCCAGGATGGCGAGACCTGCTCATCCGTTGGCATCCGCTCTAAAACATCAACCCGCACAACCACCCCGTCATATTCGAACGCTCCTTCGAAAATGGCCGTGACGGAAGGATCTTGAAGCAGGGCTGCGGTCTCTGCGATCGCCGTTTGTCGCTGACGGTATCCCGCCTTCACCAGTACACCGCCGTGAAAACGCGCCTGTGCGAGGATGCCGATTTCGGTCCCCATATCCAGGATCGCTTGGGTCGACGCATCCGGCGGCGCCGCTAATTCAGGATGATGAATTTCCAGGTACACCCGCTTGTGACATTGCAACCCTGAAAGAAATTTCGATTTCGACAAGCGAGGGGGTGCCGGAGCATCGGATGATCTGTTGCGAGAATCTGCCAGCATGACGTTCACAGCCCGGTCAATGAATTCTCAATAGGTGAGCTGAAGAATTCTGTTAGGATAACGTCCCATGGCCAAAAGTGTCACCCAGATCAGACGGTCCGTGATGGTCCTAGCATTCCCCGTCACCGTCAGCAGTCTCCTTCAACGGGCCGAGGGTATTGTAGCAGTATTCTTGGTCGGTGGCCTGGGCGCGACCTCGATCGCAGCGGTTGGGTTAGGCCAGCTTCTGGCCTTTGTCGCGACGACCCTGGTCTCGGGAATTTCGGTGGGCACGAATGTCATCGTCGCGCAGCTGTGGGGGGCCAGACGTCGGCAGGACGCGGGGGAAGCCGCGCGGCATTTCCTCTGGCTTTCGTTCGGTGCGTCGTTGGTTCTGGCGGGCCTTGGGATGGCCGGCAATGGATTCGTGATGCAACAACTGGGTGCGGAGCCGGCCGTCATCGAGCTGGCCCTCCCCTATTCTACGCTCATCTTTCTTGTGATCCCGTGCACCGTCCTCATACAAGTCTTGTCATCAATTCTCCAGGGCACGGGCGATACGCGCACCCCGATGTTCGCGATGATCGGCGTCAACATTCTCCATGTCATGGTCGCCTATCCACTCATCTATGGACGATGGGGAATTCCTCCGCTGGGTCTCAAGGGCGCAGCCATCGCGGTCGGCCTCGCGGAAGCGACAGGTACCCTCTACCTGTTGTTGCGGTGTCGCCCCATCTTGAAATCATCTTCGGCATTCCGTCTCGACCTGATCCGATCGATTTGGAATGTTGGAGCGTCGGTTTCCGGCGAACGGATCGTCCAGCAGGCAGGAATTTTCATCTACACCAAGTTGGTCTTGCTGTACGGCACCGTCGCCTATGCCGCCCACCAAGTCGGCTTGTCGATTGAATCACTCTCATTTTTGCCCGGGTACGGACTCGCCATCGCCGCCGCGACGATGGTCGGGCAAAGCATCGGAGCGGGGAAGTACGCAAGAGCCAAGCTGGAGAACTGGGAGGCCAATCGGATCGCCATTGTCCTGATGGCCGGCATGGGGATCATTTTCTTCTTTTTTCCGTATGCGCTGCTTCGTGCGTTCACGACCGATGAGGCGGTGATCGAGCTTGGGACCATGTTCTTGAAGATCGTCGCTTTATTACAAGTGCCGTTGGCGCTCACCATGGTCTTGGCCGGATCGTTGCGCGGCGCAGGTGACACCCGATTCATCATGGGCGCCACTGTGATTGGTATGTGGGGAGTTCGTGTGCCGTTGGCGCTGATCGCCGCCCTCTGGATGCGTCAGTCGGTCCTGTATATCTGGGTGGCAATGATTGCGGACTGGACCGTGCGGATGGGATTGTTGCTCTGGCGATATCAATCGGAACGTTGGCGGCAAATTCAGGTGATTCGGTAAAGGATGATGCGAGGACTCGTTCCATCATCTTTGCCGCATGGCCTATCAAGACTTATCGGCAAAGGCCTCGCGAGGCGCGGCCTTTTCGTACAGCGAGTCAAACTCCTGCGACTGGAAGTCATAGACCCATATATCCCCGGTTGAAATGGAATACACCCACCCATGGAGATCCACTTTCCCTCTACGTAGTTGAAGGGCTACCGACGGATGTGTGCGAAGATGCTCCAGTTGGGCACGGACGTTCTCTTGGGTCGTCTTGATGAGACGATTATTGCCGTCGATATCCGCATACATCTCCTGCATCAATCGTCTGGTGGTCTCAGCCTGCCCCATCCATTCTTTGACCGCCGGCAAGTTCTGTACGTCATCCGGACGCAATAGGGCCTTCATAACACCGCAATCCGTATGGCCGCAGACAATGATGTGCGGCACCTTCAACACCGCCATCGCGTATTCGATTGTCGCAGTCGTACCGCCCTGCATCGACCCATACGGGGGCACAATGTTCCCGGCATTTCTCAAGATAAACAACTCACCCGGGTCCGCCTGTGTCAGAAGTGTGGGGTCGACCCGCGAATCGGAACAGGTAATGAAGAGTGCCCGAGGAGCCTGACTTTGAGACAGACGAGTGAACAGTGCTTTCTTATTTCCGAACACCTCACTGCGAAACTTCAAGAAGCCTTTGACAAGCTTTTCCATGATCGAACCTCATTCTTGTCGCCAACCGATCGCGATAAGTCATCACCACAATGGTCAGAGATGCCAGCCTCCGTTAAGACCGTGATCAGCGCCCAAATTCGCGCTCGCCTTCTCACCGTCGACCCCGCGCAGAACGCACATCAGCGATAGTTATCCAAGGTTCGATGCGACATCGGCAGTACGTGTTCTTCGCTCTCACACGCCTCATCCGGCAAGAATTCAACTCCTCCCGTAACGACGTCGTACATCGCGCCAACGATCGTGAGCCGTTTCGTACTCATCAGACCATCGATCGTTTCACTTCCCTCCCGCAGTTGTTCAACGACTCGCGCAACATTCCGACGGGCAACGACATCGACGAACGCGGCGGTCTCCTCGATGGGTTGCCCAGGCTCAGCCGAGCCTGTCGCTTGGTCGACCGCGTGCTGAAGATTGCTGACGATGTAATCGAAATGTGCGCATCCGATCGCTTCGATCGCCGTTTGCGAGGAACCGAGGAGTTTGACGGCCTCCGTGACGGCACCGCATCGTGTATGCCCCATGACAAGAATCAGTTTCGCTCCGGCTACTGCGCAGCCGTATTCCGCGCTGGCAATCACCGTTCGGCTTGCAATGTTGCCGGCGATACGGACACTGAAGATATCGCCCATACCCAAGTCAAACACTCGCTCTGCCGGCGTCGGAGAATCGATGCAACTGAGGACGACGGCCAACGGATGCTGCGCCTCTGCCGTCGCCCGGACTTGCCGGTTGAAATCCCGCGTCAGCCGCCGCCCGGTACGGGCTCGTTCATGGCCGTCCTTTAGAATTTGCAGAACCTGGAGCGGCGTGATGGTGTCTTGGAGTTCGCGGGTTGAATAATCCACATACTGAATCTGGTCCTCAAAGTTGTATTCATTCCGAAAGCCGACGAGACTGACTTCGACACCGCGAGCAGGCCCCGTTTGTTCCTTGAAATCTCGGATCAAATCCAGGATGTCCGGATCGATGTAGTCGGTGCTCCGCGCGTCAAGCAGAACACGGCCGTTGCGGGGAACTTCATCCAACACTTTTGCAAGGGCGGCGCGATTCAGGAAGCTCACCTGATTCGCCAATTTGATGTGCACCACGTCACCACCCAAATGCTTCTCGACGAAGCGGTGTACCGGCCGGCGCATGTTGCTGTTCAGGATGAAACCGATCGCCACAACAAGCCCGATCACGATCCCAATCAGGAGGTCGGTAAACACAATCGCCACCACCGTGATTGCGAACGGGACAAATTGGTTACGGCCCTCGTTCCACATTTGCTTGATCAAAGCAGGGCTTGCCAGTTTGATACCGGTCATCAGCAAGATGGCCGCCAGGCAAGATAACGGAATAGCGTTCAACCATGTGGGTATGAGAGGAACGCTGATCAACAGCAAGATGCCATGCATAATCCCGGACAGTTTTGTTTTTCCCCCGGCGTTGACGTTGACGGATCCGCGGATGACCACGGACGTGACCGGGAGTCCGCCGACCAGTCCACAAGCCATATTTCCGATACCCTGAGCCAATAGTTCCTGGCTCGGCGGCGAGGTCCGTTGCTGCGAGTCCAGTCGATCGACTGCCTGCAGATTCAGCAAGGTTTCAAGGGAGGCCACGACGGCAAGGGTCATACCCGCGATATAGATCGCGGGATTCCCCCATTGCGAGAAGTCCGGTCGCGGAAGAAGCCCGAAGAGTTCGCCTAAGTCGCTCGCAACCGGTACTTGAACCAAATGACTCGCCTTAATAAGCCAGGGATCGCCGAGTTGCTCGAACCACCACGCCACTCCGATCCCGAAGAGGACCACCGCGACGGGAGCGGGGAAAACTGACTTCTTCAGCGGCTTCCACTTATCCCAGAGCACGAGCAGCGCAATGGATCCAAGCCCGATCATGGCGGAGCCCCACTGAAAATCCCCGAACATACGGAAAAGTTCCGTAAATGTCGTTTCGAGATTCGGTTGAAAGAAGGCCATTTCTCCTTCAGGGTTTGGATCATGGCCGACAAGATGCGGAATTTGCTTCAAGACGATGATTACACCGATCGCGGCCAACAACCCTTTGATCACGCTGGACGGAACGAACGCGGCGATGAATCCTCCCTTGGCCACACCGAGGACAAGTTGGATCATCCCGGCAAGAATCACGGCCATGAGAAAAGCGGAAAATGACCCGAGTGATAGGATTTGGGCGGCAACAACGGCCGTTAAACCGGCGGCCGGTCCGCTCACACTGGTGTGTGATCCGCTGAAAATCCCCACCACGATGCCGCCGATAATCCCGGCCAACAATCCGGACACCAGGGGCGCGCCGGAAGCGAGGGCAATCCCCAGGCATAACGGCAAGGCCACAAAGAACACAACGAGGCCTGCTTTGGCGTCAGCTGCGAGGGTGCTCAACGGTATGCCGTTCATTGCGGATATGGGATCGTCTCTTCTCTTGACCGCATTCGACTTGCAACTCTACCGTTGCCAATATGAGAGCCGGCTCGACATGTATCTCAGTCGGTCCTTTGCGAGTGATTCCCGAGCGATCATCAGAATCGGCTGGACCATCTCGTGTGGAAATGCAACTTCACCAATCGCTTCACAGGCGATTCAAGCGGAGCAACCAGAGTCGGGCAGCCCTTTGCTTGGAGTATATTTCCAAAATGCTCCGGATCGACCTGTTGCTCATTGGAAACGTGCCGCGTAATCCAGCCTGAGAAGAAGCCGGTATGCATCTCAAGCTCCCATGTCCCGAGCGAAGTGCACTCCCGCGAACTAATGGTGAACGTCGTCGGGAGCAAGACGTGCCATATGCCGCGGAGACTCTCGAAGCTGATGTCAGTGACACGGTAAGAACCAGCTGGAAGCTTCATCACGAATTGGCCGTCGATCGGAATATGGGAAATTAGAAAGCGTTTTCCGTGCGCCTCATCTTCGACCCACCATTTCATAATTCCCGGCCACTTCAGACCGGTTGACTGGTCCTTTCCATTCCGAGTCAGATGAATCGTGCCGAATAATAATCCCTGATTCTCATCTGCTATCGAAACCTCCGAAGGCGCTAGCGGCTTGATGACGGTGGTACAGCCAAACAAAAAGCTCGCAGATAGGAGAAGGGCGCTTGCAAGGAAGCCCTGGCGAAGAATTGAATAACTCATTTTAAACCTCCTTTTCCAAGGAAGCCGCGCCGAAGAATTGAATGACTCATTCTATAACCCTCCTTTGAATTTCGGGAATGGGGGGCGGACTTGCGACATCCACCCCCCGGCACATATTGTTGCGCGACAACATGCTCCGCTTTGCAAGTCAGTCAGAATAGTCCAATCCTGACCCCCTGTTTTGAAAGGCCAACTTGCTTCTCATAGCCGAATCAAGCGGAACACCCAATGAAGAACAGTCTCTCGCAGCAAGAGCCTGCTGCAGTTCATCCTGCGAAAGTTCGAGATCCTCAAGGACGTGTCCCGTTATCCACCCCGTGAAAACTTTTGTCTCTCTCTGAAGCTCCCAAATCCCCAATGATGTACATTCTCGTGGCTGGATGTGAAATGTGGTAGGGAGCGCTGCGTGCCATATCCCCATTAGGCTGTCGAAGCTGATACCTTTGACGCGATATGACCCGGCCGGCAGCTTCAGCACAAATGGGCCATCCGTAGGAAGATCGGCGACCACGATGCGTTTTCCCTTTGTTTCTTCCTCCAACGTCCATCTCATACCCTGCGGTGGCTGGATTCCTTCCGTCCGGTCGGTTCCAAACCACGTCAGTCGCATATTTCCGAATAACAAGCCGTGGCTCCCATCCGTCGATACAGTGGCTGAATCCGATAGAGGTGCGACGACCGTCGCGCAACCGGATGCGAGCCCGCCGAGAAAGAGAACGCTCGCTAGAATGAGGCTCTGACGAAAAATTAGGCAGTTCATACAGATCCCTCCCTCTTTGACGCACACATGAAGATTTTCTTTCAGATGCGTTGCGCCGTGTTGCAGCAATCAGACTCAGCATTGCTTGGCGGCCCGATGTGAGCCTCAAGCGGCATGTCTCTTGATGCAATGGCGCCAAGAAGATCGGCTAGACAGCGGGAGGACGAAACACGGATGTCAGTAAGATCGGAAGTTGAAGTATACCACGGTATTCGGTGAGCAGATGCAGGAGACTAGGCCTGACCGGCCTAGGTAATGACGGGAGAACCGAAGAATCTTCAGACACAGACTCCGTCAGGGTGTCGGAAGAGTCAAGCAGACCTAGGAACGTCACCGGCATTCCAAGCATCTGCGTGACCACACAGACACAGAGAATTAAGACTAGACAGACCAGTCCGGACCCAGCGTAAGTGGAATGAAACGTATGTACGCCCATGGTTCTCATTGAAGCAATTTGCTGCCTATGCGGAGTCGATACGGAGGAAAAGGTGCCTCTCCTCCGTATCTCCCGAAAGATCAACGGTTCATCGGCATCATGTAATCATGTGCAGAGCATTTGTCCATTTCTTTCGGAATTCCATCTAGCCCGGCCATGAGCCAATCCGGACTCCTCTGATCGCCTGTTACCATTGAACCCGCTAGACAGGCCGCTGACCAATCCGCCTCCTCGATCTCCACGATTCTCTGATCGCCCGACACCTCCATAACCACACTGTTTTTAACTTGGCCGGTCATGAGATCAGTGTTCGCCAATGCGCTTGATGCGGCAAGCAACCCGATCGCCGCCGTGATGGACAACAATCCTTTCGTCTTCATCGTAATCAGTGTCATGTTTCCCTTCTTTTCCAGAATTGAGCGCGTGGTAACACGCATCAACCGGTTCGTTCAGAATATTCCAGGAGTCCGGCGCGCCACGTTCCGCACAGTAGTCCTCAGCGATGAGGCGGCGAACAAGACGCGCAGAGTCAGTTCGAACGGATGCTAGGCTTGGGGAGGGTGAAAGACCGACGTCACAAAGACAGGTAAATTGATCGAGGCCTGTACATCAGTATGTGGACCCCGCACGTGTGCAGCTCTAGGTCTGGGCACCGTCGGCGGAAAAGAAAAATCTTCAGATACGGACTCCAGAAATACGTCGGACGATGGTGTCATCAGGCTGAATAACGTGACCGGCATCCCGAGCATCTGGGCCAACACACAGATACACAGAAAGAGGACCACACATCCCGAACCCATCATCCGATGCGCAGCTTTCATTGGATTCCCAGTATTCATAGCTTCGAACATCACAATTTCACTATACCGCGACTTCTAGAAGGACGCAAGGTGACGGCATGACTTGCTATGCTCAATGCGGCCATACCGCGTATCCTATTCGCCCAGGCTGTCTTTATTTGTCCACCATCAAAGAGAAGAGTGTCCCTGAATCTCTGGTGAAACAATTCAGGTCATTCGTCGATCAGACCAAGCATAGGCCGCACCAAAACAGAGACCGGCCACCGCCGCCTGGATGAATGCGTCTTCCGCATGAATGGCAATAGACCACCAAAGAATGGCAGCGATGAGACCTGCTGCTCCTCCGAGAAGAATCTTGCCGCCAGCAAGTCTGAGCCAATCCGTGAACACTACCCAAGTGGTCATATACACCGCCCCGGCGGCAATCGCTGCCCAAAGATGCATGAGATCACGTTTAAAAAACCAAACTTGGATCGCTCCCGCGATCGCGCCGAGAATGATGCCTGTAATCGCTTTTTTCACCAACACGGAATAGTGAAACGTGATATCGGCCAATCCATCCCCCACGCTAAAACGTAAAGGTCTGTGCTTCGGTTATCATGAAGATCGGCTTACCGGCTTCAGTCGGGCTGTGCGGCCGGCGGGCAAGTTGTTTGCCTTGTATCGCGCCCGGGTCCTTCAGTGATTTCAATTCGGGCGACGCCTTTGACATTGGCGCAGCGATCGCCAAGCCCCGGTGTCACGAGCCGAAACGGGCCGCCCTTGGCTTCCGGTAAGGCTGTTCCATCCAGTTCATACACCAACACCCCATATTCCTTTGCCTGCTGTAGTGTGAGACAGGCCGAGTACGTCCCGTCCGCTGCATGAAACGCCACGTGATCTGCCCCGATGGACAACGCCGGAATATCCAGCAGCCCGCTCAAACGGATCCCCCGACCCTTCATACCCGGCATGACCGTCGACATATCCACGTGATGCTCGGCCGATAATGAAGCCATCGTCGCATGATCGAAGGATAGCGGCTGCACAACAGCCCCATCGATGGTCACGATGCCGGTACCGGTCCGATCCTTGTCGGTCATCGCTTGGATCATTGCCGTGAGCGCCTCATTCACGGGAACCGGAATGCCGAGCTTGCGCCCTTGCTCCACGATAAATCCGTTCAAATACTCAATCTCCGTCGGTCGCCCCGCTTTCCAATCGTCATACATGGAGGTATGGATGTCGCGAATCTCCTGTGAGGCCTTCACGACCCGTTCAGCCATGTCCGAGGGCAGGGGCACTTTGAGCGTCGCCGCAACGGCCGCCACTTCTCCGACGATCTGCCGGATGACGCCCATCATCTCGGAATGGTCAAGCGCTTTGGCCACTCTGTCGTTCATCAGCACAGTCATGGGATTGAACACGCAATTCCAGCACATCTTCTCCCATTTGGCGCGGCGGATATCCTTCGACAACTGACAGGGAATGCCGGCTGATGCAAAAAGATCGCGGATTTTGAGAAGCCGACCGCTCTCATATCCCATCAGTTCGCCGATGGCCACCGCCCCTTTCTTATAGTGATCAATGACCCCAGGCGCGGAAATCTTCGAATAGATATAGGCCACTCCGCCGACGACGCCATCGCGATTGATTCGAGCAATGAGCCGGTCTTCGGTATCGACACCGTTCTGCAAGGTAAGAATCACCGTGTGTTCGGTGAGCGCAGGCGCAAGTTGCCCCATGACTTCATCAAGATCGTACGCTTTGACGCCGAGGATGATGAGATCGGGACGCGGCAGCTCCCGCACATCCGACGCCGCCTTCGGTCGGACCGTGAACGATCCATTCGTGCTCCGAATCGTCAATCCGTTTTGGCGGACGGCTGTGAGCGTGTTTGGCCGGAGAAGGAATGCGACATCCGGATTGTTCTTGGCCAAGTGGGCTCCAAAAAACCCTCCCACGGACCCGGCTCCGACGATCAAGATCTGTTTCATTGGCGATCCTCATTCCATTGCATATCAAGCGGGCGTACTATAGCATGCCGCTCCACAGCGACACAGTAACCTTATCCCTCCGTTGACATGTATGTCTCGTGGATCGAATCTCACACTCTTGAAGGAACAGCTTTCCTCCGCCGCATCGATTACTGTGTTGACCGGCGCGGGCATTTCCGCTGATAGCGGTGTGCCGACCTTTCGCGGCACGGACGGCTTGTGGCGCAACTTTCGAGCCGAGGATCTCGCAACACCGGAAGCTTTTGAGCGTGATCCCCGACTCGTCTGGGAGTGGTACAACTGGCGACGCGAACTGGTCGCCGCAAAACTGCCGAATGCGGCTCACAACGCAGTCGTTGAGCTCGAGCGGCGCTGCTCGGACTTTTGGCTGATCACTCAGAACGTGGACGGGTTGCATCGGGACGCGGGCTCACAGAAACTCACCGAGATTCATGGCAACATCTGGAAAGTTCGTTGCACAGATTGCGGCGCGGTGGACGACAACCGCGACGTGCCCATTGCCATTTTGCCTACGTGTCGGCGTTGCGGGTCGTTGCTCCGCCCACACATCGTCTGGTTCGGCGAATCCCTGCTTGCCGCGGACATCGAGCAATGCTCTACGGTGCTCCGAAACTGCGATGTCTTGCTCGTCATTGGGACGTCTGGAGTAGTCTATCCTGCGGCAGGATTCGCCTCGATCGCGAAACAGGCCGGCGCGTTCGTCGCCGAAATCAATCTCGATTCCACGCCACAATCAGCGCTGGTCGATCTGTCGCTGCACGGCCGCGCAAAAGAGATCATGCCGTTATTGCTCGAGCCGCTGTAAGAGTGGAAGTACTTCGTCCAGGCTCGTGATGGTCTGAATATCCGGTTGCTGCTGCCTTCTTTCACGATCCAACAAGACGGCGTGTATCCCCGCTTTCCTCGCACCTTCCACATCGTCTCTGAGACTGTCCCCGACATGCAGAGCTTCATCAGGATCGGCTGCGTGTTTCTCCAGCGCGACGTGAAAGATTCGAGGAGCAGGTTTTGCCGCGTGAGTCAGGCTTGAAATCGTCACTGTGTCGAATGCCTCGGCAATCCCTAGTCCACGCATCACGGCAAATAGACGCGAATCAAAATTCGAGATGATTCCGATCTCCAGATCCAGCTCCTTGAGTTTCGCTAAGGTTGACGCTGTTTCCGGAAACAAGCACCAGGACCGGTGATCTTCAAACGCGCGAAAGACCTGATCGAAGAACTCGTCGAAGCGCTCGAACATCCCCACACGATAAAAGACGTTATGAACGATATCGAACCACCAGAGCCGTTCACTGTGTTTGATCTGTGCCGGGTCGGTGACGGCGAATACCGGCGGTGGGGCTTCGCGGAACGCTCGGCCAAACGCCTGTGTGATCGCCGCCGGGGAATCGGCTTTCTGGCGAAACCCAAACTCAACCGCGTGTCGGAGATAGATCTCCGCGACAGACCCACGCACATGAAACAGTGTGTCGGCGGCATCAAAAAACACAACTCGTATCGAGCGGCTCACAGTCGGTCTACCATGATCTCAGCCAGCACTCTCTTTCGTCCTGAAATACACCGTGAATACAAGTACATATCGAGCGTTTTCTTGACAAAGGATACCCCCCTTGCTAGCTTCGAAGAAACTAAAAAAGTAGGGGGAATGTGTCATGCCTTCGCCGATCTTCGTTGTCGACAGCAGCCCCGCGGTCAGACGAATGGTGGAACAGATCTCAGCTCCGGAAGGGTTTGAGGTCGTTGGGTTTCACGACGGACCGGCTGCCCTCGAAGCGGCTCGGCGAAGCAGCCCTGTGCTTATCATCGCCGACTACCACCTCGACAACATGACATTTTCGGGGTTCTGCAAAGAGATCAATAAGCTCGACAATCTCACCGAAACGTTCCTTGTGTCGTTGATTAACCCGGCGGATCGTCCTGACGAAAATCATCTCCGTACCTTAGGGGTCAAGGCATTTCTCAAGAAACCATTTCAATCCGAAGACCTGCTCGAAGTCCTCAAATCTCTGCAGCAAAAACCGGTGGGTGCCTCCAACGGCAAAGGCCTCACACGGCGGGCCTGGCCTCCGACATCAACCTCGACCGACATCGATGACGAGGTCGCGAGCGACCATTTGACGGGTGACGACGGGCAGGAAGAACCTGTTCTGAACGAGCGGGCCGCCACACCGCTGGCATCAATGGCATCACCGGCTTCCCATGCCGGGCCGGAAGACGCGATGAAGGGTTTCTTCGATCAGCTCGTGCAATCGATGACCAAACGGAGCGAGCAGGCGCTTGCCGATCTGCTGCCCAAAATGATCGACGAGAAACTCGCAACCCATGTTCGGCCTATCGTACAGAAAGAGTTGCAGGCTCAGCTCGGAAACATTCTCTCTCAGGAATACCTCGCGACCCTTATTCAACCTCTCGTCTCTCAGGCATTGCCATCGCTCATTAGAAAAGAACTTGCGGCCAGCGAACCGATCATTCGGCAAGCCGTCTCCGATGTGGCCAAACCCTCCATCGGAGAAAGTGTCGATCGGCTGGTACGAGAAGAGGTCGAGTCCGGTGTCCGTCAGCACTTACCCGCCGTTGTGCAGGAACAGGTGGGAACGATCAATCAGCTGGTCAAGGATGAGCTTCGACAGGCAGTGGAGAAACAGGCCCCATTGCTGGCTGACGACTTGGTGCGAGCCGCCGCCGAACAAACTGTCGAGCGGGCCGTTCAGCGAATCGTACCTGACATCGCCGAGCAGCACATCAAGGCGGAACTCAAGCGTCTGATCGATACCGAAGAACCCTCACACCCGTCTAAGCGCTAGCTTTCTTGCCCCGCTTCCCTCGCCGAGCCTTGGCCAGGGATTTCATCCGCTTGACGTTCTTTCGATGTTTCTTTCTCGTTTTCCGATCCTTCTCACGACCTCGTGCCATGGTCCTCCCTACAGTAGTTGAATTGATCACCAATCAGCGGGCGACTGTATAGCACATGCCTCCGCAGGTCACAAGCTGCGACTCGCGCCATTTTCTGTGTGAGACAGACATGCTAAGATGCCGACCTGACGTTTGGACTCCGATGGAACGATGACAATACGCCAACTCGACAAGACGTATGATCCGAAGGCCGTAGAAGACCGCTGGTCTCAGGAGTGGCTCACACACGGATACTTCCACGCTGCGTTGGAACAACCGGGGCAGCCGTATTGCATCGTGATTCCTCCACCCAACGTCACCGGATCACTTCATGTCGGTCACGCGCTCAACCATTCGCTGCAGGATATCCTGATCAGATGGCGGCGCATGCAGGGACAGAATACCCTCTGGCTTCCTGGAACCGATCACGCCGGTATTGCAACCCAGAATGTCGTGGAAAAACAGCTCGCAGCCGAAGGGCTGTCACGAGAAGCTCTGGGACGAGAACGGTTTATCGAACGAGTCTGGCAATGGAAGGCCACCTCCGGCGACACCATTGTCAGACAGCAGAAACGACTCGGCGAATCCTGCGATTGGGCTCGTCAGCGCTTCACGATGGATGAAGGGCTCTCGAAGGCAGTCCTCGAAGTCTTTGTGCGTCTTTACGAGGATGGCTTGATCTATCGCGGCGAGCGCCTCATCAACTGGTGTCCTCGCTGCCTGACCGCGCTCTCGGATATTGAGGTCGAGCATGAGGACGTCAAGGGCAGACTCTATTCGATCGAGTATCCGCTCGCCGATGATCCTGGTACCCGACTGACCGTCGCCACCACACGCCCGGAAACTCTGCTTGGCGACACGGCCGTCGCCGTTCATCCTGAAGACGACCGCTACAATCGCCTGATCGGCAGACAGATCAATCTGCCGCTCACCGGCAGGACGATTCCCGTCGTCGGCGATGCCATCCTCGTTGACCGCGAATTCGGCACCGGCGCCGTGAAAATTACGCCCGCTCACGACTTCAACGATTATGAAGCCGGCGAACGCCATCACTTGCCGCGGCTTCCAATCCTCGATCATCAGGCGCTGCTCGATACCTCCGGAATGCAAAAGGCTGGCGTCGACCGCGCCGTCATCGACACCCTTCAGGGGCTCCCGGTCGCCAAAGCGCGCCACAAGGTTGCGGAGCTGCTCAAGGAGCGTGGGCTCCTTGCGAAGGTCGAAGACCATAAGCTATCGGTTGGGAAATGCTACCGCTGCAAGACGGTGGTGGAGCCTTATCTGTCGCCGCAGTGGTTCGTGAAGATCAAGCCGCTGGCCATCCCGGCGATCGATGCTGTCGAGACCGGTAAGATTCGGATCATCCCCGAAGGTTGGATCAACAACTATCTTGGCTGGATGCGAGACATCAAAGATTGGTGTATCTCACGGCAGATTTGGTGGGGACACCAGATTCCAGCTTGGTACTGCCTCGCCTGTAACGCACAGCATATCGCCCGCACCACCCATCCGAGCCCCCAGGCAGGCCAATCTATTTCGCGTACAACGATTCTGCCAAGCGCCACACCCATCGTCGCGAAGTCCGCACCGGCGCGATGTCCGGCCTGCGGAGGATCGGAGTTTCTCCGGGACCCCGATGTCTTGGATACGTGGTTCTCCTCCGGTCTTTGGCCCTTCTCCACACTCGGATGGCCCGAGCAGACGCCGGAACTCAAGACCTACTATCCGACCTCGACCCTGGTGACGAGTTTCGACATTCTGTTTTTCTGGGTCGCCCGCATGATCATGTTCGGACTCAAGTTCATGGGCGATGTCCCCTTCCGCGACGTCTATATTCATGCTCTGGTGCGCGACGCCGAAGGGCAGAAGATGAGTAAATCCAAAGGCAACGTCATCGATCCGTTGCATGTCATGGAGCAGTTCGGGACCGATGCGCTCCGATTCACCCTGGCTTCCATGGCCTCACCCGGCCGGGACATCAAACTCGCCGAAGAACGCATCGAGGGGTATCGCAATTTCGCCAATAAGATCTGGAACGCCGCACGGTTCGCCCACATGTATCTCGACGGCCCAAAGGCTTCCTGTTCGCCGACCGATCGTCCGTTTCCCGACCGCTGGATCGTCAGCCGTCTCAACCAGGCGATTCAAACCGTGACGTTCGAACTGGAGGCCTATCGATTCGATCGTGCGGCCAATGCCTTGTACCAATTCATTTGGCACGAATACTGTGATTGGTATCTCGAGCTCATAAAGCCGGTCCTGCAAGATCCCGCGCATCCGCTAGGTCCGGTGACCAGACAGACCCTGCAGGACACGCTCGACATTTGGCTTCGTCTGCTCCATCCCTTCATGCCGTTCATCTCGGAAGAGATCTGGCAGACTCTTCCGCACAGCGGCGAGACGATCGTCACGCAACCCTACCCGACCGCTCGGGCGTCCCAACATGACGCAGCAGCCGAAGCCGCCTTCGGTCTGCTCGAACAGAGCATCGGTCTCATGCGCACCGCCCGTGTGCTCCTGAATTATCCACCGGGCAAAGAGGTGCGGTTCTTTGTGACGCATGAAGAAGCCGCCGCGCTCGCGACACTTGCTTCGCTGGAGCAAAACCTCGCGCATCTGGGCCGCGGCCAGGTCTCGCTCGCGCCAGCCTTGCAATGGCCGGCGTCAAAGGTGCTCCGGCTCGTCTCCGGCGGCATCACCGTGGGCGTGTCCGTCGAAGGCGACGTGGATCTCAAGAAAGCGCTCGACCGCCTCGTGAAACAAGTCGGTGAAGCCGACAAGGAAGCCCAGCGGTTGCAGAGCAAACTCAACAATACCGACTTCGTCTCCAAGGCTCCTCCTGATGTAATCGCCGATCACGAAGGTCGTCTACGCGCCCTCGCGCGGGATCGCACCATGTTGACCAGCAGTGAACAGCAATTGCGTCTCATGCTGGGGCAGTGACCCATGGTGAACCTTCCTGCGGCGGAGATTCGCCGTGCCGTGCGTCAAGGGCTCGAAGAAGATCTGGCGCATGGAGATGTGACGACATCCGCAATCTTCTCATCGCCGGTTCCGGCTCAAGCCCAGATCATCGCTCAACAGTCTCTGGTCGTAGCGGGGATGGCGGCAGCGGTTCAGACGTTTCTGATGGTCGATCCTGCCCTGCGATTGTCGGTTTCCAAGCGTGACGGCGACCGGGCGAAGAATGGAGAGCCGCTCCTTCATATCGAGGGAGATGGGCGGTCGATCCTACAGGCCGAGCGGGTTGCCTTGAACTTTCTTCAACATCTGTCCGGCATTGCCACGTTGACGCAACAGTTTTGCCGGGCCGTGCGCGGCTACTCCGTCAGCATTTTGGATACGAGAAAGACCCTTCCGGGCTGGCGCGCGCTTCAGAAATGGGCCGTCTCGCTCGGCGGAGGGCTCAATCACCGGCAATCATTGAGCGACGGCATTCTCATAAAAGATAACCACCTCGCGCTTCTACAGCGCAATCAAAGGCCCGTTGAACGGGCATGCCGATTAGCCCAGGCCCATCGGTCAAACGCCCTGCCGATTATCGTCGAAACAGAGTCGCTCGCGCATGTTCGACAAGCACTTGCAGCAAAACCCGATATCATCCTGCTGGACAATATGACTCCAAGTATGGTGAGACGTGCCGTGGCTTTGATCAAGAAACGGGCGCTTGTGGAAGTATCGGGCGGCATCACCCTCAAGAATATCCGAGCCATGGCCGCGGCCGGCGCCGATCGCATTTCAATCGGAGCGCTCACCCATTCAGCCCCGGCAACGGCAATCAGTCTGGTCTTGACCTTGTCGCAACGATCGCCAATCCGACGCTCCTAATCAATGTCTTATTCCGCCCCCCTCAGTGTTGACGATATCCGCAGCACCCTCGCGACCAAGTCACTTGGTCATTCCCTATACGTGCATCAAGAACTCCCCTCGACCAACGGGGAGGCAAGCGCACTTGCTCAGAGCGGCGCAGCGGACGGCACTGTCGTGGTCGCTGAGAGCCAATCCGGCGGGTACGGCCGACATGGACGGGTCTGGTTCTCCCCACCAGGACTGAACATCTATTGCTCCGTCATCCTACGTGGAGTCGGACAGAGCCTCTCCCTTTCGCAATGGCTGTCCTGGGTGCCGCTTGTCAGCGCGCTCGCCGTCGCCGAAGCCACCCAACAGGCGGCCGGCGTGTCCCTCGCGCTCAAGTGGCCCAATGACCTGCTCTTCCAAGAACGCAAAGTCGGCGGGATTCTCTGCGAAGGGATCTTCCCTTCATCCAACGACCCGGTTGTCGTCATCGGGATCGGACTCAACGTGAACTCGCCGCCGGAGTCTTTTCCAGAAGCCTTACGACCGATTGCCGCATCATTGTTCGAAGCCGCTCAGCGACCGATCGACCGAAATCGCCTCATTGCACAACTGCTGTTGGAGCTTGAACAGTGGCTTGGCGAGCTTCGATCCCATGGGCCTGTCCGGCTGCGACAGGCCTATACCACTCGCTGCACCACACTGGGACGCCAGGTGCGGGTCCTTTTCAGAGACGATCAGGAGATCAGCGGCACGGCGGAAGCAATTTCTGCCGATGGGGCGTTGCAAGTAAGAACCTCGTCACCTCCATCTCGGTCACAACCGATGCCCCTCATCGACGTGCGCGCAGCGGATGTGTTTCATCTGAGAGAGTAGCGAAAGCGGCACCATGCCGAGTAGAATAGGCTCCATGCTATTGGCGATCGACATCGGAAATACCAACATTGTCGGGGGGATTTTTGACGGACCGACTCTGCTGACCCATTGGCGATTGGCGACCGATCCTAAAACCACCGCCGATGAGTACGGCGTCCTCTGCCTCAGCGTCATGGCGCGAAGCGGCCGTGTCCCCGAGCACATCACCGGCGCCATCATTTCCAGCGTCGTTCCCGCCCTCACGGAAACATTCGAATCGATGGTCGAAACATCCTTTCGCTGCACCCCGATCATTGTCTCATCCGAGATGGACACAGGCTTGACGCTGAAGTACTTGAACCCGAAAGAGATCGGCAGCGACCGTATCGTGAATGCGGCCGCGGCCTATCATAAGTTTCGCCGCGATCTCATCATCGTTGATTTCGGCACAGCCACAACGTTTTGTGCCGTCAGTCACCTCGGCGAATATCTCGGAGGCGCAATCGCCCCGGGTCTCTCGATTTCCGCCGATGCCCTTTTTTCCCGGGCTGCAAAACTGAGCAAGGTAGAACTCGCTCGGCCGAAGACCGTCATCGGCATCGATACAGCCGGAAGCATTCAAGCGGGACTCGTATTCGGTTATGCCGGTCTCGTAGATACCCTAGTCCGGCGGATGGAAGAAGAAATGGGCCGTACCTCGTATGTGATCGCCACAGGAGGATTGGCTTCGGTGATCGCTCCGGAAGCGAAGTCAATCCAACATATTGAACCCTTCCTGACCTTGAATGGGCTCGAACTTCTCTCTCGCCGCGCCCGTGGCGCAAGTTTGACGCAGTGGACCTGATTTTCTTCTCATCCGCATCATTTTATTTTCCTTTCACCCGTTGACTTCCCTGACTCCTATGGATATCTCCAGCGCTGTAGAGGCATCAGAATGAACGACGATCAAGACCAAGAAAAAACAAACGCCAATACAATCGATGGTTTAGAAGGCGATTCTTCCGTAAAGGACACGACGAGTTCCTCATTTCAGGACGAGTTGGCCCTGAAGACTGAAGAATGCAAGGCGGCCAACAATAAGTACCTCCGGCTGGCCGCCGAGTTTGAAAACTACAAACGCCTGACACAACGCGACCAGCGTGACCAAATCAGATTCGGGAATGAACAGCTTTTGAAAGAGCTGTTGCCGGTTGTCGACAATATGGAGCGCGCAATCAAGGCGTCTCGGACAAACGGAGGCGATTCGGCCTTAATCCAAGGTGTGGAACTGACACTCAAGCAGCTATCCGGCGTCCTTGCGAAGTTCGGCGTACAGGCGGTAGAAACAACCGGCCAGGAGTTCGACCCAAGCACACATCAAGCAGTCTCTTACGTGCCGTCCAACGACCTGCCGGCCAATAAAGTGTTGGACGAGTTTCAAAAGGGTTATCGGTTACACGATAGAATTCTGAGGGCTGCAATGGTCAGTGTTTCGTCAGGCCCGGCCCATGCACACGAACATGACTCAGCGACGAACTGACCTCATTCAGTCGACCTGGTCGAGAAGGAAGGAGTCCACCAATGGGTAAAGTCATCGGTATCGATCTCGGGACCACCAACTCTTGTGTGGCGATTATGAGTGGCGGAGACCCCGTCGTGATCGCCAACGCCGAAGGGAGCCGGACCACTCCTTCCGTCGTGGCCATCACCGACAAGACTGAACGGCTGGTCGGCCAAATCGCAAAACGGCAAGCAATCACCAATCCGGAAAATACCATCTTCTCGGTGAAGCGCCTGATGGGACGGAAGTTTAAGAGCCGTGAAGTTCAAGAGGCCATGAAACGGCTTCCCTATAAAGTGGTCGAAGCCGATAACGGCGACGCGCACGTGGAATTGCGCGGCAAACGCTATAGCCCACCGGAAATCTCAGCCATGATTCTGCAGAAAATGCGGCAGACGGCCGAAGATTATCTCGGTGAAAAAGTCACCGAAGCCGTCGTCACCGTCCCCGCGTATTTCGACGACAGCCAACGTCAAGCGACAAAAGATGCCGGCCAAATTGCCGGTCTGAACGTTCTCCGCATCATCAACGAACCGACGGCGGCGTCCCTCGCATACGGCCTTGACAAGAAGAAGGATGAACGGATCGCCGTGTACGATTTGGGCGGCGGAACCTTCGACATCTCCGTCCTCGAAATCGGCGAAGGTGTCTTCGAGGTGAAATCCACGAACGGAGATACGTATCTCGGTGGCGACGACTTCGATCAACGCGTGATGGATTGGCTGGTCGACGAGTTCAGGAAAGACCAAGGCATCGATTTGCGGAAAGACCGGATGGCACTCCAACGCCTGAAAGAATCGGCCGAACGGGCCAAAATCGAATTGTCCTCGTCTCAGGAAACGGAAATCAACCTGCCGTTCATCACCGCCGATGCCAGCGGCCCCAAGCATATGGTCACGAAGCTGACCCGGGCGAAACTCGAACAGCTGGTAGACGACTTGGTTCAGCGCACGATCGAACCCTGCCGCAAGGCCTTGTCCGACGCCGGTGTCACCGCCAAGGATATCCAAGAGATCGTGTTGGTCGGCGGCATGACCCGCATGCCCAAGGTGATTCAGGTCGTCAAGGACTTCTTTGGGAAGGAACCGCATCGTGGAGTCAATCCTGACGAGGTCGTAGCCATTGGAGCCGGCATCCAAGGCGGAGTTCTCAAAGGAGAGGTCAAGGACGTTCTGCTCCTCGATGTCACTCCCTTATCATTGGGTATCGAGACGCTGGGCGGCGTGTTCACCAAACTGATCGAGCGCAATACGACCGTTCCAACCAAGAAGAGCCAGGTGTTCTCGACCGCAGCCGATAATCAAACGGCTGTCACCATCCGGGTGTTCCAAGGCGAACGGGAAATGGCCAACGACAACAAGCTTCTTGGGCAGTTCGACTTGGTCGGCATTCCACCGGCGCCTCGCGGCATGCCGCAAATTGAGGTGACATTCGATATCGATGCCAACGGCATCGTGCACGTTTCGGCCAAGGATTTGGCCACTCAAAAAGAGCAATCCATCAAGATCACCGCCTCCAGCGGTCTAAGCAAAGAAGAGGTTGAGAACCTCGTTCGGGATGCCCAGTCGCATACGGAAGACGATAAGAAGCGCCGCAAGTTGGCCGAAGCCAAGAACCAGGCGGATAATCTGGTCTATCAAACAGAAAAAAACATCACGGAATACGGCGACAAAGTTTCCGCTGAGGAGAAGACGAAGATCCAGGACGCCATTGCGGCCGTCAAGAAGGCGCTGGAGGGCACCGATGCCGAGGCCATCGAATCGGCGACTCAGTCGCTCATGACTGCCTCGCATAAATTGGCCGAAGAAATGTACAAGAAAGCCGCTGCATCTCCGGGTCCGCAACCGGGTGCGACGGACGGCGGGAGTACCGAGGGGGCAAAAACCGACGAGAAAGTCGTGGACGCAGAATTTGAAGAAGTAGACAAAGACAAGAAATAGCCTAGAATAGCGCATCAGACAGCCCGAGTTCCCTGCACGTTGGGGAACTCGGCCATTTCCAGACGTTCAGTACAATGGCACCCGTGTCGAAACGCGATTACTACGAAACGCTCGGTGTTGATCGGAACGTCTCCGAAGACGATCTGAAGAAAGCGTACCGAAAACTCGCCCGCCAGCACCATCCGGATCTCCACACCGACGTTCACCATAAGAAGACCGCTGAAGAAAAATTCAAAGAAATCAACGAAGCCTATGAAACGCTGAGCGATCAGGAAAAGCGAAAGCGCTATGACATGTTCGGTCATGCCGGCGCGCAACAGGGTCCGGCCGGCTTCGACGGATTCGATTTCGGGCGCGGAGGATTTGGAGACGTTTTTAACGATATTTTTGAGGACTTCTTCGGCCAAACTCGAGGGGGAGGGGGTACTCGAACTGAACGTGGCAACGATCTCCAATACAACCTCGAGATTACGTTTGAGGAAGCCGTCTATGGGAAAGAGGCCAAACTCAAAATTCCGCGTTGGGAAATTTGCATCGACTGTAAAGGGACCGGGGCGAAGTCAGCGGCAGCCATCAAGACGTGCGCCAGTTGCAAAGGCGCGGGGCAACTTCGGTTTCAGCAGGGGTTCTTCAGCGTCAGCCGGCCATGCGGCCAATGTGAAGGCACCGGTCACTTCGTGACGGAGCCTTGCGTGACCTGCCAGGGCCGCCAACGGGTGTACAAAGAACGCACGATCTCCGTGCAAATTCCGGCCGGTATTGAAACCGGTATGCGACTTCGGCTCTCCAATGAAGGAGAGCATGGCCCCAATGGCGGTCCACCCGGCGATCTCTATGTGGCCATTACCGTCAAGCCTCATCAGATCTTTCAACGAAAAGGCCTCGATATCGCCTGTGACGTCCCGATCAGTCTCGTGACGGCCGTCCTTGGTGGGAAAGTGGAAGTCCCGACCCTCAAGGGAGACACCGTCATCAAGGTGCCGGCCGGCACCCAGCACGACAAGGTCCTTCGGATTAAAGGGTTGGGTATCCCCAGCCTGAAGGGTGGCGGCACAGGCGACCAGATCTATACGATCAAGGTCCAGATTCCTTCTAAGCTGACGGCCCGGCAGAAGGAGCTGTTGACAGAGTTCGCCAAAGAGAGCGGCATGTCCATGGAAGCGAACGGTGACGGCTTCTTCGACAAGATGAAGACGTTTTTCGAGTAGTCCGGCCTTCCCGATCTTCAGAGTCCCACATGCCTGTGTTTTTCGTCTCTCCCCAGTGCATCGCTCCACCGACCATAACAGTGCCGGATGACTTACTGACCCATCTCAAGCACAGCCTACGTGTCAGCATCGGGGAATCCCTGTGGTTCGGCAATGGGCTAGGCACCAGATATCGTGCGGAGATCACCGACGTTTCCGAAGGAACGCTCACCGGGCACATTCTCGACACGATTCAGGAACCGCCCCGGCGCGTCCCGCGCCTATTCCTCGGTCAATCCCTCCTCAAAGGCGAAAAGATGGATTGGGTGATTCAGAAAGCCACCGAGCTGGGCGTGGATAAACTCATGCCGATTGAAAGCCGGCACAGCGTGGTGCAACTCAAAGCCGACCGTGTTGACCATCAGCTTGCCCGGTGGCAACGCATTGCCCTCGAAGCTGCGCAACAATCCGAGCAATGGCGGGTCCCGACCATCACTCCACCACACTCTCTCACCTCACTTCTGAGAAGCCATGTGACCGATACCGTGACACTCATGCTTACGGAGCGGCAAGACGGGAAAAATCTGCAGACGGTCGAACTCCCGCACGATGCGACTGGTTCCATACTGGTTTTAATCGGCCCTGAAGGAGGCTGGAGCAAGGAAGAAATGCTCGCGGCCGAACAGGCGGAAATTCAACCGATGACCCTGGGTCAGCACATCCTGCGGGCAGAGACCGCCGCCATCGCAACCATCAGCATTCTTCAGTCGCGCCTCGGCAAGCTGGGATAAGCGGACATTCCCTTCTGATTTTCTCTGTTGAGCTTTTGAACAGCCATATTGTCTTCAGGACGATCGCGTACTGGAAATGGTTCTGGGCGCCTGAAGGCGGCTGATACTGTCAGGCCAAAGGGTGGCTGGGTCCTTATCAAAGATGTTGAAGGTGTCCGATGGTAAGACGCCCCACGATCCCTGAAGCATTTCATAGTCGAGTTGCCCTGGTGCCCATCCGGCCAAACCGGCAAAAGCGCGAAAGGTTTCGGACGATTTAGGTTGAGCCATGATACGTTCGAGAACTCTCGGCGTACCGACATAGACCCCCTCAACGATCAATCGCGTATCGGGATACGGGCTCTTCAATCGAAACAACAAGACAAGCTGCGTTCGCTCGACCGGACCACCGGCAAACAATCGGTAGCGCGTTCCTTTGAGCACGGTGAGGTCCGGCAAAACCTCGGATACCAGTACGTTCGTGGAACGATTCAAAATGAGACCGACTGTGCCTCTTCCTCCGTGTTCGATAATGAGTAGGACGGTTTGACGGAAGTTGGGATCACTCAGCGACGGACTGGCAACCAAGAGGACGCCCTTTCTAATCGACGAAGGCGAAAATTCCCCCTCAGCCACAGCCGGCAGCGTAGGCAGGAGAGACAGGAGCCCCATACATAACAAGCATCTCAATATTCTTTTCTCGTCAAACATAAACGGAACGTTCCGATGGGAGAACGAACGGCATTTGCGCAACATGATTGCGCACCAGGCTACGACTCTCGATGACTGGTGTCAAATCGGAAGAGGCGTTGTCGAAGAGGTATCGGATTGGCTGGGAACGTAGTCAGGAATCCCGATGCTCCCAGCCTTGAAGCATCCTAGAAGTGAAAGGACAGTCCGGCAACGCCATGGACCGAATTATCGTCAGATTCGTCACCGAGCGTGTGACATGTGCTACAGTACACCGTGATACTTTGCTGGTTGCCCGTTGGGAAAGTATCCTGCTAGGCTGATCGCAACAGAGGAGACCGTCATGACCGCCGGCCTGCGCTATCTCATCGTCCTCGCCATCCTCGGTACTCTACCGGGATGTATCGATCCGCCAAAATCACCCTATGTGGATGTGCACGAATCCGTGACACGTATCGATGGGTTTCAGTCTGTGGCGGAGCAAGGAAGTGCCCAGGACCAATACCACCTCGGTTTGCAATACGAGAACGCCTTGCCTCGGGACCACCGAGAAGCGGTTCGGTGGTATCGCATGGCGGCGATGCAGCGGCATCCGGACGCCTTATACAGACTCTGCGTGCTGTCGGACAAGGGCCTTGGGATGCCGCAGGACTATCAGGAGGCCTTCCGGTGGTGCCGCCTGGCTGCAGATCATGGACATGGGGCTGCGATGTTTCTTATCGCAACCCATTATGAAAAAGCTCGAGGTGTCCCCAAAGATGTCGTACAGGCCTACCAGTGGTATAACCTGGCGGCAGCCAATGGGCATGAGGAGGGTGCGAAGTGGCGAGACCGACTGGCCCGCGATATGACGCCGACTCAAGTCGCCCAGGCACAATTCCTGGCGAGGAATTGGAGACCGAAAGCGCAGGATGCGCCTGAAGAACAATAGCCCAAGGATCTCTCCGGTCCAAACACCGCGCCGAAGCGCCTGTCGGGATCCACAATTTGAGATCTCTCACGTCAATCAACTCCTCCTAGCCGCCGAGGAGCGTGTTCCACACATCGTGATATCTCTAACTTCTCTCCAACACACTTCCTATCCGAAATTCTTTCTTGAACTCACGGCCGTCGGCTGAGTAGGATGCGTTTTTCGTGGCCCGCTAGCTGGCCAGCAGATATTAATCAGGTAACAATCGTTAGAATGTTTCACCGGCCGCCGCCCTACCAGTCTGTTGCTCTTGTAGGACTCCTCTTGGTGTCATTTCTCGTCTCAAGCTGCACTACGCCACCCCCTGCTCCGCCTCAACCGCTCATTGGTGGCGCGGCAGTGAGCGAAATCCTCAAACGCGCGCAGAGCGGGAATCCTGATGCCCAAAATCAATTGGGCCTGCTCTATAGCGAAGGCCGCGGTCTTCCGCAAAACCATTTCGAAGCGAAGGATTGGTTCAAGAAAGCCGCGGACCAAGGGCATGCCGACGCGCAAGTCAACCTCGGAACACTCTACTCTCTGGGGCAAGGCGCCCCCTTCAGTGATCCCATGGCGCTGTATTGGTTTCAAAAGGCCGCCGAACAACGAAATGCGTTGGCATTTGCCAAGCTGGGGATGATGTATGAGCGGGGACGCGGCGTCGCTCAGAACTTCATCGACGCACACATGTGGTACAACCTCTCGGCCGCGTACGGTGAGAAACGAGCGGCTGAAGCTCGCAATGCACTGGGCGCGCAGATGACCGCCGATCAGATCGCTGAAGCGGAATCACGAGCCAAGAAATGGACACCTAAGCGCCGGTGACGAGAGGCTGCTCGACCATAGACCTCCTGAATTCAGGCCAACCTCGTGTTGTTGGCTCTGCAATGAGTTCATGCAAGCAGCCGATCGCTCATGGTTGCGTTAGTGCGATCGGTTGATCGGAGTGCTTGTTTCTCCAGGCTGTAACTGCCTGTGCTCCGCAGGGTGCAGATCAATAACATTTCCCCCTTCGTTGATTTCCGCCGTCACCGTCGCTCCATCGCGAATAGAGGCCGACAACTCTCGCTTTTCAAGCGGAAACGATTGTTCCCCTTCCGGCGTCTTTAACGTAATGGTTCCTTGTCGAAGCCCCACGGCTACCACATCCCCGGTGATAAACTGATGCTTCGATTCCGTTCCCTTCGGATGAACCTCAAGCACCGCATTGTTTTCATCAATGACGACGGTCACTTCCTCACCAACTTTGGGCAGCCCATGGCCATGCCGAAGCGCACGGTTCTTGTTCAAGAGGTACACCGTTCCGTCAGGAACTTTCACGGCAGGCGAGCCGGCTTTATCAACGATGACGCCGTGGAGACTACGGTGCAATGCAGAGGTCGAGGAGGTCTGTTCCGACCATCCTGTATCAGGGGCAAGCCCTATCACGACGAGGAACACAGCCAGAGCGCACAAAGCATACTTCAGCATTTTAATCCTCCCAGGTGACGATGGTTCATGAATAGAAGAATGAACCGGCTGAGTCTGAGGAGCGACTCGGAAGTCCCCCAGTGAACTCTGTTCGCTCGAGGATTCGTCTTCCCAACCCCCCGTGATCGACGAGGTAAGATCGAGACACTGAGGAAACACGAGGTGAGAAACTAGAAGATGCCGGCCTGTTTCTGCAGCCACCGAACGTATTTCACGATATGATCCACGTCGTCGGGCACGACGGTGGTGATCTTTGGCATGTCTCCGAACTGCCAATGGTGAGCCTTCACGCCATTGGCGGCTGCTCGTTGAAAGGCCGCATCACCGTGATGATTCGGCTCGTACACTTTGTGGACCAGCGGTGGGCCTTGGGCGGTACCGACTCCACCGGCCCCGTGGCAGGCGGAACAGTTGGCGTTGAATTTCTGTTCTCCGTTGCGCAACTCGGCGGGGGCGGAGGCGACTGTTCCCGTTAGCTTCGGTTCCCCCCCATTCTGACTGCATGCCGGTGTTGCGCCAAGCGTCAGCAGAACCGTGCTCACCCATATCATCCGTGACAATTTCATACGGCCGGACCAGCTATGTGAAGCCTCGTTTCGTCAACATACCGCATACGGAACAGGATCTACAACTCCTGCTTCCGCAAATCCCCGCCTGCGCACGAGGCAGCTGTCGCATCGCCCACACGCAAGCGAGCCGACAGGGTCATAGCAGCTATGCGTCAGATGAAAGGGAACGCTCAACGTCATGCCGAGTTGAATAATCTCGGTCTTGCTCATCCTAAGCAGGGGAGCACGGATTTCAATAGGCTTGCCCGTCATGCCTGCCTTTGTTCCGGCCTGAATGGCCGCTTCCACAGCCTTGATGAATTCCGGGCGGCAATCTGGATATCCGGCATAATCGATCACATTGGCGCCAAAATAGATGACCGAGGCTCCCAGCACTTCCGCATGAGCAGCCGCCAGCGAGAGAAAGATCAAGTTTCGGCCCGGCACGTAGGTAATGGGAACGTCCTTGCTCCGTTCAGATTCACTCTCGTATTTCGGAACCGGGAGATCATCGGTGAGGGCTGATCCTCCGATTGTCCGCAAATCGACGTCCACCACCACATGCTGTTGAGCCTGCAGGGCTGTCGCCACCTGCCTCGCCCGCTCGATCTCCACAGCATGCCGCTGCCGGTAAGCGATGGTCAGCAGATAAAGCGTGTAGCCATCTTGCCGCGCAACAGCCGCTGCGACAGTGGAGTCCAATCCGCCACTGGCGAGAACAACTGCTCGTCCGGTGATAGCCCCGTGCATGCGAGGGAGAGAAGGCACTCCAGGATACCGTGAGGAGAACGTCTTCGGAACTAATCGCGATCTTCTTCTCGTTCGATTTTCTCCAGCAGTTCCGCGCGCGATTGGCATTCCACGCACAGCTTGGCGAAGGGAACCGCTTGGAGTCGCTTCTCACTGATCTCGATGCCGCATTCTGCACAGATGCCGTATGTTCCTTCGTGCAGACGCGTAAGTGCTTCATCGATCGATTGTCGCCGGCGGTTGCGCATCTCCATCAACGAGATACCCAGTTCGCGCTCAAGATCCATTAAAGCCTGGTCCCCGACGTCACGCGCTGATTCCAAACGCCGCTGTTGGTCCTCGGTCAGAGATTGCCCCAGGCTCTCTTCAATCTCCTTAATGATCTCCTGTCGTTTACCAAGGAGCATTTTATGGAGCACTTCCTGTCGCTGCTCCCTCGCTTCTCGCTCTTTTGCAGTTTCCTTGGGCCGTATGGGGGCCTCTATCTCGACCTCGGTGGCCGTCTTAACCGCTGAAGTCGCACTGGAGGCGACCGACTGCGGCTTCTTAAGGCTTGATGTTACCGGCTTCGTCTTCACCACATCCTTTTTTTTCGTCTGTGTTTTCGTCGCCATAGAAGGTCCACTCCGAAAAAGATGGTTGGAGGGTCGAAAAGGTCCGGCTTCTATACCACGGCCGGTACCCTTGGAACAAGTGGCGATGAAGAGACCAATGAAACCGCCTAGGGATACGTGATGGTTGAATGGACGTCATAGCCGGCGAGCTTTTCGCGTCCGTTCAAGCTCTTCAGCTCAACCAGAAAATCGAGCCCGACGATCAGGCCCCCCAACTGGCGAACGAGGTGGATCGTCGCTTCAGCCGTTCCTCCGGTCGCCAGGAGATCATCGACGATCAATACGTGCTCTCCGATTTCAACCGCGTCACGATGCACCGCCAAGCTGTTGTTTCCGTACTCCAGGCTGTACTTCACTTCGTAGCAGTCGGCGGGGAGTTTTCCCGGCTTACGAACGGGGACAAATCCGGCGCCAAGACGTGCCGCGAGGATCCCCCCAAAGATAAACCCTCTGGACTCGATGCCGACGACCTTGGCGATCCCGCGATTCTGATACCGAGTCGTCAATTCGTCGGCAAGACTTTGAACGGCGGCAGGATTTTTCAGCAGTGTGGTGATGTCATAAAACAGAATGCCGGGCTTCGGAAAGTCCGGCACTTCACGAATGAGTGCTTGATAATTGAGGGCGGTCACGAGACTAGAGCAGATCTGCCTGTGTCATGGTTTTTCGCTCGATGGTGTTACGAAGACGAACTAACGCGGCCATCTCGATTTGACGGACCCGCTCTCGGGTCAATCCCATGGTACGGCCGATTTCCTCCAGCGTCTTCGCTTCGTCTCCATCGAGCCCGAACCGTGACACAATAACAGTTTGCTCTTTCTCAGGCAACTCCCTCACCCAGGCCATCAGCTCCGTTCTTCGACGCACCCCGTCCGCAGTCTCGTCGGGTGACAGCCCAACCGGATCTTCGATCACATCGCGCAGGAAAGTATCGGTGCGGTCGTTGAGCGGGCTGTCGAGCGAACAGGTGGTCCGTATCAACTGCTTCAGGTCCAAGACTTCTTCTTCCGAGGTCTTCATCTTCGCGGCCACTTCCGCCGCCCTCGGATCTCGCCCCAGCTCCTGTACCAATTGTTCGGCACGATTCAGGTACCGATTGAGGCGTTCCACCACGTGTACCGGGAGGCGCACCAGCTTCCCTTGATTGATAATGGCCCGTTCGATGTATTGCCTGATCCACCACGAAGCATAGGTACTGAACCGGAAGCCCCGCTTGTAGTTAAATTTTTCGACCGCTTTGATCAGGCCCAAATTGCCTTCTTCGACGATGTCGGAAAACGGAAATCCTCGATGCATGTAGCGTTTTCCGATACTGATCACAAGCCGTAAATTTGATTCGATCATCTGCTGACGGGCTTGCTCATCGCCGGCCATCACCCGTTTCCCGAGCTGCTGTTCTTGCTTAAATGTGAGCAGGGTCGATCGGCGAACCTCCCGGAGGTAACTTTTGAGCGTATCAAGCCCCTCCGATCGACCTGTGTCCCGTTCGCTCTGGTCCGCCGCATTCCCGGGTTCTGAGGCCCCCAGATCGTCGACAGTGTGCCTCCGAGCTTCACTCAACTCGGACTCTTCGTCGTGCTGCCGACCCATGATCCCTCGTTCCCTAATGCCAAATGCTGAAATTCGAATGCCGTCCAGTCGCCGCACTCCACTCCGTGTCAATCTTCTTTACCCGCGCGGCCGGAGGACCGCTCCGCAACTCACGTATCAGCGCATCGATGAGCGTCTTCTTACCTTCAACTTCCAACTCAACCCGGCCGTCGTCGAGATTACGGACGCCGCCCGACAGCTCAAGTCCTCTCGCGACCCGTGACGCAAACGCCCGAAACCCGACACCCTGCACACGACCATGCACGAGAATGTGTGCCCGAACCGGCGGATCATCAGCCGATGGCATCATCTGGCTTTACCAAGGATATGGGCGCTGCCGGCTATTCACTGGTCCGCCCAGCGGATATTCTCACACCTCTTCAGATGCGTCACGTGTTTTACAATTTCTACGCGCGCGTCGTCTCCTCGCCATGTTAGCGTTCAAAGCCATGGCGCGGCCACCACGGCGAATCGGCGACACATGGCACCATGGACGAACAGTAAGGCTCGCGCTCGGTTCATCGAACCGATATGGGATTAGTACCTGATCTCTCCTCCAGCGTCTTCATGCGATCCTGCGACGAATAGGCGATGACTTACACGAAGCGGATTGTTGATTAAAGCGGAACTGGGAGGAGTTGTCCGCCGGCGCCATGAACGGTTAAGAGCCGACGGGTCGAGCAAGCTCTATAGTCGGGGCGAGAGGATTTGACCTTCGACCCGGTACGTAGGTCACGTGTGGTTTCTATCCCGTCGCCTCAATGGAAAAACTAGGCTCCGGGTCGAGCACGAAACGGGAACTCACTGGAGGGAATTATCCGCGTGCGATCGTTACGATAATACGATGAATAGCACGCGGCACGAGCAAGCTTGGTTTGGTCGGGGCGAGAGGATTTGAACCTCCGACCCCTGCGTCCCGAACGCAGTGCGCTACCGGGCTGCGCTACGCCCCGACATCAATGAATCGTTGGAAACTAAGGGTCTGATTGTCTTACAGGATGGGAGTGAAATGCAACCCATGCGCTTCGGCCACAGCCTGGCAGGTCACTTTCCCATCCATCACATTCACACCACGAGCCAGCCCAGAATCCGAACGGATGGCTCGATCGACACCATCAGAAGCGAGGCGCACTATATAGGGCAGGGTTGCATTGGTCAAGGCAAAGGTCGCCGTTCGGGGAACAATGCCGGGCATGTTCGTCACGCAATAGTGTGTCACACCATCCACCACGTAGACTGGTTCTGAGTGCGTCGTCGGTCGTGTCGTTTCAAAACACCCTCCCTGATCCACTGCAATATCAACGATCACAGCCCCGGGTTGCATCCGTGCAACCAACGCGCGCCCCACGACCTTGGGCGCGCGTGCACCATGCACGAGCACGGCGCCGACGACCACATCCCCTTCCACCACTGTTTCCTCGACGGCGGCCTGCGTTGAGATACGGGTAATAATTCGGCCTCGATAGAGATCGTCGAGCTCTTGCAGCCGTTGAACATTCAAATCGAGTACGGTCACTTGCGCCCCCATGCCGACGGCAATTCGTATCGCCGACGTGCCGGCGACTCCGGCTCCGAGCACCACGACTTTTCCCGGCTCGACACCAGGCACACCACTCAACAATACCCCTCGTCCTCCGTATGACCGTTCCAAATACTGTGCTCCGATTTGTACCGCCAGGCGACCGGCGATTTCACTCATCGGCTTCAACATCGGCAAGCTGCCGTCTGCAGCTTCAACCGTCTCACGGGCGACCGCCGTAATCTTCGTCGCCATCAAAACTTTCGTCAGTTCGGGAAGAGACGCCAAATGCAGGTAGGTAAACAACACTTGTCCCGGTCGGAAGAGCGAACATTCGGAGAGCAGCGGTTCCTTGACCTTCACAATCATCTCTGATTTCTCGAATATCTCGTGTTTTGAGCGGGCGATGATCGCCCCGGCCTTACGGTATTCGTCATCACTAAATCCGCTACCTTGACCGGCCGACGGTTCAACCCACACGTCATGTCCACTCTGGCGCAATGCGGCTGCACCGTCCGGCGTAAGACTGACGCGATGCTCTTGGTCCTTGATCTCTTTCGGGATGCCGATAATCATAGCGATTCCCCTCTCGACCATGCGCCCGGTGAGTTCATCGAGTCATTATACCTCGACACAGAACGATACGCTTCGCCCAGCGCCTCTGCGCCCGTGGACAGTCCTGAAAGTCTTGTTGTAAGATGAGGCTTTGCGAATCGCGTATGGAGGGTAGACATGGACTCTTGGAACGAATCGTGTCAGGCCTGTGGATCCGCTGGTGGACCGCTCACGAAGTTTTCACTGGGGAAGGATTTTTTCGGCCGCCCCTACGATCGTCTGTCGCCGTCAGCGGATCAAAATCCGAAATGGTATTGTACCCCTTGCTCGATGCACAAAAACTTGCAACGGGACTTTCGCGATATCCGCACCGAATTCGAAAAACTACGCGCCGGCCAAGGGTCTGAGCTTTCACGGGGTGACGAGTTCCGACGGGCCTCGTTACGGTTACAGGAAATTCGGACCATCCTGAGCGCGCCCCAACAACAGTCTCCCTTTTTAAACGGTCACGATGTCACGATCCTGATGGAACGACTCAATACCCTCACCATGCCCGCATAACCGGCTTCCTTATGCCACCTTTTCAACGACATATCTTCGTCTGTACCAACCAGCGTCCGAAGGACGATCCGCGTGGTTGTTGCGCAAATTTGGGCTCGGAAAAACTTCATGCGCACTTCAAGAACGAAACCAAGCGATTGAATCTCAAAGGTCTCGTTCGTGCCAACAAGGCCGGCTGCCTCGACCATTGCGAACTCGGCCCAAGTGTGGTGGTTTATCCCGAAGGAGTGTGGTACTGGGTCGGTACTGAAGCAGATGTCACAGAAATCATGGAACGGCATGTCATGAAGGGGGAAATCGTAACCCGATTGCTCATGCCTGATCACCCGATTCCGGAACAGTTGGCACCACTGAAGAGACCCTAGCGCTCTTCTGCCGCACTTCCAATGCCCACCGAAGACAAATGGAAGGCCAACATGGAAAAAGTGGCCTTCGCTCACCAGTTTCCCGGGTTGGTGCTGAACTGGAACGCATGCGAAGGTAAGACGATTCGTGCCGTCATCCCGCTGACGGGCAAACCGGGCGCCGCGGTAGTCGTCTTTACTGATGCTTCCTTTACGATCGTCCCTCCGCTCGCACCCGAGCCCTGGGCGGTTGGACAAGCCCTTGTTGATGCTCGTGCCCTACTTGAACCGGCCCACCAAGCGGCTTTTGCAGAGTATGATCAATTAGCCAGGAAGGACAAGGAAGCGCTGAGAGCCGCACGGCTGGAAAAGATTTTGGGCGCGATTCATAATAATCTGGCGCAGATTCCTGAGCTCAAAGATCGCCTCAAAGAACTCGTGAAGGAATGGAAATGAGTAGTCTGCCGAAGAAGAATATGTTCGAGATCTTTTCGCAAGGCCTCTTCGAAGGAGTCAAGCCCATGTTGGTCGTTCGTGATCACCTCGTCCGCCATCCCGACCGTTGCATTCACCAGGCCGTGTGCGTACCGATCTGCCCGACCAGCGCGTGGCTGTCAACGCCGCCCTACAAGTTCGATCCATCGCGCTGTCTTGAAAGCTGCCGACTCTGTCTTGACGCCTGCCCGTCGCAGGCGATCTACGCCGTGTTTAGAAAAGGCGACAAGTTGCTGGAGCCGCAGAAGAAGTAAAGAGCGAGGCGGGTTGGTCAATCACCCGTGCTCGCTGACCGCGCACGCAAGAATGGAATGAGAAGTTAGACAGCGGGCGGTGCTCGGTCAATGCGCGCAGTTTGCGCGATTGACCAACCCACCTCGCGAAAGAAAGAAGGAGAAATCAAGAGACCGGCTGTTCCAGCCGCGAGTCGCAGGAGAAAAAAGCATTCACACGATCTGTTTTCGCAAGTGCCCCCACAATGCGGTCCCGGCGTATCCACACGCCACGGTCCCCGTCGTCATGGCTATGATCTGATAGACCTTGCTGCGTGGGATTTTGACTTTGACGGCCGGATCCAATAAATCGGGAGAGTTCATGACGAGCTTGAGTGATTCTCCGGCTGAGAGGATCGGCCACATGCATGCCAACCGTAACCTGGTTTCACGGCGCGGAACCGTCATCGTATAGAGCCAGCCTTGATCCAGATGCCCGACCGCCAGGCGGACAAGATTGCTCAGGACGGGTCTGAAGCGAGGAAGGTTGTTCCGATCCAATAGATCCGCCGGTTTCAGACCGGCTTCGGTGAGCATCATTTCGGGAACATAACAACGCCCCTTCTGCAAATCGTGGGCAATGTCCTTCACGATGTTCGTCAATTGCAGCCCTTTTCCGAATCTCACCCCCACTTCGGACATCCGTTGAAGATCCCAGTGCGCCAGTGCCTTTCGATGGGCACACATCAAAGAGGTCCAGAACTCACCCACACAACCGGCCACATGATAGATATAACGATCCAAATCATCGAGCGTCTTGAGCGCGGTGAGATCGGCCACAGAAGTTCCAGGGAAGGTGCTCAGATCCATCTCCATTCCTTGCGTCAGCGTCATCATCACCCGCTCGATTCGACGTTGGTCGTCCGGCGAACAGGTAAGGAACAGCCGGAAACACTCATCCAACCGTTCGAGCAGGATTCGTTCCGCCGAATGTTGTTGGAGAGGCCCCACGGCTTGTTGAATCGTGCGGATCTGATCCCAGTCGGGATGTTCACCGAGAAACTGCTCCCTGAGACGGTTAAGAAAACTTAACCGGCGCGATCTGTCGATCAAATCCGTATCGGCGATCGTATCGGCGGCCCGAGCAAAGAGATATGCCAATCCTACTTGGTCACGCACATTTGCCGGCACAACGACCAATGTCGTGTAAAACAGACGCGAGACTTGTTTCAGAAGGTCACGGAGAAGCTCGTGATTGGAAGTGGTGGTCGCCATGGAGAGAGTCATTACTTGACTTCCAGTACCCCCTCCATCCCTTTGTCTCGATGGCTGGGCATGGGCCACAATCGTTTGTCGCAAAAGAACGGGAAGCGACCAGGCTCCGTCGGAACAAATCTAGCCAGGACAGTCTTGCCAGCTCCGACATCGTACTCGATCGACAAGCCTCCGGCCGAGTCCTTGATAATGAAGTTATGCGGTGTAATCGTTGTGACGCTGGTCAGCGTCAACTCGACGGCCTTCCCCCTTTCCACAACCAGATGATTCGGTGAATAGGAATAGCTGTCGAGAATAACCGTAGCCCGTTGAACTCCATCAGGTGACATGGGCACCACGATCGGCGGAGTGGGGACCACGGTATCTGAAGACCGTCCTATAGACGGCAACAGCAGCATCGTTAAGCAGCCCACCATGCCGAGAACCCAGAAAGGCTTTATGCCGACTCTCATAAGAACTTTCTAACAGGAACCAAAGAAAGGGGTCAACATTATCCAAGTACTTTCAGAGACTTCGAAAGTCTTGACTTTCCGGAACGCGTCCTTATGTTGGGGTTGAAAGAGAGTGGCCGTCACTGATGCGGTCACTTCCGGAAGCCAGTTGTGTATAATAGTGGCTGTTCCATGGCCGGGTCGCTTTTACAAGCGAGTAGCTAATCCCGAAGGAGGATTTCCATGAAGTGGCTTAAGGGTATTGGCCTGTTTCTGATCGCAAACTTCCTCATCTACATCACGCTGTCAATCACGGCCAACCTGTTGATAAACGTCGTCCTGCCTGCATTCGGGATCGATGTGCGGGGAGTCTTCAATCAGCAGCTGTTGGTCTGGTCCCTGGTGATCGGATTCGGCGGTGCGTTCATCAGCTTGGCATTCTCCAAGCAGATGGCTCGCGCGATGCTGAGCTGCCAACAGATTACCCAACCTCGGTCGCATGCCGAGCACGTGATTTACGGCTCCGTCCAGGAGATTGCTCAACGGCTGAACATCACCATGCCGGAAGTCTGGGTGTACGAATCCCCTGATCCCAATGCGTTTGCAACCGGTCCGAGCAAGAACAATTCAATGGTAGCGGTGTCCACGGGTCTGTTGCAAAATCTTAAGGAAGATGAAGTGAAGGCGGTGCTCGCCCACGAAATGGGGCACGTCTATAACGGAGACATGTTTACGACGACTGTGCTCGCCGGGTTAATGAACACGTTCGTGTACTACATCAGCAACTTCCTGGCCCAAATCGTCGGGCAACCACAGGGAGACCGGGAGGGAAGCAACGCGGGGAACCCGATCCTGGCCTTTGTTGTGTATATCTTTTTGCAGGTCGTCTTGTCGTTTCTTGCCATGCTGGTCATCAGTTGGCATTCCCGTCGCCGAGAATTCGGTGCGGACGCGTTTGCGGCGAAGGTGTATGGCAAGGGCGCGATGATCGCCGCCCTGGAATCAATCAACCGGTGGGTCAACCGCGCGCAGCCTGAGTACGGAACGCAGGATGCGTTGGCGACGTTCAAGATCTCGGGCAAGACGTCCGGTTTCATGCACCTCTTTGCCACTCATCCGCCGATGGAGGAACGAATTGCCGCCTTGCAGCGTCTGACCGTGTAACAACGTTCGATGGTGGGCGTCGTGCGGCATCGAGAACGGCCGGTGTCAAGTTTTCCGATAGAACGTGATGTGTCGGCGGTATTCTTGGACGGCCGCCCATAAGGCGGCCGATCCGAGAGCGATGTTGCTCTCGAGAGCAGCTTCCACACCGGGATCATCAATCTCAACCTCATAGCGGTCTTGGATGTTCGTCCGAATCGGCCCCTGCGCAATTTCACGAGGCAGAAAAATTTCCTTCCAGACTTCTTTCTCGACCAAGCAAACATCCCGAAATCGCTCATAGAGTAATGTCAGTTTTTCCGGATCCGAAACCCTGGCTCCCTCCCCCATAACGCTCCTTTCGTTCTCACCTCATTTGACGGACCCCTGTTCAGGCGTCAAGGCAGGTCCGACCTCTGCGACGGTAAAGCGCATCGTACCGACCTGATTCACGGCATGAAACGGCTGCTGTCCTAAAGGCGCGATATAGATCTTCGCCAGATAATTACCCACCGCCCATTTCGTGCCTGAACGCTTTAACTCGAGGTACCCATATCGTTCATGACCCGGCACTTCGAGCACGTCCTTGCCCAGCGGACCCTCATTCGGCTGGCCGCTCGGCTGCTCGATCTGCCATTGCACGGCAAACTGTGCCGGATCTTCCAATGGAGCCACTTCAAAAACGATATAAATAGCTGGAACCTCCGGCGTGAATATCCAGCCCGGCTCGATCGGTTTCAACCGCGGATCCTGGCTATACCACCCTTTTCGTCCAAACGTATCCCATTCCACCTCAAACCCTTTGGCCATCTTGATCCAGGTAAAGAGCGATTGTGGAACGCCCTGTTCCTGATAGTCGAATGAAGGGGTTTGTGTCGTTCCAATCTCCGTGGACTCCTGCTCTTTGGAAGGCAGGAGATCTTTGCCCACCCCTACCTGTTCATAGAAAAGCACGACACATAGAACACCGACGGTAAACCAGCCTCGCGACAGTCTCGCGACAGGAGCATCGGCAGCCATGGAATCAATCGTACTGAGGCATGTCATTGGGGTCAATAACCGTCGGGGATCATCCGATCAATCCTTGTGCCACACCAGTTGTATGGTAGAGTGCTCTTGGCGTGCCCGTATGACTCCCCAACAAGCCTCGACATCAACATTACAGTCCGTCGACCCTGGCCCTAGAGAGCCGCACGAATCCGGGCGGCGTTTCGGCATTCGAGATGGCCTGTTCCAAGCGGTCGCCCAAGGCGGAGGCGAGCAGTACCTCTCCGCCTTTGCGCTGCTGCTCCACGCGACACCATTCCAGTTGAGCATCCTCTCCGCCGTTCCACAACTGTTAGGAACATGGGCGCAGTTGGTTTCAGTCAAGGTATCCCACTGGTTCCCCAGCCGAGCCTCTCAAGTCTTCTGGGGGATCATCGGTCAGTCTCTATCCTGGATCCCTATCTTGGCACTGCCGTTACTCTGGCCCAACCAAGGGCCTTGGCTTCTCATAGCCGCCGTCGCCGTCTATTTCATCTTCAGCCATTTCACGTCTCCTGCTTGGAACAGTCTTATCACCGACTTGCTGGAACCCAACGAGCGAGGCATGTACTTCGCCAAACGAGCACGGGTGATTGCACTGACCAGTTTTATCGCGCTCTGCCTGGCGGGAGTCCTGTTGAGTTTTTTCGAAGAGCGGCAACTCCTTTGGATCGGTTTCGCCGTCATGTTCCTCACAGCCGGTGTTTGCCGGAGCGCACCGGCCTTCTTGCTGCGGAACGTCAGCGGCTTACCAACACCTGACGCGAGCACGGCGCCAACGGGCTTTCTGGAATTTTTCCGTACGGGCATGTCTGAGAACTTTCGCCATTTCCTGCTCTTTTCAGGACTCATGCATTCCGCTGTCCTGGTAGCTGGTCCTTTCTTCGTCATCTATCTGCTTCAGGATCTCCACCTGGCTCACTGGCAGTATGGAACCTGGCTCGCGGCAGGCATCTTCGGTCAATTCCTCACCCTGCCCGGTTGGGGCCGGTTCGGTGATCGCTTCGGGAACAAGGCGCTGCTCACCTTTACCGGCCTACTCGTGGCGTTTCTGCCCATGCTGTATCTATTCAGCACGACGTGGTTATTTCTTGTCGCCGTGAACTTCTTTGGAGGCGTGGTGTGGGCCGGACTTGGACTCGGGTTGAACAACTATGTCTTCGACGCAGTACAGCCGACGGATCGCGCAAAGGCGGTCGCTATTTCAAGCATCGTCAACGCCATCGGGTGGGCCATGGGAACGGTAATCGGCAGTCTGTTGATCGATACGCTGCCTGCCAGACTGGGGCTTGGAGCCGTCACGCTGGAGCCTGTCTCGAATCTCCCGTTTATCTTCTTTCTTTCGGGTTTGCTGCGCTTGCTCGTCTCGGTTCTACTACTCAGGACCTTCCACGAACCCCGTCAGGTCGAGCGACGAGCCCACAATCGACTACTCTGGGAACTACCACTGCTGAAGCCTTTACGCGAGTTGTCGCGCCGGCCCACCAGCGCCAATCAGTAGGGGCCCACCCCGGAACCAACCGCACGATTCTTCTCTTCTTGTTTCAGCTTGTCGAACGCCTTATCGCCATGATCGCGGACCTGGTCCTGCGTCACCGTCGACGCCGGCTTAGGCGCTTCGCCGGCACACCCACCGGTACCCGCCAGCACCACTCCCGCGACAAGAATAAGCCACCGACGTTTGTGTGCTGTTCCCCCGGTCTTTTCTCCGAACATCTCTATCCTCCTTGGGTAATGATGTCTCGATGGTTCGGGGTCTATCATACCACCCCTTTGTCTGAATACCATTCTCACCCCATGTCGTTGACTCACTGAAACCAGAAAGGTATGCTTTCCCGCTAGCTCCCCCTTAACCCGAGAGATCCTCTATGTCATTGCACGACCGCCTCACTGAAGACCTCAAGCTCGCGATGAAATCACGCGATCAACTTCGCATGGATGTGATCCGGATGATCAAAGCTGCGGTCCTGAACAAAGAAGTCGAACTCAAACGGGACCTCGATGACGCGGAAATGAGCCGCGTGATGACCACCCTGGTGAAACAACGACGGGAATCCGTCGAGCACTTTGAAAAAGCCCAGCGGATGGAGCTGGCCGGGAAAGAGCGCAAGGAAATTGAAATCATCGAGTCCTACCTCCCAAAACCGCTTTCCCCGCAAGAGCTTGAGACCGTCGTTGGATCGGTCATGGCCGAAACCGGGGCCCGCTCGCTGAAGGATATGGGAGTGGTCATGAAAGCTGTGATGGCTCGCCTCGGAGGACAGCCCATCGACGGCAAACAACTCAGCGACTTAGTCAAAAGCAAACTCGCCTGATACCCCTACAGTCATTTGCTATACTGGATCTGATCCTATCGTGACTTTAGTTTTGCGGGACCTCAGCCGTTAAGAACGTTATGGCGCTCCTCATCGTCGACGACTCGCCCGACCAGCATCTCTTGCTTCAGTCTATCCTGGCCAAGGCCGGTCACGACCAGATTGTCGCGGTGGATTCTGCGCAGGCGGCGTTTGCAACCTTGAACCTCGACGGCACTCAACTGTCGGCTCAGGTCGATTTAATCTTAATGGACGTCCTGATGCCCGAGATCGACGGGGTGGAGGCATGCCGCCGAATCAAACAGCAGGCCCACCTTCGAGACATTCCCATCATCATGGTGACCGCCAACAATGATCTCAACAATCTGAAAGAGGCGTTCTCGGCCGGGGCGATGGACTACATCAACAAACCGGTCAACGAAGTGGAATTGCTGGCACGAGTCGCTTCAGCTCTGACCTTGAAGAACGAGATGGATTGTCGTAAGGAACGTGAGGCGGAGCTGCAACAACGCAATCAGGAACTGCAACGCGCCCTCAAGGAAGTTAAGGTACTTCGCGGCCTGATTCCGATCTGCGCTTCGTGCAAGAAAATCCGCAACGACGGCGGGTTCTGGCAGCAGCTCGAAGAGTACATCGGCGAGCATTCGGAGGCAGAATTCAGCCACGGTCTCTGCCAACCCTGCCTCAAAAAGCTTTATCCTGGCGTTTATCAGGCCTAGCTGTTACGATTCCGCCAGTCTCCTTCCTTCTCAGACTGTGTGAATTTATGAGCATTCTCATCGTCGACGATTCTGCGGATGATCGCCTGCTGTTGCAGACCATTCTGTCCACGGCGGGTTATGAAGACATTTTAGCGGCGGATTCCCCGGCCGCCGCGTTTAAGTATTTGGGCCTCGACGGCGGCAAACACGGCATTGCACGCGTCGATCTGATCCTCATGGATATTCTGATGCCGCAAATGAACGGTATCGAAGCCTGCCGCCAAATAAAAGCCGTCGACCGGTTCCGAGACACACCAATCATCATGGTCACGGTCAAGACAGACCCGGTCGATCTGCAGCTGGCATTTGCCGCCGGCGCCATGGATTACGTCGCCAAACCGGTCAACAAGATCGAGCTCCTGACCAGAGTGCGGTCAGTCCTCCGGCTCGTTCATGAAATCGACCGCCGCCGGGCGCGTGAGCAAGAGCTCCTCGAGGTCATGCGTCAGCTCCAAGAGGCCAATCAGATGCTGCTCCGCCTCTCCTGTTTGGATGGATTGACCGGCATCACCAACCGACGACAATTCGACGACTTTCTGGACCAGGAATGGCGAAGAGCCGTGCGCGAGTCGACTCCCCTGTCTCTGATCATGTTCGATATCGACCGGTTTAAGACCTACAACGATTCCAAAGGTCACACCGCAGGTGATGAATGCCTGAAACAAGTCTCTGCGGCCGTCTCCAGCTCGGTGAATCGACCCGGTGATTTGGTCGCCCGCTACGGAGGAGATGAGTTTGTCACGGTATTGCCCGGCACAGGTATTGACGGCGCGGCTCAAGTTGCAGAGAGCTTGCGCCGCCGAGTCGAATCGCTGGGGATTAAGCACTCGGATGGGGAACTCGTGACGATCAGCGTCGGGTACGCCTGCGTGGTTCCCAACCGAAACTCCTCCCCGACCGACCTCATCAAGGCTGCAGATCAGGCGCTGTATCAAGCCAAACAAGAGGGACGCAACCGGGCAAAATCGGCCAGCATTCTGATGTTGGTCCCGGACTCACACGACGACCAGGAACCTCCTCACAACACTCGCTGAGCGTTCACGCGCCCATGTCACGCCGTCCACGGGTAGCCTCTCAAAAACGAGTCTCCGCACCCGGCAAGTCTTCCCAACGCCCTATTCCCGCTGCCGGCCGGACCACCACTTCCCGTGTGCCACCGCGCTCCAAGCAGACCCGCTCTTCGCTCAAGCCGAACTCAGCCGCGCTGTTGGAGCAATACCAGGAGACCCTTCATAAGCTGGCACAAAGTGAAGCCATGAACAGCGGCAGCCTTTCACAGGCGTTCCAAGCCATTTCGAAAGCCTGCTGCAGTCTATTACGAGTCAAGCGAGCCAGCACATGGCTGCTCTCCAAAGAACGAGATTCCATCAGACTCGTCGACCTGTGTGAATCGGGCCGAGAACACTCCAATCCCGACTTTGTGTTCCAATCCAAGCTCTGTCCTGCCTACCTTCGGTCCTTGACCCGTGAGCGTCGAGCCATCGCATCTCACCATGCTGCCCAAGATCCCCGGACTCAAGAGCTGGCGCCGTCATATCTCGCGCCGTTCAATATCGAAGCCATGCTGAGTGCGCCGATCAGGCAAAAAGGACAGCTCGTCGGAGTCCTTTGCGCCGAGTCAGTTGGGATCCCTCGGCAATGGAGCCGGCATGAAGAGCACCTCGCCGGTCTTCTCGCAACCATGGCGACGTTGGCACTCGAGGCGGCCGAACGGCGTGAAGTAGAACAGGCCCTCCGTGTCGCCAAAGAGGCCGCCGAAGTGGCCAGCCGGGCAAAGAGCGAGTTCCTGGCCAGCATGAGTCATGAGATCCGTACCCCGATGAATGCGATCATCGGTATGGCCGACCTTCTCTGGGAAACTCCGCTGACACCGGATCAGCGCAAGTACCTGCGCATTTTTCGACGAGCAGGCGGCACACTGTTGAGTCTCATCAACGATATCTTGGACCTCTCCAAAGTCGAAGCGGGGCACTTGGAGTTGGAAGCCATTGAGTTCGATTTGAACGAAGTCATCGATAAGGCCATCGATATACTGGCGATGAGAGCCAATGAGAAGGGACTGGAGCTCGCCTCTCATGTGGACCGAGAGGTGCCTTGTCTTTTGATCGGTGATCCGACGCGGCTGACCCAAATTCTGATCAATCTCATCGGCAACGCTCTCAAATTTACCGAAAAAGGCTCTGTCGAGGTTCGTGTCACCAACGATCCCGGCCGACATACTCCCGGCGCTGTTCGCTTTTCCGTGAGCGATACCGGAATCGGCATTCCTTCAGATAAGCTCGACTTGATCTTCGACAATTTTACGCAGGCGCACGTGTCAACCACCAGGCAGTTTGGAGGCACGGGACTCGGCCTTGCGATTACCAAGCGCCTTGCTGAACGCATGAACGGCCGGATCTCGGCGGAGAGCACGGTGGGGAGGGGCAGCACCTTTCACTGCTCCATCCTGCTTCAGGTCCAGACAGAACTCACCCAGAAAGCTCAGAAGGCCGCAGCACAGATCGATCTTACGGGAATCAGAGCTCTGGTGGTGGATGACCATCCGACCAATCGCCTCATCCTCCGCGAAACACTGGGGAGCTGGGGCGCTCAGGTCACGGAAGCGAGCGACGGAAGGACGGCATTGGACACGCTCCAACGCGCGGCCGACCAGGGTGAGGCCTACGAACTCTTACTTCTCGATTGCCGTATGCCGGGGATGAACGGATTTCAAGTTGCGGAACAGGTAAGCGCATTCTCCGGCGGGCACGACCCGACGGTGATCATGTTGACCTCCGACCATTGGGCTGATGATATCGCTCGGACGTATGATCTCGGCCTTGGGGGGTACCTGATTAAGCCCATTCGACGGTCCGACCTCCTGCAAACGATCGGAATCGCCCTGGGCCGGGCAAAAGGAGCTGCGCCAACGACTGTCGAAGTCGCGGAGTCATCGGCGGCGACTCCGACGCGGGCCTTGCGGGTACTCTTGGTTGAGGATTCTCCTGACAACCAGCTGCTGGTACGGTCGTACCTGAAGCAGACCGACTGCTTCCTCGACGTGGCCGACCATGGCGCGATCGCATTGGATAAATTCAAGAGCGAACATTACGACGTCATCTTGATGGACATGCATATGCCCGTGATGGACGGCTATACCGCGACCAAAGCGATTCGATCATGGGAACGAGACCATGATCTGCCGCCCACACCGATCATCGCCCTCACCGCGTTGGCCCTCAAAGAAGAAGGTGCCCGCATCATTGAAGCCGGCTGCAACACTCATCTGACCAAGCCTGTCAAGAAATCCACCTTGTTGGAGGTTCTTCGGGCGCACAAGGATCACATCGTCCGGTGACGAACCCCTTACCCCCCGAATCAGAGACCCGATTACCCGTGGAGATTAGTCGTGACCTTGAGGATATCGTACCGATCTTTTTAGCGAACCGGAAGAAAGATCTCCTGACACTTCGCGCCGCGCTGACCGAGCAAGACTTCAGGACGATTCAGAATCTGGGCCATCGCATGAAGGGTGATGGAGGCGGTTTCGGGTTCGACAGGATTAGCGAAATTGGAGCCGTCCTGGAACTCGCGGCGCAACGCCAGGACCGCTCGATAGTCGAACAACATATCGCACAACTGGAGGATTTCTTACACCGGGTTAGGATCACCTACCGATAACGAACCCCTGAGATGGCCTGTCGAGGCAATAGGCGCTGGCTCCTCGTCGGTACTTTTCTTCACCTCACATAAACACCACAGTTGTCCGACCGTGCAGGATAAAGGTCCTGGTAGAGACTCGATAGCAGGTTGTGTATAATGCCGATCACGGGTACGCGAGCCTATATTCCTCCCCGTTCTCCTTCCGCAGCTAAACCCTGCGCGCTGATGCGCAGCGAACCCTGCGGGCATCAGGGATCGCGTGACCCGTTTTCCCACAGGTGGGGGGCTAGCTCAGTTGGGAGAGCACTACGTTCGCAACGTAGGGGTCGCGGGTTCAACTCCCGTGCCCTCCACCAAATACGTTCGCCACGAGTTAATCTCGCTCAGGAGACGAGCCAGCGTCCCAATTGTAGTAAAACGATAGCCCGGTTTCCACTCCCTCACATCAGATCACATAAGATATAGCCGTCCAGCAGCTTCCTGAAGATCTGACGAGGCCTTTGGCACATGTCGAGAAGAGAGACTGAAGAGGTCCGCTAAGCGGTCGCGAAGATTCTTGGACTAGGCGTCCTTTTTCTTCCATCGGCTTTGAGCAGCTTTTTTAGCGATTCTCGTTCTCTTCGTGGCCGATAGCTTCGCGGCCCTTGCCTTCCCGCCCTTCAGACCTCCCAACCGACCTAAAGCAACAGCAGCAGGGTTCTTGATGCGGTTATTGGAGATCTCTCTCTTAACTGAAGTTGTTCCGGCGGGTTCGCCCGCGATTGCTTGTAGCATATCGTGCGCGATGGCTTTCGGATCGGTGGATGATTGTCTTTTCTTCATAGACTTACCTTACCCGACGGCTGACGCATCTGCAAATTTGCGTCTTCGACTGACCTAAAGAGTTTCCTAGTTCTCTGCAATCGGCAATCAGGCAACATTGCGCACACATTCAAAGGAGGGCGCATGAAATACCAAGTCAGACCATCTCGCTTTGATCGGGAATGGATCGTAGAGGCTTTTAACGAAGATGGAGATGGGGACATTCACATGGCTGCCTTTTCAGGTCCCGAGGCTAAAACACGTGCGTTTGAATACGCGGCGTGGAAAAATAATCAAGACAGGGAGCCGATTACGGCTTGACCTTCGCATCAATCTCGTCTACACATGTCTACGGTCGGCTGTGTCTGTGGTCTTTGCGCCATGACATACCACAACCGCAATTCCCTATATTTGAGGCCGATCAGTGGTACCAACAATGAGGGATATCCGCGCTCTTTACCATATCGATCTCCTTCATGGAGAACATACCAGAGCTGATACTTGCTAAGAGTAAGCGAAGTTTCCTACAGTCTTTTGCGGCGATGTATTCTAACCACAATAAGGGAGGCAAAGATGACCAGCAGATTCTACCGGGGTGCTCTCATTGGTGTTGCACTTGGAATGTTCGTTGGCGCACCGATACTCCACGCACAGCCGTCCCCGGCCGGTAACGTCAAGGACGCCGTCATGCACACCAAAGAAGCCGTAGACCATGGCAAACAGGGCCATGCTGATGCGGTGGTCACACATGCCGAAAAGGCTCGGAATCACGCTGAGAGGGGAGGCAAGAACCCCCATTTAAACGAGGCGATCAACCATCTGACCGAAGCCATCGAGCATGGCAAGGCGGGCCACGCCGACGCTGCAACGGAACATGCCGAAGCCGCCCTCACACATTTGAATGAAGTCAAATAGCGTATTACACACCGACGGCCAAGAAATGACGGGCAGGGGAAGATAACCCTCTGCCCGTTTCCGTCTGAAGAAGTTCCCTCGCCACGCGCCCCATGAAGTTATCCCGCAAGTCTGTCTAGCGCGTGTTACCTGACTTTGGTTTAACGCGCCGGGGCGTTCGTCCCTTACCCTCTTCAACCAACATTCGTTTGAGCAATGCTCGCCCCATCCGCGTGCCCATCCCTAGCAGCGCCGCTTGCCTGTTTTTGAACTTTGATCGCCGTCCGTTGGCCAGGGGGTACTGCCGCAATGGGCGAAGGTCCATCAAAATGCGCTCGAAGGGAAGAGGCGCGATATACTGTGAATCTTTCCGAGCCATAGCGTGCCTCTCGGGTGTGGAGTGTTCTCCCTACGATAGGAGAACCGTACGTGCTTCTGGACCTGGGAGTAGCCCTAGTTTCTTTAGGTCTCCTCCAGTACAATCGCGCACCCATGTCCCTCTCCCCTCTGATTCGCTTCGGCACCTCGACATGGACCTACGAAGGCTGGAAAGGCCAAATCTATCAGCGGCAATATGCGAAGACGGCGTTTGCCCGGGAATGTTTGGGGGAATATTGCCAGTACCTCCACAACGGTGAACCGCTCTTTCGTACGGTCGGCAACGATTCCACGTTCTACCGACCACCCGCAACCAACCAACTCCGTTACTATCTCAACCAGATCCCGGAAGACTTCGAGATGTGTTTCAAGGTCTGGGAGGAGCTCACCATCCACACGTTTGCAAACCACGTTCGTTATGGCGCCAAGGCGGGGCAGGCGAACCCGCGCTTCCTTGATGCGAAGCTGTTCAATGAGCTGGTCCTCACGCCCTATCGGGAGGCGAATTTTCAGCCGCACATGGGAGTGCTCATGTTTGAGTTCCAACAACACGGGATGCTCAGGGGTGAGTTCTGCTCACGGCTGGATCGGTTCTTCGGGCAATTGCCGAAAGACCTTCGCTATGCTGTGGAATTACGGAACGTGGGGTTGCTCGGCCAAGAATATGGGAAGGTCCTCGAAAGCCATGGGGTGGCCCACGTGTACAACCACTGGTCCTACATGCCAGGACTCCTACACCAGCACACACGAATGGATGAGCATTTCACCGCGTCGTTCGCCGTCATACGCCTGCTCACGCCGCTCCACATGAGCCATGACGCGGCCGTCAAACGGGCGGCGCCCTACAGCAAGATCGTGGGAGTGTTGCCACAGATGAGGGAGGAAACGGTGGCCCTCATCAAGCAGGCCGTGGGAGAGAATCGTCGGGCCTATGTTCTGGTGAACAATCGATCGGAAGGCAATGCGCCGTTGACGATACAGGCTTTGAAACATACTCTGGAATTTCCGCTCGCATAGGACAGCCCTACCTCATCCGTTTGGCAACGATGAAATTGTGGCGTGGCCATGAATAGAGTCTATTCAGAGGAGCGGATCACGAGGAGCTGATCACAGCCTCCCCGTCCGGCTTGGCGGCATCGATGAAGACACGGCGCCCGTCGACGCGCAGTCGGCCTTCGGCAAAGAGCTGTACGGCGCGTGGATAGATCTTGTGTTCTTGCACGAGGATTCTGGCGGCCAACGTTTCGGGGGTGTCATGGTCCAGGATCGGCACGGCGGCTTGGATGATGATCGGCCCTTCATCCACACCTTCCGTGACGAAATGCACCGTGCATCCCGCCAACTTACAGCCCCAATCGATGGCTTTCTTCTGCACATCCAAACCGGGGAATGAGGGCAACAGCGACGGATGGATGTTCATCATCCGGTTGGCATACGCGTCAACCAGCACGGCTGTGACAATTTTCATATAGCCCGCCAATAAGACGAGTTCCACATCATGTTGTCGGAGCACGTCCAGCAGCGCCAGGTCATAGGCTTCACGACTGTCCGGTCGTCCCGCAAAGGGTTTGGGATCGACGAATAGATCTTTCAGGTCGTGCTTTCTCGCTCGCTCGAGCGCCACGGCATCCTTCTTGTTGCTGATGACGGCCACAATCTTCGCCTGCGTCCGCCCCGCCTCGATGGCATCGATGATGGCTTGCAAATTCGAGCCGCGACCGGACGCCAGCACAGCGATGCGCAGAGGAGTCGTTCGGCTAGTCGACATATTCCACCTCCGGCTCTGCTCCGGTGGAAGACACGATTTCGCCGATCTGCCATCCTGGGTCCCCCAGCGTCCCAGTGTGCGCCAGCACTTCGGACACCGAATCGGGCGGCACCACGAGGATCAACCCGATGCCCATATTGAATACCCGGTACATCTCTGCGCGATCGACCTGTCCTAAGCGGCTCATCACGTCGAAGATCGGCGGGACCGGCCAGGCCTTGCGGCTGATCTTTGCGCGCACCACATCAGTAAAAACCCTCGGAAGATTTTCCGTAATCCCTCCACCGGTAATGTGCGCCACGGCTCTGATGGGGAATCCTTGGACGAGAGAGAGAATCTGTTTGGCATAAATTCTGGTCGGTGTGAGCAAGACCTCTCCCAGCGGGCGATCGAGTTCCGGCAATCGGCTTGCCACCGTCAACCCCGCCTGGTCGAATAACACACGGCGCGCCAGCGAGAAGCCATTGCTATGCAACCCTGTAGACGCCAATCCGAGGACCGCATCGCCCGGCTTGATGGATTTGCCATCGATGATCTTCGACTTTTCAACCACGCCGACGGCGAATCCGGCCAGATCGTACTCACCGTGGGCGTACAGCGACGGCATTTCTGCCGTCTCGCCCCCGATCAAGGCACACCCGGCTTGACGGCAACCTTCGGCAATCCCTGAGACCACCGCTTGGGCCTTCGAGACGGATAACTTCCCGGTTGCGAAATAGTCCAAAAAGAACAGCGGTTCCGCTCCGTTCACCGCGATATCGTTGACACACATCGCGACCAGGTCGATCCCGACGGTATCATGCTTATCCATCATGAAGGCGATCTTCAGTTTGGTGCCCACCCCGTCCGTTCCGGAGACAAGCACCGGTTCGTGGTATTTGCCGGCTTGGAGGCCGAACAGGCCTCCGAACCCGCCCAAATCAGCGAGTACTTCCGGACGAAACGTGGATCGGACGAGTGGCCTGATACGGTCGACCAACTCATCTCCTGCGTCGATATCTACACCGGCGTCACGATAGGTTGTCATGAGTGGATCTTCGGAAGCACTCGCTCAATCCGGCATGCGTTACCTTCGGGGGCGCATCTTAACGGAGGGTACACCGGAGGTCAACGCGCAAGTCGTTGATCCCTCTCTTCCGCTTTTTTCTTGCCGCTTTGGGAATAAGTCTTATACTGGTGTACGTATCTTCGCGTACAAGCCGCTGAAGGAGGGGGTAGTGGCCATTTTGATTGTCGACGACTCTCCCGACGAGCGCCTGCTGCTTCACCATATCCTGAAGAATGCAGGCTATCGGGACTTGATCACCATCTCGTCCGCGCGTGATGCCTTCACTCAACTGGACTTGGATCATGCCGGCACCAACGGCGTCAAGGTCGATCTGATTCTGATGGACATCAAGATGCCGGATATGGACGGAGTGGAGGCCTGTCGCCGCATCAAGGCGATCGATGCGTTCGCACAGGTCCCCATCATCGTGGTGACGGCACGGAATCAAAAGGACTTCTTACAGGCGGCGTTCGACGCCGGTGCGGGAGACTACGTCAGAAAACCGGTCGAACCGGTCGAGCTCTTGGCCAGGGTCAAATCGGCGATCAAACTCAAACAGGAAACCGAGGCGAGAAAAAGCTGGGAGCTGGAAGTCACCAAAACGATCACCGAACTCGACCGCACACTGCGCAACATGGCGGCCTTACAACAATTGATCCCTGTCTGTCCGTCTTGCAGGACATCTCACCCTGCGCAGATTTCTCAACCCGCGCTCGACGAGTATGTCCAGACTCACCCCGAGACGAAATTCCGCGACCTCACCTGCCCCGCGTGCGCCGGGACCTGATCATGTGTCTTTCAACCATCTAGCTCTCAGGTCGCATTTCCACATCCAGCAACTTGATCTTCCGGTGGAGATGGCTTCGCTCAATCTTGAGGTCCTCCGCGGTCCGTGAAATGTTCCAATGATGCTCTCGAAGCTTGCGGCTGATGTACTCCTTTTCAAACGCATTCCGGGCATCCCGGAGTGAGTCGAAGGGTTTTGCGAGGAGCGGATTCGCTGCTTGACCGGAGACGGGAACGACACCGGCGGTCCGTCCTTGCAACGACACGGCAACCTGCGAGGCCTCGATCACAAACCCCGGCACCATGATCATCAGCCGCTCGATCAGATTCCTCAATTCTCGAATATTGCCGGGCCATTCGTATTGCTGGAATACCGCCATCGCTTCCGGTGAAACTTCTTTCATCCGCAACCCTTGTTCCTCGGCATGCGCTTTCATGAAATGCTGCACCAAAGCCGGAATATCCTCCCGGCGCTCGCGGAGCGGAGGCACGATGATCGGAACCACGTTGAGCCGATAGTACAAATCTTCTCGAAATTGGCCCTTGCCGATTTCTTTTTCCAAGTCTTTATTGGAAGCCGCCAGCACCCGCACATCCACCTTCATCAGCTTGGTGCCGCCGACCCGCGTAAACTGCTGCTCCTGCAAAGCCCGCAACACCTTTGCTTGGGTATTGAGACTCATGTCGCCGATTTCGTCGAGAAACAACGTGCCGCCGTCAGCCTGTTCGAATTGGCCGCGCTTCATCGACGTGGCGCCGGTGAAGGAGCCTTTTTCGTGCCCGAACAATTCGCTTTCGATCAAGGTTTCCGGAATTGCAGCGCAATTGACGGCTACGAACGGATGATCCGATCTGCTGCTGTGCATATGGATGGCGCGGGCGACCAGTTCTTTTCCAGTCCCGTTCTCCCCTCCGATCAACACCCGGCTGTTCGTGGGTCCTGCCGTTTCGATGAGTTCACGCAGCCGCTGCATGACCTGGGAGTAGCCGACCAGCTCGAACTTTTGCTGGACCTTTGTCCGTAGAGTCCGATTCTCCTGCGCCAATCGGTATTGCTCCAGCGCGTGTTTGACACGGAGCGTGACGTTCTCCAAGGACAGCGGTTTCTCGATATAGTCGTATGCGCCGAGCTTGATCGCTTTCACCGCCGTTTCAATGGACCCATGCCCGGAAATCATCATGACCTGCGTGGTGGGGACGAATTCCTTCACACGACGCAGCGTCTCCAGTCCGTCCATCACGGGCATCCAGATATCGAGGATCATAAGATCCGGCGGATCAGAGCCGCACATCTTCAGCGCTTCCACCCCATTGGCTGCCACGACGACCTCATACCCCTCGTCCTCCAGGATGCTTCGTAAAGACGTCCGAATCGCTTCTTCGTCGTCCACTATCAGAATTGATGCCGACATCTATCCTCCCTACTGCGTAAACCGCGATCGCTCTCACCTGACTCTCGACTGATCACGCCTTCTTTGCCGGTGAAAGACTGTGATCACATTCGCGTTACACCGGCAGATCGAATGTAAATACCGCCCCTTTAGGGTGATTGTTCCCGACCTGGATCTGACCTTCATGGTCCGTGATAATCCGGCGGACGATCGCCAGGCCCAACCCAGTCCCTGTTTTCTTACGGGTAAAGTACGGCACGAACAGTCGCTCTTGGTCTTCAGGGGCAATTCCGGGCCCCTCATCCGCAACAGTGACGACCGCGCGCCGGCGCTTCGTGTCATATTTCGTGGAGATCCACAGCCTCCCCTTTTGATTCATGGCTTGCACCGCGTTGTCGAAGAGATTGACAAACACGCGCCTCAGCTGTTCCCGATCGAAATTGATGGGTGGCAGATCCTCATCCAGCTCGATCATCAACTCGATATCTTTCTGTGCCTCGCGATACAACGTGACCACTTCGCGCAGGACATCGTGCAGAGATTGTCGTGTCATCTGCGGAACAGGCAGGCGGGCGAATTTTGAGAACTCGTCCAGCATCTCTTTCAGGCTTCCCACTTCATTGATGATGACGTTCGTCGCATCGTCGAACACCCGGTCAAGATCCGGTGACTTTTCGAAGAACTTCTTCCGCAATCGCTGGGCCGACAGTTGAATGGGCGTCAGTGGATTCTTGATTTCATGGGCGACGCGCTTCGCGACCTCCTGCCAGGCGGCGACTTTCTGGGCCTTGATCAACTCCGTCAGATCTTCGAAGACCAACACAAATCCCAGGTCTTTATTTCCCTCATCCCGCATACGGGAACCTTTCAAGCCGATCGTGATCAGCTTCCCCTGGATGTCCAATTGCCCTTCCAAATCCAGGCTGTCGCGCTCATCGGCCAACATACGATCATAGGCGGTCTGGAACAAGTCAAGCCCGAACTCTTTGAAGACATCATTGGCCGGCCGCTCTCTAAACCGATCGGCGGCCAACCCAAGAATACGCTCGGCCGATGGATTGAATGTGGTAATCGTTCCGCTCCTATCGATCGACAGGAGACCGGCGGCAATCGTATCCACGACCGTTTCAATATAGGCACGGCGGCGATCCAGCTCGACGTTGGTGTTCCGAAGCGTCAGGTTGGCCTCCTCAAGCTTGGATTTACTCCCCTGCAGATCCTGCGTCATCCGGTTAAACGACGCGATGAGCGTCCCGATCTCGTCGGTCGCCTTGGCATCGATCTGCACAGTGAGGTCGCCTTGGGCGACAGCTTCCGTTGCCTCCGCCAACCGCTGAATCGGCACGGTAATACCGCGTGCCACATAGAACCCGAACCATGTCGCGCTGAAGAGGATCAAGACCGTCACGACAGCCACGAACAGATAGGCCCCGGCCTTGATCGGGTTTTTCATCGCCTTGATCTGCTTGTACTCCGCATACTGCCGACCGATTCCCTCCATTTTGGTCAGCAGCGATTCAGGGACGTAGGTCTCAACGACGACGACCCCCTCCAACTCACCCTGTCTGCTTCCGGAGGCCACAGGGATCGCCGCGCGCACTAACCTCCCTGTCTGGGCTTCCTGAACCGAGGTAAATTCATGCTTGCCGTTAATCACCTGTAAGACCAGCTGACTGATCGGCAGATCCAGCACCCCGGCCGGAACCTCACTATCGAGCGCCTTTGTGAGCGTCTCCATCTTGCTCGAAAAGACCTCGATCCCTGCGACACCGTATTCCATACGTTTTCGAGCCATCGCGGCAATCAGAAGATCGCGCTGCACCGGGGTCAGCATGTCCTCGCGGAACAATTCCTGCGCAATCGCCCGTGCGCTGTTGACCGCGAGCGCGACATGCCCCGCATGCTGAAGGCGAGCCACCTCATAGGAGTCTTTCATGACCTTCTCGATGTGCTCGCTGAACCACACATCGACCGCTTTGTTGACAAGGCCGCTCGCCACGAATGCCAGTAATACGGTGGGAATCAAGGAGAACCCGATAAATGCCGCGATGAGCTTTGTGCGAAACCCTGACCCGACGAGCTTGTGCCGGCGTTCGAAATAGGCCTTGATGAGGTTCCTTGACAGCAAGAGCGTCAAGACGACGAATCCGATCAGATCCAAATTGAGCAGAAGAAGGACAAAGGCATAACTGGTCGTCGGCAAGAATGAGCCGGTCTCGTCGACACCCGGAACGACAATCCGCCAGTAATACAGCGTGAGCGCCAAGCAGGGGATCAGAAGGATCAGGACGATCCACACCGGGCGAAGGTGGAGTTTTTTGCGGTCAGGTTGCTTGGGGATGTCAGCCGAAGAATTGCGCGGTTTACTGCCGAGAGCGACAGGTTGGACATCGCCGGCCGCGTCTGAGGCGGGCTCTAACGCACGTATGGGACGGTTCGGCTCAGGCATTCGCTCGCCTTCCGCGCATGGTCAACCCGAACAACGGCAGCCCCTAACACTATAGCCGACTCACAGAGCAGTCTCAAAGTCCGCGCAGAGATCGCGGAATTTCAGCGAGTGGGGGAAGGCCCAACAACGGGATGTTACTTCGGCGAGGCCAGCGTCACATACTTCATGCGAAGGGCATAGAGCATATCGCGCAGGACCGCCTGCTCTTCAGGGGTCAGATTGCCCTTGGTCTTGTCTTCCAAGACGGACAACAGATCGATGATTTCTTTGGCTTGGGGGAGGTTGACGGGAATCGGCGCTTGCTGAGGATCCAGTTGCTCGCCCATGAGCATGAGCGACGACGAGCCCAATGAGATCACAAAGGATGAAAACGTGACGGGAAATGCCGGAGCCGTCTGGGCTGATTCGGTCTGTGCTGCGGCGGGAGGTTTCGATTCTTGTGGAGTCGACGATGCAGGCGGCGAAGCCTCGGTCCCTCCACTCGCCCGCCGATCCCGAATGATGAACCCCTGCTCCTCTTCAACCATTCGTATCCCTCTCGTTGAGCCGCTCCCACACGTGTCTGGACGCTGGCGGTACCCTACCATAGGGTCTATTTGGTCGCAAGCCGTCACCGAGATTGAAGAAGCCGTCAGACTCGGTATAGAGTGACACATCCTCGGCACGGCGGCAGACGACCGAAAGGGGGATTCACACTCGATGTCGACACGATTTACCAAAGTGGTTGAGCTCATGGCTGCGTTGCGCGCGCAAGACGGATGCCCGTGGGATCGGAAGCAAACCCATGAGTCACTGAAACCATACCTGCTCGAAGAAACATACGAAGTCCTTGAGACGATCGATCAGCATGACGTGCAGAAGTTACGTGAGGAACTTGGGGATGTTCTCCTGCAAGTCATCTTCCATAGCCAGATAGCCGCTGAAGCCGGGACGTTTACCGTCGACGATGTGCTCGACACGCTCGCCACGAAGTTGATCCGCAGACATCCCCATGTCTTCGGCACCGGCGACCAGGCGGGACGCGCGGCGAATAGCGAGCAAGTTCTGGCCCAATGGGAGGAAATCAAGCGCGCAGAACGCGAAGCCGCCGGCCACACGGCGTCAGCCTTAGCAGGAGTGCCGAAAACGTTGCCGGCGTTGTTGCGGGCCTATCAGATTCAAGCCCGAGCGGCACGAGTCGGCTTCGATTGGCCACAGAACGATGCGGGGCTGGAACAGATCATCGGAAAAATTCTCGAGGAAATCGGCGAACTGCGTGAGGCGCTGGCGTCGAATCGAGCGAGCGTGAACGCGGGTTCCGACCGGCAGGGCTCCCGCGAGGAGGTTGAGGCTGAGCTCGGGGATCTGCTGTTTTCTCTGGTCAACCTCGCCCGCTTTCTCAAGTCGAATCCTGAAGACGCGCTGCGCCGGGCGACGAATCGCTTCATCGATCGCTTCCATCTCGTGGAAACGCAAGCTGAAGCGAAAGGCCGATCGTTGACGGACATGACCTTAGCCGAGATGGATGAGCTGTGGGAGGAAGCCAAACGCCGGTTGCAGAGCCCTCATCGAGATACCACACCGCAGGTCGGCGATCGCACACTATGAGCAAGAACCAAGAACCGTACGAAGAAGGGAAGCGTGCCGGAGCCCATCCGCTGCTGGTGGTATTCGGCATCCTCATCGGATTGTGGTTGTTTGTCGCGCTGATCGTCCCCAGTTCGAGAAACAAACAGGCAACCGGCACTGAAGGTCCCAATGTCTCGGCCATCGAAGACCCCGAAGCCGCTCCCGTCATGTTCAAAGTCCAAACGACAATCCTGGATATGAACACCGTGGGTCTGGTGGTTCCTGGTCAGGCAACGGATAGTCAAATTGTCGCCCTGTTGAAACGCCTCAAGGAAGCGCGACTGAAAGGGACGCTTGGCGAACAGCTCCCCGCCACGACACCCGGTCACAAGCTTGGGGACCATGCCATTGCGGACATCTATATCTTTGGGGACAAACAGTTCGCGGAAGCAGAGACGATCCGCACGCTGGCACGAGGGGCCCATGCTCCCGGCACCCTCTACCCGAATGCGATCCCGTTCGAGGTGGCAATGGAACAAGTCCGTGGTTATTACCGCATCGACCTGAATGATACCGGCAGTCCGGACAAGGGATCGCTTGGGTTTGCGGACGAATCAGGCGTGCACTCAAAACAGTATAGAAGAATCTTTTAGCGGATCAGCGAGCGAGGATATTGCGCGTAGGGATAGCTAAATTCCCACACGCCTTTTGACATCCTGCCGGACAGCGGCTTGATCCGATTCAAATAACGTCTCCAGTTTTGGGAACAAGTGGGTGAGCGACCCGACAAACGGGGCCAGCAACACATCACGTCGTTCCGCCAACAGTCCCTCCTCCTCAGCGACCCGTATCTTCCAGTCGGCAATCTTCTTGGAAAGAATGTTACTCACCAGCAGCTGCTGACCGGGTGAACCGCTCACCACTCCGAGGAGCCGCTTCTTCACCACCTCCAGCTCATCCGGTATGGAAATCTTCACGCGCACACCATGCGGCGTCGCCCAGGTCGACCGTTGAATCGAGTAGTCGTATGAAAAGACCGGCTCCCTTGGCTCACGAAATGGGCCGCTGACGTCCAAGATGGTGAGGGTGCTCTCGGTTGATCGCATAATTTCGGCGCCTTTCCAAGGGTGAAACACGCGCGTTTCAATCCGTACTATAAAAGCTTGCAGTTGGGTAGAACAAGGGGCTATCTATAGAGACGCTGAGACGGCCGACATGATCAGCTTCAGCACCGGCCGGGCCTTAACGGAAACCAGAGCGCCTGAGACAGCTTTCTGACACCTTGATATACTTCGATTGAGCGTTGCTCTGAGAGGAGGTATGGCCAAGAAAGGCTATCCTGGACTTGTAGTCGTACCTCCCAGCGATCGGTCGATCTTACGACGTCGATTGGTTCGTTGGGGGCTCCTCATTATCGCTGTGATCTGGATCATCTCGACGGTCACGGTATGGCCCCCCACGTTCGACAATACGGACTGCCAAGCCGGTCCCGACGGGGAACATTCGGGTAATCCCTCCGAGAAATGCGGCCCGCCGAATCAATCAGCCACGGAAGCAGCGCCTCATCAAGAAGAGTTCAGCCTCACGCAAGTATCACAGGCCGAAGGTCTGACTGAGACACCAAACACCATTCCTACTCCTACGCCAACTCCACATGTCGATCAGTCCGCGACGCGGCCGGCTTCCAGCCAAAACTCCAAGACCAGCCCCTCCGTTCCATCTGGTCTCCCCCCGGATCGGACCATGGCGCCTTCGGGTAATCAGAGATCGCCGGCAAGTCTACCGACGGGGAAGTCGGCGCCGAATCCGGATGTCGATGCTCAGCTCGCCGAACAGGGCGATGCATTTGCCCAATATCGTCTTGGACGTTTTTATGCACAACGGAATGGACCGCAAGCGCCCGAGTCCGTAACCTGGTACAGGAAAGCTTCAAACGGTCTCCAGCGCTTGGCCGAAACCGGCAACGGACAAGCGATGTATGTTCTCGGCGTCATGTATGCCTACGGACGCGGAGTGGCAAGAAATACGGAACAGGCGCGGCACTGGCTGACCCAGGCTGTTGAACGGAAGATTACCGCGGCTCAGCCGGTCCTTGCGAGTTTGGACGAGGATCAGACTTCTGATCCAAGCCGCAGATGAGCGAAGAAATCCAACCGGTGATAGTGAAACAATCGGTCCGGATGGTGCACTCCACCACCCAGACCCTTACCGTTAAATCCGGAAGGTTGTTTTACTCATTGTTGCCCGTGACACACGTACCCTCCCCGTTTGATGTTTGACCATTGAACTATTGCCGAAGCAAAACCGGGCTGCATTCCGGCAGATGAAGTCACAATTCATCGTGCTGTCTGCTCAAGCGCCCTCCGACACAATACGTCGCCGACACCATCGTTTGCTTCTTTCCACTTTCCTGTGTTTCGAACCGATGCAGACTCGTACAGCAGCATTGATACCAAACCGACCGCGGCTTGTTGCGTCTATCGATGTGACCCCGTATGATGCGTTCCATCATGGAATCTGTCACCCGGATCAAGACGAAAACGCCGAGTCCGTACAGGCTGACGGCGATCGAGATCGACACGCATGACACAAAGACCTTCCGGTTCGAACTCCCCACCGATGCGACGCTGGATATGCTGCCCGGCGACTTTCTCTACGTCCATGCGACGATCAACGAAAAAGCCCTCAAACGGCCGTATACGCCGTCCTCGCTGCCCGGTACGACCGGCTTCTTCGAACTGACCGTCAAGCGTTACGAAACCGGCCTCGTCTCCAAGTTTCTCCATGATCGGGGAATCGGAGACAGCATCCTGATAAGCGGACCGAACCCGGGCGGCCATTGGGTGGACGGCATGGCAAAACGAGTGGGATTCGTGGCCGGAGGCACCGGCATCACGCCGATGATTTCCATCATTCGCTGGATTCTTACCAAAAAGATCGATGCAGAGTTATTCCTGCTCTTCGCCAACAAAACAGAATCGGACATTATCTTTCGACGGGAGTGGGAGCGAGCTCTCCGGGACTATCCGAACTTTCATTGCCACCACGTGTTGGAACAGCCCCCGCCCGGATGGTCGGGTAGCTCAGGCCGACTTACCCGTGACATCCTGCGCCGACACCTTCCCGCTCCCGATGCCGACACCCGCATTTTCCTCTGCGGTCCCCCTCCGATGGTCGACTCTCTGGAAGCGACACTTAAAGAACTCGGTTATCCTGAGCAGACCGTGATCCTTCCCTGATAGACAACCCTCATAAGCGACGATCGTCAGTCGTACTGGCGCAATATTACTCAGTGAGCGCCTTTTCACGTGGGGAATTTTGCCTCAGATGCTTCCAGTGTTCATCTGTACTGTCTCCGGAACCTCTTGAATTTGCATGAGACCTATCTGGCATATTCTTCGTAAAGGTCAATCAAAATCATACCTTGGAGTTCTCAGGGTACTGGAGCGTTCTCAGCGCCTGCTTCCACCGGATATATCAATAGAATACGCGTGTTCCATAATCGAAACTCCGGCAATACACGCATTCGATTGGGAATTCATGATGGTCACAGCCCAAAGGAGGTCATGATGTCCCGTGGCGGTTTACTCTCCCAGACGACCCGGACAATTGTCGGCAAGGCAGTGAGTCATGGAATCCAGCGTTTGGCAAGAAGAGTCCGAGCAAATGGAGGTCAACCGCTCGACCTCGTCCTCCCGGATGGCTCACGTCTCAACTTCGGCCAAGAACCTCGAGTCGTGATGGCGATCCGTGATCCGAACTTGTTGTCGGTACTGACCCATCCAACCCTCGGATCACTCGGCGAAGCCTTTGTCGATGGCCGCATCGATATCGACGGCGACATCATGTCTGTGATCGCCGGCGCTCAGCGCCTTGTGGAAGCCGGCGGCTCGCCGGCAACGGCTCGGATCCCCGCCTCATCGGCCTGCCACACACCGAAACAGGATCTGGATGACATTAAACATCACTATGACGTCGGGAATGACTTTTATCGGCTCTGGCTCGATACGCGCATGGTCTACTCTTGCGCGTATTTCCAGACCGGCGAGGAAACGATCGACGTCGCGCAAGAAGCCAAGCTCGATCACATCTGCCGCAAACTACGCCTTCAGCCCGGTGAACGCTTTCTCGACATCGGCTGCGGCTGGGGCGGGCTGATTCTGCATGCTGCACAGCGTTACGGAGTACGAGCTGTCGGCATCACACTCTCGGATAACCAGTTCGCCTTAGCCAAGGAACTCATCAAGGCAGCGGGGCTCGATCGACAGGTCACGGTTTTGCAATTGGACTACCGGGATGCACCGGAACGGTTCGGGGAAGGCACCTTTGACAAGATTTCGAGTATTGGAATGTTTGAGCACGTCGGTCAAAAGAATTTCTCCACCTACTTTGGCGTGGCGCGTTGCCTGCTGCGCGATCGCGGGCTGTTCATGAACCACGGGATTACCTCATCCGACGCCGACGGCCGCACCGTGGGATCCGGAGTGAGTGAGTTCATGGACAAATATGTGTTCCCCCACACCGAATTACCCCATCTCCACGCAGTGATCCGTGAGATGGCCAGACAGCAGTTCGAAGTCTACGATGTCGAAAGCCTGAGACCACATTATGCCCTGACACTCGCACACTGGTCGCGCAAACTGGAAGGGAGGTTAAGCACTGCCCGAGAAGTGATCGGCGAACGGACCCTGCGTATCTGGCGCACGTACTTGGCAGGCTCATCGCTGGCCTTTTCGCAGGGCTGGCTGAACGTGTATCAGATGCTTGCCAGCCGCCAGGAAGCCGCCGGCCCGACCGAATTCCCGTTGACCAAAACCTGGATCTATCAGTGATGAGGGTGAGGGAGATTGAGAGAGTTAGGCTGAGTCCAGATCCACGGTACGTCGACCATCGCTGCCGATTCCGCCGAGTAAATCCCGCATGACCCGCCCGGCTGCGACCGTCCCGTCGGAGATGCAATCGGGAATACCGACTCCACGATAACCGGCTCCTGTGAGGACGAGTCCAGGATAGCGGCCCACTGCCGCATCGAGTTGCGCCAATCGGTCGAGGTGGCCGAGCGTGTACTGCGGCATCCCCTTCCACCACCGGTTCACTTCTGTGTAACTCGGCTCCGCACTGATACCGCATATGTCACTGAGTTCGGTACGTACTTTCCCCGTCAAGGCGTTGTCGTCCAGTTGCAGAATATCTTCACGCCCTACCCCGCCAACATAACAGCGTACCAGTAGTCGATCGACCGGCGCACGATGGGGCCACTTGCGCGAAGTCCAGGTGGCCGCGATCAAATCCCGCCTTTCGATCCGCGGCACGATGAACCCGAATCCATCGATCGCCTCAGGCACGGCCTGGGCAGGAAACATCATGGCAATCGTGGCAGTGGACGCGTAGGGAATCATATCGAGTAATCCGCCGGCGATCGGCGTCAACGGACGCAACAGGTCCGCTGCAATATACGCCGGTGTCGCCAGAACCACACTTTCCGCGGAAAGCGCCGATCCATCGTGCAGAATAAGGTCATACATCCAACGGCCCAATTCATGCGATCTCACCCTCAGCGCCTCGACTCGGCAACCCCAGCGAAGCTCCACACCCTGCTGCGCCAACCGTTGCACCAGGGCGTTCACGAGGTCTCCCAGTCCGTTTTTCAGGCTGATGAACATCGTCCGCCGTGGATGGCTTGACGACGGCGGCAAGGGAGCTTTCTTGGCCTCCATCATGCCGCGAACGACACTCCCATGCTGCTGTTCCAGCTCGAAGAACCGGGGGAACGTGGCTCGCAGGCTCATCTGCTCGGCATCCCCCGCGTAGATCCCGGACATGAGCGGTTCCAATACCCGCTCAAATGCCTGTGGGCCGAACCGTCGGCGAAGGAAATCAGCCAACGACTCATCGCCTGTGCGCGAACCTGGCGGAACAGCGATCTCCAGTCCCATGCGAATCAACCCCGCCCAAGTGAGCAGCCCACTTCGCAGGAAGACTCCCAATTGTTTTGGAACAAATGAGAGCAGGCCCTCGGGTAAATCGTGCAGCCGTCCACCCTGCAAGACACAGGCTTTCTTGGCCGTCTCATTGGTATTGATGAGCTGATCGGCGAGTCCCAACTTCGTGCACAGTTCAAGACCGGCGTGTTTTTGGGAGAGGAAGGAGTCCGGTCCGGCTTCCGTCACAATCTCGCCGATCCGGTGAGTGACGATCTTTCCGCCCCAGGATGATTCAGATTCGAGGATTGTGCAACGGATGGGAAGGCCGGCCTTTGTTGCCTGCTCTTGCAGTGAAAACGCAGTGGCCAGGCCGGAAATGCCGCCACCCACTATCACGACTGTGCGTGGTCGAGTCACGACGGAATGCGGAGAGAGGATTCGTGTACCGTCAACACGTCGCGTAACGTCTCGATGAGTGCGGGCGAGTCGTTCAGCATGGCCATGCGCTCGAGATACATACCCTTGTTGGCCGCCAACTGCTTTAATTCAATATCGATGTCGAAGAGAGTTTCCACGTGGTCACAAATGAACCCGATGGGGGCCACCAAGACATGTCGGTGTCCTGACCGGCAGATCGTATCGAGCATCTCCTCCACGGTGGGCCCCAGCCACGGCTCAGAAGACCGCCCCTGACTTTGATAGGCGAAGTAGGTCGGTTGACTCCCCAAGAGCCGGGTCACAGATTCGACCGTGCCCTTGACCTCCTCTGGATATGGATCCTTCATCGCCACAATCCGTTCGGGAAGACTATGGGCCGTGAAGAGCACCGGCACCGTTGCTTGCACAGCCGATGGAAATGCGAGAAGCCCTTGCCGGATATTGTCTACAATAGCACCGATCAGCCGAGGATGCCGATGCCAGCTGTCGGGATAAGTCACGCCGGTACGATCCTCCAACTCAGTACGAGCCTCTTCGACTTTCTTTCGATACGCTCCGGTGCTCAGTGAGGACTGTTGAGGAGCCATGCACACCCCGATAATCTGCTCCGGCGATTCTTTCAGCAGCTTGGCGTATGTCTCTTTGATGAAGGGATGCCAATGACGCAACCCGACGTGCACGCGGTATCGCCCGTCGCCCGATTTGTTCAGTTGCTGTTCCAATTTCTTCGCCACTTCTTGAGTGATGCCGACGGCCGGGGATTTTCCGCCGGTGACCCGGTACCGTTCACGAATTTCCTCCACCAACTCGGGAGGTGTCGGCCGTCCCCCTCGAACATCCCGCAGAAACGGTTCGACGTTCTCCAGACAATCGGGCCCGCCCATGGCCATGAGCAAAACCGCAGTGTGACGTGTCGTCTCCGGCATTGTTCTATGTCGTTCGTATCTCGTATTTCGTCGTTCGCAAGACGATGAAGTTCGCTATATCGAGGTACATTTCACGAGGGACGCTTCACGCGCTTGCTCACCGTTGGCTGAGCTTGTGCACCATGTCGATCGTCGCGGCCACATGATCAACAGGTGTCGTGGGCAAGATCCCGTGACCGAGATTGAAAATGTGTCCGGTACGCCCTCCGGCCCGACGCAAAATGTCCTCGACCCTGCGTTCGATTTCATGGAGCGGCGCGAACAGCGCCAGCGGGTCCAGGTTGCCTTGCACGGCGCGATCGTGCCCGACCATCGTCCAAGCTTCGTCCAGATGAATTCGCCAATCGATCCCGATGACATCGCCGCCCGCTTCACGCATCTGCCGAAGAATAGCGGTCGTGCCGGTGCCGAAATGAATCATCGGGACGCCTTCCCGCTTGAGACCCTCGAAAATCCGCTGGACGTGCGGCATCACATACTCGACATAATCACCCGCCGAAAGACACCCGACCCAGCTGTCGAACAGTTGAATCGCCTGAGCCCCCGCTTTGATCTGTCGCCGGAGATAGCCGGTGAGCACCCGCGCGAACTTGTCCATGAGCCGATGCCATGCGGTGGGATCCCCATACATCATCTGCTTGGTGTGCAAATAGTTGCGTGAGCCTCCGCCTTCTATCGCATAACTGGCGAGTGTAAACGGCGCACCGGCAAAGCCGATCAAAGGCACCCGCCCGTTGAGCGCGCGTCGCGCTTGCCGAATGGCTTCGGCGACATAATTCAGTTCATCACCGTCGATGACTTTCAGCTGGTCCACCGCCGTTCGGTCGCGAACCGGATTGTGGATGACCGGTCCCTCCCCAGCGGCAAACTCGAGGCTGAGTCCCATCGGCTCCAACGGAAGAAGAATGTCGGCAAAAATAATAGCGGCATCCAGTGGAAACCGATCGATCGGCTGAAGGGTGACTTGAGCCGCAAGCTCAGGCGTTTTGCACATTTCGAGGATCGAGTGTTTTGCGCGCAGAGTCCGATACTCGGCCATGTAGCGTCCGGCCTGACGCATAAACCACACCGGTGTACAGTCGACGGGTTCACGGCGACATGCTCTGAGAAATCGGTCGTTCATCGCAGCCGCATTTTAGAGACGCACCGGCAGACCTGTCAAACCGGGAAAACAAGGCGTTCTGGGGCCATTCAGGAACTCCGATAATAAGTAGACAGGGGGCCCCATTCCAGTACAATTACACCGGCGGGGACCACGCAAAAAGTCAGGTTTCACTTTTCCTGGCGTTCTGTGTATAATACTGACCTAACCTATTCTGCGTGATCCATCAGCTTAATCGGGACCCCGGCTCCCTGTTTCCCACCACAGTGACGTTGCCGATCCCCCGACGTAGAGGAGAATTGTATGTCCGACGTGCAAACGCTTCGCCCGACTAAAGCCCAGGAATTTTGGTACTCTTTTCTCCGCTGGTTTGACTCCTGGGCGGGCTTGGAACACACAAAAGTCGACGGCCCCCCCAAGGTGGACTGGGTACGTAGTATCCCTTTCATCGCCGTGCATCTGATGTGCCTGGGAGTGCTCTGGGTTGGATGGAGCTGGACCGCGGTCGCCGTGGCAATCGGGTTTTATTACATCCGTATGTTTGCGATCACCGGATGGTATCACCGATACTTCTCGCATCGCACCTTCAAGACCTCCCGCACCGTCCAGTTCTTATTTGCGTTATTGGGCGGCTCCTGCGCGCAACGCGGTCCCTTGTGGTGGGCCGGTCATCATCGTCATCACCACATCGCATCCGACACACCGGACGATGTGCATTCCCCACGCCAAGGGGGATTCCTGTGGTCACACATGGGCTGGGTGATGTCGCAAACCCATTACGCTCCGCGTCTCAAGGGAATCGCCGATTTCGCAAAGTTTCCGGAGCTGCGGTTTCTCGATCGATTTGACGTCCTCGTTCCCACCATCACCGGGTTCGGAATGTTCGGCTTCGGCCAGTTGTTGGAAGCCTTTGCACCCGGACTGGGCACCAACGGACCCCAGATGCTGATCTGGGGATTTTTCATCTCGACCGTGGCACTGTTTCATGGGACCTGCACCATCAACTCTCTGTCACATGTCTACGGGTCACAACGGTACGAAACCGGCGACGACAGCCGAAACAACTTCTTCCTGGCTCTGATTACCATGGGAGAAGGGTGGCACAACAATCATCATTATTACCCAGCTTCCACCAGACAAGGCTTTTACTGGTGGGAAATCGACATGAGCTACTACTGCCTGAAAGGGCTGGAGTGGTTAGGACTCGTCTGGGATGTCCGAGGTGTCCCGGAGTATGTGCGTGAAGGAAAAACCAAGCAAGACTCCGACCGTAGCGTGCTCAAAAAGAAGATTGAAGTGGCGCTTACCGAGGCCACGGAGCTTCCAGCCTCGCAGCCTCAACTCGAGCTAACCCGCTAGATCCAATCGGGTCCATCGTCGGACCTTGGCTGATCAGACGCCCGATCAGCCAAGGTTTCTCGAATTCGACGGCTTTCCCCATCAATCGACTTCTGCTCCTCACCAGACAGCACCCATGCGTCACCAGGACGCAGCTCGAAGCGATAATGGTCGTTTCTGAGAGTGAACCACTCGACATAGGGGTGTGGCTCCAGGTTGGGGTGCGGATCCAGCGAAATGAGGTTCACCGTTCCGATCTGCGGGTTCGCCATATCGCCGATCACCTGTCCCGCCATCTCGTCGTCTTCGAACCGACCGTTGTGGAACCGAATCACCTCTCCGGCGATATCCGTCTTGAAGTTTCCGCGTAAATAAAAATCCACCGGACCGATCACGGCAAACACAACCTGTCCAACGACGGTTCCCTCAACCCGGTTGTCCAAAAATCCTTCACAAACCCACCGTCCATTGCCGAACTTCTGTGCCATACGACTCCTCCTTTCGGAACGGTCAGCCGCCAAACGCACCGATCACTACCGCCAATAAGATGAGCGCGCTCCCGATCCACCCTTGCACATCCAACGTCTCTCCGAGAAAGTACCACGAGAGCCAGGCCGCGTAGGCAGGCTCGGATGCAAACAGTAACGCCACCTGCTGAGCGGGAACCAGTTGCTGAGCCCAGATTTGGACAGCAAACGCCAGCGTGGCCAGAACACCGGTGACGCCAAGACCGATCAGCAGGACGGTAGTGGGCGCAAAAGAACTTGATGTCACCTCTTCCCACCACGGAGCAGGAAGAAACAGCACTGTCATCGCCACCATTTGCCAGACGAGCAGCGACGGCGCATCGACTTGCCGGGTGAAGCGCTCAAGACAAATGATATGCCCTGCAAACGCGAGGGCGCAGCCCAACGTCATCAAATCCCCCACATTCATGGATGTAGTGGGCTTCACCAACAACCATAGTCCGACGACGGCGATCCCCGTGGCCAGCACGACTCGCCGGTCGATCCGTAGCAGGATCAGCGGGACAAAAATCACGTACAGCGCCGTCAGAAAGGCTGAACTCGATGCGCTCGTATACCGGAGTCCGACAGTTTGCAGCAGGTACCCGAGAAAGAGGAAGACGGTGGTGAGCGCACTCGCCTCTAGCACCGCACGATCGTAATGCAGTCGGCGTCGGCTGAACACAAGCCAGAGCAGGATGAGTACGGTGCCCAGGAAAAATCGGAGCAGCAAGAAAGACAGCGGAGCGATCTGCTCAAGCGCCGCCTTGGTGGCCGGGAATGTGGCTCCCCAGATAACGGTGGTCAGCAGGAGTGCAAGTCGCGGCATGGATTAAAAAGTGCCGGGTAGCGAGCATGAGGTTTGAGCCAACAATCGGACGACGCGACTCGCACTGAGCACTGCGGACTCAGCGCGTTATGTATCTATGGCTTGCAGAGCGGGCACATCCGCTGCCGATTCACTCCCGCCTGCTCCATGGCGCGGAGCGCCCGTTCTTTATCGGGATAATCGAACCATCCCCCTTCCCAAAAATCGCTGGAGGTCACAGTGGACGGAACCTCTGAACAACGGTCTCGGTGGAGCGTCACGCGGTCGATCGCGCGGGCAATGTGAACCCAGTAGATCATGAGAAATCAGCGATGGGCGAATAGGATGAGGAACAGGAATGATCGGCCCACTGATAGGCGCATCCATTCCCTATTGCCTCTGTCCCGTACTGGCTCAAGGAAGGAGCTGCCACTCATCCTTCTCGATGAAGACCTTCACACCGGTCTGTAACTTCTTGACGTCGTCCTTCTCGAAGAGCCTCATGTAGCGCTCGATTCGATCTTCATCGTCGATCCGTTCTTCTTGCATCATGCCGTTGTTGCCTTTGTATCGTCGAATCAGCACTGACATCGACACCCTCCTCTGAAGCTGGTAGTTTGGCTAAGTAAGTTGTTACAATAAACGGAACGTTGTGAGCCGGTCAAGATCGCCTGCTGAAGGTCGGCTTGTCAAGTCCCGAACGGCTCCTCTCGGTGCAAGGTCATGCTGTAGAGGAAGAAAGGACAGCCCCCGTGCCATTGTATGAATACCGTTGTGGACAGTGCGAGAAAGAATTCGAAGCCACTCAGTCCGTCCATGCGAGGGTCGAGGACACCGAGTGTCCCCATTGCCATGCACGGCAGGCGACCCGGCTCCTATCTTCTTTCTCATCCAATGTCATTGGTGAGCGCAAACCCGGGTTTTCTGAGATCAAGGCCAACGCAATGGTCAATGAACGGATGCAGCGATTCTCTAAGTTGCCGCCTTTAAATGTACAGCGCAATGTGCCGCCGCCGAACATGTCATCCGAATCAGACTCCTGTTCGAGCGAGGGGTCCAATCCAGGATCATAACCATGGATGGACTTCGTGGCTGCACCGTACCAAGTCGGTCGTGGCTTCCCTTGGAACTGGGAAGGATGATGCCCGCAAAACTGTTCGTCAGCGGGCTGTTCATCGGCCTGCTCCTCTGCCAGTCGCCTGCATTTGCCGTCGCCCAAACTGCCGGAAGCCTTGCCATCGCCGGCAATGGACCGGAGCAAGCCACCATCGAAGCGCTGGCGCGCGCGTTTGAGAAAGCCAACCCTCGTGCCTATATCGATATTCTATGGGACGAGGATTCCAAGCCGTTGCAGTTGGTCAAAACCGGCCACGCACAGATTGCCGTGACAGGAGCCGAGGACCCAGCGCTGATGGGCACCCAGATCGGCTGGGACGGTATCGGCATTCTGGTCCACTTGTCCAACTTCACCAAGGAAGTCACGAAGCAACAGGCCGCCGACATCTTTTCTGGAAAAATCAAAGAATGGTCCGAACTGGGCGGACCAGAGACCAAGATCCTTCTGATCGACCGGCCGCACAATCAAAACATCCGCGAGGCCTTCGAGTCTCAACTCGGCATCCCTGGGAAAATTCCTGGAAACGCCAAAGTCATCGGTGGAGATGAGACAGTCGTCAAGACCGTCGTTGGAACCCTTCCTCCCTTGTCTGCTGCATCGTATATCTCCTTGAGCACCGGTCTCTCCGTGGTCTCAGGCGGTGTCGCCGTCCGATTACTGCAAGTCGATAAAGTCGAGCCTGAAATACCGACGGTAAAAGATGGGCGGTACAGCCTGCGACGCCCTCTGCTGCTGCTGGCTAATAAGGAGCCAAATCCCCTGGTTGATGCCTTTACCAAATTTGCATTGTCTCCGCCCGGTCAAGCGATCATCGGAGAAACGTATGTGCCCATGCCGAGCAAGTAAATCCGAAAGGAGGTCCCGATGACTCCCCGATCCCTGCCGTCCCTCATCATGATCTCGTTGCTGGCGATTCCCTTCTTTCCGCCCGGCTCATTCGCCGAAGAGGGGTCTGTCGTCGACGGCGCCGGATATACGTTGTTTGAGACGGAATCGATCAAGGGGCACGACGAGCAGAAACTCGAAAAGGATCCCGTCTGCGATAGTAGCAGGAAACCCAAGATCGCCACAGTGGAGCCGGACGAAGCCAAGCCAGGACAAACCATCACGATCAAGGGCGAAAACTTCGGCACGAAGGATTGTTTTCGTGGCGTGGCGTTCAGTGCGGCCGGTTCGACAAAGATCGATCATAAGTTCGTGAACGATCGGACGATCGAAGCCACGGTTCCCGATATACAGCCGGGCATGTCCTTCATCGATGTCGTCGCCGCCGGCGGCAACGCCCGTTCGAAAGCGTTTTTGGTGCAAGCCAAGTAGCGGCTCGACAAGAGAATGCCTCATTGTGTATCTTATCGATGCACAGCAGGCAGTTCCGTCGGCAAAGAAAGTTCATCGCATGCAACAATTCTCGGTCCAACGATGCGTCCCGACCGTGTTCCTGATTGCAAGCCTTTCTGCATCGATGCCGGCTGTGGCCAATCCGCCTGCTAAGGAACGACTGCCCCTGATGCTCAGCGGCTCCGGCTGCAGTAGCAAAGAAGCTGAGATGAACACCGTCTTACAGGCCATTCCAGGAGTGACCGGCGTCTACTTCAACCGCGTCCCGGATCATGTGCTCGTAGACATTACCTCCGGCACCGTCAAGGCAGCGGACGTGGTCAACCGCGTCAACGATGCGGCCAACTCATGGCAATGCCGCGTCGAACTCATGCAATCCTGCATCTCCGCAGACATGCCATCCGCCTCGGCCGCCCCTCAGCATACCGAATAATGGTGATCGCGTTTCCTCGCTGTTCAGAGTGAACTTCTCGAAGCGAGGCCCATTCGGTGAGCACTATTTTTTCTGTGCCAAGCCTCTGACACCACGGACGAGCGGACGTGAGACTATGGGGATGGCAGGTTCTTTTGGAGCTTTTGTGTCCGGCCATTACGACGAGTCGCCGACATCTTTGTGACCGTCGAGCGAGTGACGGCCGTCGAAGATATTCGGACCGTCGATGCCAAGCGCAAAATGTTGGTTCCCCTTCAACCGAAGAAGAGTCCAAAGGCCGCCTCCCGCCGTCGATCCTCGTAAGCAGTCATCCATCCGTCCGTTGCCCCTCCGGTTCTACTCAGTCTCTTTTGTCCGATCACGCCTCGTGCCTGAAAACTCCATAACCGTACGCGATTCCAATAAGACAGAGTAGACTCGGAGACTGTTCCTGTGGCGTCTACATATATCGAACGGTCTCGCATGAAACACAACTATCGGCTGTACGGAACGGCTGTTACGATTGGGATTGTGATCTGGGTCGGCATCTCGATGGCTTCGGGAAGGAGAGAGGCCTTTGACTCCGCCTTGTACTATCAGATCGGCATGCCGATCGTTTGCCTCGCGTCTGCCATATTCGGCTTTCTTGAACCATACAAATCATGGCGATGGGGTGCCCTTCCCCTGTGCGGCCAGTTTTTCTGGCTCTTGTTGACCGAAGGGCCGGGTAATCTCCTGCCCCTTGGCGTGATTGCGTTCTCCGTGCTCTCTGTCCCATCGATCATCTCCGCACGCCTCGGCGCATTCGTTGGAACCCGGCGTGCAACATAACCGACCGCCCAGTTATTCCATGTATCCGTGATACACTACCGCCGATCCACATTGGCAAGGGAATTGGATGGATTTCGTCTCACACGGTCTCTGGGGTTCGATTGCGTTCGGTCGTAAGAGCCGATCGAGTTTCGGCCTGGCCTTCGCCATCGGGACGGCTCCCGATTTGTTTTCATTCGGGGTGCTGTATGCCGCGGCCACACTCGGCCTGTCGCCGAAGCCTGATTTCAGTCGCGGCACTCCCCCGGAGTCGACGATCCCTCAATACGTCCATCATCTCTACAATTACACCCATAGCTTCGTCGTATTTCTCGTAGTCTTTTTCCTCCTGTGGCTTTTCCTAAAACGACCGGTCTGGGAACTTGGCGCATGGGGACTACATGTTCTAGCCGACGTGCCCTTGCATTCCTATGCCTTTTTCCCAACTCCAGTACTGTGGCCTTTGTCTAACTGGAAATTCGATGGCTGGCCATGGACGACACCGAGTATTCTCATTTGCAACTTCGTGCTTTTGTCGCTGCTTTACGCCTGGTTCATCCGTCATCTCTACGTGACCAGGAAGAAAGAGAAGCCATGGCAGGGAGTCGTGACTCAACCATCTGTTTTTGACAAGCAGCCGGAGTAGCGGTTGCAAACAGTGATTCTTCCGCTTCTTCATCCCTATCTTCCACATAACCGCCTATTCTCGTAGTGCCAACCTTGGAGTTTTTTTGCTCAGATCCTGAAGTGTTTGTCCCGCATCGGGACACGAATAAGACTCTCGTGAAAAACTTTACTGAAACCTGATCATTCACTGAACGATCAGTAACTGCACTCCAACAGAATCCCGTAACACTGAATGGGGCGAACCGGGGACTGCAGCCTCGACTCATCCTACAGTTGTTGCACAGGCGTTGATGCCGTGAACGGCGTCCATGCATTTGCAAACTACAGGTTCCTTTGAGGAAGCCGGATGACAGTTGAGATACTCACAGTCCATGGAGAAAACATATGAAAAATCTCGATGATGACAAGGGGTGTAATCCCTCGGGCAATGAACGCTTTGAGGACGTCCTTGAGGCACGGATGTCGAGGCGTAACTTACTGAAGAACGGCATCGCGACCGCCGCGTTTCTGTCCCTCGGCGGAGTGGACGCCCTCTTGCGAGCCGTGCCGGCCTCGGCACATTCAGACGGGTCCGCTCTGCTCGGGTTTCAGGGCATCCCAGTATCGGATGCCGACACCGTCGTGGTCCCCGCAGGTTACACGGCTGACGTGCTGATTGCATGGGGCGATCCGGTCTCCAACGGTCCGGCTTTCAAGCAGGATGGTAGCAACACGGCTGCAGATCAGGCGCGGCAATGGGGCATGCACAACGATGGCATCGTCTATTTCCCGATCATCGGCTCTCAGCGAGGCCTCATCTGTCAGAACAATGAATATACGGATGATGGACTGCTGTTCGACGATGGAATCGTGAACTGGGATCAGGAAAAAACCAATAAATGTCTCAACGCCCATGGTGTCTCGATCATCGAGGTGACCAAGCGAACCGGGTTTCCCTGGGACCCCAGGCGCCGTAAGGGCGAGTGGGATGTCGTCCGCCCGTCTCCGTTCGCCCGCCGGATTACCGGCATGACTCCCATGAATATCGCCGGTCCCGCCTCCGGCGATCCACGACTCCGAACAACCGCCGACACGACCGGCACTCGGGTCCTTGGCACCTTGAACAACTGTGCGATGGGAGTTACACCATGGCACACATACCTCACGTGCGAGGAAAACTTCAACGGCTACTTCATGACCAACAAGGTCGGACCACCAGACATGAGAAGCAACATCGAGAAGCGCTACGGAATCGCGCCGTTCGGAAGCGGATTCCGCCTGCATACCACGGATTTCCGGTTCAACGCCGACGCCGAACCCAACGAGCCGAACCGGTTCGGCTGGGTCGTGGAAATCGACCCGTTCCGACCTAACTCGACACCCGTAAAACGCACGGCCCTCGGGCGTCTGAAGCATGAGGGTGCATGGGTCCAAGAGACAAAAGACGGCAAGATCGTCGTCTACATGGGAGATGATGAGCGCAACGAGTATATTTACCGCTATGTCTCAAACAAACGTTGGCGGGTGGCTCGATTGCTGGGAGAAAGTCCCCTCGATGACGGGATTCTCTATGTGGCCAAATTCCACGCCGACGGGACGGGTGAATGGTTGCCTTTGACACCGAACAATCCGGCGTTGGCAGGATGGTCATTACCAGATATCCTCATCAATACGCGCGCCGCGGCGGACGCAGTCGGCGCCACCATGATGGATCGCCCGGAATGGATCGATACATTCCCTGACTCCCTGACCGTGGTCGCCACACTGACCAACAACAACCGGCGCGGCAGCACGCCGCCGTCGTCTAACGCACCGGACGGCAGCACGGTCGCCGGTTCCGCCAGACCGCCGGTCGATGCGACGAACCCTCGTTCGATTAACAACTACGGGCACATCCTTCGCTGGTACTATGCGAATGATTTCTCGGAACGGACCTTCGGATGGGATATCTTCGCCCTGTGCGGCGATCCCGCCAATCCAACTCATGGGTCCACGATCAACGGTGACAAGTATGGATCACCCGATGGGATTTACGTCGCCCCAAGTGGGCGTCTCTGGATCCAGACGGACGTCTCGACGTCCACGATCAACAGCGGGGCATATGCCGGTTTCGGGAACAACCAGATGCTCTGCGCGGACCCGACTACGCGTGAGACACGGCGTTTCCTGGTGGGCCCCAAGCAGTGCGAGATCACCGGCGTGTTTGTCACTCCGGACGAAAAGACCATGTTCGTCGGCATTCAACATCCCGGCGAGACGCCGAACGAAGCACCTAACGATCCCCTCAATCCCAAGGCGTTCAGTTCTTGGCCGGATGGTGCGGCCGGTGGACGACCGCGTTCTTCCTGTATTGTCATCACAAAGGACGATGGAGGCAAGATCGGTAGTTAGCACAGCTAGATTAAGGGGCGTGCACCAAACCGTGCACGCCCCTTAATCCGTAGTCCTTTTAACCTTGAACCGGCAATTCCCATTCTCTGCACGTCAATGGCCCGTCACTTGATCGGAATCGTCATTGAGGGCAGCTCGAAGGGTTTCCTCTGTTTCCCAGCGTCTTGGTCGATCAGCTTCAACGCCGCCAGTTGTGTCTCCAACTCTTCAATCCGCTTATTCTTCTCACGGATTTGTTTCTCGAGCGAGTGCAACCTGCTTGTTTGATCAGCAACATGAGTCCGCTTTTGTTTCACTGGACTGGTGGAAGCGGTTGCGCACGCACTCAAGACGACGCATAGCGTCACCGCACCGCTTACGACACTCCAGCTGTTCCTGCACTGTTCTTTCATACGGCGTAATTCCAGACATTCATTTCCCATGGACTGACAGTTTCTGATACCCGACTCAGCATGCCACCCATCGAAGACTTTCCTAGCGACAGAACCAGCTCGAAAGCTTTCCTCGAGAAGGGATGAGCTCATGATGCCGGGGAATTGGGGAAAGATTTCAATCGTTAGTCTTTGAGGTACTGCCACACTCGCAGGACGTCGACCGTCAGCGTCGCGCCATAGGTGGGACCATAATCCCGCTGTACGATGTTTCCCATGCTGTCGTTCCACGTTTCGAATCGCACCGGCCCGGCGGAAGCCGCTATCGCCCACGCGAACTGCTCCTGGCTCTTTCCGACAGTATTCACAAAAATTCCGGAATCCCACATGAGCGCGAATTCGATTTCCCACGTTGGAATCGTTTCACCATTCTCGGTAGTCCGATACTGACCAAAGGCCATAGAAGGCTGCACCAGTCCGGCTGTGTGCCTGATCGAGTGGAGGACGGCCCCATTGTCTTGATAACTGATCCGTCCCAGGACGGATGCCCGGAAACTCACATCGCCCCATTTTTCACTATGATACAGAGTCGGCGTGATCGGCATTCGTCGGATACCGGCGCGAAGAAACCCCTGTTGATAAATCGTGCCGACGGAGAACCCGCCGCCCACAAACATGACTTTTGGGCGAAACAAGGGAAACCAGCGCGTAATGGAACCATCGATCATGGCGTCGGTCTCTTTACGAGCGTTCACAGTTGGAACAGCTGGAAGCTGGCGAAGTTGGTGCACGAATTTATTCTGAAGAAAATTCGTGATTTCGTCACCGGTGGGGCTGATCCCCGCCGTGAGATTGGTGCTCCAGCCCTGCCAGGTTCCACCCCAATGTTGGGTCCAACTCATCGTGATCAAGTTGAAGCCAAGCGTATTGCCCACCGTGGAATCGTACTTGTTCCCTACGCCATCCGTCGGGGTGAACCGGTTGAGGGTCAGCCCTCCAGTCAATGTGGAATACTGGTCGGGGAACGACATGCTACCCCAGTGGACCGAAGGCGCAGGAGTTTCACTCCATGCCGGAGACGAGACCAGTCCTATGAGGGATAGGACACCGACAACCAACTTCCATCCTAATCGCCCCCACCAATACGTCTGTGTCATAGGAAAGGCTTCGGTCATCGGAAAAGAACCTTTCTTCGTCAATGACTGCGGACAATCGCCGATCCGGTAGGCGGGCGACCGTCTAACCTCAGGACAAACAACTTCGGCATTCTACACAAGAAGAACAGAGGTGGCGACCCCGTTGTTCGACAGTCGGCGGAGCACGACGATCTTTCGTTTTTGATGAGCCATTCTGACTACCTTGCGAGGCTTCACCCTCGACAGACCTCCTGATCCTATGCTAGCTTACGCGCTCGTTTTTCTAAATTCATGCCGGCCCACACGAAAACCATGTTTAAGAAAATCTTGATCGCCAATCGCGGTGAAATTGCCATGCGAATCATCCGTGCATGCCGCGAATTGAACATCGCCACCGCCGCGATCTATTCCGAAGCTGATTCGACCGGAATCTACGTGAAGAAAGCTGACGAGTCTTACCTTGTAGGACCAGGTCCGGTGAAGGGGTTTCTCGACAGCAAACAGATCGTCGACCTCGCTAAACGGATCGGTGCCGACGCCATCCATCCAGGATATGGATTTCTCTCTGAAAATGCGGAGTTCGCTGAGCTCTGCCAGGCGTCCGGCATTACGTTCATCGGCCCTTCGACCCATGCCATTACTCTGATGGGCAGCAAGGTCAAGGCGCGAGAACTTGCGCAACAGGTCGGTGTCCCCACCGTACCCGGCACCAAGGGTGATCTCACCGACGTGAAGGAGGCGCTGGCCTTCGCCAAGAAAACCGGCTACCCGATCATGATCAAGGCAAGCGCCGGAGGCGGAGGCCGCGGACTGCGTGTGGTCCGGTCCGATGAGGAACTCCGCGAAAACATGGAAGCCGCCTCGCGTGAAGCCCAAGCATCGTTCGGTGACGGACGGGTATTCCTCGAAAAATGCATCGAACGCCCCCACCATATCGAATTTCAGATATTGGGTGATCGCCACGGCAATATCATTCACTTAAACGAACGGGATTGCTCGATCCAGAGACGTCATCAGAAGTTGATTGAAATCGCCCCATCATTGATTCTGACTCCGAAGTTGCGTGAAGAGATGGGCCAAGCTGCCGTGACCATCGCACGAGCAGTGAATTACGACAACGCAGGGACGGTGGAGTTTCTGCTCGATCAAGACGGCCAGTTTTACTTCATCGAGATGAATCCTCGGCTTCAGGTCGAGCATACGGTGACGGAACAGATCACCGCGATCGACATCGTCCGGCATCAGATCTCCATTGCGGCGGGAAGACCGCTCGACATTCAGCAAAAGGACGTGATACTCCAAGGGCACGCGATCCAGTGCCGGATCAACGCTGAAGATCCCAAGAATAACTTTCTCCCCTGTACCGGCACCGTCACCGCCTACCTTTCTCCGGGAGGAATCGGCGTCCGTATCGACGGTGCGGTCTACAAAGATTACACCGTGTCGCCCTACTATGACGCCCTGCTGGCTAAGTTGACGGTCCGAGGCCGTACGTGGGAAGAAGCCGTAAGTCGGATGAGGCGGTCGCTCGAAGAATACGTGCTGCGTGGAGTCAAAACGACGATTCCGTTCATGGAAGCGATCATGCAGGAGCCGGACTTTATTGCCGGGCGTTTCGACACGTCCTATCTGGACACCCATCCTGAGTTGTACTCGTATCACGAATTCGAGCAGCCGGAAGATTTGGTGCTGGCCCTATCTGCCGCAATTGCCGCCTACGAAGGATTGTAACCCGGGCAACACCCCGCACAGATTCCGAGAGAGATGCACGAGACGTCATGGCGAAACGACGACCAACAGCAAAAAAACAGCAGAAAATATCCCGACCGTCCGCTCCGCTGGTCAAGACTTCAAAAAGCGCCAAGCCGCGCTCCGGTGAATTCACGATCCAACCGGCAGTCGGCAGACCGGTCCTGATCACCGACGTCGCGTTACGAGACGGTCACCAATCGTTGCTGGCGACACGGATGCGCACAGAGGACATGCTGCCCATCGCGCAAAAACTCGATGCCGTCGGCTATTGGTCGCTGGAGGTATGGGGCGGCGCCACATTCGACACCTGCCTGCGATTTTTAAAGGAAGATCCCTGGGAACGACTTCGGGCATTGCGGGCTGCGATGCCCAACACCAAGCTCCAAATGCTGCTGCGAGGGCAAAACCTTGTCGGCTACCGACATTACGCGGACGACGTGGTGGAACGATTCATCGAGCGTTCGGCCGCCAACGGGATCGATGTCTTCCGTATTTTTGACGCGCTCAATGACGTGCGGAATGTCGACCGGGCCGTGAGTGAAGTGAAGGCCTGCGGGAAACATGCCGAGGCCACCATCTGCTATACCGTCAGCCCGGTTCATAGCATCGATCGGTTCGTGGATCTCGCGAAAAAATTCGAAGATCTTGGGACAGACACCATTTGTATCAAAGATATGGCCGGCCTCCTGGCGCCGCTTGAGGCCTATCATCTGGTGCGTCGGTTGAAAGCTGCCGTCAAGGTTCCGCTCCACCTCCATTCGCATTACACGTCCGGGATGGCCTCCATGGCCTCTCTGATGGCGATACTTGGAGGCCTGGACATGCTCGATACCGCCATGTCGCCGCTGGCTGGCGGAACGTCCCACCCGGCGACGGAAACGCTGGTCGCCGCGCTCCAGAATACTCCCTACGACACCGGGCTGGAACTCGCGTCCTTCCCGCCGATTACGGAACACTTTCGCTCCGTTCGCCGCAAATACCGTCAGTTCGAAAGCGACTTTACCGGTGTCGATGCTGAAATTCTCACGTCGCAGATTCCGGGAGGCATGTTGTCGAACCTGGCGGCTCAGTTGACGGAACAGAATGCCTTGGACCGGATGAAAGAGGTGCTCGACGAGGTCCCGCGCGTGCGGAAAGAGATGGGCTATCCCCCGCTTGTCACCCCGACCAGTCAGATCGTCGGGACCCAGGCCACTCTGAACGTGCTGACCGGAGAGCGTTACAAAGTCATCACGACGGAGACCAAGAACTATTTCCTGGGCTTGTATGGGCGCGCGCCGGGTCAAGTCGACCTCGATGTGATGGCACGCGCCACCGGCGACGAAACCCCGATCAAGACCAGACCGGCCGATCGACTGGAGCCCGAGTTGGAGGCCCTCAAAAACGACCTGCCCGACTCAGCCCAGAGCATTGAGGACCAGCTGTCGTTCGCGCTGTTTCCCACCATCGCGCGTGACTTTTTCGAGGCTCGAGAAAAAGGCGACTTAACCCCGGAGCCGCTCGAATTGGGCTCGACCAAAGGCCCTGCGACCGCTCATGAACTGCATCTGGCTCCCGTTGAATTCAATGTGACGGTGCATGGCGAGACCTATCATGTGAAAGTGTCCGGCTCCGGCCGAAAGGTCGATGGGCGCAAGCCATACTACATCCGAGTCAACGACAAGCTCGAGGAAGTCTCGCTCGAAACCATCCAGGAAGTCTTGGCCGGCGTGCCGGAGTTGCAGGGGACCGATTCGGGAGGAAAACCAAAACGTCCCAGGCCGTCGAAACCGGGTGATGTGGCTCCTCCCATGCCCGGCCGCGTGGTAAAAGTCTTGGTCGCGGTCGACGATCATGTGAAAGTCGGCGATCCCCTGTTGATCATCGAAGCGATGAAGATGGAAAGCCGGGTGCCGGCGCCGATTGATGGAAGAGTCGCCGCGATTCTCACCGCCGAGGGTGACAACGTAAAGACGGATGAAACGGTCATTCAATTGGAGTAATTCCACCGCCGGCTCGACCTCGCACCCGTACAGACGTGGATGGCTTGCGCTGTGCGTCCTGTGCCTCGTATCGTACCTCATGAGCGCCTGTGCCACGCCTGTACAGATTCCACCCTATTTTGAAACCTTAGAACGCACCCCGGTAGAACGCATCCCAATCAAGACCGTCCTCGTCCGTGATCAAAGGATCGCGTATCTCGATATCGGTGCCGGGCCGCCGGTCATCTTGATTCACGGCTTCGGCGGATCCATGTGGCAATGGGAACATCAGCAACATGCCTTGGCTCAACATTTCCGTACCCTGACGCTCGACCTCCCTGGCTCAGGATTGTCCGACAAACCCGACATCGATTACCTGCCGGACCAGATGTTGGACTTCTGTATCGGATTCATGGATGCCCTGCAGATCCGGAAAGCCAGCCTGATCGGTAATTCCATGGGCGCCGGGTTGGCCATAGGAATGACATTGACCCATCCGACCCGTATCGACAAACTCGTGCTCATCAGCGGGTTACCGTCTCACGTCATAGCCAAGCTCACCAGTCGATCTTTCAGGCAAGCTCTGGAATCTCGAGCCCCTTCCTGGCTGGTATCCCTCGGCAACTGGTTGTTCGGCGGACTGGTCACCGAGACCGTTCTGAAGGAAATCGTCCATGATCACAACCTTCTCACGCCGGCGGTTATCGAACGGTCCAACCGCAATCGCCGCCGTCCTGGTATCATAAAACCCATCATGGCCGTGAGAAACGCCATCCCTTCCTGGGAAACCGATTTTGCTCCACGCCTCAGCTCCATCACACACCCAACAATGATTATCTGGGGTGAATACGACCGGCTATTTCCCATGGCCGTGGGCGAAGAACTTCACCATAGAATTCGTGGATCAGAGTTCGTCAGAATTCCCGATGCCGGCCACATGCCGCAATGGGAACGCCCTGATCTGGTCAACCGATCGCTGATCACGTATATTGAATCATCACCCTGAACAGATCGTCCTCATGAGACCGATGATCACTTGTTTCCCCACAAAGGAGCACATGATGCGGACACGATTCTATGGGTTCATCGGCGCAGCACTGTTCATTTCACTTGGCTTCGTCGGGTGTCAGGCCACCGGAGGTTCATCGGGCAATACCTTCGCGTACAGGACTATCCCGGTGGCGGATGGGAGCGTCGTCGCGGGGGAAGGCAACAATGTCTTATTCAAGGGCAACTCGCTTCCACTGGCCGGTAACGGCGTAAAAATCGGCGACACGCTGCGCGACGTGAACGTGGTGCAGAACGATCTCTCGCTCGTCAACATCGTGGAGACCAAGGGTGCGGGAAAGGTCCGGATCATCAGCACGGTCCCGTCGCTCGATACCCCGGTGTGTGAACAACAGACCCATCTTCTGAGCGAACGGAACAAAGGCCTCGATAAAATGGTGGAACTCATCACGGTCAGCGTCGATACTCCCTTTGCCCAGAAGCGATTTGCGGAGGATGCGAACATCGCCAATGTGACGTTTCTATCCGACTACCGAGGCGGCGAGTTCGGCAAAGCGCATGGCCTTTTCTTGGAAGGTCCACACGTGCTGACGAGAGCGGTCATCGTTGTCGACAAGAGGAACACCATTCGCTATCTCCAAATCACTCCGGAACTCTCCCAGCTGCCGGACTTGGAAGAAGCCTTCCAGTTCGCCAGGCGATTGATCACGGAGAGCTAGGGGACGGTCCTTGGAGCTGAAACGACGGGCGAGCAGATAGTCGTTCGTTAGGCTCGACCACCCCTCTGTTGTCCGAAGGCTCTGATGGCTCATTACGACTTACTCGTCATCGGTACGGGACCGGCCGGCCAAAAAGCCGCGATACAGGCGGCCAAACTCGGCAAAAAGGTCGCCATCATCGAGCGAAAGACGGTCGTCGGTGGTGTCTGCATCAACACCGGTACGATTCCCAGCAAATCACTCCGAGAAGCGGTCCTCTATCTCTCAGGATTCCGGCAACGCAGCGTCTACGGTGCCACCTACCGTTTGAAAAAGACCATCGCGATCGAAGATCTCGCGTTTCGGGCCAATCATGTCATCAGGAACGAGATTCAGATCGTACAAAATCAGATGGGCCGGAATCGAGTCGACATGTTTTACGGTTCAGCGAGCTTTATCGATCCTCACCGCCTGCGCATACAAACGACCCGCGGTGCGCTCGAACTGACGTCAGACTTCGTCGTCATTGCGGTCGGGACGGAACCGGCCCGGCCATCCAACATTCCGTTCGACGACAGGACGATCATTGATACGGACGGGCTCCTGACTCTCAAGCGTATTCCCGACTCCATCGTCATTGTCGGAGGTGGTGTGATCGGAACGGAATACGCTTCCATGCTCGCCGCTCTTGGAGTTCCCGTCACCCTCATCGACAAACGCCCGCGGCTGTTGGAGTTCGTCGACGCCGAGATCATCGACACGCTCCAGCAACAGATGAAAGATATCGGAGTCACGCTGTATCACGATGAAGAAGCCGTGGCCATCAACAGGGCACGGGACAAGTCCATCCAGGTCACCCTACGCCACAGCCGACCGATTCACACCTCGACGTTGATGTATGCGATTGGGCGAGTCGGGGCGACACAATCGCTCGACTTGGATGCCATAGGATTGAAACCGGATGATCGTGGACGCTTGGCCGTCAACGAACACTTCCAAACGGCAATTCCACACATCTACGCCGCAGGCGACGTCATCGGCTTTCCGGCCTTGGCCTCGACATCCATGCAACAAGGTCGTCACGCAGCCTGTCATGCGTTCGGCCACCCGGATCGGCTCGACAACTCACTCCTCCCCTACGGCATCTACGCCATTCCGGAAATTTCCATGGTGGGCCTGAATGAGGAAGAGCTCAAGCGAGCAGAAATCCCCTTCGGCATCGGCATCGCCCGCTACAAAGAGATCGCGCGCGGGCAGCTCATCGGCGACGAAATGGGCATGTTGAAGCTGTTGTTTCATCGCCATACCAGACATCTGCTTGGCGTTCATGCCATCGGCGAAGGAGCAACTGAACTGATTCACATCGGGCAGGCGGTCATGGCTTTTCACGGCAAGATCGATTATTTCATCGATACGGTCTTCAACTATCCGACCCTGGCCGAATGTTACAAGGTGGCCGCGCTGGACGGCATGAATCGCTTGCCGAGACCATGGGTTCCTTACCTGTGAAACAGGAACATGTCTTGACGCTACGCCAGTGTTGAGCCGGACATCCCTCACGAGCAGTGAGAGGGTCGCCAGAAAGGAAGAGATGCATGTCATTCTCAAATCACCTGCGAAAGCTTGCCAACTCAATTTGGAATGCCCAGTTGAGCCATCCCTTTGTCGTCGCACTGGGCAACGGCACACTGCCTGAACAGAAATTCCAGTATTACATTCTGCAAGACGCCAGGTTCCTGGGGGATCTGGCCCGCGTCTTTTCTGCCGCCGCGCAGAAGGCGCCGGATTCCGACGCGAGCCTGCGGTTCAACAAGCTGGCGGAGGAGACAATTGTCGTAGAGCGGAGTCTGCATGAAAGCTACGGAAAGAAATGGGCGCTGACAGCGAAACAGATGACGTCGGTTCCGATGGCGCCGACCAACCACGCTTATACCAGACACATGCTGGCCGTGGCCGCTTCGGGGACTGCGGCGGAAATTGCCGTCGTCGCCCTGCCTTGCGCCTGGGTCTATTGTGTGGTCGGACAGCATTTATTGAGAAAAGGCCCCCCTGCCAAGAATCACCCCTACCGTGACTGGCTCATGCTCTACGCCTCGCCGGAGTTTGCCGAAGTGCAACTATGGATGCGGAAGAAAGTCGATCAGTGGGCCAAGACGGCGGGCAAAGAGGAACTGCGGCGGATGGAAGAGTCCTTCATCATCAGTTCTCGGTATGAGTGGATGTTTTGGGACATGGCGTGGAACGAGGAAAAGTGGCCGGTGTAAGTGCGGGTAGGCGTCTCAACGCCTATCGGCTCCCGCACTCCGGCTCGACCGCACCAGGCCTCACGCACGCTCGACTGCGCAACTCGCTGCATTCCATGGTTCACATGAATGCAGCATCGGACAGTGCTCGCCGTCCGCTGCGCGGATCGCTTTGTTCGGCACGTGCGGTAGCCCGAGCCTCCATGCAGGTCGCAGGACAGGCGCTGAGACCCCACTACTTGAAAAACACACCAGCCACGAGGGTAGCAAGGAAGGAGAAGGGAGATCGAGGGTGGCTCACGAACAGACGCTTGCTCAATACCACCCGTCGAAGGTGTAAAAAGAGAGGACACCTGCTAATAGAAATTGGAGCCACGCAGGGTGCTCAAAAAGGCTGATATTTCTCACCCGCTCACCCCGGCCCGCTAAGACGCGCCGTTCCACAGGCAAGACCGCAGCAAGCGAAGGGGTGAGGCGTATGCTCCGGTACGTTGAACCCCTGAGCGATGCGAGAACGCCGCTGGCGGGATTTCTCAGCACCCTGCAGGATGTTCGTTATGACTTTTGCCGCGCCTTGGCCAATGCGAGCGCCATCGCACCGATCGGCTGGGGCATTCGTGCCGCTTGATCGGATGCCGACGGCCCATGCCCACGCGAGGCACGTGCCGACGCGTTTCCAGACTGTGTCGGCACAGATGGGCGGCTCGCCGTCTCCTCGAGACGCATGGTCAGCGAAATACGCTGGCGCTTCAGATCGACATCAAGCACCTTCACCCTGACGACCTGACCGGGCTTGACCACTTCATGCGGATCTCTCACAAACTTGTTCGCCAGCGCCGATACGTGCACGAGCCCATCCTGATGGACACCGATATCGATGAACGCACCGAATGCCGCTACGTTCGTGACCACTCCCTCCAACACCATTCCGGGTTGCAAATCACTCAGGGATTCAACTCCCTCTCGGAAGGTGGCCGTCTTGAATTCTGGACGCGGGTCGCGCCCTGGTTTTTCCAGTTCGATGAGAATATCCCGCACGGTGGGCACCCCGAACTTCTCATCGGTAAAATCGTTCGGCGACAACTCTTTCAAGACCGTCGGCCGTCGCATCACTTCGGCAATTCCGGTTCCGAGGCGTGTCAGAATCCGTTCGACCACCGGATAGGCTTCCGGGTGAACGGCGGAACGATCTAAAGGATTGTCTCCATCGGGAATGCGGAGAAAGCCTGCCGCCTGCTCGAAGGTTTTTTCACCAAGACGCGGGACATTACGGATCGCCGTTCGATTCGCAAACGGCCCGTTCGTATCCCGATAATTCACAATATTCCTGGCCAGCGCCTTGTTCAGACCCGACACCCGTTCCAACAAGGGCGCCGATGCCGTATTGACGTTCACCCCGACTGCATTCACGCAATCTTCAACCGTGGCGTCGAGCGACCGCGCCAATGCCCGCTGGTCGACGTCGTGCTGGTATTGGCCGACCCCGATCGCCTTCGGTTCGATCTTCACCAGCTCGGCCAGTGGATCCTGTACACGCCGGGCAATGGAGACCGCGCCCCGCAAACTGACATCCAACTCGGGAAATTCCGCCGCAGCGAACGCCGACGCGGAATAGACCGACGCGCCTGCTTCACTGACCACAATTTTGGCCACCTTCTGTTCAGGCTTCTGGACAGCGACCAGCTTGATCACCTCGATCGCCAGCTTGTCCGTCTCCCGGCTTGCTGTTCCGTTACCGATTGAAATCAACTCCACACCATGTTGAATGACGAGACGCAGGAGCGTCCCCAATGCTCCCTGGCAGTCCTTGCGAGGCTGATGCGGATAGATCGTGGCCGTTTCCAACAATTTTCCCGTCATATCCACCACCGCCACTTTACAGCCTGTGCGAATGCCTGGATCCAGGCCGAGAACGGCCTTTGGACCGGCCGGCGCCGCCAATAAAAGCTCATGGAGGTTTCTGGCAAAAATCTTGATCGCCTCGGCTTCCGCCGCTTCCCGTAACTGCACCAGCAGTTCGACGCTGAGCTGTAGATGAATTTTCACACGCCAGGCCCAGTCACAGACATCAGCCAGCCACGTGTCGGCGGGCCTGCCTTGATCTTCAATACCCGCGTGAGCCGCAATCATGGAAACACAAGGATGCGGAACGACTGCGTCAAGCGCCTCTCCCAAACCCAATTCCAGTTTCAATACGCCGAGGGCACGGCCCCGGAACAACGCGAGCGCCCGATGCGACGGGATGGTCTTGATGGACTCGGTATAGGCATAGTAATCGCGGAACTTTTCGTCCTCGGCCATCTCCTTGTCCTTCACCACCGTCGAGGTCAAGACACCCTGTTCCCACAGGCGCATCCGGAAGGCGGCCAGCAAATCGGCCGTTTCGGCAAACCGCTCGGTCAGAATGTCCCGCGCTCCTTCCAGCGCCGCTTTGGCATCCGGCACATTGATGGCCTCCACCCCTTCAGCGGCGGGGACCACACGGATGTATGTGAGCGCCTCTTGCTCGGGAGTCAGCGCCGGATCATTCAACAAGGCGTCCGCCAACGGCTCCAGCCCGGCTTCGCGCGCAATCTGTGCACGTGTACGCCGCTTGGGTTTAAAGGGTAGATATAAATCCTCGACAGCTTGCTTCGTCCCCGCCGCCTCGATGCTCACTCGCAACGCGTCCGTCAGCTTCCCCTGTTCTTCGATCGACGTCAGAATCGCGGCACGCCGCACCTCCAACTCACGGAGATAGAGCAGGCGCTCTTCCAGCGTGCGCAGCTGCGTATCGCTCAGATTGCCGGTCGCCTCTTTGCGGTAGCGCGCGATGAACGGAACGGTCGCCCCTTCGTCCAGTAGCGCCACCGCGGCTGCGACCTGATGAGCCCCAACGCCGAGCTCCTTGGCGATGAGGGGAACAATCTTGAGCTGAACCGTATTCGATGAGATCTGAGGTTCGATAGCTGTCATCTGTAGTAGTTGCCGATCTTTCCGAACGCGTGAGAGGTCCGCGTTCTTTTAGAATATGATGAGTCCAAGAATTTCGGTGTTTGATTGTATCGGATGTACGTGATCGTCAGACACATTCGGCAGCGACGGAACTATCGCCTGCGGGATATCTACAAGAAGCCTCTCCACAATGTCCAGCAAGATTCTGGTCTGACTTTCATTTGATGCCTTGCGGGGAGCACCGGTCACTGAACGAGGGAGGGAAGAGGGTTGCGCGCGAACGGCTGGCGTGCTCAATTCCATCTGTCTAGGCTGTGAAGCGAGACATGACCTCGTTCGATCATACGCCAAGGATTAGTGGGCAAGAGTTCCAAATGCCGCAAACAGCCGCCCGGCAAGGTAATGGGTACCCTGGGTGTCGCCCGACTGTTTACGCCGCATGAAGTCGTTCAGAATTCGTCCGTCTGCAGTTTTGTGTATGTCAGGTTGCTGGAGGTTCATCCGATAGCGCTCGATCCCTCCTGACATCCAACTCACGAAGATCACCGTTCCATCCCGTTCCACCTGCTCGACCACGCCGACATGCGTGAGTGGATCGTTCGCCAAGCCGTCGCGATTGAAATCCCACGTATTGTGAAAAAAGACCAGGTCTCCCGGATGCACAGTCGGGCCATAATGAATTCGCCCGTGTTCCATGACATGGGTGTAGATACGCCCGACACCGTTTCCTCCATCCAGTTCGCCCAAGCCGCCGTACAAGTCGACCCGCTGTGTCGCGTATACCCCGCGGACGAAACCGGAACAGTCCGGGGCATAGCGCCGGCCACCCACATCGATCCGCGACCTGCCAAGGAATCTCACGGCCGTCTGCGCCAGCGCTTGCTGCCGCGGAACTCCCCTGGCCATGGAGCAGCAGTGCCCGCTGCGTGTTCCCATGGCAGGAATCACGTCATCTTGCGCCGGCTGGCGCGTTGCCGTTGCACAACCGTACAGTAACCCTGCGGATACGATGACTAGAACTCCCGTCGCTAACGAACACCCGTGCCCGGCTGACTTCGTCATGCTTCAGTATACCGTTAAGCCGCTGCAAAGCCATATCGGAAAAGCAGTTCAACTATCTATCCGCCCGCGCTGCCCACTGGTCCGCCCGGTTCGGTCATGCGCCAGGGATCGAGAAGTTCGGCCAAACGCTTGTCGGGTAGGACTTTCTGTTCCTTCGCCACCTGCCTCACCGTTTTGCCTGACTTATAGGCGTCTTTGGCCAGTTTTGCCGCCGCTTCATAACCGATTTCCGGCGCCAGGGCCGTACACATGGCCAAGCTCTCTTCAATGAGGCTCTTACATCGTTCCTCGTTCGCCTTGATCCCTTCGATGCATTTCACCGCAAAGTTGTTGGAGGCGGTCGCCAGCAGCTCGATGGACTGAAGCAGGTTGTAGGCCATGACGGGCATCATCACGATGAGCTCGAAATTTGCAGCCTGGCCACCGACGGTCACCGTGACGTCATTGCCGATCACTTGCGCGCAGACCATCGTGACGGACTCGGCGATGACCGGATTGACCTTCCCCGGCATGATCGAGGAACCGGGCTGCGTCTCGGGTAAATTGATCTCTCCAAGACCGCAGCGCGGCCCAGACCCGAGCCACCGAATGTCATTGGCAATCTTCATGAGACTCACGGCCAGAGTCCGCAATTGCCCGCTGGCTTCGACCAATGAATCCTGCGCCGATTGTGCTTCAAAGTGATTCTTGGCCTCTTTGAACGAACAGCCGGTCTCCTTTGAGATGATGGCCATCACCTTGGCGGAAAATTTCGGATGACAGTTCAGGCCGGTGCCGACGGCAGTGCCTCCCAAGGCCACCTCGCTTAAGGCCCCCTGTGCCTGTTTGACCCTCTGGATTCCAAGTTCGATCTGCCTGGCGTAGCCGCCGAATTCCTGACCGAGACGAACCGGCGTGGCGTCCTGCAAATGTGTGCGGCCGATCTTGACGATCGTGTCGAATTCCTTGGCCTTACTCTTCAACGCCTTGTGCAACCGCGTCAGTGCCGGCAAGAGCTGGTGCTGCATCAGTTCCGACGCGGCAATGTGAATGGCCGTTGGAATGACATCGTTGCTCGATTGGCCAAGATTCACGTGGTCATTGGGATGGACCAGCTTGCTGCCACGCGCGCCGCCGATCAGTTCGGTCGCACGGTTGGAGATCACTTCGTTCGTGTTCATATTGGTAGACGTCCCGGACCCGGTCTGAAAAATGTCCACGGGAAACTCGGCGTCCAGTTTTCCATCGACCACTTCAGTTGCCGCCTGCCGAATCGCATCCGCAGGCTTCTTCTCCAAGAGACCAAGAGAATGGTTGACGGCAGCCGCAGCTCGCTTGATCATGCCCATCGCCCGAATAACCGACCGCGGCATCCGGAGTGGGCTGATCGGGAAGTTCTCGATAGCGCGGGCTGTCTGTACCCCATAATAGGCTTCGGCGGGAACAGCCAGTTCCCCCATTGTGTCTCGCTCGATTCGGGTCGTCGCTGATGGATTATTCTGATTCGTTTTCATTCGCTGTACTCCATAAGGGGGTTCTCGTGCCTTGCGGGCGCCATGATAAACTCACCCCGCCGGCTTTCACAAGAGCATGCCGTCCTGGCTCCCGACATTTCCGGCGAAGCGCATGCAGGTTATTGACGCGACCTTGATGAAGGGATGTGAGAATTGGTGGTGCAGGAACGGGCGAGTACGAAGTGAAAAACCCGCCTGACACGGCGGGCTGTGGAGTTACCGGTTAAGTCGAACGATCGTCCCCTACCGGCCCCGGATAGAAGGGCTAGGTGACATCTCCCTATTCACGTCATCAAATTCGAGTGATTTCCCTTTCGACTTCTTTCGCAGTATCCGCTTCTGGTGTGAACACGTAGGCTGTTTCGCGTTTGGCCATTCTCAACGCATGCAGCATGTCTGTTCCCATCCCTGCCAATGCGAGACACCATCCGCCTACAATCATCCACCAGACCAACGAAAATAGATCCGATGGCTGGTCGAAGTTGAAGACTGCCACTATCCCTGCCAGAACCAGCACAAATCCGACCGTCATCAGCAAATAGGTTAAAGTTTTCATCTTCGCCTCATCAAACATGTTAGGTGCCTGAACAAGTTCGACAACTAGGCGGAGTGCCTACACGCCTTCTTATGTGCGCATGACAGCCATCAACACCTCCTCAAGTATTAATCGTAGTCAATCTCCTGTTTTTCGGATTTGCCCCTACTGGTTTTGGGGGGACTTTACTCGCTTTCGTCGAATACACAATCCCCCAAGATGACCCTAACCGGTAGATCCAATTGGGCCATCATGTTCCATGGACGAAGGGCCCGGTGAGTGACGTGCGATCGGCGTCGGACGTGGAAGAAATCAAATGAAAAGGCCCGCCTGAATCAGGCGGGCCTTCGCTCAGAACATCTACTGCAAGAGAGGCTTATGCAAGCTTGACTTCGATGGCTCTTGGTTTTGCCTTCTCCGACTTCGGCAGATGGAGGTTCAGCACTCCATCCTTGAACTCTGCCTTGACCTTTGCCTCTTCGATGACATCGGGGAGAGCAAAAGTGCGGACGAAACTGCCATAGGATCGTTCGATTCGATGATACTTCGTCCCCTTGTCTTCCTTCTCCTGCTTGCGCTGCCCTTGAATCGTAAGCACTCCATCTTCCAGCGTGACCTTGACGTCCTCCTTCTTGACATCCGGAATTTCAGCCTTAATTTGGTATTCGACATCAGTTTCACTGATGTCGACAGACGGAGTCCAATCGGCCACGATCATGGTCTCTTTCCCGTTGGTTCTGGACGTTGCAGGACGCGCAAACATGCGATTCAGCCGATCGGAAACTTCCTCCAGTTCACGAAATGGATCCCATCGTACAAGTGTCATAGTGAACCTCCTCCTTCTCGATTTTATCTAGATTCAGGTTATCTGCGCTGGCGCGGCGCCGATTCAACTGTATGGTCGTTAGATAAATCGACCCAGGAAGAAGTCAAGGGGTTGGACCGACTCGCAAATACGGGGATTATCGATGCTCGATGGGCACGTAGGGCCGGTTATGTTCTCCGGAGTAGATTTGATCGGGCCTGAACAGTTTATTTTCGCGCAACTGTTCCAGCCAATGCGCAAGCCAGCCCGACACGCGCGCCATCGCAAAGAGCGGAGTGAAGAGGTCCACATCGATACTCATCTTGTCGTAAATAATGCCTGAGTAAAAATCGACGTTGGGATAGATGCCCTTATTATTCAGTAATTGTCCGGCTGCCGCTTCCACTTCCATTGCGATTTCATATAGAGGTGAGCTTCCGCATTCCTTGAACAAGCGCCGACAGAGTTCCTGCAGCACCGTTGCGCGAGGATCCTTGACCTTATAGACACGATGCCCGAATCCCATCAGTTTTTTCTTTTCTTGCAAAGCTCGCTCAACGTACCGCCGTGCCTTATCGGCCGTGCCGATTTCTCTGAGCATGACCACCACTTCTTCATTTGCGCCGCCGTGCAAGGGTCCCTTTAAGGCGCCGATCGACGAAGCCACGACGGTATAGGGATCGGCCAGGGTCGACGCCGTCACCAATCCTGTAAAGGTGGACGCGTTCATCGTGTGTTCGGCGTGGAGGATCAGACAGTCATCAAATACTTCGGCCCACACCGGAGGGGCCACGGATTCCGTCAACATGTAGAAGAAATTCTCGCTGAACCCCAGATCGTCCCGAGGGGTAATGGGAGCATCGCCGTGGCGAAGCCTCGCCCAGGCCGCCACGATTGTCGGTAATTTCGCGACGAGGCGCACCGCGCTCCAGTAGTTATTCTCGACGTCCTTGACGTTTCGGCCGGGGTAGAACATGCCGAGCGCGGCCACCGCCGCCTGGAGGGCATCCATCGGATGGCCTTGCTCGGGCAAGCACTTCAGCAAGTCAAGGATGCGAAATTTGATGCGCCGATGATGAGTGACGTCGGTGATCCATTGTTGGAACTCGGTCGCTGAAGGAAGGTGCCCAAAGAGGAGCAGATACGCCGTTTCCAAGTATGACGAGCCCGCGCAGAGAGCTTCGACTCGAATGCCGCGGTACTCGAGAATGCCGCGTTGGCCGTCGACATCGCTGATCGACGAAGTGGCAGCCGGCACACCGGCCAAGCCCGGCATGAAATCATGAGGCATAATTCACTCTCCTGGAAGATGTGTACTCTTCTGACTACCCTACCACGGCTGCGTGCCGTTCTTGCAATGGAAAATCGCGCTTGGCATACTTCATATTGGGGATGATATCGGTTGATGAACAGAGATGTGAATGATTCGATCAGCCGCCATCATGTGCTGCTACCTGATCGCACTCACGGGCCTCATGACGGTATCATCCGTCATGGCAGACGAAGAAACGATCGCGTTTGCCGTCGTCAGCGAACCTCCCACGGATAAGACACGGATTCCGGCAAAGGTCGCGATCGAGGGGACGGTCACGGACATGAAGCTGCTCGCATCCGACCAGATTCTGTCCAATTTAGCCTGGAGGACCCTGGAGATCTGTCATGCTCTCAAGCTCGAGGGGCAGAAGTCCCCGGAGGGTTTCCGCGTGCTCTCGGTGCGTGCGATCGACGCAGCCATGTTACCGATGGTGTTGCAAGGCGTTGCGGGAGATTGCCTGCTGAAAAAAGCCTTGGAAGTGGCTCCCCTCGTCGATTAACATTTCACAGGATGCTGAAAAAGTCCGCCCGCCCGATAGAGTGAATGATTGTTCGACAGGCTGCTGAAGACCAGGCACGTCAGGCGGAACAGTCAGGGCATTGCTGCGGCTCCTGGTCCGAATCGCTTTCCTCTAGGGTGAGGGGAAAGAGCATCCCGCAGGATTGGCACGACCGGACCTCGAAATAAGGAACGCCGTGTTCATCAATTTCGGTAGGAAGAAGAAGTTCGCGAGGATCGTACCCCAAGGAGCCTCCATCGCTGAACTTCACCACCGCGAGCCGATCGTTGAAGGCATCGAAGGTCGCTTCTTGCCCCTTGCGAGCGAGCACGTGGCCAAGCACACAGACCGGCTGGCCCTTCCGTTTGATACGGAGATCCTTCAGTGTTCGCTGGGAGGCAGTGGCGCACGCAAACTGACCGGCAGAACTGGTTCCAACCCACGGCATAATTGCCCCTCTTGTACGACGACTACTGGTTGGGATCTAACATAGGCTGAAAAAAATCGTCAAGACGCGTCTTCTCACCAAGGAGATACTATGGCCGACATCACGATCTATCACAAACCGACCTGCACAACGTGCCGTCAGGCGGTACAGCTGCTCAAAGACAGCGGAACACCCTTCACGGCGATCAACTATTATGAGCGCTCATTTACCAAGGCGCAGTTGAAAGCACTCCTGAAGAAGGCCGGGCTTTCCCCCAAAGACGTGCTTCGAATCAAAGAAGACCTCTACCGGGAACTCGACTTGGGGAAAAGGCAGCTCTCGGACGATGAATTACTCGACTTGATGGTCAAACATCCGGATCTCATTCAACGGCCGCTCGTCGAGAAGGGTGATCAGGCGATTCTGGCGAGACCCGCCGAGACGGTCAAAACACTCGTGTAGGCGATCACGAGCGCTCGAACTCACTCGAAGGGACGATGCGTCCTCCCACGTGATCGGATGGTTTTCGAGTATCGATATCGGGGGCTCCCCGGTGCACCAGGTTGCCCCCGAGTCCTTTGGCTTCGTACAAAGCCCGATACGCGGCTTTAGTCACAAGATCGAGTGAAGCTCCTGCGTCTCCGGCATCTGCGACGCCGACGCTCGCCGAAACCACAAGCGCTTCATAGCCGGGTCGTGGACGCGCAGGCAGAACTCCTTCGAAAACACGATCGCGACGAGCCACATAGACTGTCATCCGTTCGACGGTCTTACGGATTTCTTCGAGTATTGCCAGTGTGTCCATTACGGTCTTCTTCGAGAACAGAACGATCAATTCCTCGCCGGCCAAACGAAAGACTTTTCCGGATCTGCATGCCGCTGCAACCTTTGGAGCCGCAAGGCGAAGTACTTGCTCGCTGACTGATTTACCATATTGATTCCCGTAGTGCTTCAGCTGATCGATGCCGACGACGGCGAGGGCAAATTTCTTTCCAAGGCTTGCCACGGTTTCCTCATAGGCCTGCCTTCCGGGGACACCGGTCAATTCATCGCGATGGCTTCGTTGGTGCGCATCCTGTATGACTGCAAGGAACAGAAGAAGTCCGGCGGCAGAAAGAAACCTGGTCGACGACCATCCGCTATGAATATTTTCGAGCGCGGCGAGAACGAGAAGCAGCGCCCAGAAGGTTCCGCTATCCCTCGGATTATGACTGGAAAGATACCGCCCGCTGATCAGTATCAGCGCTGCGCCGAAGGCGAACAGAGACGGCTGAGTGAGTGAGCTCCAGCCGGTGTCCCACCACGGAAATAGAGGTTCCTGCAAGGCTACCGCAAGACTCACCTGATCCCATCGAGCGAGCCCGAATATCAAAATCGGTTGGAGTACGATCACGGCAAACGGCAGAACCCCACGCCATGACGAGATGGTTTCTTCCTTGATGAGAGAAAGCGCTAAGAGGTTAAGCGGCACCAGGAGCGAGACCGCTGCAATCGTCAGCCGGCCGGTGGATGCCGGACCTACATCGGTCGGTGGAAACACACTGACGGCACGGTCGGCAACTATGAGGACAAGGAATGAAAGGATCAAACGGCTGCTGGACAAGTACCAGCCGAAGAATAATCCGAACCCCAGCACGATCAATGGAAATGCATGAACCGGCCCCTGGATCGATGCCGGCAACCCGTGTGGCCGGAGAAATCCGATCGCAGCAAGAAAGATGATTCCTCCAGGGATCACGAAGGCAATGAACGATTTGACGCTTGGGGACATAGCTCCCTGCGGCCTCGGTTTCCATCAATCGCTACGTAGATGAGCGAGAACCGTACCAGGCGTGAGGCAGGGGGCTAAGAATCAGGCTGGAAAGTGCTTATTTATTGACGACTTGTGACCATCGGCTCGTCAATCGAGCCGGCGCAAAGGCTTGGATTGCGGTCATGATGGATCGACCGTTCCGTTTTGAACGGGAGTTGAGTGCCCGGAGGGCGAACGCCGAATAATCCGTGTTTTTGGATCGACTGTGAAGGCGAGTTTGCCGTCCAACGCATCCAGCAGAATGTTTCCCACCAGCATTCGCCGCCATCCTCTCAAGAGCGGAAGATCCAGAGTGGATCGATTCGTTTTGGCATCCACCAATTCCTGGAGATCAGCGGTGGTCGCCAATAGGGTCGGCGCAATCTCTTCTTCCATGGCTCGAGTCTTGACGATCGCCTGAAGCAACTCGACAAACCCATTCGATTCCGGATCGGGTTTCCGCTCCTTGGGAAGGACCGGCCAGGCGGACGGAGGAAGCGCGAGCGCTGCCTGAATCGTGGCGAGAAGCGTCTCGCCATTGCGATCAGCCTCCGACGTGTGGAGGCCTCTCACTTTGCGCAGTTCGTCCGTATGCCTCGGCGGATGTCTCGCAAGCTGGAGAAGGACTTCGTCCCGGACGACGCGACTCCGGGGGACATTTCTCCGTTTCGCTTCTCCTTCCCGCCAGGCTGCAAGTTCGCGAAGGACCGCTGCCGATGTCGGTTTGAGTTGATCCCATCCCCGTATGCGTTGAAAACGCTCCTGGGGCTCACGGCGTGTCTCGCTGACGACGCCTTCGAGACGGGAAAACTCTTCGTGAGCCCACTGTAACCGGCCGAGCTTTGACAGTCGTGTATGGAGATGATCATGAATCGCCAGGAGAAACGTCACGTCCTCCAGCGCATAGGCCAATTGATCATGGGACAGCGGGCGGGCGCTCCAATTCGTAAAGGTATGCGCCTTGTCCAGCTTTCTCCCGTGCACTCGTTGGACGAGATTGGCATAGGCGACTTGGGGACCGAAGCCGACCATCGCCGCGGCAATCTGGGTGTCGAAGAACGGTTTTGGGATCCGGCCGGCATGAACGGCAAAAAGGTCCAAGTCTTGCCGACCCGCATGCACGACTTTCTCGACCGCCGGATCGCACACGATCTCCCAGAACACATCAAGCGCCCCGCCGGATAGGACAGCCGGAAAATCGATGACGGCTGCGGTGGTTTCAGTGGCAACCTGAATGAGTTCCAGCCTGGGCACAAAACTCTCTTCACCGACAAATTCGGTGTCCAACGCCAGGCGTGGGCTGTCTTTCAATCGCTCGCACAACTCACTCAGTCCGGTCGCGCTCGTAATGTAGTGCTGTGGGGTGGACATTGTCACAAATATGTCACTCAGAAGGGCTGTAGGGTCGATCCGGGGGTCGCATTGGCTCGGTGTTGCTGAGGCTGAGATATTCTTTCAGAAATTGATAGGCTTCCAACATGCGGCGGAGTTCCGGTTCAGAACTACGATCGCCATTGTTGGCATCGGGATGGAGCTGCTTAGCCTTGGTTCGGAAGGCCGCGGTCACATCGGCCAAAGTGCTGCCGAATTCCACGCCCATGATGGCATAGGCATCCATCGCATTATTGACACCGTGAGGGTTCTCTGAGAGCGCCCCGCTGCCGCCGCTGGCCGCTTTCAACATATCGGCGAGACTGATTTTCTTGCGTCGGCGCCTTGGTCGTTCGCGGATTTCGCTGTCAAACTCATCCCAACGATCTTCCACGAACTCCAACCGGGATTCGAGGCGCATCGCGCCGGAGAGATCGTGAATCGACTCCAATTCCTCTTCAATCTCAAGCAGCGATCGGATGATCTCTTCAAGGCCCTGTTCGACACGGAAAAACCCATCCACTCGTTCTTCCATCATGCTGTCGACGGCGACATCCAAGCTGTCTTCCGTTTTGGAGCGAAGCGCGCCGATGCGTTTCTGCATGCCGGTGCGGAACTTCAGATATTTGGCGGTCGAGAACGGCATGAATACCCCCCAATGACGGAAGGGGCATTGTACCACAGGCAGATCCGCGGACTCACCAGAGCAGAATACGAGTGAGGATGATGCAGTGTGACGAGGCGAACGCAAATTCGGGGCACGCTTCTAGGCCGCTTCGCAGGGAAGCCGTCCTACATCACTCCAGAAATCTACCACCTGCTGAACCGTATCGGTGAATTCCTGGACGTCGAAGGGTTTGACCACGTAGCAACTGGCATGGCGCTCGTAGCATGCTTTGATATCGGAGGGGGATTGCGAGCTGGTCAGCATGATGACGGGAATGGCCTTGAGCACCGCCTCCATTTTGACGACTTCCAAAAACCGTTTACCGTCCATTCTCGGCATATTGAGATCAAGCAGGATCAGCTGAGGCATCGGTGTATCCGCGAATTTCCCTCGCTTATGCAGGAAGTCCAGTGCTTCCATGCCGTCATTGGCCACCCAGACATGGCACGTGGGCATCCCTTCGCGGAAGGCAAGCTTGACCATCTCCACATCGCCCTCATTATCCTCAACCAACAGTACCTCGAGTTCAGTCGGCATGGTTATGTTCCCTTCTGCGGCAGTGTAAAGAAGAACGTGGTGCCCTGGCCAGGAACCGATTCAAACCCGATCGAGCCGCCGCATAATTCGATGAATTTCTTGCAGGTGGAAAGGCCGATCCCGGTGCCGGGATAGTCTTCCTTACGATGCAAGCGCTGAAAGATGGCGAATATCTTGTGCCGGAAAGCCGGATCGATCCCGATGCCGTTATCGCTCACGGCAAACCGCCAGAACGATGTCTGGCGCTCGGCCTTTATCGTAATTTCCGGAGGCTTACTACCATCCTGGAACTTGAGCGCATTACTCAGCAAATTTTGCAGCAGCACACGCATCAGGGTGGGGCTGGTTTCCAAGGTGGGCAGACTGTCGCAGAGCGCGCAGGCATGCTTCTCCTTGATGATCGTCTCAAATTCGCCCAGCACCTCGCGCAGAATGGCATTGCAATCCACCCTCTCCATTTTGATGTCCTCACGCCCGATGCGCGAGAAGGCAAGAATATCCTGAATCATCTTTTGCATGCGCTGAGCATTGCTGATAATCAAGCCCAGATACTTTTTCCCTTTGTCATCGAGCAGTCCCGCGGCATTTTTGTCCAGTAGGCCGCCGTAGCTGTTCATCATGCGCACCGGCTCCTGCATATCGTGCGAGCAGATATACGCGAAGCGCTCCAGCTCCGCGTTCGATTGTCTGAGGACGGCATTGAGCCTCAATATTTGTTCCCGCTGCACGTAAATATCCAGATACACTTTGACCTTGCTCTTGAGGATCTCCGGATTGATCGGCTTGAAGATGTAATCCACCGCCCCGATTTCGGCCGCCTGACTTGCGTATTTCTCCTCCTTACTGATGGCGGTGACAAAGATAATCGGAATGCCGCACATGGACTCATGATCCTGCATCAACATGGCGACCTCGAAACCATCCATCTCGGGCATCTGCACGTCCAGCAACACCACGGCGAATTTATGGCGCAGCATCAGCGAGAGCGCCTCGTTTCCTGAATTCGCCTTGAAGATCCCCGCATCAAGACTTTTCAGGACTTTTTCCGTCGCCAGAAGGTTCTCTTTCCGGTCATCGACAATCAAAATGTTCGGACGCTCCTCGACGACGGGGGCGGCGATAGTCTCCACCGGATGTTTCCTAGCCGTTTGTGCCATAGGCTTCTGCTTCTTGCGCCGTCAGTTGCAGCAGGAGAGGTGTAAGTTGTTCCAGATTGACGACATAATCGACGTCTGTTGCCGCCAACGCAGCTTTCGGCATGGCCGGATGTTCTGCGCTTTCAGGATTCTGCACGATCGCCAGCCCGCCATATTTCTTGATTGCTTTGAGTCCTTGTGCGCCATCGGCATTTGCTCCGGTCAATATGATGCCGATCAGTGACTCATCGAACGCTTCTGCCGAACTCTCGAAAAGGACATCGATCGAAGGGCACGCATAATTGACGCGTTCGTCCACCGACAGGCTGAAGCTGCGATCCGGCTCGATCAGCAGATGGTAACCCGGTGGCGCCAGGTACGCAGTTCCTGGGCTCAACGGTTCCTTGTCTTCCGCCTCTTTTACGGCGATGCGGCTGGCGTGGTTGAGGAGCTCAGCCATAAAATTATCCGAGCGTTCGGCGATATGCTGCACGATGGCTATGGGAAGCGGAAAGGATCCCGGAAGCGCGGAGAGTATCGTCTTGAGGGCCTGCAGGCCCCCAGCCGACGCGCCTATTACGACCGCGCTATACGACATGCGGGCCTCCGCTCTTGCGATAAATCCTCTGTTTCTTGTCTACCGGCATAAAAAGCGGCTTCACCGCGGTAAAATTCAAAGATTCCTTGTTTCCAAGACACAGGAATCCGCCATGGCGCAGACTCTCTGCAAATTTGGTGAGCACCTGGTCTTGCAGCATCTTGTCGAAATAAATGAGCACATTGCGGCAGCAAATCAGGTTCATTTCACCGAACACGCCGTCCGTCACTAAATTGTGATAGGAGAACGTGATGCGTTCCTTCAGAAACTCCTTGAACTTGACCAGCTCATAACCGTCGCTGTAGTAATCGGAAAAATCATTCGTGCCGCCCGCTTCCGAGTAATTTGCGGCATAGGTTTCGACATTTCCGGCGGGATAGACGCCTTTCTCGGCCGCGTTGAGCGAATGCTTGTTGAAATCGGTGGCGTAGATGCGGGCGCGCTCCAAAAAGCCTTCCTCGTGCAGCAGAAGCGCCATCGAATAGACCTCTTCGCCCGTGGCACAACCTGCGTGCCAGATTTTGACGAACGGAAACGTCTTTAGTACCGGCACGATTCTCTCACGCAACGCTTTGTAATAAAGCGGATCACGGAACATACTGGTGACGGTAATCGACATCGCTCTGAGGAATTCATCGAAGCACTGCGCATCGTGAAGCAGTTTGTCGAGCAGCTCGGTATAGCGGTCAACGCGTGCCTGAGCACGCGCCTTTTCCAGGCGGCGCATCAGCGACGCACGAGAATAATGCGTAAAATCGTAGCCGTAGCGCTTCTGGATACCGGCCAACAGCAATTCGACTTCTATGCTTTTCCCATGATCGGCATGCACGGCGTTATCTATTGCTTTTCCTTTGTCATCTTGGCTGGCAATGAAAGGGAACGCGGGGATCACGCCGCCATTTCCTGCCTGAACAACCAGACACGTAGCAGCGTCAACAGCCGCTCGATATCCACCGGCTTGGTGAGATAGTCATTCGCGCCCGCCGCCACGCATTTTTCCTGCTCCTCCGGCATGGCGCGCGCCGTCAGTGCGATGATGGGCACCGACGCAAGCGACGGCTGCGTACGGATTTCCCGCATGGCCTGATATCCATCCATGACCGGCATCATAATGTCCATGATGATCAGCTCGATGGCACGATCTTCTTTCAGCTTATCGAGCGCCATCTGGCCGTTATCGGCGATGACGACGTCCAACCCGTGTTTCTTAAGCAGTTTGGAAAGAGCGAAGGTATTACGCAGATCGTCGTCCACCAGCAGCAGCGTTCTGCCCTGCAGCACTTTATCGGGGTTATGCTGCATGCGGATCATTTCCTGCTGATCGCTGGATAGCGTGGATTCCACGCTGTGAAGGAACAAGGTCACCTCGTCGAGCAGTCGTTCCGGGGATTTGGCGCCTTTAATGATGATGCTGTCCGTGTAGCGGTTGAGCTTTCGGTTTTCCTCTTCCGACAGTTCTCTGGCCGTGTAGATGATGACCGGTGGCGCGGTTTCGCCCAATGCCGTCTCTATGTTCTCCAGCCATTCCACTCCTGTCATATCCGGCAGTTGCAAGTCGAGAATCACACAATCGAACGTCCTATCGCTGATATGCTTCAGACCGGCGTCTCCGGTACCGGCAAGGGTGATCTGAACGTCTTTTTTCTTGAGTAGTCCTTGAATGGCGATTTGTGTCTTCTTATCGTCTTCCACCACCAGCACCTGCTTGACTTCCGAGCGCAGCAGATTTTCAATTTTGGCGAACATGCCATCGATCGCATCTTTTTCCACCGGCTTGGCCAGATAGCCGATGGCGCCCTTACGTAAGGGCACGAGCGTTTCCTCGCTGCCACTGATGATGTGCACCGGGATGTGGCGCGTGCGAAGGTCGTGCTTCAGCTGGTCCAGCACGCGCATACCGTCGATATCGGGCAGCTTTAGATCAAGAATGATAGCGGTGACGGGTTGTTCCACCGCCAGTACCAGGCCGGTCTTGCCGTCTCCGGCCGCCAAGCACTTGTATCCGTGCTTGCGGGAGATTTTCATCAACGTCGTGGCGAAGTCCGGATCATCCTCGAGAATCAGCAGCACCTTGTCCTTCTCCCCGATATGCTTGCGGTCATCGGCGATGAATTCGGCAACGACAGTTTTCGGCATAACGTTCACGTCCGCGTGCCTATGTTCGTCCAGAACTTCCGGGCTCGCTGCGAATACATCATCCCTCTCAGCACGTGTCATCTTCTCCGGCAACACCAGCGTGAAGACGCTCCCCTCTCCCTTGGTGCTGCTCACATGGATTTCGCCGCCCAGCATATGGGCGAATTTTCGCGCAATGGTCAGACCCAGGCCTGTGCCGCCGTAATGACGGTCGATGGACCCGTCCTCCTGCTGAAATGCCTCGAAAATATCTTTGAACTTCGATGGTTCGATGCCGATGCCGGTATCGATGACGGAAAAAGCAATGGCACGTCCGGAAGAGCGCTGGACCTCTTTCTTATCGGCTCGGCGTATCTCCAGCGTCACCGAACCCCGTTCGGTAAATTTGAACGCGTTGGAGAGCAGGTTCTTGAGTATCTGCTCCACCCGCTGCGCATCGGTATAGAGATCCCTGGGTAAACCATCTCCCACCTTGATGGGAAATGCCACGCCCTTTTCCTTGGCGACTGGTGCGAATTGCTGCTGCATTCGATTCACCACGCTCTCCAAGGCAACGCCCTCGAAGGTCATCTTCAACTTTCCGGCCTCGACCTTGGACAGGTCGAGAATATCGTTGATAAGTCCCAGCAGTTCCAGCCCGCCATTGTGTATGACACGTGCTTCCTCTACCTGCTCATCCGTGAGATTGCCCTTCTCATTGGCGGCCAGCATCCGCGCCAGAATCAGCAAGCTATTGAGCGGCGTGCGCAATTCGTGCGACATGTTAGCGAGGAATTCCGACTTATATTTGCTGGCGCGCTCCACTTCCTTAGCTTTTTCCTCGATCAGCCGCTTACTCTCCGTCAGTTCTTCCGATTGCTGTTGGATCTGCGCGTTCTGCTCCTCCAGCGCCTTGTTCTTTTCCTCCATCTCTTCATTGGCGGCTTCGATTTCTTCGTTGGAAGCCTTGAGTTCCTCCTGCTGTTGCTTCAGCTCCTCTTCGCTACGCTCCAGCTCCTGCGTGTAGCGCAACAATTCCACCCGTGCACCTTCCCGGCTGCGTTGGTAGAGCCATATGGAAAGCGTGATAGCGACATAGACCACCATCATAGCGATCATCGTCAGCCGATTGCTTTGCTGCGCGTTATTATTAGCGACTTCCATGCGTATGCTCAGCAGATGATTTTCTTCCGCTTCCATGATGCGGACTAGGCTACGAATCTGATCCATCATCGCTTTCCCACGTAGTAAATCCAGCTTGACGTCAGCTTGCCCTCTCCGTTCCTGAATAGTTGCCGCTAGATAATCAAGCAGTTTTTTTACCGCCTCGTCCATCTCGTCCAAGTTGTTCTGCTGGGCCGGATTGTCCAATGTCAGTTTTCTAAGGAATGCCAGCTCCTGATGAATGGAGCGATGTTGCTGTAATGAGCGCTGCCCTGTCTCTGGATTAGAGCCATCTTTCAATGCATTCGTGTACGGTTCCAGATAGATGTCATTACCGGTCAGGATGAAACCGCGTTGCCCAATCACAACATCTTTGAGCTTGCCGAACAGCAACTGGCTATGCCCGATCACTTCATAGGTATGCGAGACCCAGCCTCTAGCTTCCTCATTAGCCTCGCTCTGCCTCCAGAAGATGACCGCCATGAACAGCATCAATACGGTCACGGTTCCAATAGCGATTGCCGTCGCCTGACGTACAAAGAAATTGTCGGCGGTAGGGTGGTTCGTCTCCATGCACAATCCTCCGATGTGGTGGCACAACGCCACGAATAATAAGTCTATATTATCCATATAGATGCACAACTATAGATTGATTTGGTGACATGATTCTGAGGGCGCTTGCGGCACTCCTGGAAAGCCCCTTGCCTTCCTCATGGGTGTGCCCACCACCCGCCTAGCCCTAGACGAGAGTAAGGGATGGTCCGCTCAGAATGGAGATACTCGCGCCGTCAAGCTCCTGTGTCGAACCGGGGCATACATTGGCACTGGGAAATTGTGGTACAGGTGGGAATCGTGCAACCGTTTGACATGAGCATGCGTCCGATAAGAACTACCCTCCCGACTTTGAGCCCAATTCCTTCGACCAGAACAAGAACATACCGTGGCCGCCTCTTGCGGGAGGGCCTCCATCCGAATCGCGAAAGATTCCAAAGTTATACGTATAGTTCAGTTCAATTTGTGACCGCCATGGGGCACCGGATACAACGCCGACTCCCACGGTGGGCATCGAATCCGTCGACTGTGTAATTCGGCCATTCGGCGCGAAGCGCGGACGATCAACAAACGCCCAGCCCGCTTCCACATAGGGATACAGAAAGAAAAGGGCTTCATATCGATATTGCACATTCGCAATCGCATAGTGCCTGGGAAAGAGTTCGTTGAATGCTACGCCGTGGATCATCGGCAATGACACGGCGTCCCATTCGTAGCCTGTCGGACGTCCAGGAAGGCGGAACGCTGTAAATCGGTCAAGATCTTTCCCAGTCCCCGCGTGTAAGCTTGAAATCAGACGGTGTTTCTCACTGTCGACGAACGGCAGCCCGGAGGCAGCCATCAAATATCCGCTCATGGCCAGATAAATGCGTTCTTGCTTGAAATCGGGTGTGTCGAAAGGCGGGCCTCCCCAAGCAGTCCACTTGGCGCGATGTCCTTGAATCACATCTCCACCCATCGTCACACCTTCATGAGGCAATTCCATGAGATTGCGGGTCATGGCATCGATACGGACCTTGAGGTGAATCCGACCTTCATAGGTGTCGCTCGGAACGCCATACTGGGGCGAGGTATGTCCCGTCCCCTTGAACCACCGGTATCCCGGCTCATACGTCACAAAAATATTGACGGCGCTGTCTTGTCTGAACGGACGGATCGGAAGTCGATACCCTAACCCGACACCGCCAAACACGTAGCTCCATTCAATCTCGGTATCACGAATCCGCTGTCCCTCAACATTCTCAGATCGTCCCAGCGGTGCGATGAAGTTGTTCAAGGTAAAGAGCAAGGTCCAGTTGGGAAAATCCCGGAGTCCGATTGAGTAATTCAGATCGTTGACCACTCCTGTAATGGTTCCACGGAATCGGCGATTATCGTCATCCCAATTTCTCCACACATAAAGCGCGCCGAAGGGGAGCACTTCGAGCTGGGCGGGACCGTCCGGGATCCATTGCAACCCGAAACTCGCAGCGGTGACCGAGCGGCGATCTCTCGGCGCGACATAAATCTCCTCCCCAAACAGTTTGGTTCGAAATTCTCGTCCGGCATGCGGAGTTGGTTCCTCTATCGGAGTGGGTTCTTGTGGAGTGGGCTCGTGCGGCACGGATTCAGCGTGACTCACTCCGGAAATGACGAGTGCGAGGGCAAACCCTAGCACGGAACGCGAGAGAGCACGAAGGATTGCGCGTGTAGGGAATCGCACTCCCGTTCCCTCCAGTGGCACCCGGGCATAAGTCGTCAATCGCATCCCTGCTGAATGTGACCGCACATACGTAATGACCCACGTGAAGAAATGACCAAGGAAGTTGGAGAGCGCGCCACCAATGCCGGATATCTGACCTTGTTGAGCATCTGAAGGAATTCGATCGCTCCTCGAGATTCTAGTGCCTACGAGAAAACAGGCCAAGGACACTCTGTCCCTCAATGACTTAATACCCACTAGGGTGCGAATTCACACCTATGGAACTCCCTAGTGGGTCGGAAGCGGATAAGGAGTTATCATGTCTTATATGGAGCGCACGTTCTGGTGTGCAAGCTCATTAGTAGTCATCATTAAAGGAGGCACAGAATGAATGCAGACCAATTCAAGGGCAAGTGGACTCAGTTTAAGGGAGAACTCAAAAAGAAATGGGGAGAGCTGACCGATGATGACCTGACGCAGGCCGAAGGGGATTACGACAAATTTATCGGGCGCGTTCAGGAACGATATGGCGATAAGAAGGAGGAAGTGATTCGATGGACGAAGGATTGGTATGAGAAAGAGCGGCCTTCCCTGGCCGCAAAACCCTGACGCTCCCCCATGAGTGTGCCCCTGTCAGGTCAGCGGTCGGAAGACTGCCCTGATCATGGGGCATACAGGAAGGACGCGTTTACTCACGCAGAGAAGGATGGGTTGATTTCGTCCGTCTTCTGGCGACTCCGGTGGCGCGTGCCGCGGCGGCGACGGCACGCGCCACCCGGGGGACGACTTCTTTATCAAAGACACTCGGAATAATGTAATCCTCGCTCAAGGTATTCTCCGGAATCACGCGAGCGATAGCTTCCGCTGCGGCCAACTTCATGGCTTCGTTGATCTCACTGGCCTGACTATCGAGCGCACCGCGGAAAATCCCGGGAAACGCAAGCGCATTGTTGATCTGATTCGGGTAATCCGATCGCCCGGTGGCAAAGATCGCGCTGTGAGAAACTCCCACTTCCGGTGGAGTTTCCGGGTCTGGGTTGGCTAACGCAAAGACGATCCGATCCGGAGTCATCAGATCGAGATCTTCGGCGGTCATGACGTTGCCGACCGAAAGCCCGATGAAGACATCGGCTCCTTTCAATGCATCCCTCAACCTTCCCTTCGGCTTGTCTCGGGTCAAACACGCACGAAGGTCGGTGCGGCACGCGCGGAGTTGATCAGCTTCTCCGTACAGAATGACGCCCTCCTTGTCGCATCCCAACAGATGAGCCGCTCCCGCAGCGAGCAGTATTCGACAGCATGCCGTGCCTGCGGCACCGAGACCGTTGACGACAATACGAACGTGCTCCAGCCGTTTCCCCGTGACTCTGAGTGCATTCGTCAAGGCCGCCAATAGAACCACCGCGGTGCCGTGTTGATCGTCATGCATCACGGGAATATCGAGCGACTGTTTCAGGTTCTTCTCGATCTCGAAACAGCGCGGCGCACTGATATCTTCCAAATTGATCCCGCCGAATCCAGGCGCAATGCCTTGTACAATCCGCACGATCTCATCCGGGTCTTGCGTATTCACACAAATGGGCCATGCGTCGATGCCGGCCAGCTCTCTCAAGAGCATCACCTTGCCTTCCATGACGGGAAGAGCCGCTTCCGGACCCAGATTGCCCAACCCCAACACTGCCGAACCATCGGAAACAATGGCGACGCTGTTGCTCTTGCTTGTAAATGTATAGACTTTAGATTTGTCCTTGGCGATCGCCTGAGCCACACGACCGACGCCCGGGGTATACACCATCGACAACACATTTCTGGTACTGATCGGAAACTTACTCGCCACCCGAATTTTTCCACCAAGATGGAGGAGAAAAATACGATCGGAAGCCGACAGCACAGTCACATCGGGCAACTTGCCCAAACGGGCGAGGACTTTCTCGCCGTGTTCCTCACTCTGCACATCGAAGGTGATATCTCGAACCATGCGGGTCTTCGTCGCCGAGACGAGATCGACGGCTCCGAGATTCGCCTGCTCTTCTGCCAAGAGCCCAGCCACTCTGGCAAAGATGCCGGGTTTGTTCGCGAGTTCCAGGCGAACCGTCAACCGATAGTTTGAGTATGGGCCTATCTCTCTCATTCGTGTCCTGCCACATCTAGACTATCACAACTGGCATTCACGGCAAGATTGAGGATTCTCGACATACAGAACTGCACCGCGACTTTGCCTCGATGCCGTTGACGCTGTTCCAGTCACGATGCTAGGTTGACCAGATGTCATCCTCTCCCGGCAAGCGATCACCCAACCGATTGATCCATGAGACCAGTCCTTACCTGCTGCAACATGCCTACAATCCCGTAGATTGGTATCCCTGGGGACCGGACGCGCTGCAGCTGGCCAAGCAGAAGAATCGCCCCATCTTGCTTTCGATCGGCTATTCCGCCTGCCACTGGTGCCATGTCATGGAACGGGAATCCTTCGAGAATGAGGCGATCGCCGAGCTCATGAATCAATGGTTTGTCTGCATCAAGGTAGACCGGGAAGAACGGCCTGATCTCGATGAGATCTATATGGCCGCTACGGTCACGATGAATCAAGGTCAGGGTGGATGGCCGATGACGGTCTTCCTGACACCTGAGCAAGAACCATTTTTCGCGGGAACGTATTTCCCTCCCGAAGATCGATGGGGCAGACCAGGTTTCGGCTCCGTCCTGAAGAAGATCGCCGATTACTGGGAAACACGGCCATCGGAAGTCCTGACTCAGGCCAAGGAGCTGACGGAACGACTGCAGGGATCGCGACAGGTTCCCTCCCCCATCTCCATCAGCGAATCGGTGATCGACGAGGCCGTCGCTCACTATAGAGAGGATTTCGACGGCACGCATGGCGGCTTCGGAACGGCGCCGAAGTTTCCACCGGCTACAGGATTGTCCTTTCTGCTCCGAAGTCACCGACGCTCACGCGATCTTCATACGCTCGCCATGGTCACAAAGACTTTGGACATGATGGCGGCAGGCGGAATCTATGACCACATCGGCGGCGGCTTTGCGCGCTACTCGACCGACGCGCGATGGTTGGTCCCTCATTTCGAAAAGATGCTCTATGACAATGCGCTCCTGGCCCGTGTGTATGTCGAAGCGTACCAAGTCACCAGGAAGCCGCTCTATCGGCAGGTGGTGAGCGAGGTCCTCGACTATGTGCGCCGGGAAATGACCGGGCCTGAAGGTGGAATCTATTCATCGACGGACGCAGACTCTGAAGGAGTCGAGGGAAAGTTCTTTGTCTGGACCCCTGCGGAGGTACAGGACGTACTCAAGGATGGTGAGGACACGCGACGGTTTTGCGCACTGTACGATATTACCGCATCGGGCAATTGGGAACATAAGAGCATTCCCAACCGCCTGCGGCCGATCGAGGACGTGGCCAGACAGCTGGATCTGACGGCCGATGAGTTGATGGAGACCGCATCCCGAGTGAAGCCGCTCCTGTATGAGGCGCGACGACAACGCGTCCCGCCCGGTCTGGATGACAAGGTCATCACGGCCTGGAATGGAATGATGCTGTCGGCCACGGCCGAGGCGGCGCGTGTGTTCGGAGAACCGGCCTATCTCGAACACGCGAAACGAACCGCCGATTTTCTGCTGCGGAATCATTCCAAACCGGACGGACGGCTCTTACGTACATCACGAGCCGATCGCGCGCATCTCGATGCCTATCTTGAAGACTATGCCTACCTTGCCGAAGGCCTGCTGGACCTCTATGAAGCCGGAGCCGAGGAATCGTATCTTCAGGCAGCGGCACGACTGGCGGACTACCTGATCACGGACTTTATGGATCATGAGCAAGGCGGCTTTTTCACGACGGCCGCACACCATGAATCCCTCATCCTCAGACACCGCGAGGGCACGGACGGGGCTATCCCCAGTGCGAATGCCGTCGCCGCCTCGGCCCTCGCCCGACTATCTTTTCATTTCGACCGTGAAGATTGGCGACGTGCCGCGACCTCCGCAGTACGAGCCTACGGCCGGCAAATGACCCGCTACCCCCGAGCCTTCGCCAAGAGTCTGGCCGTGGTGGACTTTCTGACTGAGGGACCAGTGGAGTTGGCATTCGTTGGAACAGAGTCGCAGGATGAGCTTCGCGCACTCCGTGAAGCGGTCGCGCACTATTATCTTCCCAATCGCATCGTGGCGACACAATCTCCCGGAGCGCCGTCCGCACTCCCGCTCCTGCAAGGCAAGGAGGCGGTTTCTGGACAACCAGCTTTGTACATCTGTCGAAATTTCACCTGTCAACGACCGATCACAGATCACCGCGCGATCGCAGACGCCTTACGAACCGACCAAACGACGTCGATGGACCATCGAGATGAACCACGGCTGCTGCAAGGCGCCAGCCTCTCGGGATACGCAACTATCCAAGGCACCGCAGCCTATGCTTCCCGTATTATGGCGCGTGACGGCGAAGTCGGCTTGGCCAACGGCTTTACGACACTCGGTACGTCGGGCTTGACCACGACACGGCTGGGGTTCGGTACTTACCGCGTCGATATGCAGAACGCCGAATTTCGCGAAGCGCTGAAAAAGGCTTTGCGGACGTCCTGCAATCTCATCGACACGTCGACGAATTACATGGACGGCGACAGCGAACGGTTGGTGGGATCAGTGCTGACGGAACTCGTTTCGTCGGGAGAATTTCGGCGCGACGAAATCATCGTCGTCTCCAAAATCGGCTACGTGCAGGGACAGAATCTGAACCTTGCCGAGGCCAAAGAACAGGCCGGCCGCCCCTATCCTGAACTCGTCAAGTATGGGGATGGGATCTGGCACTGCATCCATCCGGAATTCCTGGCGGACCAATTGACGCTGTCGCTGGATCGTCTGGGACTGACGACACTGGACATGTGCTTGCTGCACAATCCCGAATATTTCTTTTCAGAAGCGGCGCACCATGGCACAACAGATCTGGAAAGACTTCGCGTGGACTTCTATGCTCGACTCGAACGTGCTTTTGTGTACTTTGAAACCCAGGTCTCGGCGGGCCGGCTTCGATATTACGGTGTGTCCTCCAACACGGTCACATCTTCCGCCGAAAACCCGGAAGCGACATCACTGGCACTCATGATCCATGCAGCTGAAGCCGCAGCCCGATCCGTCGGGGTCCCGACCCATCACTTTCAGATCCTTCAATGTCCGATGAATCTTTTCGAGTCGGGAGCCGCCTTCACGGCAAATACAGGACCATCGCATTCCCAGACCGTCCTTGAGTATGCGCGGCAGCACAATATATCGATTCTGGTGAATCGGCCCTTAAATGCCATGGTGGCCCAGAACAAGATGCAGCGCCTCGCAGACTTCCCGCTCGAAGACACCCCTATCGATCTCGACCGCCAGCTGGCCACGCTCGGCAATCTTGAGCAAGAATTCCGGAATTCAATCGCGCCGAACATCCAACTGGCCGCGCAAGGAATGACTCCGGCAGAATTCTTCAATTGGTCGGTGGAGCTGCAGCGCGTACGTCCGCAGATTCAAGGACTGGAACATTGGGAACAGATTGAACACCGCACGATTGCGCCGCACGTCAACCAAGTCTTTCAGTTGCTTTCGCGCCAGCTTTCCGGAGCTTCGGCGGAACAATGGGAGGACTGGCGTCAACGATATGTTCCGGAATTGCTGACTCTGCTGCGCGGCCTCCGGCACGAAGCCACCATGCGAAGCCGAGCCCAAGCCGCGCGGGTCGCACAGACGATCGATCCCCTCTTGCCCGCATCCCATCGCGCCGCGTCGCTCTCACAAAAAGTATTCTGGACCCTTACCAGTACGCCGGGAGTGACCTGTGTGTTGAACGGCATGCGGACGACGAAGTACGTCGACGATACCCTCGCGGTCTTGAAGTGGGGGCCGCTCGAAGATACTCGGCCGATCTATGAACGAGCAGCGACACTGGTTCAGTGACCATTCAATTATCCTTTATTCAGAGGAGGATCTATGAGGCAGGTGTGTAGCGTCACTCTACTGGGCATGTCCGTTCTTGCCGTGCTTCTTGCGCAGGGTTGCGCCACTAAATCCGGATCGGGGGCCGGCCAAACGGGACGCGCACAGGAGGAGCGGATCAACGAACCAACGATCAAGGAGATTCCTTCCGACGATAGCCAACTGGCCGACTCGCGGATCAGCCCTGCCATGCAATCAGAGCTCGCATCCCGCAATGCGACCGGCCTGGTTGCCGGAATGCTGAGCGACATCTTGTTTGATTTTGACCGGGACTCGCTCCGCATGGATTCGATGCGCGTCTTGGAGGCCAATGCGAAGCAATTACAGAATGGCAGAGTGACACGTCTCCTGCTGGAAGGACGTGGCGATGAGATGGGCACCTCGGCGTACAATCTCGTTCTCGGTGAGCGTCGGGCCCGAAACGTGAAGTCCTATCTCCAACAGCTCGGCTTGTCCCTCGACGTGAACACGACGAGTTACGGAAAAGACCGGCCGCTCTGTTTTGAGCACAACGGCGATTGCAGACAAAAAAACCGGAGCGTTCATTTCACCGTCAAATGACACACGGAGCCGGTTTCTTCTCCGCGCGCCGTATATTTGTAACACACAGTTAACAATCTGCTCCTTGACACATCCCCCGTTCGTTCATTAAGGTCCATAAACTCTCGATTCATAGGGGGTTTCCGTGTCCAAACTCGCCGTTATCGATATCGGAACCAATTCCATTCATATGGTGCTGGCTGAGATTCTGCCGGACGCCAGTTTTAAGATCCTCGACCGTTTCAAGGACATTACCAGGCTGGGAAACGGCGTCTTTGCCACGAAGCGGCTGTCCGACGAAGCCATGGCCCGCGCGCTGGAAGTCCTCAAGACATTGGTGACACTCGCCCGCAACAAAGGGTTCGACCGCATCGTCGCGGTCGCAACCAGCGCCGTCCGCGAAGCACAAAACGGCGGCGATTTTGTCGCCTTGATCATGGAACAGACGGGGCTGCGAGTCCGGGTGATCAGTGGGACCGAAGAAGCCCGATTGATTTTCCTGGGCGTCAAGAACAGCATCGCCCTCCCGGACGGACCGACATTGGTCATCGACATCGGCGGCGGCTCCGTAGAATTGATCGTGGGTAACCGGGACGGGCTGATCCACGGCAAGAGCCTCAAACTCGGGGCGATCCGCTTAGCCGAACAATTTCTTCCCAAGACTCCGCCGTCGGAGTCGATGATGCACACCCTGGAACAGGCCGCCCTCACTCACCTTCGCGACGCTCTCGGATCGTTCAAGACGAAAAAGTTTCATTCGCTGGTGGCCACCTCCGGAATGGCCGGGAACGTCGCCGAGGTCGTCCATCTTCGGCAGACGGGACGACCGTTGCCGCAACACAATCTTGCGACGGTTCAGTTGAAAGATATCCGTGTCCTTGAAGCGGAGCTGGCCCAGTCGTCGGTGAAGGCTCGCCTGGCGATTCCCGGCCTGGACCCGAAGCGCGTCGATACACTGCTGCCCACCACCGTCGTCCTCCGATGTTTGACCGAACTATCGGGTCTGAACGAGGTCACGCTTTGCGACAAGGCAATTCGCGAAGGGGTGATCTACGATTTTATCGTGCGGCACCGTGAAGGCTTGAAAGCTGAAAATGATATTCCCGACGTCCGCCGTCGCAACGTGATCGGTCTTGCCCGCCGCTGTCACGCGCCTGAAGCGCATTCCCTGCACGTGGCCAACCTGGCATTGCGCCTGTTCGATCAAACCAAGCGGGAACACCATTTAGGGCTGCAGGAGCGTACCTGGCTCGAATACGCGGCCATCTTGCACGATGTGGGGTACCACATCAATCCGAGACAACATCACAAGCACGCCTACTACCTGATCAAGCATAGCGACTTGGGAGGACTGACGGCCGAGGAGATCGATGTGGTCGCCAATATCGCCCGCTATCACCGGCGGGCACTGCCGGCCCTGAAGCATGAAGAGTTCGACTGCCTGCCTCCCCGCTTGCAACGTGTCGTCAAGATCCTTGCATCGTTGCTCCGGATCGCCGACGGACTCGATCGAACCCATTTCTCTCTTGTCCAAGCCGTGAACGTCAAGTTTGGGAAGCAGGTCACGATCGAGGTTCATTTGACGGGCGACGCAGAGATGGAGCTGTGGGCGGCAACAAGCCGAGCCGACCTGTTCGAACAGGTATTCCGCCGGCGCGTCCACTTCTCGGGAGTGCAGGTGGACACCGACAAATCATGACTGAATCTCACACCATCAAGACCGCACCTCATCCTCACCCGGGGAAACTGATCATCGTCGAAGGCATCGATGGGTCGGGGAAAAGCACTCAACTGCAACTGCTGCACAAGTGGCTGGAGTCCAAAGGCCACAAGGTGTTCTTTACCGAGTGGAATTCCTCGGAGCTCGTGAAAGAGACCACGAAACGAGGAAAGAAATCGAAGAGCCTCACCCCGACGACGTTCAGCTTGCTGCATGCCACGGACTTTGCCAGCCGGTTGTATCACCAGATACTCCCTCCTTTGAAAGCAGGAATGATCGTCCTCGCCGATCGCTACATGTATACGGCGTTTGCCCGGGACGTCGTGCGTGGCGTGGCCAATGAATGGGTACGAAAACTCTATGCGTTTGCGATCAAGCCCGATATGGCGTTTTACTTCACAGTCCCGATTGAAGTCGCCATTTCCAGACTTGTGCGAGGAACCCGTGGCCAGTTCAAGTACTATGAAGCCGGCATGGATATGAATCTGAGCGCCGACGTTACGGAGAGTTTCCGAATCTTTCAATCACGGATCCTCACGGAATACGACAAGATCGTCGATGAATTCGGTCTCTTGACGATGGATGCCACCCAGGACATCGAGACGCAGCAGGAACACATGCGGGCGTTGGTGGCGGACGCACTCCATGGCTATAAACCCAGACGAGGCATCTATGGCCGACGCACGCTTTTTTGGCGACGGTTTGAAGTACCTAAATCCGAGTGAGCTGAAAGGGAAGCTGATCGCCGTCGAAGGGACCGACGGGGTCGGCCGATCGACTCACATCGAGATGTTGCAGGAATGGCTGGAGGTGCAGGGCTATGGAGTGATCACGACGGGATGGACTCGCTCCAACCTCATGTCCAAAGCGATCGAAATGGCGAAGGCCGGCAATATCCTCGATCGTTGGTCGCTCAGTCTTCTCTATGCCACGGATTTCGCGGATCGTCTCGAGCATCAGATCGTTCCGGCTCTCCGATCCGGGTTCGTCGTCTTGGCCGATCGCTACATCTATACGGCGCTTGCCCGGGACTTTGTGCGCAGCGGCGACCGCAAATGGATCCGTGACGTGTTCGGATTCGCCCTGATCCCGGATCTGGTGTGCTATCTGCGAATCGATGTCGAAACACTGGCGCTTCGAGTCATCGAGACCACTGGAATGAATTACTGGGAATCCGGCATGGATCTTCGGCTTGGAGCCGATCTCTACGACAGTTTCAAAAAATACCAATCGCTGCTGATCGAAGAGTTCGACAAGATGGCGGTGGAATTTCGGTTCAACGTCGTCGACGCGAGGAAATCTCCCGAGGAAATCCAGGATGAACTCCGAGGATATATTCTTCCCGTCCTACAGAACCACAAGCCTGTGGTCGAGGCGGGAACGGCCCCTGCCTAAGGCTGTTTAACCCGTTTCTTGGTGTGCGATCGCTTGCCTAAGGCCCGCAGTTGCATCGGCTCCAGCCAGCAGCGCAAGCGTCCTTGTCCCGATTTCACAACGCCCTTTATCTCGATCCAAGCGGTCCCGGCCTTCTTAAGTTGAAAACCGGAAATGGCTTTTCCGCAGAGCAACAGACCCGCGACTTCACCAAGCAGAGGCTCATGCCCCACACACACCACCACCGAATCAGGCGGGAGCGAATGTAGAAAAGCGATAAATTGATCGGGTTTGGCCCCGACAGCCAATTCTTCCCGCGTCTCGACTTTCAACGCCGGACAGACAGCCGCGCGCAGCAGCCTCGCCGTATCATAGGCCCGCACGAACGGGCTCGTAAACAGATGAGTGGGCTTACAGTCAAGCGCGGCAAGCCCTTCAGCAGCCTGTCTGGCTCGCCTCTTCCCTTTCTCCGTGAGAGGACGATTCTCTTCCGCTCCTTCCCACTCCTCCGGCTCAACAGCGATGCCATGACGAAACAGCACACAATCCATGCTCCCTCCTTCATCCGATGAACATGAGCCTACCACACAGGAACGGTACAGTTAACAGAAGTTTTACGTGGGAGTCATAGTCCTGCAACTCCTGCTTAGTACCCTCACAGTACGGCAAAAGAAACCGAACATGCCCGAGCGAAGGAGGAAGCATGATCACTGTGGGACAACTGATGAAGCGAACGCTGGCCACCGTGCCCGCAAGGGTGAACGCCGTCGATGCGGCGAAACTGATGTCGAATTGCAAGATTGTGAGCGTCTTTGAGGAAGATGACAATCACATTATCGGCCTCGTGACGGAGCCCGATCGTACCCGAACAGTGGCGGAGATCGAGGCACCACCCCTCCTCCCGGTGGATGACATGATGAGCAAGCCGATCGCCGGGATCGATGAACGACGTCCCATCACAGAAGCGGCCGATCTCATGCACCAGCACGGCATACGGCATTTGATGGTATTCAAGGCGGAGACGGTCGTCGGAGTACTCGCCGTTCGCGATCTCCTTCGTCCGGTATTGATCGATGAATTTTAGTATGTCTTGGAACACGCCCGGACAGGTTCTTCTGGCGGGGGGCGCCACCGCTTGGGATCGGCTGCGTAGCCTCGACCTGATGGAGGTATGGACCTGGGGAATCAAAGGAGTGCTCAGCCTGATGATGGTCACTATTTTGACTGCTCTCACCGGCGGGATCCTGAAAACATTCATGGATCTGTTGACCCTCACCCACCAACCGACGGAGATCGTGTTGCGACAGGTCATCATCAACACCCTGATCTTACTGGCAATCGTCGAAGTGTTTAAAACCACCTTGACCTATTTCAGCGAAGGTCGTGTCAAGGTAACCTTTATCGTCGACACCATTCTTGTGGTGATGCTGACCGAAGTGATTTCTCAATGGTTCAAAGGAGGCGATTGGCAAGCATTGGTGACTCTGGGTGGAATCCTGCTCACCTTAGGAACCATTCGCGTGATGGTCGTTCGGTGGAGTCCAACGCAGGCGCGGCGGCCGGTCTATGCGCCTATAACTCATGGTGATACAGGAGGTCACGCATGAATGCTATTGCGGGGCAAGCCGAAGCAAAGATCTTGATCATTGTTCAGGAGCAACGACACATTTTGCTCGAACAGCTTCTTTCTCGTCTTCCAGAACTCACTTGGAATCAGGTATTCATCATCGTGGATGAGCTGAGTCGGCGGGACTTGATCCGTTTACGACGCCGGGGATTTGAGTACGAATTGCAGGCCTGATTCGCCGCTTAGCGGCCCTCTCTGTCCACAGGTCGTGAGCGACAGATCATAGCCGGAAGGGCTCAGGTGGGCACTATGCCTTTTTCGAAGCCAGGGCCGGGCGACGGGAGCTCAGCCGCTCAATACGTTCAGCGACATCTCGATAGGACCCATCTTCCCGCCTGATCCAGCGATAGGATTCCATGGCTTCCGCGACACGGCCCAACGATTCCAGCGTGCGGCCGAGCACATAGAGAATTTGAACGGTTTCCTTGGAGGACCCCGGTGTGAATTTGAGTGCTTTCTGAAATGCCGGGACGGCCTCCTCATAGCGGCCGGACAGCTTATAACACAGACCCATCTGAGCATAGGCCTTGACTGCGAAGGATGGATCCACTCCGGCCATTTCAAACTGATCGATTGCAGCTTTGTGCATCCCGGCATTTTTCAGCGCAAGCCCGCGTTCATAGCGCTCCGCTGGGCTCACGACTGGCTCTGACACCTGATCGCTTGGATCCGACATGACGCTCCTGAACCTCGCGCAACTAACACTGGTCCATGTCAATGAAACCAGAAATCGCCCCGTTTGGCACGTAAGAAATAGAAAACTTACTTAAGGCGGATGGAAGCACCACTCCTGCCGTTCATCGAAGTCTACTTCTGGCTCCCGATCAGGAATCGTTGAAAATTATCGATGACGCTGCTGAACCACGAGTCTTTTCCCATTGCCGTCTCTCGTGTTTTGGCCGACTGCTTTAAGATGGTCCTCAATTCCCTAGTCCGATTCGCAACGTCTCGGAAGGTTGGTGTCGCTTGTTCAATTTGTCGGTAGACGTCAAACGCCTCGCCGTCCTGCCCGACCGATTCGAGGCTACGCCCTAAAAAATAGAGTGCATCGATGGTATCCCCCGGTGACGCCTTCTCATCCTGCAGGGCCGTACGAAACGCGTGTATCGCCGCGTGCGGCTCCTTCATCTTGACATAGCAAAGCCCTACTTGTGCGTAGGCCTTGAGCCACATTGACTTATCCTTCGCCGCCAGATGAAAGAGATCTACGGCCTCCTTCAATCGTTCTTCATCCTTCAACATCAGGCCCTGTGCGTAGGCTCTTTCTGGGGAACCAATAAAACGGCCATCGGCCGGTTCTTCGTTCGCTGGCGATCGGAGGTTTGGAACGGGGGCTTCCACTTCGCTCGCATCCTCCGGAGCCGTTGCCAGCCCAACCAGCTCTTCTTTAGCGGCCAGAGGAAGGATCCCTCCCCTGCATCGATCTAGGGCCGCTTGAGCGACCAATTTAGATGTAATCACTTTCGCTTGCTCGGCATACCCATAGGTCAAGGCCACATCGCATACCTGATTGATCAGGCGAGGGGTTCCTCGGCTCAAACGATGCACCAGCGCGCACGCTTTTTGGGTAAAGAGGGAAGGCCGTCCACCGGCGACTTGAATGCGATGACGAATACAACTGGCCGTGTCGGTCTCAGACAGCGGCTTCAGATGATAGTCAACGACGATCCGCTGCGCAAATTGAGTCATATCGATTCGCTGGAGCAATGTATGGAGATCCGGCTGACCGGAGAGGATGATCTGCAACTTTAAGGTCTGACCATCGTTCATATTGGACAGGAGCCGCAGCTCTTCGAGCAGCTCGGCTCCCAAATTTTGGGCTTCATCTACGATGAGGATGACTCGCCGCAAACGTTTCGATTCCTGAGCCAGGAATTCCGAAAACATGTGATAGGCTTCGATCGGATCAAGCCGCTTGGTGCTCAACCCGAGAGACAATAAAATCCAAGGCAAGAGATGCTCGATGTCATAACGGGCGTTGGTAACCAGCCCGATCTTGTGTTTGTTTCCGTGTTCGGCAATCAGCTTCTGGAGAAGGGATGTCTTGCCCATGCCCGGCTCGCCCGTAAGCACCATAAACGGAGCCTGGCTGAGGAGGCCATATTCGAGCAGGCTATAGGCAGCCTGGTGCTCTGAACCGGAGTAGAGAAAGCTGCTGTCCGGCAAGAGCGCGAACGGCTTGGTCTTTAGATGATAGAAGGATTCGTACATGATTGCGCCGCTCCGCCCTCCATGTCGTCTCCTATTGGGACAACATCGCTTTCATGTCGGCCAGCGTCAGAGATGATCGTCCTGCTTTGTTTAGGACCGTTCCAAGAACGGGGCGGGAATTCTTGACCAACCCTAAAGCCCGCTGCAGCTCATCGCCGGTCGTTCTCCCCTCCTCCACCACCATGAGAAGGGCATCCGTATAAGGTGAAAATGCCAGCACATCCGCGGTATGGAGCAGCGGAGGAAGATCGAATATGACGACTCGCGAGGGATATCGATGTTTGAGTTCTTCGACCAACGCCACCATCTTCGGAGAGGTCAGAATCTCGGTGGAGTTCGAAATGGCCCGTCCTCCCGGCAACAGCACGAATCGTCCGATTCCCGGGTGAAGGAGTAGATCCTCGACGGGCTGGTCGTCCAGCAAGTAATCGGCAAGCCCGAGACAGTCCTGTAATCCAAACACCTTGTGTACGCTTGGATCCTGAAGATCCGAGTCCACCAGGAGCACCGTCTGCGTCGTCTCCATGGCGAGACTGACGGCCAAGTTCACGGCCGTCAACGTCTTGCCCTCACCGTACCCCGGGCTGGTGACGCCCAGGACATTCCATCCATTCTCTCGAAGCCGATGCGTCACTTGCGTCCGCAATATTTTGTACGCATCGACAAACGGTCCCCTCTGATAGGAGGCCATCACCCGATGCCCGAGCAGCACGGGAAGTGGAATGTGGAGTGATCTGGTCCTCGTATACGTGATCGGAGGTGGGACAGAGTGAGATGCAGTCCGCTTCGTCCCTTCCCCACGAGCGGAAGCGGAGGAAGTGCCTTTGAAATCCTTATACAGCTTCAGTGCGGTTCGAATACGATCCATAATCCTTCTGTGTCCCTATTCCATGCCGAATCGTCTCAATGCGGTGAACCACAGCACATCCAACGGCACCACGAAGAAATGCAAGACGAGAAGAATCGTCGCCACCGCGCCTATCCCGGCACTCTGAAAGAGGCGTCGTCGCAATCTCACCCGGGACACATCCTCTTCGTTCGGCATAAAGGGAATGACCGCCAACGGGAAGTGTTGCGTCAGCGCGACGAGCTGTTCCGGCGTGCGGATCGAATGATCGAGTGATTCCACTGCAGCACCAGCGCCGATTCCACCACCAACCGCGAGGATGAACCCAAGAAGCACAATAGCCAGCCGATTCGGTTTGAACGGCTTTTCAGGAATGCTGGGTGGGTCGATCAAAGAAAAGCGCTCGCCTTTCCGCTGCACTTCCAAACCTTCCGACACTTTCGCCTCCAACAACCGAGACCGAATGTCCTGATACTTTTGTCCCGACGTATCCCGATCTCGAGTCAGCACAAGATACTCCGGTTCGATCTCGGGAGCCCGTTCCAGCCGTGTCGCGTATTCCTGAAGTCTGCGCTTCAAGTCCACTCTGGTTTTGCGAAGCGCATCCAGCGAAGCGGTTGCGGAATTCAGTTGGGCTTGGAGATTGATATAGGCAGGATTCTCCGGTCGAAGCTCAGTTTTCCGGCCGGGGGCGGCTTTGACGCGCCGTACTGCTTCTTCGAGCCCAGCGACCTTCCGACGTAACTGTACGATGTCGGGATGCTCATGCCCCAATCGCTCCAAATCCGCCGCTAACATGGCGCGCGCATCGGTGAGTCGTTTGATGGTTTCCACCTCATCGGGGAGCTGACCCGTCTCCTTCTCAAGCGCTTCCATCTCCTGCTTCATCTTGATGATATCCGGATGATCGGACGAGAGGTTGGCTGCAGCACCCGCATACTCGGCGCGCAGCGCGCGCAGGCGATCCGCTGAATCCAAAATGCGCTCTCCCGTGACGGACACGATCGGAGTGTTCGGCTTGATCGTGGCCAATTCTCCCTCAAGATAGGTTTTCCGTTCCTCGAGGCTTCGCAGCTGCTGATCGACGTCCATCAGCTCACGTTCAGCTTGGTTCATCAATTGTTGATTCAAGGGCATCAACTCCGGGAGCGCCCCGCTCGCCCGCTGTTTGAACGACGCGATCTTCCCATCGATCTCACCGATATGCTTGGCCAGATTATCCGCTTCCTGCTGAAGAAACGACGAAGCTTCCTGCGCTTGGCGCTCGCGACTCTTCAAATTTTCACCCAAGAACAGACTGGTGAGCTCGTTCGCCACCTTCTGAGCCAATTCAGGGACTCGGCTTTGATACGTCACCGTAAAGGCAATAGTGGCTTTGGTTGCATGCTGAGTGCGTTTATCCACGACATCCGCGCTGATCACTTCTACCTCTATATCCTTGACGAAGCGCCTCACGATCTCCTCTACCGGACTATTCTTCCGGAGGTCTTCGTACAGATTGAATTGCTCCACCACCTTCCACAAAGTGGTGCGGCTCATCACTTGTTGCTTGATGGTCTCGATGCGCTGGTCGGCATAACTCGTGATGGTGGATCGAACAAGATCGGATGGAATCTCCTGCTCCTCGATCAGAATAGTCGCCGTGGATCTGTAGGTCGGAGGCCACAGAAAAGCGAGTGCGAGTGCCACGCTCAACAGGCCGATACTTATCGAGACCATGAGCTTTTTGCGTCGTTGAAAGGACGCGACATAGTCCTTGAGACTCTTAACCTGCTCGGAAGACTGTGCTGAGACGTGTGTAGAAGCCATCGCTTGTCAGTTAGAGAATGCCCATTTCGGGGGAGAATACGTCACCATGAACATCGTGGCATGAGATTGCGCTGAATCCGCGGAAGTATCGATCTCCCGCCATCGATACATGTAGGACACCTCCGCTTGCCACCACTCGAAAACTCTCCAGGACAATTTTGGTGCGACACTGACATAGCTGCTGTCCGGAAACACTCCCCCGACGGCCGCCCTCGTCTTTCCTGACGTAAGCACTCCGACTACATTGAGGGAGCACGCAATGGTTTCCGAGATTTCGTATGAACCTGATACTTCTCCTCGATTGGTCTGGATGAGTAACCCAAGCCCGCTGGGAGCGAGATCCCGAGCGAAGGACGCATGCAGCGAGGCCCTCTCAAAATTCTTCGTCAGACTCGCCCCAGCCAACCACACCGTCTCTCGAGACGTGATATCGCCGATCGGTGTCTGTGAACTGCTAGACAAAAACCTCGGTCCGCCATAGACGGTCCCTTTGAGCGATTCTGCAAACTCGTGCATCAGGCTCATGTTGATCCCGGGAAAATGCGCTTGAAATAGAGATGGCGAGTTGGTGGTTCGGAAATCAACATACGATCCGGACAGTTGAATCTGATCTCGTTCAGTGAGTTGATAAAGAAACCCTCCGGATCCCCCCATCAACCGGTAGTCGGCCAATCTCTCACTTTCATACGTCGTGTCGGAAAACTGCACACCTGATTGAACAGAGAGTTTTTCCGTCAACCTTCTGGTCCACGTAGGATTCGCAGTCCACTGATTGCGTTGCGTGAACTGCAAAACGACTCCCGTCGCCTGCAACTCGCTGAGCAGTGTATTGTCCCGCATAAAACCACCGGTGAAGCCGATGAGATCCTGCTCTGTCCGATACTGCACCGACAAAGGGGCGTGGACATTCGAAAACTGCCTGTCCTCTCCGCCAAAGTAGCCGACGAAATCCGCAGCAGCGCGGCTGCTGACGTCCAGACGCTCGGTTTTTCCGGAAAACTCTGTAGCTGGTGTGACCGAGTATCCATAGGTGTCATCGTGAGGCAACGGGGTCAACAGCAGGTTGCTGTTGTAGATCCCTTTGACGCCGACAGACGGCGACAGCGACCATTCGGCCGCTTGGCCCCCCGGTATCAGGCCGAATGATACGAGCGCCGCCACAAGTATGACGCGGGCGGTCTCCCTCCGGCTCCAAACGCGACTCCTCCCTTTGCAGTGCGGTTGCATGGAAACTGTGATTGTCAGGGCACCATGACAACGTCACCGCGCCGAAGCATGATATTCTGCTCCAGGTCTTTGCCCTTGCGAAGATCGCCGTAGCGGAAGGGAATGGCGTATTGCTCTCCTCGTACTCGGCGCATGACCCGAATGTCGTTTTCCGCGGCAAACGGAGTTAAGCCGCCGGCAAGGCTCAACGCCTGAAGCACGTCGGTGTAATGGCCGATCAAATACTCGCCCGGCTTATTCACTCGCCCGACAACGTAGACCTTGTAACTGACGACTTTCGTGACCGCCACGGAGACATTCGGATTCGGAATATACTTCGTCAACCGCCTCACCAGGTCGCCACGGATGTCATCGACCGTCCGATCTTCGGCCTGGACATCACCGACGAGGGGAAACGAAAACATCCCGTCAGGACGGACGACGACTTCTCGTGTCAGCTGTTCATCCTTCCACACCGACACCAGCATGACGTCCTCGGCACCTAGGCGATATCCTGGATCAACCTGCGACATCGGTGAAACTGTCATTGCCTCATCTGCTCGAGCTTGACCAGGTAGCCCGGCGATGATTACGGCTGCTGCCACAACACACCCACTGACCACCAATCGCATCGAACGAGACATGGACTCTCCTTATCCTCTTATCTGTGCAAGAATTTGTTCCGCCTCTCGCCGTCCTTCGAACTGATCCGGACTTTTGAGGGCTTTCGATAGGTAGGTACGGGCTTCCGCCTGCTTCCCGGACTGAAAGAATGCTATCCCAAGATGATAATTCAAGACAGAGATTTCCGGAGATTTGGCAACAGCCTGCTTCATCAATCGAATCGCTTCTTCCTGTTGTCCCATTTTAAAACGCACCCAACCAAGCGTATCGATAAACAGCGGATGTGGTGCTTCCTTCTCAAAATCGCGGCTCAGCGCGAAGGCTCTGTGGAGACTTGACGGATCGCCTTTTCGTTCAACGAGCAAAACAGCCAGGTTATTCGCTGCGAGCACGTTGCGGGGATTCACACGAAGCGCTGACTCATACGCGGCCATGGCGGAGTCAATATGTCCTTTGTCCGAATGAGCGGAGGCCAACAGCATGTACAACTCTTCACTGTCGGGGTTGGCGTTCAAACCGTTTTCGAGGACCTGCACGGCCACATCGGGCATTTTCTGCGCCAAGGACAATGAGGCCCAGCTCAGCCATGGTGATATCCACTTTGGATTCAACCGCACGGCTTCGCGAAACTGAGCGGCCGCAGGCTCCTGTTCTCTCGTGATGGACAAGACCTCTCCGAGTAGGCCATGGGCGAATGGATGGGTTGGACGCGAAGCTAGAATCGATTCCAAGCGAGCCCTCGCTTGGACGGTCTGACCTTGAGCCACTTCAAGCTTCACAAGAGACAGCAGCGGTTCGGGATCATTCGGCGCCGCCGCCGCCGCACGCTCATAGGCGCTCCGAGCTTCCTCCACACGGCGTTGCCCCTCATAAAATCGCCCTTCAGCCATCAACGCCACGGAATTGCCGGCCGGTATCCGACGGATCCGCACCAAGGTCTGTTCGGCTCCCTGCCAGTTCTTCGTCGCCAAATCCAGCGTCATCAGCATGTCAAGGGCGGCCACATCATCCGGCCGCTGTTTCAACAGTTCGTCGAGCCGGGCACGAGCCTGTTGGTAGCGCCCGTTTTTGCTTTCCAACACGGCAAGGGACCGTTTCGCATCCACCTGGTCGGGATACAACGCAACTGCCCGCTCAAAACTTTCCTTTGCAAGGTTGGTTTCACCGGTCAGCTGATAGGCCTGACCAAGCAGATACTGAACCGTTGCCAGCTCGGGCTGATCGTGCAAAACTGTGCGAAATGCCTGTACGGCGTCCTTCCCATTTCGTCTGGCCAAAGCCATTCGACCCGATAAGATCAGCCCATCGGAAGAACGGGGATTGTCTTTTAGCACTTCCTCCACTTGACGCTCGGCTTCGACTTCCCTCCCCGCGAGGAGATCCATCTCGGCCAACCTCACCTTGGCTTCCAGACCGACAGGCTTCCCCTTGTATTCCTCAACCAACGCGGAATAACGCTCCCGTGCTTTTGCGTCTTGCCCGCTCTTCTTATAGAGCCCCGCAAGTCCGAATTGAATGTGGCTTGAATACGGCAGATGTGCGGCAGCATCGAGAAGTACCCGCTCGGCGGCAGGAACATCCTTTCGATTCATAAAAAAGTCGGCCAACATGAGACGGCATTGCTCGCTGTCCGGATCCAGGGTGACCGCCTCGCGTAGCACCGATTCCGCTTTCTCGTATGCGCCCCGACCCACATTGAAGCGGACGAGCCTCAGTCGATGATCCAAAGATTTAGGTTCAGCTTCGATCATCCGACGAATAGCCGCCTCGGCACCCACCCAATCTTTCGCTCCCGTCAACACGGCGTTCAAATTATTCAGAAGATCCAGATTTCTTGGATCCGCTTCCAGAGCTCTTCTGAGTGTGTTCTCCGCATCACGATACCGCCGCTGCTGACCGTATAACGTAGCCAGCAAGATGGCGACGTCCGGTTCTGTCGGAAACTCCCTCGCCAGCGCTTCCGCCTTTGGGATAGCCGGGGGAATCGCTTCCTCTGTCACAGCCTGTGCGGCAATCTTGAGCGCATTGGCCTGCGGCTGGTGCGGATCGCTTTTCAGCACCGTGTCGGCCACTTCCACCACATGATCAGTCAGACGGGCTTCGAGATAGTACTTGCCGAGCGTGATCAGCGCGGCGGGGTGATCGGGAACCAATCTGACGGCTTCCTGATAGAGTTGGACGGCGTTGCGCCAGTTCTTTTCCTTCTCCTCAACGTGAGCAAAGAGGACATAGGCATCCGCATCCTTGGGGTCTATTTTCAGGACATTTCTCAGGGCGACTCGAGCCTTGGGATAGTTGGCCGCTTCAATGTACTCATGGGCACGAGCAAAGTACTTTGCCTTTCTCTCCTCGGGACCGCCACAAGCAGCCCATGCGAACGCCGACAGAAGAACAATCCCGATTTTTACGCGCATGCCGAACGTCCATCCCCATTTATGCTGCATGAAAGGCGTTGTCATGGACCTAGGTTATTACGTAACTGGGTTCGCTACAACAAAATCCGAATTCCGAGTCCGAAGAGGATCCAGAGCGAAACCAGTCCCAATTGACGGACACGATGAGAAAACGCGTGGAGGAGCAGCTCAAAGGAAAAGAACAACACGAGTAGCTTGGCCGCAAACACGCCCAGATGCGATATGTCTGCGTTCACTTCCGGGAGCAGCGGGAACGTGACCGCCAAGAACACCATCAGATAATCGAGCGGGGTAGTTTGAAACCGGTTCTGTTCGTTAAACCGAAGACTCAAGAGGACCATAATGGCGACCACCACGAAGAATGCATTGTGGCCCATCGCAACGGCCGATACGAACGAGGATTGCGATCCCTCACAGACATAGAGCAGAAACGTCGTTCCCACATAGAGACCGCCGCGCACAAAATATGGGGCGACCTGCGTCGAGAGGCCAAGCAACACCACAACAAAGAGCGCGATCGAGAGATAGCCCACATCACTTGGCACGTTCGAGGGAAGAAAGACCAGCGCGATCAAAAAGAACGGAACGGCGACAGCCAGGAACTGGATGGGCATATCGGTCAGCAACGGTCCACTGACAAATCGTGTCACGGCGACGTTCGACACAAATAGGCCGTCTTGAGATGCCGGGCTGGGAAGAAGCCCGCGTCCAGCCGCTATAAAAAGCAGCAGCACGGAAATCGCCAGGGCAAGATAGAGCGGCAGGATCAACGTGTCGGACTGCCATCTGAGGAGATAGGCCACCCCAAGCATGCTGGCCTGGATCAAGTAGATCACGGTCACAGCCTCATAGTGAGTCAGTCCAGTGCGCAGCAACTTATGGTGGATATGCGCGCGGTCGCCGACGAATGGAGACCGTCCTTCAGCCAATCGCTGACCGGTCACACCGAGTGTGTCGAGAAACGGCAGCCCCAGTAAAAATAGCGCGAGGCTGGGACTGAATGGCCCACGTGACGAATCGGTCAACAGGACGGCGAGCACACCCATCATGAAACCCAACAGTTGACTGCCGCCGTCACCCATAAATATTCGTGCCGGATACGTGTTGTACCGCAAGAAACCCAAGAGCGCCCCGAGAAAGGGAACCGTGAGTGTGAGCACCACCGAGTCGTTCGCGAGTAAGGCCAGATAGGCGATTCCCGACAACGTCAAGAATGATAAGCCGCCGGCCAGTCCGTCCAATCCATCGGTCAGGTTCACCGCATTCGAGACTCCGACAAGAAAGACAATGGTCACGAGAGCGCCGACCCATGCCGGCACTTCGACGTCAGGCAAGAAGGGAAGCGTCGTAAACCAAATGTCACCGCCGATCACGACCGCCATAGCCGCGAGTATCTGCCCCACCAGTTTGGACCGATAACTCAGGTCGACACGGTCGTCCCAGACTCCGAATGCGACAATAATCACGCATCCGGCCAGAACCGAGAGCGTCGTCGCATCTCTCGCACCCCACCAGGCAATTGACGCGCAGGCCCCGACGGCAAAAGCAAGCCCGCCGACGCGTGGGATCGGGTGCTCGTGGACTTTGCGTCCTCCCGGTAAATCCATGACCTGAAAGCGTTCTGCCGCCAGCCGTAAAGGCGGAATCAGCGCCATGCACAGAAGCAACCCCGTCATGGAACTGAAGAACAATTCGTTCATCATAGCTAGGCTCGCATGCCTTGGTCGCCGCCGATCAATCCGGCACGAACCGGTTCAGCTCTTGGCCGATCTCAACCGCAAATGCTCGAAGACGTTGATCTACCGCCGCCTCGGATTCACCTGGACCCACGAGCGAGGCTAATCTGATGAGGGCTCCATCGGTCCTTTGCCGAAGAAAGGCATCCCACAACAAGTACAACTTGACCTGGTACTCGTCCGCGATCTGACGATCGCGCTGTTTAAACCAGTAGAGGACGATCTGCTTCTGATCACCCTTCTGAATCACGGCTCGATTAACTATGACCGGCTGCCCTATCGTCTGTGACGACGGCAACTCCGTGCGGGTTAAGGACGCAATCTCCCATCCTCCACCGGGCAAACAACTTTGAGGCGAATGTGCCGATTGCCCTTTCCGTTGTGACCGATAGTACGCGGCATAAAAATTCATCTGAGGTTCCTTGTCTGAACGGTAATCGGCAAGGACATAATCATCGAAGCGAAGGGCATCGATGTATCGCTTTTCCAGAGCGAAACGGGCTCCTCGCCACATACCGATCTGCATCGGGAAGTCGACAAAGGACGCCCGAGCCGGAGCAACCTCTTCCCGATCTACGAAGGCCGTCGACAGCAGAGTGAATGGCGCAAGCAGAGCGACGCTGCACAGATAGGCTGGCCCCGGAGAAAATAAGCGACGGATCGGAGGGGTACGGCTGGGCTGATGGCTTGAATTTTGTTCCTGATCTTTCCAGGTGAGTTGTTCACGAAGAGACCTCTGGGGAATAGCCGTCCCTATTCGTCCCAGCAGCCTCATCTCGGCAAGCAACAGCCCAAAACTCACCATGAAAATGACCCACCCCTCAAACAGGTGATAAAAGCCCTCGGCAGCTCCTTGCCCGTAGATCTCGACCAGAATTCCGATCATGCCGATACGAAAACCATTGATGAGAATCGAGATCGGAATTGCGGAAAGAACCAGCACGACTCGCTTCCACATACTCTCCTTGAACAGGTACGCACAGAGCATCGCCAGAGAAGTCAGCGGCAGTAAGTAGCGAATGCCGCTGCAGGCTTCGACCACTTGGAGTTGTACCGGTCCCAAGTCAATGACATTGCCTTCGCGAAATGCCATGATCCCGATCAATTGCAGACACCCGACTCCCAGGGACGAAGACCACAACTGAAGCTGGCTCGATAAACTCGCGTAGAAAAATACGGGCAAGGGAATCGCGGTCAAAAGATACCCAAGGGGAAATCCGATCGCCTTGGCACCGCTCATTCCGATCAGCGCAATCGCCAACCCGACGATCACCATCCACAAAGAGAGATGGAGGACAACATAGAGCGTGGACAACTCACCAACCACATAGAGAATAAGGCCCACTGCGATGACCGCCAGACCCCACCATGAGGACTCTCTCGGCATTTGCAGAAGACGATGTCGGGACTGCCATACTAGGACCCCGCTGATTACAGGTACAAAGATGCCATGGCTATAATCATCGCTCCCTAGCCAGTGATTGAACAAATAGATGAGGCTCTCCTCATACATGTAGCCCAACAACGCCGCGCTCAGGACTGAGGTGAAGAGAACGACCCGCGTACTAGTCATAAGAGAGCGCCACTCAAACAATGATTGGGAATGAGCCGAGCGAGCAACGTTTAGCCGGAAGCGGGGGGCGCAACCTTCGATCTACGGCGATTGCTACCTATCGATCCATTCAAGAGAAAGAACGGGCTTGATACCTTCTTGAGGTATCAAGCCCTCGCTTTCACAACACCGTAGTGCTTATGCCTGGGATCTGCGGAGATTTCGCAAACCTCCCGCACCCAAACCAACCAATGAGACCAGACCCGCACCGAACAGCAGCACGGCAGCCGGCAACGGCACGGCCGTCAAGCTCGTGATCGATCCGAGAAACACGGCAGGATTGCCGTCGAGGTCCTCGAAAAAGAGCCGCCATCTCGCCGCAGTCAGACCAGGTAGACTACCTACCGAGCCAAAACTTGGCGGATTTTGGAGGTCCGTGCTATTAAATAATCCTCCCCCCTTGCTGTCTAGGCGAAGATCAAAGCTGAACGGTGAAAAGCCGCCAAACTCGGAGCCGCTCACAGCGGACACTAACTCCCAACGGTTGCCCGTCCCGCCACTCATAGAGACGTTCTGCGAAATCGTCACAGCGTTGGCACCTGGAGCTAACGACGTCGTGTACCCAAAAAACCCTCCGAAATTGAGCGTAAAACCTGTTACTGCGCCATTATAGGCACCGTTATTCCCAGCCGTCGCATTGTCAAATTGAAATGAGCCGGTTACCGGGACCATGATCGGAGAAATACCGTCGATATTCCCCGTGAACGAATAGTTCACCAGAGCGGCATGTGCACCGCTGATGGGAACCACGAATGAACACAGCGCAATCGCCGGCAGCAGCACTTTCTTCAGAAACCATCGCTTCATCATCGGCATAACACTACTCCTGCTAGAGGTTGGTACATTAGGGACACGTATGAATGGCGTATTGCTGAGCAAATCCTGGGCCATCAGTCACACATTCTATCTAGCTGAAAACTTGGCAAGACCAAAGACATTTCACAAAACATGCGTGTGCAGATTCCTGCGGAGGTGTTCAATTATGTATGGGACGGTGCAAACGCAAATGCCTGCGGGCAGTAGTACATCACATATCAGTGTTTCAGAGAGGCCGCCCAGTACCGGAGTAACAGTTCATGCGATGAAGACTGTTCCTCTTTTTAGGCAGCTTTTTCATTCTGATAGGTATTTTTTTCTTGTACAGCCTGATTACCAGATACTTCTTTGCCATGACTGGCGAAGACATGTTGACGAAGCACTAGCCATATAAATTTTGGAGCAGACACAAAGTTTCGCCGCCACATCCGGCGAGGTTCGAGGATAAAGCGGTATGCCCACTCAAGGCCGATGTCACAGATCCATTTCGGAGCTCGCGAGTATGTTCCAGCGTAAAAGTCGAAGACCGCCCCGATCGAGCCGATCACGGGAACGTTGAGCTGCCTTCGATTGGCCTCCACCCATTTCTCCTGCTTCGGGGCAGTCATTCCAACCCAAAGGACATCCGGCTTTGCATCGTTGATCACTTTCACCATCCGTAGGTTTTCAACCTCACTCCATGTTCCGAACGGTGGAGACAAGGCACCACAGAGTGTCAAAGATGGGAAATCGTCAGCAAAACGTTTTGCCATAAGATCCAATACGCGCTGCGACGATCCAAAGAAGAAGACTCGTCCGCCAACGCGCTTCTGAAGTGCGTTCAAGACACCCTGAAAATAATCTGTTCCCGTAATCCGAGGACCAACAGAGACGCCAACAATGCGTGCCATCACTGATGCACCAATACCATCAGCCACAACTAGGCTCGCGTTTTGTAAAGCCGTCTGAAACTCGGAATCCTGTTGAGCAACTACCAACGAATGAGGATTGGCACAGGCAAACACTACCTGAGAGGTTCTGCTGTTCACGGCACTAATGGAGTCTTGAACGATGTCCAAGAGGGGCCTTCGGTCGATTGGGATTTCAAGAAGGATTCCCGTACTATGATCCTTTGCACCTATGTCTTTTTTCACATACACGGAAGCTCTCATGCCGCCCCTTCTTTCTCCGACAAGACAAAGACGTCGATCATGCGCTGGATGTGCCGCTCCTTGGTGTACATAGCCTCATACCGTCGACGAGCTTGTGCTCCCATTAATTTCATCTGCCCGGGATGATCCAGTAGCCAAACAATGCGCTCTGCCAACTGAGAGACATCACCAATTGGAACTTCCAGACCGGCCACTCCATCCAGGACCGTATCTCGCAAACAGCCTCGATCAGTAAAAATAATGGGTATACCGGCTGCCATCGCTTCAATCACGACCAACGGTTGACCTTCCTGCTGAACTCCAGGAAAAACGAAAACATCGGAGGAGTCAAACAAAGCTCTTTTTTCTGCACCCCCGACCTGCCCGCTGAACGACACGTGTGCTTCAAGTTTGTGTTGACGAATGAATTCCTCTGCCCACCGCTTGTCCTCTGCGTGTGACCAGGGTCCTGCGAACACGAACTCGACATTCCTTCGACGATGAACGACCATAGGGACTGCCTGGAGAAGCACGAGGGCGCCCTTGAGGTGGCTCAAGGTGCTGAGATGAAGAATGCGGAATCGTGATTGTGACCGAGGACTGTGCCCTCGAACATTGGCGTCTGGCCAATCAATCCCGTTTGGCACAACGGTAATCCGCTCCGCATCAATAAGCCCTTCAAATTCCCGTTTCAAAGACTCTCCGAGAACGACAGCTCTGGTCGCGCGTCTGAGCACGATCTTCACATATACCTTCATGAACCACGAGCGCCCTCGAAACCACTCGCGAAAATTGCCTCCGTGCAGATGAAGGACGATACGACTCCCTCGGACGTAAGCCGGCCAGATCAGGAAACTGTCCCGTAAGAAGCCAATTGTCGACTGAGAGAGCACAAGGTAACTTATGCTTGGACACGCACGGATCAGCATGCCGACCAGTTTCAGCCATTGTCGAATAAAGAGGATAATGTCATGCCAATCCGGATTATTGACGTGTTGAATGCCACGCCGGTCGGCGAGATCTAAATGCTCAACACGAAACTTCTGCGAAAGCGAAGAACTCAATAACGTTTGAATCGCGACGGCCACTCCATGAAATGGTGGCGGTGTTGGACCGATAATGAAGAGTTTACCCTCAACCTCGATATCTGCCGCCCTTCCCACAGCAGATTGTTCATTCACTTCCATCTCGCCGCACCTACCTGTCCTGGCCATCATGCTCCATGGACTTCTTCAGCACATAGGCAGCAACAGTCGGCGTCAACTTTTGGGGAAACGTGACAGGATGATATCGATAATTCCAAGCGAACATACTTGCCAGACGCTGATCGATTAGAACCGTCACAGATGAATTGTAGCAGTGCGTTCCTAGCATTCCTCCGATTCGTGCGATCGGAGGAAAGCCACAGAGCGTTTCCCTCTCGATGTGAAAACCGGCCTCCCAAATCAATGTTCGGAAAATCGGGAGCGGTATTCCACGTTCACGCTTGGTTAGCCCTCGCCGAGGCTGTCGCCAATCTCCCATGGAAATAATTGGCTCTCGAATTAGAGCAAACCCGCCCGGCTTGAGACACCTATGCAGCTCTCGCAATACAGCACCGACATTGGGAATGTGATGGAGACATCCAAAACAAGTAGCCAAGTCAAAAGTTTCATTCTTAAACGGCATAATTCCGGACGCCTCTGGTTTTGCGTATTGGATCGGTACGCTGTCTAAGCTTCTTGTTGTGAATGCTCCAGACGGCTCCAAGATTGTGATAGTCCTGATATTCGACAGGAACGGTCTCAGCTCTTCACCATAGGCTCCCCCTATGGATAGAGTGTGGCCAGATAATCTCTGAGGAAGGTACCGAAACCCATGCAGTACATTTAACCTGTGATATTCATAACAATAGGAAGCCTGGTTCTTTGCTCCAAGGTCGGCAAATCCTTCCCTTTCGTCTTCGAACCACGCTTGGATCGCATCCTCTGAGAAATCCTCTCCATACAGTCTCCGCCCCGACAGACAGTCACTAACGTATGTCGCATCCATCGCCCCTATTTCACTCGTCATAGACATGACCGCGGACCTCCTTGACGGCACACCGCCGTTTTCAGGTGGATCAATATGTCCCGATCTTCCTTCTGTAAACCCAATAGAGTGGTTATGAATAAATAGAAGCCTACGGCTGCAGCAGCCAATATCCACCAGCTGAGAGTCAAGCCAGAGAATCTCATGACAAAGACAAGGCCGAACGTGATTGCTGCCGCAAGGACTGGTTTCCAGATCTCTCGTTCAATAACCCTCACTTTGAGTAGCAGGGAACATTCCAAAAGACGGACCATGCTAACGAGAGCTAATGCGAAGGCCGTACCCGCAGCTGCACCAGTAATTCCATAAATGGGGACCAGCAGTACATTTAGCCCAATCTGAACCACCCCGAGCCAAACACTGTTCCACATCACCACTCTTGAATATCCAGCCAAAACCAGTGCAGTGTTGGATGAGCCACTGGCCGCGTTGATCACCTGGCTCATTGCCAACAAGACCAAGCAGTAGGACGCTTCGTGAAATCGATTGCCAAACATCGATAGCACTTCTGCAGGAAATAGCACAAACACCAGAAATACTGGCAACGCAATAGTGACGGACCATCGGAGAACGGTTTGTAAGAGTGGCTCAAGCTCGGACTTGTTATCGCCGGAAATGGCTTTGGAGATAAGAGGACTCGCGACGGAATCTAGACAGCCGAGGATCAACGCAATAATGGATGCCGTTTGCAAAGCAGCGCCATAAAACCCTATCTGCTCTGGTTGCAACCAATAGCCGATCATGAAAATATCTGATCGATTTGCGAGGCTGGCGATAAGCAACGACGCGAGTAGCGGGGCAGCAAACCGCAAGACCTTTTCGCAGAACTGTCTGTGCTGAAAAGAGGGACAATCTGAGGACATATAGCGGCCAAGCGGAATGCACGCCAACACGACCGTGAAACACAGCGCGATTCCGAAAGCAACAAGCGCACCGAATATGTTCCATCCTATCCAGACGAAAACCACAGTTAGTACAAACTTGACAACTGGTTCACATCCATACTTCACGAAGGATCGCCATCGATTGTCTTGAAGCGCCTGCAGAGTAGATAGCAGCACCGTGGAAACGGAAAACAGTGGTATTGCAAAGGAGAAGGCGACCAAGACCGGTGTGAGTTCTGGCTTACCGAAGATCTTCGCTGAAAGGGTTGGCGATAGTCCTAGAAGTCCCAGTCCTACCAAGCATCCGATGATGAGTGAGATTCCGGCGATATGCTTGGCCATCGTGCCAACCAGATCGGTACCGGTGCCGTCATTCACCGCCGGAATGAACCGCAGAATGGCTCGGTCTAGTCCGGCGACTGATACCACCGAAAGCACATTGAACACGGCAAGACCTAGCGTATACAGGCCGAATGTCTCTGCATTGAGCATGTGCGCAAGACTGATACTGTAGACATAGTTGAGGCCGAGCCCAAAGAACATGCTCATGAATATCAAGAGGCTTCCACGAGCCACTCTCACCATTAACGGAGAATCGCTGTCTGCCTTCATAGGAACCGTCTGCAGTATCAATGAAGAGGACGACACTTCCATTTAGCGGTTCGGTGCTCCGGGTGATTCCAGGAAACTCTCGCATCGCGTAGGCCGTAGCCAGGCCATCACCAATACCCTCGCTGGGCGAACCCCAAAGCAATCTTTTGTAGCCATTAGAAAATGATTGGTTTCCGACACGGTTCAGAGACCAGTAGACCATCTTGGAGGTGCGCCATCATTTGAGCAGTTCTGTTTTCCTGAGAATGAGCTTCAGCTTCGTCAGCCGCATCCAGTGTTGAGTATAGACCGACGGACAACGCAACCACCCCAATCATTTGCCATGAATAGTATGCCGCTCCGGCTGTCGTGATTTCCGACACGATAACGACCGTGCCTATCAGTAGCGCATCGGTCGACACGATAGAATGGGCGCCGGCACTGGCGGGAGCTTTCCGAAACAGTGTGACGAGCCGAGTGCTTAGCAGCAGGAACAAGATGAGGATGGGGGCGAGCCCAAGAAGGCCCGTCGTCACCGCCAATTCAATAAACATGTTGTGGAAATGGCTTCCTGCCGTGAGTTGCATTGGATATGTGGCATAGCCAGATCCCAGTAGAGGGGATTGCTCAAAGGCTTCCCACGCCTCCACCCAAATGCTCATCCGCCCATCGAGCGACCGAATGTTCGCCTCACTATGGCCACGTGTAAAGGTGGATGCCACTGCATCTGTAAACTCGGGGCTGACCACAAACAGACCAACGGTGAGAATTCCAGACAGAAGGGCGACAATACCGGCAATCACACGCCTGTTTGGCATTCGCGCGAAGACCCCTACCAACACACAGACCCCCAGGATAAATACAATAAAACCCGTGCGAGACCTTGCGGCATAGCACAAGACTAAACACGCGCAAGACCCAATCAGGTACTGCACTTTAGCCAAGACTATGAATCTGGAAAGAGCCGCTAAACACAAAAGTGCCGCAATAACGCCGATCGTGTTCGCTCCCATCAAGAACGTCGACGTCACATCCAGCCGTTCGACTCTATTTCCCTCGTGCATCCAAGCATGTCGAGGATCGATAATTACAGCCACAACAACCCCCAAAAGCATCAGCGCACTCATGGCATAAAAAGATGTGAACAGCCTGCCGGGATTCCGGTCCTCCGTTGTCTGCGCGAACACAAGAAGTCCCCATAAAAGCACACCGCACGTTTCCACACTTCTCCAGAGTGAGTACATCGGTGTGCGAGAAACAGTGACGGCCGAGAGAACCGCAACGAGCGTGAATAGCGTCAGCGGCCAGAACGGCTTGGCAAACGCCAGTTTTAAACTATGTGGATTCCGAAGCAGGATCCAAAAGCAGTACGCCCAGAGGACATACACGCCCAACATTTGCGGATCTGTGAGCGAAGACTGAAATGTAATGGAATTTGTGTTTCTAACCATGGGGAAAAAGGATCGTCCCAAAATGGGGAAGAACACGACCAGATAGAGAAGTGTTGCTTTCCAGGACATTCGACGCACATGGCCCCCATAGTTACTGCCAAGGTGTCAGCTTGAACACAGCACAGTCAGGGCAACGACGTACCACTACCGTCTGATCAAGGTGTCATCCGCAGAATGGGATTGGGTTCTGGCTGACGGAATGGCCCATCCTGCAATGCCGCTATCTGTTCATCTGTGAGGTATTTGTAGAAGTAAAGGGCGATCCCTGTCTTCGGCCAAAGCTTACGAATTTTGAGAATGGTCTCGGCCAACCACTTGCCATCCCGAGCGAAATACTTCTGCCCAGAAACCATTTCATCGGGATTCGACATATTCGAAATCAAGAGATTCTGTTTGTCCGGATGGTTCAACTCTCGCCTCGTACCATCCATGGCGGCAATATTGATCTGCCTTGTGTAGTCCATCCGAAAAATCACATCCACAAGTCCGTTGTTAACCCAAGAAACGCTGTTTTGTCCCTGAGTCGGCGGGGCGTGCCCGACAAACACATCGGCACTGAGTAAGAGATGAGGTTTTTTTGCTCTTACGGTTTCCGATATCTGCCGAACCAATGTCGTGACAGCGGTCTCTTGATAGTCAATGAGGGACGGAACCTGATTGGGCAATACCTTAAATACCAACGTGTCCCCTTTCAGGCTCCTCTTGTATGTCTTGCTATACTCCTCTTCGCATTGCGCACTTGTGCAAAGGTCTATAGCCCGCACGTAATCCAAGTTGATTCCATCGATGTCGTAACCAACTGTTACCTCTTCGACTAGTTTGACCAAGAGTTCCCTGAACTCAGGGTTGTGAACATCAAATGCCTTCTGAGGCATGCTTGGCAACGCGAACTCTGGGAAAATATCGCCTTGTCTCAGCACCAGGGTAAACCAGGGGTGCACCTCAATTCCCATCTCATGCGCTTTGCTGATGACATACCGCAAAGGATCAAAATCCGACTTGGGGCGATCCGCCAGCTTGGTGTCCCAGGGAGCGTGTTTAGAAGGCCACGCTGCACCGCGTCCTTGCCAAACGGTCGGCATATAGACATTGAATCCTGCATTTTTGATCCGTGACAGCACTTCATCCACATGTTCCTTCTTCGTCCATGAAGGAATGTCGCCGTCGAGGATGGCCCGCTTGCCATCGAACGGCGATGCTGAGTGTGGTGGACTACCCTCCCCTCGCACCAAACTGCAGGGAAGGCACCAGATCAGCATGACAACAATGAAGACTCTCACGCAGTCCTTTGTGTTTCTCATCTCGTTCCACCAATCATGGAATACCCGCCTCCTTCATTTTCAGACCTATTTCGACAGTTCAGTTATCCCGGTCACAAACCGCCGAACAGAATATTCGAGCTTCAGAGTATCGCTTTGGACCAAAGCTGAATGTTTCATCGCTTCAAGCCGGTCAGGAGAAGATAGGAGCACTCCTATCGCTTCGGCGTAATGCAATGTATCCATCCTGGTGATGACGCCATTGCGCTCGGTCAGATAATCGAGTTCGGGTGAATGACCGGGAAAGTCCGTAGTGACCAGTGGCAATCCGAACGCAAATCCGTGAACGATGGCAAGCCCCACTAGACCAGGAATCACTAATAGATCGGATAGTGAACAGTACGCCGCTGTTTCTTTGGGATCTACAATCTCTCCAAAGAAATGCACGTCTTGAAGTTCGAGATCTCTTGCCATGTGCTGTAACCGGTTACGTTCTTCCCCATCTCCAATGATCAGGAGCGCTACATCTGGGTAAGACTTCTTCAAGATCGCAAACGCCTCTAGGAGAAAGTCTGCTTTCTTCTCAGCGTACAACCGTCCTAAAAATAGCAGTACATGTTTTCCTTCCAACATCAGCTTGCGCCTGAGATCCATGCGTTGCGCTTTGCTGAGCTCTGCATGTGCCCTGTGCAGCTCTTCAACATCGATGGTGTTGTAATAGGGAATCGCCCACCCTTGAGGGACTCCGCGATCCCGCCAATAGTCGGCGCCCTTGACTGTATAGGTGATTAAGCCGTCTCCCCCTCTGGTCATGAATCCTTTCAGGATCTCCTTTATCGTCGTCACGACTGACGGTCGAAGCTTGGCTTGGAAGTTATAGCCATGCCCCCACCAAATCCACGTCTTACAAACCCGTTTTCTCTTCGCCCAGAGATAGGGCACGGTCAGACACTGCAACTCTTGAGGTGCCACAACAATGTCGGATCCTGCTATCGACTGCTCCAAACCATTCACCCAATAAGAGCCCGATTTTATCCCACCAAAATAATGCGCTGGCAGAATACGATAAGGAAAAGATGAGGAGGATCTCTGTGTTGGAGTCACTGTGCAATACACATGAATATCCAGATCCAGCAACCGTCCCTGGGCATACAACTCCTCGAAGAATCTTATGCGGTAGTGTGGGATTTCTCGTTGAATGATTGAGACTTTTCGCATGTCGGGACGAGGTTCTTAGCGCGGCGATGCATGCTTAGACATTGGGAACAAGCCCGATGCTTTTGCAGGGATATGAAGTCTGTTAGAAAAACCCTACCCCATTTTGCGTCTAGGACAAACAGAAAATGGTTTTTTCAGACCGGCTCACTGCTGGTTCATCACTTCGGTCTGAAGGTTGAGCTTGCAGAGATCTCCCATTATTAATGGCGAGCCCATGTCGGAACATATCCATAGCGCTCCGTTGTTCATCACGAGTCACCCTCAGATGATTTCTGAAGGTCAGCGCCGATATCGCCACCGGCGATCGGCTGCACAGTAGTGTTCTATTCCGGCATCGAGAAATGGAGAGTACTGCAGAGGAGTTGCTTGATTGGCGCCCTACATCAATTCATACTTTTTATTTCTAACACTCGCTCCAGATGCTCGACGATCCGCTCGGCCCTCTTACCGTCTCATTTTGTCGAATTGCCCGGTTCCTCCACTGTCCGGCCATCAATCGAGCAGAGTCAGACATGGCAGGCCCACCACCGGCATTTCTTCGGCTTAAACTCAGTGAGGACGGAGCAGAATGGCCGGAGATCTCTAGAAGTGCACTTCGCGGATCGGCTCGCGGTTGGTTCGAAACCATTGGACGGTTTTCTTCAGCCCGTCGCGCAAGCTATGTCGCGCTTGAAACCCGAAGAGCTGTTTGGCCCGGCTCACGTCGAGACACCGCCTCGGCTGGCCGTTCGGTTTGGTAGTATCCCACTGAATCTGGCCGGAGAATCCCACCTCGGCGGCAATCATCCCAGCCAGATCACGAATGGCGATCTCTTGTCCTGTTCCCAAGTTGATGGGCAGATCACCCTGGTACTGTTCCGCTGCGAGAAGAATCCCCTCTGCAGCGTCCTCGACGTACAAAAATTCCCGCGTGGGGGATCCATCTCCCCAGAGGGTGATCGACGCGTGCCCCGCATCTTTTGCCGTCGCACATTTCCGTACGAGCGCCGGAATGACGTGAGAGGTCTCCAGATCGAAGTTGTCACGCGGTCCATACAGATTGACGGGAAACAGCACGATCGAATTAAACCCATACTGTTGGCGATAGGCCTGCGACTGGACCAGCATCATCTTCTTTGCCAGTCCATATGGGGCATTGGTTTCCTCAGGGTAGCCGGTCCAAATATCGTCTTCTTTGAATGGGATCGGAGCGAACTTGGGATAGGCACAAATCGTCCCGAGTGCGACAAACTTCTTGAGCCCCCGTTGACGGCCCACTTCGATCAGCTGCGTCCCCATCATCAAGTTGTCGTAGAAGAACCGTCCTGGATTGGCTTGGTTTGCGCCGATTCCACCCACGCGAGCCGCCAGATGGATCACCATGTCGGGCTTCGCGTCGCTGTACAGTTGCCGGACGGCGTCCATCCGCACCAGATCGTAGTCCTGGCTGCGAGGAACAACGACTTGCCGACAGCCTTTCGCCCGCAGTTGCTCGACGACGAACGAACCGAGAAACCCGGCGCCGCCCGTCACGACGACACACTGATCTTCCCAAAATGAAATTCTATTCGTCAGAGCACACCCCCTCTAGATTCGCTTTCTCGTCCCATCCAGCTTTTCTTTTTCCGCGGCCAAATCCGCATCGACCATCATGGCGATTAACTCTTCGAATCGTACCTTGGGCTGCCATCCGAGTTGTTTCTTGGCTTTACTCGCATCTCCGATGAGCAGATCGACTTCGGTCGGCCGATAATACTTCTCATCGATTTTTACATGCTTTTTCCAATTCAATTGCAGCCGGTCAAAGGCCAGCTCCAGCATCTCCTTGACCGTGTGGGTTTCACCCGTTGCGATGACATAATCATCTGGTTGTGGAGCTTGTAGCATCATCCACATCGCTTCCACATAGTCGCCGGCGAATCCCCAATCCCGCTTCGCATCGAGGTTCCCCAGGAATAGATCGTGCTGGGTCCCGAGCTTGATACGCGCCGCCGCTTTGGTGATTTTCCTCGTGACAAAGGTTTCACCCCGTCGCGGCGATTCATGGTTGAACAGAATTCCATTGCACGCAAAGAGTTCGTACGCCTCCCGATAGTTCACCGTAATCCAATAGGAATACACCTTTGCGGCGCCATAGGGACTCCTCGGATAGAAGGGGGTCGTTTCCTTCTGCGGCACCTCCAGCACCTTGCCGAACATTTCGCTGGATGACGCCTGATAAAACTTCGGTTTGAGCCCTGATTCGCGGATGGCCTCGAGGAGCCGAATGGTGCCGAGTCCCGTGATCTCTCCGGTGTACTCAGGAATATCGAAGCTGACACGGACATGACTCTGAGCTCCGAGATTATAAATTTCATCGGGTTGGACGGTGCGCAGGATCCGGTTCAGCGAACTGGCATCGTTCAGGTCTCCGTAAATCAAGTGGAGGCGCCGGTGAGGCACATGCGGATCTTCATAAATCGGATCGATCCGGCCCGTGTTGAAGGAACTGGAGCGGCGGATGATCCCATACACTTCGTAGTCTCTGGCAAGTAGAAACTCCGACAGATAGGATCCGTCTTGGCCCGTAATCCCGGTGATCAGTGCTTTCTTCACGCGCGAAGTCCCCCTTGAGCCTTGAATGAGGAACAGGATTATTACGTGCTTCAATTCATTTGTCTACATCTTCCCGCGAAAAGATCGTTAACAAAAGATTCTTGCGGCCACCGATACCGACCAGGTACGATGCAGGAGAAGTAGAGAGAAAGGCAACGCCTTGGCCTCATTACCTCCGCAACACGCGCGTCGCGTCGGAATGTTTCTCTGCATGGTGGTGTGCGGTCTGCTCATCGCGCACTCAATCAATGCCTTCGTTGCCGAGGCTCTGTATGTGATCCCCGAGCATCCGTCTGGATCCGGCAGCGGTGGATTTCCGGGCTCTCCGTTGTCGGCATCCTATTCACCGGCACAGGCGGTGGACGATGTGCAAGCCAGCGGTCTGTTCCTACTTCCTCCTATGCCTCAGAATGGACAACCGAGTGCGACGAATTCTGATGGACGCGGTCCCTCCGGCACTCCTGTTCGCGCGTCCCTCGGCTTGGCGGCCAGGATTCGCTTGATCGGTATCGTGTTCGGCGATCAGCGCGGCATCTTTGCGATCGTTGAAGATCTGTCGTCCAAACAACAATCGTTATATCGCCTTCACGATTCAATTCTCGATCTGGGAGAAGTCAGCGAGATTCGTCGAAACGGACTCCTGGTCCGTCAAGGCAATGTCGAGGAGTTGTTGGAACTGGCGGTATCCGACAACCCGATCGCACCGGCCGGTTCTTCCGGCACGGTTCCTACTGCCGCCCAGGCACCGACACCCGGCGCGCCTCTGCGAAAAATCGTCGACCGCCGTGAAGTGGAACAAGCCATGAATGATCTGCCGAAACTCTTGTCGCAGGCCAGAGCCGCCCCATTCATGGTGAACGGGACGATAAACGGATTTCGCCTCGACTACGTCGCTCCGGCCAGCTTCTATGAAAAAATCGGGGTTCAGGCGGGGGACGTGCTGCAACGGGTCAATGGCGTCGATATCCGTGATCCCAGCACCATGCTGAGCTTACTGCAGCAACTCAAGAATGAGCAGATCGTCAAGCTCGACGTGGTTCGAAATAATCAACGCTCGACGATCACGTACGAGCTTCGCTGAGACCATCGTTCCTGCTTCGTGTGTGTATTGTCCTTGACCCTCGCTCCTAACGGTTCTGAGCTACGGCCGCTTTCAGCCCGCATTTTCAGTGATCAAGAACACGCAACGCAACGCTTAACGTTACGTTAAGAATGCACGGTGTCCTTGCCAGGCCGTTGGAAGGGAGAGTATCTTTACCAATTGAGGGAAAGGCCAGGCGACATTGTCTGAAACGCTGCACAACGATCAACCCAATCCGGGCTCCGGCAGGCCGCGGCTGGGACGCATCCTCGAAGAAAAGTTCAACTTATTGGAGTCGAAACTCGAGGAGGCATTGGCCTATCAACAGGACAAGGGTGGCCGATTGGGAGAAGTCCTCCTGCATCTGCGTTCACTGCGGGAAGAACAGCTCCTGGAAGCACTCGCGCAGCAATTTGAGATGGCCTGGATGCCTCAGCTGGATACCACTTCTGTCGACCATGAACTGATCAAAAGAGTCCCGATCGCCTTTTGCCGGCGATACCGCGTCTTGCCGCTCCGATCTGAAGACGGGGCCATCTTGACCGCCTCGACCGACCCCCTGGAGACCGTTGCACTGGATGACCTTCGACTGCTGTTGGGCAAACCGATTAAGCCGGTTTTGACGACGAGCGTCGTCCTCCTTGCCTGTTTAAACCGGGCCTATGACGAGATCGCCAACCCGGCCGGCGCCGAGCAAGTCATGGAAGACATCGCCGCAAGCAAGAGCCTCGACCAGTTGGCGCACGAACTCGATGAGCCGCAAGACTTGCTGGACTCGACCGATGAGGCCCCGATCATCCGGTTGGTCAACTCGGTGTTGTTTCAAGCCGTTCGGCAGCGGGCGAGCGACATCCATTTCGAATCGTTCGAACGCGGGCTGGTGGTCAGGTATCGCATCGACGGTGTGCTGTATCCGGTTCTTACACCACCCAAGCATTTGCAAGCCAGCATTATCGCGCGCCTGAAAATCATGGCCGGCCTCAACATCGCCGAAAAGCGTTTGCCGCAGGACGGCCGGTTCGCCATTCGCACTGCCGGAAAGGATATCGACCTCCGGGTCTCCGTGCTGCCCACCTCACACGGCGAGCGGGTCGTCTTGCGACTGCTGGAAAAGGAAAACCGCCTCTTGAACCTGTCGGAGATGGGCTTCTCGAAGGAACGCCTGGCGGTGATTCACCAGCTGATCCAGCTCGCTCACGGGATCATTCTCGTCACCGGCCCCACAGGAAGCGGAAAGACCACCACCCTCTATGCCGCCCTGAGCCACATCAATGCCCCGGACAAGAACATCATCACCGTCGAAGATCCGGTGGAATACCAGCTACTCGGCGTCGGGCAAATGCAGGTGAACCCAAAGATCAATTTATCGTTCGCGGCCGGACTGCGGTCCATCCTCCGGCAAGATCCTGACGTCATCATGATCGGCGAAATTCGCGACCGCGAAACGGCGGAGATCGCCATCCACGCATCGCTGACCGGACACCTGGTGTTCTCCACTCTGCACACCAACGATGCCGCAAGCGCCGCCACTCGGCTGATCGATATGGGGATCGAGCCTTTTCTGGTCGCGTCATCGGTCGTCGCCGTCCTGGCTCAACGACTGCTCAGAAAGATTTGCCCGGACTGTAAACACCCCTATACACCGAGTGAAGAGGAATTGAGCCGGCTCGACCTTGCACCCGGTTCAAATAGAACCCTCTATCGAGGAGTCGGATGCGCAGCCTGCTCTCAGACCGGCTATCGTGGGCGCACCGGCATCTTCGAGCTCATGGTGCTCGACGACGAAATCAGGCGCCTTATCGGAAACAAGGCCGACTCGACGGCCATCAAGCACGCGGCGATCGCCAAAGGTGTCGTGACGCTGAAGCAAGAAGGCGCTGAACGTGTCATCCAAGGCCACACCACGATGGAAGAATTCATGAGGATCACTCAACAAGAGATTGAAGTCGACTAAATGCCGCACCGATTCTCCGACCGCCTCCCTCGGCCATTTCCAGATTGGACTGTCGGGCAGCCTTCGGCCGCGTGTGACGCCTCCGGAGCCTGCTGACCATGCCCGTCTATCAATACCACGGGTACCGCAACGACGGCGGGACCGCAGCCGGGATCATCGATGCGGAAAACGTCAAAGTCGCGCGGCTGAAGCTGAGAAAAGAGGGCGTCTATCCCACGGACGTCGTCGAGCAGAGCCAGTCAACGGTTCGCTCTCCTGAAAAACCCCCTGCCACCACCGGGCGCACGATCGGACGGTCGTCCGTCCTGACGGCAAACGACCTGTCCTTGCTGACGAGGCAGTTTGCGACGCTCTTAGTGGCCGGGCTCCCACTCGTCGAGGCCCTCGGCGTGCTCGTGGATCAAGCGGAGAAGAAATCCATCAAAGCACTCCTTGCGGACATCCGCGAGCAAATTCGCGGAGGAAAAGCCTTGAGCGCGGTCCTTGAATCCTATGACAAGGATTTTTCCGCCATCTATGTCCACATGGTACGAGCCGGCGAAGCCAGCGGAGCGCTCGATCAGATTTTATTCAGGCTTGCGGAGTTTTTAGAAAAACAACTGGCCTTGAAGAACAAGGTCACCAACGCCATCCTCTATCCTGTGCTCATGCTCATCGTCGGAGTGTCGGTGCTGTTTTTCTTGGTGACCTTCGTCGTCCCGAAGATCACCGCGGTCTTTGTCAGCATGAAACAAGCGCTTCCCTGGCCGACGGTCGCCCTGATGTCGGCGAGCGGATTCTTCGCCGATTATTGGATGGTGCTGATGACCCTTGTGGGTGCAAGCCTATATATGACCCGGCGATTTGTCCGGACCGGGCCGGGCCGAATGGTCGCAGACCGTATGATACTGAAACTCCCATTGATCGGAGACGTCGCGCGCATGGTATCGATTTCCAGGCTCACGAGCACACTGGCGACGATGTTGGCGAGCGGCGTTCAATTGCTCGACGCGCTGGATGTCTCCAAACGAGTCATGAACAATCGGGTACTCGAAGCAACCGTGGAAGGGGCCCGGCAGAATATCCGCGAGGGTGAGACCATTGCGGACCCCTTGAAGCGAAGCGGAGAATTTCCCGCCCTCGTCACCCACATGATCGCCGTCGGTGAAAAAAGCGGTGAGATGGAAGAAATGCTGCGTCGTGTCAGTCAAATCTACGACGGCGAAGTCGAGCGAGTCATCACGCGGTTGACCTCGCTGATGGAACCGATCATGATTCTGGTCATGGGCGTCATAGTGTTTTTTATTGTCGTCGCAATTCTGTTACCGATCTTTGAGATGGGCCAGATGATCCACTAGGGTGGGTGATCTGCAGTGCGGTGGAGGGAGAGGTGGAACGAGACAAAGGGGGACTGACAATGACTGATTCGGAACAGCAGAGCCGGGGCACCACACCGGTCGGTGGAAGAAACCGACTTCTTCGCATGCTCGTCTACCTGGCCCGGCGGACTTCGCGGAATTCCGCCGGTTTTACGTTCATTGAGATCATGGTTGTCGTGGCCATCTTGGCCATTCTTGCCGCCTTGGTCGTTCCACGCATTATGGGCAGAACGGATGACGCCAAACGCACCGCGGCAAAGGTGCAGATTCGAAATATCGAGGGTGCGCTCCAACTCTACAAATTAGATAACGGCGTGTACCCCACGACCGAACAGGGCCTCAAGGCATTGATCGAAAAACCGTCGGTCGGGGTCGTGCCCAAGAAGTGGAAGATCGGAGGGTACCTGCCGAAACTCCCGGAAGATCCGTGGGGCAATCCCTACAAGTATCTCAGCCCGGTCCAACGGGGAGATCAAAAGATCGACTACGAAGTCACCTCCCTCGGAACAGACGGCGAGGTCGGCGGTGAAGGTGTGAATGCCGACATCACCAATTGGAACTTAGACAAAGAATAGGCTCAATGCGCCGGCGCGATGTACTATCGGATCGAACGTGGCAGCACCGAAGGCTCAGTTGCGCCTCACGCCTTACGCGTCACCGCTTACGTGCTTCCGACGGTTTCACTCTCCTTGAAATGCTGATCGCCCTGTTTCTCCTGGCCGGAGTCGTCGTCATCGTTCTCCCTCGGATCAGTCTCGACGAAGATTTACGTTCCACCGGGAGAAAACTGGTCGGGATCCTGCGAACCTTACAAGGTATGGCCATCACGAGTCAGATGCCCATCAAGCTCTACCTCGATCTGGATCAGGGGAAATACTGGATGATGACCGTGGAAGGAAAGGAAGAGCGCATCCCGCTTGATCCGGGTTGGAAAACACCCCGTACACTCCCTGAATCGATCCGCTTTACGGAGGTCTCCATCGGACAAGACAAGCGCTTCTCCGGAAGAGTTGCGGTGACGTTTTTTACCAGCGGGCGTATTGAACCGGTCACCATGTATCTGATGGACGGCAAGAGCAATCTCTTGGCATTGGCAGTCGATTCTTTGACCGGGGGAATTCGAGTCAGCGACGAACGACTCGATCCTCCACCCAACCGGATCATCCCCGACCGCGTAAAAATTCTATTGAAAGCCGGTGCGCAAGCCGGTGTCGGAGGGGCGCCGAGGGGGATATTACCCAATCAGTGACACGTCGCAATGGGACGGAATGTACACCACCCCAATTTCGATGAACGCGGTTTCACGTTGCTCGAAGTGCTGCTGGCAATCGCCTTATTGGCGATCGCGCTTCCGATTCTCCTCGGCCTCAGAAATTTCGACCTGGATCTTCAGGGGCGAGCGACCGAACTGACTGCCGCGACCCTCTTGGCCCAAGAGAAATTGGTGGAAACTGAACTCTCTGGACAATATTCCATAGGAGAGACTGTCGGGGATTTTCCGAACCTCCCGCTCGGAGCCCAGACCACGACCCAAGCGGTCCCCAGGGCCGTCGGTTACAAATGGAAGCGTACCATCGCGCCGACCCCGCTGGAGTTGATTCGAGAGATTCGCATCAAGGTGTTTTGGCCGCGTGGCGAGCTTGAAGAAAGTGTGGAGGTGAGTACCTATGTCTTTGCCGGGCGTCTCACCTTCTAAACAGCAAAGTGGTTTTACGCTTGTCGAGGTCTTAGTTGCCATTGCCCTGCTGGGCCTCATCGGCGCCATGGTCTTTGGATCACTCATCACGACAACGCGAACCATCGATGCCGGACGGGATCATGCGGCGAGGGAAGAAACCGTCAGAAAGCTATTGCGCCTTATGGCAGAGGAAATCTCACTCAGTAAGCGCAATCTCGCATACCCGTGGGTCGGGATGAACGGGACATGGGAAGGGTATCCGGCCGATACACTCGCGTTTCTCGCGATGAGTCAGGAGTTGAGGACCTCAACCGCCAAAGAGACCGATCCCACAAATATGATGAGCAAGGAGAGCGAAACCGTTCGAGTCGTGTACACGCGGGAACGCGACCGGCTGATCCGCTTCGTCCGCAAAAACGTCTACACATTGACCGACACCAACGAATCGTTGGATCAGATGGAGTTGGCGGATCGTGTGCAAGCCTTCAACGTCCGGTACTACGACGACCAGAACAGGCTCTGGCTCGATGAATGGCCGACGGCCAGCAAAATGCCCAAGGCCGTACTGCTTGAAGTAACGTTTCAGGATCCCGATACCGAGCCTTGGACGGTGCGGGAATGGGTGGCGATCGGAACACCATGACCTTTAAATGGACTGACGCATGGAGAGAGATCCTGGCGTGGACCGTGGGCGGAGTCTGCATCTTGGCTGTGTGCGTGATGGTCACCTTTCCGTATGGAATGCTCCAGGCCAGGTTGGTTGCGGAGCTCAAGCGAGCCACCGGTATGGATGTCCGAGTGGCCGATTGGACCCTGGGATGGCCGCTGAGCCTGGAATGGAGGAACGTCACTCTATCGAAGCAGAACTTGGCTCCCTTCCAGATGGCCGTTCTGCAAGCCAAGCTCGGAATCATGAAGGCCTTGAGCGGCGTGCTCGGACTCGACCTAGTTGTGCAGTTGGATGAGAACTCATCGCATACCAGTCTTGCCAAGGGGACGCTCACAGCCTCGTCATTTTCGTTCTCCGGCCCCGTCACGGCAAAGGGTCAGTTTCAGCAGGTGGATCTCTCCAAAGTCGTCCGCCGCTATGTCACTCACGGCACGCTCAACGGAGATTTCTCTCATCGGGTCGACTCCGGCTTGGGAGCCGGAACCACGATGAAGGGCGAAGGGACATGGACGGCGGACGCAACGGACCTGGTCATCGACCAGATTCCACTCGGCAACGGCCGAACCTTGTCGCTGACGTTCAGCAAAGTCTCGGCAGGGCTGGCGTGCCGGGACCTCCTCTGCGAAGTCACCCAGTTGAAGGGCGAGGGAATCGACGGCTCGTTCTCGGGCGAAGGGAACATCACCATTCAGCAGCCGATGCCGAACAGCCAATTGCACCTCACGGTGACGGTAATCCCAGGCCCTGGCTTTGTGGCGAAAGCCGGGACACTCGGCCTCCCCTCACCGCCTCCTGGAACCCCCATGACCGTGAAGATCGTCGGAACCTTGGCACAGGCGAGGATTGCATTGTAAAGTAGGATCCTTGTAGGACTATTCATCGAGACTGTTATGTCAATCGTGAACGAATGTGTGGGGCTGGATATCGGGCAAACGGGCTTGAAAGCCGTCCGTTTCCGCCGCCGTCTGAGCGGACGCGAAACCGTCGACTACTTTCAACACCCCATGCCGTTTTCCCGTCCGGAAGATCTTGAACCGGCTCGACGCGTGCAGTCGCTGCGGGGATTCCTCTGGAAGAATGGACTCTATGCCACAGACCGCTTGGTCACGGCGATTCCCTGCCAGGACCTCTTCGTCCGAACGCTCTCGTTCCCCTTCAAGGATTCGGCCAAGCTGGCCCAAGTCGTGCCGTTCGAAGTCGAGAATCTCGTGCCCATGCCGCTCGAAGACCTCGCGGTCGGAAGTCTGGTCCTACCGCCTGGACAGCTGGTTGAAGGGGCTTCCCGCGAGTCCAAGGGCTCGGAGGTTCTGGTCACGGCGGCGCCAAGAGACAAGGTCGACGAGCATCTCAAGTTTTTGGCGCAAGCCGATGTGGAGCCGTCGGCAATCAATGTCGATGCCATGGCGCTCTTTTCCGTCACGCAATTTCTGCAGGAGGAAGGAGCCGCCGTCCCGCAAGATTTGGCCATCATCGACGTCGGCGCTTCGAAAACCACCCTCTGTCTGGTACAGGGGGGGCGTCCCGTCATGCTCCGGACGATTCTCTGGGGCGGTAACCATTTGACTCACGCCCTGGCTGTCCGGCACGCCTGCAGCTTCGCCGACGCGGAACGACACAAGCGCACGATGGCCGTTGATCAAGTACACGGCATGTTGGAGCCTATCCTGAGAGAGCTTCGGATCACATTGCAAGCCTATCAAGGAAACGACCGTAGTCGCTTGACCCACTGCTGGATATGCGGCGGCGGGTCGAAACTCCAGGAAATCGGCGCCTACATGTCCCGTCAATTAGGACTCTATCCGGTGGGGCCACGCCAAGGATTTGGCGCCGATACTCCAAAAGCATTTTCCATCGCGTTCGGTTTGGCCATTCACCCGAAGATCATCCGACCCCGCTGGCGGTTCAAATCGTCTCCGCTGGGACTCGCGCTCGATCTGAAAGGGGTCTCCGAAGCGGGTTTACCGGACTCTGCCATGACCAAGCGAGACCGCCGGTTGGCGACGGCTGCCGGCTTGGTAATCGCCGTCTTGGCGCTCGTGGATTTCTCGATTCACTTCATGCTGCAGGATCAACGAGTGGCCAGGCTGAAAACCGCCCTGCACAGCCAATATGAGCGACTCTTCGGACCAGGCGCCGCCTCCGGAGAAGAACTTGATCAAGCACAATACCGCCTCGGAGTCCTCGATAAGTCACTCGGCCTTGTCGATGCTACGAACGGGAAAGCCTTGCTCACGCTCTCGACATTCGTGAAACAACTGCCGCCGGGAACGATGGTCAAGGTCCGCGAGCTGACCGTCGATGGCGCGGTGATTATCCTGGAGGGGGAGACCACGTCTTTTGACGCGGTGGAACGCATCAAACAAACCTTCGTATCGAGCCCGCGGCTGACGGACGTGTCGGTGACGGAAACGCGAGTGGGCGCGACTTCCAATCAAGTTGTGTTTCGCATGACCGTCACGGTGCAGCAACCATGATACAGAGCTTCCGGGAACGATGGCATCACATGTCACGGCGCGAGCGCGTCATCATGCTGACCGGCGGAATCGTGCTCGGACTCAGCCTGCTCTTTGTGCTGATCGTGGATCCCCTGCTGGACAAGCTCGATCGCCTCGAGCGCCAAGCGGTGCGGAAACAGAAAGACCTCGCCGAGCTGACTGTGCTCGGCCAAACCTATCTTGCCAAACGAGACCGCTTGACCAAGGTCGAAAGTCGCATGCCCGGAGCCGACAGCCATTTCTCTCTCCTCACGTTTATGGAAGAAGCGGCGACCACCGCCCACGTGCGCGAGCGAATTGCCGGAATGCAGCCGCAAGTACAGTCGCTGGCGCAAGGGTATGAAGAAACAGCCGTCGATCTCCGATTGGAAGGCGTTCAACTTCCGGAGTTGCTGGCGCTACTGGTCGCCATCGATCAAGCTCCCTACGACCTTCACGTTCGCCACCTGCAAATTCGACCGAAATTCGATAATCCCGTCAATGTCGACGCAACCATTCGGGTCTTGAGCTATGCCAAGAGCTGATGAACGGGGCGTCGCGCTTCTACTGGCGCTGCTGATCCTGACGCTGCTGACGGCTCTCATCCTTGAGTTTGATGCGGAAGCTCGCCGTGAATACAGAGCCGCCGCCACCTTTCGCGACGACTATAAGGCCAGCATGCTGACGCGGGCCGCCGTGCAGGCGGCGCGGGCGGTGCTGCAGCAGGATCTCGTGCGTGAAAAGATGACCGGTCAAAAATACGACGGCCCCACCGATATTTGGGCCATGCCGATCAAGAATTATGCGATCGGAGACGGATTCCTGACCGCGCAGATCCAAGACGAGATGGGGAAATTGAACCTGAATGACCTCTCGTCGAGTTCGGGGAGCGAGGTGGAGCAGAAAAAGAAGGTCCTCCGGGTCAAGCGATTGTTCGAACTGCTCAGGGTCAACCCGAACCTGGTCGATGCGCTCATCGATTGGGTCGACCAGGATGAAGTGCCCCAACCGGCCGGCGCGGAGAGCCTCTACTACCAATCGCTGAGGCCGCCTTACCGGTCCGCCAACAGTCCGCTGCCGGGTCTAGGAGATCTGCGGCTCATCAAGGGATTCACTCCGGACATTATCGAGCGCATCTCTCCATATGTCACCGTGTACCCGCTGGAGGGTGGCGCGGCGGTGAATCTCAATACGGCCGATCCCATCGTCATTCAGACGCTCGACCCGAGCATCAGCCAGAGCGTCGCGATCGAGATCGTTCAGGGACGCCCCTACAAAACCAAGGTGGAGCTCGACCGGGTCGGAAGCTTTCAGGAAATCGGTCGAGCGCTGAGAAACGACTATGATGTGAGGTCGGACTATTTCTCCGCGCGCCTTGCCCTCACCATCAACGAAACGACCAAGACTTCCCTGGCAATCTTGAGGCGAGACGCGAGCAAAGGCGAGAGCACCGTGGAGTACTTGCGGGCGCTGTAGTGATACATACTGAGTTTCAGGTTGCGTGTTCTGGGAGTCTACTCTAGCGGCACCGTAATCATCGCTTCATTCCCCCGCTCGTTGTACGCCAAGCAAGGAAAGAACGATCGGGCCAAAAAGATCCCTCGCCCGTTCGCGCCGACCGACTCACAACCGTCCTGGGACCGCGTGAGCAGACTCCGCCACTTGAACCCCTTCCCCTCATCGGTGATGCGGTACACCACGTGGTTGGCACTCTTGTCGTGAAGCACGTGAATGGTCACCCGGCGGTCTCGGAGCCGAGATTGGGCGAGGCGGTTGGCGAGGAGCTGCTCATAGTGGCCGTTGATCAGCGCTTCCCGCTTCTCCTGATAAAAGATTTCGAGATTCCCATGTTCGATCGCGTTGAAGAGCAACTCCTGAAGGGTTCCCCGAAGATGCAGCCGTCGTAGCGGGGATAAGGTCGCGGCCGTCGTCTTGATCAACCATGAGATGACCCCCGGGATGTGTGTGGGGTCGGAATCGACCGTCAGTCGATATTCCGACAGGCAAAGTCCAGGCAGCTCCGCGAGATCTCCAGGCAGTAGATCCTGGGCACGCTGCAGCGCGCGGGCCAGTTCTTCCTCGACGATGGGCTTGTGGAGATAGTCGGCAGCCCCGACGCGAAGCGCCTCGACAATGATGGGTTCCGGCGCATCTTTCGCCATCACGATGACGGGGCAGAGCTCATGCCGGGCCCTGATCTCTTTGACCAATCTGAGACCGGCTGCTTCCGGAAGAAACACGTCGGTAATGACAATGTCCGGCGCCGCCAGATCGATCGTAGTCAGAGCGGTCGCCGGATCAGACGCGGCGACGACCGAGAATCCTCTCCCCTCCAGATGTCGGACGATACGATCCTGCGTTTCTCGACATGGATCGATGATCAAGAGCTGATTGCGAGCATCGAGCATGCTCATGCGGCGATTCCCTCGTCGAGTACCCGGCGGAGCGCCGCCAGAAGGCGAAAAAGTTCCCGCTCCAACGCGTCATAGTGCTCTCCGGCTTGCGTCAAGTTTCCGGCTTTCGCCGATTCTTCCAGCTCCTTGCAGGCGTGAAGGGCCGCTGGAGCGCAGAACTGGAGGATCGCTCCCTTCAAGCGGTGACTGGATCGCGCCAACCCGACGGCATTCTGGCCGCTCAGCGCCGCCTGAGCTTCGCCTAAATCCTTCGGGCCATGCTCGACAAACAGTTCGACCATCATCTGAAAGATTTCTCGATCGTGATCCACGCGGGCGAGGGCCTCGTCGAGGTTGAAAACGTGGTCAGGAGTCATGAAAGATCTCTCCGAGGTCGGCTATTTCGACACCCATCAATGCCACATCATCGGGAAACTGTTCGTGCCCCAGCCACCCGATCGCCGTCGCGATAGTCCCCGAGATGACCTCTTCCAGAGGGCGCTCGCCGAATGAGCGAATCGTCTTCTCCAGACGATCTTGCCCCCACAGTTCGCCGCCCGACGACGGCACTTCGTAGAGACCGTCGCTCAGCAGATACAGGCGATCACCCGGCTCGACATGGACCTTTTCTGTGAGGTAGGTCATCGACCCATCGAAGCCAAGCGGCAAATTCGGTCGAGCCATCCGACAGATCTCACCCGTCCGGCGGTGAAGAAGCACCCCATTGTGTCCGGCAGTCGCATAGGACAGTGTGCGAGAGCGGATATCGAGTCTCGCAAAGGTGATCGTAAAGTAGTTTCCATCCTCCGTCAGCGGGAACTGTTTATTCGCTTCCGTCAGGATGGCGCCGGGATCGTTCGATCCGACGGCATGCAGCAGGCTGTCCCTTCGCAAAAAAGTCGCAAATGAGGCGGAGCGCAGAGCCGGAGAGACACCGTGCCCGGACGCATCGAGCAAATACAACCCCAGCATGTGTTCGCTCCACGGAACGATATTGAAGAGATCACCCCCCAACGCGAGCGACGGTCGATAAGCATGGACCATGCGAACACCCCGCAGGAGGGTCCCCGCTACAGGAAGCAGTGATTCGACATAGCGTGCGGCGGACTGGAGTTCCCGTTCGATGGCCTCCTGTTTTCTCCGGATCTCCTCCGTCACGTGTTCCAGTCTTCTGATCAACGTCGCCGCGCGCATCCCGGCCTGGACTCGAGCAGTAATTTCATACTTGCTTGCGGCCTTGCTGAGAAAGTCATCCGCGCCGCGAGCCAATCCTTCAGCGATTTGCTCAGGCTGATCATGACTCGTCATCATGAGAATCTGACTCGTCAGGAGTTCCGGATCTTGACGAACCAGTTCGCAGAAGGACGGGCCGTCCATTTCAGGCATCATCCAGTCCAAGATAGTCAGATCCGGTCGCTCGCGCCGAAGCATATCGAGTCCGGCCTTCCCATCGCCGGCTTCAATCACCCGATAGCCGAGCCGTTTGAGCCGAGCCGCCAATGCGACGCGCGCAATAGGCTCGTCGTCCACAAGCAGAACGGTTTGCCCTCTCCCACCTTCCGAATGACGGTGCATGGGTACGGGTAATGGAGTCGGCATTGGGTGACACTCTAATGAGAGAGACGTTGCGCGTCAGGATGGACGGCTAAGCGCGCCGCCCGACGATTCCACGAGCGATCTAGGCTGCGCGTTGGTGTCCCGCCAATGCGTCTTGCTCGTTATCGTAGACAGGAATCAACTTCTGAATGTTCGCCAGGCTCATGATTTCCCGCACATAGCTCTGCGGCTTCAACATACTCACTTTCGCTTGACTCAGCTTGAAGTTCTGCGAGACGAGAGCCAATAACCCGAGGCCGGAGCTGTCCACGAATCGGACCTCGGCCATGTTCAAGATCAAATGCCGACAGCCTTTTTGCCGGATGGTTTCCACGGCCGTCTTGAATTGTTCGCGATTGGCATAGGTGAGATCGCCCGTCATCTCGAGAATGACACCGTTCGGCACGGGACGTTCTTTCGTCTGCATCGACATGGGATCCTCCTTCATTCGGAAAAGTCCGGACCGGGTTGCTTCTGGCAATCAAGCGGCGCGAGCATCAACCGCAGACTGCTCGCTGGGAAATACCGCGATCATCCGGTCGATATTCGCCATCTCCAAAATCTGCTTCACCGTGCCTTGCGGATCCACAAGACTGATGCTTCGGTTCTCCGCCGTGAGCTGCTGAGACGTCAACGCCAGGAGACCTACGGCGGCACTGTCCATGTACGTGACCTCGTGCAGGTTGACGATGAGATGCCTGCCTCCGGACTCCCTGAAATGCGTCACCGCCGAGGAGAAGTTCTTGCGATTACGGTACGTGAAGACGTCGTCGATGTCTATCACGGTCGCATTCTGCGTGATCCGTTGAGTGATCGCCATAGAGACTCCAGAGTCAACCGCGGCTCACATGGGTAAGTATGGCGCCGGCAATGTCATCCAGCGGTAAAACCTTGTCGACGGCGCCCGCTTTGATCGCCTCTTTCGGCATTCCGAATACGACGCAACTCGCTTCATCTTGTGCAATCGTAAACGCGCCGGCCTGCTTCATGGTCAACATCTCCTTGGCGCCGTCGCCTCCCATTCCGGTCAAGATCACCCCAACCGCGTTGGCGCCGGCATAACGCGCCACCGATGCAAACATGACATCGACCGACGGACGATGACGATTGACCGGTGGCTCTTGGTTGATCTGCACCGTGTACCGGGCCCCGCTCCTGACCAACGTCATGTGAAAATTCCCGGGGGCGATCAACGCATGTCCAGGCAAAACACTGTCTCCATCCTGAGCTTCCTTTACGGAGATCCGGCAGAGGCTGTTTAACCGATCAGCCCAGGTCTTCGTAAAGCGTTCCGGCATGTGTTGCGTGATCAGGATGGGGGGAGTATGAGGCGGAAGCATCTCCAACACTTGCTTCACCGCCTCTGTCCCGCCGGTCGATGAGCCGATGGCAATGATGGTGTCGGTCGTCTTGATCATCGCGGACGAAGCAGCATGTAGCGCGACTCGTGGTGCGCTTGCAGTCACAGGTCCCGCCGTTCCTCTATTCCGCATTGACGCCGTGATCCGGGCTTGCGCGGCTGCTTTGACCTTGGCGATCAGATCCTGCGCGAGTTCCTCCATACCTTCCCGAAGATCGATCTTGGGCTTCGTAATGAAATCCACGGCGCCGAGCTCCAGTGCGCGCAACGTCGTTTGACAACCGGCCTCCGTCAGAGAGCTGACCATCACCACCGGCATCGGATGCCCACGCATCAACTTCTCCAAGAACGTCAGGCCGTCCATTTTTGGCATCTCCACGTCAAGCGTCAGCACGTCCGGATTCAAGGCCTTAATCTTTTCCCGCGCGATATAGGGGTCCGGCGCGGCCCCGATCACTTCAATTTCCGGATCCTTCGATAGGAGAGTCGCCAAGACTTGGCGCATCAGCGCTGAATCGTCGATCGTCAAGACGCGAATCTTCTTCATCCTTACCTCGTATCTCGCGAACCATCTCGTTCCGGCCTTGCGAACGACGGAACCTAACCCATGCTTCACGATCGATCAGAACAATGTCACGTCCTCCGCCGGCTGTTGCTCGCGCTGCTGGATGCGTGTGGCGTATTCATTTTCGCGTTCGAAGATCGTTCGATTTTTGATCCGCTCGATTTTTTTCAAGAGCACACGACCCGATTCGGTGAAGTAATACACCTTTCTTGGAAATACATCCCCCAGATCGGTTTTCAACACGGTCAGACCTTCGCTCTTCAGGTATTGAATCACCCATTTCGCGTTCTTGTCTCCCACATCGATGTGTCCGTCGTAAATTCTCCCCGCCCCAAACAGTTTGATCTCCAAGCGACTTTTGATCCCGCCGCGTTTGAGGATTTCATTGATGAGGGACTCCATGGCAAAGGAACCATAACGAGTCGATTCCCCCCAAGAGTCATGGGCATTCTCTTTCGGTTCCGGGAGCATGAAATGGTTCATCCCGCCCACTCTGATGATCGGATCCCGGATACAGGCCGAGATGCATGAGCCGAGCACGGTATAGACGACCATCGGTTCACGGCTGACAAAAAACTCCCCAGGAAGAATGGATGCAATTTCGTGAGGGAATCGGCTGTCACGCATCCGGCGGATATGGGCAAATTGATCGGCTTCAGGCTGTGACATGCGTGGTCATCGCTCCCGCTGATAAATCGTCGGCTCCAAGGCCCTGAAGGGATGCTTGACCCATTGAAGGCTTTCAGAGTGTCCAATGAACAGATATCCGCCGGGTTTCAGGTACCGGTGAAATTTATTGACGAGTGTTTCTTGGGTCGGACGGTCGAAATAGATCATGACGTTTCGACAGAAAATCAAATCCAGCGGGTTTTTGATGGGAAAATCATCATCCATCAGATTAAGCCGCCGAAAGCGGATCATGGAAGCCAAGTGCGGCTTGACCTTATAGCAACCCTTGCTCTCGCCGCATCCGCGAAGAAAATGCCGCCTCAGCATGGTCGGGGACACGTCTCGAAATCGGTCTTCGTCGTAAACGCCTGCTGACGCCTTGGCCAGAACGCGTGTCGACAGGTCGGACGCCAGAATTTTAAAGTCCCATTCCAGCGGGTTATGTACGCCCTCAAAGAGCGTCATCGCGATCGTGTAAGGTTCCTCCCCGGTCGAGCAGGCAGACGACCAAATACGAATACGTTTCTGCGGCATCAACTCCGGCAGAATGACGTCACGGAGAAAGTCAAAGTGCTTGGGCTCGCGGAAGAAATCGGTCTTGTTGGTTGAAATCAAATCCAGCATCCGAGTGAACTCTTCCTGCGTCGGATCTACTGTCACCTTGTCGTAATACTGCGAAAAGGTCTCGAGCCCGAGTTCCCGCAGGCGTTTAGCTAATCTGGACTCCAGCAAACTTTGCTTTTGTTCATTGAGCGAGATTCCACTCTCGTCATAAATAAGAGTGCGGAAATGTTCAAATTCCTTAGCTGTGATCTTGTAATCCACTTGGAATGCCCCTGACTGGACCTGAAATTCAGGCTGATGAGCTGTTACAACACCGGCCTCCGCAGCCTCGCATTGGCTGGCCCATCGAATCGTATCTCGCAGCTATCGTGATGTCCCACGCTCAACCGAACATGGGACATCCGGCTTGTCGTGACCCAATCACTTTATCAGCCATACCCTGAGGGGATGACCGTTGCTTCAAAATTCCTCAAACTCGTCCGCCTTGTCGCGACGGTCCTTGCCGCTGCCCGTTGTCAGAGCGACCGGCTGGTGCTCTTCGGCTGATCGAGCGGAGGTCGCCGGCCTCTTCGTCGTTTTGAGATTGTACGCGCTCATCGCCGGCTTGACCGGTTGTTTACCGGCCACCGCACTCGTCGCCGCCTCTGCTGCGCGCCTGTTTTCAGACTGCTGGACCTTGAATACCTCCACTTGCCGCATCAACTCTTTGGCTTGTTCCTTCATCGACTGGCTGGCAGACGCGGTTTCCTCGACCAGGGCGGCATTCTGCTGCGTGCCCTCGTCCATCTGCATAATCGCCTTGTTCACCTGATCGATACCGCTGGCTTGCTCCTGCGACGCCGCACTGATCTCGGCGATGATGTCGGTGACGCGCTTGACGGATCCGACGATCTCCTCAAGCGTCTTCCCGGACTGATTGACCAACTCGGTGCCGTCCGTGACGCGTTGGATGGACTCATTGATCAAGCCCTTGATCTCTTTGGCAGCGGTCGCGGAACGCTGGGCTAAATTCCGCACCTCGGCTGCCACCACTGCGAACCCTCGCCCATGTTCCCCGGCCCGAGCCGCTTCCACGGCGGCATTCAATGCCAATAGATTCGTCTGGAAGGCAATTTCATCGATAACGGTGATGATGTCGGCGATTTTCTTGCTGCTCTTGTTGATCTCTCCCATCGCGTCGACCGCCCTGGTGGTGACCGCTCCTCCCTTGTTGGCGATATCTCGCGCAGCGATGGCCAACTGATTCGCTTGCTTGGAGTTGTCGGCGTTCTGTTTGACGGTGGACGTCATTTCTTCCATTGACGCGGAAGTTTCCTCCAAGGCCCCGGCCTGCTCGCTGGTCCGTTGTGCGAGGTCATCACTGCCCTTGCTGATTTCCTCCGCTCCGGCCGTGACGGCTTCCACCGCATCGCGCACGAGCGACACCGTTTGAGTCAATTGAGTGATCGCCGTATTGAGGCTGACCTTCATCTGGTCGAACTCGCCTTGATATGCGCCGGTCATTTGCTTGGTCAGGTCGCCGGAGGCGAGCGCCGTCAAGACGATCTGCGCTTCGTGCAGCGGCGTGGAGACGGCATCGAGCAGCTGGTTAAAGCTGGACACGAGATCCTTCGCCGACCCTTGGAACCGTCCGGTATTGATCCGATCCGAAAGATTCCCCGTGGCGGCGGCGCCGATCAGTTTTTCCACCTCGTTCTGCGCCTGCTTTTGACCGGTGATGTCAGTGGCAAACTGGACGACCTTGTACACTTTCCCATCGCCGTCCAGAATTGGGTTGTACGAGGCCTGAATCCAAATTTCCTTGCTTCCCTTCCCGACTCGGCGATAGACACCGGCATCGAACTCCCCACGGTTAAGTTTGGCCCAAAAAGCCTGATATTCGGTCGACGCCGCATACGCGGGCTCGGCGAACATCCGATGATGATGACCTTTGATTTCATCGAGCGTGTAGCCCATACAGCTGAGGAAGTTCTGGTTGGCTGTGATAATGGTGCCGTCCGTATTGAATTCAATCACGGCTTCTGCTCTATCCAATGCCGCCATCTTGTATTTGGACTCGAGCGACTCCTTCACGTTCGATTCGATCTGCTCACCCATCCGGTTGAATGCCTCGGCGAGGCCGCCGATATCGTCCTTGGTCGTGATGCTGGATCGCGCCGTCAGGTTGCCCGCCCCCAGCGCTTGCGCCGCCTTCAAAATATCGCTCAGTCCGCCGGCCACCGAACGCGAGATGAGCCAAGCTAAGAACAGTCCTAAAAGCAAACCGACAGACACAATAATGATGCTGACGGTATGTACGGTGGACGCCAGATCTAAGCTCGCATCGTATGTATCCTTGGCTTGTATTTCGTTCTCATGAGTCAGTCCGTCGATCGCTCCTAATAGACCGACGAGTTTTTCGGCTAATTCGGTACGCTGAAGCTCCGCCGCCGCATCTTTGCTGAAGTTGGCGCTCAAACGCAGGACTTTGCCGCGGGCTTCTTTATACTCAGCCCAACCGGCTTTATACTTGTCATAGAACTCCTGTTCCGACTGGGCCACAATGATGGGCGCATACTCGGCGAGGTATCGGTCGACATCGGCGTCCACCTTCTCGATTTCCTGTGTCCACTTTGTGACTGTCGCGCTGTCGTATGCCAAAATATGCCAGGCGACCAACGCGTTCATTCGCTCGGATTGTCCACGCAGGTCACCCAAGAGTTTCAGCGGCCTGAGGTTCACCTTGTAGATGACTTCCATTCGCTGATTCAGCTTGTCGATGCCGTTGATCGAAAGTACTCCGACCGTCAACAAAAGCAGCCCCACGAGCCCGAAGCTGATCAGCAGCTTGGATCTGGTCTTAAGATTCCGCAGGGTATTCACGATACTCCTCCTTTATGGCGTCCACTCGTATGAGAGCAGCACCGGGCTAATCGCGATCCATTCCACGTGTTTCTTCCACACCGCACATCCACCTCTTCTGGCTCCATCCCCTCATTCACAGCGGGCAAGCCCTCAACATCCTTTCGCCTTGTGATGCTGTCCGGCCGTCGATACCTACGCTGCAGCCAAGCCGCCGTTCTCCGGCAACTCTCCGTCCATCAGCAACCGGTCGATGTCCAGCAAGGCCACAAGTTTGTCGCCGGACTTCCCGATGCCGCTGATAAAGGTCACATCGACGTTGGCCCCAAACTTTGGGGGAGATTGAATCTCTTTCGCGTCGATGTTGAGGACGTCGGAAACTGAATCGACGACGAGACCCATCACCTTGTCACGCACCACGACGACGATAATAACCGTGAAGGGTGTGTACTCGATCGTCGGCAAGCTGAATTTGGTGCGAAGTTCGACGATGGGAACGATGGTCCCGCGCAGATTGAGGACGCCCTTGATATGGGGCGGAGTGTTGGGGATCTTCGTGACAGCGGTATACCCCTTGATCTCCTGTACGCGCAGGATATCGACGCCGTAGAATTCGTCCCCCAAATTGAACGTCAAAAACTGACTGCCGTCCGTGGTCAGACCGATCCGCTGATTGAGCTCTTTGGTCGCGCTTTCTGTCGTCGATGCTGCCATCGGCCCTCCTTTACGACGAATCTTCGTGTTGGGCTATTCAAGATGCTCGTTGATATTTCTCACTATTCGCGATGTCCTCACACGGCCACCGCTTCGCCCCTACGGGCGATTTCCAGCATGCCCCGCACATCCAGAATAAAGCCCACCGTGCCGTCTCCGAGAATGGTGGCGCCGGCGATCCCTTCGACCTTGTGGAAGTTTTGCTCCATGCTCTTGATGACGACCTGCTGCTGGCCGATAATTTCATCCACCATCACTGCCACTCGCTCACCCTCCGTCTCCAGGATGAGCAGAATGCTCTTCGCCGGATCCGTATACTCCGGTTGTAGATTGAATACCTCGTACAGACGCACCATCGACAGGAAGGTGCCGCGGACATTGATCAGCTCCCCTTTGCCGACGACGGTTTTCACCGCTTCTCGCTTCGGCTGAATGGACTCCAGAATCGAGAGCAGCGGTACGATATATGTTTCCCGCCCGATCCGGACGGTCATGCCTTCGATGATCGCCAGGGTAAGGGGCAGCTTCAGAGTGAAGGTCGTTCCCTTCCCCGCCATGGTCTTGATGCTGATCGTGCCTCCCAGGGCGTCGATGTTCCGCTTGACGACATCCATTCCAACCCCTCGCCCGGATACGTCCGTCACTTTCTCCGCAGTCGAGAACCCGGGTTTGAAAATGAGCAGCCAGATCTGATCGTCTGTCAGCTTGTCGTTCTCCCCGATCAGCCCTTGCTTGATCGCCTTCGCTACGATCTTCTCGCGACTCAGGCCACGCCCGTCGTCTTCTACCGTGATGCAGATATTTCCGCCCTCATGAAATGCATTCAGCTTGATCGTGCCGGTTTCTTGCTTGTTGCTGTCGAGGCGTTCCTCCGGCAGCTCCACGCCATGGTCGGCTGAGTTCCTGACGAGGTGCGTCAGAGGATCGCCGATCGATTCGATGACGGTTTTGTCCAATTCGGTTTCTTCGCCCGAAAGGACCAGCTGAATTTTCTTCCCCATCTTCGCCGATAGATCGCGCACCAGCCGAGGGAAGCGGCTGAATGCCGTTCCGATCGGAAGCATGCGGATTCCCATGACACGCTCTTGAATCTCGCGGGTATTCCTCTCCAGTTCCACCATCCGTTCAAGCAGCACGGGCAGCTGCCGCATCTCGAACCGTGCTCCCAGGTCGCTCAACATCGACTGAGTGATCACGAGTTCACCAACCAGATTGATGAGCTTGTCGATCTTGGCTGTATCCACACGAATGGACGTCGTGTCGGTTTTCTTGGCTTGAGCCGTGGATTCCTGCTGCCGCTGCTTTTGCAGCGCCTGCTCGACCTGCTGCGGTGTGGCGGCGTGCTGTTCGATGAGGATCTGGCCGACCCGCTTTTGCTGTGCCAGTGCGCTGTCCAACGTTTCGCGGGACACCACGCCGCTCTCGACCAGAATCTCTCCAAGGGGCTTCGGCTCTCCGTCTTCGACGCGTTGCTCGTCGTTCGTACCCCGTGAAGCGTTCGAATCCGAGGACGAGAGGCGTTTCCCGGATGACGATCCATGCTCTTCAATCGTCAGCTTGCTGTCTTCCCGGACAAACTCGAATACCCCTTCAACAACCTTTCGGTCCTTGGCGGTCGCGAGCTGCATCTTCCACGACAAGTAGCACTTCTCCGGGTCCACCTCATCCAAATCCGGTAACCTGGAGGCATCCACCTCTACTTGCGATAATGTGCCGAGATCCTGGAGTTCTTTGAAGACTTGCAGCGGGTCGAGGCCGCGCTGAAACAACCATTCGGGCGGGGTCCAGTCAATGGCAAATAAATGCGATCCGTCAGCCGATGGCGAAGCCGACGGCTTCTCCGATTCTCCTGCCGGACCGGCCGGCGATGTTTTTAACACACTGGCGCCGGTCAATTCCCTCGTGAGCCGTTGGGCCGCCTCGTTGTCCACCGACACACCGGTTTTGACGGCATCGATCAATGTCTTGAGACAGTCTATGGATCGCAGCAACAGATCGGCGATCGCCGGTGACACGGCCTTCTGCCCGTTCCTGAGCAGATCCAGCAGCGTCTCCATCTTATGGGTAAACTGTGCGACGGCGTTGAAGCCGAACATGCCGCTCGTGCCCTTAATGGAGTGCGCCGAGCGAAAGATCTTGTTCAGCAGGTCTAAATCTTCAGGATGCCGTTCCAGCTGCAGCAATCCCTCTTCGACCACCGCGAGATGTTCGGCGGCTTCTTCGAAGAACGCATCCTGAAATTGCGCGAAATCGCTGCTCATCTTGAACCCCGTCGTTCGTGACGTGTCGTTCGTGAAGCGCTTGATCGTTCCGATTCGGAGGCTTCTCGCGTCACGAGATACATGCGACCCATCATGCCGGCAGCACCTTGGCGATGGTTTTCAGCAACAGTTCCGGATTGAACGGTTTCACGATCCATCCAGTGGCACCGGCTTCTTTCCCCGCTTGCTTCTTCTCCACCGCAGACTCGGTGGTCAACATAAGAATGGGGGTGAACTTGAAGGCCGCCAACTTGCGCAGCTCCTTGATGAGCGTAATGCCGTCCATCTCCGGCATATTGAGGTCGGTGACGACGATGTCCATCTTCGGACCGGCTGCGACCTTGTTGACGGCATCCTTCCCGTGTTCGGCCTCGACGACCGTGAACCCGGCGTTCGTAAGCGTGAACGCCACCATTTGACGCATGGTGGGTGAATCATCGACAACGAGTGCGGTCTTGCTCATACTGATCCTCCACCGTCATGTGCCTGTCTCTTGTGAGGCCTTCCTGCTGGCTTCACGGGCGACTCGTTTAAAACAGCGTGACGGAATCGGGCTCCTTCACCGGCATGTCGACCGGCACCGGCTCTTGATAGTCGGGCGTCAATGCTGCCGTGTGAAGACGGCGTTCTTCTTCCATCGTGTAGTGTTGCTCAAGCTGCTCCAGCTCAGCGATCTCCTGTTTCGCACTCTCGTCATCCGGTCCTCGCATCAACGCCTGAAGATGCCGGCTCCATTGATCCAACGCTTGCCCGACATGTTCCAGTTTTTGTCGCGTGATATCTTGAAACTGCATCGCCATCACGATTTTTGACACACAGGCCGACCTCTCGTGCGGCGAAGTCTCCGCTTCTGGAGATGTCAGCAAATGAAGATTCAACACTAAGTCCATCGTAGCCCGCTCGGTTTCGTCGGTGACGGCCGTCATCTGAGCTTTCAACACCGGTATCAAGCGCACCGCGCAGGCCGCAAATGCCTCCCAGGCCTGTCGATGCTCGTGAAGCTTGGCGGCGTCGCCCATGTCGACGCCGGCGGCGTCTGAACACTCCACCTTGTCGGTCATCGTCTTCCGTCCAATCGTAAACCCGGTGTCGAACTATTCGCTGAGCGGTTCGGAAAATCCGAGTTGCGTCAATCTTCCTTGCAGATCTTGGGAAAGCCCCGTGACAAACATCCGGCCCCGTTTCCGCGCGGCCCAGAGCAGCTGGATGATCGCGGTATCTGCCCGTGAGACTTTTCCAAGATCGAGTGAAACCAGGCCATCGTTCTGAAATAGTTTGAGCAACTCCTCTTTGAACTCCGCCGCCTCGAAAATGGTGAGATCGCCGCCTGGAACCAGGTGTCTGCCGTTCGGCTCTGCCACCCGGTGTGCCTTAGATCCAATTGATTCCGCCGTCATCGTGAGCTCTCTCCCCTGTAGTCACTAAGACATACTGTCGGCTGCTTCTGATCAAGACTTGAGAGTCTACCTGCCGTAAAAACCCCGAGATCCACTATGGTGTCCGGCCGTTGCCGGACAACTCCGGAGGCGGCTGCAAGGAGCTCAGCGACCCATCATCCGCCGATTGCCCGGATTGATCCGTCTCATTTCCTGTCTGGAGAAGAGGAGCAGGAGGCGCCTGCTCAAGAATGACGACTTCTACTCGACGATTCTTGGCCCTTTGCTCAGGATCCAGATTGGCCGTCACAGGCCTGGTGTCGGCATGCCCCACCGCAGCGAGATGATCCGATTGGACTCCGTAGAGCTCGGATAGAACTCTGACGACCATCACAGCCCGGGTGGATGACAGTTCCCAATTGGAAGGAAATTGCGCCGTCTGAATCGGCACATTATCCGTATGTCCTTCAACGCGAGCATGCCGGTTCAATTCCAGAATAGCCCCGCTCAATCCTTCAAGGAATGGAAGAGCTTCTGCTCGTATCGTCGCTTCCCCACTGTTAAAAAGTAGTTTGTCTGGGATCGTAATGACGATATCGCCATTGACGGTCTGGACGACAGTGACGAACGCCGCCAAGTCTTTCAGTTGCTTATCCTTGATACCTTGGAACACTTGGCGGATATGTCGAATCGTGACTTCCTTGGCCTCCGCTGGATTCCGCCCCTGCTGCACCAGCCTTGCCTCACCGACGCCGAATACCCGGTTCGCACCAGACCGATTGGCCATCGGATTCAGCGCAGCCTTGATCGATTCGCTGACGGTCCGGTACTTTCCTTCATTGATGGAAGAGATCGAGTACATGACGACGAAGAACGCAAACAGCAAGGTGATGAAGTCGGCATACGACACCAGCCAACGTTCGTGGTTTTCATGCTCCTCGTGTTTATGCTTCGCCATTTATGACCGTACCGCGTGGAGCGTGGCTCGTACCGTGTCGTCATCGTTTCCGCCCATGACGTCGACAAGATATGAACTACGCTTCACGAAAGACCTCATTTCCTCGTTTCCTTTGTCCGTTCATTGTGCGGCAGAAAACCTTCCAGCTTTTCCTGCAGCAGTCGAGGGTTCTCCCCTTGGGCAAGTCCGACAAGTCCCATGATGACCAAATTGCGGGAGCCTGCCTCCTCTTTCAGCTTCAGCTTGATCTTGTTCGCAATGGGTAAGAAGAAGAGGTTGGCGGCTCCCACGCCATAGACCGTGGCGACGAACGCCACCGCGATACCACTGCCGAGCTTTGAGGGGTCGGCCAAGTTTTCCATCACGTGAATCAGTCCGAGGACGGCGCCGAGAATCCCGACGGTCGGCGAATATCCTCCCGCGGCTTCCCACACTTTGGCCGCCAGGATGCCCTGCTCCTCATGCTGTTCCACCTCGATCTCGAGAATCTCATGCACGGCTTTCGGGTCGGTTCCATCGACAATGAGTTGAATCCCCTTTTTCATGAACGCATCATGGATGTCTTTCAGTTTTCCCTCGAGCGCGAGCAGACCTTGTTTTCGTGAGACATTCGCGAGGTCAATGATGAGTTTGATGTTCCCCTTGTTGTCGACGCGGGGACCGGCGAAGGCGAGAGACAGACTACCGGCTGCCTTGACGATGACCGGCAAGGGACTCTGCACGCAAATGGCGCCGACCGTGCCGCCGATCACAATGATAAAGGCGGTCAACTGCATGATCGAACCCAGATGGCCGCCTTCGAGCGCTTGCCCTCCGACGATGGAGCCGATTGCAATCACCACCCCAAGAATTGTCGCAATATCCATTGCGTGAGCGCCTCATTTGAACCCGAATTGAGCCAGGATATCGTCGGCGACTTTTTGCTTCATGGCCGTCGATTTGGAGTCTTCGAGTTGTTTGAGCAAGTGGCCGGCCGTTCCGGCGGAAGTTACTTGTTCCCCGTTTTGTTGGAGACCAAAGACCACGACCAGTTCCATCAGCTTGTTCTGCACTTCATCAAGGATGGTCACGAGCTTCTTGACTCGTTGAGCGACCAGATCTTGAAAGGAGAGAGCGGTCATGATTTCCGTCAAATGCTTGGCGTCCTGCGCCATCACGGTGCTCACCTTCTCCAGACGTTCTGCGAGCTTCACGCAATCGATCGCCTGCAACGTGTCGACGACGGAACAGAGATCTTTCGCCACTCGGTCGCGATTGTCTTGGATCATCTCGGTCAGACGCATGACTTCGAGGGTTCCGGTCTCCGTCATCCGGTTGAGCTCGCTGAGATGCGATGAGGCTGCCGGCAGTTGTGCACTGCTGGCCACGATCTGAGGACCGGCGTGTGAAATCGTCGTCATCGCCTTCTCGACAAAGCGAGCCAATTCACCGAGTTCTCCATACAACTTGTGTCCCTGGTTCTCCACACGACCTCCATCCCTGACGGCTCGGATGCCCTTTGGTCGCCCGAATCTATTTGAAGATCTTCGCGATCTTTTCCTGCAGTGTCTCAGCCGTAAAGGGCTTGACGATGTAATTACTCACCCCCGCCTGCACGGCTTCAACCAAGTTGCTTTGCTGAGCCTCGGCCGTCACCATCAACACAGGCGTGGCCTTGAGCTTCTCGTCCGCACGGATCGCCCGAAGCATGTCGATGCCCGTCATGACCGGCATGTTCCAATCCGAGACGACGAATCCGTACGTGTCCGCCCGCAGCTTCTGCAGAGCTTCCTGTCCGTTCTCCGCCTCTTCTAAATTGGCAAAACCAAGCTGCTTCAAAATGTTCTTCACGATTCTCCTCATCGTCACCATGTCATCGACGACGAGGATCTTCATGTTCGGATCGGCTGGCATAACGCCTCCTTTGTCTCATACGGCAGTCACAGCGGCAGTGGGCGATGGTCCGGCGATAATGCGATGATTCGGGGTTCCAGCGACCTCGCGACGCCTCTCCACATATCGGCACATTCGCCGAACGACCTGACCCCCGGAAAGCTCGGCGGGTCATCGATTTCACTAGGCCGGCAGGAGGTAATCGACTTGTGTGGAGAAATGTGCGTTCCAGGAATGACAGTGCCGGCAGGATCATACCCACCGCTCATGTCCTGAGTACCCTCTGGAACGTGAGAGCGAAGGAATGGTCGTTCTGCCGATGGACCTGACAGCACCCCATAGAGCCACTAGCCTTGCCTGGACCGACTGTGCATCCACTCATGAATGTCACGGCGCAGGAATCGCCAATGCTTACCGATCTTGGAAGCCGGGAGTTCACCGACTCGCGCGAGCTTGTAGACGGTTGATTTCGGCACCCGGAGAAACCGCGCCACTTCCATGACGGTTAGGATTTCGCCGTCCCGGACGGGACTTTCTTCCAGCTGGCTCGTCGTTGCTGCTGATACGTCATTATTCATGCCGACTGTGGTATCGGCGTAGCGGTTCGGAAACTTGAGCGCCCTGCCATAATCGGCTTTCCACCATGCCGTCACCTTCCTCCGGCCGTACCAGGATGGGCCGCGTCTATTCAGGATTTTCGGCCGCTTACCGAAGAAGGTGTGGTATTCACGCCGAACGAATAGGAACTGAACTCAATGGCACGCATCATCTCCGTCGCATCCGGCAAAGGCGGGGTTGGAAAAAGTGTGATTGCGGCCAACCTGGCTCTGGTCTTGGCGCAAAAAGGCAGGCAGGTGGTCCTTGCCGACCTCGATATCGGAGGCGCTGACGCCCATGTGCTGCTGGGCCTCCCCAACCCAGCGCTTACCCTGACTGACTTTCTCAATCGGCGGGTTGAACAGCTGGATGCCCTGGCTCAACAGCTTCCCATTCACCCCTCGTTGCGCATTATTCCAGGGACAGGCGACACCCTCGCGACCGCCAATATGCCCTATTCACAAAAACGGCGCCTTATTCGAAACTTCCAAGATATCCATGCCGACGTGATCGTCGTCGATATTGGAGCGGGAACAAGCTACCATGCGCTTGATTTTTTTCTGATGGCCGACCATCACCTCGCCGTGGCTACGCCGGACCCCACCTCCGTTCTGGACCTCTATCGCTTCATCAAGCTGGCCGCGATCCGTCGAGTCTTATCGATGTTCTTAACGCGCAATGTGATGGCAGAGGGACTGGCAAACCGGGATTACAGCAGCGTGGAGGAAGTCTTGGACGTCGCGGGCAAGACCGACGAATCCGGCCGGTCGATCGCGGAAGCTACCCTGAGCGTGTTTCAACCGGCTCTCATCCTCAATCGTGTTACCGGGCGTGCTCGCGTCAATGTGCCGCAGCTCAAGAAGCTGCTCAAAGACTATGTGGGGGGTGATTTGACATTATTAGGTGAGATTCCCGAGGACCCTGCAATGGAGCAAGCGGTGCGGGCATACATCCCGGTGGTTCAACACGCTCCATCATCTCCGGCTGCCGTCGCACTCGCGAAAACCGCCGAAGCGCTGGCACAGTTGCTGCGCAGCTCCTTGCCGCAAGCAGCTTGATTCGGTTGAACGGCTGAACGTTCTCGGTGCTCTTTCTTGTCGATCGTCATTCGTGAGCTTCACAAAGCCGCTTTTCCGGCGCGTGTACACCGGCCACTTGCACGGCGTTGGCTCCCTCTCATCATCGAAGCCCTTGCACGATCACGGCATACCATCCGAGGCCGTCGTATTCCTGATAGCCGAGCGTTTTGGCATACGCGACCACGTCGTGTTTATCATTGACGTAGTGGCCTCGGTCACGGCCTTGATGTTGGAGCGCGAAGGACAACAGTATTCCTTGGCCATCGGATGCCGCGATCACCCGCAGCTTGTTGTCCAGAAGAATCACACGCGTGCGTTTCCAGGCAGCTTCGGATATTGCCGGCTCTTTTTGAACGATAATTCTGGCTTGCTCTTCCCAATCAAACACCACCCCTAGAACACCGATGATCTTTCCGTTCGGTTTCCCTTCCTTCCGAACGGCGGCGGCATACACCGCGACCAGTTTGTCGCCATGGAGCGAGTCATGACCGATGTCATCGACCACGTACTGGTCGCCGTTCGTCGTTGCCATGGCTTTCTGAAACCAGGTACATCTTGTGGCATCGGCCCTGGTGACCTTGGGAAACTTCTCCGGGTGCGAGCAGGCCATGATCTTTCCGTCGATTCCGACCAAGACCAGGTTGAGATAAACCGAATAATATCGATTAATGAGGCCGAGTCGTTCGGCTGCATGATGGAGAGCAGCTCCATCCGCGGATTCGAGACCGTTAACCAGCGCTTCATCCATCGCCCACCAACGAACGTCGGCGGTGCGTTCGTACAGATTGCGTACGATCAACTGCACCAGTGTCTGCGCCATCTCTGAAAGGCGATCGTGTTCTTTGTCCATGAACCGCCGATTCAATTCTCCGGTTTCCTCTCGTATAGAGCTCAATGCTTTGGACGCGTCGGCGGCTTGTGTGGCCAGGTTTTTCACCTCCGTCGCAACCACGGCAAACCCTCTGCCGGCGTCTCCGGCTCTCGCCGCTTCTATGGTCGCGTTCAGTGAAAGAATGGTGATCTCGCTGGTGATTCTCGCGTTCACAAGCCGATGATCGTCGATCCGTTTTTCAATGTTGCCGATGATCTCTTTGATATTGAGTTGGTTCATGAAGGTTCCCTGGGTTTGTCTCCGTTCGTGCGGTGCCGCCTGGATCCCTCCGTGAGGCCCGCAGTTTCCATGAACGCTTTTCGCCTTAGCCGGGATGTGCACGACGTGCGCGCAAGCGTTCCGCCTGTGTGTGGAGGATGTGGCGGATGAGGTGCTCCTGATCGTCCATGCTGATCTCAACGAACTCTGTGGCCAAATCCCAGCCCTGTCCCTGAGGATTCGGCGTCGATCGGATAACGTGCGCGACGGCATGCACGGGAGTAAAAGGAGGCAGGATCATCTTGACCGATAATCGGTCTCCGGCGGCGAATTCACGAGAGGACACGAAGCCCACCCCTCCTCCGCTCAGATTGACATCCGTCAGCCTCGCCATCGCGACACTGGACGGCGCGATCGTCGCGAGAGAGTTGAGGATGACTCCGAGGAGATAGTCGACTTTCATCATCCAAGGCAACACCGGTGAGTCCATCAACGATTCGCCGGATCGAGCCAAAAGATCCGCTGTCGGTTTCATCACTGCCGCCGTGATCATCTCCGGAGTGGCGCCCCCCACGTCGACACCGGTTGCAATCGCCGGCTCATTCACCAGGCTGTATTCCATGAGCACCCGATCCTCGATCCTGATCCATTCGCGCCGTTCGTCCACGGCATGCTTGGGCCGGGGCGATGAGGGCATAGTCGGTGGTGCCATGGTCAACCTGCTTTCAACGTTATGCCGCAAGGCTCAGCGCGGCCACGCATGCCAAAGCCGGCGGTTGCGGCGTGTGGAGAACAACGCAGTTCCGACCCTGAGCTTTTGCGTGATTCACCGCGGAATCACCGGCTCTCATCCAGTCCGCAAATGAGGCAACGCCGATATCGGGAATGGCGGCCAAGCCTATACTGGCAGTGGTGCGGACCTGTCCCGCCTCGACTGCAAACGGGTGTTGCTCGATGCGCTCCCGCAACCGTTCCGCAAGGACACGAGTCTGCCCCCGATCAGTATGCGGAAGGATAACTGCGAAGGTGTTGCCTTCGTATCGACCGACCACATCAATGTCACGCACGGTGCTTCGTATCAGCTCGGCCGCCGTCCTAAGCACATGATCTCCGGCCGCATGCCCAAGACGCTCATTTACGGTCTTGAAATAATCCAAATCCAATAACAAAAGACAGGCCGGAACCCCATAGCGAAGCCCAACCTTCAATTCCCGTGTCAATGCCATCTCGAATGCTTGCCTATTCAGTATTTCGGTCAACGGGTCACGCATGGCGATATCCTGCGTTCGGCGAGTCGCATCGAGGTTCTGTAATGCAAGCGCGAGAGCAGTGCCGGCCGCATCGAGCAATTGTCGCTCCCCCTGTAAGAGAGGCTCTACGCCGGTCTTCTGAACGAAAAGAAAGCCCGATTCCTGCCCCATCGCCAGAGTACGTTCATGGCTATTCGCCGGCACTTCGATCGGCTGCGGTCGCTGAGACCCTGAACGTGGTACGAGACGAAGATGTCGCGCGTGCGCGAGTGGCTGCGGAGTCGACGGTCGAGTACCTTCGGCAGGCAGGCGACCGAGCCGGCGAAGCAGATAGCGACGAACACGGGCTTCGTGTTCTCGATGCTGGGTCTCAGACCAGATCCATACTTGCTTGCGGTTTGATCTGGCGATCCCGATCATATCTGTCTGGATCAAGGTTCGTAATCCGCGAACTAACGCCTTGCAGATCCCATCCTCATCAGGCGATCTCGAGAGTTCTTCGGAGAGCTGGTACAACGCCGACAGCTGCCGGCTATTCGACGGCAGTCCGTCAGGATCGCGTGTCGGCGCCTGTGTGACTGGAGAGACTTCTACGGATAGGCGCCTCGCTTCGTGTACGATACGCTGGTACTCGGCGCCACCTGCAATCGATTCCATCACCCTAGCCGCAGAACAAGGCCAGGTCAGATAGTCGAATGCGCCATCTCGCAACAGCCTGGCGACTCGATCCGAACCGATCGTTCCCCCGAGCAGAATGATACAGGGATCGTGTTGCGACTGAACCATGCGGGCAATAGCCTTTCGGGCATCGGCAAAGCGGGCCCCGATTTGATAGATCACCAATGGAGATTCATTTGAACCGCTGCGGTCGAGGGAAAAGTCCTGATGTCCATACGAGTGGACCGTCATGCCCGACCCAAGTTTCTTCCAGACCTGAGCTCGGCGGACGGTTGGAGAGGCAACCAGCAGAACCGTTGTGGAGGGGGTCGATTGTATCTCAGGGACAGAACCACCGCCCTCCGAAGCTCGAAGGCGGGACAACCGGGCAAGGTTGTGAATCATTCTCACATCGATGGCCATTGCCCGTTCCTGATTCCGGCTACGCTTCAACCGAGACTGTGTTGGGCGTCGAAGCAGCCACACCGAGTCGATGACGGAGTCCGTGCAATCGCTGCCTTGTCGCCACGACCTCGTTCAACAGGGATCCCAGCGCCGCCTGGGCGATATGCACGCGATTCCGGACTTGTTCATCGAGTTTCAGAAGATCCCCGGCATCCCTCATCGAGCTCTGCATTGCCTCCAAGAGATCCCCACGCTCACGATAGCATTGAGCCACGACATCCCATCGTCCAAGCTCGGCCGCTTCCACCGCAGACATGGTCAATCGAAGAATGTCCGCCTGGCATTGGCCGCCTATTGAGTTCGTCATGCTGCCGCCATGCGCGCCTGCTGCGCTGCGATTTCACGCCAGCCTTCGCGCAGCGTGGTCAAGCACCGCAACGGACCATCAAGATGGTGTGCCTTATTACGGGCATTGGCCGCGACTAGTTCGTTGAGCATGTAGTCGTAAAGCCGATGCAACGATTGCGCGATCTCCCCGCCTTGCTGGAAATCGAGGACGCTATTGAGCTCCCCGATGATGGAAATGGCTCGACCGAGAAACCGCGCTTTTTCCTTCGTGTCGTTCGACTCGATCCCGGCCCGAGCCAGCTCGATCGATTGAATGGCCGCGTCATACAGCAGCACCACGATTTGGACTCTCGACGAAGTCATGACCTGGGTCTGCTGATACTGTCTGGCGTTTTGAGTAAGCATAGGTTCCTTCCCTGGACGCTTTAGTTTCTTCTCGTCAGCGAGGAATTGGTCTGGAGGAAACCAAGCTGGCTCTGCAGTTGTCCAAGCAACCCATCGAGCGCAGCGTACTGTCGACGGAGCCGGTCTTCATACTGCGCGATGACATCCTCTTTCCTCGTAATCTCGTCGGTCAGATCCGAGATCTGGTCGGTCAGACCTTTCTTCCGCAGTGTCAACGCGCCGGATTCAATGTCATCGAGCGTATCCACCGACAGGTTCAGGAGTTGCGCGATCCCGGCGCTGTCGGCCTGATTGACAAACAGATCCTTCACGGCTGTGTAATTTGAGCTGAGCGCGGCATTCAACTTGGCCTCATCGACGGTGACGGTGCCGTCGCGCTCCGTTTTAACGCCGATCTCACCCACCGAAGCATAAGTGGTCAGGCCGGGCACGACGGAGGAGAGGGCGGTCCTCAATTGGCCAAGCACAGTCCGTACAGTCGGCTCGTTGAAAAAGATCCCGCCCTTCTTCGTGGTGATGTCATACGTGTTCCGCTCGTTGATGAACTTCACCACCTCGTTGTAGGCCGTCGCCAGATCCTTGATGTTGGTCTGGACGGCCGCCACATCCCGCGAGACATTGATCGCAACCGTACTCGAGCCTGTGGTCTTGCTCAGGGTCAACGTCACTCCGGAGATGGCATCGGTAATAGTGTTGCTGCCGCGCTGAAACGTCAGTGGATTCAGATTCGGGTCACCCACGACGATCACGGCATCTTGGGCCGCCTGCAGCGTATCGGTTCCTCCAGTTCCACTCCCGTTCAGAAAGTCGAGGTCGGTATCGTCCGCCACAATCGTCACCCCGGTGCTGGCGCCGGTACTGGTAGCCGTCAACACCAGCCGATAGGCGGGAGAAGCCTCGCTGCCTGTGTTGACTACCGACGCTGTGGCGCCGGCGCCGAGGTCATTGATGGCGGTTTTAAGATCGTCAATCGTCCCTGTGGCGCTCAGGTTGACGGTTTGATTGCTGCCGCTGCCGACATGAAACGTGAAGGTCCCCGAAGCGCCGCTCACAATATCGGTTGTGGTCGCCACGACTGCTTTCGCGGCCTTGTTCGTCATCTGATGCGACTGCGCCAGTTGTGTGACTTTGACGGTGTAGCTTCCCTGAACCGCCGTGGATGCGCCCGTGGCTGTGAGCACCGTCGAGTCGCCGACCGACACGCTGGAGCGGTCGAAATTGGAGGGCAGACGCATTCGATCGGCCGCGCTTTGCAGGGCGATCAACTTTGTGCTCAACGTGGCGTAATCGGTCGATTTCGAATTGAGGTCGGCTTTCTTCGTATTGAGCCGGTCGACAGGTATGCGCGACGCCTTGACGAGTTGGTCGACGACCTGACCGAAATCGAGTCCGTTCCCAAGGCCGCCAAAGCTTATCGTCGCCATCCCATAACCCTCGCAACTGACCTATGCTTGCTCGCGCAGCAACAACCCTTTCGGGCCCGTCAGGTACTTTTCCAGTTCCAGCAGCTCTTCAGGGGGAATCTGGCGAATGACCTCGCCGGATTTTTGCTCAACGACTTTCACCACCACTCGTTCGGTCTCTTCGTCCACTTTGATCTTGAGTTGCGGATCCACTAGAACCAGCATCTCGTTGACCTTCGCCGCAGCCTCGTCGACCACGGCGCGATCAGCGACCCGCTGGGAACTCGACTGGCTGTCCGACTCGTTCGTCTTTGCGCGCGGCTTCTGCCCGGCCGCAGCCGATAGTTCTTCCTCGCGAACGCGACCGACCCGAGGATCTGCCTTTGGTGTAACGCTGTGTATCATGGCAGCCTCCCTACAACCCACCGGTCGCCGTACCCTCTCGTTCATGCGAGAAGGTACGGTGCCGATAGTCTGCTACTTATTGGAGTAGCGCCAACGCCTGCTGCGGCAACGTATTCGCCTGCGCAAGCACGGCGATACCCGTTTGCACCAAGACCTGATTCTTGGTGAACTGTGACGTCTCATACGCAATGTCCGCATCGCGGATCCGAGATTCGGCCGCTGTCAGGTTCTCGCTGGAAATCTCCAAATTCGCGATCGTGGCTTCAAACCGATTCTGGAGCGACCCGTATTCGGCGCGGGCGGTTGCCACGGCGCTGATGGCGCTGTCGATGTTGCTCAACGCGCTCTGCGCATTGGCCGACGTGGACACGTTCACGCTGCTGATGCCCAGCGCGGAGATCGTCAGCTGGTTCAGGTCCATCGTCAACGTGTTGCCGGTGCCGCTCTTGAAGCCCACCTGCATCGTGAAACTGATCGAGCTGCCGCTGGTCAAGGCTTGCCCGTTGAACTCCGTCACCTGCGCGATACGGTCGATTTCAGAACGCAGCGCCACGAACTCCAGGTCGATGTACGACCGTTCGGTGGCACCCACCGTGCCGCTGGCCGACTGGGAAGCCAGCTCGCGAAGCCGGCCCATCAGGTTGCCGATCGTGGCAGCCGCGCCGTCGGCGATCTGCGTCAAACTGATCCCGTCCGAAGAGTTCCGAACGGCTTGGTTGATGCTGCGAATGTGGGCGCGCAACGTCTCGGACAATCCGAGACCGGCAGCGTCATCCGCAGCGCGGGTGATCCGGAGACCGGACGAGAGGCGCTCGACCGAGCGTCCCAGGCTCCCCGTACTCACACCCAGGTTGCGCTGGGCCGAAATGGATGCAGGATTGTTGTTGACGATAATGGCCATTGACACGTCCTCCTTGAGACAAAAACTTGATCCACCTCTTCGCCTCCGGCGTCCGTGCAGAGGCGCATGCCCCGCTCATATCCATGAGCCGGCCTGGTGTCTTATCGGTAGGGCCGGCCGGGACTTGAGCCACCGGCCAATCGAGCACGAAGAGGCGCTCAGTCTGTACCAACGGACACTAATCTGCCGTCACCACGGGCTTTCCAGGCGGGGCAGTATTTCATACTCCAACAGATCCGCCAGACGGACCATGTCCTGAGCCGTGCGCGCCTCCAGGAATTGCTGGACCCATGGTGCCAACCCTGAGGCGCCGGTGCCGGTTTGCATTGTGGCTGATGCTCGGTCTACGAACTCCAGATAGTCTGCCAGCCGGCCCATCCAGGCATCGAGCGGGGAAAGCGGCGACGGTCCGAATCTCAACCGCGGGATCAAGGCGGTGCCGTCGGCCCGGAGCGTCTCGGTGAATTTTCTAATGGACCCCTCGGCTGCCCGCATGAGTTCCGGCATCGGTTGTGACACCGCCGTGAGCCGTTGGAACCGCGCGACGGGTTCGGCGAGAAAGGCCGAATCCAGATCTCGGTCCGTAATCGTGCGCTGATCGAGTTGCAGCTTGGTCACGATACGGGCGCGGGTATGGGCTCGCTCACTGACTTCCGCCAGCACATGCTCCATCGTCAGCGGCGCGCCGACTTCCCAGTGGTCTTGATCCAGCGTGATATGCATGGTCGGTCTCCTCTTATCCGATGCTTGCGCACGAAGCGGGCACGATCGGGTTTGGGTTAACGGTTTCAGAGACGGATGCAAGGCGAGAGGCCACAATGCCCAGCTCGCGGCGCCATCGATGATAGGCGGCCGCGTGATGCCGCGCCATCTGTTCCAGTCCTTGCACATTGTCCTGATGCAGCAGGCGGAGCGCGGCCGTGGTCAATGGCTTTGTGGCCCACGTCGCCGTGCCGGTCATGGCGACTTTCTGACGATCCTCCGCCTGAGTCCGCTGGAGTGATTGAACGGCATGGACAGGAATGGGTGTTTGCCCAATAAGCTTCACAATATGGTCGGCGCGTTGGCAGAGCTTGTCGAGTAGAGGCGCCATGGCTCCGATGCACGCCGATGCCTCCTGGGCATCGGGAGGAAGACCGTTCAAGACCGGCAGCCGGCTGGGCTGTCCGGTAAACGACGCATACCACCGGCGTCGCCAGAAAGCCGCATACCAGGCTATGGCAGCATCCTCGCGGCCGGAGACGAGCTGGAAACAGCCTAACTGATCTTCGTCGATGCCCGATCGATACAAGCGATACCCAGGGACAACCATGGGCAGAGGCCCTTCTCCCACCGCATGTCGCATGATCTCGACGATGGAGTCGATCGGCAAACGGTCCTTACAGGCGTGATGCGGACAGACCTGGTCGAAGCCGCAGGGCGCGCAGTCCAGATCCGGTTGCACAACCCAGTGCCCCGTTCCATAGGGACCGGTTTCCTGAAAATCCACGTGGCCGACAGACAGATCGATAACCGGAGTCTGCACGCCGACGGCCAGATGCATCGGTCCCGTGTCGTTCGTGAGCAGCAGCCGGCAGCGGGCCAAGAGGGCGGTGAGTTGCCCGAGCGTCGTCTGACCCACGGCATTCTTGATCGAGCTGCGCCCACCCGCTTCTCGGTACGTCCTAATGACATGGGCAACGGTTTCCTGTTCCGATGCGGATCCGACAAACAGGATACCGCCGGCCCATCGTGTACTGAAGCGTGCCAGCGTCTCGCCGAAATGCTGCGGGCGCCAAGCCTTCATCACGTCACTCGCTCCGGCTTGCACCGCAATCCACTTGGTATCCGGTCGTTCCGGGATTGACAAAAAGCGCTGCGCCCAATCTCCGCTTTCGGCCGGTGCCGTCACACGCAGCGGCGCAAACAAGCCGGGCCGGCTCCCGGCCAGCGCATAGACATCGACGAGGTTGAATCGATTGATCCGGCGGATCTGGTGAATGTCGGTAAAGTAGGCCATCCAGGGATTGTCGATGACCGTGCCCCCATCCCACGCGCTCCGCGCCCCACGGATATCCGGAGCTCCGACGTAGTCAGCCAGCAGCGCGCTCGGACGGTTGAACGTGAGGTTGATGATGCGGTCATAGCGGCGCTTGTGCAGATCTCCGGCCCATGCCGCGACTTCTCGATACAGCGCGACGGTATCTTTGACGCAGGCACGGCTTTCGTCGATCAATGCATGGAAATCATAGGCGATGATGTCGCGCAACCCATTCAGCATGGAGGCCACCGGTGCGAATTGCCGATCGACCACCAGGTCCACTGCCACACCCGGCCATTCTTCTCGAAGGCGGACCAGCAGCGTGCCCATTTGCACGAGATCTCCCATGCGGGTAATGTTCACAATCAACACTTGCTTCATGTTCAAGCCCCAGCAGAATGCGTTTCGACCTTCAGTCTCCTGATCAACGAACAGACCGAGACGCGCAACGCTCCCTCAGACAAGGTCTCTCGTTTCAGCGCGATAACAATCCAACATCAAGATCAACAGCTCTTCCCTCGCCAACTTGTGGCCTGCGCCTTTTGTTTTGATCTGGGCCGCCACATCCTTGAGCTCCACACGTTGACCTGGCGGAAAGCTTCGAAGCAGCGCCGCAAGTTCAGGAGGCGCATCTCCCCGCTGTGCCAGCGCGCCGGCATCGCGCCCTCCGCGCATGATCGTCCCGATCCGGTCAGGCTGCTGCAGACCAATCGCAGCCAACAGCTCTCTCATGCGATGTTCATACGTATGGTGGGCAAGCACGCGGCGGCGCGCCGCCTCGGCAATCGCGCGCCGCCCGGATGCATCAGCGAGCCACGTACGGATGAGTGACGGGACTTCAGCCAGAGTGGTGAACCGGGTCATCTCGTGGGGAGCGAAGAGATCGGGAAAGAGTGCCCGCTCATCAACCAGTTGAAACGCACCGCACGCCGCCAATTCAAACGTCCGTGGATTGACAAAGTCGGCCTCCGGATCGAGTCCATCACCTACACAGGAGTGAAGATTCAAATTGATGGCTGTCGCGTTGAAGACCTTCATACAGGTCTCGGTATCGATGCGGGCGCCGCCGCGCTGGAGAACCGCCGCGAGATCATCCGCGCCTTCCCATTCATTGCCCCACAGCTTGAACGACCAATCCTTCGATAGCCATGTGGGAAGGACCGCGCGACGGTTGGCATATCCTGCGCCAACGAACGACACATCCGCACCATACTCACTCTGTTCGGCCGGAGTGAGCGCACGCGGCCGATGCAGAGCAGGGTCGGCCGCCATCGGCAGATAGCTGACCTGGCGCGCCCCGGCCCGTTTCAACGCCTCAAAACACGGGGCTTGCTGGATCACGAACCAATAGTCGTAGCCGCCCGCCAATTGCTGCCAATAGGTCAAATGCCGATAGTTTTCGACAAACCACATCGCCGTGAGAAATTTCTTTTTTCGCAGATGCTCGAGCACCGGGAGATTCAACGGCGCCTGCGCGAGCGCCAGCACAAGATCCGGCGGATCCTCAGCGAGATGCGTCATCACCCCCAGGCTCAGGCTGTCCGCGAACCGGCTTTGCATCGTCAGACGATGCCGCGGTTCACGATAAGATCCGAACAGATCATAGCTGGCCTGATGGCGGCTCTGATCCAGCCAACTGACCCGATGCCCCAGCGATTGGAGCGCCGCCACCGTGTGATGGGCGATGGGAAGCGAGCCACCGTAGATCGGTCCGACGACGGCGACATGGAGCCGGCCACCCTGTTTGCTCGCCACCAGATGCCGGAGTTTCGCGTCCAAGTCGCGATGCGCGTCGGTGTGCAGACAGGCTGCCGACGCAAACGCCATGAAGCGGAGCGGCACCGAATTCGTGACGAGCCGCTCGGCCATCACTTCCGGCGTCCCCCAAATCCAGTCGACCGTGTTGACCCACGCATCCATGGGTCTGGCCGACAGAGCGTCCTTGAGCACCGCCGGATCGGGCACGACGACCGCCAGTTTCGCTTCTCTCGGCTTCAGAGCAACCAAGGCCTCGACGTGATAGAGCAGTCCGACACCGAGCACAACGCCGAGTTCGTCCGTCTTCCATTCGCCCAATCGGGCTTCGGCCCATGCACGGGCCTCTTTGCGCGGATCATACCCGCTGTGTACCCATCGCCCATCATGCGTCGCCGACGGACTTCCTTCGCGCGACGGCACGATCGTCAACAACCCGCCCGGGTTATCCTGAGCCGCCTGGACAAGCGCAGGATAAAGCCGTCGAAGGCCTTCAAGATTTTTCGCCAGATAGTTCATGAGCACGCCGGCTCCAATTCACGCCAGAGGGCTTCCCGCTCGTGCGGCGGAACGGGTGGGTGTCCGACTGGGGAGTAATACGCGCCCCATCTGTCGTAGTGACTCGTCCATACACTCCAGCCGGCCGGTGCATGAAGGCCCTGCTCCAAGACTGCCGCGAGAGTTTCATCGACCGGCCACGTTCCGTCCCTCGCCTCTTCCGCTTGCCACACGAGGTGGTGGAAACCATACGGTCCCGTTTCATGCACCCGTGCCCGTGCGAAATACCAGCCGATGACCGGTCTGCCGAGCGCCGAAGCAAGATGCAGTGGGCCTGTATCGGAGCCGATAATTCGATGACAGCGCATGAGAATCACGGCCAGCTGAGCGAGCGACGTACGGCCCGTCGTATCCCAAATCCGTCCCAACGCTGTTGGAGACAGAAGTGCCTGAATCTCGGCTGCCCGCTCCTGCTCTGTTCCAACCAGTACAACACGGCCTTGCGGTGCCGCGGCGAAAAAAGAGGTAATCCACCGGCGCCACACCTGTGTAGGCACGACCCGCTCAGTCTCCCCTGCCCCCACAATGAGCGCGACCCACGGAGCCCCTTGCTTCCCGATGCAGTCCAGATCGTCCGATAGTTGAACCGTCGGACAATTCAGCATGACGATCCGTTCCGGTGGAGACACTCCGCAGAGCCCACAGAACGCGTCGGCGAGGTGCACCCGCTGGCCCCGGCGCCGCTGCGCCACATCACGCACGTAGGCTGCCCAAGGTGTCAACGCCTCGTCGAGCGGTCCGTGTTGCAACGGCCCCTTCACTTCCCGGCCAAGCAAGGACGCAGCCACCAGCGCTCGACGATGTTGATTGAGGACGTACGCACAGTCATACCGCTCCGGCGCCAACGCCCCGAGCGCTGCTTCGACCTCGATGAGATGTTCCGCACGCAAGTCCTGCCGCGCCATTTCAGCGCGCTGTTGCCAGGCTGCTCCATCCCACGCAAGGACGTGTTCAATGCCGGGAATCAGGCGCCCGACCTCAACCAGATGCGCCGGGCAGAGCAGATCAAGTCGTGTCTCTGGAAAACGGGCGCGGAGTCCCGTGATCGCCGGAAGAGTTTGCAGCAGATCGCCCAATCGAGCCAGTTGTATGACCAGTGCACGTGGCATTCGTTCATGCTTTCGCCTGACCGCAATGATCGAAGAGCTCGATCGGGTCAGAGGTTTGGGTAGACTCAGGCAAGCGGTTGCTGAGTCGCTTTAGAGATGCGCCGCCTCCACGGCAAACGCCGCTTCCTTTCCTGAGATCGCTTGGTCAAGTTGGACCAACCCGTCATACGTCGGGGCGAGCGCGCGCAGCGTCTCATACTCTTGGCGTGCGCCCACGATCTGTTCTCCTCGAACCAGCACACCGGCCAGCGCATAGCGAACCGACAGGTCGGCCGGATTGCGCAAGAGATAACGACGCAAGTGCTCACCCACCTCCTGCCAGCGGTTTTGTGCCGTACCGGCCCGCAGCAACCAATGGATCGCTTCTGCATCATCAGGATTATCGGCGAGGACCTGACGGAACCGTTCCCAGGCGCCCTGTGCGTAGGCCCTCCCCATTGCCGCCATTCCCATACCCATCAGGCATTTCTTACGATCCGCTCCTTGCCGAAGAGCCGAGGCAAATGTCGCTTCAGCCTGCTGATACTGTTCCCGCTGCATGGACAGAATACCGCTCAGCAAGAGACCATCCGCATGATCGGGGGAGGCATCCAGCAACATTCTCAGATGACTTTCCGCATCCGTGTAATTCTTCTGCTCAATCAACGTGCGGACCAACGCGGCCCGGTCGGCAGGCGAATCCGCCAATGCCAAATAGCGGGAGAGGAACCGCACACGCAAGACCGGCTCTTTCAGCTTTTCGGCAACCATGGCGCCCCAGGACAAGACATAGTGGTCGTTCGGCCAATCCTCAGCCAAACTAAGCTCGCGGCGCACGGCTTGCCAGTCTTGCTTTAGGGCAGCGGTCTGCGCCGCCGCCACATGCGCCCAGGCAGCACGATCCTTGATGCCGTCAATCAGCTGCATGTCGCAGCCTAACTGCCCGTCCCGGAAGATGCGTTTCAGTTTGTACCCGTCTACATGGAAATGCCTATCCTCATCGGCCGTCCACCATTGCGCTCCCCACCGCTTTAAAAAGCGAGCGGCGTTCGCGTCATCGTGTATTTTCCGTCCCGGAGTTTGACTTTCGAGATGCACGACGATACTTCGCGGTTGATAGACGACCAGATGCCCACGGTCCTTCACTTTCAAGCAAAGATCCGCATCTTCGAATCCGTTCACATACTCTTCGTCGAATCCGCCCACCTCTTCGAACAAGCCTCGGCGGATCAACAAACAGGCAGCCGTGACGATTTGGAACTCGCGCCGCTGGTTGACGGCGGGGTGGTCCCCGGCGAAAAATTTGTAGATATGGTACGGCAAGCGATCCTGGCAGTCCCGAATGACGCCGGCATGTTGAATGGTCCCGTCGGGATACAGAAGTTTGCTGCCGACAATGCCCACCTCGGAGTGGGCGTCCACTTCGGACACCAATGCCGAGAGCCAGCCGGGTTGTGGGATCGTGTCGTTGTTCAGAAAAACCAGATAGCGTCCCTCTGCCGCTCGCGCGCCTTGGTTGCACGCCTTGGCGAAGCCGAGGTTCTCCTGATTCGTGAGGACGCGAATATCGCCGTCCAGTTGTTTTAGAAACTCCGCCGTACCATCGGTCGATCCGTTGTCCACGACGATCACTTCATACTCCGGCTGGTCGTGGATCTGTGACAATGCCGTCAGACAACCCCTGGTCATCTCCAAGCGATTCCACACCGGCATGACGATAGAGCACACATAGGGCTTTCTGGATTTCCTCGCATGAAATCCTTCAAGACGCCTCTGTTGGGCTTCCCGTACACCGGCAATGGGTTCCGCGTAAGGGGCATACTTCCGATAAATGATCTCGGTCGTACGCCGATAGGTATCCTTGGTCCCGCTCGTCATGGAGGTGCCGTCATTCCGCCACGTAAACTCCGCCGTCGTCACATTCAAATGCTTGAACGGAAACCGAGTCGCCATCCTGATCCACAGGTCCCAATCCTCGTGCGCGAAGAGTGATTCGTCGAAGAACCCGACCTCGTCCACGCACTGCCGCGCATGCATGACACACAACACCGGGAAGTAGTTGCAGACCAGCAGATCCACCGGATTGAACTCGCGCGAGTACGGCACGTCCCTCCCGGTTTCGACATATGCCCCGTCGATCTGCCGCTCATGCACTCGCCATGCATCGGTATACGCGACACGGCACTCTTGACGATCCAGATACGTGACGAGAGTCTCAAGATGATGGGGGAGATAGCGATCGTCGTCGTCAAGATACGCGATATAGATGCCCTTCGCCGCGCGAAGTCCGCTGTTGCGAGCCGCGGCCAACCCTCGGTTCCGATCGTGACAGACGGTCGTGATGCGATGCCGATCGGAACAGTCGGCGATGACGGGCCCCACGTCGCACCCTGCGTCGTTGACGACGATGATCTCGAAATCCTGGTACGTCTGTAAGGCCAGGCTCGCGAGAGCCGTACGGAGGCGATCAGGGCGGTTGTACGTCGGGACGATGACGGTGACCTTGGGGGCGCGCGTCATGAAAGTGTGGCGCGGGGCGGCTGTGCGCTGGCACACCCACACTTGATAAATAGGCAGCAGATTCATGGCGCCCAAGTCGGCCGGGGTGGGCGCCGGCACATACCGTAATCGAGGGATCTCTACGTAAATGCGCTCAAGCCCCATGTCGACAAATCCCTGCGACGCGAAAAGCCCGCGTAACTGGTCTTCGGTCACCCAGTCCTCCACGGGCTGATTCGGTGGCGCGATCGTCTTCCACTGTTCCCACATTTCGCCGCGCGGCGTCGTGAGAATGAGATACCCGTCCGGCTCGAGCAGTCGGGCAAGTTGCGCAAGGAACATTTCCTTTTGTCCGTGCGGGACGTGCTCGATCACTTCCGAGGTCAAAATTACGTCATAGGGCAAGAAGTCAGACCGCTGCAAAATGCTCTCCGGTGTCCCGGTTTCGAACCGGAGATGCGGAAACAGCTTGCGGGCATGTTCGACGACGCCGGCGACCGGCTCGACCCCTTCGCAGCTTCCGTACATGGTCGCAAGATTCGTCAACCAACCTCGTCCACATCCTACATCCAGGATACGCAGCAACCGGCCTGGCTCCCCTTGTTGCACTCGGCGGAGGATGTGTTCCAGAAAGGAAGCGATCTTGCTCCACCGCGCGGCTTCGTCGGCATTCGGATGTGGTGATGACCAGGCCGGAGCCTTGACAAACAAATCGACATAGAACTGATCGTTGTGACTCGATTCTTTGTCGATACCTTGCCCGTATTCTCTTTCCTTCATCGCCCCATCCTTTGCCGGCCGCCGTGTCGCCTGCGGCGCCTGTGTGTGCTTCTTGCCACCCTCAACCGCGACCGCCGCCTGAACCCGTTGAGCGAGAGATGCCATGCCATTTCGAATGACGTCCGGCATGCTGAACGAACCAGGAAGCGTTCCCCGCTCGATCACATCGATCCATCCCTGTAAAACGTCGCCCCACTGATAACAGGCTTGCCAATGCTGAAAACCGAGATCGGCGAGCGCATGACGAAACTCCGGCTCCTGCATGAACAGGCGAATGTGAGACAAAAAGGTATCCAGCTCGGCGATGATTCCACCGGCCTGTTCGTGGACAGTTCCGCACCCCGGTGTGGTAAGCCAGGCCAATCGATGACTCATCGCTTCCAAAACGCAGAGCGGCGAGGCTTCGCAGCGCGAGGCCAAGACCAGGAGATCCGCCTCCTGCATCGCGGCGGCCACTTCTTCCGCCGACAACCCCGGGATATAGAGGACATCGGGACGAGCGCGCAACATTTCCTGAACTTCTCGCACATAGGCGCTTTCTTCGCCGGGTCGGCCTACCATCACCAGCTTGGCTCCCGTCGGAAGATCGTCGAGGGCACGCAACAGACCCGGATGATTCTTGACCGAATAAAGGTTGGCGACGTGAAGAATCACGAAGGCGTCTGCCGAAATTCGATATGTAGATCGAAACGTTCCCTTCGGGACGACGGCAGTGACCCCATTGGGCACATAGACCGTCGGAATGCCGTGCTCCCGCAGAAAGCGTGCATCCGGTCCGTGCTGCGACAGGGTCACAACCGCCCGCGCTCGCCGAGCGAGCGTGAGGAATACAGGTCGGACGAAATCCTCCTTGACCAGGTCACGATAGGACTGTTCATTCATCGTCGGCTGAATGATCAATGCCGTCTCGGCAGGAAGGGGATTCGTCAATGCCCCATAGAACAGTGCATTGGACGGATCCCCAAGCAGAATGCACGCCGCATACCGACCGGTCTGCAGCAGGCGGTCGATTTGGAGAATGCAGATGCGAAGGTCTCCGGCCATTTGGTCATGGTTAGCGACCGTGATGATCGTGAGACCGCGATACTCCTCATGACCGCGTTCAGCAACCGGATAGGTCGCCACATCGACGTGATAGCCATGGGTGACGAGGCCCACTCCCAATTCTTCTGCCACACGCTGCACCCCGCCTACCGACGGCCAAAAAAACGGGGTGACGAGGAGCACACGTTTTTGCCCGTCCGGTCGGGGTGATTCAACAACCGACGGCATGGATGAGGGATTCACGGGCGCTTCTGACTGCCGGCCGGTCTTCCACCTCACCTGATCGAACGGAATCGGCTGATTCGTGACCGGCTTGCCGGATTTTTGCGCATCATACGCCTGCGTGACGGGTGGCTGTTGCATGAATAGGCGTTTGAACACATCCAGTTCATGGTACGCATAGTACCGGGCATCTTTCTCCCGGTCGTCCGCCAATGGAGCATGGACAATGCCATGAACGGCGCCCAACAGCGCGAACAGTTGCAACGGATCGCCGGTTTCCCGGAAGCGCTCGACTTTCCGCCGTATATCGGAGGTCAGGACGTTCCATTGCCGGATGTCCTTCTCATACATCGTCTTGTAACGGCGGTAGATGGTTTCGATCGTATAGTGTGTGCCATGGCGGCCTTTGACATCCGGGTGCAAAATCCACTTGATGCCCCGCGCACCCATCTGATCGAGCAAGTCCATTTCACTGGCCTTCACATCCTGGAATGACAACTCTTTGAACATCGCCGCGCGGTAGATCTTCACGCCCTGAATCGTGAGCTCACGATCGTCGTCATACAGATGAAAGCAAATCATACCGACATGATCCGGCGCCGCCTTCATCGCGGCCTCCATTGTGGCGACGGCGTCCGGCGCGAGGATCATGTCTTCGTCGACCTGAATACAATAGGGTGTGCGGCAACGTCTGATCATTTCCTGGGCGGCCGCGCTGAACGGACTGACATTATGGATGATCTCCAGCTTGAAGGGTGCACCCCGCTGAGCCGCCAAGGCCGCCTTGCAATCCGGAAACGCCGGATCTCCCACTGTGAGCACGAAGACCGTGGTCATGGGTGTGACCTTCTCGTCGATTGCGGCTGCGGTCGGCGGAGCGATCGCCTCGGGCGTACGTCCGTGCCGGTCACGGGCCTCTTCCTCCTTGCAAGGCCTGAGGGTACGTCCACCCTCAATCCAACTCAGCCATTGCCGTCCGCGATGCTCGGTCGTGTGATCCCGGAGCAGCGCTGCGCGAGCCTTTCCGGCAATATCTTGCGCATAGCCGGCATCGCGTGCGATTCGTTCTAGGTGCTCTTTCAAGGCTTTCGGAGTGTCTTTTGGGTAGAGCAAGATTTCTTGCCCGTGCTTGAAGAGCGCGGAGGTCTGAGGTCTGCGAGGGATCTCCCAGGAGACCGCCGGACGTCCGGCCGCCATGGCTTCCACGACACGTCCGGCATAGGCTTGAAAGAGACTGGGAAGATTGACGACGGCACTCCATGTCTTCAGACTCGTCAACCAATTGACGAAGATGGCTTCTCGCAGACGGCGCCATAGACCTACATATTCCGTGAGTGCAACCGGATCAGGACGCCACCCGGACTGCAACCGTTCGGACATCTGCCGATGTAACGTATCGAAAAGTTGAGGAAACTGAGTCGACGCTTCCGCGGACGGAGGATGAATCAGCAAATTCTTCAAATCAGGTCTCGTCAACCACTCCTTCCGCTCTCCATACAGTTCCCCATGAAACACCGCCTCACGGCGGGACGGTCGCTCGATCGTCGCGCTAATGAAGCGAGATGGTACGGCCGCCGGCCAGAATAATGCTTGGACCAGACCTGCTTGATTCAACAAATCGGCATCGCGCTCATCCGCCGCCAGCGCATGCGTCATATAGCTCAGCTGTCGCTCGACAAAACTCGCTCGTTCCCGCAAGTGTGGCCAGCGGCGGTAGTCCTCTTCGCTATACCGTAATGACTCCATGATAAGGCCGACCCGCACCGGCGCCAGTTCGGCGAGCCATTCGAGACACGTCTCAGAGTACCGGTTATGGACCAGCCATACCCAGACTTGGTCGAATCGTTGACCGGCCAGAAGGTCTTTCGCATGGTGTAACCAGGATGACGGCGAGCCGTCGGGCGCGTCGCAGAAAACCGGAAGCGTCACACACTCGCACCCATTGGCCCGAAGACCGTCCTCAACGGCGAAGTTTCCCACGTACGACCAGGCTTTGGCCTGCGCCCATTTGCTGAACTCCAACTGCACCAGAAGCACTTTCGGTTTCACCACACCTGCATCGTGCTCCACCGCGGTTCGCAACTTGATTTGTCCGCCGGTGAATACTTGCTGTCGGCGTCGCCGCCATTCCTCGAAGGCCGGATCGTCCGCTCGTCTTGACGTCAAATGCGGAGGTATCCGGTCTTGCGCGCAAACGAACCGGGAGAAATCGACGGAGCTCCAGCGATCCCCCTCTCTGCGGACCGCCCAAAATCCCACGATGTTGGACACCGTGCCAAGCAGTTCACCCACAGCCAAGGTGACACCTGGATGGAACTCCTTGCCCGTCGCGGGATCGCGGATGTAATCGGCCTCGAGTTGCGTGCGGGCATAGCCGATATCGATCTCTGAGAGCTGTAGCTCAAGGTCATCGCCGCAAAGAATTCCGCCATCACGGACGAGTTCGAAGGCGGCTTCAAGATCCCTCCGCACGGCGGCGTAGCTATGATCTCCATCGATGAACACCACGTCGAACGCATGACGCGGAAACATGGGCAGCATGGCGCCGCTGTCTCCTCTCTGCGCGAGGACGATATCGTCATACCCCGCCGAGCTGACATTGTGGAGGAACAGATCGTAGATCGTGTCGTTCGCCAGAGCGGCCGACATGGCGCGGTAGACCGGCGCATCCGGGCGCTTCGCTGGATCAAAATACGGCTTCCACGGATCCACGCATACGACGCGGCCCTGTCGCCGGTGATGGCGGGCGAGCGCTTCCGCCCACGTGATGGCTGAGCCCCCGGCCCAAGACCCCACTTCGAGAATGTCGAAGCGCCGGGTCCCCACTCGCGACGACTCATACCGTATCAGTTCCTGCATGGCGACGTGCCGAAGAGGAAGCCCCTGCGAAGCCCACATGATCGGGCCGAAATAGGGCCGCCTCGTCTCACGGCAGAACTCGTAATACTCGAGTATTGAACGGTCCTCGGAGGACAGTCCGGCTAATGGGTTGAGATCACGTTGTGTCACAGTATGCTCACGGTTGCATCGGTTTCACGACATCGGGATACTCGGGGCTCATCCAACCTTCCGCCGGTTCGATCAGCATGTTGTTCTTGAACTCCTCACGAGAGATATAGGGGTACATGTCCTCGATCGGCGTCTTCCATCCGAAAATTCTCGGTTCGTACGTATGGTACTCATCCATGTCCACGTCGCACACGACGGGCCCATCGTGACGCAGCACTGCGTCGATCCGGGCGTCCATTTCCGCATGATTGGCGATCGTCACGGTTTTGATCCCGTAGGCCTGAGCCAACTTGACGAAATTCGGCGGCCGATAGCCTTTCGGCCCGCAGGCCTCCGCCCGGCCCTGGAAGTTTGTTTCCTGATAGGCTTTCGTAATCCCGTAGATATGGTTGTTCAGGATGAATGTCTTGACCTTGACTCCGTAGTTCACGAATGTTTGCATTTCCTGAAGGTTCATGTTGAACCCGCCGTCGCCGATCGTACAGACCACCTGTTTGGAGGGATCGGCAAACCAAGCCCCCATGGCGCCCGCAAATGAAAAGCCCATGGGTGAGTTGCCGTTGTTCGTCAGGTTCCGCTGGCCGTACTTCGTTTCGAACGCATGGTTGCTGACGACAATGTTGCCGCCGCAATCACCGACGAGAATGTCGCGCTCGCCCAATTTTTCCGACAGGCGCCGCATGAAGGCATAGGGATGCACCCGTTCCCGCTGCTCGAAAAACTCCGGTCGGACCGGATCGTATTTGCGCTTCCAGTTCATGACCCGTTGAGTCCATTCAGCGCGATCAGGCAATGGTTTTCGCGACCGTTCCAGCGCACTGAGGAGCCTTCGAATGAAGACTTTTGCGTTGCAAAGAATGTTGACGTCGAAGGGAACTTGCTGAAACTTCCGCTGCACCATGGCCGGATCGATCTCAACGAGATACTTCCTGGCTCCCCGCGCGAAACTCTGCACGTTGCCCCCGGTGATGCGGCCCGAGATCCTGCTTCCGATCGACAGGAGTAGATCGCTGTTCTGAATGCCGAAATTGCGCCCGGCTCCACCGTAAGTCCCGACCCGCCCGCCGTACCACTCATAATCGGAAGTAATGACGTCCAATGCGTTCCAGGTTGGGAAACAGGGAATCCTCAGTCGACGGCCCAATTCCCGCACGTCGTCCTGTGCGTCGGCGAGGCGTACACCGCCGCCGACGAGGATCACAGGCCGCTCGGCCGAACGCAGATCGTCGAGTAATCGTTCGATCTGTGAGTCGACCACCTCAGGATCGAACGCGGCCGTCGCCGGAATATCGAACCCGACGAGTTGTTTGGCATCGACTGTGGCTTTCTGAACATCGAGTGGAATATCGAGCAACACCGGCCCCGGCCGCCCGCTCTGACACAACCACAGGGCCTTCTCCAACTCGTAACGGACGTCTTCAGGCCTCATGATCATCTTGGCGTATTTGGTCACAGGAGCCGCCATCGCCACGATGTCTGTTTCTTGAAATCCAATCTGTCTGATCGAAGGGTCGGGGCGCAGAAACCGCGAGTTGATCTGCCCGGTCAAAAACACGCAGGGAATCGAATCGTAGAAACAATTTCCCATCGATGTGAGAAGATTCATCCCGCCGGGACCGCTGGTCGCGATGGCGACCCCGGGAATGCCCTTCACCTTGGCATAGGCTTCCGCGGCAAACCCACCGGCCTGCTCATGCATGACCGCGACATATTCGGTTGCGGCGGTCCTGGTAAAGGCATCAATGAGATCGCCGTTGGCCGCGCCGTAGACGACGAACATCTTGTCGATGCCACGTTCGGCCAAGGTATTGATGATAAAGTCCGCGACTTTGATCATGCTGTTCTCCTCCTCGAATTATGAGACCGCCGAAGCGACTGACTCATGGTGCCGACGCTGAATCCTCCGGGCGCACATATCGAGCACGTGCTGGACGACCGCGGAACCGAAGGTCCGTTGCATCATCGCCAAGTACCCCGCGTGAGTGAAATACTCCTGAAACGCTCGATCTCTGAAATCCAAGACCTGCGTGGACCGAAGGGCCTCCGTCGGCAACGGCAGACAGTCGTAGGCATGCTGCGAATAGCCGATCCAGCCCGGTCCCCCGATATCGTCTGGTAACGGCCAGTGCTTCTGCTTGGCCAAGTCGTACAGCGGCGAGCCGGGGTACGCCATGGCGCAATAGAAGTTGGCCCATTCCGTATTCAGCTTGAGCGCCAGATCCAGCGTGGAGCGCATACTGTCGAGATCATCATCCGGTAGACCGAAGATGTAATTGGCCGCCACATGAATGCCATGCGACTGGATTTTTCTGACGGTCGAAACGATTTCCCGGTCGCCGAAGCGGCCTTTTTCGACACCGTCCCGCACGTGCTGACTACCCGACTCGATGCCCAATCCAAGCCAATTGAAACCCGCGGCTTTGAGGCGCTCGAGCACCTGATCCTGTACGGTATCCACGCGCGCATAGGCCCACAGATTGAGATGATATCCACGCTCGATGATCCGGTCGCAGATACCGAGCACATGCCGGCGATTTAAGACGAACATCTCGTCCGGAATCTTGATATTGGTCACGCCGAACTCGTTCACTAAACGATCGATCTGCCCGATCACGTTGTCCGGACTCCAAGTCCTCAGCATGGGCGTTTCAAAGGGGGCATTGATGCAACAGAACGAACACTTGAAGGGACAACCCAAGCTGGTCTGCAACGACGCGTAGGGGCTGCGGGAATCCAAATGATGAAAGCAATGCCAGTTATGGGCGCGGTACTTCGTCATGTCGAGGATCTCCCAGGCTTGTCCCGGCAACGTGCCGTCAAGATCCATGATGAGCGGCGCAGGCGGAGTGGAAGTCGGCCGGCTTCCATCCAGATACCAGAGGCCCGGCACATCGTTCAGTCGACGTCCCTTCCCGAGCAGGAGTTCGAGTAGTCCAAGTACCGTATGAGGCCCCTCACCCTGGCAGACGTAGGTATAGGGCTCTTCCTCCAACGTTCGTTTCGGAAGGGCCGAGGGATGGGTCCCGATGACCAGCGTCGGAATGTCGCCCAGTTCGTTCAGTCGTTCACAAACCAGCCGGCCTGCCGGCATGCATTGCGTAGAAGCAGACGGTTGTTGCCCATAGATCACGAAGACGACGAGGGTGGGATCGGCGGCGGCGATCGCCTCAGCGGTCTGCCGGTGGCTGAAGCCGGAGGCCTCCGCATCGAGAATGGCAGCTTCATAACCCTGCCTGCGGATGAACGCGGCGAGCAAGCCGGCCCAGACCGGCGGCTCGATCGCAGCAAGATCCTTGCTGAGATCTTGATAGACCTGGACTCGGCTCGGAGGTGCGACAAACAGGACATCAAGCGGCTTTGACACAACTGACTCCTAACTCGCCGGCCAATTCCACGACCCGACGCGTCCCTTCCATGACATCGTGTTCCCACCCACACGTCGCGATCCGCACGAAGCCCTCACAGCCGATCCCAAAGCTTCTCCCTGGCGTGACGGCTGTGTGCCGTTCTTCGAGCAGACGCCTGCAGAATGTGACGTCGTCGAGACCGGTCCGACTGATATCCACGAAGAGATAGAATCCCGATTCCGGCACCACGCAGCGAACGATGCCCGAACGGTTGACCATGTCGGCGCACGCGGCTGTGATACGGCGGCATTGCGCTTTCACCCCTTCCGTATATTCATCAAGGACCGACAACCCGGCCAGGCACCCGACTTGGGTAAAAATGGGAAGGCATGAGATAAGAGTGGACGTGGACAAGGCTAGTTTTTCCACCACGGCTGGATGCGCCTGGGCATAGCCGACGCGATAGCCGGGAACAGAAAACACCTTCGAGAATGAGGACATCACCACGAGCTGCGACGAATCACATGAAGCAAGGCTGAAAAATGGCCGTCCAAACGCGATCTCGGCGTAGGTTTCATCGCTGAGAAGCCAAATGCGTTCCTCGTCACACCGCCGCGCCAATAGCCTCAGCATGGATTCGGTATAGACGGCGCCGGTTGGATTGTTCGCCGAGTTGACGATCATGGCCTTCGGTCTCGCCGCAAGGGCCACCTCGATCTGTGATTCGTCCAGGTGAAATCCATTCTTCTGGAACAACGGGACCGGAATGACCGTAAGCCCGATATGAGAAGCCGCCGCCCAATAGGACGGGAACGCAGGGGTAAACAACACAACCCGATCCCGGGAATTGCATGTGAGTTCAAGAAACTGACTGATGATCAAGTTAGCGGGACTGATGGCGATCGAATTCCCCTCGATTCGACGATCTGTTTGTCGTGAGACGCGCTCTGCGATCCCGTCTCGCAGCTCCCGAATACCGGCCATGGGCGCGTAGCCAACCTGCTTGGCCTGGATGGCCTGAAGGGTAGCCTCCATGATTTCATGAGGCGGAGGCATTCGTGGATTTCCAAGTTCGAGGTGGTAGATCGTATGACCTTCTCGTTCAAGCGCTTGGGCGCGATCCATGACCTTAAACATCTCCTGACCGATCAGACGTTCAGCACGCTCCGAGAATGGCAGGGCCTTCATCAAGCTGGTCGTCATCCTCGTGCCCTCGCGCATCTATCGCCGCCCGAGTGGGAAAAGCGGTTCTCTCGAGTGGAGTCCGTGGAGCACGAACCCGCCAGAAATTCGGCAAGCCGTTCCGGCGTGCCAATGTCATGCAGCGGCCCATGGCTGACAAATCCACTGACTCCCGACGGAATCAGCGTTGGAAGCCAGTCTATTTCGAGTGAGCAGGGCTTGACCGCCGGAATCAACTCGATCGCCGACCGATCGAACACATAGATGCCGGCATTGTGATACCCCCCTGATCGGTCCGCTCCCTTTTCCCTGAATGCGGTGATGCGATGCTGCGCATCCATCGTGACGCTACCGGTATCGCGGCGATGATCGGCTTTGATCAACGTGAGCGTGGCGCGGGACTTTGTCTCGGCATGGCGGGCCAGCAGCTTGCGCAGATCGACAGCACAGACGGAATCTCCATTGGCAACCACAACGGTATCGCTCGTAATCAATGGTGACGCATGTCGAAGGGCTCCAGCCGTTCCCAAAGGGGTGTGTTCCCGAGAAAAGATCAGTTCGAACGTGCACGGACGATTCGCATACCATTCCTCAAGCTGATGCCCCAAATGCCCGGTGCACAGAATGACACGTCCAATCCCTTGCTTCAGAAATGGGGCGATCACGAATTCGATGAACGGACGTTCCTTGATCATCGCCAACGACTTGGGCCGGTCGCTCAGAACCGAACGCAATCGAGTCCCTTGCCCTCCGCAGAGGACGAGCAGATCTGGAGCATCGATCCGATCCACATTCATGCTGCCTTCCCCATTCGCGTCGACCGCGAAGAGAGCAGCGTGTCCCGCTCATCCTGCCAGGCCGACTCTCGCTGTAGGAGAGGGTCTTGTTGATAAAATACGATCTGACTGCCGAGCGCTTCGAAGCGAAACGGAACCTCCAGCAAGCCGGGCAATGCCGCTCTGATTTGCCCATGAATTTCGGGTTTCGCAAACAACAGCATGAACCCTCCCCCGCCGGCCCCCAGTAATTTGCCTCCCGTTGCCCCCGCGCGCCGGGCGGCCTCATAGATGTCGTCGATCATCGGAGTGGTTATTTTGGACGTCAGGCTGCGTTTGACCATCCAGGCTTCATGCAGCAATTCGCCAAAGTCCGCAAGATCGTGATCGCCTCCGAGGATAGAGACGCCTTCCTGGACCATCTGGAGCATGGCGAACAGCTCCACCCGCCGTTGCTTGGTACGTTCAATCTGTTCCTTGGCGATCTCCGACGCCGTGCGGGAGAAACCGGTGAAATACAACAGCAGATGATTCTGGAATTGGGAAAGCCGTTCAGGGTTCATCACGATCGGGGTGTAGCCGATTTCTCCACTCTGAAAAAAGTTGATACGGCATAACCCTCCGTGCGCGGCCATGACCTGGTCTTGGCACCCGACAGCTTCCTGCAACACATCTTGCTCAATGTGAATGGCGACACGGGCCAATTCCGCCTTGCTCGGCATACGGTGCCGCAAGGCATACAACGAATGAAGCAGGCCGACGGTGAACGATGAGCTCGATCCCAGACCGGTGCGCGCGGGCAGGTCCCCATCGTGATGAATCTCCAACCCTTCCTCGACATTCAAATATTGCAGCACCCCCCGCACGGCCGGATGTTCGATGTCGCTGTTGGACTTCGTTTCTTCGATGCGCGAATAGGCAATGCGCGTTTTGTGATCGAAAAACGGCGGCAAATACCGGCAAGAGATGTAACAATACTTATCGATCGTGGTCGCCAATACTGCGCCGCCGTGTTCGCGAAACCAGACCGGATAGTCGGTGCCGCCCCCGAAGAACGAAATGCGGAACGGAGTGCGGCTGATAATCATGGCGTTCCCACCCGATTACACGTTGCCATAGACTGTTCCACTGACGACGGTGTAACACTTGACCAACTCCCGGATGCCTTGACTCAACGACCAGTCGGGCCGGAATCCGGTCGAGAGAATCCGTTCATTCGAGACGAGATAGTCGCGCTTGTCGGGGTCTTCTCCGATCGGAGCTTCGAAAAACACGAATTGCGGCAAGACCCGCTGGATTTCCGCACATAATTGAAGCTTGGACAGATTGGCGTCATCCAAGCCAACGTTGTATGGCCGGTTTTTCATCGACTCGAACTGCTGGATGGAATGCAGAAACGCTTTGACGACGTCGCGGATATGAATGTAGTTGCGCTTGCAGTGTCCTTCGAACACCACCACGGCACGGTCGTGGACGGCACGCCATACGAAATCGTTGACCAACAGATCCATCCGCATCCGAGGCGAGGCTCCGAACACCGTCGCCAGCCGAAGTGTAATGCTGTTTCCGCGATCCAACACGGCCTGTTCGGCCTTCACCTTCGTCTCACCATAGAGGCTGATCGGCCTCAACGGAGAGGCTTCAGTGCAAGGAACGCCCGGTTGCCCGATGCCATAGCCGCTGTTGGTAACAGGAAACACGATGCGTTGGCTCAGCGACGAGAGCTTGCACAACATGTGAACGGCTTCACAATTGATGGTAGCGGCACCGATTCTGTCGCGATCACACAGCGGAGCACCGACCAAAGCCGCGAGCGGAATGATGACGTCGGCATCGCGCAGCAACTCCGTCATAAGGCGTTCGTCGCGGCAATCCCCCCGCACCACGCGGAATGCATCGGAACAACAGCAGTCCAGCAGGCTGTTTTGTCGGTACAGGAAATTGTCGAGCGCCGTGACGCGATAGCCTCGATCGAGGAGCTGCCGGCAAAGGACTGATCCGATGTAGCCCGCGCCTCCGGTGACAAGCACATGTGCGGTTGTCGTGGTCATCGATGGATCATCCTTTATGGGCAAATGCGCCGCGTGGCGGCGCTCCCGCTGTTTCGGCCGAGGATGCATGCTGGATATACCAGCGGACTGTCTCCGCGAGTCCGTTTCTGAGGTCGGTAAACCGAAATCCTGGAAAGCGTGAGGAAAACCATGCGCTCTGTAGTCGCTTGATCGGGACTCCTTCAGGCTGACCCTCATCGAAGAAGATCGGCCCCGTATAGTTCATGACACCCGCAATGGTTTCAGCAAGCGACCGGATGGTGATGCCCGAATCCGCCGCAACAATCGTGGTTGAAGGTTCGAGATGCATTTCGACGGCTTCCAATGCCACGCGCGCAACGTCCCGTGCAAAAATGAATTGCCTGACTGCCCGCCCGCTCCCCCACACGACATACGGCGCACCCGTCGTCTTGGCTCTCCAACAGCGCCCGATCAGCGACCCGACGACATGCGCATGCTCGGAATCGAAGGAGTCATGAGGCCCGTACATGGTCACGGGCGTCAGTGTCGTCCATGCCAACCCGTCCTCCTTCGCCGCCAGTCGCGTATGGAGATCCAGCATGCGCTTCGCATAGCCGTACCCGGCGTTGCCGTCGTAGGGGCACGCCGACTGAAGATCGTCTTCGGTTGTCGCGCGATCGGAAAACATCGGAAATGCGCAGCTTGAAAGGATGCTCACCAATCTTGGGATACGAAGCTCACGGGCCACCGACAACACGGATGTGTTGATGAGCGCGTTGTCCTCGAAAAAACGACTGTTCTGCGTAGTATTGGCTTTTACCCCCCCGACCACACCTGCGAGATGCAACAACTTCCCCGGGTGCAGGTCTTCCAGCAACGCCTTCGCCACATCGCGACGGCGCAGATCGCCGTCCGCCCCGGTCAAAAACACGGCCTGAGGGCGCAATGTCCTCACAGCCGATCCCAATAAACCAGACCCGCCGGTCACGACCAGAGGTCCCGTCATGCAACCTCCATAACCGTCCGAGAGATGGCGGCAATATCGTCCGTGGTCAACCCTGCATGGTTGGGCAGGAAAAACCCGCAATGATGGACTCGATCGGCGACGGGAAAACTGGTCACGCCATACCGACTGGCCCAGAAGGGATGAAGCCCCAAATTGCCGGCGGAGAAGATGCGGGTCTCGATACCGTGCTTGACGAGATTTTCCACAATGCGCCGCCGTTGCTCCCGAGAATCGGCAATCAACCCGACCGAAATACTCGCCACTTGACTGCCGTCCGGAGGCCGCTGCACATAAAAGGATGCTCCGAGATGCTCGAGATAGCGCGTGTGGTTGCGCCGTCGCTGCTCCGTCATCCAGTCCAGTTTTTCGAGCTGACCGATACCGAGAAAGGCGTTGATATCGGTCGACCGGAGGTTGAATCCCGGTTCATAGAACACGAACGGGGAATGAAAGTCGTCGATCAGATGTTGCGTCACCAGCGCGCGGTGGGTGGCGGGATCCAGATCCTTGCTCCACCCATGGCTCCGGAGCATCAGAAGAAGATCCGCAAGCGATTTGTCGTCCGTGGAAACCATGCCCCCTTCTACCGTCGACATTTGGTGCCCGAAGTAGAACGAGAAGCTCGCCAGATCTCCGAACGATCCGATCCGGCGGCCCTCGTAGGTGGCCCCGATCGCCGCGCACGCGTCCTCCATCAGCACAAACCCATACCGGTCTCGCAACGCCAGCAATTCCCGCATCTTATGCGGAACACCCAGGACCTGAACCAGCATGACCGTCTGAGCCTGATGGCGTTGGAGCAGTGTCTCAAGATGGTTCAAATCCAGGCCGAACGTCTCCGGATCGGCCTCGCACATGATCGGTTCAAAACCGAATTGTATGGCCGGTGCAATCGACGTCACCCAGCCGACACTGGGGACGATCACTTTCTTGTTACGCAACCGCCCGGAGACGAGCAGCGTGTAGTACATCAAGAGATTGGCCGACGATCCGGAATTGCAATACACGGAGTACGGGCGGGCCAACCAGCTTGACCAACGCGACTCAAAGTCGCGGGTGACGGCACCCTTCGTTAATCGGGGATACGTGCGAAGCCACTGGATCAAGCGATCGATGTCGTGGCGGTCGATCGTGTCGTACGCCAGACACCACCGAGGATTCAGCTCGCGCTGTGTCGTACCGAGGCCATCCATGGCGCTCCCTCCTGATCAGCCTGACTCGCTGTTCAGGCTGAAGCGCAAGAGTTCAAGATATGTGCCATTGCCGTCGCACAATATATGGAGGTTGAATGTCGGCTTGTGCGCCCGTGCACGAGTCATTCGGCAGTATTTGCCGACCGATACGGTACAAAAGTCCTTGGGATGGAAGATAAAGGTCGGTGGTTACAGAACCGGTTGCGAGCCCGATTTCTGTGTCGTCCATTGTTCAATCGCCTGCCGCACAGATCCGCCCCAGCCCCGATATTCGATGTACTCCAGTTCATTGAATCGAAACTCGACACCGATTAGGTCGTTGCCATTTCGCGTCTCCGCGCTCTTGACGAGGCCCGTCAGGTTGGTAATATGCCCCAGGCCAGGCAGCTCGAACTCCAAGCGGACTGTAATTCCCGATCGCAACCATGAAGGTCTTTGGGCCAACAACACACTGCACCCTCCCTCACTGAGGTCTTTGAGCAAACCACCAAGATAGTCGCCGCTGGACAGCGTGGACACGGACGCATTGCCCGCGCCGGTTCGCATCAATAGGATCGGCTCATTGGACGACACGCGTTCATGCTTGCGCAGATGCATTTCCTCCACGAGCTTCGGATAGGCGATGAACAGCAATGGCACCGGCGAAAGAGTCAGATCGCGTATCTCGCTGTGGTATCCGACCAGCTTGCCGTCATGAAGATAGCTGATAATGCATGGCGTGCCTCCGGAGACTTGCTGATCATAACCGAGTTGTAGCGGTCGTTCGCAGACCAGCCAAGCGTGATCCTTCCACCCTAGAAGGGTCGAGCCATACGTCACCTTTTGTTGATCAATGGTGAGGGATACTTTCAGCGACAATCCGACCGACAAGAAGGAATCCGCAGGGGGAACAGACACGGCAACGTCATTCATGATGATCGTTCCTCAGCTCTCAGTCGACACAAACCGACTCTGATGAACTCTATCGGAACGTTCCGGGCCGATCTTGAGGAACCAGGATCGATCACACCGGCTCAGAACCGATCACAACACATCTCGATGCAAGGATAACGATCAAGTTCGACGCATCCTTCGCCGATAACACACACGAGGCCTCTCTTCAGTCGGCACGCCCGACCGGAGACACTTCTGACTCGGAGTCCAAGACATATGGCAATCAAGCGCATTCCGATCGAGCAGCTGATTCCAGGCATGTACATCATCGAGATGGATGTCCCTTGGTATCGAACCCCGTTCCTCTCGCATAAGCGAATGATCAAGGATCTCCAGACCATCGAACTCATGAAGCAACATGGGATTAGGATGGTGACGATCGATACCAGTAAAGGATGCGATATTTCATCAGAGGCTCCGGCGAATACGCCGCCCACGGCAGACCGGCAACAGGCCACCCCGGACGCATCCACTCCTCCGAACCCCAGCACCGAACGTCCATCGGAGTCGAAGCAGCCTGACGATCATACCGTGACGATCGTCTATGCACAGGCTCACGAAGCTGTCGAACGCATTTTCGAAGAGCTTGAACGCGGAGTTCCTCCGACTTTCGAGACCACCAAGGCGATCGTCTCGAATGTGCTGGCACAAATCCTCAGCGACCGCACCGCCATGGCCACACAGGTCGCCATTCAGAAAATCAAACAGTTCGATCGGTCATTGACGGCTCATGCGCTGGATACTTGCGTCCTGTCCCTCGTCGTGGCCATTGAAAGCGGGGTGGAGCAACCGCTGCTCGAACAAATCGGTATCGGCGCGTTACTCCACGACGCAGGGTATGTTCGCCTGCCACGAAATCTTGTTCGCAAACGGGAAGAATGCACCGGACAAGACAAGACACTTCTGGAACAGCATTGTAAATTGGGGGTGACGCTTCTCTCCGAGCATCCCGGCATGCCCGAGGACGTCTTGCGCATCGTCAGGGAGCATCATGAACGCGCCGATGGAAGCGGCTATCCGGCCGGCCTAGGCAATGATCAGATCTCACGCCACGCGCAGATCGTCGGCATCGTCAATTACTATGACGGCATGGTCAGTCGACACGGATCTCGTCCCGCCATGATTCCACACGATGCCGTGCGGCAACTCTTTCTAGCCGGCGAAAAAGGACAGTTCGAAAAATCTCTAGTGGAACTGATGATTCGGAGCATCGGCGTCTATCCGGTCGGAAGTCTGGTCAAGCTGAATACCGGCGAACAGGCAGTCGTAATCGGAGCCAACCCTCAGCAACGGCTCAAGCCTCTTGTGAAAATCACGACCGACCCACAAGGAGGATCCTATACGACGCCTCTCGAGATTGACCTGGCCGTGCCGTCCCCCGACCGCACGGTGCGAACGGTGCTGCGCGTCCTCGACCCGGCCAAAGAACGCATGAACATCGGCATACATCTGGACCAAACTCTGTCACGAGCCGCTTGATGAAACGGTCTGGACGGAAGCGAATAACATATCGACATCGAATCGCAGTCGCTCCGCCGGGTGTGTTCCCCATGGTGGATCTATTCGAAGGGCTGCCTCTCGCCTGCATCGTCCTCAACGCCGATCTCACGATTCAGACCGCCAACCGAGAGGGGCTTCGGTTGCTCGGGCCACGGTCAACTTCCCGCGTCCCGAAATCATTTCCGGCTCTGTGGTCCAGGCTCACTCGATCCGATGCCGCGACGATTACGTCACAGCTGACCGGAGCGCTCAAAGGCCGTCCCGCCTCGGCGACACAACAACTCTTTTTGAGAGGGAGGATCGCTCCCGTCCCGGTGGAGTGGACTTGCGCCCCAGCCATGCACGATGGGATGAGTGTTTTGGTCGTCAGTCTGCGAGACCTGTCGTATGAAGTGGAACTGGAACACGACCGTGATCGCTTGGCCGCCATTGCCGAGGAAAGCCCCTCTCCGATCATCGAGCTGGATCGGCACGCGAGCTTGTCGTATGCCAACCCGGCGATGATCTCGTTGCTCTCCCGATTCGGATACAGTCCCGAAGGGTTTCCCAATGTGGTACCCGGTCGGCTTCCGGACATCGTGCAGCGCTGTCTCACGACTCGGCACATCCTGCACGGCGAAGAAGTCGTCCTCCCGGGTGCCAGCTTTGTATGGACCTTTTGTCCGGTTCCAATCTTTGGAGTGGTTCGAGGCTACGCCACCGACATGACGAGCGTCCGTGAGACACAGCAGGCGCTCCAACTGTCGGCCGAGGAGCTTCGCCATAGCAACCAACGCCTCGACCGGGCTCTCGATGAGGCAAAAGAATCCGCACGGGTCAAAACGGCGTTCCTCGCAACGGTCAGCCATGAACTGCGAACCCCCATGAACGGCGTCATCGGAATGACGAGTTTGTTGATGGAAACAAACTTGACGCCTGAACAGCAATCCTACGCGGAAACCATCCGGCTGTGCGGTGAGGCGCTGCTTGAGTTGATCAACGATGTGCTGGAATGCAGCAAGATCGAGGCGGGTAAACTGGAGTTGGAGTGCCTCGATTTCAACTTGCGGACGACGGTCGAGCAAGTATTGGCGCAATTTGCCGAACGGGCCGAGACGAAAGGGCTGGAACTGACCGGACTCGTGCACGCGGCGGTTCCGACCGGGCTCAAAGGCGATCCAGGACGGCTGCGCCAGATACTGACCAACCTTGTGGCCAACGCCGTGAAGTTTACCGACAAAGGCGAAGTGACCCTGCAGGCTTTCCTCGAGGAAGACCTCGCCGATGCCGCCGTCATCCGTTTCGAAGTCACGGATAGCGGTATCGGCATCAGTCCGGATACTCAAGCCAAGCTATTCCGTCCATTTGTCCAAGCAGACAGCTCGACGACGAGGAAGTACGGCGGGACCGGCCTCGGCCTTTCGATTTCCAAGCAACTCGTGGAATTGATGGGAGGACAAATCGGAGTCCGCAGCGTCGCAGGACAAGGAAGCACCTTCTGGTGCACCGCGCGACTCTCGAAACAAGCCGGCTCTCCCCACGCTATTCTGCCGACTGGAGATCTTGCCGGGAAACGAGTCTTGATCGTCGATGACAACGAATCGAATCGTTTGATTTTGCACCATTTGGTCTCAGGTTGGGGCATGGTTGACGACCTTGCGGAAGACGCCGAAGCGGGCTTGGAACGGATCACGCAGTCAACGCAGCGAGGAGAGCCATACGATCTCGCCATCTTGGATGTGGTCATGCCGGGAAAGGACGGGTTGCAGCTCGCGCGAGAACTGCAATATCACCCTGAAGGGTCAGGAATCCGCCTTGTGGTCATGACCTCGATACTGCAACGGGGCCACGCAGAACAGGCTCGCCAGGCCGGTGCGATGGGCTACCTGCCGAAGCCGGTCCGCCATGACGAACTGCGCGACTGTCTAAAAACCGTGCTCGGCGTACCCGAGAGCCAGGAACAGAGAGACACCCAGACCCTGGCAGTCGTCCCGCAACTCATTACGAGGCATACGGTCGCGGAAAATGTCCAGCATCGGCGTGTGCTGGTGGTGGAAGACAATCTCGTGAATCAGAAACTCGCGGTGCGCATGGTGGAGAAACTGGGATACCAGCCGGACGTCGTCGACAATGGCCAAGAGGCTTTGGTAGCGCTGGCAAAGGGAGACTATGCCGCCATCCTGATGGATTGTCAGATGCCGATTTTGGATGGATTTGAAACAACCCGAAGCATCCGAGAACGTGAACAGTCAGTCGAGCTTCCTCACACGCTCGATGAGGGTGTCGCTCGTTCAACCGGTACGCCGTATGCGATCCCGCATATTCCGATCATCGCGGTGACGGCAAATGCCATGCAAGGGGATCGCGAGCGCTGCTTGGCGGCCGGGATGGACGATTATCTCTCCAAACCAATCAAACTGAACGAACTGCGAGCCGCACTTTCACGTTGGATCCCCACATCGTCCGATACGAGTGCCTCTCTATCCGAGGAGCCTCTTTCTCCCACGACCGACCCCGTACGGGGCATTTTTGACCCCGCGAAAATGTACCAGAATATCGGGCGCGACAACGAATTGTTCGCTCAACTCGTCTGCCTGTTTCTCGATCGACACCAAACGATGCTGGCCGACATCAGAACGGCGTTGACCAATGCCGACTCGACCGCCGTTGAGCGGGCGGCGCATTCCTTCAAGGGTACAGCGGGAAATCTATGCGCCTCCGAGGTGGGACTCACCGCCGGCCGTCTCGAAGCGGTCGGTCGCCTGAATACACTCCATGATGCGCCCCCCGTCTATGCGCAACTCGAGCTCGAAGTCGCTCGGCTCGTCCGTGTGCTGGAAGCCTACCGGCAGGGATACCAGCCTCTCCCCCGAGCAGCCGCGTAAGGTAACCACCCTCCTCGACAACACAGTACCTACTCTGGCTCATCGCCAACTCAATTATCGGTATTGGTGGGATCGGAAGCAGGCGGATTCAGAGCGCGTAATTCCAACCCTTCTATTTCTTGAATCGTCTTCCCCGCAATCCCCTGCAGGTCTCCATACATCCCGGCCGTGGCCTGCATCACGCGATCAATCTGCTCTTCTCGTTTGGCCCATTGTTTGATGATCGCCTTTTTCTCCTTATCGAGATCCTCCTTCATTGAATCGAACGCCTCGACGATGGCCTCGACTCGCTGCCGGAAACGCGGGCCCGTCAGGTACTGATAGATCATCTCGGTCTTGGTCTGTTGCCCTTCGGAAGCCTGCCGGGCTGACGCCACTTCGATCAGCGTGTGGCGGAGAGTGACGGCCAGTGGGAGTATGGTCTTGGGGTGCGTCACCCAAACGCCATCAATCACTCCGAAGGTTTCTACTTCTTTGGGGAGCGAGTGACTGACGATGACCGCGATCTCCGCTTTGGCGGCGCGTTGGTCCTCACGAAGCTTGGCCAGCCAGCCGTCACTCCAATTCTTGGTCCGTTTCGATTCCCAGATGATCGTGCCGCACGGCTGCCCGCTCGACCCGGCGACACGCTGAAGCGCGTCCCCTCCGTATTCACCTTTGGGGACGGGCTCGATCGTATCCCGCGGGAATTTGGCCCGGAGCAGCGCTTCCAACTCCAATTCCTGCACCTCGCCCTGAAGCTGCTGTGACCCCTGTTCGGCCTTTCGTTTGAGATCCTCGATCTGTTTTTGCATCGAAGCGATCGTTTGCTCTGCCTCCATCACCTTGAGTTTGAGACTTTCTTCCGCTTCTTTCTTGGCCTGTTCACGGGTCGTCGCCAATCCTTCTTGGACGCGCTTTTCGACTGTCAGGTCCAGCTCACGCTTGGCATCATCCAGTTCCCGCTGTTTCCTGATCAGGTCGGCCTGTACCTTCTGCGCTTCCGCCAGCTTCGTGTCACGTTGCCTCAGAATGTCATTCAGATCAGCAACTTCCTTGGCCTTCTGGTCCAGGTCGTTTTGTAAAGCGAGCTTGGCCTTCTTCCCTTCTTCAACCGCAATCTTGCCTCGCTCCAGCTTGAGTGTCTCTGCCACCTGTTCATCGAGTGCCTGCTGTGCCTTGGATAGGGCTTCTTCCCGATCCCGTAAGACGGTATCGCGTTTTTCCACATCGGCATCCTTCTGAGCAAGGCGCTTTTCGTAATCACGGCGTGTGGATTCGATCAGCGGAGCAGCAAGGGACTCAGTCAACTTGATTTCCGTTTTACAGGAGGGGCAGATGATGGTTGGCTCGCTCATACTGAATTCGCCCTCAGTGTATTGTTCAGAGACTCACTGCAGTAGTGGTTAGGTGAATTCTTATTCGACGTACGCGTCGTGGGAGCAAGTGCGTACGCCCTTGCCTATCTTTAAAGCCGGCGAATTGACCTAAAACTGGCGAAAAGGCTTACCGGTTTTTGCTGGAGAAAGCAATCGGTTCTGAGACGGGCAGATCAAACGGGGGAAACTTTCGGTGTCAGGAGATCGGAAACTGCCATGATCATGGGGTAGCGGGGTTGACCTTCGTGCCCCGACGGGATACGGTCAATTCAAATAGGAGGATGAGCATGATACTTTATGATTCAACGACTGTGAGCAGCCTTGCGAGATTGAGCACAGGTGAACTGGCATGGCTTGAGCAACGTGAAGAATGGGACAGAACTCATAAATGCGAATGCGGTCAACCATACCACCAGATGCTCGGAGGTTCTAAAGTTACATGCCTCTCCTGCTACCCTTACATGATGTTTGATATTAGGGAAGTTCTCTACTGCCCTCCTCTTGAAAATACCTGTTCTCCTCTTACAGCGAAGACACACCAGCCCCATGTTCCACTAAACGGCGGATAGTGATTTTCCCTTGTTCTTTTCGCGCCTGCGCAAGGTCATAGGCGGATTGCATGGATAACCACATGTCCGCACTACCCCCAAAGGCTTTTTCCAATCGTAAGGCCATATCTGGCGAGACGGCACTTTTCCCCCGCGTGACGTTATAGAGTTGTTGCCGCGTGACTTTCATAGCTTTTGCCGCTTCGGCCACACTCAAGCCTAGCTCTTCTAAATTTGCTTCAACCAATTTCCCCGGATGGACAGGATTTTTCATCATCATACATACCTCTGTTTTCCTTGCAGTTAATGGTAATCCTCTAAACCAACGTCATAGGCATTGCCCTCGCTGAATCGAAACGTAACCCGCCAGTTGGCGCGGACAGTGACCGCCCAAACCCCTTTTCTACCACCCTTGAGCGGATGCAACCGAAAGGTTGGCTGGTTCATATCTTCAACGCTTCTGGCTGCATTCAGTGCCGACAGGATTAGCCGCAGCCTATCCGCCTGATTTGCTGTCACCTTCCGCCCGTCATCCTGTTCAAACAGGAGCTGCAAGCCCTTGTGTCGAAAACCGTCTATCATCTACCCAACTGTAAAATGTCAATTGACATTTGTCAATTATTAAGTCTGCACAGGTATCGTTGGCTCGTTTCCCTGTGGACGGTTTCACCTCTAGCCATGTTTCACGAGTGATAATATAAGCGTAGGAGGTTTTACGAAACCGGAGATTTTACGAAAGCTGGGTATGCTCTTGCGTGACGGCATCACTACCGAGCTTCAGGCTGTCTCTCTCATGGTAGAGATACGAAAGCTTTTAGAGCAGCAGGACGCAAGACAACAGTATCCCTACCTGAAATTTCATTGCGATTGGGCGTTGCACAGCAAGCTTTCTGGTAACGTAGCCCAGAGTGTTTTGAACCATTTCAATCTGGCGAATACCCATCTCAAAACCGGCAAGCATCTTCATGAATTGCCCCGCGATCAACGAATCGAGATCGACAACATATCGCAAATGAAACTCTTCGAGAGTGAGCTTGAGCCGTTCTTGAAGGCGAATGAGCTTCCTCCTATAGATGCGACTCGTCTCGATGGCTGGGCGCATTTCCTACACTTCTATGTCGAGGTGATATCAGATTGCCCCTTAGTCATTTCCAGCAACAACACCGCATCAGGAATTGAAAACGTCACGGTAAATGTTGGCCTTGCTCATCAACCAATGGGCGATGAAATGGTATTCCGGGTAACCTGGAAGATTCGGGGCAAGAACGGACTTTCAGGGTTGCTTGAGATTTACAATTCGTTTTCCCTCAATCGGGTACGCGGCGAGTAGGCAAGGCGCAGTCTGTTTCATAAATGGTCATTTGAACGTGAGTTAATTGTCGAACGTACCAAAGCCGGAGTACAGACAGCGAGGCGGCGGGAGTGAAATTTGGCGTGAAGCCGAAATTATCCGCGAGGCAACTTGACCACGCACGCCAGCTGAAGCCCAACCGTTGATAAAGCAATGGCAAAAGAGCAATCCGTCATGTAGGCATGAAAACCGCTAGAAAGAACATTCTCTAGGTTCGGACACAGAAGTGGCCAGAGTATTAGATCGGTCAGAGTGGGTGCTTATTCGCTAGACCCGGCATTCGGCGGCAACGCCGGCTTGTGTCGTTTCTGGTGCCGGACGCTCGGAGATCGGAAACAAAGGGTGTCTGGTGGGATATTCCTCTGAAAGAACCAGCTGTTTCCCGAGTTTGGTCTTATGGCTCATGACGAGCGGGCCTCGCAGATTGGCCGTGATCCGACCCGGATCGTCCGACGGTATCGTTAGGACTACGACCAGCGCGAGGTCCTCGCCCTCTTCACCTTTGATTTCGGCTAAAGCGTCGGCGGGAATATCGACGTGATAGTCGGAATAGAACGTGGTTGGGTCCAGGATGACAAAGGCCAGCCCCGGTTCTTCAACCGACTGGAGCCACCGGAACGGGGCTTCGGTATCATGATCCAACATCACGTACCGTTGTTGGTCAGGAAAACCAAGGAGCCCTGAAGGAAAGCGTATGACGCTTTCGTCGGCAACCTCGAACGATCCAAAGCGGGTCGATGTGCACTTCACAGATATACCCTCACGAGGCCATTCGGCGTTTTGCAGGAATCAATCGGCGTAACGCGTCGAGCGGCACGGCTTGAGTCTTTGCCGCCAATCGATTTTCGTCTTGAATCCTCGCATAGACTTCTTCCCGGTGAACCGCAACCTCCCGCGGCGCTTCGATACCAAGACGGACTTGTCCGCTTTTCAACCCAAGCACGACCACGCGGATATCGGGACCGATTGTGACACTTTCTCCACACCGCCGTGTGAGTACCAGCATACCAGCCTTCCATGGCGCGAGGTACGAGTCCTCACCCTTATCGGCCTACTGGAACGGAAACTTTATGCCGCAAGGAGCAGACTCCATCTATTGAACTGACTTGCAGAACATCTTCGGCATCATGCCTGTCCGTTCCCTGCTCACAGATAATTCAACAGCGAGTTTTCAAATACCTTCGTCAATGTCCTGCTCGCCGCTTCGATCGCAAACTGTTGCAGAGTCAAATCTGAGATGGCTTTGGCCAGATCGACATCCTCGGTTTGCGAGAGCGACTGGAGGAAGAACCCTTTGGTGTCTTCAAGCTGCGCGGCGCTTGTGGTCAGACGATTGGATGTTGCACCTACTTCTCCCTGAATCGCTGCCATTTGCGACACCCCTCGATTCAGGTCGCCCAGGGCCTCGGTGATGCCCTGCCCGTCATTGCCGCGCAATGCGCTGATCAGCTGTTTGACCCCCGCGAATATATCCACCCCACCCGAAGTGAAAGCCCGATCGCCGGCGACATTGGTCGGTACGGTCTGGCCGGTTCCGATTTCGATGGCATGGCTTCCTGCGTCCCCTTGATACTGTAAGCCCGAGACGATGGAGAAGAGATCTCCGTTTGCCGGCGCCCCTGTCCCGTTGCTGAGCGTCACCCGGATGCCCTCGAAGCTGATCTCGCTTCCCGAGGCATACGTCTGGTTGGTAAGGACGGTCCTCGGCGACACATTGAAGGAGAAGGTATCCCCGGTTTGAGGCCCACCTTGTTGGCCGTTTGCCAGCACCACACGCAAGCCGGCGAATGAAATCGACTCGCCCGACACATACGTGTTACCGGACGACAGCGTGGTGCTGGTCGTCTGGTCGATCACCGAGTACTGTGTCGAGGACGTAAACTGAATTTGATAGTCGTGCAATGTGAGGCCCGACGCATTCACCATTCCGGCGTTCTGCACAGCGGCGCCACCGGTGTTGGATGAGCCGCGCGTTGCAGTCACGGGAACCGTCACGTTCAACACATCGTACGTCGTCGCTGACGTGAACCGGATCACATAATCGTCCAGGGTGGCGGCGTTTTCATCCACGACCCGGCCGTGTCCGGCCACAGCCCCGCCGGTGTTGCCGGCGGCAGATGCGACGGTGGCGGTGAGTGCGAACGGCGTACCGCCGGTTGTCTCGCTTCCACCCGTGAGTCCAAGTGTGGTTCGGGCCGAGCCTCCGGTCACACGCACCGAGGACTGCGAACCGTTCGAATCGGATGCGATGACGAGATGATCGCCGTCAAACGTGACGGTCACGCTCTTCCCGGCATCGGCCAGAGCCGTATCCGCGTTGATGCGGTTTTGGAGGCGTGCCGCAAGTTGGGTTCCTGACAAAGATTCCGTCCCGGATGTCAGATCGATCGTGCCCGACGTGACCCCGTCCACCGTCACGCTGAGAGTATCGTTGGTGGCGTTCGTCAGCGTCACGGGTGTCGTCAAGGCAAGTCCAGTTATCCGTCCATGCGTGCTGGTGCCGGTGAAGATCGGCTGGTCGTTCAGCACAGTATTGGCCGACTGTTGGAGCTGCGCGAACAATTGCCGCACTTCTTTGGCGCCGATGGTCCGCTCCGCCGCACCGTTCGAATCGTTGCGAAACTGTACCGCGAGCTGCTGCACACGGGACAGCGAGTTCATCGCTTGACTGAGGGCATTGTCTGAAAGATCCAGCCTTGTCTGCCCAAATTTGATATTTCGTCCCCGTTGCTCGATCACGACGAGCGAGGCCTTGTCCAACGCGATGTGGTTGAACGCGCTGGGATCATCGGACGGTTGGCGCACCTGCTTGCCGGTCGACACCTGCTCCTGGAGTTCCAGCATCCTCGCGCGTGAGCGGGTCAGATTATTTGTGAGCACGCCGAAGGTCTGCAGCTCTGTCACCCGCATGGAAGCCTCGGTGCTAAGGTTTGATCGCCAACAGCGTTTGGAACATCTCGTCGGTGAGGCGCACCAGTCGCGACGCGGCTTCGAACCCCCGTTGAAATTTGATGAGGTTCACCAATTCTTCGTCGAGGGACACACCGGATACCTGCGCGCGCAACGTCTCAATCTGATCCTTCAGGATCTCTTTCGCTTCCAGGTCTCGACCGGCCGTCTGCGCGGCAACGCCCAGCTCCGCCGCAACGGTCCGATAGGCGTCGTTCAACGTGCCGTCATCCAGACTCGCGAATCGTCGCTGCTGAAGCGCAACCAGCGAAAGGAGATTGGTATTGTTTCCCGGAATACCGGTTCGCGTGGATGAAGCCGCGACGGACGAGGGATTCGTGAGCGCAACCGTCAGATCACGCGCCGCGTGGCTGTACGAATCGACTTCGAAGACGTCTCCGGCCGCCGCCGCGCCGGTCAACGTCACACCGAGCCCGTCGAATGTAAGGGTCGTCGGGCTCGCATATGTGCCCGAGGCGGCCGTACTGGTGCCGGCGATCAACCCAAGCGAGGTCCGAGCCGTGCCGCCGGTCACGCTGACGGCCGACGAGGCTGTCGTATTGTTCGAGGTGATGACCAGGCGATGGGTCGTGGTGTCATAGGCGACCGCTACGCTTTTTCCGGCTGCCTGCAGCGTTGCATCTCCATTGATCTTGCTCTGTACTTCCTGCGCGAGGGCCGCACCCGAGGTGTACGACAGGCCCGGACTCGCGGCGCCAGTTAGGGTGATTGTCCCGGACGCCACACCATCGACCGTCACCGTGAGTGTATCGTTCGTCCCGGTTACAATGGACAACGGATTGTCCGCGGAAGGCGCCGTGATCGCCGTACCGGTATAGTTGCCGCGAATGGTGGCCCCGGTCGTGGCATCCACGATGGAATAGGCTGTCGCCGAAGAGAAGCGGATCTCGTAGTCATGAAACGTCAGTAGCCCGTTTGCGGTGACTGCGCCACCGTTGATCGCCGCGGCCCCCTGATTGGCCGTCATAGCCCGCGAGGTCACCGTTGCGGGACCGAACAAGTCCTGTCCCGTCGATCCGTCGAGCCCATACCCTTGCCGATGGATGACGTTCACGGCGTTCGCCAACGTCGCTGCCATCCGGTCGAACGAGGTTTCCAGGTTTCGGACCGTGGTATCGCGGACATCCAACAGGCTACGCAGGCGCCCGTTCGAAATCAGCGCGTCGATGCTCAAGGGACGTGTGCCGCCGGTGGAATAGCCGACCGAGAACAGCCCGTCGTTGTCCGGATCCTCGACAGCCGTCAATTCCCGAATTGAGCCGTTCTCCACCAGAACCTGTCCCCGCGCAGCGAAGACCGTCAGCGCCCCGGTTCCGGACTCCACGGTTGTGATATCGATGCGCGTTGCCAGCTCATTCAACGCCAATTCACGCTGATCCCGAAGATCGTTGGCATTTTGACCCGACACCTCGGCCCTGACGATCTGACTGTTCAGCTCGGCGATTTGCTTCGACAGGCTGTTGATTTCGCCGACCGTCTGCTTGACTTGGAAGTTCAGTGACTGTCGCGACGTGACCAGGTCGGTGGAGGCCTGATTGATGCTCGACGCCAACTGTCTCGCGTTCGCCAATACGACGGAGCGAGCCGCCAGCTCCCCCGGATTGGTGGACACATCTTGCAGGGCGCTGAAAAAATCATTCATTCGCGCGGCGATGCCTTGATTATTGCTGTCTCCGAACAAGTTCTGCAGGCGGAACAACTCGTCCTTCGACGAGGCCAGGCGTCCAAGATCCTGCTGAGAAATGGTGAGTTGCCGGTTGATGAATTGATCCGTGTACCGTCTGATGGTCGTGGCCATGACGCCGGTCCCCGCCATGCCGGGCTGTCCGTCCAGCGGAGGCCGCTCGGTGAGCACCGCTTCCTGTCGCGAATAGCCCGGAGTATTGACGTTGGCGACGTTATGGCCGGTGACAGCGAGCGCTTGTTGCGAGGTGGTCAGTGCGCTTCGCGCGATGTCGAAGAGCGACGATAGACCGATCATGATTAGCCTTGCTGATGAATGAGTACGTTGACGTGAGACGCGACGAACGATTGCCCGTCGGCGGTATACAACTCCCGACCCGGCACGACGGGTGCGCCGGCCGAAAGAGCTTGATCGACCACGCCGCGAATGCCTTCGATGAGCACGACATTCTGTTTGATTTCGTCACGGACGGCTTTGGCTATCGTCATATAGCTTCGGTAGCGCTCCCGCAAGTCATCCGACGCGGCGCTTCGTACATGGTCGATCAGGTTCTGGATCGATGCCCCCTCCGGCAAGCCGTGATGTGACGCCAGTTCTCGAACAAGTTGCTCCCGTTCGTCGGCGAGAGACTGCAGCGACTCCAGAATCGCCAGCCGGCGGCAATTGATAGGGTGAAATTCGGTGATGGCCATCGTCCGGATGGCGGCTCGTTCTGTGTGAATCGTCTCAAGCAGCTGCAGGCAGGTCGCTTTTTCCTGATCCAACAAGCGGCAGAGCTGGGTGATCGCCGGCGAGAACGTAGACACGGGCATACAGACTCCTTGTGATCATGGGGGTGCGCTGCGTTCCGCCATCTGTCTCTTTGGGCCGAGAGCAGAGTGTGTTCAGACTCTGGACCGGCGGATGCTAGAGCACGGCGTCGGTCAGCACCTGCTTGATGAGCGCGTCTCCAACCGCACGTCCGGAGACATCATACGTGCCGCTATCAAGAGAGCGTTTGATGCGCTCCACATGTTCCGTCCGCTCAGGGTCAGGTTGATTGGCCAGTTCTCGAATCCGTTGAAGCTCCTTTGCCTGTGCGGAAATCTGAACTTGATCTTTACCCGCTTGGGTCGGGGCAGCCGTTTGTCGAGCACCGGACTTGTCCGCCTCATGAACTCCAAGCAACAGCTTTGCAAGATGATCGACTTTCCCATGATCTGAGATCTGCATATCGCCGCTCCTTCCCCCGCTCTCTTCTCCCAGCCGCCATCCCCCTCGAATTGTGGACTTTACCCCGGTCGAGCCTCTTATCGGTTTTTATCCGGAAAAACTTGAGTGCCCCATTGGAGCTGATGAAAAATACTTATCCGTATATTCCTGGACCATCTTGGCGATGCCGATCCCTCCGGCTTCTGCCGCCCGTTTCCCGATTTCTTCATCATAAAATGAGTGGAAATAGGCCCCTTGCTTATTCGAAATGGTCCCCTCAGGAACCGTTTCCCGCATCACTTTCAGTAAGTACGAGATAAAATAGGCCTCAAACTGGTGTCCGGCTTTGACCAGCTGCCGGCGCGCTTCAGCGGGGTTCTGCACCTTTTGTGGATTTGCCTGGGGGTCGAGCTGACCGGAGGGAAGGGTGACACGCGGATCGACATATAATGGTGACGATGCTACAGAGTGGCTGCCAAATGATTCGTTAAACATTATATATATCCATAATTTCTCTATATTATTTCAAGATTAGCCTGAAGTGCCCCTGCCGACCTAAGCGCCGATAGAATGGCCACGAGATCGCGCGGTGTCACCCCCACAGAGTTGAGGGCCCGGACAACCTCCCCCAAGGTCACCGTCTCATCGACGACCATCAGACGCGACTCCTGCTCTTTTATTTCGGTCTGAACATCCGGCGTGACGGTGGTTTGCCCCCCTGTCGAGCCGATAAGCGGTGCCGGCGGCTGGGAGACATTCAAGGTGTTCTTGACCGAGATGGTGAGATTGCCATGAGAGATCGCGCACGTTGAAATCCGTACATGTTCTCCCAACACGACTGTTCCGGTCCGTTCGTTGACGACGACTTTCGCGACGGCATCGACGGCCACATCCAAGCCCTCGATTGATGCGATGTATTCGACCACGCGACCGTGGAACATTGATGGAATCGTCGCCTTGACGTATCCGGCGTTGACGGCTGACGCGCTTCCTTTCCCGAATGCGCTCTCGATGGCTTCGGAAGTTCTGATGGCAGTGGTAAAGTCGGGCTGCCGCAGCAGGACGGAGACTGTCTCCCACGAATCGATGTTGACGGGCAGCTCCTTCTCAATGATGGCTCCCCCGGGAACCACACCGGCCGCTTGATGATTCTTCGCTACCGTGGCCCCACCTGGGCCGCCTGTCCCCCCGAGAAAACCGCCGATTGAAACCGGCCCCTGCGCCACCGCAAACACTTGCTGGTTTGCAGCTTTTAGCGGCGTCAGCAACAGCGTGCCGCCTTGCAGACTTTTGGCATTCGCCATCGACGACACGACGGCATCCAGCGTCATACCCGGCTTGGAGAACGGAGGAAGCTTGGCGGTCACCATGACCGAGGCGATGTTCCTGGTGAGCAACTGAATGGGGTCGATGACCAGATTGACGCCCATCTTGTTCAACATGGACATCATCGCCTGAATCGTAAACTGTCCGCCGATGACCCGATCGCCGGTACTATCCAGCCCGACCACCAGCCCATAGCCGATCAATTGGTTTTCGCGTACACCTTCAATCGCGCCGATATCCTTGATTCTCACCGCATCGGCGGTTGAAGGAGAGAACAGATAGCCCGTCAACACCAGTGAACATAATAGCGAGTGAGTTCGTGAGCACATGCGTCGAGTATCCCTCATGGTTAGGACCGTCTTGAAGCCAGAGCAAGCGCCTTCCGACCAAGGATGACCCGCGCCAGCCAACCTTGCTCCGAAGCCGTTCCTCTCATGGAGTCGCGATCGGCTTCATCCGCCACCTGAAATTGTTTCAGACTCACGGTGGGACGAGGATCAAAATCAGCACGCCGGACCACCCCGCTCTGCACCATCATTTCGAGAGTCTGGAGATTCAACGCCGGCCTCTTGCGAACTGCCCTCAGAATCGGCCTTCGTCTCACCGGAGCCTGCATGGAATATCCCCTCCTCAGAATGGATAGACCCAATCAAGAATCCGAACAAACCATCCGGGTCGCTGCACGTCGTCCAGGACGCCGAGACCGGAATATTCGATTCTGGCATCGGCGATGGCGGAGGACAGCACGGTATTTTTCGTATCCACGTCCACGCGACGCACAATCCCACCGATGCTCATGAGCTGTTTCTCACTATTCACGCTGACCTCGCGGCGGCCTTCGATACGAAGATCCCCGTTCGGAAGCACTTCGGTGACGATCACGGAGATGGTGCCGGTGAGAGTTCCTTCGCGGCTGGTGGCGCCTTTTCCGCCGAATTTATTCGCGGCGCTGGCGTCGATCCCCATTCCACGACGAGTTTCATCGCTGAACCGGACTCCCGGTATTCCGATGTACCCCATCGCGCTGCCGACAAGACTGTTTTTAATGGTCGACTCACGTTGAGCCGCCGTGTCGGCAGACTTGGACCCTTTGTGGTTTTCCACAATTTTAACCGTGAGGATATCGCCCATACGCATGGCGCGGAGATCCTCATAGAGATAGGCCCGCCCGTTTTCTTCCTGCCACAGCGAACCCACGGTCTTCGGTGGAGGCAATGGAGTCAGGGCGATCTTGCTTGAGACACTGGGCGGACTTGAACATCCCTGCAGGAGAAGCGCGGAGATCATACAGACGCAGCCGATTGCCGTTCCGAGGCGCGGTCTCACGTCGATTCCTTTCTCGCTGATGACATCCATCGACATCCCGTTAGAACTCCACTTGAACGATACTGGGAGCGACGACCGTGGCTCTCAGCTCACGACCGGAATCCAGATTGGCAACCATGATGCTCTGCCCCACCTGCCCGCTCGACTTGGTAATGCCATACGCCCGGATCGACAGGCCTCCCCGTTGCGCTTGGATGAGGACTCGATCCCCTTTCTTCACAACCAAGGGGAGCTTGACGAATGCGGAACGCAGTGGGGCATCGGGAGGAAGGGGTCTGGTCGCGCTCCTCCCTATGACTTCACTTTGATCCGTCACGAACGGATGATTCACCTGGTACACACGAGTTCGGGCGGTTTTGAGATCTCCGGCTTCGATCACTTCGTCCGTTCTGAGGAAACGGCCAGGAACGACCGCATCGATCATCGCCGTCACATCGGCCAGAACCTGGACGGTTTTCCGGAGCTTGTTGTTCGTCACCGCTTCCACTTGAAATATGCGGCGCCCCGGACTTTCCTCAGTCGAGCCGGGAATGACACGCAGTTCCACCAGGCTACCGGAGACTTGAATCGGATCCGACGGTTCCAATACCGACACAGAGACCGTCTTGATCTTGTGGGCCCATTCGTCCTCCAAGTATTTCTGAATCACCTGCATCATCCGATCGGGAGTGACCTCACCGACGGCGGCACGGCCCGCCGCCGGTTCAATCTGTTGATGAACCGGGGCTCTGTTCTGGGAGGCAACCGAGCGGGCATCGCCACTGGACGCCCCTGTGGCCGCCGAAGCGCCCCCCACGAGTCCGGTCGACATGAGCAGAATCAGGCTCAGAACTCTAAACATGGACTGCTCCTTATCGTCGGAGATTGTTCGCAATGGCCATCATTTCATCGGAGGCCTGAATCGTCTTGGAATTGATCTCGTAACTTCGCTGGGCGATGATCATATTGACCATTTCTTCAGCGAGGTTGACGTTCGAGCTCTCCAAGAATCCCTGCTGGATCGTGCCGAACCCGGTGGTAAAACCGCCGGTCCCCTGTGTCGGAGGTCCCGAAGCGAAGCTGTCGATAAAGAGATTATTCCCCATCGCGACCAAACCCGAAGGATTATCGAACCTGGTGAGCTGAATTTGCCCGACTTGCGAGGCCTGCGTGACTCCGGGAAGCAAAACTGAGACGGTTCCATCCTGGCCGATATCCACCTTGAGCGCGCCGGATGGAATCGTAATGACGGGATTCAGAAGGTCCCCGTCTCCGGTCACGACGTTGCCTACGTTGTCACGCTTGAAGGACCCGTTTCTCGTATACATGATCGTCCCGTCCGGGCGGGACACTTGAAAAAACCCCGGGCCATCGATCGCCAGGTCCAGCTCATTGTTTGTTTGTCGCATGTTTCCCTGAAGCCATTCTTTCGCCACCGTCGTTGGACGCACGCCGGCGCCGACCTGAATGCCGACCGGAAAAACTCCGACGTTGGAAGCATTCGTGCCCGGGAGCCGCTGGATCTGATATAGCAAGTCCGCGAATTCAGCGCGACTGCGCTTGAACGAGTTCGTATTGACGTTCGCAAGGTTATGCGCGACGGTATCGACATTGATCTGTTGCGCCGTCATTCCGGTCGCCGCTGTCCACATGGCTCTGATCATCTCACCCCTCCTTGATCCCTTATCACTTCACCCGCCGCTACAACACTCGTCCCACATCTTGAATCGCGATCTCGGCCATTCGATCCAGCGACTGAATCAGTTTTTGCGTCGATTCATAGGTGCGCATGCCCTGAATCATCTTCACCATCTCGCCGATTGCGTTGACGTTGGACTCTTCGATGTGCCCGACTTGAATTTGCGGATGTTTGTTGATCGTCCCCTTCTCCGAATAGAAGAGCCCTTCCGAGGACTTCTGCGGCATGTCATTCTCGGCAAATTCCATAATCTTGATCGTCGCCACGGGTTTGTCGTCGACTTTGATGTCTCCCTGTGTCGTAATCTCGAGCTTCCCGGGAGGAATTTTAATCTCGCCCTTCGTCCCCATGACGGGATAGCCCAAACCGTTCACCAACCGACGTTCACGATCGAGCGACAGCATGCCGTTGCGGGAATACCGAACCCCTTGCGGTGTGTCCACCTCAAAAAACCCGCGTCCTTGAATGGCGATGTCCAGTGGATTGCCGGTGAGCCTGATCCGGCCCGCCTCGAACGTGGTCTTGATTTGATGCGGCGCCACAAATGCCCGTTCAGCCGGGCCGAAGGGTCTGGCCATGATCTGCTGCGCCAATCCCATGTTCACACCGCTCGGTGCCGCCACTGCATGGTACCGGGGAAATATCGCTTTGAACGCCTGCTCATCCTGCTTGAAACCGGCCGTATTCACATTCGCCATGTTATTGGCGAATACTTGCATCCGCCGCTCATGGGCCAGCGCTCCGGACAAGATAGGATAGATTCCACGGTTCATACTGCCGACTCCTTTTGATGTCCCACACAGTGACAGCAACCCTTATGCCAGGATCGTCTGCTCAACGATTATGTCCCACAGGATTGGAAATCGCCTAAATGCGGGGATAAGCTGACGGCCGGAAAGGCGGGCCTGAATGGGAATCAAGCACGGGCGATCCTGGTAGGGCGGATTCTACCCATCGAGGTGAAAATTCTTCCTAGCAGCGATAGTGAGAAGCTCACCAGCCTCCTCTCCTCGCCCGTTGGAGTCCCTCGGCGAACGGTGGATGAGAAGGGCAGTGCTTGACGGCCGAAGGCTGAAGGGAGAAGGTCTGCGTTGGAGAGCATCAGCGACAATCGTGGATGATAGCCAGTGGTATTCGCGCGAAACTGAAGGGCGAGAGGGGCTCGCCTCTACCGGCGGTCACGATCAACTGACTGCTTGCAAGTGCGCTTTAAGTCGAATGATCGCCTTCGTATGAATTTGACACACTCTCGACTCGGTCACCTTCATGAGCTCCCCGATCTCTTTCATCGTGAGCTCTTCATAGTAGTACAACGTGAGGACAAGACGTTCTTTTTCCGGCAAGGCTTGGATGGCCCCGGTGATCAATTCACGTTCGCGCTCGTTGACCAACGACGACAAAGGATCAGGCGTATGCGTGTCGGCCAACATCTTCACCACTTTATGCCCGTCCGGTTCTTGAAGACTCAAATCGTCCACGCTGATCATCACCGCGCCTCTGGCCCGCACAATGAACTCGTCCAGCTCTTCCAAGGACATCTTCAGCTCCGTCGCCACTTCGTCGTCATGCGGCGGCCGACCGAATCGGCTCATGAGCGTGACATGCGCCTTTTGGAGCAGACCGATTCGTTCGTGGACCGATCGAGGAACCCAATCCATCGAACGGATCTCATCGAGCATGGCCCCACGAATGCGGAACTCCGCGTAGGTCTTGAACTTCGCTTCCCGGGTGGGATCATACTTGTCCATGGCATCCATGAGCCCGATGGTGCCGACCGAGATCAAGTCCTCCGCATCCAAGTAGGCTGGAAGGCGGAAGGCCAGCCGATGCGCCATCGCGCGAATCACGTGGGCAAACTCCTTGATGAGTTCCTCACGTCTCGTTCCCTGCGAAAAGGATTTCCGCTCGTGTGACAATGCTGTTTTGCTCATGATTGTTCCACGTATGACCTGTTCTCAGTTGCCGGCGTGTATGGCTGATCGTTGCCAGATGAGCTGTACGGAACTTTTCGGAAGACCGGGCTTCGGCCATTGGACTATCTGTTGAGCGATCTTCCTGAAGGCTTGGGAAGACGGTGCATCAGGAAACGCTTCGAAGACCGCTTTCTGCTGCATGACCGCCATATGCACATAATCGTCATAGGGAATAGACCCGACGAATTCGATGGCCACATGAAGAAAACGGTCCACCGCCACGTCGAGCTTGCCGAACACCTCGGAGGCTTCACGAGGACTCTTGGCCTGATTGACCAAAACTTTAAAGCGACGCTCTCGATATTGACGTGCCAACACTTTGATCAGCGCATAGGCATCCGTGAGCGACGTCGGCTCCGGCGATACGATGACCATCGTCTCATCCGCCGAGGATGCGAAAAACGTCACGGTCGGGGAGATGCCTGCCCCGGTGTCGATCAACAGCACGTCCATCTCACCGGCCAGCTGTGCCAGCTGCTCTTGGATCACCACCTGTTGCGATTCAGTCAGTGCCGTAAGCTGCGGGACCCCGGAACTTGCCGGCAGCACGTGAATGCCCGCCGGACCTTTGAGCACGATCTCGTCGAGCGTATGTGTGCCCGCCAGTACGTTTTCAATCGTGTACTGCGGGACGAGCCCAAGAAGGACATCGAGATTGCCTAAGCCCAGGTCGGCATCCAGAATCAGCACCCGCTTTCCTGCTTTCGTGAGTGCAATGGCCAGATTCGCCACCACATTGGTCTTCCCGACTCCTCCCTTGCCGCTGGAAACGGCAATGACCTGAGTGGACGACTCACCTGCCGGACGGGCTTCATCCGGCATGAGGACGGACTGTTTCGTTCTGGGCTGCATATCGCGACCTCCAAGCAAGTTATCCATGATGTGTTCCAGTTCCTGTCAACTCAGGAGCTGTCTCCGATGATCGAACCGATTGACCGACGGCCCCACGCGAACCCTCTGCGGTGATGAGCGCCGCCAGGCGTTCTGCGGAGGCGATCTCGATGTCTCCGGGAACTCGTCGCCCGACACTCCAATAGGAGAGCGGTACCCCGGATCGATAAGCCACTTCGAAGATAGATCCAAAAGACTCCGTCTCGTCGAGCTTCGTAAACAGCAGATTCGGCTTCGGCAGATCGTGGAGACGCTCCGTAATCCGGTGGGCCTCACGTTCCGCGATGGACGCCGGAAGGACAAGATGAGTCGTCACGGTCTCCTTTGCCAACAGATGACGCAATTCTTTGGCCAACGTCAGATCATCCGGTCCGACTCCCGGCATATCGACCAGCACGAGATCGACCTGCGCATGACGGCGGAGCCCTTCAGACAGCTGTCGGGCCGATAGCGCGCACGCGAACGGCGCTCCAATCAGCTTGGCGTACCGACGCAACTGTTCGACGGCGGCCTCCCGATGATTGTCAAAGGTAATGATGGCCACGGATTTTCGTTGCTCAAGACGGTAGTGCGCCGCCAGCTTGGCTACCGCAGAGGTCTTTCCGGTACCACTGGGCCCGATGAAGAGACCGATGGCGGAATGCCCGTCCCCGTTGATCAATGGCCCGCTGGTTCGGATTCGTTGCGAGATCTCCCGCTGGACCGCGCGCTTGGCCGACTCATTGCCGCTCACACCCTCGGCTTTCATGGTTTCGCAGACATCGTTGACGAGCGCTTCGGCAGTGGACGGATTCATCCCCTGTTCGACCAAGGAGCAGCGCAACCTCGAAAACACGGGCGACAGCGGGCGCGCGGGCGGTTGACTCTCCTCTTGCGACAAGTCTTGCAACAACCGGCTCAATTCGCCCACCACAGTGTGCAGATGCCGCAGCCGGTTCGGCTTCTCATCGTCCTGAGATGGTTTCAATGATGCGGGCCGCTTCCCGGCAATCGGTGCGCCCGCCTCACCATTCGGTTGCAGCATGGTTGCCAGCGTCTGTTGAAAGGTTTGCGCCGCCAGAGGCGAAGGGGGCGCGGCATCGGGCCGAGGCATTGGTGGAGCGGATTTGGGGGCCGGTTCCCTGACCTGAACGGATGGCTGTGCGTCCTGATCAGAGGCTGCCATGACTTCCAGCACCGGGCGATTGAACGCCCGGAGCAGTCGTCCCCCTTCGCGTACTTCTTTCGAGGACAGGATGATGGCGTCCGGCCCCAGTTCTTCCTTAATGGCCCGCATGGCGTCCTGCATGGTGAGTGCGTGAAACGTCTTTACTTTCATGGACTACCCTAAGATGGTTGCGCCAATTCCAAGTCGATCCGAACCGTATCGAGTGATTGCAAGCGAACGAAGGCATCGACTTCGTTCAGTCCCATGACGGGAACTGAATGAAGAAGGCGATCGCTGTGTCGCCGGAGATGGCGGCGCACGGCCTGCGAACAGAGAACGATCGGCTGCTGTCCCCGCGCTGCGACCCGCTCGGCGGCCTGCTTCAGGTTGCTCAAGAGCTTATGCGACAGTGCGGGATCAAGGTTCAAACTGGCGCCGGGCGGCAAGGCCGCCACTTGTTCCGCCAATGAACGATCGAGCCGGGGATCCAAGGTAATCACGAGCAAACTGCCGTCGGGCGCCTGATACTGCTTGGTGATGGTCCGGGCTAATGCTTGCCGGGCATACTCCGTGAGCACGTCGGCATCCTTGGTGCTTGTCGCCTGGTCGGAAATCGCTTCAAGGATCGACCGCAAATCTCGTATCGGAATGCCTTCCTTGAGCAGATTGCCGAGAACCCGCACGACCGTTCCAAGCGGCACCAGCGTCGGGATAAGCTCCTCCACCAGCTTGGGATGCGATTTTCCAACTTCGTCCAATAGCGCTTGCACCTCCTGCCGACCCAACAGTTCATGGCCGTGACGCTTAATCAACTCGGAGAGATGCGTGGCGATGGCGGAACTCGCATCGACTACGGTATATCCCGCAATCTGAGCTTGTTCGCGGGTATCCTCGGTGATCCAAAGCGCGGGCAACCCGAACGCCGGCTCTTTGGTCGTAATTCCTTTCACTAATCCTCGTTGGCCGGTCCCAGGGTCGATCGCCAGCAGATGGCCGGGCAATACCTCCGCCTTCGCAACCTCCACTCCTTTAAGAATGATGGCGTACTCGTTCGGGCGCAGCTGGAGATTGTCGCGGATATGGATCGGAGGCACCACGAAACCCATCGCTTCCGCAAACTGGCGCCGCAAGGCTTTGATCCGATCCAACAGCGCCGTGCCTTGCGTTCCTTCGACGAGTCCTATCAGTCCGTACCCTACCTGCACCTCCATAAGATCGAGCGGGATCACTCGGGTCACCCCTTCATCCGCCTTCGGTGCGACCGGACTCGGTACCGGAGCCTCTTGAAGCTGTTCCTGCTTGTGGAGATGGTAGGCCATCCACCCGACAGCGCTGCCCAACACGAGGAACGCCAGATGTGGAAGACCCGGTATCAATCCCAGCACGAGGAGAATGCCGGCCGCAATGCCCACCGCCTTGGAGGACGTCAGCAGCTGTCGAGTCATCTCACCGCCCAAGTCCGTGTCGGAGGCGGCGCGCGTCACCACGATACCCGCCGCGGTCGAGACAATCAGGGCCGGAATTTGCGCCACCAACCCCTCGCCGACCGTGAGAATGGTATAGGTCTGCGCCGCAAGGGCCGGACTCATGCCTTGCTGTAGAATACCGATCGCCAATCCACCCAGAATGTTGACCAGTACAATAATGACGGCCGCGATGGCATCTCCCCGGACAAACTTGCTGGCACCGTCCATGGCTCCATAGAAGTCCGCCTCTTCGGAGATCTCCCGCCGCCGGCGGCGCGCATCTGCTTCATTGATCAGACCGGCGTTCAGGTCGGCATCGATACTCATCTGTTTTCCGGGCATGGCGTCCAACGTGAAGCGAGCGGCCACCTCGGCCACACGTCCCGCGCCTTTCGTCACCACGACGAAATTGATGATGACAAGAATCGTGAACACCACCAGGCCAACCGTATAGTTGCCTCCGACCACAAAGTTCCCGAAGGCGCGGATGACTTCGCCGGCCGCTCCGGCACCCTCGTTGCCATGCAGCAGAATGAGACGCGTGGAGGCGATGTTCAGGGACAACCTGAAGAGCGTAATCATCAAGAGCACCGAGGGAAACACCGAGAACTCAATCGGTCGCCGGACTTGCAGTCCGACCAGCAGAATAATGACCGACAACGTGATGTCGAAGCTCAATAACAAGTCGAGCAGAAACCGCGGCAGCGGCATCAACATGACCATGATGATGGCCACGACTCCAACGGACATCAGAACGTCCGGATGCTTGATCAACTGGGTTCGGCCCGCTGGTTCTATTGCAGTCGCCATAATTCCCTAGCAGCTGGCGGTCTTTTTCAGCATTCTGTTCATGGCGTCATGCCCCTGGCGCGATACACAAACGCTAGAATCTCCGCCACGACGCGATACAGATCACTGGGAATCTCCCTGCCGATATCGACAAGCTTGAAGATCGTTCTCGCGACGAACTTGTTCTCGACGACCGGCACGCCGTGATGGCGCGCCAGCTCTCGGATGCGTTCCGCGATCAAACCGGCGCCTTTGGCGACGACCACCGGAGCCCCCATCGTGGCGGTATCGTATTTCAGCGCGACGGCCAAATGGGTCGGGTTGGTGATCACCACGTCCGCGGTCTTGACGGCCGCCATCATCCGTTTCTTCGTGAGTTCCCGCTGGACGGTCCGCACACGGCTCTTGATGAGCGGATCGCCTTCCGCCGCCTTGTGCTCTTCCTTGATTTCATCCTTCGACATGCGGAGGCTTCGTTCCCATTCGTAACGCTGATAGAAATAGTCGAACACGGCCAGGACGGCGATCGCTCCGGAAACGGCTAATCCGACTTTCAAGGACAGTTGTCCGGTCACCTGCAAGACGGACCCCATATCAAACTCGATCAACCCTGGAATCCGTAGAATGTCGTGGCGGGCGACCCAGAGACCGACGCCCGTGACAATGGCGATCTTGAGGAGTCCCTTGATGAGCTCCATCACGGATCGAAACGAGAACAACCGGGACAGTCCTTTCAACGGGCTGATCCGGGAGACATCCGGTTGAAGCGCGTCCGCGCGCCACAACAAGCCCGTTTGCAAGAGCGCGGTACCGCTTCCCATCACGAGAATCCCCACCACGATCGGAAGACAGAGGGCAAACACCGTCATCCCGGCGTGAATGATGATCGAAGACACCTGTTCGATCGACAGCCCTTCGTAGAACTCCTGGGGAAACGAGAGGGTGAGACCTTGACGGGTCATTTCAGTCATTTTCAGCATGCCGACCGGCAACATGGACGCCAAGAGGCCGACGCCTCCCAAGAGAACGGCCGCCGTCGACACATCGCGACTCATGGCGATCTGTCCTTTGCGGCGCGCATCCTCTTTGCGTTTCGGGGTCGCCGGTTCTGTCTTATTGCTCCGGTCTTCAGCCATAACCCAACGCTTTCATCAGCCCGTGTATCGTCAGCTGCAGCCGCTCGATCTCACGAACCAAGAGTTCAACCGTAAACGGCAAGGACAAACCCAGCACGGCCAGGCCTGCGGCGATGGTGACGGGGAAACTCAGCACAAACACGTTGATCTGAACGACCGCTCGTCCAAGGATCGCCAAAAGAATATTGATCAGGAGAATGATGACGAGCACGGGCGCCGCCAATTTCAATCCGACGACGAACATGGATTGAGACAGGCGCAGCACATCGTCTCCCGTTCCGGCCGGAAGTGACGCTCCGAAGGCCGGAATGGCGTCATAACTGGACAGGATTGTGGCGACCAGGAGCATATGTCCGTTCAGCGAGAGAAAGACGAGTGAGGCCAACAACGTGAAGTATTGGCCGATGATGGAGGTCTGATGCGCGGTGGCGGGATCGAACAGTTGCACCACGCCGAATCCCATCTGGACGCCGATCAACTCTCCGGCCACTTCAAGCGCGCTGAAGAACAATCGGACGGCCAGTCCGATCGTCAGCCCGATCACCATTTCGCTCACGAGTCCGGCGGTCATGGCCAGTGGATCGTAGGGTAGAATCGGGAGCCGCACCATTGGGGCCAACAGCACCCCCAACGCCAGAACAAGGATCACTTTGACTTTCATTGGAACCGCTCGGCCGCTCAAGACCGGTAAGGCAGCCACAAGCCCACCGATGCGGGAAATCAGGACCAAGAAGGCTTGGAACTCCGGAAGAAGAATCTGGAAAGTCTGTGTCAGCGCCATCGTTACGTACTAATGCACGTAGTTGGGAATATTGATGAGCAGATTCGCCGTGAATGTCGTCATGACGTTCAACATCCACGGCAGAAACAGCAACAGCGCACCGAAGAGAGCCAGTATTTTGGGGACGAACGTGAGCGTGGCCTCATTCAGCTGGGTCATCGCCTGGAGAACGCTGATCGCCAAGCCGACGAACAGACTGAGCCCCAGAATCGGCGACGACACCAGCAGTGTCGTCTCCAACGCTTGTCTGCCCAGTTCGGTCACCAACTCCGGCGTCATGTCATTTCTCCCCGTTGCGCGTATTACGTATCGCGCGACGCGTCACTGGTTACGCCGTGCGAGATACCCTTCACGAGACACGCACGACACGTGACCTTTCACTGAAAGCTACGCACCATCGAACCCACCACCAGATACCAGCCGTCAGCCAGCACGAATAAGATCAGTTTGAACGGGAGGGAAATCACGACAGGAGGAAGGAGCATCATACCCATCGACATCAGAATACTGGCGACCACCATGTCGACGATCAGAAAGGGGATGTAGATTAAGAACCCGATTTGAAACGCAATCCGCAGCTCGCTCAGAATGAACGCCGGGATAATCGCATGGGTGGGAACATCATCCACCCGCTCAGGCTTCGGGATGTGACTCAACGTGATGAACAGTTCAAGATCCTTGTCCCTCACCTGGTGAAGCATGAATGTTCGCACCGGCTCGATACCCCTTTTCCACGCATCCTCATACGAAATCTGTTCGGCGATCAACGGTTGCATGGCATTGCTGTAGACGGCCTGACCCACGGGCGCCATGATAAACATCGTCAAGAACAGCGCCAAAGACAGCAACACTTGGTTCGGCGGCACTGTGGGCGTTCCGAGCGCTTGCCGGAGAAACGACAAGACGATGACGATTCTTGTGAAGGACGTGACCATGATGAAGAGGGCCGGCGCCAGGGACAGGACCGTCAGAAGAATCAAGATCTGGATGACCACCGAAGTTTGTTGGGGGCCGTTCGCTCCGAAATCAATGCTGACCGAAGGACCGCTCGCTGCCGAGCCCGACGAGGGTATCAGGAGGATCGCCATTGCCCCCACCACGATCGCCCACATCATGATTCGGCCGGCGTCGTGACGGTTAGCCATGGATTCCTTTGTCATGATTAAACGAGCTCAGCGGCAGACGTCGAAGCCATGAGGCCAAGACCGACTGCGGCGCCGGGCTTTCGGTGGAAGGAGTCTGGATGGGTGCAGCGAGCAATTCACGCAATTGAGCGGAATCGCTGACGCGCCCCAATGGGACCAGGTCGGTTGCCGTCGTCCCGATGATCAGATATTCACCCGCGACCGACACGAGGCTGACCGTCTTGCGCGGAGCGACATAGCCGCTGGCGAGTACCTGGACAAGCGGTCGGCCGCCGGTGATTCCCAATCGATGCCCCATCAGTCGCCGGACCGCCAACGCCGCGACCCCCATGAGAGCCAACACCACAGCCAGAGCCGAGACGGTGCGGAACAAGCTTTCCCACAGATCAATCACGATCGCTTCCTCTGACCGTTCAACGAAGTTGCTGCACGCGTTCCGCCGCGCTGACTACATCCGTCAATCGAATGCCGAACTTTTCATTCACGACCACCACTTCGCCGCGAGCGACCAGTTTGTTGTTCACCATCACTTCCATCGGTTCGCCCGCCAATTTGTCCAGTTCGATCACCGACCCTTGCGCCAGCTGCAACAGATCGCGAATCGCCATCTTGGTCGATCCGACGTAAACCGAGACGCTCATCGGAATGTCCAGGATGAAATCGATGTTCTTCGGAGTGCCTCCGGCTTCCGTGCTTTGGACTGACGGAAACGAAGCGGGTTGCGGAGTAGGATTCCCGGTCGTCTGAGGGTCGGTGCGAGTCGCGGATTCTGATTCAGCCATAGTTGCTCTCTTCGTGCTGTTCTGACTAGCTCGATACTTTGGTGACGCGGCAAGCGTGATTGCCTTTGAAGATCCCCGGACTGCCCTGAAATTTGTGATGTCCCTCGACATAACAGTCGAGGAGGTCACCCGGACGCTGGTCAAGCAAGATGACGTCTCCGGGGGTAAAATTCATGACATCTTTCACCGTCACGGTCGCCGTTCCCAACCGCACCGCAATAGGGAGGGGACAGTCCTGCAGCCGGTCACGAAATCGCTGATTCCACTCTCCGTTCTGATCGACATGATCCGAGACGAGGCCGGAATAGAGCTTCTCTTTGATCGGCTCAAGCATGCTGTAGGGATACACGATGTACAGCTCGCGGGCGGTTTCTCCCAGAATGACTTGGAGGGTCACGACCACCACGATTTCCGAGGCGGTGACCACCATCGCGAACTGCGGGTTGCTTTCGGAGCGGAGGTACTCCACCTTGACCGGCACGACCGCCTGCCAAGCCTTTTCGAGGTCGACGAGAGCTTGCAGCAACAATCGTTTAATGATACGCAGCTGGACGGACGTAAAATCCCGTCCCTCAGGCTTCACATGAGTCTGTCCCTTTCCGCCGAAGAAATAATCCACGACGAGATACACCAGAAACGCATCCATCACGAAGAGCGCGTTTCCCCGCAACGGATGCATATGAAACACGTTCAGCGACGACGGCATCGGAACTTTTTTCAAGAACTCGCCGAACTTGACGACTTGCGTTCCGACCACGGCGAAATCGACGGCCTCTCGAAACATGCTGGTCCAAATGATCGATTGGCGGCGGATGAACCGGTCGTTGACCATCTCCATGGTCGGCATCCGCCCGCGGATGATCCGCTCCTGATTGAACAGATCGTATCGCGTCACACCTTTTGCATCTTGTGTATTGTCCTTAGGAGCGGTCTCGACCTCTCCAGAAACGACTCCCTTGAGGAGCGCATCGATTTCGTCCTGTGACAGGATCTTTTCCATAACACCAGTCTATTGAACGACGAATTCAGTGAAATAGGCGGAGCGGACGCCGGGCTTTCTCAGGACCGCGCTGATGCGTTGGGTAATTTCATCACGCAGTTGTAGCTTCCCTTGAGTCGTTCTCACCGCATTGACATCCTTGCTGCTCAGCAGGACGAGCACCGCGTCCCGTATTTGGGGAACACGCGCCGACAGCTCGCTGGAGACGGCTTCGCTCTCCACCTCGAGCTTGATGGTGATCTTCAGGTAACGAACGTCCGGTGTATCCGCGAGGTTGACGATGAAGGGTTCCAAGTCGAACATGGCTCCCGGCACCGCAGCCTGGCCTTGCTTTCCGCTGACCTCGCTCGTCGGTTCCGGCTTGGCCTCCGCTTCAGCTTTATGCTCTTCCGCGCTTTCCGAACCCTTATTCGATCCTCCCAGGAATTTGATGACCACAAATGCCCCACCCACGCCGAACAGTAAGGCAACGACCGACACAATAATCAGAAGTTTGACCGGGAACGCCGAAGCGGGGGGCGCTACCGGAGCTTTTTCGTCTGCCGCTGCTGCATCTGCCATGGCTCCTCCTCGAGTGACTCGTTGGCCAGGCTGGGAGACTGCAATGCATATGCCACCACAGGCTGGTCCCAGCGGCTATCGACCATCGCGAATCAACACACTTTTCGCATAATTCACTGGGGCGCCTGCTGCGTGGTGGTCGGAGGATGGGCTCGCTGTCAGCCAACCACTTGACAGCGTCAATAAGCTGACGGAAATGGCGACGGATACCGGACGCGGAGAAGAGAGGGGGGAGTTGGGCCGAGAGTATGACTTCACTCCCCGCCCAACCCCAAGGCAATGGGTCTACCGTTTCAGATTGACCAACTCCTGAAGGATTTCGTCGGATGTGGTGATCACCCGAGAGTTCGCCTGGAAACCGCGCTGCGCGGCGATCATATCGATAAAGCTTTCGCCGAGATCGACATTCGACAACTCCAGTGAGTTGGACAGGACCCGCCCAAGGCCTGCGCTGTCCGGCGTGCCCGTGACCGGCTGGCCGGAGTTACCGGATTGTGCAAAAGTGTTCTTCCCGGTCCGCGTGAGTCCAATGGGATCCGGGAAACGCGCCAGCACGACCTGCGCCAGTGCCCGCAGTTGCCCGTTGGAGAAGCGGCCATTGATGATCCCGTTCGCATCCACCGAAAAGGCTTGGAGCGAGCCGGCGGCAAAACCATCCTGTGTCTGCTGCACGAGCGCCGACGTCGACCCGAATTGCGTGGTCCCGTCGAGGCCGCTCCCGCCGTCGGTCGTCACGCTGGAGCCGAAATTCAGCGCGATCAACTGGTCCGGCGTGGCCCCGACAAAGTCGATCTGTAGCTCTCCCGGAACCGTGCCCGACGTACCGGTCGCCGTGCCGTCGTCGTAGCGAATCACCGTACTTTCTCGATCCAGCGTCCCGTCTGTCCCGAACGTCAAGGTACCGGATCCGATTCGAACAATACCCAGACTGGCGTCGATGTTGCTGGGATCATAGTTCGCCGTGACAACATCGTTGACACCCGTCACAGTATTGTAGTTCCAACTGTTGGCGCCGATCTTCGTGAAGTAGGTCGTCAGCAGATGGCTGTTGCCGAGCGAATCGAAGACCGTCATCGACGTGGAAAAGTTCGAGGTGGACGGCGGGTCCGATAGCTGGAAATCCGTGCCGGTCGTCGAAGTGGGTGCCAGCATATTGAGGTTGGCCGCCAGCGTATCGCCGCCGTTTGCCGCGACTACCACCGTTCCGGTTCCGGTGGTGGAATTATTCGTCGTGCCGGTCATGCCCGAGGCGAACGTGAAGATATTCGCCGCGTTGACCGACGCCGTGAACCCCGCGTAGGCGCCAGCCTTAAAGGGATCGGCGGGGACCAGCGCGCGCACGGCATTTTGAATCGCAGTGGCCAGCGCCGAACCGGTCAACCCGTTCGCCACCGTAATCGTCTGAGCGCCGTCACCGTTCAGGTCGATCGTAAAAGAATTGTTACCACCGGCGGTCGTGGTCGTCGACGCCGCTGAAGCCACGATATTGCCGAACACACCGCTCGGCGAGGTCGATGAGTTCAAGTTGGCTGCAACCAAAGCCGTGGTCGTGGCTCGCGGCGATGCAGTGGTCGACGGTAGGGCGATATCGCCGATCGTCCCGGTAATGGTGCCCGTGGTATCGGCGAGGAATCCCTGCAGCTTGAATCCCGTAGGATCCACAACATTGTTGTTCTTATCGAGGCGGAACAGACCGGCACGAGAATAAAAGGTGCCGCCCTGCGCATCTTCAACGATGAAAAACCCGTTGCCGTCGATCGCAAGATCTAAGACGTTCGATGACGTCGCCAGCGATCCTTGAGAGAAGTTCCCCTGAACAGATGTGAGTGCCACGCCGATGCCGGTCTGAATCGCGCCGGCCCCGCCTGAAATCGACGAACTGATCAAATCGGCGAACGTCGCTTTGCTCCCTTTGAAACCGACCGTACTGAGGTTGGCGATGTTGTTGCCGATGACGGAGAGCGCTGTGCCGTTCGCATTGAGCCCGCTGACTCCGGCAAACAATGACGACAGAATTCCCATGGGTGCATGCCTCCTTCTTCAGCCTGTTCGGACAGTTTCCTGCTACTGCACTTCCACAATCTCCGACGGATCCACAGCTATCGGGCCGATAGCCAGCTTCGGTTGCCCATCTTCCATACGCACGCCTGTCACGGTGAGTTGCGCACGGCCTTTTGCGGCCACCGCTGCGCCCTGATTGTCGACGGCAGAGATGGCGTACTCATAGATGCCGGCCGGCAAGGCGACGCCCTTGCTGTCTTTCCCGTCCCACTGTGCTTGGTTGAGCCCGGCCTGGCGGCCGGTGTATTCCAACACTCGCACAGCCTGCCGATTCTGATCGAGAATCGTAATCTGCACACGGGCCGCACCCTTTTCGAGCGCATACGTCAGCGAGGCCGAACCGTTCTCCACGTGCGTCAGCGGACGATCGACGCTGACTTGTCGGCCGACCATGGGCAGCAGCGTGAACTGCAGCGAAGCGGTCTGCGCGTCGAGGCTCTTCTGCATCAGCTGTGCTTGCTTCGCGCTCTGCTCCAACTGGCTGAATTGCGCGAGCTGTGAGACGAATTCGGTATTGTTGGTTGGGTTCAGAGGGTCCTGGCTCTTCAATTGCGTGATCAGGAGCTTGAGAAAATCGTCCTGCCCTAACTGTCGAGGTCCTGTTTTTTCGGATGCCGATGGAGTTGCCGTCGAAGTGATTTGTGATACATCAACCATTGCCGTATCCCCTTTCCAGTCTACGCGACCAAATTCAAGAGGCCGTGCAGCGATCCGCGCGATTCATCCCGCCCGTCACGGCCATGCTCATGCTCCATTCCATGTGAACCTTGATTCCACGCATGGCCTTGTTCCTGAAACTGACCCTGCTGAAAGGAACGACCGGCGCCTTGGCGATCGATATCGACACGGAACTGTCCCATTTCCAATCCGTTCGTCTGCAAAACGGCCTGAAAACGGTCCTGCCCGTTCATAAGGTATTGGCCCACCTCCGGTCTGTCGGCTGACATGTGCGTATGGACCACATCATTCATCATCGCGACACGAACATTCACATGACCCAGATCAGGTTGAGTCAAGTCGAGCACCACCGATCGCGTCATCAAGCGCATGGAGTGTTCCGCCGGGTAAGAGGTCGGCATAGCCGGCGGCGGTTGGCTCACGAAGGAGGCATTGGAAGGCGGCGACGTTGGACCGGAGCCCGAATGGGCCTGAACTCCGGCCGCCATCGGCCCGGCAGACTGTCCGTTCGCAAGCTGAAGATCGACCACAGCCGCCTGCGGCAGTTTGGCGACCACGTGATCAGGTTGTGGACCATGGTGATCCGCCCACAACTCGTTGAACTGCTCTCCTGCCTCATCGCCAGGCTGCTGCCCATGTGGGAAGGCCCACCGCACCCTCGCTCCGATGTCTTCTGAATTCCCAAGGGCTCGCCCATAGTAGGCGATCTGTGTGGAAGCGGAATGGTCTTGTGGAACCTCTTCGAGCAGAACCGAATCCGGCTTGGGGGTTTCCGGTTTACCGTTTGATGACACCGCACCAAGGTAGGCGTGAAACGCCCGCCGAACCACCGAGTCTTGTTGTGGAAGGGCCGCGTTAGGCTGCGGCTCCACAGACACCGGCTGATTTTTTCCGCTATCCGTCACGGCTGCGCCGCTGTCATTCACAACGACATACGGAGTCTGCCTTACGACTTGGTCGGCTTGTGAAGCATTCTTCGCTTGAGTCGCCGAAGCATCCAATTTCTGTTTCGACGGATCGTGCGGAGGAGTGCTAACCGTATTGGGAGAAGGATGGTCTTCAGAGGGGTGGGACTCCGTCACCGGAGCATTCACCGTCGCCGGCGAGATCAGCGGAGGCTTTGGGAGATCGCCGGAAGCCTCAGTGCCATTCTGAGACGGGTGAATCTCTTCGCCGACCGCAACCTTGTCCTCCAGGTGAATCTCTCCCTCCGTGTGAACCTCGGTCTCATCGATCGCTTCAGGTGTCGGCTGAAAAGGAATGACCGTGAGTAGAGGCGAAGATTCTTGCCCCTGAGCATCGGAACCTGCATGGCTCTCCTGTCCGGAAGATTCCACGTCTGTCTTTGAAACATCAGTGTTGCTCTCAGTGTTACTCGATCGGCCGTCGTCCGTTGCCTGAGCGGGTGATGCATCAGCCCGCTCCGTTCGAGTCGAGGAACCACTCAGACCTCTCGTCTCCTTCGTCGGGGACCCCTCATTGGACTTCGTCGCCGATCGACTGTCATCCGCTTCGCGGGCGTCTGCCCTCTCCCCTTCTCCACGAGCTCTCTGAAGAACCGTGGAAAAACTCTTTCGAACGCTGCTGGAGTTTGGAGAAGTCGTTGCCCGGACCGGCTTGGAACTCCCATCCACAGAGGGACCGGACGGAGCGGAGGACATATTAGGAGCGATGAAATCCATAGTAGGTCGGTCTCGTATGATCCGTGCCGAAAGAATACAAGCCCCATGCCATCTGAAGCGGCCTTGTAAGAGCTCAAATTATGTGAGATTTCTGATGAGGATCTCGACAACGGTATGGCGAGAGAGGAAAACTTTACTGGGCACTAGGCAAAAGTGACCGGCAAAACGATAACCATCGCTCTTTGCCCTATTACAACGGAGATTCAAACTGCAGCGGGAGTTTCTTTGAGCGGTCCTCGGGCAGCTTGAACCTGAAATGCCAATCACGCTGCCCGGTCTCCGGTGAGGAGCGAAACCAACCCTCTGCGGTAAGATGTTGATCCGATTTCGACTTGCCCTCGGGATAGAACTTGAAGCGCAAATGCTTGTCTTTCCCGTCGTGTGACGAATCCGGGCTCAGCCGGCCGGTGATCTCCACGTGGTCTTCCAGCGTATCGAGCGCCTGATTGAGGAGCGAACGAAGCAGAGTCGTGCTGAGCGTCTCCTCGAAGGGTTGATCGGGGTTGAACGGTTCCGTTTCGGCAGCCCACAGAGGAGCGGCGGTACATATCAAGACCAGCGCGACGGCCACAGTTCGCAACATGCGATCACTCTATCGTCCCCTCGCCGCCCGGTCAATATCGGGCCTCGTTTGAGACAGTGCGTGATGGAGCCCTTACGGCGTTTGGGCCAGCAGCTGTTCGGTGAGTTTGGCGGCCCGGTCCGCTTTGACCTGAGCCAGGATCGCTCCGGCGGTTTTGGATTTGACCATCCGAAGGATCTCGATCGCCTTGCGGTCCGGCATACGTTCCAGGCGCGCGGCGGCGTCCTCCGACGCCATGGCTTCGTAGATTTTGGCGAGTTGCATTCGCTGATCCTGTCCCGCACGGTCCTTCTCCGCGCGGATTTTCGCGAGTTGAGCCGGTGAACGGTCGTCTTTGCCCTGCGCGCTTTGAATCCGCTTTTCCAAGGCTTCGTTCTGGTCCAAAAGCTGCTCGACCTGACTCCTCACGATCATGAGCCGTTCTTCATTTTCCCGGATCGCGTCCTCACGCCGGTCCAAATCGCGCTTCCGCTGTTCCAGCATCTCGATCACTTCCCGGGGCAGATTGATTGCCGGCCCCTGGGTCACGGGGGGTGCCAACAGCTTGGCATCGTCGCGGGATTCGCCTTCGGTGCTTTCCCCCTCTTGCATAGGCTGTGGCTGACTTTGTTTCACTGAAGTTTGCGGCAGAGGCGGCGTCTTCGGTTTAGGCCCGGATGAGGCTTGTCCCAATTGCACCATCACCCACAGGAGGATGGTCGAGCCGATGATCCCGCCGACCATCGTCCACAGCGAAGACCGCCGGTTCCTCCTCGGCAGATTCACAGCAAGATGTCCAATGCCGCCGAGACGAAAGGGATTGACCCTGACCCGCGAAGATCGTACCTTCATGACCTACTCTCACTTCCGCTGGAATACCGGCGGCTCGCGGCATCATCCGTGACCCGCTGCTCTTGACGCCCCATGTCCGCCCGTTTCGCTTCCTGGCGTTTTTCCGCCACCAGCTCAAGCAGCTTGCACTCCTGACTGGCTTCGACAAGGAGAGACTTGGTATGCTGCCATGCCGAAGCGGCCTGGTTGATTTCGCGACGCGCGTGGCGCAGTGCGGTTTGTTGGGAATCCATGCGCGCTTGCCATTCCAACAAGGCTTCGATCGTCAGCCCTTGCTTCGTGTGTCGTTCATAGTCCGCGGAATCCGTTTGTATCTGAGTTTCAATATCGCGATGGCGCTCCTCGCTGCGGGCGAGAGTTTGAGTGATCTGCGCCAATTCCATCATCAAGGCCTCTACGGTCTGGGCGCGCAACTTCTGCAACGAATCGAGACTCATGCCGTCTTCTGGGCCAGCGCCTCAAGCTGCTGCACCGATGCGGCAAAACTCGAGGACTCCTCAATGTCCTGCCTCAAATACGAGTTGATCGCCTCCTGCGCCTGAACGGCGCGGTCGAGTCCGGCATTCATCCCCGACTTGTAGGCTCCCAACAGCACCAAATCCTCGGATTGGCGATACCGGGCCACTAATTCGAGCAGACGCCTGGCGGCATCGTACTGCGGTCGCCCGACGATATCCCGCATCACCCGGCTGGCGCTCTGGAGAAGATCGATCGCGGGAAAATGATTGCGCGCAGCCAACGCGCGCGATAAGACGATATGGCCGTCCAAGATCGAACGGACCGAATCCGCGATCGGATCACTGAGGTCATCCCCATCTACCAGCACGGTATACAATCCGGTAATGGTTCCCGGTCCCGGTCCGGTTCCGACGCGTTCCAAGAGCTTGGGCAACAGCGCGAACACAGACGGCGTATAGCCTTTGGTCGTCGGAGGTTCGCCGATCGCCAGCCCGACTTCACGCTGGCCGTAGGCCAATCTGGTCAGCGAATCCATCAACAGCAAGACCTGTTTCCCGGCGTCACGGAAATACTCCGCAATGGTTGTGGCCACCAATGCCGCGCGTATCCGCACGAGAGGGGCTTGGTCGGAAGTCGCGACAACTACGACGGAGCGTCCGAGCGCCTCCGTCCCGAGATCGCGCTCCAAGAACTCGTTGACCTCCCGGCCTCGTTCTCCGATGAGGGCGATGACGTTGACATCCGCTTTGGTATAGCGACTGATCATCCCCAGCAGCACGCTCTTTCCGACCCCGGAACCGGAAAAAATGCCCATTTTCTGCCCGCGTCCGCACGTCAGAAACCCGTTGATCGCGCGAACGCCGAGATCAAGCGGAGTGCGGATGCGGGCTCGTTGGAGCGGGTTGGGCGCTCCGGCATGAAGCGGATACCGTTCTTCGGTCCTCAGCGGCCCTTTGCCGTCCATCGGATTTCCGCAGCCATCGAGCACTCTTCCCAACAAGCCCGGCCCGACGGCAAGATCGGCCACGTGGCCCGTCATCGTAATCCGGCTGCCCGGCCCGATGCCCTGCATGTCCCCCAGCGGCATCAGCAAGACACGATTCCCACGGAATCCCACCACCTCCGCCGCAATCGGCCCCCCACAGGCCTCTCTCGTAATCCGGCACAGTTCTCCGACGGTGGTCATCGGCCCGTACCCTTCCACGACAATCCCGACAGCTTGCGCAACTCTTCCGGAGATTTCGATCGGTTCGACGTGCTCGATGAGTTGACTAAGACTCATGTTGAGGCCTGCTCTTCAAGGCATCGCCCAAACGGAACAGCTGGGTATCGAGAGAGGCATCGACCTGTCGCGTCGCGGTATGCAGCAGGCAGCTTCCCCGTGGAAGGGACGGCACCGGTTCGATGTGGATCGTCAACACAATATCCTGCTGCCCCGTGAGATCCGCCCGAACAGCCTCGAGTACCGCAGCATCCGCCGGATGCGCTTGGATCACCACGCCACCGGACTCTCGAATGGCGCCTAACGCAGTCTTGACCTGCACTACGATCTGGTCCCGGCACGACTCGGCCGACTCGTGAAGAATCTTGGACACAATCTGAAGCGCGAGCGCGATGACTTCGTCATCGACCGTCTGTCGGAGCTGTGACCGGGCGGCATCGAACTTCCTGACGGCGTCGGTCAGCACGGTGATATCGTGCCGGCGCTGCTCCTCCGTCTGCCGCCGGCCGTCCACCAGACCTCGCTCATATTCCGTCGGATCGCTCTCCCTTCGGACGGCCCCGTCGTCTCCGAAGGTCTGGAATGGCGCGCTCTGCAGACGTATCGCGCCGGATCGTACGGCCGCATGCTTCAAGACGGTATTTTCGTTGCGCAGCCGATGGAGTTCCAATAAGCGGCGCACGGTGGCCAGGACGACTTCGTTTTGAAAAGGCTTCATCAAAAAATCGGTGGCGCCGGCCTTCATCGCGCGGACGGCGAGTTCCACCGTCGCGGCTCCCGTCATCGCCACGCCGATAATCCGATTATCAGTCCGCTGTGCTTCTTCGAGCACCGCAATCCCGTCCTGATCCGGCAGTAGGACATCGACGATCAGCAGCGCAGGCGCCATCTGCTTCACCATCGACAGCGCCTCCTGCCCCGACCCGGAGACTCGAATGGGCACTCGCTCCGGCTTGAACAGTTCGAGGAACAAATTGCGAACCCCCTCGTCATCGTCAACGACTAAGATGGTGCTCTGAAGTCGCGAAACTCCTCGCTCGCACGCGGTCATCCCCGGAATGGTCATGCCCGTCACTACAACATCTCCTCTCCCGGTCCGGCGATGACGATGCGGCTTTCTTCCTCCAACTTCCTGCATACTTTCAGGATATTCTGTTGCGCCTTCTCGATATCGGACACCTTGACCGGTCCCTTGGACTCCATATCCTCCTTCAACATTTCCGCAGCTCGGCTGGACATGTTCTTGAAGAATTTCTCCTTGACCTCCGGATTGGCGCCCCTGAGGGCCAACGGAAGGTCTTCCTTGCTGATCTCCTTCATCAATTCCTGCATGCCGCGATCGTCGACTTTGATCAGGTCGTCGAACACGAACATGAGCGCCCGGATGGCATCGGCCAGCGGCTGGCTCTTCTCGGCGATCCTGACCATAATGCCGCCTTCGTTGGCCTTGTCCATTCTTGTCAGAATGTCGGCCATCACTTCAGGGCCTCCGATGCTCTGCGATCCCATTCCTTTACTGGTCAACAACGCCTCTTGCATACTTTGGCTGAGTTCCTCCAAGACCTCCGGCTGCACTTCCTCCATGGTCGCGAGCCGAAGCGCCACATCCCCGCGCATCGATTCCGGAAGCCCGGCCAGCACCTGCCCGGCTTGTTCACTCTCAAGGTGGGCGAGCACCACCGCCACCGTCTGGGCATGCTCGATCCTCAGCATTTGAACCAGGCTCCTCACATCGACCCATTTCAGCGCTTCCAGGCCGGGATAGGTTTTTCGGGCCATCGATTCGATGATCCGCGCCGCCTTTTCCGGACCCAACGCCTTATTGAGCACGGTCCTGATAAACTCTTTTCCATGGAACTGGACTTGTCCCGTCGCGCTCTGGGCGCGAAAGTCCGAGATGACCGCGTCTTCCTCGTCTCGCGAGATTTGCGCCGTGCCGTCCATGAAGCTTCCCAGCTTTTTGATTTCTTTGGGGTCGAGTTGCTTCAAGACCTGGGCAGCCGCCTCTTCCCCGATGGCGCGAAGAAGGATCGCTGCTTTCTGCTCACCCGTCAGGTTCTTCGTCATCACAACGTACTAAGTTGGATTCTTGAGCCACTGTTTGACGACAACCGCCGTCGTGTCGGGATTCTTCCTGGCCATGTCGATGATCTGAGCTCGATCCGGTGCGTGCGGCAAAGAAGCTTCCCCCATCCCCACAGCGCCGGGTAATGCAGAGGCGACCGCCTCGGCCGGCATCTGCTCCGCCGTCGAACCCAACATGGCCAGCAACGGACGGACGACGAAGAGGAGAATCACCGTAAACAGCAGAATGCCGACCCCGTAGCGGAGATACGGCAGCCACGGCCTCGGGCCTTCCGCCATGGCCTCTGCCGTCGCACCCTGTGCTTCCTCCGGCTCCGTGCCGAATTGGACATTGACGACTTCCACTTGATCTTGCCGATCGGCCGAAAAGCCCATCGCTTTCTTGACGATGTCCTCAATCCGTTTTAGATCTTCCTCCGAACGCGGAGTGTATTTTCGTGCGAGGACCGGCGCGTCCGCCGATTGCCCCTCGCCGGCTTTTGCGGTTTCATAGATGCCGTCGACCAGCACCGCGACCGATAATTGCTTGATGACCCCCACCGGCTCCACGATTTTTGAGACTGTTCGGCTGATCTCATAGTTCACCGTCTCGTTTTTCGTCTGGCTGCTGCTCGAACTGGTCTGAGGCGGTTCCAGATCCGTTCCCGGCGGTACATTCGACTGCACACCGGGAACCCCGCCGCCGACCCCGTTGGAGCCATTGGCCTTTTCCTGCCCGCGCTGCTCGCTCCTCACCACCTGGCTGTTCGGATCATAGCGTTCTTCCGTCGTCTCAACCTTGCGGAAATCGACCAGGCTGGACACACGGACCACCGCCTTGTTGGGCCCGACGATTCGCTCCAACATCGTTTGAATGCGGGTTTCCACATCTTTTTCGATGCTGCGTTGATATTCGAGCTGCGAGTTGGTCAACCCCGACGTTTCGTCAGTCGCCGTGGACGACAACATGCGGCCGTGTCCGTCCACCACCGTGACATCGCGGGCCTGCAGCCCTTCGATGCTGCTGGAGACCAGATGGATCACCCCTTGCACCTGCGACTGAGTCAGCTGTTGTCCGCTGCGGAGCGAAAGAATGACCGACGCGCGCGCTTTTTCCTGTTCGCTGGCGAAGAGACGCCGCTCCGGAATGGCCAGATGCACCCGGGCCCGTTCGACTTCCGGCAGCTGCGCGATGGTTCTCGCCAACTCGCCCTGTAGGGCGCGACGATAGTTCAGCTTCTGGACGAATTCGGACATGCCGATCGATGTTCGATCGAAAATCTCAAACCCGACCCCGCCTCCGTGGGGAAGCCCTTGGGTCGCCAGTTGGAGCCTCAGATCATGAACCTGAGCGGTCGGAACGAGCACTGTCGATCCGCCGCCGGTCATTTCGTACGGCACCTTCGTCTCTTTGAGCTTGTCGACGATGGCGGCTGCGTCTTCAGTGCTGAGGTTGGTGAACAGCACCTGCATGTCCGGTTGCTGCGTCCATAGGGTCAGGGCAATGAGCCCCGCCACCGATCCGGCCAATGCAATGAGGATGATCATCCGCTGGTTGATGGAGAATTTGGAAAATATACCTCCCACGTCCCCTCACTCCTTCCGGTTGATCAGAGCTGCATCCGTTGAATCTCTTCATAGGCCGCGACCAGCTTGTTCCGGATCTGCATCATCAATTGGAACGACACGTCCGCCTCCTGCAAGGCGACCATCGTGCGATGAAGATCCTGCGATTCGCCCGTCATGAGGGCATCCACCGCCCGGTTGGATTCTATTTTCGCCTCATTGACTTTTCCGATGGCGGACTTGAGGGAGTCCACGAACCCGGAGGTACCCGAGGTTTCGGCGAGGCCGGCCGCCCCAATCTTCGCCGCATCGGCGATGGGAGCGATACCGGATGTCACCCCGTAAATTTGACTCATCATTACCTCCCGATCTCGAGCGCCTTGTTCCACATGGCGCGTGTCGCGTTGATCGCCTGGACGTTGGCTTCATAAGCGCGCGAGGCCCCGATCATATTCACCATTTCTTCCATGACGTTCACGTTGGGCAGACGGACGAACCCTTTTTTATCGGCATCCGGGTGATGCGGGTCATAGATCAGCTGCCCGGGTTTGGGATCTTCCACGACCTTTGCCACGGAAACCCCTTCGAGCGCACGCGCCGATGGTCCAAGGGCGACTTGGCGGAAGGCCCGCTGAAACGCGCTGGGGACCGCGGTCGAGCGAAAGACGACGTCGCGTCGTTTGTACGGACCACCCGTTGGAGTCTTGGTCGATTGCGCGTTCGCAAGATTGCTGGCAATGACATTGAGTCGTCGCCGTTGGGCATCCAAACCGGAAACCGATACGGCCATACTGTCGGACATTTCCATATACAACCTCCTCGCTGGTCGCTAGCTCTCGGCAAACATCTGTCGGACGTCAATTGTTTGTTGACGGTCATCCGTCATCGCGCATCTCGTATGGCGCTCAACAACCCTCGGAATTTGGCGGCCAGTATCGTGGTCGCCGCGTTGTACTGCATGGCGTTCTCGGATAACTTCGCCATCTCCAACTCGAGATTCACGGAGTTCGCGTCGAGAGGAAGATCCCCCGCCGGCATTTCGCTGAGCTTCCCCGTGACGGCTTGCACCCCTTGCGGCCCATGGACGCCGAAATGCCGAGACTGAGTGGCCGCCAGCATGATCGGCAGGCGCCCCTTATGCGCAGAATGCAATTGGTCCATGAAGTTCAGCTCCGACGCGCGATAGCCCGGTGTTTCTTCGTTGGCCAGGTTCGAGGCGATCACACGCTGCCGCGCACTGCGAAGATCGAGTGTCCGTTCCAATAGTCGCATGGTTCGATCAAAAATCTTCATAACCTTGTGCTCCCTTCAGTATGCGGCGGCGTACCGCTTCCGCTTTGATTGCAACCCTAATGCCTGCTTGAGCCGTCCGGCGATGGCTGAGACTCCAGCTTCCTCCCGCTCACACGGCTTGCGGCACCACACGTTGTGGTGCTCTGTTCGGAGCGAGCCGTGGCTCGGGACGAACTTGCCGACCGGCAATTCTTGCCTCCCTCATGGCGTGATGATCGACAATGTCTGCTCGCTCTCCCGATACTCCCGCAGCTTGTTTCGTAGCGTGCGGATGCTGATGCCTAATTCTTTCGCGGCGTGTGTGCGATTGTCTTTCACGCGCGCCAGCGTCTTAAAGATCAATTCCCGTTCCATCTCCCACAGAGATCCGTTCGCCGGCTGTTGCGGACGGACGAGCTGCGCCGCCGTCTCGTCGCTTCGCTCCGGAGGGCAATGATCGGGAAGGATGGGACTCTGCCCGGCCAACAGCACCGCCCGTTCCATCACGTTCTCCAGCTCGCGCACGTTTCCCTTCCACACCAGCCGCTGCAAATGCGCGATGGCGCTCTCCGACAAGGACGGCGGAGTCAGGCCGTTCCTCGTGGCCGATTGGTTCACAAAATGCCGCGCGAGGAGAGGAATATCGGCGATGCGCTCGCGTAGCGGTGGGACGGTGATGGGAAATACGTTCAACCGATAGTAGAGATCCTCGCGAAAGCGGCCTTGTTCGACCTCGCGATAGAGCCCCCGATTCGTCGTGGCGATCACGCGGATGTTGACGGGAACCGGATCGCGTCCGCCGATCCGATCCACCTCGCGTTCTTGCAAGACACGCAGCAACTTCGCTTGAAGGGTCAGGTTCATTTCGCTGATCTCGTCCAGGAGCAGCGTTCCGGAATGCGCCATCTCAAACTTGCCGATTTTTCTGATCAAGGCGCCGGTAAACGCGCCGCGCTCGTGGCCGAAGAGTTCGCTCTCGAGTAGCCCATCCGGCAATGCGGCGCAGTTGACCGCGATGAATGGCCGATGCGCCCGTGGGCTTCTATTGTGGATGAACCGAGCCAAGAGCTCTTTCCCCGTACCGCTCTCTCCATGGATGAGCACGGTCGCTTGGCTGGACGCCACCCCCTCGATTGTGCTCAACAGTCTGACCATTCCGGGGTCTTGAGTTAAGATCGCCCGGTTATCGGCCGGTTGGGTAAGCAGGTCCGTTCCGGCGCCTTCTTCCCGTCCCGCTTTGAGATTCACGATGATTCGCTCCAACAAGTCCATAGAAAACGGCTTCAAGAGGTATTCGCTGGCGCCGAGCTTCATCGCCTCGACCGCCGTTTCGATCGTTCCATAGGCCGTCATGAGCACGATTGTGACCTGCGGCGCTCGCGACTTGATCTCTTTGATCAAGTCCAGGCCGCTCAGGCGTGGCATCCGGAGGTCGGTCAGTACCATCCAGGGACGGAACCGGACGATCCGTTCCATCGCATCGACTCCGTCGGAGGCCCCTTGCACGGAATAGCCCAGCCGCCTGACAGTCTCCGTCAGCGCCGCCCGCATCGACGGGTCATCGTCGACAATCAAGATCCGTTCGCTTTCGTCGGTACTCTCTGAAAGAGTGCTGTTCTTATCGCGGTCACTCATGAGACCAATCCTCCGCTAATGCCAAATTGCGTTCCACAGGGTCGGTTTCACCGGATTCAAGCTGGTTCTGCGTCACCGATGGATGCGGCAGAATAATCGAACAAGAGGTGCCTTGACCCACTGTGCTCTCGACGTCGATCCGACCTTGATGGGCTTCGACGATTGAATGGACGATGGCAAGACCGAGACCGGTGCCTTCATCCTTCGTCGTGAAGAAGGGATCAAACATGCGCGAGCGATGAGCCGGATCGATGCCGATACCGGAATCGCGCACGGTCAGACGAACGGAGGGCAGGCCGAGTGTCTGGACCGGTTCCTTGTGAAGACCGACCACCAAGATGCCTCCGTTGGGCATCGCCTGCACGGCGTTCACGACCAGATTCAAGACGACTTGTTTCAGCTGCCCCTCATGGCACCAGATCGAACGGGTCTCCCGATCGAGGTCCACTCGGATCTCCACCGGCACTTTGGCGATCGTATGGGCCGCCAGTTTGATGGAATTGCGGATCAACGGCTCAACCGGGTACCAGCCACGAGCCATGCGTACCGGTGTTGTGTACAGCAAGAGATTGGCCAGCAAGCGGTCCATCGACTGGACGGCTTGCGAAATCTGCTCGGCATAGCGTTTGGCGGACGGGTGTTCGTCCAGATCGCGCTGGAGCATGGACGCAAAGAGCTCCACGCTGCCCAGCGGATTTCTGATTTCATGCGCGATCCGTCCGATGAGTTCCCCCATGGCCGCAAGTCTTTCCTTGCGCTGCAGTTGCTCTTCGAGCTGATACACCCGAGTGATGTCCTGAATCAGGACGAGGTGACCGGAGGCATCTCCGGAATTGTTGTGCAACGGTACCCGGCTGATGGAGACCAACGCCTGCCCGATGCGTTGCGGCCGATCACACACGCTGAGGCCCGCACGAGACAAAACGTCGGAGGCGCGACGATTCCGCAGTTCGGCATCCGTCGCCCCGAGCAACGCTCCGGCGGCTCGGTTGCTCCGGCTGATGATCTCAGAATCGTCCACCACCAAGACCCCGGTCGATAAGGACTCGAGGATGCCGTCGAGATGCACGCGCATGGCCTCGTTCTGACAAAGCTGCCGGCGCAGGGCCTCATTGCTGTGAGCCAATTCCACATCCATCTGCTCCACACGCGCGGTGAGCGCGTGATACGATTGCTGCAGGGTATGGGCGGCTTCATCGAAGCTTTTGAACGCCGCGCAAAGCAGTTCTCGTTCCTCAGGACGCCCTGTGGTCGCGATGGTCATAATCCCTCCGCATTCGCCGAACGGCGGACGCCTTGCAAGCTGGCTTTGAGCGATGCCGCCAGCCGGTTGACCGTCTGGTCCCCGGCCACATCGAGTTCCGCCAGCGCGACGGTGGCGCGATCGTACTGCTTCAACGCCGTCCAATGCTGAGCGGTTTGGAGATGCGCCCATTCCGCTTGGCTCGCCTTCGGTTTCTTTTCCAACACCGCCAGATAAGCCGTGATGGCCCGTTCATGCCGATTCAATCGAGACAAGGTATCCGCGTAAGCCAGGAGTGTATCGGGTGATTTCCCCGCGCCGGCTTTGAACGCTTCTTCGTACGCCAGCGCAGACTCGTCGAGCTTCTCCAGTTCTCCCAACGTCTTGGCCAACTGCAGATACATCGCCGGCCGTTCAGGATGAACCGGATGGCGCATGAGCCATGTGCGACAGAGATGGAGAAGGCCTTGCAAATCCCGCTGTTGCCGCATGGCGGCGATGAGCAGGTGCAGCACCTCCCCTTCGTATTGTCCGATAGGAAACTGAAACCGGTATCGCTCAAGGACTTTTCGGGCGGCCTCAGGATCCCGTTGATCGAGGTAGATCTTTCCCAGGCTGATCAAGGCCGGTTCTATCAAGGCCGGCTCTCGATGCGCCTTCATCACCTGTTGGTGGAGCCGTAGGGCTTCCCGTGCGAACCCGATACGTCGATGGGCCTCGGCGATTTCGAGCAGCAACGGAGAACGCGCATAACGTTGTTCTCCGGTCGCGCCGTAGCGGTGAAAGAGACTCACCACCGTGAGATCGTCATGCGAGGACACCGCCGCTTCGATCCAAGGCGTCAAGAGAGCCGACAGACGCTCCGAAGCCTTCAGCGACCACGGAGCGCTTCCAGGCTCGGTTCGAATGGTGACGTCCCTGTATGCCCCAAGCGCCCGATTCATGTCATTCGCATCTTCGTACCCCTTCCCCAGGTAAAACAGCGCCTCGCCGCCGATGGGAGTATCCGTCTCTTGCGTCGCGATCGCCTCCAGCAGCGCTCGGTAGGATGTGTCGGTCTGATCCGGGACCGGTACGTCGTGCATCATGGCGCGCACCGTGAGCCCGACCCAATTTCCTCCGGCCGGGAGCATGTTTTCCCCGCGAAGGGTGGCGATCCGCAGCCTGGCCGTCGCCGCCAAGGGGCTTTGAGGGTACAGCGAGGGAATCAACGCATAAACAAACTCCGCGAGCGGCTGTTTGGACCCCGCCCGGAAGCTCTCGGCCGCCTGCAGCAACGCTGCAGGGGCGTACTCGTGGTGTGGATGCAGATTGTAGAAGAGCATCATGAGCTCTCGGACAGGCGCCTCATGATGCAATTCAACCTGTGTAACAGCGTACCACTGGAGAGCCAGAGGGTCACCCCTGAAGAGGGTCGGCCATCGCCGATAACTCAGGTCGTAGAAGATATGCGCTTCCGCAAATCGTCGCTGCCGGAACAGGGCATGGGCCAATCCCAGCGTAGCCCCTTGAAGCAGCCGGTCATCCTCGCTTCGCTTTCTCACATTGGCATAGGCGTGCTCGGCATCCTTCCATTTGCTCATCGCCATGAACGTGTGTCCCAGCCCGAGCAGAGCCCGATTCGCGTCGAACGGAAGGTGGGCGGAATGGGCCATGGCTTGCTCGTAGAATGCCTGTGCTTCCTGAATCCACCCTTGATCAATGTATAAATCCGCGATCCGCCATTCCGCTCTTCTGGCATTTGCAGACTGTGGATGATCATGGAGAAGCTTTTTGTACTCCTGAATCGCGTCCAACCGATGTGGCGTGGAGAGATCGTCACGCAGCGACAGCTCGACCAAAAACGCCTTCGCCGATGGAACGAGGACGCTTGCGGGATGTTCTTTGACGATCATCTCGAAAAATCGTCGCGCTTCAACCCAGGACTTCTTTCTATAGGCAGACTGGCCTTCTTCCCACGCCAGACCTTCAATTCCTTGAGAGAGGCCTTCCAGACGGGGTCCGTCGTCGGGCAAGAGCTGGAGGAGCCGGTCGACCGGCTCCGGATTGCGCACCGAGGGGGCCCGCTCGGTGACGGCGGCCGACAAGGTGGGAGGAGATGAGCGGCCGGAAGACTCCCCAATGGCTGAGGGAGGGATCGCCATCCAGACGGCGGTCCAGAGAATCAACGGAGCATATAAAGGGCGGTATCGATGCACGGCGATAGGGCATCAGCAAGGCTCATGCCCTGTGCATCCGCAGAAAACTCGAAGGAAATCATGACACTTATCGTGAGCGGTCGTGAACCGCGGCCGGCGGCGTCAGGATTGGCGTCGGCTAGGTCGCGATATCGTCAATCTTTTGACTGGATGGCCCGGGCCACAATGGGAGCGTTTCCAGGTGGGATCGCGGATCAACGCCTTTGCGTTTGAGTTTTTCGACCAACGTCGTCCGATTGAGATGGAGAAGTTGAGCGGCGCGAGACGTGACGCCGTTTGCCTTGCGTAACGCCTCCATGATGAGGTGCTTTTCGTACTGCTCGACCTCTCTGGAGAGATTGATGCCGTCCTCACTGAACCTGAAGAACTGTTCCTTGAATTCAGGGGCGGCCGGTTTCGGACCGATCTTCTGCGGAAGATCCTCTGCCGACAGAATGCCGTGCTTCTTCAGGACGACCAGCCGTTCGACCATATTCTCCAGCTCTCGAATGTTCCCAGGCCAATCGTACTTGGTCAACTGGTGCAGCGCCTCGGGGGTGAAACCCGACACCTCGGTGTGCTTGCTCTGATTGAAGCGGGTCAAAAAGTGATCGATGAGGAGCGGAATGTCGCTGCGGCGGTCTCGGAGGGGCGGGATGACGATCGGAATCACATTGAGCCGATAGAACAGATCCTTGCGGAATCGCCTTTCCTCCACGAGCGTTTCCAAATCCTGATTCGTCGCGGCGATGATCCGCACGTCCACATGAATCGTCCGATTTCCCCCCACCCGCTCGAATTCCCGTTCTTGCAGCACACGGAGCAGCTTCACTTGCAGCGGGAGGCTCATTTCCCCGATTTCATCGAGAAAGATGGTCCCGCCATGCGCCAACTCGAAACGGCCCATCCGCGGATGGGTGGCACCGGTAAACGCGCCCTTTTCGTGCCCGAAGAGCTCCGATTCCAGCAGATTTTCAGGAATGGCCCCGCAATTCACCGGGACCAACGGACGATCTCGCCGAAGACTATTGAAGTGGAGCATGCGGGCCACCAGCTCCTTGCCCGTGCCGCTCTCCCCTTGAATCATCACCGTGCTGTCGCTGTCGGCGACTTTTTGCACGAAATCCATCACCTGCTGCATCGGCTCGCTGATGCCCACCAATTGCTCCAGCCGGTATTGATCCCGCACGGCCTTTCTCAAGAGGTGGTTTTCTTGACGCAGACGATGAAACTCCGCCGCCTTCCGCACCACCACCGCAACAGTCTCGAGATCAAACGGCTTCGTAATGAAATCGAACGCGCCGGATTTCATGGCACGGACAGCGGTTTCGATCGTGCCGAATCCGGTCATCATGATGGGAATGATTTTCGCGTCGAGCTTGGCAAGGCGATCGATAATGGCAAGTCCGTCGATGTCGGGCAGCTGAAAGTCCGTGATCACGATATGGACCACGGCCTCCCTGACCGCGCGGATCGCCGCGGTCCCATCCTCCGCAGTCGAGACGCTATACCCCTCCTGCACGAGCGTTTCCTGCAGAATGTCCCGGAGCGCGGGATCGTCGTCGACAACCAAGACGTGGACTTGACTCATGCTCGATACCATTGGGAATACGAAGTACGCGGCGGGGTTAGGATAATCACCAAGGGCATCCAATGCAAGTTATATCAGTTACCCGACAGCGACCTGATCGGAGGGAGATTTCTTGACGGGCTCTTCGGCCTATTGGTGCTGTTCGACACACCATGTAGACGGTGAGACCACGCACAGGCTGGGGTAGCTCAATCAGCAGAGCGGCGGTCTTGTAACACCGTTCCGACGCTTCCCTATAAATCTAGAATTTGCAGATTGCGGGAAAGAGGCTACGGAGAGAGACGGGATTGAGCACGTCAAGCAAAAAGCCTGAGGAAGTCGTCCAGGTGGGTGACTCTGGACGACTTCCCTTAGGCCAGCCAACAGCGGGTGATTGTCAGGGTAACTGATCCAGCTGTTGAACTCTCTGGTACCGCTGAACAATCGGGAATGGGGCACAGTCCCGGAAGGATTTTGGGGAGCATGCCCTTATTGCCAATTCACAAAGCCTCCGTGTCGTTCACAGAATGGGTGTCGCACAGGTCAACGCCGCGCGAGTTGAAACACTTGGTACACCAACCCACCGATGGTGGCCAACAAGAATACTTCTATGAGGATTGTCATAATGTGTTCACCTCCCTTCCTTATCTGTAGCTTATCCTGCGAACATGAATTCTCGATGACGACTTCGTGAACATTTCTTCATTGTTCTGAAACATAAAAATAATGCCTATGGAACCGTCTCAGGCTGCACTCCGAAACGGTCCATAGGCCGATCGGGAAAGGGCCTTCAGGTTAGCCTCTCACTTTTGCGGCTGTTGACCCTTTTTGTAGACGACCGCTGCCGCAATTACTAACCCAAGAATCGTCGCCCCGAATATCAACCAATTTGCGTCCATATCTATCCCCTTTCGTTATATATCCTCTTTCGTTCATTCAATAGAAACAGCCTACCTTAGGGAGATGAAGACAGGGTGAAGGTCGCATGAAGAAGGTCTAATGAGAGAAGCACAACCAGCTTGGGAAAGGACAAACGAACACGAACGGCTACATCGAAGAAGATGTACTAACTGAAGATAAGGAGCAGAGGTAATCCACAAGCAAAGATGAACCTATGGAACCGCCCTCGGCTCTTGACGACGAAACGGTCCATAGGCTCCTCCCGGGAAGTACGTTCTTACGGGCGATCAGGGTAACGCTGGCTAGAAGCGTCGCTCAGAACCGGTGTAGCTACCAGGCGGTGCAAACCCACCCCCATCCATGCGACTCAAGTCCTTGACGCTCGGATCACCCGATGATCTACGGCCGAACCAAGGATCGGACGTAGCGGGGTCACCCTTAAGGCTAGAGGGAATATCGAACGATGGACCGAGAGCGTCGCTATACGAACCCATGTGAGGTTCACGTTCACCGGACTTGTCCCAAGAAGATCCTTTGGACATCTCGCTGCCGTAACTGAAAATCCCTTTACCTCCGAGATCCTCGGCTGACACGACGACGGGCGCGGCCAACCAGACCCCTGTCAATAACAAACACAGAGATAGATTGTTGGTTTTCATCGCATACCTCCTGACGATTGATTCAACCGCATCAACGAGACAATCGCTACTAGGCATTCTCCTAGCCGAACCAGGTTATGACGCCCGTTCAATTCGTTATTGCATACATACAGCGTACCGCTTGGAGATGAAGTTAGGATGAATGGCACATGAAGAAACCATTCATGAGAAAAGACCAATCATCGGCTCGAAAGGATATTGAATAGGAACTATGTCGAAGAGTTAGAAGAGGAACTTGCTCAAGCAGAACAAGACGCAAAACCACACACGGTAGAGACCATCTAAACATCTGGATGGAGCAGCGCACCGTCAAACCACGGAGGGACACTCATGGGACTGACCCAGCAGTCGCGTCATCGAGAGCAAAGACGGGAAATCGTTGGTCTTGGCGAGTGGGCTCCACACTCCCCCTCAACGGTGGAAGCGGTACAATCAGATTCGAGAGGAATACTTAGCCCAAGCAGCAAACCGACTCGGAAGGTATCTTCAGCAGCACACGCCGGGAACACTTGACGGAGTACCTCATACAGGATAAAACGACGACTCCTCGAAATTCTTAGAGGGCTGGCGTAGCTCAATCGGCAGAGCAGCGGTTTTGTAAACCGCAGGTTGGAGGTTCGATTCCTCTCGCCAGCTCCATACTTCCCGCTGACATTCCAACCAGTTCCGAATCATTCTCACTGCTGTTCTGCCCATTGAACTCATCAGGTGTAACCGGAAGTGTAACCATCTTTGCTTTTTCACGCTCAAAATAGACGGTCATCGATTGTGCGGCTTTCGCAAGATCCGCCTCGTGCACGATGTTATAGCGGTCGAATACTGATCGTGTTTTATGTCCGCTGATAGCCATAGCCACCTTTTCTGGTACTCCAGCGCGAACCATATTTCGAACGGCAGTACGTCTGAAGTCGTGAGGGATCTTTCCAACCCAGACCTTTCCATCTTTGCCCTCAATTTCGACCATCCTCCCAATTCCTACCGCCTCACACCCTTTCCGCCACGAGTGCTTTAGCGATTCCAGACGAACCCCGCTCCTATGACAAATCCAGGAGCACTTCGGCCACCTCTGGTCACAACGCTGCTTCCAGGCTATCAGCACTCGAAGTAGGTCTCCGGTGAGATAAAGAACCCGTGGTGTATCTGTCTTGGTATCATGGGCGTTCAGGTACAACTTGCCCTCGGTCCAGTTCACCTGATTCCACTTCAACGAAGACACTTCGCCCATTCTCATTCCGCTACAGTATGCAAGGGTGGCAGCTACCTGAGCGTAATTTGGCAATGCTCCCCTCAGGGCCAAAAAATTCGTCATGCTCAAAAAATCCTGACCGAATGTTGCGTTCCTCCAGCATTGGAATATGAGGGACTCTGACAACCTTCGGCGGTGTGTGTTGCAGGGCTATGCGGAACATTCGCTTGAGGCACCCTAGCTCACGATTGATCGTTCCATTGGCTGCACCTTCAGCTTTTCGCTTCTGGATAGATGCCTGGATCTTATCAGTGGTAATACTTGAAGCTCGAAGGTTATTAAAAGAGTGAGACAAGTGTATGAGGTAGTCGTTCAGTCGCCGACCAGATTTTCGCTCATTCATCGCATAATCCTGCCGAATACCCTGAACTAACTCCTCAAACCTTGTCCGTTCGCCTCTGGGACCTTGATGCACGCCCTGAGCAACCTGCCCTTCTCGCTCTTTAAGTCTGCGGCGAGCTTCTGTCTTATTTTCAGTCTCTCTACTCTCGTAGAAGGGTCTCCCTTAGCAATAATACTTCATCCAATAGGGGCCGAATTCTACGAGACTCTGTGTAACCGAGTTACGTTTCTTTCGTCGATAGAGCATCCCCATAAGTAGGTCAGTATGGGTGAGTTGTTTAATGGTGAATGTTCAGAGGAACCTGAATCGTTACCGGCGCATTGCCCTCTCCTATTGACGATCAAGTAGTCCGTCGAGACTTCACCACACAGTCTGGCCACATCTCAGATTCACGTACTATGGCTCCGAGCCTTTCCACTGTCGCGATATCCAGATGCTTGTCTCGTCCCCCCTAAGGGCTTTCCTAGTACGAAGCCCCATCAAAGTCCGCCATGATTGGTTGTGTCATGGAGGTTGTCCTACAGCACCACCATTTCATTGACTCTTACATCTCACTATGAGGAGGGCATTATGTCTCATCCTATTGCATCGATCGTATGGGGGCTTGCTGTTGCAATCCTTTCAACCTCCTGGGCCATGGCCGCTCCCGACGTTCCCCCACAAACCACCGAAGGCTTCCTGCAAACATCCGCCGCTGGTCAACAGCAGCACATCGACCTGGGTCAGATCGCCGCGCAGAAAGCCGAGAGTGAGCAGGTCAAACGGTTCGGTGCTCGGATGGTGGCCGACCACCAGAAGTCACGAAAAGAAGTTGAACGCTTGGCCTCGAAGGGAGGACTGCAGCTCGTGAACGACCCGAGCGACCCGCTCACAGCGATGAAAGCGGAGCTCGAGGCAGCATCAGGCAAGGGATTTGATCGCGCGTATATCACCCTGGTATTGCGGGAACATGCTAAGGAAATGAAGGAGCTTGAAAAACGCGCAGACCAGGAGAAGAATCAAGAGGTTCGCCAATGGGTGACCGACGCCGTACCCGTGGTCAAAGACCACCTTGCTGAGGCTAAAACCCTCGCGTCTTCCCTGGGAGTCCCCGAAGAACACCTCGAAGAATAACGAGACTTCCTAGACCTGTTCGCTGCCCGCAGATAGTGGGCGGTAGAACGTGGAATCGTTGCCGACGGTACGAAAGAGCGGTTCCCCGTTGTGGAGATATTGGCAATACTCACCAAGGCATTCTCGTGCAAACGTCGTCTTGGCGTACTGCTTCAGATACACCTGGCCTTGCCAACCCTCATAGGTCCACGTGGAGGGTCCGAAGCGAATGAGTGGGGAGAGAGGCATGGGCGGGATTCTACCCTAGCGGGTAATGTGGCGTCAGCATGCTCCAGTAGGGCTTCAAATTGACCAGACAACCGATTGGGCAGATTCCAACCCCAGTAGATTCGCACATTCCTCAACCCGAACCAAGCCGAGAAACAAATGCGCGGGCCAGTAATCATCCGACGCCAGGGCTTTATCTAGTCCACGCCGTAGCCCCACTCTGCTAAAGAGAACTAGGCAGACCATTCGTTCTTCCTATACATTGATTGACCAGGAGGAAAGCATGAAAATCATTACTACGCTCTTTCTTCCAATTCTCTTGCTGGGCGGCGTCTCCTGTGGGCCAACTACTGACACCCTTCAGGCTCCCTTCAAGCTGACTGGCGACTTTACATCAAGCACCTCTGGCAGCAGCCCTATCCCCGATCCTTCTGCCAAGGCTCGCCAGCGATTGGAACAGTTCATGGCCCATGCCTATGATGGCGTGAGTGGCGATATTGCACAGGGGCATGGCGAGTATTTAACGTCTCTGGCGGTCCTCGCCGGGATTCCGATGGACGAGCAGACCGCATTTGGAATGGAAATGCAGAACCGCTATGCCGTGCTATCTGATCCCCTCTTGTCGCGCAAAGAGGCCTCGACCCTGGTTCTGAACCATGCCTGGTCGGCTGGCTATGGAAAGACTGCAAAAAAACACAACCCGACTGCGGTGAGCGGTTTATGAGCCATCTTGGGCTAGTAGGGGTAAGTTACCGAACTTCTCCCCTGGGCAGCATCCGATAAGGTAAGGAATTGTGCGTTCATTGCTGTTGGCCATCGCGCCGTTCTCGCCGCCTAAAGCCGGCTGCGGGGTGGCGCTCGTTTCCTCTATGCATTCGGAAAATGCTTCGATGTGATGGGTCCTTGAGAGACGAGGGATTTGATAATTTGTTACCCTTTAAGGTTGCATTGGTTCTAAGTATTAGTGCCCGCTCTCCTCTAATCGCATCATCCACCGTCTAGAAGTGAGGAAGTAATAGAGCTGCTTAACTTCCTTGCGTCTCAAATACACACCTTCCTAAGATACAATTCGTTGAAGTCTGCACGGTATGCTACAGTTGCCTAAAATTTGAGCAAAGTGCCAGACAGGAGCTCTATCCGTGGACATTCTCTCGCATGCCCTCGCTTGTGCACATGGTTATCCACAGAACCTGGGGACTGAGACGAGGTTGTCGCTGTCTTCTATGCCTCGCTGATGCAAAGGAGTTCCTCAACACTCTCCCTGACAATGCTCCACCCGCCAATTTCCTGGCAACAGCACTCATCCAGAGAGGTACAAGAGACTCCATCATGGCCATCATGGAGATTTTCTCATCCAAAGGACGAGGAGTCCGATGAGAACCACAAGTGCCATACCACCAGCAACCTCAAGACTTTGCTGAACTGTGGCGGACGCATGCGCCCATGTTTCCCCTAACCCATAGCCCAACCCTAGAAACGTCACGGACCGTATGAGTGCTCCCGTATAGGCGAAGAGCATAAAGACCGCCAACGGCAAATTCGATGATCCTGCCACGAGGGCCACGAGATGTCGAACGCCCGGCACGAAGTAGCCGAAGAAGAGGGCATACTTCCCCCATCGCACGTACCAGGCGCTGACTTTGTCCAAATCGTCAGGCCCAATTCCCAATCTATGGCCTACGGTACGGACGACATACAACCCCAGAACACGACCAATGAGGTAACTGATGGTAATTCCGCAGATGCTTCCGAGAAACGCGGCGGCCATCGTTGGCATCGGCGCGAGCTGATTTGTGAAAATGAGGTATCCAGAAAAGGCGAGCAAGGTTTCATCTGGAATTGGCAATCCCACGAGGCCAAGCATGAGCAAGATGAAGAGAGCAGGATAGCCAGATTCTGGGATCCAATCTAATAACGCATCCATGGCGTCGATTATCGCGACTTACGGTGACAAGACGCTGGTTCGTTCGTCTCAGAGCCTCGAGCAGCGACTTCTGAACCCAATACTAGATAGCGAGCAGTTGAAGAAACCACGGAGATGACTGCTTCACGGCGAGGCCCCTCCCAAAACTTGCAGCAGAGCAAACATTCTCACCTCTTCATGCCGAACGCCCCGGCTCGTGGGGGCCTCATCTTGTGTTTGCTTGGCATATGCAATATTCGAACGACTGAAACCCATCACTGCCTCCTGTCCTCTTTGCACAAATTCATCGCCGACCGTCTAGTATCCCCGAGGACCGCTTCTTCCATGTCATATATCTCTTCATCCCACTCCCGTAAATCATCCTTCACGCGATTGGCATAATTGCAAAACATGGCACGGAGCTCTGTGCCAGATCGAGGTGCAAACAGCAGTACAGCACCTGCCCCAAGCAATGCTCCAGCTATAAAAGAAGACCACTCCATAGCGTTGTGCATAATCACCTCCTGTTCGGTGGTTACATACAAGGTAGAGGAACCGGGTCTATGCTTGAGTGAACATTCCTCACGTAAGTCACTCTCCCCTGGCCATTCTCCCAGTCGGAAATGATTGCGAGGTGACACCGGCATTGTCCTACATCGACGAATGAGTCAGTTTAGGGTGGGTCGGGAACTTCTGACCAACCTTGAGGAGATAGTATTGGAGAAGTTCGAGTTCGATGTAGGTTAGGTCTTCTGTTTTGATGGTACCGTCGAGCAAGCTTTCCGAGACCACCATAAAATGCCTAATCTCATCGCGTAAGGTCATAAGAGAGCCGCTCTTCTGGAATCGTAATGGCGGTCAATATGGACGCATTTAGCAAGGAACGACTTAGTTATGCATTCGGCAGGGTATCTTCCAAACTAGGAACACCCCTAGCTTATGTGCAGTACGGTCCTCTTGTGGGTATGCGTACATATGCGTCCCACAATATCTAGTGCTCATGAGTCTTCCTACGTAAACGAGCCAGGCATATGTTGCAGTCCTCGCTTTCTGTTGCACGGTAGCGACATGATGATATACAACTCATCCACTTCGTCGACTGCTTCATAAACACGTGTAATAGATGACCGCCTAGTAGAGAGCGAGCGGCATTTGTGAACGAACAGGACCTGTCTCTGTATTGCATCGATGAGTTCTCCTCGCACTTTCCCTCTGAGGTGACCGCAGACTGGACGGAGCAAAAGCTCATTTTGCGCTGCTCGTGTGAGCTCGCAGAATTAGGAAGTCTTTGCCCCCATCTCAGAGCACTCATTAATAATGTTCTTTCTATCCTTGCACACCCGACAAACCCGGAGCAGATCACAAGCCTTGCTCTGTTCCAAGTCTGGCTCGCAGCCACCAGTTGCCGGGATGATTTGAACAAATTGGAGGAGCTTGAGCGCGTGGTTGAAGAGCTCCAGCGCCTCAAAGGTTTGGTGAAGGGCAGACTGAGGGCAGGTTGGAAACGAGAATCCTGTATCAAAACTGATTCGTAGACGCCGTGAGAAGAGCAATGAGAGGATTCAGCGTCTGGCTGTTGGAGAGGGCTGGTGTTGGTGGTATCAGAAGTATGCGCCAGGTGACACGCTACTGGAAGGATTGGAGAATGAGGCGAAGAAGGCAAAGAAGGGGTTATGGATTGATCATCACCCTATCGCATTATGGGAGTGGAGAGCTTCAAGAAAGAAGAGTATGAAGCCCTAGCTAGATCTTCAAATATCGTCGCTAGAGGCCCAACCGACAGACCGTTAGCATACTCCTACAATACCACTTTCTCAGGATCACGGCTTTGTGATACTCCACCGTCCGCGAGGCAATGTGCAGACGGCCCCCAATTTCTTTAACTCTCAGCCCATCCCAGACCGCTTCAACAATCTGGCGCTCGCGAGGGCTCAACTCTTTGTAGTCTTGGGCACTCATGCTCCTCCCCTTGCATCAGGTGAAGAACAGTACCACAAACACCTGTACCTCTTGCAGGATTCTGAATGCCCACGGCTCAATGGACCCATAACGAAGCTGATTTTTTGAAGGCGCTATCGTTCTACGGGTGGTCGGACTAGGGATTGTTCCAGTAGGATAACTGAATCCATACTCGTTCTATATGAATGAGATCGATTCATCGTCTTGGGGGGAACGGCATGGTGGAGTCCTAAGAAAAGGGCATATGATACGATTCGAGAGATACAAAGGCTTCACCATTCAGCCCAGACCGCGATATCTCGCAGAGACTGAGACGTGGGGATTGAACCTCCGCATTTCTTGGACCACTCAAACAAAGGAGGAGGCCGTTTATCGATGTTCCACAACAGATGTGTACGCAACAGAGGAGCAAGCAGCGGTCCACTGTATTAGCTATGGAAAACTCATCATTGACGGCAGGATTCCCGGCTCCTCGGTGGGAGAGCCAAGCCGGTGTGCTGGGGTCGATAATCCTCAATGACGCGAGATACATTCTCGTCAAGGCACATCCGGCTGCATATTCGGCATATGAATGGTCCGTTGATGCATAATGCTTCTGATGCACACGATCCCGGTGTACATGGTTCCTAAAGACAGCTTAAACGGCGCCTTTTAGTCACAAGATCTCTTTCGATCGTGAGTAATCAACGGCTTTGCATTGTTTGCCCCGTCTAGCTTGTCCCGCAAGCAAGCATTCTCTCCACGCAATGAAGCAAGAGTCTCATTCAGCGCTCTCATCTCATTGTGTTTCGATATTTCGAGTGTTGCGTAATCAGATCTCGCTAAAATTTTCAATTCATGCTCCCGCTGTTGCAGATGAATATAAGGCCCCCAAGTTAGCGCCACTCCAAGAATCGCCAGAGCACAGACTGCCAATCCAAAACAGAACGCCAACACAACGTTCCGTGCTTCTTTGTGCTTGCCTACGAATATGAAACCGATCGCTGTAATAAGCGTTATGAACACCCCAAACATAAGGGTCGGAAATGGATATAGTTCGATGGCCCAGTAAAAGCAGGCGACAATAACCTGATGCCAGTACCCGATCCACGACAAGCCTTCCATCCTGCACTCCTTTCATTGGCGGGATGTATTGTAGCTTGCCATCAAATGATGTCATACACGTATAGTTCTGGTGAGCCCGGCCCAAGCTCCCCATTGCTGACCCGCTTACCAGCCGGGCGGCATAATTGACGGCAACCAGCCATCGAGTGCGGTTGAATTGAATCAAGACAAGCAGGACAGGAATTGATAGTGCCGAAAATGGAGGGTCAGGACTCGAAATCGCTCTCGATCCGTTGTTGCATGGCCAGCGCCTGGGCTTCAAGAGATGGATGAGCCGGAACCTCAGCGACTTGCCCGGCTGGCCCCTCAAATCGCAAGACAAGTTCACCGAGTGCATTCTTCATAAATCCGCAGGTAATGCCAACCATGGCGGCTCTCATGGTTCCGTCAATCGCAGATGCTCTGTCTCTAGGTTTTTCATCAGAGTGTGTTTGTTCGGACATGATTCGTTATCCCGCGGACCATCGAACAACTCATGCTAAACCTACCACAACGACTAGAAACGTAAAGTGCGTCGAGGCCTTCTATCTCCGCCGCAAGCGCCCGCAGGACACATGCCAGGATCATCTCGCCCTCCGTTTGAACGAGCCAAAGGATGATTGAAAGTAGATCGGTTCAGCGCGCCGCCTCCCTGTCGCCAGAGGTCGCATCAATACGGCTACGGTGGCCCATTGCGTATTCGCCCCACCATCGTAATCGACCCCGCATATTGATAGAGGTCGTCGCTCCATCTTCGGTGTATCACCAGCCACGAACCGCCGTGGTGCTGGCCGTATAGTCATGATCAAAGCGTTCCGTGAAGACCGTTCCAGTCGCATCAGCGTCCACCGTTTCAGTAATCGCAGCCGAGGTTTGTCCTGCCCCGCCCGTCAAAGACGGCGACACCATTGAGGTCCTTTACAATAGGAAAGCCGAACCTATCCACCTCACCCGCATCGGTTGCCCTGAGTAGAAGTACGCTTTTGGCCAGCGAGCGAGGATAACCCGACTAGCTAGGTGGTCGTGGCGATCTTGGGAGTGATTGGAAGCCACGGTATGCGGCTCGTGTCTTGGAGTAACTTACTTGAGGACTTTGAGCTAACCTTCTTGCGAGCAGTCGATGTGCTCTTAACAATGGAACTTGGCTGAGGGGACTTCTTTGAAGACATAATACTTCCATTATATCACAGGATGAAGCTGTTTGTAACCCGCTCAAGACACCTTCCGGAACTCACCTCAATCTATGAGTGATGGCTAAACGCAGCCCAAGGCTCTAGGGGACTGCTCTCAGCTCCTTGCACCGTAATTGACCTCTCTCCTACAATACGCCTCGCTGGTCACCAAGAGAAACCAAAGCCAACCTCAACGAGGGGCGTTTCTGAAGAAACCTTTCATTCCCCTCATGGGGCTAGGGTGGCCGCCCTCCTCGCGGCAGAAACCATCACTAATTCCCGCGCAGGGACAAGCTAATATGAGCAACGAGCGCATAACATTAGACCTAGAAAAGAGACGAAAGCTACAAGACTACCTGGAGAATCTCTTCCATGATGTCAGTATCGGTGGGGATTTCCTGACGCTCTTTGCCTTTCATAACGGCAAGGATCGTTGGCTATTGCAGTTTAATCGAGCCTTCTTAGATGAGTTTGGCACGATTCGTGGGCTTCAACTGTATATGGGAAACATGGTTAGCCCCGCTGTTCTGGCCAATCCAGCAAAGCGCGTCCAGATAGGTGCGGATGGTGGGATCACCATTGCCGAGAAACTGTCCTAACTTGTTTTCTCTCGAATGCTACCGCGAGGTTTGATTTGTTGAGCGCTCGTTCTCATCCAGCATGAGCGCTCATGGGTGCGTCGCTGCCTCATCTGGACTTGCGTGGCCGTGGCGCCATGGATCGGTAGATGATCCTGGCGATCTCGCACTTGGACGGCCTGCCCGTTCTCGGCACTCTCATATGCTCTCTTGCAGATTGATTCTACTCCCTTCTACAATCCGTCCCTCTTCAGTGAGATCAGATGGCCTTTGTCCCTCCGGCCATCCCCGCAACGGTTTCCGACAGAAGGAGAGCAATGATGACTTCCTGCTTGCGCGTCATGGCGTATGGCTTCGGTCTGTCGATATGGAGTTGGACAACAACTGTCACATCTGCACACGAGCCTCGGGCAAACGCTCAATTCGCCGCCGCATCCGATGAGCAGGCCATTGAGCGTGTGTCGGGCACAAAGAGCCTCTGTACCAAGCAGGACCCCTTCGATATCACTACAGAGTTACGCCATCAGAACCACATCGAGGTTCTGCACGACTAGAACGCAGAATGGGTCTGTCTCACTGTTATAGATTGCCCTGAGAAGAAGCAGGCTTTGGGCCAACGAGCGAAGCAAGCCACGTCTACATTGAGTTTTGGCCAGAACGTGACGATTGAAAGTACCGGCAAGAATCGGTATGGGCGTAGGTTCGCGACAGTGGTCCCACGCAACGGGCAGTCGGGAGTTATGCCCTTCGAGAATCGGGCGAATCAGGCTCCTGTGCTACAGATTCAGGTTGTTGGAGATTCTCAGGGGAAGCCTTGCGTAAACCGCAGGTTGGAGGTTCGATTCCTCTCGCCAGCTCCATACCAACTTTCGGTTGGGCCACCTGCTATTTATCGTATTGCGCCGCCGCATAGACACCTTCTCACACGTACATTGGCCGACGGTCGCTCAGAGTGACCCAGCCGCGCACGATGCGATACACGAACCAAAGTCCGACCAGAGTGATCGGCAGCCACATGAAGAGGAGGCCGATCCCAAAGGTCGCGATGATGAAGACCACGCAAAGGGAGATCCAGAGCAGTCCAAACCAGAACGTTCGAATCTGCCAGCGAAAGTGCGATTCAAGCCAGGTCCCGCGAGCCTCGCTCCGCTTGATGTAGTTGAGAATGACCGCGATGATCGAAGGCCAGCCGGTGAGGAAAGCGCCGACCACCGTGGCAGTGCCGATGATGCCGGTCAGCAGGCTGAACGCGTGAAGGGCGTACACGACCTTTGTCCAGGTGACAAGTGAATCCACGAGTTCGCTCCATTCTCACGTTCAGTGATGAGTATTGCGTATCTCAGGACCGCATGTTCAGCATATTCACCATCTTCGGTCTAACGCAATAGCACCGGTTACCTAGCACGCATGCTCCAGCTCGGGTTGAGTGCCGTTAGGCTTGCTGGAGGCAGGAGTTGGCCTCTCGTGTGTGTTCTCATGAATTGGACTTTTCATTGAAACGCTCATCATTCTACGTACACTCAGAGTTATTGGAGGGAGGTCAAGCCCTTGTGCGCGATCGGTCCGTGGAATCGGCTAAAGCTAAGATCGAAAGGGCTACGATGCGCTGGCCCACGAGCGAGCACTTGGCACTAGGATTGACCACTGACGAAGAGGTGGACAGCAGTGACTATTGACCTTAGGCTTTTCCCTATGTAACCATTATCGCCCCCAAATATACGGGGCCCAGCTTGCGTGAACAAGCTGAGCCCCTTGCCACATCACCGTAATCGGAGGTTACGGATCATGAGCGATGGCACCCTACCACACCAAAAGCGTTGTGAGGAATGCGGAAACACCCTAGGCGAGGTGGCCTTTTCTACCAGGTACAGCACCCAGTGCTCTCAGTGCGAGCAACGCTCTGAGGTCGGGCCGCTGATACCCAACCCCTATCCATACGCCGTCACAAGCGCAACGGTTTTGCTTCTCATTGTCTTGTCGGTTCTCGCGTTAAAATCTGATTTCCGTTCAAGCTGGTTTATCCTGTGGGGCGCGATCATCGTCATCACTCCCTTCGTGTGTTGTGGTCCAGTAGCGAGACTTATCGTACTGATTCTGATATTCGCTGCACTGGCGCTTGCCGCCTATTTCGGAACCGAGGTGCCGGAAAATATCATGTTCTCAGTGTAGTGCTCCTTAGTTTGACGCCACATAGCCGTGTTGACGACTCATCACGGAACACGGCTGGCGGCTCTACGGGCTATTCCTAGCCAACAATAAGGCGTTGTGAGCTTATCATTGTGCGTGTCAAGGAATCGCGTGATGTAACGATCGAGGTGCAGGGGTGAATTCCATCCCGATGACAATTTATACGACATTAGTGCGTTTCGAACCAGACGACGGAAAGGTTGATCCCGTGGATACCTTCTGCGATGCGCGCAAGAGATGGCTGGTTCCAGCCTGAACCGAACACTCCTCCTGAGAATGGCACTACCCCACTCGAATTATTTTCCCGGAGCAAGGTCGTTTTCCTTCAGCCGTTCTCAGGCCGACTTTGTCTTGAGTGAAAGTCGCGTGCCCAGATCCATCTGCGATGGCCATATCCAGCCGCCATCCGGAGACCTACTCGTCGTGATAGAGAATCCCGACGTTCGTTTGCATTGTGAGGTCGGTCAGACGGCACAGGAGGTATTCAAAAGACGCCCACCGGAGTCGCACCGCTTTTTATTGAGCAAACTGACAGGCTGAAATGCCTCGGGGTTACCATGCAACGATGTCAGGTTCTGCGAATCAAACCCAGTACGTCTCGCAACGCGATCATATAACCATAGTGCCAATGCTTGCGCTCCGGTGAGTCTGCATCAAGATGCCGTTGGTCTCGCATGACAGCAGCGCCATGTTCAACCATCCACACATCTAGATCGGATGCGCGCTTTTCCAAATGACGGACAAGCCCGTCCTTCTTGTTCTTTCTTTTCACGGCAGTCTCAGATTCTCTTCATTGCAGCGCAGTCTCTCGCCACCCCGAAGAACCGCTATGTGACCGCGTGGACTATTTCGGCGCCGACATGAACCCTAGAAACTCTCCCGTGCAGTTTTCCACGCGCCGGTTTTCCGGCAGTGGATACCTCGGATCGCAGAGCCATGCGAATTTGATATCGCCGATAAGATACACTCTGACAGGAAACGGGTCGGCGCCTGGGCTGAGCCTGTACCAGTGCCAGCCCACCTTCAGCTCGCTCTTCGGCGCTTCTTCTCTCGGCCTCAGAGGTAATTGGACAGGGACGGCAACCTTACTCACCTTGATTCACCAGCATGTCTGATGCCCTAGTGGGTCATATTCGACATACCCCGTCGAGTGCATGTGTCGCTGGAGTCGCATTGCTTAATAATAGCCCGCAGGCTTCATGTAACTTGGGAGAGGTCTTACTCGCCGACCTCTGAACCTCTGTGTTGGATGCCACTTGCGCATATTCGAGAGTAGTTAGCCACTAGGGATCTACCTGGAAGACCTGGGCCATACGCATCAAGACATCATCCGCAATCTGGCGGCAAGTGAGGGACTCTTTGCGCATATCATGGTCTGGGGTACGTCACTTAGAGCGCGTTCGCTCGGGGTAAGCGTAACCCTGCACCTTTCTCCTGATGCGGCAGCTCCAAACCTCGCTCGCGCGTGCCGGCGGTTCTTCAGGCGAAGCCTCTCCCGATTGTCGCCGCCGGATAAACACCACCAGCGAATGTGTTCTCGAACCTCTCACCAAAGGGCTTCAGCGATTCCATCAAGTTTTGTTCCGTGTGCATCTTCATCAAGTGAACCTCGTCTCAGGGACCGGTCTCAACTCCTTGCGCCTCGAACATTCGCTCTCTTACAATACGCCCCCACACACCCCATAATGGTCTTCAACCGTGGCCTACATTCTAGGGCCCTATCGTCGTTTCTCCGTCATGAGCCCTCGGAAAGTACGACTCCGCGGTGGGGTCGGAACCGTCCCCCATCTCTCTTCCTGTGGCTCGAGACTGCATGGCAATCTTCCGCTGAAACTGAGCGATGGGTGCATGACAACAAATCTGGGATAGAAACGATTCAAGCCAGAGCCATTAGGTTCTCATTGTAAAGGGAGGTAACGGCACTTGAGCATCAAAGACGGAGAGGAAGGGTGGCGCTATTGGTTGCCGGCACTTCGACGACAATCTCCTGCTTTAATCTGGGTATTGGTCCTTCTCCTGCCAGCCATACCCGTGTCGGAGCCTCTGCTCCATGCCGAGGAAGAGAGTGTACGACCAATCGATGATCTCAACACGATCCTCATGGAGAACACCTTCCGACTCGAAGGGAAGGGGAAGAGTGGGATTGTTACCGGAACAGTTTTCCTCATTGGCAATCAACGAAAAGACAAGCCTGACCTCCGTATCGTGCTTGTGACCGCCGCGCATGTGTTGGCCGATATTGCAGAGGACTTCGCCACACTTCATCTCCGCCAGAAAACGGAAGGAAATGAGTGGACACGTGTCCCATTTACACTTCCGATAAAAAACAAGGGCGAACCACTTTGGATTAAACATCCGAAGGCAGATATCGCCGTCATGTATGTTCGCTTACCATCCGCCGCGGTATCCGCAATATCTAGTCACTTGGATACTTCGTTATTGGCTGATGATGACATGCTGCGTCGCTATGAAATCCATCCAGGCGATACCCTGTATTCTCTCGGTTATCCATTGGGCTTTGAGTCAAACAGCGAGGGTTTCCCTATATTGCGTAGTGGTAAAATCGCGTCCTATCCTTTGATCCCAACACACAAAACAAAAACCTTTATGATGGATTTCGAAGTCTTCGGCGGTAATAGTGGAGGACCGGTCTATTTTGTAGATCATAACCGTACGTATAACCACGCCACTCATCTCGGTCAGACCAACCGATTCATCGTAGGTGTGCTGATCCAGCAGGTTCAAACCAGCCAAATTGTCAGAGAGCTCTTCCCCGAGCGAACCCAGCACTACCCCGTGAAGCTCGCTGTCGTCGTGCATGCCAGCCTACTCAAGGAAACCATCTCGCTCCTTCCGTGACAAACACCGGAATTCGTTGTTGGCCGTCCTTGGGGTCTCATGATCTTTGAACTGGATGCACTGACCGCGATGCGAAAGATTTCACCGGTCAAGCCGCTGGAATCGTATACGGCAATTCTATCCGAGTCATGCACGACCGCCTCCCTGAGCGAATCCGCCTCGGGGCATTGATTGACCTGAGAAGAAACAGGCATTCGGCACAGGGGCGAAGCAGGCCACTTGTATACTGAGCTTTGATCATAACGCGACCGCTCAAAGGACTGGCAAAGACCTACATGGCGCACCAATAGTCAAAGTGAGTCTCTATTCGCATCAGAGTACGTAGGTGTGCCGATCGAATGATAGAAGAGTTGCGAAGGTACGATTCGGCGCCTGGATGCGGTGAAGCATTCGACTGATAGGCACGTTTCATGAGATGGCAAGTAGTGGCTCATCTACCACGCGAACATCTTCAAGCTGCCTCGATTTAGGACGAAGACAGGTCAACCTCGTTCCGACGCCTTCTCAGCGCGTTCTTCCCCCTACATCATCCGTAGCCCAGTCGGTTGCCCTTGCCTTTTGCCCACGTGCTGCATCCCACAAAACATTCTCGAACCCATGATGTGGGTCCATGGAACCGTCCAGGTTTTTGATGCCGTCCAAATCTTAGTGGGCACGCCACTCGACTCAGGGGTCTTCCTAGTGTGATAACCATACAAGATAGACCGCTATTCTCCACTTTTTCCTACACTGAGTTCCCTGCTTCCTGTCTTCCCAGTGCGCTTTCCACGTATAACTCATTGCATCTATGTAAAAAGAGCCCGCAGTGCTCTGCGTGTATCTCTCATGGCATTCAACTTGCGATTCCATGAGAGATTACAAGGGAGTTGATAGGCAGCATGGATGGTTCCTATATGAACCATCCGCCCGGCCCCTGTTTGTTCATTGTGAACTGGATCCCTTACAACGAGTGGGAGCACTACCTTCGGGAACGCACCCGCGAACGGAGGAAGGCATGAACGGCCAGCGGATTGATTTCTGGAAGAATTGGCAGCGGTTCCTTGAGACGATCAACGATAAGCGGATCGTTGAAACGGAGCGATCCTTGTTGAAGTTCCTCAAGATAGACGACCTGCGAGGCCACTCATTTCTCGATATTGGCTCAGGCAACGGATTGTTCTCACTCGCCGCACGCAATCTGGGGGCACACGTCCATTCCTTCGACGATGACCCTGAGTCCGTGGCGTGCACCAAAGCCTTGCGCGACCGGTATCGCCCGAACTGTCCAAACTGGTCGATTCAGGAAGGGTCGGTGCTGGATAAAGTGTATGTCGATACCCTCGGCATCTTCGATATCGTTTACTCCTGGGGCGTGCTACATCACACGGGCGATATGTGGCGAGCCATTCAGAACGCCATGTCTCTGGTCGGTGCTCACGGCCTGCTCTATATGGCGCTCTACAATGATCAAGGGAAGCGGTCGAACTTGTGGCGGATGGTCAAGCGCGTTCACTGCTCGGGCACCATCGGTAAAGCCCTCACGTCGAGCGTGTTCATCCCTTATTTCTTCGGCCGTGAGTTGCTGAGGTCAATTCTCCAGCGCAAGAACCTGTTCGCCATCTATGAGCGCTTGCGGGGCATGTCGATCACACACGACTGGATCGACTATCCGTTCGAAGTGGCCAAAGTGGACCAGATTTGTGAGTTCGTCGCAAATCGCGGATTCCGGCTGGTCAATATCAAGACCACTTCTGACCTGGGCTGCAATCAGTTCGTGTTTCGGCGGGGACCATTTAGGCCCAATCCAACGGCATTGAGTACCGCACGGCAAAGATCTCCAATGGAGAATAGGGTCGAGCCTAGGTCTCTCACGTCGGAACCGACGGGTAGCCCGGAATATGTAATCTGAAGAACGTCAACATAAACGGGGGATCTTGCGGCCACTGAGTGTCATGGCGTCAATGAGCGTGCCCGCGAATCGGTCCGACCTTTCTCTTGTCCCTTGAAGCGCAAAATGCATATGGGTCCCTGCTCAAGGGAAAGTATAAGCCGTTGTGTGTTTTCTCGTTCACAAATATCCCGGAGCAATCCTGCGGCCCGTTTAAGTCGGCTTCGTTGACGATGTTATATCGGTCGACTACCGAGCGAGTCTTGCGTTGAGCTCATTTCCGTCATGATCACCTATTCGACCACACTGAATTCGTAACGAGAGCCCTGCAGGGCAGCCAAGAGTTCCGCCGTATGATCGCGTCCACGAGTTTCCATCGTGATATCGATCGCCGCTTCGTTCAACCTGACTCCATAGTGAGCACGGTTGTACGACGTCTCCACGATATTGGCACCCGCCTTGGCGATCCTTGAAGCCAAGCCTTCTAACGCGCCAGGATAGTCTGGAAGACGGACCCGCAGACGCAAGCGTCGTCCGTCCCGGACCATGCCTTGCTCAATGATTCTCGCCAATAGGTTCACATCAACGTTGCCGCCGGACACCAGCACCGCGATGTTTTTCCCACGATGGCCCATTTTATCTTGTAGAACCGCGGCAAGGGCAATGGCACCAGCACCTTCCGCGACGGTTTTCTCACTTTCCAATAAAAGCAGAATCGCCGCTGCAATGTCGTCTTCGTCGACCGTTACAATGTCATCGACATATTGTTTTACGAGCGGCAACGTGCGTGTGCCCGCTCTGCGCACCGCAATTCCATCAGCCAGCGTCGATTGCGCGGGAAGGCCGACGGGCTCTTCGCCTTCAAGGGCGGCTCTCATCGAAGGCAAGCGTGCTGTCTGGACACCGATGATCTTAATCCGAGCGTTTCGGTTCTTGATCGCGCAGGCCACGCCGCCGATCAACCCACCGCCGCCGACCGGCACGACGATCACATCCAGCGCCGGATTCTGCGTCAGCAGCTCTACGCCGATCGTTCCTTGTCCGGCAATGACTGCCACGTCATCGAAGGGATGAATGAACGTCGCCTTCCTTTCGATACTTGCTTCCACGGCTGCCTCACACGCTTCGTCATAACCATTGCCGTGGAGAACGACCTCTGCCCCGTACGAACGAGTCGCGGAGAGCTTGATGAGGGGCGTTGATCGCGGCATCCAGATTTGGGCGGGGATGTGGTGCTGCGTCGCGTGGAAGGCCACCCCTTGGCCATGATTCCCGGCTGAGGCCGCAATGACACCCACTCGCCGTTCGTCCTCGGTCATGGTCAGGATGCGATTCAGTGCACCGCGCTCCTTGAAAGACCCGGTCATCTGCAGATTTTCCAGCTTGAGGTAAATGGAATTGCCGGTCAGTCGGGACAGCGTTTTCGAGTGGACCAGCGGAGATTCATAGATCGAGTGTCGGATGCGACAGGCAGCGGCCTCGATCGACTGAAGAGTGACCATGTCCCTTTCCCCCTTCCTGTTACGTGCTTCGTGTTCGTGCGCAACAAAAAACCCCTGACGGAGATCAATCCGCCAGGGGCCTTACGTCGATGACGTGATAGTGCAGGCCGGCTTAGGCGGAATTGGCGATCATCATCGCCACCGCCAGGCTAATCCCGAAACTCCGAAGAATGGTTGTCACTGGTTGACTCTCTGGCACGATCGATTCAGTACGCGTGTGACTTATATCATCGGGGAATCTTCATATCAAGGCAATCTCATGATCGGTCGGTCTATAGCGCGTCCGCGCGAACGTGGATCGCTAGCGGCGCATTGCCATCTGGTCGATTGTTGACGGCCACGCATGTCCATCTGTGCTCCACGACCGCCTGTTTCCTAAGTCTACCGTTTCCTGCCGAATCCCTGGCAGCTCGCCCACGATTTTGCCGCTGCCAGCTCTATTTCGCGAGCATCTCTGCGAACGCAGATTGAGTCAGCCTACCCTCCCCTTTGTCTATAGGATCAGGGACCTGGTGGATTTCCTAGGCCACCCCCTACCTCATACTGCCGTACTATGAGAAACATCGACTGAGGGACAACCCACAGCCATGAATCTCACGCGGTGGAGACTTCCGCATTCAGGGAGGTGCACCATGTCATCGATTCACGCGGACATCTATCTTGATTTACATTCCAAAGGCAGCCGAGCTTCTCACGAGCATGCCGACCGAGGAAGCGATTGGACGGAATCCGGGTATAATGGACGATCGATCAAATTGTGGTCTGCCCAGGCGGATGATGGGACATGGGTCTGTGAATACACCATCGTAGAATTCTGGCCGACACGGGCGTTCAGCGAATCGGGATACCCTGTAGGCGACTATCGTACTCGCGACGAGGCGGAAGCGGCCGCACTGGAAATTGCGCGCGGTGTCATTAATTCACGCGATCCTGTCAGAGATCCCCCTCAACTCAACCGGTTCTCTCTCAGCCACAGTTGAGCCATAGACTATCGATCGGCTTAACAATTTCAATTTCTTCGAGCGAGGCGACGCATCTCCCGTTCACATTCGCTCACGCTGTACATACGCGAGGCGCCAAGTCATCGTTGAGTTAGTACGCATTCGCATTGTTCTCACCGCGCACACACCAGACGTTGTGACTGTCCGTGACTTTTATGTCGTGCACCATCCCCATGACGAATCCCACGTTCCACGCGTGGGTCGGTTTACCGGCAAACGACGTCGCCGACCAATAGTGGGCAGCCTGCACGTTCACGAAGGGATGGCCTGCCGGTAGCGTGGGGCCCGGTGAGACGGAAGGATCTACCAAGCTTGCCAATTCGTGCACCGATGGCAGTCTCCAGCCCATGCGCCCCCCAATTTTGCGGCTCGTACACTGAAATCGTGCGGTTGTCCAATTCACGGTCTTCGTCTCCGGGGATTGTTCCCAGACCAACCCTGTTTCCTTATCCCGCACCGCTGCCCCACCAAAATCAGCCAAGACGGTAAACCGCGCGGTGCCGGGTAACTTCTTATCCCAGCTTTGTAAGAAACTCGGTTGATCTGTCGGCGGGCTTTGTTCCCCTTCGAGCGCATTGGCAGAATGCCACTCTGCGGCAACCAAACTTCCGAGTATCACCCCTAGCACACCGATACCCCTTAACCATCTGTCGTCGACGTGCATGATACTTCCTCCCTCTATGTGGATGGCACAATGGCTTGGTGATTACGTCTCGACCGCAACACCCATTGTCGGCGGACTACTCTATTCCAAGCAGGCGCTATTTGACTAGATGTCGCACATCGAATACGGGAATCCCAGCTTGTGTCGGTAGCAGGATGCCGGTTCAAGAGCGCGACAGATGTTAATACTGATTGAACGGGAACGACAAAATGGACTGAAGCGGATCGGTGCAAAGTCGGACGAAGACCACACGACAGTCCATCTTATTTCGTGGGAAACGAGCGGCTGGCCCTCCCGACCTGATCTTTGGGGGCTTCCTAGGTCCATTCGGCCAAAAGCGATAATCAGGTCTGTGTACTTCAACATTCAGTAGTTTTACTTTCAAAAATACAGTCTGTCCCTCATGGTTGGGGATCGTCGGTTCTTATAAAGTCAACCAATCCAGTTAGCCGATCAACGGTAGCGAGACACGGCACTGCGAACAAGGGAGATGACAATGGAATACTATAAGCAGCGAAGGATCGACGTGGCTCCCGTACGACAAGCGAATGGAACCTGGCATTGCCCTTATATGATCATTGAATCCAGACAAACCTGTTGGGGATGCCAGACAGGGTGCCTCGATGGCAATTTCTCCTCCCGCGAGGAGGCCACAACGGCGGCCCTGAACGAGGCAAGACGTAGAGTCGATGCACTCGAACGGTTTGCACCACCGCCTAAGGGTTCTCGCAGACTGAGCGTGATCCACTGATGCGAGGTCAAGACGGGACCTCAGCCGAGGAGCGACGAACGAGGCAACGGGCATGAGATCGGCTCTTCAACCTGTGTAAGGACGGCCGTCTCACTATGTCTCCCCACCTGGCATGATGGGCACACCCAGCCACCCGTCATGGTGTTGCATTCTCTCTTAATGTGATGTACTCAGGGGATGATGGGGTCCTCCATCCTCAGACCTTGAAGCAACTTCACCCGGTCCTACCGGCCTGTTCCCCCCAACGCCGCAAAGCGGATATGGATTCCTGGCCTCAATCGGTGGGGCGCCGCTTCGATTGTTGAGGCCACACGCCTACTTGTTGCCAGCTTCAGGCGTTCTACCCGGTGACCCCGCGCTGTTCGGACCGGATCCGGAGCTAAACGTTGTTTCTCCCATCCTCACCGTGGGCGTGGTGTCGGTCGCCCCCTTGATCGTCGTCCTGCCCGTTTTCATATCGGGCATGTCTGCCGGTCCACCGAGAATAATCAGACCGTTGATCCGCCCTCCCTGGCCAACTGATTCGGAATGGGGCTGGATGGAGCCGTCGGATCCAAGGTCTGAATACACTCCCGCGAGACTTTGTGATTGATCTTTCAAGGTGCTCTCGGAGGGAGTGTTCCCTTTTGGTTGGTCGATCATCAAGGAGCAGCCCGCGTTGAAGAGAATTCCGCTCGCCATCACCATACAAGCGCCCATGTGTCGAATCGTCATAGTCGTCTCCTGGTTGAATGTGACCGACCAACTCTACGCTGAACACCCTGATCAAATCGTAACTACGCGTGAGGAACTTCTATACTAGGGAAACACATAGGGAGAACGTGGCTATGGGTTGAAGCTCGGCCTGACGGGAGCAGCCTCAGGGTGCTGGATGTCTCTGTACGAAAACTAGGAAGCTGCCGAGCTCATGGTTACCTCTTGAAAAGATACAGTAATGAACGTCAACCACCATAACCGGGAGGTACCATGATTGTCACTTCAGCCGGCCTTCCAACCAACACATTACTGTTATTAGGACTCGCCACCATTTTACAGGTTGGTTGTGTAGGATCTAGAGAGGAGGGGAAAATGATGGGAAGCCCATGCGACATATCACCCGGGAAAAATGCGATGCAAGCGGAACACAATGCGGTGCGTAAGAGCCATATGCTTTTTGGTGAAGTACTCCGCGTGGACGGCACCACCTATGTTCTGAAGGATGAAGATGGCAAAGAAGTGAGCGTACTGACCGACGAGACGACTGAGAAACCTCCTGTTAACAAAGGAGACCGCATTACGGCCAATGTTGACAATCTGAACCATGCGCTGTGGATTCGAGCGAACAGAGGGACCGATCGCCGAACTGAACATGCCTCAGCTGACTGCAATCCAAATTAGAATACGTCTCCATATTCTCAGGGTGCCGCAAATCGAATTTGGAACCTAAACCCCGTACCGGTGCAGCGCCTGGACTACCTGGAGGAAAACGCTGGACGTTGTGCCTGGGGCCAGGGGTCTTTCGGTGCCTCTATGCGTTAGAAAGGACGATTTCGGTAAAATTTAACTCCTGTCCGACGTGACACCCTGCTTGCGATCTGGCATGATGAACCTACGCCGAATCAAAGCCCAAATCCAAACCCGAAGAAACCTCAAGGCAGGAGCCCATCCGACCCCATGAAGCTTGCCCGCCCAAAGCATTACCGCATATACTGGACCCATTAGAGTATCTTTATCACTGTCTGCGAATGAAACCGTCCTGGTCTCTTCCAATCCTGCTCTTAATATTCTTTCCATCGTTCAGTGGAGCCTCGGACTTTGCGGGTAAAGTGATCTCCGTCATCGATGGCGACACCTTCGACGTCGAACACGAACAAGGCGTCGAACGAGTTCGTCTAAATGGGATTGATGCACCTGATAAGGGGCAACACTTCAGCCAACACGCTATGAAGTTTATCGAAGAAATCACCACGGGGCAGCACCTCACCATCGAGAACAAAGGGCAGGACAAATATGAGCAGACGATCGGCGACGTGTTTCTTGCCGATGGCCGACACTTGAACAAGGAACTCGTCAAAGCTGGACTGGCCTGGTGGTTCTGCCGGTACTCCGCCGATACGGAGCTGCAACAGCTGGAGGAAGACGCTCGCGAGGCGAAACGTGGGCTCTGGAAAGATCCGGCACCGACCCCGCCATGGATCTTTCGCAAGCTACAGCGAAACCAAGTGCCGGAGGCATCGGACTTCACCTGCCCGCCTTCAGCCTCCCAGCCCATCCCTCAGAACGCGGGCCCTTCGCCCGGAGCTTCCGATGTCATTGGGAACAGGCGTAGCCACATCTACCACCGCGTCGACTGTCCTGGCTATGATAAGGTCTCCGAAGGCAACCGGATCGCGTTTGTGAGTGTCGAAGCGGCGGAACAGGCCGGATATCGCGTCGCCGGAAACTGTCCATGACATACAAGCGGAAACTCACCTGCGATCATCGGGATTCCTAACTCACATCTGTCTGGACATGTCTGAAGACACCTTGTGAACAAGGGATTGCCCCTGTGGCGCGAGCGCCGAATCGCACCGCATTCCCCATATCTCCGCGCTGCATTTCGCAAATGAAGCGCATGCCTCTGAAGGAAGTAGGTGTGCCGTTTGGAAGGTATTGAGAAAGCCGCCATCCGCGAGTATGACTTTTCCCCTGCCTACTTCTGTCGCTTCAAGTGATCAAACAGCTGGTTCACGATATTGTTCCTCAAAGCAATTGGATTTATAGAAACGTTTAAAATCTTCTGGCAGAAAGGGCAGACAAGGGCTGCGCCGTGCCACTTCTTATCATCATTCTGATGAATAGGTAAACGCTCGATACTTGCGTTAAAGAGCAATTTATTGCAGTGCGGACATTTACCTGTATGGAGCATTCCAGTGTCCCCATTTGTCTAGTCAGGTCAGGAGAGCACAGCCACGACACAGTGTGGGAAAGGTTGAATAGTACCTAGACGAAATGAAGACCCACCTCCCCCCACCTCTACGGGTAGAAATCGAGCAGATTCAGGAATTTCCTGATTGCGGATGTACCCTGACGATGTTTAGAGTCGGGCAATCCTGTACAGTGTGATCGGCATCATTGGGCAGAAAGACTTTCACTCATGGAATCGAGGCGAAAGGAAATCCGGCAATTTGTGGTCGGGTCGGAACATTTGCTCCGAATTGGAGTGAATGACGGAGAATTGAGCAGAAGGGCTCATTGGACAGGAGTGTCCATGGAATGTACTGCTATCGATCCTTCATCAAGGCACGAGTATAAGGGACGCACCATCTCGCTATTCGTCAGCCAAGCCGACAATGGAACATGGCGTTGTCGAAATGTGTTTATTCAATTTTCTCCAATAAAATCGGCTTGCGTATCGTCCTATCCTGCCGGCTCCTTCGCTACACAACAAGAGGCGAAAGCAGCCGCTCTTCAAAAGGCCAAACGTCTTATCGATGCCGAGGACCCGTTATCAAGTTGAGCGGTGACTTTTCTTGATAAGCGTGGTCAATCCGGTGTGCCCGTAAGCCCCCTACCCCTGCCGAACTCTGCCTGTTCAATGCAACGCCATGTCACATGCCCATCAGCCGTATAGCAGGCTGGGCTCCACTTTCCGCTGTTCTGGATAAGTTACATTACTCGGAGTTTCATTTTGGGTTGGTCTGTGTAAACCGCAGGGTGGATCGTCTTGCCAGCTCCCCACCGATCTTCGGTTGGGCCGGTGGGCGATTTACCACTAGCTGTGCCCTATCGATGATGTGAGCGTTCGTGAGAAAGCCGCCGCGACTTATCAGTGCACTGATCTGCTGGATCTGCTGTAACGCTTCGGCGGCAGCGTAAACTGTTCGAGTGCCTCGGCCATATGTTTCGCCTCCTTCAGAGCTGCCAATGTAGCTTCTTTGCGGGACGAGAAACTGCCGTCAGGGCTCCCTGTCTGGCACCCCCAGCAGGTTTGTCTGAATTCAAAAATGATATACGAACAATGCCATGTTCCATCAGCCTGCCGTACGGGAGCTACGTCGATCCTGCGTTGCTTATATTTCAGCATTGTCGCTCTCCATTCACCCACTATGACCTCAGGCGTCTGAACCTACAAGAAGCCAGAGATGCGCAACAACTAGGCACTAGCTCTGTTTGTGACACTAATTCTGCTGGGGGGTGAGGCACATATCTGACGTCATCCTTGGTTGCCAGGTCGACCAAGCGCTGAAACGGAGGAGTGACCCGTTGCGATACCTCGTCAGTGATTACCGCAGTACATTCTACTCGTCGAGGAGTAGCCTCATCGCAATCGGTAAGATTCTCCCGGGAAGACGATCGGTTGGGTAGCCGGGAGCTATGCCTTCGGCAAATCGGGCGAAGGAGGCCATTTCGGTAGGCCGCGTACCACAGTGTACGCAGAGCGTCGGTCTGTGTTCAATTGTGAATGCGGGAACGTTCCAAACCGCTGAAAATATTGTTGTCTCTCAAGGATCAGAATTTGCTCCCCTCCTCGGAGCTTTCATTTTATATCGGAGGAGGGGTTATGGAATGTCCAAAATGCAATGGTATGTTGAGGCTCGAGCGGCTTTCAGACTTCTTTTTCGCATTCTACACCTGGAACTGCATAAATTGTGGTGCCATCATCGATCGGACCATCTCTCACAACCGACGCAAAAGTCGAGCGGCAAAGTCTGCCGAGGTTGCCCCCAAGTCCTTCGAGGCGCTCGCTGTGCCGAAGCCTTTGCAAGCTTCAGAACTGACTTCGCCACGTTCCACTAATCCGGTCTGTACCACCAAATAACGAGCCTAGGAACTTTGCAACCATAAGACTCTGACAAGGAGTGATCGCAGCTTCAAACGGCCTGCACTCATACATCTTCCGTTTATCCCAGCCATCGTCGTGCCATAGGCTGCTCACCCTTTCTACATTCACTGATCCCATCGGCGAAGGACAATCACCGGAGCGGATTCTCCTCCCCTATTGGGAAGCGCCGACAAGAATACTTCAACGTCACGCTTCTTCGCTTCCATTCGATATAAGCCATCTGAGACCGGTGGCTTGCTTCTTTGGCCCTAGTCTCTTTCCCAGGTGGCGAGTACTCATTCTGGAATGTATCGTCCTCCAATCAACCCCGGCGACTTAGCGTGGCGCGGGAGCGTCAGCGCTCTTCAGGAACTATAGGAAGACAATGCCGATGGACAATCGAAGGCCGGTATTTCACCGATCCGCGGCTTCCTTTTTGTCAGCCTGTGTGCCAATCAAGAAGCCTCTGCCGGAAAAGAACGCGCTCCCGGAATCGGAAGCGCATTTCATGTTCACGGCTATTCTTGGGGTTACAACAGCGTTCGATGCCCGCGCGGAGGCAGTGTCTGGCGTTCATCAGCCGGAGGTAAGGACAATGACGGGATCAAGCTATGAAGGGCGGTCGATCCAATTGAAGTCCTGTCAGCAGGACGATGGAGCATGGATCTGCGAGTACACCATACTTGAACTTAGGCCAACAGGATTGTCGAGGTCAACCGGGCAAGCCGCCGGCAGCTTCTCCACTCGTGAGCAGGCGGAAGCGGCAGCGCTGGAGGTAGCACGAGGTGAGATCGATGGACGCGGTCCCATCCGAGAACCTCTCCACTGATCTCTCGACGCAGACTTTTCTCTCTTGCTCGACCAAAAACCCAAGCATCCAGGGGACTAGACCTTGACAGGAAGTCCTGGCACTTGCCGGAATTTGTGGTCTTTAGGAGTATTCCCGGCCTGAAATGAGATATCTCGAGCCTAGCCTACCGCATGTCCAAAGCTGATTGCGTGGGCTGCGCCCTGACAGAAAAGTCCGCAGCCGCACTCGGACAATGGATGCGGGAGCATGGTGCTTTTGCGGTACGCGAGCAGCTGCATCATCAGGCAGACATGGCAGAATGCGTGTGGTCGAGTTGATCTTTGTAAACCGCGAATCTCACGGCATCATACCCGCCTTCTGCAACTCGGCAATTCTCGCGCGACGAGTAGTGTAGTCCCTTTAAATTCGAGCCGAATATCTTGGGGGCCTTGACTGGGCCGGCTGAGAGATTATCTTCACTATCTGAACGTACTACACGCTCAACCCCCTCACAACGCATGGAGGTTTGCTCGCATGGAAACTTACATGAACGGCTTCAGACAGGAGATCGTGAACTTTATTGCAGTGAGTGAACAGATACAACGTGTTGTGGCGCGAGGGGAGCATCTCACCAAAGACGAGGCCGGAGTCGTGCGGCTCTGCGCGACTGAATTACTCAAAAACGTGCCTGAGCCGCTTTAAGCCGCCATTTTGCCGACCGTTCTGTAAAACAGAATTCTGACCAGCCTCCTGCGTCGCAAGATACGCCGACTATTTCGATTTCTTTTTGCACGGACGCGACCAATCATCGTTCTTGGCCTCATAGCAGTTCGAGGGGAAAGCGATTGCTCAGGCCTTCCACTGCTTGAGCAATCCCTGAACGGATAAGGGATACCGGTATCCGGTTATCGCGACGGGTAACTGTCGATGGGAACCATTAAATGCGCATAAGGGGTGCCGGCCCACATGATCCACGGTCCTCCGTTTTTCGAATCGGTCGGCACATTTTTCAGGACCCCTGCATCCGGAAGCAGAATCATGAGATGCGCGCCGACTCCTTCCACCCACTCGTCTCCAGGCTTGGGTTCTGTGGAATAGGGATCGGTGTTGCTCACAGGCCTGTCACCTTGAAGCATGTACGCAATCCCTACTTGCGTGACCGCGGGTTTCTTTTTGTCTTTCAGAGCCTCCCCAAAATTACGCCACGGTTCGTTCATGCATATTGAGTCCGTACCAGATGTATTGGGATCGTCGGGTACACACGTCCATCCATTGCTGCCTTTGCGAACCACTTGTCCATCCCGACTCATGATCGTTGCATGTTGGGACAGCGACAACGGCGCGGCGCGTTCCGCCCCCGCCGATTCGGCCGCTTGACGTACCACATCACGGCGAGCCCCTCCTTCGCCGAGAACCGGCGGCGGCGCCAGTGTGACGGTAGAGGCCATGATCAATGTCCCTGCGAGGACAATTATGGATTTCCCATATCGCATCATAGGTATCGCTCCTTTCTCAATATGGCGGCAATCAGCCAAGAATATCCTAAGCGCCGACTGCTCTGACTGCAATGCAAAAGGTCACGACGCAATGAAGCAGCCGGGACCTACCAGATGAAGAAACCGGTCATCAGGAGCACGCGTCTTCAAACAGAAAGGCCGCGTCGCTCGAGACGCGGCCTTTCCAAGTCCACCGATGCATTGCGATCGAAGGTCGAGATCTATCGCTCCGCTTCCGTCAAATTCACTTCGCTTTCCAGCTCATCCAGTTCGGAGTCCGATTTTCCCTTCGTCGTGGAAGGGTGGAGGCCGTACTTTCGCAGCATCTTATAAAAGTCGGCCCTGTACCGGCCGGCAAACTGAGCGGCGCGCGAGATATTCCCCCCCGTCAACTGGAGCACATTTTTCAGGTAAGTCCGTTCGAATTCCTCTTTGGCTTCCGTAAGCGGTTTGAGCGGAGACTCGGCCGACACGCTGACGGCCGGCAATAAGTCCGGCGTCAACATGTCTTGTCGCGACATCACCACCGCTTTTTCAACCACGTTTTCCAGCTCCCGTACGTTGCCGGGCCAGGGATTGATCATGAGCCGATGGAGCGCGGCGGGCGTGAATCCTTTCACATCCTTATTGGCCCGTTTCATACTGAGCTTGAGGAAATGTTGCGCCAAAAGCGGAATATCGTCGCGGCGATCCCTTAACGGCGGAACGAACAAGGGGACCACGGAAATGCGATAGTACAGATCGTTCCGGAACGTCCCGTTCTTGACGGCCTCTCCGAGGTCTTTATTGGTCGCGGCAATGATGCGAACATCGACTTTGACCGAGGTCTCGGATCCCACCTCCCGAATCTCCCGCTCCTGCACGGCACGCAATAATTTCACCTGCATGGACAGCGGCATCTCGCCGATCTCATCGAGGAACAGCGTACCGCCGTTGGCCATTTGGAACAACCCTCGCTTCGCCCCATGGGCGCTCGTAAAGGCGCCCTTGACATGTCCGAACAGCTCGCTCTCGAACAGCGTTTCGGGTATGGCGGCGCAGTTGAGCGCCACGAAGGGACCTTTATTGCGTCGGCTGTTGGTATGGATGACACGCGCCATCACTTCTTTGCCGGTGCCGGTTTCTCCAAAGAGCAAGATGGTGGCATCCGAATCGGCGACCTGCGCGATTTGCTGGAAGAGCCGTTGCATGGCCGGACTTCGCGCCACGACATTTTCAAGCCCATACAGTTCCTTGACCAGTGATTTAAGACGCTGAATCTCGCGGCTCATCCGCTGCTGAGCAAGCGCTTTTTCAATGGTGGCCTTGAGTTCCTTGTCATCAAACGGTTTCGTCAGATAGCCGAACGCCCCTCGCTGCATCGCCTCCACCGCGTTGGGAATGCTTCCATGGGCCGTGAGAATAATGACCGGAAGTCCGGGATGACTTCTCAGCAGCTCTTCGGTCACGTCGAGTCCGTCCTCTCCGCGAAGACGCAGATCGGTGATAGCCAAATTGAACATGGTTTTCTTCGCCTCACCGACCGCATCCTGCCCTGTCGTACAAGGCGTGACTGTAAATCCCATGGCGGATAACCGCATCTTCAGCAGATGCAGCAAGCCTTCATCGTCGTCGACTACGAGAATATTCTCTTGTTCCATGTTCAATGTTCCTTGTTGTATTTGCTAGGGTGTCATTTCAGGACCCGGCACCGGAACGGTCACCGGGGGGCGGATTGGGCGCACCTTTTCCCGCATTTCCTGATCGATACGCTTCAATGCCTCCAGCTGCGTCGAAAGCTCCTCCACCTTTCTGTCCCGCTCGGCGAGCTGCTTTTGCAGATTTTGAATCACTGACGGATCGGCTGATGTCTTCACTGACTCTTTCTTCGATTGCAGTGACTCAATCTTGTGGTCTCGATCCACTAGTTCGCGCTGCAAGGCCTCAACCGCTTCAGAATCGTCTTCCCTGGAGGAGCGAAGCTGTTGGATGACCATTTCCCTGTCTAGCAAATCCCGCACCAGACGATCGGCAGTCAGCGCCAATGATGTGTTGGTCTCGGCAATGGCAGGGGCAGTAACCACTGCTTCGGACCAGGCTTTCCGTCCTGGAACAACAGGCTCCTTCAAAAGTTGGAGCCAGGCTTTACTCGACTCTGCCAGTTGGCTCATAGGAGCCACCGCCAAGACCTTGCCGAAATATTTCTCTGCAACTTCGCGACTTTCATAGAGACCTAGTAGGCCGAGTGTAAAATACACGTGGTCACAGGAGCTTGACTGCCCACACTTTAGAGTCAAACCCTCTTGTTTTCTCGTAAGCATTTGAAAGCTTTTGACTTCTTGTGGTTCGGCAGTGAAATAAGGACGAGACGGGGGGATTGGTGTCGTCCAGGAGGCACATCCGACTAACAAGAGACAAATCACAAAGTGGCCAGCTGTAATAAATGGAGTTGTTCTGCTCACGATTGCCCTGCCTTTTCCGGTTTCGTCAACCGTAGGATAAACCGTACAGTCGCCCCCTTGCCTTTCTCACTTTCAATCCAGATTCGTCCACCATGGGCTTCGACCACCTTCTTGGCTAACGCCAGACCCAACCCACTCCCCGCCGTCTGCTTTACTTTGGTGCGACCCTGGTAGAAACGTTCGAAAATATGCGGGAGATCTTCCTGGGCGATTCCGGGTCCCGTATCAGAAACGGAAACTTCGAGAACTCCGGCTTGTAGATCGGGGTTCATATGAACCTTTACCACACCTCCCTCAGGGCTGAATTTCAGAGCATTCGACAGAAGATTGTCCAACACCTGTTCAAGACGAGAGGCATCTGCTTTGACCCAAGCCCGTTCGCCGACACTTTCTAACACCAACTGGACATGCTTGGAGTCGGCAAGAAGACGAACCTTGTTGATGGAGATTTCAGCGATTCTGTGGAGATCCATCGGGACGATGCGGTATTCCATCATGCCGGCTTCCATTTTCGACAGATCCAGAATCGTGTTGATCAGGTGGATCAAGCGCCGGCTGCTGTCGGCCATGATCCGGAGGGTCGTTCGCTGCTCCTGTACCAGTGGCCCGGGAATTTCGTCAAGGAGCAGATGCGTCCCCTCTTGAATCGAGGCCATCGGCGTGCGCAACTCGTGGGACACGTGCGCCAAGAATTCCGTTTTCATATCATCGATCTCTTGCAGCTTTCTGCCCATCCAATTCACGGTATCCACCAGATCTCGCAGCTCGGCGGGAGCCTTGATCTGGAGGGACGTGCCGAAATTCCCTTGTCCGATCTGTTTGATGTGCCCTTGCAGCTGCCGGAGCGGGCGCAAGATCGTATAGCTGGCGATGCCGGCAAGTCCCAACCCAAACACGAGGGCAACCAGCACAAGTTGTTCCGTGACAGCTTCGGCTTGAGCCGCGCTCGAACGTGATTCGCTTACCCCGACGCTCACCCGCACCTCATGCAGATCGATGTAGCTCTGAATCGAGGAAGACATCTGATCCATGAGGGCATCACGTCTTGTTTCATACTCCAGAACGGCTTGACGGGATCTCCCTTTCACCTTCTGGAATTCGTCCCGGAAAAGCCTCAACCGTTCTTGCAGCAAATCGCCTGTCTCCCGCAGCAGTTTCAATCCTTGAGCGGAGCTTTCCTGGTTCTGTAAGAGCTGAAGATTACGCTGGAACTCGTCAACTTCCTCAGTCAAATTCGTCAGGAAGGTCTGATCTTTTGTTGCGAGGAACTTTTTTTCACTGTTCAATTGAGCGTAGACCGAACCCAAGAGCCGCTTCGCGGATTCGACGGCCGGATAATGGTAGGATGCCATCTGCGTGCTCATGGCCGTCAATTGTCGAAGCTGAAAGAGCGCGTAAAGATTGACCCCCCCCATGACTGTAATAATGACCAGGGAGGTCATGACCAGGCGCCAAAATATTGAAAGCCGCATGAGTCCGTGCCTCACCTGGACAGCATCATGAAGGGGCCGAACTCAGGTGTAGGATAACCCATACACTATTTCAGCTCCAAATCACAAGCTCATTAGACAGCAAAGGCACTGAGAACTGACTGGAGTTGCTCCAAGTGTAACGAAAAGAACTGAGGCAACAGCGTGTTGCGAAACGTAGTCTCCTACTGTCTGGCGTCAAGCTGGTGAGAGAACAGACGTTGCCGTCTGGAAGATCCACGGAGTAATGCAAAAAGATGGCCGCGGAATAGCAAGATTGCCATGGTCATAGGCGGGGTTAGCAGCAAAAGAAGGATCCCCTGCGCGTCGGAATCGATCCCCACGTAGGACAACCATCCCCCTATGGCGGTGAAGGGCAGCATGAGAATTTGCAGGAAGTCGAGGCCGGCCCCCCGGCCGACACTGCCGGAAAGCGAAAAAAACTCCTGCAGGCCGCTTGGAGAAAGCACCAGAGGTAGGATGAGCACCACAAACGGCAAGAACCACTCGATCCAATGCTCCAACACGAATTCATAGGCGGTCTTAAAGACGTCGAGGGTTGAATCGTGTCGGACTTGATAGATCACTTCCGGCGCCGGATTCAACAGAATGAAGACCATGAGAAGAAACGCCGACAACAGGAACTGGCCGTACGGATTGGCCTGCATACCCATATCCAACAACAAGGTAGGCAGCCACAATACAAATCCGACGCCGATCACGTCCCAAAAGTAATGCCCGAAGCTTTCGGTCACATCCGCCAGCTGGATGCTTCGCGACCCGCTGAGAGACTGTTCGATCAGCCGAAGCGTCGCGCCTACCAACAGGGCATTCGCGATACCGAGCAGAAATCCTCCAGCCATTCCTAACGGGGCGGCGACCCTCGCGACACCCAGGAACAGGACCGCAAACGCGATGAGCGCCACCATGGTCATCCAGCTTCGAGCGAGCGAGCGTCCCGTCGCGTATACGGCTTGCCGATACAGCTGGAGTGTGGCCGAAACGAGGTTCACCATACCAATTCCGTACCCTAGTCGGGATTGGCGAAGAGGTCAAGATCTAGTCGCGTCGCCGGCAGAATATAGATTCTCGGTTGACTTGCACCTCCTGATGATTATCAGATGGTTCATCGACATACATTTATACGGGTGAATAACCATGGACATGAACCGAATGACGATCAAGCTGCAGGAGGCCTTGCAGGCCGCCTCCGCTCACGCGCAACGTCGAAGCCATCAAGGCATCGATGTTGAGCACGTCCTGCTGGCACTGCTTGATCAGGAGGGCGGAACGACACCGGCGTTGCTCGAGGGAGCTGGCCTTGCCCTCCCCGCCGTCCGGCAAGCAGTCGAACAAGCCCTCGCCAAGTTGCCGCAAGTACAAGGCGGCGGCGCTTCCCCCGGCCAAATGCATGTGGCAGCCCGACTCACCCAGGTTTTGAACCGGGCGGAGGACGAGCAAAAATCGCTGAAGGATGATTTTCTCAGCGTCGAGCACGTCCTGCTGGCGATGGTCCAGGAAGGAGGCGTCTTCAAGAAACTCGGTCTCACCAGAGACCGCCTCTTGTCCGGATTGCAGCAGGTGCGTGGGAATCAGCGTGTCACCAGTCAAGACCCTGAAAGCACCTACCAGTCGTTGGTGAAATACGGTCGCGATCTGACCCAATTAGCCGGACAAGGCAAGCTCGATCCCGTCATCGGACGCGATGATGAGATCCGGCGTGTGATTCAGATCTTGTCCCGCCGGACGAAGAACAACCCGGTTCTCATCGGCGAACCAGGGGTCGGGAAAACCGCCATTGTGGAGGGGCTGGCCATCCGCATCGTCAAAGGCGACGTGCCTGAGAGCCTCAAACACAAGAAGCTCTTCGCCTTGGATATGGGATCGCTCGTCGCGGGCGCCAAGTTCCGCGGCGAGTTTGAAGAGCGGCTCAAGGCCGTCTTAAAAGAAATCCAATCCTCTCAGGGTCAAATTCTCCTGTTCATCGATGAATTGCACACGGTCGTTGGGGCTGGAGCCGCCGAAGGCGCGATGGATGCGGCCAACCTGTTGAAGCCGATGCTGGCGCGGGGCGAGTTGCACCTCATCGGCGCCACCACACTCGATGAGTACCGCAAACACATCGAAAAAGACGCCGCATTGGAACGCCGCTTTCAGACGGTCCTGGTCGACCAACCATCCGTGGAAAACACCATTTCCATCCTGCGCGGCCTCAAGGAGCGTTATGAGGTACACCATGGTGTAAGGATCAAGGACAGCGCGCTGGTCGCCGCGGCCAAGCTCTCGCATCGTTATATTTCAGACCGGTTCCTCCCCGATAAAGCCATCGACTTGGTCGACGAAGCCGCGGCGCGCCTCAGAACGGAAATCGACAGCCTTCCGGCCGAATTGGACGAGGTCTCGCGCAAGGTGCTGCAGCTGGAAATTGAACGCGAGGCGTTGAAAAAGGAGAAGGATGCCGCAAGCGCGGCCCGTTTGAGCACGCTCGAAGCCGAACTGAACGAGAAGCAGCGTGACTTACAAGCCCTCAAAACCAGGTGGGAATCGGAAAAAGCTTCCGTCTCCCGGCTTCGAAAAACACGCGAGGCGATCGAGGACATCAAGCTGAAGATCGATCAGGCAGAGCGAGCCTATGACCTCAATCGAGTGGCCGAACTCCGGTACGGCGAACTGCCCCGGTTGGAACGAGAGCTGTCTCTGGAACAGCAGCACTTAGGAAAGAAGCAGGATGAGACCAAGCTCCTGAAAGAAGAGGTCGATGAAGATGAAATTGCCGCCGTGGTCAGCCGATGGACCGGCATTCCGGTCTCTCGTTTACTCGAGGGAGAAACCGACAAGCTGCTGAAACTCGAAGAGCTGCTCCATCAACGTGTGGTGGGACAGGATGAAGGTGTTCGAGCCGTTGCGGATGCCGTGCTGCGCGCCCGTTCGGGCATCAAGGATCCGAATCGTCCGATCGGCTCGTTTCTCTTCCTGGGGCCCACGGGAGTCGGCAAAACCGAACTGGCCCGGGCCTTGGCCGCGATTCTCTTCGACAACGAAGGAAATCTGATCAGAATCGATATGTCCGAATATATGGAAAAGCACACCGTCGCCCGCTTGATCGGCGCGCCGCCGGGCTATATCGGCTACGACGAAGGGGGTCAACTGACTGAAGCCGTTCGCCGGCGTCCTTTCTCGGTGATCCTGTTCGATGAAATCGAAAAAGCGCATCACGACGTCTTCAATGTCCTGCTGCAGGTCCTGGATGACGGCCGCCTGACCGATTCACAAGGCCGCACGGTCGACTTCAAGAACACGGTGCTGATCATGACCTCCAATATCGGCAGCCCGCACATCTTGGAGGCGCAGCAACGCAGCGCCACCTACGAACAGGTCAGAACGGTGGTCATGAGCGAACTACGGCAACATTTTCGACCTGAGTTTCTGAACCGTGTCGACGAGATGGTGGTCTTCCATCCGCTCGGCACCGAACAGCTGATCAAGATCGTGGAGATTCAGCTGGAACGCCTGCGCAGCAGATTGGAGGAACGCCGGATTACACTGGCCGTCACTCCCACGGCGCTCACACATGTGGGAGCGCGCGGCTATGACCCGGTCTACGGAGCGAGACCGCTCAAGCGCCTCATTCAGCAGGAGCTGGAAACACCGATTGCGCGCTTGCTGGTGAAGGGAGAGTTGCGGGACGGGGATACCGCATCGGTCGATATCAAGAACGGAAATCTTGTCGTCATCCCGACGGTGACGGAGCCTCGGGCGTCTTCGTCTACCCGATAGAAACAGCGCCTCCTTGTGTATCGTGCGTCAGCCCGCTCTTGTGCTGCTTCTCGAGCTTCCATTCGGTCGGTGAGACTTGGAAGAGGTGGCCTTTTATCGTGTGAAACTCTCCGCGTGAAAAGGAGACCGCATCTGGGGCTTTCGCCTCGAGCTGGAGCAGAATCTTCCCGGAAGCGGTATCCTTCATGGCCATGCCCTTGGCTGTCTTCGTCAGTTCATAGGCGCGCCGTTCGTTGAACATCATGGTGCTGTCCACCACTTTGGCGAGCATTCGGCCGTTCGAGTCAAACAGGGCAAAATTGACCAGGAGCATACCGGTCGCGGGATGCCGAGCCACGTGAATTTGCGGCACACCTTCGATCTCAATGGTTCCGTTCGAATTGCGGTAGAGATTGGAGCCGACTTCGATATCCATGTTCCTCATTATTCAAGATGATATTAGACGGCAGTTATATGCAGTCTCAGTTAAATATTTCCCTCTGGACAGGCATCATAAATCTTCAATCCAATTGATTTTGTGGCGATAGGGTGTGGCTTGAAGCGCCTGATAGAATTTTCTATCGGCCGTTACAAAGGGAATGTCCAGCTCAACGCCGAGAGCAAGATATAAGTTGTCATACAGAGCGGTTCGTGTTTGTTGAGCGAGATCGAAGGCAGCGAGCACTAACGTATCATCGGCGTGTCGACGGATCGGGACCTGCCGAAATGCGTTCCAAATATCTTCCGCTTCAGCACGCGTGAGCTCGTCACGCCGTCGTTTCTTGACCAGGACGTTACCGAGTTCCAATGTCAGCACCGCCGGAGCATGAAGTCGAGCATCCCTCCCCTTTAGCCGTAGCGCCCCCTCACTGTGCGCCTCCGGAATGAACCATTTCACGACGACACTGGCATCGAGCACATACGCGGTCACCGGTCTCGATCCTCACGAATCAACGCAGCGCTGTCACTGAACTTCCGTCCGGAACGCTTGAGCTGCTCGCGAATACGATCGGCTTCCTTCCAAAAATCCCCAGGCATGTCGTCTTTGGCGGCCTCTTCAAGAATAGTCTTGACTTCCGCCTGCAGTGAACGCCCCCGAGTTCGGGCGCGTTTTTTGAGCCGTGCCACCACGCGGTCATTTAGATTGCGAACAAGAACTTGCGCCATCCGCTGCTCCCTTTCCGAACGACATGCTAACATAATGCTAGCACTCAACGATCACCACTGCAACGGCTTTCTCCTGATGTTCAGCAGCCGTGAGCACACTTCAGCCCTAGCCCTTGCTTTCCCCCTACCTCCTGTACAATCCGTCCACGGCTCTTGATCCTGCTAACCTGCCCATTTGGCTGCGCGGGCTCTATACTGTGGTATCGGAGCGTGAGCCCTCGGCGTCTGGGGAACTGCACGCGGGTTATCCGGGGCGCAGCTGTTGGCCGGAGGAAGGTGGTAGCGCATGGTCACATCGAGGGAAGGCTCAACCCAGCACTTAAGACTTCTTGATCCGATCCAGAATCAGCGCGATGCAGCCTCCCAACAGCCCTCCGCCCATGATCGTGGTCAGCAGCTCGACGAGTTTCAGCTCCCACACCGATCCTTGCGCCTGCATCACTTCCCTAATGCCGCCTTGCACCAGGATGACGGCCAACGCCATCGTCGCTCCCACGACAAACCACCAGAGAAACACTCTTGCTGAAGCCACCGAGTCCTCACACGTCGGGATTGCGGTCAAACGAGCGGTATTGAATAGCCTCCGCGATATGCACCGTGTCAATCTTATCAGAGTCGGCTAAGTCGGCGATGGTGCGCGCGACACGCAAAATACGTCCGTGCGCCCGCGCCGACAATCGAAGCCTCGCCATTGCGTGCTCGAGCAACTCTTGAGCGGGCTGGTCGAGCCCACAATACCGCTTTACCATTCGCGGCTTCAACTGTGCATTCGTGTAGATGCCGTCGCTCCGATACCGTCGCCGTTGGCGCTCACGGGCCGCAACGACACGTGTTCTGATCATAGCCGATCCTTCTGGGGCAGGGAGTTCGGTGCGGAGCTCTCGCACCGGAACAGGAGGGACATCGAGATGAATATCCAACCGGTCCAACAACGGCCCGGAGAGTTTCGCTCGGTATCGCTGAATCTGCGTTCCGGTACACATACAGGGCCGCGTCCGGTCTCCATAGTATCCGCAAGGACAGGGATTCATCGCGGCAATCAACATGAATCGGGCCGGATACTTCAAGGTTCCGCTCGCTCTCGTCAAGATGACATGCCCGTCTTCCAACGGCTGCCGCAACCCTTCCAGGACGCCCCGTTTGAATTCAGGCGATTCGTCCAGAAACAAGACGCCGTTATGCGCCAGTGACACTTCCCCAGGCTTCGGAACGGTACCTCCTCCGACAAGTCCGGCGTCCGAGATGCTGTGATGCGGGGCTCGAAACGGCCGTACGGTCAACAATGGCCGATCCGGAGCGAGTTGGCCGGCCACGCTATGGACTCGAGTCGTTTCAATCGCCTCCTCCAGCTCCAGCAACGGAAGAATCGAGGGAAGCCGGCGTGCCAGCATCGTTTTTCCTGAACCAGGAGGACCGACCATCAGCACATTGTGTCCGCCGGAGGCGGCAATCTCGAGTGCCCGTTTGGCATGGTCCTGCCCGCGAACGTCGGTATAATCTTCTTCCTCCGTCGATCTGGTGGATTCCAGCGCGTCGCGGCTGGACCGGCTCAAGGCAATGATCTGGCTTCCTTTGAGAAACTCCACGGCTTCTGGAAGGCTATGGAGCGGATAGACAGCTACCCCTTCCACCAGGGCCGCTTCCGTACCATTGTCGGCGGGCAGCAACAAGTCATATCCCACACGGCAAGCGAGCGCAAAGGAGAGGGCTCCTGTGATGGGCTTCACTCGGCCATCCAACGAAAGCTCCCCGACCAACACACATGTCTCGAGCATGGCCTGCGGGATAACCTCCTCCGCGACGAGAATCCCGATGGCGATCGCAAGGTCGAGTCCCGATCCCTCCTTTTTCACGCCGGCGGGGGCCAAATTGACGGTAATTCTCTTGGCGGGAAAGTGAAACCCGGTGTTCTTCAGCGCGGAACGTACTCGGTCGCGGCTTTCCTTGACCGTGGCGTCGGGCAACCCAACGACGGAGAACTGGGGTAGTCCACCGGAAATATCGACCTCGACATCGACCAGATGCGCATCAAGACCGATAAGCGCCGCGCTCCGAACCTTGGCGAGCATGCAACCATTGCCTTTCTCTTCCTGACCGCGTCCAAACCTCGGCGATTATAGTAATACTCCATAAGGGTTTCAATACAGCTCCAGGCTGAGCTGGCGTCACTTGGGCTGACTCTGTATAATCCGCCCATGCGCCTCTGGTATCGCCCAGAGGGAACGGTCCCCACGAGTCGGTCAGGATGCAACAGGCAGACTTGTGCAATTTGGGCCCTCAGTCTCTCTTTCATGCTCTCCTTCCTCCCGGTGGATTGTTTCTCGACGTTCGCCGCGAACGGCCTCCCTCCGACTCCCATGCAACGGGCCAAAAGCGCATCTCCATACGTTGGATCGGCGATGGCCGTTCTCGCGACCCTTCAACAGGCCCAGGTACTTCCACCCGAAGGTACCCGAGATGCGGATCGGATCATTCAGTCTGTCATCCAGCTCCAATCCACCTTTGCCAAGGGCACGGATCGCTCCGTGCAGGATTTCGTAAACCGGGCCGTGGCCGACAAGCACGGCGAGAACGCAACGACGGTCCTCGAACGATTTCGCTCAACCGGATGGACCGCTGAAATGCTGGAGGCGCTCGCGGACGCGGACGTTCACGTGCCGGCTGAAGAGCTCCAGCGATTGGCAACCGGCCTCGGGCAATTCAACGTCTCAGTGGAAGATTTCAGGCGATTCATGCAGCTGGTGAGAGACAGCCGGTCTGCGCTCGCGGCACAGGGACAACACTTTGAGGAGGTATATGCGCTCCATAGGAACGCGATGCCTGGATCGGCGGGACAATGAATCATGTATCTCGTGAAGCGTATCTCGTATCTCGCGACAACGGCAAAGAATAGTAATGTATTACATCTTACGCTTCACGCTTCACGAACGACGAAACCTACAAGGAGGGACCCATGGCAACCCGAGCCTACATTCTCATCAAGGTGAAAGCGGGAAAGACCAAAGACGTCGTCGGCACACTCAAACGCATATCCGGCGTCGAGCAGGCCCACTCCTGCTTCGGCCGTCCGGATATCTTCGTCTTCATCAGCGTCCAGGATGAGCGGGCACTTTCCGATGTCGTGATCACAAAAATACACGCCATCGATGGAGTCGAGGAAACGGATACCCACATCGTGGCGGAGCCGTAGCCCACGGCACGATGCAAGAGTATCTCGTGAAGCGCAGGATAGAGAACGGGCGTCCTAATCTTTATTTGCGAGTACGCTTCACGAACGACGATTGAGGAGAACAGGAGCGCCACCAGCTTGTGCCGACTTGTAGCAGGCTTCGGCGATTTCCACCGCACGACACCCATCATCTCCTGTGACGGGCATCGGGGAGTTATCAGTCACGGCCTGCAAGAATGCGGTCAGAGTTGCGAGAACCGTCTGTGATGGGGGAAGTTCAAAGTTCTCTGTGTCAGTCCCGTCACTGAGCCCTACGTGGCGCTGCACCCAATCAACGTCCAGCCGACCCTGCGATCCCCACCATATTGCCCGCCCGATCCGGCCTTCCGGCACCCGCGCGATTTCAATCTGGCATCTCGTTCCACTGGAAGTGGTGAGGCGAACGGATGCCGCGGTTTCCGGTCCGGCATCCGGCCGCACGTCCATCGTGCAACGCGCCTCGCATACGTCTTCACCGGTCATGAATCGAACCAGGTCAAGCATGTGCACTCCGATTTCCAGTAAGGCGCCTCGCCTGCCATAGCCGTCGGCATGATCAAGGGCCGTCTTTCTTGTCTCAATCCGGCTGACCAAATCCAGTCGATCGGACCGCCCGATATCGTGCTGGAGCTTCTTCATGTGTTGAATAGTGTTATCGAATCGGAGGGTTTGCGCGGTCATCAACGGCACCCCTGCTTCACGAACCAACGCGGCCATCGCATAGGCATCGGCCGCTGTAGTTCCCAGCGGTTTCTCAATCAGCATGGGTTTTCGCGCTTGCACCGCCAACCGGCAGATCTCCGGGTACCATATGGGAGGAGTGACAACAACGACCACATCGACGGTGATATCGGCGATCAGCGACGCGGCCTCTCCATAGACATTGACCGGTGGCCCTCCGGGAACATCGAACCCTTGCTCGGGATGTCGGCGGCACACTGCGCTGAGGTAGGCAGTCGGAAGGTCGCGCACGATATGCTGCGCATACCGAAGCCCATGCCTGCCCACTCCGATCAACCCTATACCGATGCGTTCCTTATTCATGAGTGCCTCTCGACTGATTCAGAGTAAAACGGAGGTGCCGATCAGTCAATGGCGCTCATTTGACATTCCCGCAAGCGGCTTCATATAGTAAGGCGATGCCGCGTGCGAAGCCGCTCCGATAACGCTCTTGACCATGCCTACGACTCAAACAGCCCCCTTTACATTGGAACAGATCGGAACAGGAACGGCGCGCTTTCCAAGCGGAGTGCCGATCCCCACGCATACCGATCAGATGGTCGATCCCTACTTCAAGAGCAAGATGCCGAAGGAACACCAAATCGATAGCCTCTTGTTTTGGCCGCAAGCACCAGGAACCTATCCAGGCCTGGTGTTGCTGCATGATTGGTGGGGCCTGACCGGGCAGATGAAGGATCTAGGCGCGAGGCTGGCCTGCGAGGGGTACGCCGTGATCATTCCCAATCTCTACGGCCGCTTGGGAGGGATGGTGACCGCCAATGACGATGTGGCAGCCGTCCTACTGGAACGGCAAAACGACGCGCATGTCATCACGGATATCAATTCCTGTTGTGAATACCTCAATACCCGCACCTTCACGAAACGGAATATTCATGGCGCCGTCGGCTACGGAATGGGCGGATCCTACGCGCTGCGGTTCGCCTGTCATCGAAAGCGGTTGCGCGCTGCCGTGTCATATTACGGCAAGATGGTCACGCCCAAAGAACTGATGAAAGATCTCTATTCACCTGTGCTGTATCATCAGGCAGGAAAGGACACCTGGGCCACACAGGATGACGTCGAACAGATACGCACTGCCGCTGGCGAGTATGCCAAACGAGTCGAAACTCATCTCTATCCCGAAGCATCCCACGCCTTTTGTAACGATATGAAGCCGGGCATCTATGATCCCGACAGTTCGGTCCTCGCCTGGGAACGAACTGCGAGTTTCTTGAAGTCTTGCTTCCAAGGAACATGACCCGCAGCAGACAGCCACTCCCCTACCGGATTCCCACACTGACCGATGGTGCGAATCGCAGCCGGCCTCGCCCTACCATGGCAAGTGTCTTCCTGCTCGTGGGCCTCTCGATGCTCACCCTGTCACCCGCAGCCGCAGAAGAACGGGTGTCACCGACTCTTCTGGCCGAAACGGTTGGTCAGCGTGCCGACCAGTTCGCTCCGATCGATTCAGACGAGGGCGCCATGACACTGTTCACCACCAGCGTCGGCCCTGCGCTCGGCCTGAAAGATGCTGCAGGAGCGCTCAGAACCAAGCGACTCCCGAGTAAGATGGTCAAGGAGCTGGGATTGACCGAATTATCCCAGACGGTCTATGAATTGATGGGAGCACTGGCTGCGTGGCAGCTGGCCGATTCACTCAGCCGCGACGCGATCTCATCTTCAACAGCGGTCTCCCTTTCCCCTGCCCGCCAAGAATGGTTGCGTGGTCGCAGCCGAAGCGCATCGCTTGCCGACTTGCTCCGCCTCACCGAGGAAGACCAGACCCTTCGGACGTCTCAACCAACGTTCAAGCAACAGAACACAGAACTTTTGTTGGCTGCTGAACGCACGGTATTTGAAGCGAGCCAGCGGGCAACCGCCGCCTGGTGGGACATCTACGGGTGGAAGGAGCGTATCAGGCAGGCGAAAGGCCAGGCGCGGTTGTGCGGGACCTGGCAATGGATCGTTCACAATCACCAGAACCACGGAGAGCAGAAGGCCACCATTACGTTTCCCCCGGCCGGACAAGTATCGGCCAACTCCGTCACACCGACGGAATCCATTATCGTGGGAGATGCCATCTACTTGCGATGGGAGCAAAACGGCCGCATCCAGGAAGACAGTCTGCTGTTCATCAAGGACGATGCGAAGATCGAAGGGTCGTTCGTGAACAACATGGGGGGATGGGGACCGATTAGCGGCAAGCGATTGACCGGCTGCCAGCCCTAGTAGGATCTCTTATGTTGAGGTCTTAAGCAACACCTGCGGGTAATAGAGTGATGTAGCGGATACCCCGCAAGATGTTCAAAAAGTCCATCCAGCGAGGCCGCAGCAAGCGAGATGCCGAGGCGTACTTCTCAGTACGTTGAGGCGTTGAGCGATGCGAGAACAAAGCTGGGGGACTTTTTCAACATCTTGCCCAACGCCACGCACGCCAACCCAGCAAGACCCAACCAATAATAAACAGTGCTCCCCCGACCGGTGTGACCGCTCCGAGCCAACGGATGCCCAGCAACGAGACTCCATACAGGCTCCCGGAGAACAAGAGCGTCCCCGCCAAAAACAGCCAACCGGCTTTGGCTGCTCCAACATCACGCCCGATACGAACAGCTAAGCCACTCAAGATCATCCCGAAGGCATGATACATCTGATAACGAGTGGCCGTGTCGTAGACGGCCAACATCGGCTGATCCAATACACCTTTGAGCATATGAGCCCCAAAGGCACCGGCTGCCACTCCAAGTCCGGCACTGATACAGCCGACAAACACCAACCACCGAGATGACACATCGACATCCATCGCACTTAGCTCCCAGATATGCCCCGTCGCAGACCGGCGCGATCATACGCGATCCCAACCGAATACTCCATCCACTGGACCGAGTCTGAAAAGCCTTCCCACCTATGATAGAGTTTCACCATGGATCGACGATGCTCTTTTTGGGTGCTGACATTCCTTCTTGTCACCGCTGGCGTAGCCTCTTCCGCTGACTCGCAACAAGCCGAACGCAACAAGGGGCTCACAGTCGATGAGCTCACGCGCGGGTTACGGAGCGCCGCACAGAACGTCGAGAAAGAAATTCCGAAGATCGGACCGGCTATTGGAAAGGCCGTCAAGTCCATCGCCGCACAAGGTTCGGACAAGGCACGCACTCCGGAATCACCCTCGGGCAAGAAGTGAGTCTCCCTCCCGCTACAAAACCGAATTGCTGAAAATCACCCTTTGATTCTTTCTCCCGACTCCTGTATGTTGACACGGACTTTTGACTGACTTTGTACACAAAAGGTGTTGAGTACGCTCATCTCAAGCTTAAAAGAGGGTCACCATCATGTGGGACAAAAAACGAGAACTTGAGGGCGGCGATAATGGGAATTTCACCGTTCTCGGGAAAGATGTCACATTCAAAGGCATCGTCCACTTTCACAGCACCGTTCAATTAGACAGCTCGATCGAAGGAGAAATTCACGCGAAGGGCATGCTGGTGATCGGCGAGAACGCGATCATCCGAGGCACCATTATCGCCGAGACGATCGTGACCAGGGGAAAGATTCACGGGAATATCACCGCGAGCGGAAAAATCCAGCTGCTCAAGCCCGGCGTCCTGCTCGGCGACATCTCCACCCCTTCTTTTTCGATGGAAGAGGGCTCATTCTTTAAGGGGTCGATCGACATGGGTTCCCATCCGGTCGTCGATGAGCTCGAACAGAGCCCCATGGTCTACACTGAGATGGCCCCGAGACTGAACGTGTCCCGCCCCGTTCTGATCGAAAGCGACCGAGGGAACTGACGTTCCCTCGCATCGTGTAAGGTCGAGCCGGCGGCTATCACGCGCTAGTGGCCTTGACCCGCGTTAGCTACGTACGGAAATTCCTACCGAACACCTCGTTCAAATCAGTCGCCACATCCGACCGCCATCTTGCCGGCTCGCTGTTGTGCGACCGTAACTGCTCCGCACCATTATTCACAAAGATGGAGATCCAACCTTCCTCCATTTTCGTAGATCGGGGTATGAGCCGAGATGGAATGAGGCGTTCCGTGATCGCGCCCTACGCAGAGCTGCTCGCCAGACCACCACTCAGCCTTGCAACACCGCAGAGGCCTTTACAGAAGCTCGACGATTCCCTGGCACTCAAGCGCTTACTGCTCATCATTGCCACCATTGCGATCAACATTGTTGCTGTCGCTGTGCTGACATGGGCGCCTTGGTCTGATTGGAAAACCGGCCTTGCGCTTAATGTCGTCGATAACGCCATGTTGCTCTGGTTCGTTGTGAAACATGGAGACATCCTCCTTGGGCGGTTGATGATCTTCGGACTCGGAGTGGGCTTCACGGAACTAGCGGCGGATGCCTGGCTGGTGGACTATACCAAAACGCTCGACTATTCCATCGGCGGCGGACCAATGCTCTGGCGCTCACCTCTCTGGATGCCGTTCGCCTGGGAAGTCGTCGCCGTGCAATTCGGATATGTCGGACTCTGGCTCTGGAATCGATTCTGCGGCTGGGGATTGCTGGGCGTCGGCCTGCTGGGCGCGATCAATATTCCCTACTATGAAGAGATGGCTCGGCGTATCAACTGGTGGCAGTATGACAACTGCCGCATGTTTTCCCAAACACCGTATTACATCATCCTGGGAGAGTTCGGCATTGCGATTCTGCTGGCCATCCTTGCCAAACATGTCACTCGCGGCAACTGGATGACATCGATCATAGCCGGCACCATCGGCGGCCTCGGCATTTTTGTTTGTTACGCCCTTGCCTATGGCATCACCGACGGGATCACCCTGCCGTGAACCATTTTTGAATCTTTAACTGTTTCGATCCGCAGCCTGAACGAACGCCTTCAACACTGAACTCTTGCCCACATTCACTAGCACGCACTCGATAGAGCTTATCGTACCTATTGAGTCGCGCTGTAAAACTTTAGCCCTACGAGTCATATTCTTTACATTCTCTCTAGCCCTACTATCCTGCCTTGCTTGGCCCCAAGCGCAAAAGCATGAATCTATTCGGATTCACTATGGATAAAAATGGATTCACGTTACGAAATTGCCGTTTCGCAGGTAACATCACAATCCTTCGCAATTCATGCAATTCCGTCGCTATCCTCGAGGCACATCATTTGCTGGATGAGTCAGCAGCGCAACAAGTCTCTTGCATGCAACCCAAGCGAAAGGAGCATCGCTTGAGTACACTCAACATACCAATGAATAACTCCAATCGGTCAGGCTTACCATCAGTTATTCTCCTGATAATCAGTGCAATATTGATTGTAGGCTGTCAGACATTCTCTGTTCCCACGAAACATGTGGTCATGTTTGGCAGAAATGGACAAGCAGTCGATCCCACAGGAAACGTGGGAGAGGGTCGACACAGCACGTTATTGTCATACCGGCACTATGAAACAAGTGAATACGAAACACACATCGATCGAGTTCTTGGAGGAATCGCGCAATGGGGCACTGCACCTCAAAACGGCCGGCAAGGCAAGCGCAAAATCATGCTTTTCATCCATGGAGGAATGAATACACAGGTGGGCTCACTTCGCCGGATGACTGAAGAGTTCGAGGATGAAAAAACTCGAATAGATTTGATCAAGAAAGAGGGATTCTATCCCATATTTATCAATTGGAGATCATCGCTATGGTCTAGTTATTTCGAACACCTGTGGGAGACACGTCAAGGAGAACGCTGGCCGTGGTACGCCGGCATCCCATCCTCCATGATCATTTTCCCGGTGGACGTTACGCGCAGCCTGGTGCGCGCCCCGTTGGTCTGGGGGCAGTTGATCTATAACGATTTCAAAACATTCGACAATGCATGGAATCATTTCGGTCCAGGCCTCAGCGGTACAATCAGCATCGAACTCATGTGCCGGTACAATTTAGCTACCCCGCTCGATTCATGTACCGACCAGCTTAAGTTGCAAAAGCCTCCCTATTGCGTGCCCTTTGCTATAGAAGCTAGCCCACCGGCGTTTAGGCCCCCCTCTCGTCCGCCATCAATGGACACTTTTCCGATTTCAATTGGAAGCGATGAGGGACGGTGCACCGAGAAGAATCTGCGCGCAGCGTCTTATCTCTTTACGTTCCCCATGAAGCTAGCCATTGCCCCAATCCTCGATACATTTGGGACCAGTGCCTGGATAAACATGCAACGGAGAATACATCTTTTGTTCCACTCCGAGGAGGAAATGCGGCTTTCTTCAATTACTAGAGCCGCTAAAGCACGAGATGAACTGGCGACAATTCCTGCCTCTGGAGGGCTTTCCATATTCATGGAAAAGCTACTAGAAGCCAAGCGCAAAGACGCGGCGTATGATTGGGAAATTGTCGTAGTGGGGCACAGCATGGGTGCAATCGTGCTCAATGAAATGATCCAATTGTATGGCCCCAAGCTGCCCATTTCTCGAATTATCTATCTCGCTGCGGCTTCTTCAATCGAGGATTATGAAGATTCACTATTCCCTTACCTTACCGCAAATACAAAGACTCACTTCAATAACTTCATGTTGCATCCTGTTGTAGAGCGCGGCGAGATTCAGTATGAATGGGGCGACCTCACGCCTCGAGGATCGCTCCTTACATGGCTCGACACTTTCTTAGCCAATCCGGAAACGCTTCAGCACCGAAGGGTTGGCTCCTACGACAACTATTTGCGCAGCATCCACAGCACACCAATCTGTACCAATGCCGGTGACCAATGTTTGCGAAGTCGCATCCACGTCAGGAGCTTCAGCGCTGGAATTGCCGCTGCTGATACAAACCCCCAGAATCACTCGGAAATGGCAGAACGGTTTCGATTCTGGAACGCTAAGTGCTGGCAAGTGGATACACCATCGGAAGAGTGTATTAAGCCCGAATAGCAGTAACTTTTTCTATTGAGGGGGGGGCAGCCAATGATTCCAAACCCATTGGAAAGTCGCGGTCGCTCACATTGGATTATGGTCTTGCTCTTGTCAACCAGTCTCCTGAGCACAGGCTGTACCGGATCTCACTTTAACATCACGCGAGAAATTGGAATGTTTCCACCGCTAATAGAAAATCGATCGGACTTCTATGATGATGCGAGCGAGCGCTGCCCGAAAAACATGCAAAATGACGTGAGGCCCGAGTGTATTCGCTATTGGGAATCTGTGCTTTGGGCCCAAGATTATAGAAGTTATGCAAGGGCACGAGCAATTCTGAATCGGGACATTATCTACTTGGGCGGAGTTGTGGCATTGGCAAGCGTAGGAGCCCTGGCTGGTTTTTCGGCCCTGGGCCATACAGGCTCTGATGCATACGTGGTCATTCCGATAGTCGGCACATTCCTCAGTGGCCTTCTAGCGTACAGCAAGAATGATGCATTGTACGAGGCCTACGAAGTAGCGGGAATGAAAATGGAGCAGGCTCTTCGTGGCGCAGCAGATCACATTGCGCCAAACACAGCAACCGCTTACAGAGAAGCAACGTCTGCGCTTCGTCGAGAAGTGGGTAGTGCAATCGATGAACTGACACTGAAGAAGATCGATATTGTGAAGTTCCAGTCGAAGAGTGGGGCAGATCAGTTTAGAGCCGTTCGCGAAGCCTCCGCAGAAAAAGAGTTGGGCCTATTCCGACTCGATAAGGTGGAGACAGACAAACCTAAAGATCCAAGCAAGCTGACTGCAAAATTGAATTCTCCACTCGATCTCCAGAAAGCCCCAGCAAGTGAATTACGTCTCAAGCTTAGTGCGACGGCGAATAGCGATACTTTTACCTTGCGAGTGCTGTCAGTGACAGGCGCTGAGGTGTCAGCTGTCATACCTTCAGAACTGTTGAATCATGGTCCGCGGGATTATCGGGTAGAGTTGCAAGCTCGGAATGGGGAATACACCATGAAGGGTAGCGATTCAGTGAGGTTAGAGTTTAACAACGTTCGGCTTGGCATCAAAGTGAATGGCTCTGGATCTGTTTCGTATCGGGATGCAGGTACAAATCTGGTGAACTGCGCCCCTACTTGCGATACAGGATTGATCCCCATTAATGTGGCGACGGATTTGACAGCTACACCTCCAACCGCCGGCCCTCCGACCTATACTTGGAAGAACTTCCCAGGCTGCACGGTGAATACAAGCCCGTGTGCAGTCACCCCTGCTGACGATATTACTGTAGAAGTCACATTTCCTTGACGCTTGAGGCACAGCGAAACCAGATTCCGATCGTATAAACCTTGCAGTTTAAAGTGGGAACCACACTATTAAGAGCATTCTTGGCCTATTGAGATAGTGATGTGGAGGAATAAATGAAATGCTTTCGTTGTCCTGGGCTTATGATTTCATTAGCATACGCATCAATTCTATGCATACCCACCCTGACAAGCGGAGATACAGGTGACTCATCAGAACTACCAAGACCAAATCCTGCAATATTTCAGTCCGGAGATTTTGTTTGGCCCAAGAGGCCAGGCGCATATGTTCCATATAACGCAGGTAGTGCTAACTCCCCTGAATTGGATAAGGAACAATGGAACAAAGAAAGAGATATTTATCTGCAGAAGTATCAAGATTCACCAATGGCAGACAAGGTATTGCGACAAAGACTAGATACACTGCGAGCAATGGATTTTCGCGAATTCATTGCTACTTACGCAGGCGGACAAGAAGCAGGAGTTCCTGGAGTCTATTCCGGGGGAGGTTTATATGTTGGACACGTGGGCATCATTGAAGTCGACTCGAAGAACGTCCCATGGGTGATCGAAGCCTTGCTGAATCAAGGCGTCGTGCGTACAAGATATAGCGATTGGATCAAGCAACGTTCAGACCAAGTCGTTTGGCTTGGGCGCATTCGCCAGCTTAGCGCAGAGCAACGTTCCAAGGTGGCAGCAGAAGCCAAACATTATCTTGGAAGACCGTATGATTTTTGGAATTTTGATCTCAACGATGATTCTGGGTTCTATTGCTCCAAGCTCGCGTGGCTCAGCATTCACCGCTCACTTGGATTTGCCATCGACGGGAAAAATGATCCCAATCGTTTCATTTGGTTTTCCCCAAAACAGTTTCTTTACCTGCCTACGATCGAAAGGATCCATGATCCAGGTCCGTACGCAAAGTGAGAATTAGTCTGGCGCGATCGGGACACAAAGGAGGATATGCTCATGATACATATAGCACGCATCTTTCTTAGTGTCGCACTGGTCACCGCCCTCATCGCAAGCTTTGCCAGCGAGTGTGCTGCAGACGATTCGCCATCAGCAACATATGCTGCGCTCGGCTCCTATGGTAGCATTCGTAAGAACAACGCAAACAAAGTACTTTACATTAAATCAATAAAGAAGAAGAAGGACGGAACGGGAGTAGTTCAAAAGAGTTTTGGAACTGGATTTTTACTCACGGATGATGGTCACGTACTGACAGCTAGTCATGTGGTTCTACAGCCGGATATCGACACACTTGTCGATACAATGGCAAGCTTTGGATCAGCTCATAATCACGCATACCCACTTCAATTTATCAAGAGAGACGTGGACGCCGGAGTCGATGCCGCGCTCCTACAGCTGCCCAACACCGTGAAAGAATTGACTGGGGTTCATATCGGAAACAGCAAGAATGTTCCAGAAGAGGCTGAACTGTATGTACTCGGTTTTCCGACACCACTTCAAAACCTAAACTCAGGAATAGGGCACCTCAGCAGCAAACTCGGACCTAACGGTTGGTGGGTAACAAGTCTACCGTTGAATAGAGGAAACAGTGGTGGCCCAATTTTTGACATTGGAGGGAATGTAATAGCAATGGCCATTGCTGGAGCCGATGAAAGCCAAAGCATAACTTACGCAATGCCAATAGGCTACGCCAAGGGTTTGATCGATATGGTAGCAATCGATACTAATAGTCTTCGCCTTCAAACTGCTGAGAACAAAAAAGTGGCAACGCAAGGTTTTGCATTCTACAAAGCCGTTGATCACAATGAGGAAAGAACATTTAATGAACAATTCTGCCTTCCCAAAAATTACAAGGTGACGGAATTCGATAAGAAAGTGGCAACCCAAAGCGGTGCCGAAACCACAATCCTTGTTGAGCCAACGGCTGAATCTTCGAATTGTGTCACGGTAACATCACTAATTAAGGGATTTGGAGTGGAACAGATCGGCCCCATAACTACCGAATACAAAGGGCGTGGATGGATCGGAGGCAAACTGCTAATACGAGGAGAAAAGGCAAAGTAACGGTACTCATATGTGTCATCTTTAAGGAAAGAACGCTACGATCTGGGACGTCAAGCTACCAGTAGCCACCAGACGCCACGCACATTGATCCAGTATTACAGACCCGCTGTCGCTCTCCGCAATTGGAAGCCAGCTTCTTTGACCTGATCAAATCGATTGACGAAGGGATGTAGCGGAATCCATTCCCGCCCAGCAGCAAACGCTACTAACCCCTCCTGCAGTTCCAAGCACTCGATAGCTGGATGAACATATGCTATCGGCATCTCCTCAAGGCCGTTTAATAGCGCCATTACGTTTGCCTTTGCGGCAGGGGATACAAGCGGTGCAGATATTTCTCACACGAGTTCAAACGAAAGCACCAATTGGTGATTCCCTCGTTGCAGAACCTTGCTAAACTCATCTGCCTTGCAGGGCTTCCCCTGTTGGAAGAGTCCTATTAAATCCTTCGCATCTAGATATATTTTCATCGAACAACTCGATAATCGTGGGTAAGTAAGGTGCTCAGGTTGCTCCGATATTTTGTTTCTACCTGATAGAATCTGTCAAATCTTAGTCCTCCAGAGTGCCCTTCCTAGCAATAGCACGCTATTCTCGAAACCGAGAAGATGAAGTTGAGGCCTGTTGTTGATCTCGTTCTCCCCTCCCGCTAGGATGGCCCCTCTCAATGTCAATACACCCTTGGAAGACGGGCTTCATGCTGTTGGGACCGATAGCTCTACTGTTGATCATTTCTCTGGGTGGCTGTGCAACCGGGCACTATAGGCCGCTGGGTGAGGCAGGGAAGGAGGAGGTTGAGCAGCTCAGGGAGAACGTATACCGGGTGGAGTATCGCGTGAATGTCCTAACATCGCAGGACCAGTTGGACCTGTATCTCCTCCGCCGCTGCGCAGAGCTGACGCTCCGTGAGAAGTATGACTTTTTTCACCTCGCCCAGCGCGCCGACGTCCTGGGACTTTCACGCCGCACGGCTATGACGGTGACGATGCACAAAGGCCGCAGACCCGTCGGTGTTCCTGACCTACATGATGCGCAGGATGTGCTAACCAAGACAGCTCTTGCTAAACCGAACTAGGAATGTCCCAACGAGCAGCGATTGCCGCGTTCTCTGCGGGCTCCACCTCTTGAGAAGATGAGCCCCACATGACAACCTCCCCTAGAACACGATCGTCCATCCATCTTTTTTCGCCTGCTGCGCCGTATACGACACCCCGTCCACCTTCAAACCCTTCTGATTAAGCAGAGTGATAATTCCACCTTTGTTCCCCAGCTGAACCTCCTGAGGCAAGTTCACCACCAGAGTGGCACCGGGCGGGATGACACCGGACAGCACACAGGTCTTCTTGAGCCGGTCGGCAATTTTCCATCCTGTCAGATCAATCGACTCGGGCGACGCATTGAGCAGCGTAACCGTCTCCTGTTCCGGCGAAGGCCCGAGCGGATTCACGAGGGCACCGACGATCCGGACGATATGGTCCGGCTCGGTCGGATTCGGCTGCGGCCCCGGACCGGGAGTCGGCACGTCTGGGCTGGCATGACCGGTATGATCATCGGTGTGCCACGCTTGGGATTGAAACGCCAAAAACACGGCCACCCATTGACTGGAAGAAGGAAAATGGAACATAAGGGCTCCATCCTGCCAAACCCCGTCATCACCGGTATGAGGCGGCGCATTCCCTTGGTTCATATGAATGTCGTGAACACCGTTCCCTGGTCGAAAATCAAAAATCTTGTCTGCTTTCCCACCCTCCGGTCCCCACCGCTCCCCAAACGCGTAGACCCGTGCTGCTGGTTCCTGCATGGCCCGCTTGACGTAATGCTCGATCTGGTCGCTCAAATCATTGTCCGGTCCAGGAAGATCGGGTGGAAGGAGCCGCATATCCGATCGATCAAAGAGATTACCGCGGATAAAATCCACCGCCTGCCCGCCCGGCTTACTCGACAACAGGGTAAAATCGTCGGATAAACCCGGTAACGTGGCGGTAATGGGATGACGGAAATCGCCATCGACTACAAAGAGAAGTTCCGACGGACTGAGTTGCGATTTGACGTTCACCGCGATGCGGTGGTGTATGGAACCGGCTTGAATGTGAACTTGATAATGCGGAGAGGATTGGTCTTCCTCACGCATGGCCCCGATGGCTCTTCCTTTCAGCACTCCGTATCGTTTGAGCGGCATGGTCGATCTCCTTTATCAATGTCCGTGGCGAATATTCAGATGTGCAGCAAATCACATACCGAGCAGAATCGATCCAGCGTCCTCAGTCTTTATCGGGGCTTTTCAGGCACTCGATAGGAGGGAGTGCTGTGAATGCGACAGGAGTGTATCAAACAGGATTTCAAGTTGAATCGAATGAGATACACCGGAAAGAGAGAGGGGACCACAACCTCGGATGAGCACTTGCGCAAACTCATAAACATTGGCAAGCTCCGACCTGTTTTGTACAACGGCGAGGGATCGAAGCCCCTTTAATAGATGGAGTCAGAGACGTCCTATGGAAAATTTGTGCCACTCTTTCGCTCACGCCAGCCTGGTTACCCTCTTGATATCCGTAACAGGTTGTGGAGCCGCGCAACTCGGGATGTGCGCGCCGCACACGAAAGAGGAAGGCACGCCGGTCGGTGCATGGACTGAATGTTTTGAGCAACCCTTTTCGCATGCCGGGACGACGCATTCGGTGTTCTGCCTCAATGACGGCACATCCAAGCCGCCGGTCCTTTTGCTCCACGAACTGACCGGGTTATCTCCGGGAACACTGGCGTACGCGGAGGAGCTCTCAAAGGATTTTACCGTCTATGTCCCGCTGCTGTTCGGGGAGAAGGGACGGTTCTCGCTCGTGAGCGGGTTGGGGGCCTACTGGTTTCAGGGATCACTCGATTTTTTCCCAGGCGGTGAATGGGGAGTCCCCGCTCAAGGTAGTGCCCCGATCGTGAATTGGTTGCGCGGCGTGGTGCACAAAATCGGAGAGCGGCACCATCAGCAATTCATCGGCATCATCGGCAACTGCATGACCGGTCCGCTTCCTGTCGCGCTGCTTGATCATCCACAAGTCGCCGCCGTGGTGGTGGCGCAGCCTGCCCTGCCCATGCGCTTCTGGTGGTACACCGATGACGACAAGCAATCGCTCGGCCTGTCGGCTGACGATCTCACGGAAGCGAAAAAGAGCACAGCGAAGGTCTACGGGCTGAGGTTCGAAACGGACTGCATCTCCGACCGCGCGAAACAGCGGACTTTGCGCGATCAATTTGGCACGCGGTTTATCAGTGGAGAAATCCCCGCGAGCGAATACCAGCGGGACGGAAAGCCGGTCAATGCGCACAGCACCTTGATCGGCGGGTGGAAGAAAGACGACACGGCAGGACAACCGTCGCGAAACGCGCGGATACACGTTTGGACTTTTCTCTGGAAGGAACTCGGTGCAACTCGTCCGGAGACATAGTCTGACCGTCCGATCCTCTACCGACCAGGAGCCGGCGATCCGTTCTTGACTTTCCTTGTCGAAGCCGATATTCAGATCTCGCTCGGCACCGTCCGGTACCGGCCAGAGCATCCCACCTTGTGAGAGAAGGAGCGACGAACATGACGGCGTTACGACTCTTCTATGCGACCAACCGCAACCATCTCGGCAACGATCGCTGGCACCCCGACGGCTACGGCAAAAAATTCAGCGATGATGGGGTGGAAAACCTCCGCTTCGGTCGTGTGACGGTGGAGGCCGATGACGCCAAGATGGCCAAATACCTTGAGGCGGACTGCGGCCCCATCGGGCAGGGCGACGGCGAAGGGCTGATCAAGTACCTGGCGAAATGCGCCGAATCCGCAAAAGTCGTCGCATACAAGGAAAAAATCAACCGTTCAGTGGCCGAGGACCAGCAGGAGAACATCAAACTCGGATCGCAAGGGGCCTTTTCCGATCTGCAAACGATCATGCGCAAGAACACGGATGTGCTGATTTTTATCCATGGCTATAACGTTTCCTGGACTGACGCAGTCGGCACGGCACTGTCGCTTCAGGAAATGCTGAATCATAGTTCCGAAGCCGACCCCGAGCAAGCCGTACAGGTAGTGCTCTTTACGTGGCCATCAGACGGCATGGCCCTGCCGTTCGTGTCCTATAAGTCCGATCGGTCGGAAGCAGCCGGATCCGGCAATGCGGTGGGACGGGGCATCCTCAAAGTACGGGACTTTCTGGCCGGCCTGCGCCGTGATGATGAACAGCTCTGCAAGCAGGACCTTCATCTGTTATGCCACTCCATGGGGAATTATCTGTTGCAGAACGCGGTCACGCGATGCGATGCCTTCACGCCGGGGAATGCCTTGCCCCGCCTGTTCGAGCATATCTTTCTCTGCGCGCCCGATGTCGATGACAACGTGTTGGAAGAGGGACAGCCGCTGGGGCGGGTCCACGAGCTGGCAAGAAGCGTCAGTGTTTACCACAATCGTGGCGATGCGGCGCTCGTCATCTCGGATTTCACCAAAGGCAATCCCGACCGGTTGGGATCAAACGGCCCGGCCCGACCCACCCTCATGCATAACAAGGTGAATCAAGTCGACTGCAGCGGAATCGTCAAGGGGCTGGTGGAGCACAGTTACTACCTGGTGGGCAACGTCAATGCGGATATTCGCATGAGCATCGATGGAATGCCGCATGACGACCAAAGACGCCGCCGAACCAAGGTTGGCACAATGGGGAATCAGTGGGAGATGCGTTCGGCGTAAGGAACACTCCGACGGATCTTTTTAGCCTTCTCTCCCCTCTGTTCGCCGTTCCCGGCCTTTTGTAAATACCGCCTTTGCTCGGATTCATCCCGAAGGCTCGCCGATGGCTCGAAGCGCCGCATTCCATTCCTTTACACGATCAATGGCCGCCGCCTTACTAGCTGAGCGACGGCACATCTCGAGTGCCGATGCCATTGAGATGGTCCGCCAGTCAGCCTTTACTCAATCCGCGCAGTCGATCTCTCGGCGCCGGTTTCTCCTTGGTGTAGGAGCGGCAGGCGCAACTCTCGCTCTCGACACGATGATTCCCCGTCCGACTGATGCTGCAAAGCCAACGCCCTCCGCCCTGTCCGTCGGCATCGTCGGTGCCGGGTTGGCGGGACTAGCCTGCGCCGATACGCTCAAGACGCGAGGCATCCGCGCCTCCATCTATGAGGCGGCTTCACGGACCGGCGGCCGCTGTTGGTCCTTGCGAGGATTCTTCCCCGGCCAGGTGGCGGAACGCGGCGGCGAGCTCATCGATAACCTCCATAAGACCATGTTGGGCTACGCGAAGCGATTCCGCCTTGGCGTAGAAGATGTGAACAAACAACCCGGAGAAATTTTTTATCACTTCTTCGGGCAACGGTATTCAGAAGCCGCGGTCGTAGCCGAATTCCGTGATTTGGTCTCAGTGATGCGGATTGACTTGAATCGGCTGTCGCGGGAAGTGACGGCCGATTCCCATACACCAGACGATGTGGCTCTAGACCGCACGAATCTGCTGGAATATCTTGAAGGCAGAAATGGAGCCCGTGTCTCGGCCGGGCCATTGGCGAAGGCCGTGATCATTGCCGCTTATGAAGCGGAATATGGCCTGGCGGCGGAGGAGCAAAGTTGTCTCACGTTCCTCCTCTTCATTCATGCCGACCGCCGCTCGAAGTTCACCCCTTTCGGGGTGTTCAGCGAGGAACGCTATCATCTCGTCGACGGGAACGACCGGATCATCGAAGGATTGACTCGCGAGCTCCCTGGACAGATCGCGTACGAGACCAGACTTGATCAAATACACCGCCTGAGTGACGGACGCATCGAGTTGACGTTCCAGCGAGGATCCCGCACGGTCAGCGTGACTCATGACGCAGCTGTGCTGGCCGTTCCCTTTACCACCTTGCGTGAAGTGACGCTTGATCCGAACCTCTCGCTTCCGCCCGCGCAACTCGAGGCCATCCACAGACTGGGGTACGGCACCAACGCCAAGATGATGATCGGCTTCTCCGGTCGTCCCTGGCGTACGCTAGGAGGAGACGGAACCTCCTACTCAGATCTGCAGAATCATCAGACAACCTGGGAAACAAACCCCACCTTGGGATCCGACCGGAGAGGGATTCTCACCGACTATTCGAGCGGAGCGCGTGGCGCCAACCTCAGCCCGGCCGATGTCCAGGATGCAGCAAAGCAGTTCTTACAGGATCTCAATCGCGTGTATCCTGGAGTGATCGGAGCCGCCACATTGGCGGATGGACAATATCTTGCGCACCTTGAGCATTGGCCGTCGAATCCGTTGGCGAAAGGCAGCTATACCTGCTACCGTCCCGGTCAATTCACGACGATGGCCGGACTGGAGGGTGTCACGGCGGGCAATCTCTTCTTTGCCGGCGAGCACACCAATTCATTCTACGACTGGCAGGGCTTCATGGAAGGCGCCGCTCTCTCCGGCATAGACGCAGCCCAATCAATTCTGGCCACGCTTAAGGCACGCTGACATTCTCGTACATAGGCAAATCTTGTCCTCATTTTCGTCACACGGTTTCTTTACCTGCCGTCGTAAACCAGGTAGGGTAACGTTGTTCTTTTCTTGCGCAATTTATGCCGGCTTCCAATCGTTCAAGACCGACGCATCGAACCTCGAACGAGACATTCCGCCTTGTGCCACTCGGCGACTCCGCAATCACGGTGGAGTTCGGCGACGAGATCGATCCCACGATCAATGCCCGCGCCGTTGCATTTGCTCAAACCGTAGTCGCCCAACACTGGACCGGCATCGTCGATATCGTATCGACCTATCGCTCGGTGACCATTTACTACGATGCGCTTCAGTGGAAATCGGGGGCATTGGCCGACAAGTTGAAAACCCTGCCTCGACGAGTACCACACGACCGCGAATCGCAGGGAACATTGCACGAGATTCCCGTTCTGTATGGCGGGGAATATGGGCCGGATTTGGCGGACGTTGCGGCGTTCGCCCGGCTGTCACCGGCGCAGGCCGTCTCGTTACACACCTCGATTCGCTACCGCGTCTACATGCTCGGATTCAGCCCCGGCTTTCCCTATCTGGGATTGGTCCCCGAACGCTTAGCCATGCCGCGCCTGGCCACGCCTCGAGCCAAGGTTCCGGCCGGATCAGTCGGCATTGCCGACCGTCAAACCGGCATTTATCCGACCACGACCCCAGGTGGCTGGCGTCTGATCGGACGGACGCCGATCCACCTGTATGACAAGACCGGTGAAAACCCCTTTCTGCTGAACGCCGGCGACCTGGTTCAATTCAAATCGATCGATCGGGCTGAATTCAATCGCCTGAGCCATGAGGCGTCGCGTGAAAACCATTGATTTGAACAGTGACATGGGTGAGTACGAAAGCGCGGAGGCGCTGGCGTGTGAAGCGGAACTCATGCCGCTGATCTCATCGGTCAATATCCCGTGCGGCGTTCATGCGGGCAATCCCGATCTCATGCGCAGGACGGCAACTCTGGCCGCTCGACACGGAATCGCCATCGGCGCGCATCCGGGATTTCCGGACACGGACGGTTTCGGTCGCCGGGATCGTCAGACTTCACCCGATACAGTCGCATCGTTAGTATCCACGCAATTGACGGCACTGACCGATGTACTGGCACTGGAACACCTGACACTCACCCATGTGAAACTTCATGGAGCGCTGTATCACCTGGCCGCCAGGGATCAGGCCGTGGCCGGTGCCGTGGCGCGAGCTGTCGCGGCGTTCGATCCTCAGCTATTGCTCTTCGCTCTCGCGGGATCAGTTCTCGTGACAAGCGGCAAACGCGCAGGGTTGGCGGTTGCCCAGGAGGCCTTTGCCGATCGAACCTATCGCGCCGACGGCAGACTCGTTCCACGCTCTGATTCGGGCGCGCTGCTCGAAACCGAACAAGAGGTTCGCCGGCAATTGCGGGAAATCCTGAACGGCTATGTGACCAGTATCGATGGCCGGCGGGTGTCGTTGCATGCCGACAGCCTGTGCATGCACGCGGATACTCCACGCGCTGTCGAGTTTGTCAGGCTCATGCGAAGCGAGATCGAATCGGCAGGCATACGCATCGTCAAAGCACACGCATGAGCCGCCATCAACCCACCAGGTTTCTCGTGGTGAAAGGCGGTTGGCTGACCACGGTGCAAGACCCGGGACGATACGGCTATCAGCAATATGGAGTTCCCGTCGCCGGCGCGATGGACTGCTATTCAGCAACGGTCGCCAATCGCTTGGTGGGGAATACGGATCATGCGGCCGTGCTCGAGTTGACCTTAAAAGGACCTGAGCTTCAGTTCGAGCGAGACGCGGTCATCGCCATCACCGGAGCAGACCTCTCCCCGACTATCGATCGCAGCAGTGTCCCGCTTTGGGAAAGTATCGAGGTCGCGCGTGGCAGCCGACTGAGTTTCGGCAGTCAGCGATCAGGGGCTCGCGGTTACATCGCAATAGCCGGCGGGATCGACGTTCCACGGATTCTGGGCAGTCGTTCGACACACTGTACGAGCGAGATGGGCGGATTCCAGGGGAGGCCTTTGAAGCAGGGAGACTTGTTGTGTAGCGGGCTGCCCATGGAATCCATCGACCGTCTGATTGGGAAACGACTTCCGGATCGGCTGGTGCCTCGCTGCAGCCGGTCCGCGACCCTGCGCATTATTCCAGGTCCTCAACAGGGTTCTTTTAGTGCCGCGTCACTCACGATCCTGACCAGCTCCTCCTACACGGTCACTCCCCAATCCAATCGGATGGGGTATCGCCTCAGCGGACCACCGCTCGTCCACAAGGGACGGGCACAATTCATCTCCGACTGCACTGCGATGGGCGCCGTGCAGGTGCCCCGGGATGAACAACCGATTCTTCTGATGGCCGACCGGCAAACGACCGGAGGTATCCCAAGATTGCCGTCGTCATTTCTGCCGATCTCCCGCTCGCGGCGCAATTGGCTCCCGGAGACACCGTCTCGTTTGTCTTATCTACCGTTACGAAGGCTCAAACGATATTGCGGAAACATCGTGCTGTGCTCGATACAGTCCTCCCTCCCCGACATCTCTAACCTGTGGCATCACCGAGGGTAACCATGTCTCGCTGACACCAGAGCCACGCCCGCAAGCAGCGAGCTCCACGGTTTCACGACATCACTTGTTTTCCGGCTATTTGGATCTGAGCGAAGCCATATCGATCGAGAAGCGGTACTTCACGTCGGACTTGAGCAGTCTGTCGTAGGCTTCGTTGACCTTCTGAATGGGGATGACTTCGACATCGGCGGTAATGTTGTGCGTCCCGCAGAAATCGAGCATTTCCTGGGTTTCGGCGATGCCGCCGATGGGAGAGCCGGAGAGGCTGCGCCGGCCGAATATCAGACTGAACGCCGGGACCGACAACGGTTTCTCGGGCGCACCGACGAGGGTGATGTTGCCGTCACGGCGGAGCAGTTCGATATAGGCGGTAATGTCGTGATCCGCGGAAACGGCATCCAGGATAAAGTCGAAGCTGCCGACGTGCTTCTTCATCTCATCCGCGTGACGGGAGATGACGACTTCGTCGGCGCCGAGGCGAAGCGCGTCTTCTATCTTATTGGGTGATGTGGTGAAGACCACCACGTGGGTTCCAAGCGCGCGGGCAAACTTCACGGCCATGTGGCCGAGGCCCCCGAGACCGACCACGCCGACCTTCTTCCCCCTGGTGACGCCCCAATGACGCATCGGTGAGTACGTCGTAATCCCCGCGCATAAAAGTGGAGCGGCGCCGGCGAGATCGAGATTGGAAGGAACACGCAAGACGAAGCGTTCGTCGACTACGATGCTCTCCGAGTATCCGCCGTAGGTCACGCCGCCGAGGTGCCTGTCGGGAAAGTTATACGTCAGCGTCGCGTTCCCGCAGAACTGCTCAAGGCCGGCCTGGCATTCGGAACAGGTTCTGTCCGAATCGACCATGCAGCCGACGGCGGCGAGGTCGCCGATTTTGAATTTCGTGACTGCCGATCCGACGTTGGTCACACGCCCGACGATCTCATGGCCGGGGACGCAGGGATAGACCGTGGGCATCACACCGCTCCACTCGTTGCGAACCTGATGGAGATCCGAGTGACAGATGCCGCAAAAGAGAATGTCGAGTTGTACGTCGTATGGAATAGGCTCGCGCCTCGGAATCGTCGTGAGAGCAAGCGACGAGGTCGCGTTCGTTGCGGCGTATGCTTTCGCCGTAGACATAGAGGAGCTCAGTATGCGCTTCCACTTGCGTACCGGCAAGCTAGGGAGAACCCTTGTCCGGGGTAGACGAGTCTCGAAGGAAATCGATGGCCTGTTTCGTGTTTCACGGGATTCGTCTGACGATCGAGGTGGTATCCACTTGAGCGCGATGTCCGATCGTCAACGACCGCGCATGCGAGAGTGTGTTCACCCACCCTGCGGCAACATCGACAAGCATTTCGGCGCGGTCTTCCATCGTGATCGTATCCGAAAATGCTCCCTGCGGAGGTTTCTTTCCTGCCAGACGGGACGTCATCTCCTTGACCATGGCATTACGAATCCGAGCCGCCTCCTTGGGATCAGGCATTTGGCGCCAGGCGATGACGGCCTGCTCCGACTTGTGGTCATACGATTTCATGACGAACGTGGCCTGCGTCGGGAAAGCCTCGCCGCCGAGCGGATTCGGCAAGACATCCTCGTATCCCAAGGGTTCGTTCAGGGCATAGTGTCGCCCAAGAACCATAAAGTAGAGTTTGGCTTCGCGCGTGCACAGTCGTTCAACTTGCTCCTTCGTAGCCAGCATGGATGCTGATTGAGCACGCAACTTGGCGATGAGCATGGGGTCCATCTTTCCCTTGGGCGTGTCGGTCGTCCCGGACAGGATGGTATCCATCGTTTTGAGCGCTGCGTCCTTGAGCTGTTTCCAGTTCCGCACCCCGGTTACCGTTCCGTGCGGATCGATCTGAAGCACAATCTGATGCCCTTTCATAATATCAACCACTTGCCGGAGGAACGACTCCTCGGCCGATTCATCCGTATCGAACCTGGTCTCACCCAGCGTCCACCCGACGAGATACCCGTCGTCTGCGGCACTCAGGACCTCCAGTGCGAAAGGAGTGAATGTTTTCCCTGTAACCGTCGACTTGCCGTCAACCACCCTTTCGCGCACTCTGGTAATTTCGAGACTCAACCGCTCTCCTTTTTTCCAATGCGGCACGACGTCGATGGACCGGCCGGGCGCTTCGGCAAAACCGAACAGCGGTCCACAGACGAACACGAGAATGATCGCATGCACAACCGTCGAATTCATCCGCTCCCTACATGAAAGAGAGGCTCATTCTACGTGTTCGCTTCACGCGCGTCCATGCTTCGCGACATGGATTAGAATCAGTAAGACACTGGTGTGCTTATGTTGATACAGTTCGACGGCGCATCCTGGTAGGATTGTGCCGCCTATGACCGCTGCAACTGCCGCGACCGAGCCGCCTCGGGGCGCGATCCTTTTCATCCTTATCACCGTTCTTCTCGACATGCTGTCGTTCGGGATCATCATTCCCGTATTACCGAAACTCGTCGAGGAGTTTGTGTCCGGCGACACGGCGAAGGCTGCGGCGATCTACGGCTTGATGGGCACGACCTGGGCGGTCATGCAGTTCGTCTGCTCCCCCATTCAGGGCGCGCTGTCCGACCGATTCGGCCGCAGACCTATCGTGTTGCTGTCGAATCTCGGACTGGGTCTCGACTACATCGTGATGGCGCTGGCGCCGAACGTCGCCTGGCTGTTCCTCGGCCGCACCATCTCCGGCATCGCGTCGTCCAGCTTCAGCACCGCCGGCGCGTACATCGCCGACGTGACACCGCCTGAACAACGGGCCGCGGCATACGGCAAGATCGGAATGGTCTTCGGTCTTGGATTCATCTTCGGCCCGGCCATCGGCGGATGGCTCGGCGCCATCGACCCGCGATGGCCGTTCTGGGGTGCGGGAGCCCTGAGTCTGTTGAATGCGTGCTACGGATTTTTCGTGCTGCGGGAGTCGTTACCCCCGGACAGACGGATGGCATTCAGCTGGCGGCGAGCGAATCCCGTCGGATCGCTTGTGCTCTTGCGATCGCATCATGAATTGTTCGGTCTTTCCGCCGTTGCGTTCCTTGGCTATCTCGCTCATGCGGTGCTGCCGAGTACGGCGGTTCTCTACTTGAGTTATCGGTATGGATGGGGCACCGGCATGGTAGGAATGGTGATGGCCGCCGTGGGTCTCGCGGCAATGATTGTGCAGGGCGGGATGGTCCGTCCGATCACGGCGCGCGTGGGCGAGCGGGCCACCTTGCTCATCGGCTCGCTCAGCGGCGCGCTTGGATTCTTCGTCTACGGATTCGCGCCACGAGGGTGGATCTACTGTCTCGGCATTCCGTTCATGGCGTTTTGGGGGCTTGCGGGGCCGGCGACGCAGGCACTGATGTCACGGCGCGTCAGCGGATCGGAACAGGGGCAACTACAAGGCGCCCTTGCAAGCATCAATGGCATGACCGGCCTGATCGGTCCAATGTTGTTCAGCCAAATCTTCGCCTACGCCATCAGTGCAGGTTCAATCTGGCATGTGCCGGGCGCGCCATTCCTTTTGGCTTCGTTCCTCATGGTCAGCGCATCGACGATTGCCTGGCGTGTGACGAGACCCCGCCACGACCCTGCTAATCCATGCTAGTGCATACCTAGAGCAACCCTGTTCGTCTCGATCGAGCCCTCCAAACACTGGTCCAAACCACCAAGCATCCCATCCGCATTTTTTCGGGATGCATTACGATTCGATTTATGCCAAGTTTTATGGAGACGTAAGGAGAAGTCCGTTGGCATGTCGAGATAAAGGAGGATGACGATGGCAGCCTCAAACAATCCGATATTGGTAACCGGAGCGACGGGGCAGCAGGGTGGAGCGGTTGCACGGGCGTTGATCGCAAAGGGGCAGAAGGTTCGAGTGATGACGCGGCATCCGGAAAAGGCGGCGGCTCTGGCAAAGGCCGGGGCGGAGATTGTGCAAGGCGATTTGACCAACCAGGCGGTTCTGCAGATGGCATTGCGCGGCGTGAGCGGCGTCTTTGCCATGTCCACCCCGTTCGAGGCGGGCATGGACGCGGAGGTGCGTCAAGGGATCATGCTGGCGGATGCCGCCAAGCAAGCTGGAATCACGCATTACGTCTATACGTCCGTCGGCAGCGCACATCGCCAGACCGGGATTCCGCACTTCGAGAGCAAATGGAAGGTGGAGCAACACATCCAGAAAATCGGATTGTCGGCAACGATTCTGCGGCCGGTCTGGTTCATGGAGAATTTCACCACGTTTGCGAGACCGTCCGCGGATGGCGTCATCAGTGTGCCCATGAAACCGGCCAGGAAACTTGCGATGGTCGCGCTTAAGGACATCGGTGCTTTCAGCGCGGCGGCGTTTATGCGCCCGAAGGATTTCATCGGCCAGGCGATTGACCTGGCGGGTGATGAACTCACGATCCCCGAGGTTGCAGCCCTCTTGACGAAGACCATGGCCAGACCGATCAGCTTTCGAGAATTTCCATTGGATCAAGCCGAGAGCGCACTCGGACATGACTTCGCCGTCATGTTCCGCTGGTTCAACGAAGTCGGCTACGCGATCGACATTCCAAAACTGAAGCAACAATACGGAATTCCTCTGACCACGTTTGCCGAGTGGGTCAAGACGATCGAGTGGGAAAAGGCGAGCCAGGCGGCTTCATGATTTCCAGTCACGCTCTTTGACAGTGCCTGTTGAAGAAGTTCATACTTCGAATCCTACACCCGCCTGCGACCACCTGAGGCGCGACTGCCTACTCCGTGAGAAAGGTGGTCGATTTAGGTACCTCTTGTCATGACACGAGTTGCGAAACCAGCTATGCGATTGATTTCCATTGACGCAACAGGACCGATGAGGATCGGTCTACGCAACACCACAACCCATAACCTTACTGCGGACGTGTGCTATGGCTACCGGATTCCATTCCAGGGCCACACAAGAACGCAGCGAGTAATGCTTCTGGAAAGGAGCGCGCCATGAACCTTCAAACCATTGCCGGCCAGTTTGTGGAGATGTGCAACCAAGGCAAGAACTTCGACGTGATGCAGACGATGTACGATCCCAACATCGTGTCCGTCGAACCCAACGGTGAGGAAACGGCCGGCAAGACACCGGTCATCCAGAAGTCCGAGCGCTTTCAGGCCCAAAATCCCATCAGCGGAGAAAAGGTCCGCGGTCCATTCTTCAACGGTCCCAATCAGTTCGCGGTTCACTTCACCTTCGAAGTCACCCCCAAAGCCACCGGCCAACGGATCACGGTGGAAGAGGTCGGTATCTATACGGTCAAGGACAGCAAAATCACGCGCGAGCAATTCTTCGCCGGAGGCCCGCTGTAACGGCACATTGAATCGAGGCCCCACACTATTCTTCATATGATGAGCAACGAAGGTCACACGATGAGGCCCTTCCCATGAAGGCGATACGGCTCCATCGACCTGGAGGCCCCGACTCGCTTCGTTATGACGAGGCGCCGAAACCGATTCCAAAAGGCAATCAGGTGCTCGTTCAGGTTTATGCCACAGCGATTACGCCCACGGAGTTCGCCTGGTATCCCACCTTCCATACTCTTGAAGGCGGAGAGAGACCCTTTCCAATTATTCTGGGTCACGAATTTTCGGGTGTTGTCGAAGCGGTCGGGCCGGAGTGCACGGGTGTTCGACTTGGAGATCATGTCTATGGACTGAGCGATTGGTTCATAGACGGGGCGCAGGCGGAATATTGTGTGACGGTTCCTCCCCACATTGCTCCGAAGCCTGCCACACTTGAACACACTCAGGCCGCAGCGATCCCGATCTCAGCCCTGACCGCCTGGCAGGCCCTTATCGATCACGCCCATCTGTCGGCAGGACAACGGGTATTGATCCATGGTGCAGCCGGCGGTGTCGGCAGCGTTGCCGTGCAGATAGCCCGGTATCAGAAGGCACACGTGACCGTAACGGCTTCAGCGGCGAACGCGGACTTTGTCAAGGCGCTCGGCGCCGATGAAGTCATAGATTACCGGATCACACCGTTTGAAACGGTTATCAGAGACGTCGATGTGGTACTTGATACGATCGGAGGAGACACGAGAGACCGTTCCTGGGGAGTGCTCAGAAAGGGTGGCCGGCTGGTGACCATTGCGGCCGATGCCGAAGGGGCGCAGGAGCAGCGGGTGCGCGATGCCTTCTTCATCGTCGAACCGAACCGGAATCAGTTGATGAACATTCCGCATCTGATCGATATTGGTGTCCTCAGACCCGTCGCGGGTTCCGTCTTCGCAATGGAACACTTTCGCCAGGCTTACGAACAGAAACCTATGCGCGGGAAGAATGTTCTCCGCATCGCGCAGACGTGATACATGGGGCAGGAAAGGAGCATGTGAATGATGACGATCACATTATGTATCCGCACTGTCACGAGACAGGCATTGCAGTGGACGGCACTGGCAGGGGCGATTCTGCTGCTGGGACAAACCGCCATGGCAGAGGATGCCGTGTCGGTCTTATTGAAGGAGCGGTTGACCGACCTGGCCGGTAAAGAAGGCACTGTGATCACTGTGGACTATGCGCCGGGCGCCGCATCCGACCAGCACTTCCATCCAGGCTCGGTGTTCGCCTACGTGTTGGAGGGAGCCGTCGTCTCTCAATTAGGAGGACAGGCGCCTATGACCTATACAAAAGGTCAGAGCTGGTATGAGTCTCCTAAGATACCGCATGTCGTATCCAAGAATGCGAGCAAGACCGAACCGGCCAAGCTGTTGGTGTTTCTGCTGTCACAGGAGAGTGAGGCGCTCGTCGTGCCGTTGAAGTCACCCGGCAGTGGGAAGTGAATCAATCTGTGGTACCTGAAGCGCGTGCCTCATCGGGCCGCTGAACGGAGGATCTATGATGCAGTATGAAGACCGTTCCAACACAGCCGACCGGGCGGAGGGCGATGTCTCTTCAGCGGAGATTTTGCAATGGGATGATGTACTCCGTTTGGCTCGTCACGGCAATCCTCCGCCGCCGCGCCGAGTTGAGAAGACGGAGGCGCAGTGGCGTGCGCTCCTCACCGACGACCAATTCCGTGTGACACGTCTGAAGGGAACTGAGCGGGCGCACAGCTCGGACATGTGTCGGCTGTTCGAGCCGGGACAGTATCGGTGTCTTTGCTGTGATACCGTGCTGTTCGATGCGGCGCGTAAGTATGAGAGCCACTCCGGCTGGCCCAGTTTCACTCAACCCGTGAAGCCGGCGGTGATCGCCTATCATCAGGACGACAGCTATGACATGAACCGGATCGAGACGACGTGTAATGTATGCGATGCTCATCTCGGCCATGTGTTTCCAGATGGACCTGAACCGAGCGGGTTACGGTTCTGCATCAACGCCCTCTCACTGCGGAAGGCTGAGGGATAATCTTCCGAAAGAGACGAACGTCCGACGCAGGACCTGCGTGCGACGAAAGGAGTATTTACGTGAGCCGAACTGAAACAGCGATATTGGCCGGCGGTTGTTTCTGGGGCATGCAGGATCTCATCCGCAAACTCCCCGGTGTGCGGTCTACACGCGTGGGCTACAGCGGCGGTGACGTGCCGAATGCCACCTATCGCAATCATGGGACGCATGCGGAAGCCATCGAGGTCGTGTTCGACCCGGACACGCTGACGTTCCGTAGCCTGCTGGAAGTGTTTTTCCAAATCCACGATCCTACGACCGTAGACCGCCAAGGTAACGATCGAGGAACCTCATACCGCTCCGGGATCTACTACACCTCGGAGGCCCAACGCATGGTGGCAGAAGAGACGATCACCGATGTGAACGCGTCGGGGCTATGGCCGGGCAAGGTGGTCACAGAGGTCCGGCCGGCCGGTCCATTTTGGCAGGCGGAACCGGAGCATCAGGATTATCTTGAACGATATCCCAACGGATATACCTGTCACTATGTGAGACCCAATTGGAAGTTACCGCAGCGGGCCTGAGTTGCACCGCCCGCGCTGCCGAGGTCACAGTAGTACGGCCAACGCCTGGAAGCGCAGAAAATGAGAGATCCAATTCTAGTTACCGGCGCGGCGGGCCGCGTCGGTGGGATAGGCCGCTCGGTCACCAAACTGCTGCTCAAGCGAGGCCGAGCGGTGCGCGCGATGGTGCGGCATGAAGACCAGCGCGCGGAGGCATTGCGCGATATGGGTGCCCAGGTCGTGGTCGGCGACCTGCTCGACCTCGATTCGATGCATAGGGCAATTGCCGGCTGCGACACCATGTACTTCGGGATGTCGGTGTCGGATACGTATCTGGCCGCGACAGTCAATGCAGCGGCGGTGGCGAAGCATCACGGCGTGAAAGCGTTCATCAACATGTCGCAGATGACGCTCGCACAAATGAGCATCACCGAAAGTACCCCAAGCCCGCAGCACAAATTGCACTGGCTCGCCGAACAGGCCTTGAACTGGTCAGGGCTGCCGGTCGTGCACGTGCGGCCGACCGTGCTGCTCGACGGCTTTTTCCTAATCTCCACCCCCGATTCGGTCAAGGAGTCGGGTCAGATCAGGCTTCCGTTCGGCGAAGGCAAAACTTCTCCGGTCGCAGTAGAAGACGTTGCCCGTGTCATCGCCGCGTTGCTTACCGATCCGAAACCACACATCGGAAAGACCTATCACCTGACCGGTCCGCAGTCCGAGAACATGCAGTTCTTTGCACAGGAGTATTCGAAGGCGCTCGGCCGAAAGATCACCTTTGCGGATATTCCGGTCGAGGCGTGGCAAGACGGGCTGCTCAAACGAGGTTTACCGGCTCATCTTGTGCACCATCTTGCAACGATGGCCGATCTGCACCGCGCGGGGCATTACGACCGAATGTCGGACGACGTATTCACGCTGACGGGCCAGAGGCCATTGAGCGTGCAGGAATTCATCGGGAAGCATGCAGCGAAGTTTGCCCCATTGGCACAAGGGGTTGTCTGAGTGTTTCGGATAAATGACCAAGAAAGGAGTACACCACATGCGTCATAGGATCGCGATCATCACCCGGTTTTCAGCCGCGGGCATAAAACGGACCATCCTTGCTGCCGGGCTTGGCTTGTTCATCGTGTCCGGCGCGTCGGCGCAAGACATCACCGTGACCGAGCACACATTCGGCTGCATCCTCGACTGGCCGAAGGTCAGAAACACATACTTTAAACACGACGATCCGAAGAAGTTGAAAGAGGCGATGCGGATCTTCCGCGACAGCGTGCCGGACAAGGAGTATCCCGTCGGTACGATCCTTCAGCTCATTCCGTTTGAGGCCATGGTGAAGCATCCGCGTGAGAAGTTTCCCACGACGAACGGCTGGGAGTTTTTTGATCTGGAGGTCTCGAAGGAAGGGACCAAGATCAAAGAACGAGGAGACCAGGTCGTCAATCATTCCCAAGGCGTGACGTGTTTAAGTTGTCATCAACCGGCGGCGAAATTCGACTTCGTCTGTGAAAAGGGACACGGGTGTGCACCCATCCCCTTCGATGACGAAAAGATCGCAGCGATTCAGAAGACGGACTCTCGCTGCACGAAAAAGTAGGGCGATGAGAACGAAGCACCTTAATACGACGGATCCTATCGTTGTAGAGGAGGCGTCCACGACCGGGGATGGCCCATCGCGCCGTGACATCCTGGTTCAAGGCAGCAGGATCGCGGCCGGCGTCGGGGTTGCCGCCTTGCTAGGCAACATAGGACTTTCCCCGGGTACATCGTATGGCATGAACCCAACGACGACGAGTCTGCTCAATTCCTTGATGCCCGCGCGGACCGCCTTACTGGTGATCGACATGCAGCGTGATTTTCTCCTGCCGGAAGGGTACGCGGCACAAGCGGGACTCGACATCGCGCCTCTGACCGCAACCATCCGTCCGATTGAAAAGCTGCTTGTGGTGGGACGAGCAGTCGGGCTGCTGATCGTGCACACACGCGAAGGCCATGTGCCTGACCTCTCCGACTGTCCCCCGTATAAGTTGGAGCGCAGCCGAAGAGCCGGCGCGGAAATCGGCTCGAAGGGGCCGCTCGGACGCCTATTGGTGCGTGGAGAAGTCGGACATGATTTTGTCCAAAGCTTACGCCCAAGGGCTGATGAGATCGTCATCGACAAGCCCGGTTATAGTGCGTTCTCTCACACCACACTGCAACAGGCGCTGACCAAGCGCGGTATCGAAACGCTTATCATCACAGGCGTCACCACGGAGGTGTGCGTCAGTTCGACGCTGCGTTCAGCAGTCGACCTTGGATACCGATGTATCACGGTGAGCGATGCCTGCGCTTCTGGCGATCCAACCCTGCACAAAGCCGCCTTGGCCATGATCGGTGTCGAGGGCGGCATCTTCGGCGAAGTCGTCACAACCGCTCAAGTTGTGGAACGATTCGCGCAGTGAAATAGATTCAGCGAGGATACGACAGGGCACAGGTTCCGCAGTTCTCTACAACCTCGCGGCCACATCGGCGTCGATCGCCTCCGGCTTATCGCTCGGCGCATAGCGCTTGAGAACCGTGCCGTCGGAGCCGACGAGGAACTTGGTAAAGTTCCACTTGATCGCCTCGGTACCGAGGATCCCGGGTTTCTCCGATTTGAGGTACTGGTAGAGTGGGTGGGCATTTACGCCGTTCACGTCGATCTTTGTAAACATCGGAAAGGTGACACCGAAATTCCGGGTGCAGAACTCCTCGATCTCTGCTTCCCCATTCGGTTCCTGCTGCCCAAACTGGTTGCAGGGAAATCCGAGCACCTCGAACCCGTGGTCTTTGAATTTGTCGTAGAGCGCTTGCAGTCCCTGATACTGCGGCGTGAATCCGCACTGACTCGCGACATTCACAATGAGTAACGTCTTCCCGCGATAGGCATCCATCTTCTGCGGCTTGCCGTCGATGGTGACGAGGTCGATGTCATAAAAGCTCTTAGCATGCGTATCCATTGTGTGCTCCGGGGTGTGGACGGCGTACCCTCAACGGACGTGCGAAGCGGCCTTGTCCAGGAGAGCCTTCGTCTGATCGATCGTAAGTGCTTTGGTGGGGCTCATGAACGTGAGCGAAAGCCCATGCCCCTTTGCTCCACCGGCACAGGCAGACATGAGCAGACCGTCTTTGGCTGAGGTCGGGGGAGTATAGGTCGAGCACCAGGCTTGGGGAAAATCTTTGGCTGTCTCCTTGTAGCCGGTCTTTTTCAGGTTGTCGGTTCCCGGATTGTTTTTGGTCATCTTGATCAACTGGGCAATCTCGTCATCGGTCAGGGGGCCGACAAGCCAACTCATGGAGACTTGCCCCATGGTGGAGACGCCCCACATGCAGCCGACCACTTTCACGACCTTGTTCTGGCCGGTTGGAATATCATCAAAGTGCAACGGCTGCGACGCGGTCACTTTCCCACCACTGACCCCCTCAATGTCATTCGAGGTCAGCAGTGAGCAAGCCGATTTCTCCTCTGCGAAAACAGGTGATGCGAGCAACGAGACCAGAATCACGGCAAGGCTGAGCGGCAGCATCGGAACCTCCTCGGTTCGAACCGCACGACCGGTGGCTCGGCATCTGTCCGGCAGTATAGCAGCAGCCAACCATGATTTATACCGTTGACTCCGCGATCCAGACGCACGGACCTTTCTAGACCTCAACCGGCGGCTTTAGTCTAATATCTCCGCTTCGACCAGTTTTCCGAGCAGAATGAGCGACTCTTGCCAACCGAGATAGCAGGCCTCGGCTGGAATCACGTCGGGCACCCCTTCCTGCGCGATATTTACTTCCGTTCCACAAAACACTTTCTTTAACGTGACGGTCACGCGCATTTCTCCCGGCAGGTTCGGGTCGTCGAAATTGTCCGTGTAACGAATCCGTTCATGCGGCACGAGTTCGAGGTACTGGCCGCCGAACGAGTGGCTCTTGCCTGTGGTGAAGTTGGTAAACGACATCTTGAACGTGCCGCCGACTTTGGCATCCATGTGATGGACCTTGCCGGTAAAACCGTTAGGCGGCAGCCATTTCGTCATGGCGTCCGCATCAAGGAACGCCCGGTAAATCCGTTCCGGTGTCGCACGAAACACACGATGGAGTCGAATGGTATTGGTGCCCACGGCTATTGTTCCTTTCTATGGGTTGGGAGTGATCTGGAGCGATCCACACGATAGCCCCTTTACCTTGTAGTCGAACGGGCTTCGAGAAATCGACACCTTTCGCCACCGCGTCTTCCCATCAGCCTGTTGAGTTCACCCTTTGCATAGCCCCATCGAAGGAATGAAACAAACTGACTCTTGTTTCTACCCACCAAAGAAGCCTAAGATTTTATGACATTCGCAGGTGTCCATCCCACCAAGGAGGTCTGCTATGCCGAGCTACGTCAGCCTAATCAAGTTCACCCAACATGGCCTTCAAACCATGAAGGACCAGGGCGTCGAGCGCGCCGAGATGGTCAAGAGGAACGCCAAAGCGTTCGGCGGTAAGCTGGTCCAGGCTTACTATTGCCTCGGTAAATACGATGTGGTGGCGATCTGGGAATATCCGGACAACAAGACGGCCATGAAAGCCGCGGTCATGAATGCCTCCATGGGGCATATCCAGATTACGACGATGCCGGCCGTCAACCGGGACGAATGGAAAGCCCTTCTACAAGAAACGATGGGGAAGAAAAAATAGCCCGTGTGAACACAAGCACGGTCCCGGTCCATCGACAACTCACCGGGGCAGGTTCATCAGGGTGATGAGCCTGCCCTGTTCCGCAGACATCGGTCATGGGAAAAACAGAACGTCCTTCTATGCTCGTCGATTACCGGCTCAAGGCTAGGACCTCGGCTGCGGCTCGTAATCCGCTTTCCACTGCTCCATTCATATAGCCTTGCCATCGCAGGCTGGTGTGTTCACCGGCGAAGAGAATACGACCACAAGGACGGGCCAGCCACGACCGTTGCGTCGGATCAAATCCCGGACCAAAGACCGCGTAGCCTCCGTAAACCCACGGATCCTGTTCCCACGTGATGGAACGCATCGAGACCAAACTCTTCTTACTCTTGCCGAGCCAATCGAGCGCGCGAACCAGGCCCGCCACCCCGGGAGTCGATAAAATCTGACGGGTCGCTGCACTTGTCGTCCCTCCGGCCATCAGGCACAAGATCCCCGGCTTTCCCTTCTGTTGCTCGTTGGCATCCCAAACAGCGCCGATCGGCAGGTTCGTGCCATACGCCAACCGCCGATGCGGGTTGTTCCAGAATCGGCGATCAAACTGCAGCAGCGTTTTGGTAACCGGCCCGTAGGACAATTTTGAGACGGCAGCAGCCTGTTCACAAGGCAAGGCCGGTCGAATCTCGAGCATCCGCATTCTCGTGGCCGGTAGCGCGAGAATGAGATAATCGGCTCGAAGCCACGACTCATTATTTCCGGTACGAACACGGACACGAACGGTCGCCTTGGATTGGGAGACGGCACACACTTCATGCCGGAGCAGCACCTGGTCGTGGAGCATCGACGCCAGCGTCTTTGGCAACTGGTCGTTTCCACCTGCGATCCGGTACATGCCGCCCTTCCCCGGACTGCCGGATGCCACTTGATCGACCAAACTGAGCAACGACAGATCGGCTGGATCGGCCAGGAAGAATCCTCGCAAGCCAACCAGCATGTGGCGCAACTCGCGCGGCAACGACGCCTCTTTCATCCAGTCCGCCACGGACATCGCGCCCAATGTCCTGGCCACCGCTCCATCCCATCGCTGTTCGCTCAACCGATAGGCATGGATCAGCGGCGCCAGATGATGCGTCAACCGTTTCCAGATTCCGTCGCCGGAAACAGGCAGCCGCACCGTGCCGTTGGACGACAGCGCGAAAGAAAACCCGGCACGTAGGACCGGTACCAGCTTCAACTTGACGCTGCGAACCAACCGACACATCTCTTCGTGTTCTTCGTCAATGAAATCGGCGCCCGCTTCGGCATGCTGTCGCCCAACGAACCCGTCCCTGATCGTCAACACCCTTCCGCCGACCCGATCCTGACCTTCCAGCACCGTGACGGCCGCGCCGTGTCTCTGCAACTCCACGGCAGCCGTCAAACCCGCCAGCCCGGCTCCAACCACGATGACGGACTTTCCTCGGAGAGATCGAGTCATGGGAGCAGCTTAGCAGGAGCAGAACGGCTCACACTAGATGGCGTGGAGGAAATGTCCTCGTTTTTCTGCCCCAAGACTCGGCCGAGATGGGATAATCTTGAGGCATGCGGATCGCCACCTGGAATGTGAACTCGCTGAAAGCTCGCCTCGACAAGGTCATGTGGTGGCTGGATCGGGCGAAGCCGGACGTGCTGCTGATGCAGGAAACGAAGCTGGCGGACGCGGATGCGCCTGTCGCGCCATTCAAGCAGGCCGGATATGAACTCGCGCACCATGGTGAAGGTCGATGGAACGGAGTCGCGATCGCGAGCCGCTGCGGCATCGGCGGCGTGATCACAAATTTTGGAGAGCCCTTACGGCCAGCCCAAACCTCCGATACCGGCGATGACGAACTGTTAGCCGAGGCGCGCATGATCAGTGCCGAATGCGGCGGCATACGCATCATCTCTGTATACGCGCCGAACGGCCGGCAGATCGATTCACCGTTTTATGAAGCGAAGCTCGCATGGTTCGACAAGCTGGCTCGCTGGATCAATCAGGCCGTCTCTCCAAATGCACCGGTCGTCATCGGCGGTGATTTCAATGTGGCGCCAGACGATATCGACGTGTGGGACCCCCAGGCCTGTCATGGCGGCACACACGTTTCGGAGCGCGAACGGCAGGCGTATGCGCGGCTGTCGAGGGCGGGATTCGTCGATGCCTACCGATTACATCATCCGGAACCAGGGCGCTACACGTGGTGGGACTACCGCGCCGGGAGCTTCTATAAAAATGTCGGCATGCGCATCGATCACTTACTTGTGACCGAGTCATTAAAACACCGCGCCGTTTGGGCCGAAATCGATCGAGAAGCGAGGAAAGGAAAACCAGTACCCTCGGATCACGCGCCGGTGATTATCGACATCGATAGCCCCGGCCATCCGTTCGACGCCGGCTGGATTTCGGCGGAATCACGAATTGCGGCACGCCTGCAAAAGTAGCGATGAGCACCGGTGAGACTTTGATCTTGGCACCTGAGCTTCACCAAGTCATGAAGTGAGTCGCGTGCCAAAGACACACGCCAATTGATCGGCATTAATTTCCGGGACAATATTTCTACCGGCCTTGCTCAAAGTATTCATGCCATTGAGATCACCCACAGAAGCTCCCTCCTCACGGCTCATTGACTGCTACACGATTGCTTTATAAAGGGATGGTTCGAAGAAAATCAGCAAGGCGCACGATAGATAGGCCTTCGAACTGTCGCAGCCTCAGAAGATGGTGATCGCCTGTCACGATGAGATCTACCTGAGCCGCAACGGCACATTCCAGAATGCGATTATCCGGCACATCTTCCAGTATGGCGATCTTGCGCACCGGCCGCACAATCGTTGCGATCCTTCCGATCATCCTTAACGCGGCCGTCATGTCGTGTTCCGATTGATCAAACTTCTCGCGAAGCACCCTTGCAGTTTCGGTAAGAATTGGTAGGGAGGTGTGCAGCGCAACGTTGCGGCGTTGGGCGAGAAGAAAGGCTTGTTCCCCTTGACCGCCCGGAAAGATAAATGCCGACACGAACACGTTCGTGTCGAAGACCACTTCCATCAGCGATTCTCAAACACAATTCGCTCCACGTCTTCCTCAGTCAAGATACCTGCCTTGCGAGCCCGGCGTCCCATCTTCCGCTGAAGCGCAAAAAATTCCTGTTCGGCCCGTTCCGTCTTATACATTTCAACCATACGACGAAAGAGGTTGCTCTTCGTTGTCCGCTCCCGCTCTGCAAGCGCTATATATTCCTTGGCGAGCTCTGGACTCACCGAGAATCCCAGCACTGCCGTCTTTCGAGCCATGTTCGGTTCCCTTCACAGTTTAACTGAGTTAGGCTGTAGCACAAGCGCCACAGCTTCGCAATCCAGGGATCCATCCTGGCGACCTGACTCTTCGCACCGTGTTCCCGTGACCACGTCATTAAACATTGCGTCGGTTGGGCTGAGATCGATCGCGAGGCGCGGAAAGGAAAACCGGTGCCCTCGAATCACGCACCAGTGGTCATCGACATCGACAGCCTCGGCCATCCATTCGACGCCGGCTGGAGGTCGGCGGATTCGCGAATTGCGGCACGTCTAGAGAAGCAGTGATGAGCTACATGGGGATTACCCTAGTTTTGCTCATGGTAGATTGGCTATAAGTTGCCGAACTGATATTGATGACAAGGCCTTTCGTATTACAGACTTCAGGTCCTATACCGGTGCTCAACAAGGAGGAGCGACCATTGGGGAAAATGGTTGAGTGCGCCAAGGTTGATCCATCGTCCGGATGCAAACATGTTGTACGGGGCAACACCGAGGAGGACGTGCTGAAGAATGCCGCGGAACACGCAAAACAGCACGGGATTCGAGAGGTCACTCCGGAGCTCAAGGCCAAAGTAAAAGCGGCAATCCGAGACGAGAAGTAATATCCTTTGGGCAGTTGAAAGGCGCGGCGATCAGACCGCCCGAGCGTGACCGCGCCTGAAAAAGACTCCCGACCCCTTTGTTCTGGACGACCCCTTTGTTCTGGATATACGCGGTTGATCTCTGATCTCAATACTGTTCAGTAGCTCTTTTTGGCGTACTATTCCGCAACGACCATTCCCACTTAGGTCGTGTTGTGGACATATTTGCCTTGAGCGATTTAGGCATGAGGTTGCGTCAATACAGCCCTCACTACAGAACCTACGGACCAATTTAATTAGTCCCCAGTTTGGAGCACAAGGATTAGAAGCTGGCACAATTGATACAGGGAAACCATCCCCGAGAATAGGACGCAGCCGGTTGTAGAAGTAGGCTATTGTGTCCTCTCCTACCGAGTCTCCAAGAAACCACTCATCTTGCTCTGGGACCCGCTTGAGCGCGGATATTCTGAGTGTATAGTCATAATCCCCTGGAAGCGTATTTTTCAGAAGAGGGCGGGCATGATACCAGCCTGGAGTGCGGATGGTGCAAGGAACGGGCAATGCTTTGAAGTCTCCCACTCCAATCCTGCATTGAAGTTGCTGAATACCTGGAAGTGCAGAAACTTTCAAAACCCCTTCAATGTCATTACAAATTTCCAACTCTTCTTCGACAGCCACACGATGCTCACCGTTCCTATGGATGTAAATCCGACAGCATCTGTCGTCCTCCCAGCCAACAACCCATCCCTCGTATCTTTTCGAGTTATGTCTTACCCTTGCGCCAAGAGGTATCGTTGCCCAATTAGGAGGCATTTCAGTTCAGGAAATGCATTTAAGGCTGTTCAAGAAGCTCATCCAACAAGGCCACATGGAGGTCAATAGCTTGAGAGAGAGGGTCAGATCTTGCCTGAACACATCAATTGCTTTGGATCGAAATCACTCCCCCAATGATTATCCTCCAGACTTGTCTCGAAGTCGTTGCGCGACTTCGTAAATGTATTCTGTATCCGAAAACGCCACTCCTAACCTGGCACTTGCGGCTGATCGTTCGTCGTCATCTAAACAAAAATCACCGATCGTACTGTGATCAGTACCCATGGGCTCTGGATGGTCGAGTGCATTCAGTACCAGCTCGACATATGATTCGAGTGTGTCAACCAATACGGTAGATGCGAGCTCGATGCGGCCGTCCCAAGCGGCCTGCCGGATGCCGACGATCCTGCTGCAATCATGCAATCGAACTGCGGAGTGTCGTGCGCGGGACAAGAACGGCCCACTGATTCTTGCCTCTCGATGATGAATTGCCAGGAGTATAAACCATTTTTGAGGATGGAATGCACGCGCTCCCTCGTTCCGTTACGAGCCGAGCTCTCATTTTTTACGCGCATGCTTCGTCGGCCTATACTTTAAACCCCAAAGAGCAAGGAGCTCATGCGCACCCCCATCAAACCCGGAACGGAAATCTATAAACTGGAATTGGGACAACGTCCACGAGAGATTATCCGGTTTGCACTCTTTATAGAGACAGGGAACAATCTTTTCGCGAAAGCGGTTCTCTTTTAATGCGTAGAGGAGCTCGTGTTTGACCCACTTGGACTTCACCGAATGGGCAGAAAGCACAAGAAGGAACCAGTTACATCTCTTCAATGCTTTTCCAATTTCATCATGCCACTGTTGGGCACCACGGATGCTTTTCTTGCTGAAGAAGACCGGGACACCGGCAGACGAAATGGAGCGTGCAAGGCGGGACGCGAATGAAAGATCTTTGGCCGAATGAGAGAGAAAAACCTCAGCTGGCTTTCGCCTGGCTCTTCTTCTGATCATGATTAGGTTGAAGTGCCAAGCGATCAGCTATTTGCCGACTCATTTTCGCGACATCATCCGAGCCTCGAATCATTTGAAGCTCACGCAAGATCCACGGCAGGTTTTTTGTGGGACGGGCCAGTACCGGAATCAGCCGACCACTGAGATGTTTGGCACTCAGTGCATATTCCAGTTCATAAGTCACCCAACGCGATTCTGCAGAGTCCGGTGAAAGCAATAAAACCATCGCATCGGAATCAGCAAGGGCTCTCTTTAACGAAGCTGTCCATTCCCCGCCTGGCAAAAGTTCTCGTTCAGGATCCCAAACCTCATACCCCTTGTGCTCGAGTTGCTTGGCCAGTCTGCCAGCAAGTTCTCGATCATGGCGGGCATAGCTTAAGAATATTTTCATGCTTCGTATGCTAGCTCACTGTGCCCAAATAACTCAAGAAGCCATTTATACAGAAACAGCGCGGAGCACCCGCCCAACCATTAGCCTGCCGAGCAAGCTCTTTGTCGTGGGCTAGCTCGTCCCGCCGCATCTAATCAATGTATTTCGACATAAAGCACTGTAATCTACAAGCGATTGCAGTGCTCCTCTACTCCTTTGAGCTAAGGGTTGCATTGTTATATTGCGGGTGACGTGGCGAACGGGGAGCCTCACTGCGCGCAACGCAAGGGACCCGCTGGGGGATGGGTGGAGTGAGCACGGTGAGGCTGTTCGCCGCAACAGGACCAAACCAAGCTTGCTCGTTCCGCCGCGTTCAATCAAATCGCGGCGGATAGGTACTTTGCCTCCAGTAGGCCTAGGAAAGTAGGTTTCGCTGCGGGGAGACAAAAAGTAAGAAAGCCTGCTGGCTTTCACCAGCAGGCTTTCTGTTTGTAACCCGGCAGCGTCCTACTTTCCCACTGCCTCGCGGCAGCAGTAGCATCGGCCTTGGAGGGCTTAACTTCCGTGTTCGGTATGGGAACGGGTGGGGCCCCTCCGGTATGGCCACCGGGAACAGTCATACTGAACAAATCTTGTGTGCGTCAGAACTTTTCTTCCGCACTCCGAAATGCGTTCTGCGCATTTCGGTGAGACCATGTCTATCAGGAGCAAAGGATGTTAAACCGCACGACCGATTAGTACTGGTTAGCTACAGCTCTTACGAGCCTTCCACACCCAGCCTATCAAACTCGTGGTCTACGAGTGGTCTTTAGGGGGCATACGCCCCGGGAGAGCTTATCTTGAGGCACGCTTCTCGCTTAGATGCTTTCAGCGATTATCGCCACCGGACATAGCTACCCGGCGCTGCCGCTGGCGCGACAACCGGCACACTAGAGGTCCGTCCTTCACAGTCCTCTCGTACTAGTGAAAGCCCCTCTCAACTCTCCTCCGCCCACAACAGATAGGGACCGAACTGTCTCACGACGTTCTGAACCCAACTCTCGTACCGCTTTAATAGGCGAACAGCCTAACCCTTGGGACCAGCTTCAGCCCCAGGATGCGATGAGTCGACATCGAGGTGCCAAACCTCCCCGTCGATGTGAACTCTTGGGGGAGATCAGCCTGTTATCCCCGGCGTACCTTTTATCCGTTGAGCGA